>NZ_VFPV01000006.1 GCF_006716905.1 Acidovorax temperans | reverse complement strand
GCGTGCCTGGTGCTCATCAGTGCGGTCCTCTACCTGGCCATCGGCAGCGCTGCGCTGACGGCGACGGTGTTGGCCACCATCCCGATGGCAGTGGCGGGCGGCGTGTTCACGCTGGCTATTCGCGACATTCCGTTCTCGATCTCCGCTGCTGTGGGATTCATCGCCGTGTCAGGTGTGGCGGTGCTCAACGGCCTCGTGATGATTTCGGCAATCCGTAAGCGGCTGGAAGACGGCATGGCGACTAGCGCGGCCGTGATCGAAGGCGCGATGGAGCGCGTGCGACCCGTCCTGATGACCGCTCTGGTCGCGTCCTTGGGCTTCATCCCGATGGCGTTCGGTACCGGCACTGGGGCCGAGGTACAGCGGCCGCTGGCAACGGTCGTGATCGGCGGCCTGATCACCGCGACGGTCCTGACGCTGCTGGTCCTGCCCGCGTTGTGCGGTCTCGTCCTGAAGCGGTCGGATCAGGCCAAGCCTGAGCCGGAACCCGAACCCCTGCCGCAAGCCTGAGCTTGATAGGGGAGGCGCGAGCGCTTCCCCGTCTCCCTGATTTTTCACCAGCAGTAAAGGAAATCATGTTCCAACGTCTTGCCCGGCCGCTGCTCGCGGTGGGCCTGCTCCTCTCCGCCGCGGCCGCCTGGGCGCACGGCATCTCCGAGGCCGACAAGCAGCGCATGCTGGATGGCGGCTACCTGCAGTACATCGGGCTGGGCGCCAGCCACATGCTGACCGGCTACGACCACCTGTTGTTCCTGTTCGGTGTGGTGTTCTTCCTCACGAAGTTCACCGATGTGGCCAAGTTCGTCACGGCGTTCACGCTGGGCCACTGCATCACGCTGATCTTCGCGACGTTCCTGAAGATCACCTGGAACTTCTGGCTCGTGGATGCACTGATCGCGATCAGCGTCATCTACAAGGGGTTCGACAACAACGGCGGCTTCCAGAAGTACTTCAACCGCCCGTCGCCCAACCTACTGCGTGTCGTCTTCGCCTTCGGGCTGCTGCACGGTTTCGGCCTGTCCACCCGCCTGCAGCAACTGCCGCTGGGCGACGACAACTTCAGCATGCTGATGCGGATCCTGAGCTTCAACGTCGGCGTTGAGATCGGGCAGATCGCCGCTCTCGTGGTCATGGTCGCCCTGCTGTCCCTGTGGCGCAAGCGTGAGTCGTTCCAGCGGTTCAGCACGTTCTCGAACAACGCACTGATGACGCTCGGCGCGCTGTTGCTGTTGATGCAACTGCACGGCTACCACCACGACTTCGATGCAGAGAACCTGCGCTTCCCCGAGGAGGAGCACAAGCACCTGCATGAAGACATGGACATCGACAAGAGCACCCGCACGGGACGCGAGAGCCTCTGATGGCCGCGTTCTTTGAGTTTTCCCCCACCCCCCACCAAAGGAGTTTTCCATGAAGAAACTGTTCGTCTCGATGGCCGCCATGGCCGCATTCAGCCTCTCCGCTCCCGCCTTTGCCGGCGGTGACGGCGACTGCCATTTCCACGGCAACACGCCAGCCAAGGCCGAGACCGTGTCGGGCTGCGCCGTGAAGCGCCAGCAGGCGCTCATCGCCGGCGGCAAGCTCGACAAGTCCTGGCAGAGCATCAAGCCCGGCACGCCCGAGCAGGTCGATGGCCAGAAGGGCAAGGAATGGAAGGTCACCTTCAAGGATCCGGCCGCTGCCGACAAGTCCAAGGCGAACCTCTACATGTTCTTCACGCCGCAGGGCAACTTCATCGCTGCCAACTTCACCGGCAACTGATCGGTCTTTGACCGTTGCGGCGCCAGCAGGCATTGCGCCTGCTGGCGTCTGTCCCCCTTTCGCGGAGCACCGCCATGTTGGATGTCCTTGCCAATCGGACGTACCGCCACCTTTTCTTCGCCCAGGTCATTGCGCTGGTCGGAACAGGGCTGGCCACCGTCGCACTGGGCCTGCTGGCCTTCGACTTGGCAGGTGCGGACGCGGGCGCAGTGCTCGGCACCGCGCTGGCCATCAAGATGGTGGCCTACATCGGCGTCGCACCCATCGCCTCGGCGTTTGCCGACAGGGTGCCGCGCCGCACCTTGCTGGTTGCGCTGGACCTCGTGCGCGCCGCCGTCGCGCTGGTGCTGCCCTTCGTCACGGAGATCTGGCAGGTCTACGTGCTGATCTTCGTGTTGCAGTCGGCCTCTGCGGGTTTCACGCCCACATTCCAGGCGACGATCCCTGATGTGCTGCCCAAGGAGGCGGACTACACCAAGGCCTTGTCGCTATCGCGCCTGGCCTATGACCTTGAGAGCCTGGCCAGTCCGGCGCTGGCTGCAGCACTGCTGACCGTGGTCAGCTTCCACAGCCTTTTCCTTGGGACGGTTGTGGGTTTCGTCGCCTCGGCCGTACTGGTTGTCTCTACCGTGCTCCCCAAGGCAAAGCAGCCGCCGCGGCGCAGCATCTACGAGCGCACCACGCGCGGCAGCCGCATCTACCTCTCCACACCGCGGCTGCGCGGCTTGCTAGCGTTGAACCTCGCTGTCGCGTCCGCCAGCGCCATGGTCATCGTCAACACGGTGGTGCTGGTGCAGAGCCAGCTGCAGCTCAACCAGCGTTTCACGGCCGGCGCACTGGCGGCCTTCGGCGGCGGCTCCATGCTGATTGCCCTTGGGCTACCCAAGCTCCTGGAGCGCTTGCCCGACCGGCGCGTCATGGTCTTTGGCGCGTCTGTCCTGACCATCGGCCTGCTGCTTGGACCCTTGGCGACGGGCAACTATGCGGCGCTCGTGGTGCTGTGGCTGCTGTTGGGCATGGGCTACTCCCTCGCTCAAACGCCGTCCGGCAGGCTGCTGCGCCGCTCGGCCAGCGAGCAGGACCGACCAGCGCTTTTCGCCGCGCAGTTCGCGCTTTCGCACGCCTGTTGGCTCATCACCTACCCGGTCGCCGGATGGCTGGGCGCCAAGGCCGGCCTGAACGCCAGCTTCATCGCTCTGGGCATTCTGGCGGGAGTGACCACGTTCGCGAGTCTCTGGCTTTGGCCCAAGGACGATCCGGTGGAGGTTCCTCATACCCACGGTGATCTGAAAGAAGGCGATGAGCACCTGCAGAGCCCGGCCGTGGACGACGCTCGGCAGCACTCACATGCATACGTGATCGACGACCAGCATCAGCGGTGGCCAAGGAGCTGAAGTCATGGACAGGCGCGCAGTACTGGCTTGGATGAGCTGCGTCACCGGGAGCTTGCTACTGCCCGGTTGCGCAAGCTTCCTGCGGGGCAGCTCCGTGGGACCGCAGTGCTACCGCGCGAGGAATGGCCCCGGGATCAAGGCGATATGCACGCCGGAAGCCGTCCCTGACGAAGAAGCCGAATCGCGAGCCAAGCGGTTCGAGCCGGTCGCCGGTCAGCTGACCATCTATCTCGTCCGCCACCGGTGGGGAGATGCCGCCAATAGGGTCAAGGTGGGCATTGCCGGGGAGCGGTTGGTGACGACCATCCCGGCTTCGCTGATTCGGATCGCCGTGCCGCCTGGAAAGCACCTCCTGGTCTTTAACTGGGCCAAAGGGCATGGAGTGCTACAGGTCCAGGGCGACGCCGGACAAGTGCTGTTCGTGGATCTGGTCGGCAGCCTGTGGATCTGGAACGAGTGGTACCGGTTGGAGATGGGCGACCCCTCGTTTCGAGACAGGGCGATGAAGAGTCGGCTCGTGGCTGACGTCAAGCTGGGCGTGCGCGAGTGACGCAAAAACTCCTGCTGGACGTTGGGACGCAAGTGGCGGAATCGGACTTCCCGCCAGAGTCCGCCGCGGCTCACTTTGAGGCGATCGGCAAGGGCATCAACGACGTGGATGTCATCGTGCAGGCCTTGCTGGAGAGGCTCCCTCCGTCCAAGCCTTGGCAGCGCCAGTTGCGCAGCCATCTGCGCGATGCGGACCGGCACGTGGAGATTCTCAGGCTGGAGATTTCACTGGAACACGACAGTTCGGAGATCCACGCGGCTGCGCTCAAGCTCAAACATGTCCTCGAGATCGCGAACTTTCATATCGCGGGTGGTCGCGCGGAAGGCTGGATAAGGAACGCGCTGGCGGTGGCCTACCGCAATGCGTCGCTTGTCAGTAAGTTGCGGGGTCTCCTCGTTTTCAGTGCAATAAGTGACGGTACGAAAAGCTAGCACTGGCGCGGAGGTGGTGTTGGTAGATCGTTGATTTCATTGACTTTCCTGTTCACTTTCAAATCTGCGATTCGTGGCGTCAAACCGTGGTCGGTTTCATCCATTGGTGCCAGTTATCGATGCATTTGGCCGCGAAGGCAGGATTTGGTCAGCATAGCGGTCAACCGGGAAGCGAAACACACCCCGCAAGTTGATGCTCTCCAGCCTGGTGGGCGCAATCTTCCCGATCAGTTCCGGTGGAATGACCTGGCGGCGGTTCGACCAGCGATCCAGGACCGCCTGCATCTGTGAGGTATTCCACGCCATCACGATGTTGGCCATCAGGCTCAACGCATCGGCCACAGCCTGCATTTCATCGACACGTTTGGCCTGCGCCGGGCTGATCCGGCCGGTATAAATGGCGCGCTTGAGGGCGTTAACAGCCTCGCCCCGATTGAGCACCCGGCGCAACTCGTTCCTGAAAGCGTCCTTGACAAAGTAGTCAGCCAAAAACGCCGTACGCAGCAACCGCCCCAATTGCACGCCAGCCTCATAGATTGGATCGCCCTGGGCGGCAGAACCGAACCGCGCAAGAGCTGCCACCGCACTGGCATGTCCGCTCATGACCGAGGCTGCCAGGTGCACCAGACTATCCCAATGCTTTTCGATCAAAGCGACGTCGACATTGGCTTCGCACACCGCAGCGATTTCTGCGGGCACTTTGGTGCCGCGTGGCACAAAGAGGTGGCGCTGTTTGAGTTCCTTCAACCGCGGGCAAAGATCAAAACCAAGCAAACGGGCATGTGACATGGCAAAGTCGGTGTAGCCATGGGTATCCACAGCAAGCTGGCTGGTCTCCAGCTTTTCTTGGCGGATGACACCTTCAATGGCCACGCCCGCCTGGCGCTCATTGAGCACAAAGGGCTGCGCATGGAAGATGCCCCACCGGTCTTTTACATGGGAGTAGATTCCAATGGAAGGTGTGTTGCGCCGAGGATCAAGCCGGGCTTGCCACACCCGTTTGGTGGTCTCCATGCTCATCATGTCAGAAGATGCCAAATCGGACCGCCCCCAGGTGGCGGCAATCGGGTGTCGCTGCATGAATTCCAGCACAGCCTGGCAGGCCTGGCTCAGACGCCGTTCGTCCCGCGCCCAGCGCATGGCCTGGCGAATGCTGGTGGCAGACAATTGCGGAATCATGCGCGCGCATTCGACCGCAGTCAGACTGGTGCCGTGGGCCATGATGCCGGCATAGACCATCAGCAGCTCGTCGGTAGAGCGCGGCTCACGTCCGAGCATGATCCAGCTAAAGCGCACCTGGGCGTCAACGGCCAGAATCACTTCCGGCAATTGAACCTCACCGATGCGGTGATCCAAAGCCGCGCGCAGCTTGGTCACTTCTGGGTCTTCGTCCTCTGCGGGCAATGGCGACAAATGGAGTTCATCATCCACGCGCAGTACGCCACTGCGGGCTGCAGCGGCCACCGCATCGACACCGGCAGTTACTCTGGCCAGCAAAGGCTTCAAGAAAGTGGCAGCCTTGCTGGGTAACGATAGACGGGCATAGTGTTTCTTGGACTCTGCCTGCCAACGCTCGTCCGTGAAGAACAAGCGCGCACGACCCCGAAAGCTCAGGCTGTGCTCAATCCAGACCGAGCCATTGCGCACCGCGCGGCGCAGGGCAAACAGGGTGGCCACCTCCAACGCCTGAAACGCCCGTTCCCGGTCTGGGCTGGAGATCGAAACCTGCCAGATCATTCCCAGACTTGGTGCCACCACTTCAACTGGCAGCTTTCTGGATCCTTTGAGATATAAAGCTTGCAGCTTGGCAGGGTACTCGATGGCAGGATGCTCGCCGGTGGCCTGCCAGGGCAGCTTTGCAATGGCGACGAGCAACGACCGCACGGGGCGAATTCCATCAATCAATCCCTCGCGGACCAGGGAGGCCCTGCTCGGTGGTTTGCGTTTCTGGGTTTCGGTGATCAAGGCTTCAAGACGGGCACGCAACTCAGCATCTGGCACCGCACCTTGCGCGCTCAAGGCAACAAGTTCGCCGAGCAGCGTTTTGTACATTGCGGCCCAATTGACGGTAGCGGGGACATCGGCGGCAGCCTGACGCCACAGATCGGCGATCCGGCGCTGCACCATAAGGATCAACTGGTCTGTGGTGGTGAACAGGCAATACCGAAGAAAGCATGCGACCTCCACGGTGCGCGCTGGCTCTTTGATCTTGGCTCCGGCTGAGGGCGGCCTGGAGACAAGTCGGCGCGCGTAGCGGCGCAAGATGAGATCGGGGATGTCTGCCAGGTGCTTATGAACGTCCAGCGTGTAAAGCAGGTCGATGCGCTCCAGTACCTCGCTGATTTGGCGGGTTGAGTGTTTCGCCGGTGCAGCCCATAGCCAACTCTGCTGGGTTTGTCCATCTGGGCGCAGCTCTGAAACTGAGGCTCGCCAGCGATCAAGTGTTGCTGGATCAACGCTGGCGGCGATGGCGGTGCCTGTTTCAACTTCAAGCTGGGCAAGTGCCGCCGCAATCAGTGTCCGAATTGCCCGCTCGTGCACGATCACCAGCTTGTTCTTGTACAGCCATTGACGCGCCCGCACGAGTAGCTGATCGCGGTCGGCGCAGCGCGCCACTTCGTCGCGCAGTTCACGTACCAGTGAGCGGCGCTGGTGCTCGCTCATCCACTGGAATCCAAGGACCGTGCAGGCTACTTGTTGGTGATCGAATAGCGTGCGCCCGCGTTCATACATGGCTCTCAGCGAGGCGACTTCTGGTGCTGCAATGCCAAGCTCGTTGCCAAGGTGGCGCCACAAGGCTACTGGAATTACCCGAAAGGCACCGAGCAAACGCCCACTCATGCGCAGGAAACCAATATGGAGCGCCAGACCAAGCTTGTGGGAATCACCTCGGCGTGCATTGATTGCGTCGCGCTCGGCACCATCGAAGGTGAAAAATGCCTTCATCTCGAAGTCGCTGATATCGCGGGGGAGCCCACGCATCCCCAAAAACGTTGTGTGCCAACCCTGCATCGTGAACCTCAAAAGTGGGAGGCCACCATACCCGTTTACAAAGCGAACAGGAAAGTCAATGAAATCAACGGTCTACCCAGACCACCCCCGCGCCAGTGCTAGCTTTGCGTACCGTCACTTATTGCACTGAAAACGAGGAGACCCCTGGTAGTCCAAGTTTTTGTCCGCATCCCCGGTGGGTCAGAATTCAGTGGAAATTAACAGCTGTGGCGGTAGAGCCACAGCCCACTCCATCGCCATGCTGCCGGACCGGCTGTCTCAACAGGCACTGCTCAGGCATAACAGGAGTGAAGCCGATGTTCAACGTTCACGCACTGCACAGGCACCGAGACCGACAAGCATTCTGTCCACAACTGGCGAGAAGTGATGGACACAATCAAGTAGGCTAACCCTATGATTTACATGGGTTCGAAAGTGTCCATTTTTTCAAAAGAGCCGGATGGCGCAGTGCGTGCACGGTCTACCGCGCGGCCTTCGATCAATTCAGCAATGGCATAGAGGGCCATCACCATGGCGGCTTCTGGCCATTGGCCAATGAGAAACGCGCCAGTCACGGCCACTGTCATCAGCGCATTGATGTTCAGCCGCCCCTGCAGCAATGCGGAAAACCCCTTGCGGTAGGTAGAAAAGCCCGCCAGCCAGATGGCCGCCGCCGCCAGGGCCGGGGTTGAACCGCCCCGGGTTTCAAGGAGGCTGATTGGTTTAAGTTGACACCTCTGTCGAGGTGTTGCTGACGGCGAGTTGCCGCCAGTAGTTTGCCTCAGCTTCTGCGGGAGGGATGCCCCCAATCGGCGTGAGCAGTCGGACGTGATTGAACCAGTGCACCCATTGCAGGGTGGCCAGTTCCACGGATTCCCTGGTCTTCCAGGGTCCCCGGCGGTGAATCAGCTCGGCCTTGTACAGCCCGTTGATGGTCTCGGCCAGTGCGTTGTCGTAACTGTCGCCCCGGCTGCCCACCGAAGGCCGTATGCCCGCCTGGTCCAGGCGCTCGGTATAGCGGATGGAAACGTACTGACTGCCCCTGTCGGAATGGTGCGTCAAGGCATCAGCCACAGGCTGGCGGTCGTACAAGGCCTGCTCCAGCGCATCCAGCACAAAGTCCGTCTGCATGCTGCTGCTGACCCGCCAGCCCACGATGCGCCGGGCATACACGTCCACCACGAAGGCCACGTACAGCCAACCCTGCCAGGTGGAGACATAGGTGAAGTCCGACACCCATAGCTCGTTGGGACGGCTGGCCTTGAAGTGCCGGTTGACGTGGTCCAGCGGGCACGGGGTCGAGGTATCCGGCGTGGTGGTGCGCACCGCCCTGCCACGGCGTGTCCCTTGCAAGCCCATGGCACGCATCAGACGCTCGACCGTGCAGCGCGCCACCACGATGCCCTCGCGGTTCATCTGCAGCCAGACCTTGTCGGCCCCGTAGACCTGCCAGTTGGTGTGCCACACGCGCTGGATGTCGGCCTTCAAGCCCTCGTCACGCTGGGCGCGTTGACTGCGCAGTTGCGGGTTGCGTTGTCGGGCTGCGTGGCGCCAGTAACACGACGGGGCCATCTGCAGCACCCGGCAGATGGGCTCGACCCCGTAGTCGTCACGGTGGCGGTCGATGTAGGCCTTCACGATTTGAGTCGGCGGTCGAGCTCCGCCTGCGCAAAAAACGCGCTGGCCGTCTTCAGGATGTCATTGGCCCGGCGCAGCTCTTTGACCTCACGTTCCAGTTCCTTGATGCGCTGGGCATCCGAACTGGTGGTGCCGGCACGCTGGCCGCTGTCGACCTCGGCCTTCTTGACCCATTCGTGGAGGGTCTGCGGCACACAGCCAATCTTGGGGGCAATCGATTCAATGGCTGCCCACAGCGATGGGTAGTCGGCTCGATGCTCCTGCACCATGCGCACGGCGCGCTCGCGGACCTCGGGTGAGAACTTGTTTGACTTGGTCATAGCTCCATCTTCTCAAGTGTTGGAGCCTCCTCAAAACCCGGGGCGGTTCAACCTCAACTAGTCTGCCGGGCTTCGTCAATCAGAATTTCGCATTCAGCGCCAATCGAACGCCACGAGGCGCGCCCGGCGTGATGTTTGTGTTGCTGTTGGCGTTGATGTAGTACTTCTTGTTGAGAAGGTTCTCTACGTTGAGCTGTACTTGCATGGACTTGCTGATGGTGTAGAAGACAGCAGCATCGACACGGGTGTAGCCAGGGAGCGAGACATTCGGCGTGGGGTTAGCAGCGGTAGCGATCAGCTCGTTGGCTGCAAACATCTTCGTCCGATGTATTACGCCCAAACCTGCACCCCAGGCAGGAGTGAAGTCATAGCGGTTCCACAGCGTCAGGGTGTGCTTTGGAACTTGGCCCACCGCGCCACCGGCTCGCTGCGTGGCAGAGGTATCGGCCACAAACTTTGCGTCTGCATACGTGTAGCCACCTGCCACACTCCACGCGGCATTTACCCGCCCTGTCAGGCCCAGCTCAAGCCCTTGCGAACGCTGGCCATCGCTCAGCATAGTGCGAGTGCTGGTTGGATCTGTGGGATCCAACACGATCACGTTGGTGCGATCCAATCGATAGAGCGCTGCTGTGGCTGATAGGTTAGAGCGCAGATCCCACTTGGCTCCCAACTCAAAGTTCTTGAACTTCTCTGGCTTGAGCGCTGCATTTGTGAGACTCAGCGAGGACAGTTGATCGCCAGCACGCGGTTGATAGGCGACGCTGTAGTTGGCATACAGCGAGACGGCCTCTACAGGTTTGTAGATGACACCCACACGAGGCGACACAAGGCCATCCGACGTGTCGAACGTTTGACCATTGCGGTTATTCCGGAAATCGACAGTGAACTTGTCGTAGCGCAAGCCGCCTACGATCTGGAACTGAGGAGACAGCTCAATCTGATCCTGGAAGTACAGCGCGGCAACCTTCGCCTTACCACTGTTGTCCGCATCCGTGGCGCTTTGGCGGTACTGAATGGGCAGTGAAGTCGTGGGATTGGACAGCGGCACCGTCACGCTCGTAACGTTGCCCGGAAAGTACCCTGTGTTCCGGAAGTTGTCTGTGTCCTGCTGTCCTAACTCCATACCGAACAACAGCTTGTGCTTCACAGAGCCAGCACTGATGTTGTAGCTGAAGTCGGTTTGATTGAAGATGCTCTTTCTGCTGGTGGCATTGTTGTATGCGCTGATAGCGACTGATGTGCCCGCCGCGTTGACTGCACCCGGAAAGACGTTCTGGTAGAACTTGTCCTGATCTGTGATTCTGGTGCGGTTGCGAAGAGATAGGCCACTGTCGAACTCGTGCTCAACCGACGCACTGAAGGCATTGAGCGTTGTTCCAGTAGGACTGCCAGCCGCATTCCCGAAGAACGTAGAAGGTGCGACCGCTAAAGGTACGCCCTTGAAGGTGCTGATTCCGCGATCGGCAATCCGGTCGTCCTTGAAATGCTCATATCCAAGGGTCACCAGTGTTTTAGAGCCCGCGCGCCAAGACAAGGTGGGGTTGACGCCAGATCGCTTGATCCAGACGCCATCGCGGTAACTGTCAGAGTTTTCGTACAAGGCGTTCACACGGAATGCCAACTGATCACTGATCGGCTGATTGATGTCGGCGGTGAGGCGGCGGTTACTATTCGAGCCCAGCGTCACAGAGCCTCCCAGCGAAGGGGTCCATCGAGCCTGCTTACTCACACGGTTGATGAGACCGCCCGTGGCCCCTCGACCAAAAATCATCGCGTTAGGGCCTTTGAAGACTTCCACGCGCTCAATGTTGTAGAGATCTCGGTAGTACTGGACGTCATCGCGAACCCCATCGATGAAGAAGTCTCCGGTGCTGCTAATGCCGCGAAAAATAGGCGTTTCGCGATTGCCTTCTCCTTGCGCAAAGCCAATGCCAGGCACATAGAGCGTTGCCTCAGCCAGGCTCTGGGCAGCCTGGTCGCGGATCTGATCTTTGGTCACTACGGAAATCGACTGAGGGGTATCCCGCACGGGCGTGTCAGTCTTCGTGGCAGTTGAACTGCGCGGTGCGGCGTAGCCCTCTTCCGTCTCGCTGGTCACCGTCACAGTGGGTAGCGAGGCGGCCTGAGCCAATGCCGAGGCTGCAGGCATGGAGAGGGTTGCGGTAGCCGCAACGATTTCAATGGCGCGGCAGATGGCGTTACGCCGCGGGGATGTGACCACACCAGAGGATTGGGTTCGATTCATTTGAAGCATTGAGAGCCTTGGGAGCGGGAAGAGGAGTCAGGACGCCCCCGAAATCGCGAAGACATGGGGCGTGGATCACGCAATAACAAAATGCGACTTGTTCTCAGTCGCAATCAAATGTATCAATGCAAAAGTAGTTCTGTCAAGTTCTACTATTTGATGAAGCGCAGTACCACTGATGATCTGGGACAAGCTCGCGAGAACCGGCCCTGCGACGTAGCCTCGCCGTGATACGCTTCCGCACCCATGGCACGTAGCGTCCTACTTGTAGCTGCAGACGAAGAGCTCCGCCGGATCACCAAAGACCTTCTCGAACTGGAAGGGTTTGAAGTCCGAACGGCGAGGAGCGGTTCGGACGCGACCATGCTTATGGGGAAACGCATAGCACGGGTCGTGGTGATCGACGATTGACCTTGCCCCTGTTTCGTGTAGTTCTTAACCCACGATTCACGCGGCCTTTTTGCGCTGTGCCTCGTACCAGCGTTGTTCGTACTGCATCGGGCTGAGGTAGCCCAGCGAGGAATGCAGCCTGCGGTGATTGTAGAAGGCCATCCAGTCCATCACCGCCTGCCCGGCCTGCTCACGGGTAGCGAATTTGCACCCATGTACGCTGGCTGTTTTCAGCCGCCCCCAGAAGCTTTCCGTTGGGGCGTTATCCCAGCAGTTGCCCTTCCTGCTCATCGATGAACGCATGCCCCAGTCCTTCAGTGCGCCCTGGACCTCGTGGCTGCAATACTGGCTGCCCCGGTCGCTGTGGAATATCAGACCGGGTGGTGGCCGGCGACGCCACCACGCCATGGTCAGCGCGTCCTTGACCAGGCTTGCCTGCATGTGCGACTGCAGGCTCCAGCCCACCACCTGGCGGCTAAACAGGTCGATGACGGCGGCCAGGTACAGCCAGCCTTCGTCGGTTTGGATGTAGGTGATGTCGCCACTCCATAGCTGGTTGGGAGCTTCAGGGTTGAAGCGCCGCTGCACCAGGTCAGGTGCCACCGGCAGGCTGTGGCGGCTGTCGGTGGTGACCACGAACTTGCGTTTCGTTTTGGCCTTGATGCCGTGCTGCTGCATGAGCTTGCGAACCCGGTCTTTGCCCACCCGGATGCCTCGGGCCACAAGCTCCTTGTGCATGCGTGGCCAGCCGTATTCGCCCTTGACCTCGGCGTGGATGGCACGGATGTGCGCCAGCAGGGCTTCATCGCTGTAGAGTCGGCCAGGGCCGCTGCGGCCATGACCATCCTCTCGCCGGCGCAGCCAGTTGAAGTACCCGCTGGCGCTGACCTCCAGCACCCCGCAGGACACGCTCACCGGGTAACGGTACTTCATTTGGTCAATCCAGGCGTACCTCGCAGCGTGTCCTGCGCGAAGTACGCCGCAGCTTTTTTTGCGATGTCGCGCTCCATGCGAAGGCGAGCATTCTCGGCGCGCAGCCGGGCAATCTCCATCTGCTCGGGCGAGACTTTGGTCGCCTTGTCGGCGCTGCCAACGTCGTTCAGCTCTCCCTTGGATGACAGTCGCACCCAGTTGCCCAGACTGGCCTTGGGAATGCCCAGCACCTTGGCCACCACCGCAATCGCCTGGCCAGCTCGCACCTGCCGAACCGCCTCCAGTTTGAACTCCCGCGTGTACTGCGCACGCACTTGCTTGTCACTCATTGCTCAACTCCTTGTCGGTATTTTCAACAAGGGTTAAGAACTCCACTTTTCAGGGGCAACCTCAAGCCCAGCGACTACACCGCATCGAAGGCAGGCCCGTCGTTCTGCATTGGGCGAGTCTGCGCGAGCAGTTCGGCCAGGAGTACCAAGGGAAAGATCCCGACAAAGACTTCAAGAAGAAGTTTTTGCATGCCTTGCGCGCTGTGCTCGCTGTGTACCCTCAAGCACGAGTCAAGCAGGTGACGGGCGGCGTGATGCTGATGGCCTCGCCGCCGCCGATCCCCTTCAAAGGTTCATAGCCTGATGCCCGGCCCACGCGTCGCCGTGGGCTTCATTGGTGACAAAAACCAACCAGGTGCATGCACTTTGACACCATGCCTAATCAGACCCCCCTCCGCCACAAGGCTACGTCAGCCTTGGGCGGAAGCACCCCCCGTCAGCCTGTTGGCAAGCCTGTTAGTTGGTGAAGTTGTCCACGCCTAATCAGACCCCCCCACCATGCCTAATCAGACCCCCCAAGGGTGCGTTTTCCATGCCTAATCAGACCCCCTGATCGTGCCTAATCAGACCCCCCCTAAACCGATAGGTTATGCCTTTAGTTTTTACCTTTATCTTTAACCGATAGTTGGAGGGCCGCTCGCTGTGGAAAACGCAGCGCCCACCAAAGACCGCTCCGCCTCTTAGGGGGCAAGCCCCCTGCCGGCTCCTGCGGGCCGCAAGCGGCCCTCCGCCCGCGCTTCGCGCTCCCGCCCGGCATCCCCAGGGGCTACGCCCCTCGGCCTTCGGCCTCACCCCATATCGAGGCCCCCAGAGGGGGCCGGATAGTGCCCCCGGTCGCAGCTCCACCGCCCAAGCTAAGAACAGGCCACATCGGTTTGCCACCGCTGCAAGGTTTGGCAAAAAAGGCAGGCCGCCGCCTGCGCGTTGAACAAGCCACCCAGGTAAGCCGACGCTCTCCCATCCCCCCCGCCCCTTCCCGCTGGGAAGGGGAGCGAGTCGCCCTCTGTCGTCAGGGGTGCAGGCTGCGCGGCGCTTCGCTTGCTTCTCCTGCCCCCCCTCCTTGAGGCTTGGGCCGTTCCAAGTGCGTCAAGGGCCGGGCTTCGCCCTCTCCATCCCGGCCCGTGTCCTCGCCTTCGGCTGCGGGCCGCGCCAGCCGGGATTCCGACCCTTGACCCACTTTCCACTTAAGAACCGGGAACCCCGCCGCATCGAGGGCAGGCATACCGGCTGATCCTGCCCGTTGGCCGCGTTTTCCGGGCCGTGGCGGGCCGTTTGTACTGCCGCCGACGGTATCCCCTACCCCAACGGCCAAAATCGCGCTAAATGGCCTGTTTTGCCCCTTGGCCTGGCGTAGGCGATCCCGATGGATGGCAAAAATATCGCTTGCATATCGTATCTGTATTTCGTATCATATCTGTATTGATACGAGTTACACCGATACGGTACGGAAGGAGCAACGATCATGGCACGAGAAGGCATCACGTTTGAGCAGGTCGCCGCCGCCGCTGATGCGCTGGTTGGCGAAGGGCAACAGCCGACTATCCGCGCGATCCGCGAGCGTTTGGGCACCGGCAGTCCGAATACCGTTCACAAACATCTGACTGCCTGGCGCGAGGCTCGCCCGGTGGCGGCTGCCGCTGCGCCGGAACTGCCTCAGGCATTGACGGCTGCTATTGCCGCCGAGATCGAGCGCGCAGCCGCCCAAGCCCGCGCCGAGATCGAGGGCCGCTTGGTGCAGGCCCAGGGCGAGGCCGTCGAGCTGGCTGCCGCTGGTGAGGTGATCGAGGCCGAGCGCGATGCTCTGGCCGAGCAGGTGGCAGAACTCACCCGCGAGCGTGACACTCTGGCGGGCAAGGCCGAGCAGCAAGCCGCCGACTTGGCCGACCAGGCGCAGCGCATCGAGCGCGAGCAACAGGCCGCCGAATCGGCGCGGGTGGAGCTGGCCACGGCCCGCCTCAAGATCGAGGCACAGGCCGAACGGCAGACCGAGCAGGCCGCCGAGATCGAGCGCCTACGCGCCGCGCTGGCCGATGCGCAGCAGGGCCGCACCGCCGCCGAACAGCAGGCCGCCGTGCTGGCCGCCAAACTGGAGGCATGCGCTGAACGGGTGGCCCGTGCAGAGGCCCGCGTCGAGCAGATCGAGCAGCAGGCCGCCAAGGCGGCACAGGCCAACGAAGAAGCCCGAGCCGCTGCCGCGCAGGAAGCCCGGCAGGTGCAAGCAGAACGCGACGAAGCCCGCAAGGTGGCCGCCGAGGCGCGCGAGCAGGCCGCGCGCCTGGCGGGGCAACTCGAAGCCCTCACCACCAAGGAACGAAAAACCGATGAAAGACCGTGACCACAACGAAGCGATGGCCGGCATGTTTCAGGCCGAACCCCGATTTGCCGCCGACTATCTGCGCCAGGTGTTGGCCGATGGCGAACCTGCCGACGTGCGCGCCGGTTTGCGGCAAATGGCGGATGTGCTGCGCGTCAGCCAGGCCGCTGCGCCGACCGATTCCGCGCCTTCGGCGGGCCTCTTTGACCGGGCCGGCGTGCGCTACGAAGTGGCGTGTGATGTGATCGGGGCGTTGATTGCCCACTACGCCGAAATCATGGGACGCGAGCGCGAGCAGGCGCAGCCGAATGAGGCGGTTTTGCGCGTGGCCGGGGCGATGAAGGCGGCGCTGGCCGGGGAGCGGGACGATCTCGACCCGCGCGACAGCGCCGGCATCGAGGCGGCGATTTCGCGCTATGCGCCACTGGCGCGCCGGCTGTATGGCCAAGCTGAAAACGACCACGCCCGCCAGGAGCAGCGCCGCGCCGATTTCGACCAGGTGCATGCCTCGCTGGCCTTGGAGGGACTGGCCATGAGCGCGGACGATTTGGCGGTTCAGGCGCTGCTGATCCGGGGCGACATTACCCACGATGAGGCGGTGCAGTGCTACCGCATCCTGCATCGCCATGCGCGGTAAAACCGACTGGCCGCCCGAGGTGGCCGGTGTGCTGGGTTTGCTCGAATCGCAGCCGCCAGAGGCGGCGATGCTGGTGGGCTGTTTTCTGGCGGCGGTAGCCCATCCCGATCATGCGGCCGAGCTGGCGATGTTCGACAAATTGCTGTCAGCGGCCCGGATGGCTGTCGGGCGGTTTTTCTCGTTTTTCCTGGCGGGCGGCCTGGACGATGCCGGGCGCGAAAAGCTGCATTCGCACATGCAGGCATGGTTTGTCCGTCAGCGCCGATTTCGGTGAATGGCCGGACTCATCCACTAGGGCCGGGCAAGGGATGGACAGAGGGCGATGCTGGCTTGCGGGACGGCCCCGCACCCCCAGAAAACTTGTCACACACCACGCAACTCCCGTTGCTTCGCTAAAAGCCTTGTGCTGCAAGGCTTTTAGCGCGGCGACACCGAAGACACATCGCGGCGACACCGAAAGGGCGGAACCGGCATAAAACCCTTGCTGCGCAAGGAAAACAGCCGCGCTTTCGCGCGCGAAATTGCTTCAAATGCCTGTCGGCATCAGCAAGGCATAGGCCTGCACGCCAAAGGCGTTGGCGATGCGCTCCAGGTTGTCCAGGGAGATGTTTCTGACTTGGCGCTCGCAGTGCGCAACAAAGGTGCGATGTAGGCCGCACTCGAAGGCGAGCGCTTCTTGTGACCAGCCTCTTTCCCGGCGTAATCGGATCATGTTGGCCGCGAGCACGGCCCGCGCGGAATGCGCGGTCTGTGCGGGAGATAGGGCGGCGGGAGACATGCAAACCAGTCTCCCGATGTGCTGCTTTTACGTCAGCCGTGTTTAAGTCACAATATGGCTTTCTCATTGAGAAAGACGGCGTGACGATGGGCAGAAAAACAGCAATCAGGCGAGGGGGGGCCGTGTTGGCCAGCCTGTTGATTGGCGCAATTGAACCGGCCGGCGCGGCCTCCCTGGTCGGCGGTCAAACCGATGATTCCGTGTGCGACCTGGGCAGCGCGTCACAGAACGCCCGCAAGCTGTCGGCAGCGGGCGACTTCATCCGCGCGCAGTGCAAAAACGGTCAAATGTTGGTGGGTTCCGGCATCGTGCCTGCCGGCGGGTTTGACTCGGAAGTGGTGCGCCTGGCGCGCACCTTCTGCCGCATGGCGGACATTCAGACCCGGCGCACGCAGGGCAACATGGCCGGCCTCGTCATGGAGATCGACGAGGTACGGTGCATCATCGGGAAGCTGCCGACATGAGAAAAACGCTGCTGACTGGCCTCTTGGCCGTTGTGGCAGCAAACGTGGTTGCCGCTGATGGCGGAGCTCCTTTGCGCGGCGGTGTTTGCATCGGCCCGTTCCGGGGCGCTGATTCTGTCGTGCACTGCGAGCACATCGGCAAGGTGACGATCCGCCAGATTTACGAAAAGGGCTTTCGGGTCGTTCACATGCAGGACGACAAGAACACAGCCAGCTACGTTGTGCTGGTTATCGAGGAGCAGGCGCGATGAGGGCGAAGGCGTGGCGGATGCTGTTTGCCGGGCGGCGCTGGATGCTCTGGCTTCCCGTGCCGGCGTCGGTATGGCTGGCACTGCCCGAATGGCAGCACATCCCCGCTATGTTGTTCGGCGGCCTGATCGTGTGGATTCCCTTCTGGCTCGCGTGGTGGCTCAGTGATGGCTTCGCGGGCATGTCCAGGTGGCCAGGGACCGGCGCGCCTGCGGTATCGGGCGGGGTGAACCCGCACACCGGCAAGCCGTGCACGGTGTATCACCATCCGTGGGGAACTACTTACGTCGGCGGGGATTGAGCGCCAGCTTGAACACAGACGACAAGGGCCGGCTTTTGCTGGCCCTTGTTGTTCTGCGGCTGTCCAGAAAACGGTCAATTTATTTACATTCCCAGTTGACGCAATGAGTGTCATTTTCAGAAGACGACTGCACCAGTTGATTGGGCGTAATGGCTGTTGTGCAGCCAGCTCCTGACAGTTCAATATCAGAAGTGATCTGCACCAATCTCGACTATGCTCAATACTCGTGTGCACCAAAGCGAGGTGAGCATGGCGACGGACACCCCACGGATTCCAGAACAAGGCGTGGCCACTCTGCCTGATGAGGCTTGGGAGCGTGCGCGCCGTCGTGCGGAGATCATCAGTCCGTTGGCGCAGTCGGAGACGGTCGGGCACGAAGCGGCCGATATGGCGGCTCAGGCGCTGGGCTTGTCTCGGCGCCAGGTATACGTTCTGATCCGGCGTGCCCGGCAAGGCAGCGGCCTCGTGACGGATCTGGTGCCCGGCCAGTCCGGTGGAGGTAAAGGTAAGGGGCGCTTGCCGGAACCGGTCGAGCGCGTCATCCACGAGCTACTGCAAAAGCGGTTCCTGACCAAGCAGAAGCGCAGCCTAGCGGCCTTTCACCGCGAAGTCACTCAGGTGTGCAAGGCTCAAAAACTGCGAGTGCCGGCGCGCAATACCGTGGCCTTACGGATCGCTAGCCTTGACCCGCGCAAGGTCATCCGCCGGCGGGAAGGCCAGGATGCCGCTCGTGACCTACAAGGTGTGGGCGGCGAGCCTCCTGCCGTGACCGCGCCGCTGGAGCAGGTGCAGATAGACCATACGGTCATCGACCTGATCGTGGTCGATGACCGCGACCGGCAACCTATTGGCCGCCCGTACCTGACCCTCGCCATCGACGTGTTCACCCGCTGCGTGCTCGGCATGGTCGTCACGCTGGAAGCGCCGTCTGCCGTTTCGGTTGGCCTGTGCCTCGTGCATGTCGCCTGCGACAAGCGCCCTTGGCTGGAAGGACTGAACGTGGAAATGGATTGGCAGATGAGCGGCAAGCCCTTGCTGCTCTACCTAGACAACGCGGCCGAGTTCAAGAGCGAGGCCCTGCGCCGGGGTTGCGAGCAGCATGGCATCCGGCTGGACTATCGCCCGCTGGGACAGCCGCACTATGGCGGCATCGTGGAACGGATCATCGGCACGGCGATGCAGATGATTCACGACGAACTGCCGGGAACGACCTTCTCCAACCCTGACCAGCGCGGCGACTACGATTCCGAAAACAAGGCCGCCCTGACGCTGCGCGAGCTAGAGCGCTGGCTCACATTGGCGGTCGGCACCTACCACGGTTCGGTGCACAACGGCCTGCTCCAACCGCCGGCCGCGCGCTGGGCCGAGGCCGTGGCGCGTGTCGGCGTACCGGCCGTCGTCACACGCGCTACTTCGTTCCTGGTCGATTTTCTGCCGATCCTCCGGCGCACGCTGACCCGCACCGGCTTTGTCATCGACCACATCCACTACTACGCCGATGCGCTCAAGCCGTGGATTGCGCGGCGTGAACGCTGGCCGTCCTTTCTGATCCGGCGCGATCCGCGCGACATCAGCCGTATCTGGGTCCTGGAACCGGAGGGACAGCATTACCTGGAAATTCCCTACCGTACCTTGTCGCATCCGGCTGTCACCCTCTGGGAACAACGGCAGGCGCTGGCGAAACTGCGGCAGCAAGGGCGCGAACAGGTGGATGAGTCGGCGCTGTTCCGCATGATCGGCCAGATGCGTGAGATTGTGACCAGCGCGCAGAAGGCCACACGCAAGGCGCGGCGTGACGCGGATCGCCGCCAGCACCTCAAGACATCAGCTCGGCCGGACAAGCCCGTTCCGCCGGATACGGATATTGCCGACCCGCAGGCAGACAACTTGCCACCCGCCAAACCGTTCGACCAGATTGAGGAGTGGTAGCCGTGGACGAATATCCCATCATCGACCTGTCCCACCTGCTGCCGGCGGCCCAGGGCTTGGCCCGTCTTCCGGCGGACGAGCGCATCCAGCGCCTTCGCGCCGACCGCTGGATCGGCTATCCGCGCGCAGTCGAGGCGCTGAACCGGCTGGAAGCCCTTTATGCGTGGCCAAACAAGCAACGCATGCCCAACCTGCTGCTGGTTGGCCCGACCAACAATGGCAAGTCGATGATCGTCGAGAAGTTCCGCCGCACCCACCCGGCCAGCTCCGACGCCGACCAGGAGCACATCCCGGTGTTGGTCGTGCAGATGCCGTCCGAGCCGTCCGTGATCCGCTTCTACGTCGCGCTGCTCGCCGCGATGGGCGCGCCGCTGCGCCCACGCCCACGGTTGCCGGAAATGGAGCAACTGGCTCTGGCACTGCTGCGCAAGGTCGGCGTGCGCATGCTGGTGATCGACGAGCTGCACAACGTGCTGGCCGGCAACAGCGTCAACCGCCGGGAATTCCTCAACCTGCTGCGCTTCCTCGGCAACGAACTGCGCATCCCGTTGGACTACAAAGGGACTTCCCCCACCCGCCCGGTGGGGTTGCCACCCGGCATCAAAGTGCCAAGATTGCATTGCTGAAGGTCAATCTGAAACGGCGAGGAGGGAAGTCGAAATGGATGCTACGACGGTTGGAGTGGATCTGGCAAAGAATGTCTTCGTGGCCTGTGTGGCGGATTGCGCCGGGCGGATCGTGGCGCGGCGGGAGTTCAATCGGGCGGGCTTTCTGACCTGGCTCGGTACGCTGCCGGCGGGCACGGTGATCGGCATGGAAGCGTGCGGCAGTGCCCATCATTGGGGCCGTACGGCACAGCGCCTGGGCCTGGCTCCGCGGTTGATGGCGGCCGAGTTCGTGCGTCCGTACCGCAAGCGCCAGTCGGTCAAACACGACCGGGCCGACGCCGAAGCGATCCTGATCGCGCTGCGCTCGCCCGGCATGCGCTTCATCCCGGTCAAGACCGAAGCCCAGCAGCAGCGCCTGGCCTGGCACAGCCTGCGAATCGGCTGGGTAGAAGAGCGCACCGCGCTCCTTAACCGGATTCGCGGGCTGCTCGCTGAATTCGGGCTGATCGTCGATCCCGGCCCCAGGCATCTGCGGGCGCAACTGGCCGAGCGGGAGTTCGACACCGCGTTGTCGCCCGCCCTGCGGGGATTGATCCAGAGCGTGCGCGACCAGCTCGACGCGCTGGATGCGCGCATCGGCGAGTGCGACCGACAGATCACCGCCCAGCAGGCGGACGATCCGCTGGCGAAGCGGGCGCGGGATCTGCCCGGCGTCGGGCTCATCACCGCCGACGCGGTGACCGCCAGCGTGGGCGATGCGTCGATGTTCAAGAACGGGCGACAGTTTGCCGCGTGGCTCGGTCTTACCCCCAGCCAGTCGGGCAGCGGCGGCAAGACGAAGCTCGGACGCATCACCCGGCGCGGCGACGACTACTTGCGAACCCTGCTCGTGCAGGGCGCGCGCAGCGTGCTGGCTGCGACGATGCGAAAACAGCGGCGGGAATCCCCTGAAAAGCTGACGCGTCTGCAACAGTGGATCGTTGCGCTGAGCGGACGGATCGGCTACCACAAGACCTTGATCGCCATCGCCAACAAGCACGCTCGGCAACTGTGGGCGGTGCTGGCGAAGGGCGAGGCTTACAACCCGCAGGCCTGGCAGCGGGCCTGAGCACAACCGAGCAATGGCAACTGCACATCAGCGATAGACGAACAGGTCAGACCGACCCGCAGGGAACCTGGCTAACCCAATGGCGGATCAACAAGACGGGCGGCTGATCCCCGCTCGCCGGACACCGCCGACGTAGGATCAAGGCTTGCGGGTGCGGTTAATCGCATGGCCCCGGGCGAGACCCGATCAAGGCCGATTAGAGAGAGGCAGTCTGTCTGTCCGATCCGTCGCGTGCGTGCAGGAGTCTGGAAGGGAACGCAGGAAAGAAAAACCGGCCTGGCGGCCGGTCATTGGAAAACGGTGCTTGACGGGGAAGTCCTTAGAGTTGGGGTAGGCACGCGCGACGCCTACCTAGCCATCCGCTCCGATGACCAGTTGGAAAATCGCTTCGAGCCGATGATGCTGCCGGTATGGGAGGCCAACGACGATTGCTGCTCACTGCTGGCCAGCTTCGCCGCTTCGCTCCCGCTGCGCCGGCCTTCCCCAATTGCCACGCTGGACATGGCTCGCTACCTGCTCACACGCAGCGAGGGCACCATAGGGGAACTGGCGCACTTGCTGATGGCGGCGGCCATCGCCGCCGTGGAGAGCGGCGAGGAAGCAATCAACCACCGCACGCTCAGCATGGCCGATTACACCGGTCCCAGCGAGCGGCGTCGGCAGTTCGAGCGGGAACTGATGTGAAGCCAGCTCCACGCTGGCCGCTGCATCCGGCTCCCAAGGAAGGCGAAGCCTTGTCCTCGTGGCTCAATCGTGTCGCCGTCTGCTACCAGATGGATATGTTTGACCTGTTGGAACACGACCTTGGGCATGACCAGATCGATGACCTGGACACCGCACCGCCGGTGGCGCTGCTGACGGCACTCTCCCGGCGAAGCGGCATCGAGCTGGACCAACTGCGCTGCATGAGTTTTGCTGGCTGGGTGCCATGGCTGCTGGATAGCCTCGACGACCGGGTTCCGTCCGCCCTGGAAACCTATGCGTTCCAGTTCTCGGTAATGCTGCCAAAACGCAACCGCAAGACGAGATCGGTCACGAGCTGGCGCGCGTGGCTGCCCAGTCAGCCAATCCGTCGGGCCTGCCCACTCTGCCTGAGTGATTCAGCGAACCAGGCGGTACTGCTCGCGTGGAAGCTACCCCTGATGCTGAGCTGTCCGCTGCATGGCTGCTGGCTGGAATCCTATTGGGGCATGCCAGGGCGTGTACTTGGCTGGGAGAAGGCCGACGCTGCCCCGCGCATGGCCAGTGACGCGATTGCGGCGATGGACCGGCGCACATGGCAAGCACTGACAGCAGGATACGTCGAGTTGCCGCGCCGGCCCGTCCATGCCGGTTTGTGGTTCCGGCTGCTGCGTACACTGCTGGATGAGCTGAATACCCCGCTCTCGCATTGCGGGACTTGCGCTGGCAGTATCCGCTATGTCTGGGAGCGCTGCGGCCATCCGCTGCGCGCCGGGCAAAGTCTGTGGCATCCCTACGAGATTCTGGACTCATCGGTGCAGTTGCAGATATTGGAGGCAGCGGCAACCGCCATCGACCTGATCGAATCGAAGGTGTTGAGTCCACGCGGAGAACTGGCAACGCTGTTCCTGTCAGAGCCACAAACTGAGTTCACCAACGGCCTGCGAGCGGTTGAACGGAAGAAGGAACCCGTCAACCATTGGCAACAAGCCGTCAAAGCAATCAACGATGCCATTGTCGAGGCGCGGCACGATTCCGAGATAGCCCGCTCGTTATTCGCGATGGCATCCTTTGGACAGCGTGACCCTGAATCCCTGGAGCGTTTGCGCGTCACCTTTACCAAGGAGGGCATTCCCCCTGAATTTCTGTCACATTATGAGCCAGATGGCCCCTTTACATGCCGTAGACTAAATAACGGGTTAGGTGACAAATTTTGACGGCGAGAGCTTTCCGGTCCACACTGTCACATAATCGAACGTATATGTGACAGGTGCAAGATGCTGATTGGCTACATGCGGGTATCGAAAGCAGACGGCTCACAGGCCACCGACTTGCAGCGTGATGCACTGATCGCTGCCGGCGTCGATCCGGCCCAGCTCTACGAAGACCAGGCTTCCGGCAAGCGCGAAGATCGTCCCGGCTTGGCGAGCTGTTTGAAGGCGTTGCGTTCAGGGGATACCTTGGTCGTATGGAAGCTCGACCGGCTCGGGCGCGACCTGCGCCATCTGATCAATACCGTGCACGATCTGACCGGGCGCGGCGTTGGCCTCAAGGTTCTGACCGGCCACGGAGCCGCCATCGACACGACGACCGCTGCTGGCAAACTGGTTTTCGGCATCTTCGCCGCACTGGCCGAATTCGAGCGCGAGCTGATCGCAGAGCGCACAGTAGCGGGCTTGGCCTCGGCGCGGGCGCGCGGTAGGAAAGGCGGTCGGCCTTTCAAGATGACCGCCGCCAAGCTACGGCTGGCGATGGCGGCAATGGGGCAGACGGAAACCAAGGTCGGCGACCTGTGCCAAGAGTTCGGCATCACGCGACAGACCTTGTACCGGCATATTTCTCCCAAAGGGGAATTGCGCGCGGATGGAATACGACTGCTGTCCAAGGTGTAAAAGAAAAACTGGCCTTTACATGGTCAGCACGGATTCGAGGATGATGGCGCTCGTCGCGGCATCAATTCACGCCGTCAAATCAGCTTTTTTGTACTGCCATTTGACGCGATGACCGCAAATTGATTGTAAAGGCCACCACAACGATGAATAACACAGCGAATTGCGCTGAGAGTGTTTGCCACGACGGATAGATGCCCAGCAGATCAATGCGTGGGATCGATATTGGGCTGGTCTGCAATAACCCTGCTTCTTGCAGACCTGCGATGCCCTTGCCTGCCAAGACCACGGCAAGTATGGCCACCAGCAGTGAGCTGGCAGCGAAGAACTGGCCAATCGGCAGGCGCGCACTGGTGCGCAGCAGTACGACTGCCAGCAGGGCCAGGATTCCCATGCCGGTGCCCAAGCCCGCCAGCAGGGGCCAGCCATTTCCTTCTGTCCAGAGCGCGGCAAAGAACAGCACGGTCTCGAACACCTCGCGGTAGACGGCGACGAAGGCCAGCGAGAACAAGAACCATGCCGTGCGCTTGTTGAGCGCCGAAGACAGCTTTTCCTTGAGGTAGACCTGCCAGCGACCGGCAACGCTCTTCTGGTGCATCCACATGCCCACACCCAGCAAGACCACGGCGGCAAAGAGTGACGAAAAGCCTTCCGTTAGCTCCCGGCTTGCCCCACTGACGCCGACCAAGTAAGTTGCCACTGCCCATGTAATGCCGCCTGCGGCCAGCGCGGATGCCCAGCCTGCATGCACGTAGATCAATACGTCTTTCCGTTCGGCTTTCTTGAGAAACGCAAGCATGGCAACGACTACCAGCAGGGCTTCCAATCCTTCACGGAGCAAGATGGTTAACGCGCCGATGAAGGCCGCCACGGCATCGTCGTCGGAGGGGGCAAGCACCTTGTCCGCTTCATCCAGCAAGCCGCGCAAATGCAGCTCCGCTGTCTGCACATCGGCAGGCGAACCATTGGCTATCAATGCCCGGTAGGACACCATCGCGGCTTCGATCTTCTCGAACAGCGGCCGATTGCGGGTGGCCAGCGCGGGTTCGACTGGCTCGAAGCCATCGAGATAAGCAGACAAGGCCAGCTTGGTCGCGCCTGCGCGGTCGCCAGCCAGCAATGCCGTCACACTCTCGCTGAGTTTGGCCTTGGCAATCGCGGTGCCCTTCGGGCTGTTGACGTTCAGCGCGTTCGGGTTGGTGCGTAAATAGGCGGTCAGGGCTTTGGCGGATGGCACATCCAGCTTGTCCGCCAAGACATGCTCGGAGGTTTGCGTCAGCGCATCCAGACTGGCGACCGTCTGGCGAACCTGCGCATTGGCTTGCCAGAGCTTGGCCCCTTCGTCCTTGTCGCTTTGCGCATAGGGCAGTGTGCCGACAAAGAACGCCAGTGCCCAACGATCTTCATCCGACAACGCGCCAAAGCCCTGCATGGCGGTGCCTTGGACACCGTTGCTGATAATCTGGTGCAGCGCGAACAAGCTGCGCTCACGCGCCCGCGTGTGATCGGCCAGCGCGGTCGGCTTGGGGTTCAGGGATGCCGCCAGAGGGCCGTCACCGCGCCCTTGCTGACCGTGACAGGCCGCACATTGCGCCTGAAACAACTGTCCGCCCTTCGCCAAGACCGGCATGGCAGTCGGCGCGACTGGAAACGGATATGTCTTTTGCACCGCACTGGACAGCGCATGCGCCAGTTTCGCCACGCTGACCGGATCGGCCTTGGCAGCTACCGCAGCACGCAAAGCGGTCGCTTGTTGCAATAAGCTACCCTTGTCGGTCTGGTCAGGCAGTTCTCCCAGTTGACGCTCGGCTGTAGCGGCAAATTCCTGCATTTCAGCGTACTCCGACGCTTTCAGCACGGCACCGTTGGCGACCGCGCCGCCGTAATCGACGGCGACGTAGTCCAGAAGTTGCCAAATCTGTTTGGCTTTGAGTTCGGTGGTTTCGGCTGCGTAGTTTGGCCCGCCAATCAACGCACAAGTCGCCAACAGCAAAGTCATCAGCCAGCGATAGGTTGCTCGGCAAGTCATGGAAACTCTCGGATTATATCATTGTGAATGATTATAATTCTCATTTGCGCCGGTGTCCACCGCCTTGCCTTGGGTCAGCATCTGCATGATGAGCAAAGCAGCACCCGATGTGATCGCCACATCTGCGAGGTTGAAGGCGGGCCAGTGCACAAGCTGCCAATGGAAGTCGAGGAAATCGACAACCGATCCACGCAGCACACGATCCGCGACATTGCCGAGCGCACCACCAAGGATCAGGCTGTAGCCCACCGCTTCGAGGCGTGGCCGCTGCTGGCACAGCATGCGTCCCAGCCAAGCAGAAACGACCAGGCCCAGCGTGATGAAAAAGTAACGTTGCCAGCCGCCAGCGTTCGCCAGAAAGCTGAATGCCGCGCCGGGATTCAGGACATGGACGAAGTTGAAGAAGGGCGTGACTTCGACCTGTTCACCGTAGGCAAACGTGCGGGTGATGGCGAACTTTGCGAGCTGATCGGTCATGACAGCACTGGCGGCCACTGCGAACCAGACCCAAGTCGATGTGCGGCGAGCCGATTGCCACACAGGGACGGCCAGCGGCATCAGCCACCCGGCGAGCGCCGTGCAACTCAATCCAAGTACCCACCCCGCCAGCACATCGGCAGGAAAGTGCATTCCGGCTGCGATGCGTGACCAACCGACCAATGCGGCGTACAACACCAAGCCGATGCGGCCACGACGGCCTATCAAAGGCCAGAGCGCGCCGACCACCAGCGCGGCATAGGTGGCATGCCCGCTGGGCAGGCTGTAGTGAAGCTCGATGTCCCCGATGACGCGCACCATGTCGCCAAGGACGGCAGGCGGGCGTGGAAAGTCGAGCCATAGCTTCAAGATGGTGGCGGCCAGTAACGCCAGCAAGAAGGCCGCGCTAAAACCAATAAGGCGATGCCGAACGGCCCTGCCATGCGTCGGGTTGGTGGCCGACTTCGACCACCACCACAGACCCAGCAGCATCAGCGGCGCTGTCCAGTAACTTCCCACGAGGCTGAAGAACCACGCCAGCGGCCCCAGCGCGGCAGGCGTACCCGTGTTGATGGCTTGAAACATCGCGATGTTCAGACCACCCCAGTCATAGAGAAAGAATTTCCAGCTCATCGGCGCAACAGCCTCAAGCCATTGCCAACGACGAGCAAGCTGGCCCCCATATCAGCAAACACCGCCATCCACATGGTCGCGTGACCCGTGAAGGTGAGCACCAGAAAGACTGCCTTGATGCCAAGGGCCAGCACAATGTTTTGCATCAGCACCTGCGCCGTCGCACGCGACAGGCGCACGAAGGTCGGAATTTTGCGCAGGTCATCGTCCATCAGCGCCACATCAGCCGTTTCGATGGCGGTGTCGGTGCCAGCGGCTCCCATGGCAAAGCCGATATCCGCACGCGCCAAGGCCGGTGCATCGTTGATGCCATCACCGACCATGCCAACCTTGCCGCTTCGGGCCAGTTGCTCCACTTCGCGCAATTTGTCATCTGGGAGTAGGTTGCCTTGCGCACGGTCGATTCCGGCTTGTGCGGCAATGGCCTGTGCCGTATGGGGGTTGTCGCCGGTCAGCATCATGGTGTTGATGCCCAGTGCGTGCAGCTCGGCGATGGCGGTCCTGCTGCTGTCCTTGATGGTGTCCGCTACGGCGAATAAGGCATGTACCCCTTTTGCGCCTACCAACATCACGACGGTCTTGCCAGCGGTTTCCAGCGCAGCGATGCGCTGCTCCAGCTCTGGTGTGCACTGCCCCAGCTCTTCGAGCATCCGGTGGTTGCCCAGATGGTAGGTCTCCCCGTCGATTTGGCCTTGCACACCCCGACCGGGCAGCGCGTTGAATTCGGCCACGTCGAGCAAGGCAACCCCGTCCGTCTGCGCGGCCTGTGCCACCGCCTTGGATACAGGATGGTCCGAGCGGGCCGCCAGACTGGCAGCGATGCTGCGGCTGTCCGAGGCGAGTGCATTGCCCCATGTGACAAAATCGGTCTGTGCGGGCTTGCCGTGCGTGATCGTGCCGGTCTTGTCCAGAGCCAGCCAGCGCAGCTTGCGGCCTTCTTCCAGATAGACGCCGCCCTTGATGAGAATGCCGTGGCGGGCGGCAGCGGCCAGGCCGCTGACGATGCTGACCGGCGTAGAGATCACCAGTGCGCACGGGCAGGCGACCACCAGCAGAACCAATGCACGGTAAATCCAGTCGAGCCATGCCGCACCCATGAACAGCGGTGGCAACAACGCGACGGCGATGGCAACACCGAAAACAATGGGCGTGTACCAACGGGCGAACTGATCGACAAAACGCTGGGTCGGTGCACGGCTACCTTGCGCAGCCTCTACCGCGTGAATGATGCGGGCCAAAGTGGAGTTGTTGGCCAAGGCGGTGACGCGGTACTCGAAGGAACCAGATTCGTTGATCGTGCCCGCAAACACCGGATCGCCGGGGGACTTCTCGACCGGGAGGCTTTCGCCCGTGATCGGGGCTTGGTTGACCGTGGAGCGTCCGTCTAGCACCTCGCCATCGAGCGCGATGCGCTCACCCGGTTTGACCCGGACTCGGCTGCCAATGGCGATTTGCTTGGCACTTACCTCTCGCCAAGTGCCGTCAGGCTGCTGCACCGTGGCCTGCTCCGGGGTCAGGTCGAGCAGCCCACGGATGGCGTTACGGGCGCGATCCAATGACTTGGCCTCGATCACCTCGGCCAGCGCGAAGAGCACCATTACCATCGCAGCTTCGGGCCAGTGGCCGATGAACATAGCACCCGTGACGGCAATCGACATCAGGGCGTTCATGTTGAGGTTACGGTTCTTGAGCGCGATCCAGCCCTTCTTGTAGGTGGACAGCCCCCCCGTCAAGACCGCGACAAGCGCCAGAATGACGACTGACCAATGATTGCCGTCGTGGAACCAGTAGACCGCCTCGGCCGCCGATGCAGTGACCAAGGAGATGCCCAGCGGCCACCAGTTGGTTGGCGCGGTCACAGGGGAAGCGGCTGGCGATACGACCTCTGCGGTGTCCATCACACTGGCCTCGAACCCAAGTTCTTGCAGTGCCACGAGCACGTCTGGCAGAACCCGGTTCGCGTGGCGTACCGACAGCGTGCGCTGCATCAGGTTGAAATCGAGATCGGCAACGCCGGGCATGGTACCCAGCTTGTTGCGGATCAACGCCTCTTCGGTCGGGCAATCCATCTTGGCAATGGACAGCTTGGTCGTCTGCCCGGCCGACGCCTCATCCATGCGCACAGCTTGCATGCCGATGGCCTTCAGTGCCTGCTCAACGGGAGACAGCGAAGGCAATTCGTGCCGCACGGCCAAGGTACGCTGCATCAGGTTGAACTCAAGACCAACCACACCCGCCAGCCCAGCCAGCTTGCCTCGGATCAGCGCCTCTTCCGTGGGGCAATCCATGTTCTCGATGCGGTACACCGCTTGAGCCGATCCGGTTGCCAGCGGGGCTTGTGCCGTGGGTTGGATGATTGGCCCAGTCGAGCAGCCACACCCCTTTGAAGCGCATTCGCTCATGGATAACTCCTTCAAATCGTCTATTCAGCCTCCATTAAAAACTCTATAGTCGCTATAGAGTCAAGTGAAAAATGGAGATTGAGGCATGGAAATCAGAATTGGCGACCTCGCCAAGCGCTCTGGGTGCGAGGTTGTGACCATCCGCTACTACGAGAAGGAAGGGCTACTGCCGAAGCCAGCGCGAAGTGGTGGCAACTTTCGGTTGTACAGCGATGTGCACATCGAGCGTTTGCAGTTCATTCGTCATTGCCGTTCGCTTGACATGACGCTGAGCGAAATCAGGATACTGCTGGGCCTACGAGATAACCCTGCTCAGGACTGCGGCGACGTCAATGCACTACTGGATGCGCATATTCGTCAGACCGAAGAGCGCGTGGAAGCGCTGTTGCAATTGAAGCGGCACTTGCTCTCGCTGCGTGAAAAATGCTCGGGCGCTCGACGAATAGAGGCATGTGGCATCTTGCAAGGTTTATCAGATTGCGATCATCCGGGATGCAACGCATAGCATGAAGTGTCTCGCACGCCGACATTGGCCTGCGATTTTGGGCTCGTGAGCGGCCTGCCTAATTGGCATCGGAGAAGGTCGTGCGGCTGACTTCTGATATTCCGTGCTGTCGTCTTCTGAAAATGACAGCACGCCGGGCCAGCCGCCCAAGTTTGCGCCCTGATAATCCGGGGTGACTGCCTCGTAGCGGCGTTTTCCTCCCTGACAGCCCGCAGTCTTTCACCGCCTCGCCATGCGAGGCGGCTTTCTTTCCGGGCTACGAGAACAGCTCGGAGTGCGTCCCGCTGCGCACGAAAACGACCAAGCCGCTTTTGCCCGAGTCGTCGAGCGTGTAGATCAGCAGGAAGTCGCCGCCGACGTGGCACTCACGATGGCCTGCCCAGTCGCCCGTGAGGGCGTGATCGAGCCATTCAGGCGGCAGCGGCCCGTCGTTGGCGATCAGCAGCGTCATGGCCTCTTTCAGCCGGTTCATGTCGTACCGGCCGGAGTGGGACAGGCGCTGCCAGTCCTTGAGGAAGTCCTTGGTGTAGTCCGACGCTCGGGGCAGGTTTGCCCGCTTACTTGCGGCTGGCTTCTTCGAGGTCATTCAGCAGCGCGTCAGCGGTGGCGAAGCGAGCGCGACGGCTCTTGATGATCTCGTTGGCCTCGGCGATGGCGACACGGCTGGTGGCGTTCGGTGCCTTGAGTGCGAACGGCAGTTCCTTGTCGGCGACGACACGGGTCAGGAACACGCGGATCGCATCGGAGACGGTCAGGCCCATCGAGGCCAGCGTTTCCGCAGCCTGCGCCTTGACGTTCTCGTCCACGCGGACGTGAACCATAGTGGTGGTAGCAGCCATGACGGCCTCCTATTGCGACTGATTGAGATACATTGTATCGCAGGCGGTCAGCTTTCGCAAGGCGGCACCCCCCCCCGGCTTCCTTGTTCGTAGGTATGTATATAGGTAGGTATATACATACCTACCTACAACGACCACGGCAACAGCTTGGCGATGTTGCGCGCGTCGTCGAGGCCTCTATGGTGTGCGCCATCGAGCGACAGGCCCACCATCTGCAACGCGCGGGCCATGCCTACCTCTTTGATCTTCCGGGCCTTGGCAAAGCGGCGCTTGAGGTTCACATGCTCGAAGGCTGCGAGCGGGTTCTGGATGCCGTGCCGCTCGCAATCGCGGGAAAGCTGCTTGGCATCGAATTGGCCCCAGCTCCCCCACGTTGCGCCCGGTGCCTGATGGCGTTGGGCGAAGCTGGCCAGCCGTGCCGCGACCGCTGGGAACAACTCGGCACCGTCCACGTCGGCCTGCTGGATGTTGGTGAGCTGCCGACAAAAGGGAGTGAGCTGAGGGCGTGCCACGGGGCGCACCAGCGCCTGAAACGTGTCGAGCACGCTGCCCTCAACCGTAGCCCACACCGCGCCGATCTCGATGATCTCCATATCGCTCGCCGGGAGGCCATCGCCATCGTCGCAGGTGGCCTCAAGGTCGATGACCAGCACGGGCGAAAACGGCCCCGGCCGTTGGTGCCATGTTCCGGCGACCCATTGCTGCCAGTCGTGCGCCCATGCGCATGGGCCTGCGCCGTCGATCAGCGGCGCAGCACTACCGCGCAGTGCTGCGGCGAACTGGTCGCGCCACGGCTGGGCAATCTCGGCCAGCACAACATAGGCACCACTGCCGGGCCGGTGGATAGGCACGCGGGCCAGCAGCTCAGCGGCCGTCATGTCAGACGAACCCCTTGAGAGCATCGACCAGCGACTGCCCTCCCCTGCGATCCAGCCAGCGCGCCTGCATCCCGAAGGCCTGCGGCCCGTCGAAGTCGCAGCGCTTGCTGTCCCCCACGAAAACCGTCTCAGCCGGTGCGCAGCCCAGCTCGGCGCACGCGAGCCGGTACATCGTCGGGTGTGGCTTGGCCACCCCGACCTCATACGACAGCACGTAGGCGTCCAGCTCGGGCACGAGGCCGCGCACGGCCGGGCCGTACTCATAGGCAAGGTTCGAGCACACCGCCAAGCGCAGCCCTGCTGCCCGCGCCTTGGCGAGCACGTCCGGCACCTCGGGAAACAGACGCAGGCCTGACAGCTCTTCGGCCAAGTCGGGCAGGATCACGTCGAGCTTGTCCCCCACGCCGATCTCGCTGGCGAGGGTCGCCAGTGGCACGTCGCGCGTGAGGCAGGCGATCCGATCCACCGGCCGCCCGGCCGCGTCCACCAGATGCCCGTAGGGTGCAGGGCGCGTGGTGTAGCGGATCAGGGTGCCGAAGGCGTCAAAGACAATGGCTCTCGTGGGCTTCATGTATATATATACCTACCTATATACCTACATACCTACTCGAACAGCTCGCGCTCGAACTCGACGCCAGCCACCACCAGCGGCTCGCCGCTGGGCCAGCGCTTAGGCGGCTGGTGATCGCTGATGACCTGCACGTCGGTGTCGTCGTTGACCACGGCCACGTCGGCGGCGTGCAAAGCGGCTTGCTTGCTCGCGCGCTCGAAGCGGCAGGTGTTGGGGTCGAATGTCCAAAAGCGCATGTCAGCCTCCTTGGTCTTGAGCTTTGCGGCGCTCGTGCTCTTCGAGCAGCCGCTGGTAGGAATCGAATTCCGGCGTGCCGGGCGTGGCGAAGTTGGGCAGCATCAGCGGCTCGTACTCTTCCTCGATGACTGGACGCCCCTTCACCGGCTCGGGCATCAGGTCAGCCAGCAGGCGCAACACGGCTCTAGTCCCGTTGCGGATCGCGACAGCGTTCTTGGTGTCGGTTGCGGCATAGCCCTTTTGGATGCCGGTGCGGATGACGCCCAAGCGTTCGGCGAGCGTGTCGAGTTCGTACTGGGCGACCGACTTCAAGTGCTCTTCGTCCTGCTTGACGCGCCACTCTTTCCATTCGTCCTGTTCGGCCGGAGTGAGGACAGCGGCCACTTCGGCAGGCAGCTCGCGGGCTGCGCGGTCGAACTTGGCCACCACGCGCTGCACGTTCTTGCCCTCCGGGAAATCCGGCGTTACCTCGCGCACGCGGCGCAGGCACTGCACGGTTTTGCCCTCGTGGTAGTTGCCATCTTGGTCACGGTGGCGGACGGTCTTGAACTGCATGGGCTGCGTTCTCTTCTTCTAGTTGGTTGCGTATGTGTAGAACTATACGCAAAAGCGCGAAAGTCTGCTACCATTCGCTTGTGGTCGGTAGGTATATATATACTTACCGAGTCCCAGCGCCGGGGAGGAACCCGGCAGGTCGATGGTCAGCCGCTTTGCTGCTGCGTCGGTATGTATATATATCTATAGGAGCACCCATGATCTTCGCGTGTGTGAACACCAAGGGCGGCGTCGGCAAGACCACGACCGCTGTGCATTTGGCAGTGATGCTGGCCCGGCAGGGCAAGACCCTCCTGATCGACGGCGACCCGCAGGCCTCGGCCGCGAGCTGGGCTGCTTGGCGTCGTGAGACGCAATACGACCCGTCGCCCACCACCACCTGCCTCGCTGGCAAGGCGATCTTGGCCGAAGGCAAGCAGTTGGCCAGCGGCTTCGAGCACGTCGTCGTTGATGCCGGTGGCCGTGATTCGGTTGGTCTGCGCTCAGCGCTGCTGCTGGCCCAGCGTGCCGTGATCCCAATTGGCGCGAGCAATCTGGACGCTGCCGCCATGACCGACTTGCTGGAAGTGGTCGAGCTGGCCCGCGACTACAACCCCGAGCTGGATGTGCGCGTGCTGCTGACCCGTGTCGATCCGCGCACCAAGGATGCGGCCGAGATGCTGGAATTCTTGGCCGAGCAGAAACTGACCGTGCTGCCGACCAAGGTGTGCGAGCGGGTGGCTTTCCGCCGCGCCATCGGCGAAGGCGCGAGCGTTCAGGAGCTGGGCCGCGATCAAGCCGCCATTGCCGAGATGGAAGCCTTCTTCAAGGAGGTGATGGCATGAGCATGAAGGGCAAGCCCAACACGGCGCAGTTCAAGCCGCCCAAAGACCCGACCGCCTTCCTTGAAGGCGGGGAGGCGGACAAGGCCGAAAAGCCGCTGGTGGCACCTGCGGCCGTGACCACGCCACCGGCCGCCACGCCGCCCGCTGCCGAGGAAACGCAGCGCTACGGCCGCGCACGGGTGCAAAAAATCTTCAACTTCCCCGAGGAACTGGCTGATCGCCTGCGCCGCGAAGCGCTCAAGCGCTCGGAAGAGAAGGGCGGCCGGGTCACGGAGAAGGACATCGTGATCGAGGCGCTGGAAGCCTTCCTCAAGGGCTGATAGGTATATATATACCTATCTATGTATATATATAACGATTTCCAGTATGGACTATAGTCCATACAAGTGACGACACCAACACCATGCAGCGACAGGCGCAACGAAACATGATATTGTTGCGATTGGGCGCGGAATAAGGTATAAACGATGCTGACGACAACTGCTAGTGTGGTCGCGCCGAAGGTTTTGAAGGAACTCATCGCCGCTGGGTCGGTTTCCGCCGCCCGAGTGGAACCCGGTGACAAGGGCCTCTTGATCGTGGTGCGGGCCGGAATGAATGAGCGAGTGCTGGGTGCTGCCCGTGGCGGCCTTCGGTACTTCCAGAGTCTCGATGGAGCTGCAAGCGTTTTGCAGTCCTACGGGATCATGAAGTTTGATGTGAACACGGAGCACTGGGTGCCCAAGACGATGGTGCGGGGCTACAAGCAAGCCCCGGCGTCTGTGGATGCTGACGAGTGACCGTCATGGCAAAGGAGAGAGCTGACCAGACAGCACAAAACTGGAGAGTCAGAAACGACAAAGCCCGCTTTGGCGAGCGGGCCTTGACAGAGAAACCGGGCAGGGTGCCCAGACACGTACAGGATTCATCTTGGCGGATGAGTTCTGTACCAGTGCAATTAAGCGACTGACTATGCTTCGATTGTACGTGTCTTAAGCCCTGCGCGCAAGCGTGCGCACGCCCCTATGGGACGTGTGATGAGGGGTTATGGCAGGTACAACGGCACAGAAACTAGACAACCAGACCGCAGATCGCTTTTTCCAGTCGGGCACCGCGCTCAATCGCGTGCTCACGGAAGCGCCCTATCTGCCGCGTTGTTCTGACGACAAGACGGCCACCCGAGTCCGGCCGCGCGAATACGCCATTCGCTACCCCTACATGCAGGTCAATCGGCCCGGCTTCGTGAGCTGGCTGATCTTCGACCTTGACCATGCCAAGGCGATGATCTGGGAGGACGCTGGCCTTCCTGCCCCCAACCTGATCGTCCGCAACCGCCAAAGCGGCCACAGCCACCTCTACTACGCGATTCCCCCGGTCTGTACGACCGAGGCCGCCCGCAGCAAGCCCATCGCCTACATGAAGGCCGTCTATGAGGCCTTCGCTGCCCGGCTCGATGCCGACACCGACTTCCACAGCGGCCCCGTGGCCAAGACGCCCGGTCATCCTTGGTGGCTGACGCACGAGCTGCACGCCCACGTCTACGAGCTGGGGGAGTTGGCCGACTACGTGGACTTGGCTGTGTCCAGCCCGTGGGGCAAGGGGCCTCAGTTCGACGAGGTGAGCCATTCCCGGCACTGCATCCTCTTCGAGCACCTGCGGCACTACGCCTATTCCATCGTGAACCGTGAGCGCGAGCGCGGCTCGTTTGCCACCTTCACGCGGCTGCTCGAAGCCTACGCGCACAACCGCAACAGCTTCCAGAAGCTGGGCTTCATGGACAACCTGGCGCAGTCCTCACTCAAGGCCACGGTGAAGTCCGTCGCCCGCTGGACGTGGGATCGCTACACCGGCTGCGGCCGGTGCCACCGGGGAGTGATGCAGCTCGACAAGGACTTGCCGCTGATCGAGCGGCAGCGCCTCGCCGCCGCCCGCACCCACGACGTGCGCCACAAGACTACCGAGTCCAAGGTGCGCGCCGCGTGCCGCCTGCTGCAACAGAAGGGCGAAGCCCTCACGCAAGCCGCTATCGGCCGCGTAGCGGGCCTCACAAGGCAGACGGTGGCCACCTACAAGCATGTGCTCGAAGAAGTGCTCAAACCCGTCGCCGTGGCGATTTTGGGGGTCACTTCGGGCAAGGCCGAGGATGTTAAGCATGGTGCACATCAGGTAACTGCCGCCCCGCAGGGGGCCGGGGTTCCGGTTTCAGCTTCGGTGTCCCTTGAGCTGTTTCCTGCTGGGCCGGGTGTCGTGCCTGTGCTGGATGGCTGAGATGGAGCCGGTTTTGGTTTTGAGTAGCCCAAGCGTTTATCAAACGCGAGTAGCCGCAAGTGGGTTGTGGGTAAGTCCGCAGGACTTATCCATCATCCCGCGCGCAGGGCGAAGCCCGGAGGGTGTTCCGCCGCGCGCAAGCGCGGCCCCCCCCTCAGTTTTCGGCGTGGCGGCCGTGTCGGTTGAATGGAGTTCGGAGGATGTAGAGGATGGCTCGACGGTCTTTTGACGATGAAACGCTCGCATGGGTGCGGGAGATGCCGCTTTCGCAGGTGCTCGACAAGCTGCGCGACGATGGTCAGTTGTTCTGGCGTCGCGATCTCGACTTCGTGCCGGAGAAGGACAAGCGGACGGTGCGGTTGTTTTTGTCGTCGCCCTCGGGCTTCGCTTGGGAAGTTCTGGTGACGGGCCTCAAGTGGTTTGACGTGCGCGCAGGGAAGGGTGGAGGTGGCGGCATCGACCTCGTGATGCACCTGCTGGGTATCGACTTCGTGAAGGCCGTCAAGCTGCTTTCGTCCGGTGCCGGTGTGGCTGGCCAGCGTCGTCCAGTTCGGCCGCAGTGAAATTCGGGCGGCTCGCTGCTGCGCATCGACCGGGCTCTCGTGCTTCGCATCGAGCCTCGCACGCGAGTCTCGACCACTGCGGGCTTCGATCTTCCCTCCCTGTCGGTCGGCCTGCCGCTTTCGCCGTCCCGGCGACCGAAACCCCTTCGGTTTCGGCATCCCGCGTGGGGTCTTGCCCCACACGTCGCGGGGGAATGTGGGCGGGCTTTGCCCTTGACATCCCCCTCTGACGTGAGGCTCTGGTCGTTCCAGCCGCATCAAGGGGTCTCCTCGTTTTCAGTGCAATAAGTGACGGTACGAAAAGCTAGCACTGGCGCGGAGGTGGTGTTGGTAGATCGTTGATTTCATTGACTTTCCTGTTCACTTTCAAATCTGCGATTCGTGGCGTCAAACCGTGGTCGGTTTCATCCATTGGTGCCAGTTATCGATGCATTTGGCCGCGAAGGCAGGATTTGGTCAGCATAGCGGTCAACCGGGAAGCGAAACACACCCCGCAAGTTGATGCTCTCCAGCCTGGTGGGCGCAATCTTCCCGATCAGTTCCGGTGGAATGACCTGGCGGCGGTTCGACCAGCGATCCAGGACCGCCTGCATCTGTGAGGTATTCCACGCCATCACGATGTTGGCCATCAGGCTCAACGCATCGGCCACAGCCTGCATTTCATCGACACGTTTGGCCTGCGCCGGGCTGATCCGGCCGGTATAAATGGCGCGCTTGAGGGCGTTAACAGCCTCGCCCCGATTGAGCACCCGGCGCAACTCGTTCCTGAAAGCGTCCTTGACAAAGTAGTCAGCCAAAAACGCCGTACGCAGCAACCGCCCCAATTGCACGCCAGCCTCATAGATTGGATCGCCCTGGGCGGCAGAACCGAACCGCGCAAGAGCTGCCACCGCACTGGCATGTCCGCTCATGACCGAGGCTGCCAGGTGCACCAGACTATCCCAATGCTTTTCGATCAAAGCGACGTCGACATTGGCTTCGCACACCGCAGCGATTTCTGCGGGCACTTTGGTGCCGCGTGGCACAAAGAGGTGGCGCTGTTTGAGTTCCTTCAACCGCGGGCAAAGATCAAAACCAAGCAAACGGGCATGTGACATGGCAAAGTCGGTGTAGCCATGGGTATCCACAGCAAGCTGGCTGGTCTCCAGCTTTTCTTGGCGGATGACACCTTCAATGGCCACGCCCGCCTGGCGCTCATTGAGCACAAAGGGCTGCGCATGGAAGATGCCCCACCGGTCTTTTACATGGGAGTAGATTCCAATGGAAGGTGTGTTGCGCCGAGGATCAAGCCGGGCTTGCCACACCCGTTTGGTGGTCTCCATGCTCATCATGTCAGAAGATGCCAAATCGGACCGCCCCCAGGTGGCGGCAATCGGGTGTCGCTGCATGAATTCCAGCACAGCCTGGCAGGCCTGGCTCAGACGCCGTTCGTCCCGCGCCCAGCGCATGGCCTGGCGAATGCTGGTGGCAGACAATTGCGGAATCATGCGCGCGCATTCGACCGCAGTCAGACTGGTGCCGTGGGCCATGATGCCGGCATAGACCATCAGCAGCTCGTCGGTAGAGCGCGGCTCACGTCCGAGCATGATCCAGCTAAAGCGCACCTGGGCGTCAACGGCCAGAATCACTTCCGGCAATTGAACCTCACCGATGCGGTGATCCAAAGCCGCGCGCAGCTTGGTCACTTCTGGGTCTTCGTCCTCTGCGGGCAATGGCGACAAATGGAGTTCATCATCCAGGGGTTGTAAGCCGGAACCGCCGAAATTTCCGTCACCCCAGTTCCAGCCCCGCCACGAGCGCATCGAGGTCGATGACCTTGCCGTCGCTCTGGAAGGTGTAATGCCCGTTCAGCAGGATGTGCCGCCAGGCCGCCGGCGATATCTGGGTGATGAGTTCCAGCGCCCTGGCGTTGCAGGCCGCCTCGTATTTCGTCAGCAGCCGCGACAGGATGGCCGAGTTGTAGTAGATAACCGCGTTGGCGATCAGCCGGGCGCACTGGTTGCTGATCTCGATTTCGATGTCGGTACGGCCGGTCAATTCCTTCTTCCCGCCGACCTGGGCGATGGTCGAGCGTAGCTGGTGATAAGACTCGATGCGGTTTTGCGAGCGGTGTACGTTCCGTTCGAGTTGCGGGTCGCGCAGGTAGCGCAACGTGTAGATGCTGCGCACCAGCTTGTCGAACTCGAAGATCGCGCGCCGCGTCGGATTCGGCGCGGTGTAGGTGCACAGTTTCCGGATCAGCGTGCCCTGCGTCATTTCCTTCAGGCCCAGCGTGGCGACGATCCGGTCGATGTTCGCCTTCTCGCTGACGATGAGTTGCCGGTCGATTTGGCCGACCGGCCGGATCAGGCACTTCTCGTACAGCGCCGGATCGTCGGCGCAACAATACAGCTCCTGCAACTGGTCGTCGAGGTCGGTGAAGCGCGGCTCGAAACGCAGGCCGAACCAGTGCAGGATGGCGAAGTTGGCCTTGTTGATGCTGTGCATGTCGCCGGTGATCGCGGTCGGCACGATGTCGGACGTGTTGCGATACCAGATGTCGAACACGTGGTGAGCCTCGTACTCATGCGCGCCAATCAGATAACCGTTCAGCGGCACGTGGTTGCACAAGAGCGTGTAGGCAACGACGCCCTTGCCGCGCCCGAAATACTTGCGCGAGTAGCGCGCCTTCACGGTCGGCCGTTCGACGCCGAATTTCTGCCCATCGACGGCGCCGTACAGCGCATCGAGGTCGAACGAGTAATGCGGGAAGATCGGCAGCGCGGCAATGGCGTTGCTGATGCGGTCGTTGGCAGCATGCAGCGACGCCTGGCGCAGGTACTGCTGGTAGGTATTTTCCAGCACGTGGTACGGGATGTCGCTGGTGCGCGCCATGACCTGGTTGCCGTGGTTCATCGCCTGCGCGATGATGACCGCCATCAGGCTGTCGGCATCCGCTACCTTCTTCGCGTAACGCGGCTGCAATGGCGTCAACGCCGACAGGAACTGGCACTGGCCGTTGACGAAGCGGAACACATCAGCGACATCGCAGAACGGCAGTTGCTCGTAGAACGCCTGCTCGCGCGCCTTCTGGTTTTCGCCCTTGGGCTTGCGCCAAGTCAGCTTCTGCGAGTCCTTGTCGTATTCCAAGTGCGTCAGCTTGCCCTGTTTCAGCTCGCGGTTGAACGCCAGCCATTGCGCGTGCAGCTGGGCCGCCAGCGCATCGAGTTGGGTATCGACAGGCTGCCGCAAGAACGGGATGTCCATCTGTGCCAGCACGTCGGCCTTCCCGTCCATCGAAACCAACTCGTCGGAGAAATGCCGGTGCTGCAAGCTGTCGTCGAGGTAGAGTTCGCCCGACTGGAAGCGCTTCCTGACCTGGCGGTACAGCCAGAACTCGTAGCGGTCGGCGTGCAGGCCAGTCGGCTTGCCATCGGCGTCGAAGGTCAGCAGGTACGGCCGCAAGCGTTTCGGCAGCGTGGCCGCCGGACATTCGGCGAGCGGCCGTTGCGACAGGCGCTGCTGTTTGGCGAACGCGCCCTTAGCCCAGGCCAGCGCCGCGAGCCACGGGCTGTCCGGATCAGTGCCGGCGAAGTCGAGCGCGACGTACAGCGGCCGCAGATGGCGTCGGATGCGTTCGGCCAGACCGTCCACCGCCTGCCAGTGCAGCGCCAGTTTGTTCAGCGGCTTGACGCTCATGCGCTGCGCGGTGCTTTGCAGCGCGTCCCTGGACATGATCTTGTAGGCGCGCTGGCGCACCTCACCGAACGGCGTCGGATCGGTCACGCTGTCGTCCACGTACAGCGACAGCAGGCGGCCAACCTGCGGCGTTTCCTGATGGCGTCGTACCTGCTCGGCGACGAAGGACTGCTTCGCGCCCGCGCTGCTTTCATCCTCTAGTTGCTTCATGTGGAAGGCCATCGCATCGACCAGGTTGTCGGTGAGTTGC
>NZ_VFPV01000005.1 GCF_006716905.1 Acidovorax temperans | reverse complement strand
ACAGGTTTTCCGTAATATCCGAGCTTTTGCAAACGATCAATCGCCATCGCATAACCATCAATGTTCTGCTTCTCGCGGAGATTCATAGCGAAGATTTCATTGGTCATGTATTGCAGGAAAACCATCTGTAACAGTGGATTGCGCAGAACTGGGGCCAGGGCAGGCAGGGTAATATCCGCAAAGACATTTGCCCGAGCTTCGCCATTTCGGGTATTCAGATCCACATAATTTGCGCGGAACATGGTGCGAGTCGTCATGGCATTCATATTTATCTCCTTTAAATCCATTCTCACACCAAACGCAGTCTTGTCAACACCCCCAATCGTCCCTAGCTCAACCCAAACCCTGAGAGCGCAGATGCAGAAATAGGCCGGATGGCACCGCTGTCATCACCAACTGGCAAACCATCAAGAGGCTGATCGTTGTGAACGGCCTTTTGCGGCTTCGGTGGCGCCGGTTCTTGCCGGTGCTCGTGCGGGGATGATTGAACGGCGACTGGAGAGGCGAGAGGCTGGGCACCGATGATCGGGCGATTTTGAAACAACCCCATCTGCTTTTCATAGCACAACGCCCGCTCCAGCATCACCAGGATTAGCTTTGAATGCTGGGAGGTGGGTATTTGGCTGAAAAGCTCATAAAGATCGGGACTGATCAGTTTCTCCAACGCAAACCGACAACGGACATCGACCTTCGTCGCGTCGTTATCCATTGCTTGCCTCGCCCAGTACGTAAAAGCCCCGCACGTTTGAGAAAACCGGATCGGTATCCAACGTCATGATTCCGGCGAGATCCGGCATCAGTTTCTGGGCGACATGATGCAAGCGCTTGCCGCCGCCGCCAGTGAAAATAATCAGATCGATACTTTCAAGGGAAAGCACCGCATTGCGCATGGAGTTCAGGCATTCTGTCAGCACGGCATCCGCAATCGGCAGATAGTCGTCCATGCGGTATTTCTTGCCGCCCAGGGTGATTTCTTCGTAGCCTTCGCGGATCGCCTCATCGACACGTTCAACCACAAGGGGGTCGTCTTTGATGCCGGCCTTGATCCTGTCGCAAACCATGTTTACACAGGTCAAGACGCCTTTTTGATAGGCTCCCGAACGGTTATGGAGAATCTTGCGTTTGTTCACAAGGAACCAGTCGAATGTGCCACCGCCCATATCCAGAACAAGCATATTCTGATCGAAGAAACGATCCAGGTTCATGGTTTTTTGTCTTGCGCCCGTACTGACCATGGCACCTTGGGGCTGGGGAATAACATTCACTGACTTGATATGTACCTTGAAATTACCCTCACCAAAGGGAGAAGGTACAACATGCGTGCCCTCAAATAACTCCCTGACCTTGGCCTCATGTGTTGCCAGCGTGTTCATCGGCAGACCAGCAACCAAGCGGCGAATTTCCACTTCGGTCTTACCGCGCAGCTCGTTCGCATAATCGCGCAGAAAATAATAGAGGCCACCCAAGAAGAGGGCCTTATATTCGGGCGAGTCCGCGTAATTTTCTGTGATGGCTCGGGTTTGACGGGCGCTGGTTTGGAGCACAACGTCTTGACCTACGAAATACTCCGCACCATTGACTGTGACATTCGCGCCAGAAAGTGCGGCCATTCCAATAGATGTTTTGTGAACCGCAGTCACATGCGAGCACTGGCTGGGGAATTGGAATGCCTTGATCGTGTCGTTTTTCTCGCGGCGAGATGCACCTTTGACAGAGAAATAACCAATATCGAGAGCTACGACGGGAATTTGAAACATGGAATTGGCCATATCTGAATGAGTAAGATTTGGGAACGAGCAGAATCATCCCCGATTCGTGGGTAAAAACGAATCTCCCCAAGGCACTGATACGGTCGGATGCCCAATCAATATTGCAAAGAAGGGCGACATTAATCGCCGTACTGGCCTGGGATTGGCGCATGCGAGGCCACCCATTGCCACGCAGCAAACGAACTGGTTGCACACGCATGATGCAACGGGCAATGAGAGGCCAGTCGCAAGCCAGACACAGGCCCTTTGCGACACGGCCCCTCAACGACAGCTGGAACGCATGTCATTGACTGGCCTCTTCAAGGCCACTGGGCGGCGATGCGTCGCGGCAGGCAACCCAATAAGGATGTGCCCCGGCCTTCGCCGGCATCACAAAATCTGCCGCACACGATGAACAGATGCCGGACCTGCCACCAGCCCATCGCCGCAGGCTTCGGCTCAATCCAGGCCCCCACGTCGTAAGCCCAAGAGGTCGCGGATAGGGTCCAGCACAACCCAGAGCACCACGCGTCCTCCCGTTCAGACCCATCACCAAGGGCCGGTCGCCCCCCTTTTTTGCCCCTGCACAAAACGTTCTCACCCAAGGAGAACCATTGCGCCAAGCCAGCACCCATGCGGGTTTCGGGGCGAAACACGAATTCCAAACGGTTTTCGGCGGGTTTTTGGAGAAAAATCAGCCTGCAAAAAAGTGACTTTTGATACTTTTCATGTCAGAATCCACCCGCAACGGCCCTCGGGTTGTTCCTGGGCTTCATGCCCAACCTTCAAAGTTGCCGCTCGCGGCGTTCAAACCAGCTTCAGATCCTGCGCACAGCGGGATGGTCGAAGCAAACCAAAGAAGGCCCGTCTGGGTCTCGATGCTGGGGAAGTTCCCCAGCCACTGTCAGTTCCAACTGACTGAAGTAGTGAATCCCTCCGATGTTTATTCGGAAAGGTTCTAGCTCTACGTACCGATCAATACCGGAAGCTTGATTGCTTCGTTGTGTTGGACATTCCAAAGCCACATTTGCCCTCGTGCACATACCCGGAAGAAATTCCAAGGAAGAAATTCCGATATGGGTCACTGTGTAGTTGAGGTGAGCAGATGAAGAGCGGGATGTCTGATGCCGGATATTGAAACGCGTGCGGCGCCCATCGCCTGGGTTCCGTAGAAAGTAGAGTGAAGAGGTTCGACCGATGATCGAACTCAGTTTGCCACTTACGGCACTGCCTGCCTTGGACGACGCCTTGTTGCGTTTACCTTGGTGACCCATAGCGGGTGACTGGGCACAAGTTTTTACCGTGTTGATTTCGTACCAATGATGTACGGATCAAACCGGGTGTTGATTGCTTGTGTTCCTCACCGTCCACGCGGGGGAGCTGCATTGTGTGTTCCGTTCTTTTCACACATTGCACCGGGAGACTTCACTAAAAGTATTCCAAAGACGGAACTGGATATCGGATGGATTGAGGTTGGCTACCTTGATCTGAGTTGGGAAGGATTTCAGCTGGATCGGATCGGTGATTCAGGCTGGTTGCCCTGGAATAGGGCGGGGTGAGTGCGCGCGGGTTGCTTGTTTGGCTGCTCGCTGGGGTAATTGCTGGGGTAATTGTTGGGTGGGATCTCGGAATCCCGGCTTGTGGCGCAAGATTCGCCGGGTGCTCCGTTAATGCGGACATTCGCAGGTGGATTGCGCCTGGTATTGCGTGGCGATGCACGGGCACTGCGTTTTTATGATGCACGTTCATTTGGTCTTTGTGACCAAATACCGCAGGCATGTCTTTGACGCTGACGCGATCCAGAGGCTGCGCTTGCATTTCGCCAGCGTGTGCAAAGACTTTGAGGCCGAGTTGGTGGAGATGGACGGCGAGGACGATCATGTTCATCTGCTGGTGAACTACCCACCGAAGGTGGCCGTGTCCAATCTCGTGAACAGCCTCAAGGGCGTCTCTAGCCGCCTGCTACGCAAAGAGCGCCCGGACATTGCCAACAGGTACTGGAAGAATATGCTGTGGTCGCCTTCCTACTTTGCATCCTCGTGTGGTGGTGCGCCCATTGACGTGATCCGCAGGTACATCGAGCAACAGCAAACACCCCATTGAATGCCTATGCCCGCTTGCGCGGGCAGCGCTATCCTTCCCCGCCCAAATCAGGCGGCTTCGCCTCCAAGCTGCTGCGCAGCTAACTGACTTGGACGAGGCTTGCCGCGCATTTGGTCAACGTACCCCTGAGGAAGTTAAAGCAAAGTGCTCTGTTCGTTATGAGAACCAAGCGCTATTGTTTTAACTGGCCAAGCCATCTTGCATGGCTTTTAGCGAATTAATCGCACCGAAACCCCGATCACTGCTCATGCGGTGGCCGGGGTTTTTTTTCGCCTGTGCTATTTGTTTAGGATTGGATTACATAATCGCGACCATTATTAGAGCCACACTGTCACCACCCAAATTCATGTACTACCTTCCTAAAACCAGCGTCAGGGCAAGGGTTTACCAATGCAATGCGATGGGGGCTAAACACCAAGACAGGTTAATATGGTGCCGCCGCTCTTATGGACACACTGCGAAGCCTTTCTGCTAGGCATCCTTTGCGGCATTTTTCACTGGTGCCTTAATTTGGATTACATATCGCCCGCCTCAGGGTAAAACAAGAATGTCACCAGGAAGGAGGTCGGCTGTACACACATAGGCCTTAGAGTGTTGTTTTATATGCAAAAAATAACACCAATGACTGCGGAAATTCGTTTTTCTTGGTAGTGATTTGATATTTGCAGCTGGAGAACTTAAAATCTGGTCTCACAGGTGCCCGCCATGACCAGTATTTCCAACCTCAGCGCTGATGAAATTTTCGAGCAATGGCTGCGCCACTGCGCGGTTTCTGACCGTCGTCCCATTTCGGAAGAAGACGCTGATGCGTATCGGTATATCTGGAGCACTTGGAAGCGTTTTCTGGATGGCGAACGAGGGCAGGGCAGTGAACCGCCTGTTCACTGGGCCGATGTGACGCCTCCTTTTGTCGTGACCTTTATCCAATCTGGAATACGCAGCAGAAAAACTGGAGAAGTAGTCAGCGCAATCACCAAGCGCCGTTATTGGCGCGTCCTGGTGCGCGTTTATGACCACGCCGTTGATAAAGGCGTCATCCCAGAAAATCCCGTCAGCTCTGTGGCCGACAGGGACAAGCCCCCGATTGAAAACCCGCTGGGCGCGATTCTTTCGCCTCGCGTGTGGGATCGCTGCATCCAAATGCTGGATGAGCCGATTGACCCCGAAATCGCCCAGCGTGAGATCGCGGTGCGCAACCGCGCTTTGTTGCGTGTCCTGTTCGAGCTGGGGCTCACCCCGGCTGAGCTGCGCGGGCTGCTGGTGCAAGCATTCGTGGACAAGTCTGGCCAACAGGACGCCTCCATCAAGGTGGATGGCGAAAGCTACACCCGCGTGCGAGAACTGCTGATCTCTGAGCACACCCGCCAAGGCATCGTGGAGTGGCTGCGGGTGAAGGCGTCATCGCCAGCGCACGCTGCCAGCGAGATCCTGTTCTCCGGCAAAACAGGCAAGGTTCTGACCGACGAACAGCTTTTGAACTTGGTGCGGGCCTTTTTGCTGAAGGCCTGCGCCTCTGTTGGTGAAGCACCGCCACTGCGTCTGGGGCCACAGATTGTGCGCAACACCTTGCTGGTGCGGCTGCTGCGCGAAGGCGTTCACCAGGACGAGGTGGTATTGCGCGCGGGCCTGAAAAACGCCAAAGGCTTGCTCCACCTTCGTGAGCACTTGCCCGAGGGCCCACGGCTGAAACTGGCGGGAGCCACCAAGCGCAAGGATGATGAGCCGGTGGAACCTGAGGTTCGGCCGCTACTGCGCGCCTAGTGTGGTGTCTCAAAAATAGATAGAACTATTTTGACCGGTGTTGGTCGAATCAGCTTCCTTATAGGAGACTACGCTGATGGCCCACCCTGGACGCCCCGCCACGAAGCTGCAGATCACCGATGCCGAGCGCGCAGAGCTGCATGCGCGACTGCGCGTACGCATAGCGCCCGAGGACGAGAAGCTGCGCATGCGAATCGTGCTGGGCTGCGCAGATGGGGAGTCGGGCACCATGATTGCCCAACGCTTGGGCACGACGGTGCAAACTGTCTCCAAGTGGCGGCGGCGCTACCGGGCGTATCGTCTGGCGGGTTTGACCGATGCCCCGCGCGCTGGCCGCCCGCGCAGTGTGGGCGACGAGCAGGTTCAGCTCATTGTGGACAAGGTTCGCCAGAGCAAGCCTGACAACGCCACGCACTGGAGCGTGCGCCAGATGAGTCGGCACGCTGGCGTATCGCCCGCGACGGTGCAGCGCATCTGGCATGCCTTTGGGCTGAAGCCGCACCTGCAAGAAACCTTCAAGCTATCGACGGATCCCCATTTCGTGGACAAGGTACGGGATGTGGTGGGGCTGTATATGGCACCACCCGATCGCGCATTGGTGCTGTGCGTGGACGAGAAGAGCCAGATCCAGGCTCTGGATCGCACCCAACCAGGGTTACCACTGACGTTTGGCAAACCCAGCACGCGCACGCACGATTACAAGCGCCATGGCACAACGTCGCTGTTTGCAGCGCTGGATGTGGCCACTGGCAAAGTCATAGGACAGCTCAAGCGCCGTCACCGCAGTGTGGAATTCCTGCAGTTCCTCAAAGCCATCGATGCAGCGGTGCCTGGCGAACAAGACATCCACCTGATCATGGACAACTACGGCACGCACAAGACGCAGGCAGTGCGGGCCTGGCTAGCAGCCCATCCTCGCTACCACGTTCACTTCACGCCCACCTCAGCGTCCTGGCTCAATCTGGTCGAGCGTTTCTTTAGCCAGATCAGCGAGCAGTGGATCAAGCGCAGCGCCCACACCAGCGTTGCTCAGCTGGAGCAATCCATACGGGAATACATTGATCGTCACAACGAGGATCCCAAGCCGTTCGTGTGGCATAAAAGTGCGGACACCATCTTGGCATCTGTGGCGCGGGCAGCGAGTACCATTATTTGATGATTACTTTTGAGACACCACACTAGTTGTTACTTGCCTGGGTAAAGCCTGTAAGTCAGCTGGTGCCCGTTCGACGCGGGCGAAAACTCCTTGCGCTTCAGTTCAGCACGCCATCCCCGTGATTTCCAGTTCTTGGATTGCCCCGCCATGATGGCTTGCTCCAGACCTTTGGGTATCTCACCGAGCACCTGCACGGAGAGCGTCGTTGCGGCTGGCAGAAGTGCTGCGTACGCTCCCTTGGCCTCCTGAGGGTTGTTCACGTTGAGCAGCAGCGACAGGTATTCGAGCTGCTGCACCTTGTCTAGCTGTGACATTGAGTAGAAGGCCAGTGTGTTCTGCAGCCCAGAGCGGCCACGGTTTGCAGTCACCGCCTTAGGTGGGCTGGAGCACCCCGGAAAATCCACCTTGTTGAATTGCCCCGTGGCCATGCCCATCTTGGCACCCAGAGGGCAAAAGGTTTCGGGATGCAAAGTGGGCGCCATGCCCTGCGCGTGTGTCAGCAGTGGAAAGCACAGCACCGCACAGATTCCCATCGATCTCAATTTCATCCCGCACTCCCTCTGTATGTGGTTCTGCAAGAGACCTTACCGAGGGTCGGCAGGGATTCATGTAAAAAACCGCAGAAGTGGGATTAAGCCCATGATTGCACTGCATTTTTTGCAGTTCATCCCCCTTCCCGCTGTAGGCCCTCGCCAAAAGTGCAGTTGAACGGGCAATGCAAATGCATTACTATGCGTGGCATTCCTCCTTCCATCCGGAGATTGCGTCATGCCAACCGCACTTGAAGCAGAGTCCACGCTGACCGACCGCTACCAGACCACGGTTCCAGAAACCGTCCGCCGAGCGCTTCGCCTGGGTAAGCGCGACAAGATCCACTACGCGATCCAGTCCACTGGCGAGGTCGTCCTGACCCGCGCCGCTGCCGCAGAGGCGGATCCTGTCATCGGGCAGTTCCTGGATTTCCTGGCCCGCGACATCGCCGCGCAGCCGGAACGTCTCCAGCGCATTGACATGGGCTTGGTGCAACGGGGGCGCGAGCTGACCGCTGGTGTGAAGTTCGACATGGATGCACCACTCTCACCGGAAGACGAATGAGCCGCATCCGCCATGTGGGTGCGGGTGTTCCGCCGTCACGCCTGCCCAAGTCCTCGGAAAAATCGACACCGCAACCCGAGGTGGTTATCCATGGATGGACGGTCTTCGCACACCCTCTGTTCCTTGATCAGTACGAGAAGCTGCTCCAGCAGGTTGCCGAGTTGCAAGCGAAAGACCCGACGGGCTACGAGAAGAAGAATTCCGCAAAGAGGCTTGCAGCCATCGTCAGCCTGGCGTTTGATGTGATTCCGCAAGACCCGGCACGGCCTGAGTACCGGCAGGGCAACACGCTTGGCGATGAAAACAAGCACTGGTTCAGAGCCAAGTTCTTCCAGCAATATCGGCTGTTCTTCCGGTTCCACGCGCCCAGCAAGGTGATTGTCCTGGGCTGGGTCAACGATGCAGACACCAAGCGCGCAAACGAGAGCGATTCTGATGCGTATCGGGTGTTCAAGAAGATGCTGGCCAGTGGTCACCCACCGAGCGACTGGGAGCAGCTGCTGGTAGAAGCGCGTGCCCAGGTGGCACGGCTGCGCGGCAGCATGGGGAGCGCTCCACGCTGACTTTTCAGGAACGGGAGGTGCTTCTCCTGAGGCGGGAATCGTACTGCGATACGTAATACGGCATTACGTACCGTTTTCGGCACCTTTGCGGTCACGGTGACGGCATTTCCTCACATTTGATAATCTGGCGTTATTCAATGTGAGGCCGGTTTTGAGCTGTTCTGCCCGGTGCGGCCGGTACGGATGACCGCTGGGGTTGCTGGCAAAGAGGCCGATGCTGAGCCGCGAATTTCTCAACGGAATCATGTGGTTAGGCTGAGTTCTGCGGTTTTTTACATGAATCCCTGCCGACCCTCTTACCGCAAAGTGGTGCGCTTGAGGGCAGCACGGCGAGGAGCCCGCGGTGCCTTGGCTGAGCCCGCCTTGGCCAATTCCTTGACCCGCTCCTGCAACTCCTCCACCTTTTTCTCCAGCCAACCCTTTTGGCTGACAACCTCTGCATTCTCCGCGCGCAGCGCAACTACCGATTCTTCAGCCTTGTTCATGCGCTGGCGGTAGGTAGCCAACTCGATGTCCTTGCTGGTCTTTTCGGCCTGCAGCTGCTCACGCACATCCTTCTCGACCTGACGCGCTGCCTCGATCTGGCGCTTCGCAAAATTGATCTCCCCCTCAAACCGCTTCGCATCGGTTCTGCGCTCGATCCGCTCGTTCTCCAGCTCGGCCATGAACTTCTCCTCCGACTGCTTGCGTGCAGCAGCGTCAGCTTCAGCCTGGCGCTTCCAACCTTCCACTTGAGCTTCAAGACCGCCGATTTCCGCTGCCTGGGCCTCGGCCCGTTTTTCGGCGGCGTCCAGGCGCTCCTGCATGGCGACCAGCTGGCTTTTGTGCGTATCTACCTGCGCCCATGCCTCGGTGCGGGATGAGCATGCTGCCTCCAGAGCCATCTGGGCAGCATCGACGTGTTCCTGGCATTCGCGCCTGAAGATCTCCATCCTCTTATCGGCATGCTCACAGGAAAGCGCCCACAGCTTGCCCAGAGCCTCACCAAAAGTGGCTCGAAGAGCCACTGGCGCCTCTGGCACCTCCAGCTTTATCCGCATGTGCTTACGAAACTCATCCCAGAAGTGCTGCAGGTCACGGCTGATGTCGGTGAGAGAGCCTTGTCCTGTGAATTCACGCACCACCTTGGCAGAGGGGTAGATCCCAAAGTCCAGAAACAGGATCCTGGCAGCGAGCTTGGTCTTTTCCTGCCTGGTGGCTCCACCGGGAAGACTGTCTAAGGCGGCGCTGACAGCGGCAAGGGCCTGTGCGCTGTTGACCGTGCTGTTTTCCTGCATGTCTTCTCCTGGTGAAGCTATAGATACGACATTTTAGCTCTTTTACGGATTATGTAACCTTTACGCTTTACGTAGCGTTCATTATGTTTTATGATCATTTTTATGATTAGTCCACTTATCATAAGAAACAGAGGGGGTAGCGTAAAAAGTACGAGCAAAAAAGTTTTTCGGGCGCCTTGGAGACCGTGTGCTCAGGGGATCTTGGGCTCCCTGTAAAATGCAGGGTTCCGCGAGAAGTCTTTTGAAATCAAGGACTTGCCAAGCTCGGCCGCGAACGCTCTAGCTGACTGACCTGGAAACCGTGTCCAATCAGTTGACACAATGAGGCTGGGTCGAGGGTGTGGAGAGTGTCCACCTGCTTGACACTCTCGGGGTGTCAAAAGTTTTACCTACATTGCCCAGCAGGCAAAGCTTTGGACGATTGACCCGCGAAGAACATCAACCGTTCGCATAACAGAAGTTGTGTCTATTTTGCGAGCCAAGTTGTAACTACCGAAGGCATAGTCGCGGTACCTTGACCTCGAATGCGTGTCAAAAATGACCTGACCGAATGGCGAGCGTCACGTTCGACCTTGCAAAGCGCATCAGCAGCGCCACACCGCGTGAAAAAGTTGACGATTTCGCTGTTTCCCCGTGTTGCTGCATTAACAGTTGTTGACACCCGTAGGAAGGCCGACAGAATCTCCTAATCGCTGAAATCAGCTTCAACTCCTGTCACCTCATGTCTCAATACGATCCCCTCTATTTGGCCGGAAACATGACCACCGAACGCGAGCTTCGTGAAGCCAAGGTGCGCGCCGGAGATAGCATCGGAGTCGCGCTCCACCAGCTCGGTGAGCATCGAGCCCAGGAGCAAGAAAAGCTGATCTGGAAGACTTACGAACCGCAGCCGGTAGTGGTGGGCTCCCCCATTTTGGACACCCGGACGCAATACGAGAAAGATCGCGATAGCGCCAGGCTTCAGAACGGGGTGCGGATGGCGGTGATCTTGTTGATGGTTGGTGTTTTGTTTTGGGTGTTGAACTCCACCATTGGCAACGGCATTCGCGGTATGGACTTTTATGGAGTGAAGGACTCGTACACCTTTTACCCCAATGCACTCAAATCCTCTGGCTACTCAGATTACTACGTAGGAAGAGCCGATTCTCAAACGGCCTTCGCCAAACAAAGCGCCTTGGATTTCGCAACGAAGTACGGTTCCTTGTTCAAGCCAGGCACCCCGTTTGAAAGAATGTTTGACTCGTGCAAGGGCAAATTTTCATGCACGGATGTTTCCCTGGGCGCTGTGTTGAACATCCAGCGCCATGCGCTGAAGCCGCAATCCCTTTTGAACGACATGTGCTCACTTGAGGCAAGTGCGGTCGTGAAAAGGGCGCAGACAAGCTACGCAGGCCCCCTGGATGCGCGCTTTGTTCCCTCAAAAGTGAGCGCCTCCAATATGTGCGTTACAACCAATCCTTCGCAAGTACAGGCGGTCGCGACACCCCTCAACACCCGCTACAAGCTCTATGAAGCTGGTTATTTGCTGCTTGTCCCGCTGGTGCCAAGCGCAAGGCAGCGAAGTAAACCGCCCTATGCACAGCGGCAACCAGGCCTGCTTAACCGACAGGGCCCAGCCGTTCTCGTTGGCGCCCGTGTATGACATGACGCCCATGGGCTTTGCCCCGACAGCACCCGGCGAACTCCCTGAGTTTCGGCTGAGCCTGGACATCATCGATGTGGTCAACCCGAGCACCTGGGCGCGGGCACTGTCCTTGGCCCAGGACTACGTGATGCGCCTGCGTACATCCTCCCTGTTGAGCCGCGACTTCGCCCCCTGCGGGGACAAACTCCAGACCCACATCGACCATGCGGCAGAACGCCTGAAGCGGCTGGCCCCATGACAGCGCCACCCTCTTCCATCCAGCCCACCCTGCAAAGCACGAGAAAAGGCGGGTTCCTGGCTGAGCGCCTGCGCACCAAGGGCTGGTCGATCCGGGATGCCGCTCAGTACCTGGGCGTGTCCCGGCAGCGCCTGTACACCGTGTTCGAAGACCCCGGCAGAGCCCGCCTGTGGGAATGCGCCATCGCCGGTATTCCCCAGTGCAGCCCCCAGATCAAGGAAGAACTGCGCACCGCCCGTACGGCAAAGCAAAAGCTCAAGCCCATACGTGAGGTGGTTGTTGAGCGTCCAGAGTTCGAGGTTGGCGATGAAGTGGTGGCCGTCAGATCCAGCGGCCTTGCCGATGAGGATCAGCGCGCCCACATCGTGCGACTGCGCGGCAGCCAAAAGACCAAGGATCTCCAGCTGCTGGTGCAGGGCCCCGAGGGCGAGGAATGGCTCCCAGAGAAGACCTTCCGCTATTATTTCGAGAGCACAGGATTGAACATCAAGCGCAGTGGAGGGATCAGATGAGCCAAGACCCCAAAATCATTCTGATGCGCACAGACGCTGATGGCTTGGCCAACTTCAACGAGGATGCGCTGGTGGTACTGGACCTGACCCGCACCGAAATCGAAGCAGGCAACATCGCGAGCGCCTTGGAGCGCCTGATGGCCCTGACCGACTCCAAAGAGACAGCGCTGCGCTTCCAAGAATCCCTGCTCATCCACATCACGGGCTACGACAATGACCCGCGTGAGCTGGTGGAGGTGCCCGAAGTTCGCACCTTTTTTGGCAAGCTGATCCAGCAGTGGCCACACTGGCTGTGGTTCCTCATGCGCAACGTGGGTGCTATCCCTTTGCTCATGGGCCTGATTTGCCAAGTCAAGGTCAACCGCCGAGAGGATCTGGTCGGCATGGAGTTTCTCGACCGCCACGAGCTGGCTCAGAAGATGCTCGACCTGTTCGAGCGCGGCAACGCCATGTTCCTCGCCTTTGGCATCACGCCAGTCCAATCCGAGGCTTCTGCCACCAGCGCATGTGCGGAGCTGGTATCGCCATGAACACCCTCACCTCCTACCAATACCCGGTTCGCCCAACCGCTGAGGCCGACTCCCTCGCGCTCATCACCCGGTACATCACAGACGATGTATCAGCGATCCGCGCCTTCTTGGACACCTACTCCAAGAAGTCCCAGCACACCACGCGCTCCTACGAAAAGGAGTGCTACCGCTTCTTGGTGTGGCTGCGCGCCAGGCGACCGCCCGCACCCGATCTGCTGCCCGAGGTGGTCACCCAGGACATCAACGACTACCTGGTGTTTCTGGAGAACCCTCGCCCCTTCGATGAGGAGTACCTTCTCTCCCAAGGCTGGAAGCACCAACCCTTCAGAAAGCCCCTGTCCACCGAGAGCGTCAAACACACCCTGACGGTGCTCTTCAGGATGTTCACCGCCATGCGGGAGCTGCGCCGCACCAAGGTTGACCCTTACTGCATGTTCAACCCCGTGAAGATGGCCCACGAGGGAATGGGCAAGACCACGCCCGATGAGGAGGTGGAGGAGGCACTGAGCGAGCGCGAGTGGCTGGCCGTCCAGCAAGCCGTGGAGGCCCTGCCGCGCGAGAGCGACCGCGACCTCAAGCACTACCACCGCGCACGCTGGATCACCCAGCTGCTGTACCGCGCGTACCTGCGCCGCGAAGAGGCCGCGATGCTGACCATGGGGAGTTTTGAGCCATCGCCCCAGGGTTGGAACATCAAGCTGGTGGGCAAGGGCGGCAAGAAAGCGACCATCGTGGCCACCTCCAAACTCATGGACGAGCTGCGCATCTACCGCACCTCCTTGGGCCTGTCACCTCTGCCCGCGTACAAGGAGACCCTGCCCGCCATCCTTGCGGTCACCGGCAAAGACAAGGGCGTCACCGCCCAGGCCATCTACCTGATCTGCAAAGAGATCTTCAAGATGGCGGCTGCGTTGGTGAAGGATGAAGATAAGCGTGCCGCACAACGGCTTATGCTGGCATCGCCCCACTGGATGCGACACACAGGGGTCTCGCATACCATGGAAGCGGGGGTAGACCCACGGTACGTGCAGGCCCAGGCGCGGCACTCCAGCCTGAAGGTGACGGCACGCTACGACCACAAGAGGCGACAGGCCTGGCGAAATGCGCTCGAAGCCGCCTCTGACAAAGAAGAACCGCTCGATCAATGACAAAAGCCCCGTGAGGGGCTTTGTTTTAGGTTCTTAATCGGGGAGTTTCACACCACCGAGACCATTGGGGAAAGCCAGCTTCTGGGCTCTCTCTTTACAGGTTGGCAAGGGAATCTGCGCAGTAATGCACTCTTGAAGCTTTTCTGCATACAGCTGCTGGGTGCGACGCTTTTCGGCGTTCAGCTCCTGGGCGCGGCGATTTGACTCATCCAAATGCTTTTCCACCAGTATCCAAATGCTTTTCCACCAGTAAATGGCTTTGTTGCACAAAGCCAGTCCGCTGAGCTGGTAACCTCGAGACATGAGTGAACCGAAGGGGTCCAAGGCCCGCTACAAGACCACCAACTGGGCAGAGTACAACGCCGCGCTCAAAGCCCGAGGGTCGCTGACAATCTGGCTGGACAAAGGCATGCAGTGGTACGCCCCATCCAGCGGCAAACGCGGGCGCCAGCACATCTTCTCCAACGCAGCCATCCAGTTCTGTCTGGGCATCAAGTGCCTGTTCGGTCTGGCCCTGCGTCAAAGCCTGGGCATGGTTGAAAGCCTGCTGCGTCTGGCAGGCCTGGACTGGCGGGTGCCCGACTACAGCACCGTGTGCCGACGCCAGAAGACTTTGCAGGTACAACTGCCCTACCGAGCCAGTACCACCGCACTGGAACTGCTGGTGGACAGCACCGGCATTCAGTTCCTTGGCGAAGGCGAATGCAAACGCAAGAAGCACGGGGCCGAGTACCGGCGCCAGTGGCGCAAGGTGCACCTGGGTGTTGATGCCCACACGTTGGAGATCCGGGCCATCGAGGTGACCGACAACAGCGTGGGCGATGCGCCCATGCTGCTCGAGTTGCTGGAGCAGATACCGCCCGATGAGCCGATTGCCAGCGTCAGTGGGGACGGTGCCCCCGCGAAGCCGCTTGATGGAGGCGGTAACCACCCCCCAAACCTCGATGGTCTGCCCCTCCTTGGGGACGATTTCCGGGTAGGTGGGATTTGCGGCCACCAGCTTCATCCGGCCGAACTTCAGCCACAGCGTTTTGCAAGTGAACTCCCCGTCCACCACGGCGATCACCACATCCCCGTTCACCGGCTTCAATGCACGATTCACCACCAGCAAATCACCATCGAAAAGACCAGCGTCATGCATCGAATCGCCGCCCCGCAGACGCAGGAAAAACGTCGCCTGGGGGTGCGAAACTAAAATTGAGGTCAAATCCAGCCTCTCGACCTGGAAGTCCTCTGCTGGCGAAGGAAACCCGGCGCGAACGCAGTCCCCCGCCACCGGCAGGATCAGGGGCGAAGGATCGCAGGGTACTGGGCTTGCGTACATACTGGTGTTTTATGCAGCACCCCGTATTTTGGTGACAAAGCCCCCCCCCCGAGCCACCACTTCAGCCCGCCCTTGGCGCAGCTTCGACACCCCCAAGGCGCTCCCTTTTTGTAGTGCGAAGCACTCTGGCGTGAATTCCCTCGACGCTGAACAGCGGCCACCGGAAAGGGGCGCGATATGTAATCCAACCACCTGCGAAACGTCTAACAGGCTGCTGAAATACTCACTCCCCCTTGCCCAGGAGCATCTTCCTCGGCCCTCGCGCGTTTCTTGCGCCCGCTTTCCGTATCCTGAAAATCAGTGCTTCAGGTCGGCCTTTTTACCTTTCCCAGCCCGTTTTCTCGCCCCTTTTCCCTCACACCTGCCCCTGCAGACGGATTTGCCCCAAGCTGCGCAACCGCGTGAGGTTGTAGCCCGCCATCGTCAGCACAAACATCTGGTCCACCTTCTTGATCCCGCGCACCACCACCTGACGCATGTGCCCCACCGTCTTGGCCCAGCCAAAGCCTTGTTCGATCAGCTTTCTCTTTTGCTGGGAGATGGCGTAGCCTTCGCTGCCCGCGATCCTGTCAGGCACCGCCGATTGACGCCCTGATTTGTTCTGCGCCACATGGGGCAGCACGTTCATCTCTTGCAGCGCGTCGATGAACTCCCTGGCGTCGTAACCCTTGTCTGCGCCCAGCGTGATCGTGATGGGCTCATCGCCCGGTAGTGCCTGCCGCGCATCGTTGATCATGGCCTTGGCCGCTTCGCGCTCTGCATATCCGTCGGCCTGTGTGACCACGGCGCTGACCACCAGCCCGTGGCGGTTGTCGGTGAGTGTGTGGCCCATGAAGCGCAACTCGCTGGCTGTCTTGCCTTTGCGGTACAGCCTTGCATCCGCGTCCGTTGTGGACTCGTGGGTGTCGTTGCTGCGCTTTTGGTCTTTGAAGTTCCCCGCGTCGGTATCGTCGTCGCCCTGGCGGTCTTTGCGCACAAAACTCTTGTGGCCCGCCCAGGCCTGGATCAGGGTGCCATCCACGCTGAAGTGCTCGCCCGAGAGCAGTTCCTGCTCCTGGGCTTGTTGCACGATCTGATTGAAGAACTCGATGACCGCATCGTGCTCGATCAGACGTTCGCGGTTCTTGCTGAAGACGGTGGGCACCCAAACGGCATCGTCCATGGCCAGGCCAATGAACCAGCGAAACAGAAGGTTGTACTGGGTCTGCTCCATGAGTTGGCGCTCCGAGCGCACGCTGTAGAGCGCCTGGATGAGCATGGCGCGCAGCAGCTTCTCGGGGGCAATGCTGGGGCGCCCGCCCTTGATGTCGGCCGCATACATCTGGGCAAACAGATCGTCCATCTTCTCCAGGGCCTTGTTGACCATGATGCGGATCACCCGCAGGGGGTGGTCGGCGGGCACGAAGTCATCGAGATGGCGCATCGTGAACAGGCTCTCGGTGAAGGTGTCGGCTCCGCGCATGGATGGCTCGTCTGTCTGGTCAGTGGGGGGCTTGATTGTCGCGGCTGGGCGGCTGTCGCGGACTGTCGGTGGGGAGTATTTCAGCAGCCTGCTAGTGTGGTGTCTCAAAAGTAAGCATCAAATAATAGAGCTAGCTGCCCGCGCCACAGATGCCAAGATGGTGTCCGCACTTTTATGCCACACGAACGGCTTGGGATCCTCGTTGTGACGATCAATGTATTCCCGTATGGATTGCTCCAGCTGAGCAACGCTGGTGTGGGCGCTGCGCTTGATCCACTGCTCGCTGATCTGGCTAAAGAAACGCTCGACCAGATTGAGCCAGGACGCTGAGGTGGGCGTGAAGTGAACGTGGTAGCGAGGATGGGCTGCTAGCCAGGCCCGCACTGCCTGCGTCTTGTGCGTGCCGTAGTTGTCCATGATCAGGTGGATGTCTTGTTCGCCAGGCACCGCTGCATCGATGGCTTTGAGGAACTGCAGGAATTCCACACTGCGGTGACGGCGCTTGAGCTGTCCTATGACTTTGCCAGTGGCCACATCCAGCGCTGCAAACAGCGACGTTGTGCCATGGCGCTTGTAATCGTGCGTGCGCGTGCTGGGTTTGCCAAACGTCAGTGGTAACCCTGGTTGGGTGCGATCCAGAGCCTGGATCTGGCTCTTCTCGTCCACGCACAGCACCAAGGCGCGATCGGGTGGTGCCATATACAGCCCCACCACATCCCGTACCTTGTCCACGAAATGGGGATCCGTCGATAGCTTGAAGGTTTCTTGCAGGTGCGGCTTCAGCCCAAAGGCATGCCAGATGCGCTGCACCGTCGCGGGCGATACGCCAGCGTGCCGACTCATCTGGCGCACGCTCCAGTGCGTGGCGTTGTCAGGCTTGCTCTGGCGAACCTTGTCCACAATGAGCTGAACCTGCTCGTCGCCCACACTGCGCGGGCGGCCAGCGCGCGGGGCATCGGTCAAACCCGCCAGACGATACGCCCGGTAGCGCCGCCGCCACTTGGAGACAGTTTGCACCGTCGTGCCCAAGCGTTGGGCAATCATGGTGCCCGACTCCCCATCTGCGCAGCCCAGCACGATTCGCATGCGCAGCTTCTCGTCCTCGGGCGCTTTGCGTACGCGCAGTCGCGCATGCAGCTCTGCGCGCTCGGCATCGGTGATCTGCAGCTTCGTGGCGGGGCGTCCAGGGTGGGCCATCAGCGTAGTCTCCTATAAGGAAGCTGATTCGACCAACACCGGTCAAAATAGTTCTATCTATTTTTGAGACACCACACTAGCCATCGCCGTAGAAAATGGCGTGGACTTCACGGTCAGGCCGAAGGGTAGGGGTGCTGAATGAGTAGCCGCGACAAAGCCAATGCACTTCTGAAAAAGCCGGTGGCGGACTGCACAGAGAGCGAACTTGTGGCCTTGCAGAAATGTTCGACGGATGAACTGAAACGCCGGGTGTTTGAGAATCTGGAGCTGGTGGCGGCGCAGTATGTCGAGCTGTACGGCAAGAAGGACGGCATCGAGCAGATGGGCGAAGACTTGTGCAAGCACATTGCAGGCGGCAAGCATCCCGAAGGCTGGGCCGGCCTCGTTCGCCACCTTGTCAGGATCAGCGGATGAGCAAAGACACCAAAACGCCCGCGCCGATCACCGACGACGAGCGCCGCAAGCGTCAGAAGGCGGTCGATTTCGCCCGCGCATCTGTTGGGCTGGAAGGGTTTAAGCTAAGCCCGGAATGCGACGCTTTGGCCGTGCGCTACGTCAATGGGGAAATCGAAATTTCCGAGGTGATCGAGGGCATCAACGAGCAGGCGCAGCGCTTGCCGCGCTGAAGCTGTCTTGGCGACAGCTTCACGACCTGGCCAGCTCCTTTTTGTCGCCAACCGCTGGCCGGGCCATCGCGCATACGCGCTTCACTTGGCTTTGACTGCACCCGGCCAGCCTTGCCGTTTCCGCGATGCTCTTGCCGCCTTCGCGCAGGGCCACGATGCGGGCATGGGTGGCGGTATCGGTCTTGCGGCCGGCATACCGGCCCGCAGCCTTCGCCAGCTCAATGCCTTGGCGCTGGCGTTCGCGCCTGTCCTCGTAATCGTCGCGGGCCATTTGCAGGGCCAGTTTCAAAAGCATGTCCTGCGCGGACTCTGTCATTTTCAGAAGGTGACTGCACGGAATATCAAGAGTCGGCTGCACAGTCTTTTCTGATCTGTGGTCGTCTCAGAAAACGGAAAATAAAGCACGCTAAGCTGTGGAAGCCCCTGCCAAGCTCGTTCCACCTTGCAACGACGCAATCAGCGGACACGAAACATTCCCCTGCCGCGAATGGCAGGCGCACACCAGGTCAGACAGCACAGCCTCCATGCGCGCCAAATCGGCCATCTTCTCGCGCACGTCTTGGAGCTTGTGCTCGGCCAGGCTGCTGGCCTCCTCGCAGTGGGTGCCATCGTCGAGCCGCAGCAACTCGGCGATTTCATCCAGGCTGAAGCCCAACCGCTGGGCCGATTTCACGAATCGCACCCGTGTCACGTCCGCCGCGCCATAGCGGCGAATGCTGCCATAGGGCTTGTCCGGCTCGGGCAACAAGCCCTTGCGCTGATAGAACCGGATGGTCTCCACGTTGACGCCGGCTGCCTTGGCAAAAACGCCAATGGTCAGGTTCTCCAAATTATTTTCCATACCGCTTGACTCCGTACATGAGTACGGAAGTAAGGTTACGCTATCCAATTCAAATTCGAAAGGACAAGCGCATGTCTGAACCACAAACCGGGCGCGGCGCGCTCTTCACTGGCGGGCTGGCCGCCATCCTCGCCTCGGCCTGCTGCCTCGGGCCGCTGGTCTTGGTCGCCTTGGGATTCAGCGGGGCATGGATCGGCAACCTGACCGTGCTGGAGCCGTATCGCCCGATTTTCATCGGTGCAGCGTTGGTCGCGTTGTTCTTCGCCTGGCGGCGCATCTACCGCCCTACGCAAGCCTGCAAACCGGGTGAGGTCTGCGCGATTCCCCAAGTGCGAGCTACTTACAAGCTCATTTTCTGGGTCGTGGCCGTGCTGGTCCTGGTCGCCCTCGGATTTCCCTACGTCATGCCATTTTTCTACTGATCGGAGTTCACCATGAAAAAACTGTTTGCCTCCCTCGCGCTCGCCGCCATTGTTGCCCCGGTGTGGGCCGCCACTCAGACCGTCACGCTGTCTGTACCGGGCATGACCTGCTCCGCCTGCCCGATCACCGTCAAGAAGGCGATTTCCAAGGTCGAAGGCGTCAGCAAGGTTGACGTGACCTTCGAGACCCGCGAAGCGGTTGTCACTTTCGATGATGCCAAGACCAGCGTGCAGAAGCTGACCAAGGCCACCACCGATGCGGGCTATCCCTCCAGCATCAAGCAGTGAACCACTGAACCCGAACCTGGGGCGATCATGGGACTGATCACACGCATTGCCGACAAGGCTGGCGCGCTTGGCAGCGTTGTTTCCGCGATGGGCTGCGCCGTGTGCTTCCCGGCCATCGCCAGCTTGGGCGCGGCCATCGGCCTCGGTTTTCTACAGGAATACGAAGGATTGTTCATCTCCAAGCTGCTGCCGCTGTTCGCTGTCGTGGCTTTGCTGGCGAACGCATTGGGCTGGCTCAGTCATCGCCAATGGCACCGCAGTCTGCTCGGCATGATCGGGCCAGCCATCGTGTTCGCTGGAACTGTCTGGCTGCTTGGCAACTGGTGGGCAGCACACCTCGTATACACCGGCCTGGCGCTGATGGTCGGCGTGTCGATCTGGGACTTGGTTTCGCCGGCACATCGCCGTTGCGGCCCGGACGGTTGCGAACTCCCCACGAAACAAGGCTGACGGCGGAAGTCGGCAGCCAACACAGAAAAGGAACGATGAATGACCACCCTCAAAATTACCGGCATGACCTGCGACTCCTGCGCGGTTCACGTCAAGGAAGCTCTGGAGAAAGTGCCTGGCGTGCAATCAGCGGAGGTTTCCTATGCCAAGGGCAGCGCCAGGCTCGCCATCGAGGCCGACACATCGCCGGATACGCTGACCGCTGCCGTGGCCGGACTCGGCTATCGGGCTACGCTCGCCGATGCGCCCGTGGCTCCGGCGGGCGGCGGATTGCTCGGCAAGGTGCGCGAATGGCTGGGCAGTGATGACAAGGCTGGCGGGGATGCTGGCAAGCTCCATATCGCCGTGATCGGCAGCGGCGGCGCCGCGATGGCGGCAGCGCTGAAGGCCGTCGAACAAGGCGCGCACGTCACGCTGATCGAGCGCGGCACCATCGGCGGCACCTGCGTGAATGTCGGCTGCGTGCCGTCCAAGATCATGATCCGCGCCGCCCACGTCGCCCACTTGCGTCGCGAAAGCCCGTTCGATGGCGGCATGCCGCCCACGCCGCCGACGATCTTGCGTGAGCGGTTGCTGGTCCAGCAGCAGGCGCGCGTCGACGAACTGCGTCATGCTAAGTATGAGGGCATCCTGGACGGGAATCCGGCCATCACCGTTCTGCACGGCGAAGCGCGTTTCAAGGACGGCCAGAGCCTTGTCGTTCGTTTGAACGATGGTAACGAGCGCGCTGTGGCCTTCGACCGTTGCCTGGTCGCCACGGGTGCCAGTCCGGCCGTGCCGCCGATCCCGGGCTTGAAAGAGTCACCCTACTGGACTTCGACCGAGGCCCTGGTCAGCGACACGATTCCCGAACGCCTGGCCGTGATCGGCTCGTCAGTGGTGGCGCTGGAACTGGCGCAAGCCTTTGCCCGACTCGGCAGCAAGGTGACGATCCTGGCACGCAGCACGCTGTTCTTCCGCGAAGACCCGGCCATCGGCGAAGCCGTCACGGCCGCGTTTCGCATGGAGGGCATCGAGGTACTGGATCACACGCAGGCCAGCCAGGTCGCGCATGAAGGCGGCGAATTCGTGCTGACCACGGGGCACGGCGAAATACGCGCCGACAAGCTGCTGGTCGCTACCGGCCGAGCGCCGAACACGCGCAGCCTGAATCTGGAAGCGGCGGGCATCGCACTCAATCCGCAAGGCGCTATCGTCATCGACTCCGGCATGCGTACCAGCGTGGAACACATCTACGCCGCCGGCGACTGCACCGACCAGCCGCAGTTCGTATATGTGGCGGCAGCGGCCGGCACCCGTGCGGCGATCAACATGACGGGCGGCGACGCAACCCTGAACCTGACCGCGATGCCGGCGGTGGTGTTCACCGACCCGCAAGTGGCGACCGTGGGTTACAGCGAAGCGGAAGCACACCACGACGGCATCGAGACCGACAGCCGATTGCTGACGCTGGACAACGTGCCGCGCGCGCTGGCGAACTTCGATACGCGCGGCTTCATCAAGCTGGTAGTCGAAGTGGGCAGCGGGCGCTTGATCGGCGTGCAGGCGGTCACGCCGGAAGCGGGCGAGCTGATCCAAACGGCAGCGCTGGCGATTCGCAACCGCATGACGGTGCAGGAGCTGGCCGACCAGTTGTTCCCCTACCTGACGATGGTCGAAGGACTGAAGCTCGCGGCGCAGACCTTCAACAAGGACGTGAAGCAGCTTTCCTGCTGCGCTGGGTGAGGAAAAGGAGGTGTTCTATGAACGCCTACACGGTGTCCCGGCTGGCCCTTGATGCCGGGGTGAGCGTGCATATTGTGCGCGACTACCTGCTGCGCGGACTGCTGCGGCCGGTGGCGTGCACCCCAGGCGGCTACGGCCTGTTCGACGAGGCGGCCTTGCAACGGCTGTGCTTCGTGCGGGCGGCCTTCGAAGCGGGCATCGGCCTCGATGCGCTGGCGCGGTTGTGCCGGGCACTCGATACGGCGGACAGCGACCAGGCCGCAGCGCAGCTTGCCGTGCTGCGCCAGTTCGTCGAACGCCGACGCGAAGCGTTGGCCGATCTGGAAGTGCAGTTGGCCACCCTGCCGACCGAGCCGGCACAGCACGCGGAGAGTCTGCTATGAACAGTCCCGAGCGTTTGCCGACCGAAACACCCAAGCCGTTCACCGGCTATCTGTGGGGCGCGTTGGCCGTGCTCACCTGTCCCTGTCATTTGCCGATTCTCGCCGTTGTGCTGGCCGGAACGACAGCCGGCGCATTCATCGGGGAACATTGGGGTATTGCAGCCCTCACGCTGACCGGCTTATTCATTCTGTCCGTGACGCGGCTACTGCGCGCCTTCCGGGGCGGATCATGATGACTTCGCACCCCGCCGGATGGACGGCGACTGAGTTGGCGCAGGCGGCGGCGAGCCGGCAGCTTGAGCTGTATTACCAGCCGCTGGTCGATCTGCGTAATAACCGGATCGTCGGCGCGGAAGCGCTGCTGCGCTGGCGGCATCCGAGCTTGGGACTGCTGCCACCAGGTCAGTTCATACCGCTGGCCGAGTCGTCCGGCCTGATGCCGGCAATTGGCACGTGGGTGCTGTGCGAAGCCTGCCGACAGATGCGCAAGTGGCAAGCATTGGCGTGGCAGCCGTTCCGGCTCGCCGTCAATGTGTCCGCGAGTCAGGTCGGGCCGATGTTCGATGCCGAGATTCAGCGGGTGCTGACCGATGCGGACTTACCCGCCGAATGTCTGGAGATCGAGTTGACTGAATCGGTCGCCTTCGGCAATCCGGCCCTGTTCGCCACCTTCGACGCCTTGCGTGCCCTCGGCGTGCATTTCGCGGCCGACGACTTCGGCACGGGCTATTCCTGCCTGCAACATCTGAAGTGCTGCCCGATCACCACGCTGAAGATCGACCAATCGTTCGTTGCCAGGCTGCCGGACGATACCCGCGACCAATGCATCGTGCGGGCGGTGATCCAGCTCGCGCATGGGCTGGGCATGGAGGTAGTGGCCGAAGGCGTGGAAACACCCGACAGCCTGGCGTGGTTGCGGCAGGCCGGCTGCGACACGGTGCAGGGCTTTCTGTTCGCCAAGCCGATGCCGGCGGCGACCTTCGCCAGCTTCGTCAACCAATGGAGAAACACCACCATGAACGTCAACGAACCGAGCACCGCTTGCTGCGTGTGTTGCAAGGAAATCCCGCTCGATGCCGCCTTCACCCCGGAAGGCGCGGAGTACGTCGAGCACTTCTGCGGGCTGGAGTGCTACCAGCGCTTCCAGGCACGCGCCATTACTGCGACCGAAACCAGCGCCAAGCCGAGCGCTTGCGATTCGCCGCCGTCAGGCGGAGGCTGACTACTTGTCAGGTACGGTTGAGTAGTTTCGTCCCATCTGGGCGCAACTCGCCTTTTGGGGAAATGTGTCGGTACAGGGTCTGTCGCGTGATGCCGAGTTCCTGGCACAGGTCGCCGACCTTGGTTTCGGGCTGGCACATTGCCGCCATCGCCAGGCGCAGCTTGGCGGCCGTCATCTTGAACGGCCGGCCACCTTTCCGACCGCGCGCCCGTGCCGAGGCCAGGCCCGCCACGGTGCGCTCGGCGATCAGTTCGCGCTCGAACTCGGCCAGCGCGGCAAAGATGCCGAAGACCAGCTTGCCGGCGGCCGTCGTGGTGTCGATGGCCGCACCGTGGCCGGTCAGCACCTTCAGTCCGACACCACGGCCGGTCAGGTCGTGGACGGTATTGATCAGGTGGCGCAGGTCACGCCCGAGCCGGTCCAGTTTCCACACCACCAGCGTATCCCCCTCGCGCAGCGCCTTTAGGCAGCTCGCCAAGCCAGGGCGGTCTTCGCGCTTGCCAGACGCCTGATCCTCGTAAAGTTGGGTGGGATCGACGCCAGAAGTGACTAGCGCATCGCGCTGCAAGTCGGTGGCCTGTGAGCCGTCTGCCTTCGATACCCGCATGTAGCCAATCAGCATCTTGCACCTGTCACATATACGTTCGATTATGTGACAGTGTGAACCGGAAAGTTCTGGTCGTCAAAATTTGTCACTTAACCCGTCATTCTGTCTAAGACATGCAAAGGGCTCGTCAGGCTCGTAATGTGACAAAAATTCCGTGGGGATGCCTTCCTTCGCGAAGGTAGCGCGCAACTGTTCCAGGGAAGCGGGGTCGCGCCGACCATAGGAAGCCAACGCGAACAGCGAGCGTGCCGTCTCGGGGTCGTGCCGCGCTTCAATGATGGCCTCATCAATGGCCTTGACCGCACGCTGCCAGTGATCGACGGGTTCGGGCTTCAGCGCTTTCGCCGGCAGGCCACTGGTGAACCAGGTTTGGGGCTCGGACCAGAACAGCTTTGCATGCTCGCCTGGCGGGCTAATATCCCTCACCTCAATCAAGCTGATTGCCGTTGCCGCCGCCTCCAGCATCTGCAATCGTACTGCCGGGTTCAGGGTTTCATACGGTCGCCACAGACTTTGCCCAGCACGCAGCGGATGCCCGCAGCCTTCCCATACTTGGCGGAGATACCCCGCGCAGGTTCCGCACGTCGAAAGCGGGGTGTTCAGCTCATCGAGCAGCGTGCGTATTAGCCGAAACCACAATCCAGCGTGGATGCGTCGGCGCGGCAGCTCCACATGGCCGGTCGTCAGTGCCTGCCAGGTACGCCGGTCCATCACTGCAATCGCGTCGCTGGCGGTGCGCGGCGCAGTGTCGGCGTTATCCCAGCCGAGAAACCGCCCAGGCACGCCCCAATAGGATTCCAGCCAGCAACCATGCAGCGGGCAGCTCAGCATCAGGGGCAGCTTCCATGCAAGCAGTACGGCTTGGTTTGCCGGGTCGTTCAGACAGAGCGGACAGGCGCGATGTATCGGCTGGCTGGGCAGCCAGGCACGCCAGTTCGTGATGGATCGCGTCCTACGGCGGAGTTTCGGCAGCAGCACCGAGAGCTGGAACGCATAGGTTTCCAATGCGTCTGGAATCTGATCATCAAGGCTATCCAGTAGCCAAGGCACCCAGCCGGCGAAACTCATGCAACGCAGCCGGTCCAGCTCGATGCCGCTCCGCTGGAAGAGCATCATCAGCAGCGACAGTGGTGGCGCGGTATCCAGGTCATCAACCTGGCCGTGACCAAGATCGTGCTCCAGCAGGTCGGACACCTCCATGTGATAGCAAAGGGCCACGCGGTTGAGCCATGAAGACAAGGCTTCGCCTTCCTTGGGAGCCGGATGCAGCGGCCAGCGTGGCGCTGGCTTCACATCAGTTCCCGCTCGAATTGCCGACGCCGCTCGCTTGGGCCGGTGTAATCGGCCATGCTGAGCGTGCGGTGGTTGATCGCTTCCTCGCCGCTCTCCACGGCGACGAGGGCCGCCGCCATCAGCAAGTGCGCCAGTTCGCCGATGGTGCCCTCGCTGCGTGTGAGCAGGTAGCGGGCCATGTCCAGCGTGGCAATCGACGAGGGTCGCCGCAATGGAAGCGAAGCGGCGAAGCTGGCCAGCAGTGAGCAGCAATCGTCGTTGGCCTCCCACACCGGCAGCATCATGGGCTCGAAGCGGTTTTCCAATTGGTCATCCGAGCGGATGGCCAGGTAGGCGTCGCGCGTGCCGACCCCGACCAATGGGATGCGCAGCTCATTGCCGAGGAAGCGCAGCAGGTTGAGAAATTCCCGCCGGTTGACGCTGTTGCCGGCCAAGACGTTGTGCAGCTCGTCGATCACCAGCATGCGCACGCCGACCTTGCGCAGCAGTGCCAGCGCCAGTTGCTCCATTTCCGGCAGCCGTGGGCGCGGGCGCAATGGTGCCCCCATCGCGGCAAGTAGCGCGACGTAGAAGCGGATCACCGACGGTTCGGACGGCATCTGCACGACCAGCACCGGCATGTGTTCCTGGTCCGCGTCGGAGCTGGCCGGATGCGTGCGCCGGAATTTCTCGATGATCATCGACTTGCCGTTGTTGGTCGGGCCAACCAGCAGCAGGTTGGGCATGCGTTGCTTGTTTGGCCACGCATACAGGGTTTCCAGCCGGTTCAGCGCCTCGACCGCGCGCGGGTAGCCGATCCAGCGGTCGGCGCGAAGGCGCTGGATGCGCTCGTCCGCCGGCAGCCGAGCCAGCCCCTGTGCCGCTGGCAGCAGGTGTGACAAGTCGATGATGGGATATTCGTCCACGGCTACCACTCCTCGATCTGGTCGAACGGTTTGGCCGGAGGCAGGTTGTCTGCCTGCGGATCAGCAACGTCCGTTTTCGGCGGAATCGGCTTGTCCGGCGGAGGCGATGCCTTGAGGTGCTGGCGTCGATCCGCGTCGCGCCGCGCCTTGCGCGTGGCCTTCTGTGCGGTGGACACGATTTCGCGCATCTGGCCGATCATGCGAAACAGCGCCGACTCATCCACCTGTTCGCGCCCTTGCTGCCGCAATTTCGCCAGCGCCTGTCGTTGTTCCCAGAGGGTGACAGCCGGGTGCGACAAGGTGCGGTATGGAATTTCCAGATAGTGCTGCCCCTCCGGCTCCAGCACCCAAATGCGGCTGATGTCGCGCGGGTCGCGCCGGATCAGGAACGCAGGCAAGCGGTCGCGCCGAGCTATCCACGGCTTGAGCGCATCGGCGTAGTAATGGATGTGGTCGATGACGAAGCCGGTGCGGGTCAGCGTGCGGCGGATGATGGGCAGAAAATCGACCAGAAAAGCCGTGGTGCGAGTGATGACGGTTGGCACGCCGGTCCGCGCGATAGCTTCGGCCCAGCGCGCTGCCGGCGGCTGGAGCAGGCCGTTGTGCACGGAGCCGTGGTAGGTGCCGACCGCCAATGTGAGCCAGCGCTCCAGCTCACGCAGCGTCAGGGCGGCCTTGTTTTCGGAATCGTAGTCGCCGCGCTGGTCAGGGTTGGAGAAGGTCGTCCCTGGCAATTCGTCGTGGATCATCTGCATCGCCGTGCCGATGATCCGTTCCACGATGCCGCCGTAGTGCGGCTGCCCGAGCGGGCGATAGTCAAGCCGGATGCCATGCTGCTCGCAGCCTCGGCGTAGCGCTTCGCTCTTGAACTCGGCCGCGTTGTCCAGGTAGAGCAGCCTGGGCTTGCCGCTCATCGGCCACTCCATTTCTATGTTCAGACCCTCCAGCCAGGGACGCTTGTCGCAGGCGACATGCACAAGGCACAGGCCGACCGAAACAGATGACGGCGCTTCCAGCGTGACGACCATGCCGAGCACGCAGCGGGTAAACACGTCGATGGCGATGGTCAGATACGGACGGCCAATCGGTTGCCGGTCGCGCTCGTCCACCACGATCAGGTCGATGACCGTGTGATCAATCTGCACTTGTTCCAGTGGCGCGGTCACGGCGGGAGGCTCACCACCGACACCTTGCAGGCTGCGGGACGCATCCTGACCTTCCCGGCGGCGAGTGGCCTTGAGCGGATCGAGGCCGGCGATCCGCAGAGCCACGGTGTTGCGCGCCGGCGCCCGCAGCTTTTGCGCTTTGCAAGCCTGCGCGACCTCGCGGTGGAACGCTGCCAGGCTACGCTTCTGCTTGGTCAGGAAGCGCTTTTGCAGCAACTCGCGGATGATGCGCTCAACTGATTCCGGCAAGCGTCCCTTGCCTTTTCCGCCGCCGGATCGGCTGCGAGCCAGGTCCGTCACAAGCCCAGCACCTTGCCGGGCACGGCGGATTAGGACATACACCTGCCGCCTGGACAGGCCAAGCGCGTGAGCAGCGGCATCGGCGGCTTCATGCCCGACCACATCAAGCGCTGCCAGCGGCCCGATGATTTCCGCCCGTTGCCGGGCCTGCGCCCAAGCCGCATCGGGCAGGGTGGCCACGCCTTGCTCGGCAATCAATGATGTGTCTGACGCCATGCTCACACCTCGCTTTGGTGCACACGAGTATTGAGCATAGTCGAGATTGGTGCAGATGACTTCTGATATTGCGTGGTCAGGAGCCGACTGCACACCTGGCGTTACGCCCCGTCAATTGGTGCAGTCGTCTTCTGAAAAGACGCCCTCAAATGGCAATCTAAATTGGCTAGGCCATTTTTGGCTACTCAAGTTGCCCATGCAGCATGAAATGCTTGCGGTTTGGCGTCATTGCTATACAATGGGTGCATTGATAGCTCTTGATGGAGATATACCAAATGGCAAACGTGAATGTAAGAAATCTGCCCGATGAGGTGCATCGGGCTATCCGAATCCAAGCCGCCCAGCATGGCCGCAGCACCGAGGCCGAAATCCGCGACATCTTGGAGCGGGCAGCGAAGCCAGAGGGCCGCATGAAACTTGGTTCGTTCCTGGCTTCCATCGCCCGCGAGGCTGGCGGCCTGACGGATGAAGAACACGCCTTGTTTGAGCGCGCGCGCATCAAGTCTCCGGCCCGTGCGGTGAGCTTCGAATGATCCTGCTCGATACGAACGTGATTTCGGAGCCGCAGCGCCGGGAGCCTAATGCCCGCGTCCTTGACTGGATCGACGCGCAGGCGCTGGAAACACTCTACCTTTCCGCGATTACGGTAGCCGAGCTGCGTGCGGGTATTGCGCTGATGCCGGCCGGAAAGCGTCGGGACGGCCTGCATGAGAACTTGGAAAAGCGCTTGCTGCCGATGTTCGCTAACCGGGTGTTGCCGTTCGATATGGCTTGCACGAAGGCTTATGCCGAGCTGCTGGCCAAGTCCCGCGATGCCGGCTTGGCGGTCGAAACGGCTGATGCCTTCATTGCGGCCGTCGCCCTTGCCAACGGCTTCGCCGTCGCCACCCGTGACACCACCCCGTTTGAGGCTGCCGGGCTGAATGTCATCAACCCGTGGGAGGTGGCGCAGTGACCACGGCCCAAGAGAAACACACAGCATGGCTAGCCGCCGAGATTCAGGCCGCCATCGACGATCCAAGGCCAAGCATCCCGCATGAGGAAGTCATGGCCCGGATGGATGCCCAGCTTGCCCGCTTGGGAAAGGGCAGGCCGACAGAACACGCGGCGCGGAAAGCGCCGTGACGACGTGGTGACAAACGGATCTCGCCGGCGAAATCTACTTGTCACCAATACCAACCCCGGCGCTCTAACGCCGGTTTTTCAGGAGTGGCGAAGATGAATGAAGATCAACACTTGGGCGCATCACTCGATGCGGCAGAGGTGCCAGTGAGCGGGTTTTTCGAGCAGATCGAACCGAAGGTGAGGAAGGGCAGGGCGTGGACGTTCCACCGTCTGAATGCCGCTTGCGACACCCCTAACGGGGAGCGCGTGCAGGCCGTGCTTTACCCCGACGACGGCCAAGGCTTCGCCTTGTACGCCCGGCAGGGTCAGACCTTGCACGCCATCACGCACGACGGCCGCCCGGTACGCTTTCGGACGTTTGAAAAGGCACTCACGACGCTGGCCGACGTGACGCACCTTGACCCCGAAATAATCGTGGATTCGTCCAACTGGTGCGAGGAAACCGGCCCGCACTGACGCAGGAAAAAGAAAGGCCCGGCACTGCTCTAACAGTGTCGGGCCGGGGTGCAGCCCCGGAGTGGCGAACTCATAAAGGGCTGCTGACCATCACCAAAACAGGCAAATGACCATGACCAATACTACCAAAAATGGCGCAGGACAGACAGCAAAAAACCTTGATGGTGATCCGTTTGACGAAGCCACCTACTGCGCCGAGCTGATTGAAATGGGCCTGCCGGCCGACGAAGCCGCCAACGTCGCCGAAAAGACGGCAGAGGCCCGCCGCGAAGCCTTCACCGCAAACGAGTTCCGGCAAAAGCTCATCGACTCGGGCATTGGCGAAGAAGCAGCGAAGCGGCAGGCCGAGGCCGCCAAGCGGTTCTTTCGCTCACCAGAGCGCAAAGCCGAGCCGGTACGCGTTGATGGCTTCCAGCCCTTGGGCGGCATCCTTGGTGCCGGTGGCGTGCTGCCCGGCGTGAAGCCGGCCAGCGGGCCAGCATCCGGCACGCAATCACGCATGGAGGAAATCAGAGCGAAGCGGCGCAAGGCGGTAGAGGCGCAGGCCCTGCCGGGCGAGACGTTCGAGCAGGCCGAGCGGCGCTTTTTGCACGGCAACGACCGCCCGGCCGACACATCCGGCGGCAGCACTCTGCGTAAGCCTCCAGAGGGCGATGCACAGGCCGATTTTTTCGTGCCGATGCTGTACGACGTGGCGACCAAAGATAGCCGCGACATCATGGACGTGGCCGTTTTTCGGCTGTCTAAGGATAAGAAGCGACCTAACGAAACTATCCGCTAACGCATCGGCCACAGCCTGCATTTCATCGACACGTTTGGCCTGCGCCGGGCTGATCCGGCCGGTATAAATGGCGCGCTTGAGGGCGTTAACAGCCTCGCCCCGATTGAGCACCCGGCGCAACTCGTTCCTGAAAGCGTCCTTGACAAAGTAGTCAGCCAAAAACGCCGTACGCAGCAACCGCCCCAATTGCACGCCAGCCTCATAGATTGGATCGCCCTGGGCGGCAGAACCGAACCGCGCAAGAGCTGCCACCGCACTGGCATGTCCGCTCATGACCGAGGCTGCCAGGTGCACCAGACTATCCCAATGCTTTTCGATCAAAGCGACGTCGACATTGGCTTCGCACACCGCAGCGATTTCTGCGGGCACTTTGGTGCCGCGTGGCACAAAGAGGTGGCGCTGTTTGAGTTCCTTCAACCGCGGGCAAAGATCAAAACCAAGCAAACGGGCATGTGACATGGCAAAGTCGGTGTAGCCATGGGTATCCACAGCAAGCTGGCTGGTCTCCAGCTTTTCTTGGCGGATGACACCTTCAATGGCCACGCCCGCCTGGCGCTCATTGAGCACAAAGGGCTGCGCATGGAAGATGCCCCACCGGTCTTTTACATGGGAGTAGATTCCAATGGAAGGTGTGTTGCGCCGAGGATCAAGCCGGGCTTGCCACACCCGTTTGGTGGTCTCCATGCTCATCATGTCAGAAGATGCCAAATCGGACCGCCCCCAGGTGGCGGCAATCGGGTGTCGCTGCATGAATTCCAGCACAGCCTGGCAGGCCTGGCTCAGACGCCGTTCGTCCCGCGCCCAGCGCATGGCCTGGCGAATGCTGGTGGCAGACAATTGCGGAATCATGCGCGCGCATTCGACCGCAGTCAGACTGGTGCCGTGGGCCATGATGCCGGCATAGACCATCAGCAGCTCGTCGGTAGAGCGCGGCTCACGTCCGAGCATGATCCAGCTAAAGCGCACCTGGGCGTCAACGGCCAGAATCACTTCCGGCAATTGAACCTCACCGATGCGGTGATCCAAAGCCGCGCGCAGCTTGGTCACTTCTGGGTCTTCGTCCTCTGCGGGCAATGGCGACAAATGGAGTTCATCATCCACGCGCAGTACGCCACTGCGGGCTGCAGCGGCCACCGCATCGACACCGGCAGTTACTCTGGCCAGCAAAGGCTTCAAGAAAGTGGCAGCCTTGCTGGGTAACGATAGACGGGCATAGTGTTTCTTGGACTCTGCCTGCCAACGCTCGTCCGTGAAGAACAAGCGCGCACGACCCCGAAAGCTCAGGCTGTGCTCAATCCAGACCGAGCCATTGCGCACCGCGCGGCGCAGGGCAAACAGGGTGGCCACCTCCAACGCCTGAAACGCCCGTTCCCGGTCTGGGCTGGAGATCGAAACCTGCCAGATCATTCCCAGACTTGGTGCCACCACTTCAACTGGCAGCTTTCTGGATCCTTTGAGATATAAAGCTTGCAGCTTGGCAAGGTACTCGATGGCAGGATGCTCGCCGGTGGCCTGCCAGGGCAGCTTTGCAATGGCGACGAGCAACGACCGCACGGGGCGAATTCCATCAATCAATCCCTCGCGGACCAGGGAGGCCCTGCTCGGTGGTTTGCGTTTCTGGGTTTCGGTGATCAAGGCTTCAAGACGGGCACGCAACTCAGCATCTGGCACCGCACCTTGCGCGCTCAAGGCAACAAGTTCGCCGAGCAGCGTTTTGTACATTGCGGCCCAATTGACGGTAGCGGGGACATCGGCGGCAGCCTGACGCCACAGATCGGCGATCCGGCGCTGCACCATAAGGATCAACTGGTCTGTGGTGGTGAACAGGCAATACCGAAGAAAGCATGCGACCTCCACGGTGCGCGCTGGCTCTTTGATCTTGGCTCCGGCTGAGGGCGGCCTGGAGACAAGTCGGCGCGCGTAGCGGCGCAAGATGAGATCGGGGATGTCTGCCAGGTGCTTATGAACGTCCAGCGTGTAAAGCAGGTCGATGCGCTCCAGTACCTCGCTGATTTGGCGGGTTGAGTGTTTCGCCGGTGCAGCCCATAGCCAACTCTGCTGGGTTTGTCCATCTGGGCGCAGCTCTGAAACTGAGGCTCGCCAGCGATCAAGTGTTGCTGGATCAACGCTGGCGGCGATGGCGGTGCCTGTTTCAACTTCAAGCTGGGCAAGTGCCGCCGCAATCAGTGTCCGAATTGCCCGCTCGTGCACGATCACCAGCTTGTTCTTGTACAGCCATTGACGCGCCCGCACGAGTAGCTGATCGCGGTCGGCGCAGCGCGCCACTTCGTCGCGCAGTTCACGTACCAGTGAGCGGCGCTGGTGCTCGCTCATCCACTGGAATCCAAGGACCGTGCAGGCTACTTGTTGGTGATCGAATAGCGTGCGCCCGCGTTCATACATGGCTCTCAGCGAGGCGACTTCTGGTGCTGCAATGCCAAGCTCGTTGCCAAGGTGGCGCCACAAGGCTACTGGAATTACCCGAAAGGCACCGAGCAAACGCCCACTCATGCGCAGGAAACCAATATGGAGCGCCAGACCAAGCTTGTGGGAATCACCTCGGCGTGCATTGATTGCGTCGCGCTCGGCACCATCGAAGGTGAAAAATGCCTTCATCTCGAAGTCGCTGATATCGCGGGGGAGCCCACGCATCCCCAAAAACGTTGTGTGCCAACCCTGCATCGTGAACCTCAAAAGTGGGAGGCCACCATACCCGTTTACAAAGCGAACAGGAAAGTCAATGAAATCAACGGTCTACCCAGACCACCCCCGCGCCAGTGCTAGCTTTGCGTACCGTCACTTATTGCACTGAAAACGAGGAGACCCCGTTTTGCGCCTTGCAGTCCATCCCGATCCGCAGCGCACACTTGCCGCTCGATTCGTGCAGAGGATCCCGGGCGGGACGCCAACGGCTCCCGCACCAGCCGGATCGTGTCAGGTCAGAGGTCGATGGCGGCACCCAGGCCACCCCCGATGCTCAGCGCCGCCAGGGCTTGCAAGCGGGTTGACTGCACCCACCCGATGTGGCGGCCGGGGCACCCGGCAGGCGGAGCTCATCCTGGTAAAGGGCGTCCAGCAGGCTTCGCGCCGACGAGACGCCCCGCACCGCTTGTTTTTCTTCCTGGCGCTGGCGAAGCTTGCGCAACCAACGACCGCTGCGAAGCTGGTCCGCCAGGTAGGCGGGCCACGTCCGCCGGTTTTGGGCTTCGATCAGTGCGCGGCCGGGTTGCCAGCTGGCAGGCACATGGGCGGCGCCGGGGTCAGGTGCCGGGCGCGCCAGCACCATGAGGTTGTCGTCGTCTGCATGGTTGTGCGCCACCACACTCCAACCGCCTGCACGGAGGGTTTGGTGCAGCGATGCCTGGGTGAAGTAAAGGGTATGCGCCCTGAAAAACATGTAGCGGGGTGCACAGAAACGAGTTGCGTTCGGCACCTCGATCAGCAAGTGCCCCTGTGGCGACACTTTGCGCGCAAACAGGCGCAAGGTTTCCACCGGATCGACCAGGTGCTCCAGCACGTGGAACATGCTGATGAGGTCGAAACGCTGGTCTGCCTGCCGGGGTAGAACCTGGTGCAGCGCGCCATGCTCGACCGACAGGCCCAATGTCTCGCGGGCGTGGGCAGCATAGCCCGCATGGGGTTCGATGCCGTGGGCCTGCATGCCACGCTGGCGCATCAGGTCGACGAACTCGCCACTGGAGGCTCCAATGTCCAGCGTGACGGCGGACGAAGGCAAATGCCCGACGCCTTGCGCAAGTTGCGTCTGCAACCACCCCCATCGGTCGAGCGCATTGCGACCAGCCCGCAACACATGCCTGAGCGCGGGTGAAACGGCTTGTTTGTAGTCCTGTCGGTAGCGGTGGGTGTACCAGGCTTCCAGTTCTGGCTGAGTGGGCAAGGGGTCAATGCGGCCCAGGCCGCAGGCGCTGCAATTGACGGTAAGCAGCGTTTCGCCCGTTTTGCCATCGACACGGGCGATGGGTTCAATGGCCTGTGAGCCGCAAACGGGGCAAGGCGTGGAGGCGATGTGGGATGCGCTCATGGGCATAAGCAGGCAAGAAATGTGTGATGCGGATGTGCTGGCGACCGCATTGTAGGGGTCTCCTCGTTTTCAGTGCAATAAGTGACGGTACGAAAAGCTAGCACTGGCGCGGAGGTGGTGTTGGTAGATCGTTGATTTCATTGACTTTCCTGTTCACTTTCAAATCTGCGATTCGTGGCGTCAAACCGTGGTCGGTTTCATCCATTGGTGCCAGTTATCGATGCATTTGGCCGCGAAGGCAGGATTTGGTCAGCATAGCGGTCAACCGGGAAGCGAAACACACCCCGCAAGTTGATGCTCTCCAGCCTGGTGGGCGCAATCTTCCCGATCAGTTCCGGTGGAATGACCTGGCGGCGGTTCGACCAGCGATCCAGGACCGCCTGCATCTGTGAGGTATTCCACGCCATCACGATGTTGGCCATCAGGCTCAACGCATCGGCCACAGCCTGCATTTCATCGACACGTTTGGCCTGCGCCGGGCTGATCCGGCCGGTATAAATGGCGCGCTTGAGGGCGTTAACAGCCTCGCCCCGATTGAGCACCCGGCGCAACTCGTTCCTGAAAGCGTCCTTGACAAAGTAGTCAGCCAAAAACGCCGTACGCAGCAACCGCCCCAATTGCACGCCAGCCTCATAGATTGGATCGCCCTGGGCGGCAGAACCGAACCGCGCAAGAGCTGCCACCGCACTGGCATGTCCGCTCATGACCGAGGCTGCCAGGTGCACCAGACTATCCCAATGCTTTTCGATCAAAGCGACGTCGACATTGGCTTCGCACACCGCAGCGATTTCTGCGGGCACTTTGGTGCCGCGTGGCACAAAGAGGTGGCGCTGTTTGAGTTCCTTCAACCGCGGGCAAAGATCAAAACCAAGCAAACGGGCATGTGACATGGCAAAGTCGGTGTAGCCATGGGTATCCACAGCAAGCTGGCTGGTCTCCAGCTTTTCTTGGCGGATGACACCTTCAATGGCCACGCCCGCCTGGCGCTCATTGAGCACAAAGGGCTGCGCATGGAAGATGCCCCACCGGTCTTTTACATGGGAGTAGATTCCAATGGAAGGTGTGTTGCGCCGAGGATCAAGCCGGGCTTGCCACACCCGTTTGGTGGTCTCCATGCTCATCATGTCAGAAGATGCCAAATCGGACCGCCCCCAGGTGGCGGCAATCGGGTGTCGCTGCATGAATTCCAGCACAGCCTGGCAGGCCTGGCTCAGACGCCGTTCGTCCCGCGCCCAGCGCATGGCCTGGCGAATGCTGGTGGCAGACAATTGCGGAATCATGCGCGCGCATTCGACCGCAGTCAGACTGGTGCCGTGGGCCATGATGCCGGCATAGACCATCAGCAGCTCGTCGGTAGAGCGCGGCTCACGTCCGAGCATGATCCAGCTAAAGCGCACCTGGGCGTCAACGGCCAGAATCACTTCCGGCAATTGAACCTCACCGATGCGGTGATCCAAAGCCGCGCGCAGCTTGGTCACTTCTGGGTCTTCGTCCTCTGCGGGCAATGGCGACAAATGGAGTTCATCATCCAGGGGTTGTAAGCCGGAACCGCCGAAATTTCCGTCACCCCAGTTCCAGCCCCGCCACGAGCGCATCGAGGTCGATGACCTTGCCGTCGCTCTGGAAGGTGTAATGCCCGTTCAGCAGGATGTGCCGCCAGGCCGCCGGCGATATCTGGGTGATGAGTTCCAGCGCCCTGGCGTTGCAGGCCGCCTCGTATTTCGTCAGCAGCCGCGACAGGATGGCCGAGTTGTAGTAGATAACCGCGTTGGCGATCAGCCGGGCGCACTGGTTGCTGATCTCGATTTCGATGTCGGTACGGCCGGTCAATTCCTTCTTCCCGCCGACCTGGGCGATGGTCGAGCGTAGCTGGTGATAAGACTCGATGCGGTTTTGCGAGCGGTGTACGTTCCGTTCGAGTTGCGGGTCGCGCAGGTAGCGCAACGTGTAGATGCTGCGCACCAGCTTGTCGAACTCGAAGATCGCGCGCCGCGTCGGATTCGGCGCGGTGTAGGTGCACAGTTTCCGGATCAGCGTGCCCTGCGTCATTTCCTTCAGGCCCAGCGTGGCGACGATCCGGTCGATGTTCGCCTTCTCGCTGACGATGAGTTGCCGGTCGATTTGGCCGACCGGCCGGATCAGGCACTTCTCGTACAGCGCCGGATCGTCGGCGCAACAATACAGCTCCTGCAACTGGTCGTCGAGGTCGGTGAAGCGCGGCTCGAAACGCAGGCCGAACCAGTGCAGGATGGCGAAGTTGGCCTTGTTGATGCTGTGCATGTCGCCGGTGATCGCGGTCGGCACGATGTCGGACGTGTTGCGATACCAGATGTCGAACACGTGGTGAGCCTCGTACTCATGCGCGCCAATCAGATAACCGTTCAGCGGCACGTGGTTGCACAAGAGCGTGTAGGCAACGACGCCCTTGCCGCGCCCGAAATACTTGCGCGAGTAGCGCGCCTTCACGGTCGGCCGTTCGACGCCGAATTTCTGCCCATCGACGGCGCCGTACAGCGCATCGAGGTCGAACGAGTAATGCGGGAAGATCGGCAGCGCGGCAATGGCGTTGCTGATGCGGTCGTTGGCAGCATGCAGCGACGCCTGGCGCAGGTACTGCTGGTAGGTATTTTCCAGCACGTGGTACGGGATGTCGCTGGTGCGCGCCATGACCTGGTTGCCGTGGTTCATCGCCTGCGCGATGATGACCGCCATCAGGCTGTCGGCATCCGCTACCTTCTTCGCGTAACGCGGCTGCAATGGCGTCAACGCCGACAGGAACTGGCACTGGCCGTTGACGAAGCGGAACACATCAGCGACATCGCAGAACGGCAGTTGCTCGTAGAACGCCTGCTCGCGCGCCTTCTGGTTTTCGCCCTTGGGCTTGCGCCAAGTCAGCTTCTGCGAGTCCTTGTCGTATTCCAAGTGCGTCAGCTTGCCCTGTTTCAGCTCGCGGTTGAACGCCAGCCATTGCGCGTGCAGCTGGGCCGCCAGCGCATCGAGTTGGGTATCGACAGGCTGCCGCAAGAACGGGATGTCCATCTGTGCCAGCACGTCGGCCTTCCCGTCCATCGAAACCAACTCGTCGGAGAAATGCCGGTGCTGCAAGCTGTCGTCGAGGTAGAGTTCGCCCGACTGGAAGCGCTTCCTGACCTGGCGGTACAGCCAGAACTCGTAGCGGTCGGCGTGCAGGCCAGTCGGCTTGCCATCGGCGTCGAAGGTCAGCAGGTACGGCCGCAAGCGTTTCGGCAGCGTGGCCGCCGGACATTCGGCGAGCGGCCGTTGCGACAGGCGCTGCTGTTTGGCGAACGCGCCCTTAGCCCAGGCCAGCGCCGCGAGCCACGGGCTGTCCGGATCAGTGCCGGCGAAGTCGAGCGCGACGTACAGCGGCCGCAGATGGCGTCGGATGCGTTCGGCCAGACCGTCCACCGCCTGCCAGTGCAGCGCCAGTTTGTTCAGCGGCTTGACGCTCATGCGCTGCGCGGTGCTTTGCAGCGCGTCCCTGGACATGATCTTGTAGGCGCGCTGGCGCACCTCACCGAACGGCGTCGGATCGGTCACGCTGTCGTCCACGTACAGCGACAGCAGGCGGCCAACCTGCGGCGTTTCCTGATGGCGTCGTACCTGCTCGGCGACGAAGGACTGCTTCGCGCCCGCGCTGCTTTCATCCTCTAGTTGCTTCATGTGGAAGGCCATCGCATCGACCAGGTTGTCGGTGAGTTGCCGGTAACGCACCCAGGCATAGCACAGCAGGTAGAGCCGGGTCTGATCCGCCTTCAGGTTGCGCAGGTCATGGACGGTATAGAAGTTCGCCAGGCTCGCGTAGTACAGCAGGTTTTGCTGCGAGATACCCAGCTTGGGCAGCAGCGCCTTGGCGATCCCGTGCAGCGGCTCCAGCGTGGCGCGCTTCCCGCGTTCGCGGGCCATCTGACGCCAGCCGAAATCCTTGGCGTCCTGCTTGAGCGCCGCCAGTTGCGACAGGGTGTCGTCACGAACCAGGAGCTGGGCCAGCGTGGCCTTGGCTGATTCGTCCAACACTTCCGCCAGCAGGCTGCCCAGCCGCCGACGTTCGGCGGACAAGACTTCACTGACCAGCTCTTGCAGGGTGGTGTAGCCGGGCCGGATGATCTTGTGCCCGTTGAGCCAGACGATCAGCTCGGCGGCGACGAACCCAAGCGTCACGTCACGGCGCACGATCTGCTCGGCCTGCTGCGCCAGTTGCGGCAGGAAGTCGGCTGCCCACGGCCGGTAGCCGAACAACTCGGCAACCCGCTCGCGCTGGGTGTAGCGCTCGTGCTTGGTGATCGCCTTGCGCTCGAACGGCTCGCCGTGGAAATAGCGGCTCAGCACGAAGGCACAATCGTCCTCGACCTCGCTCCAGTCGAAACGGAAGAAGGCACGCTTGGCCTTGAAGTAGCCGATTTGCAAGACGCAATAGACCTGAGCATGGAGGCCGGGCCGGCTACTGGCGAGCGCCAGTTCGGTTTCAGTCAGTGCCAGGTATTCCAGCCGCTGTGCATCATCGAAATCCGGCAGGCCGTACAGGGCTTCCTGCTCGGCATCCGAAAGGATGGTCAACCGCTCGCTCTTGCCGATCATCGTGATGACGCTCCACGGGAGCCCGTCCAGCCGATCCGCGCCAGGGTCTCAATCAAGGTGGTGCGCTTGACGCTGAAATTGCGACATACCGCCGCCTTGGACATGCCGCCGTCCAGCGCGGCGACGATGGCGTCGAGCTTCTCGCCGGTGATCGCCTGCGGTCGCCCGCCGATCCGGCCGCGTTTGCGCGCGGCGGTCAGGCCAGCGACGACGCGCTCCTGGATCAAGGCGCGCTCATACTGCGCGAGTGCGCCGAACACCTGGAACAGGAACTCGCCCGAGGGCGTCGTGGTGTCCAGGTTCTCCGTCAGCGAGCGGAACGCCACCCGCTTGTCCTTGAGCGAGGTCACGATGGCGAGCAGATGCGACAGCGAGCGGCCGAGCCGGTCGAGTTTCCACACGACCAGCACATCGCCAGGCCGGACGAATTCGAGCGCCCGCGCCAAGCCGGCACGGTCATCCTTCGCGCCGGATGCTCGATCCTCGAACAGATGGCGCGGATCGATGCCGGCGGCGAGCAGCGCATCGCGTTGCAAGTCCGTGCTCTGGCGGTCGGAGTCCGACGACACGCGCATGTAGCCAACCAACATAGGCGGATAACCATTAAAAATGGGTTTCCGTATGGTAGCGCATGGCGACATGGTTTTCCGCACAATTTTGAGGCCATCCAGAGGTTGGTGCACATGACTGTTGCAGATAGGTCGCAAAACACTTGTTTAGCGACACCTGCTTTGTGACTGTCGTGCTTGTCGTATTACCTGAACAGGTATAAACTATTTCCATGGCCGACAAAGAAAAACCGCTCGAATGGATCGCGAGCAGCTACAGGGATCTGATGGCGTTGTCGCCCGATGTGCGACGGCGTTTCGGTTACGCGCTGTCGCTGGCCTAGATGGGCGACCAGGCCGACGCGGCCAAGGTGCTCAAGGGCTTCGGCGGGGCTGGCGTGCTGGAGGTCGTCGAAGACGATGCCGGCGGCACGTACCGGGCGGTCTACACGGTCAAGTTTGCGGAAGCGGTGTTCGTCCTGCACTGCTTCCAGAAGAAGAGCAAGAGCGGGATCGCCACGCCGAAGGTGGACATGGACATCATCCGCGCTCGGCTGAAGGTGGCCGAGGCAATGGCACAGGAGCTACGAAATGCAAAAACGAATCATTGAAGGCGTCGAGGCTCAACGAAGCTCGGGCAACGTCTTCGCCGACCTGGGGCTGCCCGATGCCGAAAAGCTGAAGATCAAGACCGGCCTGGTCATCGAGATCAGGAAGGCGATGCGCGCCCTTGACCTGACGCAACAAGCGGCGGCCAAGCGTATGGGCATCCCGCAACCGAAGGTATCGGGCATGATGCACGGCGACTTCACCAACCTGTCCGAGCGCAAGCTGATGGACTGCCTGAACCGCCTCGGCTACGACATCGAAATCAAGGTGCGGCCGGCAACCGAGCCGGTCGGCCACCTGACGCTTGCAACCGCCTGACCGGAGGCGCCCGATGAACGACCGCATCGCTGATGAAAAACGGGGGCATGCCTGAGCATGAATGACTTTCGCCGGCTGGCCGCGAAGATCGACCAGCACATGCAGCAACTCGCCGCCCAGAACACTCGCGAAACGCACGCCATCATCAACCACATGATGGGATACGTGCCCGACCTGCACAAGATTTGGGTCGGCACCTCCGACCAGCAGTTCATGGCGTTGTCTCGCGAATATCCTGGGTTTTACCGCTACGCCCACATCATGGAGGAAGCCTCCGAAGCCGAGCGCAACAAGACATCGCGACCCTATGATGGGCTGGCCGAGTTTTCTGAGGAGCATAAACAACGGGCTACCCAACTGCTGCTCACGGCGGCAACCCTGGAGCGCGGCTATCAAGCATTTCGTGGCAGCGGCAGCCTGCAAGTCTTCCAGCAGCAAGTCAACGAACTGGGTCGGCTGCATCGGCAATGGCTGGCCGAACTGGACAGCTTCAAAGACTCGCTACGCGCCCAGGGCGCGGAAGCCAAGACATTGGAGTACATAAACGAAGCGTTCGGACACCTTGCCGAACGCATCAAGCAGCTTGCCGGCTGATCGTCGGAGCGGGTGACGAAATTCTCGGCGGTACCGGCTTGCAATCCAGTGCAATGGCGTCGCTTCCACAAAGCCGCTAACGACGAAGATGGGCGTGGCCAGGGACGCTCATCTTCGTTCAGTCGCGACGGATATCTTCCAATCAGTGGGAATGTCCGCCGCTGCTCGCACCGCCTCCGTGACCTCCGCTATAGCTGCCGTTGCCGGCGCAGCCGCTAAGCGCGATGGCTATCACCGCTGCGGCAACGATCAATATCTTTTTGGGCATTTTTTCTCCTTAATTGACAAGTGAATTGATGGATAAAAGGGGAATTACAAACAGGTAGGGGCTGGGTTATGCCAATCTTCGCCGGATCAGACTGTAGTGGTCAACTAATTCCGGACACCTCGATTAGCCGATCGCCGCCGGCGCGCCGCCATACAAGAAGGGAGACACAGCCATGCACGAGCACCACCCGATCACCGACCCCGTCTGCGGCATGACCGTCAAGCCGGAATCGCCGCACCGCTTCGATCACGCCGGCCGCGAGCCCGCGTTTGCCGGAAGGCGGTGCGCGCGGATTGGCTGCCTCGCCGTCCGCGAGAATGGCGTCGTAATCCTTGCGGCAGGACGCAAGGCGTTCGGGCGTCAGCACGCCGCCGCCTGATCGACCTCATGGCAAGCGGCGACCAGCAGTTCGATCAGGCGGTTGGCCCAAGCCTGCCCCATCTCCTCGAAGGCGTAGGTCAGTTCCCGCAGGTGATGGGCGTTACTACCTCATATTTCAACAATTATTTTTCCATCTGCCCGACAGTTGGTCAGGTGAACTACGGGAAGCGCCAATGGACCCTAACGTCAACGAGCATCTGATCTCTTTTCTGACCAGCCTGGCCATCGGCCTTCTGATCGGGGTTGAGCGTGAACGCGCCGGTTCGGCAATGGGGTTACGAACTTCGGCCTTGGCCGCGCTGTTCGGCTCCATCGCCGCCCTCGTCGGCCAGAGCGTCGGGGCGCCGTGGTTTCTCCCTGCCGCCTTGCTGGCCATGACGGGCATCATGGTTTTCGGTCAGACCGCGACCGGGGAGAGCGAGAGCCACGCTGGCCCCACCACACGAATGGCCATCCTGCTTTCGTTCACCCTCGGAGCGATGGTTTGGCTCGGCCACGGTCGTTATGCTGTTATGCTAGCCATTGCTGCCGCAGCGCTGCTCCATTTCAAGGCCGAACTGCGCGGCTTGAGTTCACGGATTACTTCCCGCGACCTGGTGTCGATCCTGCAGTTCGCTACGCTGAGTTTTATCGTGCTGCCGCTCCTGCCCAACGTCGGTTATGGACCCTATGGCGCTTTCAATCCTCACCACGTCTGGATGATGGTCGTCCTGATATCCGGCTTGAGCCTCGCCGGCTATTTGGCCATGCGTGCGGTCGGAGATCGCTTTGGCCCGCCCTTGCTCGGTCTGCTGGGAGGACTGGTGTCGAGCACCGCGACTACCCTGGTGTACGCCCGTCATGCCCGCCAGACGCCGACCATGGCGCTGACGTCGTCGATCGTCATTCTCATGGCCAATCTGGTCTTGTCCGTGCGCCTGGGCATGATCGCCGTTGCCATCGCGCCCTCCTTGATGGCGACCCTTTGGCCAGTGTTGGTCGGCAACCTGGTGGCAGGCGGCTTGGCGGTACTGTTCGTCTGGCATCGTTCGCGGACGGGGGGGCCACTTCTTTTGCCGGAAGTTGCCAATCCGACCGAGTTACGGGTTGCGCTGAGCTTCGGTGCGATGTATGCCATCATTTTACTTTTAGCCTCGTGGCTGTCCGATTGGGCGGGAACCCGCGGGCTCTACCTGGCGTCCGCCGTGTCCGGGCTGACCGAACTTGATGCCATCGCATTGTCGACCCTGCGCCTGTTTGGGAATGGGAAACTGGGCGCCGAGGTAGCCGCTAACGCGATCGGCCTGGCGATTCTCTCTAACCTGTGCTTCAAAACTGGCCTCCTCGCCTGGGTCGCAGGGCGCGACTTCCTGTTGCGCTGCCTGCCTGGGATGATGGCTATCGGGATAGGCATTGCAATCGGCATGGGGTGGGTTGGCTATGCTTGACCAATCTCTCGTGTAGTTACGGCTTGCAGCTCTTCCTACGGCTCTGCGCCATGTCCGCTGATCTAAAGGGTGCTGTGCTACGCAAGCTGGGTGATGAGCCAAGATGGGCGGGACTGAGGTTCAGACGCGAGTTGCCCCTCTGGCTAACGGAAATTTCGGCGGTTCCGGCTTACAACCCCAACATCGAGGACAAAGTCTGGGACCACTCCACCTTCAGCGCCAACCGCGAACGCTTGTTCAACGAAGACCTCGCCCGTGCCTTCTTCGAGCGCGTCAAGCTCAGCGCCCAGTGGGGGCGGCTTGCCAGCGACGAGCACTTCAGCGTGGACGGCACGCTCATCGAAGCCTGGGCCTCGCACAAGAGCTTCAAGCGCAAAGACGATGACAGCGGCACGCCGCCCGGACGCAACCCCGAGGTGGACTTCAAAGGGCAGGAGCGCTGCAACGACACCCACCAAAGCACCACGGACGCCGATGCACGGTTGTTCAAGAAGAGCACGGGTGACAAGTCCCGCCTGTGCCACATGGGGCACATCCTCATGGAGAACCGCAACGGGCTGATCGTGGATGTGGAGATCACACACGCCAATGGCACTGGCGAGCGCGAAGCGGCGCTGGCCATGTTGGGGCGCCGGGGCAACAGGAACAAGCGGGCCACGGTCGGTGCCGACAAAGGCTACGACAGCAAGGCCTTCATCAAGGGCTGCAGAAAGCTCAAGGTCACGCCACACGTGGCGGCCAAGGACAAGCACTCGGCCGTCGATGGCCGCATCAAGCGCCACGAGGGTTACAAGACCAGTCTGAAGGTGCGCAAGCGCATCGAGGAGGCCTTTGGCTGGATCAAGACGGTGGGTGGTCTGGCCAAGACCAAGCTGATCGGCCAGGCCAAGCTCGCGGGCCAGGCCCTGCTGTGCTTTGCCACCTACAACCTGGTGCGCATGGGCAGCATCGGCGGCTGGTGGGACGCGCATCATGCGTGAGCCATGGGATACGTGCGCCCGAAACGGGCAAAACGGCCTGCAAACAGGCCGAAATGGCCCTCGCATTCGCTTCGTAGGCGCGTCTGGACGACTCGCTTCTTCGAAATCCACGACCCTGGCGCGTTCGATGAGCATTTTTTCAACGGCCTGTTAGCTGGATCATGCTCGGACGTGAGCCGCGCTCTACCGACGAGCTGCTGATGGTCTATGCCGGCATCATGGCCCACGGCACCAGTCTGACTGCGGTCGAATGCGCGCGCATGATTCCGCAATTGTCTGCCACCAGCATTCGCCAGGCCATGCGCTGGGCGCGGGACGAACGGCGTCTGAGCCAGGCCTGCCAGGCTGTGCTGGAATTCATGCAGCGACACCCGATTGCCGCCACCTGGGGGCGGTCCGATTTGGCATCTTCTGACATGATGAGCATGGAGACCACCAAACGGGTGTGGCAAGCCCGGCTTGATCCTCGGCGCAACACACCTTCCATTGGAATCTACTCCCATGTAAAAGACCGGTGGGGCATCTTCCATGCGCAGCCCTTTGTGCTCAATGAGCGCCAGGCGGGCGTGGCCATTGAAGGTGTCATCCGCCAAGAAAAGCTGGAGACCAGCCAGCTTGCTGTGGATACCCATGGCTACACCGACTTTGCCATGTCACATGCCCGTTTGCTTGGTTTTGATCTTTGCCCGCGGTTGAAGGAACTCAAACAGCGCCACCTCTTTGTGCCACGCGGCACCAAAGTGCCCGCAGAAATCGCTGCGGTGTGCGAAGCCAATGTCGACGTCGCTTTGATCGAAAAGCATTGGGATAGTCTGGTGCACCTGGCAGCCTCGGTCATGAGCGGACATGCCAGTGCGGTGGCAGCTCTTGCGCGGTTCGGTTCTGCCGCCCAGGGCGATCCAATCTATGAGGCTGGCGTGCAATTGGGGCGGTTGCTGCGTACGGCGTTTTTGGCTGACTACTTTGTCAAGGACGCTTTCAGGAACGAGTTGCGCCGGGTGCTCAATCGGGGCGAGGCTGTTAACGCCCTCAAGCGCGCCATTTATACCGGCCGGATCAGCCCGGCGCAGGCCAAACGTGTCGATGAAATGCAGGCTGTGGCCGATGCGTTGAGCCTGATGGCCAACATCGTGATGGCGTGGAATACCTCACAGATGCAGGCGGTCCTGGATCGCTGGTCGAACCGCCGCCAGGTCATTCCACCGGAACTGATCGGGAAGATTGCGCCCACCAGGCTGGAGAGCATCAACTTGCGGGGTGTGTTTCGCTTCCCGGTTGACCGCTATGCTGACCAAATCCTGCCTTCGCGGCCAAATGCATCGATAACTGGCACCAATGGATGAAACCGACCACGGTTTGACGCCACGAATCGCAGATTTGAAAGTGAACAGGAAAGTCAATGAAATCAACGATCTACCAACACCACCTCCGCGCCAGTGCTAGCTTTTCGTACCGTCACTTATTGCACTGAAAACGAGGAGACCCCGCTTCAAGCCAAGCCTGGAGCGGGTTTCGTGATGGTCGAGTGTAGCTATCCGGGGTGAGAGCGGGAGCTACAACTATCTCACGCAGCACGGCCTCGCGTCGTGTAGTGTAGCTATCCGGGGTGAGAGCGTGAGCTACAACGGTACATCTTGCGCAGCGTGCGTTCATGAGAGTGTAGCTATCCGGGGTGAGAGCGGGAGCTACAACGTTGCTGCGGCGCTCAATGCCTGGGTTGCCAGTGTAGCTATCCGGGGTGAGAGCGGGAGCTACAACTGTCGCGGATCGGTATCAGCAGAGCCATGTAGTGTAGCTATCCGGGGTGAGAGCGGGAGCTACAACCGGGCGCTTTGAGTTCCATGAGGCCCACCTAGTGTAGCTATCCGGGGTGAGAGCGGGAGCTACAACGTCGGTGGTTGATGAAATTCAGCTAATGCGAGTGTAGCTATCCGGGGTGAGAGCGGGAGCTACAACAGAACTATCAGCGTCCCTTCGCAGTGACGAAGTGTAGCTATCCGGGGTGAGAGCGGGAGCTACAACAGCAGCATTGGTGATGGCGAACACCGCTGAAGTGTAGCTATCCGGGGTGAGAGCGGGAGCTACAACTCTGTGTAGAACTGGTCTACAAACGTGCTCAGTGTAGCTATCCGGGGTGAGAGCGGGAGCTACAACCACCCGGTGGGGACCGTCCGCACCGCCTCTCTAGACAAAGGGACAGCGGCATCAAAATTTATACATATTTGCATTTTTTGTCTATATATAAAATTTCCGTTACTATCCTCCCGTCGCACTACGGTGCCTCCAAACGGCAGGCACGAGCGATGCATACCGCTGTTTCACCCCAGCCGAAACACATCCATTGCGCGCCCCAGCGATTCGGCACCGTCCTTGAGGCCCTGCGCCGCCGCCGTGGACTGCTCCACCAACGCGGCGTTCTGCTGCGTCACCGTGTCGAGCTGGGTCACGGCCTCGTTGACCTGGGCGATGCCCTGCGACTGCTCGCGCGTGGCGCTGCTGATCTGCTGCACCAGCGCGCTCACGCGTTCCACCGCGTCCACCACGCCGCGGATGGTGGTGCCCGCGTGGTCCATCTGCTGGGCGCCGCTGGCGATCTGGTCGACCGTCTCGCCGATCAGGCCGCTGATCTCCCTGGCCGAGCTGGCGCTGCGCTGGGCCAGCGCGCGCACCTCGCCTGCCACCACGGCGAAGCCCCGGCCCTGCTCGCCCGCGCGCGCGGCCTCCACGGCGGCGTTCAGGGCCAGCAGGCTGGTCTGGAAGGCGATGCCTTCGATCACGCCCACGATCTCGCTAATCTTGGCGGACGAGTGTTTCATCTGCTGCATGGCCGCGCCCAGATCCTGCACGGCCTGGCCGCCGAGCGAGGCGACCTCGCTGCTCTGCGCGCTCTCCTGCGAGACCTTGGCCGCCGTCTCGGCCGTCTGCAGCACGGTGCTGGCCAGCTGCTCCATCGACGCGGCGGTCTCCTCCAGGCTGCTCGCCTGCGATTCGGTGCGCGCCGACAGGTCCAGGCTGCCGCGCGTGATCTCGGCGGCCGACCGGGTGAAGTTGCCGACCTCGGTGCGCACGTCGCCCACCACGGCGCGCAGGTTCACCTGGGTCTGCTGCAGCCGCTGCATGAGCGCGCCCAGCGGCTCGGGGTAGTCCGTGCCGACCGAGGTCGCGAGGTTGCAGGCCGAGATGTCGGACGCGAAGCGCGTGGCATCGTGCAGCCCCTGCAGCACCGTGGCCTGGAAGCGCCACAGCACCCAACCAGCCCCCAGCACCAGCAGCGCCACGCGCGCGCCCCAGGCCGCCGCGCCCTGCAGCCCGAGCATGTCGGGCACCAGCGCCAGCAGCACCAGCACGGCCAGCATCAACGCCATGCGGGGCAGCAGCGCCATCTGCGCCAGGCGCTGGCGCCAGCCGCGCAGGCCGTGGTAGCGCACGCTGCCCGCCTCCAGCGAGAAGCTGCGGGAGCCTGCGTCCGCCTCGCGGCGCATCTGGGCATACAGCGCCTCGGCGGCGGCGGCTTCGGCGGCGCTGGGCTTGGTGCGCACCGACATGTAGCCGCGCGGCTTGCCGCCTTCCAGGATGGGCGTGACGTTGGCGCGCACCCAGTAGTGGTCACCGTTCTTGCGGCGGTTCTTGACCAGGCCCGTCCAGGGCTCGCCCCGGCCGATGGTGCGCCACAGGTCCTTGTAGGCCTCGGCGGGCATGTCGGGGTGGCGGATGATGTTGTGGGGCTGGCCGATGAGCTCGTCGTAGCCGTAGCCGCTCACGCGCACGAAGGCCGGGTTGCAGTGGGTGATCTCGCCTTTGGTGTTGGTGCTGGACACCAGCAGCTCGTCGCCGGAATAGTCGAAGTTCTGCTGGGTCACCGGCAGATTGATGCGCATGGAGGCTCCCTGGTGGGCCCGCGCCGGTCGCGGGCTGCACGGCTTGCTAACGGCTGACCGCGCCAAATGGATGTTGATACCTAAAGCGTGAGAAACCCAGGCACTGCAACCCTATGAAAACCATGACACGGATTAGGAAGCCCCAGTCCGCACGGCAGTGGACTTGCAACGCCTGCCTTATGCGTAGCCGTGCCCACAGCGCAGATGCTGGATCACAGTGGTGATGCGCTGGAAGACTTGGGCTTAAACGAGCGCTAAGCTTGCCGGGGTGAAAACGGCCATATTGACTAGCCCTCCACGCTCTGGGCTCCCAAGATGCGGTGATGGAAAGCATGGCGGTGCAACTCGCGAACAGAAGCTCGCTGTGCACCTTCGAGGTGATGCCACTGCACAGGATTGTGGTGCGCAACTGTGCATGGCGGGGTAAAAATAGGCGGTTGCGGGCATTCCCGCTCACGCACTTCCTGCAGGCATTGGCGCAGCAAACCCATGGCGTAGAGCCTCCTTACGAGATCGCCTTGACGAGTTCCGGCACGGCCGTGAACAGGTCGGCCTCCAGGCCGTAGTCGGCCACGCTGAAGATGGGGGCCTCGGGATCCTTGTTGATCGCCAGGATCACCTTGGAGTCCTTCATGCCAGCCAGATGCTGGATGGCGCCCGAGATGCCTGCGGCGATGTAGAGCTGCGGCGCCACGATCTTTCCCGTCTGGCCCACCTGCAGGTCGTTGGGGGCGTAGCCCGCGTCCACGGCGGCGCGCGATGCGCCGATGGCCGCGCCCAGCTTGTCGGCCAGGGGCGTCATGACTTCGGTGAACTTCTCGGCGCTGCCAAGGGCCCGGCCGCCCGAGACGATGATCTTGGCGGCGGTGAGCTCGGGGCGGTCGTTCTTGGTGACTTCGCGGCCCACGAAGCTGCTCTTGCCCGCATCGGCCACGGCTGCGGCGGCCTCGACGGGGGCGGAGCCGCCCGTGGCGGGCGCGGCGTCGAAGCCCGTAGTGCGCACGGTGATGACCTTCACGGCATCGCCCGACTGCACGGTGGCGATGGCGTTGCCCGCGTAGATGGGGCGCTCGAAGGTGTCGGCGCCCACCACCTTGGTGATGTCGCTGATCTGGGCCACGTCCAGCTTGGCGGCCACGCGGGGCGCCACGTTCTTGCCGCCGGCGGTGGCGGGGAACAGGATGTGGCTGTAGTTGCCGGCAATGGCCAGCACCTGGGCGGCCACGTTCTCGGCCAGGCCGTGTTCCAGGCCGGCGGCGTCGGCGTGGATGACCTTGGCGACTCCGGCGATCTGCGCAGCGGCAGCGGCTGCGGCACCGGCGTTGTGGCCGGCCACCAGCACGTGCACGTCGCCGCCGCAGGCGGCCGCGGCCGCGACGGTGTTGAGCGTCGCGCCCTTGATGGACGCGTTGTCGTGTTCAGCAATAACGAGTACCGACATTTAGATCACCTTCGCTTCGTTCTTGAGTTTCTCGACCAGGGCAGCCACGTCGGCCACCTTGACGCCTGCGCCGCGCTTGGCAGGCTCGGTCACTTTCAGGGTTTTGAGGCGGGGTGCCACGTCCACTCCCAGGTCTTCTGGCTTGACGGTGTCCAGCTGCTTTTTCTTGGCCTTCATGATGTTGGGCAAGGTGACGTAGCGGGGTTCATTCAGGCGCAGGTCGGTGGTGATGACGGCGGGCAGGCTCAATGCCAGGGTTTCGAGGCCGCCATCCACTTCACGGGTCACGCTGACTTTGTCGGCAGCCAACTCGACCTTGCTGGCGAAGGTGGCCTGGGGCAGGTCTGCCAGGGCGGCGAGCATTTGGCCGGTCTGGTTGGCGTCGTCGTCGATGGCTTGTTTGCCCAGGATGATGAGCTGGGGTTGTTCTTTGTCGACCAGGGCTTTGAGGAGCTTGGCCACGGCCAGGGGCTGCAGTTCGGCGTCGGTTTCGACCAGGATGGCGCGGTCAGCGCCGATGGCCATGGCGGTGCGCAGGGTTTCCTGGCATTGGGCCACGCCGCAGGAGACTGCGATGACTTCGGTCACCAGGCCTTTTTCTTTCAGGCGCACGGCCTCTTCAACGGCGATTTCGTCAAAGGGGTTCATGCTCATCTTCACGTTGGCGATGTCCACACCCGTGTTATCCGACTTCACGCGGACCTTCACGTTGTAGTCCACCACGCGCTTGACAGGGACAAGAATTCTCATATGTATCTCCTTTGGAATGAGTAGCAGCTTTTTCCTGACTGCCTTAGCCTTGGGAAAGGCCGGTCTTCGTTCGCCAGCGGGCCAGGAGCTCCAAGGCCTTCTTCTGCGCGACCTCGTGCTCGCGCGCCTTCACATGGCCATAGCCTCGCACTTGCTGGGGCAAACGGGCGAGCGCCAACGCCTCGTTGAAGTTGTTGCTGTTCAGGTCTTTCAGCAGGTCTTCAACCAAGGCCTCGAATTCGTCGATTGCCGCACGTTCCTCCCGCCGCTCCCGAGTCCAGCCGAACGGATCGAAAACTGTTCCGCGCAGGAACCGCAAACGGGCCAGGAGACGGAAGGCCGTCTGCACCCAGGCGCCGTAGCGCTGCTTGACTGGACGGCCTTGCGCGTCGCGGCGCGCCAGCAGCGGCGGTGCCAGGTAGTAGCTCACGGTGAAATCACCTTCGAAGCGCTCTTGCAGCCGGGCGAGGAAATCACTGCTGGTGTGCAGGCGAGCAACTTCGTATTCATCTTTGTAGGCCATCAGCTTGTAGAGGCTCATCGCGACCTCGCGCGCGAGGCGCTCTCCCCCGACACGCGCCTTCTCGACATCGGAAACACGCCGCACGACCGCCGCGTAGTGCTGCGCGTAGCGTGCATTCTGGTAGTCGGCGAGCCGCTCCGTGCGATCGGCCAGAATGCTCGCAAGAGACGCTGTTCTGCTCGGCATCAGCATCACCTTCTCGTCGGAAGGCAGCCCGGCCGCAAGGCGCACCGCAGCAGGATCCAGCGCAGCCTGGCGTCCCCAGGCAAACGCTGCGCGGTTCATGCCCACCGCGGCGCCGTTGAGTTCGATGGCGCGCAGCAACGAATCCTCTTGCAGAGGCACCCAGCCTTTTTGCCATGCAAAGCCCAGCAGGAATACGTTGGTGGCCACAGCATCCCCCATGAGGGCGACCGCCAGGCGGGAAGCCTCCAGAGACTCTACCTGGGCAGCGGCCGAACCGACCCGCTCGAGCATCGCATCGGGCGACGCCTGCCAGTCGGGATCCCGTGTAAAGCTGCCCGTGGGGGCCACGTCCGTATTCAACACGGCGCGAGTGCGCCCGGACGCCATGGAAGCAAGCGCATCTCCGGCCGCGGCCACCATCAGGTCGCAGCCGAGCACCACGTCCGCCTGTCCGCGCGCTACCCGCGCGGCATGCAGTTGGACGGGATCCGCCGCCAGCCGCACATGGGACATCACGGCCCCGCCCTTCTGCGCCAAACCTGCCATGTCCAGCACCAGCACCCCTTTGCCCTCGAGATGCGCGGCCATCCCCATGAGGGCACCGATGGTCACCACGCCGGTGCCGCCGACCCCGGCCACCAGAATGTTCCAGGGGCGTGCCAAGACTGGCAGCTCGGGTCGCGCCATGCCGGTAGGCGGCGCCACGCGGTCACGCTGGGGCTTTCGCAGTTCGGCGCCATCGAGCACCACGAAGCTTGGGCAGAATCCGCGCACGCAGGAGAAGTCCTTGTTGCAGCCGCTCTGATCGATCTGCCGCTTGCGCCCCAAGGGCGTTTCCAGTGGCAGGATGGAGACGCAGTTGGACTGCACGCCGCAATCGCCGCAGCCTTCGCACACGGCCTCGTTGATGACCACTCGACGCGCCGGATCGACCAGGGTCTTCTTCTTGCGCCGGCGGCGCTTCTCGGCCGCGCAGGTCTGCGCATAGACGATCACCGACACCCCCTTGACGTCGCGCAGCGCACGCTGCAGCGCGTCCATGCCGTCACGGTGCGACACCTTGACATCCTTGGGGAAGTCGTCCAAGGCCTGAAAGGCCTCGGGCTCGTCGCTCACCAGGTGCAGTTCCTTCACGCCTTCGGCGGCAAGCTGCCGCAGCAACTGGGGCACCGAAGGTGCGCCTTCGACTGGCTGACCTCCCGTCATGGCGACAGCATCGTTGACCAGCAGCTTGTAGGTGATGTTGACACCGGCAGCCACGGCAGCCCGGATGGCCAGGGAGCCCGAGTGCATGTAGGTTCCATCGCCCAGGTTGGCGAACACATGTGGCGTATCCGTGTAGGGCGCCTGCCCTATCCACGGCACCCCTTCGCCGCCCATCTGGCTGAAAGTTTCCGTGCGGCGATCCATCCACATCGACATGTAGTGACAGCCGATCCCCGCCAGCGCGCGCGACCCCTCCGGCACCTGGGTGCTGGTGTTGTGGGGACAGCCCGAACAAAAGTAAGGAAGCCGCTGGGGCACAGGCGCATCGGATGGGGAACGAGTTGCCACCACCGCCTGACGCTCCAACCACACCCGCACCGACTCCGGCAGCACGCCTTGCCCGTACACCTTTACTAGGCGCGCAGCGATCACATCAGCGATGCCGGCTGGCGTGAGCTCGCCATTGGGCGACAGCAGGATGCCGCTGCTGGGAACCTGAACCCATTCGCCCGATTCATCGTATTTGCCGACCACGCGGGGGCGATGGGGTTCGTTGTAGAGGTGCTCCTTGATCTGGTATTCGAGTACCTGGCGCTTTTCCTCCACGACCAGTATTTCGTCGAGGCCCTGTGCGAACTCAACCACGCAGGTGGGTTCCAAAGGCCAGACCACGCCGATTTTGAGCAGGCGCACACCCAGCGCCTGTGCGGCCGCCTCGTCCAAGCCCAGCAGCGACAGCGCCTCGCGCACGTCCAGGTAGCTCTTGCCGGTGGTGCAGATACCCAGGCGTGCGTCCGGGACTGCCCAGTCCTGGCGATTGAGTTTGTTCAGGCGCACGTATTCGAGCAGTGCATACAGGCGCTCGCGCTGCAGCCGGTTCTCCTGCTCCAGCGGAGGATCGGGCCAGCGGATCGAGAAGCCGTCGGCGGGAACCGGGTAGGACTGTGGAATCTTGATCTCGACCGACATCGGATCGATGTCGAACGACGACGAGGACTCGACCGTGTCGCTGATCACTTTGAAGCCCACCCAGCATCCGGAGTAGCGCGACATGGCGTATCCGTGGAGTCCGAATTCGATGAATTCGTGTACTCCCGAAGGATGCAGCACCGGAATCATCGCAGCGATGAATGCATGCTCGCTCTGATGCGGCAGGCTGGATGACTTGCATGCGTGGTCGTCTCCCGCCACCAGCAGCACGCCGCCATGCGGAGCGCCACCCGCGATGTTCCCGTGCTTGAAGACATCGCCACTGCGGTCCACGCCCGGTCCCTTCCCGTACCAGAGGGCGAACACGCCATCGACCCGTGCCTTCGGATCCAGGCTCACCATCTGCGTGCCCCAGACCGACGTTGCCGCCAGCTCCTCGTTGAGACCGGGCTGAAAGCGCACCTTGTGCTTGTCCAACAGCGCCCGGTTCTTCCACAGCTCCTGGTCTACGGCGCCCAGGGGAGAGCCACGATAGCCGGAGACGAAACCTTCGGTATTCAACCCGGCGGCCTCGTCACGCGCCTTTTGCGCCAGCAGCAGCCGAACCAGCGCCTGCGTACCGTTCATGTAGACACGGCCGGCGGGCAATTCGTACTTGTCCGCCAGGGAAACGGGAGGGGTCATGGGGATATCTCCAGGTTGCTCGCGCAACCTTTTATTTAAACATTTATCTATATTTTGTTCATATTTATGGCATAGTCAAATTCAATTTTTGAACCCCAGGTATTTGCCTTTCCAATGACAATCGGTCTGCCTGCCCTGCCGCGCTTCACGCTGCGCCAACTGCACTACTTCGTGGCCGTGGCGCGCTGCGGGCAAATCTCGGCTGCCGCAACAGAGATCGGCCTGTCGCAGTCGGCCATGACCCTGGCGATCGCGGACCTGGAACAGGCCATGGGCACGGCCTTGCTGGATCGCGGACGCCAAGGCGTCACCCTCACCTTGCAGGGACAAGGCTTTCTGCAGCACGCCGAATCCGTTCTGCGCATGGCCAACGAGGCGGCCCGCTTTCCGATACATGGGCGCGACCTCCACGGGAAGCTGGAAGTGGCCGCGACCTACACCGTCCTGGGGTACTTCCTGTTGCCCGCCCTCGCGCGTTTCTGCGAGCTGTATCCCCGGATAGAACTCTCGCTCGAGGAAATGCCGCGTAAGGACATCGAGGTCCGCCTGGCGAGCGGCCAACTGGAAATGGGCGCACTTTTGCTGTCCAACCTGGAAGCGCCGGAGCGCCTGGAAACCCGCGTCCTGGAAAGGTCCAGGCGTCAGCTCTGGATGGCTGCGGGCCATGAATACGCGGGCCGGGGGAGCGTGAGTTTCGAAGAACTTGCGGCGCTCCCCTACATCCTGCCCATGGTGGACGAAGGCGACCGCAATGCCCGGCGGTACTGGGCCGACGCGGGGCACACACCCCACAAGATTATCCAGACGTCTTCCATGGAGGCGCTGCGCGAGATGGTCGCTCTCAACCTGGGCGTGACCATCCTGTCGGACATGGTGTTCCGGCCATGGTCCCTGGATGGGCGGCGCATCCACGCCGTTCCCATGGACGCACGGCTGCCGGTCATGGAAGTCGGCCTGGCCTGGTCCGCAGGCCGTGCATTGAGCCCCTGCGCAGCAGCGCTGGAGCAGTTCCTGGGCCGATCATTCGCTAACGGCGCACAGGCAACGGCAAGAACCTAGATATGAACTATTTTTTAATTTCTGCCTACAATCTGCCAGATATTCTGCATAACCAGGAGACAGTACATGCTTATCGATTTGAGCCACAAGCGCGTCATCGTGACGGGCGCCTCGCGCGGAATTGGCCGGGCCATTGCCCGTGCCTTTGCTAAAGAAGGGGCCCGCGTTGCGGTCTGCGCCCGCACGCAGGCCGACATCGAAGCGGTGGGAGCCGAACTGGCGACGACGGCGCAAGCCGTGATCGCGCGCGCGGTCGACGTCACCGACACCGCGGGCGTGAAAGCCTTCGTGGATGAGATCGCAGCCGCCTGGGGCGGCGTGGACGTCCTGATCAACAACGCGGGCCAAGGCCGCGGCGGCAACCTCGACACCCTCACGCCAGAGCAGATCCTGGAGCACGCCAACGTGTTGCAGATGGGCCATTTCCGCTTCATCCAGGCCGTGGTCCCGCACATGCGAAAGCAGCGCTGGGGGCGCATCGTCGAGATCAATGCGCTGGCCGGCACCCAGATCACCCCGGACGGCATCCCCTCCGTGGTGAACCGCGCGGGCTGCATCGCCATGTCCAAATCGCTGGGCATGTCGCTGCCCAAAGACAACATCCTGGTCAACACCCTCAACATGGGCTGGATCGACACCGGGCAGTGGGACCGCCACTACCGTGAGATGCCGCCCGGCACGCCGCGCGAGGAATTCGACGCCATGGTCCTCAAAGTTGTCCCCCTGGGGCGTTTTGGCAAGCCGGAAGACGTCGCCGGCATGGCGCTGTTCCTCGCAAGCGACTACGCCAGCTTCATCAGCGCGGCCTCCATCGACATTGCCGGCGGCATGGGCGGACAGATTGCCTACTACCCGACCCTCAAAAGGGACTTCGGCGCGGCCATGGCCTTGCGCTATCCCAGCCCGGACACCCAAGCCTGAGGCCCGGCTACGTGAACGAGGCCAAACGACACCTGCAAGGCAAGGTCGCCGTCGTCACCGGCGCATCGTCAGGTATCGGCGAAGCCATTGCCCATGAGCTCAGCGCCGCGGGCTGCAGCCTGGTGCTGACCGCGCGCCGCGCCGAGCGCTTGAATGCGCTGTGCGCCCAGCTCCCCGGCCCGGCAGTCCCCCTGAGCGCAGCGATCGATGAGCCCGCCACGGCGCAGGCTCTGCTGGAGTTGGCCCACCGAACCTACGGCCGCGCCGACATCCTGGTCAACAACGCCGGCATGCTGGTCACCGGCACACTCGAAACCATCGATCTCGATGGCCTGATGCAGATGACGCGCACCAACTACGATGCCGTGGTCCGGACTTCCTATGTGTTTGCGCGCGCATTCAAGCAACAGGGCGCGGGCGCCATCATCAACGTGTCCAGCGTGGGGGCATACCTGAGCCATTCTTCCATGGGCGTGTACGCCGGGTTGAAGCAGGCCGTCGAGGTGTTCAGCACTGCGCTGCGTGTCGAACTCAAAGGCAGTGGCGTGCGTGTGGGCACCATCGCGCCCGGCACCACGGAAACCGAGATCTTTGACCGGCTGCGCGCCTCGGGCCAGCCGGTCCGGGCGGACCAGACACCGGCCCTACAGTCGTCGGATGTCGCGTCCGCCGTGCGTTACATGCTCGAGCAGCCAAAGCACGTTAGCGTGGCGCGCATGCTGATGGTCTCGTCTTCGGAATCAGTCTGAAACGCCGACTCCCGTGCTGGCGGCCCAGCGCGGAAGTCGGCAAGCGGGCTGCGTCATCCCTGTTTGTACTTGGCCAGCAACTCGGGCTCGAGCAGTTCTTCGGGCGTCCGTACGCTCGGGCCGAGGATCGGGCCCACCACTTCATGACCCCAGATGCTAAGCTTCTCGGGATTGAGTTCGAAGCCGTCGTCATGCCAGGGTTCGAGCTCGGTGATGGTCTCGAGTGCAAAGCCGCCCGGCGAGAAATGGTAGAAGGAAGCGTGCGGATCTTGAGAGTGCTGTCCCAGCGTCATCATCATCGGGATCCCGCGCTGCTTCACGATGTCGTAGGTCTCGCCGACGTCGCGCAGGCTTTTCACAAACAGGCCCACATGCTGGACACCCATCTTCCCAGGCCCGTATCCATAGGCGATATCGTGGCTAGTGTAGCTGTTGAGCTTGGAGCGGTAAAACGCCGTCTGGCCCTTGCCGGCCCCTGGGCCGTAGTAATGGAAGCCCATCAGCTTGACGAAGAAATCCTGCAGTTCGGGTGGCCATTGCGGAGTGATCACGACCAGATGCCCCAACCCCCGCACGCCGGCCACGAAGCCCCCGTGAGGGCGGCCTGGCGTGAAGGAACGGGGCATCCATTTTTGACCATGGAACATCTCATGCTGGTAGCCGACCGGGTCACGAAAACGGAACACTCCCTTGACGCCACGCTGCTCGCACAGGGCCGCATCGCCCATGGTGACTTCCACGCCGTGTTCCTGGAATCGGGCAAACGCCGCCTCGAACTCGATCTTTCCCTTGGCCTCCCAGCCGATGTAGGCCAAGCGATCGATCTTGCCGGGATGGAAGGCAAACCGGTGCCGCCGATCGTCCGTGCGGAAGTAGAGAGAGTCCGGATCTGACGCCGGAGACTGGCCAACCTGAAAACCCATGACCTGCGGTCCATACTCCCGCCATTCGTCCACCTTGGTTGTCTCGAAGCCGAGGTATCCAATACCTATGATGTCCATGTTGATGCTTTCCCGTAAGCTAAAAAAACCGATGCCCCGCAGAACGAGTCATCGGCGACAACCAGCCATGGGATGCGCCAGCGCCCGCCGACGGCAGACCCTGCTGCCCCCCGGCCAATCACGACTGAATCGCTTCGATGACCAGCGCTTCCGCGGGGCAGGCCGCGGCCCCTTCCCTCGCCTCCTCCTCAAGCCCGCCAGGGATGAGCTCGGATTCGACATATACCAAGCCGTTTTCATCCAGCTTGTACACCTCGGGGCAGAGTTGGGCACACAGCCCGTAGCCGCAGCAACGACCGCGATCCACGATCACTCGAAGTGTGGGGGTTTTCCCGTGGGTACTCATAATTTTCCTTTCGATGCAGCGGGTTCGATGTTGCTGCGCGTACAGACATATGCACATTATTCGATAAAGTGTTGATTTTTACTTCAGGGTTCTCCCTAAACCGCCCTTCGCGCCCCCACACTTTGCACCTGCGCGCAACGACCCACGAGCCGACCCGGTACTCCCGTCCCCACAGGACGTCCCTGAACAGACGTACGATAGATAAAACTCCATACAGAATGCACTTCGCCACTTAGAATGCCCGCTGCTGCAGACAGGTGGAAGTTTTGTGACGCCCCCTCGTTCCAACACTTCCGAGGCAGTGACCTGCATTCAATTGACCACTGGACAACATGGAATCCGTTGTGACCGAAGACAGCTCCGCGCCGGGCAAAGCTCCGACTTTGGCCGACAACTCCAAGAAATCAGGATCGAGCCACGGCGTCATCGTGAAGCCCGTGGTGAATGCCATCGGAGTCCTTCGATACCTCGCGCACAAGGGGGCTCCTGAGCGAGCAGCGGACATAGCGAGGCACCTGGAAATCAATCCAAGCACCTGCTTCAACATCCTCCGAACCCTGGTCTCGGAAGATGTCGTCGATTTCAATCCGCTGTCCAAAACGTACTCTGCAGGCCTTGGGCTGGCTCGCTTGGCAGAGCAGTTGGTGACACAGGGCCAGCGCGTCCAGTTGGCATTGCCGCTCATGCGCGAACTTGCCATCGCGCGCGGAATCACGGTCACGCTCTGGCGCCGGATGGGCAATGACAGGATCGTGCTCGTCAGCTCCGAATCCAGCCCTACGGATCTGCACATCTACATGCCGCTGGGCCAGCGCCTGCCTGTCCTGATGGGGGCCAGCGGCCGGCTTTTCGTTGGGCAGATGAATCTCTCTGAAAACGATCTGCGCGCTGAATTCGCCCGTATTCGCTGGGCACGCGCGCTATCGTTTGAGGAGTATTTGGAACAGGTTCACCTAGCTCAACGCCACGGATGGGCCGTTGACGACGGGTATTTCTCCGACGGCGTCCTTGCGATCGCCGCCCCTGTGCGCGACACCACGCGCAGCATTGCCTACACCGTTTCGGCTGTCATGATCCGCAGCCAGCACAGCGATGCCGAAGTACGGATCAAGGCGCTTGGACAGTCGCTGAAGGAATTGGGCACCCGGCTGGAATCTGTGCTTTTTTGAGACCCAGGCCTGGAAAACAGGCTCAAACACCAGCCACCACTGCAGCCATGCCCCAATCCCGCATCTAGCGGCGGCTGCTCACGTTCGCACGAGCCCACAAGGCTCGCCCCCCAAGTGATGCGCTGAAATCTAGCGGAAGCCGTGAGACATCAGTGTCCAAAAATCGCTCGCCATAGGGGGCGTGTGGGCATGCAGATGACCAACATGACTGGGCTGGTGGACAGCGGCATCGGCGAAATGCCACAGCACAGCAACAACCACCGCAAGGCTCGAGACGGTCGTAAAGATCAAGGAAGGCATTTTGTCTCCATGGTTCGATCCTCTGATGGCAGGACGGCTGTGCACACAGGAAATCAAAGGCACTTTTTCCATAAATGTACAAATTCCAACTTCCTGCGTCAAAACAGAAAGCGCTCCATGCGCCTCTTTCCGCTCAAAACCAGGGAAAACACCGATCCCAACCCAATCCAGCAGCCTGGGACGCGACGACCGCCTGCCCCACTCCACTGGGCCGCTCCCGCCCTTGATCAAGGACCTCTCCGTCACCAGCACTACCCGCCCCAGGCGCGCATTCATGCGCATCGCCTGCGGTCCGTCGGGACCTGTAAGTACAGCCCAAGCCAATCAGGACAACAGAAAGGAATGGCCAGCCAGGGTGAACCCCAATACCCAAAGCAGCGCGGGCCGATCAGAATCAAAAAATTCTAGATACAGAATTTAATTCTTTATACAAACTATGAAGAAGGCTCCAGCTTGGGTCACGGCGCTCATGCTCATGTGCTTTTTGGCGGGTGCCGATGCATCCGGGGCCGCCGGCTTCCCGGAAAAACCCATCAAGGTCGTGACTCCCTTCACGCCGGGTTCGGCCCCAGACGTCTACACCCGAGCCCTCGCAAGCGAGATGTCCAAAGCTGCAGGAGTGCCTGTTGTGGTCGAAAACCGCCCTGGCGGCAGTTCCGGCATTGCGGCGCAATTGATCGGTTCGGCGAAACCCGATGGATACAACCTTCTGATCTCGGGGAACGTGGCATTCACCGGCAACCCCCACGTGATCAAGAACCTGCCCTACGACCCAGTCAACGGCTTTGTCCCTTTGACGACACTCTCCAAGGGCCCGATGTACCTGTATGTCAATCCGGACAAGGTCAGGGCGGCATCTGCCAAGGAGTTCCTCCAGCAGATCAAGAGCAATCCAGGCCGGTTCACTTTCGGCTACACGAGCATCACCAGCCGCTTGCCCGCCGAGGTACTGCAGCAGACCGCCGCAGTGAAAGTGGTAGGGGCAGCCTATCGCAGCGGCAACTCGATGATGCCGGATCTGATCAGTGGAGAAATCGACTTCATGTTCACCGACTTTTCGGCCTGGACTTACGTCAGTTCCGGAAAAATCAAAGCACTGGCCGTGACCGATGAAGTCCGCAGCCCATTCGCACCCGACCTGCCAACCTTCCGTGAAAGCGGAATCGATGGCATGGACATAGGTTTCTGGCTGGCAGCCTATCTGCCAGCCATGACTCCCGAGCCGATCGTTCAAAAGATGTACCGCTTGCTGGTTCAAGCCAATGAGACGCCGGCAGTGCAAGCAGCCATGAAGGCATCGGGCACGTTAGCGTTCATCCAGCCCCTGGGCCAGCTTGGGAAATACCAAACAAAAGAACGTGATCTATGGGGAAAGATCATTAGGGCCGCAGGCATCCAAGCCGAGTAAGCGGCTGGATCTCATGAAGAGCACCATCAGATGCACACCTCTTGTCAGCCTTTTACCACTGGTTGGTTTCCAGGCTCCGGCCCAGAGCACGGTGAAATAACCTGGCGGGACCCAACCCGCAGGGATACCCTGGACTATCCGTCAGCAATGGCCGCCTCCGTCGAGTGCAACCTGCGGGAACAGCACGCGCTGGACACTGCGGGCGTCGGCATCGTCTTCATCCGCCAACGTGTCATTGTCCGCTGCAACCGGCGATGCGCGGACATTTTCGGATACCCAGACGAGCACGCGCTGGTCGGCGTGGGCAGCGAGCAACTGCATCCCAGCCGAGGCGACTTGCGCAGCCTTGGGCGCGAGGCCTACACCACGCTCAGCGCGGGCCATGCCTATCGCACACAGCGTCGCCTAAGGCGCAAGGACGGCAGCCTGTTTTGGGGAGAGCTTACGGGCCGCCTCATTAACGCCGACAACCTGCACGAGGGCTCAATCTGGATCGTCAGTGACATGGGGGAGAACCTGCTCGCGCAACAGGCCCTGAATGAAGCGCACGAGCAGTTCAAGCAGCGGCCTCAGCGGGGGCTCAGGGCCACCGTGGAGAACCTGCACCGCGAAATCACCGACCGCAAGCTCGACCAGGAGCGCATTTACTGGATGGCGCACTACGACGCGCTCACGGGCCTGCCTAACCGAACACTGCTGGCCGAGCACACCGAGCGAGCCATTGAATTGGCCCGAGCCAGCGGCAGGCAACTGGCAGTGATGTTTCTCGATCTCGACCATTTCAAGCACGTCAACGACTCGCTGAACCACCGCGTCGGCGATACGCTGCTGATTGAGTTTGCTCGAAGGCTGCGCACAGTCGTGAACCAGTGTGACACCGTGGCACGCATCGGCGGCGACGAGTTCGTGCTGCTCCTACCCAACGCCAATGCCCAGGGCGCCGAGCGCATCGCCGCCAAACTGCAGAAGGCATCGCGCCTGACGTATCGGATCGACCACCACGAGCTCATGATCGCCCCCTCCATCGGGATCGCGCTGTATCCCGATGACGGCCATGACATTGACTCCCTGACCCAGGCCGCCGACACGGCCATGTACCACGCCAAGCGGGCCGGCCGCGACACCTACCGCTTCTTCACGCCGCAGATGCAGGCCCAGTCGCGGCGCGCGCTGCAAGTGGAAAACGCGCTGCGCCGCGCACTGGATCGCAACCAACTCTCGCTGCACTACCAGCCCCAAGTCACGCTACGCACCGGCCGCGTCCACAGCGTGGAAGCCTTGCTGCGCTGGGACCATCCCGAACTGGGCCGCGTCTCGCCGGCCGAATTCATCCCCATCGCCGAGGACAGCGGCCAAATCCTGCAGATCGGCGAATGGGTGCTGCGCACTGCCATGCGGCAATTGCAGACGTGGCGCCAGGACGGACTGCGCGATTTGAAGGTGGCCGTGAACCTCTCTGCCATTCAGTTCCGCCAGCCGCAACTGCCTGAAATCATCAACTCCATACTGCAGGACACCGGAATCCCTCCCGATTCGCTGGAACTGGAGCTGACCGAGGGCGTGGCCATCAATGATCCGCACCAAGCCGCTGCCACGATGGACAAGCTGCGAGCCCGCGGTGTGCGCCTGTCGATGGACGATTTCGGCACTGGCTACTCTTCCCTGAGCCAGCTCAAGCGCTTCCAGATCTACAAGCTCAAGATCGACCAGTCCTTCGTCCAGGATCTGGATCGGAACAACAACGATCGTGCCATCGTCAGCGCCATCATCCGCATGGCCCAGGCCCTGGGCATGCAGACCACAGCCGAGGGCGTGGAAACCGAAGCGCAACTGGAGTTCCTGCGCGAGGAGGGCTGCGACGAAGCCCAGGGCTACCACTTCAGCCGCCCGCTGCCGTCAGGTGAACTCGGACAGTTCCTGCGCAGCCAGCCTGGATGGCTGCCATAACGCCTCCGGAAAAGGCGTGCAATTGCGGCACCAACCCCAAGAAAACAAAGCGTGGCAAGCGCATACAGCTTCCAAATTAATAGCAAAAAATCACTTTGATCTAGGGCGCAAGCCGAAATTACCTCGGCTCAGATGTGCACTGGATTGCCGGACTCCAGGCCCCTCATCCGCATGGCGCCGAAATGTTCCAGGGAGGCGCCCACCTAGCCGGTTCGGCTAGTGGTATTCCCTAGAATCGCATGTACTCCTTGCCAAATATGAACATTATTCTTGAATCTGTACAGTATTTGATCTAGCATCCCACCCTATGCCGTTGGTTCGGCCACCCCGAGCCAAGCCCCATCGCCTCACCCTCTGGAGACAAGATGAAACTGGAAGATCTCATCCTCGTCAGCGTTGACGATCACGCCATCGAGCCACCCAATGCATTCGCCCGCCATATGCCCGCGAAGTACAAGGGGCGCGAGCCCCGCGTCGAGAACCACAAAGGTCGCGACGTCTGGGTGTTCGAGGAAAAAGCCACGGGCTACATGGGCCTGAACTCGGTGGTCGGCCGCCCCAAAGAGGAATACGGCATGGAGCCGCTGGGCTACGAACAGATGCGCCGCGGCACTTGGGACATCAAGGCCCGTGTCGATGACATGAATGCCAATGGCGTTCTGGGTTCGATCTGCTTCCCGACCTTCCCGGGTTTTGCGGGACAGCGGTTTCAGAGCTACGAAGACCGCGGTGTCTCGCTCGCAGCCATCCAGGCCTACAACGACTGGCATCTGCACGATTGGTGCAACGCTGCACCGGGCCGCTTCATTCCCTTGATGATGGCTCCTTGGTTCGACATGCAGGCGGCGGCGGCGGAAGTCCAGCGCCTGGCCAAGCAGGGTGTGCATGCCCTCACGTTCTCCGACAACCCTACCGTGCATGGGTACCCGTCCATCCACAACAGCTACTGGGATCCCCTGTGGAAGGCATGCGCGGACAACGACGTGGTGATCTGCTGCCACATCGGCACCGGCGTCAAAGCGGCCCATGCATCCGACGAGTCGCCGATCGATGCCTGGATCACGTCAATGCCCATCTCCATCTCCAACTCCGCCGCCGACTGGATCTGGGCCCCCATGTGGAAGAAATTCCCCAAGCTGCGTATGGCCCTGTCCGAAGGCGGCATCGGCTGGATCCCCTACCTGCTGGAACGCGCCAACTTCACCCACAACCACCACAACGCCTGGACCAACTCCAACTTTGGCGGCAAGAAGCCCAGCGACGTCTTCAACGAGCACATCATCACCTGCTTCATCGAGGACGAGTTCGGCCTGCGCAATCTGGACTTCATCAATGTCGACAAGGTCACCTGGGAATGCGACTACCCGCACTCCGACTGCACATGGCCGGAATCCGCCAACGTGTTCTGGAAGCAATCTCAGCACCTGAGCGACGAGGTCATCAACAAGATCACGCACCTGAATGCGATGCGCGAGTTCTCCTACGACCCCTTCGCCATCCTGGGCCGCGAAAACTGCACCGTCGGCGCGCTGAAGGCGCAGGCCAAGCACGTGAGCATCGAGCCGGCCTGCGGCATGGGTGGCGCGGCTCCGCTCCGTGACCCGGAGCGTCCGGTCACCTCGGGCGACATCAACAAGATGTTTGCCGCCGCCGACGCCCAGACCGCCTTGTAACCCGCCATCGGCATCAACCCAGGAAACCGGCCGTACCCTATGGCGCTTGCATCTTTCCAATACCACCGCATCCCCGCAGACGTCGAGCCGCTCCGGGCCGAGGTGAGGCGCTTTCTCGCCACCGCACTCAAGGATCGGAGCGCCCTGCGCCGCGCGGACTCGTGGATGGGCGCCGACCCGGCCTTCAGCCGGGAATTGGGGTGCCGCGGCTGGCTTGGCATGACCTTGCCACACCAGTATGGCGGCCACGACGCCAGCCCTTGGGCGCGCTATGTCGTGATCGAAGAGCTGCTGGCGGCCGGGGCCCCCGTCTCCGCCCACTGGATCGCCGACCGCCAGAGCGGCCCCCTGATCCTGCGCTATGGCACGGAAGCCCAGCGCCAGAAGTACTTGCCTGGGATCTGCAAGGGCGAGGTCTATTTCTGCATCGGCATGAGCGAGCCCAACTCGGGCTCGGACCTCGCTTCGATCCGCAGCCGCGCGGTGCGTGATGAAGCGGCGGGCGATGGCAGCTGGCGGCTGAGCGGCCAGAAGGTCTGGACCACCAATGCCCACCACGCGCAATACATGATCGCCCTGGTGCGCACGGGTGCTGCTACGGGCGAGAAGGCTGCGCGCCATGAAGGCATGTCGCAGTTCATCATTGACCTGAAGGCCGCCGGCGTCACGGTGCGCCCGATCCGTGACCTGGCGGGCGGTGAACACTTCAACGAGGTCTACCTCGACGACGTCCGCCTGGATGCCGATGCCTTGATCGGCACCGAAGGCCAGGGCTGGGAACAAGTCACCGCGGAACTCGCCTTCGAGCGCAGCGGGCCAGAGCGTTTCCTGAGCAGCATGGCGCTGCTGCACACGCTGATCGACGCCGTCGGAGCACAACCGGATGCCCTGCAGGCCCATGCCGTGGGTCGCCTGAGCGCGCGCCTTGTCGTGCTGCGCCAGATGTCGCTGGCGGTCACGGCCGAGTTGGCCGCAGGAGGCAACCCCGCCTGGGCGGCCTCCTGCCTGAAGGATCTGGGTGCTGCGTTTGAGCAGGAGATCCCTGAACTCGCCCAACAGGTGCTCGATGTGGCGCCCGCCGTCGGCGGGGGCAGTGACCATGCGCAAGTGCTGGCGGCCTTGATGCAGATGGCACCTTCTTTCTCGCTGCGTGGTGGCACACGCGAAATCCTGCGCGGCATCATCGCCCGCGGTCTCGGGCTGCGTTGAGAACACAAGCATGCGTGAATTGTTTGAATCCACCATCGAGCGGCTGCTGGCCGATCTCGTCACCCCGGAACTGATCCGCCACTGCGAGGCGGGCCACTGGCCGGCCGACCTGTGGGCAGCCCTCGAATCATCCGGGTTCGCTGTGGCCGCCGCGCCGGAACACCTGGGCGGCGCTGGCGCCTCCTGGGAAGACCTGTACGGGGTCGTGAAGGCTGCAGGACGCCACAATCTGCCCCTGCCCCTGCCCGAGACCATGTTCGCGAACTGGTTGCTGGGCCAGTGCGGGATCGAGGCCCGCAATGAACCGCTGGGCATCTCCATGCGCAGCACGCTGTCGCTCAACCATGCCGCAAAAGGAGCTTTCTTCGACGCACCCTGGGTTGCGCCTGCGGAAACCCTCGTCACAGGCACGCTGTGCGACGTACCCTGGGGGCGCGATGTGGAGCACGTCGTCGCTCTCGTCCCCGGCGAACGAACGACGTTGATCCTGCTGTCGCGCCGCGACGCGGAAGTGAGCACCAAGCAGAACACCGCCGGCGAGCCGCGGGACGACCTCAGCTTCAAGAACACCACGCCCATCGCGATCGCGGATGTCCCCGCCGATTGGCCCGACGATGTGATCTGGTGGGGAGGGGCCATGCTGCGCACGGCCCAGATGGCCGGAGCCCTCGAAACCACGCTGGATCTGAGCACCCGCTACGCCACCGAGCGGGTTCAATTCGGCAAGCCCATCAGCGCATTTCAGGCCATTCAGCACCAGTTGGCGCAGATGGCTCAGCACACGGGCAGCGCGCTCGTCAGCGCCGAGGCCGCCTTCGCGGAATCGGGCAGCCAACTGGCGGCCTGGCAGATTGCCGCGGCCAAGGTCTGCGGCGCAGAAGCCGCCGGTGCGGTGGCCGCCATGGCCCATGCAGTGCACGGCGCCATCGGCTTTACGCACGAGCATGCGCTGCAGTTGGGCACCCGCCGGCTCTGGGCCTGGCGCAGCGAGTTCGGCAACCAGGGGCACTGGACACAGCGGCTGGGAAGGGCCGTCGCCCAAGGCGGCTCTGCCTCGCTGTGGCCTGCCGTAACCAGTGGCCGCCTGGCAGCCCTGTCCTCCACATGAATTCCCACCCCATGAGCGAACAAAGCCCTACCCCCTTCTTGCTGATCGAACGCGACGGCCCCGTGCTGACCGCCCGGTTGAACCGTCCCGAGACGCGCAACGCCCTGACCGATCCCGCGCACATGGATGAACTGGTGGCCCTGTGCCGCCAGATTCGTGCAGACCACAGCATCAAGGCCCTGGTGCTGACCGGCGAAGGCAGTGCTTTCTGCGCTGGCGGCAATGTGAAGGACATGCAGCAGCGCGGCGGCATTTTCGCGGGCAGCCCCTACGAGGTGCGCGACAGTTACCGCGACACCATCCAGCGCATTCCCCTCGCGCTCTACGAGCTCGACGTGCCGGTGATCGCAGCGGTGAATGGTCCTGCGATTGGCGCGGGCCTGGATCTGGCCTGCATGTGCGACATCCGGATTGCGAGTGACAAGGCCCTGTTCGCGGAGAGCTTCGTCAAGGTCGGCATCGTGCCCGGGGACGGTGGCGCCTGGCTGCTGCCGCGCGTGATCGGCATGCCCAAGGCCAGCCTCCTGGCCTTCACCGGCGACACCATCGATGCCGCCAAGGCGCTGTCCTGGGGCCTGGTTGCCGACGTTTTTCCCGCCGACCAGTTGCTGGGCCAGGCACAGGCGCTCGCCCAGCGCATCGCCCTCAACCCGTCGCATGCGCTTCGGTTAACCAAGCGCCTGCTGCGCGAAGGCCAGCATGTGCGCCTTGACACGCTGCTGGAGCTCTCATCGGCTTACCAAGCGTTGTCCCACCACACCGAAGACCACCTCGAAGCCGTCAACGCCTTTCTGGACAAGCGCCCCGCGCAGTTCACCGGACGCTGATGGCGAGCCCCCAGAACCAGGACATTTCCATGCGCCCCGTATTCCGAGAAGACCACGAGCAGTTCCGCGAACAGGCCCGCCGCTTCATTGAACGTGAGATCGTGCCCCACCTGCACGCCTGGGAGGCCGAGGGTATCGTGCCCAAGAGCGTCTGGCTCAAGGCTGGCGAAGCCGGCCTGCTGTGCTCCACCGTCCCTGAAGCGTACGGCGGCGCGGGCGGCGATTTCGGCCATTCGGCCGTGATGATCGAAGAACTTGCGCGGGTCAACGCCACCGCGGTCGGATTCACCACACACTCGGAAATCGTCGCGCCCTATATCGTGGCCTACGGCACGGAAGAGCAGAAACAGCGGTGGCTGCCCAAGATGGTGAGCGGCGAGACGATTGGCGTGATCGCAATGAGCGAGCCCGGTATAGGCAGCGACCTGCGCAGCATGCGCACCACCGCCGTGCGCGGCGAAGACATCTATACCATCAACGGCCAGAAGACCTTCATCACCAACGGGGGCAACGCGGATCTGGCCGTGACGGCCACCAAGCTGGATCCGGCAGCCAAGGAGCTGACGCTAATCTGCGTCGAAACCGACCAACCTGGTTTTTCCAAGGGCCGCAGGCTCGAAAAAATCGGACTCAAGGGCCAGGACACGTCGGAGCTCTTCTTCGACAACGTCTCGGTTCCGATGGCAAACCGGCTCGGCGAAGAAGGCCAGGGCTTCAAGTACCTGACCCACCAACTGGCCTGGGAACGCACCATCATCGGCATCCGCGCGGCCGCATCGATCGACTCGCTCATCGAACAGACGATCCAGTACACCCGCGACCGCAAGGTGTTCGGCAAGACAGTGTTCGACTTCCAGAACACCAAATTCAAGCTCGCCGAATGCAAGGCCCAGGCCACCATGCTGCGCGTGTTCGTCGACGACTGCCTGGCCAAGGCGATGCGTGGAGAACTCAGCGCGGAAGTCGGTGCCATGTGCAAGCTCATGGGCTCCGAAATGCAGGGCAAGATCCTGGACGAACTGCTGCAACTGCACGGGGGCTACGGCTTCATGAGCGAGTACATGATCAGCCGCGCCTGGGTCGATGCCCGAGTGGCGCGCATTTACGGCGGAACCAGTGAAATCATGAAAGAAATCATCAGCCGATCGCTCTGATTACCGATTCAATTTTAAGGAGACCCCATGCCGCAAATCATCTATGTCACACCCGATGGCAAACGTACCGAGCTGGACGTGGCCGAAGGCACCAGCGTCATGCAAGCCGCGCTCGCCAATGGGCTTCCAGGCATGAACGCCGACTGCGGCGGCGCCTGCCAATGCGCGACCTGCCACGTATACGTCGAGCAACCCTGGGCCGAGCAGCTCAGCTCTATCGACGACACCGAAGATGCCATGCTGGACTGCACAGGCGAGCCCCGTCAGCCCCACAGTCGGCTGTCGTGCCAGATCATGGTCACGGCGGCCCTGGATGGTATGGTGGTGCGCTTGCCCGCGGCGCAGTAGCGGGCGGGCACGGGGGAGCCCGGTGCGGAGCGCCCCCCACCAACTCGCCACCGCTTCGTGCACTGCACGCCCATCTCCCCGCGTCCCGCCAGACGGCCCGCATGCGAAAGGGAAGCATCATGATCAAGCGCCCAGACCACTTCACCATCGTGACGGATCAGTTGGAGGCGACGCGGGCTTTCTACGTGGATCTGCTCGGCATGCGCGAGGGCCCGCGCCCTCCATTTCCGATTCCGGGGTTATGGCTCTATGCGGGGAATCAGCCCATCCTGCATGTGGTCGCTGTGGATCGAATGCCTATGCCCCGTCGTGGCGCGCTCGATCACATGGCCTATTGGGCCGAGGGATTGCAGGAGACCGCCGCCACCTTGCGTTCGCACAATGTGGGGCTGCGACTCATCCGTGCGCCAGGATCGGTCAGGACATGGCAACTGTTTTTCTCCGATCCCAATGGCGTTGAAGTCGAACTGGACTTCGCCGAAACCGAAGCCCCGCCCAAAGACTGGAAAACACTTTCCAGCAGCCGCCGCTAGATCAGGCCTTCATAGCTGCCGCCGTCGACCTGCAGATTCTGGCCACTGATGTAGCCCGCCTGGGCCGAGCACAGGAAAGCGCAAGCATCCGCGAACTCCTCAGGTCGCCCAAACCGCCTGGCAGCGACCGGTTTGAGCAACTCCGCGCGGGCTTGCTCTTGGGAAATCTGCCTGCGCTGGGCCAGTTGCCCAGTCATGTATGCGATGCGGTCGGTCTCGATGCGTTCGGGCAGCAGGTTGTTGATGGTGACGTTGTCCCGCACCACCTCGTTGGACATGGCCTTCGAGAAGGCGGTCAGGCCCGCTCGCGAGGCCGTCGAGAGTCCGAGCATCAGCTTCGGCGATTTCACCATGGCCGACGTGATGTTGACGATGCGCCCGAAGCGGCGCTCCCGCATCCCGGGCACCACCGCCTGGATCAGCAAAATGCCGCTGAGCATGTTGCTCTCGACGGCCGCGATCCACGTTGCGTGGTCCCATTGCCCGGCTTCGCCTGGCGCTGGCCCGCCGTTGTTGGTCACCAAGATGTCAGGGGACGGACAGGCGGCCAGCAGCGCGGCGCGCCCCGCATCGGTGCCGACATCCCCCATGACGGCGACCGGAGGCTGGCCCGACACCGCCGCGATCTCCGCAGCGGCTGCATGCAGCGCCTGCGCATTGCGGCCATTGATGACCACCATGCAGCCTTCCCGCGCGAGCGCCAAGGCGCATGCCTTCCCGAGTCCTCTCGAAGAAGCGCAAATGATGGCCTTGCGGCCAGCGATGCCCAGATCCATCGGTCACTTCCTATTCGAGCTTGCCCATGCGCCGAACCGCCTGGTTCATGCGTGCAGCGTCCTGACTCCAGAATGCCCGGAACTCGTCCGCGTCGAGGTAAGCGGGAGTTCCCTCTGCCTTGAGCAACGCTTGCTTGAATTCGGGATTCTCGGCGGCGATGCGAAACGCCGACTGCAACCGCTCCATCACGGTCGGTGACACGTCAAACGGTACGAAAGCCCCCGTCCACGGCAGCACGCCCACGTTCAGTCCCGAGGCCTCGGTGCTTGGAGCGGACGGGAACTGTGGCCACGCCTCCGCCCCCACGGTGGCCAGGACGCGCAGCTTACCCGCCCGGACATGGGAAGCGATCAAGGAACGCGGCAACATCGTGAAATCGACCTGGCCGCCAAGCAGCCCCACCATCAGGGGCGCGCCTCCCGCATAGGGGATGTGGTTGAGCTTGAGCCCGGCCTCATGGGCAAAGATCTCCACCGGAATGTGCACGGTGCCATAGTTCCCTGACGAGCCATAGCTCATCTCGCCGGGCCGCGAACGCGCACGGACCATCAGGTCGCTCAAGGTTTGCAGAGGGCTATCGGCCCTCACCACGATAGCGAGCGGATCGGTGCTGATGCGCGCCACCGGCTTGAGCTGGCTCAGCAGGAATGCCGGCTTTTGCTGGTTGACTTGGGCTTGCTCAGGCAAGGTTGACAAGCTCGACAGCGTGAAGAGGATCGAATAGCCGTCAGGCTTGGCGCTGGCGACGGCGGCCGCGCCGATCGCACCGGCCGCGCCCGCGCGGTTCTGAACCACCACGGGCTGGCCAAGCACCCGCTCCAGCGACGGCGCGAACTGCCGCGCCACGCTGTCGGCAAGGCCTCCAGGCGGAAAAGGTACCACCAGGTTCACGGGCCGGCGAGGAAAGGCATCCTGGGCAGCAAGCGGATTGGAAGCAATGCCGGCCGCACTCACGAGCAGCCAACGGCGACGAGACATCTGGAACGGGTTCTTCATGGGAACTCCTTCAGTCCCACACCACGTGCACTTCATGGGGGCCACGCAACTGGGCCCCGGAGATCCGGGGAGCGGGCCTCGCAGGGTCCAGCCGCAGGTTGGGCAATAGATCCAGCACGGCATTGAGCGCCACCTGCATCTCGGTCTTGGCGATGAACTGGCCGATGCACATGTGCGGACCGAAGCCAAAGCCGAACGAGGGCTTGGGCTTGCGGTCGATGTCGAACCGATCGGCCTGCTCGAAGGCCTCCTCATCACGATTGGCCGACATCACGATCGCCTGCACCATCGCGCCCTTCGGGATCTGCGCGCCACCGATCTCCAGATCCTCAGCCGCCTGGCGCACCTTGAATGTCGCGACGGGCTCGAACCGAACCGCTTCGTCGATCGCCTTGCCGACCAGCGCGCGATCATTCCGCACACGCTCGAGCAGTTCCGGCCGCTCCAGCAGCAATACCAGCAGCGACCCGAAGGTGCGCGTGGTGGTCTCACCGGCGGCCGGCAGCAGCGAGCGCACGAAGGTCGAGATCTCATGGTCGTCCAACTGGCGGCCCTCGTACTCAGCGCGAATCAGCCTGCTGATCAAATCCTCCCCCGTCGCGCCTTCGGCCCGCACCTGAACCACCGCTTCCTTGACTGCGTCATAGAGCATCTTGGCGGCCTCCATGGCCGCTCCGCGCGCCCGGGCTGCCTTTTCCGGGTCGACCTGGGGTCCCGCGAGGATGGCCAGGGCCCAGGCGGCGACCTGGTGGATGCGCTCTGGATCATTTTCCGGAAAACCGATCAGCGAATAGATCAGTCGGATGGGAAAGTGCAGCGCGAAGTCCATCAGGTCAGCGCGCTTGCAGGCTACCAGCGGCAGCAGGTATTCATCGCGAATGATGGCGTCCATCTTAGGCTTCCACCGGGTGACCACGTCGGGCATGAAGACCGGTTGCAGCAGTGCCCGTGCCCGGCGGTGCTCCTCTCCGTCCATCCCTGTCAGGATCAAGCCGTCAAAAAAAGCGCCCAGGCCTTCCGCGATGAAGCCACTGGTAAAGCGGGTCGGATCCCGAAGCACCGCCATCACGTCACGGTACTTGAAGACCGTGAACGTCGGACGGTTCGCATCTTGGCCCGCGATATTGGGCACACCGAGCCCGGCCATGAAGTTTTCCGCCACCACGGGGGAATTTCGGCGCATGGCGGCGTAGACCGCATGGAGATCGACGTCGGATCCGCGGTAGTTGTCCGCGACCCCCGCAAATGCCCGTTCGAGGGATGAAGTTCTGGTGCTGGTCATCGCAGGTTTCCTTCGCAAACTTTGCATCGCGCTCGGTGATTTATAGACATTTTTTCGAATTGTGCATCATTTAACACATATCAAATAACTCGTAAACCCGTGAAGGCACATAGTAAACACCTATGTCACTTCGATCAACATATGATCACAATCAAAAAAAGTGTTCAATTATTTCATGAGCAACCATTCCTCAAGCCCGCCTCTCTCTGAGGCTCGCCGTCCAAAGGCCCAAGGAGTCGGCGAAAGCACTGGCCGTGTGGCCGGAGCGGCGAGGCAGGTTGACAGAACCCTCTCGGATGGCCAATACCTCGATGAATGCGCTGTAGGCCGCCCGATCATGGACGCGCATCTGCCTCCGATCGACCCAATAAAGGATCAACATCCCTTGGGTGATCACCGCCGGCGGGTGGCGCGGGAGCGGCGCGAGCGCATGCGCGAACGCCTGATTGCGGCCACCATGGACGCCTACCGCAAGAGCGCGGGAAAACGCCGCCCCGTGATCGATGACGTGATCCGTGCGGCCAATGTCTCCCGCGGCACTTTCTATAAATACTTCGACACGCTGGACGAAGTTCTTGCGGAGATCGGCCGCACCACAGCGAGCGAAATGCTGCAGAGTTTCGAACGCCTGTTCGAGCCCCTGGATGACGGCGCAGTGATGCTCGCCACGGGCCCGTTAATGGCGCTGGCCCGTGCGGCGATGGATCCTGCCCACGGCGCCATAGTTTCGCATGCGGACTTGGTCGATCGCATCAACGGCGACGATCCGCGCCGCCAATTGGCTTTCCGCAGCCTGAACTATGGACGCGAGCAAGGCGTCTTCCAGTTCGACTCGATCGAGGCCGCCTTCGATCTGGTGATAGGCACCAGTGTCGAAGGGGCTCGGCGCATCTCCCGTACGGGACAGCTCAATGGGGCCTGCATCCGCGAGACCGTGGTCATGATCCTGCTCGGCCTGGGCATGAAGCTCCCGGCGGCCAGGATCGCCGTGGCCATCGCCTGGCAGCGGCTCCAGGATGCGTCCGAACACTTGCATTGGTGGAAGCCAGTCGCGCCCGCCTAAGCCCGCCCTCTTCTTTTCCAGAAATCTGTATGAGCACTACACCTCTCTATGACGCCATCGTCATCGGCGCAGGCCACAACGGGCTGGCCAGCGCCTGCTATCTCGCCGCCGAGGGCCGCAAGGTCATCGTCGTCGAATCCCTCGGCAAGGTCGGTGGCATGGCCTCCTCCGGCTATCTGATACCCGAAGCCCCAAATCATCTGGTGCACCCCTGCGCCCTCGATCTGATGTCTCTGCGCGTGCATCCCATGATGCCGCAGGAGCTCCAGTTGGAGCGCCACGGCTTTCGTCAGACCGAAATGGAGCCTGGCTATGTCTATCTGCATCCGGATGGCAACTCACTCGTATTCGGCCGCAGCGCGGAGCAGACCGCCGCTGAGATCCGCCGTTTCAGCACGGCAGACGCCACGGAGTTCCTGGCCCTGATGCAACTGGTAAACACCTTCATCGACTTGGCGATCCCCATGATGCGGGTCGATCCCGCGCAGATGAACCTAGGAGCGAAATGGCAGGCGCTCAAGGTGCTGATCAAGAACCGGCACCTCAGGCCGGAACTCATGGGCTTGATGAAAAGCCCCGCCTACACCTCCATCATGGAACGGTTCGAGCACCCGGTCACGCAATCCGCCCTGTGCTGCCTGCTGGGTGCCGCCGGCCCTATCACAGGCGAGGGTACCGGGGTCTATTTCGCGCTGCTGGGTTTCATCCAGCGCTTCGGCCTGGGCCGCGCCGTGGGAGGCATGCAGACTCTGTCTGACGCCCTGGCGGCCCGCCTGACGGAACTGGGGGGCGAGATTCGGCTCAATGCTCCTGCTGCTGAGATCGTGGCCCGTGGCGGTCAAACCCAGGGCGTCCGGCTTGCCAGCGGCGAAGTGCTCGAGTCACGCAGCGTTGTCGCGGCGGTGCACCCCAAGATTGCCCTGAATATGGTGACACCTGGCGCCATAGAACGCCGCTACCTGACGCGGGTCGATCTGGCGCCAGCCAATGCCCACGGCGGCTCGCCCATGAAGATCGACGTCGCACTTCGCGGCCAGGTTCGCGCCAGCCGCCACGAAGCCTTGCGCGCCGACGGACTGAGTCTTCGCAAGAGCGTGCTGCTGATCGGCACCGTGGAAGCGGTGCTCGACAACTTCAAATGCGCAGCGCGTGGCGATGTCTCCCGACTGCCCTATCTGTGGGCCACGGCACCGAGTGCCGTGGACCCCACGCAGGCCCCCGAAGGCCAGGACATCGCCTACCTGTATCCGATCGCCATGCCCCTCGAACCACGCGAAGGATGGGATGCCATCCGTGCCCCGGTGACACAAATGGTCATCGACCAAACGGACGCGTACCTGCCAGGGCTCAAGTCACAGGAGATTGGCCGCCGCGCCGAAGCAGCACCCGACTTCGCCAGTCGGCTGAATGTTCCCAACGGCTGCGTGGTGCACATCGACACCGGTGCCTCGCGCACAGGGCTCATGCGGCCGGCCTTCGGGCTCGGCGGCGACACGTTGCCGGTGAAGGGGCTGTTCTTCGGCGGCGCCGGCATCCATCCCGGCGGTGGCATCAATGGGCTGCCGGGCCGCATAGCCGCTGGCCGCGTGAAACGCTATCTGAAGTAAGTCCGTTATCCCCACTTTCCCATATCCATCCCTAAAGGAGACGCTCCATGAATACCACGACCAAAACCACCACCGAGAACGCCCAGAAGCTCGAAGCGGCCTATGCCAGCGTGTCCGACCTCTATCGCGGCAAAACGGACGACCTGTATGCCGCCTGCCGCGAGATGCGCAAGACCACACGCGTCTACGAAGGCGACTTCATTGCCAAGTTCCTTGGGGTTCCGACCAACGCCGGGTTGCAGACCCGTCCGACCTACGCCGTGTTCCAGTATCAAGACGTGATGAATGTGCTCAAAGACGCCAACACCTTCACCAGCGGATTCATCCTCGAAGGCATGGGCAAGGTGTGGGATGGCCTGATGATCCTGGGCATGGACGGCGAGGCCCACCGCAAGGTGCGCGCCCTGCTGCAGCCGGCGTTCATGCCGGAGAACGTGAACAAGTGGCGCCCGAAGATCGACCGCGTCGCGCGCGAGGATTTCATCATGCCTCTGCTGCCCGACAAGAAAGCCGACCTCATGGAAATGGGCCTGAACTTTCCGGTGCGTGCCATGTATGCCCTCGTAGGCTTCCCGGAAGACAACCCCGATCAGTACAACCAATATGCAGTCTGGGCGCTATCGATGCTGGCGGCCAACCAGCTTGACAAAGCCAAGGCCGAGGAAGGCCGCCGAGTCGCCGCCATTGCGGTCAAGAGCCTGTACGACGCGCTCATGGAGCAGGTCCAGCGGCGCCGCGCCGAAGGTGCAACGGGCGATGACCTCATTACCCGCCTGATGAACGCCGAATACGAGGGCCACAAGCTCGACGACCACGAGGTCGCGACCTTCGCCCGCTCGCTGCTGCCCGCTGCCGGTGAGACCACCACACGAACCTTCAGTGCGGCGATGACGTTCCTGCTGACCATCCCCGGCCTGCTCGACCGCGTGCGCAACGACCGCAATCTGGTGCCCAAGCTGATCGACGAAGCCGTGCGTTTCGAGCCCTCCTCCACGTTCAAGGTGCGCGAGACTTCCGCCGACGTACAGATCGGTGACGTGACGATCCCCAAGGGCTCCTTCGTCCAGTGCATGGTCGCCTCGGCCAACCGCGACGAAAGCGCCTTCGAGAATCCCGACGTGTTCGACATCGATCGACGCCAGAAGCCGTCGTTCGGCTTCGGCTTTGGCCCGCACATGTGCATTGGCCAGTTCGTGGCCAAGCTCGAACTGAACTGCGCGATCAACGGGATTCTGGACCTCATGCCCAACGTGCGGCTCGACCCCGAGCAACCCGCGCCCAAAATCGAAGGCGCCCATCTGCGCGGGGCCAAGAGCGTGCACGTCATCTGGGATTGATCAGGAAGGCCCCTCCGATCATGCGAACCTTCGATACGATCCCCGAGCGCTCCGACTTCGCCTACCAATGCCTGGTCGGCCCGCAAAAGGTCAGCGGCGCCAGGCTGGCTGATCTGCGCGACCACTTCGGCCTCAAGCTCACCAAGCACATGCCGTTTGGCAGCGTGCGCGACGATGAAGGCCACATCTACTCGGTGGTGCGGGCTCTCAACGCGCCGGACAGCACGCCCAACCCCACCAAGTTCATCTACCAGAGCACCCGCCTGGATGGCCAGAACATCCGCATCGACAAGGAAAAGATCGCCCCCAGAGCGCTCACCCTGTTTCCCGCACGCGGGCTCGATGGCGACACCGCCTGGTGGTCCAGCCATCCAGAGGATCCCGGTCAGCCCTGGCGGCTGACCGCCTCTGGCACCGGGTTCAGTTGGCGGGAAGAAGGCTTGCTCGACCTCACCGGCCAACTCATCGGCAATGGCATGCAGTGGTATTTGCCCGGGGTGGACTGGGGCACCTTCTACGTCGCACAGCTCTACGACGTGCAGGGCACCTGCGAGGGCAGAAAGGTCAAGGGCATGATTTCCCTGGACCAGGCCTGGATGGCGGAAGGCGGCGCCATCCACATGCACAAGGACCTGGTCGTCAACAACAAGATGCATGTCATCTGGTGGAACTTTGCCACGATCTACAAGGACGGGAGCTGGGATGTCGGCTCCTTCCTGGTCGGCCACGACAAACTGGGCTACGCCATTGTCCAGAACGAAAAGGGCGAAGTTCGCTGCACCACGGATATCGAAGGCACGGTACGCCATGAAAAGGACGGCTGGTTCGCCGAGGACGCGCGCATCATCCTGGAAGGCAAAGAGGAATGGGAGTTCCTGCCCGACCCCAAAGGCCGGATGCTCGACTTCGTGGGCGGTTTTCCCATCACAGCCCAGCAGGAAGGGCGATGGCGCCGGGTAGGCGATACGCGCGAGCCCGACCGCTGGATGGCCTGGGGCGAAAGCGACAAGCGCAATGGCACGGCACGCAACGTCCGTGGCACCGAAATCTGAACTGGAGACCATGTCATGGACAAAACCACCATCGAACACTTCCTGCACGCCCAGGTGCGGGCCTGGAACGCCGGCGACAAGGAAGGCTTCTTCGCTGCCTACCGCTCCGTAGCGCCCGAGAGCCTACAAATCGAGTATGTCGGTCGAGGTCCTGCGGCCGAAGGCTGGACGATCCTGGAAGGCATGTGGGCGCAGCAAAATTCCAAGATCGAGATCGAAGAAGTGGCCCTGATCATCAATGGGAGCGAGGTCGCATGCCACAACCGGAACAAGGTGCGGGGCAATTCGCTGACCATCGAGACCATCGAGCTATACCACTTCGACAATGGCAGGCTGACCGTGCGCTATTTCATTCACCAGCCTTGAAGCAGTGAAAGATGCCCTGCACCCGACCCGAAAGCCTTGGCAAGCGCGCTCCGCAGCTCTGCCACCATCGCTGAACGAGCAACTCCACAGCCGGTGCTTGAGCCCCTGCGAGGCAGACCGTTAGCCGCGCGTGACGGTTGCCCGCTGGGCCTATAGCGAAAGTGCTCTGCCGAAACTGCAGATCCCGGAAATCATTGCGATCTCATCCCGTTTCCATGGGCTGCCGACATGAGTGCTGCCTTCACAAAGATAAATCACCATGCATCAGATCCCTTCAGAACAGATCAAGCGCTTCATGAGCGGCCAGGTTCGCTGCTGGAACAACCACGACAAGGCCGGCCTGCTGGCCCTGTACCGCGAAGCGGCCCCAGACCTCCTCGACATCGAATACGTGGGCCGCACGCAGCAGGCCGATGGTTGGCTCGTCATCGAAGAGATGTACGACAAGCACAACCACCAGTTCCGCCTAGAGGTCGTGAGCACCATCATCAACGGCAACGAGGCCGCTGTGCACCACCGCAACTGCATCCTCGGCACGAACCAGGTGATCGAGAGCATCGAGACCTACCGGTTCGGTCCCGGCAGCCTGCACGTGCGCTACTTCCTCAAGCCTCCGGAGGATGCCGTCGTGAACCTGGAACAGTTCCGCGGCTTCGCCGCCACCCCGTCGCAGGACACCCCATGAGCAAGCCCGCGCTTCCCGGCCCCCACGTGGGCCGCTTCAAGGACCAGGTTGCCATCGTCACCGGTGGCGCTTCCGGCATCGGCGAGGCCACCTGCCGTCGCCTCGTCGCCGAAGGCGCCACCGTGGTCGTGGCCGACGTCAACGCCGAACGGGCCGCAGCGCTGGCTTCGGAGCTGGGCCCACGTGCCAGTGCGCAGGTCTTCGACGCCGCAGACGTGCGAAGCATCGAGCGACTCGTTCAGGGCACGGTCGAGCGCTTCGGGCGACTGGACGTGCTGCATAACAATGCCGCATTGAGTTCTCCGGCCATCCATGCCAAGGACAAGAACGCCATCGACATCGAATTCGAGGTCTGGGATCAGGTCATGGCCGTGAACCTGCGCGGCTACCTGGCGGGTTGCAAGTACGCGCTGCCGACCATGATCGCCCAAGGCGGTGGCGCGATCGTGAACACCGCGTCGACCGGCGGCTTCTCGGGTGACATCACGCGCATGGCCTACAGCGTGTCGAAGGCAGCCATCATCGGCCTGACCCGCCAGATTGCCACCCACCATGGCGCCCAGGGCGTGCGCTGCAATGCCGTCGCGCCCGGCCTGGTGCTCACTCCCGGCACGCGTGGCGCGGCCGCGAGCGTGATCGACGTAATGCAGCGCCACCTGCTGGTGCCCGAGTTCGGCGAGCCCGAGGACATCGCAGCGCTGGTGTGTTTCCTGGCCTCAGGCGAGGCGCGCTACATCAACGGGCAGACGTACATCGCCGACGGCGGCATGCTGGCGCACAACCCGACCATGGCCGACCTCGTCGATATGGCCAAGTCCAGGAAGAGCAGTTGAACCACGTGAACCTCTTCCATAGCGGCTGGCGCAAGGCGTTGGACAAATCGGCCTGATGCCACACACCCCCGCCGACTCGCTGCTCGCCCCGTTCCGAGGGTCGGGCTTCCGTTACCTGTGGCTGGCCTGGCTGTCCGGCAACATGACCATGTGGATGCACGAGGTAACCGCCGCCTGGCGCATGGCCCAGCTCACCGACAGTCCCGCGTGGGTGGCCTGGGTACAGGCGGCCGGCACCTTGCCGCTGTTCGTGCTGGGCCTGGCCAGCGGCGCGCTGGCCGACCTGCTCAACCGCAGGCGTTTCCTCGCCGTGGCGCAAGCCTGGATCGCCGTTGTGGCGGCCGTGCTGGCGGTGCTCGCAGGCATCGATGCCCTGACCCCAGGAACGCTGTTGCTGCTGTGCCTGCTCAATGGCGTTGGACTGGCGTTGCGGTTTCCGGTGTTCTCGGCCCTAGTGCCGGACCTGGTGGAGCGGCGCCTGCTTGCCTCTGCCCTGACCCTCAACGCCCTGGCCATCAACCTGACGCGGGTGCTGGGCCCTATCGTCGCGGGCATCGTCCTGGCCTGGCAGGGAACGGCGATGGTGTTCGCACTCAACGCCGTGCTGTCCATATTGGCCGGCGTACTGATCTGGCGTGCTCCCATTGCCCCCCATGTTCCCTCCGCCGAACGCCCGCGCCTGCTGCAGGCCATGCGCGATGGCGTGAGCCATGCCCGGACCTCTCCCATACTGCGGGCGGTGCTGTTCCGCGCTTTCATCTTCTTCACCCAGGCCGTAGCGCTGGTGGCCTTGCTGCCCCTGGTCGCCAAGGACATCGGCGCCAACGAAACCACCTACACCACCCTGCTGGCCTCCATGGGCGCGGGGGCCGTGCTCGCCGCCATGGCCCTGCCCCGCCTCCCGGCACTGGCGGCGCGCAACCGGATCATCGATGGGGGCGTGTGGCTGCACGCGCTGGCCACGCTGGGCGCAGTTTGGGCGCCCAGCGCGTGGACGCTCGCGCCAGCGCTCGCCCTGTCCGGTGCGGTCTGGCTGTGTGTGGCCAACACGCTCACCATGTGCGCGCAATTGGCATTGCCGGCCACCTTGCGCGCAAGGGGCATGGCGATCTACCAGATGAGCATCATGGGCGGCAGCGCGGCGGGGGCCATTCTGTGGGGCACCATCGCGGAACGCACCTCGGTGGGTGCATCCCTGGCGGCATCGGCGATTGCCAGCCTGCTGCTACTGCTGTGGACCCGTGGCGCCAGCCTGGAAGAGCGCGCCCGTCACTGAGCTTGCGGCCCCAGGGTGCCAGCAGTCACGCCGTCCTTGAATGCAAACACCTCGACGCCGACCGCTTCGCAGTCGGGGTAGACATCGGGTTTCTCGGTCGAGACGCGTGCTGCCAGTACCTGGGGATGCGCGAGCAGCGCGCGCAGCAGATCATCCGCCAGCGTCTCCTGAAGCTGTATATGCCCGCGGCCCACGCGCTCCCGAACCGCCTCACGCACGAAATCGTAGTCCACGACCTCCCCCAGATCGTCATCCACCGGTGTGCTGCACGCCAGGGGAACGTACAGATCCACATTGATACGCACACGCTGCGGATGACCCTGCTCGAAGGCATGCGCCCCGATGTTGATGTCCACCACATGGTTGCGCAGGAAAAGGCGGCGACACCGCGCCAATGCAGGAGTCAGAAGGGTGTTGGACATTTCAGCGGGCTCCCATCTCGCGTGCCAGGAACATCACGTCGCGCGGCTGGCGAGTCAGGTGCTGGCCTCCATCGACAAGGATGGTGGAGCCTGTCGAAGCCGGGAATGTCAGCAGGAAGCGGACCGCGTCGGCGATATCCTCCGGCGGGGAGCTTCGCCCCAGCGGATTGAGCCGTTGGCCCAACTCGAACTCCCGCTCGTTCATCGGCCCGGACAGCAGGGCGAGCCCCGGGGCCACACCTCCTACGCGCAAGCGCGGCGCCATGGCCATGGCCAACATTTTTGTGGCTGCTTCCAGCGCCGCCTTGGACAGGGTGTAGGAAAAATAGTCAGGGTTCGGGTTCCACAGCTTCTGGTCGAGCAGATTCACCACGCACCCTGTCCTCCCGGTATCCAGCAGATGCTGGTATAAGGCCTGCGCCAGCAAGATGGCGGGCGCGGTGTTGGCCTTCCAGTGAAGCTCCATCGCCGCCAATCCGCAGGTCTCGGCGTTGTCGTACTCGAAAACGGACGCATTGTTCACCACGGCATCGATGCGGCCGAATCGCCTCACCACCTCGGGCACCAGCGCTCGGCAACCGGTCTCATCGCTCAAGTCGGCGTAGAGCGCTTCCGCTTGTCCTTCACTGCGGCGCAGTTCCCTGAGCGTGTCCTGAGCTTCCTCCGACGAGTGCCGGTAGGTGATCGCCACGTTCCATCCAGCCGCAGCCAGATCAAGCGCGATCACGCGTCCAATGCGGCGAGCACCGCCGGTAACAAGCACGACAGAACGGGACATCGGTTCAGGCTCTCAATAAAAAATACCAGGCAGAAAAGCGGCGGGCCGCCGTACCGCGGCTCAGCGATCCAGCGCCAAGGACCGGCGCCGCGCAGGGCGATCGGCGCGGGCCAGATAGGCCTCGATGACCGGGCAGCCGCCCAGCAGCGGGCGCGCAGTCTCGAACAAGCTCATGAACAGGATGTCCGCAGCGGTGAAACGCTGCCCGAGCAGGTAGGGGCCGCGTGACAGCGTGTGCCGGATGTGCTGCATCATTGATTGATTCAGGCCGCGCATCGCCGGATCCTGCGCCAGCAGGCCCTTCCCCTCCATGTAGACCAGGGGTTCGGTCAAACCCACCTGATAGAAGAGCCAGGTGAGATAGGCTCCACGCAACGCATGCCCCGCCGGCACGCCGACCTCGGCCTCGGGATGCAGATCGGTCAGGTAAAGCGCAATGGCAGCCGTCTCGGATACCAAGTGGCCATCGTGCTCCAGCGCGGGCGTGAACCCATGCGGGTGCGGATTGCGCGGATCGGCTTCACTGCCATCGTTGCGCGGGTATTTCACCACCACGACCTCCCGTTCCATGCCCAATTCCTCCAGCAGCCACAGAATGCGCGCCGAATTGGAGCCGGGTGCGTGATACAGCTTCAGCATCATGTGTCCTTGTAGCGAGATAGGCGATGTGATCGACGCCCGTGCAAAACCGCGTCATCGTTCTTTATCAGTCGTGCCTGGCCTGGGTCGGCAACCCAAAAGCAGCCCAGGCACCCGCGGAGAGCGCCGCACCGGTCATCCAGAACACCGGGGCAACACCCAGCGCGGCGCCGGCGGCGCCAAAACCCAAGGGCATCACCAAGGTGGAGAAATGGATGACGGTGGACCGCAGGCCAAGGGCCTCGCCTTGGCGCTCCGGCGGTGCAAAGGTGTGCAGGCTGGACATGACAGCGGGCTGGATGGCCCCCAGTCCCAGGCCTATGGTGCCGGCGCAAGCCGCCATGGCCCACGTGCTGTCCAACCAGGGATAGAGCAGGAAAACCGATGCCGTCAAGGTCAGCGCACCGGTCATCACCCACCGGGGCTGGAGACGCTCCGCCAAAAAGGGGATCGCCAGCCGCACGGCCGCTGAGGTGACGGCGTAGCTGGCCAGCACCGTGCCGATGGCCGATGCGCTCAAGCCCCGCTCGTGACCCAGGATCGGCAACGCAAAAGCGTGTGCATCCCAGCAGGCGGCAATCAGCCAATTGATGAAGAACAGTCGCCGAAGATCGCGGTCGCCCAGCAGGTCCCAAGCCTTCGGGGGAGTATCGGTCCGTTTCGCGGGCGCCCGAGGCGCCTCGGCAGGGACTCGGGTGGTGGCGAGCAGCGTCCCCAGAGGCAGCAGAGCCAGTCCGACGAAAGCCGCGCGATAGCTCACATGGTCGATCAGCATGCCCGCCAGGACCGGGCCCATGAAAGTCGCGATGGACGGCGCGAGTGCCACCCAGCTGAAGATCCGCAGGCGTTCCGCCTCGCCCCGGGCCAGCCGGCCTGCCGTGCGCTGCAGTGAAATCATGCCCACCGCAGAGCCCGCCCCCACCAGGGCCGCGGCGCCTCCCAGAGCCCAGACATGGGACGCCGAAGCGGCAAGAGCGGCCCCCGCCAGCGCCAGCAAGGCACCAATGCGCGTTCCCAGGTGGTACCCCCGACGATCCACCAGGCGCCCGGCAGGAATGGCGAGCACAAAGGGGAAGGCGGCAAACAGCGCCATCAACAACCCGATCACGGCAGGGCCCCGCGATTCGCTCACCGCCAACAAGGGGACGGTCATGCGCATGCCGTTGAGGCAGCCATGCAATCCGACCTGCGCGGCGACCAGCGTCAGCAGCGTCCATCCGAAACTGAAACGCCCGCTGCGCGCCATGGAATCAACCGAGGGCATCCTCGATGGCCGCGATCAGCCTTGCATCATCGGGTGCCACGTCGGGAGCGAAACGGGCCACCACGGCCCCATCACGGCCAATCAGGAATTTCTCGAAATTCCACATCACATCGGTATCTGCCTTGGGCAGCAGTTGATGCTTGGACAAGGTGTCGCGCAGCCGTGGATCGCCGGACGCGACGGCATGAGGCTGCGCAGCGATCAGGGCGGCATAGAGCGGGTGTCTGGGCTCACTGTTGATCCGCAATTTGGTGAAAAGCGGAAAGCTCACGCGGTAGTTGGTGTCGCAGAAGTCGCGGATCTCGTCCTCGCTTCCCGGCTCCTGGCCCGCAAAATCGTTGCAGGGAAATCCCAGCACGTGCAGGCCACGGTCGCGAAAGCGGTCGTACAGGGACTGCAGGCCGGCGTACTGCGGGGTCAGCCCGCATTGGGAAGCCACGTTGACGACCAGCATCACCTGTCCCTTGAAGGGGGCGAGGCTCGTATCGGAGCCGTTCAGGGCCTGAAGGGGAATGTCGAAGATCGATGTGCTCACGGTGATACCTCCTGGTAGGCTTGTTGAACCAAAGTCATGCGGCCGCCCGCCAGCATCAAAGCGCAGAACATCTGCAGTTCAACGCTCTCGGCGGTCGAAAAGTGCTCGGCCAACGCTGTGAAATGCCCTTCTCCAATGGCATGCGCATCGGCTGCGAACAGCTCGGCATACGCCAGCGCGGCCCGCTCGGCGGGCGAAAAGTGGGCGCTGCCGATCTGCTGGCAATTGAGGGCTTCCAGGTCTTGCGCGTCCACGCGGTCGCTCTTGCGCGCCAGCTGGCAGGCTTGGCACTGCGTGATGCTGGCGATGCGCAGCCGCACCAGTTCCCGCAGCCGCCCGTCCAGCACGCCGCGGCTGTGGAACTGGTCCAGCAGCGCCAGCCATGCCAGCGCGGCCTGCGGCCGGTGGGCCCAGACCTGCACCGGCACGGTGGAACTGAGCATGCGTGTCTCGACGCCCCGCCGCACGGCCTCGCGCAGTTGCGCCGGAAAATCGGCCAGCGGCACCAGCGGCAGGCGCGCCACGGTCACAGCCGCTCGATGAGGGTGGCGGTCCCCATGCCGCCGGCGCAGCAGATCGCCTGCAGCGCATAACGTCCGCCCCGACGCTCCAGCTCGTGCAGCATCGACGTCATGATGCGCGCTCCGCTCGCCCCCAAGGGGTGCCCCAGCGCGATGGCACCGCCGTTGACGTTCAAACGCTCGGAAGACACGCCCAGCTCTTTCATCCAGACCAGGGGAACCGAGGCAAACGCCTCGTTGATCTCGAAGAGGTCGATGTCGTCCAGTGTGAGCCCCGCCTGCGCCAGCACTTTGCGGGTGGCCGCGACCGGCCCGGTCAGCATCAGCGTGGGATCGGAGCCCACCGTGGTCATGGCGAGAATGCGCGCGCGGGGCTTGAGGCCCAGCGACCGGGCCTTGACCGAAGACATCAGCAGCAAACCCGCCGCCCCATCCGAGATCTGCGAAGAGTTCCCGGCAGTCAGGCGACCGTCCGCGCGGAAGCTGGTTTTGAGGGTCGCCAGCTTCTCGACGGCCGTACCGGGACGGATCGTTTCGTCCGCGGAGAACAAGTGCGCCTCGCCCTCTGCGCCCTTCTCGCGCACCTGCATCACGGGCACCGGCACGATTTCTTTCTCGAAATGGCCGGCAGAGGCAGCCGCGCAAGCGCGCCGATGGCTTTCCACGGCGAACGCATCGAGGTCTTCCCGGCCCAGCTCCCACTGGTCGCACAAGCGCTCGGCCGCTTCACCCTGGCTCGTCATTTCGTAGCGCTCGGCGACCATCCAGCCAAAGGCCTCCCCATGGATGCTGCGGTTGCTGCCCATGGGCACCCGGCTCATGTTCTCGGCACCGCCGGCCACGACCACCTCGGCCGACCCGAACGCAATCAGGCCCGCGGCCACGTGCACGGCCTCTTCACCCGAACCGCATTTGCGGTCGATCGTCAGGCCAGGAATCGTGCAGGGCCAGCCGGCCCCTAGCAGTGACGTGCGCGCGATATTGGCCGACTGCTCACCGACCTGGGTGACGCAGCCGAAGATGACGTCGTCCACCAATTCCGGCTCAAGCCCCGAACGGGTAATGAGCTCGTCCAGGACGACGGCACCCAGGTGATCGGCGCGCACGGGCGCCAGGCTGCCTTTGAATTTTCCGACGGGCGTGCGAACCGCGCCGACGATCACCACATCCGGGCGACTCACAGAACGCTCGCTTTCAGGCCGGAGCCAGGAATGCGCTGGCCTTTTTCGTCGTACTGGTACACGCCCGCGCCGGTCTTGCGCCCATGGCGGCCGGAGGCCACCATCTTGATTATCAGAGGGCAGGGACGGAACTTGTCGCCCAGCGTCGAGTGCAGGTAACGAAGCACCGACAGCCGGGTATCCCATCCGGTCAGGTCTCCGAGTTCGAGGGGCCCCATCGGATGGTTGAAGCCCATGCGCAGCGCTGTGTCGATGTCCTCGGCAGTGGCCACGCCCTCCTGCAGCATCCACATCGCCTCGTTGCCCAGCATGGCCGACATCCGGCTGGTGGTCAGGCCCGGGGACTCGTTGACGATGATCGACGTCTTGCCCAGCGCGTCGCTGTATTCGCGGGTTCTGGCCACGGTCTCGTCGCTGGTGGCGATGCCGCGCACCAGCTCGACCAGCTTCATCTTGTGCACCGGGTTGAAGAAGTGCATGCCCACCACCCGTTCAGGCTGGGGCACGGCCGTGGCGATCTCGGTCACGCTCAGCGCGGAGGTGTTCGTGGCGATGATGGCGTCGGGCAGCATGTGGGCGGCGGACGTGGCCACCACCTGCTTCTTCACCGCGATGTTCTCGGTGACGGTCTCGACCAGCAGTGCAGCCCCCGCGGATGCGGCAGCGAGATCGGCTTGCGTCGTAAGCCTGGATTTCGCCGCATCGGCCACCGCCGCATCGAGCTTGCCGAGGCGAACCCCGTCGTCCAGGATCTTGGCCACGGCGGAAAGTGCCTTGGCGGCCGCAGCTTCGTTGCTGTCCACCAGCACGGTGACGAAGCCGGAGCTGGCGAAGGCATGGGCGATGCCGGTTCCCATCAGGCCGCCACCGGCGACGACCACCTTGTTTTGCGTAATGCTCATGTACTGTCTCCCTGATTGCTTATTGGGCTGTCGTGACGATGTTGCGCAACAGACCGATGCCGGGAATCTCGGCCTCGACCACGTCACCGGGCTTGAGAAACTTGCCGGAACCCTGCCCCGTGCCGGCCGGCGAGCCGGTGAACATGACATCGCCGCTCTCGAAACGCGAGCGCTCGTCCACGAACTTCACCAGTTCCGCGACATCCCAGGTCATCTCGGCCGTGTCGCCGTCCTGGCGAATTTCCCCATTCACGCGCAGCAGCAGGCGCAGCGACAGCTTTCCCTCGCGCGCAAACTCATCGCGCGTCACGATCCACGGGCCGAGGCCCGTGGTCTGGTCACCGCTCTTGGCCGCAAACAGATCCATTCCGACACCGGGCGGTCCGCTGCGCTGCAGATCGCGCGAGCTCACGTCGTTGCCCACGGTGTATCCCAGCACGCTGGAGATGGGGTCATCGCGGTTGACCGTGTCGCCGATCACGGCCACCAGTTCCACCTCGTGATCCAGCTCCTGCGTCAGGGGCGGGTAGCGCAATGCGTCGTTCGCCCCGATGAGCGCGCCATGGGCCTTCAGGAAGGCGATAGGCTGGCTGTGGCTCTTGATGCCGAAGTCGGCCGCGAGATGCTTGGCGTAGTTGGCCCCAGCGACCACCACCCGGTTGGTCTTCTCGATGGGTGGCAGAAGCCGCACCGAGTCGAGCGCACGCACGGCGCCACGGAAGCGCAGCGCAGCCTCCCCCTCGCCGCGCGTGATAGCCGGACCCCAATCAGAGACCCCGCCCTCGATCGGGCGCAGTTCGTCGCGTTCGGTATCGACCAGCGCCCAGAACGGGGCACCGCCATCGGTGCAGCGTGCGAGCTTCATGCAGCGACTCTGGCAGCAGGTTGGACGGCGGGCTTGCCCAGCTTGGCAGGATCCAGGTGCAGCAGCTCGCACGCATTCTTCCAGCGAATCTTCTGCAGATCGTCGTCCGACAGGCGCAGGCCATCGGTCAGGTCGTGGCGAACGGCGTCGCTGCCGCCGAAGTTACTGCCATACAGAACGCGATCGGCACCAATGATGTCAATCAGTGCCTGGCGCATCGGCACTTCGTGCAATTCGACGTCGAACCAGAAGTTCTTCAGATACTCCTCGACCGGCTTCTTGTTGAACGCCACGTCGAGATTGCGGTTGGTCTGGGCCAGGCGGCCGAGCTGGTACGGGATGTACCCGCCGCCATGGGTGATGTAGACCTTGAGATTGGGGAAGCGATCCAGAACGCCGCCATTGATCAGATACCAAAAGAAGCGCGTCTCGTCGTAGTTCATGCCGACGATGGCCGTGGTTTCGTACTGGTCATGGTCGGCCTGCATGCCCCAGGTGACCGATTGGTTGTAGCCGTGGATGAAGATCGGCAGATCGAGGTCGCACATCGTTTTCCAGACGACGTCGAGCTGCGGCGAATCCGCCTCCAACCCGCCGAAGTTCGCGCCGCCGGCCACCAGGCCCTTCGCGCCGAGTTCGGTGCAGGCGCGGCGGATTTCCTTGGCTGCGTCGTGCGGCGCATTCAGCGGCGCATGGGCCCAGAACATCAAGCGATCCGGCGCGGCCGAGCAGTAGTCGGCAAGGATATCGTTGACCTTGGTGGCGAAGCGCACCGAGAACTCGGGGTCGGCCCAGTACATGTAGCAGTGCGAAGGCACCGACAGCACCTGCGCATTCTGCCCTGCGGCATCCATGCCATTGAGGCGGTTCTTCGGATCCGCCCAACGGGCCATGTATTCCTCGACGCTCGGTCCCTTCCCGGCACGAACCGCTGCCTTGCGTTCGGGCGAGCCCAGGCGCAGCACCCAATGGCCAACGCGAAGCTTGACGTCGCCATCCGGGTGCCGCTCAAAGAACGGCCCCCAAAACGGATGCTGGTTGTAGTACCCCGGTAGCGGGGCATGGGCGTGGAGGTCGATCAGCATGATGATTCTTTCAGGTTCGGGCACGGCCCCAAGGGCCGGTGCAGATGTCGTTCGCGTGCTACTGAAGCAGTGACAGCCGCCAGAAATCCGGCATGCGTTTGCACTGCGTCAATGCGATATTAATCAAAAACAGAGATTCTGTTCAAGTTATCGCAAACACTGAGGCGACGACACAGCCGCTACAGGCACCCTGAAGACTGTCTTGCATGGAGCTCTTTATGTACAAACACCTACTCGTCGCCCTGGACGACACCCCGCTGGGAATGGCAACCGTCACCCAGTCGGTCAGCTTTGCGCGGGCACTGGGGGCCCGGATCACCTTTTTCCACGCGGCCCCCGATCTGGCCGCCACCGGCGAAGGCTCCATGCTGCATTCGCTCGACCGCCAAGCCTTCACCGCCGAAAGCGACATGCCCCGACATGCGGTGCTGCTCAAGGCGGCCACGGCCGCGAGGATCGGCGGCGTCGAATGCTCGACGGATGCGCTCGTCAGCGACCATCCGGCCCAGGCCATTCTCGAAGCGGCGCAACGGCACGCCTGCGATCTGCTCTTCGTGAGTTCCCACGGCCGCGTGCCTGGCTTGCGGGGTTGGCTGCACAGCAGCGTGACCCGCCAGCTGCTGCAAATCGCCAACCTTCCCGTGCATGTGGCCAGCATCGAGTCGAATGACGAGCAGGCCGACGCGAACCGCGCGCTCGCCATCGTGGCGGGAGAACATCGTTCCATCGCTGCGGTACTCACCGGCCTGCAGCAATTGGATCGCGCAGGGCGTATCGATGGCACGATTCCCGACGTGGCGCTGATGCGGCAAATGGCTGACTACCTGCGCCAGTTTCCGACGAGGCTGCACCACCCCAAGGAAGAGGCCTTCATCTTCCGCCTGCTCCGGCAGCGCACGAGCGAACACAATGCAGTGCTGGACGAACTGGAACGGCAGCATGTGCTGGAAAACACCTTGATCGATGCCTTGTTCACCACCCTCGCCCGTCACGGGCATGGAGATGCAGACGCCGCGGAAGCAGTCACCGCTGCCGTCCAGCGCCTGAGCGGCGCGGTCTGGGAGCACATGTCCCTGGAGGAGACCGTCATTTTCCCGGCTGCACGCCGGCATCTGACCAGCGCCGACTGGTCAGTTGTCTACAAAGCCTTTTCCGCGCACCACGACCCCCTTTTCAGCCACTCCCCCGAGATGCCGATGAGGCAATTGTTCGCGCGCATCGCTACCGCCCTGCAATAGGGTGACGGGTGCATGCCACTGCCGCAGGAGACAATTCACCGCCTAGCGCGGGGGGGTGCACCTGTGGCCAGGGCCTCCACCATTCGGCCAATGCGCCGGGGCAACGTCTTGCGATCAGCATCCCCCGGCACCAGTTGCTCGCTCAACACATAGCGGATCAGGAGTTCGCATACCAGTTCCCGATCCACCTTGACGCCAAAACGAGCCTCCCAGGCATCGAAAACAGAGCCGAGAACGTCCTGGAACCGGACCACCGAGTCGTGGAAGATGCGGCGAAAGAAACCAAGGGCGTATTCCGGTGCGGCGACCAGCAACCGGCGCGCGCGGCCATGCTCCAAGTAGTGGTCCAGGTAGCGAATCAACGCGTCGAAGCGCTCGTCGGGGTCCTGGTAGGGTTGGACGGCCTCTGCCAAGGTGACATGGAACTGCTCGCGTTTGTGACGGGCAAACGCATCCAGCAGTTCATCCTGAGACGCGAAATAGCGATAGAACGTGCCGCGGGAAATACCCGCCTCGCGGCAGACATCGAGTATCGAGATCCGCTCGGCGCCAGATTTCAGCACGATGTTCTCGGTGACCATCAGGATGTTCGCAATCGTTTGCTCGGAACGCCGGTTGCTGCGCCCACGGCGTACGCCAACCGGCCCTGTCTCTGCGGCCACCGGGCTCTTCTTCTCCACCATGGCGACAGCCGCCGCAGGTTTCTGCACAACAGGCGCCGCAACGCCACGATCCACCACCCTGCGACGGGGCTTGCCAACCGCTTTCGATGCGACTGCGGCTTGCTTGTTCGTGCTCTTGAGGGTCATTTCCATGCTTTCTGAGGTTCAGTGAGAGATTCGGCGCTTGGCGATGCGGCCAAGGGTTTACCAGCACGCGCGGTGAAAAATCTAAATATAGAATTCTCATCTTTATCTAGAATTTTTTGCATCCTTGGGTGTGGCTTGGAGCGTTTTGCATGGCAGGAATCGGCAATCCCGACACGTGGTCCCTCGGTCAACAAGATACGGTCATTGCGGCGCTCGAACGCGCGGTAGCCAAACATTCCGACCGGGTGTTGCTCGACTTCTCGGGTGAACTCCATACCTACGGCGAAGTGGATCGCCAGTCGACCCGTTTGGCCCATGCGTTCGCGGCGCTGGGCGTGCAACCCGGCCAGACGGTCGTGACGATGCTCGACAACAACATCGATGCCGTGCTGTGCTGGTTCGCCATCAATAAGCTCTGCGCCGTCAGCGTACCCATCAACACCGCGCTCAAGGGTGAATTCCTGCGCCACCAGATTGCCGATGCTGGCGCGGCGCTCGTGGTCTGCGAGGCTGCGTATGCCGAACGCATCGCGGCGGTTTCGGACGGGTTGCCGGACGTGCAGCAGGTCCTGACCCGGGGAACGCCCGGCGACAGGCAGTGCGGCACCCTGCCCCTGGCCTCGCTCGACGAACACCGCGGCAGCGATGACAGCGCGTTCGAGCGCAAACCCCAGCCCTGGGAACTGGCCTGCCTCATCTACACCTCGGGCACGACCGGACCGTCCAAGGGCTGCATGATCAGCTACAACTACATGTGCAATCTGGCGCGTCTGCAACTGCGCGCCGGGCCGGCCAACGAAAACGACGTCACGATCACGCCCCTGCCGCTGTTCCACATGAACGCCATGTGCGTGGGCGTGCTGGCATCGATTCTGGTCGGCGCCCGCGTCGCTTTCGTTCCGCGTTTTTCGGTGTCGAACTTCTGGCCCGAAGTGGAGCGCAGCGGTGCCACCATCGCCTCCATCCTGGGCAGCATGGGGGCGATGCTGGCCAACGCGCCGGATACCGAGGCCGGGCGGCGCTGCAAGGGGCAGATCCATACAGTGCGGGGCAATCCGTTCACGGAGGAAGTCAAATCCATCTGGCGCGAACGCTTCGGCGCGAAACAGGTGGGCGGCAACGGCTATGGCCTCACCGAAGCGGCAGTGATCACTTCGCTGGCCGGTGGCGAGTATGCCGCACCCGGTTCGTCTGGAAAGCGCATTCCCGATTTCGACGTGCGCATCGTGGACGACCTCGACCGGGAAGTGCCGACCGGGACTTCTGGCGAAATCGTGGTGCGGCCGCTGCGCCCGGACATCATGTTCATGGGCTACTGGCGCAGGCCGGAAGACACGCTGAAGATCATGCGCAACCTCTGGCTGCACACCGGGGATATTGGCAAGTTCGACGAGCAAGGCTTTTTCTATTTCGTTGATCGCAAGAAAGACTACCTGCGCAGACGCGGCGAAAACATCTCCAGCTTCGAGATGGAGGCTGCCTTCGCCCGCCACCCGGCCCTGGCCGAAGTCGCCGTGCACGCCGTCCCGTCCGACAAGGGGGAAGACGACGTCAAGGTGACCGCCATGCTGCGCCCTGGCATGGCGCTGGCGCCCGAGGATCTTTTCCAGTGGGCCATCGACGCCGTCCCCTACTACGCCCTGCCGCGTTACATCGAATTCCGCGACAGCCTTCCCAAGAACCCCCAGGGGCGGGTTCTGAAGTATGAACTGCGCGACCAAGGTTGCACACCGGCCACCTGGGACCAGGAAACCAGCGGCATACAGGTCACCAAGCGCTGAAGCCTGTCTCCGGTGCATCAGTATTCGCGCACCGGCACATGGGCCGGGCGCGAGTTGTAGCCTGGCAAATGCAGCCCACCGTCCACGTGCATGGTGATTCCAGTCACGAACCGCGCCATCTCCGAGCCCAGAAAGACGGCCACTGGCCCGATATCCAGTTCCGGATCACCCGAGCGACCCATGGGCCGGGCGGCGGCCGAGCGCTCGGCGAAACCGGGGATTTCGGCGGCCAGCTTATGGAATGTCGCCCCCATGGCTGTCGGTGCAATGGCGTTGCAAGTGATGTTGAACCGGCCCCATTCGGCCGCCGCGCTGCGCGTCAGTCCGACGACACCGGATTTGCCCGTGTTGTAGTCGGCATGCTGCCAGGCTCCGATGTCCACGTCGATCGACGTGAAATTGATGATGCGCCCACCACCGCGCGCACGCATGTGCGGCAAGGCAGCGCGCATGGCCCACCAGGACGCCCAGACGGTAGATGTCAGCGTACGCTCCAGCATCGCATCCGTCTTGTCCTCCAGCAACACGTTCTCGGATGGGACGAAGGCATTGTTGATGAGAATGTCGAGCCCGCCAAAGCTATCCGCTGCGGCCTGAATAGCGGCTTCCACGCTGTCCTTGCGGAGCACGTCGGTGGGCACGAACAGGGCGCGCGCGCCCATCTGCTGGAGTTCGGCCTCGGCCTCGGCGCCGGTCACGGGATCGAGCTCGGCAATCAGTACCGCAGCGCCTTCTCGCGCATAGCAGCGTGCAATGCCGCGTCCGATACCACCGCCCGCTCCGGTGATCAGCGCCACCTTGTCTTTCAGCAAGCCCATTGAATCTCCTTATATTAGACAGAATTCTTTTTATCGTACACTTTAAGACACTTCGTGTCAGCCGGAAAAATCAGGCTTCGCGCGTTGCCAGCCGACGGCAGAGGCCCCGAAAGAAAGTACCCATGCCTGTATTCCGACGCCGCATTCTGATCGCAACCGATCCCGTGGAAGCCGGCTTTCGCTGCCGGGCCGCGCTGGAGGATGACTTCCATCATTTCCGGGTCGAACTCGTCGTCCGGGATGGGCTCATCGCCTTCGTGCGTGGCGAAGCTCCTCGCCACCCTTACAGCCTGTGTCCTTCGGCGGCTGGCCAACTCCAACAGCTGGTCGGCACTCCCCCTGCGACAAGCGCTCACGGCGTGATGCGCCAAGTCGATCCCAGCGAGCAATGCACCCACATGCTGGAACTCAGCGGCCTGGCCGCGGCCGCCGCGTCCCGGGCCCTGCCGCGACGCCGTTATGACATCGAGGTGCCACTGAGAATCGAAGGACGCACATACGCGACCCTCGATCGCGACGGCATCCGGCTGCTGGCCTGGGATATCCAGGACCTGGACATCGTAGGGCCTCCCCCTTACGAAGGCATCGGGTTGCGCCAGGGCATGGCGCGCTGGGCGTTTGCCCACCTGACCGAAGACATGGCCGAAGCAGCACTGGTATTGCGGCGATGTGCCGTGATTTCCATGGGGAAGAATCGTCCCCTCGATGCACAGCGCCATGCCAGAACGACCGGGGCCTGCTATGCGCAGCAGCCTGGAAGAGCCCCTCTGGCTTTGCGCCAAGTGGGCTCGACCTGGAATTTCACGTGGCAGCCCGGCCAGCTATGCCGCGATGACCAGGAATGGCTCGCGTTCAAGGCTTGAAGGCAAGCGCGAGGTCAAAGGAAGATGGCCAGATTCGGCGTACCCAGCACGGCCTGGTCCAGCAGGATCTCGCGCTTGGCCAGCTTGAACCCCTCGCCATCAGCCCGCAGGATGTCCCTGCGTTCCGCGCTGATCAGGTCGTATTCATCGAAGTTGAACCGGCTGCGCGTCACTAGCAGATAGCTGCGCACACTGTATTCCTGGGGCTTGTCCGTCTCTTCGACCAGAACGTTGGTCACGAGTCGGCGCGTGCGCGATGGTGGATCTTCCGCCCAGGCGCTCTTGGTGCCGGTAAGGCGCACGATGCGCCCCATCACGGAGCGCCAATCGTCGTGGTAGTGCTGCATGGTGCGCACCACCGATGCCGCCTGCTGGTTGACCGGCCGTGTTTCCCTCAAGGGAGCGGAGTAGATCAGGTCTTGCGCGAGCAGGGCGCCCCATTCCTTGAGGCGGATTTCGTCAAGCAGGCGCGCCTCGACGTACAGAAATTGAAGGATCTGGTTGTAAACCGGCGATCCGATAGGCACCAGGGCGCCTTGGGCTTCACTCATGGGAGTCTCCGAGATTGGATGGTATCGAGTTGCAAGGAAGGATCAGACCGCGTCGCCCATGAGCTGGCGCCAGTACAACCACCAGTGCCACTGCGTGTCGTCCTTGGTGAAGCCTTCGTTGACGATGCCCGGGCCGGGCCAGCCTTTGGGCGCCCCGGTTTCATAGACAGCCTGGTACTTCAGGGTCATCTTCTTGCCCTGCGCGCCCTTGGCGGCCAGGGTCATGTGCGGCCAGGTGTCGGAGTCGTCCTGCTCCACCATGCCTGATGTGCCAAACAGCTGGATGGTCTGCCTGAGCATCTTGTCGCGCAACTCCTGCGGGGCGTCCTTTTCCGCAAAGATCCAGTTCACGAACTCCAGCTTGTCGGGCCCCTTCGGGACGTAGGCATGCATGGTCATCGAGCCGACCACCGAGCCATCGGCCTGTGGGATGTAGACGAAGCCAAACAGCACGTTCGGGAAGATGCCGCCGACCTGCGGCGGCATGCTGGTCTGCACATGCAGCTGTTCGGGCGTGAGGTTGCGCTTGAGCTGCTCGACCATCTCCTTCGTCATGCCGGCTGGCGGGAGCGCATTGAGCTTTTCGTCCACGCTCAGCACGTCGGGATCGAGCCCGGTCATGCGGCGAATCTTCCGCCCCAGGTCGATGCATCGCAACGCGTGCCCGTGCGGCGAACTGACTTCCACCCCGTACATCTCTGGGCTCAGGTCGCCACCGCTGCCCTCCCCTTCGCCCTTCTTGGAATAGTTGCCGACCTCGCCAAGCCAGCGGTGCAGGGTCAGCGTGTGGTAGCCGTCGGCGGCAGACTGCTCCCCTGCTGCCTTCCAGTTGGCACGCACCGTGAAGCGCTGCGGCGGCCCCAGCACTTCCATGCCTTTGTCGGTGCGCTTGAAAAGGATGTCGTAGTACCACTTGGCGTCGCCAAGGAATTCCTCGAACGAGGGGCCATCGATGTTCCAGGTTGCAAAGATCAGCCCGCCATACAAGGTGACCCGGGCCTTCTTCAACCCCAGTTCCTCCTTGCTCATCATCTTGCCGTGCATCGTCTCCTTCTCGACCGGCGCGCCGAGAAAGGCTCCGTTCGGACGGAAAGCCCAGCCATGGTAGATGCAGGTGTGGATCTGCGTGTTGCCCGCATCCAGGGTCGAAACCCGCATGCCCCGGTGCGTGCACAGGTTGAGAAGCACGTGAACCTCGCCCGACTTATCGCGCGTGACCAGCACCGAGTCGGAACCCATGTCGCGAGTGACGAAGTCCCCCGAGTTGGGAATCTCGGACTCATGGCCGAGGAAAACCCAGATCTTGCCGAAGATCCGCTCCATCTCCAGCTCGTAGAGCTCGGGGTCCGAGAGCGCGCGCATCTGCACCTCCCGTGTGTTCACATTGACCAGATCAACGACCTTGGTTCCATCGGAAAGCGTGGGGGGGGTGGGGCTTAGCATGCGTGTCTCCTTCATCTGTTTGGGCAGCTGTGGGGACGAAATATAAACAACCTAGCAAAGTCTGTACATATAAAGCCCGTTCCAGTGGCCCAAATGCCGCCAAAAACCAGGGTTAACACTAGGTTCGCGCATACCCTCCCAGCCTGGCATCCGCGCCATCCTTCTGGTTCGTGCCGAATTCCGATCAGGCCTTGAGAGAAGCGGTGATCTTGGCATGTGGCCCCGCCACCTGGCTTGCCCAGGCGTCCGGCATCTGGTCGAAGCGATACCCGACATGGTCAAAGGTGATGCGATGCTCGTGCGCCATCCGCAGGAGCCGGCGCCAGGTGGCCTCGCGATCGCTGGCCGAGCGCTGCCCCGTACCCACGCAACTGAGCGTGCGGAACAGCAGGTCGGCGATATCGAGCTTCACTTCGCGCCCGCCCCCCGTGCCGACGGTGAGGATGCGCGCGCCCCAGCGCGTGGCCTTCAGCGCCGCGAGCATGGGCGCACCGCATACGCCGTCGAGAACCACGTCGAACCCCTCGCCCGCCACGGCCTTCAGGGCCACGGCATCGTCGGTGCCGCCCAGGGCCACCACCGCGTCGGCCAGGCCCCGCGCGCGCAAGCGCTCCAGGGCGGCCGCATCGCGGGCCGCCCCCACCACACGGCCAGCGCCCAGAATGCGCGCGAGCTGCAGGGCGAGCTGCCCGAGCGTTCCCGTGGCCCCCAAGATCAGCACGGTTTCGCCAGGCTGGATGCGGGCCTGTTCCAGCGGCAGCAGTGCGCCGGTGCCCGCGATGCCCATGGTGATGGCCAGCGCATCGTCGACATCGTCGGGAACGTCCCACACCTCTTCGGTAGGTACCAAGGTGCGTTCGGCCCAGGCCCCGAAGGGCGCCACCGAGCGCTCGCCGAAATAGACCCGGCGCCCGTCCGGGGCGTGGCCTACCCCCTCGCCCCGAATCACGCACGGGAATTGCACGCCCAGGCGGTAGGCCCCCAGAACATCCCAGCCTCCCAGCCCCGCGGTATCGACCTTGATCAAGGTCGCGCCCTCGCGAGCCTGTGGTTCGGGAAAGTCCTGCAGAACCGGCGGCAGTCCGCGCTCGGCAATCACGGCCGCCCGCATCATGCAGCCCCCAGATCGTAGAGATGGCTCATCTGATGCTCCCAAAGGCTACAGCGCGGTCTCTGCGTCCGCATCAGCGAACATCTTGTTGATGTCGCCCGAGGTCACCGACTTGCCCGTCTGCCGCACCGGCTTGGCCCCCCCCATGCCCAGCATCGGTTCGACACTCACGTGCTTGGCCTGCGCCCGCAGCGCTCCCACGGTGCAGTTCTCGCGTCCCAGGATGGAGAACGGGTCGTAGGAGAACTCGCGCATGGCGTTGAGGTGGCCGATCTTGTCGATCTGCGCGTCCGTCAGGTGCCGGGTCTGCGCATGGAAGATCTCCGGCGAACCCGGCCAGGTGCAGTCGGAGTGCGGGTAGTCGCACTCCCAGGTCACCTTGTCTTCGCCGATGTCGGCCAGATTGCGCAAGCCGAACTCGTCTTCGATGAAGCAGGTGATGATGTGCTGCCTGAAGACGTCGCTGGGCTTGCCGCCGCCGAAGTCCGTCATGGTCCACTCGTGATGGTGCCGGTAGGTGAAGTCGGCACGCTCCAGCAGGTATGGAATCCATCCGATGCTGCCCTCGGAGAGGGCCATGCGCAGATTGGGGTACTTCTTCCACATGGGGGCCCATATCCAGTCGGCGGCCGAGTTGGCGATCGAGATCGGCATCGAGGTGATCCAGGCATCGATCGGCGTGAGGTCCGAGGCATGCTCGGCCTTGACGCCGGTGCCGATGTGGCAGCAGATCACCACGTCATTGTCCGCGCAAGCCTTCCACACCGGATCCCAATGGTCGGAGTGGATCGAGGGGAACCCATGCAGCGCGGGGTTGTCCGAGAGGGAGATCGCGTGAACCCCCAGCTTGGCCATGCGGCGGATCTCCTGGGCAGCCAGTTCACCATCCCACCATGGAATCAGGCTCAGCGGAATGAACCGCCCCGGCGCTGCATTGCACCAGTCGTGCAGGTGCCAGTCGTTGTAGGCCTGGATGGCGGCGAACGAAACCTCCCGCGCATCCCTGTACTGCTGGAAGCGCTGCCCCGCGAAACCGGGAAAGGTCGGGAAGCAGATGGAGCCCAGCACACCATTGGCGTTCATATCGTCCACCCGGGCCTTGATGTCCCACGTCCCGCGGCGCATGTGCTCGTAGCCCAAAGGCTCCATGCCGTATTCGTCCTTGGGGCGCCCCACCACGGAGTTCAGGCCCATGTAGCCTGTCGCGCGGTCTTCGAAGACCCAGACGTCACGGCCCCTGCTTTGAACCACCTTGGGCTGGCGGCCCTTGAATTTGGCTGGCATGTGGCGATCAAAAGCCCCGCGCGGCTCGATCGCGTGGTCGTCAACGCTGACAAGAATGAGGTCGTCGAGTTTCATGATGGACTCCAGATAAAGGAATATGCAAACAAAAGATGAAACCCCGATCGCGCCTGGGACGATCGGGAATCTGCGCCGCGCCGGCCGCGCCGCACATCGCGGCGGGCACGTCCGGCGGGGAATACCGTGCGGCTGATTTGACGGCCTGGGGCTTCAGTCCCAGATCACGGGCACAGAGGACGCGCCGCGCAGCATGCTGCCGGCGATCACGGGCGCGGGGCGATCCGGATCGAGCCGGATGTTGGGGAACAGGTCGAGCACCGCGTTGATGGCGATGGAAAGCTCCATCTTCGCCAGGTACTGGCCGATGCACATGTGCGGGCCGAAGCCGAAGGTGAAGGACGGCTTCTGGCGGCGGTCGATGTCGAAGGTGTCGCTGTTATCGAAGATCTCTTCGTCGCGGTTGGCGGAGGCGACCACGCACTGCACCATCGCATCCCTTGGGATCTGCACGCCCCGGATCTCGACATCGCGAACGGCCTGGCGCACCTTGACGGTGGACACGGGCTCGAAGCGCACCCCCTCGTCGATCAGCTTGGACACCAGGCTGCGATCGTTGCGGACCCGTTCGACCAGGGCGGGACGCTGCAGCAGCAGCGTCATGATTGAGCTGAAGGTCCGGGTGGTGGTTTCGCCGCCGGCGGCCACCATCGAACGCGCGAAGGTCGTGATTTCGTGGTCGTCGAGCTTGCGCCCCTCGAATTCGGCGCGCAGCAGGCGGCACACCAGGTCGTCTCCGGGAGCTCCTTCGGCGCGGCGGCGCTTGACCAGCGCCATCACGGTCTCATACAAGGTGTTGGTGGCCTTCATCGCGCGCTCGCGGGACGCGGCCTCCTCGGCCGGGTCGATCTTCGGGCCAGCCAGCACGGTCAGGCCCATCGCCGCGTACTCGTAGAAATTGCCCAGTTCCTCGTCGGGAAAGCCGATCAATCCGTAGATGACGCGGATCGGGAAGTACAGGCCGAAGTCCAGCAGGTCGGCGCGCTTGTCGGGCACCAGGGGCAGGATGAACTCGTCGCGGATCTGGTGCTCTATCGCGGCGCGCCAGGGCAGCACGGCATCGGGTGCAAACACCGGCTGCAGCAGCCCGCGGGCCTTGCGGTGCGCCTCGCCATCCATGGCCGTGATGACCAGTCCGTCGGCACTGAAAAAGCTGCCGAAGCCCTTGGCCATGAAGCGGCTGTTGAAGGTGGCGGAGTCCTGCAGCACGTTCTTGACGTCGTTGTACTTGAACAGGGTGAAGGTCGGGTGGCCGTGGTTGGCACCGGCATGCGTGGGCACGCCGATGCTGTTCATGAAGTCGCCGGTCGCGACCGGCGACGTCGCGCGCCTGTCGCGGCACACCGCGTACAGGTCGATGTCGGTCCCTCGGTAGTTGGCCGAAAGTGCAGCGAAAGCCTCTTCGAGCTTCTCGGAACGATAGGTGGTTTTCATTTTTTCCTCAAAGGTGGAAGGCGACACCGCAGGTCACAGAAAAATGCCGAGGTTGGGCGTGCCGAGCACGGATTGGTCAATCAGGACCTCGCGCCGCGCCAGTTGCAAGGCGCCGCCCTCCTTGCGCAACACGTCATGGCGGTCGCAGGGGATCAGGTCAAAATAGTCAAAATCGAATCGGTTCCGGGTGAGAAGCATGTAGCTCTGCACCTTGAATTCATTCGGCTTGTCGGTCTTGTAGACGCGCACGTTGCTGACCATCCGGCGCGTGCGCGAGGGAGGGTCTTCGCACCAGGCGCTGCGGGTTTCCGTGATACGGCGCACGCGCAGCATCAACGAGGCATAGTTGTCGTGCATGTGCTGAACGGTTCGAATGGTCGTGCCGTCCTGCATGCGCACAGGGCGTGTCAAGCGCTGCGGGACGTTGTATTCGATGTCCTGCGCCAGCAGCGCGCGCCATTCGTCAAAGCGCAGTTCATCGAGCATCTCCGCCTCGTCAATGAGGAATTCGACGCATTCGTTGTAAAGGGGACTGCCGACAGGCATGCGGTTGCCGCGCACGGTGGATGGCAGAGGTGTGGGTTCGAGCAGGTTGGCAAGCATGGTGATCTCCTGGTGGTGAAGGGTTGGCATCGGCGGCTCAAGACTCGCGAGTCATCAGCTCGTGCCAGTACTGCCAGAAGCTCCAGTTGGTGTCGTCCTTGGTGAAGCCGCTGCCAACATGACCGGGACCCGGCCAGCCGTCAGGCTTGCCGGTCTCATACTTGGCTTGGTATTTGAGCGTGATGTTCTTGCTCATCGCCCCTTTGGAGACGATGGTCTGGTGCGGCCAGGTGTCCGAGTCGTCCTGCTCCACCATGCCGGAAGTGCCCAGGAACTGGCAGGAAATGCGCAGCATCGCGGCCTTCTGCTCGGGCGGCGTATCCTTTTCTGCCAGGATCCAGTTCATGAACATGAACTTATCCGGCCCCATGGGCACATAGGTGTGCAGGGCCATCGCGCCCGTCACCTTGCCATCGGCCGTCGGCAGGTAGATGAACTCGAACAGTCCGTTGGGAAAGAAGTTGCCCACTTGCGGCGGGTTGGAGCTCATGATCTCGATCTGCTCAGGCGAGAGGCGGCTCACCACATCGGGGATCATCTCGGCCGTCAAGCCCGGGGGGGGCAGGACAGTGAGCTTTTCCTGGGCCGAAAGCTCGGCTGGATCCCTGCCTGTGATCCGGTGAACCTTACGGCCCAGATCGATACAACGCATGGTGTGGCCATGGTCAGTCCAGACTTCAACGCCATACATTTCCGGTGTCAGGTCCGCCCCACCTCCTTCGGCATTGGGCTTCTTCGCATAGGGGCCGATCTCACCCAGCCAGCGGTGCAGGGTCAGCGTGTGATAGCCATCGCATGCCCCCTGCTCGGCAGCTGTCTTCCAATTGGCCTTGATGATGAAGCGCTGCGGCGGCCCCAAAACCTCCATGCCACTGGTGGTACGGCACCACATGGTGTCGTAGTAGAACTTTGCGTCTCCCAGGAACTCGTCGAAGGAAGGGCCGTCGAGGTTCCAGGTGGCGAAAATCATGCCGCCGTAGACCGCCACGCGGGCCTTGGTGAGCGAGAGTTGCTCTTTGCTCATCATCTTCCCGTGCATGCACTCCTTGTCGACGGGGGCGCCGATGAAGTCCCCATTGGGCTTGAATGCCCAGCCGTGGTAGATGCACATGTGGGCCTGGGTGTTGCCCACGTCCAGCGTGGAGACCTTCATGCCCCGGTGGGTGCAGACGTTGAGCACCACGTGCACCTGGCCCTCGCGGTCACGCGTGACGAGTACCGAATCCGAACCCATATCCCGCTGGACGAAATCTCCCGAGTTGGGTATTTCCGTTTCATGGGCCAGGAAGACCCAGGTCTTGGCGAAGATCTTTTCCATCTCGAGCTGGTACAGCTCGGCATCGGACAAGACCCGCATCTTCACTTCACGGGTGTCCAGATTGATGAGGTCCGAGATCCTGGTTCCGTCGGACAACACCGGATTGCTACGCGTCAACATTTCATCGTCTCCTTGGGACCGGCACGATTGCCGGCATGGAGACAATTTAGGACAGTTTTTCTATTTGCGTTCAACTTCTAGAGGTTTACCCGAAGCCGAAACGCCTGCCCTGTTGATCTATCGCAAATTACCAGGGGGGGGGATGGCCGTGAAAGGCGCCTTCAAGAAGTCTCCGTTCCCGCCGGATGCAAGGCAACGCCAATCGCCAGCATGATCAAGAGCACCGCGGCCCCGTCTTGCCAATGCAGCGCCTCGTTCAGCCACAGCGCGCCCGACAGCAGCCCGAGCACGGGGATCAGGGAAATGCTGACACTCGCTGCGACTGGCGGCAAGGCGCGGGCCAGGGCGAACCACGCCACGTGGCAAAACCCAAAAATCAACAGTGCGTTGTAGGCGATCGCTGCCCAGACCCGTGGCGAAGGCTGGTTCGCGGGCAGGCCATCGGTGCTCCCCACATACAGCAGAACCGCGACTGTCGTGATCGCCGTCATCCAGAACCCGATCGCGAGCACAGGCACATCCATGGCGCTGCGCCGCAGTTGCTGGGTTCCCAGGGCCCACACCGCGGTTCCGGCCAGCAGGGTGAGCCCGGCCAAGGGAACCCCGCTGAGGCGCGAGAATTCATGCCACAGCAGCAACACCACGCCTGCAGTAGCGCTTCCCACGCCCACCCATTGCGGCCGGGACAGGCGCTGGCGATACAGCAACATGCCCCAGAGCGCCGAAAACACGGGCATGGTGTAGCCGATGATCGCCGCCCGGCCGGAACTCAGGCCCGGCAAAGCCCACATCAGACACAGGTGCCAGGCCACCATGTTGGTGGTTGCCAGCAGCAGCAACTCGCCCCAGTACCGTCGTGGCACCTGCAGGGGCACCCGCAGCAGCTTCAGTCCCACCCACAGGCACGGCAGGCCCAATACCATGGACCAGGCCCGGAACGCCATCGCGGGATAGGCGCCGACGGCTGATTTCATGATGGGCCAATTCACCCCCCAGAACAGGGTGACGAACACGAGCAGCCAGACCTGGCGTCGGCTCAGGACAAAACCCGTCATGCCGCGACGGAGGTATCGAGCTTCAGCAGGCGGCGCGCATTCCCGCTGCGGATCTTGGCCACGTCGGCGTCGGAAAGGCCCAGTCCGGCGGTCAGGTCGCCATTGTCGTAGGCCCCCCCGAAGTTGGTGCCGTAGAGGATCTGATCGGCACCCACCACCTCCACCACGGCGCGGCGCAGCGCCGGATGGTGCACGTCCAGGTCGAACCAGAAGTTGGACAGGTAGTCCATGAACGGGCGCTTGTTGCGTGCGTCGGGCGCCATCGACTTGTTCAGCTCGGCCAGGCGCCCGAGCTGGAACACCGCCATGCCACCGGCGTGGTTGATGTAGGTTTTCAGCGTGGGGAACACGTCCAGCGCGCCGCCGCAGATCAGGTACCAGAAGAATAGGGTTTCATCGACGCAATCGCCCACGATCGAGGTGGTCTCGAAACGGTCTTCCGCATGCTTGTCGCCCCACCATACGGACTGGTTGTAACCATGCACCATCAGTGGCACATCCAGCCGCGTGACAGCCTCCCAAACGGGGAACAATTCCTCGCTGTAGGCCTGCAGGCCCTTGAAATTGGCGCCCCCCACGCAGACCCCCTTGGCCCCGAGTTGCGTGACGGCGCGCTCGATCTCGCGTGCAGCCGCCACCGGATCGGCCAGGTTGGCGTGTGCCCAGAAAGCAAAGTGCGCCGGGTCCTGGGCGCAGTAGGCGGACATCTCGTCGTTGCAGATGCGCGCGTATTCGCTTCCGAAGTCGTCCGCCCAGTACATGAATGCATGCGAGGGCGTGGACACCACTATCTGGTCCACGCCGCGCTGGGCCATCAGTTCGCGGCGCGCGGCATGCGTCATCTTTGCCAGCAGGTTCGCCTCCGCCTGCTGGTCCGAGGCGGCCTTCGATTTTTGCTTGGTTCCCAGCGCGAAGTGCCCGACGGTGAACCCCTGCATCTTCATGAAAGGCCCCCAGAAATCGTGGCGGTTAAGCATTCCAGGAGTCAGCAGGTGTGCGGGGCGTCGATCAGCATAGGTCGTCAGGGTGATGGGACGGGGAATGGCCCCCGGGACAGCCGCCCGGACTTGACATCAGCCGAGCCAGCACAGTCTAATGTTTGAACACTTATTGTCAATGTGTTTCAATTTCAGCAAGAACCTGAGAGACCCGATGCAACCCACCACATACCACCTGCTTGGCCATACCGGTTTGCGCGTCTCGCGCCTGTCCCTGGGTACCATGACCTTTGGCACCGAGAACGGTTGGGGCTGCGATCGGGAGACCGCACGCGCGATGTTCGACACCTACCTGGCATCCGGGGGGAATTTCATCGATTCGGCTGACATCTACACGCAAGGCACCGCCGAGACCTGGCTGGGCGAGTTCATGTCGGAAACGGGTTTGCGCGATCGCGTCGTTCTGGCCACCAAGTACAGCTTCAATCACCAGAACCCGCAAGGCAACCCGAACGCCGCGGGCAACGGCCGCAAGAATCTGATCCGTTCCCTGGATGCCTCGCTGGCGCGGCTGAAGACGGACTATGTGGATCTCTACTACCTCCATGCATGGGATGGCATCACGCCGGCGGAGGAGGTTCTGCGCAGCATGGATCAGTTGGTGCGCGCCGGCAAGATCCGCCACTGGGCGCTCTCGGACGTGCCCGCCTGGTATGCCGCGCGCATCACCACCCTGGCGCAGTACCATGGCCTCGAAGGTCCTTGCGCGGTGCAGCTCGAGTATTCGCTGGTGCAGCGCGGCATCGAGTACGAGTTTCCCGCCATGTGCCAGGAAGTGGGCCTCGGGCTGGTGGCCTGGAGTCCTTTGGGCGGCGGCCTGCTGTCCGGCAAGTACCAGCCCAATGTGGAGGCACAAGCACAGCAGGCTGGGCGCATCAAGGCCACCGCCGCGGTGGCGACACCCGCGCTGAACAAGCTGACGCCGCGCAACTGGGAGATCGTCGCGGCGCTCGAATCCGTCGCCAATGAATTGGGGCAGCCCATGGCCAGGGTGGCCATCAACTGGCTGTCGGGCCGCCCGGCGCTCAGCTCGGTGATCCTGGGCGCCACCCGGCTCGAACAGCTGCAGGACAGCTTGGGCGCGCTGGACTTCGAGTTGCCTTCCGAACTCCGTACCCGGCTTGATCAGGTGAGCGCGTTGCCACCGCTGTTTCCCTACAACTTTCTGAGCGCCATTCAGCCGCGCATGCACGGGGGAGCCAGCGTGTCGCCCCACCCTCCCCACTTTGACGAACCTCCTGCGGCTCGCAGTGGCGGCTGGCGCTGAGCGACAGACCAGCGCCCCTGGAGAACCCGCCCACCTATGGCAAATGTCCGGGGAACTCGCACGAAAGAGCCTCGGAGGAACCGGTGAAAATGGCAGGCATGGCCTCCCGGCCAATCGAAACGGAGACATCCACATGATTTTCTGGACCCGGCGTCGGATGCTTGGCCTCGCGGCCAGTGCACTCCCGACATGGGCAGCTCCTGGCTACGCCCAAACCACCTGGCCCACCAAGCCAGTCTCGATCACGGTGGCATACGCCGGTGGCGGTGCCATCGACGGGCTGATTCGCTACTGCACCGAGCAGATCCAAAAGCGCCATCCCGAGATCGTGTTCGTCATCGAGTACAAGCCTGGCGCAGGCGGCAACATTGCGGCGGACGCTGTCGCCCGCATGAAAGGCGATGGGCATCAGTTCCTGATGACAGGATCCTCGACCCAGGCGGCCAACGTCAGCTTGTACAAAACCCTCCCATTCAATCCGGAAAAGGATTTCGCGCCGATCGCCTCCATGGCCACCGTGCCTTACATCCTGGTGGTCAACCCCGCGCGCGTGCCGGTCAGCACGTTTCAGGAGTTCGTCGCCTTCGTCAAATCCAGGCCGGGCCAGTTGAGCTACGCCAGTTCGGCGATCACCGGAAGGCTCGCTGGCGAGATTCTCAAGCAGCGCCTGGGATTGCAGGCGACCTTCGTGCCGTACAAGACCTTGGCCCAGGTGGTTTCCGACATCATCGGCGGCCATCTTGACTACGCCTTTGGCGACCCTCAGGGCTACCTGCCACATGTGCGCTCCGGCCGCCTGCGTGCAATTGCCGTGACGACGCGCGCGCGCATCGCCGCCGCCAGCGACATTCCTACCCTCGCGGAGTCGGGCGTCGCTGATTTCGACGTCTCCGCGTGGCTGGCTCTCTACGGGAAGGCCGGGATGCCAGCCTTCGCAATCCAACGCTTCAACCAGTTGATCAACGAGGTGCTGGAAGCGCCCGAGGGCCAGGCATTCCTTACCAGCATCGGGCTGCAGCCACTGCTTGGCAAGCCCGACCAGCTTGCCACCCTGCAAAAGCGCGATACGCTGGCCTGGGCACAGGCCATCCGGGCGGCAGGCATCACGATCGAATAGTCCATGCCTGAAATCAGATCCCCGGCCAACGCCAACCCTATGCCTGCGGTCGATCCCGCTTACCTTTGCGAGGGTGCGTTGGGCTTCTGGCAAATTGCCGAGCGGCAGCCCAGCCGCATCGCGATCACGGAATCCAGTGGCGGCTGCAGCACGTTCGGCGAGCTGCGCGACCGCGTCGATCGCCTGTCCCATGCGCTGCGCGGCTGCGGTGCGAAGACCGGCGACGCCGTCGCGGTCTTGTTGCCGAACTCCAGCGACTGGCTGGCGAGCGCGCTGGCCATCTCGCAAATAGGCGCCTACCTGGTGCCTTTGAATTGGCACCTGACGGCCGAAGAATTGGCCTACCTGTTGTCCAACAGCATGAGCCGCGTGCTGATTGCCGATCATCGCTTTGCCTCCACGGCCAGCCAGGCGGCCCGACAGGCGGCACTCCCCGAGCAAGGGCGCCTGGCGGTTGCGGGAGACATACCGGGTTTTCGCGATCTGCAATCCTTGCTGGACGCGCAGCCCGACGCCCCTCTTGGCGACCGGCTGGCAGGCAGCACCATGTTCTATTCCTCCGGCACCACGGGACGCCCCAAGGGAATTCGGCGGCCGCTGACAGGATTGCCCCCCGAAGGGGCATTGGCGCGCACCCTTCCGCTCTATTCGGGCATGTTCGGCCTGCGCGCGGGCAATGGGGCGCACATGGTCTGCACGCCGCTCTACCACGCGGCTCCCGGCTCCCGCGCCATCCAGATGCTGCATCTCGGGCATCGGATCGTGCTGCTGGAAAAATGGGACAGCGAACGCGTGCTCGCCCTGATCGAAAGCGAACGCATCGACAGCGTGCAGCTGGTGCCGATCCTGTTCCACCGCCTGCTGCAACTTCCGCAGGCTATCCGGCAGCGCTACGACCTTTCGAGCCTCAGAACCGTCATTCACGCGGCTGCCCCATGCCCGCCGGAGACCAAGCGCCGGATGATCGAGTGGCTTGGCCCTGTTCTGCACGAGTACTACGCTTGCAGCGAGGGAGGGGGCACCTATGTCGGTAGCGACGACTGGCTGCGGCGCCCCGGGACAGTGGGCCGCAGGTATCCGTTCAGCAAGCTCGCCATCCTGGATGAGGGCGGAGCCGAGCTTCCTGCCGGCGAGCCCGGGTTGATCTACATGAATGATGGCTTCGATTTCGAGTATTTCAACGATCCACAGAAGACCCGTTCCGTCAAGCGCGGTGACCTGTTCACCGCGGGAGACTATGGATACCTCGATGAGGAAGGCTGGCTCTACCTTTGCGACCGCCGCTCCGATCTCATTCTTTCCGGCGGCGTCAACATCTACCCTGCCGAGATCGAGGCCGTTCTCATGCAGCATCCTTTGGTATCCGACGCAGTCGTCGTGGGACTGCCGGATCCCGAATGGGGCCAGAGTGTCTGCGCATTGGTCCAACCCCGCGAGCCGGCCCCATCGCACGCGCTGGAGGCGTTGCGTGCCGAGCTGATGGCGTACTGCAGGCAGCACCTGGCTTCCTTCAAGCGGCCCAGGCACCTCCTCCTCGCGCACGTCCCGCGCACCGATGCCGGCAAAGTCGGCCGCGCTGCAGTCCGGCAAGCGCTGCTGGCGGGAGAACTGCGTCCGCTGGCAGGTGCCGCTCCTGCCTGACCACCGGCTCAGCGCACCATCAGCGTCCCGCCATCGACGGCAAAGATCTGGCCGGTCATGAAACGCGCGCCGGGAGATGCCAGGAAGGCGAGCACCGGCACCAGATCCTGCGCCATGTCGCCCAGCTTGCCGCCCAGCGGGATCACCCTGGCCATCAGCGCATCGTGCGCGCTCAGTTGCTCCGGGCTCATTTCGGAACGGGTCTGGTCATACATGGGCGTCCAGATGGCCGGGGCGATCGCATTCACGCGGATGTTGTAGGGCCCCCATTCCTGGGCCACGGTGCGGGTCCAGGCCAGGACAGCCCCTTTGGCGGCCGAATAGGCAGACTTGTTGGGAAGCCCCAGCGCGCCGGCTGCAGAAGCGAAGTTGATGATGCTGCCGCCCTGCTCCCTCATATGGGGAAACACCGCCCGGTTCATCAGGAAGGTACCCGTGGCATTGACAGCAAAGACCTTTTCCCAAAACGCCAGACTGGTCCCCTGCGCCGGCGAAGACGGCGCGATGCCCGCGGCATGGATCAGCACATCCAGGCCGCCCAGGCGGGTGCAGGCGGCATCGACCGCGCCCGCAACCGAGCCCTCGTCGGCCACATCGACCTCCATGAAGCCCCGTGCTCCCGCCGCCTTGGCAACGGCTTCGCCGCGTTCGCGGTTCAGGTCCATGGACACGACCAGCGCCCCCATGCCCGTCAGCGAGCGCACAAGGCCCTCGCCCATGCCACTGGCCCCTCCGGTGATGAGGATGCGGCGGCCGGCCAATTCTGAAACGGACATGGTGGTGCTCCTCTAGCGCTGCACTTTGATGGTGGAGGACTCGATGTCCCAGGTGGCAGGCGTCACCCCTTCATCGCGCAGCTGGTACTTCAGAACCCGCCCCTGCGGATTGACCGGCAGTTCTACCCGGAACTCGATGTAACGGGGCACGGCGTAATAAGGCACCCGATCCACCATCCAGCGGCACAGGGCCTCTTCGGTGAGTTGGGCACCCGCCACCCGCTTGGCGGTGACCTTCAGGTCGTCCTCGCCCAGATTCGACCGCACGGCATGAACCGCGACCTGCTCGATGTCGGGATGCTGCAGGATCGCCGATTCCATCTCAAAGCTGGAGATGTTCTCCCCCCGCCGGCGCAGATAGTCCTTCTTGCGGTCCACGAAGTAGAAGAACCCGGCCTCGTCGAACTTGCCAATGTCTCCCGTGTGGAACCACATGTTCCCCATCACCTTCTGCGTGTCCTCGGCCCGGCGCCAGTAGCCCTTGAACATGATGTCGGGATGCAGGGGCCGGCACACAACCTCGCCGGCCTGCCCGGGCGGCAGCGGATTGTCCTGGTCGTCGAAAATGCGCACGTCGAACTCGGGAGCGCACCGTCCCGACGAGCCTGGAGGAACCGGCTCGCCGGCTGGCACCGACGTGATCAGCGCCTCCGTCAAGCCGTAGGCGTTGGAGCCGATGTGGCGCGCGCCGAAGCGGGTGCGCCAGATCGCCTTGATGTCTTCCGTGAACGGATTGCCCTTGACCGTGTGGATCTGGCCGAAGCAGCGCCTCATCGCGTCATTGTCCGGGGCCTGGGCCAACAGCGTACCCAGGGCGCCCAGGATGGACACCACGGTGGCCCCGGATGCCTCCACGGCAGGCCAGAAGCCGCTGACCGAGAACCGTGGAGCGATCGAGATCGTTCCACCCACCAGCAGCGTGGACACCACGCCGGTCGCGATCGCGTTCATGTGGAACAGCGGCAACGGGGTCCACAGCACATCGTTCGGGCCGAACGGCGCAGCCCGCAGGAGCAGGCGCGCCACATGGCACATCTGGTTGCCGCTGATCATACAGCCCTTAGAAGGCCCTGTTGTCCCGGACGTGTAGATCAGGGCGTTGAGCGCGGCCGGATCGGGCAGCTCGGCCAGGGGCGTGGTGTCGTGCCCCCGGTGATCGTCAAGGCTTTCGATGGCAAAACCAACGTCTGGACACCCATTTTCCACAACCCCGCGCACCAACAGGCGCCTAATGCCTTGAAGGTGCCCGGCCACCTCGAACAGGCGCGGAGCGTAGGCCGCATCGCACACCACGATCTCGGCCCCCGAGTCGGCCACCTGGTGGCGCAGGAACTCGCCCTTGAGCGCCGTGTTCAACGGAACGCTCACGGCGGACAGCTTGTTGAGCGCGATCCAGAGAACCACGGCGTCGAGGTGGTTGTCGAACAGCGAAGTGACGGTGGCGCCGGCCTTCACCCCCAATGCCTGCAGCGCATGGGCCATGCGGTTGCTGAGAGCGTCGAACTCGGCGTAGGTGGTTTTCTCGCCACTGAAATCGAACAGGATTTTGTCCGGATGCGCGAGAACCGCGCGGGCCAAGGCCGCCACGGGAGTGTCGCGCAGTCCTGGCGTCCAGCCAGGTGCGCTATCAATGTCTTTGCTCATTCGATGTGCCCTGCCGCGACCGGCGGCAGATTTTTTGCGTTGTGTGAAGGCGCCGATCGGAAGCATGCTGCATGCCACCGCGGCGACGGAACCAGGGCGCCCGCCCGTGGGTGGAGGACGCCCATCAAGGCTGCGTGATGCGCGTACGCAGCAGGCCGATGCCCTCCACCTCTAGTTCCACGACATCGTCAGGCTTGAGGTAGCGCATCTGCTCCAGGCCACAGCCATTGCCCACCGTTCCCGACCCGATGAACTCACCGGGATGCAGGGTTTCGGAGCGCGAGACATGCGCGATCACATCCTCGAACTTCCAATACATGTCGCGCGAATTGCCGCGCCCCCATTCCTCGCCATTGACACGGGCGACCATGTTCAGGTTGTAGGGATCGGGGAGCTCATCGGCAGTGACCAGGCAGGGCCCCATCACGTTGCTGGTATCGAAGTCCTTGCCCTTGGCCGGCCCCAGCATGCCGCCCATTTCCGCGGCCTGGGCATCACGCGCGCTGATGTCATTGAAGATCGTGTAGCCAAAGATGTACTCGCGCGCCTTCTCTTTGGGCACGTCCTTGGCCCGCGCGCCTAGGTAGAAGCCGAACTCGAGCTCAAAATCGAGCGCCTTGCTGTAGCCGGGCCACACGACATCGTCGTCCACGCCGATGGTCGCAAAACGGTTGCATTTGTAGTAGATGGGCTGGCGCAGGAAGGTCTCGATCGCGCGCTCGTCTGAGCGGGTGTTCATGGCCTTCAGTGTGGCCTCCGGATCCGGTGTGCGCGCCGCGCGTGCCCGCCGTGCTGCCGCATAGCTCTGGCGCAGATGCAGCTCGAAGCAAGAGGCATCGCGCATTTGCGGTGGCGGTTGGATGGGCGCCAGGATTCTGACCGCGCTGCGCTCCCGGACGGCCGCACGGGGCGCGCGCGCGATCAGGTCGCGCGCAAGCTCGGAGGCAGCGGGCCCCGCTTCGATCAGCGCGAGGATGCTCGCCAGTGCGTCCGCGCTGCCGCCATGCACGGTCTGCGCCGCCTGCCGCAAGTCAAGCACCGCTTGGTCGCCCTCGATGAATGCGCCTGCGCGGGCGGCTTCGCCTGCAGCCTGAAATGTCACCAGTCTCATATTGATCGTTTCTCTTGTGGGGGGATTGAAAACCAGGGGCAAAGCGCCTCTAGCGGGAACGAAGACTCAGTTGGCCGGCGGCAGAGGCGGCGCGTCAGCGGGCTCCAGCCGGCGGCGAAGCACCACCGGCGCTCCACCATGGCTGCGCTTGACCAGCCATTGGGCAAGCGAAGCATCCATGTAATCGGCGTGTCCTGGGAACCAATTCGCGAGCGCATGGGCGAGATCGCGGGCTATCTGCCCTGGACCGCCATTGCGCAGAATCTCCTGCACCTCGTGCACGGAACGCAGAACCGCCGTATGTTCGTCCACATGGCACTGTGCGGCAGGAAACCCGGTGGAGTCCATCCAGCGCCGCTCCTGCTCGAAATGCTCGACGGCATGTGCTTCGAAAGCGGCAAGGCACCCCGCAAGATCGACATCTTTCGCTGTTTGAAGGGCCGCCACGCACGCGACAAATTCGCGATGGGTGCCATCCATGTCACCGTGCCCAAGCAAGTAGCGATCGGACCAAGCCATGGCATTGCCGCCGCCCTCTCCAACGGCCCCGGGTGACGAATGCTCCTGGGACAAGCGCATGTCTTCCATGATCACACCCGACCGGCCACCGGAATGCACGCGCCTGTGACGGCGCTGGCATCGTCCGACAACAGAAACGCGATGACGGCAGCCAGCGAGCGCGGCGATACCCAGCGCGCGGTGTCGGCATCGGGCATATCGGCCCGGTTGGCAGGCGTGTCCAGAATGCTGGGGCAAACAGCGTTCACACGCACGCCACGATCCTTGACCTCCTCGGCAAGCGCTTCGGTCAGCCGCGCGACGCCAGCCTTGGACGCCGCATAAGCCCCCATTCCCATTCCAGCCTTCTGTGCAGCCAGCGCTCCCACGTTGACGATGCCTGAGCCATCGGCCGCCAACAGCCGTGGCAGAGCCTCCCGGCACGCCACCACGGTACTGCGCAGATTCATCGCATAGAGCGCATCCCACGACTCCAGGGTTCCGCTCTCCAGCGTTTCCCATCGGAACCCCCCGGCGGCGTTCACCAGGCCATCGAAGCCCTGGAGCCGCTCGCTTGCCTGCTGGAATGCGGACCGTGTGGCATCCGGGTCGGTCAGGTCAATGCCGCCGATCACCGCCGTGATCCCAGGCACATCCTGGGCAGCAACACGATCGAGCAGGACAACGCGGGCTCCCTGCTCGACCAGCACGGCCCCCACGGCACGGCCCAGCACGCCCAGGCCGCCGGTCACAACGATATGGCGGTTCGCCAAAGAATGTTCACTCATAGATGCAGATGGTTGGTAGAAACCATTAGTTAGACACATTGACGCAATTTGTTCAGATATTAAACTCTCTCAGCCCGCCTGCGTCAATTCGTAGCGGCCCTGATTCAACCCACTGCCAGCCCGACATACCCCGCGTTCATGCCACGAAAACTGCCCCAGATCACCAGCGACTCATCGGCCTTTTGGCAGGGAGGGGAATCGGGCCGACTGATGATCCATCGCTGCAGCACCTGCCGGCGGTTCTTTCATCCACCCGCTCCGATCTGCCCATTCTGTGGTTCGCTGGATGTGGCGCCGCAGGCCACAACCGGCCGCGGCCGCATCGCCACCTACACCATCAACCACCAGGCGTGGAAGCCCGAGCTGGCCGCACCCTACGTCGTGGCCATCGTCGAGCTCGACGATCAGCCCGGCCTGCGCCTGCTCAGCAACGTAGTGGAATTAGCGCCCGATCAGGTGCGAATCGGCATGCCGGTGCATGTCACTTTCGAGCAGCACGAAGACGTCTGGCTCCCTCTGTTCAAGAAAGCCGAATGATGTTCGACCATCTGTACGAAAAAAACGTGGCGATCGCCGGCGTAGGCCAATCCGAAGTGGCCCGCCCATCCGACAAGTCCGCTATGCGCCTGACCCTGGACGCATGCCTGGAGGCCATTGCCGATGCGGGGCTCACGCGAAAGGACATCGATGGCGTGGCTTGCTGGCCAGGCGACAACAACAATGGCAACAGCTTTTCCCCGGTGGGCCCCAATGCGCTGATCGGCACGATGGGGCTCCACGTCAACTGGTATGGCGGCGGCTACGAAGGGCCGGGGCCACTGGCCGGCGTGATCAACGGCGCGATGGCCATCGCCGCGGGCCTGTGCCGCCATGTGCTGGTGTTCCGCACGATCACCGAAGCGAGCGCGCGGCGGCTCGACAAGAATGCCAACGCCTTGAGCAACAAGACCGCCGGGCGCGACAGCAGCTTCTTCTGGCAGTGGTACACCCCCTATGAAGTGCACTCGGCCATCAACCTGATGGCCATGTACGCGCAGCGGCACTTCCACGAATACGGGACCACCCCCGAGCAGTTGGCGCAAATCGCCCTGACCTGCCGTGCCAACGCCGAGCTCAATCCCAAGGCTGTGTACCGCACGCCCATGACCATGGACGACTACTTGGCCTCCCGCATGATCTCGACGCCCCTGCGCATGTTCGATTGCGACGTGCACTGCGACGGGGCGACGGCCATCGTGCTCTCGCGCATGGATGCGGCGCGCCATGGACCGAATCCCCCCATCCGCCTGGAGGCCATCGGTTCGGCCCTGCACCAGCCCTGGTCCTGGGATCAGGTTTCCCTGACCGGCGGGGCCAGCATCGACGCGGCACGCATGATGTGGCAGCGAACCGATCTCAAGCCGGCTGATGTCCGCAGTGCCCAGTTGTACGACGGCTTTTCCATCCTGACCCTGCTCTGGCTGGAGGCCTTGGGCCTGTGCCCGGTTGGCGAAAGCGGCCGCTTCGTCGAAGGCGGCACGCGGATCGCCCGCGACGGCGCCCTGCCGGTGAACACCAACGGCGGCCAGCTCTCGGGGGGAAGAACCCACGGCCTTGGGTATGTGCACGAGGCTTGCACCCAACTCTGGGAGCGCGCCGGACAGCGCCAGATCGCGCCGCACCAGGTAGCGGTCGCGGCGGCCGGCGGAGGCCCGCTGGCCGGCTCGCTTCTGCTCGTGCGCGAGTGAACCGGCCCTGGCCCTACCTGCCCTTCCCTTCCCCATTGCCGGCACCCTATGACACAACCTCTCCCCACCTCTTCACATACCGCGCATGGCCTGGGCATCGATCTGACTGAGTTCAAGAGCGCGTGGCGCATCGTGATTCTGGCCACGCTGGGACTGGCGATCAACTCCAACTCATCCATGCTGTATGCCTACGGCGCGATGATGGTTCCGCTGCAGCAGACATTTGACTGGGCCCGCGCGGATCTTCAGTCCGCAGTGAGCTTCATGTTTCTGGGATCGGTGGTCGCATCCCAGATCGTGGGCTGGCTCAATCTGCGCTTTGGCATGAAGCGCGTCACGGTGATCTCGCTGTGCATGCTTTCCCTGGCCTTCATCGCCATGACGCGCTTGGGGCCTTCGATCGTGACGCTCTACCTGGGCTTTTTCCTGATGTCCATGGCCAGCATGGGCACTATGCACGTCACCTGGACCCATCTGGTGAACCTGTGGTTCGAGCGCAACCGCGGCCTGGCTCTCGCGCTGGTTCTTTCCGGCACCGGTCTGGCCGCCATGCTCATTCCCTCGGCGGTGAGCGCCGTGATCTCGCAATGGAACTGGCAGGCGGCCTTCTGGCTTCTGGCGGCCCTGCCAATAGTGCTGGTGCTGCCCCTGGTGCTGGCCTGGATGAAAGAGCCTGCCCGCGCCCCGGTCCGCAAGCACAGCGAGTCAGCATCGTCAGCAGATGCCATGGTCACGGGTGCCTCGCTGCGCGAAGGCGTGCGCAATCCTCGCTTCTGGCTTCTGAACATCGCCTTGTCCATGGTCGTGGCCTGCGTGGTGACGCTGGTCACGAATGGTGTCCCCCTGTTGCGCGACAAAGGCCTGGAGGCAGGGGATGCAGCGCGCATCTTCGGCAGCTTTGGCTTGTCGCTGATATTGGGGCGGGTCGTCGTGGGCTACCTGGTGGACCGCCTCTGGGCGCCTGGCGTGGCCGCCGTCGCCCTGGGGCTGCCGGCTCTGGGGTGCCTGCTCCTGGGTATCAGCGGCGCGAACGATACCGGCTGGCTCGTGCTGGGTGTCATGCTGGTGGGCATCGGCGCGGGTGCCGAGTTCGACCTGGCGGCCTTTCTCGTCTCGCGGTATTTCGGCATGCGTGACTACGGCCGCCTGTTCGGCATCCACCTCGGGCTGATCACGCTGGCTTCCACGCTGGCCCCGTGGCTCTTCGGGCAACTCTACCGGGGCACCGGCTCGTACCAGGCGACGCTGTGGGTCTGCGGGCCCATGTTTCTCTTTGGTGGCCTCGCGTTGCTCTCGTTGGGCCGTTATCCGATCTTCGAGCGCAAGACCGCCCCTGACCAAACTCTTTGAAGCAGAACTCTATGTCCCACAATTCCATCGTCATCGTCGGTGCCGGCCAAGCCGGCTATCAGGTTGCAGCATCGCTGCGGCAGGAGGGATTTGAAGGCGCGGTCACCCTCATCGGCGACGAACCTGGCGTTCCCTACCAGCGTCCACCACTGTCCAAGGCCTATCTGCTAGGAAAGGTCGGCGTGGCGGCGCTGCGCTTTCGACCCCCCGAGTACTTTGACGAGCACCGCATCACGCGCATACAGGGCAGTGCCACTGCCATCGACCGGGAACGCCGCGAGCTTGTCCTCGCCAGCGGCGAAAGACTCGCCTACGAGCACCTGGTGCTGGCAACCGGCGCGCGCAACCGTGTGCCGGCGGTCGCGGGCATCGAGCTCGGCGGCGTATTCGGCTTGCGCAACCTAGCAGATGCCGACGGGCTGTCACAGCGCCTGGGCAGCGCGAAGCGCGCAGTGGTCATTGGCGCGGGCTTCATCGGCCTGGAGTTCGCGGCCGTCGCAGCCGCACGCGGCATCGCGGTGGACGTGCTGGAGCTGGGCACGCGGCCAATGGCCCGAGCCCTCTCTGCGGTCACGTCCCAGGTATTCGATCACGCCCACGCCCGGTGGGGTGTGCGAATCCACTATGGCCAGAGCCTCGCCGCAATCCACGGCGATGGCGGCCAGGTGCGCAGCGTGGAGCTGGCCAGCGGCGAAGTCCTGCCGGCGGATCTGGTGGTCTATGGCATCGGCGTGCTGCCCAACGCGGAACTCGCTGCTCAGGCACAGTTGACCGTCAACAACGGCATCGTTGTCGACGCCCATCTGCTCACCAGCGACCCGGCCATTTCCGCCATCGGCGACGTGGTCAGCTTTCCCAGCCCCTGGTCACCACAGGCCATCCGGCTCGAGTCGGTTCAGAATGCCGTGGACCAGGCCAAGGCCGTGGCGGCCCGGCTCATGGGCAAGCCCGCCGGCTATGCCGCCCTGCCCTGGTTCTGGACCGACCAGGGAGAACTCAAGCTGCAAATCGCCGGCCTCGCCGACGGGCACGATGAAACCGTCGTGCTCGGCTCCGTCGAGCAGCACCAGATCAGCGTCCTTTGCTTCCGCGCCGGCCGTTTGGTGGCAGTGGAATCATGCAATCGGCCAGCCGACCACATGGCGGCGCGCAAGCTCATTGCACGCAACACGCCGCTCAGTCCTGCCGAGGCGGCCGCTCCAGGCTTCGATCTCAAGGCGTTCGAAGTCTCGACACGCGAGACCGCCTGAAAACGCGCCGATCCAGCGGCTTCCGCCGGGCTTTCAGCGGCCCTGCGCGGCGACCCCACCCACGCCCACGCCCGCCACTGCCAACTACCCCGCGCCATGAATCGCTTAAAAATCTCCACCCGGCTTGCCATTTCGTTCTCCACCATGGTGCTGCTGCTGGTCGCGCAGGGCGCAATGGTGCTGTTCCTGTCCGCCGCGCAGCGTGAGGCGATGGAAGACATCGTTCAAAGGAGCAACCCCATCACCAAGGCATTGAGTGCGGTGATCGACGGGTCGAACATGGAAACCATCCAGTTCCGCAATCTGGCCTTGTTCTCGTCCCCGGACATTCAGCAGGCGGCGCTGGCCCAGATCAAGGTCGAACGCGGCAACATCGCCGCACAGACGCAAATTCTGGATCAGCTCATCGAATCCGACGAAGGTAAGGCCTTGCACCAGAGCATCAAGCCTCTGCGTGCCAAGGACCTTGCATTGGGCAATCAGTTTCTTGAACTGTTTGCCAAGGAACAATGGGTGGAGGCGCTGGCCTTGCTGGAGAGCAAACAGCGCCCCGCGCAGATCGAATACCAGAACGCGATCCGCAAGCAAGCGGAACTCCAGGCGCAGGTCATGGCCGAAGCCGGCCATCGGGCCGAGTCGGCCACCCGCAATTTGACGCGGGGGCTCCTGGTCGCGAGCGCCGTGACCATTGCTCTGGCCCTGTTCCTCGCTATCACCATCATCCGCTCGATCACTCGCCCGCTGATGCAGGCCGTTTCAGTGGCCGACCGCGTCGCCAGCGGCGATCTGAGCGGGCACATCACCGTGCAGTCCCAGGACGAAATGGGCCACCTGCTGGAGACGCTGCAGCGCATGCAGCACAGCCTGGCGCAGACGGTCACGGCGGTGCGCAGCAATGCACAGGGCGTCGCCTCGGCCAGCACCGAGATCGCGGCGGGCAACCATGACCTGTCGGGCCGCACCGAAGAGCAGGCCAGCGCACTGCAGCAAACCGCCGCGTCGATGGAACAACTGGGCTCCACGGTGAAGCAGAACGCCGACAACGCGCGCCAGGCCAACCAGCTCGCCCTGAGTGCCTCCACCGTGGCCACCCAAGGCGGCGAAGTGGTCGCCGAAGTGGTCAAAACAATGAAGGGCATCGACGACAGCAGCCACAAGATTGCCGACATCATCAGTGTGATCGACGGCATCGCTTTCCAGACCAACATCCTGGCCCTGAACGCCGCAGTGGAAGCCGCCCGCGCGGGCGAGCAAGGCCGCGGCTTTGCTGTGGTAGCCAGCGAGGTGCGCAGCCTCGCAGGCCGCAGCGCCGAAGCAGCCAAGGAAATCAAGCGGCTTATCACCGACAGCGTGGAGCGCGTGGAGCAGGGGTCGCAGCTCGTGGGCAAGGCCGGTGCCACGATGACGGAGGTCGTCACCGCCATCCGCCGTGTAACGGACATCATGGGCGAAATCAGCGCCGCGAGCAGCGAACAGAGCCAGGACATGGGACAAATCGGAGAAGCGGTCGCGCAGATGGACCAGACCACGCAGCGAAATGCCGCGCTGGTCGAAGAAATGGCCGCGGCTGCCAGCAGCCTAAGCAGCCAGTCCCAGGCGCTGGTGGAAGCCGTGGCGGTGTTCAAGCTGTCGGACGAAGAGGTCGTGCGCACCATCAGTGCCGTGCCCCTGCCTCGCACGCTCCACGCAAGCGCGCCGATAAAAACTATCATGCTAGCCAGGGAGCACTAGGGCCGCAAGCATCAAAGCGGCAAGGCCCAGCCGCCATTGCCGCGCCCGTCTCACACGAAAGCGCGCCGCCCGCCATGGGCAGTGAGGGCGATTGGAAGCGCATCTGAGTTTCCGGCGGTCTGGACTGTTCGGCGGGAAATCAGCACGCGAGTGAATGCCCCGTTCATTGGCGCGGGATCTGCCTGAGCGGTGAACACGCGTCCTCTTTGAAGTTTTGATAGCTGCTTGCGCTTTCTGGATGGGCGCTTGAGGCCAATTTGGCCTGTATCTTCCGTGCACGCATCCGGGCCCCTGCAAGGGTATTGCCCTGCACTGAAGATGAGACCAGCCCCGCCACAGCGCCAACCTGGACCGCTGGTGACGAACGCGCCACGCGCACTCGGAGCGCGTGGACATCCACCCGCAAAAAAACACCCCCTGGTACAAACCGTGGAGGTCTGCCAGGGGGTTCAAAACCCCGGATTCCACGGGGTACTGTGTCAATCACCGGCCTTGCCTCCGGTACTTGCACCTTGGAGAACGTGTCCAGGTTCGGCCCGGTCAGGCCATGGCTCCCAGAAAGTCAGCCTTGCCCAGCTCCACGCCTGCCTGGCGGAGCAACGCATAGGCCGTGGTCACATGAAAGAAGAAATTCGGCAGCGACCACTGCTGTAAGAAGGTCTGCCCCGTGAAGTGCAGCGGATCGCCTTGCCGCTGCGGCACGACCAGGGGCCGCTCGGCGCTCCCGGCCAATTGCTGCGGCGAAACGCCTTCCACGAAGCCGATGGCGTCCCGGACGCGGACACGCAACCCTTCGAAGCTCTCGTCGGAGCCTTGAGCAGCAGGCAGTTCCACGGCACCCAGGCGCGCGACGGCGAGCCGCGCCACCTCGCTGGCAATGGCAACTTGCTTGCCAAAGGTCAGCATGTCGGGCGACAGCTTCGTATTCAGGAAGGCCGCGCTGTCAAAACTTCTGGCCTGGGCATGGCCTTCGGCTTTGTCAAGCCAGGTCAGCAGGTTGCGCAGCATGCGGGCATAGATTTCCGCGCTGGCGGCATGCATGGATAAAGACATGGTCGGATATGGTTGGTTGGGTTCAGAGTTTGTTGGATCCCATGCGTGCGAAGAACTCGCGCATGGGCACCATGGACGGGGCGTGGCTGGTGAAGCCGCCATCCACTGGAATCACCGCCCCCGTGATGAATGAGGACTCGTCGCTGGCCAGGAAGCTCACCACGTCGGCAATCTGCTTTGGCGAACCGAGCTGAGGCGTCAGGTGCTGATCCAGGAGGATCTGCTTGATCTCCTGCGGAACGCCCTTCTGCGCGTGCTCGTTGAGCACAAAGCCAATCATGATGGCATTGGATCGGATACCCTCCTTGCCGTACTGAGCGGCCACGGAACGTGCCAGCGCCATCAGGGCCGCCTTGGAGGCGGCATAGGCGGTCAGCGTTGCATCACCCAGCAGCCCGAAGCCCGACGTCGCAAAGATGATCGATCCACCGCCGACCTTGAGCATGTGCGGGATGGCGTGCTTGCAGCACAGCATGGCGCCGCGCGCATTGACGTTCATGGCCCTGTCCCATGCGGAAAGGTCCACGTTGCAGACATCGCGGTCACCGGCACGCTGCGCCGGATCCAACGCGGCCGCATTGTTGTGCAGGACATCGATCCGCCCAAAGTGGTCGAGCACGGCGGAAACCATCGCCGCGACCCCCTCCTCGGAAGTCAGGTCGGTTTGGATGGCCAGAGCCTTGCCACCCCCCGCCTTGATTTCGGCGGCCACCGACTGAGCGCCCTCCAAGTTGATGTCCACCACCGCGACACGGGCTCCATGCCGGGCCAGCGAACGCGCACATTCAGCCCCAAGACCCGCCCCCGCACCGGTCACGATGGCGACCTTTCCATCCAGTTTGCGTTCGCTCATTGCATCTCCAGAAAAGCGATGTTTTGAAATTCATTCACCAGAAAAACAGGGCGCCCGTTTCTCGCGAAACGCCAGCGCGGCTTCCTTGACGTCGTTCATCGGAACCAGCATGGCGAACAGATCCAATTCCAGGTCCAGGCCGCTCTTGAGATCCAGGTGGCTGGCTGCGCGTGCTGCCTGCTTGGCGAACAGCGTCGCCGTGGGCGGCCTCTGGGCAATGCGTTCAGCCAAGCTAGCGACCTCTGCGAGCAGGGATTGCGTGCTGTCAGCCATGCGGGTGATCAGGCCGATGTCGAACGCCCGGCGTGCGTCAACCCGATCACCGGTCAAGAGCAGATCCAGCGCACGCCCCGGGCCGACCACGGAGCCAAGGCGCTGGGTTCCTCCCCCACCAGGGATCAAGCCCAGCCCTGTTTCGGGAAGGGCAAACACGGCGTCCGGCGCCGCGAAACGCAGATCGCAAGCCAAGGCCAGTTCCATGCCCCCGCCCATGCAATAGCCATGAATGGCGGCGATCACAGGTTTCTCGGTGCGATCCAGCGCCTCGATCCAACGCGACTTCTGCATGCGCCGGCGCACCTGCACCGATGTTTCCGCAGCCCGCCGTTCCTTGATGTCGGCTCCGGCGCAGAACCCACGCGTACCTGCGCCGCGTATCACAATCGCCCGCACGGACGGATCTCCATCCAGTTCGGCCAGCGCCGCGGGAACACCACGGCGAATGTCGTCGTTGATCGCATTGATCTGGTCCGGGCGATTGAGCACGATCCAGCCAACGCCTCCCCGGCGCTCCACCTCGACGGCATTCCCGGGGGCCGCAGCTTCGTCACGCGTCGGGGTGGCCGGTTTGTGAAAGGAGGTTTCCATCATCGGTTCAATACTCCTCGAACTCAAACAGTTGCCCCCGCAGGTCGGCCGGATCGACCCGGATCAGCGGCTTCCCACCCACCGCCTCGCATTCGTCGATCCAGGTGAAACGGGTACCGCGTGCCTTGAGGTCCTCGGCCTTGGCCTGGAGACCGTTCACCGCGATGCGGATGTAGTAGGGGCCTGGCCCCCAGGAATTCAGGTAGACGCCGGCATCACCGTTCCAGCGGGTCGCCTCGATCACGTCCAGCGAAGCGCTGTGCGGTACCGTGAATTCCATGCGGGCGCGACGGTACCCCTCCTTGTCCAGAGACTCCACAGGGCCGCCAGGCTCCCAATCGAGATTGGCCGATACCGTGCGCAGGGTTTCGTCCAGATTGCGAACGATGTAACCGCGCGAGGTGACTCGCACCATGTCGCCCGGTTTGGGATCGCGCGGCTCGGGCGGGGGCACGCTGAAGGTATCGGCTGGCATCTGCAGCGGCTCCAGGGGCATGACCTCGATGCAAAGACCGCCGTCCACCGATGGGTGGTAACGGGGATCCTCCGGCGTCGCGCCCAGCCAGAGCCGATCAAACGGCATGTCGGGGGTACGCTGCGCCATGCGGAACCGCAAGCGCCGACGCATGAGTTTCTCGACCAGCAGGTCGAACCTGTCGCCGCGCGCGGCCAGCACGATCGAGTGGGTCACCATGGGCCGGTGCGCGCCCTGGTAAGCCTTGAGGCTCTCCAGGAAGTCGTGGAACATCGGATCGCCCGGGTTGGGTTGGTCCAAGTGGCACTGCGGCTCGATGCGGGTGGGGGCGACCGCCAACGATTTGTGAACCCGCAGGAAATGGGCAATGTAGGGATGGCCATCGAACGCTTGGCGCCAGTTGGGATGGCCGTGGAGGCCCAGCTTCGTCACCAACAGTTGCGCCATGCCGTCCGGGTCGGACAGCATCATGTCGGCACTCATCAACAGATCAAACACAGGCGTTGCTCCAAGAGAAGGAAAAAGTCAAAGAGGAAGTGCGCCATCCGCGGGCAGTGCAGACTTGGTCTGCCGTGGATTGAGCAGGAAATGGGACAAGGCGGGAATCAGCACCAGGGCACCCACCATGTTCCACAGGAACATGAAGGTCAGCAAAATGCCCATGTCCGCCTGGAACTTGATCGGCGAAAATGCCCAGGTGATCACGCCCGCGGCCATGGTCAGCCCCACCAGCGCCACCACGCGTCCCGTGAAGTCGAGCGACCTCCGGTATGCCTCGGCGAGCGTCGAGCCACGGCGCTGCATCGCAATCTGCACACTCAGCAGGTACAGGGCGTAGTCCACCCCGACGCCGACACCCACCGCGATCACTGGCAACGTGGCCACCTTGAGCCCGATGCCCATCCACACCATCAAGGCCTTGCAGATGATGGTGGTGATCACCAAGGGAACCATCGCCACGATGGTGGCGCGCAGGCTGCGGAAGGTCAGCAGGCACAGCAGCGCCGTGGCGCCATACACGGCCAGGTACATCAGCAAGATGCCGCGCTCGACCTCAATGTTGGTCGCCGCCTCGATACCCGCGGAACCCGCCGCGAGCAAAAAGCGCGGCCCGCCGTCGGCAGAAGCACTGTTGTGCTCCGCGGCAAAGGCCTCACTCACCTGAAGCACGCGCTTGAGCGTGTCCGCCTTGTGATCGGCCAGGTAGGCAATCAGTGGCGAGACGGAACACGAGGTATTGGTGATGTCCGGACTCGCAATCATGGCGGCCCCCACCGCCGCATTCGTGATGCCCTGGTCCCGGCTGATGGTGAGCCACTTGCCACTGCCCTCATTCAAGGCTGCAGTGATGAAGCGCGTGGACTCCGCCAGCGAACTGGTGGCCTGCACGCCCTCGGTCTGGCGCAGTGCCTGGGCCAGTTGGTCCATCAACTGCAAGGTGCCGTACAGCCGGCAGCCATCGTCAGGATTGGTCATGATGACCACGAACTGATCATTCGACAGCCCGTAGTGGGCCGTGATATAGGCACTGTCGCGGTTGTAGCGCGAGTCCTGCCTCAATTCGGGCGCCCCCGGATCCAGGTCGCCGATGCGCAGGTCGAACATCACGACCGTGCAGACCGCGGTCATCACGGCGGCAAGCGCCACCGTCACCGTGGCCGCGCGACGCTCCGTCAGGCGATCCAGCGCACTCCAGGTGCGTCCGAGCCATCCTTGCTTGCGCGTCGTGTCCTCGGCGAGGGCGCGGCGCGCCGCAGCCTCGCTCACGCCGATGTAGGACAAGGTCACCGGGATCAGCACGAGCTTGGTGAAGACCAGCACCGTGATCCCGATGCTGGTGGTCAGGGCCAGATCGCGAATAACCGGGATATCGATGATCACCAGCACGGCGAAGCCGACAATGTTGGTCAAAAGCGCCGTCAGGCCCGCCATGAAGAGGCGCCGGAAGGTGTAGCGCGCGGCAACGTATTTGTGCGTCCCACGGCCCACGTCCTGCAGGATGCCGTTCATCTTCTGGGCACCGTGCGAGAGCCCAATCGCGAAAATCAGGAATGGGACCAGGATCGAGTAGGGGTCCAGCTCGTAGCCCAGCAGGTTCATCAACCCCAGCAGCCACACCACCCCGGCAACGGCAACGCTCACCAGCAGCATGGTGCTGCGGATGCACCGGGTATAGAGGTAGACAAACAGCGCGGCGACCGCCACCGAGAGTCCGAAAAAGAGCATCACCTCATGGAGCCCTGCGATCAGATCGCCGACGATCTTTGCAAACCCGACCATGTAAATGCCGGTGCTCTCGTCCTCGAACGACCGGATCTCCTTCTCCAGGATGCGGGAGAACTCGCCATAGTTCAACGGCTCGCCCGTCTTGGGATGCCGGTCCAGCAACGGCACGATGATCATCGTAGAGCGCGCGTCATTGGCCACCAGGCTTCCAACAATGCCTGACCGCCCAACGTTTTCCTTGAGCTTGCTGATCGATTCCTGGCTGCCGCTGTAGTCCGGCGGCATGACAGGCCCCCCCACCACGCCCTCCTCCGTCACCTGCCGCCAGCGCACGATGGGCATCCAGAGCGATTTCATCCACGAGCGGTCGACCCCTGGAATCAGGTAGAGAGCGTCATTGACCTTGCGCAGTTTTTCCAGGTAGGCTGCGTCGTAGACATCACCGCTCTTGTTCTCCACGACGACCCGCACCGTGTTTCCCAACCCGGGGAGTTCCTCCCGATAGGCAAAGTAGGTCTGAATGTACGGGCTGGAGGATGGGATCATCCGCTCAAAGCTGGCATTGACTTCCAGCTTCAGAGCGAAGTATCCCAGCACTGCGGTAGCGACAAGGCACAGCAGCAACACTAGCAACCGGTTGTTAAAAACCAGTTGCTCCAGGCGGCTTCCTGACTTGCGGTCGAACTGTGCCGGATCGCGAACGACCGGCATGGCGGGTTGCTGGGAATGAGCAGACATCAGAACTTTCACGAAGCAGATCTAAAGGATCTGCGGCCTTCATTTACCTTGCGCGGGGAACGCGATGACTCCGACACCGTTCATGCGCGCCAGAGCCAAACGATGGGTGTTGGTCATCGCGGCGTCATAGACCTCGGCACCTGGCGCTTGGTCATATAGGGTGGCGCGGGCAGCAGCAAAATCCACGGCAAGCACATTCCCATGCTGCGACACCAGAAAAGCGGAATCCCCATGGGCGATCGCACTCACAAGATTGGCATCGAGACCAGTCTCGATCTTTTTCCACGCATGCCCAGCGTCCTCGCTGACAAAGGCATTGCCACGCAGGCCGTAGGCCAGCAAGCGGGCACCGAACTGCGCGATCCCGAAGAAACTGCCGTTGTAAGGCGTCTGCACACGCTTGAAGCGTTGAGCCGTTGCATCGAGATGCATCACAAGGCCCTGCTCACCCGCGACGAAGACGCCCCCTTCCCCACCTGCCAGTGCATAGAGGTGGTACCGCTGGTCGTTGTCGGTTTTCCAGAGCCAGGGTTGCCACGTGTTGCCGGCATCGCTGGTTTTCAGGATCAAGCCGAAACCGCCCACGGCAAAGCCGGTGAGGCCATCGGGAGCGAACCAAATGTCGAGCAACGGCGCGGGCCAGACGTCCGCCGTGGCCGATTGCCCAACTGTCCGCTGGATCTCCGCCTCCCTCTCTTCGGAGCCTTTGGCGGAATCGCGCAGCAGCGTCAATACCGCACGCCCGTCCAGCACCCGCGTCCACGAGGCGCCGCCATCGGGCGACCTCAGGGCCACGGCATCGTGCCCCACGGCCCACGCCACGCCGGAACCAGTGAATCGCACCGTGGTGAGGTCGGTAGAAACCGGGCTGGCGACTTGACGCCAGGATACGCCACCATCTTTAGAGAGCAGAATCAAGCCGCGCGGACCCACCGCAATGGTGCGCCCACCTTGGCTCGCCACTCCGCTGGCCGTCGCCCGCTGCGCCGACACCAGAGTTCGCGATGGTGCATCGATCAGATCCGGGCGGGCTGCGCTTTGCGCTGCGATCACCCATGGCACCGTCAGCAGCACACACCCGCCAGCGAGCGCGGCGCAAGCCCAACGCGAACGAAAGAAAGAACGCAGGAAAGTCATGGCCGGGGGATCCAATCGAGGTTGGTCATGCACGAGGCTCAGCGAGCCGATTCCCGCGATACGATGGCTTCAGGATTCATCTCGCGCTCGCTGCGCGCGGATGGAAGCACCTTGTAGCCTCCCACCATCACATCGTTGACATAGACGTACATGCCCTTGTTGAAGTCGTACACCACATTCTTCGCAGCAAAGGGGATCTGCTTGTCGTACATCGGCGAAGCGGCCTGAAACAGGCTACGGTACAACTGACCATTCTGGTCAAAGGCATCGTAGTTGGCGGCGCCGGTCAAATCTTCATCAAAGTAGTAGATGCGCTTGGAATACGCATGACGCTGGCCCGGCTTGAGCGTGGCTTCCACGGCCCAGACACGGTGCTTTTCCCAGCGCTCGCACTCCGGATTGACGTGGTTCGGCAGCAAAGCCTTTTCGGCCGTCGGGCAATCGTACAGATTCTTGTAGGCGTTGTACTGGATGTACATCTCCTTCTTGCCGATGAGCTTGAAGTCGAAGCGATCCATGATGCCGGAGAATACGAACAGTTCGTCGAACAAAGTCACGCCGCCCATGCTGGCCACGGGCGTGTCATAGGCGAACTCAGGTGAGAGCTTCACACGGCGCAGGCCCGGGGTATAGCTCCAAGCCTTGCGCGGACGAGCCACCGGATCGAGATAGTCTGCCAAGCCTGTCATTTCGCCTGCACGCCGTGCCGGCACCTTGCTGATCGAATACACCCGCCACGCCATGTCCGGATCGCGATCTGCCACGTCGGTCTGGTAGTACACAAAGTCCTGGAACGTCGCTTGCTCCGCCGTCACCACGGCCTTGCCCGAAGTATCAATCACCCAGGAGCGGGAGGCCGCAGTGGTGATCGCGGTCTCTCCCTGGTAACGCAGGATTTGGTTCCACATCACCTCGTATCCGGTCTTCGGAATGGGGAACGGGATGCCACCGCGGCAGGCGTTTTCAATGGCAAGGCCCTCTTTGGTTGCCTTGCACGTGGTCGCATTGCGGACGGTCGCATCCAGAATCTTCTTGGGATAGGCCGCCGTTCTGTGCGTGGGATACACATTAAGGTAGTACCCTGGGTACTTGGACAGCAGGTGCTTCTGCCCTTCGCTCAGCAAGGCTGCGTGCTGTGCCATGTTCTTGCTGTCGATGCGCAGCACGGGCTTTTCGTCTTTGAACGGATCGGTCCAGAAGCCGCTATCCGGCTTGAAGCCCTCAGGAGCCTTGGTCAACCCCCCGGTGTAGGCGGGGATGCTGCCATCGGCATTAGCTGCCTTGACCGCTCCGAACGGGGTTAGGGTGGTGCCCAGTTGCTTGGCCTCTTCCGCTGTCACGGCCGCGAAAGCTGGCGCGGCAAGGCCGATGGCAACCAGCGACAGGATGTTGTGGAATTTCATGATTGCAGCTCCAGAGAATCAGAAAGAGGTCTTATAGGTGAGAAACAGGCGACCACGATCGGTTGCGCCCACGCTGCTGTTGAGTGCGTTGCCACCAATGGCGGCCGTACCGGCAGCGTTGTATTTGGTCGGCACGGACATGTCCGCATAGGTCAGGCTGAATTCATGCTTGCTTGCGTAGGTTGCAGCAATGCCGATTGACCACTTGAGGAGGCCTTCAAACCCGCCACCGCCGGTGGCTGCCGAGCCCTTAATGCCGTAGCTCACTGTCATCGGGACGGACACATCCAGGGACGGCAGCACGCCCAAGTACTGGGGCGTGAAGCGCATGGCAAGCTCCCAATAGTTCTTGGTCGAGCAGGTATCGGTCACGTCCCCCGGCTGGGCAGTGGCACCGCTCGTTCCGAGCCTCACGCAACCGGCATACCCGACACCACGATACAACTGCTCGTTACCCGTAACCTTCAGCAGGCGGCTGTACGCGAGTTCGCCGATCAGCGTACCGGTATCCCAGAGGGGTGTCTTGGGCAGCCCGTAGGTGCCGTTCACCACGGCATGGAAAGTGTCTCCCGTCGCCCCCGTGCTGGTGGAGGTGTAGCTGGCAACGGAGTTGAGGTGCGCATTCTTGCGCCAGGACACTTCGGAGCCAACGCTCACCGGCCCCACAGACTTGGAAAGACTCAGCCCCCAGAGCTTGGTAGCGGCCGGGTAGACAAACCTGAAGGTACTCGGCAGCGCCGCCCCCAGGATAGCGTTGTATGGTGCCGACACCGGAGCGAAGCTGGTGAGTTGAATGCCCGTTTCCGGATTGGTATCGTTGAACTGCCGGTAATAGGCGCCCAGCGTGGAATCGATGGCATCCACATCCAGACGCGCGGAAAGTCCCCAATTCTTGTCGCCGGATGTCTTCGCCGCAGTGTTGGCCATGGCCAGGCAGGAATAAGGACCCAGAGCGGGATTGCAGGGTGTCAGGGCAAATCGATCCACGCGCGGCGCGTTGTCAGCCCCCATCAGGTAGGTGCCGGCATACGGCACGCGCGTTGATTTCCAGTCCAGCGCATATTGACCCGCAAGCGACAGCTTATCGGTGACCTGAGCCTTGAACGTCAACTGATTGATGGGCAGGAAAGTTTCCTTGGTTTCGATGCCCGGGCTCGACACAGCCTTTACACCATCCACAGGCGACTGCCCGTAAGAAATGGCATGCGCACCGATGAACATGCCCTCACCCCAAAGCACTGTGTGCCGACCCAACTTCACGTTGACAGGAACAGAACCCAGATCGAAATTGGACCAGACGAAAGCATCCAGGATTTCACCGGAAGGGCCGTGGATAAAGCGGTTGACCCCGTCGTTGAATCGGTTGTTGTTGTATGACGTCGCCTGCCCCGCTGGCGATGACACCGATCTGTCGCGGTACGCATGGTCATACCAACTCGCCGCACTGATCCGCGCACCAAAGATCCCTTTGTAGTTAAGGTCAAGCTCCCCCAAAAGATCGAGCCTATTGGACACGATATCTCCACGGCCGAACTTAGCGTTGCCTTCGTCGGTAGTGGCAAAATTCAACAGTCGCTGGTCTTGTGCCTCGGTACGAACCCCCAAGTTGTATCGAACCGTCGCATCGGCACGCACCTTGAAGTCGGGATTGCCAGTGTCAAGCTCCAGTGCGTGTGCACCACTGGTTGCGACCAATGCCGCTGCAGCGGCAATCATGTGCACTGCGGCCCGGGAGGGAGCCGTCCTCGTTTGTCGATTTTTCATGAGTTTGTCTCCATCAGTTGGGGATTTACCTGCTACTTGGCACAAGCTTCAGTCAGTCCTCCCATGCGTCCCCCTGAGGTGTCAGGGCTGGCCAGCGCAGCTCGCCTTCATTCTGTATGCTGCCTTAGATTCTGCATTTAGAATTTTCTTCCCGATTCCGGGTTTTCACCTAATTTGAACAAATTTATCCATATCGTCTAAAATAAGACCGATGGAGGCGGTGCAGTCGGCATCCAGCGTGGCGGCGAAGCCGCTATCCAGCGTCGAGCATCAGGGATGGAGTCCGCTGCGGTCGCCGGTCCACGAAACGCACCCTTTGATGCAGATAGAAGCTCAGCCACGTCCACGAACGAAACCGCCGGAAGCACGGCGAGAAGAACTCATGAATGCCGCCCAGGCGTTGTTCCTGAAGAAGGGGGTGGGCGCTACCGTGATCAGGGAGATCACTGATAGCGCGAAAGTGGCGAAGGGCTCGTTCTACCTGTACTTCTCATCCAAGGAAGACATCCATATCGCATTGGCCGAGCGGTTCCATGCCCTGCATGTGGGCAACCTGGATCGGGCGACTGGGCAATGGCCTGGAACAGATTGGGGCGGCAAGCTCGGAGCTTGGGTCAAGGCTGCCGCAACGGGATTTCTTGACGATGGGCCGTTGGTTAGCATGTTTTTCGATGCTCTCCCGCACATTCCGGACAAAAGGCCAAACGCGATCGGCAAGCATCTCGAGGAATTGCTCGGGGCTGGCACAGAAGCGGGTGCCTGGTTCGTCGTCGATCCAGGAGTCACCGCCGACTTTCTGCTTGGAGGGCTCCGTGGTGTTGTCGGTGACGCCTTGACTGGCGAAACAAGCGCCAGCCGCATGCAAGTTGTCGAGCGCCTGCAGCAGCTCTTTTTCAGGATCGTAGGGTTGCCTGAAAACTGACAATCGGGCCGCTTCGTTCATTCAGCAGTCATCTCTTTCAGAGATGACTGCTGCGTCGTACTGAACCCAAAAGCCGCAGTGACCCCGAGCCCACAAACTGCCCACTGGGTGGCACGGGGCCGATGAGCAGCGCAATGCGGTCAGCAACATAGGGCAGCAACGTTGCCCCGGGGGGGCGATGCCCTTGCACTGCTCCGCATCAGAGCGCGCACGCATCAGGCCGCGCCGCTCTCGCGGTCAATCGACCTGGGCACCCGAAAGCCTGACGACACCGCCCCACTTCTCGAGTTCGCTTGCCGCGAAGCGCGCGAACTCCGGCTGTGTCATGACCAGAGGGTCAATGCCCACCGCTGCAAGCCTGGTCTGGAAATCTCCCGACTTGACGACTTTGTCGCCAGCTTGCACCTGCTTTTGCATGACCGCAGGTGGCAGGCTGGCCGGACCGGCAACGGCCCACCATCCGGTCAAGTCGAATCCTGGAAAGCCTTGCTCGTCCAGCGGCTTCACGCCTGGCGCCGCCGGTGATTTGGCAACGCTACTCAAACCCAGCGCGCGCAGCTTGCCAGCTTGAAGCTGCGGCATCGCCACGGCCGGGTGGTAGAACATGAAATCGGTCTGCCCCCCGATAACTGACGTGACGGCCTGTGCTCCCTCCTTATATGGCACATGGACCATCTTCGTATTGCTCATGGCCTTGACGAGTTCTCCCGCCAAGTGACCGGTGGTGCCGTTGCCTGCGGATGCGTAGGTCACCTTGTCGGGGTTGTCCTTGGCGTATTGCACCAGTTCAGCTTCGAGCCGTTGTGCAACGAAGAACTGGTGCTGCTGGTGGGCGCGAAACATCCCCTGGCCAGCCGCAAGCACATGAGGATGGTGGAGTTGCACCGGCGCGAGATGATCCTCCCATCATCGCGCTACACCACGCGGCGCATGATTGAAGAGGCATTTGCTGCTGCGGGGGCGACGCCCATTGTGCGCGCTGAGTCTGACTCCATCACAGCCATGCTCGGCACGGTACGCCAGAGTCATCTGGCAACTATTGTGTCGCGCCATGCAGTCCAGGGAGACAGTGGGTTCAAGATCATTGCTCTTGAAAGCCCCACGCCGATGCGCACGCCTGGTCTCGTACGGCTGAAGGGGGCACCCTTGGATCCCGCCCAGGCCACGCTCGCCTCCATCATCCGGGAGGTCACGACGGCTGCCGATTTTCAGCCCCTGCAGCGCAATCGCTAGAGGCACGGCGACCCGTCCCATGAATTCACTCTGCTATCGCCGGGAAGGCTCATCTGGCACTCACGGGAGATTCATTTTGAATGCCGTTGAACAGTCGCAAACGTCGAGCATTTGTTGGCGTTGTTGACTCTGGGTAAGGCAATGCTGAACAAGTAACGTCATATCCATCGCACAGCCATTTGAATGCCAAATGGCCCGCAAAGATACTGTGCTTTGCCCCACAGGGCCTGTTTCGGGAGCCTTTGAGCCCCTTTCGGACCCTTACGGGCGCACCTGTCCCTGCAGGCGCCCTCGGGCAAGGTAGATGTTGGCCAGCGCCAAGGCCGTGAACGCACGCGTGGCGTTCTTTTGCAGCCCGCGATAGCGCACCTTGGTGAATCCCCACAGGCGCTTTACCACCGCAAAGACATGCTCGACCCGAGCGCGCACCCGTGACTTGTTGCGGTTCTTGGCCCGCTGAACTTCGTCCACCTCGCCCGCACGGCGGGTGCGCTGGTTGGTGAAGTCCTTGGCCCTGGGGGCTTTGCTCGCTATCAGTGTTTTCTGGCTGGCATAGGCCGAGTCGCCGTACACGCGCCGCTCATTGCCATGCAGCAGATTGGGCAGAGGGTGTTTGTCATGCACGTTGGCCGCCGTCACCACGGCGCTGTGCGCCAGCCCGCTTTGGCTGTCCACGCCAATGTGCAGCTTCATGCCGAAATACCATTGCTGGCCTTTGCGTGTCTGGTGCATATCGGGGTCGCGCGCCTTGTCGGCGTTCTTGGTGGAGCTGGGCGCTGCGATGATCGTGGCATCCACGATGGTGCCGGTATTGACCTTGAAGCCGCGCTCCTGCAATTGCTGGCCTACCTTGGCAAACAGGGCTTCGCCCAGTTTGTGCTCATGGAGCAGTTTGCGAAACTTCAGCAGCGTGGTGGCGTCGGGCACGCGTTCACGACCCAGGTCAATCCCCACAAAGCGGCGCAGACTGGCACTGTCATACAGAGCCTCCTCGCACGCCAGATCGGCCAGGTTGAACCAGTGCTGCAGGAAATGGATGCGCAGCATGCGCTCTAGGCCAATGGGCGGGCGGCCGTTGCCTGCCTTGGGGTAGTGCGGCTCTATCACCTGACACAGAGCGGCCCATGGCACTATTGTCTGCATGGTCCGCAAGAACTCTTCGCGTCGGGTGGGTTTGCGCGAATGCTCGAATCCGTTGTCTTGATCTGCGGCCATTGCCAGGGTCTGCTGCTTCATCTGCGGATAACGTTTGACCCCCCTCAACGGTGGACCTTAATCAGCGTTGCCGTAAGCCTCAAGAGTGCGGGAAACGAAGCCTCCATGCAATGAAACGCTAACAAGTTGTGAGCTGCCTGCGCCGCCCGCGCGCGATTCCCTCCCCTGAATGGATGGCGCGCGGCAGCTCCTGCGGCGTGGCCTCCCCGCTTCCCTTCCGTTGGACGCGCACGCGCCCACCCAGCGTATCCACCGCCTACATCTGTGGGGTCTCGGCAATTGACCCGCGCGTTGTCAGCACCTTACGTTTTGCTTCATCCGTAGGGTGAGTGTGCCGAATCAGCTCAAGGCCGCGCCCGTGCTGACTCAGCGGCACATTTCTGCGGCTTTTAAGTTGAATGCATCGTGGTAGGCCACCACAGCCGCCGGAATTGCCCCTTCGAAGGCAATGGCCAAAAAGTACTCAGGCGGCACATCGGGCAGCACCAGTGCGCTCTCGGCCTTGAAACCAAAGCGTTGGTAGTAGTGCGGATCTCCCAGGAGCACGCAGCCCGACGCGCCCATCGAACGCAGTTGCGCTATGGCATGGTTCATGAGTTGCACGCCGATCCCCTGCCTCTGCCGCTGCGGCAAGACCGACAACGGCCCCAGGCCGAACCAATCCGCAGGGCCAATGGAGAGCCGTATCGGCGAGATCGCCACATGGCCGACCACCGCTCCATCGTCGTCAGCCACCAGCGACAGCGTGAGTTGCCCCGCATGACGCAGCGCGTTCACAATGAAGTGCTCAGTGTGGCTGGTGTGCTCGGCATCATGGAACGCCGCTATCGTGACGGCCTCGATGGCCGCTACATCGGATGCTGTTTCGTTGCGGATCTTGAGGGTCACGGCGTATCCATCGTATGTTGATTGCTCATGTTCGTGTGCACAGCCGCCCCCTGTGCGGCTCCATAAAACTGTCCTTTTCCAAACTGGAAAGGTATGAACCGCGAGTAGGACGGGCCGGGGTGCGGTGCTCAGAATTCCAAGTTGTCGATCAGCCGCGTGCCGCCCAGGCGCGCCGCGCCCAGAACCACGAGTTGGCCCGGCTGCGGAGCCTCTGCAGGCGGCAGCAAGTCAGCGCGCTGGCGCACGGTTAGGTAGTCGGGCTGCCAGCCCTGCTTGCGCAGGCGCTCCACCGCCTGGGCCTCCAGCGCGGGCAGGCTGGCGCCTAGCTGCAGCGCCGCATCGGCCAGCGCGCGTAGCGCCTGGCTCAGTTGCACGGCCTGGGCACGTTCTGCTTCCTCCAGATAGCCGTTGCGCGAACTCAGCGCCAGACCGTCGCCGGCGCGGCAGGTGTCGCCGGTCACGATGTCGATGGGCAGCGCGAACTGCTCCACCATGCGGCGGATCACCAGGACCTGCTGGTAGTCCTTGCGCCCAAACACGGCCGTGCCCGGGCCGCCGCTGAACACGCAGGCCAGCAGTTTCATCACTACCGTGCACACGCCGGTGAAGAAGCCTGGACGGAAGTGTCCCTCCAGGATGTCAGCCAGTCGCGGATCGGGCTGCACTTTGAAGGTTTGCGGCTGCGGGTATAAGTCTTTTTCGGCAGGCGCGAACAGCACGTCGCAGCCCTCGGCGTGCAGCTTGCCAGCGTCTATTTCCAGCGTTCGCGGGTAGCTGTCGAAGTCCTCGTGCGGCAGGAACTGCAGCCTGTTGACAAAAATGCTGACCACCATGACGCTGCCCAACGGCTTGGCTTGGCGCACCAGGGCCAAGTGGCCGTCGTGCAAGTTGCCCATGGTGGGCACGAAGGCGGGACGGCCGCGACCCGCCAGGGCGTCGCGCAGGTCAGAGATGGTGTGGACGATTTGCATGGGTGGATTCATCAGGCGCGGAGCTAATTGTCGGGGAAGGTGGCCAAGGGCTCAGGCCGCGTCAACGGACTAGCGTTCGACGAGGACGGCGGGGGGCTGGACGGCCCTGCGCGGCAGCTGGGACATCATGCGTTTCGTCGCCGATAGGGGCTTCGATCGGGTGCAGGGCCTGCACGTGAATTTGGCAAATATGGAATTTTCTCGGAATTCTTCAAGGAAATCATCCGACTTCCTCTCGGAGGCGGACAGACCGCTTGCACGCTGACACGCAACCGACTGTGTGCTCAGCGATCTCTCCCTCTACTTCGCGCTGCAAACAAAATCTTGCGCAGACTCTCAGGATTGGCTCCATCTCGCGCTCGCCCTGCACCGCCAGCGATCCAAGTCTTACTCCGCCCCTTCATGCAATAGATTCGAGGCTGTATCGCCCCGCCTCCCCTACTTACCTTGCAGGAGAATGGGGATGTACCCCTTGCCTACCAGCTATCAATAAGCGGCTATTTCTGCTCCGCAATCCAGTGACGGACATCTTCTGCCCGCCATGCCGTTATGCCGACGGAAATCCGGACAGGCGCAGGGAACAGACCCGCCTTCACCCGCCTCCAGAGCGTTGATTTGGAAAATGGTACGAATCTGAGCAGCAGGCTCTGGCGCACAAAGCCAGTGTGGGGTAGCGTCATGAGATCGGTGTACTGGCCGGAGCGCACGGGCTTAAGCGAAGAAGTGTCTTGCATGATCATTCCTTTCCCGGATCTATGTCCGAGATCTGAGGGATAACCAGCTCTGTCGCAGCGGTGTTGGTCGAAAGGGTTCCGCTGCCAAGGAACGCAGGACTTACGCATCTTTGCCGACGGTCCGGTCGGGCAAAGAGGGGGAGACGTGGGACGACGCGCGCGCATGCACGAATCGCCAGCACACTTCAGGAAGCCTCCCAAGGCTGTCAGCAGGCAGGTGACGACTGCGACGTGCCCATCTTGCTGGGCGGGCAATGGAAGGCCCGATGAGCATCTCCATTGCTGCCGTCTACTCTACAAGCTTCACGTGCTTGCTGGCGCCCTAGTATGAGCAGTGCGGAGAAAAACCCTCGCAAGCGCTTCCGTTTGTGCATGGCGATGCCTTCTCTCTACTGGGGATCCGCTGTGAGCTCATCGCGCTTTGGGTCTTCCAACCTCCCAGTAGCAGCGCCAGCCCCGGCAAGACCCTCGTGTTCCCTTGGAAACTCAGTCAGGCTGCCGACGTCACCCTGTCCTGCTCCACCGCTAGGCTCTTGTGCATCTGCCATCGTTTCCATGTCGCTGGCTGGGCGACGACTATCTAGTGCATTCATCTCGCGCCGCAACCGCGACGCCAGATTTCGGGCACCGTTCGCGACGTCGCGCACCCTGCGTTTGAGCGCAGCCCGCTCGATGTCGACTGCCTGCGCTGTGATGACCTCATGGATTTCCAGGGTCTGCAGCAAAGGCATCAATTGATCCAACTTGCCCAGGATCTCAAGATACCTGCGACTGCTGGAGGACAGCACGCCAACCTCCAGTTCCAGGGCAACCGTGTCATAGGTAGCGACGCTCGTGATGCCGTTGGCTTTAAACAGAGCCTCGGCCCCGTCAATAGCTTGGTTCAGTTGCTCGGCAACCTTGTCCACCTGTTCTCGGATGAGCGTCTCGACCTTCGCGACGTCTTCATGATTGAGCCGGGTTCGTGAGATCACCGAGATGAAATGGATGCCCAGCTGAAAGGTATTGAAGTAGGCTTTGTTGCACAAACCCGCACTTGCGAGGTGATAGGCTGCGCGCATGAGTGAAGCCAAGGGAGTCAGAGGTCGCTACAAGACCACCAACTGGGCCGCGTACAACGCCGCGCTGAAGGCACGAGGGTCGCTGACGATTTGGTTGGACAAAGACATGCAGTGGTACGCCCCTGCCAATGGTCGCAGGGGTCGACAGCGGGTCTTCTCCGACGCTGCCATCCAGTTCTGCCTGAGCATCAAATGCCTGTTTGGCCTGGCCCTGCGCCAAAGCCTTGGCTTGGTCGAAAGCCTGTTGGTCTGGCGGGGCTGGCCTGGCGGGTGCCGGACTTCAGCACCTTGTGCCGACGCCAGAAGACACTGCGGGTGCAACTGCCCTATCAGTCCAGCGCCACGGCGCTGAACAGCGGCCACCGGAAAGGGGCGCGATATGTAATCCAACCACCTATGAAAACGTCTCAAAACAGGGGTTTCTGAGGGCCAAATGCTGGTTTGGACTCACTTTCCAAAGTGTTTTAAGAAGGTGACAAAGTGAATCTTTTATTGCTGGATGCAGTTGTGAGCACAACCTCAGCGACTAAGAGCGGCTAACACGACCGTTGCACGAAGAACCGTGAACAGATGATCGCAGCCGCCAGTAACAGTAGCGCTTGATGCGTTTGCAGCTGCCGCTCGAATCTGATGCGCAACTTGCCAAAGCCTGCGAACCAGCCATGCGTGCGCTCTACAACCCATCGATGTTTGCCCAAACGCTTGCTGCTCTCTATTCCTTTTCGTGCAATGCGACTGGTGATCCCTCTTCGCTTCAAATAGTCACGGCAACGCTTGTAGTCATATCCTTTGTCTGCATGCAGCTTGGCTGGTCTGCGCCGTGGCCTGCCTTTGAGTCCTTTGACCGCTGGCAGCGCATCCAGGCACTTCTCAAACCACATAGAGTCATGCCTGTTTGCTGCACTGACCAGCACAACTAGAGGAATGCCGCGAGCGTCTACAACAATATGGCGCTTGCAGCCGAGCTTGCCTCGGTCTGTAGGGTTGGCGCCTGTCTCCTGGCCCCCCGGGGGCTTGGAACTGACGAGCCATCAATGCTGGCCCGAGCCCAATCGATCTGATCGTCTTGACTGTTGACGCCGACCGAAAACTGAGCCACTTTTTTGGGTGATGCCGATCCAAAACTGAGCCAGGTGTTTTACCTACCCTGCTGCTTTTTGCGGCAGTGGGAAGAAGAAGGTGATCACCATGGACATGATTGGCAAGATTCGGCGGATGCATCGCCGAGACAAGAAGACGAAGCGGGAGATATCGAGGGCCACGGGCCTGTCGAGGAACACGGTGGCCAAGTGGCTGGATGAGGCGCAGCCGGTCGAGCCCAAGTACCGCCGTGAGGCGGCGAAGGCCACCAAGCTGTCGGCGTACGAGGCCGAACTCATGCAAGCCTTGAAGGCCGATGCCAAGCGGCCCAAGAAGGAGCGGCGCACGGCCAAGGCCTTGTTCGCGCAGATCAAGGCAGCGGGCTACGAGGGCGGCTACACACGGGTAACGGACTTCATCCGCAAGTGGCGCCAAGGTGAAGGCCAACAGGCGAGCACCAAAGCCTTTGTGCCATTGACCTTCGAGCTGGGCGAGGCCTTCCAGTTCGACTGGAGCGAAGACGGCTTGCTGGTGGGCGGGGTGTACTACCGCATGCAGGTCTCGCACATGAAGCTGTGCGCCAGCGGGGCGTTCTGGCTGGTGGCCTACCCCAGCCAGGGCCACGAGATGCTGTTCGATGCGCACACACGCAGCTTCGCGGCTCTGGGCGGTGTGGCGCGCCGTGGCATCTACGACAACATGAAGACGGCAGTGGACAAGGTCAAGAAGGGCAAGGGACGAGTCGTCAACGCGCGCTTTGCGGCCATGTGCGCGCACTACCTGTTCGACCCTGACTTTTGCAACCGTGCCAGCGGCTGGGAGAAGGGTCGAGTGGAGAAGGACGTACAAGACAGCCGCCGTCGGATCTGGGTGGAGGCGGGGCAGCGGCGCTTTGGCAGCTTTACCGAGCTCAATGCGTGGCTGGGCGAGCGCTGCCGGGCTCTGTGGCGAGAGCTGCGCCACCCGCAGCACAAAGCGTTCAGCATCGCCGAGATGCTGGAGCTGGAGCAAAGCCACCTGATGCCGATGCCGGTGGCCTTTGATGGCTATGTTGAGAACCCGGCCAAGGTGAGCAGCACCTGCCTGGTGACGGTGGCGCGCAACCGCTACTCGGTGCCCTGCGAATGGGCGGGGCAAATGGTCAGCACACACCTGTACCCGGCGCAGATCGTGGTGGTGGCCGGCGATGCTATGGTGGCCACGCACGAGCGCCTGAGCGATCGCAACCAGACCCGCTACGACTGGCAGCATTACGTGCCGCTGATCGAGCGCAAGCCGGGCGCGCTGCGCAACGGCGCGCCCTTTGCAGACCTGCCCGAGCCATTGCAGCGCATGCGCAAAGGCTTGCTGCACCAGGAGGGCGGCGACAGGGTGATGGCGCAGGTACTGGCCGAGGTGCCCAAGCAAGGGCTGGACGCCGTGCTGGTGGCGGTGGAGTTGGCCCTGGAGAGTGCGCCGCCATCGGGGCGGGTGAGCACCGAGCACGTCATCAACGTGCTCGGCCGCCTGCAAGCGCAGCCCCTGCCCGAGACGGTTGCGACCAACCTGCAAGTGAGCCAGACACCCCTGGCCGACACGGCGCGCTATGACAGCCTGCGCGCTGGCAGCGACATGCAGGAGGCCGATCATGCGTGAGCTGGACAAGGAGTTCAAAGAGCTGCGCCTGTACGGCATGGCCGGGGCCTGGGAGGACCTGGTCAAGCAAGGCGGCCACGCCACGCTGGAGAGCTCGCGCTGGCTGCTGGAGCACCTGCTGCAAGCGGAAGTCACGGACAGGGCCATGCGCTCAGTGAGCTACCAGATGCACACGGCGAAGTTCCCCGTGCACCGCGACCTGGCGGGCTTCGACTTCGAATGCTCGCCCGTGGACAAAAAGCTCATCGAGCAGTTGGCCAGCATGGCGTTCACCGAGCAGGCGCACAACGTGGTGCTGGTGGGTGGCCCCGGCACGGGCAAGACGCATCTGGCCACGGCCATCGGCGTGGCGGGCATCACGCGCCATGGCTCACGCGTGCGGTTTTACTCCACGGTGGACCTGGTCAACGCACTGGAGCAGGAGAAGGCCCAAGGCAAGGCAGGCCGCATCGCAGCGAGCTTGCAGCGCATGGACCTGGTCATCCTTGATGAGCTGGGCTACCTGCCCTTCAGCCAGGCAGGCGGCGCCTTGCTGTTCCACCTGCTGAGCAAGCTCTACGAGCAGACCAGCGTGATGATCACCACCAACCTGGACTTCAAGGAATGGTCCAGCGTGTTCGGCGATGCCAAGATGACCACGGCACTGCTGGATCGACTCACGCACCACTGCCACATCGTCGAGACGGGCAACGAGTCCCACAGGTTCATGCACAGCACAGCCGTGGCCAAGAAACGCATCAAGGCACGCGAACAGGCCAAGAAGGCTGAGCCGTTCTGAGTCCAGGTGAGCGGTTCAAGGGCAAGCCGCTACGGGCTTCGCCCTGCGCGGCTTGCCCTCAACGACGACCACCGAGGCCGTTCACCAAGGAGACCCAAACCAACTCAAGGCACTACACTTATCCACAGCCAGCCTTCACCGGTTGGCCAATAGCCCTGGCTCAAAATTCAATCGGCACGGTGGCTCAATTTTGAATCGGCGCCAACACGTCTTGACGAAGATGTTCCAGCATTGCCATGTGCAGGCGCTGCCAGACTCCTGCAGCTTGCCACTGTCGCAGACGTCTCCAACACGTCATGCCGCTGCCGTGGCCAAGCGATTGCGGCAGGTCCTCCCAAGGAATACCTGTCTGCAGAACATAAAGAATTCCTTGGAATGCATCCTCATCGCTGACCGCGCGCGTGCGTGGGCCGCCTTTGCTTGAAGGGATGAACTCTGGGATCAACGACTGCAGCTTCTGCCACAGCTCTTTGCTAACGCGACGACGAGCCATGAGGGCGCGGATCTTAACGGCAAATCAGGTTCGATTAGGGGTCGTGTTAGCCGCTCTAAGATGGGGATTAACTAGGAGGGGTGTGGAGCAGCCTCGATAACCGAATGCGTTCAACATGACCGAAGAAAAAAATCAAAAGGTCGCAGGCATCCCGTCAGCGAACCCGTATTGCTGTCCCAGCCAGTATTCGGACTCAACGAACTCGCGGCCATGTGGCCCACCGGCAAAAAAGGCCTGTGCCGTCAGGCCGAAATCCCCCTTCGCACCTTCAACGCCTGGCTGAAACTCACCGGACCGATTACCTCCGAGCAGCTGGTGATCCTGCGCGAGGCGATCCACCTAAGCGATGGAGAAATTGCGCACGCCCGCCCACTCGGGGGATGCTTCTTGGTGGCGAATACCGCCAAGAACGTCATCAGGCTCTACGAAGCGATTACCCATGAAAACGAGCTGCTCGCCTCCTTCGAGGCCGTAAGCACCTCATCCCAATTCAACGGCTACCGGGTGCTGATATTCGCCGTCATGGGCTACACCCCGACCACCATCCTCTTTCCGCGTGGTGGGCCCGCTGAGGCCGCGCTCAACCGCAACGACTTGCCGGGGTTTCAGGGCCCCGTGCCCGTTCCATCGGGATTTGCCAGGTTCATTGACGGGCTCATCGAAGACATGCTGGAGCACGACGAGCACGGGCATGCAGGCTGCGACATGTTCAAGGACTACTTCTCCTGGTTCCTGACCCTCAAACATGGAGCCCCAGAGCTCGAAGAGGACGAGGAAGAGCGCAATCAGGAGGACGACGACATCCCCCCGCACCTCAGGATCGCGATTGACATCCTGGCCACCAGCTACTCCGAAGACCCCAACGTGCAAGAACACTCCCGCAGCTTGATGCCCTCATGCAACCCCAGCGACAAAGATCTGAAGGCTCTGCTGCGCACCAGCTTTGCCAATGGGTTCCTCGCGGGGCTGCGCCTGGGCCGGGAATGACTGCCGGGAGTGCTTGAGCCCCTCCTCACCTCCACAGACACCCTTGGCCCCACCCGGCCGCAGCAGAAGTGCCTCTGCCGAGGCTGAAACACAAACACACAAATGGTAGGCTCGTGTTCATAACCTAAAGGAGGCTCAATTGGCACTGGTGAAACTGAACTGCGTGAACTGCTCTGCCCCGCTGGAGATTGGCGATGACCTTGAGCGTTTTGCGTGCGCTTATTGCGGAACGACGCAAATAGTCGAGCATGCAGGCGGTGTCGTCGCGCTTCGCAGGGTAGAAAGCGCCATTCAAGCCGTTCAAAAGGGAACCGAAAAGACGGCCGCCGAACTGGCCCTGCCCCGCCTCGAAAAAGAGCTGGCAGCAGCACAGGAATCCCTCAATCAGGCAACAGCCAGACTGCAAGAGAAAATTGGACGCGCCCGCAGTGGACGCCGACTATTGACCGCAATCCTCGCCTCGGTAATTTTTATGGCGGGCATGATGACAGCTGGAATTGCAGCAAGCGCCTCTGAAACCATGTCATACATCCACACAGCGGTGTGGATGACTTCTCTCTTCGTCATCCCGACCTTTGTTTACCGAAAAATCAAGCTTCCACAGTCAAGCAGAGCGGAAGTCGAGGGCGCTGAAGCCAAAATCGCCAAGATAAGAGGCCAAATAGCCGCTGCAAGGGCGGTGGTGGACAGCGTTCATTAATTGAACTGCCAGGGGCTCAACGTCCCCCATCACACGTAGCGGTCGCAGAACACCTTCAGGCGCCAGACAGCCACCGGCACCAGCGACACCATCAACCACAGCAGGCAGTCCACCCCGCCCCAGTTTGTGATTCTCTGCGTGCCCTGGTCATCCAGCGCCAGCGGATCAAACAGAGCCCCCAGCACCCAGGCCAGGACAAACCACACCAACGCGATCAAGACCCACCTGCGACACTCCGCAGATCTGTCCCGGCGCCACTGGGCCCGTGGGTCGCTCGAAGCCGGGTTGTCATGCAGCCACCAGTCAGAGTCCAGCCTCGGTCCAGTGGGCAGCCCCGCATCTTTGGCAGCAACGATGAGTCCTTCTGCCATCGCGGCCCTCAGGCTCAGGTCCAACTCCTGCGTCGCCTCAGCATCGCTGAGCAGCTTATCCCGGATCTCCGCATCCGATGCCAGCAACCGGTCAAACGCCTCCAGCACAACAATCGGAGGTTTGTGTTGGCGACAATCCGGGTCGCTGGAGAGCAAAGTCCGAGACATCGAGTCAAAAGCGCGCTGCAGCCTCCTCGATGGAGCCACCCCCCGTGCGATGTACGCCTTCCAGCCCACGCGAAACCTATCCAGCTCCTCAGGGGTGAGGGACGATCCCTGCGCCCCCAGCCAAGATTGAATCACCACCCAGTCAGCCTGCACCGCCACGGCCGCATTAGGCTTGCTGGCCATGTCTGCCAAGGTCTTGACGTAGAACACCCCGGCGTCCACGAACGCGGAGGCTTCCTGGTTTGGATGTCGTTGGGGGTTGTGAGAGCTGGTCATGCTATGAATGGCTTGATGGCGCTGGCACCCCTGTGGGGCTCGCGATTAGCCCTCTCTGGTCAGGAGCGCAGGCGTGGATCGTAGTGCCATGACCTGATCTTGCGTGCCGTGATCTTGCCCGCGTCCGGGTGCTTCGGATTGATGAGCACGTTGTACTCCTCGCTCACCACCACGGATGGAACCTGATAGAGCAAACTGGAGAGCCCTTTGAGCCATGCATCGCCCACGTTGTGCGAAGTCATTCGATGGCCTTCTTGGAGGCTTCTGCGGCGTCAGCGCGTGCCTTCGCAGCCGCTTCGGCAAGGGATATGCTCTCTCTGAGTTCAGGCCCCAGCGAGTCGGGCACATCCATCACCCCATGAAGACAAGCCCCCATCGCTGGTCTACTACATTGACCCAGCAACCAAGGCCGTCACGAAAAGCGATCTGATGACAGAAATGAACTCAGGTAGCGCCAGGCTTTTAGCAGCGAGTTGAGCCCCGCACACTCCGTCATCCCTGCGCTGGTTCGGCAGACTGCACCTGCACGCGGAAGAACTCAATGGTCTTGTCTTCGATGGCCTTCACGATCCACGCGGGTTTGCGGCCACGGCCAGCCAGTGATCCATCCCAGGAAAGGCCACGGTTCGGATCGTAGAAGGTGGTGGGACGCTTGGTCGATGGCTGAAGGGGATTTCTGCTGATGGAGCCCAGACCGACTTGAATGGGTGTCAGGCCGTACTGCTCTACCAATTGACGGGCGGTTTGGATGGCTTGGTTCTTGTACTCTTTGAACAACGCGTCACGGCGGGCTTGAAGTTCCGCAATCTGACGGTCTAACTCTTTGATTTCTGCCTGCATATTTTGAATTTAAGGCTACGCTGAACAAGCCGTCGTGATTTGCCGCGCGGCACTGGATGGTGCAGTTTTTCGGACGTTGTGGCTTCTTGTGCCACCCATTTGGGCTGTTCGCGGGGCCTTGAGGCCCGATTCCCGCCCTTACGGACGCACCTGTCCCAGCAAGCGCCCTCGGGCAAGGTAGATGTTGGCCAGCGCCAAGGCCGTGAACGCACGCGTGGCGTTCTTTTGCAGCCCGCGATAGCGCACCTTGGTGAAGTCTTTGGCTTGGGGCGCTTTGCCCCAGATCAGAGCCTTCTGGCCGGCGTAGGCCGAGTCGCCGTACACGCGCTGTTCGTTGCCATGCAGCAGATCGGGCAGCGGGTGTTTGTCGTGCACGTTGGCCGCCGTCACCACAGCGCTGTGCGCCAGCCCGCTTTGACTGTCCACGCCAATGTGCAGCTTCATGCCGAAATACCACTGCTGGCCTTTGCGAGTCTGATGCATGTGGGGGTCACGCGCCTTGTCGGCGTTCTTGGTAGAACTGGGCGCTGCGATGATGGTGGCATCCACGATGGTTCCGGTATTGACCTTGAAGCCGCGCTCCTGCAATTGCTGGCCTACCTTGGCGAACAGGGCTTCGCCCAGTTTGTGCTCATGGAGCAGTTTGCGCAACTTCAGCAGCGTGGTGGCGTCGGGCACGCGTTCGCGACCCAGGTCAATGCCCACAAAGCGGCGCAGACTGGCGCTGTCATACAGGGCCTCCTCGCACGCCAGATCAGCCAGGTTGAACCAGTGTTGCAGGAAATGGATGCGCAGCATCCGCTCCAGGCCAATGGGCGGGCGGCCATTGCCTGCCTTGGGGTAGTGCGGCTCTATCACCTGGCAGAGCGCGGCCCACGGCACGATGGCATCCATGGCTTGCAAAAACTCTTCGCGTCGGGTGGGCTTGCGCGGTTGCTCGAATCCGCTGTCTTGATCTGCGGCCATTGCCAAGGTCTGCTGCTTCATGTGCAGATAACGGTTTAAACCCCACAACGGTGGACCTTAATCAGCATTGCCTTAAGGGAAGAAGCAATACACGGTATGTTCTTCGCGGCTCCTGAGATACCGAGGGCGAAGAACGTCAATGGGTAATAGATGAATCTCCAGGGGCACGCACTGTTGCCTGGGCCACGAAACCATTGCTAAACGGACTCCAGATAGCAAAGTCCCCTCCAAGTCGATCAGGCGAGGCCACTCGGAAACCAGTTGCGCAAGTCGTCGTAGTCCTGGTGAGCCCCCAAGACGGTCACTGACGCGATGTGATGCTCGGTGGTGTTCAGGTATGGCACGTTGGAATCACCGTTTTCGATAAGCTGGCACAGGAGATCGTCATCATCCATGTTCAGCAGTAGCCTGCATTGAAGCGGTCGGCTGGAATAGATGCTGCAAGAGCCCTCTCGCAGGAACGTGCACGCAGCGCCGTAGGCCTGCAGGGTTGCGGCCCTTATCGTTTCGCTCTGCTCTTCAAAGCCCTGCATCGTGAACTGGCCAGCATCCGTGTTGAGGTGGGCTCCAGTCTCTCTGGCAATCACTTGCGCCTCGGCGCGCGAAACCATGACCGAGATGTGGCAGCAGTGAGAGCAGCCCTTGCGGCACGCCGCAAGGTGCGCGGCACCCTCTTGGAGGTAGTCAGCCGCTTTTCTGAGCCACATCACCCGCTTGGCCACCGTCCCTGCCTGCGCCGCTTGGTCCACCAGGCGTGCTTCAGGCCTGCGATCACGCCCGCTGAGGGTCTTCATCTTGGCTTCGACACGCGGCAGGAGCCCCGCGCAGCGCTCCTCGATCCGCTGCAACACCTCAGGGGTGCGACGTTGCACCTCAACCGCTGGTGCTTGGAAGGCGTTTTCATTCACAAGGGATCCTCTTCATTTCACACGCGTGACCATTCAAACTTGCCTGAGCTTCATTGCTGAATTGGCAAGGTAACGCTGCAGCTTGGGGTACTGGTGGATATAAGCACGGTACCCACGGTAGATCACGACTTCGACTGTGGGCTGCTCACCATCATGAATTTCCAACGAAAGCACGGGCTCGTGTTTGTTGCCAGAGGATTTCCTGAGCTCACATACCTTGAGGTACTGGGCTATTGCAGCCTCTCTAAATTGCATCTGATGGTCATGCAGACCCAGGGCGGCTGGCGGCCTTTCATTGAACAGCTTGGCAAGCTCTACATACATGGTGTCGAGTTCAAGATGCTGCCTGTCTTCCCATTGAAGGGGGGCAAATAGAGCCTGAGCAGCACCTGACATTGATGGAGCGCGGGCCTGCCCTTGTTGCTCGGAAGGGGCTTTCAGCCACGGGTGCAGCAGGTGGGCGCCTCGCTTGATCACCTCTTCAACAAACGTTCTGCATTTCTTGTACGAGGCTAGAGCCTGCTCGTCCGTCTCGATATAGAACCAAGATTTACCCTCTTTCACACGCATCAACTGGCCGGGAGGCGTGCCATCAATGCCCAGGAGATATTCGATAGCGAACCGGTCTAGCTTCGATTGCGTTAACTTCATCACCAATTCATCAGTGGTTTTGAATCGTTCGCGAGCGGGAATGCGATTTGAGATGAAAGCGAAAAGTTTGCGGTAAGCCGTGTCCCGTTTTGAATGTGACTGTCGTAGTTCACCCTGAACCGAGGCCCTCACTTCCTCGGTCAACTCTGCACGCCTTTGCTCCGTGTTCTCCAACCACGGGTGTACGGTGCCTGATTGCCACACCACACGCTGAAGAAACGAATGGGTATTGGGGTAGTGGACAAGGCTGGATTGAATCAGTTTGAGTAACTTTGAATTGCGCAGGTGCGTAAACAACTTTGGAAACCTGGTTGCTCGGTCAAAAAGCAAACGTCTAAGGTTGTCTCGATACACACCACTTGCTTCGAGAGTCCTGAGCAATTGGTTATCCGTCGAAGGCTTCGCAGTTGGCTTTGTGGTGAAAATCCAGCGAACTATCTGCAGGTAATCCTCGTCCGCGTCATTGATGGTCTTCAATCGGACTCGCACCGCCTTTGGCGCTGATGCGGTGGTGAGAGCGGTCGGTCGCGCTGGAGACTGCAGGCCTCGCAGTGTGGGCGAGTTTTCGATCTCTCGCCGCGTCAAGGGAAGACTCTGCAGATGCGGGTTACCGTCAAGGTCAGCAACGATATCCACGGTGCGAATATTGCTGGTAACCATCGCTAGGAACGGGCTACGGTACATGGGATATGTGCCATTAAGAAGCCTCGTCACATCATCCCCGCTGAGACCTGATTTGATCACTAGGTCTGTGATGAGGGAATACATCAGAACATTGATCTTCTCCCCCATGCTGTGGCGCATCTTGGCCAGATGAGAGAAAACAATATCCTTCTTGTGATCGCGGCTCTCGTTCACTACCTCTTGGGAATCTGTGCCCTCTGCCATCGATTCCACTGCTGGCTCCACGACTGGCGCTTGCACGCTTGTCTCTGCCAGGTGCGATAAGCCCAGAGAGGCACCTTCCAGCATTGGCCCTGGGGCTCTTTTGAAACTACGCTGCGCTAGGCGGTTGGCCCATCTGATGTGAGCGCGCTCCAACAGCTTCAATCGAGGACTCCATAGGGCGTCATGGGCCAGTTGGAGCCCATCGCCCACCTCCTCCACAAAACCAGCTTGCTTCATCCCCGCCAACACCATCTCCTGCTTGCCGGTGGTGACGCTCGTGGCGGTCGGCTCATCAAAGGAGAGGTCATCAATGAATGCTGCAACCATGTCATCCAGAGGTTTCAGCGCCGCACTCAGCAGCTCCTTGCTGCTCTGCACGAACCTACCGTCCTGGTAGACCAGTCGGTTTACCGCATCGGCTGAGAACAGCGCTCTAGGGTGCGATGCACATGACTCCAGAATTGCGAAGTAAGTCTCGCGGCGGGTCAATGCTGGCGATTTACTGCGCATGGTCTCGTGCAGTTGCTCGAAGGTGAAGCCCTGCACTGCGTTTCGGCCCACATACGCCTCAATCTCCGCATCCAGGTCAAATGAACTGGGCTGCAGTGGCGTTGGGGTGGCTATTGAGGAGGAAGGGGGCGGGCTGATCAGCTGAGTTTTCTTGGAGGGCTCAGTCGAAGGTGTTTGCAGGACCGTGACGGCTGTTTTGTCTGCAGCCGAAGTCGCGGGCGCCGGGGCAAGGGAGCCACTGCTGAGTGATTGAGCCCCCCGTGCGCTGATAGCCACGGGCTCATGCCCCAGGATCTTCACCAGCTTGGCCCGCACTCGCCGCGCACCTGACTCCAGCTGGGTAGCCTTCAGATCCGCAAAATCAGCAGCTACGTGCGAGATTTGATTCAGCTCGGCAATCAGCTCCTGAACGCTCTGAAGAGGTGGTGGTGATGTCTGGACCCAGATGTCGTCAAACCATTGCTGGACTTCGCTTACCTGGCAGGGATCCGTCAGAAGCACGCCAAACTCTGTGCGCCGCAACACACCCGCATCCGTCAGATTCGCAGAGCCGGTGTACGCCCCCACGCGGCTGACAACGGCCTTTGCGTGGATCGCAGGGTAGTGGTGCACCAGGCCATAGTGAGTTTTCAGGAACTCATATACCGCGCCACGTTCTCTGACAGGTGTTGCTGATAGCCACTCCAGCACATCCGAAATCAGCCGCCATGAAGCCGACAGCCCGATCAATCGGTGGAGGTACTCCAGGCCAATGTAGGGGCTGACAATACTCACGTTCTGGCCCTGCACAACCTGCACGATGGCACGGTCAAAGGGCGATTCCTGATTCGGGTTGTCTGGTGCGTGATAAAGCAGTCGCTGCATTCTTCCCCTCGGTTGATCTTGAGGCGCTTCTCGCCCGTCACTTCAGCCACGTAGTCGTGGCTGTGTGCTCGTGGTGCAACCTATGCCTCCCGAACATCCACACTGAGGCAATGCAGGCTGTGGTCAGACAGGGGGTTGCTCTGGGCCATCCCTCCCGCGCCCAGCTCGTACTGCACCCATTCCTCAATCGCCTCCATGGGCGTGTTGTCCGGTACCTCGACAACTGCTCTGACTTCGATGCGCATAGCTACTCCTCTCGGTTGATGACTTGTTCGGGGCTCTCGGAGCTCATGACTTCTTGGACTGCCGTTTTCGCAAGGACTGGATCAGCGGCGCGGCCTCAAAATGGCTCAGCAGGCGCTCTTTCTGCGCTGGCAGCAAGGAGGACTCGGCAATCATGTCGGGCCATGCCTTGGCTGCCTTGTTCACCGTGTCCCGAATCACGGCGTTTACCTTGGGCTCCAGCAGCCCCGGCACGGCATTGCACAGCTTGCGAACCTCCATGGGCGTCACGCGGGCGTGTTTTTCGCTCTGGGGGCTCAGGCGCAACGCATGCCCTGCCCCGCCCTGGTAGGCCGCATACGCAACTACGTCATAGGCTGGGGATAGCTCGGGCGTGCGGCCATCGCGGTACAGGAGACCGTAGTTTTTGACATGCCCATCAAAGTTGCCCAGCAGATCGTTCACCGTAATGCGTCGCACCATCTCAAGGGCTGGCTCCACACCGAGCCCTGGCGTGAGCATCAAAAGGTTGAGGATGGATCCGTAGCTGGCAAGGGGATGGTTGTATTTCTCCTCCGGTGGAATCCCCAGAATCTGGGCAAAGTCCTCGCAGTGGATGTGCTGGGTTGCCGTGCGGTCAAAGCGGCGAACCGCCAAGAACTGCTTGCCCTCGCCCAGCACAAAAGGCTGATCGGCCTCGATGTTCTCCAGCGGGGCCAGCTCCACATGGCACACATCCACCCCGCACGCTGCTGCCATGCGCATCGACAGCTCCTCGGTTTGGGGCAGGAGCGGGTATTCCACCGTGGGCAGCTTGGCGATGATGTGCACGCCTTTGGCATCCTTCGTCCTGGCCACGTAGCGCCCGCGCTCCTGCACCAGGGAGAGTTTGGGCTGCACCCCGGACAAGGAAGTAGCCTCGGGCAGCGGTACCGGCGTCACCGTCATCTCCAGCGCATCATTGCCTTGGGTCACCACCTCGGCCACGCTCTTGCGGTCAAGCGGCGCCTGCTGCACATACACAGCCCCCGGCAAGTCCGTACCGCACACGCTCAGCAGCCCGAAGTCATCGCCCTTGTCCAGCTTGCCAATCAGCTCCAGGTGACGGCGCAGGGGCCCCTCGGGCAGCAGGTTCTTGAAAAAGGGCGGCAATCCCTCCCCCACCCCGTTGAAAAAAGGCTGGCGGTCGTACTCGGCCACAAACGTCGCGCGCTCTATGGGGTCGTCCACCAATGCGTTTTGCGACAGCACAGGCGCGTTGTCATCGGCCCAGAACCTTTTGTCGGGAATGAGGCGAGTGATCGCCCCACTGCCCGTGCCGTACTGGAACAACCGACCAACCAGGCGCTTCTTGGGGCCCAGAAACACATCAAGAGCGCGGTACCGCATGGAGAGAGTCTTTCGTGGGTGGAGGGTGGTAGCGATTTACTTGTCGCCCTGGTCGTCTTCGCCGAACTTTCTGGCCAAACTCAAGCGCCGCTCTACATTGCTCAGCACTGAGCGAGGCTTCTTGGGGGCTCCTGAGATGGACTGCACAACCTCCTTGGGTACCAGTACCAGCTCAAACCCCAGCTCAGAGGCCAGAGCCATTGCGTTCGTGAGGCGGGGTGCTGTTTGGCCCGACAGTATCTTGCGCACAGACAAATCAGACAGCCCCACCGAATCAGCCAACTCCCTGGCGGTCAGTTTGCGTGCCTTTTGCGCCTCGGTGAGGGCGTCGGCGAACTCCTGGAGTGTCTTCATGGATAACTCAACTATTGTCTTGTGAGAGAAACAATAGTTTTATATCGCAGATGTACGCCCGACACAAACAGTATTTAACTATCGCTGAGCACATCAAACAAAATTTAAGTTACAAAAAAACCGCCCTCGGGCGGTTTCATGAGCTGGGCTTACTACCTTCATGCCCTTGAGGTGCTGGCCCGATCCCTTCAAGCAAAAGACGATTTGCCTTCGTCCATCCAGCTCCACCCTCTTGCAGACCTTTGGTGTCTCACTTGGTATCGGCTTTGTTGCACAAACCCGAAATGGCGCGAGTTGACCCCAACCCCAGACGCAGCTACGCCATGGCCGCCACAGGCACCGTAGTTGGGCGCCCAAGCTGCGTGAAGCGGTTGAGCAATGCCACGCGCACATGCAACTCCACCACCTGACGCTCAAAGGTGCGCGCCATCACCCGCTCACCAAGGCGTTTGAAGCAGTGCATCTTCGTCTCCACCAGGCTGCGCCGGTGATACCCGCTCCACTTCTTCCAGATGGCACGACCCAACCTGTGACAGGCGCTGAGTGCTGCGTTGCGCGAGGTGGCCCCTACCAGGGTTGTCCTCCAAGGCCTGGCGTTCTTGCGCGGCGGAATCACCGCTTGTGCCCCTCTCTGTGCAATCGCCGCATGGCAGGCCTTGGTGTCGTAGGCGCCGTCCCCGCTGACACTGGCCACCGCTTCATCGGCTGGTATCTGCCCCAGCAATTCGGGCAGCATTGGCGCGTCGCCCACGCTGTTGTCGGTCACCTCAATGGCCCGAATCTCCAGCGTGTGGGCGTCGATGCCCAGGTGCACCTTGCGCCACTGGCGACGGTATTCAGCCCCGTGTTTCTTGCGCTTCCATTCGCCCTCGCCGAGGAACTTGATGCCGGTGCTATCGACCAGCAGGTCCAGCGCCGTGGCGCTGGACTGATAGGGCAGTTGCACCCGCAGTGTCTTCTGGCGTCGGCACAAGGTGCTGAAGTCCGGCACCCGCCAGGCCAGCCCCGCCAGACCAACAGGCTTTCGACCAAGCCAAGGCTTTGGCGCAGGGCCAGGCCAAACAGGCATTTGATGCTCAGGCAGAACTGGATGGCAGCGTCGGAGAAGACCCGCTGTCGACCCCTGCGACCATTGGCAGGGGCGTACCACTGCATGTCTTTGTCCAACCAAATCGTCAGCGACCCTCGTGCCTTCAGCGCGGCGTTGTACGCGGCCCAGTTGGTGGTCTTGTAGCGACCTCTGACTCCCTTGGCTTCACTCATGCGCGCAGCCTATCACCTCGCAAGTGCGGGTTTGTGCAACAAAGCCGGTACGACACTATGAGTGCGCGACGCAATCTTACTGTCCTGGGGATCACGGCTGAATGGTGACGTCGAGTGGATTACCGATATCTAAATTACTTAGTTTTTTATTACATTGCTGGTTGTATCAATTAGCTTTTGAGCGTATTGAAGTAAATCCTCTGGCTTAGGATCCCCCCACGTGTGTTTTGCAAGCCATTTGAAGAACTCGGTACGGACAGCTTTTCCTGGTTTACTTCGTTTAACCTTTAATGTGGGTGAGACGTCTGTCGCGTTGTACTCGGATATAAGTTCAGTCTGATCTGCGGAGTTCAGTTCACTGAAATATTCTTCAGCTTCTCGAATCATTTTAACCTGGTACATTTCAAGAAGATCAGGCTTCTTGTCAGGATTAGCAGTGGGATTACCCGGTTTAGGTGCACTGCTCTCTACGATTGCCCAACCATTTGAAAGAGCCTTTCTGAGGTAAGCAGCAGGATTTTCAATCTTCGAAGATTTCTTATCTGTCAGCCGTTTTTTTGTGTATGCAACGGCAGACACTATTTGTTGATGAGAATACTTCTTTACTAGTTGTCTAGCTTCAGATTGCAAAATTCCTATTTTGACCATTTCTCCGATATCTAATACATTTTCATCATGGTCAATTTGTTCTGGTGCCTGCTCACGTTCTTTTCTGACATTGAACGCTAAAGTTTGTACCCTTCTACCTAGTTTTTTTTCGATTAATTCAATTTCTATATCAGATAGTGCATTTATTTCTGCTATCGCTACTTTTAGTACCTTGTCTTTGAAAACCTTATATTCCTGATAAGACTTGGCATCAGCTGATTCCCCCATCAGCATATCTCTGAGAAGTTGCCATTCGACTTCTGTGGTGCGATGGATTTTCTCAAACCGGAGGCAATGTTCATATAGTGCCAAGCTTGACGCTCGTCTAAATCGCTTGAGCACATTGAGATCAATCATTGCGTACATCTCAGGTGTCAATACCTGCTCCCTTAAGGGACGGCTGATTTGGTACCTGATGGTGTCTGGCCGAATCTCAACTTCAGGGAAGAGAACTGATGCTTTCCACAGTTTTCTTTTGCCTTCTGGCGCTATGACATCCCATTCAAAGATGATCCCCATGAGCGCACGAGCAGAGTCGATTAAGTAAGCACGGTTGTTCGAGTCAAAACCGATGTCCGCGGCCATTGTTGCCGTATGGATCGTCCACCACCCATCGTCCGATGGTGTGTCTGATGCATTCTTCAGCCACGCGTTGGCAAGCTTTCTATGCAGAAGTGACAGCGAGCTCTTGGGTTTGCTATGGATGACCTGAACAGGCTTACGGAAGGCGTTAGGCACTTCTGGTGCCTGGAAAAGGGCTATCTGTGAATGTTCGTCGCTCGACTTTTTGCGTGGCATGGCCTCATTCTATGGTCTAAATTGCCCCTTTCCCAATAGACCTATGGTCGCGTGCGCGGTGTATTTTTTATTGTTTTTGTTTTTAGTAAGACACTTTTAGTCTTTTATACATTTAGGAGCGTCGAACCTAAGCTGCGTAAGGCTTAGCAGCCACTATGGACTACACCTATGGGTCATCAGGGCACTGTTTGTGGGATCAAAGGTCTGTGGTTTTGGGAGGATGGTCACTGCGTTTGGGATAGTAGGTCACTGGATTTGGGGGGTACGGTCTCAAGTTATGGGACGGCGCTCTACGTCCCCATCTATGGGATTTTTCTTACGCTGTTTTTTGTATGGCCTGAGTGTTGGGTCACCTAATATGGGATCTTGTGTCGACTACATCCCAGCTTCATGTGGCTAAATTTGTGGGAGCGGCTGAGAACGCTAGGTAGTTATCAAGTTAGGTCACTTAACATGGGATGAAGGGAGGTCGCTTGAGGTGGTAACGGCACCAGTTATGGGATCGACCATAAGATGACTCTCACTCTTGAACGCTGATCTCATCAGTCAAGGTCACCTTCTATGGGGTGCGATCTGGTTCGTCGCAGGTAAAGGGCCCTACTTATGGGATAGCTACAAAACCACTTCGCTGGCCCATCTTTGTATGGTTAAAAGACCCCATACATGGGATATCTGAGCTTTATCCACATGCCCCAATAGGTCACTGTTTATGGGAAGGGTTTACGTATCATTTCCGCGAATTTAGACGGATCGTGCGTTAAGGCCCCTTGCTATGGGATGTGGTCTTGGTCATAAGTCTATGTTTATGGGACAGAAGACAGGTTGAAATCGTCAACCCCTGTGGATATCTGCTGTTTGGGAGGCTCTTTCAGGTGTGCATCCCATTTTTGGTGACCTATTGAAGCTCCTACACAGCTTCTTTCCCAAAAAGCCTCTCGTAAATTTCTGATCCCATAAATGTAGCCCTAATGTTTGTGTGAGCACTTACTTTTCATCCGGTGTCCTATTCACTGCATTTGCTTTACAGATTTCCATCAAGGTCTATGTTTATGGGAGCTGCCTAAGAAGGCCTCTTGATATCCATATCCTGCCCCGAAGGAGCAGGATCCCGGAGGACAAAATTGCGCTGGTGCAGCGCACCTGCCAGCTGGGCATGGCCAAGGCTGTTCATAGATCAATTCCAAAAGCGCCTACCGCGTTATGGCACAGCCGAATTACTACTATTCACGGTGCCGCGGCTTGGCCGTCCAGCTGAAGATACGATGGAACCTTGGCGGTTGTAGCAGCGATCTGCACTGGTGGTGTGACGGACTGGATATTAAGAGCGGCTAACACGACCCCAAATCGAACCTGACCTTGCCCCTGTTTCGTGTAGTTCTTATCCCACGATTCACGCGGCCTTTTTGCGCTGTGCCTCGTACCAGCGTTGTTCGTACTGCATCGGGCTGAGGTAGCCCAGCGAGGAATGCAGCCTGCGGTGATTGTAGAAGGCCATCCAGTCCATCACCGCCTGCCCGGCCTGCTCACGGGTAGCGAATTTGCACCCATGTACGCTGGCTGTTTTCAGCCGTCCCCAGAAGCTTTCCTTCGGTGCGTTGTCCCAGCAGTTGCCCTTCCTGCTCATCGATGAACGCATGCCCCAGTCCTTCAGTGCGCCCTGGACCTCGTGGCTGCAATACTGGCTGCCCCGGTCGCTGTGGAATATCAGACCGGGTGGTGGCCGGCGACGCCACCACGCCATGGTCAGCGCGTCCTTGACCAGGCTGGCCTGCATGTGCGACTGCAGGCTCCAGCCCACCACCTGGCGGCTAAACAGGTCGATGACGGCGGCCAGGTACAGCCAGCCTTCGTCGGTTTGGATGTAGGTGATGTCGCCACTCCATAGCTGGTTGGGAGCTTCAGGGTTGAAGCGCCGCTGCACCAGGTCAGGTGCCACCGGCAGGCTGTGGCGGCTGTCGGTGGTGACCACGAACTTGCGTTTCGTTTTGGCCTTGATGCCGTGCTGCTGCATGAGCTTGCGAACCCGGTCTTTGCCCACCCGGATGCCTCGGGCCACAAGCTCCTTGTGCATGCGTGGCCAGCCGTATTCGCCCTTGACCTCGGCGTGGATGGCACGGATGTGCGCCAGCAGGGCTTCATCGCTGTAGAGTCGGCCAGGGCCGCTGCGGCCATGACCATCCTCTCGCCGGCGCAGCCAGTTGAAGTACCCGCTGGCGCTGACCTCCAGCACCCCGCAGGACACGCTCACCGGGTAACGGTATTTCATTTGGTCAATCCAGGCGTACCTCGCAGCGTGTCCTGCGCGAAGTACGCCGCGGCTTTTTTTGCGATGTCGCGCTCCATGCGAAGGCGAGCATTCTCGGCGCGCAGCCGGGCAATCTCCATCTGCTCGGGCGAGACTTTGGTCGCCTTGTCGGCGCTGCCAACGTCGTCCAGCTCATCCCTTGGATGACAGTCGCACCCAGTTGCCCAGACTGGCCTTGGGAATGCCCAGCACCTTGGCCACCACCGCAATCGCCTGGCCAGCTCGCACCTGCCGAACCGCCTCCAGTTTGAACTCCCGCGTGTACTGCGCACGCACTTGCTTGTCACTCATTGCTCAACTCCTTGTCGGTATTTTCAACAAGGGTCAAGAACTCCACTTTTCAGGGGCAACCTCACTCAGGCAAAGACGTGCTTGCAGGTTTGGCTAGCTGCTCCTTAAAAAAGTCCTCCAGCTTAGCGACGAGTGCCTTTTGCAGTTCAGGGAGTTGCTCCGGTGGAAGATTTTTCATCGAGAGTTCTATCTGCCCTCTCTTCGCGAATACTTTCACGACCCCTTCGTAGTTTCCTATCAACAAAGTCTGCTGCGTACTCCGTTCCCGGTGTTTTGCACCCTCCAGCTTGGAACGTACCAGCATGATGACTTGTTGTTTAGAAAGGTCCTTTTGACGAATATCGTCAATGATGGATAAGGCAGTGTCCTCAGCTTGGCTCTTGTCCAAGATTTTTTCGAAAATTTCACTCACCGCATACAGGATAGTGAACGCTGTTGTTGAAGGGCTTTCCGACATTCGTTGAAGGACCCTCTCAGGCATACGACTGACGCGCATGTACATGCTGACTTGGGACTCTGACATGGGCCGACCACTGGGGTCGGGAATCTTCTCTGCGATTACACGGTTGTTAGGTACTGCCCCAGATTCGATAAGCTTGCGCAGGCTTATTGCATGGTCTATGGGTGTGGGCTGCGATCGCTGATCGTTGTAACTCCTGGCTCGTAAATACAGCGCGAGTGGATTTTCTGGTTCTGCTTCAAACTTGACATCTAAATGGTCAACTCCCGAGACTTTCGCAGCTCTAACGCGGGTCCCCCCGTCAATCAGCTTGACTCGCCCATCCTTTACATAGCCATGTGCTGCGTCATCTTGAGACTCTGTGATGGTTGCCGCAATTTTGTCAATTTCAGCAGACTGGTATATCTGACGAGGTCCCAGATCGTTGAGATCAATCATGTGCAATGGCACACTGACAATCGCTCCTGGTACGCACTGCGCGAGGTCGAATTTACTGCCAGAGCTAATAGGTTCTACTTCTTCTTTTTGTTGTGTATCAACCGCGGTCAAACCCGTTGGCTGGGTTTGCATGACTTTGCTTGCAAGTGCGAAGCGATCTGTCGCTGCTGCATTTGCACTCTGTTGAAGACGCTTCATCGCTGCAGTTGGGTCAACTTTGAACTTCGGAGGTGTAAGGGCCATTGTCATTCTCCTTTTTCTGTAGGAAGGCCTAACAGCTCGCACACATGATCCGCGAGAAGATCTAGCTCCGCCACTGCCTCTCCTGGCTTTGGCATCGAATGCGCTGTTGCTCCGCTCAGCATCGAACGTGTGAATGCAACGCGATCACCGAGTTGGATTGGCATCACTGTGAAATCGGGATATGCCTCGTTGGATGAGATCTGTTCCAGCATTGCGCGCTCGTCTGCTCGCTGTTTTCTGAATGCTGTGGCAAGAATTCTCACTGGATATTCTCGGCCACATTTTTGGCGCGCATTTTTGACCAGCTGCAAAGCTGCAGGCAAAGCAGATGTATCCGCTGGGCTGAGCTTTGTTGGGATGATTGCTAGGTCGCTAACCAGAAGCGAAGCCCACGTTGAAGCGTTGTCGACTGAGGGCGCACAGTCTACGATTATTAAGTCGTATTTTGACGCAAGTTTCCCTAACTCAGTTGTAATATTTTCACGAGCATATCGGTGTCCTGCCCAAAGAGTTGCAGGAAACTGAAATCCTTCAGGCCCGTTGCTAATCCATGACGAAGAGGTCTCTTGGGGATCCATGTCGGCGACCAGCACATCAAACCCCCTGTACCCCAAAGTACCCGCAAGCTGGCATGTGGTTGTGGTTTTGCCCACGCCCCCCTTTTGATTAAAGACAGTAATGATTTGAGCCGTCATAAGACCTCCTATCATTCAATTATCTCACATTAATTTTAAACTGTTTTGTGTGTATGCATGCAAACAAGTAAACATTCTTTGGTGCCTAGTTTCAACCGGTTGAAACTAGGCTTGCCCATGGCTAAAAAACGGTTGGATGCTTTGCCGTGAGCCCGTCCGTTTCTGTGAGGTGTGCAATGTCTATGGGATGTGTTGCTTGTTTATGGAAGTCAATGAAGCTTTCATCTCTTCTTCTAAGAAATGCTCTTGCTTGGAGTGAGTTTCAACCGGTTGAAACTCCATGGTGCTTTATTCCTCCTCTGGTTCATGCTAGGGTCTGTTGAGAATTACCGAGAGTTGATAACCCCAGCTGCGAGATAGATCATCGCTGCGAAGCTGCTATCCGTCTTGTCGCTGCGCATTGCGATACGTTTGAACTCCTTGAGCTTGCAAAAGAAGTTCTCGATCAAGTGGCGCCATTTGTAGACCTCCAGGTCAATCTCCAGTGGCGCTCTCCTGCGGGGCATCTGTGAGATCACCACCTGCGCCCCGCGCTTACCCAACTCCTGGATCAGCCAATTCACATCGAAGGCCTTGTCGGCAAGCAAGGCATCAAAGCGCACATCGGCAATCAGCTCTCTGACCCCTTTGGTGTCGTGGCGCTGCCCTGGCATCAAGACGAACTTCACCAGATTGCCCAATGCATCCGTCAGCGCCAGTATCTTCGTGGTCATGCCGCCCCTCGAGTGGCCTATGGCCTGGCCCGAAGTCCCCCTTTTGCCCCCTGGCCGTGCCGATGCACTTTCACAATCGTGGCATCCACCATCGCATATTCCATGTCCGGCTGCTCGCTCACTGCATCGAACAGACGTTGGAACACATCGGCCTTAACCCAGTCTCTAAAGCGTTTGAACACCGTGTTCCACTTGCCGAACTCTGGCGGCAGGTCTCGCCAGGGGCTGCCTGTGCGGGCAATCCACAGCACTGCCTCAACGAAGCGGCGGTTGTCTGTGCCGCTGCGCCCCGGATCACTTGGCTTGCCAAGGCAGTGCGGCTCCATCTTGGCCCATTGTGCGTCTGTCAGTACCCATCGAATGCTCATGCGCCTATTGCATCACATCCATTCACGCATCTCAGAATGATTCTCAACAGACCCTAGTGATGAGCCTTTTGTCGTTCAAAGTCATTCGAGAGCAAGAGATGGCGGATTTGATCTATGGTGTTTTCCGGTTGATGAACTGCCTGCGCCATCAGCTCGCAGTCTGGCTGCATTACAGCCTATCAGCAATTCCTATGCGCATTAGGTCTAGATGTGCAAACCTGTTTACATTGCATTAAATAGGCAGCGTTATAAAGTTTGAACGGCTATGTTGTATCTCGAGATGCCGGCCGACAGGGGTTGCAAGTTTCAACCGGTTGAAACTTTGGTTGCCTAGTTGGTGGAGCGGGCGTCTCTTTTGGTGGAGTGCTTATTTGAAAATATAAGAATTTCTTTTCTTGCTAGAAGAGGGGTGGGCTTTGAGTTGCCCCGTTTCCGTAGATGCATCATGTTGTCAAGGGGTCCCAAATGTACAAAATAGGTCCGCCGTACCCGGCGGAATTCCGTCAGCAGATGATCGAGTTGGTTTTAGCCGGCCACTTGCCTGCGCAGCTTTCGCGTGAACTCCGCTTCACCGCCCAGTCCATCGCCAACTGGAACGACAAAGCCCTTCTTGCTTGTAAGGCGTGACCACCTCCGAACGGGCAGAATTGGCCCGCTTGAGTAGGCTTTTACGGTAACCATCCCCCGGCAAAGCCGGGGGCATTCGGGATGTGAGCCGCTCAAAGCGGCTGTAAGGGGTCGCTAACGCGGCCCCTCATTCTTGGGGCCACCTATCGGTGGCTACTCACCTCCATAGACCGAGTTGGTCCAACCTCTCGTCTTCCTTCTCCTGGTTTCGGATGTACTCCCGTATCACCGCTTCGTCGCGTCCCACCGTCGAGACGAAGTACCCTCGCGCCCAGAAGTGCTGACCCACGAAGTTGCGCTTTCGCTCTCCGTACACCCGCGCAAGGTGGATTGCGCTCTTGCCTTTGATAAAGCCCACCACCTGCGACACCGAGTACTTCGGTGGGATCGACAGCATCATGTGCACGTGATCGGGCATCAGATGCCCCTCTTCAACCCTGCATTCCTTTTGCGCGGCCAACTTTCTGAATACCTCACCCAGGTGTTCGCGTAGCTGCTTGTACAGCGTTCGCCTTCGACACTTGGGGATGAAGACCACGTGATATTTGCAATCCCAGGCCGTGTGACTCAAACTTTCATACTTGTCCATCGTGTTTCTTCCTTTCGTTTGCTTGGCGGCTCACGATTGAAAGTCTCTACGGTGGACAACCTCCTGAAAAGTCAAACTTCTACTGCCTCCCCGGCAGAGCCGGGGGGCCTCCTTTTGGTAGCTAGGTTCAGATGGGAGCGAGATATCCGTGCAAAGGCTACGGCCTGGTTTTCCTGTCGCAACAATGCGACATCTGCGAAGTCTTCGGACTGGTGATGGCGAACCAGTCCGACCTCCCTGTGCGAACCATTTGCCGTGTGCTCGGTGTCTCTGCCTGTGGGTGTGATGCATGGCGAGTGCGTGCCCCGTCTCAGCGAAGTATCGCCAATGCAGTGATGGCCGAGCGCATCCGCCATATTCAACGGGATTCCTGCGAGCCCTATGGCATGCCCCGGGTGCGAGAAGGGCTCATCGAGTAAGGCGTGAGGATCAGCCGCCAGCGTGTGGCTCGTCTCATGCGAGAGGCCCGCATTCGCGGCATCGTCAAGAGCCGAGGCCTCACCGTCACCACCCGTCGTGACAAACGTCAGTCCCCGGCCAGCGATTTGGTCAACCGGCGATTCCACGCCACTGGCCAGAGCCAGTTGTGGGCGGCGGACATGACCTAGGTGCCGACTTGGATGGGGTCTTCTATTTGGCCGTGGTCATCGATGTCTGGAGCAGGCGGTGAGATGGACCATGGGAGGACGCATGGATGCAGACCTTGTTATCGCGGCCTTGAACATGCGCGGGAGCAGCGCAAACCCAGGGGGCGTCATCCACCGCGGCGACCAGGGCAGCCAGCACACCAGCCTGGCCTTCGGGGAGCGCCGTCGGCAGATAAAGGTGCGCCATTCGATGGGAACCGTGGGCGACAATTACGACAAGGCGATGGCTGAGAGCTTCATCGCCAGTCAGAAAGGCGAACTCATCGAGCGCAGCAGCTTCCCGTGCAAAGGCTCAGGACCTCATTGCGGTAGTCACTAGACGACCTCTCACCCATGAACTTTGAAAAGAGCAACGAAATCCTATTTGATGTTATCGATGACGCCATTGTGCAAGCCGAGATAACACCTCAAACGGTTTGAGAATCAAATCAGTACCGTCCACGGAAGTAAGTCAACTCCAGTTTGCCGCTGTATATGTGTAGCAGCCAGCTTAGGCGACGCACCGTGTAAGATGTACAAAATTTTGCACCATTTTGTCAACCGGAGGCCCCCATGGCAATCTCAGCCAGCGACGTGATCCCCCTGTCCCACGCTCGTGCAAACTTTTCTGAGCTGGCTGAGGATGTAAGGGGTGGTGCTGAAAAACTCATCACCAAAAACGGTGAGGCCTACATCGCCATCATCGACGCGAAGCGCCTCGACTACTACCACCAGCTAGAGCGCCAGCGCATCCACCTGCTGCTGATCGACGAAGCATCCAAGGGCCTGGATGACGTGGCGGCAGGACGCACTCAAGATGCGCGCGCAGCACTGACAGCCATCATGAAACGACGCGCAACCGCTTGAGTACCGTTGGCATCCCATGACCAACCGCGTGACCATCAAGCTCACCGCCAACTTCGAGCGGAACCTGGCCGACATCGAACAGTTCCTGACCGAGGCAGAAGCTCCTCAGGAATTCGACGGACTGATCGACGAGCTACTCGGCACAGTGCTGCCCAACCTTGAGCGGTTTCCAGAGCTTGGCCGGCCTTTTTTTAACCGGGCTGTCGGCTCTGCTGAGGCTACCAACGCCACTGCCGCACTGAAAGCCAAGTTGGCTGCTTTGGTGGGCACCTCATTGACCAGCTTGCGTGAGTATGTGATGAGCCGCTACCTGGTGCTGTATGTGCAGGTTGAAGACACCCTTTTCCTGCTGTCGATCAAGCACCACAAACAACTGTCATTCGACTTCGAGGGGCATTGGGGAGGCAGTGCGTGAGCGAAGCAAAAAAGAAACAACGGGATGTCGAGCGAGGGGGACGCAATGAAGTTTGTCAGTAACGCTGGATCTGATCGGGTTTTGGACCTGATCCGCCCTTGGCTGAAGCCCAACCATCGGATGGACATGGTGTCGCCATCCTTCTCTCTGTATGCCTTCTCCGAAGTTTTGACAGAGATGCCTCACCTGTCGAATGCGCGCCTGGTGGTGCCCCCAACCTCCACCGCACCAACAAAGGGCAAAGAGCAGGAGCAGTTGGGCTTGTTGGGGACGGCGGCTGACCGAGCCTCCCGAAATAAGTTGCAAGCTCCCTGGCTTGTGAGAAAGTTGGCTGCCTGGCTTTAAAGCAAAGCCGAAGTTCGTCATGCCAGCGGCCCCATTCCCCAGGGCACCTTGGTTCTAAGGGATGCACAAGGCTCCGCACAACAGGCTGCGCTCGGCTCCTTTTCATTCAGCAGCGAAGGCTTGGGTGTCACCCCAGGCAACCCTCTCAGCTTGATTCAGGCGTCCGAAAGCCCTCCCGAAGCGCAAATGCTCAGCCAGTGGTTTGACATGCAATGGGCGTTGTTGCACAAATGCCGGTCGCAGCTGATGTAAGCTCGGGAGATGAGAGAGACGAGCTGGGGTCGGGTTAAGTACCGCACAACGAACTGGAAGGCTTACAACGCAGCGTTGAAGGCGCGAGGTGAGCTGACCATTTGGCTCGATAGGGATATGCAGTGGCTAGCTCAGCCCACGGGCAAGCGTGGTCGTTGCCAAAAATTCTCAGATGCGGCCATTCAGTTTTGCCTGACCATCAAGTGCTTGTTTGGCCAGCCCTTGCGCCAGACACTGGGCCTGGTTGAGTCGCTATTGGGTATGGCAGGCCTGGATTGGCCAGTGCCCGACTACAGCACGGTCTGTCGCAGGCAAAAGAGCTTGGATGTGCAGGTGCGCTACCGTGCAAGTGACAAAGGCTTGCACATGCTGGCCGACTCCACGGGCATCAAGTTCTTGGGCGAAGGTGAGTGGAAAACCAAAAAGCACGGCGCACAGCGGCGCCGCCAGTGGCGCAAGGTGCATCTGGGTATTGATGCCCAGACACTGCAGATTCGGGCCATCGCAGTAACAACCAATGAAGTGGGCGACTCGCCCATGGCAGCAGACCTGCTAGGTCAAATTCCAAGCAATGAAGAGATAGCTAGCTTTACCGGTGATGGGGCGTACGACACGCAGGATGTACATAAGGCGTGCTACCTGCGGGGAGCCATTCCAATCATCCCGCCGCGCAAAGGAGCGAAGCTGCGCAAAGGGCTGGCATTTGCTCACCGCAATGAAGCGGTCAAGGCGTGTAGGCAGTTGGGGCGGGCTATCTGGAAACGCTGGAGCGGCTACCACCGAAGGTCACTGGTGGAGACCAAGATGAATTGCTTCAAGCGCCTGGGCGAGAAGGTCATGGCCAGGACGTTTGAGCGCCAGGTGACCGAGCTGCACATCCGAGCTTCAATCCTCAATCAATTTACCGCTCTGGGCACGCCCCAGACGGTCGCTGCTGCGTAAATCTTTTTGGGATTGGGGATGCCTTGGCCTATGGCCGATTTATGCAACAAAGCCGTTTCATAGTTGCAGAAACCAGATGCACTTGACCACTGAGCCCACGGCAAGGTGACCACGCGTTCCACCTCTACCTGACCGACCAGACCAGCGCACGATACCAGTCGTGGTTGCCAAAGCGTCGCAATGACACCTGCACTCCGCCAAACTTCAGGTCCACTGCGAGGCCACTTTGCATAGACGAAGTGCGCTACGCCTCGAAACTGAGTTCGAGGCAGGCGCATGCTTCTCTCCGGTTTTACCCGAGTCGATTTAAAGTCTTAATCAGCCTGAAAGCCGCCATCCACGTTCCATCGTCGTTTCGGCGTCAGAGTAAAAAACCTGTCCTTCGTCGCATGCCAGCGTGTAAGTCAGTTGAGCGTCCGGCAGGCACCAGAGCTGTAGCCAGCATTGGTCATCGCGTTAGCAGCATCCAATCCATGAATCACTTCTCGCTGACCATTCAGCCAGAACAAGGTGAATGGCTTGAGCTGGCTTTTGCGCTTGGCGTGCTCCCGAAGATTGCCCGCCACAATTGCATCAATGCTGAACGACATGACTGCTTTCCTATTTAGTCCAGTTCTCGACTTGCAGGCCCTTCACGCGCCCGAAGTCCTTCACATTGTTCGTGACGATGACGGCTCCCATGGCGCGCGCATGTGCCGCAATCATGAGATCAGCAGCGCCGAGCTGCGCGCCTCGTTTTTTTAGATCGGCACGAATCTCGGCGTAGTGTTTCGCAGCCTCTTGAGGCCAGTCCAGAACAGCCAAGTGCAAAGCCAAACTATCGAGAACGGCTTGATTCTGTTTGCGCTTAGCGACGGCGGAAGCCTGCACGCCATAGGTCAGTTCGGCGAACGTCACAGCTGACATCACCTGTTGCTGTAGAGGCACCGACTGAACCTTAACCGCCAGCGTCTGGGACTCACCTCGCATGAGGAAGATGCACGTATCCGTGTCCAGCATGAACATTGGTGAACTCAAAACGAGCGCTCCTGAATGGGCATACGTTCGATATCCGCCATGAAGTCAGTGGAAGCCTTCATGCCAGAAGCGAAAAAACCCGACCAGTCGCTGGGGCGCGGCGTCAAAACGACGCTCTCACCATCTCGGCGGATGAACACCTCGCGCACAGACTCAGGAAACCGGTATTCGAGCGGCATCGTGACCGTCTGCGAACGGTTGTTCCAACCGACGCGAGCAGTCGGCCTATGAGTGGATGTGTGATTTACTGCCATGTATTGCAGTATATGGCAGTGCTTGCCATATAGCAAGCCATATATCAGATGGCATCTGCAAACATGGCTTGGAGCTTTGCGCTGCATACGTCCACTTGAGCCATGGCCAGCAGAACGGCCGGTGCAATCATCGCGATGATGAGTGCCACGTGCACACCGTAGGCCTGCAGGGCTATCGTCGGGCGAAACATCAGCACGAGGCCGATGAAGATGAGCGCAAACGCTTTGAGCGTCCAGCCTGACAGTGTTCTTTCCTTCTATTCTTTAAGCAATCAAAGTCATGCCTGCGTGCTTAGATGCTTTGATATCAAACGTCATCGTCTCGGCACAGCCTGCCCCAGAAGCCGAGCGCTCAATCAGACAGTCGGCAAAATCTGCACCGCCCTCTCCAAACACTCGCAGAGCACGCATCACCTGATCGGCACGCTCAACCAGCAACTGTTTGGTTCGCAACATCACCTCCAACGCTTGCGCTACCTGCTGTCCAGTTAGCTCGTAGCAAGATGTCAGCACCCAATACAGCTCAACAACTGAGACCATGGTGATGTAGCCCGGTCTGTCGGCATCCAGGGACTCAATCAGCTTGGTCGCCTTTGCTGACTGTTTGGAATCGTCCTGCATGATGTAGCGCACAAGGACGTTCGTATCTAAGCCGATCATCGGGCAGCAGCTCCGCGCTGCGCAATGGCCGCATTCATGGATTCAATGGCCACGGCCTGCTTTGCCACTCCAAACATCCCCTTCAGCGCAGTAACCTCGCTGGTAGCGGCAACGAATTCGTAACGACCTGGCGCGATCTGCACAAATTCCACGCGGTCGCCCGCATCAACCTTGAGGTCATGGCGTACTTCGGCAGGAATGGTGATCTGGCCCTTGGATGTGAGAGTGGCAGTAGACATGATTTTGAATCCTTTGCCTTACTATAAAGTAAGGCGCCCTGATTCGTCAAGTGCGCCTCTTCTAAATGAGCTTTGCTATAGCGCATTTGCAAACTTTTCCGTCGTGATAGATGCGGCCAACCTGGATTTCTTGCGGCTTCATGCAGCGTCCTTGCTTTCCTTTAACTTTTACGCTGAGACAGCGCGATCAGGTTGTTTCTCGCATTATTCGCATTTCGACGTGGAACCAACCAGTTTTGATGGCCATAGTCATACCATCCGCTTCCATTCGCTCTCGCCATCGACTCAATCATTGATCTAAGCTTAGATTCGTTCTTGTCAACTTGGATGGACAAATCGCCACTTGGGAGCCTCCTGAGCTTCACAGATTTACCGGAAATATTGATCACCTCTACTTCGAGAAACGACTGATTCGCAGGCGTCAACGGCTTCTGAGAGACACTTGGTTCACTCAGTAATAATTCGGGCTCTTGCTGTATCAACGCATTGACCCAATCAGCGCGAAAACCCAGGTTTTCAAATCGTGCCCACGAAGAACTGCTTCGGCAACATCTTCAATAATCAGTTTTTTAGTTTTTTTGAACTTTTTTTCAAGGCTCCCGAGATCAATCTCAACGCAATCCAATCGTTTTATTTCATAAAAATGTTGGCGGTCTTGATCAACCCCTCGCGCACTGGACTTCTACAAGGAGGGCGATTCCGATGCGTATGTTTGGAACGAAGCGAGCCGCGCATGGGTCGCTGCGCACTAAAGGAAAAATCAAGATGGAACAGGCCACCACAATTCAAACACTGATCAAGCCGCATGTGGATTTGGCAATGGCGCATCAGTTCCGTCTGGAGCTTGTGCATCCGCACACTCAGCAACGAATGACCCCTGCACAGCGTGAAGAGTTTTTGACGCTTGCTTTTGCGGAAATTGCAAAGGGCATGGGCATTGACCGTTTTATGCAAACCCCAGCCGAGAGGCTTGATCAATTTGCAGTCATGTCGGTGATGAAAAACCATGACACGGCGGGATTGCTGCGCAGCTTGGTCAACTCGTTCATGATCGCTTATGCGTGCCCAGAAACCAGCGAGAGGGCCTTCGCGGCACTGGTGCAGATCGAAGGACTTCGCGCCGAGGTGGCCGATTCCAAAGGCCAGGGTCAAATGACAAACAAGCCCGAGCTGCAGATTGCAGCCCGCGAACTGGAGGCGATTCTGGGTGCGTCGGCAGGCCCCAATCACACGCAGAAGACCCCTTTGTTCAAGGTGCTCGTTGGTGCAGATCGAATCTTTGTGAAGTCTGGCTACCCCCTCAAGGATGTCCCCAAGGTTTTCATGGGGTTTGCAGTAGAGCCGATTGTTGGGCACTCGATGTAAAGGAAAGCGCCAAGCTGCACAAGCCCATCGAGTTCAACTGGCACGCCAAGTTCGGCCTGGCGGATCAGCCGCTGCAAGCAGCTCCGGTTGCCCCTGTGCGGCCAGTGGCGATCCAAATGGCACCACCCGTCCAACCAGCCAAAGTCGCCCACGCTCCTCAGCCGACCGAACCGGCCGATGAACCGAAGGGCAAACAAAAGCTGATTTGCCATTCCTGCGGAGAGGCTGTGCCCTACAACGTCGCGAAGTTCTGTTGGTTCAATAAGCCTAAGTTCGGTGGAAACCTCTACTGCATCGAGTGCCAGAAGAAAGTCGCCGCTACCTGAACGATGCGGACATGAAGGCCTTGCCGTTCATGTTGCCGCCATCGGACTTGTCGAGCATGCGGTGCCAGCCAAGATAGGTCAATCCGTTTGACAGAACTGACCAAATGCGCGGCAAGCCTCGTCCAAGTCAGTTAGCTGCGCAGCAGCTTGGAGGCGAAGCCGCCTGATTTGGGCGGGGAAGGATAGCGCTGCCCGCGCAAGCGGGCATAGGCATTCAATGGGGTGTTTGCTGTTGCTCGATGTACCTGCGGATCACGTCAATGGGCGCACCACCACACGAGGATGCAAAGTAGGAAGGCGACCACAGCATATTCTTCCAGTACCTGTTGGCAATGTCCGGGCGCTCTTTGCGTAGCAGGCGGCTAGAGACGCCCTTGAGGCTGTTCACGAGATTGGACACGGCCACCTTCGGTGGGTAGTTCACCAGCAGATGAACATGATCGTCCTCGCCGTCCATCTCCACCAACTCGGCCTCAAAGTCTTTGCACACGCTGGCGAAATGCAAGCGCAGCCTCTGGATCGCGTCAGCGTCAAAGACATGCCTGCGGTATTTGGTCACAAAGACCAAATGAACGTGCATCATAAAAACGCAGTGCCTGCCTGATCTAAGTTCTTGATTATTTGCCATAGGCCAAGTATATTTTTCTGCGATGGAATCCACCAAGACCCTCAAGCTGCGCATCAAGGACAAGCACGCCCGCGTGCTGTCTGCGATGGCACGCGAGGTCAATCAGGTGTGGAACCACATCAACGCTATTTCAGCTAAGGCAGCACGACCTTTCCACGGCAAACCCCAATTTCTCTCGGGCTACGACCTGCAAAAGTTCACGGCGGGATTCAGCAAATGCGACGACGTGAGCGTGGGCAGCGGCACCGTGCAACTGGTGTGCGTGGAGTACGCCACGCGGCGCAAGCAGTTCAAGAAGACCCGCTTGAACTGGCGGGTGAGCAACCCCAAATCGGCCAAGTATTCGCTGGGCTGGATTCCGTTCAAAGGTGGGCACGCCAAATACAAGGCTGGGCAGATTCACTTTGCTGGCCAGAAACTCAGCCTCTGGGACAGCTACGGCCTGGCCGATTACGAATTGCGTGCCGGTTCCTTCAGCGAAGACAGCCGTGGCCGCTGGTATTTCAATGTGGCGGTTGATGTCGCGTGCAAGGCATCGCCTGGCACAGCAGCCGTGGGCATCGACTTGGGCCTCAAGGAGGCGGCTGTGGTGTCTACGGGAGAGCGCATTGAGGGCCGCTGGTATCGCAGCCACGAGCAGGCGCTTGGCATTGCGCAACGTGCGAGAAAGAAAAAGCGTGTCAAGGCCATTCACGCCAAGATCAAAAGCCAGCGCAAAGACGAACTGCACCAGTTCAGCACACAGCTTGTGAAACAAAACGCCGCCATTTTCGTGGGCGACGTGGCCAGCGCAAAGCTGGTCAAAACCAAGATGGCCAAGAGTACGCTAGATGCGGGCTGGGCCATGCTCAAGACGATGTTGGAATACAAGAGCCATCAGGCCGGTATCGTCTTTGAGGTAGTCAACGAGAGCTACACCACCCAGACTTGTTCGTGCTGCGGGATTATTCCTGCCAGCAGTCCGAAAGGTAGAGCAGGTTTGCGAATAAGAGAATGGGTTTGCAGCGGATGCGGCGCGGTACACGACCGCGACATCAACGCCGCCAGGAACATTCTCGCGGCGGGACATCGCCGTCTTGCAGAAGGAATCACCGTCTCTTCAGGGCGGTGAGGATGTCAAAAGCGAGGCATTTGGGATACCTTATTAAATCCATAGGAGTATCAATGCTGAAGCAACGGACGCCGCTCAAGCGCGGTAATTCGCAATTAAAGCGCACCCCATTTAAGCGAAATGGGGCACCGCCCAGTGCGACGGTAGAAAAGGTATGCAAGCCAATTACCCTCCGCGATCCATCGCTTTTCCGATTGCCCCGCCAGATCGAGTCGGCCTGCGCCAGCATCGAGATCTCACCACGGCGCGAGAACAGCGCTCTTCGTGATTTCGCTCGTGGCCAGCCCTGTCTGCTGCTCGTGCCTGGACACTGCACAGGCGACAAGGCCACTACTGTGGGCTGTCACAGCAACTGGTCAGAGCACGGCAAGGGCAAGTCGCGCAAGGCTGACGATCACTACATGGTCTGGGGCTGCATGGGGTGTCATGGCTGGCTGGATCAGGGTAACGCCAGACAGAACGAGAAGAGGGCGATATTTGACGACGCTCTTGTGCGCCAGGTAGCGGAATACGAAAAAGCACTCAAATGCACCAGCCTGCCAAAAAGGTTCCAGCAAGCGGTGAAATGGGCACTTGAAGAGCTGGCCAGTGACCGCCGCCTGGAAGACCTCGAAGCATCAGCAATTGGGCTGGGCCTGCTGACGCCAATGCATTTGCCTGAAGGATTCAAGTCGCCTTTTCAGTCGCGGCCTCCAGCTGCTTGAAGTTTCAAAAGCAGCCGATCATTAAACGTCAGACAAAAAAAAGCCTGCTTCGCGCAGGCTTTTAAGATCGATTCCAGTTGATCACGCAGTGATCGCATTGAAGAAGGCCCAATAAAACTTGGCCTTGTCGGGAAAGCCAGTGGGG
>NZ_VFPV01000004.1 GCF_006716905.1 Acidovorax temperans | reverse complement strand
CTCGGCGGCGTCGCCTGCCTCACCCACCACCTGCAGGCCGGCATCCTGCCCCAGCAGGGCGATCAGGCCACGCCGGAACAAGGTGTGATCGTCCACCACCAGCAAGGTCACGGGGGCGGCGGCAGCGGGCTGGGTCACGTCAATAGCTCCTGAAGGGGGGCGGGCGAATGGGGGGCGATGGGCGCGGCAGCCACAGGCGCGGCCTGGGCCGGGCTTGCGGCAGCATTGGCTGGTGCGGGTGGCCTGGGGCTGCTGGGCAGCTCGATGCACACGCGTGTGCCCTGCCCGCGGTGCGACTGCACCTGCACCACCGCGCCAATGCGCTGGGCGCGCTCGCGCATGATACCCAGGCCTACGTGCAAGGAATCGGGCGGAACCTGCTCTACCTCAAAGCCCATGCCATCATCCTGGACTTCAAAGCGCCAGCGCGGATGGCGTTCCACCCGCAGCTCCACCCGCGTCGCCTTGGCGTGCTTGCGGACATTCGACAAGGCTTCCTGCACCATGTGCAGCACCTGGATCTGCACATCGGACGGCAGGGGCACGCCGTGGCCGGCCATGGACAGCGACGTGGCCATGCCGGTCTGGTGCTCAAACTTCGACAGCGTGGCGCGCAGCGCAGCCTCGATGTCCTCCTCGCTGGTGCGGGTGCGAAAGTGCACCAGCAACTCGCGCACATCGCTGTAGCACTCGCGCACGCCTACATCCAGTTCGTCGATGCTGCGGTCACGCTTGGCGGTGTCGCCCTTGGCCACGGCATCGCGCAGCAGCTGGGTCTGGATCTTGAGGAAGGCGAGCGACTGGGCGATGGAGTCGTGCAGCTCACGCGCGATCATGCTGCGCTCTTGCGCCACGGCGGCTTCCCGCTCCAGCGCCGTGGCACGCAAGCCCTCCATGGCGCTGGCCAGGTGGCGCGTCATGGCTTCGAGCAACTCCCGCAGATCATCGTTCAACACCACCGGGAAGCGGAAGAACAGATCCACCTCGCCCAGCACGCGCTGCTGCATTTGCACGGGAATGGTCACCATGGTCTCAAACCCGGCTTCGCGGCAATGGGGCAGCGCCACCATGGATGTGGGGGTGATGGGGATGACGCGGGTGCGCGCCTTTTCCTGGGGCTGTCCGCAATGGCAAGAGCCCGTGTGCAGGCAATGCTCTTCTTCCGCCATGGCCCGGGGCAGGCCGTCATTGGCCAGCAACACATAGCGTTCGTTGGCTTCGTCTGACCAGCGCATGGCCACCGCATCGGCCCCGGCCACTTTTCGGGCATGGCGCACAAACGCATTGGCAAGCTCCGTCAGGCTGGCCGCATCCGACGCCAGGCCGCTCACGGCGTACAGGGCTTCCAGCCGCTGGTTCTGCACGGCAATGCTGGCCGTTTTTTCTTGCACCTTCTGCTCCAGCCCCTCGTGCGACGCCTGCAGCGCATGCGCCATCAGGTTGAAGCCAGCAGACAGCTGGCCGAATTCGTCATCGGTGTCCACCGGCAAGCGGGTAGAAAGATCACCCTGGCGCAGACGCGCCTGCGCGCCTTGCAGCCGGGCCACGGGGTTGATCACCAGCAGATAGCTCACGGCCATGAAGGTCACCGCCGCCGCAATGGCCAGGGCCATCATGCACAGCTGAAACAGGTGCAGCGCGGCCGTCCAGCCCGCAATCTGGACCTCAATGGTTTCCACAAAGCGGTCCACCTCACTGACGAAGTGGTCGGCCTGCGCCAGGGCCTGGTCCCGGCTGGGGCGCGGCTCCTGCGTCCACTGTTGCTGCAGCTGGGCCCAGTTGAGTCGGATGGCGTCGAAGCGGGGGCGGGTCTCATCGCTCCAGGGCACAAACAGGGGGCGGGATGGGTCGCCCGTGCGCAGCAGCTCCAGGCTGGCGTCAAATTCTTTGGCATGCTGCTGCACGGCCTGCACGGGCTCGGTCTGCAGCACCATCACCATGCGCAGCATGTTCATGCGAAGCCGCCCCGCCTCGTTCACGGCCGCGGCACCGCCTTCCAGCTTCCAGGTCACCCACAGGGTCAGTCCAATAGAGCTGAGGGCCACGAGCAGGAAGCCTGCGCCCATCGCCAGCAGCTTGGTTGTGAGGGATGGGGAATTTCGCATCGGCGCAGTGTAGGCATGGGCTGCCCAGTGAGTCTTGACCAGGATCAAGACCATACACCCGCACATCCACCAAAGCAACCGCTTAGCATTTGCGCATGCGCTCCATGTCCTTCCGTTTGCCTCTTCCCCCTCTTTCAACGCGCCGCACCGCGCTGGCCCTGCTGATGGTCCTGGCCCTGACAGGTTGCGCCCAGCGCCCTCCGGTGGCCGAGGGGGAGCAATGGCCCCTGGTGCTGCGCACCGTGTTGCCCGCCGAGGTGCTGCTGCTGGGCGAGCAGCACGACGACCCTGAGCACCAGCGCATGCAACACGCTGCCGTGCAGTGGCTGGCCATCCGCAACCAGTTGGGGGCCGTGGTGCTGGAGATGGCAGAACGTGGCACCAGCACTGCAGCCCTGCCGGTGGATGCCACGCCCGCCCAGGTGCAGAACGCTTTGCGCTGGAACGACGCGGCCTGGCCCTGGGCCGCCTATGCCCCGGCCATCATGGAAGCCGTGCGGGCTGGCGTGCCGGTGCTGGGGGGCAACCTGCCCCGCACACAAAACCGCAGTGCGATGCGCGATGACACCTTGGACCTGGTCTTGACCCCCCCGGCCCTGGAGCGCCAGCGCGAGGCCATTCGCCAGGGGCACTGCCGACTGCTGGCGGAAACCCAGGTGCCCGCCATGGCGCGCATCCAGATTGCCCGCGACAAGAGCATGGCCCAGGTCCTGGTAGAGGCCCAGCGGCAATATGGCCAGACGACGGTGCTGATCACCGGCGCCGGCCATGTGCTGCGCACAGCGGGGGTGCCAGTGCACCTCCCCAAAGACCTCACTGCGCGCATCGTGATCGCCATGCAGCACAAGGCGCCGCCACCCAGTGATGGAACACCCGCCCCGGCGGACGACGCGATGGCCCAGGCGGTTGAGCGCACCGTTCCGGCCGATGCCGACCTGGTGTGGGCTTCCCCCTGGCGCGAAGGGCCCGACCACTGCGAGACACTGCGCCAGCAATTGCAGTGACGCAGCGCAAAAGGGCGCCATTGGCGAGCGCCCGCCATATGCCTTGCGCAGCAAACTGGCGCCGGTGCTGCGACAATCGGGCGCCTATGACCCAAGCCTACATCCTTACCCTGTCCTGCCCCGACCGACTGGGACTGGTGCACGCCGTGTCCGGGTTCCTGATGGAACACGGCGGCAATATTGAAGAAGCAGCCCAGTACAACGACAACGCCACAGGCCTGTTCTTCATGCGTGTGCAGTTTGCCTGCGACCAGCACGACCACGCCACCCTGAAGGCCCGCCTGGCCACCTTTGCCGAGCCCCACCAGATGCGCTGGAGCCTGCACACCACGGCCGAGCCGATGAAGACGGTGCTGATGGTCAGCAAGGAAGGCCACTGCCTCAACGACTTGCTGTTCCGCTGGAAATCCGGCCTGCTGCCGGTGGACATCCGCGCCATCATCAGCAACCACCGCGATTTTTATCAGCTGGCCGCCAGCTACAACGTGCCGTTCCACCACATCCCGGTCACGGCAGCCACCAAGGCCCAGGCCGAGGCCAAGCAGTTCGAGATCATCGAGGCCGAAGGCGCCGAACTGGTGGTGCTGGCCCGCTACATGCAGGTCTTGAGCGACGACCTGTGCCGCAAGCTGGCAGGCCGCGCCATCAACATCCACCACAGCTTCCTGCCCAGTTTCAAGGGCGCCAAGCCCTACTACCAGGCGCACGACCGGGGCGTGAAGCTCATCGGCGCCACGGCCCACTATGTGACGGCGGACCTGGACGAAGGCCCGATCATCGAGCAGGACGTGGCCCGCGCAGACCACACCGACACGGTGGAAGACCTGACGGCCCGGGGCCGAGACACCGAAAGCCAGGTGCTGGCCCGCGCCGTGAAGTGGCACAGCGAACACCGCGTGCTGCTCAACGGCCACAAGACCGTGGTCTTCCGCTAAGCAGCGGCGCAACATCCCACCGCATGGCCCAGCCCCCGGTGAGCAGCAGCGCCCTGGCCTTCCAGGCAGGCAACGCCCGGCGCATCCCGCCGATCCAGTGCCTGCTTACCTTTGAGGCACTGGCCCGCCTGCGCAGCGTGACGCTGACGGCGGACGAGCTGTGCGTGACGCCCAGCGCGGTGAGCCACCGGGTCAAGCAGCTGGAGCAGATTCTGGGCGTGCGGCTGTTTGGCCGGGCAGATTTTTCGCTCACCACCGAAGGCAGCGCCTACCTGGCCCATGTGCGCGAGGGACTGGGCGCGCTGCAGCGCTTTCCGGGCGCGGCCTCGGCGCCAGGGCGCAGGCGGCTGAAGCTGGCCGTCACACCCACGTTTGCCCGCACCATCCTCATCCCCCGGCTGCGCCAGTTCACCGAGGCGTACCCCGAAATCGACCTGGCGCTACAGGTGTCCATCCCGCTGCTGGACGTGGTGGCGGAAGACGCCGACCTGATGGTGCGCTTTGGCCCCGGCCACTACGCCGATGTGGAACACATCGAGCTGGCGCGCGACGTGGTCACGCCGCTGGCATCGCCCGCGTTTGTGCGCGAACACGGCCCTTTCGAGCGCCCGGAAGACCTGGAGGGCCTGCCCCTGCTGCGCAGCCCGCTGGAGCCTTGGCGCACCTGGTTTTCGGTCAGCGGACTGGACTGGGCGGAGCCTAGCGAGGGCTCGCAGTTCAACGACATTGGCCTGATGTGCGACGCCGCAGCCGCAGGCATGGGTGTGGCCCTGGTGCGCCTGAAGCTGGGTGCGCCCTGGCTGGACCACGGCACGCTGGTGCGCCTGTTCCCCATCGAAGCGCCCAGCCCCCACGCCCACTACCTGTGCTGGCGCACCGGTGCGATGGAGCGCTGGGAGTGTTCTGCCTTTGCGCAGTGGCTCAAGGCCACGCTATAAGAGCGGCTAACAAAACTCAGCGAAGCGGTTCTGGCTAGGCGCCGCGTCGCAGGCAGTACGCGTAGTACGACAAGACGCGGCAACGACGCCAGAAGAGTTTTGTTAGCCGCTCTAAAGACCTTCCGAGCGCTTTTGTCACACAGCGCGTGACAAAACTTCAAAACGGGACCCCTCCCAAGCAGCGGTACACCGCGTTACAGTGCGCAGGTGATCACCGAAACACCCCACCCCTCCCCTGCCGAGCGCCAGGCGCTGCAATCCCGTGTGGTGCAGGCCCTGTCTGCCGTGGTGCCCGCCCACGCCCTGCTCTGGAACGCTGAAGACACCACCCCCTACGAATGTGACGGCCTGACCGCCTACCGCCAGCGCCCGCTGGTGGTGTGCCTGCCCGAAACGTACGACGAAGTGCAGGCCGTGCTGCGCACTTGCCACCAGTTGCAGGTGCCCGTGGTGGCCCGCGGAGCGGGCACGGGCCTCTCGGGCGGGGCCATGCCCCACGCCATGGGCGTGACGCTGTCGCTGGCCAAGTTCAACCGCATTCTGGAAGTGAACCCCGAAAGCCGCACGGCCGTGGTGCAGTGCGGCGTGCGCAACCTGGCCATCAGCGAGGCGGCGGCACCGTACAACCTTTATTACGCGCCGGACCCCAGCAGCCAGATCGCCTGCACCATCGGCGGCAACGTGGCCGAGAACTCGGGCGGCGTGCACTGCCTGAAATACGGGCTCACGGTGCACAACGTGCTCAAGGTAAAGGGCTTCACGGTGGAAGGCGAGCCCGTGGAATTTGGCAGCGAGGCGCTGGACACCCCCGGCTACGACCTGCTGGCCGCCGTGATCGGCAGCGAGGGCATGCTGGCCGTGACCACTGAAGTCACCGTCAAGCTCGTGCCCAAGCCCCAGCTGGCGCGCTGCATCATGGCCAGCTTTGACGATGTGCGCAAAGCGGGCGACGCCGTGGCTGCCGTGATTGCGGCGGGCATCATCCCCGCCGGGCTCGAGATGATGGACAAGCCCATGACCGCCGCCGTGGAAGACTTTGTGCACGCAGGCTATGACCTGAGTGCCGAAGCCATCCTGCTGTGCGAAAGCGACGGCACACCCGAAGAGGTGGAAGAGGAAATTGGCCGCATGAGCGAGGTGCTGCGCGCGGCGGGCGCCACAGCCATCAGCGTGAGCCAGGACGAGGCCGAACGCCTGCGCTTTTGGAGCGGCCGCAAAAACGCCTTCCCCGCCAGCGGCCGCATCAGCCCCGACTACATGTGCATGGACTCGACCATCCCGCGCAAGCGCCTGGCCGACATCCTGCTGGCCATTGCCGAGATGGAGAAAAAGTACCAGCTGCGCTGCGCCAACGTGTTCCACGCGGGCGACGGCAACCTGCACCCGCTGATCCTGTTCGATGCGAACGACCCGGACCAGCTGCGCCGCTGCGAGCTGTTTGGTGCCGACATTCTGGAGACCAGCGTGGCCATGGGCGGCACCGTGACGGGCGAGCATGGCGTGGGCGTGGAAAAGCTCAGCAGCATGTGCGTGCAGTTCACCACCGAGGAAAACGCGCAGATGTTCGGGCTCAAGCATGCGTTTGACCCGGCCGGTCTGCTCAACCCCGGCAAGGTGATTCCCACGCTGAACCGGTGCGCCGAGTACGGAAAGATGCTGGTGCGCGGCGGGCAGATCAAGCACCCGGACCTGCCCCGGTTCTGACGCTTGCCCATGCGACCCTTGCAAGGCCTGGCGTTCCTGTTGCTCATGCAATCGGGAGGCGAGGCACTTTCCCACTTCCTGAAATTGCCCGTGCCAGGCCCGGTGGTGGGCATGGTGCTTTTGCTGCTGGCGTTGCGGTGGTCTCCCGTGCAGGCGGCTGTGGCACCGGCGGCCGGTTTTTTGCTGAGCCATCTGTCGCTGCTGTTCGTGCCCGTGGGCGTGGGGGTGATGACGCATCTGGCCCTGCTGAGTGCGCACGGCCTGCAGCTGGTGGCGGTGATCGTGCTATCCACCTGGGTGGGCATGGCCGTCACGGCAGGGGTACTGCGGCTTTGGAAGCCCAAGGTGAATGAGCATGCAGAACTTCGTTGAACTCTGGGTCTACCTGTCGTCGGCCCCTCTGTTCGGGTTGACGGCGACGCTGGCTGTGTATGTGCTGGCACAGGCGGTGTCACTGCGTGCCGGGCATGCCCCATGGGCCAACCCGGTGATGCTCTCGGTGGCGGTGCTGGCGGGGGTGTTGCTGGCCACCGGCACGGCGTACCCCACCTACTTTGCGGGCGCGCAGTTCATCCACTTCTTGCTGGGCCCCGCCGTCGTGGCCTTGGGCTGGCCGCTGTGGCAGCGCCGGGCCGCCCTGCGCGCACGCTGGGGGCGGCTGGTGCTGGCCTCTCTGGCAGGGGGCACCGCAGCGGCAGCCAGTGCCGTGGGGCTGGGCTGGGCACTGGGTCTGCCTGGGGATGTGCTGATGTCCCTGGCCCCCAAATCCGTCACGGCCCCGGTGGCGATGGGCGTGGCCGCGCAGATTGGCGGCGTGCCCGCGCTGGCGGCGGTATTCGCTGCGCTGACCGGCATGGTGGGTGCCTTGTCGGGCCGCTGGCTGTTTGGCCTGATGCGCCTGCCCACCGACCCTGAGGGCATGGCTCTGCGTGGCTTCGCGCTGGGCACAGCCTCCCACGGCATTGGCGCCGCCCACGCCATGCAGGTGAATGCCGATGCCGGAGCCTATGCCGGGCTGGCACTGGGCCTGCAGGTGGTGCTGGCGGCCGTGTTGATGCCGCTGGTGTTTCGGCTTTTTTAAGTGATAAAAAGTGGCTCCAGCGCTTATTCAACAAGCGCTGGCAGCTATATTTTTAATAGCAGCCACGTTACAGCCACTCAGCCACCGGCCACGGCCCGCGCAATCTCGCGGGCATGAGACAGACCGAACAGCACCAAGCCAATCAGCCCGCCCACCACGGTGCCGTTGATGCGGATGTACTGCAAGTCCTTGCCAATGTTCAACTCAATCAAGGCAGACATCTGCTCGGCATCCCAGCGCTGCACCGTGTCCTGGATGTGCTGCGCCACAAACTGCGACACGTCCGGCGCCAGTCCTTGCACCCAGCCTTCCATTCGCGTGTTGAAGGACTGGCGCAGTGCCGGGTCGGCCGCCAACGATTCGCCCAGCCACACACCCAACTTCACCACCTGCCGCGCCAGCACGGAATCAGCGTCGGCCAGATCGCGCTGCAATGCGGCGCGCAGGTCCACCCACAGCGTCTTCGCGTACTCGCCCACGGTCGGGTCGGTTTGCAGGTAGGTGCGGATTTCTTCGCCTTTGCGCAGCCACTCGGGGTCGTGGCGCAGGCGTTCGACAAAGCGCTGCAGCGCGCCGTCAAACTGGGCCCGCAGCGTGTGCTGGGGGTTGGCGGCGACCTCGGACATCAGAGTCTCCAGCGCCCGGGCCAGCATGGCAGAGCCTTTGTCGCCCAGCCAGTCGGTGGGCAGCAGCTTTTCAGTGCGGGGGTGGTCTTTCTTGAGCCAGGCCACGATGGTCTGCGCCACCCATTCACGCGTTTCGGGGTTCTGCAGCCACTCGACGAGCTTGTGCAGCACTTCTTCCAGCAGCGCCTGGTGGCGCCCGTTGTGCGTGAGGGTACCCAGCACCGCCGCCAGGGCGCGCGACAGATCCAGTTGCCCAATGAGGGTGCGCACCGCCTTTTGGACGAAGCGCTCCACCTGCGCATCCTGCACTGTCTCCAGCGCGGCAGACGCCAGGCGCACCGCCTGCTGGCCCAGCAAGGCCGCGTTGCCGGGGGCCAGCAACCACTGCGAGAGGCGCTCAGCCGGGTCGTGCCTGCGGATCAGTGCCACCAGCGAGGGCACGTCGAGGAACTTGTCGCGCACAAAGGAGCCCAGGTTGCGCCCGATGCGCTCCTGGTTGCGGGCAATCACCGCCGTGTGCGGTATGGGCAGCCCCAGCGGCCGGCGAAACAGGGCCACCACGGCAAACCAGTCGGCCAGAGCACCCACCATGGCAGCCTCGGCCATGGCCTTGATGCAGTTGAGCAGCAGGCCGCGCTCGACCAGGCTGGTAGCCACAAAAACGGCCGTGACCACCAGCAGCAGCGCCAGCGCCTGGCGCTTGGCACGGCGCAGGGCTACATGCGCCGGGGTCTCCACAGCCCCAGCGGGGTGCTCAACGCGGTCGCTATCTGGCATGCGGAGGCTGCAACTCCATCCAGCCCATTCCAAGCATCAAGCGGCTGCGACCTTGTCGAGCGCGGCACTCAGGTGCCCCACGGTGCGGTCCACGTTGTGCCATTTCTCCAGACCAAACAAGCCGATGCGGAAGGTCTTGAAGTCTGGCCCCTCGTCGCACTGCAGGGGTACGCCGGAAGCCGTCTGGAGCCCCACCTCGAGGAATTTCTTGCCGCTCTGGATGGCGGGGTCGCTGGTGTAGCTCACGACCACGCCGGGCGCCTTGAAGCCGTCTGCCGCCACGCTGGGAAAGCCGCGCGACTCCAGCAGGGCACGCACCTTGGCGCCCAGGTCCATCTGTTCCTGCCGCACTTTTTCAAAGCCGTACGCCCGCGTTTCCGCCATCACGTCGCGCAGGCGAACCAGTGCGTCGGTGGGCATGGTGGTGTGGTACGCGTGCTGGCCTTTTTCATAGCCCTCGGCAATCTGCATCCACTTTTTCAGATCGCACGCGAAGCTGGAGCTTTGTGTGCCTTCAATGGCTTGCCGGGCGCGTTCGCTCAGCATCACCATCGCGCAGCAGGGACTACTGCTCCAGCCCTTTTGCGGGGCGGAGATCAAAACGTCCACCCCCGAGGCCTGCATGTCCACCCACATCGCGCCCGAAGCAATGCAATCCAGCACGAACAGCGCGCCCACTTCGTGTGCGGCAGCACTCACGGTGCGGATGTAGTCGTCGCTCAGGATGATGCCGCTGGAGGTTTCCACATGCGGGGCGAACACCACCTTGGGCTTTTCAGCGCGGATGGTGGCAGCCACCTCCTCGGCGGGGCACGGCGCCCAGGGGGCCTGCGCGCCATCGCCCTGACGGCGCGCCTTGCAAACCACGGCCCCGCCGCCCAGGCCTTTGTCGGCATCAAAAATCTGGCTCCAGCGGTAGCTGAACCAGCCGTTGCGCACGATCAGCACTTTTTGCTGGTTGGCAAACTGGCGCGCCACGGCCTCCATGCCGAACGTGCCGCTGCCGGGCACCAGCACGGCGGTATGGGCGTGGTACACCTCCTTGAGCGTGGCCAGGATGTCCTGCATGACGCCGGTGAAGCGCTTGGACATGTGGTTGAGCGCACGGTCGGTGTAGACCACCGAGAATTCGAGCAGGCCATCGGGGTCGATATCGGGCAAAAGGCCGGGCATGTAAACCTCTCCATCAACAGGAACGCCACCCCGGCACGGGGCGGGCTAGACGGATCAGCTTAGCACGCAGTCAATGCAAAAGACCTGCGCCAGCCCTGATGTACGCAGGGCGTTACGATGCCCTTTTTATCCGCAGGACCGCCATGCCCGACTTTCGCAGCGACACCGTCACCCAGCCCACGCCCGCCATGCGCGAGGCCATGTTCAAGGCCCCGCTGGGCGACGATGTGTTTGCCGACGACCCCTCGGTGAATGCCCTGCAGGAGCACGCGGCCGAGCTGCTGGGCTTTGAAGCAGCGCTCTTCGCCCCGTCCGGCACGCAGACCAACCTGATCGCCCTGTGGGGCCACTGCCAGCGGGGTGACGAGGCCATCGTGGGGCAGAGCTGGCACACCTACCGCTGGGAAGCGGGCGGCATGGCGGTGCTGGGCTCGATCCAGCCGCAGCCGGTCGAAACCCAGCCCGACGGCACACTGCGCCTGGCCGACATCGCCGCCGCCATCAAGCCCGACGACCCGCACTTTGCGCGCACCCGCCTCGTGGTGCTGGAGAACACCACCGGTGGCCAGGTGCTACCGCCCGAGTACGTGGCCGAGGTGGCCCAACTGGCGCGCCAGCGCGGGCTGGCACTGCACCTGGATGGCGCGCGCCTGTTCAATGCAGCCACGGCCAACGCAGCACGCCGCGGCACCGATGTGTACCAGGAAGCGCGCGAGCTGTGCAGCCACTTTGATTCGGTATCGGTATGCCTGAGCAAGGGCCTGGGCGCCCCCGTGGGCTCACTGGTGCTGGGCAGCGCGGCCTTTATTCGCCAGGCACGCCGCACGCGCAAGATTTTGGGGGGCGGCATGCGCCAGGCTGGCGTGCTGGCAGCGGCGGGCCACTACGCGCTGCAGCACCACGTCAGGCGTCTGGCAGAAGACCACGCCAATTTGCACACGCTGGCGTCAGGCCTGCGTGCCGTGGGTGAAAACCACCCGGTTCTGCGCGGGCGCATCACCGTACACCCCTGGCAAACCAACATCCTGTTCACTGATGTGCAGGCCGATGTGGCACCGGCATTCACTGCCTGGCTGGCGCAGCACCAGATCCGGGTGACCAGCAGTTTGTACGGCGGCCAGTCGCGTCTGCGCTGGGTCACGCATCTGGATGTGAACGCTGCCGACGTACAGGCTGCGCTCGACTGCGTGGCGCGCTTTACGCTGCCGGGCTGACCGGCCGGGGTCTCTTTCAAGCAGCCGGGTAGGTGCGCGCACCGAAGACGCCCGTGCCCACACGCACCATGGTGCTGCCCGCCTGGATGGCGGCATCCAGGTCGGCGGTCATGCCCATCGACAGGGTGTCCCATGGAGCGCTGTGCACATCTGCATGTGCCGCGAGAGCCGCCCGGATTCTCTCGAACAGCGCATGCGCTGCTTCATGCACTGTCTTTTGCGCGGCGAATTCGGGATAAGGCTCGGGAATGCTCATCACCCCGCGCAGCTGCAACCGTGACAGTTTTGCCACGGCCAGGGCCAACTCCAAAGCTTCTTCGGGGGGCACACCGGCTTTGTTGTCGCCGCCATCCACATTGACCTGGATGCAAACGTTCAGCGGCGGCAGATGCGCGGGCCGCTGGTCTGACAAGCGCTGGGCGATTTTGAGACGATCCACCGTGTGCACCCAGTCGAAGTGCTCGGCCACCAGGCGCGTCTTGTTGCTCTGAATGGGGCCAATGCAGTGCCACTGCAACGCATACGGCACCATCTCACGCAGCGCCAGGATCTTGTCCACGCCTTCCTGAATGTAGTTCTCTCCAAACGCCCGCTGGCCGGCAGCTGCGGCTTCGGCCACTACGGCGGCCCCAAATGTCTTGGAAACGGCCAGCAAAGACACCTCTTCGCGCGCCCGCCCAGCGGCCTGGCACGCCTGGGAAATGCGGTCGTTCACTTGTTGGAGGTTGTTGGCAATCGTGGTCATAATGGCCGCCAAGCGTACCAAACGATAGAGGGAGCCCCGTGGACATCACCCAATTGCTGGCGTTCAGCGTCAAGAACAAGGCCTCCGACTTGCACTTGTCGGCGGGATTGCCACCCATGATTCGAGTCCACGGCGACGTGCGACGCATCAACGTGGAAGCACTGGACCACAAGACCGTGCACGCGATGGTGTACGACATCATGAACGACGCTCAGCGCAAGCAGTACGAGGAATTTCTCGAGGTTGACTTCTCGTTTGAAATCGAAGGCCTGGCCCGTTTCCGCGTCAACGCGTTCAACCAGAACCGCGGCTCGGCTGCCGTGTTCCGGACCATTCCCAGCAAGATCCTGACGCTGGAGCAGCTCAACGCGCCCAAGATCTTCGGCGACCTGGCCCTCAAGCCCCGTGGTCTGGTCTTGGTGACCGGCCCCACGGGCTCGGGCAAATCCACCACGCTGGCCGCCATGGTCAACTACCTGAACGAAACCGAGTACGGCCACATCCTCACGGTGGAAGACCCGATCGAGTTCGTGCACGAATCCAAAAAGTGCCTGATCAACCAGCGCGAAGTGGGGCCGATGACGCTGTCGTTTGCGGCAGCGCTGAAGTCTGCGCTGCGTGAAGACCCGGACGCGATTCTGGTGGGCGAAATGCGCGACCTGGAAACCATTCGCCTGGCCATGACGGCTGCCGAAACCGGCCACTTGGTGTTCGGCACGCTGCACACCTCCAGCGCGGCCAAGACCATCGACCGGATCATTGACGTGTTCCCGGCTGAAGAAAAGGAAATGGTGCGCGCGATGCTGTCGGAATCGCTGCAGGCCGTGATCTCCCAAACCCTGTGCAAAACCAAGGACGGCTCTGGCCGTGTGGCTGCGCACGAAATCATGCTGGGCACCAGCGCCATCCGCAATCTGATCCGCGAGGCCAAGGTGGCGCAGATGTATTCGACCATCCAGACCAGCAACAGCGTGGGCATGCAGACGCTGGACCAGAACCTCACAGACCTGGTGCGCCGCAACATCATCAGCCCCGCTGAAGCGCGCAGCAAAGCCAAGATCCCAGAAAACTTCCCAGGCTGATGGGCACCCACGCCAGCCCACCCGAACACACTTGGCGGCACAAACTGCCGCAGACCGGAGCAACTTATGAAAGGCATTCTTGGCCTTCTGCGTTCTAAAACCTTGGTGAACAAACCCAAGGATGAGAGCACGGACTCCATGCTCTTCTCCACCGCGTTCGCTGGCCAGGGCGTGGACGATTCCATGCTGGTGCCCTGGGAAGCCCGTGCAGTAGAAGTGGGCGCAAAAAGGCTGTCCGCCAGCCGGGGGGGCAAGCTGCTGCAAGGCTTGTGGGCCAAAGACAAATACATGGCGCACCTGGACAAGGACGCCGTGGAGCGCATGGAGCGCTTCTTTGAGTTTGCGTCGGTGCCATCGAACCGCGACCTGATTCGCCAAGACGAATATGGCAATTTCATGGTGGTGTTGCTGACGGGCACCATTGCGGTGGACCGCGTTCAGCCTTGGGGTGAGCAGCTGCGCCTGGCAGAAACCCGCCCGGGGGACATCCTCGGGGAAATGTCCCTGCTGGACAGCGGCATCCGCTTTTCGGCCTGCACCACATTGACCGACTGCGAAATTGCGGTGCTCAGCGCTGAAGCCATGGACGAAATGATGTCCCAGGATCCCCAACTGGCAGCCAGTCTGATTGCCCTGCTGGCGCGTAAACTGTCGCTGCGCTTGCGTGTGGTCAGTGCCCGCCTGAGCGACTACCAAAAATAACGGCACGTAAGAAGCAGAAATCACATCCGCGCCAGCGGGTGACAATGACGCCAGAGAGGATTTCGGATGGAACGCGATCAGGCCAGTAAATTCATCAATGACCTGCTCAAGTTGATGGTGAGCCGCAACGGCAGCGACTTGTTCATCACTGCGGAGTTCCCGCCAGCCATCAAGGTCGATGGCAAGGTGACCAAGGTATCCCCGCAGCCATTGACACCCACGCATACGCTGACCTTGGCCCGCGCCATCATGAGCGACAAGCAGGTGGCCGATTTCGAGCGCACCAAGGAATGCAATTTCGCCATTTCGCCTGCAGGCATCGGCCGTTTTCGGGTCAATGCGTTCGTGCAGCAAGGCCGAGTGGGCATGGTGCTGCGTACCATTCCATTGGCGCTGCCCACCATTGACGGTCTGGGCGTGCCCCAGGTGCTCAAGGAGATCACCATGACCAAGCGCGGCTTGTGCATCATCGTGGGTGCCACAGGCTCGGGCAAGTCCACCACGCTGGCAGCGATGGTGGATTGGCGCAACGAAAACTCGTTCGGCCACATCATCACCGTGGAAGACCCTGTCGAATTTGTGCACCCGCACAAGAACTGCGTGGTTACGCAGCGCGAAGTGGGGCTGGACACCGACACTTGGGAGGCAGCGCTCAAGAACACCCTGCGCCAAGCCCCGGACGTGATCCTGATGGGCGAAATCCGCGACCGCGAAACCATGGAGCACGCCATCGCGTTCTCGGAAACCGGGCACTTGTGCATGGCCACGCTGCACGCCAACAGTGCCAACCAGGCACTGGACCGGATCATCAACTTCTTTCCTGAAGAGCGCCGCGCTCAGCTGCTGATGGACCTGTCATTGAACCTGCGCGCCATGGTGTCGCAACGCCTGGTGGCAAAGCAGGACGGCAAAGGCCGTGCGGCGGCCGTGGAGATCATGATCAACACGCCCCTGATTTCCGACCTCATCTTCAAGGGTGAAGTCTCGGAAATCAAAGAAATTATGAAGAAGAGCCGCAACCTGGGCATGCAGACGTTTGACCAGTCGCTCTTTGACTTGTACGAAGCCAATGTGATCAGTTACGAAGACGCACTGCGCAATGCCGATTCGCTGAACGACCTGCGATTGCAGATCAAGCTCAACAGCCAGCGCGCCAGGTCGCCTGATCTGGCCTCGGGCACCGAGCATTTCGCCATCGTCTGAGCCCCTGCGCTGCGGCGCGCCACACTCCCACCCCGGCGCCTGCCCTTGGAATCCGTTCGCAAGGCAGGCGCTTTTTCTTTGACCTCCCGAGCCACACCATGCCCAGCACCAACCCACGCTCTTACGAATCCATTGCCAGCCGCAAAGTCGCTTTCCTAGGCCTCGGGGTGATGGGTTACCCCATGGCTGGGCACCTGGCCCTGGCCGGCCATGAAGTGACCGTGTACAACCGGACTGCCGCCAAGGCCGTGGCATGGTGCGAGGAATTTGCCGCCTCCCCGGCGCCGCGCAGTGCGGCTACGCCGCGAGAAGCAGCCACCGGCGCCGATATCGTTTTTTGCTGCGTCGGCAACGACGACGACCTGCGCTCGGTCACGCTGGGCACTGACGGCGCATTTGCAGGCATGAAGCCCGGTGCCATCTTTGTGGACCACACCACTGCCTCGGCCGAGGTGGCGCGCGAGCTGTATGCCGCCGCGAAGACGCAGGGCTTGCAGTTTGTCGATGCCCCCGTCTCGGGCGGCCAGGCCGGTGCACAAAACGGCATGCTGACGGTGATGTGCGGAGGTGATACCGACGCATTTGCCGCAGCGCAACCTGTCGGCATGGCGTTTTCGCGCGCCTTCACCTTGCTGGGGTCCAGCGGCGCCGGTCAGCTCGCCAAGATGGTCAACCAGATCTGCATTGCAGGCCTGGTGCAAGGGCTTTCCGAAGCCATTGCGTTCGGGCAGAACGCCGGGCTCGACATGAAGCAGGTGCTGGATGTGATTGGCAAAGGTGCCGCCCAGAGCTGGCAGATGGACAACCGTGGCAAGACCATGGTGGACGACAAGTTCGATTTCGGCTTTGCCGTGGACTGGATGCGCAAGGACCTGGGGCTGGTGCTGGATGAAGCCAAGCGCAACGGCTCGCGTCTGCCTGTGACTGCGCTGGTGGACCAGTTTTACGCCGACGTTCAGAAAATGGGCGGCAACCGCTGGGACACGTCCAGCCTGATCAAGCGGCTCAAGTAAAGATCAGCCCTAAGGAAGGCCCGCGCTGAACTTCCCTCCGTGCGGAGCCTGCAGGCACACCATCACGGAGGATGTGTGCCTCTCCCAAAGATGAAATCACGTTCGCCGCCCTCAGAGGCCAGTGAACGCGTCTCTCAAGCGATCAGTTGCGGGGAGTCGACGCAGGGGGTGCGTCTTGCACCACTGGGGCTGGAGTGATGTTGCGCAGTTCTTCTTCGGTCAGCATTTCAAACACGCGCACCACCTTGCTCACACCGCTCACGCCGCGGGCAATCTCGGTCGCACGCTGCGCCTCGCGCGGGGTCACACGCCCCATCAGATAGACGACGTTGCGCTCAGTCACCACCTTGAAGGCGCTGGCAGACAGGTCTTTGGCGTCCACCAGGCTGGCGCGCACCTTGCCGGTGATGAAAGTATCGTTGGAACGCTGCCCCAGGCTGGTGGGCGGCATCACCGCCAAATCATTCACCACCGAGCGGACGTTCTCAACCCCCAGCACCACTTGCTCGACCCGTTGGCGGTCTTGAGCACTGGGCACTTCACCGGTCAGCAGCACCTGGCGGTTGAAGCTGGTCACGTTGACGTGACCACGGTCGCCCAGCAGCTCACTCAGGCGGTTGGCCGAGCGCAGCTCGATGCCCTCGTCTTCCACCTGCGTGCCGGTGGTACGGCGGTCCACCGCCATCATGGTGCCCACCACGGCGCCGCCCACCACCAGGGGGGCACAGGCCGACAGGCCGGCAGCCAGCGCAGCGGCGGCCAGCAAAGAACAAAGGGTGCGGTTCAAGGTCTGCTTCATCAAGAAATCTCCTGGTCACCAAGTAATTGGGCGTCCACGCCATCGCTGATGCAATGCAGCACCAGGGCATGCACCTCGCGCACGCGCGCAGCGCGGTCGTGGGGTACGTTGATCAACACATCTGTCTCGCGCAACACGGCTGCCAAACGGCCTCCGGTGCGGCCCGACAACACGATCACGGTCATGTCGCGCTCATGGGCGGCTTCTGTGGCCGCCAGCAAGTTGGCGTCGTTGCCCGACACCGACAGCGCTAGCAGCACATCGCCCGCCTGGCCCAGGGCCCGCACCTGCCGGGCAAACTGCTGGGAAGACATGTCCAGCCCACTGGCCGAAGCCGTCAACAGCGTGCTGTCTGCCGTCAGCGCCATGGCCGCAAGCTCGGGCCGGTCGCGTTCAAACCCCGCCACACAAAACGCAGCAAACTGCTGCGCTTCGGCGGCAGAGGGGCCGTTGCCGCACGCCAGCACTTTGCCACCGCTGGTCACACAGGCCAGGATGGCATGGACGGCGGCGGCGATGGGTTGGCTCAAGACCTGCGCCGCTTGGTATTTCAGATCGGCGCTGTCGATGAAGTGTTGTTGGATGCGTTGCTCAAGCATGAGGGCCCGATGATACCCGCCGCTTGTTATCGCTTTTGTAGCAAAGGGTTGCCTCGCAGCAAGCCCCAGAGCCGGGAGCCAGCGCAGAGATGCGCGGTGCGCGCCACAGCATCTGCCATGCGGGATTACTGCGCATCAAAGGCCGCCTTGATCCACTGCACCTGTCCCTCGATCAGGACCGCATCGAAGCGGCATGGCGGAGGCGACGCGTAGCGCAGCAGGTAGTGGCGCGCGGCAAACACCACCCGCTGCTGCTTGATTGCACCGATGCTGGAACCGGCACCGCCAAAGGCATTGCTGCTGCGGCTGCGCACTTCCACAAACACCACCGTACCGCCACGTTCGCGCAGGATGAGGTCGATCTCGCCCCCTCCGCGCCCTGGCGTTCGATAATTGCGCTCCAGCAACTGCAAGCCTTGCGCCTGCAGATACGCCAGCGCCTGGTCTTCGGCAGCATTGCCGCGCTGGCGGGTGGTGGCGTTTGCCACAGCGCCCGTGGGGGCGGGCCTTTTTCCAAGGAATTTCATTGAGCGCATCTTTCGCAACAGCACTGGCCGCCGCACGCGATGCGGCCGCCGCGCAGCATTATCCGCAGGGCGCCCTGTACGTCGTCGCCACGCCCATTGGCAACCTGGCCGACATCACCCTGCGCGCGCTGCACGTACTGCAACTCGCAGACACGGTGGCCTGCGAGGACACGCGCCACACCCAGGCGCTGCTGCGGGCCTACGGCATCGATAAAAGCACGCACCAGTTGCTGGCCGTGCACCAGCACAACGAGGCAGAAGCCGCCCAGCAGGTGGTGCAGCGGCTGCAGCAAGGGCAACGTGTGGCGTATGTGAGCGACGCAGGCACGCCCGGCGTGAGCGACCCCGGCGCCCGGCTGGTCCAGGCCGTGCGCGAGGCAGGGCTGCGCCCGGTGCCGCTGCCAGGAGCCAGCAGCATCACCACGGCCTTGAGCGCGGCGGGGGCCGTGGCCCACAGCGCCGAACAGGGGGGTTTTGTGTTTGCAGGGTTCCTGCCCGTCAAGCAAGCCGAACGCGCCGCTGCAGTGCAGGTGCTGGCGGGCGAGCCGCGCTGCGTGGTGCTGCTGGAAGCCCCGCACCGCATCCAGGAGCTGGCGCAGGCGCTGGCCCCGCTGGGCGAACGGCCTGTGACCCTGGCCCGCGAACTGACCAAGCAGTTTGAAGAAATCACCACCCAGCCCGCCCACGCTTTGACGGCCTGGCTGGAAGGAGGGGCGCAACGCGCACGGGGAGAATTTGTGGTGCTGCTGCACCCGGTGGTGGTGGCCAGCGATGGCAATGGCGAAAGCCTGCGCGTGCTGCGCCTGCTGCTCAAAGAACTGCCCCTGAAAACCGCTGTGCGGCTGGCGGCCGAAGTGACCGGTGCATCGCGCAACGCCCTGTACGACACCGCGCTGGAATGGAAGCGCAACGCCGATGGCGAAGGCGACCACAACGCTTGAGGGAGACAGGCGCACGGGCAGAGCCCCATCGGCAGGCGCGCGCCGGTCAGCTCAATGGCCGATGAGGTTTTAAGCAAAAAGCGGTTCTAACACTTATCCAGAAAGCGCAAGCAGCTTCTCTTTTGATAGCAAATCAAGGGGCCACAGCCAACCCCATGGCCACGCCCCCGAACAAGTCTCCCTCCACCTGGGCGGTGTCGGGAAACGCTTTGCGCAACGCGTCGCGCAAAGGCCGTAAAGCCGACGAGCCCCCGGTGAGATAAATCGCATGCAGGTCTGCCGCCTGCAGACCTGCCCGCTGCAGGCACTGCTGAGCACAAGCCACAACCTGCGCCAGCGGGCCGTCCAGGTGCTGCTCCAGCCCCTCGGGCGTCACGCAGGACGCCAGCGCGGGTTCGATCCAGTCCAGCGGGATGGGCGCATCCGCATGGCTCACCGATGCGGCGATCTTGGCCTGCTCCATGGCGTTGGCCAGCTTGTGACCCAAGCGCTCGTTCAGCACCGTCATCAGACGCGTATGCAATCGCTGGTCGGCGTAGTCAGTGCGCAAAGCCTGGGCGTCGCGCAGCGCCTTGGGTGAGTAAAGCCACTGGATCAGATGCCAGGTGGACAAGTCAAAAAACACCCGGCTCGGCACCTCCCGCCCGCTCGGCCCCAGGTGCCGAAAACCCAGCAGCGGCATCAGCAGCTCCAGGCTCAGGCGGCGGTCAAAGTCCGTACCACCCACGTGCACGCCGGTGGTGGCCAGCACATCGGCCAGGCGGTCAGCGCGCCCCATGCGGCCCGGGCCCAGGCGCACCACCGTGAAGTCCGAGGTGCCCCCGCCAATGTCCACCACCAGCACCACCGCCTCGTGGTCGATGCGCTGCTCGTAGTCCAGCGCCGCCGCAATCGGCTCGGGCTGGAAGGAGATGTTTTCAAAGCCTGCATCCACAGCGGCCTGGCGCAGCGCATCTTCGGCCTGCTGATCGCGCACGGGGTCATCATCCACAAAATGCACCGGGCGGCCCATCACCACACGCCCCGGCATACCGCCAAGATCGGCCTGCGCCTTCTGGGCCAGCATGCGCAGGAACAGGCTGATGACGTCCTGGTAGCTGATCAACTGCTGGTGCACCGCCGTCTTGTCCTGCAGCAGCGCGCTGCCCAGCAGGCTTTTGAGCGAACGCATCAGCCGGCCTTCAGTGCCTTCCAGGTACTGCGCAATCGCATCCCGCCCAAAGTGCGTGCGGTGCTCTTCCGCGTTGAAGAACAGGGCGGTGGGCAAGGTGCGGGCATCGCCTTCGAGCGAAATCATGCGCGCTGCGCCTTGCCCCTGGCGCACGGACATGGCCGAGTTGGAGGTACCGAAGTCGATGCCGAGGGTGACGTCTTGCAGGAGAGCCATCTTGAAGCGGGGGAATGCAGACCAGCGCGCCAATTGCGCCGACCTGAAGCAGTTTGAAAACGGAAACGTGTGCGGCAAGCGCCACGATTGCGAGCGCTTTGAAGGGTGGCTTGGATCGAAGCACCAGCCGAAGGCGCAATGCAAAAAGCCCCTGACCAGAGATCAAGGGCTTTTTAATTTGGTGGCCTGGGACGGAATCGAACCGCCGACACAAGGATTTTCAATCCTCTGCTCTACCGACTGAGCTACCGGGCCTGAGCCTCAAATTATAACCAGAGAATTTCCAGCAAAACGGAATTTCTGAAAATTAATTGCGCTTGCCGCGCCCCAAGTCCACGCCGAGCTGGCGCAGCTTGCGGTACAGGTGGGTGCGTTCCAGGCCTGTTTTCTCGGCCACACGGGTCATGGAGCCGCCTTCACGCGCGAGATGAAACTCGAAGTACGCCTTTTCAAAGCCATCACGCGCTTCTCGCAACGGACGATCCAGATCAAAGCCCTGGTGTGCATGCGGGCCGGGATCCACGCCCACAGGCACGGTGATGGCAGCGAATGTGGTCACGTTCGGATCCACCGACGCCTGCATGACGGCGGGGGCTGCCGCGGCAGGAGCGGCCGGGCGCGCGTGGTTGCGTGCCAGCCCCTGCTCCACCGCCTTGAGCAGCTTCTGCATGGTGATGGGCTTTTCCAGGAAGGAGAAAGCGCCAATGCGCGTGGCTTCCACCGCTGTGTCGATGGTGGCATGGCCACTCATCATGATCACAGGCATGGTCAACACACTGGCGGCGGCCCACTCCTTGAGCAGGGACACGCCATCGGTGTCGGGCATCCAGATGTCCAGCAGCACCAGGTCGTACTGGTTGGCGAGGCGGGCCGCGCGGGCCTGCGTGGCGTTTTCCGCCAGGTCCACACTGTGGCCCTCGTCGTTCAGGATTTCAGACAACAGGTCGCGAATGCCAAGTTCATCGTCGACCACCAGAATATTTGCCATGTGTATAGAAGCGCCTAGGAATGCTGCCGTGCGGTAACGATGGGACTCTCTGCACAGCTTCTTTTGGGCGGGAGTCTGGACTGCAGCCCGGATGGGCTGTGCCGAGGCCACGATCCGTTGGCGCCATGCGCAAGCACCGGTGCCAACTTCCCGACCACCCGAGGTGTGCACTAACACAGTCCGCAGGAGTTGTGCGGAGGGTGACTAAGACACCACCGCGGTTTCTGGGGCAAATGATAGCGACACTTGCGCGCCGCGCAACTCGCCGTTTTCCATGCGGTTGGACAGATCAATGCGGGCGCCATGCTCGTCTGCGATCTTTTTCACCACCGCCAAACCCAAGCCTGTGCCCCGGGCCTTGGTGGTCACATAGGGCTCGAAGGCACGCTGCAGGATGTGGGCAGGAAAGCCCGTGCCGCTGTCTGAAATGCTGAGCCGCACCCGCCCCGAGGACTCGCTCAACCGGGTCGAGATGCGAACGAAAGGCTCTGTTTCCTTGCCCTCTGCCCGTGCCTGCATGGTGGCGTCCTGGGCGTTTTGCAGCAGGTTGTGCACGACCTGGCGCAGCTGTTGCGCATCGCCTGCGATGCGAGGACAACGCGGGTCCAGCTCGGCTTTCACGGGGACTGACGCGTTTTCTTCGCCGTACAGATGCAGCACATCGGCGATCAAGGCATTGAGGTCCAGGGGCTGCAGCTCTGCCGCTGGCAGCCGCGCGTAATCGCGGAACTCGTTGACCAGGCGCTTCATCGCATCGACCTGGTCCACGATGGTCTTGACCGACTTGGCCAGGATGGCTTGTTCCGCAGGCGGCACCTTGCCCGACAGCTTCATTTCCAGGCGTTCGGCAGACAGCTGGATGGGGGTCAACGGGTTCTTGATTTCGTGTGCAAGGCGGCGCGCCACCTCGCCCCAGGCCTGTGCACGCTGGGCGGAAACAATCTCTGAAATGTCGTCAAAAACCAACAGTTGCGCGCCATCGGGCAGCTCCGCACCCCGCGCCACCAGGCTGGTCGCGTGCTGCCCCGCACCAGCAGACGATGCATGCAACTCGAAAGGCTGCTGCCAGTGGTCCAGCCCGTGGCGGTCGCGGTCACCAAAAAACGCCAGGAAATGCCGCTCCACGGCTGCCGCAAAATCAGCCAGCCCAGGCACTTCGGACAATGGTCGGCCTTCGTACGCCGCCATGGGTGCTCGAAGAATGCGGGTGGCGCCGGGGTTGGAAGAGCGGATGATCCCGCCCTCCCCCAGCACGATCACCCCGGCGGTGAGGTTGTCCAGAATGGTTTGCAGGTTCGAACGGGCAGCATCGACCTTGACCATGCTTTGCTCCACCGCCGCCCGCGCATCGGCCAGCTGCTGCGTCATCATGGCAAATGACCGGGTCAAACCACCGAGCTCATCCTTTCCCTGCAAGGCTGCTTTCGGGCTGAGGTTGCCCGCAGCCACTTCACGAACGCCTTCGGCCAGCACCAGCAACGGGCGCGCCAGCTGGTTGCCCAGCAACACCGCCAGCAGCACCGCGCCAAACACCGCCAGGAAGAGGCTGAGCGTGAGCGTGCCCACATACATGCGGCGCAGGCCGCCGCGCGCCAGCGCACGCTCTTGATACTCGCGGTTGGCCTCCTGGACCTCGATGGCGTTGGACACCAGCGCGGGGGGCAACGGCAAGGTGGCTTGCAAAAACCGGGGTTCGGTCAACAGGCCCAGCCCCGGGTTGGTGACCAGCACCAGCACTTTCACGCGGGCCATCTGCACGGCGTTGGGGTCGGCAATATCGTCCAGCCCCTCGATCTGGGTGACAGCGCGCTGCTCACGCACCGAGCGCAGCAAGGCGGCGCTGGGCCGCTCGGGATTGAGACTGAAGCGGGACTGCCCCGCGCTGCCAATCGGCTGGCCGGCGGCATTCCACAGCACCACATCGGTGGCGCCCAGCTGGTCCCGGATTCGCTCCAGCGCCAGCCCCACGGTGGCCGATGAGCCCTGGGCCACCTGGGCACTGGCCGTGCGCGTCTTGGCGGCCATGTCGGCGGCCTGTGACTCCAGCGACACCCGAGCCAGGTTGACCCCCGCCACCAGCGCGCCTTCCACCTTCACGTCAAACCAGCTTTCAATCGACCGCGTGACGAACTGGTACGACACCACATAGATCAGCACCCCCGGCATCAGCCCCACCAGCGCAAAGATGGCCGCCAGCTTGACCAGCAGACGGCTGCCAAAGCGCCCCTTGCGCAAACGCAAAAGCAGCCGGGCGCCAATCCACACCAGCACCCCCAGCAGCAGTGCCGCCACCAGCACGTTGACGCCAAACAGCCATGCGTAGTTGCGCTCGTACAGCGCCCGGTTGTTGGTGGCGAGTGTGAGCAGGAACAGCAGCACCAGGCCGATGGCCGTCATGGTGGCGGCGCCCACGCCCACAGCCCAGCGCACGGCAACCGAGGCGCGACTGGCGGCTTCGGCGGAGGCGGATCGGGGGGCGGAGGAAGCGTCTGGCACAGCAGGCATTTCAGAAAAAGGCGGGATTAAGGCTGCGTGCGCGAAGGCAGCCGCTGGCTGCGGAACACCAGCAGGTTCCAGTCCGAGCGACCCACAGCACCAATCTGCAAGGGCCGCGGCAGCTGGGACATGTCCAGCCGGAAGCGCAACTGCACCGTGTGCGCGGCGTTGGGCTCCAGCACATCGGCATCCCCAATGCGCCAGCGAATCACCCGCCGCATGGCGGACAGGGCTTCGTCCAGCTCGTCAAAATTCTGCCCCAGCACCACGCCCAGTCCGCTGTTGGTGAACGGCACCGAAGAGGTGCTGAGTCGCCAGCGGCGCGTGAGCGGCTGGTAGCTCAGGCGCAGGTAGCGCGTGGCTTCGGCCACCACCCGGTCTGACCAATACCAGCGGTCGCGCCGAACCTGGGCCTCCATCACGAAAAACATGGGAATGCCTTTGTGCAAGGCATCCTCGGCCAGATCGGGCAAGGTGAAATCAAACGACGCGCCCAGGTAGAGGCCGTCTTCTGCACGCTCTATTCGCAAACCCTGCGCCTCGCCAGCGTCCTGCTGCGCAAAAACAGCTGCGCCGGGGGCCCACCACAGGGCCCAGCAGCACACGACAAAGCGCAGCCAGCGAATCACCAGGGACTCAATGGGCCGATTTTTGCAACAGGGCGTAAAAGAAACCGTCGTGGTCACCTGCCGGATTGTCCCGGACAGGCCCGGATTTTTCCCCCACTCCTGGAATTAAATGGCCTGGTGAGGGCAGCAACTGGGCGTTGGTGTTGTGTGCAAGAAACGTTTGGATCTGCAAGTCGCCCTCGGCCTTGAAGACGGAGCAGGTGCAGTACAGCAGGCGCCCGCCCGGCTTGAGCAACGGCCACAGCGCTTCCAGAATCTGACGCTGCAGTTGCGCCAGCTGCGCCACATCCGATTCGCGCCGCAACCAGCGCACGTCAGGATGGCGGCGCACGATGCCCGAGGCGGTGCAAGGCGCGTCCAGCAAGATGGCGTCAAAGGGGGTTCCGCCGCACTGCGACTGCCACCAGTCCTGGGGGCGCGACGCATCGGCCACCAGCACCTGCGCCGACAAGCCCAGCCGCGCCAGCGTGTCATGGATGCGCGCACTGCGCTTTTCATCCACCTCCAGCGCCGTGACCTGCAGCGGCGAGCCCGCGGGCGCATGTTCCAGCAGATGCGCAGTCTTGCCACCCGGCGCAGCGCAGGCATCCAGCACGCGCAAGGGCTGCGTCAAATCCAGCCCTTGCAGCACCAGGGGCGCCGCCTGCTGGGCAGCAGCGTCTTGCACCGACACCCAGCCGTCAGCAAACCCAGGCAGCACTTGCACCGGCACGGGCTGTGCCAGCTCCAGGCCCTGCGGCCCCACCACTTTTGCTTCTAAATTGATAGCTGCTAGCGCTTGCTGGTATTGCGCCAGAGTGCATTTTTGTTGATTGACCCGCAACGCCATGGGCGCATGTGCGTTGTTGGCCTGCAGGATGCGTTCCCAATCCGCCGGATAGTCTTGCCGCAACCGGCGAATCCACCAGGCGGGGTGGTTCCAGCGCGCAACGGGGTCGCCATCGGTGGAGGCCACCAGTGCATCACGCTCACGCAAAAAGCGGCGCAGGCAGGCGTTGATGAAGGAGGCCTGCCCCCGCGTGGCCTGGCCGCGCTTGGCGGCTTCTACCGCCTGGTTGACCAAGGTGAAGGGCTCATAGGGCGCGGCCTGCGGGTCCCACGCCAGCGCCAGCGCCGTGCACAGCAGCGCGTCTGCCGCCGGGGGCGGCTTGCGGGCGACGAGCTGGCTGCGCAGTGCATCGGCCCGACCCAGGTTGCGCAGCACCTGGAACAACAGCGCCTGCACACCGGGGCGCAGACGCGGTTCCACGCCCTCGATCACCGCCGTACCCGACTGCCCTCCGCGAATGCCCTGCAACGCCTGGCACACCAGCATCAGCTGCTGCCACAAGGGCACGCCGGTGCCCGCAGGCGCTGCAGACGCTGGCGCACCGGACGCTGCGGCGGGCGAGCGCGAAGCGGCGGCCTGGGCACGCGGCGCCGCAGGTCGGGGGGAGGGTCGGGCGGGGCGTGGGGCAGAGGGGTTCATCAAGGAATCCAGTGACAAGTCAGCACGCAGCAGTGTGCAACAGCTTCAAAAAAGAGGGGCGGTCAGCTCGCCGGTAGCGCCAGAGGCGCCGCTACCTTGGACCAAAGCCACAAACCTGCGCCAACACGCTGGCGGGGAACTGGCCAATGGCCGCTTGGTATGCCTGCATGGCGTCCTCCGCATTGCGCGCGGCGATGGTGGTCACGGCCTGCAAATCGGCAGCCTGCGCACGCCAGGGCGCCATCTCTGCCCCCTCGGTGCCGCCAGCGTTGGCCAGCATGTCGGTTCCAGCCGCCAGCAAGGCGCGGCAAGCGTCCCATTCCGGGTGGCTGGGCAGGCGCTCCCCACCCCGCGCCTGGGCGGCCACCAGGGCTGCTTCCAGCACCTGGCTCGCGTGCTCCAGCCGCTCATTCACCGCCAAGGCAGCGCTGTCTGCCAAATCAACAGCTTGCGCCGGGGCGGCTGCCCGCCAGGCCTGTGACATCTGCACCCAGCGGCGCAGCACCTCCTGCCACTGGGTATCAGCCGCTTGCGCTGCAGCCCTCAGGCGCACCAGGCGGTTGTAGGCGCCCAGCGCCCAGAACACCATCACCGCAACCAAGATCCAGAACAGGGGGGACGACCACATACAGGGCACAAACAAGGCAATGCGCGGCCCTGGCGGGCCATGGCACCAACAGCCAAAGCACAGAGAAAAAGAGAAAGACGGTTCCAATAAAAAACGCTCCCGGCCCACCTAGCGGCAGGACGGGAGCGCTTTCAGACAAAGCCCAAGGGCTTAGTCGGCAGCGGCGTCAGACGCGGAAGCGCTGCTCTCCACCTCGGAGTCGTCGGCAGTCGCGGCCATTTCGGCGGCTTCTGCTTCGGCAATGGCGCGGCGCTCGGCGTCGTCCATGGCTTCCTTGGCCTTGCGCGCCTGGTGGTAGGCCAGACCCGTACCGGCAGGAATCAGGCGACCCACGATCACGTTTTCCTTCAGGCCGCGCAGCTCGTCGCGCTTGCCCATGATCGCCGCTTCGGTCAGCACGCGGGTCGTTTCCTGGAAGGAAGCCGCAGAGATGAACGAGTCGGTCGACAGCGATGCCTTGGTAATACCCAGCAGCACGTTGGAGTACGTGGCAGGGATCTTGCCTTGGGCCTGCAGCGCATCGTTGGTGTTGAGGATCTCGGAACGCTCGACCTGTTCGCCGGCAATGTAGTTCGACTCGCCAACGTTCTCGACCACCACACGGCGCAGCATCTGGCGAACGATCACCTCGATGTGCTTGTCGTTGATCTTCACGCCCTGCAAGCGGTACACGTCCTGCACTTCGTCCACGATGTAGCGCGACAGCTCTTCGATGCCCAGCAAACGCAGGATGTCTTGTGGGTCGGCGGGGCCGTCCACAATCGATTCGCCCTTGTTGACCACCTGGCCTTCGTGCACCAGGATGTTCTTTTCCTTGGGCACGAGTTCTTCCCACACCTTGCCTTCGGGATCGGTGATCTGCAAGCGAACCTTGCCCTTGGTTTCCTTACCGAAGGAGATGGTGCCGGTCATTTCTGCCAGCGTGCCCTTGTCCTTCGGCGTACGGGCTTCGAACAGTTCGGCCACACGGGGCAGACCGCCGGTAATGTCGCGGGTCTTCTGACCTTCGACAGGGATACGGGCCAGCACTTCGCCGGGGCCCACGTCCTGGCCGTCGCGCACCTGGATCAGAGCGCCCACCTGGAAGCCGATCGTCACCGAGTGGTCGGTGCCGGGGATCTTCACTTCCTGGCCTTGTGCGTCGATCAGCTTCACCTGTGGGCGAACGACCTTGGCAGCGCCACGGCGCTTGGGGTCGATCACCACCAGGGTGGACAGGCCGGTCACTTCGTCAACCTGCTTGGCGACGGTGAGGCCTTCTTCCACGTTCTCGAACTTCACCTGACCGGCGAATTCGGTAATGATGGGTCGGGTCAGCGGATCCCAGTTGGCCAGAATCGTACCGGCCTTGATGGCCTGGTCGGCCTTCACGGTCAGCGTCGCACCGTAAGGCACCTTGTGGCGCTCACGCTCGCGGCCATGCTCGTCCTGGATGATGATTTCACCCGAACGTGCAATCACCACCAGCTCGCCCTTGGTGTTGCTCACGTAGCGCATCGTGGCATTGAAGCCGATCACGCCGTTGGACTTGGCTTCCACGCTCGAAGCGATGGCAGCACGCGAAGCGGCACCACCGATGTGGAAGGTACGCATGGTCAGCTGCGTGCCGGGTTCACCGATGGACTGGGCAGCGATCACACCCACGGCTTCGCCGAGGTTGATCAGACCGCCGCGGCCCAAGTCGCGGCCGTAGCACTTGGCGCACAGGCCGTAGCGGGTTTCGCAGGTCAGCGCAGTGCGCACCTTCACTTCGTCCACGCCCACAGACTCGATCTCTTCGATCAGGTCTTCTTCGAGCATCGTGCCGGCAGGCACCAGCACCGAGCGGTTTTCGGGGTGCAGGATGTCTTCCGCAGCCGTGCGGCCCAGGATACGTTCGCGCAGCGATTCGATCACTTCACCGCCTTCAACGATGGCGCGCATCAGCGAACCATTGGCAGTGCCGCAATCCTCTTCGGTCACGACCAGGTCCTGCGTCACGTCCACCAGACGGCGGGTGAGGTAACCGGAGTTGGCGGTCTTCAGCGCCGTGTCGGCCAGACCCTTACGGGCACCGTGGGTGGAGATGAAGTACTCCAACACGTTCAGACCTTCGCGGAAGTTCGCGGTGATAGGCGTTTCAATGATCGAGCCGTCTGGCTTGGCCATCAGACCCCGCATACCGGCCACCTGACGGATCTGGGCTGCAGAGCCGCGGGCGCCGGAGTCGGCCATCATGTAGATGGAGTTGAAGGACTCCTGGTCCACTTCCTTGCCGTGGCGGTCTACCACCTTCTGCTTGGACAGCTGGGCCATCATCACCTTGGAGACTTCGTCACCGGCCTTGCCCCAGATGTCCACCACCTTGTTGTAGCGCTCGCCCGAGGTCACCAGACCGGAGGCGTACTGCTGTGCAATCTCCTTCACGTCCTTTTCGGAGCGCTCGATGATGCTGGCCTTTTGTGGAGGCACCAGCATGTCGTCGATACAGATGGAGATACCAGCGCGTGTGGCCAGACGGAAACCGTTTTGCAGCAGCTTGTCGGCGAACACCACCGTTTCCTTCAGACCGCACTTGCGGAAGGACACGTTGATCAGGCGCGAGATTTCCTTCTTCTTGAGCGCCTTGTTCATGTACGAGAACGGCAGGCCCTTGGGCAGGATCTCGGACAGCAGTGCACGGCCCACGGTGGTTTCCACCAGCGAGGTCGAAGGCACGAATTCGCCCGTTTCCTTGTCCTTGGTCCACTCGGTCATGCGCACGGTGATCCGGGCGGCCAGTTCCACTTCGCCGGCGTCCAGAGCGCGCTGCACTTCACCGGTGTCAGCAAACACCAGGCCTTCGCCCTTGCCGTTGATACGGTCACGGGTGGCGTAGTACAGGCCCAGCACCACGTCCTGCGAAGGAACGATGGAGGGTTCGCCCGAAGCAGGGAACAGCACGTTGTTGGAGGCCAGCATCAGCGTGCGGGCTTCCATCTGCGCTTCCACCGACAGCGGCACGTGAACAGCCATCTGGTCACCGTCGAAGTCGGCGTTGAAGGCCGCGCAAACGAGGGGGTGCAGCTGGATGGCCTTGCCTTCGATCAGGATGGGCTCAAAGGCCTGGATACCCAAACGGTGCAGCGTAGGCGCACGGTTCAGCATCACGGGGTGCTCTTTGATGACCTCTTCCAGAATGTCCCACACCACGGGGGTGCCGGATTCGACTTCCTTCTTGGCGGCCTTGATCGTCGTCGCGATGCCCATGGCTTCGAGGCGCGAGAAGATGAAGGGCTTGAACAGCTCCAGCGCCATCAGCTTGGGCAGACCGCACTGGTGCAGCTTGAGCGTTGGGCCCACGGTAATCACGGAACGACCGGAGTAGTCCACGCGCTTACCCAGCAAGTTCTGGCGGAAGCGGCCCGACTTACCCTTGATCATGTCAGCCAGGGACTTCAGTGCGCGCTTGTTGGCGCCGGTCATGGCCTTGCCACGGCGGCCGTTGTCCAACAGCGAATCGACAGCCTCTTGCAGCATCCGCTTTTCGTTGCGGGCGATGATTTCAGGGGCCTTCAGCTCCAGCAGGCGGCGCAGACGCGAGTTGCGGTTGATGACGCGGCGGTACAGGTCGTTCAGGTCGGATGTGGCGAAACGGCCGCCGTCCAGCGGCACCAGCGGACGCAGGTCCGGCGGCAGCACGGGCAGCACTTCCAGCACCATCCACTCGGGCTTGATGCCCGACTTCTTGAACGCTTCCAGCACCTTCAGGCGCTTGGCGTTCTTCTTGACCTTGACTTCGGAGCCGGTCAGGTCGCCGCGCAGCTTCTCGATCGACAGGTCGATGTCGATGGATTCAAGCAGGTCCTTGATGCCTTCAGCGCCCATCTTGGCGATGAATTCGTCGCCGTATTCCTTGCGCTTGGCGTCGTAGTCGTCCTCGGACATGATGCTGAACTTCTTCAGCGGGGTCATGCCGGGGTCGGTCACCACGTAGGCTTCAAAGTACAGCACGCGTTCGATGTCGCGCAGGGTCATGTCCAGCACCAGGCCCAGACGCGATGGCAGCGACTTCAGGAACCAGATGTGGGCGCAAGGCGCGGCCAGATCGATGTGGCCCATGCGCTCGCGGCGCACCTTGGTCTGCGTGACTTCCACGCCGCACTTCTCGCAGATCACGCCGCGGTGCTTCAGGCGCTTGTACTTGCCGCACAGGCATTCGTAGTCCTTGATAGGACCAAAAATCTTGGCGCAGAACAGGCCGTCGCGCTCGGGCTTGAACGTACGGTAGTTGATGGTTTCGGGCTTCTTCACTTCACCGAAAGACCACGAACGGATCTTCTCGGGCGAGGCCATGCCAATGCGGATGGCGTCAAAGTGCTCATCCGGCGTGAATTGCTTGAACAGGTCGAGTAGCGATTTCATGTGACTCTTTCCTTTTCGTCAAAAATCATAGCTACCAGCGCTTGATACACGGGGCTTTGGATGCTTAAACATACGCAAAGCCTTTATTAACAAGCGCTAGCAGCTCACTTTTTTAATAATCCCGATCCTGTTCAGGAGCGTTCGAGTTCGATGTCCAGGCCCAAGGAACGAATTTCCTTGACCAGCACATTGAACGATTCCGGCATGCCGGCTTCGATGGCGTGTTCGCCCTTGACGATGGATTCGTACACCTTGGTACGGCCCACCACGTCGTCGGACTTCACGGTCAGCATTTCCTGCAGCACGTAGGCGGCGCCGTACGCTTCCAGCGCCCACACTTCCATTTCCCCGAAACGCTGGCCACCGAACTGCGCCTTACCACCCAGCGGCTGCTGCGTGACGAGCGAGTAGGGACCGGTCGAGCGGGCGTGCATCTTGTCGTCCACCAAGTGGTGCAGCTTCAGGTAATGCATGTAGCCGATGGTTGTGGGACGCTCGAAGCGGTCACCCGTGCGGCCATCGTGCAGATAGGCTTGCGTGCGGGTAGGCGTCAGGCCCTTGCGCTCGGCGATGTCGTCAGGGTATGCAATCTTCAGCATGTCCTTGATTTCTTCTTCCGAAGCGCCGTCGAACACTGGCGTTGCATAAGGCACGCCGGCGGTCAGGTTCTGCGCCATGGCCAACAGGTCGTCGTCCGACAGCTGCGACAAGTCTTCCTTGCGGCCACGCGAGTTGTAGACCTCTTCCAGGAAGGCGCGCAGCTCAGAAGCCTTGGCTTCTTGCTGCAGCATGTCGCCAATGCGCTGACCAATGCCCTTGCCAGCCCAGCCCAAGTGGACTTCCAGCACCTGACCAATGTTCATCCGCGAAGGCACGCCCAGCGGGTTCAGAACGATGTCGGCAGGCGTGCCGTCGGCCATGTAAGGCATGTCTTCGACGGGAACGATCTTGGAGACCACACCCTTGTTACCGTGGCGGCCGGCCATCTTGTCACCAGGCTGCAGGCGGCGCTTGACGGCCAGGTACACCTTGACCATCTTCAGCACGCCAGCAGGCAGCTCGTCGCCTTGCGTGAGCTTCTTGCGCTTTTCTTCAAAAGCCAGGTCGAAGCTGTGGCGGGTTTGCTCCAGCGCGTTCTTGATGGATTCGAGCTGGGTCGCGACTTCGTCCTCTGCGGGGCGGATGTCGAACCAGTGGAACTTCTCGACCGAGGCCAGGTAGGCCTTGTCGATCTTCGTGCCCTTGGCCAGCTTCTGTGGGCCGCCGTTAGCCACGCGGCCAGTCAGCAGCTTTTCGATACGGTCAAACGCATCGGCTTCCACAATGCGCAGCTGGTCGTTCAGGTCCAGACGGAAGCGCTTGAGTTCATCGTCGATGATCTGCTGGGCGCGCTTGTCGCGCTGGATGCCTTCGCGGGTAAACACCTGCACGTCGATCACGGTGCCCGACGAGCCCTGGTCCACACGCAGCGAGGTGTCCTTCACGTCCGAAGCCTTCTCACCGAAGATCGCGCGCAGCAGCTTCTCTTCCGGCGTGAGCGTGGTTTCGCCCTTGGGCGTGACCTTGCCGACCAGCGTGTCGCCAGGCTGCACTTCGGCACCCACGTAGATGATGCCGGACTCGTCCAGGCGGTTCAGTTGCTGTTCCGACAGGTTCGGAATGTCGCGTGTGATTTCCTCGGCACCCAGCTTGGTGTCGCGGGCCATCACAACCAGCTCTTCGATGTGGATCGAGGTGTAGCGGTCTTCAGCCACCACGCGCTCGCTGATCAGGATCGAGTCTTCGAAGTTGTAGCCGTTCCAGGGCATGAACGCGATCAGCATGTTCTGGCCGATGGCGATTTCGCCGAAGTCGGTCGAGGCGCCGTCCGCAATCACATCGCCCTTGACCAGCTTGTCACCCTTCTTGACGATGGGGCGCTGGTGGATGTTCGTGTTCTGGTTGGAACGCTGGTACTTGATGAGGTTGTAGATGTCCACACCCACTTCACCGGCCACCGCTTCAGCATCGTTCACGCGCACCACGATGCGGGTGGCGTCCACGTAGTCCACCACACCGCCACGGTTGGCCGTGACCACGGTGCCGGAGTCCACAGCCGCCACGCGCTCAATGCCCGTACCCACCAGGGGCTTCTCAGGACGCAGCACAGGCACCGCCTGACGCGACATGTTGGCGCCCATCAACGCGCGGTTCGCATCGTCGTGCTCCAGGAACGGAACCAGCGAGGCCGCCACCGACACGATCTGTGCGGGCGACACGTCCATGTACTGCACGCGGTCTGCGCCGCACAGAATGGATTCACCCTTTTCACGGGCAGACACCAGATCACCCGTCAGGCGACCATCCTTGTCGAGCTGCGCGTTCGCCTGAGCGATCACGTACTTGCCTTCTTCGATGGCCGACAGGTAGTCGATCTCGTTGGTGATCTTGCCGTCCACCACGCGACGGTAAGGCGTCTCAATGAAGCCGTACTCGTTCAGGCGGGCGTACAGAGCCAGCGAGTTGATCAGACCAATGTTGGGACCTTCAGGCGTTTCGATAGGGCAAACGCGACCGTAGTGGGTCACGTGCACGTCACGCACTTCAAAGCCTGCGCGCTCACGGGTCAAACCGCCTGGGCCCAGAGCGGACACACGGCGCTTGTGCGTGATTTCGGCCAGAGGGTTGGTCTGGTCCATGAACTGCGACAGCTGCGATGCGCCGAAGAATTCTTTCAGAGCAGCCGAGATCGGCTTGCTGTTGATCAGGTCATGGGGCATCAGCGGCTCTTGCTCAGCCTGACCCAGACGTTCCTTCACAGCCTTTTCGATACGCGCCAGGCCAGTGCGGTACTGGTTCTCAGCCAGTTCGCCCACGCAGCGCACGCGGCGGTTGCCCAGATGGTCGATATCGTCCACCTCGCCACGGCCATTGCGCAGATCCACGAGGATCTTGACCACGGCCAGGATGTCTTCGTTGGACAGCACCATGGGGCCTGTGGATTCGTCGCGGCCGATCTTGGCGTTGAACTTCATGCGGCCCACGCGCGAGAGGTCGTACGTGTCGGGGTTGTAGAACAGGCGCTGGAACAGGGCCTGCACGGCGTCTTCCGTCGGCGGCTCGCCGGGGCGCATCATGCGGTAGATGGCCACGCGCGCAGCGAACTCATCGGCCGTTTCATCAATGCGCAGGGTTTGCGAGATGTAGGCGCCTTGGTCGAGTTCGTTGGTGTAGATGACTTGCAGGTCACGCACGCCAGCGGAGCGCAGTTTCTTAAGCAGGGCTTCGGTCAGCTCTTCGTTGGCCTTGGCGATGATTTCGCCGGTGTCCGCATCCACAATGTTGCGGGCCACGACGCGACCAATCAGGAAGTCTTCGGGCACGCTGATGTGGGTCGTGCCGGACTGCTCCAGCTCGCGCGTGTGGCGCGCGGTGATGCGCTTGTCCTTGGCGACGACGACCTTGCCACTCTTGTCAGTGATGTCAAAACGGGCAACTTCACCCTTGAGGCGATCGGGCACAAACTCCATTTGTGCGCCGCTGTCCATCAGGCGGAAGTTGTCGTTGACGAAGAAGTTGGCCAGGATCGACTCGGGGTTCAGGCCAATGGCCTTGAGCAGCGTGGTGACGGGCATCTTGCGACGACGGTCCACGCGGAAGTACAGGATGTCCTTCGGATCGAATTCGAAGTCCAGCCACGAACCACGGTAAGGAATGATGCGGGCGGAGAACAGCAACTTGCCCGAGCTGTGCGTCTTGCCCTTGTCGTGCTCGAAGAACACGCCTGGCGAGCGGTGCAGCTGGGACACGATCACGCGTTCCGTGCCGTTGATGATGAACGAGCCCTTGTCAGTCATCAGGGGCACTTCGCCCATGTAGACCTCTTGCTCTTTCACTTCCTTGACCACTTTGGACTGCGAAGTCGAAGACTCGCGGTCATAAATGATGAGCTGCACCTTGGCACGCACGGCAGACGCAAACGTCAGACCACGGGTCTGGCATTCACGTACATCAAAGGCAGGCTTGGCCAAGTTGTACTCAATGAACTTCATCTCCACAAAACCGTTGTGAGAGACGATAGGGAAAGCTGCGTCGAAAGCGGCCTGAAGCCCTTCGATGGTTCGTTTCTGGGGGGGCGTATCAGCCTGCAAGAAAGCGGTGTACGCATCCTTCTGCATCTGCAGCAGGTAAGGAACTTCGAGCACGCTATCGCGGCTGCCGAAACTTTTGCGAATTCGCTTGCGTTCGGTGTAAGAATAGGCCATGAGATCTCCGGGCAAAGACATGAGTCCTGGGTCTTCGACGACTGACCCGCAAGGTGCGTTCCTGTGCGGGCTTGGCGGTTGGCCACTACCAACCATGGCGGACGGCGATGCGTTGCACATCACCCGAACCAAGGTATCTTCTGCTGTCGGGGTTGTCAGAAGACACTCGAAAACCTGGGCTGTTTGCAAGGCCCTTGAATGAAGAGCCAAGCCGGTTTTCGAGTGCGCTCTGAAAGCGCCAAAGGCTGGAGGCCCTTGAGGAGCACTCCAGCCCTTGAAAGGAACCGAATTACTTGAGTTCGGCCTTGGCGCCGGCTTCCACCAGCTTCTTGACAGCGGCTTCGGCATCTGCCTTGGCAATGCCTTCCTTGACGTTCTTGGGAGCGCCGTCCACCAGGTCCTTGGCTTCCTTGAGGCCCAGACCAGTGATTTCGCGCACTGCCTTGATGACGGAAACCTTGTTGGCGCCAGCATCGGTCAGCACCACGTTGAATTCTGTCTTTTCTTCAGCAGCAGCAGCGCCAGCGCCACCACCAGCGGCAGCAGGAGCAGCCATGGCTGCAGCGCTCACGCCAAACTTCTCTTCAATGGCCTTCACCAGGTCATTGAGTTCCAGGACCGTCATGCTGTCGAGAGCGGTCAGAAATGCGTCTTTATCGAATGCCATTTTGATTTCCTAACAATTGGTTAACACGTGACTGCACTGCTATCAAGCAGCGGCAGTTTCGCCTTCGCCTTTTTTCGCCGCCAAGGCACCCAACACCACTGCGGTGCGGGAAATAGGCGACATAAGCAAGCCACACAACTGGGCCAGCAACACTTCCTTGGAAGGAATGTTGGCCAGTTGCTTAACGCCGTTGACATCCAGGGCCTTGCCACCGAAAGCACCGCCGCGAATCACCAACTTGTCGTTGGTCTTCGCGAAATCGGCCACCACTTTGGCGGCGGCCACGGCATCTTCGGAGAAGCCATAGATCAGGGGACCAGTCATCTGGTCGGCCACCACGTCAAACTGGCTGCCAGCCACAGCACGGCGGGCCAGGGTGTTCTTCAGAACACTCAGGCTCACACCCTTGCTGCGTGCTTCAACGCGCAGTTTGGTCATGTCGGCGACCGTGATGCCACGGTATTCCGCGATCACAAGCGTTTGAGCTTTTGCGGCGAGGCTGGTCACTTCAGAAATGACCGCTTCTTTCTCACTGCGATTAAGACTCAAGGTCTACTCCTTCATTTGCGCAATCAGGTTTTCACCCTCATGCACGCTCTTGTTGCAGCGACCAACTGTTTCGGAACGAATTCCATCTGCAGCGGGATCGCCATCTGCGTTGGCCCTCTAACGGATTAAGTGCAGCAGCGCACACCAACGGTCTTGGATGGCCTGGGAGTTCTTGTGCAGCACTCCCAGCCCACCACATCGGGCCTCGCGAAAGACCCGAAGATTTCTTGCAATTACGCTGCGATGGACTGTGTGTCCACGCGGACGCCAACGCCCATCGTGGAGGAAACAGCCACCTTGCGCAGGTACAGACCCTTGCTCGAAGCAGGCTTGGCCTTGTTCAGCGCGTCGATCAACGCAGCCAGGTTACCCTGGAGCTTTTCGTTGTCGAACGAACGGCGACCAATGGTGCTGTGCACGATACCGGCCTTGTCGACACGGAATTGCACCTGACCCGCCTTGGCGTTCTTCACAGCCGTGGCAACGTCTGGAGTCACTGTGCCAACCTTGGGGTTAGGCATCAGGCCACGTGGACCCAGAATTTGACCCAGCGTACCCACCACACGCATCGCATCTGGAGCAGCAATCACCACGTCGAAGGGCATGTCACCGGCCTTGACCATGGCGGCCAGGTCGTCCATACCAACCACGTCAGCGCCAGCAGCCTTGGCTTCTTCAGCCTTGGCACCTTGTGCAAACACGGCAACGCGAGTTGTCTTGCCTGTGCCGTTGGGCAGCACCACAGCGCCGCGCACCACTTGGTCAGACTTCTTGGCGTCGATGCCGAGCTGCACAGCCACGTCGATGGATTCATCGAACTTGGCAGTAGCTGCTTCCTTCACCAAAGCCACGGCATCAGCGAAAGCGTACAGCTTGGTGCTGTCTACCTTGCCCTGCAGGGCCTTTTGCTTTTTAGTCAACTTGGCCATTTACAAACCCTCCACCGTCACGCCCATCGAGCGAGCAGAACCAGCCAGCGTGCGCACAGCGGCGTTCACGTCAGCAGCATTCATGTCCTTCATCTTGGTCTTGGCGATCTCTTCGAGCTGTTCGCGTGTGATCTTGCCTACCTTGGTCTTCAGCGCGTTGGAAGAACCCTTTTCGAGCTTGATGGCCTTCTTGATCAAGGTCGTCGCTGGAGGCGTCTTGATGATGAAGGTGAAGCTCTTGTCGGCAAACGCAGTGATCACCACGGGCAGTGGCAGACCTGGCTCAACACCTTGGGTCTGGGCATTGAATGCCTTGCAGAACTCCATGATGTTCAGACCACGTTGACCCAGTGCAGGACCGATTGGTGGGGATGGGTTGGCCTTACCAGCTGGAACTTGCAGCTTGATAAAACCGACGATTTTCTTCGCCATGTTTTGCTCCTTGCGGGTTGTAACGCCAGTTCTCGTGCACCGTCGCGTACGGGAACCGGCTCCCCGGGGTTAACGACTCATCAAACAAATCCTCGCATTGAGCCGAAAAATGCGAGGATCACTTTCAAATCAGGTTTTTTCAACCTGACCAAATTCCAATTCCACAGGAGTCGAGCGACCAAAGATCATCACCGACACGCGCAGACGATTCTTCTCGTAATTGACCTCTTCCACCGAACCATTGAAGTCAGTGAATGGGCCTTCTTTGACACGAACCAACTCACCCACCATGAATTCGATCTTGTGGCGTGGCTTGTCAGTGCCTTCCTGCATCTGGCTGACGATTTTTTGCACCTCTTCTTCAGAGATGGGAGCAGGGCGATTCTTCGCACCGCCGACAAAACCCGTCACTTTGTTGGTGTGCTTCACCAAGTGCCAAGTGTCGTCATCCATGACCATCTCGACGAACACATAGCCCGGAAACAGTCTGCGTTCAGTTGTTTTCTTCTGGCCGTTTTTCATCTCCACCACCTCTTCGGTGGGAACGAGGATGCGACCAAACTTGTCTTGCATTCCTGCGCGACCAATACGCTCAAGAATATTGCGCTCTACGGCCTTCTCCATGCCTGAATAGGCATGGACGATATACCAGCGCAAATCAGGATTGGAAGACGCGGCAGGTGCAGAAGCAGCACTATCCACCATCACAGCATCGGTTGTCATGACTTTCTCCATCCCAAAATGAGGTCGTAAAAAACCCATTCCAGGGTTTTGTCCGTAAACCACAGAAAAAGCGCCATGATGACAACGAAGGCAAACACATAAGCAGTCATCTGCAGTGTTTCCTTGCGCGTAGGCCACACCACTTTTTTGACTTCGCGCCATGCATCACGGGCGAAAGCAACAAACTGACGACCAGGCTCGGAGATCAGGAATACGCCTGCCGCTGCCACTAGGCCAACCAGCAAGACGCCCCATTGAACATAGACACCTTGCTTTGCCAAGAAATAAAAGCCGGCAACAGCAGCAACGACCAAGGCAGCAACAGCAAAGAGCTTCGCCTTGTCTGCACCCGAACTGACGGTTTCAACCTGTGAGGCAGCCATGTTTAATATTTCCACTTCATTTCACACGGCATCACACAAGACACCGAAGCCCGCCAGATCCTGGCGGGCTTTGTTTGAGCCACATTCAAGTGGCAGGGGCAGTAGGAATCGAACCTACAACCTTCGGTTTTGGAGACCGACGCTCTGCCAATTGAGCTATACCCCTACGAACACGCTAATTAAGCAATGATCTTGGCAACCACGCCAGCGCCCACAGTACGGCCGCCTTCACGGATAGCAAAGCGCAGACCTTCTTCCATGGCGATGGGGTTGATCAGCTTCACAGTGATCGACACGTTGTCACCAGGCATCACCATTTCCTTGTCGGCTGGCAGCTCGATGGCGCCAGTCACGTCAGTCGTACGGAAGTAGAACTGAGGACGGTAGTTGTTGAAGAAGGGAGTGTGGCGGCCGCCTTCGTCCTTGCTCAACACATACACTTCAGCGGTGAAGTGGGTGTGGGGCTTGATCGAGCCGGGCTTGCACAGCACTTGGCCACGTTCCACGTCTTCGCGCTTGGTGCCGCGCAGCAGCAGACCCACGTTGTCGCCAGCTTGACCTTGGTCCAGCAGCTTGCGGAACATTTCCACGCCAGTGCAGGTGGTCTTTTGCGTGTCGCGGATACCCACGATTTCGATTTCTTCGCCGACCTTGATCACGCCGCGTTCGACACGGCCGGTCACCACGGTACCGCGACCGGAGATGGAGAACACGTCTTCCACGGGCATCAGGAAGGCGCCGTCCACCGCACGCTCGGGCGTGGGGATGTAGGTGTCCAGGGCTTCAGCCAGCTTCATGATGGCTTCTTCACCCAGCTTGCCCTTGTCGCCTTCGAGGGCCATCTTGGCCGAGCCGCGGATGATGGGGGTGTCGTCGCCTGGGAAGTCGTACTTGTCCAGGAGTTCACGCACTTCCATTTCGACGAGTTCGAGCAGTTCTTCGTCATCCACCATGTCGCACTTGTTCAGGAACACGATGATGTAAGGCACGCCCACTTGGCGAGCCAGCAGGATGTGTTCACGGGTCTGGGGCATTGGGCCGTCAGCAGCGGAGCACACCAGGATGGCGCCGTCCATTTGAGCGGCGCCAGTGATCATGTTCTTCACATAGTCAGCGTGGCCGGGGCAGTCCACGTGAGCGTAGTGGCGGTTAGCGGTTTCGTATTCAACGTGGGCAGTGTTGATGGTAATGCCGCGTGCCTTTTCTTCGGGCGCTGCGTCGATTTCATCGTACTTCTTGGCTTCGCCGCCGAACTTGGCAGACAGCACGGTTGCGATAGCAGCCGTCAGGGTTGTCTTGCCATGGTCCACGTGACCGATCGTGCCCACGTTGACGTGGGGCTTGGTACGCTCGAATTTTCCTTTTGCCATTTTTCCGACTCCGAAAAATATCTATCTCAAAACAACAGGATCTCGGCGCAACCAGAACCGGACGCACCTTCAAATGGTGCCCATGGCGGGAATCGGACCCGCGACCTCTCCCTTACCAAGGGAGTGCTCTACCACTGAGCCACATGGGCAAATCTGATCATCATAAAAACAATGACAGACGAAAAACCAAAGAACCAAAAAAGTGGAGCGGGAGACGGGAATCGAACCCGCGTCATTAGCTTGGAAGGCTAGGGTTCTACCATTGAACTACTCCCGCACTGGCTTTTCAGCCTCTGCGAAGCTCGTCAGACTGACAAGCCACTCACTAAATTTGGTGGAGGGGACTGGATTCGAACCAGTGTAGGCGTAAGCCAACAGATTTACAGTCTGCCCCCTTTAGCCACTCGGGCACCCCTCCGAAGAATTTCGAATTCTAGCACGACTTTCATCAACACCCACAAAAATCGGCGAAAAGACAAAAGATTTGGCGCGGCTGGCGGGGATCGAACCCACGACCCTTGGCTTCGGAGGCCGATACTCTATCCACTGAGCTACAGCCGCAACGCTGAAAAAGACCAATACTCAAAATTCCGCTGGCAGCCCGGATGACTATAGCCTTCGGAGGGCAAAAAAATTGCTGCGCATCAACAGCAATTTTTCCACTCAAAAAGCAACCAATCGACGTAAGTCGTTGATCATACAGGATTTCCACCCCTCCCCATTGGGACATCACAGAGCCCTCATTTGCGCTCAAGAGGCACACATTGTCACGCCGATCCCGCAAAAACGGCCCGAAGCGCCACTCGCAATTGATGACTCTTGGCCTCTTGCTTCTTGCCCCGCCGGGTCTTCACCCCCCCTAACTTGATGCGCAGGTGCTGCTTGATCCACTTGAAGAACCACTCCACCTGCCAGCGATGCTTGAATCGCCCCGGTTTTTGTGGAGACCCAACACTCTGAGAGGATTGAGCCATGACGAAGTCAAACATGTTTTCCCCCGGGGTCCGCGAGCGTGCTGTGCGCTTGGGGCAAGAACACCGAGGCGAGTACCTGCACACCAACATGGCGAAGGAAAAGATCACAGGCATTTGGGCCGAGGCAGCGGCCATCCTGCCCAAGGCCGGGGCGGCACCGGGCTAGGAAACCACCGTTTGCCGACTCTAAAAACGCTTGCTCCCGGTTTTATGTTGTAACACTGCTCATAAACTGGAGGTGCCGTTATGACCATCACCACCCTATCAAGCCGCGAGTTCAACCAAGGGGCGAGCGAGGCAAAACGGGCGGCAAACAACGGGCCAGAGTTCATTACAGATCGAGGCCGCCCAGCCCATGTGCTGATGAGCTTTGAGGACTATCAGCGACTCACCAAGCAGCGGCGCAACATTGCCGATGCGCTGGCAATGCCGGGTATCGCCGACATCGAGTTTGTGCCGCCGCGTGTGACCATCAAACCCCGGTCGGTTGATTTCTCATGATGTTTGTTCTTGACACCAACGTGGTGTCCGAGCTGCGCAAGGTACGGATTGGCAAGGCCGATGCGAACGTGACCGCATGGGCTGAAACCGTCGATGCGGCCGACCTCTTTGTGTCAGCCATCACCATCATGGAACTGGAGCTTGGCGTTCTGTCGATTGAGCGCAAGGACTCCACCCAGGGGGCCATGTTGCGCTCATGGCTGGAGCAGCACGTATTGCCCGAGTTCTCCGGCCGCACGCTGCCTATTGATACCGCCGTGGCGCAACGCTGCGCCCGGTTGCATGTCCCCGACAAGCGCGGCGAGCGTGATGCACTCATTGCGGCAACAGCCCTTGTGCATGGCATGACGGTGGTTGCTCGCAACGTTGCTGATTTCCAGTCAACGGGCGCGATCATTCTCAATCCGTGGGAGGCGATGCAATGACCGCTGCCCATGAGCGTTACATGACATGGCTGGGGTAACGCTCCGGGAGCACTGAGGTGTTGGCGCCACCCCTGTTTTGATCACGAGCGCCGAAAATCGATGATCACCACCGGTCTTATGGAATCTGAACGTTCATGCGGGCTGTAGAACAGATAATCTTGGTCAATCGAGATCGGTAGGGGCGGTCAAAATGGCGTCGACACTATAGACCCGGCATCATTTATTCATGAACTTTTGTTGATGGCATCACTCCAAAGTTCATGGAAAACGAAGATGCACGCACGCAGTCGCGGGAAGTGCTGCACGAACGGCGCAAGCAGGTCATCCGCTTGCATCGAAAAGGTGTCGGGGTGATGCAGATCGTTGAGCAAACCGGACTCAGTTGGTCTGGGGTCAACACTGCACTGCGCCTGTTCGAGCAAGGCGGGGCGGCTGCACTCAAGCCCCACGCCAGGGGAAAGAAACCGGGCAGTGGACGCAGCCTGATCGCTGAGCAAGAGCTCGCCATTCGAATGACCATCATCGACAAACGCCCCGAGCAGATCAAGATGGAGTTTGCGCTTTGGAGTCGAGCCGCAGTGCGCGAACTTATCGAGCGCGACCTGGGGCTCAAACTATCTGTGCGAGCGGTGGGCCCTCTTTCAGCGGCTGGAAGGTGCAGGCAATGCCCTTGGAGCGCACAGCCGTGACGGCGGGCGACCACATCGACTGAATGACCACCTCGCCCGAGGCCATGAGGTTGACCGACTCGTTGAAGTCTTTCCAGAGGCTGCGGAACTGGCCGGCCTTCTTGGCCTCGATCAGGGTCTTGATCGTGAGGTCGATCTCCTTCTTGGTCATGTTGCCCTTGTCGGGGTACTTGTAGAGGCCCATGGCTTCCACCACCATGGCCGCGTCCATGATGCCGATGGAGGGAATGTTCAGGATGGAGGCCTTGCCCTTGAACTCGGGGTTGAGCAGCTCGGCCCAGCTGCTGATGGGGCGCTTGATCAGGTCGGGCCGGATGCCCAGCGTGTCGGCGTTGTAGACCGTGGGGATGAGCGACATGTACTGCGTGGGCGAGGTCGCGAACTTCTTGGACTTCTCGCCTTCGAGGTACATCACCTTCTTCGGCGCGGTGCCCTGGTCGCCCACCTTCTTGCCGCCGATCTCGCCCTTGGTGAACAGCGGTGTGGTCTTGTCGGCGTTCTTGATGCGCTTGGTGTCGATGCCCTTGAGGTTGCCGGTGGGCACGATCTTCTTGAGCGAGAAGTACTCGGAGTCCAGCAGGTCAAAGCTGTTGGGCGCGGTCACGGCGCGCTTGGCCACCTCGGGGAACAGGTCGGCGGGCGCCAGACACTCGGCCCACGCCGAGAGCCAGGCGGCCAGGTGAGGCTCGGCCACCGTGCGCACGCGCCTGGCGCCTCGCAGCGCCTGACCCAGCGGCTGGGCGTCGGCGTGCCAGCGCAGCGCGCCGAGTTCGCCCATGCGCTGCCCCACCCAGTGCCAGCGGTACGCGTTCCAGGGCCAGGCCTGGTGGAAATCGGCCACGGCGATGCCGACCACCACCGTCTCGGGTGAGAGGTCGGTGGGCAGCGCGCCCAGCGCCCAGGGGTGCACCAGCCACACGTCGCGCCCAGCCACGGCCGCGCCATCGGGCGATGCCCAGGCTGGCTGGTCTGGTGGGGCGGCCAGCAGCGCGGGTTCTTCGGCCGCCTCGGTGCTTGCCCCGGCGGCGGCTTGAGGGGGGCGTGCCGAGGGATCGCGCGCCAGTTGGTCAAGCGCTTCATAGGTGGTGTCGATCACCGTGCCAGGGCTGTGCCAGGGCGCGGGCGCGAACTTGGCCACGTTCTCGGCGTTGAAGAGATAGGGCTTGTGGCTGCCCGTGCCGGCCACCCATTGCCAGCTCAGGTGGTTACTGGCGAGGTCACCGTCGAGCAGGTGGCCGTAAAGCCAGTCGGCCCCGGCGCGCCAGTGCACCTTGCGCACATGCACCACATAGCTGGCCAGCCACATGCGCGCGTGGTTGTGCAGCCAGCCGGTGGCGTACAGCTCGCGCACGGCCTGGTCGATGGCGGGCACGCCCGTGCGCCCTTGGCGAATGTCGCCCGGCAGCTCGCGGGCGTAGGCCTCGTCGGGCAAAGGGTCCGGGTGCAGCGATTGCAGGATGCCATCGCCCCGGTGCTGCCACACGTGGCGGAAATAGGCCCGCCATCCCAGCTCGAACACCAGCTTGTGCTGCGCGGGCAGCGGGTGCCCAGCCACCACGCCTTGCAGCACCTCACGCAAATCGACCAGGCCGTGGGTGAGGTAGGGCGACAGGCGGGTCACGGCGCCATCGAGGGCGTTGCGGGTGCGCGCGTAGTCGGCAGGGCGGATGGCGCCAATGCGGCGCAGGGCCTCGGCGCGGGTGGGGGGAAAGTGGTCGAGCGGGGGCATGCGTGGTGACGGGCTTGTCTGCCGGCCTCAGCCCAGGCCCAGTAGCTTGGCGAGGTTCCGCTCGTCGTCGGGTGAGCCCAGCATCAGGTGTTCTTCCAGTTCGCGCAGGTGCTGGTCCATGAGTTGCACCGCGCCCTCGGCGTCGCCGCGGGCGATGCAGTCCACGATGCGTTCGTGCTCGTCGTGTTCGCAGGATGCGTTGCCCGGTGGCTGGTGCACGGCCACGATGAGCGAGCAGCGCGAGACGATTTCTTGCAGGTAGCGCTGCAGGATGGGGTTGCCCGAGAGTTCGGCCAGGCGCAGGTGGTAGGCACTGGCCAGGCGCGCCCAGGCGGGCTGGTCGAAACGGTGCATGGCCTCGTGCTCGGCGCGCAATTGCTCGCGCAGGCCCTTGAGGTCGCGGGCGGTGGCGCGCTCGGCCACCAGGCGCACGATGGCGGCTTCCAGCGCGCGCCGCGCCTCGAAGATCTGGCGCGTTTCTTCGCGCGTGGGCACGGCCACGATGGCGCCCCGGTTGGGCCGCAGTTGCACGATGTGGTCGTGCGCGAGCTTCTGCAGCACCTTGCGCACCACCGAGCGGCTCACGCCGAACAGCTCGCACAGCGGCGCCTCGGGCAGCTTGGTGCCGGGCATGAGGCGCTGGCCCATCACGCTGTCGAACACCGCGCGGTAAAGGCGGGTTTCGACGTCGGCGCTGTCGTCGGTCGACGGGCTGTTCACCGGCGGCGCGGCGCTGGGCTGGCGCCGGGGCGGCGTGGCGCGCGCGGGGCGTTTGGCGCGGGTGGTGGGGCGGGGGTCAGGCGATTTGGGCATGCAGGCGGCGGGCGAGTCCGATCAGGGCCAGGTCGCTGCCGGCGGGGCCCAGCAACGACAAGCCCAAAGTATCGCCGCCCGCCGTGCGCACCGGCAGGCTCACCTGCGGCAGACCGCTGAGGCCGGCGATGCAGGTAATGGCCATGGTGCGCAGGCGGATGGCGTCCACGCTGGCGGGGTCGGCGTCGCGAAGGGGCGCCAGGCTGGCGGCCGAGGGCAGCAGGATCAGGCCGTTGTCGCCCAGCAGGCCGCGCACGTGCTCGCTGATGCGGCCCTGGGCGGCGCGCGCGGTGGCGGCGGCCTCGGCCGTGACCTGGCTGGCGGCCTGCCAGCGCGCGGCGATGGCGGGGGCGAAGACGGGCAGGGCCTGGGTGATCCATGGTCCGTGCACCTGCCAGCCCTCGAAGGCGCCCGCGGTGGCGTAGGTCTGGCGCCAGGCGCCCAGGCCTTCGTCGCCGGCAATGGTCAGGTCTTGCGGGGGGGCACCGATCAGGGCGGCCAGGGCGTCGCGTGCGCGCGCCAGGGGCTCGGCGAACAGCTCATCGGCCAGGGCCCAGGCGTCCAGCGGCAGCAGCAGCCGGGTGGCGCGCCAGCGGCTGGCGGGCAGCAGCACCTGGCCCACGCGCTCAAACACGGCGCCATCGCTGGTCAGCCAGGTGGGGGTGTCGAAGCGGGGGTGCAGGGGCACCAGGCCCTCGCCGCTGAGCAGGCCGTGGGTGGTGCGCAGGCCCCACAGGCCGCAGTAGCTGGCGGGCACGCGGGTGGAGCCACCTGTGTCGGTGCCCAGGGCAAAGTCCACCAGGCCAGCGGCCACGGCCGCCGCCGAGCCGCTGGACGAGCCGCCGGTGACGCGACCGGGGTAGCGGCTGTTCAGGGGCGTGCCGTAGTGGGCGTTGTCGCCGTGCAGGCTGTAGGCCAGTTCGTCGGTGATGACCTTGCCCATGAGGGTGGCGCCCGCTTGCAGCAACTGGGCGACCACCGGGCTGTGCGCGGTGGGCACGGGGTGGGTGGCCAGCCAGGTGGGGTTGCCGGCGCCGGTGGGGTTGCCGGCCACGTCGAACAGGTCTTTGGCGGCGAAGCGCAGGCCGGCCAGCGGCCCGCCGGGCTGGCCGGCCAGGGTGAAGCGGCCGTGCGGCACCCAGGCGCCAACGGTGTCGGTGATGGGGAATGGTTGGCAGACGGGTTCGGTGAGGGGCAGGTGGGCGTTCATGCGGTGATCTCGGGGCGTTGGGTGGCGAGTTGGTCCATGTGCTGGCAGATGGCGCCGGGGGTGGTGAACCACACCTCGCCGCTGTCGCGCGCGGCCACCAGGTGCTGCAGCGCGCGGCGCAGGTGGCGCAGGCGGTAGGGCTGGCCCACCAGGTAGGGGTGCAGGGCGATGCCCATCACCAGGGGCTGCTGGCGCGACTGTTCCCGCATCTCGTCAAAGTGGTCCACGATCATTTGCGCGAAGTCTTTGCCGTCGAGCTGCCGGCCCACGATCATGGGAATGTCGTTGAGCTCTTGCGGGTAGGGAATGGCCCACAGGCCCTGGCCGTCGCGCGTGGCCAGGCGGGTGGGCTGGTCGTCGTGGCACCAGTTCAGGGTGTAGCGGTAGCCGGTTTCGGTCAGCAGGTCGGGCGTGAGTCGGCTCTCGCTGATCCAGGGCGAGAGCCAGCCCGTGGGCTCGCGGCCGCTGTGCTGGCGCACGCGATCGCGGCAGAGTTGCAGCAGCTCGCGCTCGCTGGCCTCGTCGAGCACGCCCTGGCGCTCGGCGTTGCTGTGGCCGTGGCCCACGATTTCGTCGCCCCGGGCCACGCAGGCGGCCACGAGTTCGGGGCAGTGGTCGTAGAGGGCGGTGTTCACCAGCGCGGCCGAGGGCAGGCCGAGTTGGTCGAACAGCTCAAGGCAGCGCCAGGCGCCCACGCGGTTGCCGTACTCGCGCCAGGCGTGGTTGAGCACGTCGGGCTGCGGCGAGGCGGGACCGATCATGGCGCCCAGGCCTTCACCAAAGGCAAAGTGCTCCAGGTTGAGCGCCAGGTAGACGGCCAGCCGCGCGCCATTGGGCCACTCGTAGTGCGGCCGGCGGGTGATGGGGCGGTAGGCAAAGCGCCCGTGGTCGGGCAGCAGGCCGGTGTAGAGCGCGGGCATGGGCTGTCCTTACAGGGTGGCGAGGCCGGCGCGCGCCAGCAGCCACTCGGCGCTGTCGTTCCACACGTCCATCTGGGTGATCTGGCCGTGGCGCACCACGTAGCGGTCGACGTAGCGGTTGCCCTCGAAGGGCGTGCCGTCGGGCCACTCGCCGTAGAGGGTGCCCAGGCTGTAGACCACGGTGTGCTCGGGGGTGCCGCCCGCCACGGTTTCGGTGGCGTCGATGCGCTTCTTCACCCAGCGGTAGCGCGTGGCGTTGAAGGCGGCGCACTCTGCTGGTGCGCTCATGGCGCGCCCGCCGGTGAAGCGAATGCGCAGGTCAGGCGCGACATAGCGGCTGGCGGCGGCGGGGTCGGGAATCATGAGCAGGCGCAGGTAGTCGTCCACGATCTGGGCGGGGCTCATGTGGGGGCTCGACATGGTGATTTCCTTCTTGGGTTCCCCGCTTTGGTGCCCGATGCACCAGGCGGGCACGCCCTGGGCGTGTGTTTGGTGTGTTCGCAAAAGACATGCCAACTTGTCAACAATCTTAATATCTGTGTGTTGCCAATAAAGTGGCCATCGTGGCGACACTGGCACGCCACTTGCAAGGCAGAACGGGAGCGCGGGCCCACCCGCCCCTTTTCCCAACTCAGGAGTTCTGCCATGACCCGTTCCCCGTTTTCTCTTGGCCGTCGCCACCTCTTGGCCGCTGGCCTGGCCCTGGCCGCTGCCACCCCCGCGCTGGCCAACGAACCCATCAAGATCGGCCTGGTCACCGCGCTGTCGGGGCAGTCGGCCCTGGCCGGCGAGGCCATCACGCGCGGCATGCAAGTGGCCATTGACGAGATCAACGCCAAGGGCGGCCTGCTGGGCGGGCGCAAGCTGGAGCTGGTGCGCCGCGACGACGAGGCCAACCCCGCCAAGGGCGTGGTGGCCGCGCGTGAGCTGGTCTACCGCGAGAAGGTCGCCGTGGTCTTCGGCGGCCTGGACACGCCGGTGTCCATGGCCATCGTGCCGTTGATGAACCAGGAAAAGGTGCCTTTCATGGGGCCGTGGGCCGCGGGCACCGGCATCACCCAGAACGGCGCCAAGCCGAACTTTGCGTTCCGCGTGTCGGCCGTGGACGAGATCGTGGACGTGGGCATGCTGGCCTACGCCCAGAAGGCCTTCAAGACCGCCAAGCCCGGCCTGATCCTGGTGAACAACCCCTGGGGCGAGAGCAACGAGAAGGGCCTGAAGGCGGCCATGGCGGCCAAGGGCGTCACCCCGGCCGGCGTGGAAAAGTTCGAGGCCAACGACGTGGACATGGTGCCCCAGCTCTCGCGCCTGAAGGCCGCGGGCGCCGACACGCTGTTCATGGTGGGCAACGTCGGCCCCTCGGCCCAGGTGGTGAAGTCGCTGGAGCGCATGGGCTGGAAGGTGCCCATCGTGTCGCACTGGGGCCCGGCCGGTGGCCGCTTCACCGAGCTGGCCGGCGCCATGGCCAAAGACGTGCACTTCGTGCAGACCTACAGCTTCTTCGGCAAGCAGTCGCCGGTGGGAGAGCGCGTGATCAAGGCCATGGTGGCCAAGTACCCCAACGTGAAGGGCCCGGGCGACATCTCCCCGGCCGTGGGCGTGGCCAACGCCTATGACGCCATGCACCTCACCGCGCTGGCCATTCAGGCCGCCGGTTCCACCAAGGGCGACGACATCCGCCAGGGCTTCTACAAGATCGACAAGTTCGAGGGCCTCATCAAGACCTACACCAAGCCCTTCACGCCCGAGGTGCACGACGCCGTGCAGGCCAACGACTACGTGTGGGCGCAGTTCATCGACAACCGCATCGTGCCCGTGGGCCTGAACTGAGGCCCTGTGGCCCTGCGGCCTGCACCCCTGCGCCAGCCCGGGCCTTGCGGCCCCGGGGCTGGCCGCCTTTCCCCTTGAAAAGGACGAACCATGTTGGTTTTATCCGCGCTGGTCAGCGGCCTTGGCCTGGGCAGCATGTACGGGCTGATGGCCCTGGGCTTTTACGTGACCTATGCCGTCAGCGGCACGGTCAACTTCGCCCAGGGCAGCTCCATGATGCTCGGCGCCGTGCTCACCTACACCTTCGCCCAGACCCTGGGCTGGCCCGGCTACGCGGCCGTGCTGCTGGCCCTGGCCCTGTGCGCCTGCTACGGCCTGCTGGTGGAGTGGCTGGCGGTGCGCCCCTTTGTGAACCGCGGCTCTGATGCCTGGCTCATGGCCACGGTGGCGCTGGGCATCGTGCTGGACAACCTGGTGATGGCCACCTACGGCAAAGAGCCGCGCAGCCTGCCGTCGCCGCTGGCGCAGGCGCCGCTGGAAGTGGGCGGGCTTGGCCTGGGGGTGTACCCGCTGCAGCTCGTCATTCCGGTGGTGGGCCTGGTGCTGGCGGCGCTGCTGCACTACCTGTCGCGCCGCACGCGCTGGGGCACGGCCATGCTGGCCGTGGTGCAGAACCGCGCCGCCGCGCGCCTGATGGGCATTCCCATCCGGCGTGCCGTGGGCCTGGCGTTTGCGCTCTCGGCCCTGTTCGCGGGCATCGCGGGCGTGCTGATCGCGCCGCTGATGAACGTGCACTCCGACATGGGCACGCTGTTTGGCCTGAAGGCCTTTGCCGTGGCCATTCTGGGCGGCATCACCAGCGCCTGGGGCGTGATGATCGCCGGCCTCATTTTTGGTCTGGTGGAGGCCACCATCACCGCCACGCTGGGCTCGGGCTATACGCAGATCGTGACCTTCGCGCTGGTGATCGCGGCGCTGGCCTGGCGGCCCAACGGTCTCTTCGGCCGCGCGGAGGTGAAGAAGGTATGAGCCCCTTGACTGTTTCTCATCGCCCCGCCGCTGTGCTGGGCCTGGGCACCCCGCTGCAGATCGGGGCCATGGTGGCCGTGCTGGCACTGGGCGCCATCCTGGCCCTCACGCTCAATGGCTACTGGGTGTTCGTGCTGGCCAACGTGGCCCTGCTGGCCCTGGTGGGCGCGGGCCTGAACGTGCTGATCGGGCTGACCGGCCAGATGTCGTTTGGCCACGTGGGCTTCTATGCGATGGGCGCCTACACCGTGGCCATCCTCACCACCAAGCTGGGCCTGAGCTTCTGGCTGGCCTGGCCGCTGGCCGCCCTGGTTGGCGCGGCCGCCGGGGCGCTGCTGGCCCTGCCCGCGCTGCGGGTGAAGGGGCCGTACCTGGCCATGATCACCATCGCCTTCGGCTTCATCGTCGAGCACAGCCTGGTGGAGGCGGGCGCGCTCACGGGTGGGCAGAACGGCATCATGGGCATTGCCGGCCCGGCCCTGGGCGGGGTGGCGCAAGGCGAGCGGGCCATGGCCTTGCTGGCCATCGGCGCGGCTGGCCTGGCCCTGGCGGCCTATGCCTGGCTGGCGCGCGGCACCTGGGGCGCGGCCATGCGCGCCGTGCGCGACGCCGAGACCGCGTCCGAGTCGATCGGCCTGAACCCGCTGGCCATCAAGACCGTGGCCTTTGCCTTGTCGGCGCTGTGCGCGGCCGCGGCCGGCGCGGTGTTCGCGCCGCTGTCGGGCTTCGTCACGCCGCACACCTTCGGTTTTGTGCAATCGATTCTGTTCGTGCTGGTGGTGGTGCTGGGGGGGGCCGGCTCGGTGGCGGGGCCGCTGGTGGGCGCGGTGATCGTGGGCCTGCTGCCCGAGCTGCTGGCCGGCATGGAGGAATACCGCCTGCTCTTCTTCGGCGTGTTGCTGCTGGTGGTGCTGTGGGCCGCGCCCGATGGCGTGGCCGGCTTGGTGCGGCGCCTGAAAACCGCGCTGCGCTCGCGCCTGGCACCCGCCGCACCGGCACCGACCACGGCCGATGCGGGCACCGCCGTCGGCCTGCCCCGGCGCGCGCGCCTGCCCCTGGCCGCCCAGGGCCTGACCATGCAGTTCGGTGGCGTGCGCGCCGTGGCCGACCTGCACTTCAGCGCGCCCGCTGCCGCCGTCACCAGCCTGATCGGCCCCAACGGCGCGGGCAAGTCCACCGCGCTCAACATGCTGGGCGGCTTCTACCAGCCCACGGCCGGTGGCTTCACGCTGGGCGGTGATCGACTGACTGGCCTGAGCGCCCTGCACATCGCACGGCGTGGCGTGGCCCGCAGCTACCAGACCTCGCAACTTTTTGGCAGCCTCAGCGTGCAAGACAACGTGGTGCTGGCCATGCACCGGGGCCGCCTGGGCCCGCTGCTGGGCGCGGCCCGGCGCCACGCCGCCGAGCACACCGCCCTGGCCCGCGAGCTGCTGGCCTGGTGCGGCTACACCGGGCACCCGGATACGCCCGCCGCCGATCTGCCGCACGTGGACCGGCGCCTGGTGGAGATCGCGCGTGGCCTGGCCAGCGACCCCGAGGCCCTGCTGCTGGACGAACCCGCCGCCGGCCTCTCGCGCGAAGACAAAGAGCGCCTGGGCGCGTTGCTGCGCCGCATTGCCGATGCGGGCGTGACAGTGCTGCTGGTGGAGCACGACATGGCCCTGGTGATGGGCATCAGCGACCAGGTGGTGGTGCTGGACGCTGGCGTGCGCCTGGCCGTGGGCACGCCCGCCCAGGTGCAGGCCGACCCGGCCGTGCAGCAGGCCTACCTGGGCGAGTCGCTGCAGGGCGAGGCCGGGCCGCGCACCAGCGAAGCCAGCGACATCAGCGACAACAGCGCCCGCCCCGAGATGCTGGGCGTGGGCGCGCTGGTGGCCGGTTACGGTGCCGAGCCGGTGCTGCACGGCATTGACCTGCAGGTGCGCCAGGGCGAGGCCGTGGCCCTGCTGGGCGCCAACGGCGCGGGCAAGTCCACCCTCATGAAGGCGCTGGCTGGCTTGCACCGGCCGGTGCAAGGTGGCATTCACCTGGAGGGCACCGAGCTCAAGAATCTGGGGGCCGAGCAGGTGGTGGCGCGCGGCCTGGTGCTGGTGCCCGAGGGGCGCCAGGTGTTCCCCGAACTGAGCGTGCTGGACAACATCCGCCTGGGCGCTTTCCTGCACCCGGCCGATCGCGATGCCCGGGTGGAGGCGCAGTTGCAGCGCTTCCCGCGCCTGCGCGAGCGCCTGCACCAGCGCGCGGGGCTCTTGTCTGGCGGCGAGCAGCAGATGCTGGCCATCGCCCGCGCGCTGATGTCGCGCCCGCGCATCTTGTTGCTGGACGAGCCTTCGCTCGGCCTGGCGCCCAAGGTGATCGCCGAGCTGTTCGCCGCACTCGACCAATTGCGCCGGGAGGGCATGACGCTGCTGCTGGTGGACCAGATGGCCGGCCTGGCCCTGGCCCTGGCGGACCGCGCTTACGTGATCGAGGGCGGGCACATCGTGGCCCAGGGCACGGCGGCGCAGATCGCGGCCGACGGGGCGCTGGCCCAGGCCTACCTGGGCGAGCAGGTGGCACCGGCCGTGGCGTAAGGGCCCTTGCCGTTCACTGGCCTTCCCCAGTGCCGCCAATGCTTGAATCAATCGGTTCAAACGGGCGGGCTGGGGAATTTTTTTTCCATTCTGGTGCGGGGCGTCCGGTGGCGGCACTTCTTTGGGGACGGCGCAAGGCGGTTCGCACCAGACCTGACCCCGGACAAGCGCCTAAGGCGTGGCACGGTCTTTGCACTGAGGGTGGCATGACGGCCCAAGACACTCCCTCTGGTTCCACGATCGAACTGGTCGCGCTCACCAAGCACTATGGCGGTGGCAGCCCGGCGGTGGACAGCATCAACCTGCGCATCGAGCGCGGCAGCTACTGCTGCCTGCTGGGCCCCTCGGGCTGCGGCAAGAGCACCACGCTGCGCATGATTGCGGGGCACGAGTCGGCCACCAGCGGTGACATCTTGCTGGACAACCGCAACATCACCGACCTGCCGGCAGCAGAGCGTGGCACGGCCATGATGTTCCAGAGCTTCGCGCTGTTTCCCCACCTCAGCGCGCTGGACAACGTGGCCTTCAGCCTGAAGATGAAAGGCGTGGACAAGGCGCAGCGCCAGGCCCGCGCGGCCGAGCTGCTGGAGCGCGTGGCCATGGGGCACCTGGCGCAGCGCAAGCCGGCCGAGCTCTCGGGCGGCCAGCAGCAGCGCGTGGCCCTGGCGCGTGCCCTCATCACCCAGCCTCGGGTGCTGCTGCTGGATGAGCCGCTGTCGGCGCTTGATCCCTTCCTGCGCATCCAGATGCGGGCCGAGCTGCGCCGCTGGCAGAAAAAGCTGGGCCTGACCTTCGTGCACGTGACGCACTCGCAAGAAGAGGCCATGGCCCTGGCCGACACCATGGTGGTGATGAACCACGGCCTGATCGAGCAGGTGGGCTCGCCCCACGCGGTCTACAACCTCCCGGTCAGCGAGTTCGTGGCCCGTTTCATGGGCGGCCACAACGTGCTGCAGACGCCCGCCGGCAAGGTGGGCGTGCGCACCGACCAGATCCAGGTGCTGCCCCTGGCCCGGGCGCAGGCCGAGGCCGCCACCAACCGCCGCGCCGTGGTGTCCGACGTGGAGTACCAGGGCACCTATGTGCTGCTGGGCCTGCACAGCGCCGGCGCGCCCGTGTCCGCCCACACCACGGCCGAGATCTCAGTGATGGTGCCCGAGGCCAGCTTCGCCGCCCAGCCCTTCGCGGTGGGCGACGAGGTGCAACTGGCCTGGGCGCCCGAGGCCGCGCACCCCTTGGCCGCCTGAGCCCGCCTTCCTGTTTTCACGACCCCTGTTTCCACCCCACCACGCAAGAGGACTTCACCATGTCAGACCAGGCTTCCCACGACACCGACGCCGCCAGCGGTCACGTTCAGCGCCGCACCCTGCTCAAGGGAACGGCCGGCATTCTGGCGGCGGGCATGTTTCCGGCCGTTCACGCGCAGGAAAAGATCGTGCTGCGCTACCTGGGCACCGCGGTGAACCAGGACAAGGCCATCGCCGAGAAGTTCAAGGCCGACACCGGCATCGAGATCCAGTACGTGGCCGTCACCACCGACGAGGTGGCCAAGCGCGCCGTGACCGCGCCCAACAGCTTTGACCTGCTGGACTCCGAGTACTTCTCGCTCAAGAAGATCGTGCCCACCGGCAACCTCAAGGGCATCGACACCAAGCGCATCAAGAACGCCGACAAGACCACACCGCTGTTCACCAAGGGCGAGATCGGCGGCAAGAAGGTGGGCGACCAGGGCACCGCGCCGAAGAAGGTGATGTACCTCGAAGGCGAGAAGTCCAAGAAGTTCGCGACCTCGCCCACGCAGTACATGTCGCTCATCCCCACGGTCTACAACGCCGACACGCTGGGCATCCGGCCCGACCTGATCAAGCGCCCCATCAGCAGCTGGGCCGAGCTGCTCAACCCCGAGTTCAAGGGCAAGGCCTCCATCCTGAACATTCCCTCCATCGGCATCATGGACGCGGCCATGGTGGTGGAAGCCATGGGCCTCTACAAGTACCCCGACAAGGGCAACATGACCAAGAAGGATATCGACCTCACGATCAAGACCCTGATCGAGGCCAAGAAGGCCGGCCAGTTCCGCAGCCTCTGGAAAGACTTCAACGAGTCGGTCAACCTCATGGCCTCGGGCGAGGTGGTCATTCAGTCGATGTGGTCGCCCGCCGTCACGGCTGTGCGCTCCAAGGGCATTGCCTGCACCTTCCAGCCGCTGAAAGAGGGTTACCGCGCCTGGGCCGCTGGCTTCGGTCTGCCCACCACGCTTTCCGGCCGCAAGCTCGACGGCGCCTACGAGTTCATCAACTGGTTCCTCGACGGCTGGGCCGGCGCCTACCTGAACCGCCAGGGCTACTACAGCGCCGTGCTGGAGACCGCCAAGGCCAAGATGGAGCCCTACGAGTGGGCCTACTGGATGGAGGGCAAGCCCGCCGAGAAAGACATCAAGAGCCCCAACGGCGAGCTGCTGCACAAGGCCGGTGGTGTGCGCGACGGCGGCTCTTACGAGCAGCGCATGGGCGCCATCTCGTGCTGGAACGCGCTCATGGACGAGAACACGTACATGGTGCAGAAGTGGAACGAGTTCGTCGCCGCCTGAGCGCGCACCTGAGCTGAGCCCGCCATGAGCACCCCCGCCGTCTCTGCGCACGCACCGTCATCCGGCAGCCCGGGCCGGGCCCTGGCCGCCTGGTGGCAGGCGCTGCCCCTGACGGCGGTGTTCGTGCTGTTCTTTCTGCTGCCCCTGGCGCTCATCGGCATGGTGAGCTTCTGGGACTTCAACGAATACGAGTTGCTGCCGGCCTTCACGGCCAAGAACTACGTCTCCATCTTTGAAGGCTGTGGCAACACGCAAGAGCTGTGCACCACCTTCAAGACCTACCTCTCCACCTTCAAGTTCAGCCTGCTGGTGTGGCTGATCACGCTGGTGGTGGGCTTCACGGTGTCGTACTTCCTGGCCTTTCACGTGCGCTCCAGCACCGTGCAGACGCTGCTGTTCGTGCTGTGCACCGTGCCCTTCTGGACGTCCAACGTGATCCGCATGATCTCGTGGGTGCCGCTGCTGGGGCGCAACGGCCTGGTGAACCAGAGCCTGATGGGGCTGGGCCTGGTGGAGCAGCCCGTCGAGTGGTTGCTGTTCTCCGACTTCTCGGTGGTGCTGGCCTTCGTGCACCTCTACACCATGTTCATGATCGTGCCCATCTTCAACTCGATGATGCGCATCGACCGCAGCCTGCTGGAGGCCGCCAGCGACAGCGGCGCCTCGGCCTGGCAAACCCTGTGGAATGTGATCGTGCCGCTCTCGCGCACCGGCATCATCGTGGGCTCGATCTTCGTCATCACCATCGTCATGGGCGACTTCGTCACCGTCGGCGTGATGGGCGGGCAGCAGATCGCCTCGGTGGGCAAGATCATTCAGGTGCAGACCTCGTACCTGCAGTTCCCGCTGGCCGCCGCCAACGCCGTGATCCTGCTGGCGCTGGTGCTCATGATCATCTGGGCGCTCACTCGCCTGGTCGATGTGCGCAAGGAGCTTTGAGCCATGACCCGCGACAAACGCCCCGCCAGCTTCTGGTTCCTTGCGCTGTTCTTCGCGGCCTTCGTGGCCTTCCTCTACGGCCCCATGCTGGTGATCGTGGTGCTGAGTTTTCAGGGCCCGGAAGGCGGGCTGACCTTTCCCATTCGCGGCTTCTCGCTGCACTGGTTCCGCCAGCTCGCCGAGGGCCTGGGCGTGGTGGACATTGGCGCTGCGCTCAAGCGCTCGCTGGGCCTGGGCCTGGCGGTGATGGTGCTCACCGTGGTCTTGTCGGTGCTGGCCGGGCTGGCCTTTCGCAAGCGGCTGAAGGGCGGCCACGCGCTGTTCTTCGTGGTGGTGGCCAGCCTGATCATGCCGTCCATCATCGTGTCGCTGGGCATCGGCCTGGAGTTCCGGCTGCTCGACACCGGGCTGAAGTGGGCCTTCGAGGCCCTGGGCATGACCGCGCAGCAAGAGAGCTTCACCACCACGCTGGGCCTGTACTCGTCGGCCCTGGGTGCGCACCTCACCTGGACGCTGCCCTTCGGCCTGCTCATCATGTTCGCCATCTTCAACCGCTTCAACCCCAGCTACGAAGAGGCGGCGCGTGACCTGGGGGCCACGCCCTGGCAAGGCTTTCGCCACGTGGTGCTGCCGCTGATCGCGCCCTCGGTGGTGGGCGTGGGCATGTTCGGCTTCACCCTGAGCTGGGACGAGATCGCCCGCACCTCACAGGCCATTGGCGACGTGAACACCCTGCCGCTGGAACTGCAGGGCCTCACCACCACCGTCACCACGCCCGCCATCTACGCGCTGGGCACGGTCACCACCTTTGTTTCGCTGGTGGTGATGGCCCTCGCGCTGGCGCTGGCCCATTTCTTCCGCCGCCGCCAGGCCAAGGGCCACCCAGCCTGAGGCACCCGCGATCACTCGAACACAGGAGAAAACATGGCAAAAGAAATACTTTGCGGCTTTGGCGTCGACGTTGACGCCGTGGCCGGCTGGATCGGCTCTTACGGTGGCGAAGACTCGCCCGACGACATCTCGCGCGGCATGTTCTCGGGCGAGGTCGGCACCCCTCGATTGCTCACGCTCTTCGAGCGCTTCGGCATCAAGACCACATGGTTCATTCCGGGCCACTCCATCGAGACCTTCCCGCGCCAGATGCAGGCCGTGGCCGACGCCGGACACGAGATCGGCATTCACGGCTACACCCACGAGAACCCGATCGCCATGACCCCGGCCCAGGAAGAAGAGGTGCTGGACAAGTGCATCGAACTCGTCACCCAGCTCTCGGGCAAGCGGCCCACGGGCTACGTGGCGCCGTGGTGGGAGTTCTCGCGCGTGACCAACGAGCTGCTGCTGAAGAAGGGCATCAAGTACGACCACTCGCTCATGCACCACGACTTCCAGCCCTACTACGTGCGCGTGGGCGACCAGTGGACCAACATCAACTACGCCAACAAGCCCGAGACCTGGATGAAGCCGCTGGTGCGCGGCGTGGAGACCGACCTGATCGAGATTCCCGCCAACTGGTACCTCGACGACCTGCCGCCGATGATGTTCATCAAGAAGTCGCCCAACAGCCACGGCTTCGTGAACCCGCGCCACCTGGAAGAGATGTGGCGCGACCAGTTCGACTGGGTCTACCGCGAGCACGACTACGCGGTCTTCCCCATCACCATCCACCCCGACGTGGCCGGCCGCCCGCAGGTGCTGCTGATGCTGGAGCGCCTGTTCGCCCACATGAGCCGCCACCCCGGCGTGCGCTTCGTCACCATGGACGAAATGGCCGACGACTTCGCCCGGCGCTGCCCGCGCCTGGCCTGAGGCCACCCGGGTCGAGCCGCCATGTGTGGCCTGTGCGGAACCCTGGGCGGGCCCGCCCACTGGAGCCAGGCCGCCGGGCGGCTGGACGCCGCGCTCACCCGGCGCGCCGAGCGCCAGCACCAAGTGCGCGTGTGCAACGCGCTGTTGCACCTGCAACGCCTGCGCCTGGACGACTGGCAAGGCTCGGCCCTGGTGCTCAGCAGCCCCACCGGCAAGCGCGAGGTGCTCAACAGCCTGCCCGAGGTGTGGGCCACGGCGCAGGCCATGAGCGGCCTGGCCATCGACCCGCTGGACCCGGCCCTGTGGGCCCGGCTGCACGAGGCAAGCGGACAGGGCGGGGCGGCGCCATGAACGAGCCGATTCCGGTGCACCTGCTCACCGGCTTTCTGGGCTCGGGCAAGACCACGCTGCTCAACCACCTGCTCAAGAGCCCCGAGTTCGCCGACTGCGCGGTGCTGGTCAACGAGTTCGGCGAGGTGGGAGTGGACCACCACCTCATCGAAGCCGTGCAAGGCGAGGTGGTGCTGCTGCCCTCGGGCTGCATTTGCTGCACCGTGCGCGGTGACCTGGCCGAGGCCGTGCGCTCGCTGCACGCGCAGCGCGACGCCGGCACCGTGCCCGCCTTTCGGCGCCTGGTGATCGAGACCACCGGCCTGGCCGACCCCACGCCCGTGCTGTCCACCCTGATGCACGAGCGCGTCATTCGCCACCACTTTCGCGTGGGCAGCGTCATCACCACGGTGGACGCGGTCAACGCCACCGACACGCTGGCGCGCTTTCCCGAGGCCGCCAAGCAGGTGGCCGTGGCCGACCGGCTCATCGTCACCAAGACCGACCTGGCGGCCCCCGAGGCGGTGCAGGCCCTGCGCGAGCGGCTGGCCTGCCTGAATGCCTTGGCCGTGGTGCACGAGTCCGGTGGCCAGGCGCTGGCGGCCGGTGCCCTGCTCGGCGATGAGGGGGGCGAAGGCAGCGCTGGCGCGCGGCACGCGGTGCCCGAGCGCGGCCCGCTGGGCGTTCACCGCTCCCTGGTGCAAGCGCCGCCAGGCGCGCCCGGTGGTATCGGCTCGTTCGCGCTGGAGCTGGAGCACGGGGTGGACTGGACGGTGTTCGGCGTCTGGCTCAGCCTGCTGCTGCACACCCACGGGCAGCGGGTGCTGCGCGTCAAGGGCCTGCTCCATGTGCAAGGCGCCGAGCGGCCGGTGGTGGTGCACGGCGTGCAGCACCTGATTCACCCGCCCGAGCACCTGCCGGCCTGGCCGCCAGGCGAGCGGCGCTCGCGCCTGGTCTTCATCACCCAGGGCATCGCCCCCGACCTCATCCGGCGCTCGCTCGCGGCCTTTCTCCACACCTTGTCGACTGCCCCCGCATGACCCCCGCACTGCTCGTCATCAACCCCAACACCTCGGCCTCGGTCACCGACCTGGTGGTGCGGCACCTGGCCCCGGCGCTGGCGCCCGCGCTGGCGGTGCGCGCGGTGACGGCGCGCTTTGGCTCGCCTTACCTCAGCGACGAGGTGGGCTGCGCGGTGGCCGGCCATGCCGTGCTGGACGCCTGGCTGCACGCGCTGCAAAGTCCGGTGCCCGCACCGCACGCCGTGTTGATCGCCTGCTTTGGCGACCCGGGCCTGCTGGCCCTGCGCGAGTGCAGCCCGGTGCCGGTGAGCGGCCTGGCCGAGGCGGCCTTTCACGAGGCCGCGCGGCTGGGGCCGTTCGCGGTGGTCACCGGCGGCGAGCGCTGGGGGCCCATGCTGCAGCGCCTGGCCACGTCGCTGGGGCTGGGCGATCGCTTGGCCGGCGTGCACACCGTGGCCCCCACCGGCGCGCAACTGGCGGCCGACCCGGTGGGCGCGCGTGCGCTGCTGGCCCAGGCCTGCCGCACGGCGCAGCAGCGCTGGGGGGTGAACTCGGTCATCGTGGGTGGGGCAGGGCTGGCGGGCGTGGCCGCGCAGTTGCAGGCCCAGGTGCCCGTGCCCCTGATCGACAGCGTCATGGCCGCCGCGCGCTGGGCCTGCGCCTTGCCACCGGCGGCGCAGGCCGCGCCGATGCCCAGTGCCGAGCGGCTGGCCCACCTGCGCCAGGCAGTCGCCTTTTCGTCGCTCACTTGAGTTCCCCATTTGGGTGCGTGCCAACGCACCGTGGCGGCGCCTGCGCACCACATTGGAATAAAAAAATCATTTGATTCAATTGTTGATTTAATCGTTTCATTTTGCTATCGTGTGACCCGCGTGTCAGGCACGCAAGGCACGCCACCGGCGCCCTCCCACAAGGCCAGGTTCTCTTTCAAGTTCCCCCACTTTTCCCACTGGAGTCACTCACCATGAAACTGAAATCACTGGCCGCAAGGCTTGCGTTTGCCTTTGCCTCGGTGGCCGCCGCCGCCACGCCCGCCTGGGCCGCCGACTGGGTGGTCGGCGCCAACATCGGCAACGTGCCCTGGGAGTTCCAGGACGCCTCGGGCAAGTTCGTCGGCTTCGAGATCGACCTGGTCAACGAAGTGGCCAAGCGCGCCGGCAAGACGGTGCAGATCGAGAACATTCCCTTCAACGGCCTGTTCCCGGCCGTGCAGTCCAACCGCATCCAGATCGCCATCTCCTCCATCACCATCACGCCCAAGCGCCTGGAGACCCTGGCCTTCGCCCAGCCGTATTACGACAGCGACCAGGCCCTGACCGTCACGAAGGCCGCCAAGATCAACAAGCTCGACGACCTGGCGGGCAAGACCGTGGGCGTTGACACCGCCTCCACCGGCGACATCTACGCCACCGAGAACACCGCCAAGCTCAAGATCGCCAAGATCAGCCGCTACGAAGGCCTGGCCCCCGCCATGCTTGACCTGGCCTCCGGTCGCATCGACGGCTACATCAGCGACATCCCGGCGCTGGAGTACTACATCAAGGACAAGCCGCAGTACCGCATCGCTGCGCGCATCCCCACGTCCGAGCGCTATTCCTTCATGTTCGCCAAGACCTTCCCCGACGCCGCCAAGGTCAACGACATCCTGACCACGCTCAAGAAAGAGGGCTACCTGGCCTCGATCCACAAGAAGTGGTTTGGCAGCACCCCGCCCGAGACCTCGTCCACCGTGAAGGTGATGGACGTGCCCAAGCTCTGACACCCCCCGCTTCCACCTGAGACCCCAGCCCCACGCCCATGGACCTGATCACCACCTTTTTCAACTGGCCCGTCTTTTTGCAGGCCCTGCCGCTACTGCTGGAAGGCCTTGGGGTCACGGTGGTGCTCGGGGTGGTGAGCATCGTGGCGGGGCTGGTGTCCGGCCTGCTGCTGGCGCTGCTGCGCCTGTACGGGCCGGCGCCGCTGCAGGTGCTGGCGCGCATCTACACCGATGTGTTCCGCTCCATCCCGCTGCTGGTGCTGCTGGTGCTGGTGTACTACGCGCTGCCCTTCGTGGGCGTGCGCCTGAGTTCCTTCAGCGCCGCCGCGCTGGCGCTCTCCATGGTGTCGTGCGCCTACACGGCCGAGATCTTTCGCGCCGGCATCGAGGCCATTCCCAAGGGCCAGTTCGAGGCGGCTGACGCCATCGGCCTGGGCTTTTTCAGCAGCATGCGCGACGTGATCCTGCCGCAGGCGTTTCGCATCGTCGTGCCGCCGCTCACCAGCAACTGCATCAACGTGCTCAAGGACACCGCCCTCGCCTCGGTGGTGGCCATGCCCGACCTGCTCAAGCAGGCCACGCAGGCGCAGGCCCTGGCCGCCAACCCCACGCCGCTGATTGGCGCGGCCGTGCTCTACCTCTTGCTGCTGCTGCCGCTGGTGCGGCTGGTTGGCTACTTTGAAACCCGGCACCGCGCCAGCCAGCGCTGATGTCCCATTGCCCTTCCTCTCAACCATGGCCGCACTGATCCAGATTCGGGGCTTGCGCAAGTCCTACGGCAACTTCGAGGCCCTCAAGGGCATTGACCTCGACATCGCGCTTGGCGAGGTGGTGGTGGTGCTCGGGCCTTCCGGCTCGGGCAAGTCCACCCTCATCCGCTGCCTCAACCTGCTGGAGGACTACCAGCAGGGCGAGGTGACGGTGGACGGCGAAAAGGTGGTGCGCGGCCGTGGCCTGGCCAAGGTACGGGCCGAGGTGGGCATGGTGTTCCAGAGCTTCAACCTCTTCCCCCACCTCAGCGTGCTGGCCAACGTGGCGCTGGGCCCGCTGCGCGTGCGCGGCCTGCCCAAGAAAGACGCCGAAGCGCGCGCCCGTGCCTTGCTTGCCCGGGTGGGCCTGGCCGAGCACGCCCACAAATTCCCCGGCCAGCTCTCGGGCGGCCAGCAGCAGCGCGTGGCCATCGCCCGCGCCATGGCCATGGAGCCCAAGGTGCTGCTGTTCGACGAGCCCACCTCGGCCCTTGACCCCGAGATGGTGGGCGAGGTGCTGGACGTGATGCAAGACCTCGCGCGCAGCGGCGTGACGATGGTGGTGGTCACGCACGAGATGGGCTTTGCCCGCCGCGTGGCCGACCGCGTGATCTTCATGGAGGCGGGCAGCGTGGTCGAAGAGGCCCCGCCCGAGGTGTTCTTCGATACCCCTCGCGAGCCCCGCACCCAGGCCTTCCTGCAGGCCATTCTTGCCCACTGAACCCCGAATGCCCATGTCCCTTAACGCCCTCAACCTCGACCTCGTCCGCGCCGAATTTCCCGCCCTGCAAGACGGCTGTGTCTACCTGGACAACGCTGGCGGCTCGCAGGTGCTCAAGCGCGTGGCCGACCGCGTGAGCGACTACCTGCTCACCAGCAGCGTGCAGCTCGGCGCCAGCTACGCCCAGAGCCAGGCGGCCGGCGAGCGCGTGCTGGCCGCGCGCCGCTCGGTGGCCCAGCTCATCAACGCCCCGGCCGACGACGAGGTGGTGATGGGCGGTGCCACCACCTCGCTCATGTTCCTGTTCACCCAGGCGCTGTTGCCCGGCGTGAAACCGGGCGATGAGATCGTGGTCACCAACACCGACCACGAGGCCAACATCGGCTGCTGGATGCGCCTGCGCCAGGCCGGCGCGGTGGTGAAGGTGTGGGAGGTGAACCCGCAGACGCTGGCGCTTGACCTGGCCGACCTCGATCGCCTGCTCTCGCCCCGCACCACCTGGGTGGCCATGACCCACGCCTCCAACATCCTGGGCACGGTGAACCCGGTGGCCGAGGTGGCGCGGCGCGTGCACGCGGTGGGTGGGCGCATGTGCGTGGACGCCGTGGCCTACGCCCCCCACCGCCTGGTGGACGTGCAGGCCAGTGGCGCCGACGCCTACGTGTTCAGTTTCTACAAGGTCTTCGGCCCGCATTACGCCGTGCTCTGGCTGCGGCGCGACCTGCTGCTGGGCCTGCCCAGCCTCAACCATTACTTCATTGGCCCCGAGGTGGTGCCCTACAAGCTGCAGCCCGGCAACGTCAATTACGAGCTGTCTTACGGCTGCATCGGCATCAGCGACTACCTGGTGCACGTGGGCGAGACCCTGGGCGCCACCGGCACCGAGCGCCAGAAAATGCAGGCCGCCTTCGACGCCTTCGAGGCCCACGAAAACCTGCTCGCCGAGCGCCTGCTGGCCTACCTGCGCAGCAAACCCTCGGTGCGCGTGATCGGCCACGACAGCGCCACCGACGGCCAACGCGTGCCCACCATCTCCTTCGTGGCCGGCCAGCAGTCGTCCGAGGCCATCGTGCGCCACGTGGACCGGTTCGGCATCGGCATCCGCTTCGGTGATTTCTACGCCAAGCGCCTGATCGAGGTCCTGGGCCTGCAGGCGCAGGGCGGGGTGGTGCGCGTGTCCATCGCCCACTACAACACGCTCGACGAGATCGACCGCCTGATCCAGCACCTGGACGAGGTGATCCAGTGAACGCCGCGCCCGACACCGGAGAGGCCGCATGACACCCAGACCCTACGCCTGCGTTGACCCGGCCTGCACCGACGCGGCCCACGGCCACCCCCGCCCACCCAGCGTGGCCGCCGTGGCCACCTCGGCCAAGGCCAGCCTGGCCCACGGCAGCCCGGTGCTGATCCGGGGCGGGCGCGTCATCACCGCCACCGACGATTACGTGGCCGACGTGCTGATGCGGGACGGGGTCATCGACGCCATCGGCCAGCACATCGCCGTGGGGCCCGACGTGGCCGTGGTGGACGCCAGCGGCCTGTATGTGCTGCCCGGTGGCGTGGACACCCACGTGCACATGGAAAACGTGATCGGCCCCACCATCACCTGCGACACCTTCGCCAGCGGCACCAAGGCCGCCGCCTTTGGCGGCACCACCACCGTGGTCGATTTCGCCCTGCAGACCGCCGTCGATTCGCCCCTGGGCGCCATCGAGCGCGCCCGGCGCAGCGCCGACCCGCAGGTGAACGTGGACTACAGCCTGCACGTGATCGTCACCCGCGTGGACGACCAGGTGCTGCAAGACGTGCGCCACGCCATGCGCCACGAAGGCGTGACCAGCTTCAAGATGTTCATGGCCTACCCGGGCGTGATGATGGCCGACGACGCCGCCATCTTCCGTATGCTGCGCCAGGTGGGCTCCGAGGGCGGCATGGTGGCGCTGCACGCCGAGAACGGCACCGTGATCGACCTGCTCATCAAGGAAGCCCTCGCGGCCGGCCACACCTCGCCGCGCTACCACGCGCTCACCCGCCCCGCCATCATGGAAGGCGAGGCCACCCACCGCGGCATTCGCCTGGCCGAACTGGCCGAGGCCCCCATCTACTTCGTGCACGTCTCCAGCAACCAGGCGCTCAAGCACATCGTCGCCGCGCGCGACGAAGGCATTCCCGTGTTCGCCGAGACCTGCCCCCACTACCTGCTGTTCGACGACTCGGTCTACAACAACGACGACTTCGCCACCGCCAAGTACGTCATGACACCGCCGCTGCGCAAGCCCGACGACCAGCAGCACCTGTGGCGCGCCCTGCGCTACGACGACCTGCAAGTGATCGCCACCGACCACTGCCCCTTCTGCATGAAAGAAGGCCACCTGGGCTACCAGTTGCAGAAGATGCGCGGCCAGGACGACTTCTCGCTCATTCCCAACGGCGCGCCCGGCATCGAGACCCGGCTGGTGAGCCTGTTCGACATCGGCGTGATGCGCGGCAAGCTCTCGCTCAACCGCTTCGTCGAGCTCACCTCCACCACGCCGGCCAAGCTCTTCGGCCTGTTCCCCCGCAAGGGCACCATCGCCGTGGGCAGCGACGCCGACGTGGTGCTCTTCAACCCCGCGGCCTCTCAGACCATTCGCGCCAGCGAGCTGCACAGCAACTGCGACTACACCCTACTCGAAGGCCGTACATTGCAGGGGCGCGTCGAGAAGGTGTTCCTGCGCGGCCAGTTGATCGTGGACGGCCAGCAATGGCACGGCCGCGAAGGCCTGGGACGCTTTGTGCCACGCGGCGAGGTTCGCGCTTTCTGAGCGCGGGCCATTCCCTCACTCCACAGACCCCGCGGACATGGTGACCAAGGCGAACAAGAAGGCCCCCAAACCCACCAACCTCGACGAGCTGCGCGAGCTGATCGCGCGCGAGAGCGAGCGCCTCACGCCGCGCATGCGCGACGCCGCCCGTCACGCGCTGGAGCACCCCAACGACGTGGCGCTGAACTCCATCGCCAGCGTGGCCGCCGCCGCCGGCATGGCGCCGTCCGCCTTTGTGCGCATGGCCAAGGCCCTCGGCTTCGACGGCTATTCCGACCTGCAGCGCCTCTTCATCGCGCCGCTGCAAGACGCCGTGAAACCCACCTTTCGCGAGCGCATCCGCCACTACGGCGGCGAGCAGGCGCTGGACAACCCCGCCGATCCCGCCGAGGTGCTGCAGGCCTTCAGCCAGGCCAACATCGTCTCGCTGGAGCACCTGGCCGACGACGCCGCCGCGCTGCCCCTGAAGCAGGCCATCGCCCTCATTCAGAGCGCGCGCATGGTCTACGTGGTCGGCCTGCGCCGCTCCTATGCCGTGGCGGCCTACCTCACCTATGCGCTCAACCGCGTCGGCCAGCCCGCCGTGCAGCTCAATGGCCTGGGCGGCGCCATCGCCGAGCAGGCCTTCGGCGCCAACGAGCAAGACCTGCTCATCGCCGTCAGCTTCCCGCCCTACGCGAGCGACACGCTGGCCGTGTGCGAGCAGGTGCGCGCGCAGGGCGCCAAGCGCCTGGCCATCACCAACGCCTTTCTCAGCCCCGTGGCCAAGGACGCCGACCTGGTGCTGGAAGTCAACGACGCCAAGCTGCTGGGCTTTCGCTCGCTCACCTCGGCCCTGTGCCTGGCCCAGACGCTGGCCATGGGCCTGGCCTTCAGCAAGCGCACGCAGCGCGCCAAGCGCGCCGGCAGCAAGGGCAGGGGGGCCACGCCCGATCTGCACGACATCGATTGCTGAGCACGGCATGCCCCAGCCGCGCCACACCCTGCCGATCGAGCCGCTCACGGCCGAGGCCTTCCGCCCCTTTGGCGACGTGATCGAAGCCAGCGACACCGCGCAGCACTTCACCATCAACGACGGCTTCGCCGAGCGTTACCACGACCTCGCCCACATCGACACAGCCGCCGAAGGTGGGCGCACCCTCGTCAGCCTTTTCCGGGCGAAGCCCCGCGCCTTTCCTCTGTCTGTTGCCACGATGGAGCGCCACCCGCTGGGCAGCCAGGCCTTCGTGGCGCTGGCGCCGGTGCCGTTTCTGGTGGTGGTGGCCCCCCCGGGCGCCGCGCCAGACCCACAGGCCATCCGCTGCTTTCTGGCGCAAGCCGGCCAGGGCGTCAACTACGCGCGGGGCACCTGGCACCACCCGCTGCTGGCGCTCGATGCCCCCACCGACTTCCTCGTGATCGACCGAGGCGGCCCGGCCGTGCCCGGCAACTGTGACGTGATTGCCCTTGAAGAAGGTGCCCTCTGGCTGGTGCGCTGAATGCAGCAGCGTCGCCGTGTGCAGGCCGTTCGGCCAACAAAAAAGCCCCTGCGCTGCAGGGGCTTCGTGTTCGGTGGCGGTGGGGGTAGGCACGACTGAACCCTTCTCAGGCAGAAGTTATTGATCCGGCAGGCTTTATTCGTAAACCTTGCTCGGGCTGAGGTGTCGAAGCCCCTCGACGGGCTCAAGTTGAACGGCATCGGGACTCTGCAATAAACCGTGCCGGATCAATAGTGAGCGTAAACGTATGGTCTGTTGCAGACCTTTAAAAGAAAAGCGCGCGCACGCGGGCGCGCGCGCAAAAAAGGAAATTTGCCTGTTTGAGTGTGCAAGCGGTACCCCGTGTCCACGCTTTTGCTGAGGACGCATTTTTGTGCAGCACCGCAAAAATTTTGATCTTTGAGTTCGATGGTGGCGGGCTACCTTGATCCGCTGGTAACCAGGCATCACCACTTTTCTCAAGATGCCTCACAGGGCCAAAAAATCGAGCCAAGAAGCCTTCCTCTCTGATGCATGAGGGTTGGGTTAGGGGCGCCTTTGTCTGGATCAGACTTGTTCCTGGCATGCACCTCGGCTGCCACCAGTGATCCTCAGGATCAATGGTCCGATCTCCGGCCATCCTTTTCGCTCGTTCTCCCCCATTCGTCGGTCTCGTCCGCCGCGGCTTCTACGTTTCGCTGACATTCTTGGCTCGCTTCGGATAGCTTGGCCTCGAGGTGACGGGGGAGAGCGGATAGTCTGTGAGCCTGCGGTTCCCCCGAAGGGCGGAACCGCAGGGGGAACCGCAGGGGGAACCGCAGGGGGAACCGCAGGGGGAACCGCAGGGGGAACCGCAGGGGGAACCGCAGCCAGTCTAAGGATGCAACGCAAAAGTTAAGTTGGTGTGCAGTCCCTATCGTGATGGAGGTGTCCCCATGAACGAACGCTGGTGCAGCGCTTGCGGCAAGAAGTTTTTCCCAAGGGCTCAGAGCCCTAACCAAGCTTACTGCTCAGAAGCGCAGTGCCAGGCAGCACGAAAGCTTCTCTGGCAGAAGACGAAGCGTCGAAGTGACAAGGACTACGCTGCGAATCAGAGTAAAGCCCATGCGGCTTGGGTCAAGCGAAACCCGGACTACTGGAAGAACTATCGCGGCAGCAGGGGCGACGGGTCATGCTCCCTCATCGATGTTGCGGCAGCCATCTCGCAGGCCCTGATGAAGATCTGTGAGTACGCGTCCTCACCCAAAAGGAAGAAGGCTAAACGGGCAGCCCCTCGCGAACCCTCCTTGGACATTGATTGCTCCCAGAGCTCTGGTGGATTCATCACGTGCACCTTGAAGATTGAAATGTGCGCTCAGGCTCTGGCGTCTTCTTCCCCTGCTGCTCAAGAGACGACTTGATAGGCGAGATTGGCCCTCACTGATAACGTCTGCCCGAATGCGAAAGCGGCTCCTTCGCCTATCGCGCAATGGTTGGCAGTCTTCTCGCTGGGGGACACATGCAACACGCTGAACCCAAAAATCCTGCTTCCCTGATTCCTGCGGCAGCCTACGTCAGGATGTCGACTGAGTAACCGTCTTCGAAGTCAAGCGCAATGAAGCGACTTGTCCCAAGGTTTTCCAGTGCGCACCATGGCGTTGAGCGTGGTGAGCAACTTGCGCATGCAAGCGACCAGGGCGACCTTGGGCAACTTGCCAGCGGCCTTCAGACGCTCGTAGAAGGCCTTGATGGCCGGGTTGTAGCGGGTGGCCGTGAGCGTTGCCATGTACAGCACGCGGCGGATCTCGAAGCGCCCGCCTTGTACGCGCCGCCTGCCCTTGCTGCCGCCGGAGTCATTGGCCATGGGCGCCACGCCCACCAATGCAGCGATCTCGCGCCGGTTCAGCCGGCCCAGCTCTGGCAGCTCGGCAATCATCGTGGCACTGCTCACCGGGCCGACTCCCGCAGCCGACTGCAGCAGCGTGTCGAGCTCCCCAAAGTGCTCGCGCACATGCGTGACCATCTGCTCTTCGATCTCATCGAGCTGCGCCTTGATCGCCGCCTCGATGGCCTCGATGCTGGCGTGCAGCTTCTTGGGCGTGATCTGCAGCCGTTGGCGCTCCGAATGGAGCATGGTCAGCAACTGGCGCCTGCGCGTGACCAGGGCCGCGAGCCACTGCTGGCGCTCATCGGCCAGGGGGCGCAAGAAGCGCTGCAGATCGTCGCGGCGCAGCAGCACCGCTGCCAGCTCGGCCAGCGTGCGCGCATCCACCGCGTCGGTCTTGGCCAGGCGTCCCATGGATTTGGCGAAGTCGCGCGCCTGGCGCGGGTTGATGACCGCCACGGGCAGGCCTGTGGCCTGCAGGGCACACGCTAACGCGGCCTCGTAGCCGCCGGTGGCCTCCATCACCACCAGACCCACGTCCAGGGGCTGCAGGGCAGCCGCCAGCGCCGAGTGGCCTTCGGCATCGTTGTCAAACCGCTGGGCGCTGCTCTTGGCACCCAGCACACAGACATCCACGTGCGCCTTGGCCACGTCGATGCCCACCGTCACTGAGGTAACAGACATGATCTTCAGATCCCTTGCTTGTGCATGCGCGCTCAATCAAGGCGCGCGTAACCGTTCGGGCTTCACGAAGACCAGCGCGGCGGCCATGCGTTCTGTACTCAGTCACGGGCTCTATCACCCCAGCGCCTACCAAACTGCACGGGCCGGTCTGGCCGCCTCAACGGCGTTCAGACTCTACCGCGCTGGTCTGGTTTAAAGATACAAGCATCAGCAGTACTCCACGGATAACCAGCGGGACAAGATCCTTGTCTATGCAAAGCAGCGAGGCATGGAGGTCATCCAGACTTTCGCGGACGAGGGCAAAAGTGGTTTGAGGATAGATGGGCGTGATGCACTCAAAGCCCTGCTGAGGGCGGTGGAGTCCGGCCAGGCGCCCTTCAAGGTGATCCTCGTCTACGACGTCAGTCGCTGGGGGCGGTTTCAGGATGCGGACGAGAGTGCCTATTACGAATACGTGTGCCGTCGGGCCGGAATTCAAGTCACCTATTGCGCCGAACAGTTCGAGAACGATGGATCGCCCGTCGCAACGATCGTCAAGGGTGTCAAGCGAGCCATGGCTGGCGAATACAGCAGAGAACTCTCAACCAAGGTGTTTGCTGGCCAGTGCCGTCTAATCGAAATGGGCTATCGGCAGGGAGGGGCTGCCGGGTACGGCCTGAGGCGTGTGCTGCTGGACCAGTCCGGGAAGGAGAAGGGCGCCCTCTCCCGCGGTGAGCACAAAAGCCTGCAGACCGACCGCGTCATCCTCAGACCAGGGCCAAGCTCCGAGGTGCAGGTGGTGCAGAACATCTACACCTGGTTCATCGAAGAAGGGATGGCAGAGAAGAATATTGCTGAACGACTCAACGCGATGAGTATCCCAGCTGAGGGTGGAGGGACGTGGACAAGGGGCTTGGTCCACGGGGTGCTTACCAATGAGAAGTACATCGGTAACAACCTCTTCAATCGGACTTCCTTCAAGCTCAAGAAGCTTCATGTGGTCAATGCACCCGAGATGTGGATCCGCAAAGAGGGCGCGTTCGAGGCGCTCATCAACAAGGAAACCTTCTACACCGCACAGGGGATCATTCGTGGGCGGTATCGGCGCTTCACCGATGACGAGCTACTTGAACGCCTGAGGTCCCTATATCTCCGAAAGGGCTTCCTCTCGGGGCTCGTGATCAATGAGTCTGAAGGCATGCCTCCAGCCTCCGCCTATTCCTCCCGGTTCGGAAGCCTGATTCGTGCCTACACCCTGGTTGGTTTCCAGCCGCTGCGAGACTATCGGTATCTCGAAATCAACAAGGTGCTGCGTCGCTTGCACCCTGAGATCGTGGCAGAGACGACCCGGGTCATCGAGAGCGTGCATGGTCAGGTGAATCGGGATGCCCGAACTGATCTGTTGAGCATCAATGGCGAGTTCACAGTCTCGATGGTGTTAGCCCGTTGTGAAAGTACCCCAGCCGGTCGACATACCTGGCGCGTGCGCATGGATGCAGGTCTTGATCCAGACATCACGGTTGCCATCCGGCTGAAGCCCTCCAATGACGAGCCATTGGACTTCTACCTACTCCCGCGATTGGACTTCGCCAGCTGCCGATTGCGCCTTGCAGACCACAACCGGTTTGAGCTTGAGGGTTATCGGTTTGACAGCCTGGACTACCTGGTTCGGATGGCCAACGCACTCGCAGTCGACATCAAGGTCATCGTTTCCAAGCTCCATCTGCTTCAGGGCATCTGTTCGGAGGCACTCCATGTCCTTCGAGACAGAGAGTTCTCCACGCAGGTAGCCGCTTCATTGCGAAAGATGAAGCCCAGTCGACAGATCGAGTGCGCAGAAATGATGGTGGCTGCCAACTGTATGACGGTTCGATATGCCCAAGCCCTCTTGGCCGCCACGCCAAACCATTTGCTCCTCACTCCAAGACGAAAGTCGCCTCGTGCGAGCCAAGATCAAATCAATCAACTGGAGAGGGAGACTGAGAACCTGCGTGCCCGATACCGAGTTACTGAGTTGACCTACGCAGATGACATGCTCAACTTGGTCGTAGCAAAGGGCTACGTGGGCAAACTGTTGGCGCACCCAGCCATCGAAAGCTATCTGCGCAAGTGGCATGCAGATCTTTTTCCCGAGTTGCTGGCCGTCGTGTCGTTAAGCACTGTAGATGAGTGATAGCGTGAGCTAGCGCGCTCGCATGTGCGTCAACTGCTCGCACGCGGCAACTCTTGGGCAGAAGGCCGTTGCCAGCCCAGGTCAGGTCCAGCGGTGATGCCCAACTGCTGGCCGAACTGCGGTAGGAGATATGGCCGGTCTCGAATGTGCTTCGTACTGGACTTCAATATGTGAAAAATGCAACTGAGAATGATTTGCAATATAATGTGATATCCTAGCCAGCCAAGTTTGTGGGCAACCGTTTGCCCCTCATGCCGAGTCAGCCAGTGTTTTTTCAACAGGTGACTAGGGGCTGTTGAGAATCAAGCACAACGGCTCGGAGGGCTGTGATGCAATAGGCGCATGAGCATTCGATGGGTACTGACAGACGCACAATGGGCCAAGATGGAGCCGCACTGCCTTGGCAAGCCAAGTGATCCGGGGCGCAGCGGCACAGACAACCGTCGCTTCGTTGAGGCAGTGCTGTGGATTGCCCGCACAGGCAGCCCCTGGCGAGACCTGCCGCCAGAGTTCGGCAAGTGGAACACGGTGTTCAAACGCTTTAGAGACTGGGTTAAGGCCGATGTGTTCCAACGTCTGTTCGATGCAGTGAGCGAGCAGCCGGACATGGAATATGCGATGGTGGATGCCACGATTGTGAAAGTGCATCGGCACGGCCAGGGGGCAAAAGGGGGACTTCGGGCCAGGCCATAGGCCACTCGAGGGGCGGCATGACCACGAAGATACTGGCGCTGACGGATGCATTGGGCAATCTGGTGAAGTTCGTCTTGATGCCAGGGCAGCGCCACGACACCAAAGGGGTCAGAGAGCTGATTGCCGATGTGCGCTTTGATGCCTTGCTTGCCGACAAGGCCTTCGATGTGAATTGGCTGATCCAGGAGTTGGGTAAGCGCGGGGCGCAGGTGGTGATCTCACAGATGCCCCGCAGGAGAGCGCCACTGGAGATTGACCTGGAGGTCTACAAATGGCGCCACTTGATCGAGAACTTCTTTTGCAAGCTCAAGGAGTTCAAACGTATCGCAATGCGCAGCGACAAGACGGATAACAGCTTCGCAGCGATGATCTATCTCGCAGCTGGGGTTATCAACTCTCGCTGATTCTCAACACGTCCTAGAAGACGTGGCCATGCACCGCTGGTTTGAAAAGCGCGGCGGCGCAGGAAAGTGGCCACCCACACCGCCACAGGGCGTGCTGCCCCTTGATGATGATTGAATACAGGGCAGAAGGGAACAGCCCTCTTGTCCCATCGACCAGTTGCTGATCACATGCATAAAGTTACCGGGCAGTCAGCTTCTGATCGGACGCGCTCAATGGGCATTGACAAAGAGCCATCAGCTCCGCTAGATTAGCGCGAGCTAGCCTTATGGCCTGCTGGTGTGAGCCCGCCGCACCCAAAATACTTGCGGGCCCCTGAACAAGCTGGGCCCGATCCCAGTAAAAGGCCCCTAGGCCAGATATTTCTGCTTGCGCAGAAAAAAATTTCGTGGGCTTTTGCTCGCGATGGCTTTTTTGCCAAAAGTCACTTTGAGGTCGTCCTGTACCTCAGTGGAGGGCGTTCGACTGAACGATCTCCGATGTCCGGAAATTAGGCCAGCAAAGCCAAGCCCCAAAAGTTGACCTGATTAGGGGCTATCAATGCGGCGCGCTCACGCGCGCCCCTTCAATGCTGCCCGCCTGACGCGTACCACGTTCGGGCCGGCGCAGCCACATCACCAGCGGCGTCACGCCGCCCCCCTTGATGCCCGACACCTCGGCTGGCGCCGATCGAGGTGCATCCGCGCGCGCCTACATGGCCCTCCCCCCTTTCTCGGCCCGGCTTTTTCTATGGAGTTGCTATGAATATTCCGGCGTCCTTCGTTTTCGCTCACACCTCCGTTGCCGTGGAGGGGCCTGATGCTGCGCGACTGCTTTTGATCATCATTCCGGCGCCACCGCATCAACCGGGCATCGGCTTAGTCGCTAAAAATACCTTGACCTGCCTGACGGCACTGCTGATCGAAGTTCCCGCTGCCGGATCTCATCTCGCGCAACATATCTCGGTGCTCGGCAAGTTGAGCGACGACTCAGGCGCCTGCATTGCTCATCCCAATGCAATGCTCGGCCTCGCGAGCGATTACCCAGCCTGGGCGTGGTTCGTATCTGCGAGCTTTCCTTACGCGCATCGACTCCAGAGCTTGGTCGGCAAGCATTTAGTCGCGGCCCTCCTGAAAGAAGTCTCCATAGAAAAGAGCTTCGTTCAAAAACTGCGCAAGCTCATCAAACAATCGCACGACGAGATCCTGACAAACCAGCAGTTCGAAGCGGAGGTCACCAAGCTTGAAGGGCAAGCACATCAAAAGCTCCTGCAGTTGCTGGCGTTGCACTCCTGCTCCACGAACAGCGCGCAACTGTCATTTAACGCAGCGGTGACCTCCTGCCTTTCCAATCGACTGAGCTCCCTACGTCAAACCGAGCGTCAGGCCGTAGATACCGGCCAAACACTCAGCCGCAGCGAGCTCACACGCACCGTCGTCCTTCTTCTCGACCAAGCACAGCAGGGTCACTCTGATGACCTGGTCACCCTCATCTGCCTATGCGTTGGCCTCGGCCTAAACCTCGGCAAGCGAATACCACTGGTTTCCGGAGAAAGCGGACAAGGCTGGATGGCCTGGATCGATCCGGTTGCAGGCTCAACATACGTGGACTTGTCATTCGCACTGGCAGGTCTTGGTAAACGTTCAAGCCCGCGGCATCAAGCGTCCACGCTGATCCTGAAGCGCCCACTGCCGCAGGGTGTTGCCACCATGCTGCGAGAGGCCCACACGCAAAACAGCCAGTTGCGCACGCTCGCCGATCTGTGCATTAACAAACCAACCAGCCGCAAAAAAATCTCGTTGCCGGGGGTTCATCACAGCGCTTCGTTGGCCGGACTGATGAACTCCGCGCGATCGATTTCATTAGAGACCACCGACAGGCGTGATATCTCTGCCTACGCGACTCTTGCCCTTGAACTGGTAAACAAATCCGATCTCCATTACGTCTGCCCACGCGAGCGCGAGATCTGGCAGGCCTGCTCCGACTTCTATGACGCCGTCGGCCTGGGGCCAGCAGTACCGCAAAGTGGTGGCAACTCCAACCTCCGCATCGGCTCCCGCCTGACACCATCGGCGGATTGGATCAGAGAAGTATTTGCAAGCGCTGGCGATGAACTGCTCGCGAAAAAGTGTGGTCGCAGGTACTCGTTGCCATCATTGATCGAGCACCACAACGCGTGCGCGCGTTACGTCGGCCTCTTGATGCAGTTTGTCGTCGGAGGCCGCGACCGCCGCCTTATCGACTTTCGTGCGAGCGTTTGGAGCAGCACCACGACCTTCGGCTTGATGGAAGACAAGCCCTTGAGTGCCACGCGAGGCACGACACCGATCCCCATCCCAGCAGCGCTCTCCGAGCAGCTCAAGCTTTGGCACGCGCACATCGCCGCGCTGGATAAGCGGCTATTGAAATTGCAAGCCCCCGGCTCTTCGGCCGCCTTTCAACTCATCCGCCAGATCAGGGAACTCCAGAACTTGCCCATGCTTTTTTTGCTGGACACGCATGGCGCCCCCGTCCCCTTGAGCTCAGATTTCCTTTTCACAGGCCCAGCCAGCCAGCTCAACCGGGACTTTGGTCGCCATTCTCTGCCGGATCTTTTGCTGGATGCGGGCATGCCATTCGAGGATATCCAAGACTGGCTCCGCCATTTCTCGCCGGGAATCTCAACGCACGAACTGAATTCCAACCGCGTCAAGTACCACAGCACCGAACGCCTTATTTCAGGCATCGACCAAGTGCTCCTGGACCTGAACATCCGACCTAGGTCCGGCCTGAGCAAGGAAATCGCTCCATGACATCTCTGTCACAACCCTGGACAACAACCAAACGAAATCCAGTCCTGATTCCGGCCTTCAGCGCTCCCGGCGGGGTCGCTCGCTTCGACAGCTTTATTCGATCGGCCGACCGGCTGGTGACTCAACTCGCGCCTTCGCATGCCCTGATCTTGTGCGCCATCCTCTACGAAGGCATGGGCTCATCCGCAGAGCTATCGAACTTCCTTCATGCCTTGGTGTCATCGCACTCCACCTGTGACGGCCACTACGTCCAATGGTCAGATGAACAGGACCGTCTGCATAGCCGGGCGCTCGATCCACGCACGCGCATCGCATTGTTCCGAGTCCCCAGTGAAACGTCGCCCAAGAAGGACCTGGACTCCTTCCATCAAGTATTGCTGAAGAACTACCCAATGGCCCAATCCCAGATGGGCAAGGACCTCTGGCATCTCATCTTCCACGACGCGCTGGCCTGGCTACATCAGCACATCCCCAATTTTTGTCTGGGGATGCTCACGGGCAGTATTCCCATCACGGCACTGCCCCGCGATGTGCTTACGCGATGGAACCTACGACAAAAGGACGTGCACTGGGAAACGCGGGATGCTGCAGATGATGATGCTCTCAGTCCCTCCCACGACGGAGCATTGGAAATACTCCTTGAGATGGAGGCGCCCATCAACCGCCGCGCTCGGTGCCTGAAGGAGATTCAAGACCTGTTTACTCTACCCAACCAGGCAACAGACATCCGGCTTTCTGATCAGCGTTGGCGAACAAGCCTGTACAGCAGGTTGGCCATGACCGCCGACTTGATTGCACGCCAAGGCACAGAAGGCGATGCGCTGGTCCTGCTGTGGGTGCACCACCTGCTCAGCGTTGGCAGCGTGCGCCTGAAGAATCCTTCCGTCGCAACAATCTCTCGCTACGTCAGCGCTACCGCGGGGCTCATCTCCGAAAACTACACTCAATGCCCGTGCTCTGCAATTCACATGGACGATGAACAGTGGATCGCCTTCTTCGATGCACTGAAGCATGCCGTTAACAGCGACCCACAACGCCCGGCCCTTGCCTCCTTCCATCAGTTTTGCATCCAGACATTTGGCGCCCCGCCGATGGTGCAGGTACTTTTTTCGGGTGACGGAAACACCACGGTAGTGCACGCCAACACGGTCTGGTCCCAAGAAATCCACGGGGCCCTGGAACTTGCCCTCACTGCCAGCAGCGATGCACGCATCTGCGCCAGTGTGCAAGCGCTGCTGGCTCTTGCCGCTATTTTTCCCCTGCGCATCGGCGAGGCACAAGCCCTACGCCTGGAGGACTTCGTCATCACTGAAGAAGGCATCGAACTCCGATACCACCCTCGGCGAGGGCAGCATCAAGGTAAAAGCTACAGCGCGAAGCGATGGATGCGCAGCTTCGGCGAGCCGGCGTGGGTGGCGTGCGTAGCCAGCTGGATCAAGCGCAGGAAGAGTGAAGAAGAGGGCAGACATGGCAAGTCTGCTCTGCTGTTTGGAGATCCCCACAGCAGCCATCGCACCTACATGTTTGCCGCCTGCAGCCGACTGGTCAACCGCGCTCTTAAGCAAGTCTGCGGCGACAAATCAGTTTCCTTCCATACGCTGCGGCACGCATGGGTCAACCGCAACATCATCCATCAGCTGGATCAGCCTTCTTCTCGTCCAAGCCCCGTTTCCTGGTTGCAAAAAGTTGCCGCTGAGGTGGGACATGCCCAAGTTCCGACAACCCTGCAGCACTATTTCCACCGACCCGACATGGCCTTGCGCTGCTCTCTGAACAGCTATTGGCAGACGAGGCCACTTACCGCTGAAGTCGCAGCCTTCTGGACCGGACGTTCCGCGGCCGCATTGCGAAAGGCTAAACAACGCAGTGAGAACAAAGCGGAATTCTTGTGGTCTTGTCTCTTCGAGACATCCACTGGGCTGGCTGTACGCCAAGCGCCGCCCCCATCTCTGCTGGCGGCGTTGCCGCCGCCACCAATAGCGTCAATCGGCCTGATGCATGTACGCAAGATCCTCTGCGACCTTCACACTGGCATACCAGTCGAGGCTGTGGCTTCTCGCTGCAGTGTCCCTTTGGCCACCGTCTTGGAAGTGATCGATCGTGCTGTATTGATCGCCAACCAGCTTCTTGTCTTGGGAAGTGTCCGTGGTCGCCGCCTGATCCTCGAACATGCCACGCGGGTGATCAAACTTGCACGGCTACTTCAGATCTTTATGGATTGCGATATTCGGCCGACGGTCACCGATGAACCTTCCTGGCAAAAGTTGGCACCTCAAAACATTGCTCCTACGTTTGCACAGCGCAATGCCGTGCGCTCATGGATGCACTGCCGCGATGGGCAAAGCATTGCATTGCGACCCGATGGATCGACCGACGACCTCTTGCGTTGGCTGAGCGACGGCTCCGTTCCTGGCAGCTGCATTGTCCTTCGAGTTCCAATGAAGCATGTTGCTGATCCTCATTCTCGCGCTACGACTGTGAGCAGTGATTCAGCCAGAAGTGCGCAAGATCAGCTAGGACAGTACTTCGGGACCTCCGTCACGATTGAAGGGGTTCGCCAACGGAAACTCGAACAACCTCCCTACATGCTGATCTCAAGAAAGCCTTTCACCAAAACATCCAAGCCTTGCCCATCCGCCAGATTGCGCATGGGATCTTTTCATGGCCTTATGTTTTCCATGGCCGTATGGCACGGCATGATTGGAATGGATGCGCATGAGTAAGGACCAAGAAATATTTCGGGTGTTCATCAACTCGGTGCAAAAGGCCAGAGATCCCGCCAAGGAGCAGCGGGAGATCATGCTCGTGCAGAACACGATGAACACGGTCTTGGGGCAGCTGTCTGAACAGGACCGCCTGTACTACTCTCTGGAGGTAGACCCGGGCAAACTTGACCAGTGGTTAGTGGTTTCCTGCTGTGACAGTCTTCAGCGCAGGCTCTTTGAGGACAGAAAAGCGCCTTACTCAGCATCCTCCACCGAGGATCCGCTTCTCGCTGGAACCGTCATGCAAGCGACTAACGCATTGAAGCACCTGAGAACATTGTCTACCTCGACGGGCTTGAGCCCTGATGACTTCATCGATGCCATACGCACCACTGCGCCAGCATTGATCCGCCTGCTTACGGACCGGGAAGAAACCACGAGCTTCCGGACCAGCGATGGCGTGACTATCTCTGTGGATCCAATCTACCAATCGCGAAGAACAATGCTTCCCGACCCCGTCTCCGTTCGCTTTCGTGTAGACATGGTAGGTCGCGAGAAAGCTGTTATTGAGCCGACCAAGGAACATCGATCGCAACTGAAGACCAAGAGCAAGCAGATCCAGCTTCACTGGCTTCCGCTGGAGCATCCATTTCTGTATGAAATTCTCCTGGAATCCATGGAGTCACGAGCACTCGTTGAGGTTGACGCATGCCGCTATGTCAATCGGATAGGCCAAACCGTTAATTTGTCTTTTCTTAGGATGATTGAATCGCCCGATGACTGTTGACATGCATGAGGATCCCTCGAATCTGTGCCTTTGCCGTCGGGCTCGCAGGCGGGGCCATTTGGTGGAATTCCCTTGATTTCTATCCGTAGATGTCACTACGCTGACCCCATATTTATCCGTCTTGCTCAAGCCAAGAATTTAGGCGCAGCAGGACGATCTCAGATTCATTTTCTACGCGGCGTGGACGAATTTCGCCAGGTACGATTCGTGCCCCAAAGGCTTATCCTTGGCTTGACCACTACGGCCAAACCGCATAGGCTTTCGTGAATGTCTCGTGCAGATGCATTCACCCTTTTCGGATTGAACACGGCCCAATTAGCAGAGTTTGCTAAACGGGCTGTGGGCGAGGCGGTGGCACAGAACGTCAAGGCAGGCAACCAGATCACTGGACTTGTCGAAGGGCGCGTGCAAACTCTAGGGTCGACCGCCCCCCGGATCGCCAAGTCGCTTCAGCAGGACAGGCGCCATGCCCGTGCTGAGTAAGCAGCCTGGCTTTTGTCTCACCATCACCTTTTTTTCTCGGCCGCATGGATCTAGCAAAACGACGCAGGACCGTCAGTTGTCGGTCGAGGTCGGCCTTGGGATCGCCAGTTGTTTTCGCCCATCCCACCCGACTGAAGGTGTGCGCGTCCAGCGGCCCGCTCTGGAGTGGGATGGCCGGACGCATACGTACAGCCCAGCAAGATGCGTTGTGACACGGGGAGTTTTGTGTGCCAGTGCAGCGCGCGCACACGTCCAAGCGTCTTCATGATGGTACGGATACTGTAATAGTGGCTGTGGCCGATGGTGTCTCTGCCAGCACCATGCCGCACATGGCCAGCCAGTTTTTGGCCCATGCCATCGGAGCCCTTGAACCTGCAGCGGGCCATCCCCAGATGGTCGCCCATCATGGGTCAGCTACTGACGTTGTACAAAGAACGTCACCGCATGTAGCATGGCAATATGTCAAAGAATCCAGCGCAGAAACATCGGAGGAATTCGACGCCCCATGATTCCAGTGAGGACGTCGCTTGGCTTGATGCGGCGCCTGTAGGCCGCGAATTTGGAAGTCCGGACTATGAGAGATTGATGGCACTGGATCACGCAGCCTTCGCAGCCTTTCGATCATGGAAAAAGGTGCAAGATTGGTTGTCCGAACCAAACTCTCAGCTTGATGGAGCTTGCCCTGAGTACGCGGCCCGAAGCGCTGCTGGATTTACCAAAGTCATGTCAATCCTGATGTCAACGGGGTGCCATGCTAGTGAGGACTTCATGCGCGAGATTGAGGTGCTACCAGTCCAAGATCGAGGCAGTCTCAAAGGCACCCCTTTCAAGATGTTTAAAGGGAAACCGTCGTAATCTTCTGATTTCTCTGGAATCAGAAACAAGATGGTCTGGCAAGCAGTGGTAGAGCGGTTCGAACAGCAAGCACCCGCCAGCGCCAGTACCCGCGCGAGTTGTTGTTCTCCACGGTGGTGGAGCTGATGACGCTGGTATCCCTGGGCCTTCGGCCCTCGCTGCACGCGGCAGCGCGCAAGCTCGATGAACGACTGCCGGTGTCACTGGCGGCGCTGTACGCCAAAGTCAATCGCTGCGAGCCCGCAGTGCTGCGCGCGCTGGTGCAGGGCAGTGCGCAGCGGCTTGCCCCCTTGGCCGCCTGCCTGCCCGAGCAGGCCAGCTTGCCTGGCTGGCAACTGCGCGTACTGGACGGCAACCACTTGCCCGCCAGCGACAAGAGGCTGGCCGTGCTGCGCGGCTTTCGCGGCGCGGCTCGCCCGGGCCACACCCTGGTGGTCTACGACCCCGACAGTGCGTTGGTGCGCGACATCGTGGCGTGTGAGGATGCGCACCAGAGCGAACGCGTGGCAGCGGCCACGCTGATCGAGTCCGCCCTGGCGCAGCAGGCATGGATTGCAGACCGGCACTTTTGTACCGAAGCGCTGCTGCGCGGCCTGAGCGAGCGCCAGGCCTGCTTCATCGTGCGCGAGCATGCGCGCCATCCCCGTCTGGCTGAGCGTGGCCCATGGGGCCAATGCACCGACATCGAAACAGGGCACTCATCGCAGAGGTATGGCTCAACCCAGACCGGCCGCAGCAACAGAACAACGAATTCTGGCAGCAAGCGGCTTGAAAAAGTGGACAACTATCTTGACAAACACCGGTGCTCGCCTACAACGTGCTGGCCCTGCTCAAGCGGGTGATTGAGAAAGCGCACGAGGCCACGCATCCCGAACTGGATGTGTCCACCTTTCACCTGACGGTGGAGATCAACAGTGGTTATGAAGCAATGGCTTTGGCCTTGCCGCCCGAGCATTTGCCACAAGTGGGCGACGTGCAGCCATGCCAGCTCATGGAGCGCTTGTTGCTGCTGGCCGCTCGCCTCAAGCCCAGACAGCTGACAACCAGCAAGCGGGCACCCAAACCACAGGTTCCAAAAGGGTTTGTGGACGGCAGCCTCGCTCGTTCGCATGTGGCAACCGCCCGGGTTATCAAGGCTGGGAGGGCAACACCTTGAAAGGGGTGGTTCTAACAGGTGGTGCTCAAAGACCAGCGGGCGCGCACCAATTGCACAGCGCAGGCCACACCGTCGAACACCGGCAACCCCAGACGCTGTGACAAGGCCGGCGCGTAGCCGCACAACACCGCGCCGGAAAGAACCGCCGAGCCGACATCAGTCTCGCACAGCGGTGCGGACGCATGCGCCAGCGCATCGAGCACGCTGGGCAGCACCTCATGCGGTGCGGCGGTGAAGGCTTCTGGCGCTTCTGGCGCGGCGACGCCGGCCAGGTGTGTGGCCAGGCCGAGGTCCGTCACATAATCGCGGTAGCTGTCGGCCATGGCAGCCCCCAGTGTCAGCAATACAAACCGGGGGCCGGCGGTGCAGGCCATATGACACGCGGCCTCGGTCATGCCCAGCACCGGGCGGGGAGCAAAGGCGGCGCGGGTGGCGACCAACCCACAGTCGAGTGAAATGCCGACCACAACCGCATCGTGGCCGGCCTGGTGGGCGGCGGCCATGGCGCACACGCGCGTGGCGGCGGCGGCCAGTTCAGCTGGCGAACGCACAGCCAACGGGCCTTCACTGGCAGTGAGGGCCGTCAATTCCACACCGGCGGGTAACTGGGCACGTGCCGACAGGGCCAAGCGCTCGGTGATGTGTGTGGAAGTGTTGGGATTGACAAGCAGCACACGCCTCTGGACGGCTGCTGTCAGGTCAGGCGCGGTGCTCACTTGAAGACCGTTTCCAGGTCCACTTCTTCGGCCGTGCTGTCGAGCGTGAGGCTGCTTTCGATATGGTTCAGGTGGACCATCATCAGCTTTTCAGCCCGGGCTGCATCGCGTTTGGCGATGGCGTCGATGATGTCGGAATGCTCGTCGGCGCGGCAACTGATCGCGGTGGGAGTGTCATACAAAATAATGATGAGACACGTGAGCGATGACAGCTCGCGCAGGATGCGCAGAAGCGCGCCATTGCCAGCGAGTTCGGCCACCAGCACATGGAATTCTCCTGAGAGGCGCACCACGGCGCGCCGGTCGTCGCGGCGGCGCGCGTCCAGCTCCAGCTCCTGGTGCTGGCGCAGGCGCGCGACCTTGTCGGGGGTGAGGTGCGAGATCAGGCGCTTCAAGATGGCCGGCTCGATCAGCCGCCGCGCCTCGAACACGTCCATCGCCTGCTGGGGTGTGGGCTTGGCCACAAAGGCACCGCGCTGGGGGTACAGCTCGACCATCTGCTCATGCGCCAGGCGGTTGAGCACCTCGCGCACCCGGGCCCGGCTGACGTGGAAGATCTTGGCCAGCCGGTCCTCGCCCAGCTTGGTGCCGGGGTGCAAACGGTGCTCCAGTATGGCGATGCAGATGCGCTCATAGATCTCGTCGTTGGCGTTCTCGCGGGCCAACAGGCCAATCGGCTCGGAGCGGTCTTTACGGGGCATGGGAGGCGCCTGGTGGATTGTCAACGCATTGGGGCTGTCAACGATTCTATCGACGTACCCCTTGATCCCTTCGTCGACAAGCCCATGCCGGTGGGCGCACTCACCAGCCATACAACCTCCCCCAGCCCTGTACCTGTGCGGGTGAGCGGCCGGCCGCTCTCAACATGCCCCATACGGTGGTGCTCACCGTGTCTAGCAAGATGATGCCACTTCGGGACTCAAAGCCTGGCGCCAGCCGCGCGGCGTGCAAGTTGGTGCAATAGGTGGCTACGGCCTGAGGCTGGGCGAGCGCCACTTCGTCGAGCATGGCGTCGATATTGGCTTCAGGCACCAGACCGAAATCGTGGTTCACGCAAATGCCCAGGTGGCGCTCGGCCACCACCTCCACGCCGATGGCGGCGTAATGGGCCACGATGCGCTGTTGCACGTCACTGGTGTAAGGCGACACCAGGGCCAGGCGGCGGATGTCTTGCAGCGCGATGAGCTCATTGAGCGCCAGCACGGCGGTGGTGGCGTTGATCCCGGTGCGTTCGCGGATGCGCTCCACCAGTCGCTGGTCGCGCTCAAAGCCCATCCAGCCGGCGGCGGTACCGCTCCAGCCGATCACATCCACCTTCGCGTCGGCCAACAGCTCGGCCGCCGCCAGGATGGGACTGTCATCGAACTGGTTCAGTGCCTGCTCCCTGAGCGAGATTTCAGTGACCCTGAAGCGCGAGAAATGAGCGCTAACGCCCGGTAGGCTGGCCACGATGGCGCTGGTCAGCGGCTCCAGCGCGGTGTTGGAAGAGGGCGTCAGCACGCCCAGGCGAACGGTGGGGCTCATAGAGTTCTTGATTGTTGACGGATATTGTTGACTGCAAATCTACATATTGTCGGCATAAGTGTTTCCATCATTATCGAAAAATGAGGCGAAAGATGACATATCCAATTACAAGCATATGTCGTGCCTGATGTTGACCTGGCATGCAGATTGCATTTCAACACCTATGCAAACAGTAATGCACCATTTTGTAGACACAGACGTCAACGCAGAAGGCGGCCAACCATGAGCGGTCCTTTCGATCTTGTACTGCGCAACGCCCGGGTGGCCACCGCCAGCGACTGTTTTAACGCCGACATCGGCATCCAGGCCGGTCGCATCATCCAAATTGGTGCATCGTTACCCAAAGGCGTGCACGAGATCGACGCCGCTGGTCGGGTGGTAACCCCAGGCGGCGTGGATGCCCACTGCCACCTGGACCAACCGATGGCCCCTCCGGTTCGCATGGCCGACGACTTTGACACCGGCACCCGCTCGGCAGCGTGCGGTGGCACCACCACGGTGATTCCGTTTGCGGCGCAGGAAAAAGGCCAGTCGCTACGCGCGGCGGTGGACGACTACCACCGCCGCGCCGCTGGCAAGGCCCATGTCGACTACGCCTTCCATCTGATCGTGAGCGACCCCACGCCCGAGGTACTGCAGCACGAATTGCCCGCGCTGATTGCCGAGGGCTACACCTCGTTCAAAATCTACATGACTTACGACGATCTCAAGCTCGACGACGGTCAGATCCTCGACGTCCTGTCGGTGGCGCGCGCGCACGGTGCGATGGCCATGATCCACGCCGAGAACGCCGACTGTATCGAGTGGCTGACCAAGCGACTGGAGGCCGCCGGCCGCACAGCGCCACGTTTTCACGCGCTGTCGCGTCCCATGCTGGTGGAGCGTGAGGCCACGCACCGCGCCATCTCGCTGGCCGAGTTGGTTGACGTGCCCATCCTGATTGTGCACGTGTCGGGGCGCGAAGCGGTGGAGCAGATTCGCTGGGCGCGGGCGCAGGGCCTGCAGATTTACGCGGAGACCTGCCCCCAATACCTGTTCCTGACTGCCGAGGACCTGGGCCTGGACGACGGCTACCACGGCGCACGCTGCGTGTGCAGCCCGCCGCCGCGCGACCGCTCCAACCAGGAGGTGATATGGAACGGGCTGCGCGACGGCCTGTTCACCGTGTTCTCGTCCGACCACGCGCCCTTCAACTATGACGGCACGGAGGGCAAGAAGCCGGGAGGCGCAGAACAACCGTTTCGCCACATTCCCAACGGCATTCCTGGGCTTGAAACCCGTATGGCCTTGCTGTATTCCGAAGGCGTGCTGGGCGGTCGGATCACGCTGGAAAAATTTGTTGAACTCACCGCCACCCACCCCGCCAAGGCCTACGGCCTGCACCCGCGCAAAGGCACGATCGCAGTGGGAGCCGATGCCGACCTGGTGATCTGGGACGAAGGCGAACGCGTCATCCGCAATGCCGACCTGCACCACGCGGTCGACCACACACCCTACGAGGGCCGCCGGCTACGCGCCTGGCCCGCCGTCACCCTGATTGGCGGCGACGTGGTATGGGATGGCCAATTTCATCCCCGCCCAGGTCAAGGCCGATTTCAAGCATGCGGCGCACCCAGCCTGTGGCCGCGCCGCTGAACTCAAGTGTTTTCTTCTATCCCATTGTCCTTCTGTCTTTGTTCCATTCCCCAAGGAATTTCACCATGAGCATCACCCGCACCCTCTCTCGCTGCCTGCTGCCGTTGGCTTCTGCCGCCACACTGTTGTTGGGCACTGCCGCCCAAGCGCAGGAACGCATCACGTTCAAGGTGATCGGTCAGCCCGCAGCCACCGGCATGCTGCAGAAAAACAAGGAGAAGCCCTTCTTTGACGAATTCGCCAAGCGCACCGGCTTGCCCATTGACGCCGACTACAAAGCCATCGACCAGCTCGGCATCAAAGACACCGAACAACTGCGGGTGATGAAGGCTGGCTTGTTCGACATCGTCTCGCTGCGGGTGTCACAAAACTCGCGCGACGAACCTACGCTGCTGGGCCTGGATCTGGTAGGCGCGGCGCCCAACTACGAAACCGCGCGCAAGGTGTACGAGGCTTATTTCGACACCCTGGACCAGCGCCTGCAAAAGCAGTTCCAGGTCAAGCTGTTGGGCGCCTGGCCGTTTGGGCCGCAGATCCTGTTCTGCAAAAAACCCATCAGCAAGCTGGCCGACCTCAAGGGCATGAAGGTGCGGGTGTACGACCAGAACCTGGCCAAATTCATCGAGACCGTGGGTGGCGTGCCGGTGCCGTTGTCGTTCACCGAAGTGCACCAGTCGCTGTCGCTGGGCGTGGTCGATTGCGCCATTACCGGCCCCAGCTCCGCCAACAGCTCGGGCTGGCCTGAAGTTACCACCCACCAGTACCCCATCGGCTTTCAGATGGCGGTCAACGGCTACGCCATCACCCTGAAAGCGTGGAACCGCCTGAGCACCGACCAGAAAGCCAAGATGCAGACTGCATTCAAGGCACTGACCGACGACATCTGGGTCTATTCCGAACAACTTACCAAAGATGCGATGAACTGCAACACCGGCAAGGAACCATGCACTACCGGCAAGAAGTACAACCTGGTGGACGTGCAGGTGCAGCCGGCTGACCTGGCCACCCTGCGCAATGCGGTGGCCAGCATCTCGGTGCCTACCTGGGCCGAGATCTGCGACAAGTCCAACCCCGGCTGCTCGGCCGCCTGGAAGACGACCGTTGGCAAGGTCGTGGGTATTAAGTGAGTACTTGGGGCGTGCAGACCCGAATCGGGGCGCTCTCTGCAAAAAAATTAGACCGGAGGTCCTCATGAAAGACACCCTCGAACGTTGGCTGGGCACTGTGTTTGGCCTGGTCTTTGTGGCCCTGTCGCTGCTGGTGGCGGTGGAAACAGCAATGCGCAAGCTGTTCAACATTTCGCTGCAGGGCGCCGATGAACTGGGCGGCTATGCCCTGGCCGTGGGCGCCACCATCGCCTTCAGCCTCGCCCTGCTCGGGCGCAACCACATCCGGGTGGACGTGTTTCATGAACACTTGCCGCGACGGCTGCAAACCGTGTTGAACTGGCTGTCGGCGGTGTCGATGGCCAGTTTTGCGGCGCTGATGGCCTGGCTCGCCTGGTACGTGATCCAGGATTCGCGCGCCTACCAAAGCGTGTCGCAAACCCCTTGGGCTACGCCATTGGTCTACCCCCAAACCGTCTGGCTGATCGGGCTGATCCTCTTTGGCGCTCTGGCCGTTGGTATTGCCGCCGTGGCCACCTGGCAACTTCTGAGCGGGCGCAGCGATGCGCTCAACACCATGCTGCACCCGCGCTCCACCCGCGAAGAGATCAAGGAAGAGCTGGACGACCTTCAGCAGCGCGGCACCGCGGCCGACACCTTGCCGACCTCCAACCACGCTCCATCTATCCAAGCAGGTGCCGCATGAATCTCACATTTGTTGCCATAGGCTTTTTTGCCATGCTGGGCATGATGCTGATCGGCCTGCCAATCGCTACTTCGATGGCGATGGTGGGGATTGTTGGCGGACTGTTCGCATACGGCGCCCCCTTTATCAACTCCATCGCCCCGGTAGTCTGGGGCGTGCACAACGACAACATGCTCACCTCCATTCCACTGTTTGTGTTGATGGGCGAGTTGCTGCTGCGCTCGGGCATTGCCGACCGCATGTTTGGCGCCCTGGCCGCATGGCTGGGTCGCTTGCCAGGTGGTCTGCTGCACACCAACGTGGGCTGTAGCGCGCTGTTTGCCGCCACCTCTGGTTCGTCGGTGGCCACGGCCGCCACAGTAGGCACTGTGGCCCTGCCTTCGCTGCACAAGCGCGGCTACTCGATGCAGATGTCACTGGGCTCCATCGCAGCTGGCGGCACACTGGGTATTCTGATCCCGCCGTCGGTCAACATGATCGTCTACGGCTCACTGACCGACACCTCGATCGGCAAGCTGTTCATCGCCGGCATCGTGCCAGGCCTGCTGTTGACGGGGCTGTTCATGGCCTTCATCATGGCGCATGCGCTGCTGACCGGTGAAGGCCGGCGCGAGGCCAAGGTGCCGCTGAACGAGCGACTGCGCCTGCTCAAGGACCTGGTGCCGCCAGGTGTGGTGTTCCTGATCGTGATGGGCAGCCTCTACAGCGGCATTGCCACCACCACCGAATCGGCCGCGCTGGGCGTAGTGGCGTCGCTGGCTTTTGCGTGGCACAGCCGCAAGCTGAGTTGGGCGCTGCTGCAGAACTGCTTTGTGCAAACCGCCAAAACCAGCGGCATGATCTTGCTCATTATCACGGCCGCATTCATCCTCAACCTGGCGGTCAGCCTGACCGGCGTGGCTGAAATGATGACGCAGTGGGTCACCTCGTTCGGCTTGTCCGGCACCCAGATGCTGTTCATCCTGATCCTGTTCTACCTGTTGCTGGGCATGTTTATGGACGTTTTGTCCATGATGGTAGCCACTATTCCCATCACCTTCCCCATCGTGGTGGCGCTGGGCATCGACCCAGTGTGGTTCGGCATCTTCATCGTGCTGATGTGTGAACTCGGGTTGATCACACCGCCGGTGGGAATGAACCTGTTTGTAGTGCAAGGCATTCGCCCGGACGGGGGATCGATCCGCGACGCCATCGTGGGAGCCCTGCCGTACGTGTTCATCCTGCTGGGCTTCACCATCCTGCTGATCGCCTTTCCTGCCATCGTCACGTGGCTGCCGGGGCAGATGTGAGAGCCGTTGAACGCCCTCTGCTGTGGCAGTGGCCAGCCACCGAGCTGGCCACGGCCTACTGCAGCGGCCGACTCAGCCCGGTGGATGTGCTGCGTGCCTGTCTGACGCGCATCGATCAGGTGCAACCCACCCTCAACGCCTTCGTGGCCATGCGAGATGTGGTGTGGGCCGAGGCCGAGGCCAGCACCGAGCGATACCGCAGCGGGCAGCCGCTGTCGCCATTGGACGGCGTGCCGATCTCGGTCAAGGACAACCTGTGCATGGCGGACCTGCCCACCGTCTGGGGCAGCCCGGCGCTGCGCGCCTACCCACCTGCCGCCGGCGACGAGTGGCCGGTAGCACGGCTGCGAGCCAGTGGCGCACTGATCGTGGGCAAGACGAATGTGCCCGAGTTCACCCTGGAAGGCTACACCGACAACCCGGTGTTCGGGCCGACACGCAACCCATGGAACACGGCGCTCACGCCCGGCGGCTCCAGCGGCGGCGCGGTGGCGAGTGTGGCGGCTGGCTGCACGCCGCTGGCCCTGGGCACCGATGGCGGCGGCTCCATCCGCCGGCCGGCCTCGCACTGTGGGCTGGTGGGCTTCAAGCCTTCCGTTGGTGCCATTGCCCGGGGTCACGGTCTGCCCAGCTTGTTGCTCGACTTTGAGGTGGTTGGTCCGATGGGGCGTACCGTATCGGATGTACGCCTGTTGTTCGAGGCCCTGCGTGGCCCCGACCCGCGCGATCGCACCTCGCTGGCCTGCGCCACCTTGGCCGGAGCACCCGCAACGCCGCGGGCACTGCGGGTGCTGTATGTGCCCACACTGGCGGACGCCCCGGTCGACCCGAGCATCGCCCGGTCCTGTGAGGCCGCCGCGTTGGGTTTGCGCGCGCTGGGCCACACGGTAGACATCGGCACGCTGGACCTGGACATCGCGGCCTTGACCGCCCAGTGGCCGCAGGTCGGGCAAATCGGGTTGGCCGCGCTGTTCACGCAGCACCCCGAGTGGCGCAGTTCCGCGTCGGCCAAGTACCAGGCCATGGCCGACCAGGGCGCGGCGCTGGGCGCGCCCGCGTTGTGGCAACTGCTGGACAAGGTGGAGCGGCTGCGCCGCGACTGTGCCGCGTTGTTCCAGCGCTTCGACATCATCACCATTCCAGCGGCCGCAGCACTGCCTTGGTCCGCACAAGAGGCATTTCCGCCAGTGATCGATGGCCACCCCGTGGGGCCGCGCGGCCACGCCGTATTCACTGGCTGGGTGAATGCGGCCGGGCTGCCGGCGGTGTCAGTGCCCACCGCACCCACTCCGAACGGAATGCCGATCGGTCTGCAACTGATTGGCCCCTACGGGGCAGACGATGTGGTGCTGACGCTGGCCCAGGCCTACGAGGCTCACAACCCCTGGTCTGACCGCTGGCCGCCGCTGTGAACACCAACACCCCCATCCTCACTGCCCGCCGTTTCCAACGCCGCCCAGCGCTGCCGCCCGACTGGCGCTGGCCCGGTGGCGCCGGACTCGCGCTGTCATTTGTGCTCAACATCGAGGAGGGCGCCGAACACGCCATCACTTCAGGTGACGACCACAACGAGGGCGTCCACGAAGTGGTCAACGTCCTGCACGGCGTACCCGACTTCTGCATGGAAACCCACTTTGAGTACGGCGCGCGCTGTGGTTACGACCGCGTGATCCAGCGCTTTGCACAGCGGCGCTGGCCATTGACATTGAACGTGTGTGGCCGCGCACTGGAGCACACTGCCTGGGTAGCCGACGACGCGCTGACCCATGGTCACGAACTGTGCGGCCACGGCTGGCGCTGGGAGTCACCCGCCCATATGGACGAGGCAACCGAGCGCGCGCAGATCGAACGCACCGTGGCCACCATCACCCGGCTATGGGGCCGCGCCCCTGCGGGCTGGCACTGCAAGTCCTCGAGGTCGGTGCACACCCGCTGCTTGTTGCAGGACCTCGGTTTTAGCTACGACAGCGACGACTACGGCGACGACCTGCCTTACACCCTGCCTCGCAAGAACGGTGGTCGGCATGTGGTGCTGCCCTACGCCTTCGATACCAACGACATGCGCTTTTTTGACCGCTCCAGCTTCGTGCAGGCGCGAGATTTTGCCGATTACGTGATCGCAGCCATCGATACGCTGCTGGCCGAAAGTGCTCCGGGCACGGGCAACGCACGCATGCTGACCGTGGGCCTACATACCCGCATCATCGGCCGGCCGGCCCGCATTGGCGGGCTGGACGCGGTGATGAATCATGTCGCACGGCACCAGCCCCACATCTGGGTGGCCCGGCGCGAAGACATTGCGCGCCACTGGCTGGCGCATGACCCCCAAGAAGCAATAACATGACCCTTACCCTTACACCTTCTTCAGAATCCGCCGCACAGGCCGTGGCCAGGGCCCTGATTCAGGCCCGACGCAGCGGGCAGGTGGTCGACGCAGCCGGCGTTACCGTGCACGATGCCGCCCAGGCCTACCGCGTTCAAGCTCTGGTGGCTCAAGCCCTTGGCTGGTACGACGGCACACCGTCGCGATATTGGAAATCCGGTGGACCTGGGCGCGAAGCCACGCTAACCCACGCGCCCTTGCCCACTGCCGGTGTGTGGGAGAGCCCTGCCGATGCTCGCACCTGGCCATTTCATTGGCGCGGAATCGAAGCCGAAATCGCCTTGCGACTGGGCCAGTCGGTGAACGCATCGATGGCGCTGCGGCTTGAGCCCGCATCGGCGACAGCGCTGATCGACATGATGGCTGTCTGCATCGAGATCGTCGATTCACGCTGGGAGCAGGGGTGGGAGGCACCAGCCTTGCACAAGCTGGCCGACTTGCAGTCGCACGGCGCGCTGGTGCTGGGTGACTGGCAACCCATACGCGCGGTTGATTGGGCCAGCCAGCGATGCGAGCTGCAAATCGGAACGCAACGACTGTTGTTCACCGGCACCCATCCGCTGGGTGACCCGACCTGGCTGCTGCCCCATTGGCTGCGCCACGCCACGCGCGAAGGCATAGTGCTGCCGGCAGGCACGGTGGTCACCACCGGCACCTGGTGTGGCCTACCGTTGGCACAAAAGGGCGATGCCGTGCGCGCCGTCTTTGAAGGCATTGGTGAGGCGCAGGTTCAGCTCTGAGCCCCACTAACAGGCTGCTGAAATACTCCCGTGGGTCCGAACCTGCTCAGCGGCGGCAAGCGCATTTTTCGCAGCAGCTTTCCGTATGCTGGAAGTCAGCCCGAAAACCTGCGTGTTTTCAGCCGTACAGCACGGGTTTCTGATCCTTTTCCCTTTACACCTGCCCCTGCAGACGGATTTGCCCCAAGCTGCGCAGTCGCGTGAGGTTGTAGCCCGCCATCGTCAGCACAAACAGCTGATCAACCTTCTTGATCCCGCGCACCAGCACCTGGCGCATGTGCCCCACCGTCTTGGCCCAGCCAAAGCCTTGTTCGATCAGCTTTCTCTTTTGCTGGGAGATGGCGTAGCCTTCGCTGCCCGCGATCCTGTCAGGCACCGCCGATTGACGCCCTGATTTGTTCTGCGCCACATGGGGCAGCACGTTCATCTCTTGCAGCGCGTCGATGAACTCCCTGGCGTCGTAACCCTTGTCTGCGCCCAGCGTGATCGTGATGGGGTCATCGCCGGGCAGTGCCTGTCGCGCATCGTTGATCATGGCCTTGGCCGCTTCGCGCTCTGCATATCCGTCGGCCTGTGTGACCACGGCGCTGACCACCAGCCCGTGGCGGTTGTCGGTGAGTGTGTGGCCCATGAAGCGCAACTCACTGGCCGTCTTGCCCTTGCGGTACAGCCTTGCATCCGCGTCCGTTGTGGACTCGTGGGTGTCGTTGCTGCGCTTTTGGTCTTTGAAGTTCCCCGCGTCGGTATCGTCGTCGCCCTGGCGGTCTTTGCGCACAAAACTCTTGTGGCCCGCCCAGGCATGGATCAGGGTGCCATCCACGCTGAAGTGCTCGCCCGAGAGCAGTTCCTGCTCCTGGGCTTGTTGCACGATCTGATTGAAGAACTCGATGACCGCATCGTGCTCGATCAGACGTTCGCGGTTCTTGCTGAAGACGGTGGGCACCCAAACGGCATCGTCCATGGCCAGGCCAATGAACCAGCGAAACAGAAGGTTGTACTGGGTCTGCTCCATGAGCTGGCGCTCCGAGCGCACGCTGTAGAGCACCTGGATGAGCATGGCGCGCAGCAGCTTCTCGGGGGCAATGCTGGGACGCCCGCCTTTGATGTCAGCCGCATACATCTGACCAAACAGGTTGTCCATGTTCGCCAGGGCCTTGTTGACCATGATGCGGATCACCCGCAGGGGGTGATCAAGGGGCACGAAGTCATCGAGATGGCGCATCGTGAACAGGCTCTCGGTGAAGGTGTCGGCTCCGCGCATGGATGGCTCGTCTATCTGGTCAGTGGGGGGCTTGATTGTCGCGGCTGGGCGGCTGTCGCGGACTGTCGGTGGGGAGTATTTCAGCAGCCTGCTAAGGCTACGCTTATATGGGCGCCTCCCAGATTGCAAGAACTCGTTTGTGTGAAGATTCAGGAGGCAGGGCTGCAGTCTTATATCCGGCCTGTTATGCAGGGCGGATGCAAAAGTGAAGTGCAGCACCCTGGATTTCAGTGAATGAGAGTGGAGTGCCGCGGGCTATTCACAAGCAGTTCGCGGTAGACCGCCAGCGGTGATCGTACTCCCAGCCCTTTCCTTGGTCGGTTGTTGATTTCATCGGCAATGGCATCGAGTTGCTCCTGGCTGTAGATGCTCAGATCCGTCCCCTTGGGCAGGTACTGGCGCACCAGGCTATTCATGTTCTCGTTGGAGCCTCTTTGCCAGGGGCTGTGCGGATCGCAGAAGTACACGGCAATCCCCGTTTGCTCACTGAGCTTCTTGTGCATGGCCAACCCACTGTCCTAGTCTTTCCCTCGGGCCGGTGTCCGTCTTCTTTGAAAAGGAAGCGGAAAATGCAAATTGACTATGTATCGCAAGCGCGATACAGTCAGATCATGAAAGCAGCAACAATCCCACCAATTCGCATCGAGTCAGCATTTCGCCAAGAGATCGAGCAAGCGCTTGGCGATGGCGAAACCATGGCTTCGTTGGTCGAAAGTGCGGTAAGAACAGAGGTGTCTCGTCGCCGCGATCAAACCGAGTTCGTGCGTCGTGGCTTGGCTTCAATTGCGCGGTCTGAGGCGGAAGGCGACTGGATTCCAGCTGAGACCGTTTTGGCCAAACTTGAGGCAAAGGTTGCTGCTGCGCGAAAGCGGCAAGGGGGTCTTAGCAAGTGAAGTATCAGATCGTTTTCAGCCGCGAGGCCGAAGAGGATCTTGAAAGATTGTTTGATTTCGCTTTTGAGCGAGAACTAAACAGTCCAACTGGTGATCTTGATAATCCAACTAATGCGATTGAGGCAATACGACAGGCGTGCCAATTTTTGGCCATTAGCCCGTTTAGTTGCCGCAAAGCAGATGATGGGCCATTTGTACGAGAGTTGATTGTGCCTTTTGGTGCAGCCGGATATGTCGTGCTGTTTGAAATCAAGGCTGCTGGTCGAGTCCATATCGGCGCCATTCGGCACCAGAGAGAAAGCGACTACCACTGAGTAGTCAACCACTAACCCAGACGGGCACCTGTTGCCCGCTTGGGCCGGTGTCCGTCTTCTTTCAAAAAGGAAACGGGAAATGCACACATCAACACACGGAGTGACAGGTTCTTTGCTGGTGAGTATCCTTCCAAGCATGAACTTCAACGCAGTCATTGAACGTGATCTTGAAACGGGCTTGCTCGTGGGTAGAGTTCCTGGCATACCGGGGGCGCATACTCAGGGCGAGACGATTGAAGAGGTCCGCGCTAACCTTGCGGAAGTGATCGAGCTTTTGCAATCGCAGGGTGCCTTGGAGCCAGAAAGCGAGTTCATCGCAACCACTTCATTGATGGTGGCTTGACGATGGGAGCTGGAATCCCGGTTCTCACCGCAGCCCAAGTCGAACGAATCTTGCTGGCACTTGGATTTGATTGCAGATCCGGCAAGGGAGCACGTTGGCATTCATGCCATGTTCACGCGCCGTGGCGGCAATCGATGCGCCGGGCTGCTGGCACGCGGCGATCAGTTCAGCCTTGAATTGCGCGCTGTAGGCCCGGCGCGTGCGGGGGACACAGGAGCGCGAATGGGGAATCTCTTGAGACATGGTGTGCACGATGGTTTGCGTGGACACGATGGTGCTTGCAATTGCTCATTCGGGGTAGATGGGGTGGCCGGACGGATACCGCGCCGCAGCCAGCGCACTCGATTGATCAATCGTTCCATCGTCTCCACGATCTCCTTCGTGGAAGCGATCCTCGATTACCGCCCTCAATTCAATATGGGTTCACCGAACTGATACGCTCCGACGCCATGCAAAAGGCGAGATCAAGGGAGCATGTGAATCCAAGTCTTCCTTAACTGGGTCATCACACTTCCGCAGGCTCAAATACCTTCCCGCAAGGATCAATGCGAATCCCCCGCGCGAGCTTGGTCCATGGCAGGTTCTCCAAAACCATAGGCATGGACCCAGGCGCTGCGGCGACGATGATCTCGCGGCCGATGGGCGTGTAGTCCGCACGAAAATGCACTGCGCTCTTCACAATAAGAATGTCCTGCGCTGTGGGCTCGATGCCGACGAAGCGAAACATGGCCTGGTCTGCCATCTGTACCTTCTGGGATGCCACGACGATGCGCACGCCATCGATGCGCAGGCAGGCGGAAAGTCCCAGATACAGCTTGAATCCTCGGTAATATGGACCGGTCGCATTGACGTGTCCATCCGAGAGCTTTTCGACCACGAACTCTGATTCGAAGGGGGTGTCGTCCACAATGCCGGACTTGCCGCCCAGCGCGAGTCGCACGCGATTGCCCTCGCCTGCTTGATGCGCCTTGGCAGCGGAGTCCGCGTCGACGATCAGGCCGATGGCTGCATTGACGGCCTTGCAGGCGACCAGCGCGCGCAGCATGCCGGTGGAGTCCGAGTTGCTGCCGGCGCCGGGGTTGTCCTGCGCATCCGCAATGATCGTGGGTTTGCCACTGCCTGCATAGGATTGGGCGTAGCGCACAGCCTCTTCTGGATCGAAGAGCTTACCCGCAAAACGTGATTCGGCGTCTAGCGCGGCCTGAGCGACCGGCGTGAGCAACGCTTCGGCCTCGGCCCTAGTGTCCGCGTAAGCCCAGAGCACGGGCGAGCATTCCAGAAAATCCGCTGCAGGGAAACCTGTGGCAAACGACAGATGGGTATCTGGAGTTTCCGTCTGCTCCATTTGACGATACAGGCTGCGGGCCGGTTCGATGTCGGTGCATTGCCAGCAGATGGGCACCAGATAAGGCAGGCGCTTAAACGCCAGCGCGGGCCGGTGACCGGTCTTCAGACGGCGTGTCAGTAGCTCGTAGGCACGCACGCCGGTATCGAACATGTCGACGTGCGGATAGGTTCTATAGGCAACCAGAATGTCCGCGCATTCAAGCATCTGCGTGGTAACGTTGGCATGCAGGTCGAGACTCGCAACCACAGCCACTTTGTCACCCACAAGAGCACGCACTCGGCGCAGCAATTCGCCTTCGCCATCGTCGAAATGCTGTGCCACCATGGCACCGTGCAGATCGAGGTAGACGGCATCCACCGGCAAGGCCGCTTCGATGCCGCTCAGAATCATCTGCGCGATACGTTCATAGGTCTCGCGCTCGACATGAGCGGACGGACTGGCTGCGCACCAAGTGGTGGGGACCACTTCGTCACCGGCTGCGAGGGCTTTTTCGACAAAGCCTGCCGCCGGGATGTTGGAGCCGCGAATAGCGTCCCAGAGCTTGTCGCCGGAGACCATTCCGGGCCAACCGCCGCCTGCCTGGAAAGCGGCCCAGTCCGCCAGATCCGGAGCAAAGGTGTTGGTCTCGTGCTGGAAACCGCCGTACACAATTTTCGCCATGGTGTCCTCTCTGTTTGGAAAAATGGAGCGTCACAAATGCTGTGACATCAACGAAATCAACCTGCCAGCGCCGCCTGTTCAGACCCAAACGCGCGGAAGTTCTGAAAATCCCAATGTCGACCGGGTGCCGCGTCGATCAGGGCTTGCGTGTAGGCATGCTCGGGCTTGCCCAGCACCTGCTGCACGGCTCCCGACTCGACGATGCGCCCGCTCTTCATCACGATGATGGAGTCGCAGATCTGTGCGGCCACACGCAGGTCATGCGTGATGAACAGCACGCCCACTCCCACCCGCGAACGCACCTCTTCGAGCAAGCCCAGCACCTGCGCCTGCACCGACACATCCAGTGCGGATACTGCTTCGTCGGCCACCAACACATCCGGCTCCATCACCAGTGCGCGGGCGATGCAGATGCGCTGGCGCTGTCCGCCCGAAAACTGGTGCGGATAACGATCAAGTGCCTGCCTTGGCAAACCTACCATGTCCATTGCCTGCCGGGCTTTTTCCAGCGCTTCTTCGCGTGGCATGCCATAGTTGACGAGCCCTTCGATCACCGAATCGCCAATGCGGCGGCGTGGATTCAGGCTGCGATACGGGTCCTGAAAAACAATCTGGATACGCTTGCGAAGTGGCAGCAAGGCACGGCGTCCGAGCGTAGTGATGTCGTCGCCCTTGAGGCGAATTTCGCCGGAGCTCGGATCGATGAGTCGCACGATGCAACGCGCCACCGTCGATTTGCCGGACCCCGACTCGCCCACGATGCCGAGAATCTCACCGCGTCGCAGGGTCAGCGCCACATCGTTGGCGGCATGCACCATTTCCGGTTTGCGCAGAAAGCCCTTGGCCTTGGGATAGAGCTTTTCCAGCGCTTTCACTTCCAACACCGCGTCGGACTGCGGCTGCGCACGGGAGTGCGGCACCAGGCTGGGCACGGACGACACCAGCATGCGGGTGTATTCCTGCTCTGGAGCGGCCAGAATCTGATCGCGCGAGCCCGTTTCGACCACCTTGCCCTTGTTCATGACCAGAATGCGATCCGCAATCTCGGCCACTACGCCGAAGTCGTGCGTGATGAAGATCACCGCTGTGCCATGCTTATGCTGCAGCTCGCTGATCAGCGCCAGAATCTGCTTTTGCGTGGTCACATCAAGGGCCGTTGTCGGCTCGTCGGCGACCAGCAAACGCGGCTTCAGAATCAGGGCCATCGCGATCACGATGCGCTGGCGCTGCCCACCCGACAGCTGATGCGGGAACGACTCGTAGATGCGCTGGATGTCCGGCAGATGCACCGCCTCCAGCATCTCCAGCACCCTTGCTCGGCGCTGCGCCGGGCTCAGGTTGGTGTGCAGTTTGAGCACTTCCTCGATCTGCTTGCCCACGCGATGCACGGGGTTCAGCGCCGTCATCGGCTCCTGAAATACCATGGCCAACTGCGACGCACGCAACGCGCGCATCTGTCCTGAGTTGAGCTGTAGAAGATTCCTGCCGTCCAGATCGATCGCGCCCGATGACACCTGCAGGCTGTCGGCCGGGAGCAGACCCATGATGGCAAGCGATGTCAGCGACTTGCCGGATCCAGACTCGCCCACGATGCACAGTGTCTCGCCCGCGCGCACCTGAAGATTCAGGCCCTTCACCAGCAGCTTGGGCTGTCCGGTCCCGTCCGTGCTGCCCTTGAGCTGAATGTTCAGATCCTTGACGGAAAGAACCACCTTACTTGCCGTTTGCTCTTGCGTATTCATTGCCTTATCCCCTGAACTGAACCTGAACCTTGAACGAAGTCACATGCGTTTGGCCATGCGCGGATCCAGCGAATCGCGCAAGGCATCGCCAAGCAGGTTCACGCTCAGCACAGTCAGAGAAAGCAGCACGCCGGGATACAGCACCAAGCCGGGGAAGAGCTGGAAGTAGGAGCGCCCCTCCGCCATGATGTTGCCCCAGGACGATGTTTCCGGCGGCACGCCAGCGCCCAGAAAACTCAGAATGGCTTCGGTCAGAATGGCCGACGCGAAGATGTAGGTGCACTGCACGATCAACGGTGCGATGGTGTTGGGCACGAGGTGGCGCATCATCAGCGTGGGCAGCGGCGTGCCCAGTGTCTGCGCGGCCTCCACATAGGATTCGTTGCGCACGCTCAGAATCACGCCACGCACCAGACGCACCACGCGCGGCACCTCGGGAACCGTGATGGCGATGAGCACCGTGAGCAGACTGGAGCCCGACAGCGACACCAGCGCAATCGCGAGCAGAATGCCGGGAATCGCCATCAGCCCGTCCATGACGCGCATGACGATGGCATCGACCCAGCGGAAATATCCGGCCAGCACCCCCACGAACAAGCCGACGACCAGACTGAAGGCGGCCACTCCCAAGCCCACCAGCAACGACACCCGTGCGCCATACAGAATGCGTGTGTAAACGTCGCGACCGAAAGCATCGGTCCCAAGCCAATGCTCGGCCGTGATGGGTTTGAGACGCTGGGCCGGATTGATCGCGGTGGGATCGATGGAACTGAGCAGCGGCGCACAGATGGCAACCAGCACCAGACCGATCAACACCACCAGCGACAGCATCACTGGCCAACTCTTGAGCGTGGCGATGAGATGCGCGCGCGTCGGAGAAGCGCTCGAATCGGCCGTAGATTCAGGTGCCGCAGCAGGAGACAAAGAAACTTGGGACATGCTGAAGCACCTCAATAACGAATCCGTGGATCGAAGATGGTGTACGACACGTCCACCAGCAGATTGATCAGCACATAGACCAAAGCAAACAGCAGGATCAGGCCCTGGATGACGGGGTAGTCGCGCGCCAGCACGGCCTCTACCACCAAGCGACCGAGCCCGGGAAGATTGAAGACCGACTCGGTCACCACCACGCCGCCGATCAGCATGGCAACGCCCACGCCGATGATGGTGACAATGGGCACCGCCGCATTGCGCAGCGCATGGCCCAGCAGCACCGCGCGTTCACTCAGCCCTTTGGCCCTTGCCGTGCGGATGAAGTCCTCGTTCATCACCTCGATCACGCTGGTTCGGGTGATACGGGCGATGAGCGCGATGTAGACCGTACTCAACGCCAATGTTGGCAAGGTAATGGACCGCAGAAACGGCAGGATGCCCTCTTCCAGCGGCTTGTAGCCCTGCACCGGGAACCAGCCGAGCCCCAGCGAGAACATCAGGATTAGCACATAGCCCGTGACGAACACTGGGATGGAAAACCCCAGCACCGAGGCGGCCATCACCATGCGATCGAGCAGCTTGCCCTGACGCCAGGCGGCCAGCACACCGAGCGGGATGGCTACCACGATCGCCACGATGATGGTGCTGATGCACAGCGCAATCGACGGACCCATGCGCTGGCTGATCATCTCCATCACCGGTGTTCCCGACAGCAGTGACGTGCCGAAATCCCCTTGCAGCATATGCCCGACCCATTGAATGAACTGCAGATAGATCGGCTGATCAAGGCCCAGATTCTTGCGAATCGCATCGAGCTGCTCGGGCGTGGCGGAGTCGCCCGCCAGGATCGCGGCTGGATCTCCGGGGGTGAGCCGGAGGATGGCGAAAACAACGGCTGCCACCACAGCCATCACTGGCAGCGCGGCTGCCATACGTTTCAGTATGAACGCGAACATGACGGTTGACTCTCTTCGTTGCCTGAGACCTAATTACTTCTTCTGGATGTTCCAGAACACCGGCACGGGCGACTCCAGCGCACCGCTCAGGCTCTTGCGATAAGCGGCGGGCACGTAGTACTGGCCCATGGGGAGCAACACGCCTTCATCGATCACCAGCTTCTGGATCTGGCCAGCAAACTCCTTGCGTTTGGCTTCGTCGGGAGTGCGCGAAAACGCCACGCGCAGACGCTCGATCTCCGGCACGTCAGGCCAACCGAACCATGCCCCCTTGCCGTTCGCAGCAACACCGAATGCGCGCAGTGGATCGGACGCTTCGGCCATCACGTTGTTGGTGGCGAAGATGTTCCAACCGCCCTCCTTCACCGGAGCCTGCACGGCGCGGCGCGTCACTACCGTCTGCCAGTCCATGGCCTGCATCTCTACCTTGAAGCCGGCCGCGCGCAGCGCCTGACCGATCACCACCGGCTGAGAGTTCACCGAAGGCGTGTCGGTAGGCTGCAGAATCACGACCGGAGTGCCGTCATATCCAGCCTCCTTGAGCAGCTCCTGCGCCTTCTTAGGGTTGGCCTTGATGGTGACATCCGCGCCCTCCTGGCTGGCATAGGGGCCTTCGCAGCCGAACACCGCTGCACAGGTCTTGTAGTACTTGGGATTGCCGACCACCGCCTGCAGCACCGGCTCCTGCCCCACCGCATACATGGCGGCCTGGCGGATCTTCTTGTTGTTGAACGGCGCGTGCAGGAAATTCATGCGCATCACGGTCTGGTAGCCCTGAGGGTCCAGCACCTTGATGATGATGTCCTTGTTCGCGCTGACGATGGGCTCCAGATCGAAAGGCACCTGCTCGAGATAGTCCACTTCGCCGTTGGCTAGGGCATTCACCGAGGTCATCGCATCCGGTGTGGCAATCCACTTCACGCGATCGACCAGCACCTTCTTACCGCCAGCCAGTCCGCTTGCGGGCTCTGCGCGCGGCACGTAGTCCGTGTTCTTTTCGTAGACCACCTGCACGCCAGGCTTGAACTCGGCCATGACCATCTTGAACGGACCGGAGCCAATGTACTGCGTGATCGCCTGTGTTGGCGGCGTGTCCGCAATACGCTTGGGCATCATGAACGGCGCCACGCCACTGGGCTTGGCCAGCGCACGCACGGCGAGATCACTGGGCTCCTTCATCGATATCTGGAACGTGGACGCATCCACCACTTTCATGCCCGTCATTTCGCTGGTGAGCAACTGGCCCATCTTGTCCTGCGTGGCCCAGCGCTTAATCGATGCGACACAATCCTCGGCAGTCACAGCAGCGCCGTCATGCCACTTCAAGCCATCGCGCAGCTTGAAGGTGTAGGTGCGGCCATCATCAGAAGCCTTCCAGTCCTGCACCATCTGGGGGCGGATTTTGTTGTCCTTGTCGGTGGCGAGCAAGGTGTCATAGATCATATAACCGTGATTGCGCGTGATGTGCGCCGTGGTGATGATCGGGTCCAGCACGCGCAGGGGCGAGTGCATCACCGCATTGATCGTGGTCTTGGTCTGTGCCACGGACATCAGTCCGCAGGTCACCAACGACACCGCTATCGCGGCCTTGCTCAAATGATGGAAAGCTCGGGTCATGGTCTCATCCTCCTGGTTGAAAAATGGTGTGCGCAAACGTCTTTGGAAACACAGTTCAAGCAGCATTCGGCCCAACGGCGAGTGATTTGCTTGCGAGTTGCTGGCCTTGAGCGAACAAGCGCTCGAACTCATCGATTGGCATCAATGCGCCGCCCGTGGTCCATACGATGTGATTGGCAGTGGACATGAATGGCTCCAGTCCGTTGGCCTGCAGATACTGCTGCCCCGCTTCGGTACTCAGCAAGGCACGAGGACCGCTCACCGCTGCGGCAGCCGAAGGTTCAACCTTCAAACCAGCGATGCTCTTCAATTGCCACAAGTCCACCAACATGCTTTCATCGGCAGCAACAACCATGCCTGCCAGACGCGTGCGCATCAACGGATAGACCAACTCGGAGGCTTGCGGCACAGCCAGCCCATCGGCAATGGTCTTGTTGTGCTGCCCTGCGTCGTAGATGCTGATGCCCTCCTCATCAGGATGCTGCAGGCGCACCAGAAAACAGGATGAGTCTTCTGGTTCCACGAAGAAGCAATGCACATGCTCACCGAACACATGCTTGAGGCCATAACAGACTCCGCCGGGCGCACCACCCACGCCGCAAGGGATGTAGACGAACAGTGGATGCTCCTCATCCACTCGTACATTCAGATCGACTAATTGACGCTGAAGACGCAGCGCCGCAACCGCGTATCCGCAGAACAGCGAGATCGACTTTTCGTCGTCGACAAAATGCGCAAACATATTGCCGCTTGCCTTCGCGCGGCCAATGGCAACCGCCTGCCCGTAGTCGCCCGGATACTCATGCACCATCACACCATGGCTGCGCAGCAAGCGCTTCTTCCACTCCTTGGCCTCCGCTGACATATGCACGCAGGCCTTGAAGCCCAGCGCCGCCGACATGATCCCGATGCTCATGCCGAGATTGCCGGTCGATCCCACAGCCACTTCATAACGCGCAAAACAGTCTCTTGCCATGCTCGACGCTAACACCTCGTAGCCATCGCCGTCCTTGAGCAGTCCATGCTTGAGAGCAACGCCTTCGGCGAACTCCAGTACCTCATGAAAACCACCGCGGGCTTTTACCGATCCAGCGACCGCGAGCTGGTGGTCTGCCTTCACCCAGAAATGGCCGTAGCTGCCCGCGCCCTTGGCCACCACATCGGCGGGCAAGGTCACCACAGGGGACTCGACGATACCGTTGCTTTTCTCCAGCTCGGGGAACAATTTTTCCAGCAAAGGCGCAAAACGGGCGAGCCGCTGCTCAGCGGCAAGCACATCATTGATAGTAATATTTACATCAATCACACCTACCGCTTTTCCACCATGCTCCGGATTGATCCAGAGCTTGGCTGACTGACTCGACCCATCACACAAATATCCCAACATCAGTAATTTCCCCTGGGAACTGAGCGCACTTGGCGCTGGCTTGCGCGAAATTGCTTGTTGGTCCATTTTGTTGACGACCACCAATAAGTGGCAAGTCAATAGTGTCAATCTTATTATTAGTTTTGCTAATGAAAAATTCACTCTCCCCTTCTTTGCTCACTTGGCTGCGGTGCTTTGACGCAGTTTCCAGAAACGGCAGCTTCACCATCGCAGCGAATGAACTTCATGTGACACAGGGATCTATCAGTCAGCAGGTCAAGAAGCTGGAGGAATATCTGGGCGTGACGCTGCTGCATCGCGGGGGGAAGACCTTCTCGCTCACACGCGAAGGCGCGCGTCTGTCACTGGTTTCCGGGCAGGCATTTCAATCACTCAATCAGGCCGTGGACAAACTACGGCAAACCCATATGCGCAAGGATGCACCGCTCAATCTGAGCTGCTCGCCATCGTTCGCCATGTTGTGGCTGACACCGCGCGTGGGTGATCTGCTGCGCGAGCAGGAAGGCATGTCGGTGCGCATTTACGGTGAGTTCCACAGCCTCGATCGCGTCGGCATGAGTGTGAGCGGCATACAAGTAGGCATCCGCTTCGACCCAGGTCACTACTCGGATCTGCATGCGGATCGCTTTTTGAGCGAATGGCTGGTTCCCGTCGCCTCACCGGACTTCCTCAAGCGCCATCCTGAGATCCGCAGCATGCACGACATCCCCACCAACACTATGCTGCACGACTCCAGTGCATGGCACAACGCCCCACCCACCGTGGAATGGGATACATGGCTGGAAGGCATGGGAGAAACGCCCCCCAAACACAACGGCGTGCATTTCAACCTGTCCCAACTCGCTATCGTCGCCGCACTGAGCGGCCAGGGCATCGCCATGGGACGCATCGCCCTGGTCTACGACGAACTCGTCAGCGGGCGGCTGGTGGTCCCCGTTCCGTTCGCCGTGCCATCCAAGGGACACTATCACTTAATCTTCAAAAACGAACTCATGGGCACCAACGCACATCTGCGTGATTGGCTGTACGATGCTGGAAAACGGTTCGAATTGGACCGGGATGATTTGCTCAATCAATTTGGTATCACGAAGCTTTCGTTGTGAATACTTTTTTTCTCTGTCTTGACTGGCAATATCGGCGTAAAACACTACAAACTTTTGCCCAGTTGTCGATTGAGGTTGCCCCCGAAAAGGGGCGTTCTTAGCCTTGTTGAAAATACCGATGAGGAGCTCAGAGATGAGCGACAAGCAGGTGCGTACAAAGTACACGCGGGAGTTCAAGCTGGAGGTCGTTCGGGTCAGGCGATTGCGGCAGTGGCAGTGGCAGTGGCAGTTAAGGCAACGCTGATTAAGGTCCACCGTTGAGGGGGGTCAAACGTTATCCGCAGATGAAGCAGCAGACCCTGGCAATGGCCGCAGATCAAGACAACGGATTCGAGCATTCGCGCAAGCCCACCCGACGCGAAGAGTTCTTGCGGACCATGCAGACAATAGTGCCATGGGCCGCTCTGTGTCAGGTGATAGAGCCGCACTACCCCAAGGCAGGCAACGGCCGCCCGCCCATTGGCCTTGAGCGCATGCTGCGCATCCATTTCCTGCAGCACTGGTTCAACCTGGCCGATCTGGCGTGCGAGGAGGCTCTGTATGACAGTGCCAGTCTGCGCCGCTTTGCGGGCATTGACCTGGGTCGTGAACGGGTGCCCGATGCCACCACGCTGCTGAAGTTTCGCAAACTGCTCCATGAGCACAAACTGGGCGAAGCCCTGTTTGCCAAGGTAGGCCAGCAATTGCAGGAGCGCGGCTTCAAGGTCAATACCGGCACCATCGTGGATGCCACGATCATCGCAGCGCCCAGCTCCACCAAGAACGCCGACAAGGCGCGCGACCCCGATATGCACCAGACACGCAAAGGCCAGCAATGGTATTTCGGCATGAAGCTGCACATTGGCGTGGACAGCCAAAGCGGGCTGGCGCACAGCGCCGTGGTGACGGCGGCCAACGTGCATGACAAACACCCTCTGCCCAATCTGCTGCATGGCAATGAGCGGCGCGTGTACGGCGACTCGGCCTATGCCAGCCAGAAAACACTGATAGCGAGCAAAGCCCCCAGGGCCAAGGACTTCACCAACCAGCGCACCCGCCGTGCGGGCGAGGTGGACGAAGTTCAGCGGGCCAAGAACCGCAACAAGTCACGGGTGCGCGCTCGGGTCGAGCATGTCTTTGCGGTGGTAAAGCGCCTGTGGGGATTCACCAAGGTGCGCTATCGCGGGCTGCAAAAGAACGCCACGCGTGCGTTCACGGCCTTGGCGCTGGCCAACATCTACCTCGCCCGAGGGCGCCTGCAGGGACAGGTGCGCCCGTAAGGGTCCGAAGGGGGCTCAAAGGCTCCCGAAACAGGCCCTGTGGGGCAAAGCACAGTATCTTTGCGGGCCATTTGGCATTCAAATGGCTGTGCGATGGATATGACGTTACTTGTTCAGCATTGCCTTAAGGTTGAAACCAGACGGGAGTGTCAGAATTTCTGTGTGCGAGGCGGTTTCAGAAATTGTCTGCTGCGTAAATTCTATTTTTTTGATTCAGGCCCCTGCCAGGCCGCCGGAGGCCCCCCCGGTTGAGGCCGGGACCCAAGGTTCAACCCCAGTCATTTTGTGCCCCCATGGGTGGGCAGTGTGAATCGGTCTTCGTACAGCCCCCGATGGCCACCCAAATTCCCCCGCCTATGGCCACCTCAAACTCCCCCACCTGAACTAATCGGGGATAGGGGTTAAACGCCGGCGCCGTCGGCACCTGTTGGCAGGACATTGATCCGGTCTTCCTCGAGGGGCGTTGTTGCACAAATGCCGGTCGCAGCTGATGTAGGCTCGGGAGATGAGAGAGACGAGCTGGGGTCGGGTTAAGTACCGCACAACGAACTGGAAGGCTTACAACGCAGCGTTGAAGGCGCGAGGTGAGCTGACCATTTGGCTCGATAGGGATATGCAGTGGCTAGCTCAGCCCACGGGCAAGCGTGGTCGTTGCCAAAAATTCTCAGATGCGGCCATTCAGTTTTGCCTGACCATCAAGTGCTTGTTTGGCCAGCCCTTGCGCCAGACACTGGGCCTGGTTGAGTCGCTATTGGGTATGGCAGGCCTGGATTGGCCAGTGCCCGACTACAGCACGGTCTGTCGCAGGCAAAAGAGCTTGGATGTGCAGGTGCGCTACCGTGCAAGTGACAAAGGCTTGCACATGCTGGCCGACTCCACGGGCATCAAGTTCTTGGGCGAAGGTGAGTGGAAAACCAAAAAGCACGGCGCACAGCGGCGCCGCCAGTGGCGCAAGGTGCATCTGGGTATTGATGCCCAGACACTGCAGATTCGGGCCATCGCAGTAACAACCAATGAAGTGGGCGACTCGCCCATGGCAGCAGACCTGCTAGGTCAAATTCCAAGCAATGAAGAGATAGCTAGCTTTACCGGTGATGGGGCGTACGACACGCAGGATGTACATAAGGCGTGCTACCTGCGGGGAGCCATTCCAATCATCCCGCCGCGCAAAGGAGCGAAGCTGCGCAAAGGGCTGGCATTTGCTCACCGCAATGAAGCGGTCAAGGCGTGTAGGCAGTTGGGGCGGGCTATCTGGAAACGCTGGAGCGGCTACCACCGAAGGTCACTGGTGGAGACCAAGATGAATTGCTTCAAGCGCCTGGGCGAGAAGGTCATGGCCAGGACGTTTGAGCGCCAGGTGACCGAGCTGCACATCCGAGCTTCAATCCTCAATCAATTTACCGATCTGGGCACGCCCCAGACGGTCGCTGCTGCGTAAATCTATTTGGGATTGGGGATGCCTTGGCCTATGGCCGATTTATGCAACAAAGCCTTGCACACCTGCAATCTCGCACCTTGGGTAAGAGGCTCACCGCTCCACTCTTCGCATACGAGGATGCCGATATCGCCCCAGACATGGAAGCGATGATCGTCCGTGCACTTCGGCTCGCAACGGGAGTACCAACGCTTACCTTGAGGGATTTGAGAGCCTCTGCTGTCACACACGGTGTGGCGCCTCTGCCCGAAATGCTGACAGCTTTGACGACTGGAAAATGGCTCGAACCACCGGCATACACAGCAAATCAGCTGCACGAGAAGAGCCGCGCGATGGCTCTGGCGGTGCGCCGCGCCAGGCACTCCACCACATTTGCGACGACACAGCAGTATTACGACGCTGGAGCCTCCGTTCGGCTGTCTCTGCGCTTGCGGCAGACCGAGGCCCGCCTGGATATCAGTTCGAGGTTCATGGCATTCGTGACAGGAAGAACTGTGCAGACTTTCGACGTGGCACGTCATCGCGAACATGCGCCAGTCACTGATCACCGCGCTAGCTGGAATTTTCTACGGACCCAGATCGAGCCGCTGTGGTCATCCATTCCGGAGCCTGAGCTAGCACCAAAGATGCCTGAGCTGACCGTCGAGTCTCCGCGCACTCGCGCGGCATCGCTGGCGTGGGCCACTCTGTGGCACTGGTACGGGCTCAGCGCTCGCGAAACTCAAGTGCTCACCGGAGCGGACAACGACGATGTTCGAGCTTCGCTCCGCGCTGTCGCGGCTGGATTGGGCCGCCCACTTCATCCGGATCCTGCTAGTCAGCATAGCAATCGACGCCCCACCCTGCTCTCCTCGGATCGCGCCGTGCTTTGTTGGCAAAAGCTCCAAGAGCTCCGACAAAACAAGGGCGGCGACTTGGCCTTGATCATCAATCACTTCAACGATCGCGGGTTCGGCCAGTTCACGTCTTCAGCGTCATCGCTTCTGGCCGCGGAATTGCTCGCCAGGTGCTTGCCCGACAGCTGGAAAGTGTTCATCGCTGCGCCCGCAAACCTGGACTTGCAGCAGCGCAACGCTCTGCGGTCCCAGCTCAATGCAACGGGAGTTGGCTTAGTTCTCCGTGTCTCTGCTTCCCCAAATCGGTGGGGCGTTCACGTCCAACCAGCAACGACTGCCGCAGTGTCTCCCCGAACAGTGGGGGAGATCAGCCGATATGTTTTTCGCGCCGCAGCGATCGCCACTTTTCTGCCAACTGAAAGGAGCAAATGATGAATCCGAAAATTGATTACGTAAAAAAAGAGATCGCTGCCGGGCGATTTCAGATCGGTGCACTGGTCAAAGGCGCCAGCCCAAGTGCTCTTTGGGTACCAGTCATTGATCTTCCCTCTCACATTGATCGTCTTTCTCGTCGGGTCAGCTTGATCATGAGGGAGCAACGCGTGGTTGATTACCTTCCCTGCGTGTCGGCTGATCTGCAGCAACTAGCCGTTCTTTATGTTCTGCCGCAACAGCCTGATGTACTGTCAAGAGCTTCCGCCAAGGCCAAGGGGGCGGACCTGCTCTCGGGGCTACGCAAACTTGCTGATCAGGAGTTGGTCGACGCAAGCAAACGCGTTAGCAACGTACTTGAGGCCTTCAAGGCGGGAAGAGGGCCCAGCATCAATGAGATTAGCCAGGAACTAGAGCGTGCACAAAACCCGGACATGGCTGAGCAAATGCTGCGCCAAGGGCGCTCGCCTGAGATGTCAATGGAAACGCAGGAGGCTGTAATTGCCATCGGCGGATTTGCGGAACACGTCCCTCAAGAGGTTCTGGTTTCCGATCAGACTATCGTCGAATTCGTGCCGACCCGTGGGGTCGACGAGAAGGATGGAAAGGTCCGTGGCGAAATATTTGCCTGGAAGGACGCGCCGGGGTTTGTCTCAGGGGCAGAAGAAGCCACGTTCTGCCTGAACACCTCTGACGATATGCGCGCTATCAAGGCGCTAGAGATGGCGCAACTCCATCATCGAACAGTCAGGTGCGAAGTCCAAGTCGAACGCAAGCTGGCGTCGGGCCGCTCGATGCTCACCATCACTGGCATTCTGAACATCAAGGAGCTGGTTCAACCTTCCGAGGATTTTCAGCAGTTGCTCTTTGGTGAGTAGGCTGATGATCAGGTCACAATCGTTGGCCGACCGCTCACCTCGCCCCGTGCCATGGGAGAACGCCTGCTTGGCTGCATGACTTGATGTGCGCGGAAACAAGGCAAGGTCAGTATTTTTTCAGATTTGCGATAGCGCTAATTTTTTGAGCTCCTCTCATTTTTCGCTTATGGTGAAACCTCAAGCTTCGAGATGTATATTGGCTCCGATGAATTGCACTTGATTTGCAAGCGTTTGCAGGTCCGTATCCGAAAGGCAGCGATGTGTCTGCGGGCACGAAGTCATCGAGGTGGCGCATGGTGAACAGGCTCTCGGTGAAGGTGTCGGCTCCGCGCATGGATGGCTCGTCTGTCTGGTCGATTGGGTTGCCTCTTATTGTCCTGGCAGGGCGTCAGTTGGAGAGCGACTGCAGGGAGTATTTCAGCAGCCTGCTAGAGGCCAAAACCGCCCAAAACTCTCATCATTCGGCCAGGCCCCCGGGGCCCTCCACCAGGGTGGTCAGCGGCAGATCGTGCAGTTCCTGCAGTAGCCGCACCAGTTGCTGCGCGGCGGCGTCCACCACCGCGCGGCCCTTGTCGGCCGTGGCGGCGGCCGCATTGCCCACTGCGCCATCGACGTGGTAGTCCTGCATCTGCCAGCCCAGCTTGGCGCTTTTGCCGTTGCCCAGGATGGCGTAGCGCTCGGCGCGGTCCTGCGAGGTGGAGCGAAAGTCGCGCGCGTGCTCCATGTGCACCGTGTCGGGCGCCAGGTGCAGCATCATCGAGGTCTCGATTTCGCCCGCGTGGATGCCAAAGCGGTGCTCCTCGGCGCTGAACTGGCCGGCCACCGCATCGGGCAGCGGCAGGCTGAACCAGCTGGCGCTGTACACCAGCAGGCCGCAGCGCGTGCGCAATTCGCGCGCCACGACGTCCATCACGCTGACCTGGCCGCCATGGCCGTTGAACAGCAACAGCTTTTTCACCCCGGCGCGCGCCACGCATTCGCCCATCTCGGTCCACAGCGCGATCACCGTGGCGGGCGACAGCGTGAGCGTGCCGGGAAAGCGGATGTGCTCGGGGCTCAGGCCCACGTTCTGCGGCGGCAGGAACAGCACGGGCAGATCAGCGGGCAGCAGCGGCAGGGCGGCGTCGATCACGCCCTGCAGCAGCGTGGCATCCACCGACAGCGGCAGGTGCGGCCCATGCTGCTCCACCGCTCCCACAGGCAACACAGCCACCGTCGCGGCCGCCAGTCCATTCGTTTGCGCCAACGCAAAGTCCCGCGCAGAAACCTGCGACCAAAAACGAGAGGGCCAGTGCCGCGTGGGCTGCACTGCGTCAATTTGTGTGTCCATCTCCGCATCTTATCGGCGCTTCCGACCCGGTGGCGCTCAGCGCATAACGGATTGCGGTACGCGATCACCTCGGCCACACACCACATCGCCTGACCGCACCACTGGATAGCACCACCGGCTTCAAATCAGTGCATGCAAAGCACCCCGCTCGAAGCGAATGCTGCGTGTCCTTGGTGCGTCAACATGCGCAATGCACCAACAAAGTGTTGGTCGGAAAAGTCCGACCACCAAACCACACTCAAAAAACAAGATCCGAAAACAGAATATCAATAAGTGATTGATATTTAAAAGAGATATTTGACACACCAATAGCCAAAAGCCGCAAGCTCTCTGGAACCTACTGGCATGAAACCTGCATAGATGGAAATAACCGACCACGGCAAATCGACCGTGCGGTCATCACAAGAGGGAGGGGTTGGCAGTGATCGAATCAAACTTAGAGCGCATCGGCCTCACGGGCAATGTTGGCAAGGTCTATCTCGCCTGTGTCGCGCTCGGACCTGTACCTATCTCCCGAGTGATCGGCCACACCGCCTTACCCAAGGCCACGGTATATGACGCCATCGAACGCTTGCACGGCGATGGTTTGGTCCACGTCTCCAGCGAGCTGCGCAACCGCGTGGTGTCCGCGATCGACCCTTCTGTCCTCCTTGAGCAGCATGAGAGCCGCCGCCAGCGACTGAATGAAACGCTGCCACTGCTCAAGGCACTGTTTCATCGCGCGCAGGGCAAACCAAACATCCGGTTCTATGAAGGCTCCGAAGGGATCGAAACCGCACTCTGGGACTCCCTGTCCGGTGACAGCGCGGAGTTGCTGTCGTGCTTCTCGATGGAGGAGCTTTCGGTCCACCCCGGCATGGATCGCATACATGACTACCTGACTGAGCGTGTCCAGCGCAACAAGCTGTTGAAAGTAGTCCGCACCCAATCCAAGGATCTTTATCAGGTCTGGCCCTCCAGCCATCGAGAGCTGCGCGAGGTGCGGTACACGCCCCCAGACATGGTGCTGGCCATGACATTTGTGATTTACGGCAACTCGGTGGCGCTCTTGTCATCGAGCAAAGAGTGCTACGGCATGGTCATTGACAGCGAAGAGTACGCCAGCCTGATGCGCGCGATGTTTGCCGGCATATGGCAGATGTGCGAACCCACGCCCTATGTCGACTGAATTTGTATCCAGAGGAGAACCCATGATTTCCAAAACCAAAGTACGCAATGTGATCGGCTTGGCCGCCGCGGTCGGCCTGTGGCAATTGATGGCCAAAGGAGGCTTTGTCAACGACTTCATGCTGCCTTCGCCGGCGGAGGCTGTGCAAGCTTTGATCGAGCTGGCCTCCGACGGCAGCTTATGGGAACACTTGATTGAAAGCCTCAAACGCGTAGGCATGGGCTACCTGATTGCCGCTTGCGTAGGCCTGCCTCTGGGCTTTGTGTGTGGGGTATGGAAGCCCGCGGCAGACCTGGTGCGCCCAGTGATTGAAGCGCTGCGCCCTATCCCTCCGCTGGCATGGGTGCCTATCGCCATCCTGTGGTTTGGTCTTGGCGATGCCTCGGCTTACTTCCTGGTGTTTTTGGGATGTGTGTTCCCCATGTTTTTCGGCGCCTACACCGCCGTGCGTTCCCTGGATATGAACCTGGTCAACGCTGCCAAGTGCCTCGGCGCGAGCCGCTGGATGCTGATGCGCGATGTATTCATTCCGGCTTCGCTGCCCATCGTGATGCCCAACCTGCGCTTGGCACTGGGCTGGGGCTGGATGTGTGTGGTGACGGCAGAGCTGATCGCCGCACAAAGTGGTCTGGGCTATCTGATCCAGCAATCACGCCAAGTTTTCCAGATCCAGAACGTGGTCGCCGGCATGGCCACCATCGGCATGGTGGGCTATTTGATGTCTGCCTCGCTGGAACGCCTGGAGCGCCGCATCAACGCTTGGGCGCCCTCAGAGCGTCATTGAGCTGATTGTGATTCCCACCGGAGCCCCCTTTATGAAGCAACCCGACATCCATATCGATATCTCCAACCTGTCCAAGGTCTATCAATCCGCACGCGGCGACGTAGTGGCCTTGCAGGATGTAAACCTGCAGATCCGCCGGGGTGAATTCATCTCGCTGCTCGGCCCCTCGGGCTGCGGTAAATCCACACTGCTGAACATCATCTCCGGCTTCCAAAAGCCAAGCTCAGGCGTGCTGCTGCAAAACGGCCGCGAAATCACGGGTCCCGATGCGTCGCGCACCGTGGTGTTCCAGGACTACGCCTTGTTTGGCTGGATGACGCTGCAAGAAAACGTGGAGTTCGGGCTGAAGGCGAATGGCATGCCCAAAGCCGAGCGTGCCGACATTGCGCGCGGGCTGCTAGAGAAAGTGCGCCTGTCCGGCTTTGAAAACAAGCTGCCCCACGAAATCTCCGGCGGTATGAAGCAACGCTGCTCCATTGCACGTGCCTTGGCACCCGACCCCGAGATTCTCTTGATGGATGAGCCCTTCGGAGCTCTCGACGCTCAAACGCGCGTGATGCTGCAAGAAGAGATTGCACGCCTGTCACACGAGGCCGGCAAGACCGTGGTGTTCGTCACGCACGGTATCGACGAAGCCGTATTCCTTGCCGACCGCGTGGTGGTCATGAGTCCCCGCCCAGGCCGCGTGCGCCAAGAAGTCGATGTGACCTTGGCACGCCCCCGCACTTCCGAGGTGCGCGCAGATCCATGGTTCGTATCCACAGTCAATGAACTGTGGGAAACATTGAAGCCCGAGTGGCAGAAAGAAGAAGAGGAAAAAGCATGATCAGCCGTCGTCAATTTGGTGCCATGGGCGTTGCCGCCAGCGGTGCACTGGCCTTCCCGATGATTGCCCGCGCCCAGAGCACGGACACCCTGCGCATCAGCTGGACCAACACCGTCGCCGTGGGTGCCCAGATGGTTCACACGCTCAAAAACACCGACATCGCGGAGCGCAATGGCCTTAAGCTGGACCTGATCCAACTGAGCAACACGCCTGCGATCAGCGAATCCGTGGTCAGCGGCGCTTCGGATATCGGGATCGTTTCTGACTTCGGCGCCGTGACGCTGATGGCGGCCGGCGTTCCCGTGGTGCCATTTGCACACCAGTGCACTTTCCGCTCGGCCATCATGGTCACCAAGAATTCGGGCATCAAGTCGATGGCCGAACTCAAGGGTAAAAAGATCTACGGCCTGTTCGGCATCACTGCATACCAAAACGCCCAAGAAGCGGTGCGCAAGGCGGGCCTGCAAGTGGGCAAAGACGTGCAGTTCGTGAACATTGCCACGACCGAGCTGTCAGATGCCGTGCGCGCGCAAAAGATCGAAGCATTCTTCATCTGGGACCCATGGGTGGCCAACTTCGAACACGCGGGCATGGCCCATGTGCTTTCGCACAACCTCTCTCCCGCCATGATTGCGCAAGCTAAGACCAGCACCCTCGACAAAAACCCTGAGGCCATCAAACGCTTCTTGCGTGCACAGTCGCAAGCACTGTTCTTTGCGGCCAACAACCATGAACTCACCAACGGCTGGTTCCGCTCGCTCGAGCCTGCCAAAAACATTCCACTGGAAGTGATTGAGGCCGCTTCGAGCTTCGACCCGCACTGGAGCGCCAAGAAGCTGAGCGCCATCAAGGCGGCACTTAGCCCCAAGGCGCTGGAGAACATGGACAAGATGGGCGAATGGGGTGTGGCAGAAAAGTTGCTTCCACGTGCCCCCAAGGCCAGCCAATTGGCACGTGTCGATCTGGCCGCCGCCGTCGACAAGGAATTGGCAACGTCGAACTTCGACTGGAAATCGGTAAAGGTGCGCGGCTGATCGCGCCATAAAAAAGGAGAACCACCATGCAACACCAAGCGTCTATCGAAAACCGGGTTGATGCCTTGTTCGTATTAACCAAAGACCTCGGGCTGGTCGATGACCACACCATCTCCGATTACGAAGATTTGGTGATGCACCAGTGGCTCCCCGACAACGGGGCCAAACTAGTCGCGAAGGCATGGACTGATCCGGCCTTTAAACCCCAACTGCTGGCCGATGGCCGCGCAGCTGCGGAATCGCTCGGGTTTGGTTTCCCCAAACACCACAAACATTTGGTAGTGCTGGAAAACACCTCGGAGCTGCACAACATCATCTGCTGCTCACTGTGCTCCTGCACGGCCTACACCATCATCGGCATGGCGCCCGATTGGTACAAGAACCTGGAATACCGCGCCCGCATCGTGCGCGAAGCACGCACCGTGTTAGGCGAGATGGGTCTGAAGTTGCCCGAGTCCATGCGCCTGAAAGTGTGGGACACCACCGCCGACACCCGCTACATGGTGCTGCCCGCACGCCCTGAAGGCACGGACGGTTGGAGCGAGGAGCAACTGGCGACCTTGGTCACGCAAGACTGCCTGATTGGCGCCGCCCGCTTGGAGGCCCCATTCGCCCCCGCCATCACCACTGCTTCGGAAGGAGTTTGAGCCATGGACGGTATGCATGACCTCGGTGGCACCCAAGGCTTTGGGCCCGTCATCAAAAGCCCGGATGCCAAGTCGTTTCATCAAGCTTGGGAAATCAAGATCAATGCCATCTCAGGCGCACTGGTGGGCAAAGGCGTCTACAACATGGACGAATACCGCCACGGCATTGAACGCATGGAGCCGCTGCACTATGTGAACGCCTCGTACTTCGAGCGCGTATTCACCACCGCTGCCACCTTGTGCGTGGAAAAAAGCCTGATCACCGCGGAGCAACTCGAAGCAGAAGCTGGTGCCCCAGTCAAACTCTCGCGCCCAGCCGCACCCGGCCGCCTGCCGGAAGCCAGCGAAGGTTTTTCCATTGGCCAGCGCGTGCGGGTGAAGAACGAATTTGTGGCTGGTCATACCCGCATGCCTGCTTACATCCGGGGCAAGCAAGGCGTGGTGGTCGGTATCTCGCCCGCCTACCCCTACCCCGACGCGGCAGGCCATGGCGATCTGCGCTTCTTTGAGCCGACCTACGACGTATGCTTTGACTCGCAAGAGCTGTGGCCCAACGGCAGCGAAGCGGCCGACGTGCACGTGGGCGTGTTCCAGAGTTATCTGCTGGCAGAAAAGGATTGACACCATGGCATCCCACGCGTTCTCACCGCTGCACAGCAGCGTGCAAGATTTACTGGACGGTTATGCCGCTGGCACGCTGCAGCCCTCCACTGTGGTCGATGCCTATCTTGCGCGCATGGCGCAGTTGGATGACCAATATGGCGCCTACATCTGCACCGATGCGGAATGTGCCCGTGCCGCCGCAAAGTTGGCCGATGCACGCTGGCGCGATGGCACTGCACGTGCGTTGGAAGGCGTGCCATTGGCCGTCAAAGATTTGATGGATGTGGCAGGCCTGCCCACGCGTTTGGGTTCGCTCACCACCTCCAGCGATATGGTGGATAGCTCCGCCACCGTGGTGCAAAAGTTGGAGGCGGCTGGCGCCATCGTGCTGGGCAAGACCCATACCGAAGAGTTCGCTTACGGCAGCTGGGGCATCAACGAAAGCATGGGCACGCCGCTCAACCCATGGTCGCGTACGCAAGCGCTGGTTCCCGGGGGCTCCAGCAGCGGCTCGGCCGTGGCCGTGGCAGCGGGTTTGGCGCCGTGGGCACTCGGCACGGACACCGGTGGCTCCGTGCGTGGCCCCGCCGCATGGCAGGCGCTGGTGGGCTACAAGCCCACCCCGGGCCGCATTAGCGTGCACGGCGTGGCGCCCTTGTGCCCTTCGCTCGATTGCGTGGGCATTCTGTGCCGCACTTTGGGCGACGCTGTGCTGTTTGCCCGCACTGCACAAGGCGAAGATGAAGCCGACCCCAGCACCTGGACCACACCGTGGGACGATGTGGGCGCGCAGTTGCACGCTGGCGTGCAGGGCCTGCGCCTGGCCGTATTGACCGATGCGGACCGCACCGGTATCGATGCCGATGTGCTGGCCGCTTACGACCATGTGTTGCAAGGCCTGCAAGCCCAAGGTGCCACGCTGGTGCCGCTGACGCTGCCCTTCACCTTGGCCATGCTGGCGGTGCCCAGCAACGCCCCGGTGATGGGGGCGGAGTCCTACGCCGTGCGCGGTGCCTTGGCGGAAGACCCGCAATCGCTGGTGAGCGCGCCGGTGCGCAAACGTCTGCTGGCCGGTCGCATGACCGCTACCGAGTACGTGCACCGCCGCCTGACCAGCGAAGCCATGCTGCAAGCCGTGCGCCGCGCCATGGCGGGCTGCGATGCGCTGGTGATGCCCACCATGCCGTTCGCCCCACCCGCCGTCGCCGAGGTCGACACCAATGTGGCCTCGACCGTGCTCACCCGCTTTGTGAACCAGCTGGGCTGGTGCGGCGTGGCCGTGCCCAGCGGCTTTAGCGCCGACGTGCGGCCGCTATCGGTGCAGAGCGTGGCCCCTGCGCATGCAGATGCCATGGCGTTTCGCGTGGCGCAGGCTATTACGGCATGCGTGCCCACGCAGTCAGACACCGTGCCGGATCTGGCGGCGGTGGCCGCATAGAGCGCCACCTCTCACAAGGAAAAATAAAACCATAGCTGCGTACGTAGTAAATCTAAAGATCTTCGCAGTAGTGTCCGGTTAAATGTCGAACAAAATCAATTGGTTAGCGGCGCTCGGTGGTTCTGTTTGGGGCCGATCTGGCCGCAAGGTGCATGAAATCTCAGTTTTCTCGAAGACCGAGACAGACAGGATCTGTAGACATGTGTAGAGCGAGGCATTCAGGTGAAGCTCCTTCTTGACGATGGCGATGAGCACGTAGGTGGCCACGGCGCACCAGATCTGCGTCTTCACCGCGTTCTCGCTGGTGCCCAGGAAACGCTTGATGCGCAGGTGCTGCTTGATCCACTTGAAGAACAGTTCGACCTGCCAGCGGCTCTGGTACAGCGCGGCAATCGTCAGCGCTGGCAAGGCCGTGTTGTTGGTCAGGAACACCAGTGTCTTGCCCGATTCGGGGTCCTTGAATCGAATGCGCCTCAGATGTTCCGGATAGGCCTTGGCCGAGTAGAAGCCACCCAGCATCACGCGCTGGTCGCAGATCACGCCGGTATCGCGCTGCGTCGCAGACGAATACACGCGCCTGGCATCCATGCCCCGCCTGGCGCGCGTGACGAAGAAGGCGCCGGCCTGATGCATTGCGTACAGCCGCGCGATATCCACATAGCCGCGATCCATCACGTAGAAGGCCCCAGCCTCCACCGGCAGGATGTCCAGCAGGTTGACATCGTGCAGCTTGCCATCGCTGATGTGGATGAAGGCGGGAATGGCGCCGCGCAAGTCCAGCAGCGTGTGTAGCTTGACGGCCGCCTTGGTGGATCGAAACGGTGCCCAGTCGAACAGGCTCAAGCACAGATCGATGGTGGTGGAGTCCAGTGCATAGACGCTGGCGTCCAGTTCGAGCACCGAGGGCTCTTGGCTGTACAGCGCTCTGGCTCGCACGATCAGCCGCTGTGCCAGTGCGTGGTAGATGCGCCAGTCGCGCAGGTTCAGCGCGTCGGCCAGTGTCGAACGCGCGGGCGGCGCCTTCATCCCCATGTGAAACAGCTTGGTTTGATTGGCGGCCAGGCAGGCCTCGATGTCGCGCAGCGACTCGCGCCATGTCAGTTGCGCGAAGGCCATGATGCGAAACAAGTCGGCGCAACCGAGCGTGCGCACGCCCGCATCGCCCTGGTGGCGCTCGATGATGCGCCCGAAGGTCTTCCATGGCACGTACTCCATTACCTGCGCGAACAGCGTCTTGCCCACGTTCATGCGTCACTCCGGGTCGGTCAAACCCGCAAGCATCGCAAATCGGCTGATCGAAATTCAAATCGTGGACACCCATGAATCGCTTAAAACCCGCTTCAGCACTGGCTTCGCGGTCGGCTGACCTCAAATAAACCGGACACTACTGTGGGGCCATGAACAAGTAACAGAAGTTCTCCCCCGAGGTCCGCGAGCGTGCCGTTCGCATGGTGCAGGAGCACCGAGCCGATTGCCTGTCGCTTTGACGGTCATGGGAGCGTGCATCGGCTATAAATCGTGCTTCACTAACTTGCATCAGCCACCTAACATGAACCGCGCCCAACTCGTCGAAATCCTTGCTTCCAAGAGCGAATTGTCCAAGACGGCCGCCAACGCTGTCCTCGAAACCCTGATCGAGACCGTCCAGACCGCCGTGAAAAAAGGCGATGCGGTGCAGCTGGTGGGCTTTGGCACCTTCAAGGCCGTCAAGCGGGCCGCTCGTACCGGCAAGAACCCCGCCACCGGCGCAGCACTGAAGATCCCCGCCTCCACCGTGCCCAAGTTCGTGCCTGGTGCCAAGTTCAAGGCCGTGGTCGATCCCAAGGCCGCCAAACGCAAGGCGGAGAAAGCCAGCAAGTAAGCCGCTACGCCCCCATCCAACCCACCGCCCCAAGTGCTGCAGCCGTCGGGCGGTTTTTTGTTGGCGCCTGCTACGCTTGCGCTACTGACAAAACCGAGTTGAATCCATTACAACTTTTTCCGACGTCTTCCGCTCCGAAGTCCTGCGCATGGCACGCAAGGAAATCAAAGGTGAACTGGGCACCTTGCGCAAAACGGTCACTGCACAGCGCTCCGAGATCGCCGCACTCAAACGCGATCTCAAGGCGCTGACCTCCCAGGTGCATGCCCTGACAAAGGCACAGGAGAAAGCTGCAACCATCGTTGTGCGCCAGCAGGCTGCTCTAGGACAGTCCAATGCGCTCTCTGACAGCCAGCAAGCGACGTCAGGGGCCCAGGAATCCGAAGGGGGCAAAGTGCGGGGTGGACGCCAATTCACCTTCAGCCATGAAGCCTTGATTGCCAAGAGGCAGGCACTTCACATGACCCAGAAAGAGATGGCCCGGCTGCTCGGCGTCTCGATGGTGAGTGTCTACAATTGGGAGACGGGTGAGGTGACGCCCCGCGCTGCGCAACTGGAGCGGGTGCGCGAGGTGCTCAAGATGGGCGTGCGCGCTGCGCGCAAGCAGATTGCGGATTAGGCTTCCGACAAGGGCATAGATATGGTTCGAATATCCCGAGGGATTTTTCGTGTAACCCGAGAACCAGCGCATACCGCGTCGCCTGGCGATCGGTTTCCCGCCTTGCAAGTTCACATCCTCCGCAATGCCAACTGACCCTGTCGTCGAGCGCTGTGTTCAGCGTCAAGGCCGTTAATCACGAGTGATTGCGCCACTTCGGCATCGTGCCTGCTCGCGTGCTGAGCAACTCCGAGAGTTTCGGATCACTGGCTTGCAGGGTCTGCACACGACCATCAACCAGTCCTGTCAATGGAATTGCGACGTGACGCAGTACCGGACTACACGTGGCCTTCGCCTTGTTAGTCGATTCCATCGGCCCGGACACCCAGCATCATCTCTATGTCGGTAACCACTGTACGCCCCGCTTTCTTGAGCGGCCGCTCAAGGCCATCTGCCACTACCGTTGGAACGAGTACCAGTTCAAGCCCCAATTCCTGCGCCAACGCCATCGCATTGGTGATCCGTGGTGCACTCGTTCCCGACAGGATCTGCCGTACCGCGAGCGCAGACAGTCCGGTCCGTTGCGCGAGTTCTTTGGCTGTGATTTTCTGAGAGCGCTTGGCCTCGGAAAGGGTGTCTGCGAAGTTGGCGAGCGTCTTCATCAGAGTAGTGGTGGGGCCCAGCGTTGTGTCTTTTGGTCGATGCGCAGGATAAATTAACTATCGTTTTTGGTGAAAACGATAGTTAAATATCTTTTTTGGCGGCTCGGCGTCGAGATCCGCTTTAAGCAACTTGTCTTTGAGGACGTTGTTCACATAGACCAGCCGCATGCGTAAAAGACCTTACCGCAGTGGCACGCCCGGCAATAGTTCCATCCTGATTCGCCTTTCCAGCTCGCCATAGCTGATGGGGCGCCCGGCAAGGGCATCTTCCGCGTTAGCTCGCCAATGCGCCCATGCCTTTTGCGTTGTCGCGTCGTACACAAGTTTGAAGAGGTGTGTCGGCACGCGCACTTGGTTGGCACCGATGGTTGGGCTGCCGGGTTCAAAGACGGGTCCGGTGATGACGAACACATCGCCCTGGGCGCGCATCACATAGCGCCGCGTGTCCTGCTCGATCTTGGACCACGGACCCGAATTCTGTTGAGGGTTCTGCGGCACCATGTTCGCCAACGGTCAGGCTGAACATCCCTCAGAGTTCCCGGCAAACTAAACCACACACACCGTGCCTCATCACCATCACAGGGCAACATCCTGCACCGCGATGGCACACGGTTCGTCGTAGCGCCACGTCCACGCCCCCAACCTGCCCCCCCGTACCTCTTCGGCAACCAGCCATTTCCCAATGTTTTCCCTGTAGAGCCCGCAGCATGGCGTGCTGCGAAACGCAGGGTTTCCGAGCATTCATCGTTCAAAGAGCCGCTGGCATGATGTTTGCTCGTCAAAATTCAAGTCACTTGAATTCCATGCACTTAATGCGCATACGGGATCAACAGACTTGAATTAAATTCTGTAACTACTTCGAAGGGGAAAAGGTGCAAATGAAACATTCCGTCATTGCGGCCGCGATGCTGTCCGCCTCCGCCAGCCTGCTTTTGGTCAGCGCTCCTGTCGCAGCCAAGGATGTCGTCAAGATCGCATTCGTGGGTCCTCTCTCGGGTGGCGTATCTGCCATCGGACTGGGTGGTCGCAACTCTGCCGATCTTGCAGTTCAGCTCCGCAACGCAGACCCCAAATCGAAATACACCTACCAGTTGGTGACGCAGGATGATGAATGCCGTCCCAACGTCGGTGTGCAGGTCGCTACCAAGGTGGCGGCGGATCGCAACATCGTTGCGGGCGTGACGCATTTCTGCTCCGCCGTGGCGATGGGCACGGTGGGTGTCTACAACCGTTTCGGTATGCCGGCCGTGGTTTGGGGCGCAGTGCTGCCAGAAATCACCTACGCCAACGACTTTAAGGAAGTCCACCGTGTGAACGGCACGATGATCAATCAGAGCGAAGTAGCCGCGAAGTTCGTCACCAGCCTCGGCTACAAGAAGTGGGCCGTGATCCACGACACAACCGACTACGGCAAGGGTCACAACAAGTATTTCAGCGAATTCCTGAAGAAAAATGGCGGCACGGTGATTAGCACCTTTGGCGTTACGGCAGACCAGCAGGATTTCACGACGGAGCTGACCAAGATACGCGAAATGAAGCCCGACGTCATCTACTTCGGTGGCCTCGCGCCCCTGGGCGTTCGCATCCGCACACAGATGGACAAACTAGGCATCAAGGCACAGTTCCAAGGTACCTCGGGCGTCATGTCCGACGCCTATGTTCAGGGTGTTGGCGCAGAGCTTGCCGAAGGCTCGTTGTCCTTCCTGGAGGGGGCGCCTCTTGAAAAGCTGCCGGGCGGCAAGTTCTTTTCCGAGAAGTACCAACGACAAAAGTACAGCGAGCCACCGGAGGCCTATGGCCCGTTCGCCTTCGCTGCAGCCAACCTGATCATGGACGCAGTGGAAAAGGTAGGCCCGGACCGCAAGAAGGTCCGTGACGTGCTGAACGCCACCAAGGACGTTGACACCGTCATCGGCAAGGTGACTTTTGACGACCACCGTCAGAACGTTGTACCGCTCGTTACCAAGTACGTGGTGGACAACGGCAAATGGGTTGTCTGGGAAGACAGCGCATATGCCGCCGGCAAGAAGAAACTGGCTGGTCTGTAAAGAGGCTGCTGTGGACAGCCAAGGCTGTCCACAGCATGACAGGGGAACACAATGAGCGAATTGGGGCAATACATATTCAACGGCCTGATGCTTGGCATGATCTATGCCATGGTCGCCGTTGGCTTTACGCTGTTCTTCGGCGTATTGGACGTGATCAAGTTTTCGCACGGCGATGTGCTCATGGTCGGTGCTTTCGCCGGTCTGGCGGCATCCATTGGTATGACCATGCTAGACATCAGCTCGCCATGGCTTCAACTGGTTGCCGTGGTCGGTTGTGCCATTTTCGTGACTGGCGTACTCGGCGCCGGAATCGCCAAGTTTTTGATCCTGCCGCTGCGCAAAGCGCCGCCGCTCAATACGTTGCTGGCCACACTGATGCTGGGCACAGTCATCCGTGAGGCCGTGCGCCTTTTCTATCCGGATGGATCCAACCCCAAGCCGTTTCCACGTCTGCTGCCGTCGAATGTCATCGAATTGGGCAATTTCGCCCTGCGTGTGGACAACCTGATTCTTCTGGTCACCGGAGCCGCCGTAATCGTCGGCGTGCATCTGCTCATCACACGTACCCGTCTGGGTATGGCCATTCGTGCCGTCGCGCAGGATGGCGAGACGGCACGTCTCATGGGCATCAACTTCGAAGCGGTGGTGCTGCTCACCTTTGCGCTGGGCTCCGCCATGGCCGCTCTTGCTGGCGTGATGAACGGCCTTTATTACAACGAAATCAACTTCAACGTCGGGTTGCTGCTGGGCGTGATCGGTTTTGCCGCGGCCATTCTGGGCGGCCTGGGCAATATCTACGGTGCCATCATCGGCGGTTTCTTGTTCGCGGCATTGCAGGTCCTCGGCAGTGCGGCTCTGCCAGCGCTGATCCCCAACATCCCGAGCGCATACAAGGACGTCTTCGCCTTTGCGGTGGTCATCATTTTGATGGCCTGGAAACCAACGGGCCTGATCGCCGAAAAATCCAGTGAGCGGGTGTAACACCATGACCAGACCAATACGCAACCCGGCCATGGTACTGGCCCTTGTCAGCATCGCCACGACCATCTATATGTGGCTCTTTCTGCATGCCGAAACACAGATCGGTATCGCGATACTGCTCGCCGTGGCGGCGATCGTTGTGGTCATCGCACGAAAGACAGGTATCGCCGGACGGATTGAAGCCGCAGGAGCCAGACGCCCTGGACTGGCTCAAATCTGGGCGGCGGGCTCTACCCTCGCGCTGATTGCGCTGTTCTATGACCAGCACTTCGTGCTGCTCATGATCTGCGCGGTGCTTCTCTACACGACGGCGGGCCTCGGCCTCACGCTGCAATTTGGCTTTTCGGGGGTGGCCAACTTTGCGGGCGCGGCCTTCTTCGGCATCGGTGCCTATGCCACTGCAGTCCTGGCCACGCACACGGGCATCCCGCATTTGTTGATCGTGGTGATCTCCGGCCTGATTGCGGCAGTCATTGGCTCGGTGCTGATTACCCCCGTGTTACGCACTCGCGGGCACTATGCGGCGTTGGTGACCATCGCCTTTGGCATCCTGTTCAAGACCTTCATCGAAGTGAACGACGTACTGGGAGGGCCACAAGGCTTGCAGGTTCCGGGCATGAAGTTGTTTGGGCACTCTCTCAATGAGCCCTTCTCGATCTTCGGTCATGAGGCATCGTTTTATGTGAGCTATGCCGTACTGAGCCTGGTGGTGTGCGGCGGCATCTTCCTGATCGTTAAGGCACTGGAGCGCTCATGGATCGGTCTAAGTATGGACGTGGTGCGCACCGACGAGACGGCTGCGGCCACATTCGGTCTGCACATTGCACGCTGGAAAGTCATCGCTTTCATGATGGGCAACTTCTTCGCTGGCATTGCCGGCAGTGTGTACGGCATGCTCACGGGCTTTGTTGCGCCGAACAACTTCACCTTTGCCGACTCGCTGCTCATGCTGTCGATCGTAATTCTGGGTGGGCTGGGGAATGCCGTGGGTCTGATTCCAGCGGCCGTGATTGTGCTGGTGCTGCCTGAAAAACTGCAGTTCATCCAGGAATACCGCTTCCTGTTCTATGCAGCGCTGGTGATCGTCATCCTCCTGTTCCGCCCCGACGGACTGCTGCCGCGCAAGACACGCCTGTTCTTCAGCCAGGAGACCTCACGATGAGCCAAAAGCAAACACTGGTCGAAGTCAAAGACCTGACGATGCGTTTCGGTGGCCTCACGGCACTCGACAAACTCAACATGTCGATTTTTGAAGGAGAAGTGCTGGGCCTGCTCGGTCCCAACGGCTCGGGCAAGACCACGTTCTTTAACGTGCTGACCGGCCTGTACAAGGCCAGCAGTGGCAGCGCTCTCTACAGGGGTGAAAACGTCCTTGGCAAGACGCCGCAGGAGATCTACCGCAGCGGCGTGGCCCGCACGTTCCAGCGTTCACGCCTGTCGCTGCCGCTCACGGTTTTCGACAACATTGTGATCGGTGACTACCAGCACATGCAGCACGGATTGATCTTCAATCTATTCCGCCGCAAGGCCTTTCGTGCGGAGTATGACGCTTACGTGCAAAAGGTCCGCGACCTGCTCAATATTTTCAGCCCGCCGCTGGTGGAGCGGATGTTTGAGCCGGTGGAAACCTTCAGCATGATCGACCGACGCCGCATTGAAGTATGCCGTGCCTTGCTGAGCCAGCCACGCCTGCTGCTGCTTGATGAGCCGTCGGCTGGCATGACGCACGACGAAACACATGCGCTGATGAGCGACATCCTCGATGTACGCAGCAAGCTCAACAATCTGACGGTGGTGCTGATCGAACATGAGATGAACGTGATCGAACGCATCACCGACCGCTGCGTCGTTTTTAACTACGGTCAAAAGATTGCCGAAGGAACCTACGCGCAGATCACGTCCGATCCGAACGTGCAGACTGCCTACCTGGGAGAGGAAACCGTATGAGCGCGCTGACAGTAAAAGGCCTGACCACAGGCTATGACAAGGTGAACGTATTGCACGACGTGTCCATTGACGTCGCTCCCGGCAAGATCACCTGCATTCTGGGCGCCAACGGTGCCGGCAAAAGCACCCTGATTCGCGCCATTCTGGGCCTGACCCCACCGCGCCAGGGCCAGATCCTGTGGAACGGCCGCGACCTGGCAGGAGAAAAGACGCACAAGATCGTGGCGGGCGGCATCTCATGCATCCCCGAAGGTCGCAAGATCTTCCCGCGCATGACGGTAGCTGAGAACCTCGCTCTCGGTGCATTCCTGGAAAAGAACAGCGCTCTGGTCCGCGAGCGTCTGGAGAAGGTATACACCATTTTCCCGCGCCTCAAGGAGCGTGCTATCCAGCTGGCGGGCACGATGTCTGGCGGCGAGCAGGCCATGGTCTCCATCGGTCGTGGGCTGATGGCCGAACCCCAGTTGCTGGTGATCGATGAACCTTCGCTGGGACTATCCCCGCTGTACGTGAAAGAAAACTTCAACGTCATCAAGCAAATCAACGCTATGGGAATGACGGTACTGCTGGTGGAGCAGAACGCACGGCAGACGCTGGCCATCTCGCACTACGGCTATGTGCTGTCGCAAGGCCGGGTGATGGCCGAAGGCACTGCCCAAGCACTGGCCGCCAACGACGAAGTGAGAGCGGCCTATTTCGGCTGACCCCGGGAGCACGCAATGAACGAATGTCTTCGCTGGTCCGCGCGCGAACTCGTCACGCGCCTTGCCCGCCGTGAAATACCGGTGCTGGCCGCTGTGGAAGCGTTCATAGAGCGCATCAACGCCATCGAGCCTGACATCCAGGCGTGGCAACACTTTGACCCCGCGCAGGCGCGGGCACAGGCCCGCGCACTGGATTCAGGAACGGCAAGCGGCTCCCTTTACGGACTGCCCGTCGGGGTGAAAGACCTGATGGATACGAGCGACATGCCCACCACGTATGGCTCAGCCATCTATACGGGGCACCGCCCTGCCGTGGATGCGGGTTGCGTGGCCGCATCCCGGAGCGCAGGGGCCATCGTCATGGGCAAGACCGTCACGACGGAATTTGCCACGTTCCAACCTGGCCCCACACGCAATCCCCGCAGTACCGTGTCCACCACCCGAACCCCAGGCGGGTCATCAAGCGGGTCCGCAGCCGCTGTTGCGGCGGGCATGGTGCCCGTAGCGTTTGGTACACAGACGGCAGGTTCAATCGTCCGGCCTGCTGCCTATTGCGGTGTGGTGGGCTATAAGCCCACGCACGGCACACTGCCTCTGGCCGGCATCAAACCACTGTCCCCCAGTCTGGACACGGTGGGTGCTCTGGCGCGCACCGTGGACGACGCCGCGTTTTTCGTAGGGATACTGGCGCGCCTGCCGCTGGATCCCCAGCCAACGGCCCGCTTGCGTGTAGGCCTGTGTCACACGCCGTATTGGGACCGGGCGAGTGAAGACACACGGCAGGCCATGGCAACGGCGAGCCGCCTATTCGAGCTACATGGCGCGCGCGTTAGCGACATAGCCCTGCCCTCTCATTTCGCACCGCTGAACGACGCGCAAATCGACATCATGGGTTACGAGGCTGCTGCAGCCTTCGCGCCCGAATTGCGCACGGCAGCGGATCGTTTCAGCCCGGCTTTCGCGGCCGTACTGGTCAACGGTCTGCGCATTGACGGCAACCGCTTCTTTTCAGCGCTCGCCCAGGCCCGACAGGCGCGCAATGCCCTGAACACCATGTTCGAGCAGTTCGACGTCATGCTGGCGCCCAGCACTGAGGGCACGGCGCCCGCAGGGTTGCAAGCCACGGGAGACCCGGTGTTCAACCGTATGTGGTCCCTGCTGGGAAATCCATGCGTTCATGTTCCGGTAGGTACCGGACAGGACGGGATGCCAATTGGCGTGACGCTGGTTGGACGCACCTTCCACGACGCCCAAGTCCTCGCTGCCGCTCATGCGCTGGAACGCAGCTTGGCATAACAATTTCAGGTAACCATAGTGAACCAGCAACTCTCTTCGTCAGCGGCAGCGCTGGCTCAAGACTCCGTCAACAACAAGCGCTTGCAAGCATTCATCGCTTCGTTGGCGACCTTTGGTGGTCGTGCGGACGGCGGTGTTTCGCGTGAGACGCTCACGGACATTGATCTGGCATCGCGCCGCTATTTGATTGACCAAGCCCGCGCCCTGGGGTGCGAAGTCATGGTCGACGACTGTGCCAACCTGTTTTTCCGCCGGCCCGGTCAGCGCAATGACCTGCCTGCCGTGTTGACTGGAAGCCACGGGGATACCCAACCCGTAGGCGGCAAACTCGATGGCGCGTACGGCGTGGTGGCAGGCCTTGAAGTCATCGCCGCGCTTAACGACGCAGGCATCAATACCCTGCGGCCCATCGAGGTCGTGGCCTGGACCAACGAAGAAGGCAGCCGCTTCGGTCCCGGCGCCATGGGCTCCAGCGCCTTCGTCGATCCTTCGTGTTTGACGGGTTATCTGGATGCAGTGGATCAGAACAAGGTACGGTTCTCCGAGGCATTGCAGGCGGCGTTGGATTCCACGCCCGACGTTCCGCGCTGCGCGATGCAACGCCCAATGTCCGCTTGCGTCGAACTCCACATTGAACAAGGCCCAGTGCTGGAGCGGGCAGGCATTCCACTGGGCGTGGTGACGGGCATCCAGGCGGTACGCTGGTTCAGTGTGACATGCCATGGGTCAATGGCGCATGCTGGGACCACCCCCATGGATGAGCGCCGCGATGCCATGGCAGCTGCCGTGGCGCTGGCACAGAAGCTCTACGACTTTGCTGCAGCGGAGACTGCCAACCAATTGCGCCTGACGCTGGGCCGCTGGCAGGTCACCCCCAATTCCGTCAACACGATTCCAGGCCGTGTCGATTTCACCGTCGACATGCGCTGCCTTACCGACAGCGTGCTCGACCGTTTCGAAGCGTTCCTGCGTGGCCTAGCCGCCGAGTCGAATAATTCGGTGTCTCTCGAGCGATTCTTCCAGCGCGCACCGACCCATTTTCCCCGCCCCATGCTGGACCTCATCCAGATCGCAGCCGAACGTGCGTGCACACATGCAGGTCTGCCCGCACCGATGACCATCACCTCGGGCGCATTTCATGATGCGATGTACCTTGCCGACCATTGCCCCACGGCGATGATCTTCGTGCCCAGCATCAAGGGCATAAGTCACAACGCGGCTGAAGCCACTGATCCGCGTGATCTGCTCCTGGGCGTGCAGGCACTCGCCTACACTGTGACTGATCTGGCAAATCAAGAACCATAACCACAACCGGATGGAGACCCCGTGACGATCAACGCCGATTCCGTGCAGCCCGCCCCGTCGAAAGACCGCCTCAGCCCCACCAGCATGTTGGGCATACGACTACGGCATGCACGGTTGGTGGCAGGCTACACGCTTCTTGAGCTTGCGCGCAAAGCAGAATGCTCGGAAAGCCTGATCTCCAAGATTGAGCGAGGCTCTGCCACCCCATCACTGGCAATGCTACACCGGCTGGCAGTGGCGCTGGACACCAACATCGCAGCGTTGACCTCAGAGGGCACACCCAACGCCGGTCCGATATTTCGGGCCGGTGCACGACCTGTGATCCGCACTGGGGGTATAGCACTCGAGCGGTTGGTATTGCCGCAACGGGGCGGGTTGCTGCAGGCCAACATCCACATCATGGAACCCGGTCAATCCAGTGACGGACAGATTGAGCACATGGGCGAAGAGATGGGTTACGTGCTGGATGGCTCGGTGGAGTTGCAACTCGCTGATGAACGTTTTGTCGTACACGCGGGGGACGTATTCACATTCTCCAGCCAGGTTCCGCACGGTTATTCCAATATAGGCACTGGGATGGCGCGCATCTTGTGGGTAAATTCTCCAGCGACTTTTTGACGAAGCCGCGGCGCGACACCCCCAACAGGTTGAATTAGTCGCACAGCACCATGCCGACGTCGGCCGGTTGACGTATCAACAGACCTTGGGTGCGACTGGCCTCGGCCAAGGTCTTGGCCGGGGCGGCCAGATCAAAGCGCCAGGTTGGCCAGTCGCTGGCCTGCCAGATATACGTTTAATCACCCATGTCTATGCGGAGATTGAGGGGTGCATTTTCTGCACGCGTCGGTCATTTGCAGTTCTTGCCAGGAGGGATTGAACCCTCTCAGTGCTTATCGGTTTTTGCTCTCTTCCTATCAAGCCGATAGTGAAGAAGCCCGAGAACAACGAATCCGACAAGCACAGCAATGGACAGAACGTCCAGCAAGCTCATACTCATAGCACGACCTCCGCACAGAATTTCATAACGATATCCGCCAAACTGCTTGCAGGTCACTAGCGGCTAAGTTCTTCGGCTGGGGCATTCGCCGCTTTTGCAAGCGCTCGCAGTTCGATGCGGATGCTGCGCGCCTTGACCTCGCCTTGCTCCAGCCGCTGCGCCAGAATTCTGAGGGCTATGGCCTGTGCTTTCGCCATGGCCTCCTCGGCCGTGGCTCCCCAGGCCCGTGCGCCCGGCACCTCCGGGACCATCTCGGCCAGAAACCTTCCGTCACCGTCCCGTGTGCACTCCAGCGTGTAGTTGGCAGCGCTGAGGCTGGGTTGCGTTTCACGCGTGGCGACGTACATGGCAAACCCGGTAATCACGCTACCGATCAGGAACAAGGTGATCAAGCCGCCCATGGTGCATTTCCTTTCATCTTGTAGAGAACTACCAAACGGATCTCCTGCAGAACCGATCCACCCATGCGCGGCGGATTGGGGGGAGCGCAAGCGCAGCACGCCCCGTGGTTTGACTCTCTATTGTTGTCATCTGATGCCGTTGTCACGCCTCGGGGGCGGGGGCGGAGGCCCAGGCAGATGTCGACAGGCGCAGCCAGGGGCCCAGCGTTTCCTTCAGGCAGCTGTGGCAAAGATCGATATCCACCCGCGTTCCATCCCCCAGGAATGATCCCCAGCCTGCATCGAACCCCAGCTGCAGGAAGTTGTTCAGGCCGTCGCCTTCATCGTGTCGCGCCTGCGCTCCACAGCGGTCACAGATGAGTTTCGCGAGCACTGGTGTCGACTTCAACTCATGAACTCTCATTTCCACTCCTTCATTGATTGCTACGGCATTTGCATGATCGCACTGCCAAGCGCAGCCTGTATGCGTGCTACCTGCTGCGGGTCCGCTGCGTCGTCCTGGTCGATGCCCAGCACCTGGGTAAATGTGCTGCCCAGATCCGCATGGCTGCGGCGCAGTTGCCTGAGAGGCTCCGCCAGGAACGCCTTGTGAGCTGCGGCTATGCGGCTGCGACAGGAGCGCATGGTGTGAGCGCCCTGAGCAGAGTGCTGCCCCGTGGCTTGTTGGTGGACACACCAGTAGTAGCCACAGGACTGCACAAAGGCTGCAACGGCTGCCAGCTCTCTTTCGTGGCGGTGCATCAGTCCCGGATAGCGGCCCGCCTGGTTTGCCGCGCGCTCGCACAGGTCCAGGGGCGTGGTCGCTGGCTGTCCCACAGGCGTTGCCACGGGATGCAGATAGGCACGTACCAGGTCATCGTCGCTGAACAGATCGCGCATGAATGCGTTCAGCACGCCCTGTGCAGCATGGGGCATACGGGCATGGATTTCTTCGCGGTATTGCGTGACCGCGTCGAAGGATTGATGCGACATGCGCTGCAGCATCAGCGTATGCACGACGATGGGACTGCGGCTTTGATGTAGGTGAAGGGACGGGTTCATATGGCACTCCTTAGCACTCGAGGTGCAGATTCGGAAAATCGGGTTTGCAGGGTGGGCGCAGGCAAGGCTGCGCCCTGCCCTGCGCGTTGGGCGTTGGGCGTTGGGCGTTGGGCGTTGGGCGTTGGGCGTTGGGCGTGGGTTCAAAAAAGCGTGGTGGTCAGGTCGTGGTTGCCACTGCCGCCGAGGCCTCAAGCGCCAGGATCACGGGGGTCACGTTCCCCGTGACGGGCGCCAACGAGATGTGCTGCTTGAGCAAGCGCTCCATGGCAGATCCGTCCCGGCGCGTCAGGTTGGGCACATACCGGCTGTACACACGAAACAGCATTTCGGTGCTGGTATGACCCAGCTGGCGCGCAATCCATTCCGGTGCTTCCCCGGCAGCGAGCCACAGCGTGGCCGCCGTATGCCGCATCTGGTAGGCCCTGCGGTGCTCCAGCCCCAGATGACGCAGCAGCGGTGCCCAGACCCGGTTGAGAAAGTTCTGGTTGTCGATGGGCTTGCCACTGCGCAAGCTGAACACGTACTCCGATTCCGGGTGCCGTATCTTGAACTGCGCCTGCAGGGCCTCGAAGACCATCTCGTTCATCTGGATGTCGCGCATGCTGCCATCCGTCTTGAGTTCGTCTTCCTCGTTGAGCACGATGGATTCACGCACCAGGATGAGACGGCGCTCGAAGTCGATGTACTTCCATTTGAGGCCATGCACCTCTCCGGTCCGCATCCCCGTGAAAAAGCGCACGGTGAAGTAGTTGCGATAGTCCGCTCTCACGGTGGTCAGAATGCGCTGCACGTCCTCCAGCGTGAAGGGCATGACGTCGCTGCGCTTCATCTTCAAGGGTTTGATGTTTCGAAAGGCGGACGTAAACTCGAGGCGGTCGGCTGCTTCGTTGAGGATCTGTCGCAAAGGCTTCATGATGGAGTTGATGCGTCGGTTGGATAAGGTGTTGCTGGACTTTCGGGCGGGAACTTTGGCGAGTGAAGCCCGAAATGCCAGTACGTCTGCCTTGGTGATCTGGCCGACCTCCTTGTCCCCAAAAAAGGGGATCAGGTATTTGTCCAGAGCGCCGCGTTGCGTGATGTTGTAGCTACGCCGCCATGTCACCTCGGCCTCTGCGAACCACACCTCGGCGAAGTCGTGAAACAGCGGGGTTGTGCTGGGGGGCTGCTTCAATGCGCCTGATGCGGGCCCGGCAAGCATGGGCTCCTGCGGGGGGTCTGTCTCCACGGCAGGCAAGGGTTTGCCGAAGGTTTTTTGGTAGTCGAAGGCGCCCAGGGCGATTTCTCCTTCGATGCGCTCCAGGACCTTTTGCAAGCGCTTGCGGTTGGCGGAGGTGTCGGTCAACGTGGTGTATTCCCGCAGCCGCTGCCCCACATATCGGAAGTCCAGGAACAGCGTCCCTTTACTTTCCAGGCGGCGGATACTACCCATGAATCACACCTCCATTGGCCAGCGGTATGCCCTCTGCACATACGGCCGAATACTGAGTCATGTCTGTTTCGATGTGCTCCCAGATATAGAGAGTTTTGCGTCCACCGAAAGGGCGGATGTAATGCCGACCCTCAAGTAGGACGCTGTCCTTGAGCCTGTCCCGGATGGTCCTGGCGTCGTACTTGATGCGGTCAGACAACTCGTCAGTAGTCAGGTAGGTACACGATGTCATTTCTCTCTCCTTGCGATGGTGGACAATCAGGATTCAAAAAAGTCACGCACTGCGTTTTTTTGTCATCCTGAATGGCATTATGAGCGCAAAATCGCCCTTGTCAATGCTTTTTTGTCATTCTGGGCGATATTTCTACACGGAGAATGTCTTGATCAAGTGCCACCTGTCCAGGCTTATGGGAGAACGAAAGCTCAAAATCAGCGACCTTGCGCGGGACACTGGTCTCCATAGGAACACGATCACGCTGCTCTACCAAGAGACAGCCACACGTGTTGATCTGGATGCGATCAACACCTTGTGCGGCTATTTCAGCGTTCCGGTAGGTAAGTTGTTCGAATACGTCCCAGACAGTACGTCGGTCCAAGAATGACCCCCCGTCCCCCTGCAGCACAACACGAAATTGCCTCAGAGATCTGCGTATAACCACCATCAATGAACCAACAAACCCTCTCCGCCTTCATCTGGTCCGTGGCCGACCTGCTGCGTGGTGACTACAAGCAATCCGACTACGGCAAGGTCATCCTGCCCTTCACCGTGCTGCGCCGGCTTGACTGCGTGCTCGAATCGACCAAACCCGCCGTGCTGGCCGAGCTGGCCGCCAAGCAGGCGCAGGGCGTCAACCCCGAGCCGTTTCTGCTGCGCAAGGCGGGCCAGAGCTTCTTCAACACCTCGCCGCTGGACCTCAAGAAGCTCCTGGGCGATCAGGACTACATCGCGCAGAACCTCTACAGCTACGTCCAGGCGTTCTCGCCCGCCGTGCGCGACGTGTTCGAGCGCTTTGAATTCCACACCCAGGTCGAGCGCCTGGCCAAGGCCGGGCTGCTCTACCAGGTGACGGAGAAGTTCGCCCAGATCGACCTGCACCCCGAGGTGGTCAGCAACATGCAAATGGGCCTGGTGTTCGAGGAACTGATCCGCAAGTTCGCCGAAATCAGCAACGAGACCGCCGGGGAGCACTTCACCCCGCGTGAAGTCATCCGGCTCATGGTCAACCTCATCTTCATTGAAGACGACGCCATCCTCAGCAAGCCCGGCGTGGTCCGCACCATTTACGACCCCACGGCCGGCACCGGCGGCATGCTCAGTGTGGCGGGCGAATACCTGGCGGAGCACAACCCACAGGCGCGTCTAACGGTGTTCGGCCAGGAGCTCAACCCAGAGTCCTATGCCATCTGCAAGGCCGACATGCTCATCAAGGGCCAGGATGTGGGCAACATCGCTTTTGGCAACACGCTGAGCGACGATGGTCACGGGCACAAGACGTTCGACTACATGCTCTCCAATCCGCCCTTTGGCGTGGAGTGGAAGAAGGTCGAGAAGGAAGTACGCAAGGAGCACGAGCAGCAGGGCTACAACGGCCGTTTCGGCCCGGGCCTGCCGCGTGTGTCCGACGGCTCCATGCTCTTCCTGCTGCACCTGATCGCCAAGATGCGTCCAACGCAGGAGGGCGGCAGCCGCTTCGGCATCGTGCTCAATGGGTCACCACTGTTTACCGGCGGCGCGGGCTCGGGCGAATCCGAGATTCGCCGCTACGTGCTGGAAAACGATCTGTTGGAGGCAATCGTCGGACTGCCCATCGACATGTTCTACAACACCGGCATTGCCACCTACGTCTGGATCATCAGCAACCGCAAGCCTGATGCGCGTAAAGGTAAGGTGCAGCTGATCGACGCATCCAGCATGTGGCAGAAGATGCGCAAGAGCCTGGGCAGCAAGCGCAAGGAGTTGAGCGACGCTCACATAGATCGCATCACCCGCCTTTTTGGCGATTTTGTGGAAGCCAAGGAAGACGATGGCACCCCCATCAGTCGCATCTTTGACAATGAAGCCTTCGGATACCACAGCATCACTGTTGAGCGCCCGCTGCGCGATGAATCGGGTAACGTGGTGCTGGGTCTCAAGGGCAAGCAAAAGGGCAAGCCACAGCCCGATAGCGCCCTGCGTGATACTGAGAACGTGCCCCTGAGTGAAGACGTGACCGACTACTTCAAGCGTGAAGTCTTGCCCCGCGCTCCTGACGCTTGGATCGACCCTGACAAGACCAAGGTGGGCTACGAAATCCCGTTCAATCGGCACTTCTATGTTTTCAAGCCCCCGCGTCCGCTGTCCGAGATTGATGCAGAACTCAAGCAGACCACTGACCGCATCCTGGAAATGATCAAGGGGCTTTCGGCATGAGTTTTCCGCGATACCCGGAGTACAAGGACAGTGGGGTGGAGTGGCTGGGGCTGGTACCGGAGCATTGGCTCGTGATGCCCCTCAAACGCGATATTGAATTCGTTACCAGTGGCGCAAGGGGTTGGGCGGAGAACTACGCGGATGAAGGCGATCTGTTCTTACGGATTGGGAATCTGACACGCGACAGCATTCGTCTGGATCTGTCTGATACCCAGAGGGTGGTTGTGCCAGATGGCGCAGAAGTTGATAGAACCCAAGTTCAAGCGGACGACATTCTGTTTTCGATCACAGCTTACCTGGGGTCTGTTGCTGTCGTCCCGGCAGGGCTTGGCCGGGCTTTTGTGAGCCAGCACGTTGCGTTAGTACGACCTAGCAAAAAGCAATGCCTCTCGGAGTGGTTAGCTTACGTCGCAATTTCCCACGTGGGCAAAACCCATCTGGAAACGACCGGGTATGGTGGAACAAAGGTTCAACTGAGTTTGGCCGATGTGACCAGCCTGCCCATGATAGTTCCGCCGATCGAAGAGCAGGCTGCGCTCATCGAATTCCTCGACCACGAAACTGCCAAGATCGACGCGCTGGTGGCCGAGCAGGAAAAGCTGATCGCGTTGCTGCAAGAAAAGTGCCAAGCCGTCATCTCCCACGCCGTGACCAAGGGGCTGGACCCGAACGTGCCGATGAAAGACTCGGGCGTAGAGTGGCTGGGGGAGGTGCCGGCGCATTGGGAGGTTATGCGATTACGCAACGTAACAACGCTGAATCCATCTAAATCGGAAGTGAGCCATCTGCTGCGGGAAACTGAGGTGTCGTTTTTGCCGATGGAGGCAGTTGGCGACGATGGCACCCTGAATCTGGATCGCACACGGCCCATCGGTGAAGTGGAGTCTGGCTACACCTACTTTCGGGAAGGGGACGTCACGATTGCCAAGATCACGCCCTGCTTCGAGAACGGTAAGGGCGCTGTGATGCGCCGCCTTCATAACGGGCACGGTTTTGGCACCACCTGTTGACGCCGACCGAAAACTGAGCCACTTTTTGGTGTGATGCCGACCTAAAACTGAGCCAGGTGTTTTACCTACCCTGCTGTTTTGTGCAGCAAGGGAATGAAGAGGGTGATCACCATGGACATGATTGGCAAGATACGGCGGATGCATCGCCGGGACAAGAAGACGAAGCGGGAGATATCGAGGGCCACGGGCCTGTCGCGCAACACGGTGGCCAAGTGGCTGGACGAGGCGCAGCCGGTCGAGCCCAAGTACCGCCGGGAGGCAGCGAAGGCGACCAAGCTGTCGGCGCACGAGGCGGAGCTCAAGCAAGCCTTGAAGGCCGATGCCAAGCGGCCCAAGAAGGAGCGGCGCACGGCCAAGGCCTTGTTCACGCAGATCAAGGCAGCGGGCTACGAAGGTGGCTACACGCGGGTGACGGACTTCATCCGCGAGTGGCGCCAAGGTGAAGGCCAACAGGCGGCCTGCAAGGCCTTCGTGCCATTGACCTTCGAGCTTGGCGAGGCCTTCCAGTTCGACTGGAGCGAAGACGGCTTGCTGGTGGGCGGGGTGTACTACCGCATGCAGGTCTCGCACATGAAGCTGTGTGCCAGTGGGGCCTTCTGGCTGGTGGCCTACCCCAGCCAAGGCCACGAGATGCTGTTCGATGCGCACACCCGCAGCTTTGCAGCGCTGGGTGGCGTGGCACGCCGTGGCATCTACGACAACATGAAGACGGCGGTCGACAAAGTCAAGAAGGGCAAAGGCCGCGTGGTCAATGCGCGCTTTGCAGCCATGTGCGCGCACTATCTGTTCGACCCTGATTTTTGCAACCGTGCCAGCGGCTGGGAGAAGGGGCGCGTGGAGAAGGATGTGCAAGACAGCCGCCGTCGCATCTGGGTGGAGGCGGGGCAACGGCGCTTTGGCAGCTTTACCGAGCTCAATGCGTGGCTGGGCGAGCGCTGCCGGGCTCTGTGGCGAGAGCTGCGCCACCCACAGCACAAAGCGTTCAGCATCGCCGAGATGCTGGAGCTGGAGCAAAGCCACCTGATGCCGATGCCGGTGGCCTTTGATGGCTATGTTGAGAACCCGGCCAAGGTGAGCAGCACCTGCCTGGTGACGGTGGCGCGCAACCGCTACTCGGTGCCCTGCGAATGGGCGGGGCAAATGGTCAGCACACACCTGTACCCGGCGCAGATCGTGGTGGTGGCCGGCGATGCTATGGTGGCCACGCACGAGCGCCTGAGCGATCGCAACCAGACCCGCTACGACTGGCAGCATTACGTGCCGCTGATCGAGCGCAAGCCGGGCGCGCTGCGCAACGGCGCGCCCTTTGCAGACCTGCCCGAGCCATTGCAGCGCATGCGCAAAGGCTTGCTGCACCAGGAGGGGGGGCGACAGGGTGATGGCGCAGGTACTGGCCGAGGTGCCCAAGCAAGGGCTGGACGCCGTGCTGGTGGCGGTGGAGTTGGCCCTGGAGAGTGCGCCGCCATCGGGGCGGGTGAGCACCGAGCACGTCATCAACGTGCTCGGCCGCCTGCAAGCGCAGCCCCTGCCCGAGACGGTTGCGACCAACCTGCAAGTGAGCCAGACACCCCTGGCCGACACGGCGCGCTATGACAGCCTGCGCGCTGGCAGCGACATGCAGGAGGCCGATCATGCGTGAGCTGGACAAGGAGTTCAAAGAGCTGCGCCTGTACGGCATGGCCGGGGCCTGGGAGGACCTGGTCAAGCAAGGCGGCCAAGCCACACTGGAGAGCTCGCGCTGGCTGCTGGAGCACCTGCTGCAAGCGGAAGTCACGGACAGGGCCATGCGCTCGGTGAGCTACCAAATGCACACGGCCAAGTTCCCCGTGCACCGCGACCTGGCGGGCTTCGACTTCGAATGCTCGCCGGTGGACAGAAAGCTCATCGAACAACTGGCCAGCATGGCGTTCACCGAGCAGGCGCACAACGTGGTGCTGGTGGGTGGCCCCGGCACGGGCAAGACGCATCTGGCCACGGCCATCGGCGTGGCGGGCATCACGCGCCATGGCTCACGCGTGCGGTTTTACTCCACGGTGGATCTGGTCAACGCACTGGAGCAGGAGAAGGCCCAAGGCAAGGCAGGCCGCATCGCAGCGAGCTTGCAGCGCATGGACCTGGTCATCCTTGATGAGCTGGGCTACCTGCCCTTCAGCCAGGCAGGCGGCGCCTTGCTGTTCCACCTGCTGAGCAAGCTCTACGAGCAGACCAGCGTGATGATCACCACCAACCTGGACTTCAAGGAATGGTCCAGCGTGTTCGGCGACGCCAAGATGACCACGGCACTGCTGGATCGACTCACGCACCACTGCCACATCGTCGAGACGGGCAACGAGTCCCACAGGTTCATGCACAGCACAGCCGTGGCCAAGAAACGCATCAAGGCACGCGAACAGGCCAAGAAGGCTGAGCCGTTCTGAGCGGTTCAAGGGCAAGCCGCTACGGGCTTCGCCCTGCGCGGCTTGCCCTCAACGGACGACCACCGAGCTCGATCACCAAGGAGACCAAAACCGACCCAAGGCACTACACTTATCCACAGCCGACCTTCACAGGTTGGCCATTAGCCCTGGCTCAAAATTCAATCGGCACGGTGGCTCAATTTTGAATCGGCGCCAACAATTTATGGAGGCATTGCGCGACGCACAGGCATTGATGGCGCACAACCCACTTTCCATTGAAACAGTGGACTCAAAAGTGTTGATGCTTGCCATGAAGGACATCGTCTGGCAAAACGTCTCCACCTATTTCCCTGAACATGAAGATGAGACGACCCTCGGCATCAATCTAGTCGAGTTCAGTGGTGATGACCCAACGGAACTATCTCAGCGTGTCGAGAGATTCATTCACCACCTTCAAGATGACAAGAGCGTTGCCAGGCTAGGACATACCTTAGCGAAGGGCTCTGAGGCCGTCAGCGCTGTCTATGGCATGCGCAAACGAGCTGTCGGCTTACTCGGCGCAGTTGATGGTGAAGCCAGACCTCAACCATTCGTAGAGGACACCGCGGTCCCTCCAGAACACCTTGCCGACTACATTGCCGAGTTCAGAGCTCTGCTTGACAGCCACAACCTTGAATATGGGATGTTTGGCCATGTGGATGCTGGCGTGCTACACGTTCGCCCAATTCTGGACATGAAGTTGGAAAGAGATGCCGCGTTGATTCGCCCCATCTCGGAAGGCGTAGCCCAGCTCACTCACAAGTACGGAGGCCTGCTTTGGGGCGAGCACGGTAAAGGTATGCGGTCTGAGTTTGCACCTAAGTTCTTTGGAGAACTCTACTCATCTCTTCAAGAACTGAAAGCTGTATTTGACCCATTCAATCAGCTAAACCCAGGGAAAATTGCGACACCAAAAGAATCGTCAGAACAGCTTCTGAAAGTCGATGAAGTTCCAATGCGTGGCCAGCTCGACCGGCAGATTGATGAGCGCGTCTGGGAGAGCTATGGCAATGCCCTCAAATGCAACGGCAACGGGGCATGCTACAACTTCGACCCTAACGATGCCATGTGTCCATCTTGGAAAGCCACTCGAGAACGAGTCCACTCGCCAAAGGGGCGGGCTTCACTTATTCGAGAATGGTTGAGACTTCAGGGTGCTGCGGGCATTGATGTGCTGGAGGCAGAAAAGCAGCAGCTCCCTTTCATCCGAAGCTTTATTAGTCGATGGAAGAATTCTCGTGCGCTGCAAAGCAGCAAGGATACAGATTTCTCACACGAGGTTTACAACGCCATGGCGGGATGTCTGGCGTGCAAGTCTTGCGCAGGCCAATGCCCGGTCAAGGTCAGCGTTCCAGAGTTTCGCTCACGCTTCCTCGCCCTCTATCACCAACGCTACCTGCGCCCGCTCAAGGACTACCTCATAGGCTCACTCGAGTATTCCGTTCCGTATCTTTCAAGGCTTCCAAAGGTATACAACGGAATCATGACATCGAAAACGGCGCAGCGACTGCTGGAGCGCTACGCGGGCATGGTGGATAGCCCATTACTCAGTGAGTACGACTGGGGTAGTGCAACTAAAGCCTGGGATGTCCGTATCGCATCGCCAGAGGCTTTCGCGGCCATGTCCAAAGAAGAGCTACGGAAGAGCGTTGTATTTGTCCAAGATGCATTCACACGGTATTTCGAGACACCGCTGGCAGCACAGTTTGTTGAGCTTGCCGCCCGCCTTGGGTACAAAGTTTTCCTGGCTCCCTTTCTCCCCAATGGCAAACCGCTTCAAGTGCAAGGGTTCCTTCCGGCATTCAATCGAGCCGCGATAAGAAACTCCGAAACACTCAGCGCCATCGCTGAAACCGGGGTGAAATTAGTTGGCTTAGACCCCGCCATGACACTGGTGTACCGGCAGGAGTACCTGAAAGTCTCTGGTCTTCGTAACGTACCGTCTGTGCTGCTTCCGCAAGAGTGGTTACTTCAGGAACTTCCACAAACAACTCCGTCCACTCACACGCGCACTTATCGCCTGGCCCCTCACTGCACCGAAAAGACCAATGTCGTAGGTAGCTCTGCCGATTGGGTTCAGGTATTCAATCGTGTCGGCCTACAGCTCAGAGTTCAAGAAATAGGGTGCTGCGGTATGTCTGGGACTTATGGACATGAAGCGCGCAATCTTGAAACATCGAAAATTATTTTTGAGCAGTCCTGGGGACCAATGCTCGACCAAGAGAACGATGACGAAATTCTTGCCACGGGTTACTCGTGCAGAAGTCAGGTAGAGCGAATAAGGGCCCGCAAATTTCGCCACCCCATTGAGGTATTGCTTGAGCAGCTTGATCCAGTTGTAGCGCAAGAACATTCGAACCTGAACTAGCTGAATGAATCGCCCCGGTATTCCTAGACACTTTTGAGCCGTTGGGAATGTCGCTGTTCGAACTCTACAGGGGATAGTCCAGCCGCCGATGAATGACGGTGTTGGCGCCGATTCAAAATTGAGCCACCGTGCCGATTGAATTTTGAGCCAGGGCTAATGGCCAACCTGTGAAGGTCGGCTGTGGATAAGTGTAGTGCCTTGGGTCGGTTTTGGTCTCCTTGGTGATCGAGCTCGGTGGTCGTCCGTTGAGGGCAAGCCGCGCAGGGCGAAGCCCGTAGCGGCTTGCCCTTGAACCGCTCAGAACGGCTCAGCCTTCTTGGCCTGTTCGCGTGCCTTGATGCGTTTCTTGGCCACGGCTGTGCTGTGCATGAACCTGTGGGACTCGTTGCCCGTCTCGACGATGTGGCAGTGGTGCGTGAGTCGATCCAGCAGTGCCGTGGTCATCTTGGCGTCGCCGAACACGCTGGACCATTCCTTGAAGTCCAGGTTGGTGGTGATCATCACGCTGGTCTGCTCGTAGAGCTTGCTCAGCAGGTGGAACAGCAAGGCGCCGCCTGCCTGGCTGAAGGGCAGGTAGCCCAGCTCATCAAGGATGACCAGGTCCATGCGCTGCAAGCTCGCTGCGATGCGGCCTGCCTTGCCTTGGGCCTTCTCCTGCTCCAGTGCGTTGACCAGATCCACCGTGGAGTAAAACCGCACGCGTGAGCCATGGCGCGTGATGCCCGCCACGCCGATGGCCGTGGCCAGATGCGTCTTGCCCGTGCCGGGGCCACCCACCAGCACCACGTTGTGCGCCTGCTCGGTGAACGCCATGCTGGCCAGTTGTTCGATGAGCTTTCTGTCCACCGGCGAGCATTCGAAGTCGAAGCCCGCCAGGTCGCGGTGCACGGGGAACTTGGCCGTGTGCATTTGGTAGCTCACCGAGCGCATGGCCCTGTCCGTGACTTCCGCTTGCAGCAGGTGCTCCAGCAGCCAGCGCGAGCTCTCCAGTGTGGCTTGGCCGCCTTGCTTGACCAGGTCCTCCCAGGCCCCGGCCATGCCGTACAGGCGCAGCTCTTTGAACTCCTTGTCCAGCTCACGCATGATCGGCCTCCTGCATGTCGCTGCCAGCGCGCAGGCTGTCATAGCGCGCCGTGTCGGCCAGGGGTGTCTGGCTCACTTGCAGGTTGGTCGCAACCGTCTCGGGCAGGGGCTGCGCTTGCAGGCGGCCGAGCACGTTGATGACGTGCTCGGTGCTCACCCGCCCCGATGGCGGCGCACTCTCCAGGGCCAACTCCACCGCCACCAGCACGGCGTCCAGCCCTTGCTTGGGCACCTCGGCCAGTACCTGCGCCATCACCCTGTCGCCCCCCCTCCTGGTGCAGCAAGCCTTTGCGCATGCGCTGCAATGGCTCGGGCAGGTCTGCAAAGGGCGCGCCGTTGCGCAGCGCGCCCGGCTTGCGCTCGATCAGCGGCACGTAATGCTGCCAGTCGTAGCGGGTCTGGTTGCGATCGCTCAGGCGCTCGTGCGTGGCCACCATAGCATCGCCGGCCACCACCACGATCTGCGCCGGGTACAGGTGTGTGCTGACCATTTGCCCCGCCCATTCGCAGGGCACCGAGTAGCGGTTGCGCGCCACCGTCACCAGGCAGGTGCTGCTCACCTTGGCCGGGTTCTCAACATAGCCATCAAAGGCCACCGGCATCGGCATCAGGTGGCTTTGCTCCAGCTCCAGCATCTCGGCGATGCTGAACGCTTTGTGCTGTGGGTGGCGCAGCTCTCGCCACAGAGCCCGGCAGCGCTCGCCCAGCCACGCATTGAGCTCGGTAAAGCTGCCAAAGCGCCGTTGCCCCGCCTCCACCCAGATGCGACGGCGGCTGTCTTGCACATCCTTCTCCACGCGCCCCTTCTCCCAGCCGCTGGCACGGTTGCAAAAATCAGGGTCGAACAGATAGTGCGCGCACATGGCTGCAAAGCGCGCATTGACCACGCGGCCTTTGCCCTTCTTGACTTTGTCGACCGCCGTCTTCATGTTGTCGTAGATGCCACGGCGTGCCACGCCACCCAGCGCTGCAAAGCTGCGGGTGTGCGCATCGAACAGCATCTCGTGGCCTTGGCTGGGGTAGGCCACCAGCCAGAAGGCCCCACTGGCACACAGCTTCATGTGCGAGACCTGCATGCGGTAGTACACCCCGCCCACCAGCAAGCCGTCTTCGCTCCAGTCGAACTGGAAGGCCTCGCCAAGCTCGAAGGTCAATGGCACGAAGGCCTTGCAGGCCGCCTGTTGGCCTTCACCTTGGCGCCACTCGCGGATGAAGTCCGTCACCCGCGTGTAGCCACCTTCGTAGCCCGCTGCCTTGATCTGCGTGAACAAGGCCTTGGCCGTGCGCCGCTCCTTCTTGGGCCGCTTGGCATCGGCCTTCAAGGCTTGCTTGAGCTCCGCCTCGTGCGCCGACAGCTTGGTCGCCTTCGCTGCCTCCCGGCGGTACTTGGGCTCGACCGGCTGCGCCTCGTCCAGCCACTTGGCCACCGTGTTGCGCGACAGGCCCGTGGCCCTCGATATCTCCCGCTTCGTCTTCTTGTCCCGGCGATGCATCCGCCGTATCTTGCCAATCATGTCCATGGTGATCACCCTCTTCATTCCCTTGCTGCACAAAACAGCAGGGTAGGTAAAACACCTGGCTCAGTTTTGGATCGGCATCACCCAAAAAAGTGGCTCAGTTTTCGGTCGGCGTCAACAGGCCAACGGGCCAATAGTCAAAAAATCCTAAAAGTTGCCAACTCCACACTGGTGCTGGGCCACGCGTGGGCCATAGATGGGCCATAAAGTTCTGCGCATCCAGCACCACGACCATAGGCCTCTGTGACTGAATAGCCCACAGAAGGTGCAATTTTCAGGGTTGGGGAGGTTGGGAGACTGCTACGTTGGCCATGAAAACCCACGTAAGTCATTGATTTTGGTGCGGCTGGCGGGGATCGAACCCACGACCCTCGGCTTCGGAGGCCGATACTCTATCCACTGAGCTACAGCCGCAACGCTGAAAAAGACCAATACTCAAAATTCCGCTGGCAGCCCGGATGACTATAGCCTTCGGAGGCCAATACTCTATCCACTGAGCTACAGCCGCGCTAATTGACGTGCAAGCCCAACATTATTGCACGCAAGCACACAACAACAACGACACTGGAACATCAAACCGCGCCATCACACCATTTGAGACCCAGGCCCAACAAAAAGGCGTCGGTCGCACTCGCACCCACCTTCACCAAATCAAACGCCCCCTGGCACAAGATCCAGTTTTGAATGAGCCCATCAAACAGAGCATGCAAAGCAACCGCAGCCTCATGCGGAGACAGAGAGACCGGCAATGGACTCACTTCAGCCGCCAAAGCGAAGTCTTTGGCAAGCTGCGCCGTGAAAGCACCCGACGCAGCAATGTGCCGATCCCGGATAGCAGCCATCTCTTCCACATACTCAACTTTGTACATGGCAATTTCAAACACACGCCGGGCCTGGGCATTCGATGCCACAACCCCCAAAACGAACGCCATCACCGAACGCAGACGCCCCACAGGATCGCCACTCGCAAGACACGAGAACTGAGCACAGCCCTCCTCCAAAGGCAGCGTCACGCGATCCATCATGGCGTTAAACAGATCGACCTTGTCTTTGAAGTGCCAGTAGATCGCCCCGCGCGTCGCCCCCGCCGCCGAGGCAATGTCACTCAACGAAGCCCGCGACACGCCCTTTTCACAAAACACACGCTCGGCCGCATCAATCAATCCATTGCGTGTCGCAGCTGCGTCTTCCTTGGTCCTGCGCGCCATCTCCACCATCCATTTCTTTAACGGCAACCCGAAAATCCGCGGTCACCATTCAATTATACATTCACGATTGTATGTATAATCCCGCACCTTATCCGTCGGGCTTTCGTTCGACTGCAATCTACTGTGGTCATCTTCTTCGGCTTCTGAAATGATCGACCTGCCCTCGCTCCAGCTTCAAAGGAATTCCATGAAGAGCTTGCATGACGCGCCATCCACACCACACCATCCACCTCGCATGCAAGCACGGCTTGTTGTCGGCATGCTCGCTTCCGCGCTGATAGCGGCTGGCTGCACCAAGGAAGCGCCAACGGCACCCAGCGCTGCAGGACAGAGGCCTGCCGTTGAAGTGGGTACTGTCACGGCGACTCCAGGCGATGTGGGTCTGGTCACCGAGTTGCCGGGGCGCGTGGAGGCCTCCAGGGTGGCTCAAGTGCGCGCCAGGGCAGCAGGCATCTTGCAGCAACGGATGTTCAAAGAGGGCAGCGACGTGAAGGCGGGACAAACCCTGTTCCGTATCGATGAAGCCCCCTACGCGGCGGCCTTGGACAGCGCCAAGGCCAACCAAGCCAAGGCAGAAGCCAACCTGGCACAAACGCAAGCGCAGCTGGAACGGTACCGTCCGTTGGTCGAAGCCAATGCGATCAGCAAGCAAGATTTCGTCAACGCAGAGGCTGCAGTCAAACAATCCCAGGCAGACGTAGCCTCGACCAAGGCCGCGGTGCGTACCGCAGGCATCAACTTGGGTTACGCAACGGTCACAGCACCGATTTCAGGCCGAATCGGCCGGGCCCTTGTGACAGAAGGTGCGCTGGTAGGTCAAGGCGAGGCAACTCCTCTGGCTGTCATCCAGCAAATTGACCCCGTCTACGTCAACTTCACTCAATCTGCCAACGACATTCTTCAGCTGCGCAAAGCCATGACCAGCGGCCAATTCAAGCGCGCGGAGGGCAAAGACGCAGCGAGCGTGCGCCTGATCTTGAGCGATGGAACTGAGTACGAGCACCCTGGCAAGCTCCTGTTTTCCGACCTGACCGTGGACTCCACCACAGGCCAAATCACCTTGCGCGCCGAGGTGCCCAACCCCAAGGGTGAACTGTTGCCAGGCTTGTACCTGCGGGTCAAGCTGGAGCAAGCCCAGGCCAGCAATGCCATCACCCTTCCGCAGCAGGCCGTGACACGCACACAGCAAGGGGACATCGTCAACGTAGTCGCTGAAGACGGAAAAGTCAGCCAGCGCGCAGTCAAGATCAGCGCGGCGAAGAACAACCGCTGGGTTGTTCGCGAAGGACTACAGGCGGGCGAAAAAGTCATGGTGGACGGCTTCCAGAAGCTGCAAATGCTTCCACCCGGCACGCCCGTGAAAGCGGTCCCTTGGCAAGCACCGGGCCAAGCAGCAGCACCTGCGCCTGCCGCCGACGCATCCGCCGCTAAGCCCTGAGAGGCATACACATGGCCAAGTTTTTTATTGACCGCCCCATCTTCGCGTGGGTGATTGCACTGTTCATCATGGTGCTGGGGGGCGTTGCCATCACGCAGCTGCCCATCTCGCAATATCCCCCGGTTGCACCGCCTTCGATCGTTATCAATGCGTCTTACCCGGGCGCTTCTGCGCAAACGCTGGAGGACAGCGTTCTTTCCGTGATCGAGCGTGAAATGAACGGGTCACCAGGGCTCATCTACATGGAGTCTGTGGCCCAGGCCGATGGTTCTGGGAGCATCACCCTGAGCTTCCAACCCGGAACCAACGCCGACTTGGCGCAAGTGGACGTGCAAAACCGCCTGTCGCGCGCGTCTCCGCGGTTGCCTTCTACCGTCACGCAACAAGGCGTGCGCGTGGACAAGTCGCGGTCCAATTTCTTGCTGTTCACGATGCTTTCGTCCAGCAACCCCGAAACCGATACCGTCGCGCTGGGTGACTATGCTTCCCGCAACGTGGTGCCAGAGTTGCAGCGACTGAAAGGCATTGGGCAAGCGCAACTCTTCGGTACCGAGCGTGCCATGCGGATCTGGATCGATCCCGCAAAGATGCTGAGCTTCAACATCTCCACCGCGGAGATCACGGCCGCCATCCGGGCGCAGAACGCGCAGGTTGCCAGCGGCACCATCGGTGATCTGCCCAACCTGTCTGGCCAGGGCATCTCAGCAACCGTGGTCGTTAGCGGGCAGCTGTCTACCGTCGAGCAATTCTCCAACATCATTCTTCGGGCCAACGCCGATGGCTCCACCGTTCGTCTCAAGGATGTGGCGCGCGTGGAGTTGGGCGGCCAAGCCTACGCTACCGCGGCTCGACTGAACGGGAAACCCGCCGTGGGTATCGGCGTCCAACTGTCGCCCAGTGGGAACGCGCTGGAGGCCGCAAAAGCAGTCCGCACCAAGATGGACGAGCTCTCGCGCTACTTCCCAGAAGGCATGAGCTGGAGCATTCCTTACGACAGTTCTCGCTTCGTGGATATCTCTATCACCCAGGTGGCCAAGACGCTGCTTGAAGCCGTCGCCCTGGTGTTCCTGGTGATGTTCCTGTTCCTGCAGAACTGGCGCTATACCGTCATCCCCACCATTGTGGTCCCCATCGCCTTGCTGGGTACCTTCGCCACCTTGCTGGCTCTGGGCTTCTCGATCAACGTGCTCACCATGTTCGGCATGGTGCTGGTGATCGGTATCGTCGTGGACGATGCCATCGTCGTGGTGGAAAACGTCGAACGCATCATGAGCGAGGAAGGGCTGTCCCCGCTGGACGCCACGCGCAAAGCCATGCGCCAGATCTCAGGCGCCATCATCGGCGTGACCGTGGTGCTGATCTCGGTGTTCGTCCCACTGGCCTTCTTTGCGGGCTCCACAGGCAACATCTATCGGCAGTTCTCGGCCGTGATGGTGGCCTCCATCGGGTTCTCGGCATTCATGGCGCTGTCGCTCACGCCGGCCCTTTGTGCCACGCTGCTCAAACCTGTCGAAGCAGGCCATCACCACGAAAAGAGCGGCTTTTTTGGCTGGTTCAATCGCAGCTTCGCCTCTGGCGCCAAGCGCTATGAAGGCTGGGTGGCCCGCATGCTCAAGCGTGCGGTTCGCTACCTTGTGATCTACGCAGCCATCGTGGGTGCTGTGGCCGTGGTCTACATGCGCCTGCCCACGTCTTTCCTGCCCAGCGAAGACCAGGGCAACATCATCGTGAACGTGCAGCTCCCGCCCGGCGCCACGCAAGAGCGAACGCTGGCTGTGATGGAACAGGTGGAGCAATTCATCCTGAAGCAGCCCGAAGTGCAAAGCATGGTGGGCGTTCTGGGCTTCAGCTTCTCCGGCCAGGGACAGAACGCCGCGTTGGCCTTCGTGACACTCAAGGACTGGAGTGAACGCCATGGCCCTGGCCAGTCTGCACAAGAGGTCGCAGGCCGCGCGTTTGGCGGCTTGTCCGGCATTCGCGATGCATTCATCTTTCCCTTGAGCCCACCCCCCATCCCGGAGTTGGGTAATGCCAGCGGCTTCACCTTCCGACTGCAAGACCGCAGCGGCGCAGGCCATGAGGCACTTGTCAATGCACGCAACCAGTTGCTGGGCATGGCCTCGCAGAGCAAGGTGTTGACGCAGGTGCGGCCAGACGGGCTGGAGGATGCCCCGCAACTGCAAATCGACATCGACCGCGACAAGGCCAACGCACTGGGCGTCACCTTCGATGCGATCAACTCGACGCTGTCCACTGCTTTGGGCTCCAGCTATGTCAACGACTTCCCCAACCAAGGGCGCCTGCAGCGCGTGGTGGTGCAAGCCGATGCACCCGCGCGCATGCAGCCGGACGACTTGCTGAAACTCAACGCCAGCAATACCCAAGGCAAGCCTGTGCCACTGTCGGCCTTCGCCTCCACCAAGTGGGTCAAGGGTGCCCAGCAAACGGTGCGCTACAACGGTTATCCGGCCATGCGCATCTCGGGCAGCCCTGCCCCCGGATACAGCACTGGCGCGGCCATGGCTGAAATGGAGAAGCTGGCTGGCCAACTGCCGGCAGGGTTTGGCTTCGAGTGGACCGGACAGTCGCGCGAAGAAAAACTGGCAGGCTCACAGTCGCTGATTCTCTATAGCTTCGCGATCCTGGCCGTGTTCCTCTGCCTGGCGGCCCTGTACGAAAGCTGGTCCATACCGCTGGCGGTGATCTTGGTGGTGCCACTCGGTGTGCTGGGTGTTCTGCTGGCCACCCTCATGCGCGGCTATGCCAATGACGTTTATTTCCAGGTGGGCCTGATCACGATCATCGGCTTGTCGGCAAAGAACGCCATTTTGATCATCGAATTCGCGAAAGACCTGCAGGCACAGGGCAAGGGGCTCATCGAGTCTGCCCTGGAAGCCGCTCATCTGCGTTTCCGTCCCATCATCATGACCTCGATGGCATTCGGTCTGGGTGTCGTGCCCCTGGCCATCGCCAGCGGCGCGGGCTCCGCCAGCCAGCGCGCCATCGGCACCGGTGTGCTGGGTGGCATGGTCACGGGCACTGTACTGGCAGTGTTTTTTGTTCCGGTGTTCTTCGTGGTGGTGCGTAGCCTGTTCAAAGGCAGCGCACGCCAGCAGGAGATGAACCGCCGCCACGCAGAAGAAGCCGGAATTGGAAACCATGACTAAGAAAATCACGCCTCTCGCTTTGGCCCTGGTCACCCTGCTGACGGGGTGCTCCATGATCCCGACGTACGAGCGCCCCGCCGCGCCCGTACCCACCGGCTTCCCCAACGTGACCGCTTCGGAAAGGCATTCCACGCTGCCATCATGGCGTACCTACTTTGCCGAACCACGGCTGCAGCAGTTGATTGAGCTAGCGCTGAACAACAACCGCGACCTGCGCATTGCCAGCCTCAACGTAGAGCAAGCGCGAGCCCAGTTCCAGGTACGTCGTGCTGCGCAATATCCAGCCGTGGGACTGGCGGCCAACGCCTCTCGCGCACCTGCGTCCGGCACAGGCAACATCACCAACAACTTCAGCGTTGGGTTGGCTGTGACGGCGTGGGAGCTGGACTTCTTCGGCAGGGTGGCCAGCTTGAAGGAACAGGCGCTTGCGCAGTACCTGGCTACCGAAGAAGGCCGCAATGCGGCCCAGGTCAGCCTGATCAGCTCCGTCGCCAACGGGTGGCTGAACTTGCTGGCCGACGAGGAATTGCTGGAACTGTCTCGACGCACTCTGGCTACCCGCGAAGAGTCGGTTCGCCTGACCAAACTGCGGCTGGATTCTGGTGCTGCGTCCGAGCTCGACTACCGGCAGGCCGAATCTTTGGCGCAAGCTGCGCGGACCACGCTGGCCCAGCAGCAGCGCCAGCGGGCACTGGATGAAAATGCGCTGGCGTTGCTTCTGGGGCAGCCCTTGCCCGAAGACATCCGCGCCACCCTGGGACGCAGTGACCTGAACGCAGCGCCAGTCATCCAGGCCGTACCTGCGGGCCTCCCCTCCGATCTGCTCGTGCAGCGTCCTGACATCCGCCAGGCAGAGCAACAGCTGATCGCCGCCAATGCCAACATTGGTGCAGCGCGGGCCGCTTTCTTTCCACGCATTTCACTGACAGCCCAAGCCGGAACGACGAGTGGAGAACTGTCCGGTCTGTTCAAGAACGGCTCCTGGGGCTTCACCCTCGCGCCCTCACTGTTGCTGCCATTGTTTGATGCGGGCGCCAATCAGGCCAATCTGGAGAGCGCACAGGCCTCTCGCAGCGTAGCCGTTGCCCAGTATGAAAAAGCCATCCAGACAGCGTTCAGAGAAGTGGCGGACGCGCTCGCCAGCCAAAGCTCGCTCACAGAGCAGTTGGAGGCGCAGCGCAAGCAAGCCGAAGCGGAATCCATCCGCTTCAAGCTGGCAGATCTGCGCTACCAGAATGGCGTGGCCAGCTACCTCGACTTGCTGGATGCGCAACGGTCTCTGTTCAGCACCCAGCAGGGCGTGGTGCAAGTTCGGTTGAGCCAGTTGCAAAACCAGGTGTCGTTATTCAAGGCACTCGGCGGCGGCTGGACCGACGAGACATCAAGCGCCAAGCCTTGATGGGGGACAAAGTTCCGCAGCCTGTAGATATAATTTAAGGTTGATTTCATCAAAGCCCCCGAAACTCCAGAGGACGTCATGAGCGACAACCACCACGAAGAAGCGCATACAGGCCCGATCAAGACCCCTAAGCAACTACTCGTGGCGGGATTCCTCTCGTTCGTGGTGCCGATCTTTGCCATCATCGGCCTGGTGCTGTATGTCTCGTCCAGCAACAAGCCCGCACCGGGCGCGTCCAACCCTGAAAAGGCCTTGGCTGAGCGCATCCAGAAAGTAGGCATGGTGGAAGTGCGCGACGCCAACCGCCCCCTGCGTGCAGGCGAAGAGGTTTACAAGGGCCAATGTGCCGCTTGCCACGCCACGGGCGCTGCAGGCGCACCCAAGCTGGCAGACGCGGCAGCCTGGGCCCCGCGCATCAAGACTGGTTTTGAAGCGCTGGTGCAATCCGCACTCAAGGGCAAGGGTGCCATGGCGCCGCAAGGCGGTGGTGATTTCAACGACACAGAAATTGCACGTGCCGTGGCTTACATGGGCAATGCAGCCGGTGCCAAGTTCGAGGAACCCGCTGCGCCTGCTGCTGCAGAGGCCAAGTGATCAAGGCGAGCCAAATCTATTGATCAAAAAAGCCGGTGCATTGCACCGGCTTTTTTATTGGCGCATGCCGAACACGCCACGGCCAGCCATTTTTCTAAAGACACATCACGATCAGCAGCCAGCGTCAGATCTCTGCGCGCAGCTTCTGGAACTTAACGTCGCTGCGACCTCGCAGGGCTGCGAACAAAACCGTACTGCGCGGGCAAGTCGGCAGACACCACATCACGGGGCACCCAGACTCCTTGCTCTACCGCTTCCGCAGCCACCACCATATCCTGCGAGTGCACCAAACCGAGTCCTTGGGGCGAAGCTATGTACAAACGCCCCTCTTCGTCCAAAAGACATTCCCCCGCACTGGTCTGCAAGCCGGTATGGGACTGCAGGCGGTAGTCCGGCAAAACCTGCCAGACCCACGGAGTGCACTCCAACTCGACGTACACCCGCTGCGGCCCGTTCTGAAAGAACCATCGCCCCTCGTCGTCACTTTCGTAATTGCGGCCGATGAAATCAATGAGTTTTTCGTGACGCAGCCACGAACCACGGCTTTGCGGAAAATCTCCAGCGGCCTGCGCGGCGTCGTCGCGCATGAACCAGCGCCCTCGCGCATCCAGCCCCAGCCATCCGTAGCAATCCGGTACGTTTGGCCATTTGGCCAATGCTTGCTTGACGATGTCATCCATGAGCGAATTGTGCCTTTCATCCGGGCAGTTGCGCTGTCAGCCAAGCGCTCACAGCATCTGGCATCGCACGCACATGCCCGGGCCACGGGCCTTGCGCAAAACCTACATGACCACCGTGCCTAGGTTGCCACAGCGTCACGCATGGCCCCACCTCCCCGGCCCGGGGCAGGCTGCTTGCAGGCACAAACGGATCATTGAGCGCATTCACCACCAAGGCGGGCACCCGAATGTGGGAGAGAAGTGGCTTGGAAGAGGCGCGATGCCAATAGTCTTCGGTATTGCGAAAGCCATGCACCGGCGCGGTGAACACGTTGTCAAAAGCGTAGAGATCACGCGCGGCCAGGAGCGCGTCCCTGTCAAAAAGACCCGGGTGTTGTTCCCATTTACGCAATGCCTTGGGGACCATGGTTCGCAGAAACATGCGGGTGTAGATCTGGCGATTGAAGCCGCGACCTATGGCGTGGCCACCTGCCGCCAGGTCCAGGGGCGAGCAAATCGCCGCCACGGCCTTCACATGACTCGATGCGTCTGAACCAGCCTCCGCAGCCCAGCGCAGCAAAGCATTGCCGCCCAGCGATACGCCAGCAGCAATCACCGGCCCAGGATGGCGAGCACGGAGCTGGGCCAGTATCCAGGCAATCTCTTCGTAATCGCCTGAATGATAGGCACGCGGGGCATGGTTGAGCTCACCGCTGCAGCCACGAAAGTGGGGCAAAGCACACGCCCAACCCCGCTCCTGGGCCACTTCAGCAAATGCCTGACAGTAGTGGCTGCGTGAAGAGCCCTCCAGCCCGTGAAACACCACCAGCATCGGAATCTCGGCAGAGTGCGCAGCGGGTGGGCAATCTTCGCCACCCGCCAAGAAATCCACGTCAATGAAATCAGCGTCGGGCGTTGTCCAGCGTTCACGCCGAAAAGCCGGAGCAGGGCCATGCGTGCGTCGCGAAAACACCGCAGGCCAGATGGTTTGCATCTGACCTCCAGGGAGCCACCAAGGCGCTACATATTTCATAGCTGCTAGCGCTTATTCAACGGGTGTTAGAACCACTTTTTAGGCTCTTCTAGCGAATAGTAGTGATGGAAATCGCCGCACGTCTGTAAACGACGATTTCGACGTACGACATTTATCGAGTGCATCACTAGTGTGGTGTCTCAAAAGTAAGCATCAAATAATGGTACTCGCTGCCCGCGCCACAGATGCCAAGATGGTGTCCGCACTTTTATGCCACACGAACGGCTTGGGATCCTCGTTGTGACGATCAATGTATTCCCGTATGGATTGCTCCAGCTGAGCAACGCTGGTGTGGGCGCTGCGCTTGATCCACTGCTCGCTGATCTGGCTAAAGAAACGCTCGACCAGATTGAGCCAGGACGCTGAGGTGGGCGTGAAGTGAACGTGGTAGCGAGGATGGGCTGCTAGCCAGGCCCGCACTGCCTGCGTCTTGTGCGTGCCGTAGTTGTCCATGATCAGGTGGATGTCTTGTTCGCCAGGCACCGCTGCATCGATGGCTTTGAGGAACTGCAGGAATTCCACACTGCGGTGACGGCGCTTGAGCTGTCCTATGACTTTGCCAGTGGCCACATCCAGCGCTGCAAACAGCGACGTTGTGCCATGGCGCTTGTAATCGTGCGTGCGCGTGCTGGGTTTGCCAAACGTCAGTGGTAACCCTGGTTGGGTGCGATCCAGAGCCTGGATCTGGCTCTTCTCGTCCACGCACAGCACCAAGGCGCGATCGGGTGGTGCCATATACAGCCCCACCACATCCCGTACCTTGTCCACGAAATGGGGATCCGTCGATAGCTTGAAGGTTTCTTGCAGGTGCGGCTTCAGCCCAAAGGCATGCCAGATGCGCTGCACCGTCGCGGGCGATACGCCAGCGTGCCGACTCATCTGGCGCACGCTCCAGTGCGTGGCGTTGTCAGGCTTGCTCTGGCGAACCTTGTCCACAATGAGCTGAACCTGCTCGTCGCCCACACTGCGCGGGCGGCCAGCGCGCGGGGCATCGGTCAAACCCGCCAGACGATACGCCCGGTAGCGCCGCCGCCACTTGGAGACAGTTTGCACCGTCGTGCCCAAGCGTTGGGCAATCATGGTGCCTGACTCCCCATCTGCGCAGCCCAGCACGATTCGCATGCGCAGCTTCTCGTCCTCGGGCGCTTTGCGTACGCGCAGTCGCGCATGCAGCTCTGCGCGCTCGGCATCGGTGATCTGCAGCTTCGTGGCGGGGCGTCCAGGGTGGGCCATCAGCGTAGTCTCCTATAAGGAAGCTGATTCGACCAACACCGGTCAAAATAGTTCTATCTATTTTTGAGACACCACACTAGCATTCGCTAGGGGCTGTTGAGAATCAAGCACAACGGCTCGGAGGGCTGTGATGCAATAGGCGCATGAGCATTCGATGGGTACTGACAGACGAGCAATGGGCCAAGATGGAGCCTCAATGCCTTGGCAAGCCAAGTGATCCTGGACGCAGCGGCACAGACAACCGCCGCTTCGTTGAGGCAGTGCTGTGGATTGCCCGCACAGGCAGCCCCTGGCGAGACCTGCCGCCAGAGTTCGGCAAGTGGAACACGGTGTTCAAACGCTTTAGCAGGCCGTTGAAAAATCCCCCGCCGACGCTGGCGTCGGCCAGTACGATCTGAAGCCATCGGCGAACAACCCAGACGAGGACGATGAGAGGCAACCAAGACTTCCAGGGGGCGATGTTCAGCTACATCAGCCTTGAAGAGCGCGTGCCGCAGACACACCCGCTGCGCAAACTGCGCGCCGCAGTCGATGCGCTGCTGGCGACGATGAACCGCGAGTTCGACGCGGTGTACGCCCGCCGGGGCCGCCCCTCGGTGCCGCCGGAGATGCTGCTCAAGGCCCTGCTGCTGCAGATCCTGTTCTCCATCCGCAGCGAGCGCCAGTTGGTCGAAGCGGTCAACTACAACCTGCTGTACCGCTGGTTCGTGGGCCTGAACATCGAGGACAAGGTCTGGGACCACTCCACCTTCAGCGCCAACCGCGAGCGGCTCTTCAACGAAGACTTGGCCCGCGCCTTTTTCGAGCGGGTCAAGCACACCGCCGATTGGGCGAAGTTGACCAGCGACGAACACTTCAGCGTGGACGGCACGCTGATCGAGGCCTGGGCCTCGCACAAAAGTTTCAAGCGCCGGGACGACGACCAAACCCCGACTGAGGGGCGCAATCCCGAGGTGGACTTCAAAGGACAGCAGCGCTGCAACGACACCCACGCCAGTACCACGGACGCCGATGCCCGCCTGTTCAAGAAGAGCCAGGGCGACAAGTCCCGCCTGTGCCACATGGGCCACATCCTGATGGAAAACCGCAACGGGTTGATCGTGGACGTGGAGATCACCCATGCCAGCGGCACCGCCGAGCGCGAGGCGGCGCTGGCCATGTTGAAGCGTCGGGACAACAAGAACAAGCGGGCTACGGTCGGGGCCGACAAGGGCTACGACAGCAAGGCCTTCATCAAGGGCTGCCGAAAGCTCAAGGTCACGCCGCACGTGGCGGCCAAGGACAAGCACTCGGCGGTGGATGCCCGGATCACCCGACACGAGGGCTACAAGACCAGTCAGAAGGTGCGCAAGCGCATTGAGGAGGCCTTTGGCTGGATCAAGACCGTGGGTGGTCTGGCCAAGACCAAGCTCATCGGTCAGGCCAAGCTCACGGGTCAGGCGCTGCTGTGCTTTGCCACCTACAACCTGGTGCGCATGGGCAGCATCGGCGGCTGGTGGGACGCGCATCATGCGTGAGCCCGGGGATACGTGCGCCCGAAATGGGCGAGATGGCCTGCAAACAGGCCAGATTGGCCGGTGCAATCGCTGCGCAGACGCGTCTGGGCCACTCGTTTCTTCGAAAACAGTGTCCCTGATGCGTTCGATGCCCACTTTTTCAACGGCCTGTTAGAGACTGGGTTAAGGCCGATGTGTTCCAACGTCTGTTCGATGCAGTGAGCGAGCAGCCGGACATGGAATATGCGATGGTGGATGCCACGATTGTGAAAGTGCATCGGCACGGCCAGGGGGCAAAAGGGGGACTTCGGGCCAGGCCATAGGCCACTCGAGGGGCGGCATGACCACGAAGATACTGGCGCTGACGGATGCATTGGGCAATCTGGTGAAGTTCGTCTTGATGCCAGGGCAGCGCCACGATACCAAAGGGGTCAGAGAGCTGATTGCCGATGTGCGCTTTGATGCCTTGCTTGCCGACAAGGCCTTCGATGTGAATTGGCTGATCCAGGAGTTGGGTAAGCGCGGGGCGCAGGTGGTGATCTCACAGATGCCCCGCAGGAGAGCGCCACTGGAGATTGACCTGGAGGTCTACAAATGGCGCCACTTGATCGAGAACTTCTTTTGCAAGCTCAAGGAGTTCAAACGTATCGCAATGCGCAGCGACAAGACGGATAGCAGCTTCGCAGCGATGATCTATCTCGCAGCTGGGGTTATCAACTCCCGTTGATTCTCAACGCGCCCTAGAAGAGCCACTTTTTATTCAAACCCCAAAACCATCAGCAGCCCGCGCCTCACCGCTCAATGCAGCAACTGCGAAGTTTCAGTACCGGAGATACCCTCCGGCGAGCCGCCTGTGCTGGCATGGTGAGCCACCAGGCGCCATCCCTCCAACGTGCGGTGGTAGACATTGGTGGCGATCAGAAAGGCTGCGTGCAGCCCATCAGGCAACATGATTTCCACCCGCTCGGCCACGTTGTGCACGGCACTGGACACCGACTGCACACGGTGGACCTGAGAAATCGTCACCCGGATGCTGCCCTGCGCAAACATTCCCTCAAACGCGGCGCGGATTGCGGCGGCCCCCATCAAGCGGGAACCGCCAGGATGCACACATACGATTTCGTCATCCTCTGCCCAGCAAGACATCAGCAGGTCTACATCCCCCTTTTGCAGGGCTTCATAGAACATGGCTTCCGTCTCATCGGGCGAGCCACCGTGGGGCGAGACAGGTAGTTTGGTACGTGGCATGAGGCGGTCGTCCAGATAGAGGATGAGTTGACCTGTTCAGAGCGGCAGAACTTTGGCAAGCAAGGCACCCAAGGGCGGCAGACGTCTTGATGCCCCGGGCGGCCCATTCGGCGTGCGCAAGCTGCGAGGGCCCGGCGAATGCTGCACGATTCAGATGCGCCCCAAGTCATCTCGAAGACAGCCCTTATTGTGGCGGCAACTGAGCGGTCTTCAGACCTCCGCCCGCTCATGGCAGCACTCGTCTTTCCTATCAAGACCATCATTGCAAGGGTCTGAAGGAAATTCAGACCAAAAAAAACCCGGCAGGGGCCCAATGCCAGTCAGTTAAGCCCGCAGGCGGCTTGATCCAGTAAAAAGGGGACGTGTTCAACACGTTCCCTTTTTTGCTTGATGAGCCTGCTTGCAAACGCCTTGCGCCAGACCCTGCCCCGAGTACCTGATCGCCTCGAGCAGCTCAGCGCGTTGATAGACCCTGCCTGGATCGCGCAGGCGCTGGGGACCAGCGGCAAGGCCTCCATCCGCCGGCGCAAGCTGCCTGCCGAACATGCCGTGTGGCTTGTGATCGGTTTGGCGCTGTTTCGCGACCGGCCACTGTGGCAGGTGGTGCAGCAGCTGGATTTGAGTCTGGATGGACAAGCGTTGCCCGCACCGAGTGTCAGCGTGCAAGCCCGCCAGCGCCTGGGCGAGGAGCCTCTGGCCGAGCTATTCGCTCTACTGACCCAAGCCTGGAGCCGTCCTGCGGTGAATGTGCGCCAGCCACTGCGCGTACTGGCTGTGGATGGTGTGGTCTGGTCGGCGCCGGACACCCCTGAGAATCGAGTCGAACTGGGCAGCTGCAGCAACCAGCATGGCCTCTCGCCCTGGCCGCAGATCCGCGCCACTTGCCTGATGGACACACACAGCCACGAAATGCTTGATGCCAAGCTCGGCGCCACGGACTGCGGCGAATTGAGCCTGGCAGCGCAGTTGCGCGGCGAGGATCACTCGGTGACCCTGTTTGACCGAGCGTACTTCTCGGCAGCGTTCTTGTTGGACTGGCAGGCTGCGGGTACGCAGCGCCACTGGTTGATGCGCGCGCGGGACAATCTGCGCCATGAGATCGTCCAGCAACTGGCGTGCGGCGATGCGCTGATCCGCATGCCGGTGTCCCCACAAGCGCGCAAGGCACACCCGCATCTGCCCAGCCACTGGCAGGCACGCCTGATCGAGGTGAGCGTGGGTGGACGGCTGCGCCGCTTCATCACATCCTTGCTGTGTCCCCGCACGCATCCGGCGCAGGAGCTGGCCGAGCTCTACCACCAGCGCTGGGAGATCGAGTTGGGGTTCCGGGAGATCAAGCAGACCCTGCAGGAGGGTGAGCCGGTGCTGCGCAGCAAGCAGCCCGCGCTGGTGCGCCAGGAGCTGTGGGGCGTGCTGATCGCCTACACGCTGCTGCGCCGCTGGATGCGCGAGATGGCAGCGCACGTCCAGGTCGAGCCCCAGCGCATCAGCTTCCACACAGCCAGCTACGCCATCGTGAACTTACTGGCGGTCCCCAGCCTGGACTCTGCCGGCACCTTGCCCAAGCAGTTGGCAGCCCTGTTGGCGCAATCGCGACACTTCGTGCTGCCGCCACGCCGCACTGGGCGCAGCTTCCCAAGGGTCGTCAAAAAACGCGCTTCCAAATTCCCAACGAAAAAAATGCCAGTCAGCTCTTAACTGACTGGCATTGGGCAGGGGCCGGGTTTTTTGAGTAAGGCTCCGCGGCGCGAAGTTACTTCTTCTGGCGGTACTTGCGCAGAGCAGCAATCTGGGCAGCCATCACAGCCAGTTCTGACTGGGCCTTGGCCAAATCGAGATCGCTCTTGGCGTTCTTGAGCGCTTCTTCGGCAGCTGCCTTGGCGGCATTTGCCTTTTCATCGTCCAGATCCTTGCCGCGGATGGCGGTGTCAGACAGAACCGTCACGCAGTTGGGCTGAACTTCCAGAATGCCACCGGCCACGAAAACAAACTCTTCGTTGCCGTCTGCCATTTCGATGCGCACCGAACCGGGTTTGATGCGGGTGATCAGCGGGGTATGGCGGGGGTAAATGCCCAACTCGCCAGCTTCACCAGGCAAAGCGACAAAACGCGCTTCACCCGAGAAGATGGACTCTTCGGCGCTGACCACATCAACGTGGATAGTGTTCATCATTGCTCCTAGGAAAAGGTGGGGGCTTGACTGCTACAGGGGGCTGAACAAATCAGTTGCTCAGCCCTCGGGCAATCAGGCAACCTTCTTGGCCTTTTCGAAGGCTTCGTCGATGGTACCGACCATGTAGAACGCTTGTTCTGGCAGGTGATCGCATTCGCCGTTCACAATCATCTTGAAACCACGGATGGTTTCCGACAGTGGAACGTACTTGCCAGGCGAGCCCGTGAACACTTCAGCCACGTGGAAAGGCTGCGACAGGAAACGCTGGATCTTCCGAGCGCGGGCCACGGCCAGCTTGTCTTCCGGAGCCAGTTCGTCCATGCCCAGAATGGCGATGATGTCGCGCAGTTCCTTGTAGCGCTGCAGGGTACCCTGCACAGCACGGGCCGTCGCGTAGTGGTCTTCGCCCACCACGTTAGGGTCCAGCTGACGGCTGGTGGAGTCCAGAGGATCCACGGCAGGGTAGATACCCAGCGAAGCGATGTCACGGGACAACACCACGGTGGAGTCCAAGTGAGCGAACGTCGTGGCAGGCGATGGGTCGGTCAAGTCATCCGCTGGCACGTACACTGCCTGGATGGAAGTGATCGAACCGACCTTGGTGGACGTAATACGCTCTTGCAGGCGGCCCATTTCTTCGGCCAGCGTAGGCTGGTAGCCCACGGCGGAAGGCATACGGCCCAGCAGAGCGGACACTTCGGTACCGGCCAGCGTATAGCGGTAGATGTTGTCCACGAAGAACAGCACGTCACGGCCTTCGTCACGGAAAGATTCCGCAATGGTCAGACCTGTCAGGGCCACGCGCAGACGGTTGCCTGGGGGCTCGTTCATCTGACCGTACACCATGGCCACCTTGGAGTCTTCGAGCTTCTCCAGGTTCACCACGCCGGAATCGGCCATTTCGTGATAGAAGTCGTTCCCTTCGCGGGTACGCTCACCCACACCAGCGAACACCGACAGACCGCTGTGGGCCTTGGCGATGTTGTTGATGAGTTCCATCATGTTCACGGTCTTGCCCACACCGGCGCCACCGAACAGACCCACCTTACCGCCCTTGGCGAACGGGCAGACCAAGTCGATCACCTTGATGCCGGTTTCCAGCAGTTCCTGCGATGGCGACAGTTCGTCGTACGCAGGAGCCTTGCGGTGAATGGAAGCCGTCAGTTCCTGACCCACAGGACCACGCTCGTCGATGGGCGTGCCCAGCACGTCCATGATGCGGCCCAGGGTGGCCTTGCCCACGGGCACTGTGATGGGGTTGCCAGTGTTGGTCACCATCAGGCCACGGCGCAGTCCGTCGGATGAACCCAGGGCAATGGTACGCACCACGCCGTCGCCCAGCTGTTGCTGAACTTCCAGCGTCAGAGCCGAACCTTCCAGCTTCAGAGCATCGTAAATCTTGGGCATCTGGTCGCGTGGGAACTCAACGTCCACCACAGCGCCGATACATTGAACAATCTTGCCTTGCACTTGAGCCATTTTTCGCTCCAATAATGTTGTATGTCGAGCTGCTTACACAGCGGCGGCGCCTGCGACGATTTCCGAAAGTTCTTTCGTGATCGCTGCTTGACGCGTCTTGTTGTAGACCAGCTTCAACTCACCAATGACGCTGCCGGCGTTGTCCGTTGCGGCCTTCATGGCCACCATGCGCGCCGATTGCTCGGACGCCATGTTTTCTGCAACTGCCTGGTAAATCAGCGACTCGACATAGCGCACCAGCAGCTCGTCGATCACGGTTTGTGCGTCCGGCTCATAGATGTATTCCCAGCTATGTTCCGTCTTGTCAGCCTGCATCTGCTCGGACGACAGTGGAAGCAGTTGCTCCACCACCGACTCTTGCTTCATGGTGTTGATGAACTTGGTGTAGCTCAGATACACCGCGTTGATCTTGCCTTCCGCATATGCGTCCAGCAGCACCTTCACAGGGCCAATCAGCTTGTCCAGATGGGGCGTATCGCCCAGACCTGTCACATGCGAAACCACCTTGGCACCCACCCGGTTCAGGAAACTGAAGCCCTTGTTGCCAATGGCTACGGTTTCCGCAGAGATGCCTGCCGCTTGAAGTTCACGCAGCTTGGTCGTCACCGTGCGCAGCACGTTGGTGTTCATGCCACCGCACAAACCCTTATCCGTGGTGACCACGATGACGCCTGCCACTTTCGCATCGTTCACTTGCATGAACGGATGCGTGTACTCAGGGTTGGCCTTGCCGAGGTTGGCTGCAATGTTGCGGATCTTTTCGCTGTAGGGACGAGCTGCACGCATCCGGTCCTGCGCCTTGCGCATTTTGGATGCGGCCACCATCTCCATGGCTTTGGTGATCTTCTTGGTGTTTTCCACCGATTTGATCTTGCCGCGTATTTCCTTGCCTGCTGCCATGATGGCTCCTCGTCCGGATTAAGCGAACGTCTTCTTGAACGCGGCGATGGCAGCGGTCAATTCGGCTTCAGCATCCTTGTCCATGGCCTTGGCCTGTTCCAGCTTGGCCAGCAATGCGGCGTGGCTGGTTTTCAGGAATTGGTGCAGGCCGTGTTCGAAGCTCAGAACCTTCTTGACGTCGATATCGTCCATGAAGCCCTTGTTCACAGCGAACAGCGTTGCGCCCATCAACGAGATGGACAGGGGGCTGTACTGTGCTTGCTTGAGCAATTCGGTCACGCGGGCGCCGCGGTCCAGCTGCTTGCGGGTGGCTTCGTCCAGATCGGAAGCGAACTGCGCGAACGCAGCCAGTTCACGGTACTGGGCCAAGTCGGTACGGATACCGCCGGACAGGTTCTTCACCAGCTTGGTCTGGGCAGCACCACCCACGCGCGACACCGAGATACCGGCGTTGATGGCGGGACGGATACCGGCGTTAAACAGGCTGGTTTCCAGGAAGATCTGACCGTCAGTGATCGAAATCACGTTGGTAGGCACGAAGGCAGACACGTCACCGGCTTGCGTTTCGATGATAGGCAGAGCTGTCAACGAACCGGTCTTGCCCTTGACTTCACCCTTGGTGAAGGCTTCGACGTAGTCAGCGTTCACGCGGGCTGCGCGCTCCAGCAGACGGCTGTGGAGATAGAACACGTCGCCAGGATAAGCTTCGCGGCCTGGTGGACGACGCAGCAGCAGAGAAACTTGGCGGTAGGCCACAGCTTGCTTGGACAGGTCGTCGTACACGATCAGGGCGTCTTCGCCGCGGTCGCGGAAGTACTCACCCATCGTGCAGCCAGAGTAGGCCGACACGTATTGCATCGCTGCGGATTCAGAAGCGGAAGCAGCAACGACGATGGTGTATTCCATCGCGCCAGCTTGCTCCAGAGCACGCACCACGTTCTTGATCGAGGAAGCCTTTTGGCCGATCGCCACGTAGATACAGGTAACGCCCTGGCCCTTTTGCGCAATGATCGCGTCGATGGCCACAGCGGTCTTGCCGGTCTGACGGTCACCAATGATCAGCTCGCGCTGACCACGGCCCACAGGAACCATGGAGTCGATGGACTTCAGGCCGGTTTGCAGAGGCTGGTCCACAGACTTACGTGCGATCACGCCAGGAGCAACCTTCTCGATCACGTCGGTGAGCTTGGCATTGATTGGACCCTTGCCGTCAATAGGCTGACCCAGCGCGTTCACCACGCGGCCCACCAGCTCGGGGCCCACGGGCACTTCCAGAATGCGGCCCGTGCACTTGACGGTGTCGCCTTCGGAGATGTGTTCGTACTCACCCAAAATCACGGCGCCGACGGAGTCGCGCTCGAGGTTCAGAGCCAGACCGTAGGAGGCTTGACCGTCCTTGGTGGCAGGGAACTCCAGCATTTCGCCTTGCATCACGTCCGACAGGCCGTGAACGCGCACGATACCGTCCGACACAGACACCACGGTGCCCTGGTTGCGGATATCGCTGCTGGCGGCCAGCCCTTCGATGCGGCTCTTGATGAGTTCAGAAATTTCTGCGGGATTGAGTTGCATGACTCTTTCCTTCTTTCTTTGGTTCGCTAAGACCTCGCTGCGCGTTACGCAACAAGGGCCGCTTTCATTTGTTCAAGACGGGCCTTGACCGAAGTGTCCAGCACTTCGTCACCCACCACTACGCGAATGCCACCGATGAGGGACTCGTCCTGCTTCACGGTGAGATTGAGCTTGCGGCCGAAGCGCTTTTCCAGCACTCCACCCACATCTGCCAATGCCGCACTGTCCAGAGGAAATGCGCTGTACACGACAGCATCCGAGGAGCCGCTGCGGCGATTCACGAGGGCACGATACTGAGCAGCCACCTCACCAAGCGTGTTGATACGCCCGTTGTCGATGATGGTGCGCAGGAAGTTTTTGGCCATGTCGGGCAGCGCAGAACGCGCAACGCCCGTAAAAACGGCAAACACCTGGTCTGCCGTTACCTTGGGGTTGTCCGCCAGCTGGCGAAGCTCGGGGGTGGCGGCAATCGCCGCCAGCTCGTCGAGCCAGACAGCCGTGCTGTCCAGATCAACACCCGCGCTGGCAGTGGCAGCCTTGAACAAGGCTTCTGCGTAAGGGCGAGCAATGGTGGCGAGTTCAGCCATGTTGTCCCCTTACAGCTCGGCCTTCAGGCGGTTAAGCAAGTCTGCATGGACACCGGCATTGACTTCCTTGCGGAGAATCTGCTCGGCACCCTTGACAGCCAACGCGGCCACCTGCTCGCGCAGGGCTTCACGTGCTCGCACCGTCTGTTGCTCAACCTCAGCCTGGGCAGCAGCCACAATCTTGTTGGCTTCTTCCGTGGCACGGGCTTTGGCTTCTTCGATGATGGCTTGGGCACGGCGGTCGGCGTCCGCAAGACGCGAGGCCGTCTCATTGCTGGCTTGGGCCAATTCCTTCTTCACCAGCTGGTCAGCAGCGGCGAGTTCGGTCTTGGCACGTTCGGCAGCAGAGAGGCCATCGGCGATTTTCTGGGCTCGTTCATCCAACGCCTTGGTGATGGGCGGCCACACGAATTTCATCGTGAACCACACCAGCACGAAAAAGACGATGATCTGAAAGAACAGGGTCGCGTTGATACTCACGGCAACACCTTTCTAAGAGATGGCGTTGACGGGAATTACTTTGGAACGCTGGCCAGGAACGTAGCGGCAAAGGGGTTTGCGAAAGCAAACAGCAGAGCGATAGCAACACCGATCAGGAACGCAGCGTCGATCAGACCGGCCAAGATGAACATCTTGGTTTGCAGTTCGTTGATCAGTTCAGGCTGGCGAGCAGAAGATTCCAGGAACTTGCCACCCATCAGAGCGATACCGATCGAAGCGCCGATAGCGCCGAGGCTCACAATCAGACCGCAAGCCAGAGCGACGAAGCCGAGAATGTTTTCCATGATTACTCCTGAGTGAAAAAAGAAAGGTTAAAGAGAAAGGAAACGAAAACGAAACAAAGGGTCAGTGGGCCTCATGGGCCTGGCCGAGGTAAATCAGCGCCAGCATCATGAAAATGAACGCCTGCAGGGTAATCACCAAGATGTGGAAGATTGCCCAGAGCGAACCCGCAATGACGTGCCCCACGGGGAGCAGCACACCAGGAAGCGACATTGCAGCAGCGCCACCCATCAGGGCGATCAGCAGGAACACCAACTCACCAGCGTACATGTTGCCGAACAACCGCATGCCATGCGAAACCGCCTTGGCCACGTATTCGATGATCTGCATGGTCACGTTGATGAGACCCAGGATCACGGCAAAAAGAGGGTTCTTGCTAGAGCCGAATGGTGCGCTCACCAGTTCGTGGCCCCAGCCACCAGCGCCCTTGATCTTGACGCTGTAGTACAAGCTCAGCAACAGAATGGAAACGGCCAAGCCCAGCGTAGTGGACAGGTCAGCCGTGGGCACAACACGCAGATAGGCGTGGTGCGGATCGTGGCCCATCGCGGCATAGATCTTGGTCCAGATGGCGGGCAGCAGATCCACGGGCAGCATGTCCATGGCGTTCATCATGAAAATCCAGACGAACACAGTCAGCGCCATCGGAGCAATGAACTTGCGGCTGTTGGCGTTCTTGATATTGGCCTTGGTTTGGGTGTCCACCATTTCCACCAGAATTTCCACAGCCGCCTGGAAGCGACCAGGAACACCGGAAGTGGCCTTGCGCGCACCCAGCCACAAAATGAACAAGCCAATGAAACCAACCACCAGAGCGGTGATCAAAGAGTCGATGTTGACCACCGAGAAGTCAACAATGGCTTTTTGCGGAATGTTCTGCAAATGCTGCAAATGGTGAACGATATATTCACTTGCGGTCGGGGCATGCGCTTCTGCGGCCATCGGACTACTCTTCTCTATATCAATCGGTTTTTCGAACACCAGGCCGCACCATCAGTGCAACCCAGTACGTTTTCATTGTGATCACCAACCCCGCCACCAGAGCGAGCCAGTTCAAGCCTGGCACCACCCGGGGCGCGGCAACCAGCAGTGCAATCGTGAGCACAATCTTGGCTGCTTCCCACCCAACGAATCCCAGCATGGCAAGGCCCGGGCGAGGTGCTGATTTCTGGCGCAAAACGCCGTACGCAAACAGCGCCGCAGGAACCACCACCGCCAAGGAACCATAGGCAGCCGACCAACCCGCGCGGACATCTTGAGTCCACATCCAGGCGACCAACGCCACCACCACTCCAACCAGCGACTGCCCCAGCACCACCTTCCATGGCGATACCGGCGGATTGCGACGCCGCCACTGCTCAGCCTCTTGGGCTGTCAGGGGCTTGAAACCAGAATCTTCAGCCTCAGTTTCGGTCTCTGGCGCGATTGTTTTCATCGGTGAATGACGTCCGCGTTAAAGACCGCAACTTTTACAAAGCCTCTAATTATAAGTAAAAACCCGTTGGCGCATGGAAAATTCCACATGGCGGGCACAAATGCGGTGCGCTGCCCCTCCCTCTTGTGGTGACGCACCAACGAGAAACCATCGCGTCCAAGGCCTGAAATAAGCAGCGAAACGGGCACCTTGGCGCACAATGCGGCGCTATCGACTAGGGCGCCAAGGCTGACCCTAAAAGCCTGGCCCGCTACCAAAAACGAAGCACTACCGACCATGACCTCTTCTGTGCCCCCTTCATCCAACCGCCTGGACGACACCACCCCAGACCCTCGCAAAGACTCGCTCATCGAATACCCCTGCTTGTTCCCGGTCAAGGTCATGGGGCTCAAGACGGATGACTTTTTTCTGCAGATGGCAGCGTTGGCACAGCGCCACGACCCGTTTCTGGACCCTGCCAGCATCGCCCAGCGCGATAGTTCGGGCGGCAAATACATCAGCCTGACCATCACCATCACGGCCACCAGCCGCGAGCATCTGGACAACTTCTACCGCGCGCTCACCTCACACCCTCTGGTGAAGTACGCCCTGTAAGCCATGGCCATCGAGACGCGCATGCTGGGCCGCGTGGACTATGCGGGCACCGTGCAGTCCATGCAGGACTACACCGCCACACGCACGCCAGACAGCCCTGATTTGCTCTTGATTTGTGAGCACCCACCGCTTTACACACAAGGCCTGGCAGGCAAAAAAGATCACATCCTGAACCCGGGTGAAATTCCGGTGATCGCCACCAATCGCGGCGGGCAAGTCACCTTCCACGGGCCGGGGCAGGTGGTGGCCTACCCGCTCATCGACCTGCAACGCGCGGGTTACTACGTCAAGGAATACGTCTACCGCGTGGAAGAAGCCGTGATCCGCACGCTGGACCATTTCGGCGTGACCGGCCACCGCGTCGCGGGCGCGCCCGGCATCTACGTGCGGCTGGACGATCCCCACAGCCACGCGCTGCTGCCGCAGCGCCCCCAAAAACGCGAAGGCACCGCCGCGCCAGAACCCGATTTCACCGGCCTGGGCAAGATCGCTGCGCTGGGGATCAAGGTGAGCCGCCACTGCACCTACCACGGTGTGGCACTGAACGTGGACATGGACCTGGAGCCCTACCGCCGGATCAACCCTTGCGGTTACGCAGGTTTGCAAACCGTGGACCTTTCTACAATCGGGGTCTCGACCACCTGGGAAGAAGCCGCGCAGGTGCTGGGCCAACAGCTCAGCATGCGCTTGGCACCCTGATCCCCCCCACGCCGCCCCACACGCCATGAGCACTCCTGAAGTCGTCCGCGAAGCGCAATCCACCGAAGCCTACAACCCCCTGGCCAAACAGAAGGCTGCGGCCAAGCTGTCGCGCATTCCGATCAAGGTCGAACAAGGCGAAGTGCTCAAGAAACCCGACTGGATCCGCGTGAAGGCGGGCAGCCCCACCACGCGCTTTTACGAAATCAAGGAAATCCTGCGCGAGCACAAGCTGCACACGGTGTGCGAAGAAGCCTCATGCCCCAACATTGGCGAATGCTTTGGCAAGGGCACGGCCACCTTCATGATCATGGGTGACAAGTGCACGCGCCGCTGCCCGTTCTGCGACGTGGGCCATGGCCGCCCCGACCCGCTGGACAAGGACGAGCCGCTGAACCTGGCACGCACCATTGCCGCGCTCAAGCTCAAGTATGTGGTGATCACCAGCGTGGACCGCGACGACCTGCGCGATGGCGGCAGCGGCCACTTCGTGGAATGCATCCAGCGCATTCGCGAACTCTCGCCCAGCACGCAGATCGAGATCCTCACGCCCGACTTCCGCGGCCGCGATGACCGCGCCCTTGAAATCCTCAAGGCCGCGCCGCCCGATGTGATGAACCACAACCTGGAGACCGCACCACGCCTGTACAAGGAAGCGCGTCCCGGCTCCGACTACCAGTTCAGCCTGAACCTGCTCAAGAAGTTCAAGGAACTGCACCCCAATGTGCCTACCAAGAGCGGCATCATGGTCGGCCTGGGCGAGACGGACGAAGAAATCCTGCAGGTGATGCGCGACATGCGCGCACACAACATCGACATGCTGACCATTGGCCAGTATCTGGCCCCCAGCAACAGCCACCTGCCCGTGCGCCGCTACGTGCACCCCGACACCTTCAAGATGTTCGAGGAAGAGGCCTACAAGATGGGCTTCAGCCACGCCGCCGTGGGCGCCATGGTGCGCAGCAGCTACCACGCCGACCAGCAGGCCCACGCCGCCGGCGTATAAGCCCGGCCGCAGCACGACCCAACCGCCATGCAGCCCGCCGCCGCAGATGCCCTGTCACTGCGACGCTACGGGCCTTCACCCGGCAGCCACAGCCACGATCACTTCCAGGTGCTGTTCGGCCTGGAGGGCGCGCTGGAGCTGGAGATTGAAGGCCGAGGGCAGCGCGTGGCCCAGGGCGAAGGCTGCGTGATCCGGCCCGGCGCACGACACGACTTTGAAGCCCAGCGGGGCAGCTTGTGCCTGGTGCTGGACAGCACCCAACCCGGCTGGGCGCAGTGCCTGCAGCGCGCGGCCGCACCACCTTCCCACGCACACCCGCTGGCGCAGTACCTGGCCCATGCTCTGCAGCAGGGGCGGCCCCTGGCGCAGGCCCATGGACCTGCGCTGCTGCTGGAAGCATGGCTGGTGGACGGTACCGGCACACCCCCTTCGCCCGCACACAGCCTGCCCACTGGCGGGCGCTCCGCTTCCGTCAACTCCCGCAGGCGTGCCATTGACTGGCAGCGGCTGCAGCAATGGGCAGCGCGCGAGTGGCACCAGGAAATCACCGTGGCCGACCTGGCCCGGCGTGTGCACCTCAGCCCCAGCCAGTTCACCGCGCGCTGCCGTGATGAGCTAGGCTTGGGTGCCATCGAATGGCTGCGCCAACAGCGCCTGGCCCACGCGCGGCTGCTGCGGGCCAGCGGCATGCCGGTGGCCGCGGTAGCGAGCGCCACGGGGTACCGATCTCCTTCAGCATTGACGGCCGCCTTGCGCCGCGATGCGCTGGCCGAGCAGGCAGCAAAAGCCCAGTGACTCCAAAGCACGGCTGAGCGTGCCCGCCACGGCCGCCACAACCATCGCAGCGCGACGATATTCCGGTGCTGCACGACGATGGAGTGCGATGCAAAACGCATACAGTCGGCGCATGTCTTCTTCTCCCTTGCAAGCCAATCTCTACGCCCTGGGCGCCATCGCCCTGTGGGCCTCTCTCGCCTCGCTGGGCGTGTCGCTCACGCACATTCCACCCTTCTTGCTCACCGGCATCACGCTCATCATCGGCAGCGTGCCGGCATGGCCCTTTGTGCTGCGCGATCCATCGCAGTGGCGCATTCCCATGCGCACGCTGGCGCTGGGTGTCTATGGTCTGTTTGCGTACCACTTTCTGCTGTTCATCGCGCTGCGGCATGCGCCACCGGTGGAGGCCAACCTCGTCAACTACCTGTGGCCCCTGTTCATCGTGGTGCTGGCCCCGGTGGTGTTGCCCGGCGTGGCGCTGCGGGTGCCGCATGTCGTGGCGGCCCTGCTGGGGTTTGGCGGCGCAGCGATTGCCATCGTGGGCGGCCGTGAACTGAGTGGCACGCTGGCCTGGGGCTACATTCCCGCAGCGGCGGCGGCGTTCATCTGGGCTACCTATTCGTTGATGACCAAACGCGTCACGGCCTTCCCCACCACCGCGATTGGCTTGTTCGGGCTGGTTTCCGGCGCCTTGTCGCTGCTGTGCCATGTGCTGCTGGAGCCCAGCGTGGCGCTGCAGGCGCGCGACTGGGGCCTGCTGGCCGTGCTGGGCCTGGGCCCGCTGGGCGGCGCGTTTTACCTGTGGGACAAGGCCTTGAAGCTGGGCGATGCGCGGCACATCGGCATCCTGAGCTACATCACTCCGCTGGCTTCCACCACGCTGCTGATCGTGGTCAGTGGCCGCAGCTTCAGCTGGAGCATTGGCCTGGCCACGGCCATGATCATCAGCGCTGCGGTGATGGGCATGCGGGCGCGCTAGCGCGGTTCACTATGAACCAAAAGTGGCTCTAGCGCTTTCAAATCAAGCGCAAGCAGCTATTAAAAATATAGCAGTTCAAGTGCTTTGGGCGTCGCCAGCCATCACGCGGCTGGCACTTCGCCCTGCAGCACTTGCTGCGCCCAAGGGGCCAGCTTGCGGGTGTCGGCCCGCAACACCTCTTGCTTCACGGCCAAAATCTGCGCGGGGTGCATGGAGAAGCTGCGCAGCCCAAGGCCCAGCAGCAGGCGCGTCATGCTTACATCACCTGCCGTTTCGCCACACACCGACACCACCTTGCCCTGCGCGTGGCCTTCGGCAATCACGTCGGCCACCAGCCGCAGCACGGCGGGGTGCAGCGGGTCGTACAGGTGGGCCACGGACTCGTCAGCACGGTCAATCGCCAGCGTGTACTGGATCAGATCGTTGGTGCCGATGGACAGGAAGTCGAAATACTTGAAGAAGGTGCGCACCATGAGCGCTGCGGCGGGGATTTCGATCATCGCCCCCAGTTGCACAGTGCCGTAGGCCACTCCACGCGCATCCAGCTCGGCACGGGCCAGATCAACCTGGGCCAGCGTCTGGGTGATTTCAGACACATGCGCCAGCATGGGAAACAGCAGCTTGACCTTGCCATGCGCCGCCGCACGCAGCACCGCACGCAGCTGGGTGCGGAACATGGCCGGGTCGGCCAGGCTCCAGCGGATGGCGCGCAGCCCCAGAGCAGGGTTCAGGTAGCTGTCCTTGTGGCCCTTGTCCAGCGGCTTGTCCGCGCCCACGTCGATGGTGCGGATGGTGACGGGCAGGCCCTGCATGCCATCCAGCGCCTGGCGGTAGGCTTGGTACTGGGCTTCCTCGCCCGGCAGGTTGCCAGTTTTGCCCATGAAAAGAAATTCACTGCGGAACAGGCCCACGCCCACCGCACCAGCCTTCACCGCGGCGGGGGCATCGTCGGGTTGCTCGATGTTGGCCAGCAGTTCTATCTTCTGGCCGTCGATGGTGACGGCCGGGGTGTGGCGCAGGCGGGCCAGGCGCTCACGCTCCAGTTCGCCTTGACGCTGGCGAAAACCATACTCGGCCAGGATGATGGGCGAAGGGTCCACGATCATCACGCCGGCATCGCCGTCGATGATGACCCAGTCGTCCTGCCGCACCAGCTGGCTGGCTGCGCGTGCGCCCACCACGGCCGGGATATCCATGCTGCGCGCCACGATGGCGGTGTGCGAGGTCTTGCCACCCACATCCGTCACAAAGCCGGCAAATACGCTTTGCTTGAACTGCAGCATGTCGGCGGGCGACAGGTCGTGCGCCACCAGCACCAGGGGCACGTCCACCGTGTCGTCCAGCAGCAGGTCTTGCTGCGTCTTGCGCCGCTGGCTCACGGGGGGCGCCACGGGACTGGCCACGCCCTTCATGTAGCGCAGGATGCGCTCGACCACCTGCTCCAGGTCGGCCTTGCGTTCGCGCAGGTACTCGTCCTCCATCTCGTCGAACTGGCGCGCAATCACCTCCAGCTGGGTGGTCAGCGCCCATTCGCCGTTGTACAGGCGCTCGGTAATCCAGTGCTTGACGCCCTCTTCCAGGGCCTCGTCCTGCAGCAGCATCAGGTGCACATCCAGCAGCGCGCCCAATTCGTGCGGGGCGTCGGCAGGCATGTCGGCCTGCAGGCGCTGCAGCTCGTCCACCACCGTGTTGCGGCCCTGGCGCACGCGTTCGATCTCGGCCGCCACCTGCTCGGGCTGGATGAAGTAATGCGCCACATCCACCCGGCTGGACGCCACCAGCACGGCGCGGCCAATGGCAATGCCCCGGGCAACGGCCAAGCCATGGATGGAAAAAGTCATTCAGCGGTCTCCTGTGTGCGGCCCACCCTGCGGCGCTGGCGGGCCTGGGCGGGGGTCACTCCCCCTCGCCAAACTTGTCGGCAATCAGCGCCAGCAGCGCGTCCATGGCTTCCTGCTCGCGCTCGCCGCTGGTTTCCAGCTCGACTTCGGTGCCGATGCCCGCAGCCAACATCATCACGCCCATGATGCTCTTGGCGTTGATGCGGCGGTCGCCACGGCTCATGAACACGTCACAAGGGAAACTGCCCGCCAGCTTGGTGAGCTTGGCGGAGGCGCGGGCGTGCAAGCCCAGCTTATTGCTGATGGTCGTACGGGTCTTGATCATGGATAGGGCGTCGGGTCTGGTTTTGTGGTGCGGCGATGGCCACCTGCATGACCCCCTGGGTGCCCCCCACGACAGCGCGGGAGACGAGGGAATCCAGGGTTTCGGCACGGTAGCTGACCGCGCGCAGCAACATGGGAAGGTTGACCCCGGTGACCAGGCGGGAGTTCACGCCGTCCACCAGGCGCTGGGCCACGTTGCAGGGCGTGGCACCAAACACGTCGGTCAGCACCAGGGTGGACTCGGTGGCCAGGCCTGCAAGCAAGGCGCGCGCATTCGCCAGCGTCTGTTCTGGCGGCTCATGGGGCGGCACGTCCAGTGCGGCTACGGCGTCGCCACAGTCGGCAAACACATGCAGCGCGCACTCGCGCAGCGCATGGGCCAGGGGGGCGTGGGCAATGAGAAGGATGCTGGTGCTCATGGGTGGGCGGTTTGCCAAGCATTATGGCCCGCAGCTGCTGTGCGCCCCAGGTGAAAAGCGCCCCGTTGCACGCTGAGCCAGCCACCCAGGTCAGCCGCGAGGGCCGTTGGCGGGCTCAACGCAGTTCCAGTCCGGCGAAAAAAGTGTCTGCCACGGCGGGCCGCGCTTTGTCGGCAAACACCACCGCGTGGTACACGCGCACCTCGCTGCCCAGCGCGCGCGCAAACCACGCCGCATGGGCGGTGACGGGAGTGCCATCGGGCCGCTGGCCCTGCACCGTGGTGCGCACGGCCTGGGGCAACGCCATAGCGCCTGCGGGCACAAAGGGCTGCATCTGCGCAGGCGCAGCAGCGCCGGAAGCGGGCGCGTTGGCGGCAGGCACCGCCACGCCAATGCGCGCCAGCGTGGCGGCACGCCAATGCTCCAGTGCCACCCCGGCGCGCGCGGGGTCGGCTAGCGTGGCATACGACACGGCAAACGTTGCGCCATCGGCATCACAGCTCAGCAGCGAGAGTGCCAGCGGTGCGCCCGCCAGTTCAACGGTGCGCACCGCGTTGTCGGGTTTGCAGGGCAGCATGACCTGCAGGGCCGCCTCGGGCACCGCCACACTGCGCCAATTCAGCGCCGGGCTGCAAGCCCCCAGCACCACGGCCAGCGCCGCGCTGGCAACAACCATCCATCGTGTTTTCATGCAGCCATTATCGGCAGCAGCCCGGGGGCCAGGCTGAACTTTCTGCCCCCGACACGACTCCACCCATTCGCTGGATGTTGACCTCATGGGGTGGGTGGACTCACCAACATCACGGACAATCGACAGCATTCCCTGGGGCGCGACACGCACACCCCAGCACTGAACGCCGGGGCCCCTGCGCAGGAGCCATCGGCCCTTGTGAACAAGAGGACATCATGGGTATGAAGCATTGGTTGGCCGGCGTGGCCGTTGCAGCGTTTGCGGCAGTGGGCGCCTACGTGTACCTGGACACCGGCCGCGCCGCCGCTCCCGAGAGCACCTTTGTGCTGCTCGACGGCTCCAGCCAGACCACGGCCGACTTGCGCGGCAAGGTCACGCTGGTGAACTTCTGGGCTACCAGCTGCACCACCTGCGTGGCAGAGATGCCGGAAATCATCGCAACCCACCAGAAGTTCAACAGCCGCGGGTTTGACACCATCGCGGTCGCCATGAGCTACGACCCGCCCAGTTACGTGGTCAACTTTGCCGAAACGCGCAAGCTGCCCTTCAAGGTCGCTATTGACAACACCGGCGCGGTGGCCAAGGCCTGGGGCGATGTGCGCCTGACGCCCACCACCTACATCGTCAACAAGCGCGGCGAGATCGTGAAAAGCTACGTGGGCGCCCCGGACTTCCCCGCCCTGCACCAATTGATTGAGAAGCTGCTGGCTGAAAGCTGATCGACCTGCACTTCCCCGCACCAAAAAGCAAAAGGCCCATTTCATACGAAATGGGCCTTTTGCGCTTTCTGGACAAGCGCCAGCAGCTATCTTTTCAATAGCGCCAACGAGCCACCAGCCAATTACTTGGAGCGGAACGCGTCGTGGCACGCCTTGCAGGTACCTGCAGTCGCGCCGAACGAGGCCTTCAGGTTGTCGAGGTTGCCGGTCTTGGCTGCGGCAGCGAGCTTGGTGGCTTCGGCCTGCAGCTTGTCGGCATGCTCCTTGTACTTGGCTTGCTCGGACCAGATCGCAGGCAATGCCTTGGTGGGCGCGCCCTTGTCGGTGCCCGCGCCAAAGGCTTCCCAGGGCAGCTTGGACATCACCGCCACGATGTCAGCGCTTTCCTGCGCAGCCTTGGCGTCGAACGGAGCTTTGCCGTTGGCCATGGCACCGATGCGGCTGAAGTGCTGGCCCATCACGAAAAACGCGCTTTGGCGGTATTTGATGGCGTCTTCGGCTTTGGCGAACTGGGCAGAGGCCGGGGCCGACAAAACGGCTGCGGCGGCGGTAACGATGAACGCGGCAAGTTTTTTCATGGTGGGACTTCCTTGGGTGTTGTGGGCGGGAGGCCATGGCCGTCCCGTGCGCAGTATGCCTGCTGCGGTTGACATTTGCAGGGCCCACCGCAGTGCCTGAGCGGCAGCCTCGGCGCCCCGGCTTTGCGCAAGCCCCGCCGTCACCTTCCTGCCGCACAATCTGGCTTCTCAACACCGGCCACGGAGTCTTCATGCCCACCCACACCATTCGCATCTGGGACCTGCCTACCCGTCTGTTCCACTGGCTGCTGGCCGCCAGCGTGGTGGCATTGGTGGTGACTGCCAAGGTGGGCGGCAACGCCATGGTGTGGCACTTCCGGCTGGGGTATGTGGTGCTGGCGCTGCTGGCGTTCCGCCTGGTGTGGGGCCTGGTGGGCGGGCGCTGGTCGCGCTTTGCCAGCTTTGTGCCCACGCCCGGCCGCCTGTGGCGCTACCTGCGAGGCAGCAGTGCCGAGGCCGAGAGCGCAGGCCACTCGCCACTGGGGGCGCTGTCGGTGCTGGCACTGCTGGGGGTGCTGGTCGCGCAGGTGGTCAGTGGGCTGCTCAGCGACGACGAAATTGCCTTTTCCGGACCCCTCACCCGCTTCGTATCGGGCGAATGGGTGGGCCGCGCCACCTGGTTCCATGCCGACGTGGGGCAATATCTGGTGATCGGCCTGGTGGCGCTGCACCTGCTGGCCATCGCCTACTACACGCTGGTGCGCCGCAAAATCCTGGTGCGCCCCATGCTGCATGGCGACAAAGACTTGTCCACTAGCGTGCCTGCATCGCGCGACAACGCACTCACCCGCGTGGCTGCTGCACTGGTGCTGGCTGCCTGCGCAGCGCTGGCGTGGTGGGTGGCGGGGCTGGGCGCGGTGTGAAGCGGCACCGTTCGACTGGTGGCACCCGGGGTTCTGGCCAGAAGCAGGGCGAGGGGATCAGCATCGCCTTTGCACGCCCACCTGCTATCGCAAAACATTGCAACGTTTCCTGGCGCGCCCGAAGCTGCATCCTCATCGCGGCAGATGAAAATTGATCAAAAGTGGCTCTAGCGCTCATATGGAAAGCGCTAGCAGCTATGCTTTTAAGAGCATTTACTCACCGGTCTTCGACAGCCAGGAGAGCTTCGCTAAACTGCAGTTTTTCCCTGCCCGCTTCGTACCTTGGAAAAGCCCGCCGTTCTCCTGCGCCAGCCCAGCACGCCCCGCGACATGGAGCTGGTGCGCGACATCTTTCGCGAATACGCCCAAAGCCTTGCCATCGACCTGTGTTTTCAGGGCTTTGACGAAGAGCTGGCCGCCCTGCCCGGCGACTATGCCCCGCCACGCGGCGCACTGCTGCTGGCCGAGGTGGAAGGCGCGATTGCTGGCTGCTGCGCACTGCGCCCCCTGGACGCGTCCGACTACCCCAACGCCGCAGAGATGAAGCGCCTGTACGTGCGCAAAGCCTTCCGGGGCTTTGGCCTGGGGCGCGAACTGGCCGAGGCCATGCTCGACTGCGCCCGCCAGGCCGGCTACGCCTGCGTGCTGCTGGACACACTGGACGACATGGAATCCGCCCGCGCGCTGTATGCCGACCTGGGGTTTGAGGAAATCCCCCCCTATTACCAAAGCCCCATTGCAGGCGCGCACTACCTCAAAGTGGAGATCGACTGAGGCGGTGGAGTTGGGTTGATCTGCCCATTGAGATCACACCGCCGATCCGCTCAAAGACACAGCCAGTGCCATGGCGCCCACGCTGGTCTGGGGCTTGGGAAAGAAGTCTGGCTCGGCAAGCTCTGTGGTACAGCACATGATCGTGCGGACTTCATCAAGAAACAATCCCATGCGTGTGCCAGCACGCCACCACTTGGGGTTGATGGCTGCGGCTTGCGCAGCCCGGCGTGTCAGGCACCCAACTTGCACCACTATTCGACTGGCCAAATGAGCATGAAAGGCAGTTGCAATAAGCGCAGGCTGCTCTGTTTTGAATAGCGCATTAGATGGTGCATTTATGAAACCAGCAGCCGCCATAAAAAAGGCGGCCTGAGCCCAATGCCAGTCAGTTAAGCCCGCAGGCGGCTTGATCCAGTAAAAGGGAGCGTGTTCAACACGTTCCCTTTTTTCTTGATGAGCCTGCTTGCAAACGCCTTGCGCGAGACCCTGCCCCGAGTACCTGATCGCCTCGAGCAGCTCAGCGCGTTGATAGACCCTGCCTGGATCGCACAGGCGCTGGGGACCAGCGGCAAGGCCTCCATCCGCCGGCGCAAGCTGCCTGCCGAACATGCCGTGTGGCTTGTGATCGGACTGGCGCTGTTTCGCGACCGGCCACTGTGGCAGGTGGTGCAGCAGCTGGATTTGAGCCTGGATGGACAAGCGCCGCCTGCACCGAGTGTCAGCGTGCAAGCCCGCCAGCGCCTGGGCGAGGAGCCTTTGGCCGAGCTGTTCGCTCTACTGACCCAAGCCTGGAGCCGTCCTGCGGTGAATGTGCGCCAGCCACTGCGCGTACTGGCTGTGGATGGTGTGGTCTGGTCGGCGCCGGACACCCCTGAGAATCGAGTCGAACTGGGCAGCTGCAGCAACCAGCATGGCCTCTCGCCCTGGCCGCAGATCCGCGCCACTTGCCTGATGGACACACACAGCCACGAGATGCTTGATGCCAAGCTCGGCGCCATGGACTGCGGCGAATTGAGCCTGGCAGCGCAGTTGCGCGGCGAGGATCACTCCGTGACCCTGTTTGACCGAGCGTACTTCTCGGCAGCGTTCCTGTTGGACTGGCAGGCTGCGGGTACGCAGCGCCACTGGTTGATGCGCGCGCGGGACAATCTGCGCCATGAGATCGTCCAGCAACTGGCGTGCGGCGATGCGCTGATCCGCATGCCGGTGTCCCCACAAGCGCGCAAGGCACACCCGCATCTGCCCAGCCACTGGCAGGCACGCCTGATCGAGGTGAGCGTGGGTGGACGGCTGCGCCGCTTCATCACATCCTTGCCGTGTCCCCGCACGCATCCGGCGCAGGAGCTGGCCGAGCTCTACCACCAGCGCTGGGAGATCGAGTTGGGGTTCCGGGAGATCAAGCAGACCCTGCAGGAGGGTGAGCCGGTGCTGCGCAGCAAGCAGCCCGCGCTGGTGCGCCAGGAGCTGTGGGGCGTGCTGATCGCCTACACGCTGCTGCGCCGCTGGATGCGCGAGATGGCAGCGCACGTCCAGGTCGAGCCCCAGCGCATCAGCTTCCACACAGCCAGCTACGCCATCGTGAACTTGCTGGCGGTCCCCAGCCTGGACTCTGCCGGCACCTTGCCCAAGCAGTTGGCAGCCCTGTTGGCGCAATCGCGACACTTCGTGCTGCCGCCACGCCGCACTGGGCGCCGCTTCCCAAGGGTCGTCAAAAAACGCGCTTCCAAATTCCCAACGAAAAAATGCCAGTCAGCTCTTAACTGACTGGCATTGGGCCTGAGCCACCTTTTCCCTCTTCCACGCCCCACGCATCGTGGAGCGCCTTTGCTCAACGCTCAAGCCTTGGCTTGGGCCAGCAACGTGGCAGCGTCGCTCACCTCGAACTTGCCAGGGGCTTCGACGTTCAGGGTCACCACCTTGCCGTCGCGCACCAGCATCGAATAGCGGTTGCTGCGCAGGCCCAGGCCCTTGCCAGTCAGGTCCAGGGTCAGGCCCGTCGCCTTGGCAAATGCTGCATCGCCGTCGGCGAGCATGCGCACCTTGCCTTCGGTCTTCTGGTCGCGCGCCCAGGCCCCCATCACGAAGGCGTCGTTCACGCTGACGCACCAGATTTCATCCACACCCGCAGCCTTGAACTCGGCGGCTTTCTCCAGATAGCCAGGCACATGCTTGGCCGAGCAGGTCGGCGTAAACGCTCCAGGGAGTGCAAACAGGGCAATGGTCTTGCCAGCAGTGGCTTTGTCTACCGGCACGGGGTTCGGGCCAATGCTGCAGCCTTCGCCTTCGACTTCCGAGTACTCCATCAGCGTGGTTGCGGGCAGGCTGTCACCAATCTTGATCATTGCATCTTCTCCTTGAGCGAATCGCCGGGGCATCGAAAGCGGCCCCACAAAGCAAAACGGCCCACATTGTGGGCCGTTTTGAAAGGGCTTAGCTGCCTCAAGCCATTAAGGCTTAAACCAGGCTGGCCTTTTGCACCAGGCGCGTAGCAACCCAGTTCTTGGTCTTGGACAGAGGACGGCTTTCGGTAATTTCGATCACGTCGCCCAGCTTGTACTCGCCATTTTCATCATGGGCGTGGTACTTGCTCGACTTCGCAACGATCTTGCCGTAGAGCTCGTGCTTCACACGACGCTCGACCAGCACGGTCACAGTCTTTTGACGCTTGTCGCTGACCACCTTGCCAATCAAGGTGCGCTTGAGGGATTTTTTAGCTTCCGTCATGTCGGCTCCTTACTTGGCGGCTTGCTTTTCAGCAAGAATGGTCTTTGCACGGGCGATGGCGCGGCGGGTGGTACGCAGCGTGTTGGTGTTAGCCAACTGCTGGGTAGCCTTTTGCATACGCAGACCGAAATGGGCCTTTTGCAAGGACTTGATTTCGGCTTCGATACCGGCAACGTCTTTTTGGCGCAGTTCAGTAGTCTTCATTGCTTGTTCTCCTGAATTACGAGCCAATGTGACGGCTGACGAACGTGGTGCGCAGCGGCAGCTTGGCAGCAGCCAGGCGGAACGCTTCGCGGGCCAGTTCTTCAGGCACACCAACGATTTCGAACACGATCTTGCCGGGCTGGATTTCGGCCACGTAGTACTCGGGGTTGCCCTTACCGTTACCCATACGCACTTCTGCGGGCTTGGTAGAGATTGGCTTGTCCGGGAACACGCGGATCCAGATACGGCCGCCACGCTTGACGTGACGAGAAATCGCACGGCGTGCAGCTTCGATCTGGCGGGCCGTCAGACGGCCACGATCGGTGCACTTCAGACCGAAATCACCGAACGCAACCGAGGCACCTCGTGTTGCGACGCCGGTGTTACGGCCTTTTTGCTCCTTGCGGTATTTGCGGCGAGCAGGTTGCAGCATCTTTATTCTCCTTTGCCGTCCGCTGCTGTAGCGGGCGCGTCAGTCTTGCGAACGCGCTTAACGGCGGTTGCATCAGCGCCACCGGCACCGGCGGGCTTGTCGCTACCGTCAGCGGGAGCCACATTGGCGCCTACTGGACGACGGGGACCACGGCCTGCACCGGCACGGTCGCCACCTGGGCGGCCATCACGGCGTGGGCCACGTGGGCGACGTTCTTCTTCCGGACGTGGAGTTTCCACGGCTGGAAGATCGTTGCGGCCCAGAGTGTCACCCTTGTAGACCCAGACCTTGACGCCGATCACACCGTAGGTGGTCTTGGCTTCAGAGGTGCCGTAGTCGATGTCAGCGCGCAGGGTGTGCAGTGGCACACGGCCTTCGCGGTACCACTCGGTACGGGCGATTTCGATACCGTTCAGACGGCCAGACGACATGATCTTGATGCCTTGGGCACCCAGACGCATGGCGTTTTGCATGGCGCGCTTCATGGCACGGCGGAACATGATCCGCTTTTCCAACTGTTGCGTGATGCTGTCGGCGATCAGCTTGGCATCGATTTCAGGCTTGCGCACTTCTTCGATGTTCACTGCGACAGGCACGCCCAGGCGAGTAGCGAGTTCCTTCTTCAGGTTCTCGATGTCTTCACCCTTCTTGCCGATCACCACACCAGGACGAGCCGAGTAAATGGTGATGCGGGCGTTCTTGGCAGGACGCTCGATCAGGATGCGCGAGACGGCGGCGTTCTTCAGCTTGGCCTTCAGGTACTCACGCACCTTGATGTCTTCAGCCAGCATGCCGGCGAAGTCACGGTTGCTGGCATACCAGCGGCTGGCCCAGTTACGGCTAACCGAGAGGCGGAAGCCGGTAGGATGGATTTTCTGTCCCATAGTCTTCCTTGGCCTCAGTTACCAACCGTCACGTACACATGGCACGTGGGCTTGCTGATGCGATTGCCGCGGCCTTTGGCGCGCGCGGTGAAGCGCTTGAGCGTGGTGCCTTGTTCGACGTAGATGGTCTTGACCTTCAATTCGTCGATGTCAGCGCCATCGTTGTGTTCTGCATTGGCGATTGCCGATTCCAGAACCTTCTTGACGATGCCAGCAGCTTTTTTCTGCGTGAATGTCAGGATGTTCAGAGCCTGGTCCACCTTCTTGCCGCGGATCAGGTCCGCAACCAGACGGCCTTTGTCGACCGACAGACGGACGCCCCGGAGGACTGCACGTGTTTCAGACATGGTCGTTCCTTACTTCTTCTGGACTTTTTTGTCCGCGGGGTGACCCTTGAAGGTGCGCGTCAGGGCGAATTCGCCCAGCTTGTGGCCCACCATCTGGTCGGTGACGTAGACAGGTACGTGCTGCTTGCCGTTGTGCACGGCAATGGTCAGACCGATGAACTCGGGCAAAACCATGGAGCGACGCGACCAGGTCTTCACTGGCTTCTTATCCTTGGTGGCGACGGCCTTTTCGACCTTGGCCAGCAAGTGATGGTCAACAAATGGACCCTTTTTGAGAGAGCGAGTCATCTGTTACCCCTTACTTCTTGCGACGCGACACAATCATGACTTGTGTGCGCTTGTTGTTACGGGTGCGATAACCCTTGGTCAGATTGCCCCAAGGATCGACTGCATGGCGGCCTTCGCCGGTGCGGCCTTCGCCACCACCGTGAGGGTGATCCACAGGGTTCATGGCCACGCCACGAACCGTAGGACGAATACCCATCCAGCGCTTCACACCGGCCTTGCCCAGTTGGCGCAGGCTGTGTTCTTCGTTGGCGACTTCACCAATGGTGGCGCGGCATTCGATGTGGATCTTGCGCACTTCGCCGGAACGCATACGCACTTGGGCGTAGATGCCTTCACGGGCCAGCAGCGTAGCCGAAGCACCTGCCGAGCGGGCGATCTGAGCACCAGCACCGGGCTTGAGCTCGATGCAGTGGATGGTCGAACCCACAGGAATGTTGCGGATAGGCAGCGTGTTGCCAGCACGGATCGGGGCTTCCGAACCAGAGTGCAGGGTTGCGCCGACTTCCAGGCCACGGGGAGCGATGATGTAACGACGCTCGCCGTCGGCGTAGCACACCAGAGCGATGTGGGCCGTACGGTTTGGATCGTATTCAATGCGCTCAACCTTGGCGGCGATGCCGTCCTTGTTGCGCTTGAAGTCCACGACGCGGTAGTGGTGCTTGTGACCACCGCCCTTGTGGCGTGTCGTGATGTGACCGTTGTTGTTACGGCCAGCTTTCTGGAACTGAGGCTCCAGCAGAGGCGCGTAAGCTTCACCCTTGTACAGGTGGTCACGGGTAACCTTCACCACAGCACGTTGGCCGGGCGAGGTAGGTTTCATCTTGATAACGGCCATGATTACGCAGCCTCCCCGGACAGGTTCAGCTCTTGACCTTCCTTCAGTCGGACATAAGCCTTGCGCACGTTGTCGCGACGGCCCACAGTCTTGCCAAAGCGCTTGGTCTTGCCCTTGGTGTTCACCACGGAAACACCCTTCACCTCGACCTTGAACAGCAGTTCAACAGCTGCCTTGATCTCAGGCTTGGTAGCGTTCTGCAGCACCTTGAATGTCACAGCGTTGGACTTTTCAGCAACCATGGTGGCCTTTTCGGACACGATGGGAGCGACCAGCACTTGCATCAGACGACCTTCGTCAAACTTGAGTGTGCTCATGCGAACATCTCCTTGAGTTTGTCGATTGCACCCTTGGTGACGAGCACTTTCTTGAAACGCACCAGCGACACGGGGTCTGCATAACGCGGCTCAACGACGAGCACGTTTACCAGATTGCGCGAAGCCAGGTACAGGTTTTCGTCCACTTCATCGGCAATCACCATCACCGATTGCAGGTTCATCGCCTTGAACTTGTCAGCCAGGACCTTGGTCTTGGGAGAATCCAGCTTCAGCGAGTCGACCACCGCCAGACGGCCTTCACGGGCCAGCTGCGACAAAATCGCAGACATGCCAGCGCGGTACATCTTCTTGTTGATCTTCTGTGTGAAGTTTTCGTCAGGCATGTTCGGGAAAATCCGACCACCCCCACGCCACAGAGGCGAGGAAGTCATACCAGCACGTGCGTTACCCGTACCCTTTTGCTTGAAAGGCTTCTTGGTGGAGTGACGGACTTGTTCGCGGTCTTTCTGAGCGCGAGTGCCTTGACGGGCGTTGGCCTGGTAGGCCACCACGATCTGGTGAACCAGATCTTCGTTGTATTCACGACCGAACACGGTTTCTGGTGCTTCGAACTTCGAAGCAGCCTGACCTTGGTCATTCAGGAGTTCGAGCTGCATTAGTTCGCTCCTTTGGCAGGTTTGGCCTTGACAGCGGGACGCACAGTCACGAACCCACCCTTGGAACCAGGAATAGCGCCCTTGATCAAGAGCAGTTGACGCGCTTCGTCGATGCGAATGACATCGAGGTTTTGCGTGGTCTTGGTGACATCACCGAGGTGACCTGTCATGCGCTTGCCGGGGAACACGCGACCTGGGTCTTGTGCCATACCGATCGAGCCAGGCACGTTGTGCGAACGGCTGTTACCGTGCGACGCACGTTGCGAAGCCATGTTGTGGCGCTTGATGGTACCGGCGTAGCCTTTACCGATCGAAGTGCCTTGCACGTCGACCTTTTGGCCCACAGCAAACACGTCCGCCACGGGCACAGCAGCACCTGCGGCGTACTTGCCAGCAGTTTCAGCAGTCACGCGGAATTCTTGGATGATTTCACCGGCTTCCACACCTGCCTTGGCAAGGTGGCCGGCTTCTGGCTTGGTCACACGCGAAGCTTTGCGCGAACCGAACGTGACCTGCAGGGCCACGTAGCCATCGTTCTCTTGGGTTTTGACCTGGGTAACGCGGTTGTTAGAAACATCCACCACTGTGACAGGCACTGCGTCCCCATCATCAGTGAACAGACGCATCATGCCCACCTTGCGACCCAGCAACCCCAGGGAGTTGCTCAGACTCATTTGTTTCTCCAAAACTCTCACCGCTGTGACTTCAATTGGCCTCAGCGTTTGCGCGCCAGCGCGTGAAAGAAGGTTAATAAAACTTCGCCCCTCTGCATGCGCAAAGAAGGCGAAGCCCTAAAGTATAACGCGGACTGCTTTTTCAAGCAAGTCCGCGTTACAAACCATCAGGCGGGCCCTGGCGAGCCCACCTTCAGGGGATTACTGCAGCTTGATTTCGACGTCGACGCCGGCAGGCAGGTCGAGCTTCATCAGGGCGTCCACAGTCTTGTCTGTGGGGTCCACGATGTCCATCAGACGCTGGTGCGTACGGATTTCGAGCTGGTCGCGGCTGCTCTTGTTGACGTGAGGCGAACGCAGAATGTCGAAACGCTTCATGCGTGTTGGCAGGGGCACGGGGCCCTTGACAATGGCGCCAGTGCGCTTGGCAGTGTCAACGATCTCGGCAGCAGACTGGTCGATCAGCTTGTAATCGAACGCCTTCAGGCGGATGCGGATTTTTTGCTTGGACATGGTGTTTCCTTGATTTGCTTAAAAATTAAGCAATGATCTTGGCAACCACGCCAGCGCCCACGGTACGGCCGCCTTCACGGATAGCGAAGCGCAGACCTTCTTCCATGGCGATGGGGTTGATCAGCTTCACAGTGATCGACACGTTGTCACCAGGCATCACCATTTCCTTGTCGGCTGGCAGCTCAATGGCGCCAGTCACGTCAGTCGTACGGAAGTAGAACTGAGGACGGTAGTTGTTGAAGAAGGGAGTGTGGCGGCCGCCTTCGTCCTTGCTCAACACATACACTTCAGCGGTGAAGTGGGTGTGAGGCTTGATCGAGCCGGGCTTGCACAGCACTTGGCCGCGCTCCACGTCTTCGCGCTTGGTGCCGCGCAACAGCAAACCGACGTTGTCGCCAGCTTGACCTTGGTCCAGCAGCTTGCGGAACATTTCCACGCCGGTGCAGGTGGTCTTTTGCGTGTCGCGGATACCCACGATTTCGATTTCTTCGCCGACCTTGATGATGCCGCGCTCAACGCGACCGGTCACCACGGTACCGCGACCGGAGATGGAGAACACGTCTTCCACGGGCATCAGGAAGGCGCCGTCCACCGCACGCTCGGGCGTGGGGATGTAGGTGTCCAGGGCTTCAGCCAGCTTCATGATGGCTTCTTCACCCAGCTTGCCCTTGTCGCCTTCGAGGGCCATCTTGGCCGAACCGCGGATGATGGGGGTGTCGTCGCCTGGGAAGTCGTACTTGTCCAGGAGTTCACGCACTTCCATTTCGACGAGTTCGAGCAGTTCTTCGTCATCCACCATGTCGCACTTGTTCAGGAACACGATGATGTAAGGCACGCCCACTTGGCGAGCCAGCAGGATGTGTTCACGGGTCTGGGGCATTGGGCCGTCAGCAGCGGAGCACACCAGGATGGCGCCGTCCATTTGAGCGGCGCCAGTGATCATGTTCTTCACATAGTCAGCGTGGCCGGGGCAGTCCACGTGAGCGTAGTGGCGGTTAGCGGTTTCGTATTCAACGTGGGCAGTGTTGATGGTAATGCCGCGTGCCTTTTCTTCGGGCGCTGCGTCGATTTCATCGTACTTCTTGGCTTCGCCGCCGAACTTGGCAGACAGCACGGTTGCGATAGCAGCCGTCAGGGTCGTCTTGCCATGGTCCACGTGACCGATCGTGCCCACGTTGACGTGGGGCTTGGTGCGTTCAAACTTACCTTTTGCCATTTTTTTCTCCAAAGAGCTATGCCGGTGCCGGGTTTAACGTCTGCATGCGGTTGCTGATTCGACCCGCACCGGCCACAGGGCGGCACCGCATCGCAGACATACTATGAATTTGATAGCTGCTAGCGCTTGCAGCACAAGCGCTAGCAGCCAGTTTGGCTGTTAGACCAAAGACGCCATTACTTGGCGCGGGAAGCCATGATGGCTTCCGACACATTGCGAGGAGCTTCAGAGTAGTGCTTGAACTCCATCGTGTAAGTAGCACGACCTTGTGTGGCCGAGCGCAGCGTAGTCGAGTAGCCGAACATTTCCGACAGAGGAACTTCAGCGCGGATGGCCTTGCCACCGCCCGGGATGTCGTCCATACCCTGCACCATGCCGCGGCGGCTGGACAAATCGCCCATCACGTTGCCAGCATAGTCTTCAGGCGTTTCCACTTCAACAGACATCATGGGTTCCAGGATGACTGGACCGGCCTTCTTGCAGCCTTCCTTGAAGCCGAAGATAGCGGCCATCTTGAACGCCAGTTCGTTCGAGTCCACATCGTGGTACGAACCGAAGTGCAGCGTGACCTTGACGTCCACCACAGGGTAGCCAGCCAGCACACCTTGTGTCACGGCTTCGTTGATACCCTTTTCCACCGCTGGAATGAATTCGCGAGGAACCACACCGCCCTTGATCGCGTCGACGAACTCGATGCCCTTGCCGGCTTCGTTGGGTTCGATCTTGAGCACGACGTGACCGTACTGACCCTTACCACCGGACTGGCGCACAAACTTGCCTTCGGCTTCTTCCACCGTCTTGCGGATGGTTTCGCGGTAAGCCACTTGAGGCTTGCCCACGTTGGCCTCCACGCCGAACTCGCGCTTCATGCGGTCCACAATAATTTCCAGGTGCAACTCGCCCATGCCGGAAATGATGGTCTGGCCAGACTCTTCGTCCGTACGCACGCGGAAGGAAGGATCTTCTGCAGCCAGACGGCCCAGAGCGATACCCATCTTTTCCTGGTCGGCCTTGGTCTTGGGTTCCACAGCCTGCGAAATCACGGGCTCAGGGAACACCATGCGCTCCAGCACGATGGGCGATGCGACATCGCACAGCGTTTCGCCGGTGGTCACTTCCTTCAGACCCACGCAGGCAGCGATGTCACCGGCGCGGATTTCGTCCACTTCCACGCGATCATTCGCCATCATCTGCACGATACGGCCGATACGCTCTTTTTTGCCCTTGACCGAGTTGTATACGGTGTCGCCCTTGGTGAGCACACCAGAGTACACACGCACGAAGGTCAGCTGGCCCACGAAGGGGTCGGTCATCAGCTTGAAGGCCAGAGCCGAGAACTTTTCGTTGTCGTCGGCCTTGCGCGTCACTTCCTTCCCATCTTCGTCGGTACCAGCCACATCTGGAATGTCGGTCGGTGCGGGCAGATAGTCGATCACGGCATCCAGCATGCGCTGCACGCCCTTGTTCTTGAAGGCGGTGCCGCACAGCATCGGGTGGATTTCGGTGGCAATGGTGCGCTGGCGCAGGCCCTGCTTGATTTCCGCTTCGCTGAGATCACCCTCTTCGAGGTACTTGTTCATCAGCTCTTCGGAGGCCTCGGCAGCGGCTTCCACCATCTTCTCGCGCCATTCCTTGGCGGACTCGACCAGATCGGCGGGGATGTCCTCGTAGGTGAACTTCATGCCCTGGGAAGCCTCGTCCCAGATGATGGCCTTCATCTTCATCAGGTCCACGACGCCCTTGAAGTTTTCCTCGGCGCCGATCGGAATCACCACGGGCACGGGGTTGGCCTTCAGGCGCAGCTTCATCTGGTCATAGACCTTGAAGAAGTTGGCGCCGGTGCGGTCCATCTTGTTCACGAAGGCCAGACGGGGCACCTTGTACTTGTTGGCCTGGCGCCAGACGGTTTCCGACTGGGGCTGCACGCCACCCACGGCGCAGTACACCATGCAGGCGCCGTCCAGCACGCGCATGGAACGCTCCACTTCAATCGTGAAGTCCACGTGGCCGGGGGTGTCGATGATGTTGAAACGGTGCTCTGGGTAGGACATGTCCATGCCCTTCCAGAAGCAGGTCACGGCAGCCGAGGTGATCGTGATGCCGCGCTCTTGCTCTTGCTCCATCCAGTCCGTGGTCGCAGCGCCATCGTGCACTTCGCCCAGCTTGTGGGTCACGCCCGTGTAAAACAGAATACGTTCGGTGGTCGTGGTCTTGCCAGCGTCAATGTGGGCCGAGATACCGATATTGCGGTAGCGCTCGATGGGAGTCTTGCGAGCCATGGTAGATCCTTGATGGGTCGTTTTTGAGAGGGAATCGGGCAGCCATACTGGCAAAAATGCCCGTCAATTTTGTGACTGCCTGAATCAACACAAGGCTGCAGGCGAAACGCCGGCAGCCTTGGGTTTAAATCCAGGACAAATCCGCTTTTTAGAAGCGGAAGTGGCTGAATGCCTTGTTGGCTTCGGCCATGCGGTGCACTTCGTCACGCTTCTTCATGGCACCGCCACGGCCTTCGGTGGCCTCGAGCAGTTCGTTGGCCAGGCGTTGGGCCATCGACTTTTCACCGCGCTTGCGAGCGGCTTCCTTGATCCAGCGCATGGACAGAGCCAGACGACGGACAGGGCGCACTTCCACAGGCACCTGGTAGTTGGCACCGCCGACGCGGCGGGACTTCACTTCCACCATGGGCTTCACGTTGTTGATGGCAACGGTGAAGGCTTCCAGAGGATCCTTATCGGGGTGCTTCTTCTCGATCAGTTCGAGGGCACCGTAAATGATGCGCTCTGCAACCGCCTTTTTGCCGCCTTCCATGATCACGTTCATGAATTTGGACAGCTCAACATTACCGAACTTTGGATCCGGCAGGATTTCACGTTTGGGGACTTCGCGACGACGTGGCATTTTTTACCTCTATCTTTGCTTCAGTTGGCATCTTTTCAGACACCGCGAGAGCCAATGAAGGACTCCCACTTACTCGACCCGCGCAGAACACCTGCGTTTGGGGTCACTACGCTGCACCTCCGCGCCACGCGGAAAAACAGCACCGAAAATTCTTCAGACCGAAAGGGCCAGGGCTTACTTGGCCTTTGGCTTCTTCGCACCGTACTTGGAGCGGGCTTGCTTGCGGTCTTTCACGCCTTGCAAGTCCAGCGAACCACGCACGATGTGGTAACGCACACCTGGCAAGTCCTTGACACGACCGCCGCGAACAAGCACCACGCTGTGTTCTTGCAGGTTGTGGCCTTCACCGCCGATGTAGGAGATCACCTCAAAACCGTTGGTCAGGCGCACCTTGGCGACCTTACGCAGAGCGGAGTTAGGCTTCTTAGGCGTCGTGGTGTACACGCGAGTGCACACGCCACGGCGCTGTGGAGAGTTTTCCATCGCAGGGCTCTTGGACTTGGTCTTTTCGACCTCGCGCCCCTGACGGACCAATTGATTAATGGTTGGCATGAAATACGTCCCTAAACGTGAATTTGCTTCGTGAAAGCGAAAACGTGAATCCCTTCGGAAATTCCGAAAAGCCTTCTAATGTATCAGGCTAGCGCACAAGAGGCAAGTGCGACGCAGTTTGGGCGCTGCGCCATGCGCTTGCTCCTTGGCCAATGCGACTGTGGGGTCACTTGATCCACAGACGGATGGCGTCCCAGGCGCGGCCCAGGAAGCCTGCCTGCTCGACCCCCTCCAGCGCAACCAGAGGCACTTCGGCCAAGGTCTGCTCACCCAGCGCCACCTTCAAAGAGCCAACAGCCTGGCCCTTGGTGTATGGAGCCACCAGGGGGTCTGGGCGCGAGATTTCTGTCTTGATCTTGCCAGCACTGCCCGAGGGCACCGTCACCACGATGGCTTCGGGACGGCCGATCTTCAGAACGTTCTCAGCGCCCTTCCAGAGGGCTGGCGTGGCCACGGGGGTGTTGGCTTCAAAGAGTTTGACGGCATCGAAGGCGGTGTAGCCCCAGTTCAACAGCTTCTGGCTTTCGTTGGCGCGCGCATTCTCGCTGGCCGTGCCCAGAACGATGGACAGCAGGCGGCGCTGGCCCACGTTGGGGAAATCGCGCTTGGCGGTGGCGACCAGGCAGTAGCCAGCCGCTGCGGTGTGACCCGTCTTGAGGCCGTCCACCGTCGGATCACGGAAGAGCAGCATGTTGCGGTTGGTGCCGTTCGAGGGAGGCGTGCCGGGGTAGCTGTACTGCTTGGTGGAGTAGTAGTGCATGTACTCCGGGAAGTCTTTCATCAACCGGCTGGCCAGCACGCTCAGGTCGCGCGCGGTGGTGACGTGGCCGGGCTCGGTCAGGCCTTCGGGGTTTTTGTAGCTGGTGCCATTCATGCCCAGGGCCTTGGCCTGGTCGTTCATCAGCTTGACGAAGTTTTCATACGTGCCGCCCACGCCTTCGGCCAGCGCCACGGTGGCGTCGTTGCCCGACTGGACGATCATGCCCTTGAGCAGGTCGTCCACCGACACCTGCATCTTGGGGTCGATGAACATGCGCGAGCCGGGCATCTTCCAGGCGCGCACACTCACGGGCAGCTTCTGGTCTAGCGTGACCTTCTTGGCGCGCAGGGCGTCAAACACCAAGTAGCCCGTCATCAGCTTGGTCAGCGATGCCTGCTCCACCGGCGCGTCGATGTCCTTGGCCGCCAGCACCTGGTTGGCGGTCACATCCACCAGCATGTAAGTACGGGCTGCGATTTCCGGGGGTTGGGGCACCTGCTGCGCCAGGGCACCAAAAGCGGCGGGGGCAACAGCAGCAAAAAGGGCCAGGGATCGCAGGGCGGGCAGGATTCGTTTCATGGAGCGTTCAAAGATGCAGCCAGCGGCTGAGAGGATGGAGAAGTAGAACCCATGCAGCAGCACGCGCTGCTGCAAAAGGTTTTGGGCAGAGTCAGCCGGCGCACGGAGGTTCCGCCAGCGCGGCCGATCTCTTTTTAGAGGGCCGACTGCAGGTGCCTGACCACCAAGTTTTTGAGCAGCGGCAATTGTCCGTGAAAGAAATGCCCGCCTCCGGGCACGACTGTCACAGGGAGTGTCTGGGGGCGCGCCCAGTCCATCACCGCGGACAAGGCCACGGTGTCGTCTTGCTCGCCATGCACCACCAGCGTGCGCAGATGGGCTTCGGGCGGCACGGGCGCCACCGTGAAGCGGCTGGCGGCCGTGCCCACCAGCACGGCGCGGTCAATGTGCCGCTGGGGCCACAGCGTGGCCAGCGCGTGGCTGGTGACGAACGCCCCAAACGAGAAACCCGCCAGGGCCAGCGGTTGCGCGCCTTCGCCCGCGGGGGCCACCTGCTCTACCACGGCCAGCAGGTCTTGCAGCTCGCCCCGGCCTTCGTCGTGCACGCCCTGGGTGGCACCCACGCCGCGAAAGTTGAAGCGCACCGCCGTCCAGCCGCATTGCACAAAGGCACGGGCCAAGGTTTGCACCACCTTGTTGTCCATGGTGCCGCCGAACAGGGGGTGGGGGTGGGCAATCACCGCCACCCCCCGAGGCGCGCCGCCGTCGGGCGCGCTGGCTGCGTCGCGGGCGACTTCAATGGCACCGGCAGGGCCTTGCAGCGTCAGTCGTTCTGTCTGTGAATTCACGTTTGCTATATTTTTAATAGCTACTCGCGCTTATTCATCAAGCGCCAGAGGCCATTTTTATCAAAAAAACCAATCAGCGCCCCAGATCAGGCGGCACCAGCAGGCGTTCCACCACCTGGCCGTTTTTCAGGTGCGATTCCACGATCTCGTCGATGTCGCTGGTGTCCACAAAGGTGTACCAGGTGCCTTCGGGGTAGACCACGGCCACGGGGCCTGCGGCGCAGCGGTCCAGGCAACCCGCCTTGTTCACACGCACTTTGCCGGTGCCCGCCAGGCCGGCGGCTTTCACCTTCGCCTTGCAATGGTCAAAACCGACCTGGGCGTTGTGGTGGGCACAGCTGTCTTCGCCGTTGGTGCGCTCGTTCAGGCAGAAGAAGATGTGGCGCTGGTAGTAGCCCGGCGCGGCGGAAGTGGGTTGGGTGGGTTCGCTCATGGGGGTATTTTAGGGATGGGCGTCTTTGCGCGAGACGCGCACCAGCACATACAGCAGCGCCGCATAAGGCCAGAGCCACCCCAGCCACTGGCCCAGGCCATAGAAACGGATGAAGCGCCCCTGCTCCCATTGCATCAGGGTCTGCGCAAAATAAACGTTGGTCGGCGCCTGGTTCAGCAAGGCCAGGTGCCACACCAGTGCCACCAGCAGCACGGCCGCGCTGGCCCGGCGCGGCAGCATGAGCAACAGCACCGCCATGCCCGCGGCAGCCCACACACCCACGCGCACGGGCTCGTCCAGCCAGCCCCAGGCGTGCGCGGGGCCCCAGCTCAGCGCCGCAGACAGTGCCGTCACCGCCACCCCGATCACCAGCACCCCCGTGGCAAACACCGCCCGCCGCCCCACATGGCGGATGACGCAATAGCCCAGCAGGCTGGGCACCAGCAAGCCCAGCATCACGCACAGCGCTTCACCGCCGGGCGACAGCGGCTCCAGCACGGTCTCGCGCATGGGCATCCAGTCGATGAAGGGGGTGTCTTGCAGCGCCTGCTCAATCGCCGCCTCCAGCCGCTCCAGCACCTGCCCCAGGCCAAACGGCACGGCAGCGGGGAACAACAACGCAGCAGGCCACAAGGCCATCAGCACCAGCGCCCCGCGCGCATCCGGCACAAACCAGCGGCCCCGGAACAGACTCCAACGGTCGATGGCCCCCCAGCGCTCCAACAGCGCCGCCAGCAAGGCGCCCAGCCATGTGCCCGCAGCATTCAGCACCAGATCGAGATTGGAAGGGACACGCCGCGGCAGGTAGATCTGTAAAAACTCCATGGCCAGCGACAGCAGCGAACCCGCCAGCGCGGCCCACCACACGGCGCCGCGCGTCCAGCCCGTGCGCAGCAAGGCCAGGGCCAGCAAGAAGCCCAGAGGGGCGTATCCGATCAGGTTGGACGTGACATCAAAGCCCGTCCAATACGGCGGGGGCAGCGGGGCCGCGAGGAACATCCAGGGCTCCAGCCCCTGGGCGCGCCAGCCTGAAAAAGGGAACAGACTGGCAAAAACGATCAAAACGGCATAAATAGCCGCCAAAGGCCAGGCTGAGGTCTTGTGCAACGGCGCAGGCCTCCGTCCCTGTCAGAAGGGTTTGACGACCACCAGCACCACCGCAATCAGCAGCAGCACCACAGGCGCTTCGTTGAACCAGCGAAACCACACATGGCTGCGCTGGCTTTGGCCGTTGGCCAGCTTGCGCAGCAGCACGCCGCAGGCGTGGTGGTAGCCCACAACCAGCAAAACGATGGTGAGTTTGGCGTGCATCCACCCATTGCCCGGGCCTTGCAGGCCAATGCCGTACCCCAGCCACAGCCACAACCCCAGCGCCAAGGCGGGCACCGCCAGAATGGTGGTGAACCGCAGCAGCTTGCGCGCCATCAGGAGCAAGCGCTCACGCTCTGCCCCCGAATCGGGTGCCACCATGGCTAAATTGACAAAGATGCGTGGCAGATAGAACAGACCGGCAAACCAGCTGGCCACGAAGACGATGTGAAAGGCTTTTACCCAGAGCATGCGGGCAGTTTAAGCGCCCCGCTCGCCGCCCGGCGGCAGGGTGGCGTTTTGCCCCTTTTTTCAAAGCCGCCGGGACAAAAAAAAAGCCCGGCACAAAGGCCGGGCTGAGAAGCCTCTGAATGCGTGGAGCATCCAGTAGGCCCCGCTCAGGGAGGAAAAAGCGGGAGGCAGGGGGCTGCCTGGAATCAAACTTAGCATTAAGTACAAAAAGTTACAAGCCCTCGCAATTAGTTGCATCAAACCAAGGGGCTTTCTGCGCGCCTATTTCGCGCTTGCAGATCCAGATCAGGCCCTTGCCCGGCAGATAGGGCACAATTTTCGCCATGCACCTCCCTACTTCTGCCCCCTTCCCCCAGAACCGCCCCCGCCGCCTGCGCCGTGACGCCTTCACGCGCCGCCTGGTGCGTGAGCATGCGGTGTCGGTCAACGACCTGATCTACCCCGTGTTTGTGCATGAGGGGACGCAGCGCAGCGAAGCCGTGAGCTCCATGCCCGGCGTGGAGCGCCTGAGCCTGGACTTGCTGCTGCCCGTGGCAGAAGACTGCGTGAAGCTAGGTATTCCGCTGATGGCGCTGTTCCCGGCCATTGACCCCGCGCTCAAGACGCCCGACGGCCAGGAAGCGCGCAACCCCGATGGCCTGATTCCGCGCGTGGTGCGGGCCCTGAAGAAAGAATTCCCCGACCTGGGCGTGATGACCGACGTGGCGCTGGACCCCTACACCAGCCACGGCCAGGATGGCGTGCTGGACGACACCGGCTACATCATCAATGACCAGACGGTGGAAATCCTCACCGCCCAGGCCCTGACGCATGCTGAAGCGGGCGTGGACATCGTGGCCCCCAGCGACATGATGGACGGCCGCATTGGCGCCATCCGCGAGGCGCTGGAAGTGCAAGGCCACATCCACACCCGCATCATGGCCTACAGCGCCAAGTACGCCAGTGCCTTCTACGGCCCCTTCCGCGACGCGGTGGGAACCCGTGGCGCCCTGGGCAAGGCTGACAAGAACGTGTACCAGATGGACCCCGGCAACAGCGACGAAGCCCTGCGCGAAGTGGCGCTGGACATTGCCGAAGGCGCCGACATGGTGATGGTCAAACCCGGCATGCCGTACCTGGACATCGTGCGCCGCGTGAAGGACGAATTCCGCGTGCCCACCTTCGCCTACCAGGTCAGCGGCGAGTACGCCATGATCAAGGCCGCCGCGCAAAACGGCTGGCTCGACCACGACGCCGTGATGATGGAAAGCCTGCTGGCCTTCAAGCGCGCGGGCGCTGATGGCGTGCTGACCTACTTTGCCCGCGACGTGGCGCGATTGCTACAAAAGTAATAGCAGTTCTGTGAAGCAGGAACAGCGGCAACCGCCCGTTTCACCCAGCAGCGCAGCGGGCGCACGGCCGCTGCGCATCTTCCACATCCAGCCCACGGGGGTGGCCGAACTGTCGGAGCTTCCCGAGGCGCCGCCCGCCAGCGGCTTTCTGTGGCTGGCCTGCGCGCGTGCCGCCTTCCAGGAACAGCTGCCCACCCTGCAGGCCGCCTTGCAACAGCTCGCCGGCATGCAGCTGGTGGATCTGCATGTGTCGGACCTGCTCAACGCACAGCTGCCCTCGCGCTACGACTACACCTCGCAGTACGACCTGCTGGTGTTCAGGCGCCTGGCCACCACCCCGCACGCAGCCCCCCCTGACGAGCCATCGCCCGCCGACGCCACCCACCCGGCCAAGCGGTCTGGCCCGCTGGTGCTGCGCCGAATCGACACCAACCCCGTTGGCTTTGCGCTGCTGGACCAAGTGCTGCTGACCGTGCACCCGGCCGACTGTGCCGTGCGGGAGGCCTATGCGGCACGGCTGCTGGCTGCCGCGCCGGCAGACCCGCGCGAAGGCCGCATGCCCACGCCGGGCGCGCGCGTGCCCGCCAACCCGGCCGACCTGATGCTGCGGCTGGTGAACACCATGGTGGACGGCTACCTGGACTTGCGGCGGGACCTGACCCGGCAGCTCGACCACTGGCAGACCGAGCTGCTCAAGCCGCGCGCCCGGTTTGTGAACTGGAGTTCGCTGCTCGATGCCCGCATGGCCCTACACAACCTGGACGAAATCTGCGAAGACCAGCGCAGTGCCATTCAGGACTGGATCGACACGCTGGAAACCTGGGCCCCGCCCGATACACCCGCCGGTGCGCGCGAGCTGGACCTGCTCAAGGTGCGCAGCCGCGACGTGCTGGAGCACATCGAACGCGTGGTGCACCACGTGCGCCGCCTGGAGCAAAGCACCGAAACGGCGGTGCAGATGCATTTCTCGGTGCAAAGCAACCGCACCAACGACATCATGCGCACCCTCACGGCGCTCACCGCCGTGTTCCTGCCGCTGAACCTGATCGCCGGCATCTTCGGCATGAATTTCGAGTTCGTTCCGCTCATCCATAAGCAGGACGGCTTCTGGTGGGCCACCGGCGCCATGTCGGTGATTGCTGTGGCACTGGTGCTACTCTTCTGGCGAAAACGTTACCTCGCCCGCACAAGTACGCGCTAACATCAAGGGGTTTACCCTTGATATGAAAAGGGTTAACTGCTGCTAGATTGTCAGCACACGTAGCTTTTATCGCCGTCATGCCTTCTGTGTCTGCGCCGCAATCCAGCGGCTATCGTCCCGCCCTCCTATCCCCTCCTCTCAAGTGCCCTTGAGGCCTCGCCTCCCTTAGGCGTTGGATCTCCGACGCCAGTCCTCACTCACCAGTCTCACGCGGCTTGATATTGATCAACCCGTACTGGGATACAAATTGTTTCAATGCGTAATTCCAATACGCATATCAACTCGCGCGCCCTGCAGGCGTTTTCTCCATGCCTCAGTCTTTTTCCATGTGGTTGGGTAACCTGACGATTGCCACCAAACTGCGCCTGATGGCAGCCATCAGCACCCTCGTGCTCATTGCCCTCTCCGGCTACCTGCTGGCCGAGGAATACCAGATCAACCGCACCGCCCGCCAAACTGCCGTGCGCCAGACGGTCGAGATCGGCCATTCGATCCTCGAATGGGCGCACAAGCTGGAAACCAGCGGCTCCCACACCCGTGAACAAGCCCAGGCACTGGCCCACAAGGCCCTAGAGAACGCGCGCTACGCGGGCAACGAATACTTCTGGCTGCAAACCGTGGATGCCCAGGTGGTCATGCACCCCTTCCGCCCCGACCTCAATGGCAAGGACGGCTCCAGCATGAAAGACCCGGACGGCAAGCCCATCTTCACCATGTTCGCCCAACGCGCCCGTCAGGCAGACGGCGGCGGCCTGGTGGAATACCAATGGCCGCGCCAAGGGCAGGAACAACCGGTGCCCAAGTTCGCCCATGTGAAGCTGTTTCAGCCCTGGGGCTGGGTGGTGGGCTCGGGGGTGTACGTCGATGACCTGCGCAAGTCCTTCCTGGCCAGCCTGGGGCGCACCACGGTGATCATTGGGCTGGCGATTGTGATCAACCTGTTGTTCATAGCCAACATTCGCCGGGGCATTGTGCGGGGCCTGGGGCAGGCCATTGCAGTGGCCAAGGCCATCTCCCAGCGCAACCTGACCACGCCCATCCACGTCACCAGCCAGGATGAGGTGGGGCAACTGCTGCAGGCCATGCGCACCATGACGCACGACCTGCGCGACACCCTGCACACCGTGCGCGAAGCCACCGACCAGCTCGCCGGTGCCAGCCAGCAAATCGCCAGCGGCAACCTGGACCTGAGCAGCCGCACCGAAGCCACGGCCGCCAACCTGGAACAGACCGCCGCCAGCATGGAAGAGCTGACCGGTTCCGTCACCCAAAACGCCCAGGCCGCGCGCCGCGCCGCGGAGTGCGCCACGACCGCCAGCGGCGTGGCCGCCAAAGGTGGAGAGGCCGTGGCCCAGGTGGTGAACACCATGAACGGCATCTCGGCCTCGTCACACCGCATCTCCGACATCATCGGCGTGATCGACGGCATCGCCTTCCAGACCAACATCCTGGCGCTGAATGCTGCGGTGGAAGCCGCCCGCGCGGGCGAACAAGGCCGCGGTTTTGCCGTGGTGGCCGGTGAAGTGCGCAGCCTGGCCCAGCGCAGCGCCGAAGCCGCCAAGGAAATCAAGAGCCTGATCCAGGCCAGCGTGGAGCAGGTGGACGCCGGTGCCAGCCAGGTGCGCACCGCAGGCGCCACCATGGAGCAGGTCGTGGCGTCGGTGCAGGAAGTGCACCACCTGATACAGGAAATCACCACCGCCACCACCGAACAAAGCGGCGGCATTGCCCAGGTCAACACCGCTGTGAGTGAGCTGGACCGGATGACGCAGCAAAACGCGTCGCTGGTGGAAGAATCCGCCGCCGCCGCAGAAAACCTGCGCGAGCAGGCCATGGCGCTATCCGAAAGCGTGAACCGCTTCCAGTTGGCCTGACCCGCCAACAGCAGCCCCTGCCCCGGGGCTGCTGCCTCACCGAAGCAGCGCTTCCTTGAGCTGGTGGTCCACCGGCACCGACCCCAGCCAGATGCGCAACACCATGCCAAAGTACTCGGCATCGCCCAGCGGTGCGCCCTGGGGCTGGCCCTCAATGTAGAACGTGGTGCCCTTGCCTGGCAGGTATTCCATGGCAAAGGTCTCGCCGGGCGACAGCTTGGGGCGGCCCGAGAAGATCTCGATCAACCGGTTGCTGGCGGGCGTGTAGCGGCGAATCTGCTCGGCCGACGAGTTGTTGGCCAGGCCCTTGATGAAGGACACTCCCAAGTCCGTGCCGGGGATGTCGCGCTGGGCCACAAAGTTCAGGCGCACCGGCCCCTGCAGCGCCAGCAGTTCCTCCAGCGCCTTGACCTTGCGGGGCGTGTACAGGGCCATGTCGTACACCTTGAACACCGCGCGGTAGCGCGTGCCCGAGCCATTGAGCACCAGCGGCGTGCCCTGCACCGTCTGCGCAGGCTCAAACGCTGTGGCCGCATGCCCGGAGCCTGGCTGCACCAGAGCCAGCGCAGCTACCAGCGCCAGCCCGGCCACGGCGTGCAGCCGCAGGGCGCCAGCGCGGGGCCGCGTAGAAAAGTGAAAAGGGTTCAAACGAAAATCTCCGCGTCCAACCACAGCGTGGGCCCACCAGAAAATGGTAGGGCCACGGCCTTGCGCCAGCCCTACAGATTCACCCTAGTGCGGAATTGCGGGTTGCCCACCGCTCAGCGCCCACCCACCCCCAGCAAAGCCGCCGCATTGCCCCAGGCCACGCGCCAGCACATCGGCGGGCGGATGGGGGCCTGCGGTGCCGTTCCAGGCTTCTTCGTTGTAGTGCAGGTGGGCGTCGAACAGGGGGCCTGTGTAGTCGGCCGCCTGGGCTACGCTGGCAATCGCTATCAAATCAATAGCTGCCAGCGCTTGTTGTAAAAGCGCCAGAGGCCTAAAAGGCTTGAATTTTGCAATGCAGCTGGCCATGGCTTTCCCCAGTTGAATGCGATGCCCCACCCTGCACCAACCCGCACAGCCACGCAGCGCGGAGGCTGCGGGCCATGCTACGGGCGATCAGCCCAGGTGCTTGTCGAAGAACGCCAGCGTGCGGTCGCGGGCAGCCAGGGCGGCAGCCTCGTCGTAGCTGCCGCGCTGGTCACAGTTGAAGCCGTGGTCAGCCTGGTACACATGCACTTCCACGCCGGGCTGGGCGCGGTCAAAGGCCTGCACGCTATCCAGCGGAATCCAGTGGTCGCGCTCACCAAAGTGGGCCAGCACGGGCACCTTGGGCTGGCGGGCGGCTTCCTCAGGGGTTGTCATACCGCCGCCGTAGTAAGGCACGGCCGCCGACAGGCCGGTGAGCGTGCACGCAGCGCGCCATGTCAGCAGCCCACCCCAGCAAAAACCCACAATGCCCACCTTGCGGCCGCTGCGCTGGGCGGCGTAGTCAATGGCGGCCTGGATGTCGGGCATCACGCCGGGGGCGGGCAGTGCCTCCACCGCGGCTTTCAGCTCCATGCCAGCCTGCATGTCGTCGGCGGTGTAGCCCAGCTCCACACCGGGCTTGACGCGGTGGAACGTGGCGGGCGCCACGGCCAGGTAGCCGCGCGCGGCAAAGCGGTCGGCCACCGCGCGGATGTGGGAATTCACCCCGAAAATCTCTTGCAGCACCACCACCGCGCCCCGGGGCGTGGTGTCGGGCTCCGCCACCCAGGCGGGCAGCACAAAACCGTCGGCAGATTTCAAATCGACAAATTGACCCATGTGTTTGCTCCTGAAAACTGTTCCAATGCGCCATTCTTGCAGCAGACGGCGTTTCATGGGCCGCCTTGGCGTAAACACCAGCACCGGGCTCGGCCTTGGCACGGTGCATGCTGTCACCCTGCGCTGCCGCCCTTTGCTTTCATCCTTTTTTTTTTCGGAGACCGATGATGGATCTCAAACCGCTCATCACCCTGCTGGCCATCGTCAACCCGCTGGCCATCGTGCCGTTCTTCATCCACTACACCCAGGGCTTTTCGGCGGCGCAGCGGCGCAGCACCATCCGCACGGCGGCGTTTGCGTCGTTCTGCGTGATTGCGGCCTGTGCGCTGCTGGGGTTGCAGATTCTGGAGTTCTTCAACATCTCGCTGCAGAGCTTTCAGGTGGGCGGCGGCATGCTGCTGCTCATCAGCGCGATGAACATGCTCAACGCCCAGCCCGCCGAGGCTAAGCCCAGCACCAATGAATACGAAGAAGGCGCCGAAAAAGCCGCCGCAGGCAGCAGCATTGCGGTGGTGCCGCTCACCATTCCGCTGCTCACCGGCCCGGCCAGCATGTCCACCGTGGTGATTTATGCCGACCGCGCCCAGACCTTCTGGCAGCACGCCGCGCTGGTGGGCTACGGCGTGGTCATTGCCCTGGCCACGGCCGTGTGCTTCTCGCTGGCCGACCCCATCGCCCGCGTGCTGGGCAAGACCGGCATCAACGTGATGACGCGGCTGATGGGCCTGATCCTGGCCGCACTGGCGGTGGAGGTGATGACGGACGGGCTGGGCAAGATTTTCCCGGTCCTCATTGCGCGCTGATCGCCCATGTCCACCCGCCTGCTGCTGCTCGAAGACGACCCCGCCATCGCCCGCACCGTGGCCTATGCGCTGGAGCGCGACGGCCTGCAGGTGACGCACTGCCTGCTGGTGCAGGACGCACGCCAGCAAATGCAGCGCCACCCGTTTGACTTGCTGGTGCTGGACGTGGGCCTGCCCGATGGCAATGGACTGGACCTGCTGCGCGACGTGCGCCACGGGCAAGCCGCTGCGGCCCTGCGGCTGCGCCAGGCCACGCCGGTGCTGATGCTCAGCGCCCGGGGCGAGGAGCTGGACCGCGTGCTGGGCCTGGAGCTGGGCGCCGACGACTACCTGGCCAAGCCCTTCAGCCCGCGCGAGCTGGCCGCCCGCATCAAGGCCCTGCTGCGCCGCGCCGCCATGCCCGCGCCCGCCGCTGCGGCGCCCACGCCTTTTGTGGATGACGAAAGCGGCCAGCGCATCACGCTCCACGGCCAGGCCCTGCCGCTCACGCGCCGCGAATACCGTCTGCTGTCGCACCTGCTGCGCGGCGCAGGCCGCATCCACGCGCGCGACGCCCTGCTGGCCGCCGCTTGGGGCGACGACAGTGAAAGCACCGACCGCACGGTGGACACGCACATCAAAACCCTGCGCGCCAAGCTGCGCGAGGTGGATGCCGGGCGCGAGTACATCAGCACGCACCGGGGCATGGGCTACTGCCTTGATGTTTAATCCAAATCAGCCGCCAGCGCCTATTCAGCAAGCGCCAGCAGCTATCATTTTTGATTGAAGGGCTGCACCCCCATGCGCCTGGGCATCCGCCTGCTGTTCGCCTTCTTCCTCATCAACGGCATTGCCGCGTTCTTCGTGCTGCGCGTGTTCATGGCCGAGATCAAGCCCAGCGTGCGCGAGGTGATGGAAGACATGATGGTGGACACGGCCAACCTGCTGGCCGAGGTGGCCAGCGACGACCTGGCCAGCGGGCAGCTGGCGCGCGATGCCAGCCAAAGCCGCTTTGCCCAGCGGGTGCGGCACTACGCCACGCGGCCGATTGATGCGGGCATCTGGGGGTTTTCCAAACAGTCGCTCGACTTTCGCGTGTACGTGACCGACCACCAGGGCCGCGTGCTGTTCGATTCCGAAAACCAGGCCGTGGGCGCCGACTACTCGCAGTGGCGCGATGTGGCGCGCACGCTGCGCGGCGAGTACGGGGCCCGCTCCACCCGCGAGGTGGCGGGCGACGACACCAGTGGCGTAATGCATGTGGCCGCGCCCATCTACGTGGACCAGCGCATTGCCGGGGTGCTGACGGTGGCCAAGCCCACGCGCACGGTGCAGCGCTTTATCGACCGGGCCGAGCGCAAGGTGTTCATGGGCGGGCTGCTGCTGCTGGCCTTGTCGGCCGCCGTGGGCGTGGGCGTGACGCTGTGGATGGTGTGGAACGTGCGCCGCCTGCGCGACTACGCCCTGAGCGTGCAAGGCCCGGCCGACAGCGAACACGGCACCCTGCCCGCCCAGCCCCTGGCCGTGCCCCAGGTGCCCGGCGAACTGGGCGACCTGGCACGCGCCATGGACCGCATGCGCGTGCGGCTGGAAGGGCGCGACTACATCGAAGGCTATGTGCGCGCCCTCACGCACGAGCTCAAAAGCCCCGTGGCCGCCATTCGCGGCGCAGGCGAGTTGCTGCAGGACGAGCTGCCCGCCGCAGACCGCGCGGAATTTGCCACGCAGGTGGTTCAGCAAAGCGAACGCCTGCAGCGGCTGATTGACCGGCTGCTGGAGCTGAGCAAGCTGGAGCAGCGCCAGCACGCCGAGGGCAACGCCCCCGTGGCGCTGCACGACTGCGCCGCCGCCGCCATCGCCCACACGCAGGGCCGCGCGGCGCAGCGCGGGGTGGCCTTGGAAATATCGGGCCAGGGCCACAGCGGGCCGTGGGAGGCAGAACTGATCACCCTGGCGATTGGCAACCTGCTGGACAACGCAATTGACTTTGCACCCGCAGGCAGCACGGTGCGGGTGGAGCTGGAAGGGGCCACGGTGGCCGTGCAGGACGCAGGCCCCGGCGTGCCCGACTACGCGCTGCCGCGCCTGGGCGAGCGCTTCTTCACCACCGCGCGGCCGGGCGGTGAGCGCAGTGGCTCCGGCCTGGGGCTGGCGATTGTGCAGCGGGTGATGGTGCTGCACGGCGGGCAGATGCAGGTGCGCAACACGGCGCCGGGCCTGCGCGTCACGCTGAACCTGGGGCGCTGAGCGCCGCAGCTGCGCGCCCACTCAGGCGCTGGGCTCAAACGCCGTCTTGCGCGGCCAGGGCGAGGCACTCCTCGGTGCCCAGGCAGTCTTGCCCGGGCAGGTCGAGCCCCCATCGACGCTCGTCGAACAGGTCATCCAGCAGAGCGTCAAGCAAATGGGTCCAGCCGAACAGTTTGGAAAACATGGGGCGCCTTTGGCGTGGTTGGTTGCCAGCGAAGGCTATCGCGGCTGTATGACGGTTTGGCGTCAGCCACTGCCACGGCGGGCCGTAGGCCAACACCGCTGCACACAGCGCGTGCTGCCGTGGCCGAACCACGTGCTTTCACCACTTCACGCCCGCTTCACAAACTTCATGGGCACCTCACGCACGGGCCAAAAACTCGCTCCACATTCAACCCAAGGAGGAGTCTTTTGAAACACCCGCTGATCACCAAACTGGCCGCGCTGGGCGCCGTGTTCGTGCTGCTGCTCATCGGCCTGGCGCAGATTGAAGAGGTGGTGCGCGACCGCCAGCGCTACCGCACACTCACGGCCCAAAGCGTGGCCGACAGCCTGGCCGGCCCGCAAACGCTGATGGGCCCGATGATCCACAGCGCCTGCGTGGAAAGCTGGGATGCAGAGACCGGCAAGGGCGAGGAGCGCCGCACCACCGAGCAGCGGCGCGAATTTCTGCTCACCGCCATGCCCGAGCAGCTGCAGGTGCGATCCAGCGTGGGCATGGAAGAGCGCGCCCGGGGCCTGCACAAGGTCAACACCTTCAACCTCAAGACGCACCTCACCGCGCAGTGGGCCGGGCTGGCCAGCCTGCAGGCGCACAGCACCGTCAAAGGCTCGCGCCTGCAGTGCGGCGCGCCCATCGTGATGGTGGCGGTGGGCGATGCACGGGGGATTCGCACGGCGCAGGTGTCGCTGGGCGAACAGGCCCTGGCCCTCAAGCCCGGCACCTTCCACCCCACCTACAGCCGGGGGCTGCACGCGGTGCTGCCTGAAGGCGTGCGCGGCCAGGCCGAGCCCCTGACGCTGGCGCTGGACCTGGAATTGGTGGGCACCGAGCGCCTGTCCATCGTGCCCCTGGGCGGCAACACCGATGTGAAGATGACGGGCAGCTGGCCCCACCCCTCGTTCAACGGGCGGTTCCTGCCGTCAGAGCGCACCTGGGGGCCCGAGGGCTTCACGGCCCAGTGGCGCCTGTCATCGCTGGCCACCACGGCGCAGCAGGATGTGCAGGCCGGCCGCCGCATTTGCGCTGGCAGGTACGACGATGCGCCCACCGAATACGCCCCCACAGGCACCACACCGCGCGACTGCGCCGACAGCTTTGGCGTGGCCTTTGTGGACCCGGTGAACCCCTACACCCTGGCAGACCGCGCCACCAAATACGGTTTGCTTTTCATTGCCCTGACCTTTGTGGCCGTGGGTCTGTTTGAGCTGATGGGAAATGGCCCCCACGCTCCACCGCTGCGCGGGTCGCTGCCCCCCGAGGGGGCCGCTTTTTCGTCTTGGGGCGGCCCGGCGACAAAAAGGCTGCGCGTGCACCCGGTGCAGTACCTGCTGGTGGGCGCGGCGCTGTGCAGCTTCTTCCTGCTGCTGGTGAGCTTGTCCGAGCACCTGCCCTTTGGCTGGTCGTACCTGGCTGCGGCCACGGCCTGTGTGCTGCTGTTGGGCTACTACGCCAGCCACATGCTGGGCGGGCTGGCGCGGGGGCTGCCGCTGGGCTTGGGCATTGCACTGCTGTATGGCCTGCTGTACGTGCTGCTGCAGCTGGAGCAAACGGCGCTGGCCGTGGGCTCGGTGGCGCTGTTCCTGGTGCTGACGGCGGTGATGGTGCTGACCCGCAAGGTGAACTGGTATGGGCTGACGCCTGCACAGCGCAGCACGCCCCCGGCCATGCCCGCTGCCGCGCCCAAGGACGCGCCATGAACAAAGCCGCTAGCCTGGCCCCGCCCGCACCAGCCTGGGCGGGTCTGACGGAAACCGAGGCACAGCGGCTGGAGCGCCACCGCCAGCGGCTGCTGCACGCGCTGCAAGCCCAAGACCGGCGGGCGCTGCACACCGCCAAGCAGGCCTTGCTGCGCAGCGCTTACCGCCGCCCCGCCACGGCTCCCTTGCGGCGGGCGCTGCGCGATCTGTCGTGGTGGATGGCGGCCATGCTGCTGCCACTCAGGCGCTGAAAGCGCTTAGAGGTGTTTTAGGGCTGCAGCGCTTATCCAATAAGCGCCAGCAGCTATACCTTTGATAGCAACCAAAGAGCCTCAGGCGGCCTCAGCAGGCTCTTTTTCGGGGTGGTCTACGCAGCTGTGGGTGCTGCCGCAGCCCTGGATGAGTTCGGCGGGCAATGCATCGGGGGCGTGCACCACGCCGGTGGCGGGGTCAAAACCCACGCGGCGCAGGTGCAGGGCCAGCGAGGCGTCCATCATCTGCGCATGCTGGGGGAACCACTGGGCCAGCTCGCCCGTCATGATACGGATGGGCTGCAGGTCGCCCTGCTCGGCCCGCACGATGCCTTCGCGCATCACCTGCAGCACCACCTTGTGCTGCGTGGTGTGGCAGTTGCCGGAGGCAAAGCGGGTGGCCACCATCCAGGCGTCTTCCTGGCCGAAGTGGTGCTCGGTGTGGTCCACCAGTTCCTGCCAGCGTTGCACCACGGTGGCGTCGTCGGCCTGCTCCACCTGGGCCAGCAGATCCACGAATTCGCGGTGGGTGTCGTCCATCAGGGGCAAATCCAGCGCCAGCGCGTCAGACCATTCCAGTGCAGCCATTGTTCTTCCTCGTTGGTGACAAAAGGCGGCAGCTTAGGCAGAACACGGGCTGGGGTTTTGACGCACATCAGGGGGCCTGCCGTTGGCAGGCCCCCGTAACCATTTCACCCCGGTGGCTGGGGCGGGCAGGCAGCGCTGCGGCCACCTGCCCCACGGTCAGTGGCGCGTTCAGTTTTGGCCGTGCACGCGCTTGGCGTCGTCCACGCACTTGGACTTGACGTCACCGCTCAGGGCATCGCAGCGTTCCTTGGCGGCCTTGTAGTTGGCTTCGTTCTTTTCGGCGGCAGCGTCCTTGCGGGCCTCTGCCACGTCAGCCTGCTTGGCTGCAGTGTTGTCAGCGGGCTTGGCAGCGGCGCGGGCCACCTTGGCGTTTTCCTTGGCGCTCACATGGGCGGCCTTGGCATCCTTCACGCACACGTCCTTGGCGTTACCGCTCAGGTCATCGCACTTCTCCTTGGCGACTTCATAGTCGGCATCGGCCTTGGCTACGCGTGCCTTGTAAGCAGCCTTGTCGCTGGGCTTGTAGCGGGCGTCCAGCTCGGCCTTGGCCACCTTTTCAGCGCCCTTGGCTTCCTTCTGGCAGACATCCTTCGCGTTGCCCTGCAGGGCGTCACATTTTTGCTTGTTGGCCTTGTAGTCGGCAGAAATCTGGTCCTTTGCTGCCTTGTATTCGGCGGGCTCCATGGCCATGGCCGAGGTGGCCATCAACGTTGCAGCGGACAGGGCGATCAGTGTGCGTGTGAATTTCATGGTCTTCTCCTCAATATTCAATAGGTGTGGTGAACAAGGGCGGCAAGCGCGCAGCCCGAAGAACTGAACAGGTCAGTCGTTGAAACGGAAGGCTGGGTGGCGGGCTTGCCAGTCGCTGATCTGCTTTTCAGCCGCTTCGCGGGCCAGGCCCTGGCGTTCTTGCAGCTTGCCCAGCAGCTGTTCGCGGCGGCCGTCGATCACGTCGAAGTCATCGTCAGTGAGCTTGCCCCACTGCTCTTTCAGGTTGCCCTTGAATTGCTTCCAGTTGCCCTTGATGGTGTCTTCATTCATGGTTCGCATCCTCAATTCAACTCACCCCAGCCACCCACCCGAAATGCGTGAGATACATGCTGTGGCGATGGAGTCACTGTAGAAAACAAGCCGCGTGGCCGGCGTAGTCCGCGCAAGGCAGGCCCCGTCGGCTCTGGCCTACAGCGGTGCAGGACGCGAGCCCCCGGCTGTAGGCGCAGCGCGACAGTGAGGCACCTCTTTGCAACACAGGGGCCCGGGCAGCGCAGGGGAATGGGCGCGACCCTGTAACGACCGTATCGATTGCTCACAAATTGCGCCAAGAGAAGACGAAGGTGCTTCTTACACTTTCGAGCGCATTTCCACGGTTGCTCACAACATGACAAATACCCACGAGGAGCCTTTGCGCGCACTGGCGGCAAAGGAAGAGGAGGGGAGCGGACCCACGGCAGCGAGCGCTGCCGTGGGCACTGCATCCGGCACGCAACCCATCCCACCGCTGGCCCCCCTGGCAGCCGCGCTGGCCAGCACCGCATTGGCGGCCTGCGGAGGCGGATCGGGCGGGGCGGACCTGCACGACAACCTCGTCGCACAGCAGCCCAACCTGATGCGGCGCGTGAGCGAAGCCATGACCGCCTTCTACGACGCCACGGTGGAGCTGGGCGTGGCCGACAAGGTGACGGCGTTCACCGCATCCGACTTTGGCCGCACCCTCAGCTCCAACGGCGACGGATCAGACCACGGATGGGGCAGCCACCACTTCATGGTGGGCGGCGCCGTCAAAGGCCGGGCTTCTATGGCAAGGCGCCACCAGTGAGCATCACCAACACCGCCGACGCCAACGACCAATGGCACGTGGGCCAGGGCCGCCTGCTGCCCAGCACCTCGGTAGACCAGTACGCGGCCACCCTCGCCAAATGGTTCGGCGTGGCCAACACCGAGCTGGCGGGCGTGCTGCCCAACCTGAGCCACTTTGGCGGGGCGGACTACCCCACCGACCTGGGCTTCATGGCCGCCTGAACGCTGGGTGCGCCCAGCCCAGGCAAAGGGCGCCGCTTACTTCACGCCCTGCGCCACCCATTCATCAATCTCCACCGCCACCTGCCGCGCAGCGGCCGCCAGGGCGCGGGTGCCGCCCGCGGCGTCAGGGGTAGGCGCGGGCTTTTGCACGATAAACACGCGCTGGCCCAGCAGGGTTTCGCCCGCCGGGGTGGGGTCTACCAGGGTGGCGCGCAAGCGCAGCAGGCCGGTGCTTTCGGCAGGGCTGGTGAAGAGGTGGCTGAATTCTTCCAGCTCAATGCGCAGCACGGCGGGCAGTTTGCCGCCGCGTGCGGTGTCGCGCGCCTGGGCGGCGGCATCGGCGTCTTGCAGCACGGGGCGGCGCAGGCCCAGCTGGGCGCGCAGGGCTTGCTGCACCAGTTGCACGGGCGGCTGGGTCCAGCGGGCCAGGGTGTAGGGGCGCAGCTGTTGGGCGTCGGCGTAGTTCAGGCGGTACAGCACGGCGGTGCTGCTTTCTGACAGGCCCGTGGCCTCCACGTCGGCCAGGGCGATGGGCGGCAGGCTGGCGCGGCGGTCGGCGGCGGGCAGGCTGGTCAGCCCCGGGCCGAAGTCGTACGAGACAGGGCGGTTGGGCGGCGTTGGCAAGGCGCTGCAGCCCACCAGCAATACAAGGCAAAAAGTGGCTACAGCGCTTTTGCAGCAAGCGCTAGCAGCTATGTTTTCAATAGCATTCATGGCAGAACGTGCGAAGGGTGTGTGCATGGCGCGTGCCTTTGTCGGTCAGGGGTGGGCCAGGGGCGGGGCAAAGCCGGGCTCGCCCGGGCCGGGCGGCAGGCGGCCGCTGCCGTAGATGAAGAGTTGCGGGTTGTCGCTGACGGCGCTGGCGGCCAGGCCCATCTGGCGCACGGCGCGGCCGGTTTCGTCGGCGGCGCGGTTGATGCTGGGCAGCGTGGAACGGCTGAAGTTGTCGGCCGCTGCCGCCATCACCTGCGCGCCGTGGCTGAGCTGGTCGATGGCACCGCCTTCGGCGCTCAGGCGCTGGGTGGTGGTGCGGATGTCGTTGGCCATGGCCGTCACACTGATGCCCGCCTGCTGCAGCGATTTCAGCGTGTGGCGCGCATCCTCGGCCAGCGGCGGCAGCGCGGCCAGGGCGGGGTCCAGGCGGGTTTGCACCACGTTGTCTACGCGCTGCGTGAGGGTGTTGACGCTGCCCGCTGCCTGGGCGATTTGGCCCAGCGCCTGGGTCACGCGTTCCTGGTTTTCGTCGCCCAGCAGCTTGTTGATGCGGCGGGTGGCTTCCTCGACCTGGGCCAGGATGTTGGGGGCTTGCTCGGCAATGCGCCCAAAGGGCGAGGGCTTGAGCGTGAGGCGCGGCAGGCCGCTGGGGCCCGGGGGCAACTGGGGCAAGGGCTGGGTGGCGTCGTCCAGCAGCACATGCGCCAGGCCCGTGACACCCTGGTAGCCCAGGGTGGCAAAGGTGGTGGGGCTGACGGGGGCGTCATGGTTCACGGCGATACGGATGAGCACGTTGCCGCTGACCTGCGGATCAAACCCGATGCGCTGCACCTTGCCCACGGCCACGCCTTTGTAGCGCACGGCGGCCTGGGGCTGCAGCCCGCTGACTCCATCGCGGGTGGTGAGTTCGTACAGGTCGTAGTTGGCGTTGTCGCGGGTGAGCCAGATGGCCAGGCCGGCCAGCAAGGCGGCCACGAGGATGACAAAGGTGCCGGCGGCTAGGGCGTGTGATTTGTTTTCCATCAGTGGTCCTTGTGGGTCGCGGGTGCGGGCGCTGCGCCATTGGCGGTGCTGGATTGCAACGGCGCCATGGCGCGCTGGCCGCGTTCGCCCATGAAGAAGTGTTCGATGAACGGGTGCTTGAAATGCGCCACCTCGTGCGGTGGGCCGGTGACGATGACTTTTTTATCGGCCAGCACGGCCACGCGGGTGCTGAGCGCAAACAGGGTGTCCAGGTCGTGCGTGACCATGATGACGGTGAGCCCCAGGGCAGCGCGCAACTCGCGCACCAGGGCACAGAAGTCGTCGGAGCTGCTGGGGTCCAGCCCGGCAGTGGGCTCGTCGAGCAGCAGCAGGGGCGGGTCCATGATGAGGGCGCGGGCCAGGGCCACGCGCTTGACCATGCCGCCCGACAAGTCGGCGGGCATGCGGGTGGCGTGCTCGGGCTTGAGGCCCACCATCTGCAGCTTGACCAGGGCGGCGGCGCGCACCAGCTCTTCAGGCAGGGTGCCTTGCTCGCGCAGGGCAAAGGCCACGTTGTCAAGCACGTTGAAGGCCGAGAACAGCGCGCCGTGCTGGAACAGCATGCCCACGCGGCTGGCAGCGCCTTCGCGCCCCATTTCAGACGCCGGGCGACCCAGCACGGTGACGGTGCCGCGCGTGGGCTGGGCCAGCCCCAGAATCTGCCGCAGCAGCACGGTTTTGCCCGTGCCCGAGCCCCCCACGAGGGACAGCATTTCACCGCGCTGCACAACGAACTCCAGGTCCTGGTGCACGGCGAAGGCTTCGGTGCCTTTGCCAAACACCGTCCACAGCCCTTTGGCTTCGACGATGGGCGGCTCATGCGCCGCCACGGCGATGGCGTCGGGGGTGGCAAACAGGGGCGGGTGCGTGGTGGCCATGGCTCAGATCCCCACGTTGCGGAAGGCCACGGCAAAGACCGCATCCACGATGATGACCATGGTGATGGACGTGACCACCGAGGCCGTGGTGCCCTCGCCCAGGCTCTGGGTGTTGGGCTTGACGCGCAGGCCCCAGTGGCAGCCGATGAGGGCAATGAACGCCCCAAACACCACCGACTTGGCCACCGCCAGCCCGAGGTTGCCCACCTTCACTGCGGCGGGCAGGGCCTGCACAAAGTAGGAAGGCGAGATGCCCAGTGTGATGTCGGCCGCCAGCATGCCCCCGGCCAGCGCGGCCAGCGTGGTCCACACGCTGATGAGCGGCATGGCCAGCGCCAGCGCCAGCGTGCGCGGCATCACCAGCCGAAAACCGTGCGGAATGCCCATGACGCGCATGGCGTCCAGCTCTTCGGTCACGCGCATCACACCAATCTGCGCAGTGATGGACGAGCCCGAGCGCCCCGCCACCAAAATGGCCGCCAGCATGGGCCCCAACTCGCGAATGAGCGAGATGCCCAGGATGTTGACGATGAATGATTCGGCCCCGAACTGGCGCAGCTGCAGGCTCATCAGATAGGCCAGCACCACGCCAATCAAAAAGCCCACCAGCGCGGTGATGGGCAGGGCCGTGGCACCCATGCGGTAGAGGTGGCCCGACACATCGCGCCACGGGCCGCGCCGGGGGTTGCGCGCCAGGCGCAGCAAATCCAGCACCAGCTGGCCCACCATCTGCACGATATGGCGGGCGTGGTCCAGCCCGTGCAGCACCAGCGCACCCAGGCGGTCCACCTCGTCAAACAGGCGCCAGGGCGCAGGTGCGGGCGGATTGGTGATGGTGAGCTCTGCCACGCGCTCCAGCAGGGTGCGCTGCACGTCCGTCAACTCAAGGCGCGCGGGCCAGGCGTGGCCCCAGTGGTTCCACAGCAGCTGGGCGCCCACATGGTCCAGCCACTGCAGGCTGCGCAAATCCCACCCCAAAGTGGCGGCGGGGGCGTTGTCTTGCAGCTGGCGGCGCAGCAGCTTCCACTGCGCCCGCGTGCCCAGTTCGGCCGCGCCCCAGCGCCCTTGCGGCTGCGCGCACGGCCCATCGGGCGTGTCGGTGCGGACGATGCGGGGGGCAACGCTGTCAATGGTCATGGTGAGGGCGGTGCGGGCCGCCGGGCGGGCAATGAGGGTGAACGACAGAGTCAAGCATGGTAGCGGAGCCGCGTGAAGCGCTTGGCACATTCTTCCAGCGGGCAGATGTAATTTTTATCAAAACACCCTCCAGCGCTTATTAAACAAGCGCAATCAGCTATTTATTTGATAGCAACAAGCATTTACCCCATCGACAGACGGTGGGCGCTCAGCACAATGGGGCGGGTTACCAATCCGTTTTCGACCCATCCATGAGCGACACCCAGTTTGACTACATCATCATTGGCGGCGGCACTGCAGGCGCGTTGCTCTGCAACCGCCTGAGCGCCAGTGGCCGCTACCGCGTGCTGCTGTTGGAAGCGGGGCGAAAAGACGACTACCACTGGATCCACATCCCTGTGGGCTACCTGTACTGCATTGGCAACCCCCGCACCGACTGGCTTTACCACACCGAGCCCGACGCAGGCCTGAACGGCCGCACCCTGCGCTACCCGCGCGGCAAGACGCTGGGCGGCTGCAGCAGCATTAACGGCATGATCTACATGCGCGGCCAGTCGCGCGACTACGACCAGTGGGCCCAGCTGACGGGCGATGACAGCTGGCGCTGGGACAACGTGCTGCCCCACTTCCGTCGCCACGAAGACCACTGGCGGCTGGACCAGCCCGAGGGCGTCAATGAAAACTTCAAACGCCTGCACGGCAACAAAGCCACCGGCAGCACCGGCGAATGGCGCGTGGAAAAGCAGCGCCTGCGCTGGGATGTGCTGGACGCCTTTGCGCAAGCCGCCCAGGAAGCCGGCATTGCCGCCACCGACGACTTCAACCGGGGCACCAACGAGGGCGTGGGTTACTTTGAGGTGAACCAGAAAAGCGGCTGGCGCTGGAACACGGCCAAGGCCTTCCTGCGCCCCACCTGCTATGGGCGGCCCAACTTTGAAATGTGGACCAGCGCGCAGGCGGCGCAGCTCATCATTGAAACCCAGCCCGATGGCAGCCGCCGCTGCACCGGTGTGAAGGTGTGGGACGGCCACGAGATGGTGACCGCCCACGCCGCCCGCGAGGTGGTGCTGAGCGCAGGCGCCGTGAACTCGCCGCAGCTGCTGCAGCTCTCGGGCATCGGGCCCGCAGCGCTGCTGCGCCAGCATGGCATTGACGTGGTGCAAGATTTGCCCGGCGTGGGTGCCAATTTGCAAGACCATTTGCAGATCCGCTCGGTCTACAAGGTGCAGGGTGTGCCCACACTCAACACCATGGCCAACTCGCTGGTGGGCAAGGCCAAGATCGGGCTCGAATACGTGCTCAAACGCAGCGGCCCCATGAGCATGGCACCGTCGCAACTGGGCGCCTTCACGCGCAGCAGCGACGAGCATGTGTACCCCAACATCCAGTACCACGTGCAGCCCTTGTCGCTGGATGCGTTTGGCGAGCCGCTGCACAGCTTCCCGGCCTTCACGGCCAGCGTGTGCAACCTCAACCCCACCAGCCGGGGCACAGTGCAGATCAAGAACGCCGACTTCCGCACTGCGCCCGCCATTACCCCCAACTACCTGAGCACCCCCGAAGACCGCAAGGTGGCCGCCGACAGCCTGCGCGTCACCCGCCGCATCGTGGCCCAGCCCGCGCTGGCCAAGTACCAGCCTGAAGAATGGAAGCCCGGCACCCAGTACCAGACGGACGAAGACCTGGCGCGGCTGGCGGGCGACATCGCCACCACCATCTTCCACCCCGTGGGCACCACCAAAATGGGGCACGACCAGGACCCCATGGCGGTGCTGGACAGTCAGATGCGTGTGCGCGGCATCCAAGGCCTGCGCGTGGTGGATGCAGGGGCCATGCCCACCATCACCAGCGGCAACACCAACTCGCCCACGCTGATGATGGCCGAGCGGGCCGCGCAGTGGATGGTGGAGGCGCAACGTGCGGGCGGCTGACACAGCCTCGCGCACTCGTCAGTCCAAACGCATACACAAGGCGATGGGCAATGCGCCATGGCAGGGCAGCCTGCCCACGGCGGGGCGGCTCAGCCCCGCGCCAGATCAGCGAATGCCACCCACATAACGCCGCGCCTGCGAATGCCCCGTGGCCGCAGTGTGCGCCGACGGTGCGGCAGCCCGCTCTGCTGCACGGGCGGCCTCGGCCTCGCGGGCACTGCGGCGCAACTCGGCCGCCAAGGTGTCTTGCATGCAGTGATCCAGGCGGTCGGCCCACTCGATCAGTTCAGGGGCCTGGTCCAACACGGCGCGTTCGCGGGCAAAGCGGGCGATCTCGCGGGCATAGCTGCCGTTGCTGGCCATCCATTCGGTGTCTGTCACGCGGCCCGTCTTGCGCCGCAGCAGCACATGCAGGTGCGCGGCGATGGCGAGTTTCTCGCTGTGGTTCATCTGTTGCTACCTCCGTTGCTTTCGGGGGGTTGCACAAGGCGTGCCAGCGCTACGCCCCGTTTGGTGCACTGCACCATCCCTCGGGAAACTCCCAATGCACCACGCAAGTGCAGGGGTTACAGTGCAACCACTCACGGGGCTCCAAGGCGTCCCAGATGAGGGGATCGAGGAGACAACCCTTAAACCAACTACCAAGATAAGCACCCAACGAGGTGCGCAAAGTTTTCGAAGCGCTGGCGATCCCAGCGCTTTTTTTTTTCGTCTGCACCTGCGCAGCGCTGTCGCCAGTTCCAGCGCGTTGCTACCAAGGTCATAGCAGCAGGGGTGCGAAAATCGGGCGATGGAATGGATTTTTATCACCTTCGCCTCGCTCCTGGCAGGCTTCATTGATGCGATTGTGGGCGGCGGCGGGTTGATCCTGACCCCAGCCCTGTTTGCCGCCTTCCCAGGGGCAGCACCGGCCACGCTGTTTGGCACCAACAAGGCCGGGGCGGTGTGGGGCACCGCCATGGCCACCTGGCAGTACAGCCGCCGCGTGGAAATGCGCTGGGCCGCCCTGCTGCCCGCTGCGGCAGCGGGTTTTGCCGGCGCCTTTGCAGGGGCCTGGACGGTCACGGCGCTGTCGCCCGACTTTTTGCGCAAGGTGCTGCCGCTGGTGCTGCTGGCCGTGCTGGCTTACACCCTGGCCAAGAAAGACCTGGGCCGCCACCATGCGCCCCGCTTCAGCGGCAATGCCGAGGTGTGGGTGGCCAGCCTGGTGGGCCTGGGCATTGGTTTTTACGACGGCTTCTTTGGCCCGGGCACCGGCAGTTTCTTCGTCTTCCTGTTCGTGCGGCTGCTGGGCTACGACTTCCTGAACGCTTCCGCCTCGGCCAAGCTGCTCAACTGCGCCACCAACATCGCGGCCATCTCGCTGTTTGCCTTCAAGGGCCATGTCTGGTGGCACTATGCGGTGACGCTGGCCATCGCCAATGTGGTGGGCAGCATGGCCGGCACGCACATGGCACTCAAGCATGGCACCGGTTTTGTGCGCGGCATTTTCATCGTGGTGGTGAGCAGCCTGATCCTGAAGACGGGCTACGACGCGTTCCTGCGCTGAACAAGCGGTGGGCTGACGCCAGTCAAAAAACCGCTGGACGCCCGCGCAACACTAGGGTTGTCCTGCGTGTTCTTCAAAAGAACGGGCGTCCTATATTTATTTCTATTTGATGAACAGGCCCATCGCCCCTGGCGATGGTTGTGTTTTCCGCTTCCGGCTTGCCCACCTGCATGTCGGATTTTTTTGTACCTGAAACTACCCCTGCAGGACCTTGCCATGAAACTGTTGAAGACCGTTGTTACCGCTGTGGCGCTGTGCGCCGCCTTCGTCGCCCAAGCCCGCACGCTCGACGAAGTCAAGAAAGACGGCAAGATCATCGTCGCCACCGAAGGCCAGTTCGCTCCCTTCAACTACTTCAAGGGCACCCAGCTGACGGGCTTCGAAGTCGAAGTGGCGGAGCTGGTCGTCAAGAAGATGGGCCTGAAGCTGGAGTGGAAGACCCTGGGCTTTGACGCCCTGCTGACCGGCCTGGCCCAAAACCGCTGGGATGTCGTGATCGCCTCGCACGGCGTGACGGAAGAGCGCGCCAAGGCCGTGACTTTTGCCAACCCCCACTACTGCTCGGGCGGCATGATCGTGGCGATGGACGCCAAGATCCGCACCGCTGCGGACCTGACTGGCAAGGTGGTGGCCGTGCAAACCGGCACCAGCTACCTCACGAACGTGCAAAAGCTCGCGGGCGTGAAGGAAGTGAAGAACTTCCCCCAAGACACCGACGCCCAGCGCGCCCTGATCTCCAAGCGCGTGGACGCCTGGGTGAGCGACAAGTTCGTGGCCAAGGAAGCCGCTGCCAAGAACGCCAAGGCCGGCTTCAAGCTGGGCGACATGCTGTTCATCGAGCGCATTGCCCCCGCCATGGCCCTGGGCAACACCAGCCTGACCGAAGCCTGGAACAAGGCCTTCGCCGAAGTGCTGGCTGATGGCAGCTACGCCACCGTGTCCAAGAAGTACTTCAACGAAGACGTGCGCTGCAACTGATCTGCAAGCACAAGGGGCTGCCGGATGAGGGGCTGGCGTGGCGCACACGCTGTCCTTCACTGGCAGACACCCCGAGGTGCGCAGGGGGCTTGCCCCCTGCGCACCTTTTGTTTTTGCTGGCACACTCGGCACCTTCGGTGCGCAGAGCCTGCCGCTGAACTGATCCAGAACTGAGACCGAACGGTCATTTCATTCATGCTTATCGCCCTCTGGCCGCAAACCTGGTCCCGCCAGCAGCGCAGCAATGCCACCCTTGTCGCCGCGCTGGTGCTCATGGTGCTGGCCCTGTCGCTCCTGGGCCAGGTGCTCTCGTTCCTTCCCGAGCCCATTGGCTCCAACGCCCAAGCCTTCTCTGATGGCGCCCGCACCACCCTGTGGCTCACGCTCGTCAGTGGCGCAGTCGGCCTGGTGCTGGGCACCGTGGCGGCTCTGGCCCGCACTGCCCGCTGGGTGGCTGTGCGCTGGGTTGCCAGCTTCTACATCTGGGCCATCCGCGGCACGCCGCTGCTGGTGCAGATCCTGTTCGTGTACTTTGCCCTGCCGGTGCTGGTGCCGGGCCTGAACCTGCCCGACTTCGCCGCCGCCGTAGTGGCCCTGGGTCTGAACGTAGGCGCCTACAACGCCGAAGCCCTGCGCGCTGGCCTGCTGGCTGTGCCACGCGGCCAGACCGAGGCCGCCAAAGCCCTGGGCCTGGGCCGCACGCATGTGTTCCTGGACGTGGTGTTCCCCCAGGCGTTCAAGATCTCGCTGCCGCCGCTGGTCAGCAACTTTGTGGCGCTGCTCAAGGATTCTTCGCTGGCCTACGCCATCGGCGTGGTGGAGCTGACCAATGTGGGCAACCGCATCCAGTCGGCCACCTTCCAGCCCATTGCCACGCTGACCACGGTGGCCGTCACATACCTGCTGCTCACCACGCTGGTCACGCAGATTTCGAACGCGGTCGAGTACCGCTTTGACGTGGAGGGCCGCAACCAATGAACTCCAACGCTCAACCCAAGCCCTACATCGTGGCCGAGCGCGTGTGCAAGTCGTTTGGCACACACCAGGTGCTCAAGGACGTGTCCACCGTGTTCCACACGGGCGAGGTCACGGTCATCATCGGCGCCTCCGGCTCCGGCAAGAGTACGCTGCTGCGCGCGATCAACCGGCTGGAGCCCCATGACAGCGGGCGCATCACGATCGATGGCGTCGATGTGTGCGACGACCTGGCCACGCTGCAGCGCCAGCGTTGCGAAGTGGGCATGGTGTTTCAGCAGTTCAACCTGTTCGGCCACATGAGCGTGCTGGACAACGTGACGCTGGCGCCCCGCCGCATTCGCCACACGCCGCGCGCGCAAGCCAACGAAGAGGCCGTGCAGTTGCTGCGCCGCGTGGGCATGCAAGACCACGCCCACAAGTATCCCTGGCAACTGTCGGGCGGACAGCAGCAGCGGGTGGCCATTGCCCGCGCCCTGGCCATGCAGCCCAAAGTGATGCTGTTTGACGAGCCCACCTCGGCACTCGACCCCGAAATGGTCAAGGAAGTGCTGGACGTGATGCGCAGCCTGGCGCGCGGCGGCATGACGATGATCGTCGTGACCCACGAAATGGGTTTTGCCCGCGAGGTGGCCGATCGCGTGATGTTCTTCGACCAGGGCCGCATCGCGCACGACGCGCCACCCAAGGAGTTCTTCAGCAACCCGGCCAACGACCGCATCCGAGCATTCCTCGGTCAGGTCAGCCACTAGCCCTTAGCCCGCGCATCAGCCGCAAGGCCGCCGGGCAACCGGGGGCCTTTTTCTTTTTTTTGGTTTTGTTCTGGAGTCGTTAGCCATGCGCACTGAACGCTCGGGCCTGATCGCCCTGCTCATCGTCACCGTAGTGTGGGGCACCACCTTCCCCGCCATGAAGCTGCTGTCAGCGCAGCTCGATGCGCTGCAGATCATCTGGCTGCGCTTTGCGATTGCGCTGGTGGTGTTGCTGCCCCTGTGGCTGGGCATGCACCGCAATGAACGGCGCTGGGGCACGGCGCTGGGTCTGTTGCTGTTCCTCGCGTTCTGGCTGCAGATTGAAGGGCTGGCGCGCACCAGCAGCAACCGCAACGCGTTTGTGACCGGGCTGAACGTGCTGGTGGTGCCCTTGATTGCCATGCTGGCGCTGGGCCGCCGCTACGGCTGGCAACTGTGGGCCGCGTGCGCCATGGCGTTTGCGGGCATGGCGCTGATGTTCCATGAAAACGAGCCGTGGAACCTGGGCGATACGCTCACCCTGGCCAGCACGGTGTTCTACGCGCTGTACATCCTGGCGCTGGAAGAATGCTCGCGCCGCACCAGCGCCGCACCGCTGCGCGCCACCCGCATGGCAGCCGCGCAGGCGCTGGTGATGTGCGTGGCCTCCACAGCCCTGCTGTGGGGGCGCGATGGTCACATGGACTGGCTGCCCGGCCTCACCCGGCTGGAGAGCACCGCCTGGCTGGCGCTGCTGTACCTGGGCCTGCTGGCCAGCGTGGTCGTGGTGATCCTGCAGGCCTGGGGCCAGCAGCGCGTGGACGCCATGCGCAGCGCGATTGTGTTTGGTCTGGAGCCTGTGTTTGCGTCGCTGACGGCCTGGTTCCTGCTGGGTGAAAGCCTGGGCTGGGCGGGCGTGGGAGGGGCGGCCCTGATCGTGACCGCGCTGGTGGTGAGCCAGTTGCAACCTGCCAGTGCGGCCGCCACCCCGCCAGCCCAGCCATAGAAGGCTTGAGCGAGAGCGCTGGCGGCTGCGCCAATGCGCGCTGATACTGTGGCGCAGGCTGGGAGATGCGAGCAGCAGGCTACGCCACAGAGGCCTGCACAGCCACAGGCACTGAACCAGACTTCATACCAAAAGTGGCCCTAGCGCTTATTCCACAAGCGCAACCAGCTCTTAATTTGATAGCAAAACTCAGGGCGTGGGCAGCACAATGTCTGCCGCCTTGCGCGGCTTGCCCAGCGGGGCAGACGCCTGGCCCTTGCGCACGGCCGCGATGTCTTCTTCGCTGGGGTAGTCGCCCAGCAGCCAGTAGTCGAACACGCGCCGCGCGATAGGGGCCGCGTGGGCGGCACCAAAGCCCGCGTTTTCCACAATCACCGCCACTGCAATTTCGGGCGCCTCGGCAGGGGCAAACGCGGCATAGAGCGAGTGGTCGCGCTGGTGTTCTTCCAGCAGCTTGGCGTTGTACTTCACGTTCTGGCCCAGGCTCACGGCCTGCGCGGTACCGGTCTTGCCGGCAGAGGAATAGGGCGCGCCCGCAAACACCCGGGTGCCCGTGCCGCCCTTGTTCACCGCAATCAGGGCGTTGCGCACGATCTCCACGTTCTTGGGCTTGTAGCCCAGGTCTTGGCCTGGCGGCTGGGGCACGGGGCTCAGCTCGCCCGTCACCGTATCTTTCACGGCCTTGATGAGGTGGGGCGTGTAGCGCGTGCCACCGTTGGCCAGGGTGGCCTGGGCCACGGCCAGTTGCAGCATAGTGAAATTGTTGTAACCCTGGCCAATGCCGAGCGAGACGGTTTCGCCAGGAAACCAGCGCTTCATCTCAGGCCGCTTGTAGGTGTTGCGCTTCCATTCGGTGCTGGGCAGGGTGCCGCGCACCTCGCCGTTGAGATCAATGCCCGTGGTCTGCCCGAAGGTCAGGGGCTTCATGAAATCGTGGATGGCGTCCACGCCCATCTCCACGGCCAGCGAGTAAAAGTAGGTGTTGCTGGAGAACTGGATGGCGCGGTGCATGTCGAGCGCGCCCAGGCCGCCTTCGTGGCTGCGGAAGGTGCGGCCGCCAAAGTTGTAGTAGCCGGGGTCGCTCACGATCATGCTGGGCGAGCGCTTGTTCAGCTCCAGCGCGGCCAGCGCCATGAAGGGCTTGTAGGTGGAGCCGGGTGGGTAAAGACCCCGCAGGGCGCGGTTGAGCAAGGGTTTGTCGATGGACTCGTTGAGCGCGGTCCAGTTCTCCACGTCGATGCCTTCGACAAACAGGTTGGGGTCGAACGTGGGCTTGCTCACCAGCGCCAGCACTTCGCCGTTGCGCGGGTCAATGGCCACGAGAGCGCCTCGGCGGTCGCCAAACAGGTCTTCCACCATCTTCTGGAGTTTGATGTCCAGCGAGATCATCACGCTCTTGCCGGGCGTGGCGGGGCGGCTGGCCAGCTTGCGCACGGCGCGCCCGCCGGCCGATGTCTCCATCTGCTCCACGCCGGTGATGCCGTGCAGGGCGGTTTCAAAGCTTTGCTCCACGCCCAGCTTGCCGATGTATTCGGTGCCCCGGTAGTTGGCCTCGTCGTCTGCGTCCTGAATGCGCTGCTTCTCGTTCTGGTTGATGCGGCCGATGTAGCCAATCGCGTGGCTGCCGATTTCGCCCAGGGGGTAGTTGCGGAACAGCCGGGCCTTGATCTCCACGCCAGGGAAGCGGTACTGCTGCGCGGCAAAGCGCGCCACTTCCTCATCGGTCAGCCGGGTGCGGATGGGCAGCGATTCAAAGTTGCGCGACTCTTCCAGCAGCCGCTTGAAGCGGCGGCGGTCGCGCTGGTGGATGTCCACCACCTTGGAGAGCTGGTCAATGGTTTCTTCGAGCGGTGCGGCGCGCGAAGGGGTGATCTCCAGCGTGTAGGCCGCGTAGTTGGTGGCCAGCACCACGCCGTTGCGGTCCAGGATCAGCCCGCGGTTGGGCACGATGGGCACCACGGCCGTGCGGTTGCTCTCAGCCTGCGCCGCCAGGTCTTCGTGGCGCACCACCTGCAAAAACACCAGGCGCGCCACGATCAGGCAGAACGCCAGGAACACCACCAGCCCCACCGCCAGCACCCGCAGGCGCAGGCGCGAGGCATCGGCCGCCACGTTGCGAATTTCGGTCATGGCTGGCGCGCTCCGGCGTGGTCACGCCGCACGGGCGCAACAGGGGCCGCACCGGTGCACAGTCCGGGGCACGGCAGTCGTGGCTGGCCTGCACTCGCCATGGTCACAGAGGGCGGTTCTCGTCGCGGTCCGGAGGGCGGCGCTGGGGCGCCAGCAGCACCCAGCTGGCCAGCGGCCACAGGGCCACTTCGAGCACCGGAGCCAGCAAAACCCAAAACCCCGGAAACGTGCCACCGGCCAGCAAGCGCAGCACCACCTCGATGCCATGCGCCAAGGCAAACAGCGGAAACACCTGCAGCGCCTGCTCTGGCCCGCTGAACCACAGCAGGCGGCGGTGCATGGCAATCGCGCTGTACGAAAGCACGGTGTACACCAGGGCATGCTGCCCCAGCAGGGCCGACTGCCCTACGTCCATGCAAAGCCCCAAGGCAAACGCCACGCCCATGCCCGTGCGCAGGGGCTGGTGCACGCCCCAGAAGACGATCAGCACCATCAACAAATCTGGCATCCACACCCAGCGCCCCAGTGGCACCAGATTGATGGCCAGGCCGATCAGCAGGCTGAAGGCAATGAACGCGGGGTTGACTGGCAGCAGCAGTTGCTGCCCACGCGGCATGATCATGCGGACTCCCCTGCGCTGGCCGGGCGCACGCAAAGCGATGGCTGACAGCACGGCATCATTTGCGCGCCCTCTTGCCGTGCTCTGCCTGCGCGGGCTGGGGGCGCGGTGGCAGGTGGTCGGTCAGCGGTTTGAGCACCACGACGTGGCGAACCCCCTGCACCTGGGCCAGGGGCTGGCAATAGATGCGGGCGAATGCAGAGTCGGCACGCCGCTCCACATGGGTCACCCGCGCCACGGGCAGGCCCGGTGGGTAGACGCCGTCCACACCACTGGTAGTGAGCAAATCGCCTTCTCGCACATCGGCATTGGCCTGAATGAACCGCAACTCGATCCCGCCGCCATGCTCGGCCGTAGGGTCGCCATAAGCCACCGCTCGCACACCCGTGCGCAGGTTGAGGACGGGAATGGCCTGGTCACGGTCTACCAGCAGCGTCACTTCGCTCACCAGCGGAAAGACGCGCGTGACCTGCCCAAGCACACCGCCTTCGTCCATGACGGGCACCCCCTGCTCCACACCATGCACCTGCCCCTGGTCGATGACCACGCGGCGGGTGAACGCGTCTGCAGTGTCGTAAATCACCTGGGCGGCCTGCGCTGGCGTGTCCAGGCGGTCACGCAGTTCCAGCAGTTTGCGCAGTCGTATGTTTTCCTGGGCCAGTTGCTCCGCCTGGTGGGCTTGCTGCGACACCACGACAAGTTTCTGGGCGGCAGCATCGGCCGCGGCCTGGGCCGACTGCAGCGACTGGAAGTAACCAGAGCCATGCCGAGACCATTCCACTGGCTGCAGCATGAGCCATTGCACGGGGTACAGCACCGTGCCAATCGCCTGGCGCACCGGCCCGGTGATCTGGAAACGGGTGTCGGCCACCATAAGGAACAAGGCCAGGGCGCTGAAGGCGGCCAAACGCGACAAGGCCGAAGGGCCTTGCTTGAACAACGGGGGCGCACTGCGCTCTAAGGTTCCCAGGGGCATAGAGGGCAGTGCTCAGGAATGGTCGCGTAGGGGTTGAATCACTGCAGTGGATTCACAAAGCATTGAAGCATCAGCGATCATGCCGTATTGACCAGAGCGCCCCCACCGGGGCGGCCCTGGCACTGAGAAATTACTCGCTGGTGAAGATGCTGCCCAGACGGTCCATGCGCTCCAGCGCAATGCCGCAGCCGCGCACCACGCAGGTCAGTGGGTCTTCGGCCACCAGCACGGGCAGGCCGGTTTCTTCGGACAGCAGACGGTCCAGATCGCGCAACAGCGCACCACCGCCCGTCAGCATCATGCCGCGGTCTGAAATGTCGGCGCCAAGTTCGGGTGGGGTTTGCTCCAGCGCGTTCTTCACGGCAGAAACGATCTGATTGAGCGGCTCGGTCAGGGCTTCCAGCACCTCGTTGGACGAGATGGTGAAGCTGCGTGGCACGCCTTCGGACAGGTTACGGCCCTTGACTTCCATCTCCTTGACTTCCGAGCCTGGGAAGGCAGAGCCGATGTTCTTCTTGATGGCTTCGGCCGTGGGTTCACCGATCAGCATGCCGTAGTTGCGACGGATGTAGTTGATGATGGCTTCGTCGAACTTGTCGCCACCTACGCGCACGCTGCCCTTGTAGACCATGCCGCCCAGCGAGATCACGCCCACCTCGGTGGTGCCGCCGCCAATGTCCACCACCATGGAGCCCGAAGCTTCCGACACGGGCAGACCAGCGCCAATGCCGGCGGCCATGGGTTCTTCGATCAGGTACACCGCTGTGGCGCCAGCTGCCTCGGCCGCGTCCTTGATGGCGCGGCGCTCGACCTGGGTGGAACCGCAGGGCACGCAGATGATGATGCGGGGGCTGGGCGTCAGCACCGAGCGGGGATGCACCATCTTGATGAACTGCTTGATCATCTGTTCGGTGATCACGAAGTCGGCGATCACGCCGTCTTTCATCGGGCGGATGGCTTCGATGTTGCCGGGCACCTTGCCCAGCATGGCCTTGGCTTCGCGGCCCACGGCCTGGATCACCTTCTTGCCATGGGGGCCGCCTTCGTGGCGAATGGCAACCACGGAGGGCTCGTCCAGAACGATGCCTTTGTCGCGTGCGAAAATCAGGGTGTTGGCCGTGCCAAGGTCAATGGCAAGGTCGGTGGAGAAATACCGACGGAAAGCTCCGAACATTCAAAAATCCTCTCAGGCACGGCATGCGCGTCGGCCTGCCGTCGCCGGGTGTGTCAGGGAGTGGGGGGGGCAAATATAGCTTTTTTCGCGCAATGACCGGCTGAAAAAAGGGTAATGCGGCAAAGCCGGGATAATACCCCATCCCCTGTGAATAACTCCTTCCGGCATGACCCGGATCACAGCTTTACATCTGGTATCCCGACAAATACTTTCCTTATGGCACTGACCCCTCAGGACATTGGTCGCATCGCCAATTTGGCGCGACTGGAGCTTACCCCTCAAGAAAGTGAGCGCATGCTCACGCAATTGAACGGTTTTTTCGACGTGGTGGAGCAAATGCGGGCTGTGGATACCCAAGGGATTGAGCCGTTGGCCCACCCCGTGGCAGCCATCCAGCCGGTGGCCTTGCGCCTGCGCGATGACATCGCCAGCGAGCCCAACAACCGCGAAGCCAACCAGAAGAGCGCCCCCGCTGTAGAGCGCGGCCTGTTCCTGGTGCCCAAAGTGATCGAGTGAGCCCCGCCATGACCCTGAACACCACCGCATTGCACGACCTGAGCGTGGTCGAACTGGCTGCGGGCCTGCGCGGCAAGCAATTCTCTGCCGTCGAAGCCGCACAGCATTTCCTGGCCCGCGCCAAGGCCCACCAGAACCTGGGCGCCTACGTGGCCCTGAACGAAGACGCCACCCTGGCCCAGGCCCGGGCCGCTGACGCCCGCATTGCCGCCGGCACGGCAGGCGCGCTCGAAGGCGTGCCAATTGCACACAAGGACATCTTCGTCACCCAGGCCTTCCCTAGCACCGCAGGCTCCAAGATGCTGGCGGGCTACCAGTCGCCGTTTGACGCCACCGTGGTCACCAAGCTGGCAGAAGCCGGCGCCGTGACCTTGGGCAAGCTCAACTGCGACGAGTTCGCCATGGGCTCGGCCAACGAAAACTCGGCCGTCGCCCCCGTGGGCTTTGATGCCCCGGCCCCCGTGCGCAACCCCTGGGCCACCGACCGCATTCCTGGCGGCTCGTCCGGCGGCAGCGCCGTGGCCGTGGCCGCGCGCCTGGCACCTGCCGTCACCGGCACCGACACCGGCGGCTCCATCCGCCAGCCCGCCTCGTTCTGCGGCATCACCGGCATCAAGCCCACCTATGGCCGCGCCAGCCGCTACGGCATGATCGCGTTTGCCTCCAGCCTGGACCAGGCCGGCCCCATGGCCCGCAGCGCCGAAGACTGCGCCCTGCTGCTGTCGGCCATGTGCGGCCCCGACCCGGACCGCGACTCCACCAGTCTGGACGTGCCCGCCGAAAACTTCAGCGCCAAGCTGAACGACAGCATCGACGGCCTGCGCATCGGCATCCCGGCCGAGTTCTTTGGCGAAGGCCTGGCGCCCGATGTGCGCGCGGCTGTAGATGGCGCTTTGAAGGAATACGAAAAGCTCGGCGCCAAGCTCGTGCCCATCAGCCTGCCGCGCACGCAGCTGTCCATCCCGGTGTACTACATCATTGCCCCGGCCGAGGCGTCGTCCAACCTCAGCCGCTTTGACGGCGTGAAGTTCGGCCACCGCGCCAAGGACTACACGGACCTGGTGGACATGTACAAGAAGACCCGCGCCGAAGGCTTTGGCGACGAGGTCAAGCGCCGCATCATGATCGGCGCCTACGTGCTGAGCCACGGCTACTACGACGCTTACTACCTGCAGGCGCAAAAGATCCGCCGCATGATTGCCGACGACTTCCAGAACGCATTCAAGGATTGCGACGTGATCGCCGGCCCCGTGGCCCCCACCGTGGCCTGGAAGCTGGGTGAGCACGGCAGCGACCCGCTGGCCGACTACCTGGCCGACATCTTCACCCTGCCCGCATCGCTGGCCGGTTTGCCCGGCATGAGTGTGCCCGCAGGCTTTGGCGAGGGCGGTATGCCCGTGGGCCTGCAGCTGATCGGCAACTACTTCAAGGAAGCCCAGTTGCTGAACACCGCGCACCGCCTGCAGCAGGCCACCGATTTCCACCTGCGCAGCCCACTCTGAAATTCATAGCTGCCTGCGCTTGGTTTGAATAGGTTTTAGGTACAAATGTCCTTCAACCCGGCAAACGATAAGCGCAGACAGCTCTCTTATTAATAGCAAGGACAGATCCATGTCTGCCAAACTGATCCACGGTTACGAAGTCGTCATCGGCTTTGAAACCCACGCCCAACTGGCCACGCAGAGCAAGATTTTCAGCCGCTCGCCCACCGCTTTTGGCGCCGAGCCCAACACCCAGGCCAGCCCAGTGGACCTGGCATTGCCCGGCACCCTGCCGGTGATGAACCGCAAGGCCGTCGAGTGCGCTATCAAATTAGGACTGGCCCTCGGCTCCCACATTGCGCCAGAAAGCATTTTTGCCCGCAAAAATTACTTCTATCCCGACCTGCCCAAGGGTTACCAGATCAGCCAGTTTGAAATCCCGGTGGTGCAAGGCGGCGAGGTGTCGTTCTTCCTGGGTGACGAGAAGAAGACCGTGCGCCTGGTGCGCGCCCACCTGGAAGAAGACGCGGGCAAGTCGCTGCACGAAGACTTCATTGGCCAAAGCGGCATCGACCTGAACCGCGCGGGCACGCCGCTGCTAGAGATCGTGACCGAGCCCGACATCCGCAGCAGCGAAGAAGCCGTGGCGTACGCCAAAGAGCTGCACAAGATCGTGACCTGGATCGGCATCTGCGACGGCAACATGCAGGAAGGCAGCTTCCGCTGCGACGCCAACGTGTCGGTGCGCAAGCCTGGGGCACCGCTGGGCACCCGCCGCGAGATCAAGAACCTGAACTCGTTCAAGTTCATGCAGCAGGCGATTGACTACGAAATCCGCTGGCAAATCGAGCAGATCGAAGACGGCCACGCCATCCAGCAGGCCACCGTGCTGTTCGACCCCGACACGGGCGAGACCCGCGCCATGCGCACGAAGGAAGATGCGGCCGATTACCGCTACTTCCCCGACCCAGACCTGCCACCACTGCAGATCTCGCAAGCCTGGATCGACGAGCAGCGCGCCCAGATGGCCGAGCTGCCCCGCAGCATGGCGGCCCGCTTTGTGGCCGACTACGGGCTGCCCGAGTACGACGCGACCACGCTCACGCAGAGCAAGGCCATGGCGGCCTACTTTGAAGCCACAGCCAAGGCCTGCGGCCAGGCCAAGCTGGCCAGCAACTGGATCATGGGCGAGCTGTCTCGCCGCTTGAATGCGGGCGAAACCAGCATTGAGTCAGCGCCAGTGACTGCCGCTCAGCTCGCCGCCATGATTGCGCGCATTGCCGACGGCACCATCTCCAACAACGCAGCCAAGCAGGTGTTTGATGCGCTGTGGACGGGCGAGTCGGCCGATGTGGACGCCATCATCGAAGCCAAGGGCCTCAAGCAGATGAACGACTCCGGCGCGCTGGAGAAGATCATCGACGAGGTGATTGCCGCCAACGCCGACAACGTGGCCCAGTTCCGCGCAGGCAAGGACAAGGCATTCAACGCACTGGTGGGCCAGATCATGAAGGCCAGCAAGGGCAAGGCGAACCCTCAGCAGGTCAACGATTTGCTGCGGGCCAAGCTGTCGGCCTGAGTGCCGTGCATAGGGTTGGGGCACAACCGAGCCCTGGCCTCGCCGCACCATTGAAAAAGCCCCTCGGGTCCCAGCCCAGAGGGGCTTTTTGTTGGGCTGTGCGCAATCAGCGAACGGTGGAAGCCGCGCCAGATTGCACGCCAGAGGCTGCGGGCAGGGTGACGGGTTTGTGGATTTCCCACAGCACTTTGAGCTTGGCCAGTTCGGTATCGAACTTCTGGTGCACCTTGCGCTTTTCCTGTTCCTGGCCGGCGATGAAGCGCTGCAGCTCGGCAACGCCGTCTTCGTTCTCACCGATCTGGCGACGCAAGGACATGGGCGCCTTGTTGGGGTCCTTTTTGTAGAACTCCATCTCCACGTCCAGCTTCTTGCGCTGCTCACGCAGCTCAACAATGCGCTTCTCGGCAGTGGCCGTCACTTCGTCCACGATCAGCAAGGCGGCATTGCGCTCGATGTCGTGGGTGACCTTGTCGGGATAGCGTGCCACCAGCGCGCGCTCGCGGCGCTTTTCTTCGATGGCCCGCACGCGCTCTTCAGCCTCTTTGCGCTGCTGGGCTTCAAGGGCCGCACGCTCGGTGTCGGACAGCGAAGGACCAATCTGGCGACGGGTGATCCCCGAAGGACTCAACTCCCGCTGCTCGCGGTCGAGACATTCCTGGATGGGCCGGTCCGCCGTGATGCGGCGCCCATGCTTGTCAACGCAGGTGTAGATACCCTGCCCTGCGGCAGGCGCCTGTGCAAAGGCAAACGCAGTGAGCCCTGCCCACAGCGCTACGCCCCCTGCACTTGCAGCCCATTGTTTCAAGTTCCTTATCCTTCAGTCACGCCATATTTTTGGCGATATGCAAAGACCCGCTCGTGATGGACGCGCATCTCCGCCCCCCCATTTTTAGAGAGATAAAGCAATAAATCTGCCAGCTTGGCAATGGCACACACCTGCATGCCCAGCTGGTTGCGCACGTACTGCACCGCGCTGTGCTCCACGTCCACCCCGTTCTCGGTGGCTTTCTCCTGGCGGTCCAGCGCAATGGCCACGGCGTGCGGTGTGGCCCCGGCGGCCTTGATCAGGGCGATGGACTCCCGCGCGGCAGTGCCTGCCGACATCACATCGTCCACGATCAACACCCGGCCCTTGAGGGGCGCGCCCACCAGCGTGCCGCCTTCGCCGTGGTCCTTGGCTTCCTTGCGGTTGTAGGCAAAGGGCACATTGCGCCCCAGGCGGGCCAGCTCTACAGCCACCGTGGCGGCCAGCGGAATCCCCTTGTAGGCGGGGCCAAAAATCATGTCGAATTCGATTCCGCTGGCCAACAGGGCTTTTGCATAGAATTCTGCGAGACGGCCCAGCTTGGCTCCGTCGTCAAACAGGCCCGCATTGAAGAAATACGGGCTCATCCGACCTGCCTTGGTCTTGAACTCCCCGAACCGCAAAACGCCCGATTCAACGGCGAAACGTACGAAATCCTGCGCCAAAACGCCGTCGTTCGGGGCCTGCACGCCAACATCCACCATGGGAAATTCCTTGTTCAAATTAACCAGCCTCAACCTCAATGGCATTCGGTCCGCCACCAGCAAAGGCGTGGAGAGCTGGATCGCCACCACGCGGCCGGATTGTATTTGTGTGCAGGAGGTCAAAGCCCAGGCTGCAGATATTGCCACCCGTTTCGAAGTGCTGGCGGGGCTGAAAGGCCACTTTCATTTTGCGCAGAAGAAGGGTTATTCGGGCGTGGGTATCTACACGCGCCACGAACCTTCGGAGGTGGTGGTGGGCTACAACTCGCCCGAATTCGACGCCGAGGGCCGGTATGTAGAGCTGCGCTTTGACACGCCATCGAGAAAGATGTCGATCGTGAGCGCCTATTTCCCCAGCGGCTCCTCCGGCGAGGAACGCCAGCAGGCCAAGTTCCGCTTCCTGGCCGAGTTTTACCCCCATCTGTTACAACTGAAGGCACAGCGAGAGTTCATCTTGTGCGGCGACGTGAACATTGCCCACCAGAACATCGATCTGAAAAACTGGCGCAGTAACCAGAAAAACAGCGGTTTCCTGCCAGAAGAGCGTGCCTGGATGACAAAACTGTTAGACACAAGTGGCGAAGGCGGCGGATTGGTGGACGTTTACCGTCAGTTACAACCTGCGACCACCGACACGGCCTACACATGGTGGAGCAACCGGGGCCAGGCGTATGCCAAAAACGTGGGTTGGCGGCTGGATTACCACTTGGCCACACCCGCCATGGCGGCGCTGGCGCGCACAGAGTCCATTTACAAGGGCGAGAAGTTTTCAGACCACGCGCCCATCACTGTGGAATACGAGTTCGCGCTCTGACCCTCTGCCATGCCCTACCCCAAAGACACTGAGGACTCACTGCCCCAATGCATCCAGCCACCAAGCACCGATGCCTTGTGGATGCTGCTTTCCACGCCGCACCCGGCCATTGGCAAGGCCCGCCATTTGGGGGAGGCGCTGCTGCATGCCGGGCTGATCACGCCGACCGCGCTGGCCAGCAGCTTGCAAACCCAACAGCAGGAACGGGACAAAGGCAACGCACGCCCGATTGGCCAGATCCTGGTGGAGCAGCATGACCTGAGCCAGAACGAATTGCGGCAAGTGATTTCCACCTGGCTGGGCGAGTACATGGTCGACCCCGCCCACCTGCAGCCAGAGCCTGATGCCCTGGCCTTGGTGCCCCGCACCGTGGCAGAGCGCGAATCGGTGCTACCCCTGCTGGTGCGCGACGAATCCTTGGCGCTGCTCATGGCCGATCCGTACGACCGGATGCTGCTCGGCGAGCTGCGCTTTCTGACCCAACGGCGGCTGATTCCGATCAAAGCCGCGCCGGGCACTTTGGCTCCTGCCATCGCCAAGGCCTACAGCGTTCACCCAGGCGATGCCTCTGATGCGCCGCGGGGAAAAATCGTCGCTGGTGGAACCAAAGACGGCGTGCGCCCACCGCCCACCGCACGCGCCACATCGCAAGAACTGGCACAGGACCTGAACGACTCGGCCCCAGACAGCCAGACGGCCGATACCGATGTGGTGAGTGAATCGGACAACACGCTGGTGCGGCTGATCAACTCGGTCATCAACGAAGCCATTGCCCACCGTGCCTCCGACATTCACATCGAAACCGAGCCTGCGCCCCTGAATGTGCGCATTCGCTTGCGCATTGATGGTGACTTGGTGCCCCACCTGGAGTTGCCCGCGCGCTTTCGCTATGCCTTGGTGGCCCGCATCAAGATCATGGCCAACATGGACATCTCGGAGCACCGCAAGCCCCAGGATGGCAAGATCGATTTCTCTCGCTTCGGAGGCCCACCAGTGGAGCTGCGGGTCGTCACGGTGCCCACTTCGCGCGGCCTGGAGGATGTGGTGCTGCGGCTGCTGGCAGGCGCCAAGCCCTTGCCGCTGGATGCCATCGGGCTCACACCGGCCAACCTGAAGGCCATGCGTGACATGGTGCGCAAGCCTTACGGCCTGGTGCTGGTGGTGGGGCCCACGGGCTGCGGCAAGACCACCACGCTGCACTCGGTTATCAGCGACATCAACACCGCTGGCCGCAAGATCTGGACGGCCGAGGACCCGATCGAAATCACCCAGAGTGGTCTGCGCCAGGTGCAGGTCAACCCGCGCATCGGCTGGACCTTCGCGGCCGCCATGCGCACGTTTTTACGTGCGGACCCCGACGTCATCATGATCGGCGAAATGCGCGACGAGGAGACCTCGCGCATCGCCATTGAAGCATCGCTCACAGGGCATCTGGTGCTCTCCACCCTGCACACCAATTCGGCACCCGAGAGCATTGCGCGGCTGCTGGAGATCGGCCTGGACCCGTTCAACTTCTCGGATTCGCTGCTCGCCATCCTTGCGCAGCGCCTGGTGCGGCGCCTGTGCAGGGCTTGCCGCGAACCCGTGGTGGCAGACGACGAAACGCTGCTGGACATGGCATCGCAGTACCTGCCCAGCGGCTCGGGCAACAGCCCCGAAGGCCGTGCGGCGCTGGTTCAGCGCTGGCGCAAGAACTACGGTGCGGGTTCTGGCGAATTGCAGCTCTGGCGCCGCGTGGGTTGCCCGGAGTGCGAGGGCCACGGCTACCGGGGACGCATGGGCATCCATGAATTGATGATCAGCGACGAAGCCATCCGCCAGCACATACGCCGCCGCGCCTCGGCTGCAGAAATTCGCCAGACCGCCTTGGCGGCCGGTATGCTGACCCTGCGCCAGGACGGCATTGAAAAAGTGCTGCACGGCTTGACCGACATGTCCGAGGTGCTGGCAGCCAGCAACCTCTGACGCGGCCTATTCGCGCGTGGAGATGTCCTTGCGCACGCGCTGCAGATGGCGCTCCACCAGAAAAGCGGCGGCATCCTCGTCACCCGTGATGATGGCCTCGTAGATCAGCCGGTGCTCGGCCACATACAGGGGAATGCGCTCGGGGTCGCAAATGCCGTCGCCGCACAGCCTGCGCCACAGGGGCTGGTCCATGCTGCGGGCGATTTCGTCGGCCATTCTGACCCACAGTGCGTCACCACCCATCAGGGCAATCTGCCGGTGAAACAGCCGGTCGCACTCCGACCACAAGGCTTGCTGCTGCGGGTCGCTCAGGTCCCGCACCTCTGCCATGCGGCGCAGATATTCCTCGGCGGCTGCATCTCGCTTTCCGCCGCGGGCTGCACGCCGCGCCAAGGCAGGTTCGAAGAGCAAACGCACTTCCAGAATGCTCAGCGGGCTGAAGTCTGACGGCCCGCCTGGGGTCTGCGTGTCGCCCGCCAGCCCACCCTGGGCCGTCACATAGGTGCCCGAACCATGGCGAGTGACCACCAAACCCAGGTTTTGCAGCGCTCCAATGGCTTCCCGCACCGCAGGGCGGCTCACACCCAGCCGCTGGGCCAGCTCGCGCTCGGACGGAAGCCGCGATCCTGCCGAAAACGCCCCGCTCAAGATCGAACTGCGTATGCGCTCGGCCACCTGCTCGTAAATCTGCCTGGGTCGAAATTCATCCGCTGAATGGTCAATACTCATTACCAATTTTTCCGATCTGCTTTGAAAAATTGTAGAAAGAAGTCACCATTCAGACCAATATATTTTCTGCAGTAGCGCCATCACTGTGGCGAAACATCCGCTAATTTAGGGACTAACCCTAGGGATTGCTTCGTCACCGAATCATGACAATTTGCCCAAAATTCAAGCGAACTTCGCCACAACCTGCCGCAATTGACCCACTTTGACGCGCAGCAAGCCGTAAAACGCTGACCTGACCCAAGTGGGTGCTAAAAAACCAATTTGCCATTGATTCACTGAAGCGCCCCTGTGACGCTTCACCGCGGCACGACTTCAAGCTGCCGCCGCCCTCCAAGATCGGATCCACCCATGACCGCCTCGACTTCCACGGCTTCGCCCACCCACCGTTTGCCCGTGTGCGATGCCAAGGCCACCGCACAGGCACTGCCTTTTGCTGCGCTGGCGAAGGCGATTGAAGCAGCTGCCGTGGAATACCGCGAGGGCAAGATCCTGAGCCCCGAGCGCATGGTGGTGCCCATGGGCCAAGGCGGCGTGATGCTGAGCATGCCAGCCACCTCGCACGACATTGGCATCCACAAGCTGGTCAATGTGCACCCTGGTAACGCTGCATTGAAGCTGCCCACCATCCACGGCATCGTGACCGTGTGCGCAGCCGCCACCGGCCAACCGCTGTGCCAGCTAGACGGCCCCGTGGTCACCGGGCGGCGCACTGCGGCCGTATCGATGGTCGCCATCCATCGGCTGCTGGGCCACGCACCCCGGCAGGTTCTGCTCATCGGCACTGGCGTGCAAGCCAGGCACCACATTCAAGCTCTGCAAGACCTGTACCCCGACTGCACCGTGTGGGTCCGTAGCCGCCAGGTCGCCACCGCCCAGGCGCTGTGCGCCGGGTTTGCAGGGTCCGCCACGGTACGGGCTTGCCCTGCAGGAATCCCTGAAGGCGTTGATGCCGTCATCACCCTGACCACAGCCACTGAACCGGTGTACGACGAGCCGCCACAGGCCGGCCGGGTCGTGGTGGGCGTAGGTGCTTTCAAACCCGAAATGGCAGAGATCGGCAAAACCACGCTGGACGGTAGCGTGCTGTACGCCGACGACCCGGCTGGCGCACGCCACGAGGCTGGCGACTTGCTGCGCGCTGGCGTGGAGTGGAGCCGCGTGCACGCTCTGGCGCAGCTCGTGCGCGAAGATCCCGACCGCTCGCAGGCGTTTGTCTTCAAGAGCGTAGGCACCGCGGCATGGGACTTGGCAGCCGCGCGCGCGGCCCTGGCGTCGCTGGGCATCGCCTGACATCACTGCGGCACTACCCCACACTCACCATGCAGATCACACGCACTATCAGCACTGTAGAAGTGCACACCGGCGGAGAGCCGTTTCGCATCGTCACCTCGGGCCTGCCCAAGCTGCCCGGCCACTCCATCGTGGAACGCCGCGCGTGGCTGCTGGAGCATGCCGATGACATCGGCCAGGCGCTGATGTTCGAGCCCCGTGGGCACGCCGACATGTACGGCGGTTACCTCACGCCACCCGTCTCCCCCACAGCAGACTTTGGCGTCATCTTCTTGCACAACGAGGGATACAGCGACCACTGCGGGCATGGCGTGATCGCCCTGGCCACCGCGGCGGTCGAGCTGGGCTGGGTGCAACGCACCGAGCCCGAGACACGGGTGGGCATCGATGCGCCCTGCGGCTTCATCGAAGCCTTTGTGCAGTGGGATGGAGCCCATGCCAACGGCGTGCGCTTCGTCAACGTGCCCTCGTTCATTTACCGGCGCGACGTCACAGTCACCACGCCCAGTTTTGGAGAGGTGACGGGTGACATTGCCTATGGCGGCGCCTTCTACTTCTACACCAGCGCTCAGCCCCATGGTCTGGCAATCCGCGAGTCTTCCATCGACACGCTGAAGCAGTTTGGCGCTGAGGTGAAAGCCGCCGCCAACGCCGCCTTCCCGGTGGTGCACCCGCACATCCCGGAAATCAACCACATCTACGGCACCATCATTGATGGAGCCCCGCGCCATCCAGGCTCCACACAGGCCAACTGCTGCGTGTTTGCAGACCGGGAGGTAGACCGTTCCCCCACCGGCTCGGGCACGGGCGGGCGCGTGGCACAGCTTTACCTGCGCGGCCTGCTGGGTAAGGACGATGTGCTGGTCAATGAATCCGTGATCGGAACCGTGTTCAAAGGCCGCGTGATGCACGAAACCCAAGTGGGCGACTTTGATGCGGTCATCCCTGAAATCTCAGGCACCGCCTACATTGCAGGGTTTTGCAACTGGGTACTGGACGCCCGAGACCCGCTGAGAAACGGTTTTCTTGTGCGCTGACGCCAGCCACCCAACTCCAACGCCTGACGGGGCACCAGGTGCATTTGATCTTCGTGCCCCATCTCTCCTCATTCTTTAGGACATCACCATGAAAAAAATTGCATTCAGCTTGACCGCCCTGGCATTGGGCCTGGCCGCCATGACGGTCCAGGCACAAGAACGTATCCGCGTCGGCTTCATGAGCCCCGTGACCGGCCCCCAGGCCGCCAACGGCGTGGACAACCGCGACGGCGTGCTGCTGGCCATCAAGGAAATCAACGCCAAGGGCGTGAAGATTGGCGGCAAGCCCGTGGTGTTTGAACTGGACATCAACGACGACGGCGCAGACCCCAAGCAAGGCGTGCAGATTGCCCAGTCTCTGTCCGACAAGAAGATCAAGTTCGTCATGGGCCCCTACAACTCGGGCGTGACCATGCCCGCAGCCCGCGTGCTGAACGACTCGGACATCGTGGTGCTGACCGTGGCCTCGAACCCCAAGATCACAGAGATGGGCTACAACAACCTGTTCCGCATCGGCGCCAGCGATAACCAGCTGGGCACCAAGATGGCGACCTACGCCGCCCAGGACCTGAAGATCAAGACCGTGGCCGTGATCGATGACCGCACCGCCTACGGCCAGGGCGTGGCGCGCGAGTTCACCGAACAAGCCAAGCGCCTGGGCGTGAAAGTGGTGGCCTCTGAATTCACCACCGACAAGGCCACAGACTTCAGCTCCATCCTGACCAACATCCGCGCATCGAAGGCCGATGCCGTGTTCTACGGTGGCTACTCGCCCCAGGGCGGCCCGCTGCTCAAGCAAATGCGCGCACTGGGCATCTCCGGCCCACTGCTGGGCGGTGACGGCATCTGCTCTTCCGAAACAGCCAACCTGTCGCAAATCTCTGGTGACCTGAACACCTTCTGCACGCAGGGTGGCTCGATGCTGGACCGCAGTGACAAGGGCCAGAAGTTTGCACAGCGCTACCGCGCCGAGTACAAGCGCGACCCACTGACCTACGCCGCCGCTTTCTACGACGGCATGCACATGCTGGCTGCCGCCATCGAGTCCACCCAATCGACCGACACCAAGAAGGTTGTGCAGGCCATCGCCAACGGCAAGTACGCTGGCGTGACGGGCGAGTTCTCGTACGACGCCAAGCACGACCTGAAGTCGTCGGCCGTCACGGTCTACACCTTCAAGGGCAAGGACGTCGTGCCGCTCAAGAGCCTCTGATCGCCCACGCGTTCAGGGCCCAAAAGTCAAAGCCCCTGCCGGTGTGCACCGGCAGGGGCTTTTTTCATTGATGCCCTGCAGCCTGAAGCCAGCGGCTGGCAGAACTCACACAACGACGATGGACAGGCCAGCTTACGGAGCTGTCACGTCGTCGAAGTGCTCAACATTGGGCGGCGACTGGAAAAACGGGCCAATGACTTCGCGCCACTGGGCAAACGCGGGCGACTGGCGAAAGCCCACGGTGTGGGCTTCCAAAGATGCCCATCGCACCTGCAGCACCACGCGGCCAGGGCTTTCCTGGCTGGCGTAGATCGAGTGGCCCAGGTAGCCCTCTGACTTGGCCAGAAAGGCCACAGCAGCCCGGTTGATGGCCTCCAGGAAAGCCGTGCGGTCCTCGGGGCGGATCTTGAATTCAGCGATTTCTGTGATCATGGGTCATGCTCGGTTGGTTATCGCGGGTGATTTTGCTCCAACGCAGCGGCTCTGCAGGAATACAGATTCAAAACATCCACTGCGCCAACGCGACATGGCGGTGCGATTTGACAAGAGAGCCGTCACAACTGCGACCAGGTCGCGTCAGCCTGTTGCAGCTCTCTCAAAAAGGCGTGGTATTTGGCGGGTGACCCCGATGGGTCGGGAGACGATATTGGTTAAAGCAGCTTGAAGGTCGCTCATGCAGCGGTTGCTGTCGGTCGCGGCCGTGACCTGAGTTCACGGTGCCTGGCACAAAGCTGTCATTGGCTCACCCAGCAGCGCGGCAGCATCGATGACCGGTATCGAGGGAGCTGCAGTCATGGTCTAGCACACGTCTCCCCATGAACGGGCACGACCCTACGCCTACCTGCGCGATGTCATGGCACGCCTGCCCATGCAGCCCGCCACCCAGATCGGCGAGCTGCTGCCATACCGCTGGCAGTCAGCCTGACAGCGCATATTCAGATACACGACCGCGCCCCGCAGTCAAGATGGGATCGCCGCGCGATTACGGGCGTCCTACAACCCTTAACTTAAGTCGGCCTACAGGCGAACAGTTGCCCCTCGGTCCCATGCCCCACGGCTGCATGGAATCCAAGTTCCATACCTAGGCAATTTTCTGACTTACGCTATGCGCCAAACCCAGGAAGATCGAGATCAGAGGAGCTTGATGCCGCTCCTTTCTACAGATGAAGTGCACCTGTGTCGCCATGCTGGTGTCTGAAATAGTTAACTTAACAAGGCGAGGATCTGGCCTGTAGGCTGTTTCCGCCACGACGCCTAGGCCCAGCCCCTCCGCCACCGCCTCTCGAACGGACTCGCGGCTGCCCATCTCCAGAGCCACCTGCACCTCGACGCCTCGCTCCTTTAGTTCTTGTTCAAACACGCGTCTGGTCGTCGATCCTTCCTCTCGGATGACGAACCTCTGACCCTGCAGATCACGCAGTTTGAGAGTGGCCCGTTGCGCGAGTGGGTGTTGGGTGTTGCCGAATATCACCAATCGCTGGGTACGGTAAGCCGCGCCAAATAGATCTGGGTGAGCGACGTGATTGAGCACCATGCCCACGTCTCCCTGGTAGTCAAGAATCTTTTCGGTGATGGTTCGCGAGTCGCCTACGCCAACAGCCACGTTGACCTGGGGGAACTGTTTCATGAACAGCTTCAACACGGGCAGCACGTTGTGCGGCCCGATGGCATGGATGACCAGTCGCCCTACGTATTGATTTTTCGCAGCAGCGAGCAGTGCGTGCGCATCTTCCTCGCCACTGAAGGTACGCCGGGTGTAGTTCAACAGAGTGCGTCCAAAGGACGTGAGTTCAAGCCGCCGCCCGCGCCGATGAAAAAGCTCCACGCCGAAGTCGACCTCCAGGCGCTGTATGTGTGAAGAAACAGTCGGTTGTTGAATAGCGAGCACTCTCGCGGCAGCGGTCATGCTGCCGGCTCGGGCCGTTGCGTCAAAGGCCTTCAAGGCTGCGAGGAGGCTGAGTCCAGACATTGATGTGATCTATGGGTGCCCTCATTTTTAGGGATGAAAGTTTCATATTCATGACATCTTGGTCACCCAGACTTGAGCTGTGCTTCCACTGAAGCTGTTTCTTCCAGAACCTCCTCTTTCCCGAGAGATACTTCTGACCACTTGAGTCCTGGTGTGCGTCTAGCGCACCACAACAAATGAAACCGAGCTATGAAAACTGCAATTCGCGAGAGCCATCTGAGCTTGCGGGGTATCACGGTGACCTATGCCGATGGTCACACAGCGCTTGCGCCCACCTCGCTGGAGGTACAGCATGGCGGGTTCCTTGTGCTGCTGGGCGCGTCGGGCGCGGGAAAGTCAACGCTGCTGCGCAGCATCAATGGCTTGGTTAGCCCCACAGACGGAGAGGTGTCGGTGGCCGATCTGCCGGGCGGCACCGTCTCAAAACGCAACCTTCTTGAGCATCGGCGCCACTGCGGCATGGTGTTCCAGCAGCACCACCTGATCGGGCGGCAAAGCGTGCTGGCCAATGTGTTGATGGGCAAGCTCGCCACCCGCGGATCTCTGGCGTCGTTGTGGCCTTGGAGCAAGGCTGACAAGCTGGAGGCGCTGGCGGCCATTGACCGCGTAGGCCTGCTTGAGAAAGCCCTAGCACGGGCAGACACCTTGTCTGGTGGGCAACAACAACGCATTGGCATTGCGCGTGCCTTGGTGCAAAAGCCCCGCCTGCTGCTGGCCGATGAGCCGGTGGCCAGCCTCGACCCGGCGACCGCGCAGAGTGTGTTGCCCCTGCTTCACGACATCTGCAAGAAAGACCGACTCACGGCCATCGTGAGTCTGCATCAAGTCAACCTCGCGCGCATGTTCGCCGACCGCATTGTGGGCCTTCGCCAGGGCCAGGTGGTGTTCGACGGGACAGCAGCGCAGTTGACGGAAGAAGCCCAGTCTGCCCTGTACGCGAAGTCGTCACCTGTCGAACCGTCCCGTTCTTCCTAACCTGCCAACATGGGCAGTCAATTTGATTCCCCCTCTCAATCCAAGGAGTTTTTACCGTGCTGAATCGCCGCCGTTTCCAATTTATCGCTGCCGCCACTTTGGCCGCCCTGTTGCCACTTGGCGCCCATGCCGAGGGCAAAAATCCTTCCAAGCTTCGCGTTGCACTGTTGCCGGACGAAAACGCCGCCACCATCATTCAGAACGCACAGCCTCTGAAGCGGTACCTGGAACAGACCCTGAAGAAGGAAATAGAGATTACGGTGACTACGGACTACTCGTCGATGATTGAAGCCATGCGCTTTGGCCGCATCGAGGTGGCCTACTTTGGACCGTTCTCTTACGTGCTGGCCAAGTCCAAGGCGCCCAACATTGAGCCTTTTGCCGTTGGCGTGGAGCGCGGCTCTCCGACCTACCAGTCGGTTCTCATTGCCACGGCGGGCGGCCCGGTCAAGACCCTGGCTGACGTTCGTGGAAAGCCTTTTGGCTTTGGCGATCAGGCTTCGACGTCCGGTCACCTTGTACCGCGCGCGCACTTGCTTAAAAACCACCAACTGAACGGCGAGACTGACTACCGCCCCGTTCACCTGGGCACGCACGATGCCGTGGCCCGAGCTGTTCAGGCAGGGCAGGTTCCCGCCGGCGCTCTGTCAAAAACCATTCTGGACAACCTCATCGCAAAGGGCATGGTGGATGCCAACAAGATTGTGCAACTTGAACTGTCGGCACCCATTCCGAACTATCCCATTGCGATGCAAGGTAATCTCACGCCGGAGCTCAAGGAAGCCATCCGAGCCGCCTTTCTTCAGATGAAGGACGCCGAGATTCTCAAGTTATTCCGTGTGCAGGCCTTTGCCGCGACCGATGACAAGGCCTACGACGTTCTGCGTGACACCGCACAAATTCTCAAGCTTGATCTGGGACGCATGAAATGACATCGGTAGCCTTGGAATCCATCATTGCCATTGACGGACAGCGGCGACTCAGACGGCTGGGCGCAGCCTGCGTAGTCCTGCTCGTTTGCACGCTGGCATTGTTTGTCACCGGTTTCTTTGACGCGCAGCGTTTCATCGAAGGGGCTCCTGCCATTCAGCAGTTGGCCTCTGAGATGGTGCCGCCGAATTTCGAGCGCTGGGAGCACTGGGTCATTCCATTGCGTGACACCTTAGCCATGTCGATCGCAGGCACGGCGCTGACCGTTCTGGCGTCGTTGCCGCTGGCCCTGGTGGCGGCGCCCAACACCGCGCCGAATGCGGTGGTTGGGCGAATCGTCAGAACCATCTTGGCTGCATTTCGGTCTGTGCCTGAAATCATCCTGGGCATTCTGTTCGTCGCGGCCGTGGGCTTTGGGGCATTGCCTGGTGTGCTGGCGTTGGCCCTGCATTCCACGGGCATGGTGGCCAAGTTCTACGCCGAAGCCATAGAGCACGTGGACCCGAAACCTCTGGAGGCCGCTAAGGCCGCGGGCGCAAGCCGGTTTCAGGTCATCACCCATGCTGTGTTACCGCAGGTTTTGCCCCAGTTGGCGGACATCACCATCTACCGATGGGAATATCACTTTCGCGCATCGGCAGTGATGGGCATCGTGGGTGCGGGCGGCATTGGCTTTGAACTCATGGCGGCTCTGCGCCTGACCAAGTACGACGAAGTCTCCGCCATTTTGCTGTCCATCCTCATATGCGTGCTCGTGGTCGACGGCATTGGGTCGGCGCTTCGCAAACATCTGAAATAGAAAGAGAGAGGAAGGTAATGATGCCGAAAATTGTGGTGACGCAGCCCATTCATGAAGAGGTACTGGCGCGTCTTATGCAGGTTGGTGAAGTGGTGATGAATCCCGGTCCTGAGCCGTGGAGCGAGGCCGAGCTCCACCGTCATCTGAAGGATGCCGACGCAATGATGGCTTTCATGCCTGACCGGGTAGATCAGCGAACCCTGTTGCACGCTCCCAGGCTCAAGACCATCGCTTGCGCCCTGAAGGGGTATGACAACTTTGACCTCAAGGCATGTGCGCAAGCCGGTGTCAGCGTGAGCTTCGTTCCTGACCTGCTCACAGAACCCACGGCAGAACTCGCCATTGGGCTGGCCATCGCCGCCGCGCGCCATGTGCTGGCAGGTGACGTCAGTGTTCGCAAGAGCTACGCAGGATGGCGTCCCCAGCTGTACGGAATGGGGTTGCACGGCTCGATAGTGGCGGTCGTCGGACTTGGCGCCGTTGGGCGGGCCATTGTGGACCGTCTCTGTGGCTTCGGGTGCGCTCAACTGCTGGGCGTGGACCCGCATGGTGATGACGAACGCCTGACCATGGTGAGCCTGGGTGAGGCCCTGTCGCAATCCGACTATGTCATTCTGGCCGTTCCGCTGCTGGACGTAACGCGTCACCTCGTCAATGACACCATGCTTGAAGGTGTTCGGCGGGGGCAGATCCTGGTCAACATTGGGCGAGGCTCGGTTGTGGACGAGGCTGCCGTGGCACGGGCGCTCAAGGACGAGCGCCTGGGTGCCTACGCCGCCGATGTGTACGAGATGGAAGACTGGCTGCTGGCAGACCGTCCACGCCAGATTCATCCGGAACTCTTGCAACACCCCTCCACGGTTTTCACACCCCACATTGGTTCGGCGGTGAAGAAGGTTCGCCGAGCCATCGAGTTGCAGGCTGCTGAAAATTTGCTCGTTGCGTTAAATGGTAATGAGCCGCTTGCACACTACGAGGCATCGCACTGAGCGGCTCATGTGGCAGCTTCGCACTGCTCGGTGCAGCCATGAGGTCACCACACCAGAGAATGCTTTTGGACGTTCTATGGTTCTGGCCGATCTAATTCTTTGAGAAGACCTTGGCTACGTGTTTCGGACCCGCGGGCCAACTGCGGATGCTCTTCGCAATGGTTCCGATAAGCCGTGCCGCCAAGTATCCGGGGTGGGATTCCCCCGGTTTCTCGGACGGTTTTCTGGGATCGTTGCCTACATCAACACCGACCGCAGCGGGTCGGGAGAACCAATTCATCCTTGGTGTGATCAGTTGCTCCTGCTACCTTGCCCGGCTCGCATCAATAGAGTGACCGGTCTGAGCAACAAAGCGGTCGCTTGAGACCCTGCTCGGCCAATGACCAGTTGCGCAACACGCGAACTTTCAGGCGTTAGGGCAATGCTGAACAAGTAACGTCATATCCATCGCACAGCCATTTGAATGCCAAATGGCCCGCAAAGATACTGTGCTTTGCCCCACAGGGCCTGTTTCGGGAGCCTTTGAGCCCCTTTCGGACCCTTACGGGCGCACCTGTCCCTGCAGGCGCCCTCGGGCAAGGTAGATGTTGGCCAGCGCCAAGGCCGTGAACGCACGCGTGGCGTTCTTTTGCAGCCCGCGATAGCGCACCTTGGTGAATCCCCACAGGCGCTTTACCACCGCAAAGACATGCTCGACCCGAGCGCGCACCCGTGACTTGTTGCGGTTCTTGGCCCGCTGAACTTCGTCCACCTCGCCCGCACGGCGGGTGCGCTGGTTGGTGAAGTCCTTGGCCCTGGGGGCTTTGCTCGCTATCAGTGTTTTCTGGCTGGCATAGGCCGAGTCGCCGTACACGCGTCGCTCATTGCCATGCAGCAGATCGGGCAGTGGGTGTTTGTCGTGCACGTTGGCCGCCGTCACCACGGCGCTGTGCGCCAGCCCGCTTTGGCTGTCCACGCCAATGTGCAGCTTCATGCCGAAATACCATTGCTGGCCTTTGCGGGTCTGGTGCATGTCGGGGTCGCGCGCCTTGTCGGCGTTCTTGGTAGAACTGGGCGCGGCGATGATGGTGGCATCCACGATGGTGCCGGTATTGACCTTCAAGCCGCGCTCCTGCAATTGCTGGCCTACCTTGGCAAACAGGGCTTCGCCCAGTTTGTGCTCATGGAGCAGTTTGCGAAACTTCAGCAGCGTGGTGGCATCGGGCACGCGTTCACGACCCAGGTCAATCCCCACAAAGCGGCGCAGACTGGCACTGTCATACAGAGCCTCCTCGCACGCCAGATCGGCCAGGTTGAACCAGTGCTGAAGAAAATGGATGCGCAGCATGCGCTCTAGGCCAATGGGCGGACGGCCGTTGCCGGCCTTGGGGTAGTGCGGCTCTATCACCTGACACAGAGCGGCCCATGGCACTATTGTCTGCATGGTCCGCAAGAACTCTTCGCGTCGGGTGGGTTTGCGCGAATGCTCGAATCCGTTGTCTTGATCTGCGGCCATTGCCAGGGTCTGCTGCTTCATCTGCGGATAACGTTTGACCCCCCTCAACGGTGGACCTTAATCAGCGTTGCCTTAGGTTCGAGTGTCGGAGATCAGCCTGAAGCCGACAACCCACACCTCAATCTCAGTGCGCAGTGGCCTTGGAAAAGACATTGATGACCACGACACCTGCGCCTATCAAGCCCATGCCGATCAGCGCCGGGGCATCCAGCGTTTGTTGAAAAACGATCCAGCCAACCAGTGAGATCAGGACAATGCCCACCCCTGACCAGATCGCGTAGGCGATGCCGGTGGGGATGACAGCCAACGTTTGGGACAGCGCATAGAAAGACACGCAATACATGAGCACGGTGAAGATGCTGGGCACCAGCCTGGTAAAGCCGTGTGACGACTTCATGGCGCTGGTGGCGATGACCTCGCAGAGGATGGCCACGGCCAGGAAAAGGTAAGGTTTAGACATGGTCGGATTCTCCAGAGCACTGCCCACTCCCGCTTAAAAATAGGGGCTTTGGGCCCGCACTCGTTTTCAGGCAACGAGACACACAGGCTTGGCAACCACCAATAATCACCACCATGCTGCACTACCTCACCGTTCCCGTTACCCCCTTCCAGCAAAACGCCTCCATCGTGTGGTGCGATGCCACGCGCCAGGCCGCCGTGATTGACCCGGGGGGCGACCTCGATGTGCTGCTGGGCGAGGTGGATCGCCTGGGGCTCACGCTGGGACAGATCTGGCTCACGCACGCCCATATCGACCATGCGGGCGGCACGGGCGAGTTGGCCCAGCGCTTGCAGTTGCCCATCGTGGGGCCGCACCCGGGCGATCAGTTCTGGATTGACGGGCTGCCGCAGCAAAGCGCGATGTTCGGCTTTCCGCCCGCGCAGCACTTCACGCCCACACGCTGGCTGCACGACGGCGACACGGTGCAAGTGGGCAATGAGACGCTGAATGTGCGCCACTGCCCCGGCCACACGCCGGGGCATGTGGTGTTCCATGCGCCGCAGATCGACCGCGCCTTTGTGGGCGATGTGCTGTTTGCCGGCAGCATTGGGCGCACCGACTTTCCGCAGGGCAACCATGAGCAGCTCATCGACAGCATCACTCAGCGCCTGTGGCCCATGGGCGACCAGACCGTGTTCATTCCGGGCCATGGCCCCGAAAGCACCTTCGGACGCGAGCGCCGCAGCAACCCCTACGTGGGCAACACCTGATTCGTAGCGACGCACTTCAAGGGCAACCCCGCGTTGCGCCAGCGGCTGGGGTGTTTTAATGAGAATGGCCTCCAGCGCTTGATATAAAAGCGCCAACAGCTATTAATTTAATAGCAAAACTCCAATAACCTGCGCCGTTCACTCAAGCCCCTGGCGGGTTGCCCGCATGTGCACCGAACGCGCGCAGGACTCTTTGGAGCGCATAGCACCCCCAAGTATCAATTTGTAAGCATAATTACGATTTCCGACGCCCGCCGGGCTAACAGGTCTGATCCCATGAACTCTGCTGCACAGCCGTCTGTCGATCTGGCATGGTCCAGCCCCGCCAAGCCGCGCGGCTCCAGCCTGGCGGGTAAAGCCTACTGGGCCATGGTGCGGCGGCTGGTGCTCACCGCAGCGTGCATTGATGTGGGCTACATCGCGCTGTTTATGTGGCTGGGGTCGTGGCCGCTCACGCTGGTCAACGTGGGCAGCATTGCGCTGTATCTGGCAGCCTACGCGCTCATCCGGCACCGCAAAAATGCCTGGGGCCTGGCGCTGATCTGGTTGGAAGTGGCTGCGCACACGGCCTTGGGTTCGCTGTTGATTGGCTGGGAAAGCGGCTTTCACTACTACCTGTTGCTGTTTGTGCCCGCCATCGTGGTCGCCAATGCGGGCCGCTACGCGGTGCCGTTTGTGGTGGCGCTGCTGGCCTACTACCTGGGGCTGTGGGCGCTGTGCAATCACCTGGGCCCGCTGGAACCCTTGGCCGGCAAGGGGCAGCAGATCGTCAACTGGATCCACATCTGCATTGCGTTTGCGTTGTCGGCAGCGCTGGCGGGCCACTACCGGCGCACCGTCGTGATTGCCGAACGCAAGCTACTCAAGATGGCGACGCTGGACGGCCTGACCGGCCTGTACAACCGCAGCCATTTTCAGAGCCAGGCCCGGCACGCGCTGGCAGTGTGCGAGCGTACCCAGGAGCCCGTGGCCCTGCTGCTGTGCGATATCGACCACTTCAAACAGGTGAACGACACGCACGGGCACGCCGTGGGCGACCAGGTGCTGCAGGCCACGGCGAAGATCATGACCCAGAACATGCGCGCAGGCGACCTGCTGGCGCGCTGGGGTGGGGAGGAGTTTCTGGCACTGCTGCCGCGCACCTCGCCCACCGCCGCGCTGGAAGCGGCCGAGCGCATCCGCGAGGCCGTAGAAGCGTTCACACTGAGGGTGAGTGACACCAACACCCAGGTGCGCGTGACCATTTCGTTCGGGGTGAGCAGCGTGCGGTGCCTGGACGACCTGCAAGCCGCCACCGCCCGCGCCGATCAGGCGCTGTACGCCAGCAAAGACAACGGGCGCAACCGCGTCACGCTGGCAGAAGACCAGTAAGAACCTGTTCTAAACCGCCTCAGCCCGCCTTGCGCGCAGCCTGGTACAGGCCCTGCACCTTGGGCACGTTTTGCTGCAACTCGCGGATGCGGTCGGGCCCCGAGGGGTGGGTGGACAAAAACGCGAGCCCCGCCTGCTGGCTGCCCGAGGCCTTGCCCATCTTCTGCCACAGGCTCACCGAAGCATCGGGCAGGTAGCCTGCACGTGCAGCCAGTTCCAGCCCCACCAGGTCGGCATCGGTTTCATCGGATCGGCTGAACTTGAGCGTGAGCAGCTGCGCGCCCAGGCTGGCCGCCGCGTTGCCCAGGTCGCCCAAACCCAGCAGCTGTGCGCCCAAGCGCACGCCCAGGTTGGTGGCCTGCGTTTTGGCCAGCCGTTCGCGGGCATGCTCGCGCAGGGCGTGGGCCATTTCGTGGCCCATGATCATGGCGGCTTCGTCGTCGGTGAGCTTCAGTTTGTCGAGGATGCCGGTGTAGAAGGCGATCTTGCCGCCGGGCATGCAAAAGGCGTTGATCTGCTGGCTGCCGATCAGGTTGACCTCCCAGCGCCACTGGCGCGAGCGGTCGTTCCAGGGCATGGCAAACGGGATGAGGCGCTTGGCAATGGCGTGCAGCCGCTGCAGCTGGGGGTGTTCGGGCGGCGCCAGGGCGCGCTTGGCGCGGGCTTGCTCCAGCATCTGCTGGTATTGCTGAGCGGCCGAGCGCTCCAGTGTCTCGGCAGGCACCAGCTTGCGCAGGGGCGAGGCCGAACCCACCTCCACCTGGGCCAGCGCGGGCGCTACAGCGGCGCTGCCAGCCGCCAGCAAAAAGCCACGGCGCGCGGACCATGGCGATGAAGGCGCAACAGAAGGAGGGGGGCACAAAAAGCACATGCAGGAATAATAGACAAAAACCCGCATTCACCATGTCAGACGCGTCCCACCCAGCCTCCCCTTCGGCCTCCACCCCGCCTCCTGTCACCCCCCGCCCCAGCTGGCTGCAAACCCTGCGCGTGTACCTGGAGCCTGCCAGCCTGCGCATGCTGGCGCTGGGGTTCTCGGCCGGGCTGCCGCTGCTGCTGGTGCTGGGCACGCTGAGCTTTCGCCTGCGCGAGGCGGGCATCGACCGCAGCACCATTGGCTACCTGAGCTGGGTGGGCCTGGCCTATGGCTTCAAGTGGGTGTGGGCCCCGCTGGTAGACCGGCTGCCGATTCCGCTGCTCACGCGCTGGCTGGGGCGGCGGCGCAGCTGGCTGCTGCTGTCGCAGTGCCTGGTGGTGGCCGGGCTGGTGGGCATGGCCGTGAGTGACCCGCGCGACGCGCTGGGCCCCATCGTGTGGTGCGCGCTGGCGGTGGCCTTTGGCTCGGCCACGCAAGACATTGCGCTCGATGCGTTTCGCATCGAATCAGCCGACGCGAATCACCAGGCAGCGCTGGCCGCGTCGTACCAGACGGGTTACCGGCTGGCCATGATCTGGGCGGGTGCCGGGGTGCTATGGATTGCCGACCGCTCGGAAGTGCTGCCCGCGCTGGGCCAGGCCGCCAGCTACCAGAATACGGCCTGGATGATGGCCTACCTGGTGATGGCGGTTTCGATGGTGGTGGGCATGGTGACGGTGCTGTTCTCGAACGAGCCCGCCCAGTTGCAACTGCCCCCGGCCAAGAACCTGGCCGTGTGGCTGAAAGGTGCGGTGGTGGAGCCGTTTGCCGACTTTCTGCGCCGCTACGGCTGGCACGCCGCGCTCATCCTGGCGCTGATTGCCGTCTACCGCATCAGCGATGTGGTGATGGGCATCATGGCCAACCCGTTTTATGTGGACATGGGCTACACCAAGGCCGAGGTCGCCACCGTCACCAAGATCTACGGCGTGGTAATGACGCTGCTGGGCGCGTTTGTGGGCGGGGTGCTGTCGATGCGCTTTGGCGTGATGCGCATCCTGATGCTGGGCGCGCTGCTGAGCGCGGGCAGCAACCTGCTGTTTGCCTGGCTGGCCGGGCACGGGCACGACGTGACGGCGCTGATTGCCGTGGTGTCGGCCGACAACCTGGCCGGGGGCGTGGCGTCGGCCGCGTTCATTGCCTACCTCTCCAGCCTGACAAACGTGAGCTATTCGGCCACGCAGTACGCGCTGTTCAGCTCCATGATGCTGCTGCTGCCCAAGTTTGTGGCCGGTTTTTCGGGCGACTACGTGAATGCCTTTGGCTACGCGCAGTTCTTTACCTCCACCGCCTTGCTGGGCGTGCCGGTGCTGCTGCTGGTGTGGCTGGCATCCAAGGTCAAAACAGCCTCTAGCGCTTGATACACAAGCGCAAACAGCTATATTTTGTATAGCAATTACTGCAACAACAGAGCCCGGCTTTTACGGCAGCTTTACACAAGCGACAAGCGCACTGCACGCCCCCAGGGCACGATCGGGCGAACTGCACCCCACGGCACCCACTAGACACCACACCATGAGCTCGCAACTGCTGATGATCGAAGACGACACCCGCCTCGCAGAGATGGTGGGTGAATACCTGGGCCAGTCGGGCCTGCACGTGACCCATCGGGCCGACGGCAAAAGCGGCCTGGCCCAATTGCAGGGCCCCGAGGCTGGCCCCCTGCCCGACCTGGTCATCCTGGACCTGATGCTGCCCGACATGGACGGCCTGGAGGTGTGCCGCCGCATCCGCTCGCTGCAAGGCCCCGCCGCCCAGGTGCCGGTGCTGATGCTCACCGCCAAAGGCGACCCCATGGACCGCATCATCGGCCTGGAGCTGGGCGCTGACGACTACCTGCCCAAGCCGTTTGAACCGCGCGAGCTGCTGGCGCGCATCCGCGCCATCCTGCGCCGGCGCACCGATGGCGGCACCCCCGCCGCCACACCCGCGCTGCGCTTTGGCTCGCTGGAGATCGACCGCGACGCCCGCACCGTCACCGTAGGCGGGCAGGTGGCCGACCTCACCTCGTACCAATTCGACCTGCTGGTCACGCTGGCCGAGCGCGCGGGCCGCGTGCTGACGCGCGACCAGATCATGGAGGCGGTGCGCGGCCGCGAGCTGGATGCGTTTGACCGCTCCATCGACGTGCACATGGGCCGCATTCGCGCCGCCATCGAGGCAGATGCCAAGAACCCGCGCCGCATCCTCACCGTGCGCGGTGTGGGCTATGTGTTTGCCAAGCAGCAAGACTGAGCCGTGAAACTCTCCAACCCCTTCGCCCGGCGCCTGTCCCTGCGCATCTGGCTGACCGTGGTGGTCGGCATGGCGGTGCTGACCCTGGCCGTGGGCTGGGCGTGGCGCGTGGCGGTGGAGGAAAACAGCCTGAACCAGCCCACCGCGCCCGGGCGCGAAATGGTGCTGCGCGGCCCCGACGGCCAAACCGTGGTGCGCGGCTATGCACTGCGCGAGCCGGGGCCGCCGGGCGAAGGCATCAACTTTCGCATCCAGACCGACACGGGCGAAAAGTACACCATGGAGCTGGGGCCCAAGCCCCCGCGCGAAGACCGTCGCGAAGAGCGCCGTGGCGAACGCCGGGCCCACGGCATGCAACCGCCCGGAGGCCCTCCCGGTGGCGGGCCCGACCGCACGGTGGCCTTCTGGCTGCGCCCGCCCTTTGGCTTTGTGTGGATGCTGGGCATCATGGGCGTGACGGTCGCCCTGGGCGTGTACCCGGTCATCCGGCGGCTGACGCTACGGCTGGAAGCGCTGCAGCGCAGCGTGAAGAAGTTTGGAGACGGCGACCTGTCGGTGCGCGTGCCCGACACCGGGCAGGACGAAGTGGCCGACCTGGCCCGGCAGTTCAACGCGTCGGCCGAGCGGATCGAAACGCTGGTGAAGTCACACAAGTCCCTGCTGGCCAATGCCTCGCACGAACTGCGCTCGCCGCTCACCCGCATCCGCATGGGGCTGGAGCTGATGGGGGGGCAGACGCCCTCGCCCACCTTCCGTGCTGAAATCCTGCGCAACATCGCCGAGCTGGACCAGCTGGTGGATGAAATTCTGCTGGCCAGCCGCCTGGACGCCCGCGAGGCCGATGTGGGCACCGTGGAAGACGTGGACCTGATCGGCCTGGCCGCCGAAGAATGCGCCCGCGTGGACGCGGACCTGGACGTGAGCGCCGTGCCCGAAGGGCTGGAAGTGCGCGGCATCTCCAAACTGCTGCGCCGCGCCATTCGCAACCTGCTGGAAAACGCGCGCCGCTACAGCACGGGCGAAATCACCGTGCAGGTGCTGCGCAGCGGCACCTTGGCCGAAGTGCGTGTGTGCGACCGGGGCCCAGGCGTGCCGCTGGACCAGCGCGAACGCATCTTCGAGCCCTTCTACCGCCTGCCCGGCGCCAGCGAACGCTCGGGCGGCGTGGGCCTGGGGCTGGCGCTGGTGCGGTCCATCGCCGGGCGGCACAACGGCAGCGTGCATTGCGAGGACCACGCCGGTGGCGGTGCCTGCTTTGTGCTGCGCCTGCCGCTGGCGCTCACGAAATAAAGCCCGCCGCGCGAACTCAACGGGGCCGCAAAGGCCAACGCCACACCATCACCGCGTACAACACGGCACCCAGCACCAGGGCCGCCGCAGCCGCCACCAGCCCCTGGGTGAAGCCCTGGCTGGGCGTGGCGGCGCGGTGCAGCGTCCAGGCCACCATGGGGGGGCCGATGATCTGGCCCAGACCGTAAGCGGCGGTGAGCAGCCCGGTGAAGCTATCCCCCGCCGAAGGCCACACCCGGCGCGCCTCTTGCAAGCCAAAGAACGTGATGGCGGTGAACGGCAGGCCCAGCAACCAGCTGCCCAGCGCAAACCCTGCCACGCCGGGCCACACCAGGCTCAGGCCAATCGCAGCCGCCTGCAGCAGATAAGCCACCAGCAGCAGCCAACGCCGGTCCCACGCCACCGGCGCGCGGGTGGACAGGGCGGCCCCCATGGCCACGCCCATGCCAAACAGAGGCCAGAACAAGTCGGGCCACACCGAGCCAGCAGGCAAGGCAGCACGCGCAATCACCGGCAAAAACGTGGCGGTGACGATGTAGCCCAGCCCCGCCAAACCATAGGCCAGCGTGAGCACGCCGCGCGCTGCGGGCCCCAGGCCGGGGGGGTTGGCTACGGGTGCGGAGCTGGCTGCAGCAGCCGCCTGCGGCAACCCCTGCACCACCGGCCACACCAGCGCACACAGCCCCACACACAGCAGGCCAAACACCGCCCAGCCCGCCGCAGCAGGCCAATGCCAGGCCACCATGGCGCTGGCCGACAAGCCCGTGAGCGCAATGCCCAGGCCCGGCCCGCTGAAAATCAGCCCACCCAGCGCGGGCTGCCCCAGCGCCACCAGGCGCAACATGCACCAGGCGGCAATATTGAGCAGCACCACCGCACTGGCCACCCCCGCACCGAACCGCAATGCCGCCCAGGCCCATGGCAAGGGCAACGCCATGGCCAGCGTGAGCAGCACCGTGGCTGCCAGCCCCCAGCGGGCCAGGCGTGCCGGGTGCCAGCGCTGGCGTGCTTTGGGCGCTACCCAGGGCAGCGCCATGCAGGCCAGCGCCCCCAACAGGTAGCCCACATAGTTGGCCGTGGCCAGCCAGCTGCCGTCCACCAAGGTGATCACGCCATCGCTCAGCATCATGGGCAGCAGCGGCGTGAAGGCAAACCGGCCAATGCCCATGGCCGCCGCCAACGCGGCCATGCCCGCCAGGGCGACCACGTAGGGGCGGTCAGACAGGGCGCGTGCGGCCGGAGGCTGGGAGGGGTTTGGCATGAAAAAGAGCTCCACGAAGGCAGAGGGTGTGCGGGATGTCTCGCTTATTATTCTCCAAAGAGATATATTTTTAGAAAACCATCTTTCAAAAAGAACGTTTGGATGGATTTCACCGCACTCGAAATCTTCAAGGCCGTGGCGGCCGAAGGCAGCGTGACCCGCGCAGCAGAGCAGCTGGGCCGTGTGCAGTCCAACGTGACCACGCGGATTCAGCAGCTGGAAGAGCAGCTGGGCACGCCGCTGTTCTTGCGCCAGGGGCGGCGCATGGCGCTCACACCGGCGGGCGAATCCCTGCGCGGCTACGCCGACCGCCTGCTGGCCCTGGCCGAAGAGGCCCGCCAGGCCGTACGCCCGCAGCAGCCGGGTGGGCGCCTGCGCCTGGGCGCCATGGAAAGCACGGCCGCTGCGCGCCTGCCCCAGCCCCTGGCGCAACTGCATGCCCAGTGGCCCGACGTGGTGCTGGACTTGTCCACCGGCGCATCCCGCCCCTTGGTGGAACAAGTCGCCGCGCACACGCTGGATGCCGCCCTGGTCGCCTGGCCACCACCTGGGCTGGAAACCGATACGCCGGTGGAACGCACCCCGGTGTTTCAAGAATCGCTGCTGCTGGCCCTGCCCGCGCACCACCCACCGGTGCAAAGCCCCGCCGATTTGCAATTGCACACGCTGGCCGCCTTCACACGCGGCTGTACCTACCGCCACATCGGAGAAGCATGGATGCAAGGCGCCCGCGGCACAGCGCCCCAGGTGCTGGAGCTGGCGTCTTACCACGCCATCATCGCCTGCGTGGCGGCGGGGCGCTGCGCGGGTGTGGTTCCCCAGGCCGTATGGGACTTGATGCGCGAGCCCCCGGCCCTGCGCCTGGTACCCCTGCAGACCTGCGACACGGTGCTGGTGCGCCGGCGCGGCTACCAGTCGCCCGCGCTGGATGCGCTGCTGGCCGCACTGCAAGGCACACAACAGCCCTCTTCCGCCTGGATTTCATCGCCCTGATCCCGCCTCTGCCCTTCAAAAGAGCCTGCCCATGACCTCTTCACTTCTCCAGCGCCTTGGCATTGCATTGCCCATCATCCAGGGCCCGATGACGGGCTCGGACACCCCCGCCCTGGCCGCAGCCGTCTCGTCAGCGGGCGGCCTGGGCATGCTGGGCTGCGGCATGCGCTCGCCCGCCGCCATGGCCGAGGCCGCTGCCGCCGTGCGCCAGCAAACCGACCGGCCCTTTGGCATGAACCTGTTTGTGCAGGCCACGCCCACGCCCGACGACGCCACGGTGCAGGCCGCGCTGCAGCGCCTGGCGCCGTTCTATGCCGAGTTCGGCCTGGTGCCCGAGCGGCCCGCCCAGTGGTGCGAAGACTTTGCCGCACAGTTCGACGTCCTCGTCGCCGCACGCCCCGCCGTGGCCAGCTTCACCTTCGGCATCCTCACGGCGGCGCAGGTGGCCAGGCTCCAGGCCGTAGGCAGCACCGTGATCGGCACCGCCACCACGCTGGCCGAGGCCCAGGCCTGGGCCGCCGTGGGGGCGGATGCAGTCTGCGCCTCTGGCATGGAAGCCGGGGGCCACCGGGGCACATTCCTCACGCCCACACAGCCCGGCGCCACCGGCGCGGCGCCGTCATTAGCCGACTTTGCGGCCAGCATGGTGGGCACGCTGCCGCTGGTGGCGCAGTGCGCGCAAGCCCTGTCCATCCCGGTGATCGCTGCGGGCGGCATCATGGACGGGCGCGGCATTGCGGGCGCCCTGGCGCTGGGCGCCCAGGCGGTACAGATGGGCACGGCCTTCCTGAACTGCTCCGAGTCGGCCATTGGCCCGGCGTACCGTGAGGCCCTGGCCCACGCCCAGGCAACGGATACACGCACCACCCGCATCTTCTCGGGCCGGCCGGCGCGCGGCATCGTCAACCGCATGATGCAAGCGCTGCAGGCCGACGAGTCCACCGTGCCGCCCTACCCCGTGCAGAACGCGCTGACCGGCGCGCTGCGCCGCGCGGCCGCCCAGGCGGGCCAGGCCGACTGCCTGTCGCTGTGGGCAGGCCAGGGGGTGGCCCAGGTGCGGCCCATGCCGGCGGCGCAGCTGGTGGCATTGTTGGCCCAGGAGTGGCAGCAGGCTACCGCGCCGCGCAGCACCTCCACTATCGGCCACCAATAACTATCATTTTTATAGCAGCAGGGGCATGTTGAACTAGCGCTTGCGGCCAAAAACTCCATAGAATCCGCGCAGTAGCCTCCCCGATATGAACAGGGCGCTAAAAACTGGCGCGCTGTGAAACCCGTGCCACCGTGCAGCTGGCTTTGCAAGGCCACAGGTGGCGTCCCCTGGGGGGAAGGCGCCGCAAGCGACTCAGGGATGCCTCACTGCCTCCAGGGCAGTTCGCGCGCCGGGCCCTGGATCATGGGTGGCTGGGCGTTGAGGGTTTCGCCCGCCAGCACCCGCTCGTACATGCGCAGGTAGTTGCGCGCCATGCGCTCGGCGCCAAAGTGCTCCACCACATGCTGGTGGCAGGCGCGCGGGTCAAAGCGGTTGCCCCGCACCGCCTCGGCCAGCACCGACGCCTGGTCTGACAGCACGCCGCAGTGCACGGGCACCAGCTCGGGCAAGGCGCCGTAGGGGGTGGAAAACACGGGGCAGCCGAAGTACAGGCTTTCGATCACTGCCAGCCCGAACGGCTCGTGCCAGCGCACCGGAAAGATCAGCCCGCGCGAGGCGTTGAGCAGGCCCGTCTTCTGCGTGCCACCCACCATGCCGTGGAAGTGGATCTTGCGCGACAGCGTCCAGCGAAAGCCCCGCTTGAAGTTGATGCGGTTGCCGCCCAGCACGTCCAGCTCCACCCCGGCCATCTTGGCCACCTTGATGGCGCCGCGCACGTTCTTCACGCCCCAGGCCGCCTTGCCCAGGAAGTGGTAATGCGAGCGTGGGCGGTCAAAGTCCACCGGGCCATAACCAGCCCAGTCCAGCCCGTTGTAGACGAACTCGCTGGAGCCATAGCGCGCCGCGTGATCACGCGACAGGAACACCGTGTTGCGCGGCAGCGGCTTGGGCTTGCGCGCGTTGCCGTGCTCGGTCACCAGGTAGGGCTTGGACAGCTCGGAGCGAGGGTTGAACTGAAAGTGCGTGATGTCCACGTCGGCCGGGATCTGCCCCTCCCACGGCTCGTCCGGCCGGATGGGCAGCACCTGGCCGAAGTCGCAGGTCGAGCCCTCGGGCACCAGATGGCTCACGCGGTGGCCCTGCTGCACCAGCGTCTTGCCCAGGTCCCAGATCACGCGCTCGGTGCCGCCATAGCCATACACCGGGATGGGAGAGTTGTTGACCAGCAGGATGTGCATGGCAGAGGTCTTTCAGGAAAGAGAGGCGGCTTGCCCGGGCGTTTGCAGCCGCAGGCGCTCGCGGCCTTGCAGGATGGCCAGCACCAGCATGCCCATGAACAGGTAGAACATGGTGCCGCTGTTGTGCCCCAAAAACACCTGGGTGGTACCAAAGCCCATATACGACACGGGCAGCAGCACCCCGATCATGCGCAGGCACAGCCCTTCAGTATCGAGCACGCCCGCAGCACCCGGGAACACGCGCCGCCGCGTGGGCCAGAACAGCACCAGCGGCACCCCATAAAAAACCAGCAAGACCACCACGCCGGGGATGCCGCGCTTGGCAAAGATGTCCAGCAGCTCGTTATGGGCGTGGCTGAACTGCAAAACAATCGGGTGGGTCTCTCCGGCGTCTACCCGGCGCTGCTTCTCGGCTTCATAGCCGTAGCGTCCCCAGCCGGTCCAGGGTCGATCCAGCCCCATGCGCCAGGCCAGGCCCCAGTGCGCCAGGCGCTGACCGACCGAACTGGCCGCGTCGCCCCGCGACTCGTACTGTGTGATCTCCTGCCGCGCCTCATCCACGCGCAGGCGCACCTCGTTGGCCTTGAAGGCCATCAGGCCCACAGCCCCCAACACAACCAGCACGGCACCGACAATGGCCCTGCGGGGCTGGCCGGAGCGCCCCTGGAGCCAGACGCACAACAGCAGCGCCATGGGCAACACCACCCAGCCCCCGCGCGACTCGGACAGCAGCGATCCGTCCAGGCCCAGCAGAATGCCCACCGCCCAGCCCGCGCGTTGCCAGGGCTTCCAGCGGTCCCACAGCACCAGCAGCGCCACCGAGCACATCAACCCCAGCAGCAGGCTGAGCCCGCCGTACTGGATCGCATTGGTAAAGCCGTTGGCGCGTGGCAGGTGCAGCACCAGGGCCTGGTACAGGCCGATCAGGCCCGCCCCGCAGGCGCCCACCGCGATACCGGCCCAGAGCCAGCGCACCCGCGGGGGATAGGCCAGCACGTACAGCAGGCACGGCAGCGCCAACAGGTACTTGGCAGGCCGGTCCAGGTTGGACCAGCTGCCCTGGGCCGGGTCAAAGTCCAGCGCCCAGACCGTGCCCATCGCCACGATGGAGCCAAAAAGCAGCCAGGCATCGCGCCCTGGCCGACGCCGCAGCCACACCCCGGCGGTGGCCAGGCTGCACAACAGCAGCACCACCGCTCCCCAGGAGTAGCCCGAGCGCACCCACAGGGCCAAGCCCGGCACCATGAACGCTGCCACGCCCGACAGGCGCACAAAAAGATCGTCAGCTTTGGTCAACGGCGCACGCTCTCACTCAGTTGCTGGTGGTCGTACTCCAGGGCGGCATACCGGAAGAACGCCTCCAGCGCCACAAACAGGCAATACAAAAAACCGGCCCCGCCACACAGGAACCCCAGACGGAACACATACAGGCGCAGGAACATGCTGGTGCCCGAGGCCAGGCCGCGCACCACCCCGCCCTTCTTGCCCGTCGCGGCCCGCTTGGCAGCGCCGAGCATCGCGTACTGCGTGAGCTTTTCCAGGCTGCCGCGCACGGTGGTGCGCGAGTAGTGCAGCAGCCGCGCTTCGATCAGGCAGCGCGGCACGGCGCCACCGCCCGGAGGTGGCAACAGTTCGGCCTGCTCGTGCACCACGCCCGTGAACTCGCGGACCATGGCGCGCACGAACAGGCGCTCGATCTGCGATTGCGAGCGAAAGTACTTGAGTTCGTGCCCGTAGGCCACCATGCGCCAGCGGATGGTCCACACGGCCTGCGCGCCAGAGCGCACGATGGCCTGCAACTCCTGCGCAAACGCCGGTGTCATCACCTCGTCGGCATCCAGGAAGAAGATGTAGTCACCCCGCGCATGGGCCAGCAGCCGGTTGCGCTGCACGGCAAAGCCCTTCCAGTCGGGGTAGCTGTGGACCTCCGCGCCCATGCGCTGGGCAATGGCCACGGTGTCGTCCGTGCTGCCGCTGTCCACCACCAGCAACTGGTCGGCAAACGCGGCGCTTTGCAGGCAGGCTTCGATGCGGTGCGCCTCGTTGAGGGTCAGCACCGCCACGGTCAACGTGGGCGGCGCCGATGCGCCGCCGGTTGCAACTGGCATCAACCCATCCACCGGTCAGTGGCCAGCGTGCACATGCTCTCCGGCCTTCAGCCGGTACACCGTGCCGCAATAGGGGCACTTGCCCTCGCCGGTGTGGGCCACATCCAGGTACACCTTGGGATGGCTGTTCCACAGCTTCATGCCGGCCTTGGGATTGGGGCAGAACACGGCCCCTTGGGCGTTCAGGTCCTTGGCCAGAACTTCAACAACTGCTTGGGACATGATCAAACCTTGGTGAGCCAGTGGGCGTATTGGGGATTGCGGCCGTTGACGATGTCAAAGAACGCGGTCTGGATTTTTTCGGTGATGGGGCCACGGCTGCCCACGTAGTCGCCCTTGCCCAGCTCGATGCGATCCAGCTCGCGGATGGGCGTGACTTCGGCGGCGGTGCCAGTGAAGAAGGCTTCGTCGGCGATGTACACCTCGTCGCGCGTGATGCGCTTTTGCACGATCTCCAGGCCCAGGTCCTTGGCGATGTGGAAGATGGTGTTGCGGGTGATGCCGTTGAGAGCGCCAGCCGACAGATCGGGCGTATAGATCACGCCGTTCTTGACCACGAAGATGTTCTCGCCCGCGCCTTCGGACACGAAGCCGGAGCTGTCCAGCAGCAGCGCTTCGTCGTAGCCCTCGTCGGTGGCTTCCATGTTGGCCAGGATGGAGTTGGTGTAGTTGCTCACCGCCTTGGCCTGCGTCATGGTGATGTTGACGTGGTGGCGCGTGTAGCTGCTGGTCTTGACGCGGATACCGCGCTTCATGCCCTCTTCGCCCAGGTAAGCACCCCAGGCCCAGGCGGCCACCATCAGGTGGATGGTGTTGCCCTTGGGGCTGACGCCCAGCTTCTTGTCGCCCACCCAGGTCAGGGGGCGGATGTAGCCGGATTCGAGCTTGTTCTCGCGGATCACGGCCTTTTGCGCCTCGTTGACCTCTTCCTGGCTGAACGGGATCTTCATGCGCAGGATCTTCGCGCTGTTGAACAGGCGCTCAGTGTGCTCCTGCAGACGGAAGATCGCCGGGCCGTTGACGGTGTTGTAGGCACGCACGCCTTCAAAAGCGCCGCAGCCGTAGTGCAGCGTGTGGGTCAGCACATGGATCTTGGCATCGCGCCAATCGACCATCTGGCCGTCCATCCAGATTTTGCCGTCGCGATCGGCCATCGAGGGAACTACGGGGCTCATGGGTGTCCTTTGTGGGTTGCTGTGGTTGAGCAAGCCCCTGATTTTACGGGCGGCAGCAGGGGCCGCGCACGCAAAACCAGCCCACCCCGGCCGGGGCCTTACTCGGCGGCGGTGGATTCCTGCGCCTGTGGCCGCTCCAGCGTCCACTTTTGCAGGCGGCCATGGATGAATTCGCAGGTCACATGCGACTGTGTGCCATCGGTCCAGCGGTAAATCTCTGGGTCGGTGTCGGCGGGCGACAGGCGCTCGCCCAGCGACTGCGTCATGGCCATCACGTGCATCAGGTTCACGCCGGGTTTGAGCCGGGCATTGAGCATGACGGCGCTGCCCACATACCCCATGGGGCGGTTGGCAGCTTTTTTCATCACATTCATGAGCCGCGTGAAATGCAGCAGGGCCCACATGACCAGGCCGCCCACCACGGCCGCCACGCCCGGCCAGCCTGCGGAGGCATAGCCCACCAGCACCAGCCCGATGACCCCGGCGGGGACAAAAATATTGCGCAAATTCATGGGCGCCATTGTCGTATGGGCGGCGGCTGCGCGCACTGCGGAGAGTGCGTACGGCGGCGCACCCCCAGGCGGCGCCGCCTGTCAGCCGATGCCGCGCACCACGTTCATGGCTTCTTCCACCCGCTCCACCGCGTGAATGGTCAGTCCCTCGATGGGCTTTTTGGGCGCGTTGGCCTTGGGCACCACGGCCACGGAAAAGCCCAGCTTGGCAGCCTCCTTCAAGCGCTCCTGGCCGCGCGGCGCGGGGCGCACCTCACCAGCCAGCCCCACCTCGCCAAATGCCAGAAAGCCGCGCGGCAGCGCCTTGCCTCGCAGGCTGCTGGTGATGGACAACATCACCGCCAAATCGGCCGCAGGCTCGCTGATGCGCACGCCGCCCACAGCGTTCACAAACACGTCCTGGTCCATGCAGGCCACACCGGCGTGGCGGTGCAGCACGGCCAGCAGCATGGCCAGGCGGTCCTTGTCCAGGCCCACCGACAGGCGCCGGGGGCTGGGCCCGCCGCTGTCCACCAGCGCCTGGATCTCGACCAGCAGGGGGCGTGTGCCCTCCAGCGTCACCATCACGCAGCTGCCGGGCACCGGCTCACTGTGCTGGCTCAGAAAAATGGCACTCGGGTTGCTCACGCCCTTGAGGCCCTTTTCGGTCATGGCGAACACGCCGATTTCGTTCACGGCGCCAAAGCGGTTCTTGATGGCGCGCACCAGCCGGAACTGGCTGTGCGTGTCGCCTTCAAAGTACAGCACGGTGTCCACCATGTGCTCCAGCACGCGCGGGCCGGCCAGCGCGCCTTCCTTGGTCACATGGCCCACCAGAATCACGGCAATGCCCGTACCCTTGGCCATGCGTGTGAGGTGCGCCGCGCATTCGCGCACCTGGGCGACCGAGCCCGGCGCGCTGGTGAGCTGGTCGGAATACGTGGTCTGGATGGAGTCGATAACCACCACGGCAGGCTGCGTGGCATCCACCGTCGCCAGGATTTTTTCGAGCTGAATTTCGGCCAGCAATTGCACCTGGCTGCCGTCAATCCCCAGTCGGCGCGAGCGCAGCGCCACCTGCGCGCCGCTTTCTTCGCCGGTCACGTACAGCGCGGGCAGGCCGGCACGTTGCAGGGCGTCCATGGCCTGCAGCAGCAAGGTGGATTTGCCAATGCCCGGGTCGCCGCCGATCAGCACCACGCCGCCTTCCACGATGCCGCCGCCCAGCACGCGGTCCAGCTCCTCAATGCCGCTGGGGGTGCGCGCCACATCTTGCGCTTCGATGGCGGCCAGGGGCATCACCGGCTGGGCATGGGCCAGGCCGGCATAGCCCTGCGGTGCGCTCAGGCGGTTTTTGCCCGGCCCGGCCTCGGCCACCTGCTCGATCAGGGAGTTCCAGGCGCCGCAGGACGGGCATTTGCCCAGCCAGCGCGGGCTGGTGCCGCCGCATTCGGTACAGGTAAACGTGGTTTTGTCTTTGGCCATGGCGATAGGAAAGGGGAGCCCCCGATGCAAGGGCAGCCGACTATAGCGGCCACGCCAGCAAGCGCGCGCCACAGCCCGTACGATGGCGGTCTAGGCAAAGACCCATGGAGCGCAAATTGCAGACACCTACCAACCGTTTCAAACAGGCCATGGCCCAGCGGCAGGCACAGATTGGCCTGTGGCTCGGCCTGGCCGACGCCTACAGCGCAGAGATCCTGGCAGGCACCGGCTATGACTGGCTGCTGGTCGATGGCGAACACGCGCCCAACGACCTGCGCTCCATCCTGCACCAGTTGCAGGCAATAGCCAGTGCGGCCAGCGCCACCAGCGCCCTGCCGCCTGGGGCGCAACCACCCCACCCCGTCGCACGGGTGCCGGTGGGGGACACCGCCCTCATCAAACAGTACCTGGACCTGGGCGTGCAGACCCTGCTGGTGCCCATGGTGGACACCGCCGAGCAAGCCCAGCAGCTGGTGCGCGCCACGCGCTATGCGCCCGAGGGCGTGCGCGGCATGGGCAGCGCGCTGGCCCGCTCGTCGCGCTGGCAGGCGTACCCGCAGTACGTGCACGAGGCCAACCAGCAGATCTGCCTGCTGGTGCAGGCCGAGACGGTAGAAGCCATGAACAACCTGGACGCCATTGCCGCCACGCCCGGCGTGGACGGCGTGTTCATCGGCCCGGCGGACCTGTCGGCATCGATGGGCCACCCGGGCAACCCAGGGCACCCCGAGGTGCAGGCGGCCATCCACGACGGCATTGCGCGCATCCTGCGCGCGGGCAAGGCGCCGGGCATTCTGGCCACCACCGAATCGCAGGCACGCCAGTGGCTGGCGGCCGGCGCGCTGTTTGTGGCCGTGGGCGTGGACACCATGCTGCTGGTCAGCGCTGCGCAGGATTTGCTGGCGCGCTTTCGCACGGAAACCGCCACCCCAGCGGTGCGGCCACTGGGCTACTGACAGCGCTGCACGCTCACCCCCTGTTCACCCACTCCTCGGTCCATAACGACTCTATGACGATGAAAGCATGTATCTACGGCGCAGGTGCGATTGGCGGCTGGCTGGGCGTGGCCCTGGCGCAGGCGGGCCACCCGGTCAGCCTGGTGGCGCGCGGCGAGACATTGCGCGCCCTGCAGACGCAGGGCCTGCGCATGCGGCGCACCGACGGCACGCTGGCGCAGGTGCCCGTCACCGCCCACAGCGACCCGGCCGCCCTGGGCGTGCAAGACCTGGTGGTCATCGCCGTGAAAGCCCCCGGCCTGCCGGACGTGGCACGCGCCATTGCGCCGCTGCTGGGCCCGCACACCGTTGTGCTCACCGCCATGAATGGCGTGCCGTGGTGGTTCCTTGACGGTGTGGGCGGCGCGGCGCAGGGTCGCGCGCTTGAATCGGTGGACGCGGGGGGCGTGATTGCCCAGGCCATTCCCGCACGCAGCGTGCTGGGCGGCGTGGTGCATGCCAGTTGCTCGCTGGAAGCGCCGGGCTTTGTGCGCCACCACTTTGGCGACCGGCTCATCCTGGGCGAGCCCGATGGCAGCCACAGCGCACGCCTGCTGGCCCTGGCAGACAGCCTGCAGCGCGGCGGCATCCAGGCCGAGGTGTCGGACTGCATTCAGAAAGACATCTGGTTCAAGCTGTGGGGCAACCTGACCATGAACCCCATCAGCGCCCTGACCGGCGCCACCACCGACCGCATCCTGGACGACGACCTGGTGCGGGGCTTTGTGAGCGCGGTGATGCTGGAAGCCAAGGCCATCGGCAGCCAACTGGGCCTGCCGATTGAACAGCAGCCCGAAGACCGCCACGCCCTCACCCGCAAACTGGGGGCGTTCAAGACCTCGATGCTGCAGGACGTGGAGGCGAGCAAGCCCCTGGAGATTGACGCCCTGGTGGGCGCAGTGCGCGAGCTGGGCCAGATCACCAGCACCCCCACGCCCCACACCGATGCCCTGCTGGGGCTGGTGCGGCTGATGGCGCGTACCCGCGGGCTGTATTGATTCCTTTAACCAAAATAGCCTCTAGCGCTTGTCTATCAAGCGCAAGCAGCTATCAACTTAATAGCAAACCACTATGCTCACGTTGTACTACACCCCTGGCACCTGTGCGCTGGCCGTGCGCATCGCCTTGGAAGAGGCCGCTGCCCCGCACCAGCTGGTGCGCGTGGACTTTGCGGCAGGCCAGCAGCGCACGCCAGAGTACCTGGCCATCAACCCCAAGGGGCGGGTGCCCGCGCTGGCCACGCCACAGGGCACGCTGACCGAAACGCCCGCCCTGCTGGCCTACGTGGCGCAAGCCTTCCCGCAGGCCGGGCTGGCCCCTGCCGACCCCTACGGCTTTGCGCGCATGCAGGAGTTTCACAGCTACCTCGCCTCCACCGTGCACGTGGCCCACGCCCACCGCCCCCGCGCCAGCCGCTGGGCCGACGAGCCCGAGGCCCAGGCCGCCATGCAGCGCAAGGTGCCGCAGAACATGACCGACTGCTTTCAGCTCATCGAAACCCACTACCTCAGCGAAGGCCCGTGGGTGCTGGGCGATCAGTATTCGGTGGCCGATGGCTACCTGTTCACCGTGGCCAGCTGGCTCAAGAGCGACGGGGTGGACATTGCCCTCTTCCCCAAGGTGCACGCGCACACCCAGCGCATGTTGCAGCGCCCCGCCGTGCAGCGCGCACTGGCCTGAGTTTTTGCTGGATCACCACATCAACGCCGTCTGGATGCGCGGCGTTTGAAACTGGCGGGGCCGAGGCGAGGGCCGCCGCGCAAGGGCCGCCGTGCTGCGTAGGCAGCGCTGCGCGTGCGTGCGCTGGCGGCGTCCCCCTTCCCGAATTGCGCAGCAACTCGAGAGAAGGGGGAAGGCACGAAGTGCCTCAGGGGGTTGTCACTCTCAATTCACCTTCAGGTAGCGCCAGTCGATGCGGTTGTCCGCGCGGTGGATGATCTCCACCTTCTTCGAGCCCGCCCAAGGAATCACCTGGTTGTACAGCGGAATGTGCGACACCAGCTCATGCTCCTTGATCAGCGCCTGCTCGATCAGCTGGTTGCGCGTGGTGGCATCGGTTTCCTTCTTGATCCGCTCGATCAGCGCGTCCATCTGCGGGTCAGAGAAGCGGCCCAGGTTGAAGTTGCCGTCCCCGCCCGCGCCGGGCGAGCGCACCAGCGACTGCAGGCTGTAGAACGCGTCAAACGTGGGCACGCCCCAGCCCAGCAGGTAGATGCTGGCTTCGTTGCGCTGAATCATCGGGAAGTAGGTGGCAAACGGCAGCGAGCGCAGCTTGGCCTTCACGCCCACCTTGGCCCACTGCGACGTGATGGCCTGGCACAGCTGCTCGTCGTTGATGTAGCGGCCCGCGCTGCACGCAAAGTCCACCTCAAAGCCGTTGGGGTAGCCCGCATCGGCCAGCAGCTTTTGCGCGGCCTTGGGGTCATAGGGGTAGCGCACGTCGGCTTTCTTGGTCCAGCCGTTCACCTGGTTGGCAATCAGCGTGCCGGTGGGCTGGGCCAGGCCGCGCAGCACCACGCGCTGGATGGACTGGATGTCGATGGCCTGGTACAGCGCCTTGCGCACACGCAGGTCCTTCAGCGGGTTCTTGCCCTTCACGTCCGAGCCGGGCAGTTCTTCGCGGAACTGGTCCAGGCCCAGGAAGATGGTGCGGTACTCCGGCCCTTCCAGCACCTGCAGGTTGGGCGTCTGCTTGATGCGTGCCAAGTCTTGCAGGCTGGGGTCGATCACGAAATCAATCTCACCCGACAGCAGCGCCGCCGTGCGCGTGGCATCGGCCTTGATGGGGGTGTAGACGATTTCGGTCAGGTTGGCGGGGTACTTGCCCTTGCCCCACCAGTGGGGGTTGGGCTCCAGCACCACGCGCTGGTCGGGCGTCCACTGCTTGAGCTGGTAGGGGCCGGTGCCCAGCGCGTTGCGGTGGGCAAAGGTTTCGTCCTTGGTCTTGATGTCCTTGGGCTCCACCGATTTGTTCTTCTCGGCCCAGGCCTTGCTCATGATGCGCAGCTCGGTCAGCTGGTTCACCAGCACAGGGTTGGGCAGGTCAGAATGGATGTCGATGGTGTAGGCATCGACCTTTTCCACGCGGTCAATGCCCTGGGTGTAGACGGCGAAGTTGGAGCTTTTGGCCTTGGCGCGCTCCAGCGAGAACTTGGCATCGTCGGCCGTGAACTCGCTGCCGTCGCTGAACTTCACGCCCTTGCGCAGCGTCAGGCGCAGTTGCGTGGGCTTGATGAGCTTCCACTCGGTGGCCAGCGAAGGCTCTGGCTTGAACGTCTTGCTGTTGTATTCGACCAGCGTGTCGTACACCGCGCCGTGCATGGTGTTGTTCACGCCCACGTTCTGGGCGTGGATGTCCCACGAAGAAATGTCCACAGAACGGGACCAGCGGAAGGTTTTGGCCTGCACGGTCAGCGGCAGGGCCGTGGCCAGGGCGGCCGCGAGCAAAAGGGCTTTGAAACGCATGGGGGATCACTCCAGATCAATCAATCCCCCCACTATGAACCAAATCACAGGGCGTTGTAACGAACTTATCGTTCTTAGCTTAGACCCATCGCAAATGCCAAGGCCATCATGCAAACCGCAGTGACCCCATCCAGCACCCGCCACGCCTGGGGGGAGGCGAACAGTGGCGCCAGCCAGCGTGCGCCAAAGCCGATGGCAGTGAACCACAGTGCGCTGGCCAAGGCCCCGCCGGTGGCAAAGGCCGCCCGCCCCCATGTGGGGTAGGGGCTTGCCATGGTGCCCAGCAGCACCACGGTGTCCAGGTACACATGGGGGTTGAGCCAGGTCAGGGCCAGCAGCGTGAGCACCGTGCTGCGCAGGCTGTTGCCTGGCCCGCCCGCCGTCACCAGCAGCTGGCCCGGCCGCAGTGCCCGCGCACCGGCTTGCAGGGCATAGGCCAGCAAAAACAAGGCACCCGCCCAGCGCATCCACTGCCCCCACTCGGGCCGCGCCAGCAGCACACCGCCCATGCCCCACACCCCGGCCTGCAGCAGCACCGCATCCGACAAAGCACACAGCGCCACCACGGGCAACACATGCTCACGGCGCAAACCCTGGCGCAGCACAAACGCGTTTTGCGCGCCAATGGCCATGATCAGCATGGCGGTGGAACTGAAGCCGTGAACGAAAGCAGTGGTGGTCATGGCCTGCATTCTGGCGACTGCACCACAGTCATGCCAGCTATACTTTTTAACGATCCGTCAAAATTGCTAACCAGCCATGCAGCTCGATTCGGCCCAGCTCAATGCGTTTTCTGCCGTCATCGACGAAGGCAGCTTCGAGCGCGCAGCCGCCTTGCTGCACATCACCCGCTCTGCGGTGTCGCAGCGCATCAAGCTACTGGAAGAGCGTGTGGGCCAGGTACTGGTGCGCCGCGCCACGCCCTGCACTGCCACCGAAGCCGGGCAGGCCCTGTACCGCCACGCCCGCGAAATTGCGCTGAGCGAGGCCGATGCGCTGGCCGCCATTGGCGGGGGCCCGCGCAGCACCACGCGCCTGGCCATCGGCGTCAATGCCGACTCGCTGGCCACCTGGTTCCCGGCCGCCATGGCGCAGGCGGGCGAGGACCCTTCCATCACCTTCGACATCCATGTGGAAGACCAGGACCATTCGGCCAACCTGCTGCGCGAAGGCCGCGTGATGGCCGCCGTGACGGCCGACCCCCAGCCGGTGCAGGGCTGCCAGGTGCTGCCCCTGGGCACCCTGCGCTACCGGGCGCTGGCCAGCCCGGCCTTCATGCAACGCTTCTTTGCCACGGGCGTGACCGCCACCACGCTGGCCCGCGCACCCATGCTGGTCTTCAACCGCAAGGATGCGCTGCAAGGCCGCTATGTGCGCCGCATCACCCGCCGCACCCTCACGCCGCCCGTGCACTGGCTGCCCGAGGCACACGCTTTTGTCAAAGCCACTGAGGCCGGCCTGGGCTGGGGCATGGCCCCGGACCTGATGGTGGCTGGCCACCTGCGCACCGGCACGCTGGTCGAGCTGATGGCGGGCAAGCCGGTGGATGTGCCGCTGTACTGGCAATACTGGCGGCTGAACGTGCAGGCCCTGGCCCGCATGACTGCCGCCGTGCAGTCCCAGGCGCACCGCGCACTCGCCACCCGCTGACGAGCAGCGGGGCGGCGGCTGGCTACTCCATGCGCTGCGCCTCGCCCAGAAAGCCCCCGCTCTGGTGCGCCCACAGGCGCGCATAAATGCCGCCCTGGGCCAGCAGTTGGGCGTGGGTGCCTTCTTCGACGATGCGGCCGCCGTCCATCACGATGAGGCGGTCCATCGCTGCGATGGTGGACAGGCGGTGAGCGATGGCGATCACGGTCTTGCCCTGCATGAGACCGTCCAGGCTTTGCTGGATGGCGGCTTCGACTTCGGAGTCCAGCGCGCTGGTGGCTTCGTCCAGCAGCAGGATGGGCGCGTCTTTGAGCATGACGCGGGCAATGGCCACGCGCTGGCGCTGGCCGCCCGAGAGCTTCACGCCACGCTCGCCCACATGGGCTTCATAGCCGCGGCGGCCTTGGGGGTCGGTCAGGGTGTCGATGAAGGCGGCGGCCTCGGCGCGCTCGGCGGCGGCGTGCAGTTCTTCCTCGGTGGCATCGGGGCGGCCGTAGAGGATGTTGTCGCGCATCGAACGGTGCAGCAGCGAGGTGTCTTGCGTGACCATGCCGATGGCGTGGCGCAGGCTGTCTTGCGTCACTTTTGAAATGTCCTGCCCATCGATCAGCACGCGCCCGCCCTGAATGTCATGAAAGCGCAGCAGCAGATTGACCAGAGTGGACTTGCCCGCACCCGAGCGGCCGATGAGGCCGATGCGCTCGCCGGGGCGAATGGTGAGGCTGAGCCCGTCAATCACCGGGCGGCCACCATCCTGGTAAGCAAAGCGCACTTGCTCAAAGCGCACTTCGCCCTGCGTCACGCGCAGCGGCTGGGCGCCAGGGGCGTCCACCACCTGGCGGGGGCGGGTCAGGGTGTTGATACCGTCCTGGATGGTGCCCACGCTTTCAAACAGGGTGGTCACTTCCCACATCACCCAGTGGGCGTGGCCTGCCACGCGCAGGGCCATGGCGGTAACGGCAGCCACCGCGCCAGCGCCCACCTGGCCTTGCGTCCACAGCCACAGCGCGGTGCCGCAGGCGCCCAGAATCATGCCCACCACCAGCACATGGTTGACGATTTCAAACCGGCTCACCAGTCGCATCTGTGCGTAGCCGGTGAGCTTGAAGGCATCCATGGCAGCGCGGGCAAACTCGGCTTCGCGGTGGGTGTGCGAGAAGAGCTTGACGGTGGCGATGTTGGTGTACGCGTCGGTGATGCGCCCGGTCATGAGGGCGCGGGCGTCGGCCTGGTCGCGGCTGACCTTGCCCAGGCGGGGCACAAAGTACCAGCACACCAGGCCGTAGCACACCAGCCAGCCCGCAAAAGGCAGCAGCAGCCGCGCATCAAAGCCCCAGACCAGCAGCAAGATGGTGATGAGGTACACGCCCATGCCCACCACCACGTCGGTGGTGGTGAAGATCATGTCGCGCACGGCCAGCGCGGTCTGCATGATCTTGGTGGTGATGCGGCCGGCGAACTCGTCGGCATAAAAGGCCATGCTCTGGCCCAGCATCAGGCGGTGAAAGTTCCAGCGCAGGCGCAGCGGCAGGTTGATGGCCAGCGCCTGGTGCTTGACGCTGGTGCGCAGCGCCACCAGCGCAATGCTGCCCACCATCGCTGCGGCCACCCAGGTGAGCGTGTTGCCGCGCTGCGCCCACAGTGTGGCGGGCGTGGCGGCGGCAATCCAGTCCACCACACGGCCCAGCACGGCGAACAGCAGGGCTTCATACACGGCAATCAGTGCCGACAGCCCGGCCATCGCCACCACATAGCCGCGCACGCCGCGCGCGCAGGCCCAGACGAAGGCCAGAAACCCCCGAGGCGGCAGCGCAGGCTCGTTGCTCGGGTAACAGGGAACGCTTTTTTCGAAAAACTTGAACAGCAAGGCAGGCCTCCAGAGCCGAGCATCCTAGGCAATGTTCATGAACATTGCCTGCACTGCGGAATTCCTGGGCCGCCCCGATCGCTACACTTTTAATAGCTACTCGCGCTTGATGGACGGGCGCTACCTGTCATTTTTATGTGCATAGGAGCAGCATCTGCCTCAGCCACGCTGCAGCATCCGCACCGCTTCGGGCAGCGAATCCACCTGCGGCAGGAAGTGGTCAATGGTGGCGCTCAGCAGTACGGCGCACAGCAGCGCGCCCAAAAGGGGCTTCCAGGTCAGGCGCACGGCGGCGGTGAGCCAGCCTTCGCGTTCCACCCGTGTGGCCACGCGCACGGCGGCCACGGAAAAAGCCAGCTCCACTGCCACGGCCAGCAGCACATCCCAGCTGAAGAACAGCATGGCCAGCGCGCCCGCACCGGCCAGAATGGCAGCGCCGATCAGAAAGATGGCCACCACCGGAATGATCACCACGGCGCCTTCATCAGCGCCGCCCAGGCCGTCCAGCGCGCCGCTGGCCAGGTCGCCCAGACCTTTGCCGGATTCCGCACTGTCGGCCACATCGCTCATGCGGGGCATCTCGGGCGAGCGGGTGCCGCCACTGCGGGGCACGGAGCGAGCCAGGTCGGCCGCGTCCACCGCCACATCCAGAGCGTCTACCGCATCGGCGCTGCCGCGCTCCTCCTCGTCATCGATCAGGCGCGCAGCCCACCAGCGCAGCACCAGCAGATAAATGCCATAGCCCACGGCCAGCGTGATGGCGTAACGCACCGACAGCAGATGCACACCCGCCTGCTTTTGCAACCAGGCGGCCAGCAACATGCCCAGCAGCGTGAGGGTGCCGATGCACAGGCCATGCCAGCGCAGGCTGTGGCGTTGCTCAAGGTCGTGGGCCACGTCGCGCGCGGTCAGGCGCACAGAGGTCCAGCGGCGGCGCGGGGAACTGCTGGTGGTCATGGGGCCGCACTATAAGTAGTGCGGCGGCTTGTGCGCCAGGGCGAACCAACGACGTGATACGTCGAACGGCACAGCCGTATCAGTCCACCACCACCGGCACCCGCTGCGCCAGCGCGCACATCAACTCGTAGCCCACGGTGCCTGCGGCGCGGGCCACTTCGTCAATGCCCAGCACCTCGCCGTTGCTGGCGCGGCCCCACAGCGTGACTTCGCTGCCCATGCCCACGGGCACACCGGCCTGCTGCAGGGGGGTGAGGTCCACGGTAATCATGTCCATGCTCACGCGGCCCACCAGGCGGGTGCGCACGCCGTTCACCAGCACCGGCGTGCCAGTGTCGCAGTGGCGCGGGTAGCCGTCGGCATAGCCGCAGGCGGCCACGCCGATGGTGAGCGGCCCTTCGGCCGTGAAGCGCGAGCCGTAGCCCACGGTGTCGCCCGCCTGCAGTTGCTGGGTGGCCAGCAGCCGGGTGGAGAGCGTCATGGTGGGCTGCAGGCCCCAGTGGGCGGCGGTGTTCTCTGGGCAGTCGGGCGCGCTGCCGTACACCACGATGCCGGCGCGCACCCAGTCGGCGCGCACGCCGGCATCGGCGGCGTGGCGCAGGGTGGCGGCGCTGTTGCTCAGGCTGCGCTCGCCGGGCAGGTCTTGCGTGGCGGTGTTGAAGGCGGCCATCTGGTGGGCAATGCCGCGCGGGCCGTCGGCGTCGCTGAAGTGCGTCATGTACGAGATTTCATCCACCTGCGGCAGCGCGTTCAGCCGCGCCCAGGCGGCGCGGTAGCGGGCAGGCGTGAAGCCCAGGCGGTTCATGCCCGAATTCATCTTGAGGAAGACGCGGTGCGGCACCTGCGTCTTGTGGGCGGCCAGCCAGTCGATCTGCTCATCGCAGTGCACCGCGTGCCACAGGCCCAGGCGCGAGCACAGTTCCAGATCGCGCGGCTCGAACACACCTTCGAGCAGCAAGATGGGGCCACGCCAGCCCAGGGCGCGCACGCGCTCGGCCTCCGCCAGGTCCAGCAGGGCAAAGCCATCGGCCGCGCGCAGGCCTTCAAACACCCGCTCAATGCCGTGCCCGTAGGCGTTGGCCTTGACCACGGCCCAGACTTTGGCATCGGGCACGGCGCTTTGCACGCGCTGGAGGTTGTGTTGCAGAGCAGCGGTGTGGATGTGGGCTTGGATAGGGCGTGGCATGGGGGTTTAACCGGGTGAACAGCCCCGGATTCTGTCACTGCCGCCGTTTATCCGCGTGATATAACCGCCGGTCACTTGCCACGGTTTTCTACTTTTACCAGGGCATCAGCGCCGCTGATGCAGCCACAAGCCCTCCGATGAAGCGCGGTTTCTACACGATCATGTCGGCGCAGTTTTTCAGCTCGCTGGCCGACAACGCACTCTTCGTGGCCGCCGTGGAGTTATTGCGCACCGAAGGCGCGCCCGAGTGGCAACGCGCCGCCCTGGTGCCCATGTTTGCGCTGTTTTACGTGGTGCTGGCCCCGTTTGTGGGCGCCTTTGCCGACGCGCTGCCCAAGGGCAAAGTCATGTTCATCAGCAACGCCATCAAGGTGGTGGGCTGCCTGATGATGCTGTTTGGCTCGCACCCGCTCATGGCCTACGCGGTGGTGGGGCTGGGGGCCGCTGCCTATTCACCCGCCAAGTACGGCATCCTGACCGAGCTGTTGCCCGCGTCGCAACTGGTCAAGGCCAACGGCTGGATCGAGGGGCTGACCATTGCCTCCATCATTCTGGGCGTGCTGCTGGGCGGGCAACTGGTGGGGCAGCACCTGTCGGTGCTTCTGCTGAGCATTGACATCCCCCTGATCGACACCGGCGTAGACACCGCTGCCGAATCGGCCATTGCCGCGCTGATCCTCGTGTACATGGTGGCCGCCTGGTTCAACACCCGCATTCCGCACACCGGCGTGGAAATGCGCCCCCTGCGCACCAACCCCTCGCGCAACGTGCTAGCCAACACGCTGGCGCTGCTGCCCGACTTCTGGGCCTGCAACAACCGCCTGTGGCGCGACAAGCTGGGGCAGATTTCGCTGTCCACCACCACCCTGTTCTGGGGCGCGGGCGGCAACCTCAAGTTCATCGTGCTGGCCTGGGCCGCTGTGGCGCTGGGCTACAACACCACGCAGGCATCGGCCCTGACTGGCGTGGTGGCCATTGGCACGGCCGTGGGCGCGGTGGTGGCATCCATGCGCATGCGGCTCGATGCCGCCACCAAGGTGATTCCGCTGGGCATTGCCATGGGGCTGCTGCTCATCCTCATGGTGTTCATCGACAACATCTGGCTGGCGATTCCGTTTTTGATTTTGCTTGGCGGCCTGGGCGGCTACCTGGTGGTGCCCATGAATGCGCTGCTGCAGCACCGGGGCCACAACCTGATGGGTGCGGGGCGCTCGATTGCGGTGCAAAACTTCAACGAACAGGCTTGCATCCTGGGCCTGGGCGCGTTCTACAGCCTCTCGCTCAAGCTGGGGCTGTCGGTGTTCGGAGCCATCACCGCGTTTGGCCTGGTGGTGGCGGGCACCATGTGGCTGATTCGCCGCTGGCACATCAGCAACTGCCACCGCCACCGCGAAGAGGTGGAACACCTGCTGCACATTGCGCGGCAGGACCACCACCACTGATACGGGCTGGCCTTCCAGCGCATGAGCCCGCCGCAGGCGCAGGCCTGCGCGCCAATCACTTCAATTTTGATAGCTGCTGGCGCTTACCCCATAAGCGCTGGTAACCGATTTGATGCATAAATTTTTACCCGTCCTGGCGCTGGTGTTCAACGCCTTCGTCTGGGGTGTTTCCTGGTGGCCGTTTCGGCAACTGCACGGCGCCGGGTTGCACCCCCTGTGGGCCACGGCGCTGATGTACGCGCTGGCCGTGGGTGGCCTGCTGCTGGCGCGCCCTGGCTTGCTCGCGCGCACCTTGCAGCACCCAGCCCTGTGGCTGCTGGCCCTGTCGTCGGGCCTGACCAATGTGGCCTTCAACTGGGCCGTGACGGTGGGCGACGTGGTGCGGGTGGTGCTGCTGTTTTATCTGATGCCCGCCTGGTCGGTGCTGCTGGCCTGGCGCGTGCTGGGCGAGCGCCCTACGCGCATGGCCGTGGTGCGGCTGGTGATGGCATTTGCGGGCGTGGCCCTGGTGCTGGTGCCTGCGGATGCGTCCATTGAACGCATGGTGGGCCACTTGTCAGGGGCCGACCTGCTGGCCCTGGCCGGGGGCTTTTGCTTTGCGCTGACCAACGTCACCCTGCGCCGCCTGCACCAGCTGCCCAGCGAATCGCGCATGCTGGCCATGTTTGGCGGCGGCGCACTCATGGCCACGGCCAGCGCCTGCGCGGGCTTGCTGGCGGGCTTTGTCACGCCGGTGCCCGCTTTGGCCATGGGCTGGGTCGTGGTCGCGCTGCTGCTGGCCACGGCCTTTTTACTGAGCAACTACGCGCTGCAGTACGGCGCCACGCGGCTGGCAGCGGGCACCACGGCGCTCATCATGCTGTCCGAGGTGGTGTTTGCCAGCGTGTCGTCGGTGCTGCTGACGGACACCGCTCTGGACGCGCGCACCGTGCTGGGCGGCAGCCTGATCGTGTCGGCCGCCCTGCTGGCCACGCTGCGCTGGCCCCGAAAAGCCTGACGCGCCCGCAGAAACAGCGGCGCCGATACGATGGGTGCAGTCACCAAACTGTTCATCCCACCGAGACTTGCCCATGCCCCAAGACATTTATGCATTCGACGCCCAGGACATCCAAGGCCAGCGCGTGGCGCTGGAACAGTTTCGGGGCAAGGTGCTGCTGATAGTGAACACCGCCAGCGCCTGCGGCTTCACGCCCCAGTTTGCGGGGCTGGAGCAGTTGCACCAAACCTATGCAGACCGCGGACTGGTGGTGCTGGGGTTTCCCTGCAACCAGTTTGGCAGCCAGGACCCCGGCAGCAACGACGAGATTGCCAGCTTCTGCCAGCTCAACTACGGCGTGAGCTTTCCGATGATGGCCAAGATCGACGTGAACGGCGCCAACGCCTCGCCCCTGTACCAATGGCTCACCGCCGAAGCGCCCGGCCTGCTGGGCAGCAAAGCCATCAAGTGGAACTTCACCAAGTTCCTGGTCGGCAAGGACGGCCGGGTGATCCGCCGCTACGCACCGCAGGACGCGCCGAAGAAGCTGGCGGGGGATATTGAGGCGGCGCTGGCAGGTTAAGAAGGCACACTCTGTGGCCCCGCGCCACTACCGGAACGATGTGGCGCCAGGGGTATTCGGCGTTTTTGCCTATTGGGGCGCTGCTGCGGCTTTCGGCCAAGAGCTGCCATTCAGTCTGTCCGAATGAGTGCCGTTGTTCTTTTAGAACGATTCACATCCAAGAGCCAAACTTCAGCACTTAGAATTGTGTGCTGGCCTCAGCCCTCTACCGCCATTAAGCCTGTGACCCGGAGTACCCGAGCCCTTTTGTTAATGCTTGCCATGTTGTGGCAGGCATTGTTCTGGGTGACACCTATTGGGCAGTCAAAACAGATACAGGATGTGGAGAACCTGGTGGCTCATTCACAGGCGGTGGATCATCATCACCATGACGATCAATCTCTGCATGTTGACGACTCAGCAGAGAGCCAGTTCCATCACCATGCTCACGAAGCCGTCGAGCCTGCGGCTTTGCTGCCTGTTGTGGTAGAAGGACCTTTTTTCACTCCTCCCGGTGCACCACCTACAGCTCTGCTTGCTCTGTGGGCTAGCGCATTCTTGCAAGGGCCTCTACGGCCACCCCAGCCTCACGCCTGAACTGACGGCTGATCAACCTTCGGTTGATTGATTGCTGGCTTTCGCTCGAAAGCCTTCTATCGCCATGCTCTGCTGGCACTGCGTTCGTCACCGAAGGCGAGCGCAGAACTACCTGCCAGCGCTACTTGCTCCAGTTCCCTAGACCACGCCTTTTGGCGTAGTCGGTTTGACTGCGCAAGGTTTTCTAACTTCTGAAATTTCAAATTCATGAAACACCTTTCATTGGGCCGTGCTGCGGCATGCCTGTTGTTGGCTGCTTCTCCGCTCCTTGCTGTTGCACACGGTATCTCAGAAGCTGATCGACAGCGCATGCTGGACGGCAGCTATCTTCAGTACGTGGGACTAGGAGCCAGCCACATGTTGACTGGCTACGACCACTTGCTATTCCTTTTTGGGGTCGTGTTTTTGCTGAGCACCTTCAAAGACGTAGCCAAGTTCGTGACTGTTTTCACCATCGGTCACTGCATCACATTGATCTTTGCCACTTACTTCAAGATCACCTGGAACTACTACTTGATCGACGCCATCATCGCGCTGAGCGTGATGTACAAGGCGTTCGACAACAACGGTGGCTTCCAGAAATATCTGGATATGAAGTCGCCGAATCTGCTGGTGGCAGTGTTCGGCTTTGGCTTGCTGCACGGTTTTGGCTTGTCTACCCGCCTGCAACAGCTTCCACTCGGAGACGATCCGCTGGCAATGCTGTGGCGCATTCTGAGCTTCAACGTTGGGGTCGAACTGGGTCAGATCGCGGCCTTGGTAGTGATGGTCTCGCTGTTAGCAGTGTGGCGTCGCCGGGCCAGCTTCAAGCGATTCAGCTACGTGGCCAACCTGGGTTTGTTTTACGCGGGGGTGTATCTGCTGTTCATGCAATTGCATGGGTATCAGCACGACACCGCACCCGACAGTTTCCGCTTCCCCGCTGCAGAGCATCGCCACGCCCATGAGGACATGGATAGCGAAAACGCAACGGATGCCAGCCGCAACGACCTTTGATTCTTGAACCCACCTTTTTTACTTAGCCCTGAAGGACCTACATCATGAAATCGTTCATCATCATCGCCGCCAGCCTGCTCTCCACTCTCGCATTCGCTCCACAAGCCCAAGCAGGTGAAGGCGGAAGCTGCCACTTCCACGGCAATAAGCCTGTCTCAGAAGCAGCAGTCATCGACTGTGCAAACCAGCGCCGAGATTCGCTGGTGAAATCTGGCAAGCTGGAGAACTCTTGGAGCAAGGTGCAGCACTCCAAGATGGAGCAGATTGACGGCAGCAAAGGCAAGGAGTGGAAGCTGACTTACCAAAACGCCGCTGCCACAGACAAGGCAAAGCAGAACCTCTATATGTTCTACGCGTTGGCTGGTCATTTCATTGCTGCCAACCACACCGGAAAGTAAACGATGCGTCGCGTGCTGAGTAAACCTGCATTGAAAGGTGGCCTGCTGGCTTTGCTGGCCGCAGCTTTGTTTGGCCTCAGCACGCCGCTGGTTCAGCGGTTTGGCGCTGGTCTTGGGCCCTTCACCACGGCTGCGCTGCTGTACGCGGGCGCGGCCATCGTGGCCTGGGTGTTGCGCCAGCCGCCTGCCAAAGAGGCGCAACTGCGACGCGCCGACTGGCCGCGGCTGCTTGCCATGGCGGGCATGGGGGCTGTGGTTGGCCCAGTGGCCCTCTCATGGGGGTTACAACACACCAGCGGCTCCAGTGCCTCACTGATGCTCACACTTGAAGCGGTGTTCACAGCCGTCTTGGCCTGGCGCTGGTATGGCGAGGTAATGGATCGCCGCGTGGTTCTGGCTATGGCCCTGCTGCTGGCTGGAGGGATGGCATTGATCGTGGACCAGGGCTTGGTCGGTCAGGTGCAGGTGTGGGGCTTGCTGGCTGTGATGTTGGCTACCGCAGCCTGGGGCGTAGACAACACCTTGTCTCGCGGTGTGGCTGAGCGGGACCCAGGGCAAGTCGTATTGGTCAAAGCTTTTTTAGGTGTCACAGCCACGGCTTCGCTGGCTTGGATCAGGCAGGAGCCGGTGCCAGGAATGTTGGCGACCGTCGCGTTGTTGTTGATCGGTGTCAGCGGCTACGGCTTGAGCCTGAGGTTTTATTTACTGGCGCAACGGGCCTTCGGTGCAGGACGCACGGGCTCGGTTTTTGCCTTCGCCCCCTTCATCGGAGCAGTGGCCGCATACGCGCTGGGTGACCGCTCAGTGACTGGATGGCTGCTGCTGGGCGGCGCGCTGATGGCCTGGGGTGTGGTGCTGCACCTGGCGGAACACCATGAGCATGAACACGAGCACGAGGCCATGGAGCACGAGCATTCACACACCCACGAAGATGGACACCACAACCACACGCATGAGGGCATGCCCACAGGCCCCCATAGCCACAGGCATATTCATGAGCCACTCAGGCACAGCCATCCGCATGTACCCGATCTGCACCACCAGCACAGGCATTGATTCAACGAGGTTCAGGGGACCAGGTGGCTCGCTGTTTCAGAACGTAGGTGCGTTGAGCCAAGAGCCTGGTTGAGTTACGACCATCGCCTTAGCACTGAACCTTGAACACTTTACGGTTTCTCTAGTGACTGCTTTGGGCCCCTTGCCGTCTTCGGCCCCCACTCCTTGCACTCCATCCCCTCAAGAGCGTCCATCTGCCCCCGGTGCAGCCACGCACTCCAGCGGCCACCCGTCCCTCTCTGCCTCCACCTGGCGCAGCAGGTCGGCCAGCGTTTTGCCAGGCTCTTGCCGAAAGCGCTCGGGCAATACCTTGAAGGCCGCGATGCGGTCGATGCGAAAGCCCCGGAAGTCGTTGCGCAGCTCGCACCAGGCGGACAGGGTCCACACCTTGCCCCAGTAAAAGCAGCCCAGCGGCCGCAGTCGGCGCAGGCTGGGGCGGCCTTGCACATCGGCGTAATCAATTTCCACCACATGGCAGCTTTGCACCGCCTCGCGCAGCGCCTGCAGGGTGGCCTGGGTGCGGGCGTCGAGCCCCACCAGGGGCGCGTACAGCGCCTGGGCCTCGGCCGCCAGCCGGGCTGCAGGGGGTAGCACCGACAATATTTTGCCCAGGGCGCCTTCCACCTCGCGCGCCAGGCCCGGGTCCAGCCAGGCCTGCGCCAGGCGGGCAAGCGGCCACCAGGGCGTTGGCCTCACCCTGGCTGAACATGAGCGGGGGCAGCTCAAACCCCGCCCCCAGGCGGTAACCCACGCCCGCTTCGCCTTCGATGGGCACGCCCTGGTGCTGCAGGTCGGCCACGTCGCGGTAGATGGTGCGTTGCGAGACCTCGAGCCGCTCGGCCAGGAAGGCGGCGGTGGACAGGCGCCGCCCGCGGATGAGCTGCACGATCTGGAACAGGCGGTCAGCGCGGCGCATGTTTTGAGCAAAAACAGGCTCTAGCGCTTATGCAACAAGCGCCATCAGCTACATATTTCATAGCACACCCCCCGCACGCCAATGTGAAGCGCCACATGGTACGGGCCCGAGTAGGCCTCGAAGTCGGTGCCAAAGCGCCGCTGCACCTGCGGGTGGTCGGCAAAGTAGCGCCACACGGCGCCCCAGGCGTCGATGACCAGCTGGGGCATCTGGCCCTCGGCTTCAAACACCAGGTAGGTGCCGGCTTCAATGTCCACCGTGGTGGCGCCCTGCAAAGCCTGATGGTTTGCCCGCGCCGCGACACCGGCGGTCACGTCGAAGGCGCCATGCTGGTCTGAGGCATAGCCGCTGTAGACGCCAAACACCCGGCCATCAGAGCCGGGCGAGGGCAGCTTGTGTTCCCAGCTTTCGCTGAAGAAACGGTCCCACAGCGGGCCGATGCGGGCGCTGGCCGGGTCGGCCTCGGCCGCATTGGTGGTGCGCACGGCGATCCCGGCGACGCGAAAAGCCGCCACGGTGGTCGCCTGGGGTGCGATGAAAGAGGACATTCCAACTCCCTGTATTTATTCAAGGGGTATCTATTTAGCTCCAGCAGCCCCATTGATACTGTGATTTCATCCAGCAATGGTATCCGATTGGCTCTCCCCGGTGTTCTTGCTCACGACATCCCCATACGTCACTGGCGGCGTAACCACCGCTTGCTGCAGCAAGCGGTAAAACAGCATCCCGCGTGAGCTGGATGTGCGCCGGTTGAAACGGAACACGAATTCATCGAGATAGGCGTCCAGGTGGTCTGGCTGTACAGAGCCATGATGTGTTCCCAGCACCCAGCGCTGTACCAGTGAGGCGACCCGGTGCACTCCCGCCATGGAGACATGGGCAGGTACGCCTGAGCCGAGCATGACGGTGCGCTGGTGGGTGTAACCCAGTTCTCCCAGAGCGCGGTATGCCGCCGAACCATCCGTGCGTACCTGGGCTCCAGGCTCGACCACCTCCTGCACAAAGGGGATTACGTGGGTGGCGGCGTCTCGGTCAATGCGGCGTAACCGGATGCGCCCAAACCCCTTGGGCTCCACGATCTCCACCGCCATGACCATCAACACTTTGGTGGTGCTGCTCTTGCGCCCTGCAGGGGTGGCGGGATTCTTGCGATCCGTGATGGACAGGTACGTTTCATCCACCTCCACAAGCCCCTTGAGCTTGTCCCGGCCCGGGCGGACCATGGCACGTCGAAACCGGTGCAGCATGGTCCAGGCGGTCTGGTAGCTCCCCAAACCCAATACGCGCTGCAGCCCCAGGGCGCTCACGCCTTGTTTCTGATTGGTCAGGTACCAAGCTGCAGCCAGCCAGACACGCAGCGGTGTGCGCGTCTTGTCAAAGATGGTTCCAGATGTCACTGTGCCTTGGTACTGGCATGAGCGGCACATCAGGCGGGTGCGGCTGGCGCGGTACACATCGCCAGCGTTGCCGCAACGCGGGCAGACGAAGCCTTGGGGCCACCGAAGCTTCTCCAGGAACGCCTGGCAAGCCTCTTCGGTGGCAAACCAGTCAAGAAATTCGTTCCAGGTGCGGGGGTAGTCCCCTCCAGGAGTTGGCGTTAGCATCTGGGTTTCCATCCAGCTATTCTCACGTCACTGGAGCTAAATAGATACCCCTTATTTATTCACAGGGTTGGCATGGTGCCGCGTGGCTGCTGACACCGTGATGTCAGCAGCATGGCAGTGCTGTGGGGTGGTTACACCGCCGGGGTGCTGGCGGATGGGTTGCCCTGGGCGGCAGCGGCCAATTTGCGCGCGCGTTCGAGTTGCTGGCCGGTGCTGCGCGGGTCCATGCCGTACATGTCGGCAAACTGCTCCAGCGTGCTGCCGCTGGCCTCGAAGGCGCGCAGCAGGGCTTCGGCCTTGGCGTTGCGGGCAGCCCATTCGGCGAAGGCTTCTTCGAGGATGGCGTTGGCGGCATCGTCGCGGCCCACCACCAGTTCGGTGTAGGCCTCGCGGGTCAGGCCAGAGGCTTCGAACGCGGCAATGATGCGATTGCGCAGCTTGGGCAGCAGGTCTTCGGTGGGGCGGCCCTTCTGGTTCTTGCGGCGGCGGTACACCTCCAGCAAGGCGTGGTGCACATGCTCGGGGGCCATGGCTTCCACAGGCTGGCCTTGCAGGTCATGGCGCTGCTCGCCAGCGGCGACGGCCTGCAGGTAGCGGGTGGAACGGGTGTGGATGCCCAGCGCCACCTTGAGGGCTTCGCGCTCAAACGCGTCGGGGTGGGCGGCCAGCAGGTCCTGGAAGATACCGCGCTTGAGCGGGCGGAACACCGCGCCAAACAAGTGGGGGTACAGGCCCGCCAGTTGTTCCAGTACGGGGTGGGGAGTGCGGGGGGCTTTGGCCACGCCAGGGGCAGCATCCGGCGTGGTGGCCGCGGGTGCAGGGTTGCGGGGGCGCTGGCGCTTGCCGCCACGGCGGGCACGGCCGGCCCCGGTAGCGGCGGCATCGGCAGATGCGGGAGCGGGAGAGGGGGACGAAGAATCGGCAGACATGGTCGTGGCAATCAGGCCGCAGGCAGGCTGCAGCAGCGGACGGAGAAAACAACCCCGCATCATCCCAGATTTCACTGCCGGGCCGTTTCTGGCGCTGTCAGCGAGTTGTACCCCGCGCGACGTACCCTGGGAAACCGCGCCATCCAAACCGATGTGTTCTTTGTTTGACACACCTGCTTACTCACACTCGCTTACTATTGGGGGATGCACTCCGCCGTGCCCAACATCGCGGATTCCCCGGCAAAACGCACCGGGTGGCGGAGGACTTGCATTGCACTTGCCCTGGCCTCCTGCGCCGCGCTGTTGAGCGCGTGCGGCGCCCGCTATGAGCCCCCGCTGACGGTGGGCACCAACACGTGGACGGGGTACGAGCCCCTGTACCTGGCGCGCGATCTGGGCCTGCACGAAGGCCTTCCCCTGCGCCTGGTGGAGCTGGGCTCCACCACCCAGAGCATGGATGGGCTGCGCACCGGCCGGCTCGACATGGCGGGGCTGACGCTGGACGAAGCCCTGACGCTCGTCCAGGAAGGCATTCCCATCAAGGTGATCTGGGTCTTGGACATTTCCCAGGGCGCCGACGCGCTGGTGGCCCGCTACGGGGTGGCCGGGCTGGCGGACCTGCGCGGCCGCAAGGTGGGGGTGGAACAAACCGCCGTGGGCGCCTACATGCTCAATGCTGCATTGGCCAAGACTGGGCTGCGCACCACCGACATCACCGTAGTGCCCCTGCCATTGGACGAACACCTGACGGCCTGGCGCGAGAGCCGGGTGGACGCGCTCGTGACCTTCGACCCGGTGCTGCAGGTCTTGCGTGGCGAGGGAGCGCCGGTGCTGTTTGACAGCAGCGCCATCCCCGGTGAAATCGTGGATGTGCTGGTAGCGCGCACCGACGCCCTGGACTGCTGCACCCAGCGCATTTCACAGCTGCTGGCCGCCTAGGAACGTGCCCTGGCCCACCTGGGCACCGCGCGGGAGGACGCTCTGCGGCGCATGGCGCCTCGCCTGGGCCTCACCCCGACAGAGATGGATGCAGCCTTCAGCGGTATCGAGCTACCAGCCGCCGCCAACCGCACGCTGATGAGCGGAACAGACTCGCGGCTGGCCGCCTCGGCGCAGCGCATGGCGCTGGGCATGCTGGAACAGGGCTTGCTGCAAAGGCGGGTAGACACCACCCACCTGATCGACGACCGCTTCGTACGCGGCACAACCCCATGACAGCGCCCCACACACAGCCCGCAGTCGCCACGCACACCGTGCGGGTGTTCAATCTGCGCCTGTGGCTGCCTCTGTCGCTCATCATTGCCAGTGCGGTGATGGCCTTGATTCTGGTCGCAGACCAGCAACGGCATTACGCCCAGGACCTGCAGCGATTTGCCGACCACACGGCGCACGCGGAACTGCTGGAAACCCAGCGGGCCTTGGAGACCGTTCTGCGCCGCAACGATGGCAGCGGTACGGTGGGCATTGTTTCGCAGCTGGGCCTGAACCCTGCCGTTGCCTATGCCGCCCTGGTGGGCCCAGACGGCAAAGTCATTGCCGCCACCCGCTTTGCCTGGAAGGGCCGCACCGCGGCGGAACACATACCCGGCTACACCGAAGACGCCGTGCGGCAGGTTCGCCGGGCGCAGCGTGAGCTTTTGACGCTGGACCGTGCAAACCTGCGGTTGACCGCGCTGGCCCCGGTCACCATGGGCCTGCAGTCTGGCGAAGTGCGCGCCACGCGCCAGGGCATGCTGTGGATTGACTATGACCTGCGCCCAGTGGCCGCAGAAACCTGGAACCAGCTCCGTACACAGGCAGTGGTGCTGGCGATGGCCGTGCTGCTTGGTTCGCTGGGCCTGCTGGCTATGGCGCACTGGGGCATTCTGCGGCCCGTGGCCGCGCTGCGTGCGGGCATGGAACGCATTGGCGCAGGCGATTTCACCCACCTGCCACGCCTGCAGGGCAGTGGCGATCTCCACGACCTGGGCCAGGCCCTTGAAAAGATGGCGAGCGAACTGCAGGCACGCAACACGGCGCTGGCCGAAAGCGAGGCCCGCTTGCGGCAACTGTCAGACGCCTCCTTTGAAGCCATCATCCTGCACGAAAACGGACGCATCACCGATGCGAACGCGGCCGCTGACCGCCTCATGGGCGTTGCGCCCGGAGGACTGGTGGGCACGGCCATGCTCTCCTGGGTCTCCCCCCCCTTTCTGGAGCGCACCATTCAACGCACCACGCAGGGCATGGAAGGCGTGTGGGAAGTGGACCTGCAGGATGCACAAGGGCAAACCATCCCCTGCGAATGCAGCGTACGCCGCCGCCAGCTGGGCAACCGCCAGGTGCGCGTGGTGGCGGTGCGCGACATCCGCACCCGCCTCGCGGCCGAGGCCGAAATCCGCCAACTGGCCCATTTCGACGCGTTGACCGGGCTGAGCAACAGGCGCTCGTTGCTCGAACAAGTCGTGCAGGAGCTGGCAGCGGCCGATCTGCAACCGCGCCGTGCAGCCCTGGCCACCATCAACATCAACGCCTTCCAGTCCGTCAACGACTCGCTGGGCATGGCCGCTGGCGACACTGTGTTGCGCACCATGGCACGGCGGCTGAGCGCGCTGCAGAGCCAGGGCCAAAGGCTGGCCCGGGTGGATGGTGACACCTTCGCCCTGCTGCTGTGCGACCTGCAAGGCGATCTGAACCAGGCATCGGCCGAAGCTGCACGCACCATCGAACGCTTGCTGGCTGCGATTGCCGAGCCGCTGGAAGTGCAGGGCCAGGTGCTGCACCTGTCTGCCGGAGCAGGTGTGGTGATGATTCCGAACGACAGCCGCGACGCGCCTGAACTGCTGCGTGAAGCAGAAACCGCCATGCACCGCACCAAGGATGCGGGCGACAGCCGCGTGTACTTTTTCGCCCATGCCTTGCAGGAAGCCGCCAGCGAACGCCTGGCGCTGCGCAGTGACCTGCGCCGAGCGTTGGAAGCCAAGCCCGCGCCGCTGCTGTTGCACTACCAGCCGCAGGTGGACAGTCAGGGCCGCCTGGCCGGTGTAGAGGCCCTGGTGCGCTGGCAAGACCCGCGCCGTGGCCTGGTGTCGCCCGTGCATTTCATCCCCGAAGCCGAAGCCAGCGGCCTGATCGTGCCCCTGGGCAACTGGGTGCTGGAAGAAGCTGCCACCACCCTGCACCGGTGGCAAAACGATCCCGCCTGCACTCCGTGGGCTACGAAGCTGACGATGGCTGTGAACGTGAGTGCCCGTCAGTTCCGGGAGGCGGACTTCATCGGCCGCATTGAATCGCTGATCGCCCGTGTGGGTATCGACGCCTTTTCGCTGGAGTTGGAATTGACGGAAAGCGTGCTGGTGGACGATCTGGAGGCCACGCTGGAAAAAATGGCCCAGCTGCGCAGCCACGGTGTGCGCTTCGCGCTCGACGACTTCGGCACGGGGTATTCCAGCCTGGCCTACCTCAAGCGCCTGCCGATTGACGTTCTGAAGATCGACCGCTCGTTCACCATGGACATCGACGCCCCCGAGCACAGCGGCCAAGGCAAACGCCCAGCGGTGCTGATCGACGCCATCGTGGCCATGGCCCACCAGCTGGATTTGCGCGTGCTGGCCGAGGGGGTGGAGACCCTGGCCCAGCAAGAACGGTTGCTGCGCTCTGGCTGCGACCTGTTCCAGGGCTACCGCTTCAGCCGCCCACTGCCCGAGGCAGAGTTCCGCGCCTGGGCGGCGGCGCAGCAGTAAGCCAGGTTGCCAAGGCGGCCTCTACGGCACACCCACTGTTCCCATCAGGCAGGGAACATTTCCGTTTGAGATCGTTGCCCAGTCTTGCCCCGGTCCGCCGCTAGATCAGGCGGGCGAGATGACAAACGGGGGAAACCAGACAGTTCTGCAAGCTACAGACACACTTGCACCGCAGGATGCGTCACTACATCACGCTCTTTCGACGTGCGCAGAGCCAGCTACAACACCATGCCGCCCGATTTGAAGCGGGCGGGTCACCTCAGCAAAGCGTCAGAACGATTCCCAATGGTCGTCAGAAGCCGTGGCCTTGGCCGGCGCTGCCACAGCGGGCTTTGGTGCGGCAGCAGGTGCATGGCGCACCGCAGGTGCCGGCGCACGCTGAACGGCTGGAGCCCGTGCAGGCACAGGGGTAAAGGCAGGGGCAGGCACAGCCGCCGTGGGCTGGCCCAACGATTCGCCCGCCATGCGGAAGACGGCCATGGCTTGCACCAAGGCTGCGGCCTGGTTTTCCAGGCTGCTGGCGGCGGCGGCCATTTCTTCCACCAGAGCAGCGTTTTGCTGTGTGCCCTGGTCGATGACGGTGACCGCCTCGGCAATCTGCTGCACACCACGGCTTTGCTCTTCGCTGGATGCGCTGATCTCACCCATCAGGGCCGTCACGCGGCGGATGGCATCGACCACTTCGGTCATCGTGGCGCCCGCCTCGTTGACCTGCGTGCTTCCCTGGTGAACCTGCAGGGCGCTGGCGGTGATCAGCTCCTTGATCTCCTTGGCCGCAGTGGCCGTGCGTTGCGACAAGGTACGCACCTCGGCTGCCACCACCGCAAAGCCCCGGCCCTGCTCGCCCGCGCGGGCGGCTTCCACCGCGGCATTCAGCGCCAGGATGTTGGTCTGGAAGGCAATGGAGTCGATCACCCCGATGATGTTGCTGATGCGATTGCTGCTGTCGTGGATGCCCTTCATGGTGTTCACCACGTTGCTCACCACCGTGCCACCCTGCTCTGCCACCCGGGCAGCTTCCTTGGCGAGCTGGTCGGCACAGCGGGCGCTTTCGGCGTTCTGGCGCACGGCGGCGCCCATTTCGTCCATCGACGCGGCCGTTTGCTGCAGCGCTGCGGCCTGCTGCTCGGTGCGGGCGGACAAATCGTGGTTGCCCGCAGAGATTTCACGGCTCGCGGCAGACACGCTTTCTGCACTCTGGCGAACGGTGCCCACCACTTCGGCGAGGCGCTCGCGCATGTTGCGCAGGCCCGCCATGATGCTGGCTTTGTCCCCCTCGCGGGTCAGCACCTCCACACCCAGATCACCGTTGGCCACGGCCAGCGCCACGCGCTTGAGGTCGGGCGGGTCTGCCCCCAGGTCGCGCACCACCGCGCGCAGGTACAACCCCAGGCCCGAAAGGCAGGCCACCACCAGCACCATCACCGCCACGGCGATGTTGCGGTCGGCAGCGGCCAGGCTTTTCACCTCGTTGATGGTCAGGGACAGGCGCTGGCTCTGGCGCTTTTTTTCACTATCCAGCACGGTGAGAATTTTGTTGCGCGCAGGGATGGTGCGATCCACCAGGAAGGCGAACGCTTCATCCTTCTTGCCGTCCTGGATGAGGCGCAGGTTTTCCTCTCCCACCTTCCAGAACTCGTTCACCAAGCCTTGCAAGGGCACGAACGCCTGGCGACCTTCGTCATCGAACATCCCCTGGCCCAGACCTTCCATGGCTCCAGCAATGGTTTTGCGCTTGTCTGCAATATCGGCCAGCGTGGCTTCCAGTTCCTGGGCGTTGCGCGCCAGAATGGCGTGGCGCAACTGCAGCGATACGCGGGTGACGTTCAGTTCCATCTCCGAGATGCGCTGCAGCTGGGGTACGTTGACGGTGCGCACCGAATCCGCATCGTCGCTGATGCGGCTCATCATCAACCAGATGGCCACCGCCACAGCGGCAAGCAGCACAAACATCACGCCGTTGATCACTAGCAAGCGCTGGCCCATCGTCCAGGCATGGCGATGGTTATTCATGGAATCTCCCGCAGCACTACCACCCGATCACCAGGGCTGAAGGTGTTGAAACTGTGTAAATGAACGTTTCAACTCTACTTTCTTTGGCCCCCCGAACAATCAAGCTGCGCACTTTGGAGATAGTGTTGGGCCGGCGCGACGAGGTGTCCGTCAACCGTGTCCGAACAGCAAATCAGGCAAACGCTGCAACGCCGTGCGAGAGATCAGCGCTGCCTCAGGGCTTCGTCCAGCACCTCCACCCAGTGCCGTACCGGCGTGCCAGTGCCGCTTTGCAGGTGGGTGATGCAGCCGATGTTGGCCGAAAGAATCATGTCCGGCGGCTGCTCGCCGAAGGCTTCGTTCAGCACGCCCAGTTTGCGATCGCGCAGCTGGTGAGAGAGGTCGGGGTTCAGCACCGAATACGTGCCCGCAGAGCCGCAGCACAGGTGTGCCTCATTGCGCGCGGCGCGCAGCTTGAAGCCGAGCTGGTTCAGGCGCGCCTCCACCCCGCCGCGCAGCTTTTGCCCATGCTGCAGGGTGCAGGGGGGGTGGTAAGCGTACAGGGTGTCGGGCTGGCTCACACGGCCCTGCAGCTTGGCAGCCAGCTCGGGCAGCATGGCGGGCAGCAGTTCTGACAAGTCGCGTGTGAGGGCGCTGATGCGCTCGGCCTTGGCGGCGTATTGCGCATCGTCCTTGAGCAGGTGGCCGTATTCCTTCACCGTCACACCGCAGCCCGACGCGTTCATCACAATGGCCTCCACCCCGCCCTGCTCCACCAGGGGCCACCAGGCATCGATGTTGGCGCGCATCTCAGCCTTGCCGCCTTCCTGGTCGTTGAGGTGGAACTTCACCGCACCGCAGCACCCGGCCTTGGGCACGATGACCGACTGCACACCCACGGCGTCGAGCACACGGGCAGTGGCGGTGTTGATGTTGGGCATCATCGCGGGCTGCACGCAGCCGGCCAGCATGATGACCTTGCGCGCATGTTCACGCGTGGGCCAGGCCCCGGCGTCACGGGGGGCGGGCACCTTGGCCTTGAGTGCTTCGGGCAGCAGGCCGCGCACCATTTGCCCGGCCTTCATGGCGGGTGCGAACAAGGGCGAGGGCAGGCCTTCCTTCAGTGCCCAGCGCAGTGCCTTCTCGCCTGCAGGGCGAGGCACTTTTTCGTCCACGATCTTGCGGCCAATGTCCACCAGGTGGCCGTACTGCACGCCGCTGGGGCAGGTGCTTTCGCAGTTGCGACAGGTCAGGCACCGGTCCAGGTGCATCTGCGTGGCGCGCGTGGGCTCGGCGCCTTCCAGCACCTGCTTGATAAGGTAGATGCGGCCGCGCGGCCCGTCCAGCTCGTCGCCCAGCAGCTGGTAGGTGGGGCAGGTGGCGGTGCAAAAGCCGCAGTGCACGCACTTGCGCAGGATGGCTTCGGCTTCCTGGCCGTCGGGGCGGGCTGCGTATTCGGGGGCGAGTTGGGTCTGCATGGAGCGTGCCTGGAGATAACGGTAAAGATCGGGGGGTGTTGCGCCAGCGGTCTAGGGGCCTGCATCGGGCCCGGGCGGGCTGGCGTCGCCCGGCTGGGGGCCAGCGCGGCGCTGCAGCAGCAGTGCTCGCAACTTCTGGCGGTCAGCCCACAAAGGCGGCAACGACAAGGTAAGCAGCACCAGCGCCAGCGGCAACACAAAAATGAAACCCACGTACTTGAAGCCAGCAGCGCCCACCAGCCCGCCCACCAAAAACATGGCCGCCAGCCCGGCAAACAGGCGCAGCCGGTCGCGGTTCGCCTTCACATAGCGCTCAGGGGCGGTGCCGCTGCGGTTCCAGTAGAGCATCTTGCCCATTTCGATGCCCAGGTCAGTCACCACGCCGGTCATGTGCGTGGTGCGTATCTGAGCCGACGACATCTTGGTGACCACTGCGTTTTGCAGGCCCATGAGGTAGGCCAGCAGCAGCACCGTGAGGGGCACAGCAAACGGCGTGCGCCAGCCCAGCGTGATGGCCCCCACCAGGCCAAACAGCAGCATGAGAATGGCTTCGAGCAGCAATGGCAGCGCGTAGGTGCCGTGCAACTGGTGGTGGCGCGCCCAGTTCACCAGAATGGCCGTGCTGCCCGCCCCCGACATGAAGGCCCACAGCGTGCCCACCGCACCCAGCACCAGCTTCATGTTGCCCAGCACCAGGTTGTCGGCCAGTGACGAGAGAAAGCCCGTCATGTGCGAGGTGTACATCTGCGCCACCAGAAAGCCGCCCGCATTCACGGCACCGGCATTGAAGGCCAGCAACAGGCCCAGCACCCGGTTGGTGGTGACCGTGCGGTGGTGGCCCGTGAGGTGGATCAGGTGGCGCATGGGCCGCGCTTTACCAGGCGGCGGCCAGGCGGCCCGGGTTGAAGATGCCCGCGGGGTCGAACGCCTGCTTCACGCGGGCGTGGATTTTCGCCAGCGCGGCAGACTTTGGATCAAATTGGCTGCTAGCGCTTTCTGGATAAGCGCTGGCAGCTACAAAAACAGAAGCACTACCGCCCACCGCCTCGGCAGCGGCGCGCAGGGCATCGCCCGCACTGGCCGGGGCCTGCACCCAGCGCAGGGCACCATGCCATTCCACCAGCGGCTGGGCGGCCGCAGGCAGCGCCAGCACCGGCGCGGTGGCGGGCAGCGACAGGCGCCACAGGGCCAGGTCGGGCTGCTGGGCGCGCTGGACAAACCAGGGCAAGGTGTGGTCGCGGCAGGCAGACCAGTCTGGCGCGGTGGTGGCGTTGTCCAGAAGGGTGCCTCCCATGGTTTTGCACGCAGCCTGCACTGCAGCCACGGCGCCGCGCAGGCGCACATACAGCGTGCCCACGCCACCGTCTTGCAGCCAGCAGCTGGCGTTCAGCGGCAGGGGCTGGCCGCCCCAGGCGTGCAGCTTGCGCAGGGCGTCGGCCTGGTTGCATTCAAAGCGCAGCGTGGCCTCGGCCGGGGCCACGGGCAGCACCTTGAGGCTCACTTCTGTGAGCAAGCCCAGCGTGCCCCAGGAACCGGCCATGAGGCGCGAGACGTCGTATCCGGCCACGTTCTTCATCACCTGCCCACCAAAGGTGAGCGGCTCTGCCCGGCCGTTGATGAGGCTCACGCCCAGCACATAGTCGCGCACCGCGCCCACGCTGGCGCGCGCGGGGCCCGACAGGCCTGCCGCCACCATGCCGCCCACGGTGGCGCCGGGGGAAAAGTGCGGCGGCTCAAACGGCAGGCACTGGCCTTTGGCGGCCAGTGCGGCCTCCAGCTCGGCCAGGGGTGTGCCCGCGCGGGCGGTGATGACCAGCTCGCTGGGCTCGTAGCTGGTGATGCCCGACAGCAGCCGCGTGTCCAGCACGTCGCCGCGCAGCGCACGGCCATGGAAGTCTTTGGTGCCCCCGCCCCGGATGCGCAAGGGAGTCTGGTCTGCAACGGCGGCGCGCACGCGCTCGGTGATCTGGGCAAGGGCTTGGTCCATGCCCTGCATCGTAGCGGGTGTGACTTTGCAGCCAGCCCCCGCAGCGCATGAATTTTTTGAACAAAGGCTGTGCAGCTTCTTTGCAGCGGGCACAAAAAAGGGCCACCACGGCGGCAAACCGGGGTGGCCCAATGCTTGAGGAGACTCGCTCTAAGAAAACGGGGCGGCTGCCGCACCACCAGACACGGCAGCCGGTGGTCCCCCTTAACGGCTGTACGCCGTTTCGCCGTGCGATGTGATGTCCAGACCTTCGCGCTCGTCTTCTTCCGAGACGCGCAGGCCCACCATCAGATCGACCAACTTGAACGCGATGACCGACACCACGCCCGACCACACTACCGTCAGCAACACGGCCTTGGCTTGCGTCCAGACCTGGGCGGCGATCGAGTAATCGGCCGCTGTCACCATCGAAGCTGTCACCCAGTCAGCCACGTAGCCGGGGCCGCCCAGGGCGGGGGAGTTGAACACGCCAGTCAGCAGCGCACCCACGATACCGCCTACGCCGTGCACGCCGAACACGTCGAGCGAGTCGTCAGCGCCCAGCATCTTCTTGAGGCCATGCACACCCCACAGGCAGGCAAAGCCACCCACCAGGCCGATGATCAGCGCACCGCCGATACCCACGTTGCCCGCCGCAGGCGTCACGGCCACCAGGCCAGCCACGGCGCCCGAGGCAGCGCCCAGCATCGAAGCCTTGCCGCGCATCAGCGCTTCACCCAGGCACCAGGCCAGCACGGCAGCAGCCGTGGCCACCAGCGTGTTGATGAAGGCCAGGGCAGCGAAGCCATTGGCTTCCAGGGCAGAGCCTGCGTTGAAGCCGAACCAGCCCACCCACAGCAGGGATGCACCCACCATGGTCAGCGTGAGGCTGTGCGGGGCCATGGCTTCCTTGCCGTAGCCGATGCGCTTGCCCACCATGAAGGCGCCTACCAGGCCAGCGACGGCCGCGTTGATGTGCACCACAGTGCCGCCGGCAAAGTCCAGCGCACCCCATTGCCAGATCTGACCAGCCTTGCCGGTCATGGCGTCGGCCACTTCCTTGCCGGTGTAGGCATCGGGGCCCATCCAGAACCACACCATGTGGGCCACGGGCAGGTAGCTGAAGGTGAACCACAGCACCATGAACAGCAGCACGGCAGAGAACTTGATGCGCTCGGCAAAAGCGCCCACGATCAGTGCGCAGGTGATGCCGGCAAACGTGGCCTGGAAGGCTGCGAAGGAGATTTCAGGAATCACCACGCCCTTGCTGAACGTGGCCGCGTTGGCAAAGGTGCCCGCTGCGTTGTCCCAGATGCCCTTCATGAACAGCCGGTCAAACCCGCCGATGAAAGCATTGCCTTCGGTGAACGCCAGGCTGTAGCCATAGATGAACCACAGCACCGTGATCAGCGAGAACGTGACCATGACCTGCATGAGCACGGACAGCATGTTCTTGCTGCGCACCAGGCCGCCGTAGAACAGGGCCAGGCCAGGCAGCACCATCAGGATCACCAGAATGGTGGCGACCATCATCCAGGCGGTGTCGCCCTTGTTGGGCACGGGGGCGGGAGCCTCGGCAGTTGCTGCTGGCGCTGCGGCGGCTGGGGCGGCAGCAGGTGCTGCGGGGGCCGCTTCAGCGGCGGGGGCGGTGACTGCGGCAGGCTCTGCAGCAGGCGCCTGGGCCAGGGACAAGGTGCCTGCAGTCAGCAGGCTCAGCCCCAGGACGAAAGAAGCAAGTAGTTTTTTCATGGCATTTCTTTCCGATGGGTATGGCGGGGCCTCAGAGGGCTTCCTTGCCGGTTTCGCCGGTGCGGATGCGCACCACCTGTTCGAGGTGGGACACAAAAATCTTGCCGTCGCCGATCTTGCCGGTGCGGGCTGCGCTTTCGATGGCTTCGATCACGCGGTCCACCAGGTCGTCAGCCACGGCGGCCTCGACCTTGACTTTGGGAAGAAAGTCCACCACGTACTCGGCGCCGCGGTACAGCTCGGTGTGGCCCTTCTGGCGGCCAAAGCCCTTGACTTCCGTGACGGTGATTCCTTGCACGCCGATGTCCGAGAGCGCTTCGCGCACTTCATCGAGCTTGAAGGGTTTGATGATGGCAGTCACCATTTTCATGTTCAGTTCCTCCAGCGCGGGCGCCCCAGGCGCCCGCAGCGAATTACAGGGTTTTGGTCAGGGTGACGATCACACGCGACTTGTTGACGGGACCGAAGAAGTCCTTCTTGTTCGCGCCCACCACGGCAGCGCCCAGCGACAGGCCGCTGCCGAAGTCGTACGCACCGCCCACGCTGTAATCCATGTAGTTGGGCACGCCCGAGTCCTTGATGTCGCTGGCGAAGCGGGTGAAGCCGACCGATGCCTTCAGGGTGACGCTGGGGGCCACTTCCTGTGCGAATGCCAGATTCACGTAGCCCGTGTTGCGGCCCTTCAGACCAGAACCTGCCTTGGCGCCAGCAAAACCCATGTAGTCATTGGACAGGGTGTGCGAATACTTGGCCGACAAAGGTCCGAACGTGGTGCCAATGTAGGCTTCGGTGGTGTTGCCGTTGGCGTTGCCGGGGTAGATGTAGGTCCGCGCACCGACGTCCAGATCCAAGCCGCCTGCCTTGAATTTGTAGCCGCCGTACAGGTTGGATTCGAGCGAGTTGTTGGCCAGCCAGTCCACGCTGGAGTTCCAGTTGCCGACATAGAAACCGGATTCGCCGAAGGTGTAGTCAAAGCCGCCTTGCAGTGCAGGCTTGACGGCCTTGACCTTGGACGTGTCCTGGTCCTGGCCGCGGAACTTGTAGTTCGTGGTCAGGCTGACGTTGGCGGTGAGCTGGGCGCTGGCCAGCATGGGAAGGGTTGCAACAAGGGCAACGCCCAGGGTCTTGATGACGGCGCGGGTCATGTTTCCTCCGGTTGGACAAAGTAGGGACAAGCGCTTTAAGCACGGACCGTGCCATTGCCTCCACAGGCCCTGCGCATGCGGTCCGGGCGCGGTTGCGTTGGGTTACAACAATCCCTAGTACAGTGGCGGGGATCGCGCCGGGCGAAGCACACTCATATGGTGCAAAAACCCACAAGCCCTCGCCAAAACACCCACAAACGCACCCATCTGGGGAGAAACCGCTTCATGAGTCTTGCTTTGGTGCAAAGCCGCGCCCTTCTGGGGATGTTGGCGCCTTCTGTCACCGTGGAAGTGCATCTGGCCAACGGCCTGCCCAGCTTCACGCTGGTGGGCCTCGCCGATGTGGAAGTGAAAGAAGCGCGCGAACGCGTGCGCTCGGCCCTGCAGAACGCAGGGCTGGAATTCCCGCACAACAAGCGCATCACGGTGAACCTGGCCCCGGCCGACCTGCCCAAGGATTCCGGGCGGTTCGACCTGCCGATTGCGCTGGGCATCCTCGCCGCCAGTGGGCAGATCGATGCCAGCCGGCTGGCGGGGCATGAATTTGCGGGCGAGCTGTCCCTGTCCGGCGAGCTGCGCCCCGTGCGAGGCGCCCTGGCCACCAGCCTGGCGCTGCACACGCAAGGCAGCACCGCCTGCCTGGTGCTGCCCCCCGGCAGTGCCGAAGAAGCCGCCCTGGTGCCCGGCGCGCGGGTGGTGCGTGCGCGCCACCTGCTGGACGTGGTGCAGGCCTTTCTGCCACCCGGCGCTGAGCCCCCCGCCCCCAGCGAAGGCTGGGCGGTGCTGCAGGCACAGCCACCGCGCACCCCCACCGGCGGGCCGGACCTGGCCGATGTGAAGGGCCAGACGGCTGCGCGCCGCGCGCTGGAGATTGCCGCTGCTGGCGGCCATGGCCTCTTGATGGTGGGCCCGCCCGGCTCGGGCAAGTCCATGCTGGCGCAGCGCTTTGCCGGACTGCTGCCCGCCATGCAAGTGGACGAGGCGCTGGAGAGCGCCGCCGTGGCCAGCCTGGCCGGCAGCTTCCGCCCGGACGACTGGGGCCGCCGCCCCACGCGCCAGCCCCACCACACGGCCAGCGCCGTGGCGCTGGTGGGTGGCGGATCACCACCCCGCCCCGGCGAAATCTCGCTCGCCCACCAGGGCGTGTTGTTCTTGGACGAGCTACCGGAATTCCCCCGTGCCGCGCTGGAGGCGCTGCGCGAGCCGCTCGAAACCGGCCATATCACCATCGCCCGCGCGGCGCAGCGGGCGGAATTCCCGGCCCGGTTTCAACTGATTGCCGCCATGAATCCGTGCCCCTGTGGCTTCCTCGGGTCGAGCCAGCGGGCCTGCCGCTGCACGCCCGACCAGGTGGCGCGCTACCAGGGCAAGCTCAGCGGCCCGCTGCTCGACCGCATCGACCTGCATGTGGAGGTGCCCGCCCTGCCCGCCGAGCAACTGGTGGGCGCCCCGGCGGGCGAGGCCAGCGCCACCGTGCGCGAGCGGGTGGAGCGCGCCCGGGCCCGCGCGCTGGCGCGGCAAGGCCACCCCAACCAGGCGCTGCAGGGCCAGGGCATGGACGAGCTGGTGATGCTGCAGGACGACGCCCTGCAGTTCTTGCAGCGCGCGGCCAACCGGCTGGGCTGGTCGGCCCGCAGCACCCACCGCACCCTGCGGGTGGCCCGCACCATTGCCGACCTGGCGGGCGCCACCCACACCGGCGCAGACCATGTGGCCGAGGCGGTGCAACTGCGCCGGGGGCTGCACCACACGCAGCATTGACCGTATTTGCTACTAAATCAATAGCTGTTTGCGCTTACCCAATAAGCGCCAGAGGCCAAAACAATGCATGAAACTGCACGCTGCAAACCGTGCAGGTAAAGCGCCTTTGCGGCACATCCCCAAAGCCTTGATGCGCTGGACATGAACCCCGGTGGGCGCAAGGCGTGCGGCTCGCTCACACCCCCAGGCAGTTCTTGCGCACGTCGGGGTTGGCCACCACGTCGGCCATGCTGCCTTCGTGAACCACCTCGCCCTGTTCGATAAGGTAGGCGCGGTCGGCCACGGCTTCGGCGAACGGCAGGTTCTGCTCGCTCAGCAGCACACTCACACCCTGCGCCTTCAGGGCGCGGATGGTGCGGGCCATTTGCTGCACGATGAGGGGCGCCACGCCTTCTGAGGGTTCATCCAGCAGCACCAGCAGCGGCTGGCCCATGAGCGTGCGAGCCACGGTGAGCATTTGCTGCTCGCCCCCGCTCATGCGCCCACCGGGGCGCTGGGGCATTTCGCCCAGGTTGGGGAACAGCGCAAACAGCTTCTCGGGCATCCACTCGGGGGCGGCGGTGCCATCGGGCCAGCGGCGCGGGCGCTGGCGGCCCACCTCCAGGTTGTCCATCACCGACAGGTCGGTGAAGATGCGGCGCTCTTCGGGCACATAGCCCAGGCCGAGGCGGGCAATATCGTGCGGCTCGCGCCGCGCAATGTCGTGCCCCAAAAACTGCACGCTACCGCGCCGCGCCACCATGCCCATGAGAGCCTTGAGCGTGGTCGATTTACCGGCGCCGTTGCGGCCCATGAGGGCCACGACCTCACCGCGCCCCACCTGCAGCGATACGTCAAACAGAATCTGCGCCGCGCCGTACCAGGCGTTGAGGCCTTGCACCTGCAGCAGTGGCGCGGAGGCGTTTTCTGTCATGCGGTCGCCTCCACATCAAAGCCTGCGCCCAGATAGGCCTCTTGCACGCGCGCATCGGCCTGGATCTGCTCGGGCGTGCCTTCGGCCAGCAGGCGGCCGCGCACCAGCACCAGCACGCGGTCGGCCTGGCCAAACACCACGTCCATGCTGTGCTCGGTGAACAGCACGCCCATGCGGCGTTCGCGGGCGATTTGGCGGGTCAGCGCCATCAGGGCCAGGCGCTCGGCCGGGGCCATGCCCGCAGTGGGCTCGTCCATCAGCAGCAGGCGCGGGCCATGGGCCAGGGCCATGGCCAGCTCCACGCGCTTCACATCGCCATAGGCCAGGGCGCTGCAGGGGCGGTCGGCCTGGGCGTGCATGCCCACGCGCTCCAGCAAGTCCAGTGCATCGGCCCGCCGGTGGGCAGCGGCGGGCCGCCACCAGTGCAGGATGCGCCGGTCTGCCGACAGCAGCGCCATCTGCACGTTTTCCACCACCGTCAAAGAGCGGAAGGTTTCGGCGATCTGGAAGGTGCGGCCCACGCCCCGCCGCCAGATGGTGCGCGGGGGCAGGCCCACGAGTGATTCACCGGCCAGCCGCACGTCACCCGCATCGGGCCGCAACTGCCCGCCCACCATGTTGAAGGTGGTGGACTTGCCCGCGCCATTGGGGCCGATGAGGGCCAGCATTTCGCCTTCGGCCAGCGAAAAGCCCACGCCATCGACCGCCTGCACGCCGCCAAAGGCGCGCGAAAGGCCCGTCACCTGCAGCAGCGGCGCGCTCATGCAGCCCCCCTGCGGCGGGCCCACCAGGCCTGGGCAAAACCGGCCAGCCCCTGGGGGAAGGCCAGCACCAGCAGCAGCATGGTGGCGCCCAGCAAGGCGCGCCAGTAGTCGGTGTTGCGCGCCACGGTGTCGTGCAGCCAGGTCAGCGCGCCCGCGCCCAGCAGGGGGCCCGCCAGCGTTTGCACGCCGCCCAGCAGCACCATCACCAGGCCATCCACCGACTTGGCCACGGCCAGGGCTTCGGGCGAAATGCTGCCCTTGGCCAGCAAAAACAGCGCGCCCGCCAGGCCCGCCAGCGCACCCGCCAGCACAAAGCCGATCCACTGCACACGGCGCACATCGATGCCAATGGCCTCGGCACGCAGCGGTGCATCGCGCCCCGCGCGCAGGGCGTAACCGAGCGGCGCCAGCAGCACCCTGCGCAGCACCAGCACGCCCAGCGCCACCAGGGTGAGCGTGAGCCAGTAAAAGCGCGCGCCCTGGGTCCACCAGTCCGAAGGCCACACGCCCGTGATGCCGTTGCTGCCACCGGTCAGGCTGTCCCACTGGTAGCACACGGCCCAGGTGATCTGTGCAAACGCCAGCGTGAGCATGGTGAGCGACACACCCGACAGCCGCACGCAGAACCAGCCGTACACCAGCGCCCCCAGCGCCGCCACCAGCGGTGCCAGCACCAAAGCGGCCTCCATGGGCAGGCCTGCCGCGCGCACCAGCAGCGCTGCGGCGTAGGCGCCCAGGCCAAAGTAGGCCGCGTGGCCAAACGAATGCAGGCCCGCAGGCCCCATCAAGAAATGCAGGCTGGCGGCAAAAAGGGCTGCCACCAGCACATCGGCTGCCAGCACGGTGGCATAGGGCCAGGCCCCAGCGGCCATGGGCAGCAGCACCAGCGCGGCCAGCAGGGCCAGCCACGCCGTGCGGGCGGCGGGGCCTGCGGCTTTGAGCGGGGTTTCGGCATCGCCCGCGACGCGGGCGGTTGCCTGCGGTTTGCCCATCAGGCCCCAGGGGCGCCACACCAGCACCACGGCCATCACCACAAATTCCACCACCAGAGTGAGCTTGGAGAACGACAAGGCCACGCCACCCACCTCGACCAGACCGATCCAGATGCACAGCGCCTTCAACTCGGCAATCAGCAGCGCGGCCACAAAGGCGCCAGGCAGCGAACCCATGCCACCCACCACCACCACCACGAAGGCGGCGCCAATGGTGTGCATGTCCAGTTCCAGGCTGGCGGGCTCGCGCGGCAGCTGCAGCGCACCACCCAGCCCGGCCAGCAACGCGCCCAGGGCAAACACGCTGGTGAACAGCCAGGCCTGGTTCACGCCCAGGGCGCCGACCATCTCGCGGTCTTGCGTGGCCGCGCGCACCAGCGTGCCCCAACGCGTGCGGTGCAGCAGCCACCACAGGGCGCCCAGCACCACGGGGCCAATGGCGATCAACAGCAGGTCGTACGCAGGGAACGGCCGCCCGAGGACATTGACGGAGCCCTCCAGCCCCGGCGCGCGGGGGCCAAACAGCTCTTCAGGGCCCCAGGCCCACAGCACCGCGTCTTTGACCACCAGCACCAGCGCAAAGGTGGCCAACAGTTGCAGCAGCTCCGGAGCGCGGTAGATGCGCCGCAGCAGCGCCATCTCTACCACCGCACCCAGCACGCCAGTGGCCAGGGGCGCCAGCAGCAGCGCGGGCCAGAAGCCGAGGCTGCCCGACAGCTGCTCCACCAGCGTGTAGGCCACATACAGCCCCAGCATGTAGAACGAGCCGTGCGCAAAGTTGACGATGCGGGTGACGCCAAAGATCAGCGACAGCCCCGCTGCCACCAGGAACAGCGACGACGCACCGGCCAGCCCGTTGAGCAGCTGGCCGATCAGGCTGGAGAACCCGGCTTCCATGCGTTGAGCTGCGCCGTATCAGTCCGCTGCGCGCAGCTTCTTGACCTCTTCGGCGCTGGGCTGGAACTTGGCGCCATCGGCATAGCGGAAGTTGACCATCACGCCTTTGCCGCCTTCATTGCGCGTCTTGCCCACAAAGGCGCCCATGGTGGACTGGTGGTCTTCCGCGCGGTAGCGGATGGGGCCGAAGGGCGAGGTCAGCTCCAGCCCCCGGAAGGCGGTGATGAGCTTCTCGGTATCGGCCCCGCCCGCCTTGCGCATGCCTGCCGCCAGCGACTGGATCGCCGTGTAACCCACCACGGAACCCAACCGCGGGTGGTCTTTGTACTTGTCCTGATAGGCCTTCAAAAACGCCTGGTGCTCGGGCGTGGTGATGCCGTACCAGGGGTAGCCGGTCACGGTCCAACCGGTGGGGGCTTCGTTCTTGAGCGGGTCCAGGTACTCGGGCTCGCCGGTGAGCAGGCTCACCACCTCGCGGCCCTGGAACAGGCCGCGCGTGTTGCCCTCGCGCACAAAGCGCGCCAGGTCGGCCGCGAACAGCACGTTGAAGATGGCGTCGGGCTTGGCATCGGCCAGGGCCTGCACCACGCTGCCGGCGTCCACCTTGCCCAGGGGCGCGGCCTGCTCGGCCACAAACTCCACATCGGGCTGGGCCTGCTTGAGCAGCTTCTTGAACGTGGCCACGGCCGACTGGCCGTATTCGTAGTTGGGGTAGACGATGGCCCAGCGCTTCTTCTTGAGCGCGGCGGCCTCGGGCACCAGCATGGCCACCTGCATGTAGGTGGAGGCGCGCAGGCGGAAGGTGTAGCGGTTGCCGCTCTCCCACACGATCTTGTCGGTCAGCGGCTCGGCGGCCAGGAAGAACACCTTTTTCTGGCGCGCAAAGTCCGTCAGCGCCAGGCCCACGTGCGAGAGAAAGCTGCCCATCAGCACATCGACCTTCTCGCGCGCCAGCAGCTCCTCCGCCGCGCGCACGGCGTCGCCGGGGTTGGCATTGTCGTCGCGCACGATGAGCTGCAGCTTGCGCCCGGCAATGCCGCCGCTGGCATTGACCTGCTCCACGGCCAGCTCCATGCCCTTCTTGTAGGGCTCCAGAAATGCGGGCTGGGCCTTGTAGCTGTTGATTTCACCGATCTTGTAGGTGCCCTGGGCCAGCGCCGGGCCAGCCAGCAGGCTCAGGCCCAACAGGGGTGCCCAGGTTCTGAGCAAAGCGGTGCATAAGGGCATGACTTTTCTTTCGTTTGAATCAAAGGCTTGAGGGCCGACAATGTACCTGCGCACCCGTTTGCCTGACAATAAACGGGTTTACCTGCTAGCCAAAGGCGTTGCGGCCTCCTGTACACGCGCCAGCCAAGCTCCTTTGTCCGCCAGCGTCTGGCGGTGGCTCCCCCGATTCTCATCTTTGCAAGAAACCATGAGTGCCTTTCTCGAAGAACGCGTCCTGACCGTTCACCACTGGACTGACCGCCTTTTCAGCTTCACCACCACGCGCGATCCCGCGCTGCGCTTTTCCAACGGCCATTTCACCATGATCGGCCTGAAGGTGGACGGCAAGCCGCTGCTGCGCGCGTACTCCATCGCCAGCCCCAACTGGGAAGAACACCTGGAGTTCCTGTCGATCAAGGTGCCCGACGGCCCACTGACCTCGCGCCTGCAAAACATCCAGGTGGGTGACACCATCATCGTCGGCAAGAAGCCCACGGGCACGCTGCTCATCGACTACCTGCTGCCCGGCAAGAACCTGTACCTGATCGGCACCGGCACCGGTCTGGCGCCCTGGCTGTCCATCGTGCGCGACCCCGAAACCTATGAACGCTTTGAAAAAGTGATCGTGGTGCATGGCGTGCGCGAAGTGAACGAGCTGGCCTATCAGGACCTGTTCGAGAAAGAGCTGCCCAACCACGAGTTCCTGGGCGAAATCGTCAAGGACAAGCTGATCTACTACCCCACCGTGACGCGCGAGCCCTTCCGCAACCAGGGCCGCATCACCGACCTGATCGCAAACGGCACCTTCCCCGCCAACATCGGCCTGCCCCCGCTCGACCCGCTGACCGACCGCGTGATGCTGTGCGGCAGCCCCGCCATGCTGGCTGATCTGAAGGTCATGCTGGAAAAGCGCGACTTTGAAGAAGGCAACACCAGCACGCCCGGCGACTTCGTGGTGGAGCGCGCCTTCGTCGAGAAATAAGCGGCGGCAACGCTGCCCGACACAAAGGGAGCCCACGGGCCAATGCCAGTAAGTTAAGCAAAGGCCCTTCGGGGTCTTTGTTGTTTGTACAGTGCAGGCTTGATCAATTGAGCTTTGGCCATAGAGGTCAAGCGATAGCCAATGCTGCTGCAAGAGTACCTGAACGATACCCATGAGTTTGCGAGCCCCGAACAATGGGGTGTCGTTCAAAGCAACATACCCCAGCAGTGGATTGAACAGGCCTTGCAGATGACGGGTGTAGCCACGCTGCGCAAGCGGCGACTGCCCATGGAGCAGGCACTTTGGCTGGTATTGGGTGTGGCCTTGCTTAGAGACCGCTCCATCGTGAACGTGGCCGAGGTACTGGAGCTGGCACTGCCTGGGCAGCACAATGAACCCATCAGCTCCAGCGCGCTGAGCCAGGCGCGCCAACGGCTGGGCAGTGAGCCCCTGCAATGGCTGTTTCGCCACACTGCTGCCCATTGGGCGCACCAGCAGGCCGCTCGCCACCGCTGGCAAGGCTTGGCGCTGTACGCATTGGATGGCGTGGTCTGGCGTACCCCCGACACACAAGACAACCGCCAGCACTTTGGTTGCCAGCGCAACCACGCAGACCACCAAAGTCCCTTCCCCCTGGTGCGCATGGCCTGCTTGCTCGATGCCAGAGCTCGTTTATTGGTAGATGCCAGCCTGGATGCCTACGACACCAGTGAGTACGCATTGGCTGAACGCTTGTGGCCGAAGTTGCCGCCTGACTCGCTGGTGATTGTGGACAAAGGGTTTTACTCGGCAAGTCTGCTGTGGCCGCTGCAACACCGCCAGGGACGTCACTGGCTGATCCCTGCGCGTGCCGGACTCAGGGGCGAGGTGGTGCAAACGCATGGCCCTGGCGATGTGAGCTTGCGCATGAAGGTCTCGCCCCAAGCTCGCAAGAAAGACCCCGGCTTGCCGCTCACGTGGGAGGTGCGCGCCATCACCCGTGAACTCGATGGCAAACCCAGAACCTTGTTCACGTCCCTGATGGATCCGGCACGCTACAAGGCCGAGGAGGTGTTCGCGCTGTACCACGAACGCTGGGAGATTGAGCTGGCCTATGGAGAGATGAAGACGGACATGCTGGGCCAGGCGATGACGTTGCGCAGCCAGCAACCCGATGGGGTCAAGCAAGAGCTGTGGGCAACCTTGTTGATGTACAACCTGATCCGCTTGGAGATCACGCGCATCGCAGACGAGGCCAAAGTGCAGCCCTGTCGCATCAGCTTCATCACGGCGCTGCGCTACATCGTGGATGAGTGGCTGTGGAGTTCAGGATCACACACCCCTGGGGCCATCCCGGCCAAGCTTGCGGCCATGAGAAAGAACATCCGCCGCTTCGTGCTGCCGCCTCGCAGATCCCACAGGCGGTATCCGCGTGAGGTTCGTATGACCAAGACCCAGTATCCCGTCAAAAAAATGCCGCTCAGACTTAACTGAGCGGCATTGGCCCACGGGCTCCCTTTTTTCATACATCTGCGCAAGGCGGCAGCCGGTTTCTAACCCCGCGCCAGCGCACTCACTGCTGCATGGCCACGTAGCCGGGCTGCGAAACCGTCTGGTACTGGGGCGCTGGCTGGGGCTGCTGCGCCTGCGGCAGGGTGCCCTCGTCGGCCACGCGGAAGCCCTTGCCTTGCAGCACCACCGGGGTGCCCACGGCAGGCGGTTGCGAGCGGGTGAAGACGCGGCTGCTGCCGTCTTCCAGGCGCACGCGCACCTGGTAGGTGGTCTGGGTGCGGGTGCGTTTTTCGATCTCGTGGCCGGCATAGCCGCCACCCACCGCGCCCAGCACCGTGGCAGCGGTGCGCCCGTTGCCCTTGCCGATCTGGTTGCCCACCACGGCACCCAGCACGCCACCGGCCACGGCACCCACGCCGGTGGCCGGCGCTGCCTGCTCGATGGCCTGGACCGATTCCACACGGCCACAGGTGCTGCAAATGCTGGCCGCGCGCTGCGCCACGGGTGTGCCTGCGGGCTGGCGGGCCACATCACCACGGGCGGCGGGCGTTTGCGGCCAGGCGGGGGCTGGTGCTGCGCCACGCTGCGGGGCGGCGCTTGCCAGAGGGGCCGTGCCCACAGGTGCAGCCTGCAGCGACGACGCCACGGCAGGCGCAGCCAGAGCTGCGGGCGTGGTCTGCGCCATGGCGGCTTCGGTGGGCGGCGCGCTGCGGCGCTCTACCACCAGCACGGTGGCCAAGGCCACCACGCAAGCGCCCAGGCTGCCAATGGCCACCCACATCCACTTGGGAGAAGCGAAGCCGGCAGCAGCGGCGGCAGCGCCGGGCATTGCCACAGGGGTTGCGGGTACGGTGAGAACAGTGTTTTTCTGCATGGTTTTCCTTTGCTGTAAGGCGCCCGATGGATGGCGGTACCCCGATGGCCTAAAGGTACACAGGCTCTGCGGCTTGTGCAGCGGCTGTTCCGTAAAGCTTGTAAGCACCTGTTTGGGCGGCGCCAGTCCATGCGGCGGCTTTCACAGCCCGCTGCGCTGGGCCCGCCACCCCACCCGGGGCCGTAAACTTGGACCCTGGTTCCGTTGGGGCAAGACAGGAGATTTATGCAGATTCGCTGTGCACTGGTCGGCATGCCCGGCTCGGGCAAATCCACCGTGGGCAGGCACCTGGCCCAGCGGCTTGGGGTGCCGTTCATTGACCTGGACCACCAGCTGGAACAGGTGCTGAAGACCAGCATCCGCCAGTTTTTTGAAGCCGAAGGCGAAGCGCGTTTTCGCGACATCGAGGCCCAGGTGCTGGCAAAGGTGACGGCGCGGCCCGGCGGCATGGTGCTGTCCACCGGCGGCGGCGCCGTGCTGCGCCCGGAAAACCGCCAGGTGCTGCGCGACTTTGGCAATGTGCTGTATCTGCGGGCATCGCCCGAAGAGATCTTCAAGCGCGTGAAGCACGACCGCACCCGCCCCCTGCTGCAGGTGAACAACCCCCTGCAAAAGCTGCGCGAGCTGTATGCCCAGCGCGATGCGCTGTACCGCGAGGCAGCCACCTACGTGATCGAAACCGGTCGACCCACGGTGCAGACGCTGGTCAACATGATCATGATGCAGCTGGAGATGGCGCCCCCTCCGGCCGCGCCAGCAAGCCCCTCAGAAGCACTATCAAAACAATAGCTGGCTGCGCTTGCTGAATGGGCGCTAGAGCCCGTTTTGGCATCAAACCCACAAAGCCAGGGGCAACCTGGGCGCAGCCTTGTGCCGCACCGCCACATCGGCAAAATGGGGCATTTTCCAGCCCGAGGGAGCCTTGCCCATGAACCCTTTCGCCCTGGCGCGCGTGCGCACAGTGTTGCTTGATCTGGTCACCCAAGGGGTGTTGCCTGGTGCCGTGGCGCTGGTGCAGCACCGGGGCCGCACGGTGCTGCACGAAGCCGTGGGCCTGCAGCGCCCCGCAAACCTAGCCCAGCCAGGGCTCGCCGTTCCCGCCGTGGCGCCAGACACGGTGTTTCGCATCTACTCCATGACCAAGCCCATCGCCTCGCTGGTGGCGCTGATGCTGATGGAGGAAGGGCGCCTGCTGCTGGCGCACCCCGTGTCCCGTTACCTTCCCGCCTTCAAAGGGCAGCAGGTGTACGACGCTGCCACCGGCACCCTGGCGCCCGCCGCCCGCGAAGCCACCATGCACGACCTGCTGCGCCACACGGCAGGCCTGAGCTACGCCTGGGACACCGGCCCCATTGCCGACCAGTACCGCAACGCCCGCGTGGGCTCGCGCAGGCACAGCAACCAGCAACTGGCGGCCGCACTCGCCCCCCTGCCCCTGCTGCACCCGCCCGGCACCTGCTGGGAATACAGCCGCGCCACCGATGTGCTGGGCGCCATCATTGAAGTGATTGAAGGCGCCCCGCTGGGCCAGGTGCTGCAGCGGCGCGTTTTTGAGCCGCTGGGCATGCAGGACACCGGCTTCAGCGTGCCCGCCTCCAGCCGCCACCGGCTGGCCGAGCCCTTTGCCCGCGACCCGCTCACCGGCGCTGGCGTCACCCTGATCGACGTGGCCGAGCCCCCAGTGTTTGAATCTGCTGGCGGGGGCCTGGTCTCCACCGCTGCCGACTACGCCCGCTTCCTGCAACTGATGCTGGGGCGCGGCACGGTGCACACACCCACCGGCAGCGTGCGCCTGGCCAGCAGCGCCACGGTGGATTTCATGACGGCCGACCACCTCGGCACCCTGCCGCGCGCGGGCACCATCCTGCCCGCAGGCTGCGGTTTTGGACTGGGTGTAGCGGTGCGCCTGGCCACGGGCGGCGCCACGCGGCCCGGCAGTGCGGGGCACTACAGCTGGAGCGGCATGGGCGGCACGTTCTTCTTCGTCGATCCGGCGCAAGACCTGTTCGCCATCCTGCTCACGCAGGCGCCGGGGCAGCTGGAAATGCTGTGCGAGCTGTTCCCCACTTTGGTCTACGCCGCGCTGTAAACCTGGGCGGGCATGCCACTACTGCTGCGCTGGTGAATTGGCAAAGGCCCCTGCCGCACACCCCGTGGCACCGGGGCCAGGGCCCGGCGCATCCTCGAAGTTAACAATCAAGATACGTTTTCACACATTCATTTCCACACGATGCGCGTAGAGTGGACTCTCGCTTCTTGAGCGCCTTGGCAACACGCTTTGGATTTCAGTTTCGCCGCGCACCAGCGGCCAATGAAAGTTCACCATGGAAACCAAGCTGCTGCGGGCCATCGCAAGCTCCGCACACCCCATGGTCTTGCAAGACCCCCAAGATATTGACCTCTTCCACGCGCTGGCACAACGCGGACTGGTGCGTGGCGAGTGCTACACCACCGCATCGGGCGAGCAAGTGGTGGCCGTGCACGGCCCGACCCCCGACGGGCGGGCCCTGCTGGCCTTGGAGAACTACGTGAGCGAATGCGAAGGCGGCCAGCGCCCTGTGCCCCCACGCAAAGCCGCCTGCGGTTGACCAGACCAACCCCACAGCATCACGCCAGAAAGGCCGCGAAGAACTCGTCCAGCTCGGTGGATTTGTCGAACACCGCATCCGCCCCCAGGCGCACGCAGGCCTCGCGCAAATCTGCAGTGGCGTAGTTCGTCAGCACATACACCTTGCGGCCCGCCAGTTCGCCGGGCAACTGGGCCAGCACCTCCAGGCCTGTGCCCTCGCGCAAGAACATGTCCAGCACCAGCACATCCCACGGCACCTGGCGCAGGGTTGCCAGGGCCTCCTGGGCGCCATCGGCCATTGCCACCACGCGCGCCCCGGCAAGCTCCTGCAGCGCAGGAACCAGCGTTTCGCGAATGGTGGTGTTGTCTTCTACGAGGACGACTCTGGGGGTCAGCATGGGCAGGCTTTGGAAGGCGTTTCACCATACCCCCGCACGCCGTTGGGCCGGTGTAGGAGGAGGCGCCGCAAAGCCGCGCTCCCTCACCGGCAGGCAAGCAACTCTGCACCAGAACCGACTCAGACGCTTACCTAACAAGCGCCTACAGCTATTTATTTAATAGCAAGTTGGGCTTACAGCGGCGCGTGTTCCGCCATCAATGCCGCCACCCAATCGATGAAGACGCGCAGCTTGGCGCTGACGTGGCGGTGCGGTGCGTAGGCGACGTGCAAGGGCATGGGGTCCATCTGCCAGTCAGCAAACAGCGGCACCAAGGTGCCCGCGGCCACATGCGGCTTCGCCATGTAGTCGGGCAACCACAGCACACCCAGGCCCGCCAGGCCTGCGGCCAGGTAGGCATTGCCATCGTCCACCGCGCACACATAGCGGCCCTGTGCCTGCACCTGCTCGTGGCCCCGGCGCATGGCAAAGGGCAGGGGCTTGCCGGTGCGGGCCCACACAAAGCCCACGGTGTGCTGGTGCGGCTCTTCCAGCTCTGCGGGGTGTTGCGGCACCCCGCAACGTTGCAGGTAGCTGGGCGCGGCATACACGCGCAAAGCCAGGTCGCCCACATGGCGCGCGATGAGTGAAGGGTTGGTCACCGTGCCGCCGCGCACCACGCAGTCCACCTGGTCGCTCACGATGTCCACCACGCGGTCGCTCACGCCCAGGTGGAGCTGGATGTCGGGGTACTGCGCATGAAAGGCCGGCAGCGCCGGGATGAGGACCAGGCTGGCCAGCGGGCTGGGCACATCCACCCGCAGCCGCCCCCGGGGCGCAGCCACGGCGCTGGAGAGGCTCGCGTCCGCATCCTCAAGGTCCGCCAGCAGGCGCACCACCCGCGGGTAATACGCGGCCCCATCGGCCGTGAGCTGCACGCTGCGCGTGGTGCGGTGCAGCAGCTTCACGCGCAGGCGGGCTTCGAGCTGCTGCACCAGCAGGGTCACGGTGGTGCGGCTCATGCGCAGGGTGTGGGCGGCTTTGGTGAAGCTGCCCGATTCCACCACGCGGGCAAAGGCCTGAAGGGCATCAAAACGGTCCATGGCGATGGGGGCACAGCGCGGCCCATTGTTTGGCAATGAAGAACAGTGCTGCGCAGATTAGCCTGTTTATCGGAACAGCGCGCACTTCTACAGTGCCTGGATCACCAACCACTCTTCCCTGAAAGAACCTTCCATGCCCGCCCGTGATGTTGTCTTCCCCGCAGGCCGCCAGGCGCTGTACGAGCGCAACCGCTATTCGCCCGCCGTGCGCTCCAACGGCTTTCTGTTTGTCTCGGGCCAGGTGGGCAGCCGCGAAGACGGCTCGCCCGAGCCCGACCTGGCCGCGCAGGTGCGCCTGGCATTCAGCAACCTCAACGAGGTGCTTCAGGCAGCGGGCTGCACGTTTGATGACGTGGTGGACGTGACGATGTTCGTGGTCAACCCCGAGGCGAACTTCGAGACCGTGTGGAGCGTGGTGCCCGAGTTCTGGGGCGAGGCGCCCTACCCCACGCTGACGGGCATGGGGGTGAGCTGGCTGTATGGGTTCCAGTTCGAGATCAAGGTGGTGGCGCGGTTGCCGTAGGGCTGAAAAACAATAGCTCATATGCCACGCCATTCTGCTAGGCCAGTGCGCATATCCCAGTGATCTAGACTGTGCGACACGCCCAGCTCCTTGGCGCAGTAGTTCCGGCCAGTGCGCATATCCCAGTGATCTAGACTTCGCCTCGACGCCTTCAACTCTGACATCCAGTTCCGGCCAGTGCGCATATCCCAGTGATCTAGACTCCTGGATGACGCCATCAGCCAAGCGCAGCGTTCCGGCCAGTGCGCATATCCCAGTGATCTAGACTCCATCTGTGCAGCGGTCTTGCCAAAGCCTGGTTCCGGCCAGTGCGCATATCCCAGTGATCTAGACTATTCGTGGCGATCACGTAGGGCGCAACCAGTTCCGGCCAGTGCGCATATCCCAGTGATCTAGACTAAGCTGGCTGAGGTGCTTGGGAATGGCTGAGTTCCGGCCAGTGCGCATATCCCAGTGATCTAGACTGATCAGCTTGTTTGGTATCGCCACCTGAACGTTCCGGCCAGTGCGCATATCCCAGTGATCTAGACTCTATCCGTCAGTCAGGCTTGCTTTACAGCGGTTCCGGCCAGTGCGCATATCCCAGTGATCTAGACTAGAAAGGTTTGTGAAGTCCGCAACAGACAGGTTCCGGCCAGTGCGCATATCCCAGTGATCTAGACTGAACTCACCTGGCGGTGTTGACTTCAATCAGTTCCGGCCAGTGCGCATATCCCAGTGATCTAGACTACTCGAGTTCATCAACTTCAATGAGTTCCTGTTCCGGCCAGTGCGCATATCCCAGTGATCTAGACTAACGACCTCGCAGGTTGAGCCTTTAACGGTGTTCCGGCCAGTGCGCATATCCCAGTGATCTAGACTCTGATCGCGATAACCTCTTGATAACAAAAGAAGTTTTCGCTTTCAGAGGACTATAAAACCGCGCCATTTGGTAACCATCCCCCGGCAAAGCCGGGGGCATTCGGGATGTGAGCCGCTCAAAGCGGCTGTAAGGGGTCGCTAACGCGGCCCCTCATTCTTGGGGCCACCTATCGGTGGCTACTCACCTCCATAGACCGAGTTGGTCCAACCTCTCGTCTTCCTTCTCCTGGTTTCGGATGTACTCCCGTATCACCGCTTCGTCGCGTCCCACCGTCGAGACGAAGTACCCTCGCGCCCAGAAGTGCTGACCCACGAAGTTGCGCTTTCGCTCTCCGTACACCCGCGCAAGGTGGATTGCGCTCTTGCCTTTGATAAAGCCCACCACCTGCGACACCGAGTACTTCGGTGGGATCGACAGCATCATGTGCACGTGATCGGGCATCAGATGCCCCTCTTCAACCCTGCATTCCTTTTGCGCGGCCAACTTTCTGAATACCTCACCCAGGTGTTCGCGTAGCTGCTTGTACAGCGTTCGCCTTCGACACTTGGGGATGAAGACCACGTGATATTTGCAATCCCAGGCCGTGGGACTCAAACTTTCATACTTGTCCATCGTGTTTCTTCCTTTCGTTTGCTTGGCGGCTCACGATTGAAAGTCTCTACGGTGGACAACCTCCTGAAAAGTCAAACTTCTACTGCCTCCCCGGCAGAGCCGGGGGGCCTCCTTTTGGTAGCTAGAAGAGGTCGAATTGATCCGGTGCTTTTTGTGCCGGCTGTTTGCTGCGCCCGTGGTAGGTGATGGCGCGTTCGTACTGTTTGTCGGTGAATTGGAAGATATTCACTTTGCCGCCCTGTGGCAAGGCGCGTTCTACGGCACGGCACAGGGTGTCTACCTGCGCCTGGCTGGTGCAAAAGCGCATGTACACGCTGAACTGGCTCATTTCAAAACCCAGATCCAGCAGGCCATTGCGAAACTGCGTGGCAGCTTTGCGCTCCGCCTTCTCCATCACGGGTAAATCGAACATGACCACCATCCACATAAGTCGGTATCCAGACAGCATGGTGTAGCAATGGGCTGGCGTTGGTGGAGTTCAGTCCGCCTCAAAAGTGCCCGCCAGCGAGAGAGGCAAGCCGGGCAAGGGCAGGTCCAGCTTGGTGCGTTCGCCCAAGTACACCTGGGCCAGTGAAGTGGCCAGGCGTTGCATGCACACCATCACCGGTGTAACGCCTGCAGCCGTGGGCATGTCGTCGTACAGCACGCGCACCAAAGCGCGCTTGGTGTCCGGGGTGACATGCGACTCGGCAGCCTGATGCAGCTGCCACACCTTCAAATCCACCATCGGGCGAAACGGCTCCATCAGGTCATCCACCAGGCGCATGGCATTGGCATCGTTGCTGTGGTGCAGGCCAATGCTGGGATGCAGGCCCGCAGCGACCACGGCACGCGCCGTGGCCGAGCGCAGGATGGTGTAGCCGTAGTTCAGCAGTGCGTTGATACCGTCCCCGTCCTGATCGCGCCGAAACTCTGCGCCAAACAACAAACCCCAGTAACGCCGCGCCCCCTGGCCTTCGATGTTCTCGGGGTCGCCGCTTTTGACCTTGCCTACCAGCGCCTGCAGCGGTGCCGTGGGTGCGCCTGCGGCCTCCAGCGCTGCGGCCTGCTGCTCCAGCTTGCATTTGACGACGGCTGCCCACAGGCGCTTGTGCAAGGGCAGCGCAGCCGCCCACTGGGCCTCGATGCGCTTGGCCTGCACATGGTGGCCGTCCAAAGTCAGCAGCATGCCGATGGCGTTGTGGTTGGCTCCACACAGCACAAAGGGCGCGCCCCGCTCTGCCAGTGCCACCAGCAGGTTGTTGGTGTAGGTCAGGCCGTGGGCGTTGGCAATGACGGCGGCAATGTCATCCAGCGGCACCTGCCCTAGCTCTTTGCGCTCGCCTTCGGTGTCTTTCACCACCATGAAGCCGCGGTGCACAAACAGGTGCCGCCGGTCGTCTGCGATTTCGACGATGCGGCCTACCATGGGGGTCAGCCCTGAAAGCCTGGGTCGCGCAGCTCACCCATGGCAGAGATGGTGACCTGCCTTGCCTTGGCCTTTTGCATGGAGCCTGCGTACTTGGATGTGTAGGCAAAGGCGTCTTGCTTGTCTCGATTTCGAGCATCGACATTGGCCTCGTGGACCGGGGCCATGAACATCTGCCCGTTATTGCCATTGATGTTTACTACACGCATCGTCTGCTCTCGCCCCTCCACCTCCAGCCGCACACTGTCGCCAATCACCAGCCGCATGACCAGCGGCTGTCCGTTCTGCCCCTGCGTGGGATTGCGCAGTTGCACCCAACCCCCGGCCCGCACGATGCCGTAGGCCTTGAAGGTGGAAATCACCTCGCCCTCCCACTTGCCCTGTGCATTGCGGGTGATTTCAATGCAGTAGTTGCTCCCCCCCACATAGCCCTTGTAAGGCAATGGCCGCCCTGCAGCATCCACACCGTGGCGCGTCGGCTGTGCAGGCTCTGCAATGCGGATGAGATTGGTGATCTCACGCCCTGCGCTGCCATCGGCCTTGCGGCGCTGCTTGATGCTGCCGTCTTTGCGGATGCCGTAAGAGGTTTCCTCCATCATCGCGCCCTCAAAGCCATGGTCGGGTTTATGGCTCACCCAGATGTGACGCACGGCGCGTTCCACGTGGTCGCGGTAGGTGTCCCACGGCAGGGGCATGCTCTCCACCAGACGGGTCAAGCCACCTTCGCGGGCCTGGGCGTTGGCTTGGGCAAAGCGCTGTAGCAAGCCCTGGTCTGTCACGCCGATCACGCAGGCATCCACAGCGTGGTGACGGTGGTCGTTGCGGTTTTTTTCGCCATTCAGCCCCAGCACATCATTCAGGCCAAACTTGGCGCGCAGCATGGCTGTCATCTGCCCCGGGATCACCCGGGTGGCGCTGCCGGGGCACACCAGCCGCAGGTATTCTGCCGCCACGCGCGACAGGTAGCGCGTGTCGTTCAACGCACGGGCCAGGAAGTCCTTGTCCTCTCCCAGCCAGCGCTCGTACCCATCGTGCGCAAAGCGGTAGCGCTTGCGCAGGGGCATGCGCTCGGCGCGCTGCAAGATGCCTTCATAGCTCCAGTCCTGCGCTTCAAAGTCAGCCCGCGCGGCCCACGGCGTGCGGTTGCGCTTGATGCGGTTGGCCTGGCGCATGGCCACGGTGCGGTTGTTCAGGCTGTCGTCCAGCGTCTGCGAGAACGGCAGGATGTGCTCGATCTCCACCTGTTCGCTCAACAGCATGGCGGCGCTGATCTGCACACCGCTGTAGGGGCAGCGTCGGTCGGCCACGTCAAAGCTCAGCTCTTCCCACAAGATCCATTTCTGGATGTCGCTGGCGCGCACGCGCTCGGTGCTGATGCCCAGGGTCTCGGCAACGCGTTCGCGGATGCGGGCATTGCGGCGCTGGTTGTCGGCCTGCTTCTTTTGCGCCTCCTGCTTTTGCTCGCGGCTTTGCTTCAAGTCCCGCGCCAGCTCCACCACAACCTCTGCCGGGCGGCCATAGCGGCGGATCAAGGCGTTGACCACCACGCGCACCTGGTTCAGGCCGATGTGCACCGTGGGGTTGGCAATCTTGCCGTAGCGCTCTTCGTCGTTGCGCGGCTTGTCTTTGGCAAAGGCCACATGGCGCTGCAGTGCGCGGCCGTAGTAGGGCAACTCTTTGAAGGCATACACGGGCTTGATTTCGCCGGTGGATGCGATGGTGCGCTCGCCCACCCGCTCCACTTCGTCGCTGTCGTGGTCAAAGTCAAAGCCCAGGTCACTGTGGTGCGCAAACCCGGAGGCCTGCACCGCCTTGTCATAGGTCACCACATCGCGCTGCAACTCCGGCACGATGCGCGCCAGCGCCTTGCGGCTCAGGCTGCCATAGCCTTCGGGCAGGGCCACGTTGGCAATCGCCTCAGCACGGGCTTCGTCCACCCCCGTGTGCTGCTGCAGCCAGGCGATCAGCGTGCCCTCACCTTCTTCGTTCACGATCTGCCAGACGATCTCGTCCTGCAGCTCCGCCGCAAAGCCCGCCCACGCCGCACCCAGCAGATCTTTGCGCGCCAGGGCTGCGCTGGTGGCGTTGCCCTTGAGTTCAGTGCGCTTGGCATCCTCCAGGTTGAAGCGCACAGACCCCGACAGTTTCAGCAGCTTGCGCAACTGATCAAAACTGCGTTTGCTATGGGCCTCCAGCGCCGCCACCACCGCATCGCGCTGGGCCAACGTCAGCGGCACCTCGCTCAGCGTGCCATCCAGCAGGCGCAGGTGGTTCACCTCCTGCAGGATGCGAAAGCGCTGTGTGCTGGGCAAGGCCAGCGGTGCGCGCTCCTCATCGGGCAGCAAGGTGCAGCGGCCAGGGCGCACGGGGCGCAGCGGGCGCTGGTGCAGCAGCGTGTCGCGCAAGTCGGCCCGCGCCACCTCTGTGAACAGCGCGGGCTGCAGCGCTGCCTGTGCCGCCCACAGCGCATCGAACTCCTGCGCAATCATGGCGCGATCCACGTACAGGTCGTAGCTTTTGTCGATGCGCTTTTTGCCGTCATCGGTGGTGTAGGGCGTTTCACGGTAGCGTGCCCGCACGCCCTGCCCGGCAACCCCTTCGGGCCGCTGCTGCATGCGCACTTGCCAAAACCATTCGCCCACCGTCTGGCAACCGCTGGCCGTCATGCGTTCGCGCAACTGGTGGATGGCTTGTTTGAGCGCACCGCTGTCGTTGTCCTTGCGGTCGGTCTTGCGGTTGCTTTGAAAGCCCCGGCGCTGGTTGATGTGGAACAGCGCGCGGGCAAACTCGCCGGGTGTCAGCGCCTCGCGCAGGCCCTTGGCCCGCAGCTGATAGGGGTTGAGCCGCTCCAGCGCCTTGCGCGCAGCCTCGTCCGCCGGAAAAAACCCGTGGCGCACCAACTGGCCCAGCATGCGGGATTTGCGCTTGAGCAGCCGGTCACGGCGGCGGCGCATGGCACGGGCAGCGCGGCGGGTCACGGCCAAAGAGGAGCCATCTTTTGGGTTGCGGCCATCGCTGAAGATGCGCACGCCTGAGCGGATGAGGGCGGTGGGGCTCCCGTCTTCGCCTAACCGAAACATCGCCCAACCTAACGACGTGGATCCCAAGTCCAACGCCAACCGATACGCTCCTGATATCGCCATTCGTCACCTCATTGTGAATTCCGAAGGGCATTTGTAACAGATTGGTTTACAATCGCAACCACTCAATCACTGGGATATGCGCTCTGGACGCTAACAAGCTGAAAGATGCACCAAATGGAAAGCCCCGCATGCGGGGCTTTCGTCTTTTTAGTCAAATTCACTCCTAGCGCTTATCTATCAAGCGCAAGCAGCTAGTAATTTAATAGCAATTACCAACACGGAAGCGTCCTGCTCCATCAGACCCGGCATTCCGTGTGAGATCAAGGTGATCGCTAAGTTGGCGCATGCGCCTGTCGCCAAGCACGCCCGAGAGCCGCTTTTCATCACCCATACACCCGCCCCAAGCGCTCAGCGGCCTGGATGAGGCCATCGAATATGGACTGCGCCACCTGCTGCGGGAAGCCTTGCGGCAGCTTTTGCTGCACGCTGTGCACCGCAGTCGGGGTGTGCTGAACGACTTTGGCGATCAGGGCATCCACCGTGAGCCCGCTGGGTGATGCAATGCCATAGCGCGTTCCAACGTCTTGCCAGTGGCGGCGCAGGATCTTGTTCAGATGCCAGTGCGCATTTTTGCCACGCACCGCCATGGCCAGGCGTGCCCTGTGGGGCGACAGCTTGCCCGGCCCCTCGCCCAGCAGCGGGTAGACGGAGAGCACGTCATACAGGGGCGTCATCTCGAAGCTTTCGCCAGGGCGCAGGAAGAGGCTGAAGTTCTTGGCGTGGCCGTCGGTTGCGCCCAGCATCCAGAACAGCAACTGCGCCATGAAGAAGTGAAAGCGGTCACGCTCGCGCTGGGCCGAGCCATCCAGCACGGCCATGATGCGTTCTACCCCCGGGCCACCGTCGGCCTCGTACTTCAGCACGGGCGATGTGCCGGTGGCCTGGCACAGGTCTTCCTGCGGCAGGCGCAGCAGCGTGTTGCCGTTCCATACGCGCCGGTCAAAGCGCTGCACGCTCAGCACTTTCAGGTCTTCAAAGCGCAGTATTTCGCACGGTGCCACTGGCAAGCCATAGGCGGCCAGCAACTGTGCGCACAGCCATTCGTTTTCTACCGAATGCTGCATGTCCAGTTGCAGGTTGCCGATCAACCCCAGGGGCAGTTTGAAGATGTGGGTGGTGGGTGTGGCGCCCAAGGGGCGGCACCAGCGCCCTTGCCAGAACAACAAGGCATCCTTTTCCTGCGCCCCCGCAATCGAGATGCGGAAATCATCCGCCATGCCCGCATCGCCCAATGCCCCGGGCTGGGCCAGAGTGCGGATGCGCTGTGCCACGGCGTGGTCGCTCATGGGTTCAGCCTGCACGCGCAGGTCGGTGGGCGGCTCATCGCCCGCGGGCAGGATTTGCAGCGCCCCCACGCAGTCCCGCCCCACTTCACGCAGCAAGGTGTAGGCGTCTGTGGCACCTACCTGGTAGCGGCGCGCTACCCGCTCGCGAATGTCCTTGCTGTCGGGCAACAGGTTCTCAAAGTAGAAACGCACTGCGTGGCCTTTGTGTGGGCGGTTGCCCGGCGTGAAGGGCAAAGACAGTGACAGGGGACGGCGCTGGGGCGATTGCACCCATTGGCTGTCGTACTGCAGCACGTCGCCACCAGCTTCCAGGCTCCAGGTACCGACAAAGTGGCCGTTCATCCACAGCCCCAGCGCCTTGCGGCTGCGTTGCTGGCTGGCCATGGCGCTCACCAGTGGGCGCCGTCGCCCGGCGCTGATGGTTCGCTTGGGGAGGCACTGCGGGTGCGCAATACCCACTCCACGCCCAGGATGTTCAGCAAGCGCATCAGCCGCTCGGCGCTCACAGCCTCGGCGTTGCGCTCCAGGGCAGATACGGTCTGCTGCGTCACGCCCAGGCGCAGGGCCACATCCGCCTGGGTCAAGCCCGCATTCTTGCGAAAGGCTTTTAGAAGCTGCGGTAACTGTTCAGTGGTGCGAACGGTGAAGGTGTCGTCCATGGGCACAGATTAGTCTCGGCAAAAAACATACTTTGGATTGTATTTTCAAAATACAAACTATAGTGCGTTTTCTGATATCCAAAAAACAAATCAAAAGATGTTTTTCAGAAATACAAACCAAAAGCTGTGGCTTGGGTTTTATCTACCAGCCTCTGGCAAGAAGCGTCTATAAAAAATAGCTGCAGCGCCCGTCCCATAAGCGCAGGCAGCTATCCAATTCATAGCATCACAAATTCGGCGCCAGCAGCCGCTCCAGCACCTTCTCATCCATGCCACGGCGCTGGGCCATGTCGTGCAGCTGGTCTTCGCCGATCTTGCCGACATTGAAGTACACCGCGTCGGGATGGCCGATGTAGAAGCCGCTCACGCTGGCGGCGGGCGTCATGGCCAGGCTTTCGGTCAGGCCCATGCCGATTTCTTCAGCGTTCAGCACGCGGAACAGGTCGGTCTTGGCGCTGTGGTCAGGGCAGGCGGGGTAGCCGGGGGCGGGGCGGATACCGCGGTACTTCTCGGCAATCATGTCGTCGTTGCTCAACTGCTCGCCCGCTGCGTAGCCCCACAGGTCGGTGCGCACGCGGTGGTGCAGGCATTCGGCAAAGGCTTCGGCCAGGCGGTCGGCCAGGCTCTTGAACATGATGGCGGAGTAATCGTCCAGCGCGTCAATGAACGCCTTTTCCTTCTTCTCCACACCCAGCCCGGCGGTGACGGCAAACAGGCCCGCATAGTCGGCAATGCCGCTGTCTTTGGGCGCCACAAAGTCAGACAGGCAGCGGCTGGGGCGGGTCACACCGTCGATGGTGTGTTTCTCGGCCTGCTGGCGCAGGCCGTACCAAGTCATGGCCACCTCGGTGCGGGTGTCGTCGGTGTAGAACTCGATGTCGTCGCCCACGCTATTGGCCGGCAGCAGGGCCATCACGCCACTGGCGCTGAGCCAACGGCCCTCGATGATCTTCTTGAGCATGGCCTGGCCGTCGGCAAACACGCGCGTGGCTTCCACGCCCACCACCTCGTCAGTCAGAATGGCGGGGTACGGGCCAGCCAGATCCCAGGTCTGGAAGAACGGGCCCCAGTCGATGTACCTGGCCAGCTCGGCCAGGTCGAAGTTCTTGAACACGCGACGGCCCAGGGCGCGGGGCACAGCGGGTTGATACGTTGACCAATCCACCGGTGTCTTGTTGGCGCGGATCTTGGCCAGGGGCCACAGGGGCGTGGCCTTTTTGTTGGCGTGCTGGGTACGCACCTTGTCGTAGTCGGCGTTCAGCTCGGCCACGTAGCTCTCTACGCCGTCGCCCAGCAGGCTTTGCGCCACGCTCACGCTGCGCGAGGCGTCAGGCACGTAGACGACAGGGCCTTCGTAATGCGGCGCGATCTTGACGGCCGTGTGCACGCGCGAGCAGGTGGCGCCGCCAATGAGCAGCGGGATTTTCTTGGTGCGGAAGTGCTCGTCTTTCTGCATCTCGCCCGCCACGTACTGCATTTCTTCGAGGCTGGGGGTGATGAGGCCCGACAGGCCCACGATGTCCGCGCCCTCTTCCTTGGCCTTGGCCAGGATCTCGTGGCAGGGCACCATCACGCCCATGTTCACCACTTCAAAGTTGTTGCACTGCAAGACGACGGTGACGATGTTCTTGCCAATGTCGTGCACGTCGCCCTTGACGGTGGCGATGACGATCTTGCCCTTGGTCTTCACGTCGCCGCCAGCGGCTTCCATCTGGCGCTTTTCTTCTTCGATGTAGGGCAGCAGGTGGGCCACGGCCTGCTTCATCACGCGGGCGCTTTTCACCACCTGGGGCAGGAACATCTTGCCCGCGCCAAACAGGTCACCCACCACGTTCATGCCGTCCATGAGCGGGCCTTCGATGACGTGCAGCGGGCGGCCGCCCTTGGCCAGAATGGCGCGGTAGGCCTCTTCGGTGTCTTCGGTGATGAAGTCGGTGATGCCATGCACCAGCGCGTGGGTCAGGCGTTCGTTGACGGTTTTGGGGTGCTCGGGCGTGCCGCGCCATTCGAGCTTCTTGCTCTCGTCCTTGGCGCCGCTCTTGGCGGTTTCGGCAATCTCCACCAGGCGCTCACCGGCGTCGGGGCGGCGGTTCAGCACCACGTCTTCCACGCGCTCGCGCAGCACGGGCTCCAGGTCGTCATACACGCCCACCATGCCTGCGTTGACGATGCCCATGTCCATGCCGGCCTTGATGGCGTGGTACAGGAACACGGTGTGGATGGCCTCGCGCACGGGGTCATTGCCGCGGAAGCTGAACGACACGTTGGACACGCCGCCGCTGACCTTGGCGCCCGGCAGGTTCTGCTTGATCCAGCGCGTGGCTTCGATGAAATCGACCGCGTAGTTGTTGTGCTCTTCAATGCCGGTGGCCACAGCGAAGATGTTGGGGTCGAAGATGATGTCTTCGGGCGGGAAGCCCACTTCGTCCACCAGGATGCGGTACGCGCGCTCGCAGATCTCGATCTTGCGCGCAAAGGTGTCGGCCTGGCCTTGCTCATCAAACGCCATCACCACGGCCGCAGCGCCATAGCGCTTGACCAGCTTGGCCTGGTGCTTGAAGGCTTCCACACCTTCTTTCATGCTGATGGAGTTGACGATGCCCTTGCCCTGGATGCAGCGCAGGCCTGCTTCAATCACGTCCCACTTGGAGCTGTCCACCATGATGGGCACACGCGCGATGTCGGGCTCGGAGGCGATGAGCTGCAGGAACCGCACCATGGCCGCCTTGCTGTCGAGCATGGCCTCGTCCATGTTGATGTCGATGACCTGCGCGCCGTTTTCCACCTGCTGGCGCGCCACGGCCAGGGCCTCTTCGTACTGGCCGTTCAAAATCATCCGCGCAAACGCCTTGGAGCCGGTGACGTTGGTGCGCTCGCCCACGTTGACGAACAGGGTGTCCTGACCGATGGAGACGGGCTCCAGGCCAGAGAGTTTCATGGGAGGAACGGAGATAGCAGACATAGGGCTCACCTGTGCAGAAACACGGACAAAACAGGTGAGCGTCGTTGCGATGGGGCCAAGGCAGGGCGCCCAAGCCTGACGGCAGCCGGCCACCATCGTGGGGTGGAATCAGGCTGCCGCTGCAACGCTCCTTGGGCGGAGCAGCGATTTTAAGTGCTTACGCCTGCGCAGATGCAGCCATGGCCGAAGCAGGCAAGCCAAACACCTGGTCAAACCCCCAGTTGAAGACAAAGGTGTAGCAAAGAAAGAAGACGATGAGCGCCAGGTCCATCACAAAGGCCTGCCACAGGCTCACGTTGAACCACCAGGCAAACAGCGGCACCAGCGTGAACACCAGCCCGCCTTCAAAGCCAATGGCGTGCGCAATGCGGCGTTTGACGCTGCGCCCCCGCACCGCCTGGCGCGACTCCCAGCGCTCAAAAGCCCAGTTGAACCCGATGTTCCACAGCACAGCGATCACCGAAGCAGCCACCGAAGCCACGCCCGCGTGCGATGCGTTTTGCCCCGTGAGCGCGGCCAACCCGAAGGTGGCCACCACGATGGCGATGAGTTCATACAGCGTGACGTACACCACGCGGCGTCGAATGCCTTGCAGGCTGGAAACAGGGTTGGAAGTTGCCATGGGCCGTACTTTATGTGCCTTAGGCTGATATATAAAATCAGCTTCTTTCAGAAATTCTGATAAATCAACCATGGCATTCACCTCCGACAGCGTGCAAGTGTTCCTCGCGGCGCTGGACCACGGCTCGTTCTCGGCCGCTGCGCGGGCGCTGTCGCGCGTGCCTTCGGCGGTGAGCATGACCATCGCCCACCTGGAGGCCGAGCTGGCCGTGCAGCTGTTTGACCGCAGCGGGCGCGAGCCCCGGCCCACCGCTGCGGCGCGGGCGCTGGAGCCCCAGGCGCGGCTGCTGGCCGGGCAGTTGCAGCAGCTCAACGCCCAGGCGCTGGCGCTGACGCAGGGGCTGGAAGAGCGCCTGACCCTGGCAATTGCGCCAGAGCTGCTGGCCTCGCGCTGGACGGCGCCGCTGGCCGCGCTGGCGCATGAATATCCACTGCTGCAGGTGGAGGTGCTCACCGCCCCGCAAGTCGATGCACTGGCGCTGCTGCACAGTGGCCGCGCCCAGCTGGCGCTGGTGTTTGAGCGGCCCAGCATCGACGGGCGCGAGGGTTTTCAGGAGGTGGGCACCGAGACCCTGGTGGCCGTGATGGCGCCGCAGCACCCAGTGCTGGTGGCCGCCCGCGCCGCAGCCATGGCGCGCGGCGCAGCGCCCGAGGCGGCCATGCTGCGCGAGGAACACCTGACCACCACGCGCCAGATCGTGGTGGCCAGCCGCGACTTGGCGCAGACCGACCCGCGCTTTGTGTTTGCCCGCCACCACTGGCGCACCGACAACCACCTGGCCGCGCTGGGCCTAATCGAAGCAGGCCTGGGCTGGGGCTGGCAGCCGCGCGCCCTGGTGCAGCCCCGCATGGCGGCAGGCACGCTGATGGAGATGCCGTTTGAGAACCTGAGCAACGGCGCCGCGCTGTGGGTGGACGTGGTGTGGTCCAAAGAGCGGCCCTTGGGCCTGGGGGCGCGGCGCTTTGTGGCGCTGATGAATGACAACCAGGCACTGCAGACCGAGACAGTTTGATGAGAGCGTTTATTGGGTGCTAGCGCCAACCAGCGATGCCGTTGTAGCTATATTTTCAATAGCATTGAGAAATTGGTTTTCCAGGGCAATGGCTGAGCATCTGGCTTACCATGGGCCCCGAAGGAGTCCGCATGAACCACCCGTTTCACAGCAGCAACAAAGATGTGGCCCAACGCTGGTCGCAATGGCAGCCGGACGCGCCGCAGCACGACGATGACAAGCGCCCCGATGGCCAGCCCGAGCGGCGCAAGGCCGGCAAACACCGCCGCACGGTGTCGCTGAAGGACTTTGACCCGTCGGCCAAGCCTTTTTCGCTGGGCGACAAGCTCAAGGACAAGGCAGTCACAGAACTGATCGCCCAGGAGCTGGACACACTGCAGAACCTGTTCTACGCCGACAAGCGCTACAAACTGCTGGTGATCCTGCAGGGCACCGACACATCGGGCAAGGACGGCACCATCCGGGGCGTGTTTGGCCGCATGAGCCCGCTGGGCGTGCACGCTGTGGGCTGGACTGCGCCCAACGAGGAAGAGCGCGCCCACGATTACCTGTGGCGCATTCACCAGAAGGTGCCCAAGGCGGGTGAGATCACGGTATTCAACCGCAGCCACTACGAGGATGTGCTGGTGCCCGCAGTCAACGGCTGGATCACCAAGGAGCAACACCATCAGCGCTTTGGTCACATCAACGATTTCGAGCGCATGCTCACGCACACCGGCACCATCGTGCTCAAGTTCATGCTGCACATCAGCGCTGAGGAGCAACGCGAACGCCTGCAGGAACGCCTGGACGACCCGGCCAAGCACTGGAAGTTCTCGATGAGCGACATCGAGGCACGCAAGCAGTGGAGCGAGTACCAGAAGGCGTACGAAATGCTGCTGGCGGCCACGCACACGCCTTGGGCGCCATGGACCATCGTGCCAGCCAACTCCAAGACACACCGCAACCTGATGATCGCCACACTGGTGCGCGAAGTGCTGAAAGGACTGCAGCTGCGCTACCCCGCGGGCGACTCGGCGCTGGAGCATTTCACGGTGGAGTGACCGGGGGCAAGACGCCCCCGGACAGGACCGCCACACCCCCCGCTGGGTGTTGGCGGCAATGGCTTACACCAGCTTGTGGCCGCAGTGTTCGCAGAAACGGTCACCGGCTTGCACCGTGCCGTGGCACTGGGGGCAGGCCGGTGCAGCGGGCGCCGCTGGTGCGGGGGGCGCCGCTGGTGCGGGGGAAGCGGTGGCTACCACCGTTGAGGGCGCGGCAGACCCAGCAGGCGTGGCAGCGGGGGCTTGTTCTGCATCCTGTCTCGCAGCAGGCGCCTTCTGCGTGGCGGCTGCGGCCGCAGCTGCCGCAGCAGCGGCCTGGACCTGGGCCTTTTCCTTCAGGTCGGCCATCTTGTTGTTCATGTCCTGCAGCTTTTCATCGGCCGCCTGGCGAATGCTGTCCAGATCGACCTTTTCAGAAAACTCGCACCAGGTGAGCACGCCCACCATCAGCGGCAGCAAGAAGACGAAAGCCGAAGCCAGCGCAAACACCAGGCTGAAGCCCACACCCGCGCCCACCATGTGGCCCGAGGCGCTGCCCATCATGATGGACATGGGGTTGAAGCCACCCATTCCATAACCCATGCCGCCACCAAAGCCCCCGCCCATACCCACCACGGCAGCAAACATGCCGCCCACTGTGAACGAGGCCGAGGTGATGAGGCCGAACAGCATCGAAGCAAAGATGGCCGACAGCAGCATGCCGCCCACGATCTTGCCGATGGCGGCGAACGGGTACTTGCGGGTGATGTGCCATGTGATCGACAGTGAGTGCATCACGCGCTCACCATCCCACAGCGCGGGGCCGACGATGGACGAGGCCACGTACAGCGCCAGCATCAGCGCGGCCATCGCCAGCACGGCCACGGGCACCACCACCACCAGCAGCAAGGGGCCCAGCACCGGGATCTTGCAGATGAAAAACACCACGGCCAGGGCCAGGAACAGGGCCAGCGCCGCCAGCATCATCAGCAGCCCGGCGCCCAGCAGCTTGGGCAGGCACAGCAACCCGGCGATGAAGTAACCCACCAGACCCCGGTAGGGGCGCTTGCGCGCCAGGTCTGACAAGCAGGCGCCAGCGCCACTGATGCCAGCCAGCCCCACCACGATGGCCACCAGTGCCAGCAGCACCGTGAACCCCATCCACACGCGGGCCAGGGCCCCGCCCAGCGCAAACACCAGGGCGGCGACCAGGAAAGAGGCCGCCATCACAGAGACGGCAGGCCAGCAGGTCAGTGCCTCGGGCAGGCGAAAAATGGAATACGGGTTGTCCGCTCGGACAAGTGGTTGGCTCATGGTTTTCCCTCGGTTGGTTTGGTATGCATGGCGGGCCCGCTGCAGCGGGCCCGTTGTGTGGACTCGACCCGATCAGTTGCTGTAAGGGTCGTTGTTGCGGTTGCTCATAGGGCACTCGGGCACCTTGCCCCAGTTGCTGCCGCAGTGCTGGTGGCGCGCACGCACCACGCACACGCCCTTGCTCAGCATGTTGTCCTGGCTGTCGCACTGGCGCAGGGCTGCACGCAAAGGGCCCAGGCCTTCGCCCGCAGGCGCGGGGGCTGGTGCCGCGCTGGGCTGCGACAACGTGGCCGGTGCGGGGCCGCGCGGGCCGTCATGCTGCCAAGGCGGCTCGTTGGCGGCGGGCGCCTGGGTCTGCGCATTGGCGCGAGGCTTGGGGGCTGGCTTTGGCGCTGCGTCAGCCGTCTTGGGTGCGGGCCGCGCAGCTGGTGCCGCCTGGGCTGGAGCCGCAGCGCTGCCCACCGCGGGCGACGCCACGGCAGGCCCAGCGGTCACGGGTGCCACCGGGGGCGGCGGCTCTACCGCGGCGGCGGGGGGCGCAGCGGGGGCCAGTGGCACCGCTGCGGGGCTGGCGTCGGCCGGTGCCGCGGGGCTGACCTGGGCTGCCGGTGGCTGCACGCTGGCCGATGGGGCTGCGGGCTTGGTGCCCAGCAGCCACCAGGCCAGCCCGGCGACCACGGCGATACCCCCCAGGCCGAGCGCTGCATATTTGGCAGCCGAGCCGCGCGCTTCGGGCGCTGCAGGCTCTGGCGGCAAAGGCCAGGGCGCTGGAGCCGGGGCTTTGGATGGCGGAGCCGACGGAGCAGGCGCCTCTGGCGCAGCAGGGATCACTGGAGCGACTGGGGCGGCAGGGACTTGCGCTGCTTCAGGGGCAGACACGGGTGTGGCTGCTGAAAGAGGCGACGTGTCACCTTCTGCCAAGCTGGGCGCGGTGGCCTGCGGCGCAGGCACGACGGGCTCTGGCTCTGGCTCTGGCTCTGGCTCTGGCTCTGGCTCTGGCTCTGGCTCTGGCTCTGGCTCTGGCTCTGGCTCTGGCTCTGGCTCTGGCTCTGGCTCTGGCTCTGGCTCTGGCTCTGGCTCTGGCTCTGGCTCTGGAGCAGGAGCAGGAGCAGGAGCAGGAGCAGGAGCAGGAGCAGGAGCAGGAGCAGGAGCAGGAGCAGTCTCCTCCACGTCCGCTACCTCCACCGCAGTGGTCGCGACAGCGCCAGCGACCGCACCCAGAGTGGTGTCCTGCGCGGGCGCAGCGGGCTCCGCGGGGGTATCCAGCAGCAAATCCACCTCATCTGAAGGGCTGTCGGGCGAGGGCTCCAGCGGGGCCGGGCGGGTGTCGGCCTCGGGGTCGGCGGGGCCGTCCATATCAAAATCGAAATCCAGCTCCTCCACCGGTGCTGGGGCAGGAGCCGCGGCCACTGGAACGGCTGCCGCTGCCGTGGCGAACGCATGGCCGCACTGCCCACAGAACTTGGCCCCCAGCTTGCACGGCGCAGCACATTCGGGGCAGTGTTGCACCAGCGGGGCGCCGCAGTCTTTGCAGCACTTGGCACCCTCGCGGTTTTCGATGGCGCAGGCGGGGCAGTTCAAACTCATGGGCTTACCTTGTTGAATAGAGGAGCGGCTGGTGCGCTGGGGTGCGACGGTGCCGAGGGAGCGCTTCGGCGGCCGAGTTTATCGGCCAAATATGAAGCGCGGCCACAAAAGCAGGCATCTGGCGCCAGCGTTGCCACACCGTTCTGCAAAACCGCACAAAAGTACCGTTTTTGTTTTGACGCAAACAACCGCATCCTGGCGCCCCTGTGGTTATGCAACGAATGCATAAGGGGCATACACACTGGCCTTAGACACCGCTCGACCACAGGCATAAGCTTCGCGGCTTGAATCGATCCCACAAGGAAATTCCCATGTCGAATCCCTCTGGCACACCCGCCGCATCTGCGCATCCGCTGCCCTCGTACCTGCAGGCCGACCACCTCGGCCCCTGGGGCAACTACCTGCAGCAGGTGGACCGCGTCACCCCTTACCTGGGCAGCCTGGCGCGCTGGGTGGAAACGCTCAAGCGGCCCAAGCGCATCCTGATCGTGGACGTGCCGATCGAGCTGGACAACGGCACCATCGCCCACTACGAAGGCTACCGCGTGCAGCACAACTTGAGCCGGGGCCCCGGCAAGGGTGGCGTGCGTTTTCACCAGGACGTGACGCTGTCCGAGGTGATGGCCCTGTCGGCCTGGATGTCGGTGAAGAACGCGGCGGTGAACGTGCCCTACGGCGGTGCCAAGGGCGGCATCCGCGTGGACCCCAAGAAGCTGTCGATGGGTGAGCTGGAGCGCCTGACGCGCCGCTACACCAGCGAAATCGGCCTGCTCATCGGCCCGTCAAAGGACATCCCCGCACCCGACGTGAACACCAACGGCCAGGTCATGGCCTGGATGATGGACACGTACTCGATGAACGTGGGCGCCACCGCCACCGGCGTGGTCACCGGTAAGCCTGTGGACCTGGGCGGCTCGCTGGGCCGTGTGGAAGCCACCGGCCGCGGCGTGTTCACCGTGGGTGTGGAAGCCGCCAAGCTGACCGGCCTGGCGCTGGACGGCGCCCGCGTGGCCGTGCAGGGCTTCGGCAACGTGGGGGGCATTGCCGCCAAGCTGTTTGCCGAAGCCGGTGCCAAGGTGGTGGCTGTGCAAGACCACACCGGCACCATCTTCAACAGCAAGGGCCTGGATGTACCCGCGCTGCTGGCGCATGTGAAAACCCGTGGCGGCGTGGGCGGCTTTGCTGGCGCCGAAGTGATGAAGGCCGAAGAGTTCTGGGGTGTGGATTGCGAGATCCTGATCCCCGCCGCGCTGGAAGGCCAGATCACCAAGGACAACGCCGGCAAGATCAAGGCCAAGCTGGTGATCGAAGGCGCCAACGGCCCCACGACCACCGAGGCCGACGACATCCTGAACGACAAGGGCGTGCTGGTGCTGCCCGACGTGATCGCCAACGCTGGCGGCGTGACGGTGAGCTACTTCGAATGGGTGCAGGACTTCTCCAGCTTCTTCTGGAGCGAAGACGAGATCAACGCCCGCCTGGTTCGCATCATGCAAGAGGCCTTTGCGGGCATCTGGCAAGTGGCGCAAGAGCACAAGGTGAGCCTGCGCACCGCCACCTTCATCGTGGCCTGCCAGCGCATCCTGCACGCCCGCGAAATGCGCGGCCTGTATCCATGAGGCCTGCCCTGGTCTGATTTTTCGCAGCGCTGGCACATCGCCAGCGCCACGAACCCAGGTGCGCCACAAGCGCCCGGCAAAGCCGCCCCCACCACGGGGCGGTTTTTTTATGTCCATGGCATGGGCGCACCAAGGTGGATTGTTACGGTTTTGGATTCAGCCGAATCACTAGGCGGGAAGCCGCAGACAGTGCTGTAGCACGGCAAGGCGAACCAACGACGTGATACGGTTGAAGGCAAATCCGTATCACACCCCGCCCACCGGGGGCACGGCCTGCACAGGCACCACGCGCATGGCCAGGCAAAAGGGTTGCTCACAGGGCGCACGGCCTGCGTAGGGGCAACCGGGCGTGTCGCAATGGCCGCGCGCACGGCGGCGCTGGTCAGCTTCTTCCTCCTCGCGCCCGTAGCCGCTGGCCTGCAGCGCCAGCATCTGCAGCCACGGGTCGTTGCGGGCCTGGAGCTGGTCGCGCCCGTACACCACGCTCGCGGCGGCGCCCTGCCAGGGGGCCAATTCGAGCGACAACAGGGCGCTGGTGGCGGCCGCTCGCTCACCCGCCCCCACACCTGGCTGCAGCACCAGCGCAAAAAGCCCGCTGGTGAGCGCCTGGCTGCGCCCCGCCAAAGCCGCCTGCAGCGTGCCCGATGGCGTGGGGCTGGAGGGTGACGAAGCGGCGGGCAAACTCTGCAGCCACGCAGCAGGCACCCGCAGCGTGGCGGTGAATGCGCGTGGCCCTTGTTCGGTGTGCAACAGGCCCTGGCCTACCAGCCAGGTTTGCAACGGGGGCAGGTCGGGGTCTGCGGGCAGGCCGCCAGCGCCCCCCAGGCCCGCACCCCAGGGCTGCACCGCCACCACACGCTGGGCAGCAGGGGTCAGTTGCTGCACCAGCGCATCCAACAAACCCCGCATGGCGGGCGACACCCCGGTGGCAGGCCACGCTGCACCGGCCACGCCCCCGGCACCCGCAGCTGCCAGGGTGGGGATGGCCGCTGGAGGCACCGCCACGCCCCGCCCTGGCTGGGCCGCCGCAGTGGGCGGCGCAGCGGCGGGGGTCTGGCCCTGCCCCTGCAGCGCCTGGCTGGCGCGAGGTGAGAGGCTGACGCGGTCCGCCAGCGCCGGGTCACTGGCGCCCTCGGGCAAAGGCGGGGGTGCCAAAGGGGCGGCGGGATTTGGCGTGGGTAAGGGTGGAACACCGCCCGTGGAGCTACCAGCGCCGGGCACCACTACGCGGGACGCCCCCTTGTCAGCGCCCAGCAGCATGTTTTGCCGCTGCAAAGCGGCTTCGGCCAGCGCCTGCGCCACGGCGGGCACAGGGCTGCGGGGGGGATCCATCTGGATGGACATGGTGGAGCGGTGAACAGTGGCGTGGCCCACCTGCGACCGGCGCCTTTGCAATGTGCAACCGCGCCTGGAGGTGGGAACTGAACGCATTCTGGCCCTGATCCGCCCCGGTGAACAGGGGGCCGGGGCAGTTCAGGCTGCGGGCAACCGTCCCGCCGATTCGCTATCAAATAAATAGCTGGTTGCGCTTATGGGTTGTGCGCTGGAGGCACTTTTTTCCTAAAACCTTCCAGCACTGACCCCAAGCACCTTAGACAGCGAGTGCAGGCTCTGCGGCTGCCGCAGGCGGCTGCGATTCGATGACCCGCGCCAGCAGTGCGCCGCTGTAGCGTGCGGGCAGCGGAATCCACACACGCACGGGGCTGCCCTGGGCCACTTGCACGGGCTGGCCTTCCACGTTGCGCATCTGGTCCAGCCGCACCTGGATGTTGCCGCTGGGGTGCACCACTTCGATGAGGTCGCCCACGGCAAAGTGGTTCTTGGTTTCCACCAGCACCCAGTCTCCCGACAGGCCCGCTTCGGCAATGCCCTCGGTGCCCAGCACCTCGCCCACGTACTGGCTGCGCTGCGTGGCCGAGTGGCCGCTGAGGTAGTTCTGGTAGTCGTTGCTGGGGCGACGCTCCAACAGGCCACCGGTGTAGCCGCGGTTGGACAGGCCTTCCAGTTCGATCAGCAGCTCGGGGTTGAAGGGGCGGCCCGCCACGGCGTCGTCGATGGCGCGGCGGTACACCTGGGCGGTGCGGGCCACGTAGTACAGGCTCTTGGTGCGGCCTTCGATCTTGAGCGAATCCACGCCGATCTGCGTGAGGCGCGCCACATGCTCCACCGCGCGCAGGTCCTTGCTGTTCATGATGTAGGTGCCGTGCTCGTCTTCCATGATGGGCATGAGCTGGCCGGGGCGGCCCGCTTCTTCGATCAGGTAGACCTTGTCGGCCTTGGGGTGGCGCTGGCCGCTGCCGGTGGTGGAGAACGATTGCTCGGCCTTTTGCTGCGCGGCCTCGAAGTTGAAGTCGCCTTCCATCTTCTGCGCAATGGCTTCGCCCGTGGTGGGGTCGATGTCGGCGTCGTGCGTGGCGTAGTTCCAGCGGCAGGCGTTGGTGCAGGTGCCCTGGTTGGGGTCGCGGTGGTTGAAGTAGCCGCTGAGCAGGCACCGGCCCGAATACGCAATGCACAGCGCGCCGTGCACAAACACTTCCAGCTCCATGTCGGGGCATTCCTGGCGGATTTTTTCGATCTCGTCCAGGCTCAGTTCGCGCGAGAGGATGATGCGCTCCACGCCCATCTTCTGCCAGAACTTCACCGCCGCCCAGTTGGTGGTGTTGGCCTGCACCGAGAGGTGTACCACCTGCTCGGGCCACTTTTCCTTGACCATCATGATGAGGCCCGCGTCGGCCATGATCAATGCGTCAGGCTTGCAATCGATCACGGGTTCGATGTCGCGCAGGTAAGTGCGGATCTTGTCGTTGTGCGCAATCAGGTTGCTGGTCACAAAGAACTTCTTGCCGCGTGCGTGGGCTTCGTCAATGCCCTGGCGGATCTGCTCCAGGCGGAACTCGTTGTTGCGCGCGCGCAGCGAGTAGCGCGGCTGCCCGGCGTACACCGCGTCGGCACCAAAGTCGTAGGCGGCGCGCATCTTGTCGAGCGAGCCAGCGGGCAGGAGCAGTTCGGGGGCTTTGAGGGTGGTCATGGGGTGGCCCTGTCTAAAAATCGTCAGAGGTCAGGTTCAGCGGGGCATCAGCGGCAGGCCGCCGAGCATGCCCACGGCCTGGGCTGGAAACTCTTCGGCATCAAACGCCTTGTCGCCATCGGCATCCTGCACGCCATTGGGCACCAGGCCCTTGAAGTCGAACTGGCGCGTATCCATGAAGTGCGAGGGCACCAGGTTGCGCAGCGCCACGGCCATGTTCTCGATGCGGCCGGGGTAGAGCTGCTGCCAGTCGCGCAGCATCTGGCCGATCTGCTTGCGCTGCAGGTTCTCCTGGCTGCCGCACAGGGTGCAGGGGATGATGGGGAAGTTGCGGATCTCGGCCCAGCGGGTGAGGTCACTCTCGGCCACATAGGCCAGCGGGCGGATGATGAGGTGGTCGCCCCGGTCGCTCTGCACCTTGGGCGGCATGCCTTTGAGCTTGCCGCCGAAGAACATGTTCAGAAAGAACGTCTGCAGCATGTCATCACGGTGGTGGCCCAGCGCGATCTTGGTGGCACCCAGCTCGTCGGCCACGCGGTACAGAATGCCCCGGCGCAGGCGGCTGCACAGGCTGCACATGGTCTTGCCCTCGGGGATGTGCTCTTTGACGACGCTGTAGGTGTCCTGCGTTTCGATGTGGAAGGGCACGCCCACCTTGGTCAGGTATTCGGGCAGCACATGGGCCGGAAAGCCCGGCTGCTTCTGGTCGAGGTTGACGGCGATCAGCTCGAACTTGTTGCCGTTGCGCTGCTGCAGCATGCGCAGCACATCGAGCAAGCCATAGCTGTCTTTGCCGCCAGACACACACACCATCACCTTGTCGCCGTCCTCAATGAGGCCAAAGTCGCCAAGGGCCTGGGCCACCTGGCGCACCAGGCGCTTTTCGAGTTTGGTGGCTTCGCGTTCCAGCGCAGCATCGGCAGCAGGCGTGGCCGCGTCCGCTTCAACAGGCAAGGCGACGGCAGTGGGAGTTTCAGCAGTGGAGAGCATGGATCAAGGCGGTGGGGGCCAGCGAAGCACAAACAACAAGGTGCCGCACATGCGGCACCCCGGACTGCCGCCGCCCGTGAAGGCGCCTGCAGCAGCCCCCAGCGGCAAGGCCCTTTGGCCGGGGGATGATAGCTATTATTTTGATAGCTAGCAGCGCTTGCAGATCAAGCGCTGGGGCCGTATTTTCTTACAAACCCGGTTTTTCTCAAACTTCGGCCGGGTAAAACATCTTGCGCGCAGGCACTTTCTCGACCGCCTTGGCAATGGCGCCAATGTGGTCGGGCGTGGTGCCGCAGCAGCCGCCCACGATGTTGACCAGCCCCTCGGCAGCAAACTCGTGCACCAGGCGGCTCGTCACCTCCGGCGTTTCGTCAAAGCCGGTGTCGCTCATGGGGTTGGGCAAGCCGGCGTTGGGGTAGCAGCTGATGAAGGTGTCCTCGGCCACGCGGTTCAGCTCCTGGATGTAGGGGCGCATCAGCGTGGCACCCAGGGCACAGTTCAGGCCAATGGCCAGGGGGCGCGCGTGGCGCACGCTGTGCCAGAAGGCCGTCACCGTCTGCCCGCTCAGAATGCGGCCGGATGCATCGGTCACCGTGCCGCTGATGATGAGGGGCAGGCGCTCGCCGCTCTTTTCAAAGAACTCGTCAATCGCAAACAGCGCGGCCTTGGCATTCAAGGTGTCAAAGATGGTCTCGACCAGCAGCACGTCGGCGCCGCCTTCGACCAGCGCCTCAGTCTGCTCGTAATAGGCAGCGCGCAGGGTTTCAAAATCGACGTTGCGCGCACCGGGGTCGTTCACATCGGGGCTGATGCTGGCCGTCTTGGGCGTGGGGCCCAGAGCACCGGCCACAAAGCGGGGGTGGTCGGAGGTGCTGTATTTATCGCAGGCGGCGCGGGCCAGGCGGGCAGACTTGAGGTTCATCTCGCGCGCCAAGTCGGCCATGCCGTAGTCCTCCTGCGCGATGGTGGTGGCACCAAAGGTGTTGGTCTCGATCAGGTCGGCACCCGCAGCCAGGTAGCGCTCGTGGATGTCGCGGATCACGTCAGGGCGCGTCAGGCTCAGTAACTCGTTGTTGCCCTTTACATCGCGGGGAAAGTCCTTGAACCTGTCACCTGCTCCGTCTGGCCCGGTGTAGCCCTCCCCCCGGTACTGGGCCTCACCCAGCTTGAAGCGCTGGATCATGGTGCCCATGGCACCGTCAAGGATGACGATGCGTTGGGCGAGGATGTCGGGGAGCTGCTGGGCGCGGGTGTAGTGGAGGGCTTGCATAGGGGGCTATTGTAGAAAGTGCGCCCCAACAGGCCCTGCATGTGGCTTTTTGCAGTTTTTTTGCAATCCATTGCGCCAACGACACGGTTTGGCAAAACAGATGCTTACGATTTCTCCATCACGCATCTACAGCCCTCCGTCACATGCATCCAAAGAAATCCGCACTGTCCAGAAACACCACTGCGTCAACGTACGCAGCGCGCTTGGTAGACATGCTGCGCCGACTCAACCAAGGCGAAGCATTGCAGCCCGAAAAACTGGCCGCCGAGTATGAGGTGACCCTGCGAACAGTGCAGCGCGACCTGAACGAAAAGCTGGACTTTCTGGAACTGGAAGTCCAAAACGGCAGCTACCGCGTTGCGGCGTCCAAGCTGGGGTTACTGTCTCTGCAGGACATCACGCGCTTTGCAGAAATTGCGGGGCTGGAAGGCCTGTATCCGCAGTTGAACGACGCATTGATCCGCCGCTGGCTGCAAACCAGCTACCAAAACGCCCTGCTCGTGCGTGGCCCCAGCTATGAGGACCTGAGCGGGCACGAAAACACCTTCAACCTGTTGCAGCAAGCCATCGACCGTTGCTGCACCGTGGGCTTCAGGTATCTCAAAACCGACGGTCCCAAGGTGACCCAGAGCCTCAAACCCTACCAACTCATCAACCACGAGGGCATTTGGTACCTGGCTGCAGTCGATCAAGACAAGCTCAAGTGCTACACACTCACCAAAATCGAAGCGCCGTTTGCCAACACAGATGAGCGATTCGAGCAAGACCCAACCATCGTGAAAACGCTGGAAGAGGAAGACAGCATTTGGCTGAACCTGTCCAAAACCGAAGTGGTCATCAAAGTGGCCGCCGAGGTGGCCACCTACTTCAAGCAACGCAAGCTCATCGCCGGGCAAAAAACCATCAAAGAGCTGGAGGACGGCGGCCTCATCCTGTCAGGGCAGATTGCACACCCCAACCAAATCTGGCCCACCGTTCGAGCGTGGATACCCCACGTCCGCATCATCAGCCCCGAAAGCCTGCAAGCCGATATGGAGCTGCAGCTCAAGGCCTACCTGAACCTCGCTTAAACGCCCGCCCCAGCGCCCGCTCAAGCGCCCGCAAACATCCCCATTACCCCGCCTGACAAGGAACCACGCCATGAACAACCAACCTTCGCCCCTGGAAACCCTGGCCGCCTTCGCCATCGTATTTGCAGCAGGTGTTGTGTCCACCGCCACGCTAGGCACCTACATCGGCCACCTGCGGCGCAAAGTGGCCAGCAGCCTGGGCCAGCGTAGCGTTGACGATGGATCTTGATTCAGGATGCAACCACCCAACCCGTTCACGCTGAGCCTGTCGAAGCGCCACACCAAGCTCGGCCCAGCGCAGCCCTGACGGGCACTCCAGGTGGAAAGATGCCAAATCAATAAGCCACAGCCCTGCCACATGGCGATGCGGATGACGCGGCAACAAGCCTGCTACCGACTCCACACCGCCTAGAAGGCAACCCGCCCAACACCACATTTTTGAACCTGTGCCCCCGCACAGGCAGGGCGAAGCCTTGCCTGCACACAAGAGCCAACGAACGCATTCACCACTGCCACCTGGAAACACACCATGTCTTACTGCAGAGCCTGCGGACACCAAATCCACGAATCCGCCCTGAGCTGCCCGCAATGCGGAGCCGTGCAAGCGCCCGGCCACCACGCCCAACCAGCGCGATCCAACCATGGGCCAGATACCCCATTGCCCGGCACCCTGTGGCTACCCGTACCCGCCCTGATCTGCAGCGCCATACCGCTGTTAGCCCTGTTCGACTCCAACGGCTGGGACCAAGACCAATTGCTGGGCTCATTCCTGTTCATCACCGCCGCAACCGTGCTCGCCAGCGTCAGCCTGGCCAAGCAAACGCGCGGCAAAGGCATGGCCATCGCTGCCCTGGTGATGGCCGCCATTGCCCTGCTGGGCACCTGCGGCACCCGGCTTTGAAGGCACCCACCGCATGACGCCCCAACCCATTTCAACCCTCGGAGCCACCATGGACCAAGCCCCAGAAACCACCATCAGCCAAATGACCTATTGCCATGGCTGCAGCAAACCCCTGCACATCACCGCTGTCGCCTGCCCCCAATGCGGCTCACCACAACGCCAAGGCCGGGCATCACCACCCAACACACAGCTGCCGCCAGAGAAAAGCAAAGTCACCGCTGGCATCCTGGCCCTGCTGCTGGGCGGCATCGGCATCCACAAGTTCTACACCGGCGCATGGGGCTGGGGCATCGTCTACATCGTGCTGTGCCTCACCTACATCCCCGCCCTGGTGGCGCTGGTCGAGGGCATCCGCTACCTCACGCTGAAACAGCCAGAGTTCGCACAAAAGGCCGCGCGCATGGACGGGCCGTTTGCCTTCTTGTGGTGATAAGCCAACCCCCACAAAAAAACCGCTCACCGCACCTGAAACCTGCCCCACGCCCGCTTAAACTTTTAGAAACAATTGGCGTGAGGCTCCTTTTTTAACGAGCCCATCAAATGTCTTTCAAACAACCTCTCACCCTGACAGCTGCCACACTCGCCACCCTGCTCAGCACAACGATCCATGCCGAAGCCGTTGAAGGATTGCTCGAAAAAGGTGCCACCCACTCCGCACTCTTCACCGTCAGCCCAGAATCTGGCGACTTGGTGGGCTATGCCGTCAAAAACGCCTCCCCCGCAGGCAAAGCCATCCTGAAAAATTGCCTTCCCGGCATGCTGTGCAAGGTTGAAAAAGCCACCTCTCGCATATTGGATGAGACTTCAGCGCTCACATTTTCAGAGCAACCCATGGGCTGGTACGAAATCACTAAAGCCCAAGGCCCCATCGGCGTCGAAACACTGGTACACGGCTACGAATCGGCCGTGAAAACCCGCTTTGGCACCGTAAGCGTGCGCGACGACGACAAGGCCCTCCTCTTCAAAGGCAAGCCCGTGCAGCCCGCCATCGAAGGCAACAGCAACCTGCACATCGTCGCCCGCTACGAATGGGGCGCTGACGACGTATTGCTGCTGCAAGACACCGGCGGCAGCGCCTGCCCAGCGCAATTCCGCATCGTGCAATTCAGCGCCAAGGGACTCAAAACATCGCCCGCATTTGGCACCTGCTCCGACCTCATCTACCCCAGCTTCGACGTCAAAACGGGCGTGACAGTGGCGATGGTGGGGTTTGCCGGGCCGTTTGACAGCGCGGCTGCGCAGAAGAAGGCGGGGATGAGCAAGGCGGTGTATCGGTGGGATGGCAGGGGGACGTTGATGGAGAACGGGCGGGTGGTGCGGTGAACCCGCACAAGCACCGTCAAGGAGCGAACCATGCCCGTAGCGCCCCCAACATCCACTTACACCTGCCCGGCATGCCATTGGTCGAAAACGGTACAACCCCGCAGTGACTGCATGTTTGTGGGGGTTGACTACTTTGCCGAGTGCCCTAGCTGCGGCCATGCGCCGCTCGGAGCGTCAAGCCCAAATTTTTTGCAACTCTTGGCACTGCAGATGCGCAAGCTGTGGTGAATTCATTAGCCATTGCAACCGCCAAGATTCCTGGATTTTTCAAAGTGAGTAACCATGGGAGATGTGAAATTGAACCGTGACAAAGAAGCCGAATTGCGCCGCATGCAATATTTGGCACTGGGATGTTTGGCGTTGGCGATGGTGGTGTTCATCGCCACACTCTTTATGCCGTCTACCTTTGCAACGCGGCTGATAAAAGCAGGTGCCGAAGCCGCCATGGTGGGCGGTCTGGCCGACTGGTTTGCCGTGGTGGCACTGTTTCGGCATCCTTTGGGCCTGCGCATTCCGCACACAGCCATCATTCCGCAGAGCAAGAATCGCATTGCCACCAATTTGGCTGACTTTGTTCGCGAAAAATTCCTCAACCCCCAGGTACTGACCGAGCTGATTCAGCGCAGTGACCCTGCGCAACGCTTTGCCAGTTGGCTATCTACCCCATCCAATGCGCGCAGGGTTGGGCGGCACGCTGCCAATTTAATGGGCAACTGGCTGGATCTGGTGGACGACAAGCGCATTCAGGCCTTTATCAGCGATGCGACCAAAGCCGTGGTTGGCAAGCTGGATTTCTCGCAGGCGCTGGGATCGGTGTTGGAAATGCTGACCAAAGGCGGGCGTCACCAACAGCTACTGGACGCTGCGCTGGGTTTTGTCGCAGAGAAACTGCGCGATCCAGCGTTGCGAGAGAAAATAGCGCAGCGTGTGGTGAATTGGTTGAAGTCAGAGCACAAATGGAAGCAGATGCTCTTACCCACAGAATGGATAGGCGATCAAGCGGCAGAAGCCGCTAGCTCGGGACTGAACCGTTTTTTGGACGAAGTTGCTAACAGCCCCACGCACGAACTGCGCGAGACATTTGATCTTGCACTAAAAAAACTGGTGAGAAACCTGAAAACGAACGAAGAGTTTCGGCGTAAGGGTGAAGAGATCAAAGAGTACATACAGAGTAACCCTGAACTGGCGAATTACACACGCAGCCTATGGCAAGCGCTACGCGACTGGCTGTCCAACGACCTGGAAAGCAGCTCATCCCAACTGCAACAGCAAATCGAGCGCATGGGCTTGTGGCTGGGACAAAAGCTGGCAGAAGATCAAGAGTTGCGCACCTCCATTAATGAACACATGCAAGCATTGGCCAGTGGCGCAGCACCACAATTTGCAGACTTTTTGACAGGCCATATTAGCGACACCGTGCGCAAATGGGATGCTCAGGATATGTCGCGCCAAATTGAACTCAGCATTGGCCCTGATTTGCAGTACATCCGTATCAGCGGCACCGCTGTGGGGTGCGTGATTGGGATTTTGCTGTTTTTGGTGTCACATGTGGGTGAAATTACCCTGTTCTTGAAATAAGGAAAATCATGGCACTTCCGTTAATTCCCATTGCGTTTGGCGTGAGCGCCTTGGCATCCGCAGTTACAGGGCTCAAGAAAGGCTGGGATGCCAAAAAGAACTACAGCACGGCACAAGAGTGGATAAAAACCTCCGAGCAGCAACTACGCGATACAGCGAGCGCCTTGGATGCTCGTCGAGAAGAAGTCTGCGTCCAATTGAATGGACTGGGCACGCAGCGGCTGCAGATCGTGAGCAAAAGCATCGCGAAGTTTGCCCAGTTGATGAATCAAATCGCTGGCAGTGATTTCGGCGAAATTCGGATCGATGGCTACGACATGCCCGTTGAGGTCATCCCGAAGAGCGAGCTGGAAAATGCGAGCTACCAAGCCACGGATTTTCTTCAACACGGAGTTCAAAGTGCTGCTGCTGGCGCCATGGTGGGAGCTGGTGTGGGGCAAGCAGTCAGTATGTTGGGAATGGCGTCTACAGGGACGGCTATCTCAAGCCTTTCAGGTGCCGCTGCAACCAATGCAACGCTTGCATGGCTAGGTGGTGGATCTCTTGCATCTGGCGGGCTGGGCATGGCTGGCGGCACTGCAGTGCTAGGCAGCGTCATGGCTGGCCCAGTGCTATTGGTGATGGGCTATTTAGCAGCAGGCAAATCAGAAGAAGCGCTAACCAAAGCACTCACTCACTCCGCCGAGATAGATAAAGCTGTGGAACAACTTGCCAGCATGAGCGTAGCGCTCGATGCTATAGATACACGCACCCAAGAACTCGCCCGGGTATTGCAAACACTGGATGAGCGATTTCAAGCCGCAGCCAATCGTGTTTCTCGCATGGTTGGCAGAGTACGTCGTGATCGTGAGGCGATTTATCTGGATGAAGGTCGTCCGCTGCCAGAAGGCCTCGCAACACAGAAAATTGAATATGTAAAGCTATCGGACAAAGACCAAAGCAGCTTCAATGTGATGATTGCTTTGGGCTCAGCTCTTTACCGTGTCGCCAAAGTTGAAATTTTGGACAGTGAGGGACGAGTGACCGACAAGAGCGCGAAGACGATCGAAGAAATGCAGCATTTATTGGAGCAAGCATGACAAAAAAAAGTCTAGCCAACACATTGGTGCACAGCTTAATGGGCAAGGGTGGTAAAGCTACTGCGAAGCAAGTACCAGGACTTCAGCTCATAGAAGGCGTTGGGAAGATGCACGACGCCCACTCCGATTACCAAAAGCTGCGTGAGCAAGAAAAAACAAAACGGGTGGCCATATTGGCTGACCGTGATGCCACCATTGAGCAAATCCGCACCCAGCGTGATGTCATCAAACAAGCCTTGTCAGAAGCATTTGAATTGCGGAAAACAGGGCTTCAAGCTCAAATCCATGCCATGGACAAAGCTTTAGACAGCGGCAATGTCGAAGCTTTGCATATTGTCATGGATGGCATGGTGAAAACCATCCAAAGCTCACCATTCAAAGACATTGCCGATATGCGCGAAAAACTCTCTGACGAGAATTTTGTTTTGCGACTCAAATAGTCCACAGCCTGCAAAGTGCGTGCATTCACCTGGCTGGGTCATGTGCAGGCTGGCTTTGGGCAGTGGGCTTTGCCCTCCACACGCGACACCGCCGGATATTGGGCCCGCTTGTGCGCCCAGTCCGAGGCTACGGGCAAGCCCATGGCGGCTTTCGATTCGTTGATTGCTGCGACGGCGCTGAAACATGGCTTGGCCGTGGTGACACGCAACGTCAGCGACTTTGCCCACGCGCCTGTGGTGCTGCTCAATCCTTGGGACATCGCCCCCAGCGCACAATAAGCACGCTGCAGCGCCCCGCAGCAGTCTGCAGCAGGCGCCGTCCATTCCTCTATTGGTTCGATAATCCGGCACCTGCAAAAGCGCTGGAGCGATGAAATCCGTTGGGCCAGGGCCCTATGCGCCCTGGCTTCGACAAGCTCAGCCCGAACGGTTAGGGTGTGCTTCGGATTTCGCCGTTTTCAAACCAAATTGGCCTCTAGCGCTTATCCGAAAGGCGCTAGCAGCTATCAAATTCAGAGCATTCTTTTGTCCACCCGCGTTCCTTCAGCACAGTCTCCCGCCCATGCCGTCTTGCAAGACGTGTTCGGCTACGAACAGTTCCGAGGCCCGCAGCAGGCCATCGTCGAACATGTGATTGGCGGTGGCGACGCCTTGGTGCTCATGCCCACAGGCGGCGGCAAGAGCCTGTGCTACCAGGTACCTGCCATCGTGCGCCAGCGGCAGGGCAAGGGCGTGACCATCGTGGTGTCGCCGCTGATCGCGCTGATGCACGATCAGGTGGGTGCGCTGCACGAAGCGGGGGTGGATGCGGCGTTTCTCAACTCCACGCTCGACTTTGACGCCACGCAGGACGTGGAGTGGCGGCTGCAAACCGGCCAGATCACGCTGCTGTATGCCGCGCCCGAGCGGCTGAACACGCCGCGCTTTCTGGGCCTGCTCGACAGCCTGTACGACAGCGGTAACCTGTCGCTGTTCGCGATTGATGAAGCCCACTGTGTGAGCCAATGGGGGCACGACTTCCGCCCTGAGTACCGGGCGCTCACGCTGCTGCACGAGCGCTATCCACAGGTGCCGCGCATTGCGCTCACGGCCACGGCCGATGCCCTGACGCGCGAAGACATCATCGAGCGGCTGCAGTTGCAGGACGCGCGCCTGTTCATCAGCAGCTTTGACCGGCCCAACATCCGCTACACCATCGTCGAGAAGAAGGACGCCACCACGCAACTGCTGCGCTTCATCGAGCGTGAGCATTCGGGCGAGGCAGGCGTGGTGTATTGCCAGTCGCGCAAGCGCGTGGAAGAGCTGGCCGCCACGCTGCAGGATGCGGGCATCAACGCCCTGCCCTACCACGCGGGGCTGGACACCAAAGTGCGCCAGAACCACCAGGACCGCTTTCTGCGCGAGGAAGGCATCGTGATGGTGGCGACGATTGCGTTTGGCATGGGCATCGACAAGCCCGATGTGCGCTTTGTGGCGCATGTGGACATGCCCAAGAACATCGAAGGCTACTACCAGGAAACCGGCCGCGCGGGCCGTGACGGGCTGAACGCCGATGCCTGGATGGCTTATGGCCTGCAGGACGTGATGAACCAGCGCCGCATGATCGACGAGAGCCCGGCGGGTGAGGAGTTCAAGCAGGCGTTGCGCGGCAAGCTCGATGCCCTGCTGGCCCTGGCCGAAGCCACCGACTGCCGCCGCGTGCGACTGCTGGCTTACTTTGGCGAGGCATCCACACCCTGCGGCAATTGCGACAACTGCCTGAACCCGCCCGCCGTGTGGGATGCCACGGACGCCGCACGCAAGCTGCTGTCCACCATCTACCGCGTGCAACAGGCCAGCGGCATCGGCTTTGGTGCTGGGCACATCATGGACATCTTGCGGGGCAAGAAGACGGACAAGGTGGCGCAGTTCGGGCACGACAAGCTCTCCACCTTCGGGATTGGCGCAGACCTGACCGAGCCCCAGCTGCGCGGCGTGCTGCGCCAGCTGATTGCCACCGGGGCTGTCGGCCTGCAGAAGGTGATGCTGGACAGCGGCATGAGTTTTGACACGCTGTCCCTCACCGAAGGCTCACGCGCCGTACTCAAGGGCGAGGTGCCGGTGCAACTGCGCGAATCCGTCTCGGCCGCCGCGCCCAAGCGCACCCGCAAGAGCAGCGCCCCACCAGCCGCCGCCGCCAACCTGGGGCCCGACGCGCAGGTGCGCTTCATCAACCTCAAGGCCTGGCGCGCCGAGGTGGCCCGCGAACACAACCTGCCCGCCTACGTCATCTTCCACGATGCCACGCTGGCAGCCATTGCCGAGCGCAACCCCGCTTCGCTGGACGACCTGCAGGGCATCAGCGGCATGGGCGCGAAGAAGCTGGAAGCGTACGGTGCTGAAGTGCTGCGGGTGTGCGCGGCAGCGGCCCAATGAAACAAGCACCCACCATGAAAAAGAGGCGCTGCAAGCAGCGCCTCTCAGGCTGAAAACTCGGCATTGAGGGCCCGCAAGCCCCCAAGACGTCCAGTTGCTCGTCAGCCCAGCACGGCCTTCAGTGCGTTGTTGAACGTCTGGCTGGGGCGCATGATCGCGTCCAGCTTGGCCGTATCGGGCAGGTAGTAGCCGCCGATATCGACAGGCTTGCCTTGTACGGCGTTCAGCTCGTCTACGATCTTCTGCTCGTCGGCAGCCAGCTGCTTGGCCAAAGGTGCGAACTTGGCGGCCAGTTCGGCGTCTTCGGTCTGCGCGGCCAGCTCTTGTGCCCAGTACAGGGCCAGGTAGAACTGGCTGCCGCGGTTGTCCAGCTGGCCGGTCTTGGGGCTGGGGTTCTTGTTGTTGTCCAGCAGCTTGCCGGTGGCGGCATCCAGCGTCTTGGCCAGGACCTTGGCCTTGGCGTTGCCGGTCTTGATGCCGAGGTCTTCCAGCGACACGGCCAGTGCCAGGAATTCACCCAGGCTGTCCCAGCGCAGGTGGTTTTCTTCCACCAGCTGCTGCACGTGCTTCGGAGCCGAGCCGCCGGCACCGGTTTCGTACATGCCGCCACCAGCCATCAAAGGCACGATGGACAGCATCTTGGCCGAGGTGCCCAGTTCCATGATGGGGAACAGGTCGGTGAGGTAGTCGCGCAGGATGTTGCCGGTGGCGCTGATGGTGTCCAGGCCACGGATCACGCGCTCCAGCGTGTAACGCATCGCACGCACCTGGCTCATGATCTGGATATCGAGGCCGGTGGTGTCGTGCTCGTGCAGGTACATCTTCACCTTGGTGATGAGCTGCGCCTCGTGCGGACGGTACGAGTCGAGCCAGAACACCACGGGCATGCCGGAGTTGCGGGCGCGGGTGACGGCCAGCTTCACCCAGTCGCGGATCGCGGCGTCCTTGGTCTGGCACATGCGCCAGATGTCGCCTTGCTCCACGTTCTGGCTCAGCAGCACTTCGCCGGTGGCCAGGTCGGTGATGTTGGCCACGCCGTCTTCGGGGATCTCGAAGGTCTTGTCGTGGCTGCCGTATTCCTCGGCCTGCTGGGCCATCAGGCCCACGTTGGGCACGGTGCCCATGGTCTTGGGGTCGAACGCGCCGTGCCACTTGCAGAAGTTGATCATCTCCTGGTAGATGCGGGCAAAGGTCGATTCCGGCATCACGGCCTTCACGTCCTTGAGGCGGCCGTTGGCGTCCCACATCTTGCCGCCGTTGCGGATCATGGCCGGCATGGAGGCGTCCACGATGATGTCGTTGGGCGAGTGGAAGTTGGTGATGCCCTTGGCGGAATCGACCATGGCCAGCTCGGGGCGGTGCTCATGGCAGGCGTGCAGATCGCGCTTGATCTCTTCCTGCTTGGACTGCGGCAGCGTGGCGATCTTGTTGTACAGATCGACCATGCCGTTGTTGACGTTGACGCCCAGTTCCTCGAACAGCTTGCCGTGCTTCTCGAACGCTTCCTTGTAGAAGATCTTGACGCAGTGGCCGAACACGATGGGGTGCGAGACCTTCATCATGGTGGCCTTCACGTGCAGCGAGAACATCACGCCGGTCTTGCGTGCGTCTTCGATTTCCTTTTCGTAGAAGGCCAGCAGCGCCTTCTTGCTCATGAACATGCTGTCGATCACTTCGCGGTCGAGCAGGCTGACCTTGGGCTTCAGGATGATGGTCTTGCCGCTCTTGGTGATCAGCTCCATCTTCACGTCGCGGGCGCGGTCCAGCGTCATGGACTTTTCGCCGTGGTAGAAGTCGCCAGCGTGCATGTGCGAGACGTGCGAGCGCGAAGCCTGGCTCCACTCGGCCATGCTGTGGGGGTTCTTGCGGGCGTATTCCTTGACGGCCTTGGGGGCGCGGCGGTCGGAGTTGCCTTCACGCAGCACGGGGTTCACGGCAGAGCCGATGCACTTGCCGTAGCGGGCCTTGATTTCCTTCTCTTTGTCGTCCTTGGGCTGGTCGGGGTAGTCGGGCAGCGCATAGCCCTTGGACTGCAGCTCGGCAATGGCCGCCTTGAGCTGGGACACCGAAGCAGAGATGTTGGGCAGCTTGATGATGTTGGCATCGGGCTGCAGGGTCTTCTTGCCCAGTTCGGCCAGCGTGTTGGGCACGCGCTGTTCTTCCTTCAGGTACTCCGGAAACTCCCCCAGCACCCGTGCTGCGACCGAGATGTCGCTCTCGGTCACGTTGATACCCGCCGGGGCCGCAAAGCTGCGGACGATGGGCAGGAAAGACGCAGTGGCCAGGCGTGGCGCTTCGTCTGTCAGGGTGTAGATGATGGAGGGTTGCTGTGTACTCATGACTTGTCTCGAGGAACAGGAGTGGAAAAGCCACCGGCCCGCAAAACAGACCAGCGACAGCGATCAAATTCGAATGGTCTCCGATTCTGCTTGCGCCGGGCTGTCTAAATGCCCTTTTTTTGCAATGGATTCTCATAATGCAAAAAAACAGCCATCGGAGGCCAGTTTTTTTACCCAACAGCCCCTCTTTGGCCGCCCCGAACCTCAAAACGCGGGATTTGCGCCCCCACCGGGGCCGCCACGGTCGAGGGCGTCACATCGGGCGCGCCGGGGACACGGCGGCAAACCTGCACGGCCCAGTGGCGCACGCCCTGGCCAGCCAGCTGGTCGCCCAGGGCCTGAAGTTCTTGCGCCTCATACAGCCCGGCGTGCCAGGTGGTGCGGCATTCAAACGCGACGGGGCTGGCCTGCAAAAGGGTCAGCGATTCAAACGCACGGGCACCGCTGCCCGGCACGCCGGTGATGTCGGCATAGCGGTGCTCTGGGCCTTTGATGTCGAGCCCCACCCAGTCGAGCAGGGGCAGCACAGCGGCCAGGCGCTCGGGGTACATGCCGCCGGTGTGCAGGGCCGTGGCAAAGCCCAGGGCGCGCACTTCTTCCAGCGCCTGCGGCAGGCCCGCTTGCAGGGTGGGCTCTCCGCCCGAGAACACCACGCCGTCCAGCAAGCCCTGGCGCTTGCGCAAGAAGGCCAGCACCTGCGGCCAGTCCATCTCGGCGGGCGTGGTGGCGTCGAGCAGTTCGGGGTTGTGGCAATAGCTGCAGCGCCAGGGGCAGCCCTGGCAATACAGCACGGCCGCCAGCCGACCGGGGAAGTCGATGGTGGTCAGCGGCGTGATGCCGCCAATGCGCAGCGTGTGGGCCGGGGCAGGGCTGGGGTTAGCGGGCACAGCCGCGCTCGCTGAAGAACTGGCGCTCGTGGTGCTCGCCCTGCTTGCCCGTGTTGAAGCTGGCCACGGGGCGGTGGTAACCCATCACGCGGGTCCACACCTCGCAGGGCTGGCGTTCGGCGTCGGTCAACTGCACGGCGGCGGCCAGGGCGGTGTTCTCGGTGGTGGAAACGTGGGTCATGGCAAAACTCCTTGGTGGGTGGTTGGGAATCAGGTTGCTTCAAAAACAATAGCTGCTAGCGCTTGATAGATAAGCGCTGGAGCCCTGTTTGGCTTGTACTACGCTGCCAGCTGCGCACGCTTGGCGGCCAGCCGCTCTTCATCGCAGCGCGGGCAGAACGGGTGCTCGCCCGCCAGGTAGCCGTGTGTGGGGCAGATGGAGAACGTGGGTGTGACGGTGATGTAGGGCAGGCGAAAGTTCGTCAGCGCCCGTTTCACCAGCTCGCGGCAGGCGGCGCCGCTGGACAGGCGCTCGCCCATGTACAGGTGCAGCACCGTGCCGCCGGTGTATTTGGACTGCAGCGCCTCTTGCCGCATCAGCGCCTCGAACGGGTCGTCCGTGAAGCCCACGGGCAGTTGGGACGAGTTGGTGTAGTACGGCTGCTCGGCCGTGCCCGCTTGCAGGATGGCGGGCCAGCGCTTTTTGTCTTCTTTGGCAAAGCGGTAGGTCGTGCCCTCGGCGGGCGTGGCCTCCAGGTTGTAGAGGTGGCCAGTTTCTTCCTGGAACTGCGCCATGCGTTCGCGCACGTGGTCGAGCAGGCGCAGGGCCAGCGCGTGGCCAAAGTCGCTGGTGATGTCTTCGCGGCCGTGCGTGAAGTTGCGCACCATCTCGTTGATACCGTTCACGCCCAGCGTGCTGAAGTGGTTGCGCAGCGTGCCCAGATACCGCTTGGTGTAGGGGAACAGGCCCTGGTCCATCAGCCGCTGAATCAGCTTGCGCTTGGTCTCCAGGCTTTGCTTGCCCAGTTCCATCAGGCGGTCCAGCGCGGCAAACAGGCCCGCTTCATCGCCCGCGTGCTGGTAGCCCAGGCGCGCGCAGTTGATGGTGACCACGCCCAGGCTACCGGTTTGCTCGGCGCTGCCGAACAGGCCGTTGCCGCGCTTGAGCAGTTCACGCAAATCCAGCTGCAGGCGGCAGCACATGGAACGCACCATGTTCGGCTCCAGCTCGGAATTGATGAAGTTCTGGAAGTACGGCAAGCCGTACTTGGCCGTCATGTCGAACAGCAGCTGCGCGTTCTCGCTCTCCCACGGAAAGTCTTTGGTGATGTTGTACGTGGGGATGGGGAAGGTGAACACGCGGCCCTTGGCATCGCCCGTGGTCATCACGTCGATGTAGGCGCGGTTGATGAGGTCCATCTCCACCTGCAAATCGCCGTAGGCGAAGGGCATTTCTTCACCTGCGATCACCGGCACCTGCTCGCGCAGGTCTTCGGGGCAGGTCCAGTCGAAGGTGAGGTTGGTGAACGGCGTCTGAGTGCCCCAGCGCGAGGGCACGTTGAGGTTGTAGACCAGCTCCTGAATGCACTGGCGCACGGCGGCGTAGTCCATGGCATCTTTGCGCACAAACGGGGCCATGTAGGTGTCGAACGAAGAGAACGCCTGCGCACCCGCCCACTCGTTCTGCAGCGTGCCGAGAAAGTTCACGATCTGCCCCACGGCGGAACTCATGTGCTTGGGCGGCCCCGCCTCCACCTTGCCGGGCACGCCGTTCAGGCCCTCGTGCAGCAGCGTGCGCAGCGACCAGCCCGCGCAGTAGCCGCTGAGCATGTCCAGATCGTGAATGTGGATGTCGCCATTGCGGTGCGCCTCGCCGATCTCAGGCGTGTACACGTGCGACAGCCAGTAGTTGGCCGTGACCTTGCCCGCCACGTTCAGGATCAGCCCGCCCAGCGAGTAGCCCTGGTTGGCATTCGCGCTCACGCGCCAGTCGGCCCGCGTGAGGTATTCGTTGATGGAGCTTTCCACATCCACCAGCGTCTGCCTGTCGGCGCGTAGCGTGGCGTGCTGCTCGCGGTAGACGATGTACGCGCGCGCGGTGGCCAGGTGGTTGGCGGCGATCAGCGTCTGCTCGGCCACGTCCTGGATCTGCTCCACCGTGGGCGCTTCGCCATGAAAGCGGTGGATCAGCACCTTGGTGACCTGCGCGGTGAGCAGCGCGGCTTCTTCGGCGCCGTATTCACCCGAGGCCTGGCCTGCGCTGGCCAGTGCAGCGCGGATGCGTTCTGCGTCAAAAGGAACGCGCTGACCGCTGCGCAAAACGACCTCGCGGGGCAAGGTAACAAGGGTGGATGCCATGGGTTTGACCAATCTACGAGATGGAGTAAAACACTACCTATGGTGTCCACGATACCCATCAAACACCATAGGTAGTTTGACCCAACACAAACGCACCGGTAAGCGAGGGTAAAAAAAGCCGGCCCACAGGCCGGCGAAAGCAATGCGCGCGGGCGCGGCGCTGTCAGGCGTGCACGGCCTCTTGCTCCTCGATGCGGGGGTAGAAATCGCGGTCTTCGCGCTGCATGCGTTCGTACACCTTGCGCAACACCACGTTGGCTTCGGCGCGGAAGCCCTTCTCGTCGGTGCGCAGGCTTTCAGCCGTGTTCCAGCGGCGCGCAAAGGCGTCGTAGGCGCTGGCGATCGGGCCCATGTCGCTCTGGTACTGGCGGCCCATGCGCGCCAGGCTGGCATTGCCGCTGCGCTGCAGGGCAGGGTACAGCGCCTGGTCTTCCACCGCCAGATGCAGCTTGATGGTGCTGCTCATGGCAACGATGCGCTGCGCGATTTCGGCCGCATTGCGCTCCACCCCGGCGTGGGTCAACTGCCGCAGCAGATCGATGCTGCGCAGGATGTCGAGATGCTGGTGCTTGAATTTGTCGATGTTCACGGAAGGACTCCTTGGGTGATGAAACGGGCACGGCGGGTGGTGCGCCAAAGCGCACGCGCCACACCGATGGGACACCCTTCCATCGCAAGCTGCAGGCCACCGCACTCTTCTTTATGAATCAAGGGCTTGCAGGCATTACGGTCATTTTCACCATCACTATTCATGGTTCAAGATACCCATCCATGGTGATAAATACCCTGGCTGTCGAAGCCGTTTTCGCCGACCTGGTGACCGAGCAGCCGCAAGCCGTGCGCCTGCAGCGCCAGTGCATCCAGGCCGCCCTCGCCCGCCACGGCGGCAACCGGGCGGGCGCTGCCCGCGAGCTGGACATCGACGCGAGCAACCTGCACAAGCTGGCGCGCCGCCTTGCGCTGAAGGATTAGCTATCAAAAACATAGCTGCTGGCGCTTTCTGCATAAGCGCTGCAGGCCAATTTAATTCAAACTTCTGCGCAGCCCCGTAAGATGGCCCCGCCATGATCGACCAACGCCATCGCCAGAACCTCAATACCTGGCGCGACAGCGGCGCGGTGCAGCTGGCGCCCGTCACCATGCTGCTGGGCAGCAACTCGTCGGGCAAGTCCACGTTGCTGCAGAGCCTGCTGCTGCTCAAGCAGACCGTGGCTTCGCCCGACCGCACCATCCACCTGAACCTGGGCGGGGACGAAGCCAACGACTAATTTCACTTTGGCGGCTTTGATGCGGTGCTGGCACGCGGCGCAGCCGCGCCGTGGCCATCCAGGCGCTGGAACTGGCCACCGTGGCGCGGCGCTTTCGGGCCGTGCGCCCCGAGCGCGACTATGTGTGGAACAAGACCGCCCCGGGGGATGTGGGCAGCGACGGCCGCCAGGCCATCGACGCACTGCTGGCCAACGCCCTGCTGCCGTCCGAGCACCAGGGCAGCGTGCTGCGCAGCGTGTCGCACTGGCTGCAGCGCATGACCGACCTGGCCGACCGCAAGATGGTGGCCGCCGCCCTGGCCGCGCTGGACGCGGGCCACGCCACCCGGATCACCAACGCCGCCGACACCGACTGGATCGACTGCCAGCAGGCCCTGCAAGCCGTGGGGCTGAAGGTGGAAAACCTGCTGCCCGACTGGCTGCAGGCACGCTGGCGCCAGAAACACCCGCCCCTGCGGCGCGCAAAAATAAGAGGATCTATGCCCGATTTCTTCCGCTTCCCCCGCACCCCCCACATCGCCTGGCTGGCCACGGGCGCGCCGCGCGACGACGCAACGCCTGGGCCGCAGAGATGGGCTTCAAGACCGTGCCGCGCCTGTACGCAGGCGAAGTCACACTGGACCAGTTACGCGACTGGGTGCACGCCCACGACAGCCAGTTCCGCCAGGGCCATCTCGAAGGCATCGTGGTGCGGCGCGAGAACGCCGACTGGCTGGAAAACCGCGCGAAACTGGTGCGCGCGGACTTCACGCAGACGATTGAGGCGCACTGGAAGAGCCGGGCGCTGGAGTGGAACCGGGTGGTGTGAGCGAGAAGACGCCGCTGTTGCACACGGCGCGGTGATTTACATCAAAATGGCCTCTAGCGCTTATGCAGCAAACGCCAGCAGCTATCATTTTTTGAAAAACCCACCACGCATGGCGTGTGCCCGCCGCCCGTGTGCCGATCAGCCCGCAGCGGCAGGGCCCGGCGCACACTGGATCCGGTTGCGGCCCTCTTCCTTGGCCCGGTACATTGCCGCGTCGGCCCGGTCAATCACTGCGTTCTGGCTTTCATCACGTCCACGGAAGACCGCCACGCCAATGCTGGCGGTGCATTCATGCCGGATGGACGGGGCGGAGGGCGCGGACTGAAGCACGTAGGGCTCGGCCAGGCGGGTGCGGACCTTCTCCGCGATGGCGACCGCCTGTTCGGCGGCCTCGCGGGGTTGCGTGCTCAATTCGCTCAGCAGCACAACGAACTCGTCGCCGCCAAAGCGGGCCACGGTGTCGGCTTCGCGCACGCAGGCTTTCAGGCGCTCGGCCACTTCGATCAGCAGCAGGTCGCCCACACCGTGGCCATAGGTGTCGTTGAGGGGTTTGAAGTTGTCGAGGTCAAGAAACAGCAGGGCGCCATGGCGCTGGCTGCGTTTGCTGGCCGACATGGCCTGCTCCAGGTGGTCCAGCATCAGGCGGCGGTTGGCCAGGTGGGTCAGAGGGTCGTGGAAGGCGAGCTGGTGGACCTGTTCTTCCAGGCGCTTGCGCTCGGTGATCTCGCGGGTGATGCCGTGGTAGCCGATGATCTCGCCCTGCGCGTTGCGGTCGGGCTTGGACAGCACCTCGCCCCAGATCAGGCGGCCGTCCTTGCAGCGGTGTTCCACCTGGAAGCGCAGGAATCTCTCGGTACCGCCTGCCGCGTCCTCCATCGCCCTGAGCCGAAGCATGCTCTTGATCACCTCGACACCTTCTTCGGTGAACATCTCGAAGACCGAGTGCCCCACCACCTCATCGGCCCGAAAGCCCCGCAGCTTTTCGTCTGCCGGGCTGATGTAGGTGAGGACGAGCTGGCCGTCCGTGCGCCAGAGCACGTCCTGGGCGTCTTCGGTCAGCAGGCGGTACAGGGCCTGGCTTTCTTGCAACGCCTGGGTGCGCTCGGCCACCAGGGCCTGCAGGGCGCTGTTTTGCTCCTGCAGGCTCTGGAGGGGGTAGATCTCGCCATCCTGCACGCTTTGGTACGGGATGGAATAGCTGCAGTGCGCGATCAGCCACTCGGCGTCTTCCAGACGGAAGGTCAGCACCAGCCGCGCCACCTCCTTGGCAAGTTGATGCACGCCACTGGGCAGGTGGATGTGGAAGCAGGCGGTTGCGACAACGACGTCGTTGCACAGGTCCTGCAGCGCAAGGTCGAGCATTTCGATGCGAATGCGGCCCGGCACCTGCGCAAAGTCCTGCCGGGTGATGCGCACCCATTCCTCCCGCTCACGGATCAGCCGACTGCCGCTGCCGGAGTATCCGGTGAAGCTCTGGCTGAAGCGCGCGGTGAGCCGGTCGTCCCGTGCGGCGTACATCTCGATGTAATCGTCGAACAACTCGCGGATCTTGCGCTGTCTTTCTGGGTGCATGGTCTAAAAATCCTGGTGCTCGGGCTTTTTCCGGGACAGCGGTCCTGGCTGCTGCAATGTCTCGCGACGATACGCTTTGTTACTTTACATCGCCACCCGCCAGTTCTGCGAATGTATGCGTGAGGCATGTACCGCAAAAATGGACCTCGCCGTGCGACATTTATTGCCACAATGCCGCACATGATCACCCTTCAAGACATCCAGGATGCCGCACTGCGCCTACAAGGCCAGGTGCTGGACACGCCGTGTGTGGAATCCCGAACGCTCTCGCAGATCGTGGGCGCGCAGGTGTTCCTCAAGTTCGAGAACCTGCAGTTCACCGCTTCGTTCAAAGAGCGCGGGGCCTGCAACAAGCTCACGCTGCTCACGGCCGAGGAGCGAACGCATGGCGTGGTCGCCATGAGCGCAGGCAACCACGCGCAAGGGGTGGCCTACCACGCGCAGCGCCTGGGCCTGCGCGCCGTCATCGTGATGCCGCGCTTCACACCCGGCGTGAAGGTGGAGCGCACGCGGGGATTTGGCGCCGAAGTCGTACTGCACGGCGACACGCTGGAAGAGGCCCGCGCCCACGCCTACATGCTGTCGGACACGCAGGGCCTGACCTTTGTGCACCCCTACGACGACGAGGCGGTGGCAGCGGGCCAGGGCACGCTGGGGCTGGAGATGCTGCAAGCCGTGCCTGACCTGGACACGCTGGTCATCGCCGTGGGCGGCGGCGGGCTGATTTCGGGCGTGGCCACGGCCGCCAAAGCGATCAAGCCGGGCATCGAGATCGTGGGCGTGCAGACCGCACGCTTTCCGGCCATGGTCAACGCCGTCAAGGGTACGCACCACCCGCAGGGCACCTCCACCATCGCTGAGGGTATTGCCGTGGGCACGCCGGGCAAGATCACGCAAGAGATCGTCAAGCGCCTGGTGGACGACCTGGTGCTGGTGGACGAGGGCGACATCGAGCAGGCGGTGCTGATGCTGCTGGAGATTGAAAAGACCCTGGTCGAAGGCGCAGGGGCGGCTGGCCTGGCGGCGCTGGTGCGCTACCCCGAACGCTTCAAGGGCAAGCGCGTGGGCCTGGTGCTGTGCGGCGGCAACATCGACCCACTGCTGCTGGCCGCCATCATCGAGCGCGGCATGGTGCGCTCAGGGCGCCTCGCGCGCATCAAGGTCAGCGCACGCGATGTGCCCGGCGTGCTGGCGCGCATCACCGCCACCGTGGCGGACGCAGGTGCCAACATCGAGGAAGTGCACCACCAGCGCGCCTTCACCATGCTGGCCGCACAGAATGTGGAAATTGAGCTGGTGCTGCAAACGCGGGGCAAATCCCACGTCGAGCAGGTGCTGGACCAGTTGCGCACCGCCGGCATGGAAGCCGCGCTCATGTGAGCGCCACGCGGCACAACGCAACCCCGTGGCAGAACCGCTAGAATCGGCCAACTTTCAGCATTGGAGCAATCACCATGTCGGATCACACCTCGCACAACTCTTCCGAGCCATCGTCTGACCCCGTGGAAAACGTGGTCTCCGCCATGCCCGTGGTGCTCCCCGTGGTGGGCGGCATCATGATGTTCCTGCTGGCATTCATCGCCGTGAAGATGGCCTGAGGCATTGCCCACGCCCATCCCACAAGCCCCGCACTGCGGGGTTTTTTTTCGTCTGCACCCCGCTTTTTCGGAAGGATTCCCCCATGCGCTCTGGCCACGCACTTGTCTTGTTCTCTGGCGGACAAGACTCCACCACCTGCCTAGCCTGGGCACTGAGCCAGTTTGCGCATGTCGAGACCATCGGCTTTGACTACGGCCAGCGCCACCATGTGGAACTGCAGGCGCGCCACGCAGTGCTCGAAGCCATGCGCAGCCAGTTCCCGCAGTGGAGCAGCAAGCTCGGGGACGACCACATGCTGGATCTGAGCGTGCTCGGCCACATCAGCGACACGGCCCTGACCAGCGAGACCGAAATCCAGATGACCGCCGCAGGCCTGCCCAACACCTTCGTGCCGGGCCGCAACCTGCTGTTCTTCCAGCTGGCGGCGGCCGTGGGCTACCGGCGCGGTCTGCACACACTGGTGGGCGGCATGTGCGAGACCGATTTCTCTGGCTACCCCGACTGCCGTGACGACACCCTCAAGGCCTTGCAGGTGGCGGTGTCGCTGGGCATGGGCCAGCGCTTCACCATCGAGACCCCGCTGATGTGGCTGGACAAGGCCCAGACCTGGGACCTGGCTCGCACCCTGGGCGGCGACGCGCTGGTGGACATCGTGCTGGAGCAATCCCACACCTGCTACCACGGGGTGCGCGAAGAGCGCCACGCCTGGGGCTACGGCTGCGGCACCTGCCCCGCATGCGCCCTGCGCAAGGCTGGATTTGAGCGATGGAACGCCACTCTGGCCCGCTGATCAAGACAAGGACCTGCTGGGGTGGCAGCAATCATGATGCATAACCCCATGCAATTTTTGCATTGTTTTGACCCGAGTCTGACAGACAAATTGGCGGCAGATTCATAAAATCGTCATCCCAGCCGACCCGCGGAATGCGTGGAGACGCCTCCAACCCGTGGGGCCTTCGCATGTTCTGCCCGCCGACTGAGCACAGGCGCAGGGCCTGCAAGTGCTTGTGAAGGCGGCATTTGCGGAGCTCTCTGTCGAAAAGCCGTTTTTTCAAAGGCAGCGCTCAGCATCGCAATTGCGCCAGGTCTTTGCCGTCGTGAACCGCCCGGTTCGCTTCCTTTGGAAAACCGTTTTTTCAACTTAGGAAGCTCCCGATGAACGCACCCACCATGCAGGGCCTGAACCTCAACGCCCCCGCTTACGTCAAAAACCCGCGCCTGCTGGCCTGGGTGGCCGATATGGCAGCCCTGTGCAAGCCCGACAGCATCTACTGGTGCGACGGCTCCAAGGAAGAGTACGACCGCCTGTGCGACCAACTGGTGCAGGCTGGCACCTTCAAGAAGCTCAACCCTGCCAAGCGCCCCGGCAGCTTCCTGGCCTGGTCTGACCCATCGGACGTGGCCCGCGTGGAAGACCGCACCTACATCTGCTCGGCCAAGAAGGAAGATGCCGGCCCCACCAACAACTGGATGGACCCTGCTGAAATGCGCGCCACGCTGCAGCCGCTGTTCGACGGCTGCATGAAGGGCCGCACCATGTACGTGGTGCCCTTCAGCATGGGCCCGCTGGGCAGCCACATCGCCCACATTGGCGTGGAGCTGACCGACAGCGCCTACGTGGCCGTGAACCAGCGCCTGATGACTCGCATGGGCAAGGCCGTGTACGACGTGCTGGGCGTGGATGGCGAGTTCGTGCCCTGCATGCACACCGTGGGCGCGCCCCTGGCCGCTGGCGAGAAAGACTCCACCAGCTGGCCTTGCAACCCCAAGGTCAAGTACATCGTGCACTACCCAGAAACACGTGAAATCTGGTCGTACGGCTCGGGCTACGGCGGCAACGCGCTGCTGGGTAAAAAGTGCCTGGCCCTGCGCATCGCCTCCACCATGGGCCGCGACCAAGGCTGGCTGGCCGAGCACATGCTGATCCTGGGCGTCACCAACCCCGAAGGCAAGAAGTACCACGTGGCAGCCGCCTTCCCCAGCGCCTGCGGCAAGACCAACTTCTCGATGCTGGTGCCGCCCGAGGCCGGCTTTGCGGGCTGGAAGGTTACGACCATCGGCGACGACATCGCCTGGATCAAGCCCCATGCCGACGGCAAGATGTACGCCATCAACCCCGAGGCGGGCTACTTTGGCGTGGCCCCCGGCACCAACATGCACACCAACCCCAACTGCATGCGCAGCCTGGACAAGGACGTGATCTTCACCAACGTGGCCCTGACGGATGACGGCGACGTGTGGTGGGAAGGCATGGAAAAGGACACCGGCAAGCTGCCCGATCACCTGATCGACTGGCAAGGCAAGGACTGGACTCCGCAGATCGCCAAGGAAACCGGCGCCAAGGCTGCGCACCCCAACTCGCGCTTCACCGTGGCCGCCACCAACAACCCCGCGCTGGATCCACAGTGGGATGACGCCAATGGCGTGGCCATTGACGCCTTCATCTTCGGCGGCCGCCGCTCCACCACCGTGCCGCTGGTGACTGAAGCCCGCACCTGGACCGAAGGCGTGTACATGGCTGCCACCATGGGCTCTGAAACCACCGCCGCCGCTTTTGGCGCCCAAGGCGTGGTGCGCCGCGACCCGTTTGCCATGCTGCCGTTCTGCGGCTACAACATGAGCGACTACTTCCAGCACTGGTTGAACATGGAAGGCCAAATCGCCGCCACCGGCAAGGCGCTGCCCAAGGTGTTCTGCGTGAACTGGTTCCGCAAGGACGAGGCAGGCAAGTTTGTGTGGCCTGGTTATGGCGACAACATGCGCGTGCTTAAGTGGATGATCGACCGCATCGAAGGCCAGGCACAAGGCCAGGAAACCATGTTCGGCGTGGCGCCACAATATGCCGAGATCAACTGGACGGGTCTGGACTTCAGCGCCCAGCAGTTCGCTGCGGTGACCAGCATCGACAAGGCCGCCTGGGCCGAAGAGTTCAAGCTGCACACGGCCCACTTCGAGCAGCTGGCGTACCACCTCCCTCAAGCGCTGCTGGACACCAAGGCTCAACTCGAAAAGCGTTTGTCTGCGTAAGCAGCTCCGCCAACACACGGCAGCCCGCGTTGGGCTGCCCAGCCAAAAAAGCTGACCCACCATGCGGTGGGTCAGCTTTTTTTCATGGCGCATTGAAACCTTATCCTGGCAGCGCTGAACTCCGTGGGGAAGACCCGGCCTCGACGTTCCGGCTCGATTCCACGGGCCCATGAAAAAAGCCATGGACGCTCAGGGCGACCATGGCTTTTTGCAGAAAGTGGCAGTGTTTGTGCTGCCCTTCCTGATGGATCAGTAGTAGCGGCGAACGTCCTGCACGGTAGCAATGCCCATGGCGTGGTTCAGTTCAGCCATGATGCGTGGGTCTTGCATCGCCACTTGCCATGTGCGTGCGTCTTCGGCAGCGCGGCGACGGCGCTCCGCCCAAGCCTGGGTGCCAGCGCGCAGGGCAACGGCCATGCGGCGTGCGGGCAGGGTCAGCAGGGCCAAAGCGGCAAACGCCACCACCCACAGCACCATCCAGGCGGCCAGCAGGTGGCCTTCGCTCCAGGTGTCGATCACCTGGTTGGCCACGACCATCAGCGCTGAAACCACAGCGGCCAGCAGCAACGACGCAGCACCACGCGCGCCGTCGAAATTGTGCGCAATGTCCTTGATGGCGGCAGCGGCGTTTTCAGCGCGAACGACGCCAGAGTGTTCAGTGGGGTAATCAACGTGTGCGAAGCTGGTCATTTTGGTAGTCCCTTTTCAAACGCTTTTGGCGAGATTGCCGGGCGAATGCATGAATCTTAGGGTTTACCCTTTATCTATTCAAATTTATATTTTGAATTTTTTACATTCATATCAGTGATGATTGAAAGATGACCTCGCATCTGAACTTTCGCTCGCTCGATCTGAACCTGCTGCGTGTGTTCGATGAAGTGATGGCGGAGCGCAGTCTGACCAAGGCAGCGCACAAGCTTTCCATCACCCAGCCCGCCGTGAGCAATGCCATGCGCCGCCTGCGCGACGTGGTGGGAGACGAGTTGTTGGTGCGCAGCGGCCAGGGGGTGGAGCCCACCCCCCGGGCGCTGGCACTGTGGCCCAGCGTGCGCGATGCGCTGGCGCTGCTGCAGGAGTCCCTGGCGCCCGGCAACTTTGAACCCGCCACGGCCACATCCACCTTTGTGCTGGCCATGGCCGACGCGACGGCCGCCACGCTGGTGCCGCCGCTGGTGCAAATCATTGAACGCGAAGCGCCGGGCATCTCCGTGCGGGTCTTGCCGCTCACTACCCGCGACCCCCGGCGGCTGCTGGACGAAGAGTCTGCCGACATGGCCGTGGGTTACTTCCCTGCAGCCCTGGCCGACCTGACTGCCCGCGCCCAATCGGGCGGGGCGGTGGCCTATGACAGCCGCCGCCTGTACGACGGCGAGTACATGTGTGTGATGCGCCAGGGGCATCCGCTGGCCACGGGCGAGTTGAGCCTCGACACCTACTGCGCAGCGCGGCACATGCTGGTCAGCTTTTCCGGGCGGCCGTTTGGTTTCATTGACGAAGCCCTGGCCTCGCTCGGGCGCACCCGGCGGGTGGTCATCACCGTGAACCAGTTCTTCACGGCGGGCCGGGTGGTGGTGGGTTCAGACCTGCTGACCGTGCTGCCGCGGCATTTCATCCCGGTGACGGGCATTGCCGACAAACTGGTGCAACGTCCCCTGCCGCTGAATGTGCCTGCCGTGCACGTGGATGCCCTGTGGCGCCGACGCGGGCCGCAGGAAAAGGCCATGGAGTGGCTGCTGCACGCCCTGGCCCGATCAGCCCGCAGCATGTTTCGTGACTGACAACACCCGCAGGCCCACAGTACGCCTGAGAACCTGTCCAAAAGCCCTCACGGCCTACACTGCACCCATGAAGATTCAGCTGCTGTCCGACCTCCACCTGGAAGCCCATCCCCACTTTGTGCCAGAGCCCGCACCGGGCGCCGATGTACTGGTGCTGGCGGGCGACATTGGTTCCTACCAGGAAGGCGGCCAGCTGGGCGATGAAGATTTCGGCCTGGCCCGGTTTTCACCGTTACCTCAGTGGGGTGCGTGGCCCACACCCGTGCTCTTCGTGCCGGGCAACCACGAATACGACGCGCAAGATTTCGACGAAGCCCACCAGCGGCTGCGCCGTACCTGCGACAAGCTGGGCATTGCCTGGCTGGAACGCGAAACCCTGGTGCTAAAACAGGTGCGCTTTGTGGGCACCACGCTCTGGAGCGACTTTGACGCGCTGGCCGACCACGAACAAACTGACTCGCTCACCCGGCGCCTGCAGCTGCGCGACAAGGCTTTCAGGGCGGCCAACTTTTACCTGCGCAAAACCGGCGGCACCCGCAGCGGTGAGCCCTTTCTGGCCGAACCCATGCGTGCGCAAGCCCTGGCTTGCCAGGAATGGTTGCAAGCGGCGCTGAGCACGCCGTTCGCGGGGACCACCGTGGCCGTCACGCACTTCGCCCCCAGCCTGCGCAGCGCAGACCCGCGCTACGGCCTGGTGCCCGGTACCGCAGGCTTTTGCAACGCACTGGACCACCTGCTGCCCCACGCGCAACTGTGGCTGCACGGCCACCTGCATGCGCCCAGCGATTACACCGTGAGCGGCACCGACCCAGCCACCCAGAAAGCCTGGCAATGCCGGGTGGTGGCGAACCCGCTGGGGTATGCCCGCAAGGGGGAACAGGCCACCTTTCAGAGTCAGCTCTGCCTCACCGTATGATCGGGAGCAAAGGCCTCTGACTTCTACGAAGGTCTTTTGGCGGCGCACGACGAAAAATATGACCCAGGTCAAGACAACAACCGCCTGCGCGCATTAGTCTGAACAACATCAACCTGGAGCTTTCCATGAACATTCTGCTTGCTGTCGACGGCAGCGCCTACACCAAGAAAATGCTGGCCTATCTCGCCACCCACGAAGACCTGCTGGGCGCCAGCCACAGCTACACGGTGTTGACAGTGCAGTCGCCCCTGCCCCCCCGTGCACGCGCTGCCCTGGGCAAGGAAGTGGTGGACAGCTACCACGCTGAAGAAGCCGACAAGATCATGGCGCCGGTGGCCAAGTTCCTCGGCCGCCATGGCGTGGAAGCCAAGTGCATGTACAAGGTGGGCCCCGTGGGCGAAACCATCGCCAAGGTGGCAGACACCGGCAAGTTTGACCTGCTGGTGATGGGCTCCCACGGCCACGGCGCACTGGCCACGCTGGTGGTTGGCTCGGTCACTACGCAAGTGCTGGCCCACTGCAAGGTGCCACTGCTGATCGTTCGCTAAGCGACGGCCCCGCGCCGCATCAAGCCCCGCCCTGGCCCAATGCCAGTCAGTTAAGAGCTGACTGGCATTTTTTTCGTTGGGAATTTGGAAGCGCGTTTTTTGACGACCCTTGGGAAGCTGCGCCCAGTGCGGCGTGGCGGCAGCACGAAGTGTCGCGATTGCGCCAACAGGGCTGCCAACTGCTTGGGCAAGGTGCCGGCAGAGTCCAGGCTGGGGACCGCCAGTAAGTTCACGATGGCGTAGCTGGCCGTATGGAAGCTGATGCGCTGGGGCTCGACCTGGACGTGCGCTGCCATCTCGCGCATCCAGCGGCGCAGCAGTGTGTAGGCGATCAGCACACCCCACAGCTCCTGGCGCACCAGCGCGGGCTGCTTGCTGCGCAGCACCGGCTCACCTTCCTGCAGGGTCTGCTTGATCTCCCGGAACCCCAACTCGATCTCCCAGCGCTGGTGGTAGAGCTCGGCCAGCTCCTGCGCCGGATGCGTGCGGGGACACAGCAAGGATGTGATGAAGCGGCGCAGCCGTCCACCCACGCTCACCTCGATCAGGCGTGCCTGCCAGTGGCTGGGCAGATGCGGGTGTGCCTTGCGCGCTTGCGGGGACACCGGCATGCGGATCAGCGCATCGCCGCACGCCAGTTGCTGGACGATCTCATGGCGCAGATTGTCCCGCGCGCGCATCAACCAGTGGCGCTGCGTACCCGCAGCCTGCCAGTCCAACAGGAACGCGGCCGAGAAGTACGCCCGGTCGAACAGGGTCACCGAGTGATCCTCGCCGCGCAACTGCGCTGCCAGGCTCAATTCGCCGCAGTCCATGGCGCCGAGCTTGGCATCAAGCATCTCGTGGCTGTGTGTGTCCATCAGGCAAGTGGCGCGGATCTGCGGCCAGGGCGAGAGGCCATGCTGGTTGCTGCAGCTGCCCAGTTCGACTCGATTCTCAGGGGTGTCCGGCGCCGACCAGACCACACCATCCACAGCCAGCACGCGCAGTGGCTGGCGCACATTCACCGCAGGACGGCTCCAGGCTTGGGTCAGTAGAGCGAACAGCTCGGCCAAAGGCTGCTCGCCCAGGCGCTGGCGCGCTTGCACGCTGACGCTCGGTGCGGGCGGCGCTTGTCCATCCAGGCTCAAATCCAGCTGCTGCACCACCTGCCACAGTGGCCGATCGCGAAACAGCGCCAGTCCGATCACAAGCCACACGGCATGCTCGGCAGGCAGCTTGCGCCGGCGGATGGAGGCCTTGCCGCTGGTCCCCAGCGCCTGTGCGATCCAGGCAGGGTCTATCAACGCGCTGAGCTGCTCGAGGCGATCAGGTACTCGGGGCAGGGTCTGGCGCAAGGCGTTTGCAAGCAGGCTCATCAAGCAAAAAAGGGAACGTGTTGAACACGTCCCCTTTTTACTGGATCAAGCCGCCTGCGGGCTTAACTGACTGGCATTGCGCCCTGGCGGGGCTTTTTTCTTGCCCGGTGCGAGAACGCAGCCGCCATGCGGCGGCCCAAGGATCAGCGCGCCGACAGCCCGTCAAAACAGGTGCGCACCACCAGCTCCACGATCTCGGCGTCCGAGTACTGGCCGCCATCCTTGAGGAAGGTGACGACCGGGTCGCACGCGCGGGCGTACAGGGTGTACAGCACCACCAGGGGCGGCAAGGTGGGGTTGATCAAGCCCTGGCCCTGGGCCTGCACGATCCATTCCCCGATCTGGTCGCTGACAGTGACCAGCCCATTGAGGTAATCCTTGTTGGCCATGAGCACGGCGCGCAGGCTGGAGTTGCGGCTGGGCAGCAGTGGCATCTCGTTGGTGATGAGCCGCTCCAGCGACCAGCGCACCAGCGCCTGCAGCTTTTCCACGGGTGGCATCTCTGCGGCAAGCCCATCAAGGTAAGTACGCACTCTCGCCAAAATCTGCACCATGGCTGCACTACACAACTCTTCCTTGCTGCTGAAGTGCTTGTAGAGGCTGGCCTTGGCGATGCCGACCGCGTTGGCCACGTCGTCCATGGTCATGGCGTCATACGCCTTCTCGCCCAGCAGGCGGCAGGTGGCTTGCAGAATGGCCTCCTCGCGGGCGAGGTGCATCTGCTCTTTGAAAGAAACTTTGGTGGGCGGCGTCGACATGGCACGCATCTTATCCATTACGGTAAAAAAACAAATGCAGTAGTTGCATTACAACTACTACGTTCACGTCTTTACCGTCGTTTCGCCGACAGACCCATGCGTACGGATGCGAGCCAGTGCAGGCCAGCCGCTCAGGTCACCAGCGTGTTGGCCGCCGTCGCCTTCAGGGCTTCCGTCAGTGCGTCCAGCAGCTCCGACTCCAGATTCCAGCAGTGCCAGTACAGCTGGATGGGCAGGAAATGCCCCGGCACCAAATCCACCACGCTGCCATCGGCAATCGGGCCCCGGGCCAGCAGCTCGGGCATCACGCCCACGCCCCAGCCCGCCGACACGGCGCGCATCTGCCCTTCGGTGCTGGGCACGAAAAGGTGGTTCAGCGCCACGCGCTTGAGCCCAAAGGTGCGCGCCACGAATTCGGCGGCCATGTCGTCCTTGCGGTTGAACGACAGGAACGACACATCGCGAAAGTTGTGCGGCGTCAGCCCCTGGGGCAGGTGCTTGCGGGCAAAGTCGGCCGAGGCCACCGCCACATAGTGCATGGCGCCCAGCGGCACCATCTTGCAGCCGCGCAGCGCCTGCTTGAGCGTAGTGACGCAGCCCAGCACCTGGCCTGAGCGCAGCCATTCCTGGGTGAAGTCTTGGTCGTCGGTGATGATTTCCAGCGGCAGGCGCTGGCGCACCAGGTCGTGCAGCGCGCCCATGGCCCAGGTGGCAATGCTGTCGGCATTGATGGCGATGGAAATGCGCTCGTCTTCGCGCGAGCCCCCCGGGGCGCTGGGGGCCAGCTCCTGCAGGTCGCGCTCCAGGTCGGCGCGCAGCAGGCGCAGCTGCTTGGTGTGCTTGAGCAGCAACTGCCCCGCGCTGGTGGGCTTGAGCGGGCGGCTGCGCACGATGAGCACCGAGCCCACCTGCGCCTCCAGCGCGCGCAGGCGTTGCGACACGGCGGATTGGGTCACGTTCAGGCGCTGGGCGGCGCGCTCAAAGCCGCCCTCCTCCACGATGGCGGCAAGGCATTCGAGGGCGGCGGGGTCGTAAGTGCTCATGGCTGAAACGCTCCAAAAGGAACGGGAAAAAACAGGCGGCCCAACATTAGCTGCCCTGATGAATTTTGATTAAGTTTAATTTTGCTTTTTGTTCAGCGCAATGTGCCGCACACTGCGCCCTCATGAAAACCATAGTCCTCGGCGCCGGCATCATCGGCATCAGCACAGCGTGGCACCTGCTCGAACGCGGGCATGAGGTGGTCGTCGTCGATCGCCAACCCGACGCTGCCCTTGAAACCAGCTTTGCCAACGCGGCGCAGATCTCGGTGAGCTATTGCGAGCCGTGGGCCAACCGCGAAGCGCCGCTCAAGGCGCTGAAGTGGATGTTCGACAAAGAGGCGCCGCTGCTGTTTCGCCCGCAGCTTGACTGGGACCAATGGCGCTGGGGCCTGAAGTTTCTCGCGCAGTGCAACGACACCGCCTTTGAGCGCAACGTGCAGCAGATTGTGGCCCTGGGCGCCTACAGCCACGCGGCCCTCAAGGACCTGGTGGTCAGCACCGGCATTGAATACAACCGCCTCGAACGCGGCATCGCGCACTTCTACACCGACCAGAAATCGTTCGACGCCGCAGGCCACGCGGTGGAGCTGATGCGCAAATTCGGCGTGCAGCGCCGTCTGGTCAGCCGCGATGAGCTGCTGAAGATTGAGCCCGCCTTCAAGGCCTATGGCGACAAGATCACCGGCGGCACCTACACCAGCACCGACGAAAGCGGCGACGCCCGCGTGTTCACGCAAGAACTGGCCCGCCGCTGTGCTGCGCGGGGTGCGCAGTTCCTGTACGGGCACGATGTGCTGCGCCTGAACAAGATTGGTGATGCTATTGATTCTGTAGCTGTTATCGCACGCAACACGGGCGCTGGCGGCCAAAAAGACTTCATCCTCAAGGGCGATGCCTTTGTGGTGGCCTGCGGCTCGTACAGCGCGCCGCTGCTGCGCACCGTGGGCGTGGACTTGCCCATCTACCCCGGCAAGGGCTACAGCGCCACCTTCCCGCTGCTCAAACCCGAAGGCGCGCCCATGGTCTCCACCATCGACGACGGCAAGAAGATCGCCATGAGCCGCCTGGGCAACGTCCTGCGCGTGGCCGGCACCATCGAGCTGGGCGGCTTTGACATGAGCCTGGACAGCCCCGTGGCCCGTGCCCGCTGCCACATGCTGTCCCGCCGGATTGCCGAAATTTTGCCCGGCGTGTGCGACACCCGCACACCCGAAGAAGGCGGCAACCCCCAGTACTGGACGGGCCTGCGCCCCGCTACGCCCACCAATATCCCCTTCATTGGCCAAACCCGCGTGGGCAAGCTGTGGGTGAATGCAGGCCACGGTACGCTGGGCTGGACGCACGGCGCAGGCTCGGGCAAGGCCATGGCCGAGCTGCTGAGCGGCGAAGTGCCCGCGATGAACTTCGGCTTTTTGGGCGTGCAGGCCCCGCGCGCGGTGCGCGGCGCCGTGGCGGCCTAGCGACGACGCACCCGGCATGCCGCAGCTACCATCGGCGGCATGTCGAACACCACACCGCATTACCTCTTTCTCACCACCTCCACCCGCGAAAGCGGCCACCTGGGTAACACCGAATGGCTGGCCCAGCAGGCCGCCGCCGCGCTGCCCGCGGGCACGGTGCAAACCTGGCACCACCTGGCGCGCATGAGCCTGCCGCCGTTTGTGGACCTGCGCCACACCGTGGGCACCTACCCCGCGCCCGAGGGCGATCTGAAAACCCTGCTCGACGCCACGCTGGCGGCCACGCACATCGTGTTCGTCTCGCCCGTGTACTGGTTCAGCATTCCTTCGCCGCTCAAGACTTATCTGGATCACTGGAGCGGCTGGATGCGCGTGCCTGGCCTGCCCTTCAAGGAACAAATGGCCGCCAAGTCGCTATTCCTCATCACCACCAGCGGCGACCGCGCCAAGGCCCAGCCGATGATCGACTCGGTAGAGCTGTGCGCCAAGTTCCTGTCCATGCCCTGGGGCGGCGCCCTGTGGGGCAAGGGCGGGCCGCCCGGTGCGGTGCAGGCAGATGCGCAGGCCGTGGCACAGGCCGCGCACTTTTTGCTACCAAAATAAGAGCTGCTGGCGCTTTCTACATCAGCGCCAGAGCCCGATTTCATGCAAATTCCACCCTGATCAACGCTGCAGGCCAGGTGGCTTCACCCCGGCCACGGCGTCGGCGCCCTCCAGCAGCCGGGTGTTCATCCAGTGGCGCAGGTCACGCCACATGGCGCGCACCTCGGCATCCGGCGGCATGCGCAGGGCGTGCTCCAGCTCGATGGTGACCACCGGCACCCCCCGGTGCAGCCCGCCGTAATGCCCCAGCGAGCCGGGGAACACGCCCAGCTTGTCCATGCGCAGGCGGCCCAGCCGCAGCGGCGGGTCGTGGGGGCCGTCAAAGTCCAGCACGCCGTAGGGCGCGTGGATGCTGACAACCAATTGCGGCTGGAACTGGTCCATCTGCTGGTGCAAAAAGCGCGATTCGGGCTCGGACAGCGGCGTGTGGCCGGGCCAGCGGCGCGGGTCCTTGCGGGTGCGCTTTTCCCAGTACACCGGGGCTTCCTCGGCCCAGCCGGGCGTGGGGAAGTTGCGGTTCAGGTCCACACCGCCCGCATTCACGCGCGTGGGCTTGGGGGCCAGCAGGCCGTCGGGGTTCAGCACGGGGATGAAGCGCCAGTGCACGGGCGCTGGCTCGCCCGCGTCCGCCGCCCCCTCGGCCGCCGCCATGCCAATCCAGCGCAGGGCCAGCGATGCGGCGGTGAGCTCGTCGCCATGCATGGCGCCCACCACCAGCACGCGCAGCGGCTCTGCAGCGGGCTGGCCTTTAGCGGCAGCACCGGCGTGCGACGGCACATCCCGCCAATACAGCGGTGCCCCCTGGCGCGACAAGGCACCACTGGCCTGCAACCGGGTGGCCACGCACTGCGCGCGCGACAGCCCAGGCAAGCGCGGCAGCAGCGTGGTGCAGGCGGCCTCGGCCACCTCGGGCAAAAAAGGCTCTGCGACCGCAGTGACCGGCGGGGAAGCTGGGCTGGCCGGGCGTGGCACGTCGGCCTGCAAGGCCCCCTTCTCAGCCTGGGCAGACAGCAGCGCCAGGCACGAGGGCCCATCGCCCGCCCGGCCATACACCCCATCGGGCGCCGCCGTGGTGGGCCACAGTTGGGCAGGCCCCCACCACGCGGCGGCCACACAGCCTGCGGCCAGCAAGGTGAAACCCAGCCAGCGCACGGCAGATGCGGGGGCTGGCGTTGGTGCGGCGGCGTTCAATGCAGCACCCGCTGCTTGGCCAGGAAGTCGAGCAGTGCCGCGTCGAACGCTTCGGGGTTTTCCAACTGCGGCCAGTGGCCAACGTGCGGCAGGCTCAGGTGCCGGGCATCGGGCATCAGCTGGGCCAGGGCCTCCAGCGCGGCGGGCGGTGTGCAATGGTCGGCCTCACCACCCACCAGCAAGGTGGGGGTGTGCACGTTCACCCAGGCCTGGGCCCAGCGGTCAAAACCTTGCATGGCCTGCAAGGCGCGGCGGTAGGTGGCGGGGTGCACTTGCGCCAGCGCGTGTTCGGCCAGGCGCACGCCTTCGGGCAAGGCGCCGGGGCCAATGCACTGGGGCACCAGGGTCTGCGCCAGCTGCTGCATGCTGCCGCCCGGCTGCTGCGCGGCGTCCAGCGCCCGCTCGCGCGGGGCCAGCCAGTCCTGCACGGCCTGGGCATCCAGCGCCGGGCCACCGGCGCACAGCACCAGGCGGTTCACCACTTCGGCGCGGCGCACGGCCACTTCCAGGGCCAGCATGGCGCCCATGCCGTGGCCCACCAGGGTGACCGGGCCGCACTGCAGGGCATCGATGAGTGCCACGCAGCTTTGCGCCAGGCCTTTGAAGGTGTAGGGCTCAATCGGCGCGCTGTGCCCATAACCGGGCATGTTCCACGCCACGGCGCGGTAGCCTGCGCTGGCCAGCATCTCCACTTGGGGGGCAAAGGTGAGGTAATCGCCGTCGGCGTCGTGCAGCATCAGCACCGTGGGGCCGGAGCCCAGGATAGAGAAAGTCGGAAGCAAAGCCATACAAAAAAGAGTGCCGGGTTGCCTGCGCCGCACGCGCGCGCAGGTGGCACTCCATAATAGTTCCATCCCCCTTTGATGCCGGCCCCCGCGCCCGAACTTTGTGAACAGCCCCCTGCCCCGCCCTGCCCTGGCATTGCCGCCCAGCTTTTCCTCGCGCGAATTCCGCAACGCGCTGGGCATGTTTGCCACCGGCGTGACCATCGTCACCGCCCGCAATGCGGCGGGCGAGCTGGTCGGGCTCACGGCCAGCTCGTTCAACTCGGTGTCGCTGGAGCCCCCGCTGGTGCTGTGGAGCCTGTCGCACGGCGCCAGCAGCATGCCCGCCTTTGCCAATGGCTCGCACTACGCCATCCATGTGCTGGCTTCTGACCAGAAAGCGCTGGCCGAACGCTTTGCCACGCGCGGCATTGACCGCTGGGCCGGCGTGGAACACCGCCCCGGCATCAACGGCGCCCCGTTGCTGGCCGGCGCTGCTGCCACGTTTGAATGCTTCAACCGCAGCCAGTACAAAGAGGGCGACCACACCATCTTTGTGGGCGAGGTGGAACGCTGCGAACACCGCGAAGGTGCTTCGCCCCTGCTGTACCACGGTGGCAAGTTTTATACCGAGCACCCGCTGTAGGGCACGCCCCTCTTTTGCCTTGCTATTGATTCAATAGCTGCCTGCGCTGATTCCGTAAGCGCTGGCGGCCATTTTTGCTTCAAACCCTGTCACTGCACCTGCAGGGTCGTCCCCAACGCCAGCCGCCCCGTGCTCGCCTGCCACTGCACGCCCGTCACGACGTTGTCGGCATTGGCAAAGCGCACGGCATAGGCGGGGGTGGCGGCCAGTGCGCTGGCAGCATCGGGCGCGCCGATGTGTACGCGGTAGCTGCCGGGGGCCAGGGTGGCGGGCAGGGTGACCTCGCCCGCCCATTGCAGCGGCTCGCCGGGGCTGGCCTGGCGCAGATCGGTGCCCGCCAGGGGCAGCACCGTCGCCTCGTTGGTGGCGCTGACCAAAGTCAGCGCCAGATTGCGCGCATTCAGCGGCCGGGCCCAGCCCTGGTTGCTGAGGGACACCTGCCAGGCCAGCGAACCGCCCGGCGTGGCCACGGCCCCGTGTGTCACGGTCTGCAGTTGCAACCGGTAGCCCAGCTTGCGCGACACCTCCGCCATGCAGCCGCCCGCCTGCCACTGGGCGAAGAAGCCTTCGTAGTAGTCGCGGTTCAGGTAGGTCATGTGGTACGCCGCACCCTCGCGCAGGATGTCTTCACAGGTCATGCGGGCCTGGGCCGCCACGGGTGGGGCACAGGTTTCGCCCCCCGCGCCCGTGGTGGCGCTGGCTTGCTGGGCATAGGTGCGCAGCGCGGCAGACTGCTGGGGCGTGCTGGCCCAGTAGGTACCCACGTCGTCGGGGCTGGCCAGGAAGCAGTCGTTGTGCTGGCCAATGCGCGCCGCAGCGGTGGGGCTGGGCGCCAGCAATTGTTCCAGCGTGGGTGGCGTGGGAAACCACGCCGCCAGATCGCCGGGGTAGCGCACCTGCAGCTGGCGACTGGCGGGCACGGCCTGCAGCAACGCATCGCGCACGGCCGCCTTGTTGGCCGGGGTGGTGAGCTTGTTGGACGAGGTATGCCACTCGCCCCAGGCCCCGATGAAGCCGCCCTGCACCGCGGCAATCACATCCGCATTGGCCTGCAGCACCGGCTGCAGCTGGGTGATGTGGCGCTTGACGCGCGAGAGCGTGGCGTCCTGCGCGTTGAGGTAGTCGGACTCGGTTTCAGGGTAGTTGTAGGCAAACCGCACCACGGCCTTGAGGCCCTGCTTGCGCAGGTTGGCAAAGCCCGTGTTCAGCTTGGTGAGGTAGGTGCTGGGCAAATCCCGCGTGCGGTAGGCGCTCAAATCGCCCGGGGTGTAAACGAGCCGCTGGCCGTCTGCCACCACGTAGGCGAGCGAGGTGGCGGTGATCTTGGAGGGGTCGGTCGCAAAGCGGTAAAAGCCGCGCTCGGGGTTGGGGAAGTCCAGGTCCGACGGAGACAGGCTGACCTCCACCATCGGCACAGTCAACGAGGCCCTGGCCACCATGGCATGGGGCACCTGCATCTGCGCGGGCGGCGCCCCCGGGCCGCCAAACGAAATGGTGACGCCGTCGTTTTCAGCCGAGCCGCCGCAGGCTGCCAGCGCGGAAGAGCCCAGGGCCAGCACGGCCCACTTGATGGTGGTTGATTGGTTCATGCGCCCCTCCGCAATAGTTGCCGCATTGTTGCGCCAATGCACCCATCACGCCAGATGGCAGGCAGAGTGCAATGGTGAGCAATGGCAACAGGCAGGGTTCAGCGCCAGGGTGAAGACGACTGGATCGGGTGTGTGCACGGCGCCCCACTTGGAGCCAGCCAATGCTGCGCGGCTCCATCGCGCCGCCCCCCGTGACTGTAGGAAGCAAAGATGAGCGCCGTGCTAGGCCTCATTTGCGCTGGTGTGGAGCGCACCCTGGAACTGCAAAAGCAGGTCTTCTCGGGATGACGTGCGCAGGTAACGCGCCAGGTTATCCACAAAGAAAGCTCGCTCGGATGGGGGGCATTCGGCTTGAAGCAACCATTCAACGACCATTTGACCGGAGCCTTTTCCCTGAACCGCAAGCAGGACGAATGACCAAAACCAAAGACAGGTACTGGAGGTCAGGTCGTCTGCGAGATGGATGCGAAGAAGCGTCTTCGTCACTCGATCGAGAAGGGCCGAATCGCCGCTGAGCTGCAGAAACTTCTGTTGCTTCTTGAGCATGCCCGGCATATGCGAAAAGGAGTTCGCATACCTCCAGAACTTCAGAGGTTCCGATTGCGACTCATAGGTGATCCACGGTTCTCCAGCAAGCTCGCCGTGATCATCCGAGCCAAAGAGAAAGAGTCCCATCGGCCTTGGCATGGAGCAATAGGGGTAGCCGCGTTGGAACCATGGCTTGAGACGCGCATAGGCTTCCAGCACGACGTCGAATTCGGCGGCTGACTTCACCAGGGGGTAATGGTTCAAGCGCAGCAAGTGGAAATACAAATCGACGCGCCTATCCCGTGGCAATAGTTTGGAGGCTTGTGCCACCAGTGGTGTGATTCTGTGGTGGTTGCTCGGGAAATAGGAGCCTTGATCACCCCTTGGGTAATGGAGAGATCCATCTTCGATGAACTGCTCAAGAATCTCTGTCTTCGAACTTGTCATGCGGAAGTCCTCTTGACCTAACCACCCATGCGGGCCGCCAGTGGCAGACGGGTGGGTTTGGATGAAATTTCAGGCTCCATCTGGAACATAAACAGGGTTGCTGAGCACTGCATTCTCGAAATGCCGTTGCTTGGTTGCGAGAACCGAAAGCGCGTTCAATGCGGACGAATCGGCTGGAAATGACAGAGCCAGTTGCCCGACATGAATGGTGACCGGGGGTCTTGCAGTGGCCAGCCATCGGCGCACAAGAAACAGAGAATATGGATCGTCAAAGTCCATGTTTCCGGCCCGAAAAACCACTTTACGCCGTGGATGTTGTTCCAGCATTCCAACGCCATTGATCACCGCCATGGAATCGCTCAGACCCGCCTCCATGGAGAACGGGGCATATCCGGGAATGTCCAGATTTGTGGCCGCGGCATCTGAAACTCTGATGGCGAGTTCGATACCAGGGGTGTCCCAGCAGCGAACAAGGCTCAATATCCAATCAGGATCGGCACCGTACTTCAGCCACGCGCATTGTTTGTCGTAGCCAGCGAACCATTGGGGAGAGCAACGCGGAATGGTCATGGGGTATCGAACGTGTTGTGAAAGGCGCTTCTGGTCGAAGCTTGCCAGCTTCAATACCCAGGCGCAGGGATTCTGCGAAACCCGCAGCCTCCGTCAAGCGCAAAAAAGTCGGGCTCGGTCAGGGCGCTGGCGATCAAGCCCAGCAGTACGGGCAAAAAAAAGCCCGCGCCGCAGGGCTGCGGGGCGGGCCTGGAGCCTGACGGGGTTCGGCGTTCAGCGCACGGTGTCGGGCAACTCAATCTTCACTTCGAGCACTTCCAGGTTGTCCTGGCGCTCCAGTTGCACCTTGAGGTCTTCGGGGTTGATCTTGACGTACTTGGAGATGACGGCGACCAGTTCGCGCTGCAGGGCGGGCAGGTAGTCGGGCTCGGCGGCGCTGCGGCCATTGCGCTCGTGCGCCAGGATGATCTGCAGACGCTCTTTGGCAACGCTGGCGGTTTTTTTCTTCTCACCGATGAGAAAGGAGAGGAAGGAAGCCATGGCTTATTTGCTCCCGAACAGGCGTTTAAAGAAGCCGGGCTTTTCTGCCTCGATGAAGCGCAGGGGCTTTTCCTGGCCCAGGAAGCGGTCGATCACGTCCTTGTACGCTTCAGACACATCGCTGCCCTGCGCGTGGATGGCGGGCGTGCCCTGGTTGGACGACTGCAGCACCACTTCCGATTCAGGAATCACGCCGATCAGCTTGATGCGCAGGATGTCCTGGATGTCTTCCAGGCTCAGCATCTGGCCGTCTTCCACGCGGCTGGGGTTGTAGCGCGTGATGAGCAGGTGTTCCTTGATGGGCTCGCCGCCTTCGATGGCGCGCTTGGTCTTGCTGCCCAGCATGCCCAGGATGCGGTCGGAGTCGCGCACGGAGGACACTTCGGGGTTGGTCACCAGCAGTGCCTCGTCGGCAAAGTGCATCGCCATGAGGGCGCCGCTTTCAATGCCGGCGGGCGAATCGCACACGATGTATTCAAAGCCCATGCCGGCCAGGTCCGACAGCACCTTGCCAACGCCGTCTTGCGTCAGGGCGTCCTTGTCGCGGGTCTGGCTGGCGGCCAGCACAAACAGGTTGTCGCACTGCTTGTCCTTGATCAGGGCCTGGTTCAGGTTGGCTTCGCCGTGGATGACGTTGATCAGGTCATACACCACGCGGCGTTCGCAGCCCATGATGAGGTCCAGGTTGCGCAGACCGACGTCGAAGTCGATCACGGCAGTCTTGTGGCCGCGCAGGGCGAGGCCGGAGGCAAAGCTGGCGCTGGTGGTGGTCTTGCCCACGCCACCTTTGCCGGAGGTCACGACGACGATTTTGGCCATGTCTTGTTAGTTCTCAGTGGGTTGATACGAAGCGGATGGGGCCCATCAAGCCAGAGGCTCAATGATGAGTTTTTCACCGTCCAGGCGAACCTGGGCGGGCTTGCCTGCCACGCTGTCGGGCAAGGCGGTTTCTGTAGTGCGGTAGATGCCTGCAATGGAAACCAGCTGCGGCTCCAGGCAGGTGCTGAAAATGCGGGCTTCGGTGTTGCCCCGGGCGCCAGCAATGGCGCGGCCGCGCAGCGGGGCATAGACGTGGATGTTGCCGTCGGCAATCACCTCGGCGCCAAAGCTCACCACCGCCATCACCACCAGGTCGGCGCCGCGCGCATACACCTGCTGGCCCGAGCGCAAGGGCTTGTCCACCACCACCGTGCCGGGGCCGGGCATGGGCACTTCGCGCACCACCTCCACCTCGCGGATCACTTCACGCACCACTTCCACGGGGGCGGGGGCTTCTGCACGGGCCGGTGGGGCATCGGGTGCGGCGGCCAGGCCTGCGGCGCGGGCGGCTTCCATCTGGGCGGGGCTGCCACCACGCACGGCCACGGGCAAGGTGCGCTGCTGGCGCAGTTGCTCGGCAATGGCGGCAAAGTCGATGGGTTCTTCGGCCTCGCGCACGGGCGCAAGGTCGATCAGTACGGGGTCAAAGTCGAAAAAACCGGGCGCATCGGCCACGCGCTCGGCCAGGTCCATGGCAAACTGCGCCGCGTCCGTGGTCTTGAGCACCACCGCCACCACGGGCAGTGAAGCACTTTTGAGGTCAAAACTGGTGCGGGATTGCGCCGCCGTTTCAGTGGCCATGGAGGGGAAGGTTCAATGGCTGCACCACCGGGCGCAACCCAAAGGCCTGAGTGTAGCGGCAGCGCATGGCCCGGCGGTGCACGGCGGGGCGACCGCTCACATTCGCTTGCATCAGAAGTTGCCCTGGAATGGACGCTCAGGCACCCTCGCGCTGCCAGGGCGACAAATGCGCGCCGCAGTGCAGGCAGTAGCGCGCCTCGGGCAGGTGGCCTTCGGTCAGGCACTCGGGGCAAGTGCGGGTGGTGGGCACCTGCGGCGGCGCCCCCCGCTGCGACGCCATTTCGGCCGTCACGATGCCCGTGGGCACGGCCAGCGTTCCCCAGCCCAGCAGCATCATGACGGAGGCGATGAAGCGGCCCATGTCCGTCTTGGGCGTGATATCGCCAAAGCCCACCGTGGTCATGGTGGTGATGGCCCAGTACACGGCCGTGGGGATGGACTCAAACCCGTTGCTGGGGCCTTCCACCACGTACATCAGGGTGCCCATTACCAGCACGATCATGAGCACCGCCGTCAGAAACACAGTGATCTTGCGGCGGCTGGCCCGCAGCGCCTGCCCCAGGCTGCTGTATTCGGTCATGTACGCCGTGAGCTTGAACACCCGGAAGATGCGCAGCAACCGCAACACACGCACGTCGATGAGCACATGGGCCTCGGGCAGCAGCAGCGCCAGATAAGTGGGCAGCAGCGCCAGCAGATCCACGATGCCAAAAAAGCTGGTGGCGTAGCGCAGTGGCTGGCGCACGCACAGCAGGCGCGCCACGTATTCGATGGTGAACAACAGCGTGAACACCCATTCGGCGGCCCAGAACACCTGGTGCCAACGGGCCTGCAGGGCAGGTACGCTGTCAGCCACCACCACGGCCACGCTGGCCAGAATGAGCACGATCAGCGCCACATCAAACCACCGCCCCGCGCGCGTGTCGGCTTCAAAAATGATGGTGTACAGGCGCAGGCGCCAGCCCTGCAAAGCGGTGTCGGTGCCTGGGGTGTCGGGGCTGGAAGGAGCGTGGGGCATTCCGCTATTGAAACCCGAAGCGGCTCGGCTGTCACTTGACCATAATCAAGCGATGAGCCCCACCCGCAAAGCCCACCTCGACACCTTCGCCATCACCCTGCTGCTGGCTTGCTGCATGTTCTGGGGGTTCCAGCAGGTGCTGCTCAAGGCCACGGTGGCCGAGGTGCCGCCGGTGTTCCAGGCCTTTGTGCGCTTTGCCATGGCCACGGCGGCCATCGGCGCCTGGTGCCTGTGGCGCGGGCGGGTCGCCCCTGGCGCTGCTGCCCCGCAGGGAAGCTGGCGGGCCGGCCTGCTGGCCGGGGCGCTGTTTGCGGGCGAGTTCGCGTGCATCTACGTGGGTTTGCAATACACCTCGGCCTCGCGGCTGACGGTGTTTTTGTACAGCTCACCGTTCTGGGTGGCGTTGCTGCTGCCGCGCTTTATTCCCGGCGAGCGGCTCTACACCTGGCAATGGCTGGGCCTGGCGGCGGCGTTTGTGGGCGTGGGGCTGGCGCTGGGCGACGGGCTGGCAGGCGGCGCTGCAGGCGCGCACCCGCTGGCCTGGCTGGGCGATGCGCTGGGGCTGGCGGCGGGGCTGATGTGGGCACTGACCACGGTGGTCATCCGCAGCACGGCCCTGGCCCGGGTGGCGCCAGAGCACCAGTTGCTCTACCAGGTGGCAGTGAGCACCGCCCTGTTGCCCCTGTTGTCGCTGGCGCTGGGCGAGCCCTGGTCGTGGGACTTCAGCGCGTTTGCGTGGGCATCGCTCCTCGTGCAGGCCCTGGTGGGGGCGTTTGCGAGCTACCTGGCCTGGATGTGGATGCTGGCGCGCTACCCGGCCACCAAGATGTCTTCGTTTGTGTTTTTGACGCCGGTGTTTGCGCTGCTGTTCGGCGCGGGCTGGCTGGGCGAGCCCATCACCGCAGGCCTGGTGGCTGCGCTGGGCCTGGTGGCGGTGGGTATTGTGCTGGTGAACCGCAAGCCCACGGCTGCCTGAATCTTCTGAAAACTCAGCAAAAACAGGCTCTTCTAGCGAATGCTAGTGTGGTGTCTCAAAAATAGATAGAACTATTTTGACCGGTGTTGGTCGAATCAGCTTCCTTATAGGAGACTACGCTGATGGCCCACCCTGGACGCCCCGCCACGAAGCTGCAGATCACCGATGCCGAGCGCGCAGAGCTGCATGCGCGACTGCGCGTACGCAAAGCGCCCGAGGACGAGAAGCTGCGCATGCGAATCGTGCTGGGCTGCGCAGATGGGGAGTCAGGCACCATGATTGCCCAACGCTTGGGCACGACGGTGCAAACTGTCTCCAAGTGGCGGCGGCGCTACCGGGCGTATCGTCTGGCGGGTTTGACCGATGCCCCGCGCGCTGGCCGCCCGCGCAGTGTGGGCGACGAGCAGGTTCAGCTCATTGTGGACAAGGTTCGCCAGAGCAAGCCTGACAACGCCACGCACTGGAGCGTGCGCCAGATGAGTCGGCACGCTGGCGTATCGCCCGCGACGGTGCAGCGCATCTGGCATGCCTTTGGGCTGAAGCCGCACCTGCAAGAAACCTTCAAGCTATCGACGGATCCCCATTTCGTGGACAAGGTACGGGATGTGGTGGGGCTGTATATGGCACCACCCGATCGCGCCTTGGTGCTGTGCGTGGACGAGAAGAGCCAGATCCAGGCTCTGGATCGCACCCAACCAGGGTTACCACTGACGTTTGGCAAACCCAGCACGCGCACGCACGATTACAAGCGCCATGGCACAACGTCGCTGTTTGCAGCGCTGGATGTGGCCACTGGCAAAGTCATAGGACAGCTCAAGCGCCGTCACCGCAGTGTGGAATTCCTGCAGTTCCTCAAAGCCATCGATGCAGCGGTGCCTGGCGAACAAGACATCCACCTGATCATGGACAACTACGGCACGCACAAGACGCAGGCAGTGCGGGCCTGGCTAGCAGCCCATCCTCGCTACCACGTTCACTTCACGCCCACCTCAGCGTCCTGGCTCAATCTGGTCGAGCGTTTCTTTAGCCAGATCAGCGAGCAGTGGATCAAGCGCAGCGCCCACACCAGCGTTGCTCAGCTGGAGCAATCCATACGGGAATACATTGATCGTCACAACGAGGATCCCAAGCCGTTCGTGTGGCATAAAAGTGCGGACACCATCTTGGCATCTGTGGCGCGGGCAGCGAGTACCATTATTTGATGATTACTTTTGAGACACCACACTAGTGATGCACTCGATAAATGTCGTACGTCGAAATCGTCGTTTACAGACGTGCGGCGATTTCCATCACTACTATTCGCTAGAAGAGCCCAAAAACAGCCTCTAGCGCTTATATAACAAGCGCCAGCAGCTATATTTTCAATAGCAAGTCAGAGCTTGGGAATGCGGATGCGGCTGATCATCAGCGAGCCGGACGCCGCAAACAGCAGCACCAGCGGGTGCAGCGTGAAGCCCGCCAACACCACGTTGCCGCCCCACAGGTCAGGGCCCACGGCCCCCTGGGCGGCGGCCAGCGCGAGCAGGCCCACCAGCACGATGGAGGTGGGAATGGGCGTGCCCTCAAAGTATTTCACCTTGCCATCATCGCCCGAGAGGTTTTCGGCCGTGACGTTGTAGCGCGCCAGGCGCGACACCCCGCAGGCCACGAAGTAGGCCAGCACCACGCGGTCGTACAGGCCCTGCATGCCGCAGCCGTAGGCAATGATGGCGGGCGCCACGCCAAACGAGATCACGTCGGCCAGCGAATCCAGCTCGCGCCCCATGGCCGAGCTTTTCTGGCGCCAGCGGGCGATGCGGCCGTCCAACACATCAAAAATCAGCGCCGCCAGCACCAGGGCGGCGGCAAAGTAGATGTGCACCACATCCTGCGTGGCCAGGTACGACATGGCCGAAAACAGTGCCCCGACGCCACAAACCGCGTTGCCAAGGGTGAACCAGTCCGCCAGATGGAATTCGCGGATCATGGAAAAACGTTTGGGGTGCTGGGGTGTATTCATGGGAAGTGCGTCTGTGGAGCACAGTCAAAGCAAAGTTCAATTATGGACGTGCAGGTGGCCAACGCCCCGGCATCTGTGGCGGCGCAGCGGATTTCAGGCGGCCACCCTGCAGGTTAACAGCAGGACGAGTCCCCCAGCCGCTGCCCCCCGCCCGGCACGGCTTTCTTCACCACAGCCAGTCGATACGCCTTGCGTCCCAGCGTACGGCTAGGCCGCAGGCAAGGTCTGCGCCCGCTCGGCCGCAAAGGCCACGTACCAGTCCAGGCAGCCGGGGTTGGCCATCGCGTCCTTGTTCACCACCTTCTCGATGGGCTGGCCCAGCAGCAGTTTTTTGATAGGCAGTTCCTGCTTCTTGCCGCTCAGGGTGCGAGGCACCTCGGCCACGGCAAAGATGTCGTCGGGCACAAAGCGGGGGCTGAGCGCGGTACGCACCGCCGCGTTGATGCGGGCGCGCAGGGCCTCATCCAGCGCCTGGCCGGGGCGCAGCACCACAAACAGGGGCATGTAGCTCTCGCGGCCCAGGTATTCCAGGTCCACCACCAGGCTGTCCAGCACCTCGGGCAAGGCCTCCACCGCGCTGTAGATCTCGCTGGTGCCCATGCGCAGGCCATGGCGGTTGATGGTGGCATCAGAGCGGCCATAGATGGTGCAGCCGCCGTTGGCGCCGATCTTGAGCCAGTCGCCGTGCCGCCACACCGCGCCCATGCTGGCGGGGCCGTCGCCACCACCGGGCTGGCGGCCGTGGCCTGGCGGGTACATGTCAAAGTAGCTCGAGAGGTAACGCGAACCGTCCTTGTCACCCCACAGGTACAGCGGCATGGACGGCAGGGGCTGCGCACACACCAGCTCGCCCACCTCGTCTGTCACCGGCTGGCCCTCGGCGTTCCAGGCCTCCACCGCTGCGCCCAGCATGCGGCATTGCATCTCGCCCGGCACCTGGGGCATCTCGCGGTTGCCGCCGATGAAAGCGCCGCAAAAGTCCGTGCCACCAGAGATGTTGTTCCACCATATTGGTTCGCCCCCACGCTCCCCCACTGCGTGTGGGTCGCTGCCCCCGGCTGGGGAAGGGCCCCCGGCTTGGCCGGTGCGGGGGGCCGCGCCTTGCTTGGGGCGGCCCGGCGCTGCGGCGTTGTCGCGCGTGCCCAGCGCCTCAAACTGCGCCGTGCCCCATTGCTGCACCTCGGGCGACAGCGGCGAGCCGGTGGTGCCCAGGGCGCGGATGCGCGTGAGGTCGCCATAGTCACTCAGCGTGATGCCCGCCTTCATGCAGTTGGCAAAGAATGCCGCACCCGCGCCGAAGAAGGTCACGCCGGTTTCGGCCGCAAAGCGCCACAGCACGCCCCAGTCGGGGAGCTCTTTGCTGCCACCGGGGTTGCCGTCAAAGATGACGCAGGTGGTGCCCGAGAGCAGGCCGCTCATCTGCGCGTTCCACATCACCCAGCCGGTGGAGCTGTACCAGTGGTAGCGCTCGCCGAAGCTGTTGGGCTCGTAGCTGCAGCCAATGTCGTTGTGCAACACCTTCAATTGCAGCGCCACCAGCATGCTGCCGCCGTGGCCGTGCACGATGGGTTTGGGCAGGCCGGTGGTGCCGCTGGAATAGACGATCCACAGCGGGTGGTCAAACGCCAGCCACATCGGCTCAAAGGCCGCAGTTTCTGCGTCATTTCTGGCTGTAGCGCTCGCCCAGCTTGCGCAGCCAGCTATGGAAATTGAAGCATCCAGATTGCCCAGCAGCAGCACGTGCTGCAGGCTGGGCAGCCCGGCACGCAGCTCGGCCAGCACGCCGGTGCGGTCGTGGTCGCGCCCGCCGTAGCTCACACCGTCCACGCTGATGAGCACCTTGGGTTCGATCTGGCGGAAGCGGTCGAGCACCGCGTGCGTGCCCATGTCGGGCGCGCAGATGCTCCACACCGCGCCAATGCTGGCAGTGGCCAGGAAGGCGATCATGGCTTCGGGCACGTTGGGCAGGTAGGCGGCCACGCGGTCGCCCGGCTGCACGCCCTGGGCCTGGAGGTGCAGCGCGAGCGACGCCACCTGGCGGCGCAGCTCGGGCCAGGCCAGTTCGCGGTGGTTGCCTTTTTCATTGCGGCTGATGATGGCGGGCAGGCCGGCGGCGTGCGCCGCATCGACGTGGCGCATCACCTGGCGCACGTAGTTCACCTGGGCGCCCGGAAACCACTGCGCACCGGGCATGGTGTTCTTGGCCAACACGGCCGTGTGGGGCGTGGGCGACTGCAGGTCAAAGTAGTCCCACACGCTTTGCCAGAAGGCATCCAGATCGGTGACCGACCAGCGCCACAGCGCGTCGTAGCTGTCGAACTGCAGGCCGCGCGTTGCGTGCAGCCATTGCTGGTACAGACGAATTTGCGGAACGTAGGGCGGCGCGGTGCCCTGGGCCGATGTACCCCGGCCGTGGGGAAGGTGTGTTGTCTCCATGCCGCCAGCGTAGCAGCGCCGCTGTGAAGTAGCCACCCGGGGCAGTCACGCGGTTGACGGCTGGCCGGGGCCTCTGGCAGGCGGGGGTTGCCATGGCGCGGCGCGGCGGCACCAAAAAAAGAGCCCCGCAGTGCGGGGCTCTTTGAATGGAATTGGCCTCCAGCGCTTATTCAGAAAGCGCCAGCAGCTATTATTTCGATAGCATTACTTCTTGCCACCGATCTTGTCGCGCATGCGGTCGGCACGCGAGCCTGGATCGGGGTGGGAGGACAGCATCTGGTCGAGCCCGCCCTGTTTGCCGCTGAGCGACGCCAGCTTGCGGAAGGCCGACTCCAGCGCCTTGACGTTGTACTTGTGCTTTTGCATGAAGGCCAGGCCGTAGTCATCCGACTCGGTTTCCTGGCTTTGCGAGAACTGGCTGGTGAATATCTTTTCGCCCAGCGCGCCCAGTTCGGAATCGGCCAGCTTGGCTGCCGTGCCGCTGGAGGCTGCCACAGCCTTGCGGCCAGCGGAGGCCATGTAGGCGGTGCGCATGGCGCTCATGGTGTGGGCGTGCTTGACGTGGCCGATTTCATGGCCGATGACGCCCAGCAGCTCCTGGTCGTTCATCATGTCCATCAAACCTGCGTACACGCGGATGGAGCCGTCGGCCGTCGCGTTGGCGTTCACATCCTTGCTCAGGTACACCTTGAAGTTGAGCTGCAGGCCGTCTTCATTGACGTGCGTGCGCGTCAGGCGCTCCAGGCGCTGGGCGTATTTGTTGTTAGGCGGCGCCAGCTTTTCGGTGCGGTCTCCATAGGCGCGGTACTGCAGCGCCACCGACTTGAGTTCCTCGTCCGAGACTGTCACGGCCTTGAACACATCCACCGCCGCGCCGACCTTGTTTTCCGTCTTGGAGCCGCCCGAACCCACTGCACCCGTGGTGTTCAAGGCCGAAACCACGGCCGACAGCCCGCTGGCCGAGCCCCCCTCGGTGGTCACGCAGCCGGTGAGCGCCAGCGCGCACGCCAGAGCGATGTACGTCATTTTTTTCATGTTGATTCCCTCGTTGAAATAAGCACCGCCACGGGCTCTGTCGCGACCACGGTGGTCATGGCAGGGCGCGCTCACCGTGGTGCAGTGGGATGTTGTTGTCAGAACGGCGCACCATTGTTCCATGCACCCGTGCCAAACGACTTCCCACCCCAGGCAATTGCAACCGTTCGTATCTTTCGCCTACGGTATGCAACGCGTCGCCTTTTGTAACACCAGACGGGTGGATTGGGAGGAAAACCTCCCCCAGTCAGATCACGTTGCGTTACATATGTCACGCTTTGCGGGTGAACCGTGTGCACCCGCACCACAGCGTTTTTCCGGGCCCCTTTGATGCATTGCAAGGCACAGCCGCATACCCCGGCCCACAATGCCTGCTCCTTTTTTGCGCCAATGGCACACCCTCTCATGCACATGCACAGCGACGTACTCATCGTGGGCGCCGGGCCAGCGGGCCTGTCGCTGGCCATCTCTTTGGCAAAAGCGGGCTTTACCGCCACCGTGCTGGACCAGAACCCCACCGCCGCGCTGGAGCAGCCCGCGCCCGACGGCCGCGAGATCGCGCTCACCCACCCCAGCGTGGCCACCTTGCAGCGCCTGGGTTCGTGGGCGGGCCTGGCCGCCAGCGAGATGGGGCACATCCGCGCCGCCCATGTGCACGACGGCCCGGTGGGCGCACACAGCGCCATGCAATTGCAGGCGGCGCACGGCGCTGGCGCAACGCCAGCGCCATCGATGCCGCTGGGCTTCATCGTGCCCAACCACGCCCTGCGCCGCACGGCCTATGGCGTGGCCGCCAGCACGCCAGGCGTGCGCATCGTGCCGGGTGCGCAAGTGCACCGGGTGGCCACCCTGCCCACGCACGCAGAGGTCGATTACACCGACGCTGCCGCCCGCGGCCAGACCAGCCAGCGCCTGTGCGCACCACTGGTGGTGGCGGCCGACAGCCGCTTTTCTGCCGCACGCCGCCAGCTGGGCATTGGCGCCCAGATGACCGACTTTGGCCGCACCGTCATCGTCTGCCGCATGCGCCACACCCAGCCCCACGCAGACACCGCCCACGAATGCTTTGGGTACGAACGCACCCTCGCGGTGCTGCCCCTGCCGGACGACGCGGCGGGCCACCCGCAGTGCTCGGTCGTGGTCACGGCGCAGGCTGCCGACGCCGCACGCCTGATGGCGCTGGAGCCCACCGCATTCACGGCCGAGGTGCAGGCGCAGTTCCAGCACCGGCTGGGCGACATGGAGCTGATCGAGCAGCGCCACGCCTACCCGCTGGTCGCCGTGTACGCACAGCGCTTCACCGGGCCGCGCTGCGCCCTGCTGGGCGACGCCGCAGTGGGTATGCACCCGGTCACCGCCCATGGCTACAACCTGGGCCTGGCGGGGGTGGAGCGGTTGACGCAAGCGCTGGAGGCCGCCCGCCAGCGAGGGCAGGACCTGGGCGACGCGGCCGCGCTGGCGCCCTATGCGCGCGCCCACCACCTGCACGCCTGGCCCATCTATCAAGGCACCAACGCCATCGTGCGGCTGTACACCGACGCCCGCCCCCTGCCCCGCCTGTTGCGGCAAGCGGTGCTGCAAGGCGCGCGGCACCTGCCGCCGCTCAAGGCGGCCATCGTGGGGCAGCTCACCGGCAAAACACCGGCCTGGCAAACGCCGCTGGCACGGCTGGGCACAGCCCTGGCGGCTGCCAGGCCAGGGCGCTGAAGGGCTCGCCGGGCCGGCACTTGGTAAAGCCCGGTTACGTTGATGGCGCGGTAGCCCGCGAAGGCGGCGCGCACGGGCCACTATGATCGGCAGCCACGCGGGCAGGGCTTCTGCCCGGCCGGTGCGCTGCGGTTCCGCCGCCCTGCCCTTGGTCTTCCTCGCCTTACTTCACCGCTTTCACTGCCATGCCCACCCTCATGTCTGCCTGGCCCGCCGTGGCCCTGCTGCTGCCCGCACTGGTGCTGCTGTCGGCCGTTGTGTTCCTTGCCAAAGGCGACCGTCGGTCTTTTTCGTACCTGATGGCGCTGCTGGCCTGCTACCTGGTGGGTGCCCTGCTGATGGAGTTTTTTGTCTTCATGGCCGCCCGCATGGCGCGCCCTGGCACGGCACAGGCCGTCCCGGTGCTGGGCGCAGGCACCAAGCAACTGCTGGAGACACTGAGCAACCCGCGCTCCATCGCCGCGCCGCCCCTGTCACTGCCCGCCATCGCGGCGTATTCGGTGCTGGCGTCTTACCTCTGGGTGCTGGTGAGCTGGGGGCTGCACCTGCGCGGCAAGAAAGCGGGCTCGGGCAAGAAGAAGGCCAGCAAAAGCAGCCGCAAGCCCGCCAAGGCGTGAGAGCCCGTCAAAAGACCGGGGCAGTCACTTGCCCATCAGCATGCCCACCACCGCGGCCACCCCGGCAGCGAAGAGGTCGCCAGTGATGGAATCTTCCGCTTCGCCGGAAAAGCGTTTTCTCTGCTGTTCGCGCTGCGCGCGGTTGCGGTCCCGCTCCAGCATCACCAGGGCGTCGGCCAGATCGGGGGCAGAAGGTGCGGCAGCGGGCGCCGCCGCAACCCGGTAGCCTTCCAGCGCTTTTTTCACGGCCTCCGGGTCAATCAGCGAGAACGCGGCGCGGCAGTGCGGGCAGGCGTGGTCTTTGCGAATGTCCACCGGCGCACCGCAGCCGGTGCAGTAGATGGCGTCCACGCACCGGGCCAAATCATCCACCTCCGCGCGCGTGAGGTGGCGCACAAAGCCCTTTTCGACCATGAAAGACGAAAACGCGCTGAAGCGCCCGTGCTGCTGCGCGCAGCGGTACACCATATAGCGACCGCCGCGCACCACGTCGAACGACGGCGCCAACGGGCGCACGCAGCGCGGGCAGGCCAGCTGGCGCTGCAGGGGGCGGCGCTCGTCCGTGCGGTGCTGGTGCAGCAGCGTAAACAGCTCCACCACGGCCTGGGGCTGAGCTTGAGGTTTTCGCGGTGGTCAAACCAGATGCCCTGGCACGCAAAGCAAATGTCCAGCTCCACCACGCCATGGCCCAACCCATGGTCGTGGCCGTCGAGCCGATGGGCCTCCATGGGCAGGCGGCAAGAGGGGCACAGGGGCGTGGGCTTCATGGCGGGCAAGGTGGCAGATGACTCGTCTCGCGCCCGAAGCGGGCGCAACGCCCCGCATCCTAACTGCTGCCCCGCAGCGGCCTGGGCGCCAACAGCCGGCCAGGCAGCGCCTTCACACGACGCAACAACAGGCAGAAATCCACTAGCATCCAGCACACGAATTTTTACAAGGAATACACCATGGGATTGATGGACTGGAAAGTCAAAAGCCCCGACGTGCTGCAGCAAGGCGGTGTCGTTGGCCCGGACGAGCGCCTGCCGTGGCCGCAAACGGCGGTGATGGGTGTGCAACACGTGATTGCCATGTTCGGCGCCACGGTGCTGGCCCCCATCCTGATGGGGTTCGACCCCAACGTGGCCATTCTCATGAGCGGGCTGGGCACGCTCATCTTCTTTCTGGTCACCGGCGGCAAGGTGCCCAGCTACCTGGGCTCCAGCTTTGCCTTCATTGGCGTGGTGATTGCCGCCACGGGCTACGCGGGCAAGGGTGCCAACGCCAATATCGGCGTGGCACTGGGCGGCATCATTGCCTGCGGCCTGCTGTACACGCTGATCGGCGCACTGGTGCAGGCCATTGGCACCCGGTGGATTGAGCGCTGCATGCCCCCCGTGGTCACGGGCTCGGTGGTGGCGGTGATCGGCCTGAACCTGGCAGGCATCCCCATCAAGAACATGGCCGCTAGCAACTTCGACAGCTGGATGCAGGCCGTCACCTTCGTGTGCGTGGGCCTGGTGGCCGTGCTCACACGCGGCATGGTGCAGCGCCTGTTGATTCTGGTGGGACTGATTGCCGCCAGCATCGTCTATGCCGTGCTGACCAACGGCATGGGCCTGGGCAAACCCATGGACCTGTCGGCCCTGGCCAATGCGCCCTGGTTTGGCATGCCCAACTTTGCGGCCCCGGTGTTCAGCGGCAGCGCCATGCTGCTCATCGCCCCGGTGGCCATCATCCTGGTGGCTGAGAACCTGGGCCACATCAAGGCCGTGACAGCCATGACCGGCCAGGACCTGGACCGCTACATGGGCCGCGCGTTCATTGGCGACGGCATTGCCACCATGGTCAGCGGCAGCGCTGGCGGCACGGGCGTGACCACCTACGCCGAAAACATCGGCGTGATGGCCGCCACCAAGATCTACTCGACCGCGGTGTTCCTGCTCGCTGGCGTGTTCGCTCTGGTGCTGGGCTTCTCGCCCAAGTTTGGCGCGCTGATCCAGACCATTCCGCTGCCGGTGATGGGTGGCGTGTCCATCGTGGTGTTCGGCCTGATCGCCGTGGCGGGCGCCAAGATCTGGGTGGACAACAAGGTGGACTTCTCGCAGAACAAGAACCTCATCGTGGCGGCCATCACCCTGATCCTGGGCACGGGCGACTTCACGCTGAAGTTTGGTGAATTTGCCCTGGGCGGCATCGGCACCGCCACCTTCGGCGCGATCATTCTGTACGCATTGCTCAACCGCAAGGGTTGAGCCTCTCTCAACCTGCCGCCGCCTGCGCGGCAGGCTCACCCCAAGCGCCCGATCTCAGGGCGCTTTTTTCTGGGCCTTCTTTTCCTTGGCAGCCTTCTTGGACGGGGGCAGGCCCGTGCCGGGCAACACGTTGTGCTCCACATCCAGCCATGGCGGGTTTTTTGCGTACATGTCACTGACGAGCTGCTTGATGGCGGCGATGTACCAGGCGTTGTCGTTGAGCCGGTGGCTCAGGATGACGGGCGAGGTGATGCGCGGGTCATCGATCAGGCGGTAGTGCAGATCGCTGCGCAAACGCGCTGACGACGGAATCAGGCACAGCCCATACTCCGCCGCCACCAGGCCCAGGGCGGTCTGGATCTCCCGAACCTCGTGGATTTCTGAGGGGCGAATGTCCTGGTCGTTCAGAAAGCTCAGCACATGGTCTGCAAAACTGGGGCGGGGCTCCTTGGGGTAGACGATGAGCTTTTGCCCGTTGAGCTCACTCAGGCTGATGTGTCCAGCGTTGGCAGCCAGGGGCGAATCGGGCGGAATGGCCAGCACCAGCCGTTCTTCGCGCAGCACCGTGCGGGCCACCGTGGAATCGTTGCCCCGGATGCGGCCAAAGCCCACATCAATGCGGCCTGACTTCAGGGCCCCAATCTGCTGGGTGGACGTCAGCTCCACCGGCTGGATGTCCACATCGGGGTAATGCTGGCGCAGCTTGCGCACCAGCATCGGGAGACCACCGTACAAGGTAGAGGGCACGAATCCGATGGACACGGTCTCTCGCTGCTGCAGGCCGATTTGACGGGTGGCCGTCTTGAGCTGGTCCAGCCGATTGATGATTTGCAGCGCCTGCTCGTAAAAAACGCGCCCCGCCTCGGTGAGCCGCAGCGGGCGGCTATTGCGCAGGATGAGCTGCACGCCCAGCTCCTCCTCCAGCAACTGGATCTGCCGACTCAGCGGCGGCTGGGCGATGTGCAGCACTTCAGAGGCACGGGTGAAATTGCGCTCGTTGGCCACAGCCACGAAATATTTGAGCTGACGGATGTCCATAAGGGTAAACCATACAAATGCAGGCAGATCACCCTGCAAGTGGTTGATTTTTATTGGTGTAACGCAGAACTATATCTTTTAGGTATGCAATAAGACCAATTTGGTGTTGGATTGGCGGAAGGCCAAGCTGTTCAATTCGCACCATGCAACACAGCCCCAGCCTCCCTCTTCCAGCCAGTGCGGCCGTGATTGAACGGGTGGAAACCTTCCTGGTAGACCTGCCCACGATCCGGCCACACCAGTTGTCCATGGCCACCATGAACGGGCAAACGCTCATGCTGGTTCGCCTGTACTGCTCGGACGGCACCGTGGGCGTGGGCGAAGGCACCACCATCGGCGGACTGGCCTACGGGGCGGAATCGCCCGAGGGCATGAAACTGGCCATCGACACCTACTTCGCGCCGTTGCTCGTGGGTGCCGACGCCAACCACGTGCCGGCCCTCATGGCTAGGCTCAACAAAGCCATCAAGGAAAACCGCTTCGCCAAGTGCGCGGTGGAAACCGCCTTGTTCGACGCTCTGGGCCACCGCACCGGGCTGCCCGTGTCGCAACTGCTGGGCGGGCGTGTGCGCGACAGCCTGCCCGTGGCCTGGACACTGGCCTCCGGCGATACCGCCAAAGACATTGACGAAGCCGAGCGCATGCTGGCGCTGCGCCGGCACAAGACCTTCAAGCTGAAGATTGGCCGCCGCAGCGTGGCCGCTGATGTGGCCCACGTGGCCGCCATCAAGAAAGCCCTGGGCGACCGCGGCGCGGTGCGCGTGGACGTGAACATGGCCTGGAGCGAGCTGGAGGCCCAGCAAGGCCTGGCCGGCTTGGCAGACGCAGGCTGCGAACTGGTAGAGCAGCCCGTGGCGTCTGCCGAAGCCATGGGACGCCTCAAGGGGCGCCATCCCATTGCCGTGATGGCCGACGAATCACTCACCGGCCCCGCTTCGGCATTTGCACTGGCACGCGATGCGGCCGCCGATGTGTTCGCCGTCAAGACCGAGCAATCCGGCGGGCTGCAGGCCGCACAACAGGTCGCGGCCATTGCCGACGCAGCAGGCATTGAGCTGTACGGCGGCACCATGCTCGAAGGCGCCGTGGGCACGATTGCCTCCGCTCATGTGTTTGCCACCTTCAAGCACCTGCAGTGGGGCACCGAACTGTTCGGCCCACTGCTGCTGACCGAAGAAATCCTGGCAGAGCCCCTGCAATACCGGGATTTCGAACTGGCGGTGCCCACGGCCACCGGCCTGGGCATTGCCCTGGACGAGGAGCGCGTGCAGTACTTCCGACGCGACAAGAAACGCAGCGGCATGGTCGCCGCTGCCCAACCCACACCGCAACCACAGATTGCATGACGGATGGGCCCCGTCACCGCTGGCCCGCTTTACCTTTCACAACGACCCCCAGGAGATCTCCCCATGGCCATCCAAATTTTCAACACCCCTGAAGTCCAGGACTTCCTGCGTCTGGCCAGCGGCCTGAACCAGAGTGGCGGCAACCCACGCGCCAAACAGATCGTGCACCGCCTGCTGTCCGACCTGTTCAAGGCCATTGACGATCTGGACATCACATCGGACGAATACTGGGCCGGTGTTGCGTACCTGAACACCCTGGGCGCTCGTGGCGAAGCCGGTCTGCTCTCCCCCGGCCTGGGCCTGGACCATTTCCTGGACATGCGCATGGACGCCAAGGACAAGGAACTGGGCGTTGAAAATGGCACGCCCCGCACCATCGAGGGCCCTCTGTACGTGGCCGGCGCGCCGGAAGCCAAGGGCTTTGCCCGCCTGGACGACGGCAGTGATAAGGCAGGCCACACGCTGATCATGCACGGCACGGTGTACAGCGCGGACGGCAAGCCCATGCCCAACGCCAAGGTCGAAGTCTGGCACGCCAACACCAAAGGCTTCTACTCACACTACGACCCCACTGGTGAGCAAAAGGCCTTCAACATGCGCCGCACCATCATCACCGACGACCAGGGCCGCTACAAGTTCCAGAGCATCGTGCCCCAAGGCTATGGCTGCCCGCCCGATGGCCCCACACAAGCACTGCTGAATCAGCTGGGTCGCCACGGCAACCGCCCCGCCCACATCCACTTCTTTGTCACGGCTGAGGGCCACCGCAAGCTGACTACACAGATCAACATCGACAGCGACCCACTGTTGAACGATGACTTCGCCTACGCCACGCGTGAAGGCCTGGTGCCCGCACTGGTGGAGCGCACGGACGCAGCCTCCATCCAGGCCAACGGCCTGAACGGTCCTTTCGCAGAGATCGTGTTCGACTTCAGGCTCAGCAGCCTGGTCAACGGCGTTGACAACCAGCTGGTCGACCGCCCACGCCTGGCGGCCTGACCCTCCTGCGGCGGTAGCGCCACGGTGCACTACCGCCGGCTTCGCCCTTTGGCGCCCCTTTGAAAACCGCGCCGCACGCGCGGGGGTGGTGGCCTTCTTCACGGCCGGCACCCTGGCGATTGCGCTGCCCGGCTTCAAGAGCCCCATGCCTGTGCTGTATCTGCTGATCTTCATCGCAGGCGCCACCACCATCGGCACGCAGATCCTGCTGTACGCCAACACGGCGCAGTTCTACCCGCTGGCCATGCGCTCCACCGGTCTGGGCTGGGCTTCGGGCGTGGGCCGCACCGGCGCCATCGTGGGGCCGTTGTTGGGCGGCTCGTTGCTGGCTGCTGCGTTGCCCCTGCAAATGAACTTCCTGGTGTTCGCAATCCCTGGCCTGGTCGCCGCGTTGGCCATGGGTTGCTTTATTCTGTTCAACCGCCGCAGCGCTACCCCCTTGGTGGCACCTGTTGCAAACCCTGCGAGCCGACGAGCGCCAACGGCCGTCTCTGGCTGAGCGCAAAGTATTCCGCGCCCCTGCATGAAATCCCCAGCGCCCCTGGCGCCGGGGATTTTTGGCGTTTGCCACCCCCTAAGAAAATGGAGAAACCATGAGCAATCCACCAAGCCTCCTCACCACAAGCCGTGGCGCGTTCCGCGTTGCCATCGACGGCAGCCCTGACGCACCCGCCCTGGTGTTGAGCAATTCATTGGGCACCACGCTGGAGATGTGGGATGCGCAAGTGGCCGCGCTGTCCGCCAGCCACCGCTTGATCCGCTACGACACGCGCGGCCATGGCGGCAGCCCTGTCACCCCAGGCCCCTACCGCATGGACGACCTGGGCCAGGATGTGCTGGCGCTGCTCGATGCGCTGAACATCGACCAAGCATATTTCTGCGGTATCTCGATGGGCGGCCACACCGGGCTGTGGCTGGGCGTGCACGCTGGCACGCGCATGCGCGGCATTGCCGTGTGCAACAGCGCCGCCAAGATCGGCACCGCACAGGCATGGCAAGAGCGTGCCGCCACCGTGCGTAGCCAGGGTGCCGCCGCCATGCAGGCGCTGGCCGATTCCGCACCCGGCCGCTGGTTCACCCCAGGCTTTACCCAAACCCATCCAGACATCGTCCAACGCGCGCAGGCATGGATTGCAGGCATCGCTCCCGAAGGCTACGCCGCCTGCTGCGAAGCCTTGGCCACTTCGGACCTGCGTGAGAGCATTGGCCGCATTGCAGTGCCCACGTTGCTGCTGGCCGGCGCAGATGACCCGGTGACCACAGTGGCCGACGCCCAGGCCATGCAGGCCAGCATCGCCGGTTCTTCGCTGGCTCTAGTGCCTGCGTCGCACCTCTCCAACCTGGAAGCGCCACAGGCCTTTGAGCAAGCCGTGCTGGATTTTCTGGCCCACGCGGCCAAGGCTTGAGCCCCATCGGCAGCCTTGGTGAGGGAATGAGGGCCCACCGGAACCTGGCGCGGTGGGGGAACTGACTTTGAGGCAAGTGCCAAGGGTTGACCCACCGCCTCGGGTTAACCCCTAAACAAGGCGAGGCTTTTTGTTAGCATTCCGCTTCTTTGAAGCGACGCACGGGTGCTCACGGTACGTGAGCCCTGTTCGATTGCCCCACCTCCCCCACCCTTTCTTCGCTCGCTCCCATGTCACTTGCCGACCGGGTTTTGTACCCAGACTTTCTTTCGCGCATCGTTACTGCAGACGAAGCGGCTGCCATGATCCCCGCAGGTGCCCATGTGGGCATGAGCGGCTTCACCGGGGCGGGGTACCCCAAGGCGGTTCCGCAGGCCTTGGCGCGGCTCATCCAGCAGCAAAACACTCAGGGCAAGCCCTTCAAGATCGGGCTGTGGACGGGTGCTTCCACTGCCCCCGAGCTGGATGGAGCGCTGGCCCAGGTGGACGGCATCGACATGCGCCTGCCCTACCAGTCCGACCCCACCTGCCGCAAGCAGATCAATGCCGGGCAAATGCAGTATGTGGACATCCACCTGTCGCACGTGGCCCAGTTCGTCTGGTTCGGCTTTCTGGGCAAGCTGGATGTGGCGGTGGTGGAAGTGGCCGGGGTGCTGCCCGACGGGCGCCTGATTCCGTCCTCGTCCGTGGGCAATAACAAGACCTGGCTCGACCAGGCGGACAAGATCATTCTGGAAGTGAACACCTGGCACAACCCGGGTCTGGAGGGCATGCACGACATCTACTACGGCACAGATGTTCCGCCCAACCGCAGGCCCATCCAGATGACGGAGCCGCACCAGCGCATTGGCGAGCCCTACCTGCGCTGTGACCCCTCCAGGGTGATTGCGGTGGTCAAAACCCACCAGCCCGACCGCAACTCGGTGTATGCAGCGCCTGACGACACGTCCAACCGCATTGCCGGCCACATCATCACCTTCCTGCAGCAAGAAGTGAAGCTGGGCCGCCTGCCCGCCGACCTGCTGCCGCTGCAGTCGGGCGTGGGCAACATTGCCAACGCCGTGCTGGCAGGCCTGAACGCCGGGCCTTTCGAAAACCTCACCGCCTACACCGAAGTGCTGCAGGACGGCATGCTGGACATGCTGCGCTCGGGCAAGCTGGCCAGCGCCTCGGCCACGGCCCTGTCGCTGAGCCCCGCCGCAATGCAGGACTTCAACGACCGCATCGATTTCTACAAAGAGCGCATCGTGCTGCGCCCGCAGGAGATCAGCAACCACCCCGAGCTGATCCGACGCATGGGCCTGATCGCCATGAACGGCATGATCGAAGCCGACATCTATGGCAACGTGAACTCCACGCACATCATGGGCTCGGCCATCATGAACGGTATTGGGGGCTCAGGCGACTTCGCACGCAACGCCTACCTGTCGATCTTCATGACCCCCTCACTGGCCAAGGACGGCGCCATTTCCTGCATCGTGCCCATGGCTTCGCACGTGGACCACACCGAGCACGACGTGCAGATTCTGGTCACCGAACAAGGCTTGGCCGACCTGCGCGGGCACTCGCCCACACAGCGGGCGGAAATCATCATTGAAAAGTGCGCCCACCCGGACTTCCGCCCCGCCCTGCGCGACTATCTGGCACGCGCGCGCAAAAGCGCCCTGGGTCAGCACACCCCCCACCTACTGGGTGAGGCGCTGTCCTGGCATCAGAAGTACGTGGAAACAGGGTCGATGCGCTGAACGCTTGATCCAAGGCGAACGCAGGGTCTGCAAAGGGGCTTAATGAAAAGCTTGTATCTTTAAACCAGACCAGCGCGGTAGAGTCTGAACGCCGTTGAGGCGGCCAGACCGGCCCGTGCAGTTTGGTAGGCGCTGGGGTGATAGAGCCCGTGACTGAGTACAGAACGCATGGCCGCCGCGCTGGTCTTCGTGAAGCCCGAACGGTTACGCGCGCCTTGATTGAGCGCGCATGCACAAGCAAGGGATCTGAAGATCATGTCTGTTACCTCTGTGACGGTGGGCATCGACGTGGCCAAGGCGCACGTGGATGTCTGTGTGCTGGGTGCCAAGAGCAGCGCCCAGCGGTTTGACAACGATGCCGAAGGCCACTCGGCGCTGGCGGCTGCCCTGCAGCCCCTGGACGTGGGTCTGGTGGTGATGGAGGCCACCGGCGGCTACGAGGCCGCGTTAGCGTGTGCCCTGCAGGCCACAGGCCTGCCCGTGGCGGTCATCAACCCGCGCCAGGCGCGCGACTTCGCCAAATCCATGGGACGCCTGGCCAAGACCGACGCGGTGGATGCGCGCACGCTGGCCGAGCTGGCAGCGGTGCTGCTGCGCCGCGACGATCTGCAGCGCTTCTTGCGCCCCCTGGCCGATGAGCGCCAGCAGTGGCTCGCGGCCCTGGTCACGCGCAGGCGCCAGTTGCTGACCATGCTCCATTCGGAGCGCCAACGGCTGCAGATCACGCCCAAGAAGCTGCACGCCAGCATCGAGGCCATCGAGGCGGCGATCAAGGCGCAGCTCGATGAGATCGAAGAGCAGATGGTCACGCATGTGCGCGAGCACTTTGGGGAGCTCGACACGCTGCTGCAGTCGGCTGCGGGAGTCGGCCCGGTGGCCAGTGCCACGATGATTGCCGAGCTGCCAGAGCTGGGCCGGCTGAACCGGCGCGAGATCGCTGCATTGGTGGGCGTGGCGCCCATGGCCAATGACTCCGGCGGCAGCAAGGGCAGGCGGCGCGTACAAGGCGGGCGCTTCGAGATCCGCCGCGTGCTGTACATGGCAACGCTCACGGCCACCCGCTACAACCCGGCCATCAAGGCCTTCTACGAGCGTCTGAAGGCCGCTGGCAAGTTGCCCAAGGTCGCCCTGGTCGCTTGCATGCGCAAGTTGCTCACCACGCTCAACGCCATGGTGCGCACTGGAAAACCTTGGGACAAGTCGCTTCATTGCGCTTGACTTCGAAGACGGTTACTCAGTCATTTTGTAAAGCAAGGGTTAACCCTAGTTCTATTGGGCTTGTGGCTTTTCAAGCTCTCCGATTCTTTTACGACACAGGCCGGCCTCCATCAGAGGCCGGCTCTTTTTCTTTGCGGATACAACCCATGCAACGCCGTCAATTCACCCAATCGCTGGTGGCCGCCAGCACAGGCCTTTTCTGGGCAACCTCTTCCCGCGCAGTGGGTTTGCAAGACCCCATGGACAGCAAAACGGTTTCGGTCGGCTGCTCGCTGGGCGCTACGGGCCCTCTGGCCAGCCTGGCTCGCGAACTGAAGCAGGGCCTGGACGCAGGCCTGGCACAAGCCAATACGCGCGGCATCCACGGCCGTGAAATCAAGCTCGTGACCATGGACGACGGCTATGACGCCAAGCGTTCGGAAGAAAACGTGCGCAAGATGATTGCAGACGCCAACACCGTGGCGCTGGTCTCCTGCATGGGAACGGCCAACAACCAGCGCATCATGCCGCTGGTGGATGAAGCCCAGATTCCATATGTCGCCCCCCAAAGCGGTGCCGTGTCGCTGCGCAAGGCCGAGTACCGTTCGGTCTTCCACGTGCGCGCCAGCTATTCGGATGAAGCGCAGCGCCTCACGCAGAAACTGGTGTCCATGGGCATCACCGATCTGGCCATCGTTTACCAGGACACCGCGTTCGGCCGCGAGTTTCTGGCCGATGCCACTGCCGCCCTCAAGGCCACAGGCAAGGCTGTAGCCCCCAAGGGCTTCAAGCTCGATGCTGAGGGCACACAAGTCGCGGCCGTGGTCGCGCAGGCCGTTGCCGCCAAGCCCATGGCGGTGCTGCTGGGCACTGCTGGCGATGTGACGGCCTTGCTGGTCAATGAGTTCAAGAACGTGTCGCCCAGCACTCCACTGGCGGCCACCAGCGTGGCCTTGAGCGGCGACAACCTGCGCCAGCTCGGTGGCAAAACGGCGGGGCTGGCCCTGTCCATGGTGTTGCCCGACGCGGGCCGCACCAGCGTGGCACTGGTTCGCGAATACCAGAAGGCCATGCGCGCCGCCGGATTCCAGGAATTTTCGGCCCGCAGTTTCGAAGGCTATGTGAACGCACGCGTACTGACCGAAGGCCTCGAGCGTGCCGGCCGTGAACTTACCCGCGGCAAGCTGCGCGCGACACTCGCCAGTGTGCGCAGCCACGACATGGGCGGGATGACCGTGGACTACAGCAACGGCGCGCCGTATGTCGGTTCACGGTTTGTGAACCTGGGAATTCTCGGAGCCAACGGCCGCATGGTCGGTTAACGGAATGCGTGCCGGGTGGGCGTTCCGTCCCAGGTAGTGCAGGGCTACGACGATACGGAACTACGGCGCCGAAGGCGCTGTGTCAGCAGCCCTTAACCCACAAACCGCCCGGCTCCATTCAACACGCCCATGTCCACAAAACGCGAACCTACGTAGGGGGCCTGGCCGGAGTAATCAATCACCAGTCCACCCAAGTCCAGGTTGCGAATCCCGGCCAGTGCGGTGCGCAGCTTGCTGCGAGTAGGGTCGGCCCCGGCGCGCTCCAACCCTTCGGCCAGCACGCGGGTGTTGGTGTAAGACTCGAGCGTACCCAGGTTGAACTCCTGAACACCGCGCGCCCGCATGGCGGCCTGGTAGTCACGCACCAGGGCTGTCTTGGCGCGAGTGGGATCGGGCATGACCATGGTGAGGGCCAGCCCACTGCCCGCATCGCCCAGCTGCTTGAGGCCTTCACTGGTCAGCGTGACGCTCAGGCCCGCCATGAGCACACCGGGGTTGTTCGTCTTGAGCCCGCGTACCAGTTCCACCGAAACGGCACCCGCCGTGGCCAGCAACACGGCGGCAGGTCGGGCCTGGCCCACCTTGGCCAGCACATCGCTCAGGTTCTTGCCATCGGTGGCCAACGCGACTTGCACCAGAGGCTTGAGGCCTTGCTCCGCCAGGAAACGGGTGGAATCCTCCAGCATTTCGCGGCCGTAGGCGTTGTCCAGGTAAACGACGCCGATGTCCTTGAGGCCCATGCCGGCCAGACGTTGCACCAGGCGGCGTACTTCGTCGGTATAGCTGGCACGCACATGGAACACGTTGCGGGCGCCCTTGCGCAGGGACGAAGCACCGGTGAATGGCGCCACATAAGGAATGCCCGCATCCTCAATCATCGGCAGAATGCCCGCGTTGTTGGGCGTGCCCACGCAGGACATCAGCGCAAAGGCACTGCCCTGGCTGATCATCTGCTGGACGTTTTCGGTGGTGCGCTGCGGCACGTAGCCATCATCCAGGATCTGCAGTTGCACCATGCGGCCGTGGATGCCGCCGCGCGCGTTGATCTGCGCCAGCGCAGCTTCTGCGCCTTGCTTGATGTCGCGCCCAAACCCGGCCAGGGGGCCCGTGAGGGAGGCCGAGCACCCAATCGTCAGGCTCTTGCTGCTGATGCCCGCGTCTTGCGCAAAAGCATGGCGCACCAGCGCAGGAGCAGCCAGGCCGGCGGCCAGGCGAGGGGCAATAGTGACAAATTGGCGACGCTGCATAAAAAACAAACTCCCGAGAATTCAACGCAAAGGCTCGCTCCCTTTTTGGAGCAACTGATCAGTGTACGTGGGGGGTTTCCCCTCGCACCACCGAGCCAACCCTTAGAACCTGTTCACAGTCTTTTTGGAGATTGCATTGGAGTGCAATCGGGATGAGTGGATGCAACGGATGCGCCGCATGGGCTGGTGCCCATGCAAGCAGCCGGGGCGCCAAAGCTCCAAGTTCATCGGCCCGATTTCACTCCAACCCTTCGGGCAAGCGGCTTGCCGGGCGGTCTGCGGTGTTACACCGCTTGCCAATAGCACGGGCCACCTTGGATGAATGTGGGCCGCGCGCTGCGCCTAGCAGCCCATCCCCGCAAGACACTTGTGCAACTCCAAAAAGACTGTGAACAGGTTCTTCGAGCCTGCTGATAATCTTTGCGTCGCCCAAGGCACATTCACTGCGGGCATCTGTCCTTTCGTCCCCCCTCGCTGGAGCCCCACACACCATGTCCATCTGGAAGAAACCCATCTCTGTTGAACAACTGACCGCGAGCGGCGCCAACACTGCCGTCAGCCACCTGGGGATCGAATTGACAGAAGTGGGCGACGACTTCCTGCGGGGCCGCGTGCCGGTGGACGAGCGCACGCGTCAGCCTTTCGGGCTGCTGCACGGTGGAGTCAGCGTGGTGCTGGCTGAAACCCTGGGTTCCATGGGCGCCTTTTATGCCAGCCCTGAGGGCCACCGCGCCGTGGGGCTGGACATCAATGCCAACCATTTGCGTGCCGCTACCAGCGGCTGGGTCACCGGCACGGCCCGCCCGGTGCACATTGGCCGCACCACACAGGTGTGGCAAATCGACATGGTGAACGATGCGGGTGAGCTGACCTGCGTGTCACGCATCACCATGGCCGTGCTCGCACCCAAAGGCTGACGCGCTGGGCCCCCGCCCCTGCCGCCCCATGCAACAAAGCCCGCAGGCCGAAAGGTCTGCGGGCTTTGTTTTGCCATGTGCCGCCTGGGGCGGCAATAGATCAGTGTTCGCCTTGAACGGTCTGGCCAGCCTTGTGGGCCGCAATGGCTTCGGCGCGAACTTCAGCACGGCTGCGGGCGCTGTTCACGGCGGCAGCGCTGTAGGCCACGTCAGAACCTTCTGCATCGTGGGGCATGGCGCCGTTGGCACGCGCTGCTTGCAAGTCAGCGATCACGGCCTGGCGGGTCAGTGCGCTGGCGGTGGATGCTGCAGCGGGGTAATTGGAGTTGTCACCGAAGGCACCGGAAGACTGGGCATGGGCGGCCACAGAGCCCAGGGCAAACAAGGAGAGAGCGGCGATAGTGCGGAAGTTCTTCATGATCAAAATCCTGTCTTACAGATCAACATTCAGATGCCGGCCCCCGCACTCCACTTTCACGGAAGCTGCCGGTTTCGACCTGCGTCGATGAGTGGCAGTTGAACGTGTCGCTCATCGATGGGAGTGACTGTATCTAGGGTTAGTACGGAGATAAACCGCCTCCCGCGGAACTAAATGTTCACCAAACCGAAACAATTCATCAGGAACTTTTTGATTCGATCCATTTTCAACATGGATAAATACCCACCTCCACCGTGGGCAACAGGGCTGTGGTAGGCCCTGCCAGCCATGCCAAGTCAACGGCGCGCCGTTGCAACGCACCGCAAGACAGACATGCGAGAGCATGTGCAGACAAAGCACTGCAGCCGGCCCAGAAAGACAAGGCATACGCATCGAACTGAATGAAAAACGCCACCCCGTGCAACCAGCGCACGGGGTGGCGTGATTCACATCAGCCAGTCGCTCTGGCGCCTAAAAACGCCCCACCAAAGAGACCCCGACCAGCGGGGCGGTCTTGAAACTCTGCTTCTTGATCAAATTGCCGGAGGCATCTTCCAGCCGCAGCGTGCCGCCCACCGCGGCACCGCCGTACAGGTACAGCGCCATTTGCGGGCCTAGATTGCGCGTGACGCGCAGAACAGCGGCACCCCGCTTTCCTCACCCACACCCCCGACACCATGGCGCCCCAGACCCGGGACTCGCTGTTGCTGGCACTTTTCTCGCTAAACCAGTCCACAGAAGGGGCGACGGTCAAGCTCCAGTTGTTGGACAAAGCCCATGACACCGGCACCGATACGCCGTAGCGCCGCACGTCGCCGCAGGTGGTGGAAGCGCCCCTGCGCCCGGGTGGCCTCCATGCACCTGCAGGGCCGCCAGCGCCTGCTCGCGGCGGCGCTGATGCTGGTGAGTGCCGGCATGGCGGCGGCCTACGGCCCCATGGGCGTGCGCGTGAACGCGGTCAACCCCGGCGCCACGCACACCGAGCGCCTGCAATCGGGCATGCAGGCCACCGCCCGCATGCTCAACATTTCTGAGGCAGAAGCACTGGCGCAGGCCACGCGCAAGGTGCCGCTAGGGCGCCTGGCGCGGCCCGAAGAAGTGGCGGACGTGGTGCTGTTCCTGGCATCCGGGCGCGCCAGCTATGTGACGGGGGTGGTGCTCACCATGGATGGTGCGGCCACGCCCATGGTGGTTTGATGCTGTAGCCCAGGCCTTTCACCAAGCCCTGGGCCTTACTGGCATTTGCGGAATTATTCCGATGCTTCTTGCCGCGCCAGCCGCTCGCTTTTCCAGTAAACGTCGTCACCGCCGTTCATGCGGTTGAGCACGCGGGCCAGCACAAACATCAGGTCTGACAGGCGGTTGAGGTACTGGCGCGGCGCATCGTTCAGCGCCTCTTCATTGCCCAGCGCCACCACGGCGCGCTCGGCCCTGCGGGCCACGGTGCGGCAGACATGGGCCTGCGCCGCCGCGCGGGTGCCCGCGGGCAGGATGAATTCCTGCAGGCGCGGCAGGGCCGCGTTGTGCTCATCCAGCGCCTCGTCCAGTTGCAGCACGGCGTCTTTCTTGAGCAGTTCAAAACCCGGAATCGACAGCTCGCCGCCCAGGTTGAACAGCTGGTGCTGCACCTGCACCAGCAGCTCGCGCACAGCGTCGGGCAGGGGCTCGCACAGCAGCAGGCCGATGTGCGAGTTCAGCTCATCCACATCGCCCATGGCGTGAATGCGCAGGCTGTTTTTGGAAACCCGCTGGTTGTTGCCCAGGCCCGTGGTGCCGGCATCTCCGGTGCGGGTGGCAATTTCGGTGAGGCGGTTGCCCATGCAATAACTCCTGAGGGGGTAGGGAATGAAAATGCGGCGCTGCCGGGCTCACAGGTCCTGGTGCGAATCGAGCACGAACACCATGCCCATGACACCCACCGACACGGTGCGCCCCCGGATGCTCGTGTACGACGCCACACCCAACGAATGGTAGTTGGACACAAACGCCGCCAGCGCGCCCAGGCCCAGGGCGCCCGCCAGCGGACTGCGCTCGGCCAGCGTTTTCTGAATCTGGCTGCGGTGGCGCTCGGCAGACGGGTTGAGCAACGCGGCCGCTGCCACGAGCACAGCCACGGCTGCGAGGGCTTGAAGGGCTTTGGAGGCTTGGGTCATGGCAGCACCGGTGTGGATACAAAAGCCCGATTGTGCCCCTGCGGCCCTGCCCTTGGCGCCAGCCATGTTGCTACGCTATTGATAGCTGCTTGCGCTTATCCAGAAAGCGCTGCAGGCCAATTTGGCATCAAACCCTCGTCACAAGGACTGAGAGCCTGTTTACGATCTAGCAGGGGTCGCGTTGGAGCGCAATCGGGATGAGTGGATGCTTCGGATGCGCCGCATGGGCTGTTGCCCATGCAAGCAGCCGGGGCGTCCAATCGCCCGATTTCGCTCCAACCCTTCGGGCAGTGGTCTTTGCGGGCGCCCGGCCAGGGGTGATTTGCGGCGTTGCGGCGCTTGCCAATAGCCAAGCTATTGGCTGCACCCCGCGCCTTGCATCCCACCCGCAAAGACCGCTGCGCGATCCCTGCTAGATCGTAAACAGGCTCTCACACCCGCACCACATACCGCAGCAGAACCCGTTACACGGCGCTGGCAAATGTTGGTGGGGGCAACAGCCGGCAAAAGTGCTGGCCTGCATGTCCATGCTGCGCTGCAATGCAGGCTTGTTCAACTTTCCGGAGCTCTGCATCCATGAAGACGACGCAACGAACTGCACCCGCCCACGCTCGCACCTGGGCACACCATTTCGAAGCCAGCAGCGTCTTGCTGTTTGCCGCCCTGACGTTTGGCGCCGCAGGCGCCGTGCAGGCGCAAAGCGGCAGCAGCAGCAACCCCGCAGCACCCCAGGCCACCTTTGGCGGCGGCAAGACCCCCACCAGCAGCGCAGCGGCCGCTTTTGACCGCGCTGATGCCGACCGCAACGGCATGCTCAGCCCCCAGGAGGCATCGACCTTCCCGGCGATTGGCGAGCGCTTCCAGGCGCTGGACAAGAACCAGGACAAGATGCTCTCGCGCGAGGAGTTTGAAGCGGGCGCCAAGTCTTAAGAGCCCTTCCACGATCTCCAGTCGTTGGTAAGCGCAGCGCCCCCTGCCCTCTCCAGCGGGCAGGGGCGCGCTGCGTGGGGCAAGGGTGGCGCCCCTGCAAGCTGGCGGCAGCCATCCTAGAATCAATGCCACTGGCCCACTGCCCCTGGAGACACCGATGAACGCCCCCACCGCCGCTGCCCACCTGCTCCCGCAAATCCAACTGCGCGATGTGCCCCAGGCGCTCATCGATGCACTGCAGGCCCGCTTCGGCGCGCAGTGCTCGCTGGCCCAGGCCGTGCGTGAACAGCACGGGCGCGACGAGGGCTCGCTGCAGGCGCCCCCGCCCAGCGCCGTGGTGTTTGCCGAAAGCACCCAAGATGTGGCCGACGCCGTGAAGCTGGCCAGCCAGTACGAAGTGCCGGTGATTCCGTACGGCGCGGGTTCCTCGCTCGAAGGCCACCTGCTGGCCGTGCAGGGCGGCATCAGCATCGACGTGAGCCGCATGAACCGGGTGCTGAGCATCAACGCAGATGACCTCACGGTGACGGTGCAGCCGGGCATCACGCGCAAGCAATTGAACGAGGCCATCAAGGACACCGGCCTGTTCTTCCCCATCGACCCCGGCGCCGACGCCAGCATTGGCGGCATGTGCGCCACGCGCGCCAGCGGCACCAACGCCGTGCGCTACGGCACCATGCGCGAGAACGTGCTGGCGCTGGAAGTGGTCACGGCCAGCGGCGAAATCATCCGCACCGGCACGCGCGCCAAAAAGAGCAGCGCGGGCTACGACCTCACGCGCCTGATGGTGGGCAGCGAAGGCACGCTGGGCGTGATCACCGAAGTGACGGTGCGCCTGTACCCGCTGCCTGAAGCAGTGAGCGCCGCCATCTGCTCCTTCCCCAGCATTGAAGCGGCCGTGCGCACCACCATCCAGATCATTCAGCTGGGCGTGCCGATTGCGCGCGTGGAGCTGATCGACCGCCACAGCGTGCGCATGGTCAACGCGCACAGCAAGCTCAACCTGCGCGATGAACCCATGCTGCTGATGGAGTTCCACGGCTCGCCCGCCAGCGTGAAGGAGCAGGCCGAAACCGTGCAGGACATCGCCAGCGAATTTGGCGGCAATGCCTTTGAATGGGCCAGCACTCCCGAAGAGCGCACCCGGCTGTGGACGGCGCGGCACAACGCCTACTTTGCCGCCGTGCAAAGCCGCCCCGGCTGCAAAGCCATCAGCACCGACACCTGCGTGCCCATCAGCCGCCTGGCAGACTGCCTGCTCGAATCGGTGGACGAGGCCGAGGCCAGCGGCCTGCCCTACTTCCTGGTGGGCCATGTGGGCGACGGCAACTTCCACTTCGGCTACCTGCTGGACCCGAACATCCCCGAAGAACGCGTCACCGCCGAAGCCCTGAACCACAAGCTGGTGGCCAGGGCCCTTTCCATGGGCGGCACCTGCACCGGCGAGCATGGTGTGGGCGTGCACAAGATGGGCTTTTTGCTGGACGAAGCCGGCGCAGGCGCGGTGGACATGATGCGCGCCATCAAGCGCGCGCTGGACCCGAAGAACATCCTGAACCCCGGGAAAATCTTTGCGCTGTGACCACAGGGCCGCTGCCACCCCGCTTTCACTCCTGATTTGATAGCTGGTAGCGCTTATCCAGCAAGCGCTAGAGGCCTATTTTCCTGCAAGGCTGATGGCGGGTGCGCGCCTTGCCCATCAACCCTGCTGCTGCGTAGCCCAGGGCATGCACTTTCGGCGCACACGCGTTACAGTCTTGGCCAGGAGGAATCGCCTTGAACCCCCCCGATATCCCGCCGGATGAGGATGCTCGCCTGGCGGAGTTGTGCTCACTCAATGTGCTGGACACCATCGCCGAGGAGCGGTTTGACCGCCTCACGCGCATGGCCAGGCGCTTGTTCGGGGTGGACGTTGCGCTGGTGAGCCTGGTGGACGAAAACCGCCAGTGGTTCAAATCCTGCGCGGGCATGGAGCTGAGCGAGACGCCGCGCGACATCTCTTTTTGCGGCCACGCCATCCTGGGCGATGGCGCCTTTGTCATCCCCGATGCGCTGCAAGACGAGCGCTTTTGCGACAACCCCATGGTCGCCGGCCCACCGCATGTGCGGTTCTATGCGGGCTGCCCCCTGCGCGGCCCCGGCGGGCGCAAGCTGGGCACGCTGTGCATCATCAACTCCAAGCCCCGCGCCTTCAGCGACGAAGACGTGGAGATGCTGGTGGACCTGGCCCTGATGGTGGAGCGGGAGTTTTCTGCCATCGAGTGGGCCACGATGGACGAACTCACCGGCCTGTCCAACCGCCGGGGTTTCATGATGCTGGCCCAGCACAGCCTGCTTTTGTGCTTGCGCCAGAACATTCCGGCGGCGCTGGTGTTCATTGACCTGGACTACCTCAAGCAGGTGAACGACCAGTTGGGCCATGCCGAGGGCGACTGGGTGCTGGTCACCTTTGCGCAGCATCTGATGAAGGCCTTCCGTGGCTCGGATGTGGTGGCGCGGCTCGGGGGCGACGAGTTTCTGGTGCTGCTCACCAACCACAGCGAAGCCGCGGCCGAAAGCGCCATGGCACGCCTGCAGCAGGCGCTGGACGCCACCAACGAAGCCGAAGCGCGAGGCTACGACATTTCGTTCTCCCACGGGTTGGTAGAGTTCGACCCGAAGCGCCACCACACCATTGGCGCCTTGATCAGCGAGGGCGATTCGCTGATGTACAAAACCAAAAAAGCGCGGCGCTGAGCCTGCGCTGGGGGCGCGCAGCGCAGCGCCCTCTCTCCGCGCCCTCCCTGCTCCCCCCGTTCCTCCATGAAGACCTTGCTGCTTTTCATCGCCACGGCTTTGGCCGAAATCATCGGCTGCTACCTGCCCTGGCTGTGGCTCAAGCAGGGCAAGCCGGTGTGGCTGCTGCTGCCTGCGGCGGCCAGCCTGGCGCTGTTTGCCTGGCTGCTCACCCTGCACGACACGGCGGGCGCAGGCCGGGTGTATGCGGCCTATGGCGGGGTGTATATCGGTGTGGCGCTGGCCTGGCTTTGGGCGGTGGACGGCATCCGCCCCACGGCGTGGGATGTGGCGGGGGTGCTGGTGGCGCTCGCAGGCATGGCGATCATCGTGCTGCAACCGGCGCGCTGACCCAGACTTGCGCAGTGGACGCGGCGCAGGTCAGGCGCGAAGCGACTCAGGGGGTTAATTCACTTTTATCAGCCGCCAGTCAATGCGGTTGTCCGGCCGCTGCACCAGCTCCACGTTTTTCTTCATGGCCCAGGCCAGCATCTGGTTGTGCAGCGGGATGTGAACCACCTCGTCATTGTGCAGTTGCAGGCCTTCGGTGAGCAGGCGGTTGCGCACGGGCAGGTCGGTTTCGGTCTTCACGCGGTCCACGATGTAGTCCATGCGCTGGTTGCTGTAGCGGCCCAGGTTGTAGCTGCCATCGGCACCAGTGGTTTTGGTGCGCGCCAGCGACTGCAGGGTGTACAGCGCATCGAACGTGGGCACGCCCCAGCTCAGCAGCGCAATACTGGCCTCGTGCCGCTGGGCCATGGGGTAGTAGGTGACGGCGGGCAGCGTGCGCAGCTTGGCCTTGACGCCGATGCGCGACCACATCGAGGTGATGGCCTGGCACAGTTCTTCGTCCTGGATGATGGCGTTGTTGCTGCAGGCAAAGTCCACCTCAAAGCCGTCTTTGTAGCCCGCATCAGCCAGCAGCGCCTTGGCGGCATTGGCGTCGAAGGGCAGGCGCTTGTCCACGGCTTCTGTCCAGCCGTTGACCAGGGGCGAGACGATGGCGCCAGTGGGTTTGGACAGCCCCCGCATCGTCACGCGCTGCAGCGCGGCGGTGTCGATGGCCTGGTACAGCGCCTTGCGCACGCGCAGGTCCTTGAGCGGGTTCTTGCCCTTGATGTTGCTGCCGGGCAGCTCGTCGCGGAACTGGTCCAGCGCCAGGTACACGGTGCGGTTTTCCACCATCTCCATCACCTTGAGCTGGGGGTTGGCCTTGATGCGCGCCAGGTCCTGGATGCTGGTGTCGCGCACCATGTCCACCTCACCCGACAGCAGCGCGGCAATGCGCGTGGCTTCGGACTTGATGGGGGTGTAGGTGATTTCGGTGACGTTGCCATCCACCTTGCCCGCGTTCCACCAGTGGGGGTTGGCGGTGAAGACGATTTTCTGGTCAGGCACCCATTCCTTCAGCACAAACGGGCCGGTGCCCATGGCGTGGCGGTGGGAATAGGTTTCTTCCTTGCCCTTGATGTCCTTGGGCTCCATCGAGTTGTGCTTCTCGGCCCAGGCACGGCTCATCACGCGCAGCTCGGTCAGCTGGTTGAGCAGCACGGGGTTGGGGTTCTTCAAGAAGATGTCGATGGTTTCGCCGTCCACCTTGGCAATGCGGTCCATGCCCTGGGTGTAGATGGCGTAGGTGGAGGTCTTGCTCATCGCGCGTTGCAGCGAATAGACCACGTCATCCGCCGTCATGGCCGAGCCGTCGCTGAACTTCACGCCCTGGCGCAGCTTGAAGCGCATCTGCGTGGGGCTGACCTGCTGCCACGAGGTGGCCAGCACCGGTTCCACCTTCAGCGTGCGGCTGTTGAACATGACCAGCGACTCGTACACCGCGCCGTGGATGCCGTTGCCCAGGGCACTGTTTTGCGAGTGGATGTCCATGGTCTGGATATCGCTGGAACCAGCCCACTTGAACGGTTTTGCCATGGCGGGCAGAACACTGGCTGCCAGGGCAACGGTGGCCGCCGCCAGCACAGAGCGCTTGAATTGCATAGCCTCAATTCCTTGGTAAGGAGGGTTGAATGAAAGGAACGCTGAATATGCGGCAGCCCGCCCCGGCGCCCAAGCCCCTGCACGCCCAGTGTGGCAAGAGTGTGTCTTGGTCCGGTAGCTGATTGCACGCAAACCCACGCTGGGGTAGGCGCCACCGCTGCGCTGCGGCCCCGGCTACACTGCACAGCGCAGGGCGAGCGGCGTGCAGGGCTTATGCACCAAAACACCCTGTAGCGCTTATCCTGATTGCGCAACCAGCTATTAAAACAGTAGCAAAAATCTCCAGCACGATCCACACCGCTTTTTTCCACGGAGTTACGAATGACCCCCCTGAGCTTGCACCGCAGCGCTTTCCTGGTCCTTCTGTGCGGCGTGCTCACCGCCTGCGGGGCCGAGGTGGCCACCACCGCCGTCACGGCCACCAAGTTGCAGGCCGAGCAAGCCAAGCAGGCCACCGCGCAGGCCGAAAAGATCAAGGCGGGCCTGGCCGAGGCCACGCAGCGCACGGAAGCCGCTGCCTCGGCCGCTGACAGCCAATAAACGCCGCGAACCAGACTCCCTCCCCCGCCTGAGGCAAGCGAGGGACCCACGGGGGCTGTGCGCGTACCTGTTCGCGTACATATCCGCGCACCTTCACCAAGAATCGGCGCTGGCCCACACGCGGCGGCGCAGCGGCGGCTACGATGGCCTGGCCGGTTGCAGCCTTGCCCGGCCATGCCCCGCGCGGCTGCGCGCTGCGCCCCGTCACCATGCCCAACGATCTTGTCGTCCTGCGCCCAGAGGGGCTGTACTGCCCAGCGGGTGATTTCTACATCGACCCCTGGCGGCCCGTGGAACGCGCCGTGCTCACCCACGCGCATTCGGACCACGCCCGGCGCGGTTCGGCCCATTACCTGGCCCACACCGACAGCGCGGGCACGTTGCGCAACCGGCTGGGCGCAGACATCACCCTGCAGACCCTGGCCTACGGCGAAGCCATCACGCACCAGCGCGTGACGGTGTCGCTGCACCCGGCCGGGCATGTGCTGGGCTCCGCCCAGGTGCGCATCGAGCACGAAGGCCAGGTGTGGGTGGCCTCGGGCGACTACAAGCTTGAAGACGACGGCACCTGCCCGCCATTTGAGCCCGTGCGCTGCCACACCTTCATCACGGAATCCACCTTCGGCCTGCCCATTTACCGCTGGCCCGCGCAGCCCGTGCTGTTTGCCGACATCAACGCCTGGTGGGCCGCGAATGCCGCGGCGGGCAAGGCCAGCGTGCTCTACGCCTATGCGTTTGGCAAGGCGCAGCGGCTGCTGTACGGGGTGGATGCCAGCATCGGGCCCATCGTGGTGCACGGCGCGGTGGAGCCGCTCAACGCCGTGTACCGCGCAGCCGGTGTACCGCTGCCGCCCACGCACCGCGTGACGGACCCGCAAATCACCAAGGCCGACCTGCGCCGCGCTCTGGTGATCGCACCGCCCTCTGCCGCAGGCACGCCCTGGCTCAAGCGCTTTGGCGAACATTCCGACGCATTTGCCAGCGGCTGGATGCTGGTGCGCGGCGCCCGCCGCCGCCGGGGCGTGGACCGGGGCTTTGTGATGAGCGACCACGCCGACTGGCCCGGCCTGCAAAAGGCCATTGGCGCCACGGGGGCCGAGCGCATCATCGTCACCCACGGCAGCACCGAGGTGATGGTGCGCTGGCTGTGCGAGCAAGGCCTGGATGCGCAGGTGTTCGCCACCGAGTACGGCGGGGACGACAACGAAGACGACACGGACGCTGCGGCCGAGCAGCCGGCCAGCGCCCCTGCCGCAGAGGCCGCGCCATGAAGCAGTTCGCCGCCCTCTTCCAGGCGCTTGATGCCACCACCGCCCAGTCGGCCAAGCTGGCCGCGCTGGTGGCCTACCTGCGCGTGGCCGCCCCTTGCGATGCTGCCTGGGCCGTGTACTTTCTGGCCGGTGGCAAGCCGCGCCAGATGGTGCCCACCAAGCGCCTCAAAGCCCTGGCGCAACAGGCTGCGGGCCTGCCCGAATGGCTGTTTGACGAAAGCTACGAGGCCGTGGGCGACCTGGCCGAAACCATCGCCCTGCTGCTGCCCCCGCCCACCGAGCCCGCTGATGTGCCGCTGGCCGAGTGGATGGCGCAGCTGCTGCCACTGCGCTCCCTGCCGCCCGATGAAGCCGACGCCCACCTGCGCGCGCAGTGGAACCGGCTGGCACCCGAGCAGCGTTTGGTGTACTTCAAGCTCATCACCGGCAACTTCCGCGTGGGGGTGTCGCACCTGCAGGTCACGCAGGCACTGGCCACCGTGAGCGGGCTGGACGCCAAGCGCATCGCCCACCGGCTGATGGGCTACACGCAAATCGGCCGCCAGCCCCAGGCCGCCGACTACGCCGCTCTGGTGGCACCGGCCGAAGGCGATGCAGACCAAGCCACCGATGGCGCTGCCGGTCACCCTTACCCCTTCTTTCTGGCGCACCCGTTCAACCAGCCGGTGGCCGACATGCCCACGCTGCTGGGTCCGGTGGAGGACTGGCAGGTGGAATGGAAGTGGGACGGCATCCGCGCGCAGATCGTGCGGCGCGCCGGGGCCGTGTGGGTGTGGTCGCGTGGCGAAGAACTGGTGACCGACCGCTTCCCGGAACTGGCCAGCGCCGCGCTGCAAAGCCTTCCAGACGGCACGGTGATCGACGGCGAAATCCTTGTGTGGTTGCCCGGCGAACCCGCCCCGCGCCCCTTTGCCGACCTGCAAAAGCGCCTGGGCCGCAAAACGCTCACACCCAAGCTGCTGCGCGAACTGCCCGTGGTGCTGGTGGCCTACGACCTGCTGGAACACGCGGGGCAGGATGTGCGCGAGCAGCCCCAGCAAGCCCGGCGCGCGCATCTGGAGGCCTTGCTGCAGCCGCCCTCCACCACCATCGGCGAAGCCCCGGCAGGCGCGCTGCGCCTGAGCCCGCTGCTGCAGGGCGCTGACTGGCAGGACCTGGCCCGCCAGCGCGAAGCAGCACGCAGCCTGGGCACCGAGGGCTTCATGCTCAAGCACCGCCACGCCCACTACGGCGTGGGCCGCACCAAGGACGTGGGCGTGTGGTGGAAGTGGAAGATCGACCCCATGAGCGTCGACGCGGTACTCATCTACGCCCAGCGCGGCCACGGGCGGCGCGCCAGCCTGTACACCGACTACACCTTCGCCGTGTGGAACGGCCCACCCGAGGACCCCAACCGGCAACTGGTGCCCTTTGCCAAGGCGTACTCGGGCCTGACGGACGCCGAGATTGCGCAGGTGGATGCCATCATCCGCAAGACCACGCGCGAGAGCTTTGGCCCTGTGCGCAGCGTGCAGGCCACGCAAGTCTTCGAGCTGGGCTTTGAAGGCATTGCGCGCAGCCCGCGCCACAAAAGCGGCATTGCCGTGCGCTTTCCGCGCATGCTGCGCTGGCGGCAAGACAAACCCGTGGCCGAGGCCGACACCTTGCAGACGCTGGCCGCGCTGCTGCCAGAAAGCAGCGCATGAGCGAAGGGGCCGCAAAGCGCTGGATGGCCGCGCGGGGCTGGCAGCCGTTTGCCTTCCAGCAACAGGTGTGGCAGGCCATGGCCGAAGGCCGCTCGGGCCTGCTGCACGCTACCACCGGCGCGGGCAAGACGTACGCCGTGTGGCTCGGCGCTTTGGAGCATTTTTCGGCTCTGGCGCCCGTGGATATTGCGCAAGCAGCTCCTAAAAAAGAAGCAAACAAGCCCCCGCCGCTCACGGTGCTGTGGATCACCCCCATGCGCGCGCTGGCGGCCGATTCGCTGCGCGCCCTGCAAGAGCCCCTGCCCGACCTGGCCCCGCACTGGAGCAGCGGCCTGCGCACCGGAGACACCGCCAGCGGCGAGCGCGCCGCGCAAGACCGGCGCCTGCCCACGGTGCTGGTCACCACGCCCGAAAGCGTATCGCTGCTACTGGCCCGCGCCGATGCGCGCGAGCGCTTGGCCAGCGTGCAGCTGGTGGTGGTGGACGAATGGCACGAGCTGGTGGGCAACAAGCGCGGCGTGCAGGTGCAGCTGGCGCTGGCGCGCCTGTCGGGCTGGAACCCGCGCCTGCAGGTGTGGGGCATGTCGGCCACGCTGGGCAACCTGCCCGAAGCGCTGGCCACGCTGATGCCTGCCCTGCCGCCGCGTGCACCGCGCCGCGCCCAACCCCTGCTGGTGCAGGGCCGCATCGACAAAGCGCTGCAGGTGCAGGTGCTGCTGCCCGAACGCGTGGAGCGCTTTGCCTGGGCCGGGCACATGGGCCTGTCGCTGCTGCCGCAGGTGGTGCAGTCCATCGAGGCCAACGCGTCGACGCTGGTGTTGCAGCACCCTTCGGATGCCGAAGATGGCACGCCGCCACCGGCCCACGGCGCAAGGCGCAGTCCGCCGCCAATACCGCAAGTATTGGCAAGGACTGCAACGCCGCGAGGTGGGGCGATGGCAAGTGGCAACCGGCATGCGAGGGGTGGTGCAACACTTCTCTTCACCAACACCCGCTCGCAGGCCGAGCGCTGGTACCAGGCGCTGCTGGAGGCGCGGCCCGACTGGGCGGGCACCATTGCCCTGCACCATGGCTCGCTCAGCGGCGAGGTGCGCGGCTGGGTGGAGGCAGGGCTCAAAGCAGGCACGCTCAAGGCGGTGGTGTGCACATCGAGCCTGGACCTGGGCGTGGACTTTTTACCGGTGGAGCAGGTGCTGCAGATCGGATCGGCCAAGGGCGTGGCGCGGCTGGTGCAACGCGCAGGCCGATCGGGCCACGCGCCGGGGCGCACCAGCAGCATCACGCTGGTGCCCACGCACAGCCTGGAACTGGTGGAGGCCGCCGCTGCCCGCCAGGCGCTGGCCGAAGGCCGCATTGAAGACCGCCACACGCCCCGCGCGCCGCTGGATGTGCTGGTACAGCACCTGGTGACCATCGCCCTGGGCGGCGGTTTTGTGCCCGATGCCCTGCTGGCCGAGGTGCGCCGCGCCCCGGCCTACGCCACCTTGGCCGACAACGACTGGCAATGGGCGCTGCAGTTCGTGCGCCGGGGCGGCGCCTCGCTGGCCAACTACCCCGACTTTCACCGGGTGGTGCCCGACGAAGACGGCGTGTGGCGCATGCCCGATGCGCGGCTGGCGCGGCGCCACCGCAGCAACATCGGCACCATCGTGAGCGACGCCAGCATGCAGGTGCAGTTTGTGAGCGGCGGGAAGCTGGGCTCGGTGGAAGAGAGCTTCATCGCACGCCTCAAACCCGGCGATGTGTTCATGTTTGCCGGCCGCCTGCTGGAGCTGGTGCGCACGCAGCAGATGACCGCTTATGTGCGCACCGCCCCCGGGGGCAGCGCCGCGCTGCCGCGCTGGAACGGCGGGCGCATGCCGCTGTCGAACACGCTGGCCGATGCCATGCTGCGCCAGCTGGAGCAGGCCGAGCGCGGCGTGTTCGCATCGCCCGAGATGCGCTGCGCGCAGCCCTTGCTGGCGCTGCAGGATGCGTGGTCGGCCCTGCCCACGCCCAGCCGCCTGGTGGCCGAGGTGCTGCACACGCGCGAGGGCTGGCACCTGTACCTGTACCCGCTGGCGGGGCGGCTGGTGCACCTGGGCCTGGCCGGGCTGCTGGGCTGGCGCGCGTCGCAGCAGGTGCCCAACACCTTCTCCATCGCGGTCAATGACTACGGGCTGGAGCTGCTGTCGGCCAAGCCGGTGGACTGGGCCACACTGCTGCCGCGCCTGATTGGCGAAGGCACACACACCACCATCGGCAGCGGGCTCGAAGACGAGGTGCTGGCCAGCCTGAACGCCACCGAAATGGCGCGCAGGCGCTTTCGCGAAATTGCGCGCATCGCCGGGCTTATCTTTCAAAGCCACCCGGGCGAGCAGCGCAGCAGCCGGCAGTTGCAGGCATCCTCCTCGCTGTACTACGACGTGTTCGCGCAGTACGACCCGGACAACCTGCTGCTGGCCCAGGCCCGGGCCGAGCTGCTGGTGCAGGAGCTGGACATGGGCCGCCTGGCCCAGACCCTGCAACGCATGAAGGCCCAGCAACTGTCCGTGCACACGCTGGAACGCCCCACGCCCTTTGCCCTGCCGCTGATGGTGGAGCGCTTTCGCGAACGGCTGAGCACCGAGAGCCTGGGCGACCGGCTGGAGCGCATGGTGCAGGCGCTGGAAGTGGCCGCAGACGACACCATGGGCACGCGCCTGGCACCAACGCGCGACACCACCCACTGGGGCCTGCACCGCGATGCGCCCGAGCGCACCGCCCGCACACGCGCCACGCGGCCACGCCGGGGACGGCACGGGTTCTGACCCCGCGGCCGGGGCCATTGCGCCACCCCGGCACACACGGCCACGGCCACGGCCATCGGTATGCTCGGCGCTCCATGGCTGCCTTGACGTCACCCACCACTGCCCCCTGCCCACCCACACATGCCAATCCAGCGGGCGCGTGCCCCCTGACGCTGCCCTGCGGCACAGTGCTGTGGCTGCTGCCAGGGCGCGCCGTGTGGTGGCCCCAGGCCCGCAGCCTGTTCGTGGCCGATGTGCACTTTGGCAAGGCGGCCAGTTTTCGCCATGCGGGGCAGCCCGTGCCCACGGGCACCACGGCCGAAAACATCGCCCGGCTGGATGCGCTGCTCACTGCCACTGGTGCACAGCGGCTGGTGTTTTTGGGCGACTTTTTGCATGCGCGCAGCGGTGCGCAACCCGCCCTGTGGCAGCAACTGCGCGGCTGGCGGGCTCGACACGCGCAAGTGGCCATGGACTTGGTGCTGGGCAACCACGACCGCCATGCGGGCACCCCGCCCGCTGACCTGAACATTGCCTTGCAGGAAGAGCCCTGGGCCCCAGTGCCTGGCGTGCCCTTGCGGGCAGCGCACCACCCGCAGGCCGTGGCGGGGCACACCGTGCTGGCGGGGCATTTGCACCCCTCGGTGGTGCTGCACGGCCCGGCGCGGGACCGCATGCGCCTACCCTGTTTTGCATGGCAGCCAGGGCCACCAGGGCTGCTGGTGCTGCCCGCCTTCGGCGCCTTCACCGGCACGCACGCCAACGCCCTGCCCGCGGGAGCACAGGCCTATGCCATTGCCGGTACGCGGGTGGTGCAGGTGCCCGGCGGTTGATGGATCACTGCGGCGCCCTTTCGGGCACGCGGGTGTTCAGCGCCGCGGGGCTGTATTCCGGCACAAAAGCGCAGCCCTTGCCAAAGGTGGCCTCCAGCGCCGGGCATTGGCTGGCAATGCTGGCGGGCGTGGGCCGGGTGCCGTCTTCCACCCAGCGCAGCAGGGCCGCCATCAGCGTGGGGTAGGTCGGGTCGCTCAGGTAACTGTGGCTGCTGTGCCGCGTGAAGGTCTGCACCAGATGGCCGCTGGTGCCCGCCTGCTCCATCGTGGTTTTGAATGCGGCATCCAGTTCCACGAACGCGGTCGCGTCGTCGATGCCTTTGACGGTGAGCACCGGCACAGGGATGCGGCCGGTGGGGTCGGTGTCTTGCGCGAAGCGGGCCAGCGCTGCCGGGTGGGCCCGGTAGCGCAGCACACCGGCGTTCAGTGCTGCATCGTCATCAGAGCCCCGGTAGAGCACGCCTTCGTTGCCAAAGGGGCTGGCGCCCCCGGTGCGGTGCTGCACCACGTCGCGAAAGTGGAACGTCGCCCAATTCATGTGGCCCTGGATGGAGCTGGCCGGAATGCGGATGACGTCGGTGATCACCTTCACGCGGCGCTGCTGCTCGGGCGTGCGGGCAGATGCGGGCTTGTCCAGCCCCAGGCATTCATTCACGCGCACGGCCAGATCGGCCGGGGTCAGGGTCGCATCAGCGGGCAGGCCGATGTTGATCGGGTATTGCACCTCAGTGGGCCGGGGGTGGTTGTTGCAGAGGTACTGGTAGACCACGCGCAGGTCGGTACGAAAGTCGTACGAACGCGAGCCCCCGGCCAGCACACCGCTGGTGAGCAACACGGCGTCATACGGGCGCTGGCCTTGGGTTGTGGAAGTGAACATCTCGGCCCCCCGCGCCGCCACGCTGGCACCCCACGACTGCCCGTGCAGGATGGTGCGGCGCGGCTGCGCCACATGGCCCAGAAAGATCTGCCGCAGGCGCTCGGTGTCCTCGGCCGCTGCACGCACTTCCACGCCGCCCTGGCGGAAGGTGCTTCCCGCCCATGCATAACCGGCCTTGACCATGATGGCCCAGCGCTCCAGGTCTGCCGCCGAGCGTTCGGGCCGAGGCGCACCCAGAGCTGGCCCACCGTGGGCGTGCAGCACCAGGTGGCCGTTCCACTGGTGGGGCATGGCGATGAGGTAGTAGGCCCCCGCAGAATCCTGCCCCGCCAAGCAACGGGCCAGGGCCGCGAGCGCCGGTGGGCAGGCCGCAGCCACGGGCGGGGCTTCTGACGTTTTCGCAGGCTTGGGCGACAAGGGCGCACAGGCGGCGGCAGCCAGCGCGACGCCGGTACAGGCCCAGCGCGTGGCGGCAGAGTGAATCCAATGGGGTGCAGGCATAGGCGCGGCTCCGGGGGGCGGGAAGAAGGGCCATCGTAGGGAGCACATCCATGCGCGTCAAACCGCGCCGTGCGCTGCGCCCGGGCAACACCGGGCACTCATGCGCATGTAACGGTTGGCAACCGCTGTGCCGCTACGCCACGGCGCGGGCACACTTCCACCACGCCGCAGCCACGGGGCCCTGTCACCGTGCGCGGGTGGCAACACCAGGGCGTTCACATCCTTCACAACAACGCGGCAGCGCGAGGAGCGCCAAGCCGCTTCAAACCATGCACTTCCAACGTTCACGTTTTCTTCCCTGGATTTCTGCAGCCTGCCTGGGCGCCGCGCTGCTGGCCGGCGCGGCCTGGGCCGGCACCGCCGAAGGCGTGCGCGCCTACGACCGGGGCCAGTTCGCCCTGGCGGCCAAAGAACTGCAACCCGCCGCTCAGGCGGGTGACCCCGATGCGCAATTTCACCTGGGGCTGATGCACGACTTTGGCAAAGGCGTTCAGCTAGACCACGCCAAGGCGGCCGCGCTGTACCGCAAAGCCGCCGAACAAGGCCATGCCGACGCGCAATACCACCTGGCCGTTTCGTACGACGACGGCGAAGGCGTGCCGCAGGACTTTAAACAGGCGGTGTACTGGTACACCCAGGCCGCCAACCAGGGGCTGGCCAAGGCCCAGTACAACCTGGGCGTTTCGTACGACAAGGGCGAAGGTGTAGCCAAGGACCACCAGATGGCCGCCCAGTGGTACCGCAAGGCGGCCGACCAGGGCGACTCGGACGCGCAATACAACCTGGGGGTGGCGTACGACGAAGGCGAAGGCGTGCCACAAGACCACCAGCAGGCCGTGGCCTGGTACCGCAAGGCGGCCGCACAAAACCATGTGCGCGCACAGTTCAACCTGGCCGTGTCTTATGACGACGGCGAAGGCGTGGCGCAAGACAAGAAGCAGGCCGTGCACTGGTACACCAAGGCCGCCGAGCAAGGCGATGCCGATGCGCAGCAAAACCTGTCTGTCATGTACGCACGCGGCGAAGGCGTGGCCCGCGATGCGGCCAAGTCCCGCTATTGGGCACGCAAGGCGCGGGAGTCACGGGCGCGGGGTGAGGATTGATGGGATGTGAGGGCCTCGTTGGAGTCCCCTTTTTACCGGGCGATGAGAAGTGGTCGGGTGCAATGTGTGGACGGTCTTGGATGTCGAAGATCGAAGCACCTCGTGCAACCAACCGTGAATATTAAGACGGCTTGGGGTCGAGAGCCGACTGACGCCACACCCACCGTGAACGTCGGCAGCCAGCCTGAAGCTGCCATCCGGGCAACCATTCTCACCGACCGCTCCTGGCCGAAACCGGCCTCCCAACTATTGATCCGGCAGGCTTTATTCGTAAACCTTGCTCGGGCTGAGGTGTCGAAGCCCCTCGACGGGCTCAAGTTGAACGGCATCTGGACTCTGCAATAAACCGTGCCGGATCAATATAACGAGCACATCACCATCGAAGGTGCCGAAGGGGGCGCAAAACGAGGCCCCCCCAATCACACCCTCACCCCGCCGTCACCGCCGCTGGCCGCGCCATCCGTGCCGCGAGCCCCACCCCCACAAACGCCGCAGACACCACACTCAGCGCCAGCGTAGCGGCAGAGCCGAAGAAGATGCCTGAGGTCATGCCCCGGTCCAGCATGGCGCCGAACACGGGGGCGGCCAGGCAAAAGCCCAGGTCCAGGCCTGAGTACACGGTGCCGTACACACGGCCCGTGGCGCCGGGTGGCGCGGCACGCTTGATGAGCATGTCGCGCGAGGGGCCGGCCAGGCCCGTGCCCAGGCCAGCGATGGAGGCCACCACCAGTGCTGCCATGCCGGGCAGCAGCCCTGTGGCCACCAGCGCCAGCAGCGCAGCAGAGCCGAGCAGGCAGACCGAGATCACTTTCTCCAGCCGCTGCACGCGGCCGACCAGAAAGCCGCCCACCACCATGCCGCCCGCGCCGCACAGCATGTAGCCGGTGACTACCATGGCCGTGAGGCTCAGGGGCAGGCCGTACATGGACTGCAGCGCGGGGCTGGCAAAGCTCTGGATGGCGCTGAGGGCGCAGGTGCTCCAGAAGAAGAACGAAAAGCACAGCCACACCGAAGGCAGCTTGAGGAAGGCCATGGGATGCTCGGGCTTGGCAGCCTGCGCACTGGCGGCGCCCTTGGCCTGGTGGGCCCATTCGCCCTGGCGGTCGTCCAGCGCGTCGCGGTTGATCACCATGATGGCCAGCACCAGCAGCGCAAACGCCGCGCCGCACAGGCTGGCTGTGCGCCATGAACCCGTGGCCGTGGCAATGCCTGCCATGAACACTGGCGCCGTGGCCCAGCCCAGGTTGCCGCTGATGCCGTGCACCGCAAAACCGTGCCCCAGCCGCTGGGGGGATACGCGCTTGTTCAGGATGGTGAAGTCCACCGGGTGGAAGGGCGCGTTGCCCAGCCCGGCCAGGGCTGCAGCCACCACCAGCCCCCCATAGCCCTGCGCAGTGCCCGCCACCAGCCCAGAGGCCGCAAAGCTCGACAGCGCAAAAAACATGATGGGCCGCGCGCCCACCCGGTCTACCAAAAAGCCCGACAGGGCCTGGCCCACCCCGGAGATCACGAAAAACACCGACACCAGCACCCCAAGTTCGGAATAGCTGAAGCCGAACTCGGCGATCAGCCACGGGAACAGTGGCGGCAGCAGCATGTGAAAGAAGTGCGAGCTGCCATGGGCCAGGCCCACCAGCCCGATGGTGCGGGCGTCTTGCCGAAACGGCACGGCGGCAGATGAATTGCCAGAGGATGCAGAGGTCATGGGGTTGATCTTAGGCACGCCGGACTCGGCAGTTTGACGATAGCCGGTCAATTACTATCGCAAACATGCCAAAACCTGCAACAACCTCCAGCGCCCCTCGTCAGGCGCCCGGCGCACCAGCGCCACGCCGCGCCCGGCGCCCGGTGGCGTATGTCGATTCACTGACCCCGCACTTGTTTGTGCCCACGGCCCAGCGCCCGGTGCGCGCCAAGGTGCGCCAGTTGCGGGCCGACACGCGGGTGATGCCGCACAGCCACCCGTGGGCACAGGTGGCCATCTCCACCACCGGCGTGATCCAGCTCACGGTGGACCGGGGCACCTACATCGTGCCGCCATCGCGTGCGCTGTGGATACCGCCGGGCATGGAACACGCCGTGACGATGGTGGAAGACGCCGAAATGCGCACGCTGTACTTTCACCAGCCGCGCGGGCGCTGCGGCCCAGCGGCCTTGGGCGAGCGCACTGCGCCACACGGGCAGGCTGCGTGGCGCCAGTGCCGGGTGCTGGAAGCCTCAGACCTGCTGCGCGCCGTGGTGCGTGAAATGCCCACCACCCCGGACGACGGCCCACCGCCCAACGCAGCCACGCTGCTGCGCGAACGCCACCTGAGCGCGCTGCTGTGCGACGAGCTGGCCCGCGCAGCGCCCGTGAAGCTGGGCGTGGACCTGCCCCACGACAAGCGCCTGCGCCAGTTGTGCGAAGCCGTGCTGGCCGACCCCACGCGCCACACCACGCTGGAGGCCTGGGCGCAAGACACGGGCGCCAGCCTGCGCACGGTGGCGCGGCTGTTTCGTACCGAGCTGGGCAGCACCTTCACGCAGTGGCGCCAGCAGGTGATTCTGGCCAAGGCGGTGTCGCTGGCGGCGGGCCGCATGCCTGTGGGCCAGATCGCCACCGAACTGGGCTACAGCCCCAGCGCGTTCAGTGCGATGGTGCGCAAGTCGGTGGGGCAGCCCCCGGCGCAGTTTTTGGGGCAGCGGTAGCGGTCACCTGGCCCTCATTCCATTTCCCAATCATTCCTGACCAGGCGCGAAGCCGCAGACAGTGCTAAAGCACGGCAAGGCGAAGCAACAACGTCAGGGGTGATTTAGAGCGGATAACAAAACCCAGCGCAGCGGTTCTGGCTAGGCGCCGCGTCGCAGGCAGTACGGGTAGTACGACAAGACACGGCAACGACGCCAGAAGGGTTTTGTTAGCCGCTCTTAGAAATGGAATCAGGCCGAAGAAGCAGGCAATGGCCCTGGTTTGGCAAACAAGAAGCCTTGGCCGAGATGGCAACCCAGGGCGCGCAGCGCATCGGCCTGGGCCTGGGTTTCGATGCCTTCGGCCACCACGCTCAGGCCCAGCGAGCCCGCCAGCGCCACCACGGCGCGCACCACGGCGGCGCTGGCGCGGCCCTGGTTGGCGGAGGGGGCGGTGAGCGGGGCGACAAAGCTGCGGTCGATCTTGAGCGTGAGCAGCGGGAAGCGGTGCAGGTAGCCCAGCGACGAGTAGCCGGTACCGAAGTCGTCCAGCGCCAGCGACATGCCGTGGCTGCGCAGCTCGTTGAGCAGGTCGCAGGTGCGCTCGGGGTCGTCGATCAGGGCGCCTTCGGTGATTTCCAGGCACAGGCGCGAGGGCGGCAGGCCCGCGGCTTTCAGCATGTCCAGCAATTGCTGGCAAAAGTGCGGGTTGCGAAAGTGGCGCGGCGCCACGTTCAGGCCCAGGTAGCCGGTGAAGTCGGTCTGGGCGGCAATGGCCTGGCTGGCGGCAGCAAAAATTTGCCAGTCGATGGCCTCCATGCTGCCGCTGTCTTCGGCCACCTGCAAAAAGTCCGTCGGTGCCAGCAGGCCTTCGGTTGGGTGCTGCAAGCGCACCAGGGCTTCATAGCCCCGCACCTGCCCGTCTTTGAGCGACACGATGGGCTGGAAGTGCGGCACAAACTGGCGCTGCTTGAGGGCCGACCACAGGGCGTTTTCGAGGGTCAGCACGCGCAGGGCATCGCTGTGCAAATGCGCGTCGTACAGCTCAAACCGGCGCCGGCCATTGACCTTGGCGCGGTACATGGCGGTGTCGGCGTTGCGCAGCAAGTCGGTGGGGGCCGCTGCAGGCTGGTCGCACATCATGATGCCAATGCTGACGGAAGCGAACAGCTGCTTGCCCTCCACCACCATGGGCTCGTCCAGCACCTGCAGCATGCGCCGCGCCGAGCGCATGGCGGCTTCCAGCGTCTGGGCGTTGCTCAGCAGCACGGCAAACTCGTCACCGCCCACGCGGGCGATCATGTCCGAATCACCCAGCGTGGCCAGCAGGCGCCGCCCGATTTCCTGCAGCACCGCATCGCCCGCATGGTGGCCCATGCTTTCGTTGATGAGCTTGAAGCGGTCCACATCCACAAACATCACCGCAAAGCGGCGATGCTCGTGGCGCTGCAGGCGTGCCTGCAGCCAGGTCAGGCGCTCCAGCAGGTAGCTGCGATTGGGCAGGCCGGTCAGGGCATCGTGCATCACCTGGTGCTGCAGCTGGGCCTCGACCCGCTCGCGCACAGCGATCTGCTCTTGCAGCTGGCCTGTGCGCTCGGCCACGCGCTGCGCCAGCTCGGCGTTGGCGCGTTGCAATGAATCGGTGGTGCGGCGGCGCACCAGGCTGCTGGCGATCTGGTGCGAGACAAAGCTCAGCAGCAGCCGGTCGCGGTCGGAATACGCCACGTCGGCCTGATAGCTTTGCACGGCAATCACGCCCAGCGCCCGCCCGTCGCACACCAGCGGTACGCCCAGCCAGGAATTGGCACGGGGCCCGGCCGTCTGGAAAACGCCTTGGGCAATGAGCTCATCGGCCTCGGCCCGGTTCACCAGCAGCGGCTTGCAGGTGCGCAGCACGTATTCGGTCAGCCCCCGGCCCATGCGCCGGGTGATGCCCTTGCCGCCCTGCTCGTCCACATAGTAGGGAAATTCCAGCACCTGCCCGTCCTCCGACACCAGGGCGATGTAGCAGTTGCGGGCGTTGATGAGATCGCCCACGGTGTCATGCACAGCGCGGTAGAAATCGTCCATGCTGCCCATGTCATTGGCGCGCTCGGCAATGCGGTACAGGGCGGCCTGCAGCCGCTCGCCACGCTGGCGGCGGGTCACCTCGGCCACCAGGGCCTGATTGGCCCGGGCCAGCTCGGCGGTGCTGACCTGCACAGCCTGCTCCAGGTCCTGCTGGCTTTGCTTGCGCTGCACGGCGGTGAGCACGTGGCTGGCCACAAACTCCAGCAGCGCCTGTTCTTCGGGTCCGTAGCGATTGGGCTCGTCGTAGCTTTGCACCACCAGGGCGCCGCGCACGTGGCTGCCCTCGCGCAGGGGAACGCCCAGCCAGTCCTGCGCATGGGCGCCGCGCGCCCGCAAGGGGCCGGGCACCTGCTGCGCCAGAGCCTGCATCGAGCCGCGCCGGGGCAGGCCGTCGCGCACCAGGTACCAGGTCAGCGCCTGGGCGTAGTCGGCCATGGGGATGCGCTGGCCGCTCTGGGGCTGGTCCGGGGTGGCTTCGTCCACCATGTAGATGAAGTCCAGGCTGTCGCTGGCCTCGTCGTACAGCGCCATGAACAGGTTGCGCGCGTACATGAGCGAGCCCACGATGGCGTGCAACTGCTGCAGCATGTGGGGCATTTCCAGGTCGGAGCTGGACAGCTCTGAGATGGCAAACAGGGCGCGCTGCAGGCGCTCGGCCTGCTCAGCCCGGTGGACTGCGGCACGCAAACGCTCCAATTCGCTGGAGGTGACCTCTGGTTCTGGAAGCGGGGAGCGCGTGTCTTTCATGGCGGGGGGTATCCGCACATTGTTGCGCATGCCGAGGGGACGAATCGGCAAACGGGCCGCTGGCGTCGCTGCAAAACGGAACAACGTTGTGCTGACGCACCATTTTCAACGACTTTTCGGCGGCCTGCTGCCCCCCACCAAGACGGGGGCAAGCAGCTCCTGGGCCGCATGGAGGCAGGCGCGCTAGGAGAGCCACCCGTGACCCCTGCCCTGCGCAGGCGGCCCAGGCGTGGCAGAGTACGCATTGCGCGGCAAAAAGCCCCCAGCGCCGCGCACGTGGGACGGCGCCCGCCACCTTCCTCGTTTCCACCAGCTTTCTCCCTGATTGGCCCGCCCATGAATTCTTCCGCTGTGCAGAGCACGCCCCGCCCTGGCCTGAGCGACACCGCCTACCCCTTGCTGTTCGTGGCCCTGTGGAGCACCGGCTTCATCGGCGCCAAGCTGGGCCTGCCCTATGTGGAGCCGCTGACCTTTCTGGCGTTGCGGTTTGCCATCGTCACGGTGCTGATGCTGGCGGTGGCCCAGTGGTTTCGCGCGCCTTGGCCGCGCAGTGCGCGGCAGTGGCTGCACATTGCGGTGTCGGGCCTGCTGGTGCATGGCGTGTACGCGGGTGGGGTGTTCACCGCCATTGGCCACGGCCTGCCTTCGGGCATCACGGCGCTGGTGGTGGGGCTGCAGCCGTTGCTCACAGCCCTGGCCGCCGGGCTGCTGCTAGGCGAACGGGTGCGGCCCGCGCAGTGGTGCGGGCTGGCCCTGGGGTTTGCCGGTGTGGCGCTGGTGGTGGCGCAAAAAATTGCCTCCGTGCCCAGCCAGGCGCTGCTAGCCATGCTGCTGCCCGCTGTGGTGGCGCTGGTGGGCATCACCTGCGGCACGCTGTACCAAAAGCGCTTTTGCCCGGCGTTTGACCTGCGCTCGGGCTCGGTGATCCAGTACCTGCCCTGCGTGGCCGCCATGGCCGTGCTGGCCAGCCTGACCGAAACCATGCAGATCCATTGGACGGGCCAGTTCATGTTTGCCCTGGGCTGGCTGGTGCTGGTGCTGTCGGTGGGCGCAGTCAGCCTGCTGAACCTGCTGATTGGCCGGGGCAGCGCCGTGAACGTGGCCAGCCTGTTCTACCTGACCCCACCCACCACCGCGCTCATCGCCTGGGCGCTGTTTGGCGAAACGCTGTCGGGCCTGGCCCTTGTGGGCATGGTGGTGGCCGTGGCCGGCGTGTGGCTGGCGCGCCAGGGCAAATGATGCACACCGCAGGCACACAACCAACCTTCAAGCAAAATCAGGCTCTAGCGCTCATGCAGAAAGCGCAAGCAGCTATGCTTTTAATAGCAAATTGATCCCATGGAACAAGGACAGCAACCCATGACCGCTCGCACCCTGCACAGCTACGAACCCCGCAAGGGCCACGGCCTGCCGCACGACCCGTTCAACGCCATCGTCGGCCCGCGCCCGATTGGCTGGATCTCTACCTGCAACGCGCAGGGTGCGCTCAACCTGGCGCCCTACAGCTTCTTCAACGCCTTCAATTACGTGCCGCCCATCGTCGGCTTTGCCAGCATTGGCGCCAAAGACACGCTGCGCAACATCGAGGAAACCGGCGAGTTCGTTTGCAACCTGGCCACCCGCGATCTGGCCGAGGCCATGAACCAGACCTGCGCCGCCGTGGCGCCGGAGGTGAGTGAATTTGAGCTGGCGGGCCTTACCCCCTTGGCCAGCACGCAGGTGCGCCCGCCGCGCGTGGCCGAAAGCCCCGTCACCCTGGAATGCCGCCGCACGCAGGTCTTGCAACTGCAAGGGGCCGACGGGGTACAGGTGCCAACCTGGCTGGTGCTGGGCGAGGTGGTGGCCGTGCACATCGACACCGCCTTGCTCAAGGACGGCGTGTACGACACGGCCAGCGCAGGCCACATCCTGCGCGCAGGCGGCCCCGCCGATTACTTCACCGTGGGGCCGGAACAGTTGTTCAAGATGTACCGGCCGCGCTGAGCGTGCCAAGGGGTCGCCACAAGCAAAAATAGCCGCCAGCGCCCATGAAATAAGCGCCAGCAGCTACAAAACAAATATCAACCCATCACCCCCCGGTGGGCCCCTGGTGAAACACCAGCTCTTGCACCGGCTGCCCGCCCACCAGGTGCTCGGTGATGATGCGGTCCATGTTGGCGGGGGTGACGTTGTAGTACCAGGTGCCATCGGGCTGCACGCACATCACCGGGCCGCCTTTGCACGCCGCAAAGCAGCCCACGCGGCTGCGCTTCACGCGCAGTTCTCCATCGTTCAAACCCGCGGCCTTGAACTTGGCCCCCAGGCTGTCGAACAGGTCTTGCGCCTCGCCGTTTTGCGTGCAGCGGGGGCCGGTGCAAATGAGCAGGTGACGGCGGTAGTCGCTGATCTTGGGGCGCACGACCTCGGAGGGCGTTGCATCGGCGGCCACAGCCGCGTTCGTGGTGTCGGTGCTCTCGGTGCTCATGCATCGACCTCCTCGGGCGCATCTTGCGCTGCGGCTTCCAGCGGGTTTTCAAGGGTGTCGCGGATGTATTCCACCGGCAGGCGGTGGCGCTGGGCCAGGGCTTCGATGCTGTCGCCCGCAGCATGGTCGGCAAACAGATTCTCCAGCCAGCCGTTGAGCCCGGTGGAGAGCGACCGGCCAGGGCGCTCGCCCTCGCGCGTGGTGCCGCCCGCCTGCACGTCGTATTTGTTGGCATAGCCGCGTGGCGTGACCATCAGGCCGTTTTGCACCACGGTGTTGCTGTTCCCGATGAGCACGGTACTGAGCATGCCGATGTCGGCATCGCTCATGTGCGCCAGCGTGGTGAACTCGATGCGCTCACGGCGGCGGTAGGCGCTCTTGACGATGGCCACGGGCGTATCAGGGCTGCGGTGGCGCAGGAAAAGGCGCTGCGCTTCCACAATCTGCCGCGTGCGGCGGCCGCTCTTGGGGTTGTAGAGGGCCACCACAAAATCGGAGTAAGCCACGGCATCCAGCCTGCGCGCAATGGTGGGCCAGGGCGTGAGCAAATCCGACAGCGAGATGGCGCAAAAGTCGTGCGTGAGCGGCGCGCCCACCAGGGCCGCGCAGCTGTTGAGGGCCGAGGCGCCGGGCACCACTTCCACCACAATGCCGCCTGCTTCGGGCACGCCGTTCTCGTCCACGGCGGGCGGTGTCCACCCGGCCTGGAACAGCACTTCAAACGTAGGCCCGGCCATGCCGTACACGCCTGCATCGCCCGAAGAGATGAGCGCCACCTTCTTGCCCTGGCGGGCGCGCTCCAGCGCCTCGATGGCGCGATCCAGCTCTTCGGTCATGGACTTGCGGATGATCTCTTTGCCCTCGATGAGGTCAGCCACCAGCTTGATGTAGGTGACGTAGCCGATGATGGTGTCGGCCTCGGCAATGGCGGCGCGGGCGCGCGCCGTCATGTGCTCGGTGCTGCCGGGGCCGATGCCCACGAGCATGATTTTTCCTGCGGTCATGGAATCAGCCCTTGTGCAGATCAAGCAGACGCCACTGCAGGCGCTGCGCGGCGCAGCAGGCCTTCGTCAATGCAGGCGGCGAGCAGGCGTTGACCCACGCGGCTGCCACGCAGACGGCCCGCCAGGGCCACCAGGCCGATGGTCAGCAGTGGCTCCACGGCAACCAGGCTGGTGTACGAGGCTGCAAACAGCGCCCAGTCGGCCACGGGGGCAGCATCGTTGCTGATGGACAGCCAGAAGCCCACCATCAGGGTCACGCCTGCGTAGTACACGGCGTCGAGCTTGAGCACATTGGCCACGCTGATGCCTTGCATCTTCTTGCCCAGGGTGTGGTGCACGGTGACCAGCGGCACGGCCAGGCTCAGGAAGTTGACGGCCAGGTGGGCCATGTCCTGCGGCTCAAACACCAGGGCTTGCACCAGCAGGCCCAGGCCAAAGCCAAACAGCGTGGGGATGAAGCCGAACAGCAGGTACACCGGCATGGCGCCCACCAGGTGCAGCTCCGACGGGCCCACGGGCAGGTACCATGCCTGCATCAGCACGCTGAAGAAGAACGCTGCCAGCGCCGTGCGCAGCCAGGCGGTGGGGCTTTTGAGCAGGCCCATGGTGTGGGCGCCCAAAAGGGCCGTGGCCGCGACGCTTGCGTAGGCCAGCTTTTCAGGGGAGATGATGCCGATTTCGATGTGCATGGGAGGTTTCCTTTCAAGAAACGGACGGGGGTAAAAAAGGGGTGGAGGGCGCTGCGGCCATGCGGGCGATGGACACGGTGGCGTTCTTGCCATCGGGCCCGCGCAACTTGTGCTTTTCCACCACCAGGGCGTGCAGATCGGCCTGTGCGGCCAGCAGGGCAGCGGCCTCGCTCACCGAGGGGGTGCCCATGTAGCGCTGCACGGTGGCCGAGGGGTTGGGCACGGGCACAGCCGCCAGTTGCGCGGCGCTGTACCACTGCAAAGGCCAGCCATGCTGCGCGGCCAGTTGCAAAAAAGCGGCTTCGTCGGCCTTGGCTTCAATGCTCGCCAGCACCGCCACATCGGCCAGCGTGCCACCGGCCAGTGCCAAGGCCTGCCGCAGGCACTGCTGCACGGTGGCCAGGGGCGTGCCCCGGTCGCAGCCCAGACCAATGGCAAGGGCAAGGGCCACTGGCGCGGATGATTGGCTTGCTACCGCAGACATGGCTCAGGCCGTGGTGGCATCTGCAGCTTGCCCCACGGGCGGGCGGTACACCACCAGGCGCTCGGCCCAGTCGGACCAGAGGGTGTCGGGCACATCCGCATGGGTGACCCACAACACAGCCTTGTGGTGATCGGGCCGCACCTGCGCAAACGCGGTGAGGCATTCCACATTGGCGGGCAGCGGCGTGGGCCGGGTCCACCAGCGGGTGCTGCCCGCCTCTTGCACCAGGGCAATCGGCTCGCCGTTGACCACATGGGCCGACACGCGGGTGATGTTGAGCTTGGGGGCCTGCACCTGCCAGCCCAGGTGGCGGCCCAAAATGTCCACGGGAATGGTCTTGCCCACATCGGATGCGGTGGTGAGCACGGGCGTCGCGCCCAGCAAGTCGGCAATGCGCTCGCTCATGGCGTTGGCGCCGCCCACATGGCCGGAGAGCACCGGGATGACGAACTGGCCCGCATCGTCCACCACCGTCACGCCGGGGTCTTCGTCCTTGGACTTGAGCACTGGCGCAATCAGGCGCACCACAGCGCCGAGCGATACAAAAAACACGAGCTGGTCATAGCTCTCAAACAGCGGGGCCATCTCGTCACGCAGGGCACCTTCGTAGGCGCGCACGGGGTTGGGCAGGCCATCGAACGCCTGCGCAAACTTGGCGGCGGTGCAGATGTGGGCCTCGGGCAAGTCACGCGCCAGCTGGGCGGCCTGCGCCGCGCCATGGCGGGTGATGGCGACGATGCAGACGCGGGCCTCCTGCTCAGGATTCACAGGGGCAGAGAGCACCACGGCGGGTGATACAGAGGATGCAGTCATTCAGCGGTTTCCTGTTCGGCAGAGAGGCCGCTGCCATCCACAGCAGGCAACGGCGCAGGCGATGTCTTTTTGAGGCAGCCCTTGATGCGCTCACCCCGTATGCGGTGCGGGTTCTTCACGATCATGAGCGAGAGGTAACTGACCTTGGTGCCGCGCAGGGTGGGCAGGTCCACGCCGTTCACGCTGCGTTCGTCCGGCGCACCCACGCGCTCGATGAACTGGGTGTGGGGCAGCAAGCCGCGCTGGGTGAGCCAGTCGATCAGGTCGTCCATCAGCGGCTTGACCTTCATGAGCACCAGGGTGTCAAAGTCGGTGAGCAAACGGTCCACCGCGCTCACGCCGTAGGCGGCGGGCACGATGGCAATGGTGTCGTCCTGCTCCGCCAGGGGCATGCCACGGGCGGCGCAAGCGGCCGCGAAGGCGTTCACACCTGCAATCACCGGCACGTCAATGCGCGCATCCAGCGCCTGCACGGTGCGGGCCAGGTGGCCAAAGGTGGCGTAGGTGCTGGCGTCGCCCTCCACCAGAAACAGCACGTCCTGCCCCGCCAGCAGCCAGGGCAGCACCGTCTCTGCGGCGCGCATCCAGGCGCGGGCCAGCTTGTCGCCATCGTGCGTCATGGGGAACAGCAGCGTCTGGTGCTGCGCGGGCGGCGCAAGCCCGGCACGCTGCACGATGTCAAACGCATAGCTGGGCGTTTTGGTGCTGCGCGCGGGGTAAGTCCACACGGCATCGGTGCGCTGCAGCTGCGCCCACGCTGCGCGGGTAATGAGGCCAGGGTCGCCGGGGCCGAGGGAGACGCCGATGAGGCGGCCCAGTGCAGGGGGATTCTGAAGCATGGTCTCGCTCATGCGGCCTCCCCTTGCGCGGTTTGCACGGCTGACGCGGCCGGCATCGCACTGCCCTCGCCGCGCTGCGCGCACACGATCCACACGGGGTTTTCTGCCGCCATGCGGTGCATGTGCAAAATGGGTTTGCTGCGGGCCGCCTGCAATTGCAGCACATCCCACACCGCGCCCTGGGCTTGCAGCGCTTGGGTGGCGCTGGCCAGGTTTTCGAGCGTGACCAAGTTCATCACCAGCCAGCCGCCCGTACGCAGGCGGCGCAGGCACAGGGCGATCAGCTCTTGCAGCTCGCCGCCCGAGCCGCCGATGAAAACGGCGTCCGGGTCAGGCCACGCATCCAGCCCCTCGGGGGCCTTGCCGTGCACCAGCGTGTGGTTGCTCACGCCAAAGGCACGGGCGTTCTGGCCTGCAATGGCATGGTCGGCCTCGTTCTTTTCGATGGCCCACACATGGCCTTGCGGGCACAGGCGAGCGGCTTCAAGCCCCACCGAGCCGCTGCCCGCGCCAATGTCCCACACGCGGCTGTCGGCACGCAGTTGCATACGGGCCAGCGACACGGCGCGCACCTCTTGCTTGGTGATGAGCCCTTTGTCGGGCTGGCGCTGGTGGTAGGCGCTGTCGGCCAGGCCCATGCGCACGGGCTGAGGGCGCACCTGGCTGCGCACCAGCACCACCACGTTGGGGTCGGCAAAGGTCTGCTGAGCAGCGTCGTGCGGTGATAGCTCGGCCACCACGCGCTCGTCGCGCATGCACAGGCGCTCGGCCACGGCCATCTGAAAATCGTCGCCCAGCCCTTCGGCCACGATCAGGCGGGCAATGCGGTCCGGCGTGTTGTCGGGGCTGGTGAGCACCAGCAGGCGGTCGTGCTGGCGCAGGCTTTGCGCCAGGGCATACAGGCCGTGGCCGGGCTCGGCACCCACTTGCCATTCGCCTGCGTCCTTGCTGTGCACCGACACAATGCGCGCATCCTGCCAGGCCAGGCCCAGGCGGGCGCAGGCGAGCTGCACGGTCGAGAGGTTGGGTAGCACCTCCACCGCCTCAATGCACAGGCGCGATGCCAGGTAGCTGGCAATGCCGTGGCACAGCGGGTCGCCGGTGGCCAGCACCACGCTGGTTTGGCCCGCTTCCCGCGCGGCGGCAATCCAGCCGGGCACGGCGCTGAGCTGGCCCGTCAAATCACGGCGCTGGGCGTGAGGGGCGATGTCGTCGTCCAGCAGGGCCAGCGTGCGGCTGCCGCCCACCACCACATCGGCACGGCGCAGCAGGGCCAGTGCGGTAGGGCTCAGGCTGGCAGCGCCATCGTCCAGCACACCGATCACTCGGCAAGGTTGGGGGTCGGTCATGTCGTTTCTGAAGTTGAAGAAGCGGCTTCGGCCATCTTGATGCCGTCAAAGTCGCACACCAGCACCTGCAGGCGGAATTGGCCGCCGTAGCGGTCAGGGGCCATCAGGGTGCGCACCACGGCCTGGGCCAGCGCTTCATGGAAGGCGGTGGCCAAGCCCAGGGCCTGCATGCGCTCGGCAGCAAAGCGGGCGGTTTCGGCGGCGGCAATCTCGGCGCACATCTCGGGCGGCGCGCCAATGCGGGCGGCCAGTTGGGCAAGCAGCTCGGTGTCCACCTCAGCACGGTTGGCGTGGGTGATGGTTTCGCCCTGGGCAATTTTGGTGAGCTTGCCCACCATGCCGCCAATGACCACTTCGGTGAGGCCCTGCGCCACGGCTTCGTCGAGCGCGTAGCGCAAAAAGTCGCCCATCTGCACAAAGCAGGCAGGGGGCAGCGCAGCGCGCTCTTTCATCGCAAACTGCTCGGTGCGCCCGCCGGTGGTGAGCACCACCACACCGTGGCCCAGCGTGGCCGCCACCTGCACGCCCTGCACCACGCTGGCGCGGTAGGCCGAGGTGGAATACGGCTTGACGATGCCGGTGGTGCCGAGGATGGAGATGCCGCCCAGAATGCCCAGGCGGGCGTTGAGCGTCTTGCGTGCCATCTCCACGCCCTGGGGCACGGAGATGGTGACCTCCAGCCCCGCATGGGCCAGCAGCGGCGCCCCTGCAGCGCGCACGTTGTCTTCAATGTTGCGGCGGGGCACGGGGTTGATGGCGGGGCCACCCACTTCCAGGCCCAGCCCGGCCATGGTGACGGTGCCCACACCAAAGCCGCCGCACAGGCGCACCACACCGGCTTCGCCGGGCAGCACACGCACATCGGCAGTGAGGTGGGCCTTGTCGGTGCAATCGGGGTCGTCGCCTGCATCCTTGATGACCATGGCGTGGGCCGTGGCAGGGGCCTCTGGATTGCTGACATCGCAGCGCCCGTCGTTCACCGCAAAGCGCACCGTATCGCCGTTGGGCAGCAGGCAGTCCACCGCGTCAGGCACAGCGCCATGCACCAGGCCCTGCACAGCAGCCGCAGCGGCGGCGGCAGAGCAAGCCCCGGTGGTGAACCCGGTGCGGGTGCCCCGGCGAACGGTTTTTTCCATCATGGCGGTGTCAGCCCTGGGCGGTCGCCAGCTTTTGCTGCGCCTCGGCCAAGGACAGCAAAGCATGCACGGCGGCCACCACCAGCGTGGAGCCTCCTTTGCGCCCGCGAATCACCAGCCAAGGCACCTCGTGCTGGCTGGCGATCAGGTCTTTAGACTCGGCCGCCGACACAAAGCCCACCGGCATGCCCACCACCAGCGCGGGGCGCACGCCCTCCTCTGCAATCAGCCGGGCCAGCTCGATCAGTGCGGTGGGCGCATTGCCAATGCCCACGATGGCGCCTTCAAGCAAGCCCAGGCGGTGGGCCTTGCGCATGGCCTGTACCGCACGGGTGGTGTTTTCGGCCTGGGCCTGGGCAATCACGTCGGCGTCCGAAATGAACTGGTGCGTGACCATGCCAAAGTGCGCCAGGCGCGGCACCGACAGGCCCGAGCAGATCATCTCTACATCGGCCACCACGGGCGTGCCACCACGCAGCATGGCGCGGATGCCGGCTTGCACGGCCTGGGGATGAAAGTCGGTCAGCCCGTTGAAATCAAAATCGGCGTTCGCATGGATCATGCGGCGCACGATGGGCCACTGCTCGGGCGTGTAGCTGTGGCCCTGCACCTCGGCGTCAATGATGGCAAAGCTGTCGTGCTCGATGGCCTGGCCTGCACGCGTGAGCTGTTCGGTGACGGTGTTGATGGTGCTCATGCGGCTTGCCCGTCGGCATGGACGGGGTGGTGGGCAGCATGGACATGCCCATGTTCGTGGTCATGCCCGTGATGGTGGGCATGGCTATGGTCGTGTGCATGGTCATGCTCATGCGCAGGCCCATGGCCGTGCACATGCACCACCGCCTCTGTGGCCGGTGCGTGGACATGCGTGTGTTCGTGGCTGTGCCCATGGCCCAGGTCGTGGGCAATCTCGCGGTATTTGCAGCCATCGCAGGGCAGCTTGGCGTCGGGCACGCCCGCGCGCAGGTCGGCCACGCGCTGCTCCAGCAGGGCAAAGATTTCTTTTTCAAACCCGAAGTACGAGGCCTCTGCAAACCGCACCTGCGGGTACTGCTGGCGCAGGTGATCCACCTGGCGGGCAATGCGCTGCATGAGCGTGCCGGTGAACAGGTAGTACGGCAACACCACCACCTGTTTCATGCCCAGCAGCACCTGCCGCTGCACGGCGCGCTCCAGGCGCGGCCAGGTGATGCCGGTGAAGGCCAGGTCCACCAGTTCGTGGTCTGTCTCCTCCATCAGCCAGCGGGCCATCTTGGCGACATCGCCATTGGCCTGGCGGTCAGACGAGCCGCGCCCCAGCAACACCACACCGGTGGTGGTGGGGTCAGGCATGTCCAGCTCGCTCATGCACTTGCGCAGGTTGCGGCGCAGCACATCCAGGATGGGGTCGCACGCAGTGAGGTGCGGGCCATACAGAAATTCGGTGCCGGGGCAGTGTTCGCGGGCATGCTCAATGGCCTCGGGAATCTCCATCTTCACGTGGCCTGCCGCATTCAGGATGAGCGGTAGCACCAGCACGCGGCGCGCGTTACGCCCGGCTTGCTGCAGGCCATCATGCAGGCTAGGGGCGGCAAATTCGATGAAGCACACCTCAATATTCCAGCCGGGCTGGCGCGTACGCCACTGGGCCACAAAGCGGTGGATTTCGTCGTTGCCCTCGGGCTCGCGCGAGCCGTGGCCGATGAGCAGGATGGTGTCTTCGTGGCGTGCGCCGTGGTGTGTACCGAGGGGCGTGGCTGGGGTTTGCATCAGGAAGTCTCCGTGGGCGTGGCAGGCACACTGGCCTTGCGAAAGCGGTGGGTGAAGCTGGCGTCGTACAGCTTGGACTTGGCAAGCGTGGGCCAGTGGCGCGCACCCAGGTTGGGGCTGGCAATCACCATGGCCTGGCTGACCACCTTGGCGTCGCGGCAGCGCTGGCGGATGTCGGCCAGCGTGCCGCGGATGATGAGTTCCTCACCCGGCCAGCTGGCCTTGTGCACCACCAGCATGGGGGCGTCATCGGCCCAGCCCGCCGCGCGCAGTTGCTCCTGCACCTTGTGCAGCAGGGTGATGGACAGGAAGATGCACAGCGTGCAGTGGTGGCGCGCCAGCTCGGCCAGCGACTCGCCTTCGGGCATGGGCGTGCGGCCTTCCACGCGGGTGAAGATCACGCTCTGCGTGACTTCGGGCAGCGTGAAACTCTCCACCGCCGCAGCGGCCGAGGCCATGGCCGAGGACACCCCCGGCACCACGCGCACAGGTACCCCAGCGGCATCGAGCGGCTGCACCACTTCAATCAGCGCGCCATACAAGGCAGGGTCGCCCGTCTGCAGGCGGATGACCACAGCGTGCTGCTGCGCCTGGGCAATGAGCCATGCTGCCATCTGCTCCAGCGTCATGTCCTTGCTGTCGGCAATGGTGCAGCCGGGCGGTGCCCAGCGGGTCACGGCCTCGTTGACCAGCGAACCTGCAAACAGGATGGCTCCCGCCCGCTCAATCAGGGAGCGGCCCTTGACGGTGATGAGCTCCGGATCACCCGGTCCCGCGCCCACAAACCAGACGGTACCGACCGTCATGGCTGGCGCCAGCCCCAGCTGTCCATGGATGCACCATGACCCGCCAAATGCTGCGCCGCTGGCTGCATCGCCAGCACAAAGAAATTCAACATGAAAACGACCCGGACTGACCCAGACCCCTGCCTCCCCGCAGGTTCTGTGAAATGGGTGGGCACGTGGCTCACCCGCTTGTCGGCCGGTCTCCGGGCTGGCGAGATGTTCCTGCGAATCCTTCCCAGGCTCTCAGAACCCAGTGGACATGTGAAGCAGGCTGAAGGCATGCAGCCTTCTCTCGCTTACCGTTGCGGGGGCAGCTCAGGTTAAGCGCGACTCGTGGTGGGCCGCGCTCTCCTGATTCCCGTTTAACTGTGCCGTTGCAATAACGGCACGAGCACCAACGGGGGCGAGTATAGGGCCTGTGAGGATCGGGTCAACGAAAGGTCACGCTGGCGCACAGCCCGCGCTGGGGTGCGCGGCCCCAGCCCTCCACAGCGCCCCACACCTGCTGCAAGCCATCCACTTCACCCGCCTGCAGGCCGTGGTTGGCACCGGCCAGGCGCAGCGCGCAGTAGGGTGCGTTGCGGTGCTGGGCACGTTGGGCAAATTGCTCGTAGGCGGCGGGGGGCACCATGTCATCTGCATCGCCCCAGGCGTGCAGCACGGGCCATGGGCCCTGCAGCAAGGGTTGTTGCACGGGCCATTGCCACAGGTCGCGCCAGTAGCGCAGGCTGCGCCCCTGCACCACCTGCGTGTCCGCACCAGGCCCGGCCTGGGCACGGCCCAGCGCAGCCCAGTCAGCTGCATGCCCGAGGCGCTCGGCCTGCATCTGGCCGGCATCACGCGGGTCCAGCCCACTGCCCGCCATCATCACCAGGCCCGCCAGCCCAGGACCTGTGCTGGCTGCCAGGGAAGGCAGCAGTTCCACCCCTTCCGAAATACCCACCAGCAGCCATGGCACGTCGGTATGGCTGTGACCTTGCGTCGTGGTGAGCTGTTTCAGCGCGGCGCGCGCGTGGTGGGCCCATGCAGAAAGGTGGTCAGCCTGCACAAAGCGCGCGGGGCAATCGGCCGCTGGCGTGGTGTCTGCAGGGTGTACGCCCGGCTTGTGCAGCACGGTCACCTGCGCGTGCAACAGGCCCCGAAAGTAGCGATCAGCAAAGGGCCCCATACCGGCGCAGCCCGAGCCAGGAACGACCACCACGCGGTAGCGCAGGGGTGGCACCAGCGGGCCCCGCTGCAGGGCCCACAGCTCCTCACTGTGGGCCCCTGGCAGGCGCTGCGCAGAGAAGTGTTCGGCGCCACTGGCTGCCGCTGCAGGCGTCTGAACCAAGCAGGCTTGCAGGCTGAGCGCCGCCAGAAAAAAGGCCAGCACAAGGCTGGCCTGGGCAACGCCGGGGCGGTGGGGCTGGGTCACCTCAGAAGCGCAGGTCATGCCCACGTTGTGCAACCCGGCCCACCCCACCCATCACTTGAGGATGAGCACCTGTTCAGGCTGCTGCGGCACTGGCACAGGCTGAGCCTGGCCACCACCAGCGGGGTACCCCATGGGCTGGGGTGGACGCACACCGCGCGAAAGGTGCGCGTCGGTGTAGCCGAGCTGGTTGGCCAGTTGCAGGTACACGTCTTGCGCGAGGCTTTGCGAGGTCTCGCGGATCACCTTGGCGCGGTTGGGCGGGGCAATGTCACCACGGGTGGAGAGGATCTTGGTGTCGTTGCCTTCACCCTGGGCAGAGAACGCGGCCTTGATCTCGTAGGTCTTGGTGTTGATGAGCGAGAAGTCGGCCAGCAGTTGCAGGCCGTACTGGCGCGTGGCGTTGCTGGTGCCCTGGATGGGGTGCAGCGCATCGGTGAAGTCGATGCTGGAGACCACGCCAAACAGCACGTAGTCGGCGCCGTTGAATTCGCCCTTCTTGATGCGGGCGATCACGTCGGTGACCTGGGGCTGCGCCTTGGGCGCAGCCATCTTGCCGCCCTGCACCTGGTTGAGCACCTGCTCGGCCTTGGAAGGCTGCGGCGTGCCCGCGTCAAAGCCCTTGCCCTGCACCAGGCGGAAGTAGGTGCCTTGCAGCAAGGCACCCTTGATGTCGTTGGTGTAGCCACCCAGCTCGCGCTGTTCGATGTAGCTGTAGGTACCGGCCACGTAGGTGCCGCTGGCCTGCTCAGACGCCTGCACCGACTGGCTGCCCGAATACGAGCCGCCACCGCCGTACATGCCATGGCTGTGGCTGCCGCTTTGGCTGCTGCGGGCGCTCATCTGGGCGCTGCGCTGGTAGGCACCGGCCACGAAGTATTCCGACACGCGCTGTGCGTAGGCCAGATCGGTCACGGCGATTTTGGGGGCCGCGTTTTGCGCGAAGGCGCTGCTGCCCCAGGCCAGCGTGGTGGCGGCGACCACGGCCAGGGCCGTGTGCAAAGTGGTTCTGCGTTGCATGGTGTGCTCCGTCACTTCTTGCTCGTTTTGCGGATTTCTTTCTCGTCCTGCCATTCGATCGTGCCTTCCTGCACGTCAAACATCTTCAGCGTGAACTTGTAGAACACATCCTTGGTGGTGTTGTTTTGCTTGACGATGCTGGTCAGCTCGCCTTCAAGCTGGTACTTGGCAGCCGTCATCTGGCCGACCTTGGCGGTGGTGTTCTGCTTGTACAGGCCGCTCTGGTTCTGGCGCTGCAGCTCGTCCACGCCTTGCTGCATTTCGTTGATGGAGCGGGTGAAACGCACCTTGCCCGACTTGACCAGCGCGGTCTGGATCGAGTTCATCACGTTGGTGGTGTCGATGTACTCGCTGGTCTTGTTCTTGACGGTGGAGATGGTCACCGTGGGGCGGCCCTGGAAGATGCCGGTTTCGAGCAGGCTGCCCGTCATCTTCTCGGCAATCATCTGCAGGTCGGACGAACCGAATTCGTTGGTCACCAGCTCCACGCCCTTGGCGTCGCCGTAGTTGACCTGGCGGTCAAAGCGCACGGTGGGGGACGACAGGTTCTGGCAGGCCGACAGGGCCAGGGTGCTGGCAGCAAAGGCCACGATGAGCGCGGTGCGCTGGAAGGTGTTCTTGGTCATGGTTTTGATTTCTTTCATAAGACAGGGCGGTTCACACTACCGGAGGCTCTTGAAACTGGCGCTCCCCCGCCGTAGGCAGCCGCGCAAGGGCCTTTGCTGGCCGCGCCGCCCCGCCGCGCTGGCTGCGTCCCCCTCCCACGCGAAGCGTGAGAGAGGGGGAAGGCGCGCAGCGACTCAGGGGGTGCTTCATATCTTCAGCGCGGCTCGACGTTCATTTCCAGGCGCAGGTCCACGGCCGCGCCGGTGGGGGCCACGCTCTTGATGGTTTGCTGGCCCAGGCCCAGCACGGTGAGTTGCTTCCACGACTCGCCATCGCCCACCTGGTTACCCACGTTGTCCAGCCATTTGAAGCGGTAGAACAGCGTGCGGTCACTGCGCACGGAGCTGGACAGGTCGGCCTGCACCGACAGGATGTCGTTCTTGCGCACCAGGCGCATTTCGCGCACGGCGATGCCGTTGGCTTCACCGCGCAGGGCCACTTTGGCGGCCACGGCGGCAGGGGTTGCGGGGTCGTGCTGCTGGGCGCCGGCAGCGCCGGCCAAACCCACGCAGGCGGCGCACAGGGCGCTCAGGAAGATGCGGTTGGTCATTGAAAAGATTCCTTCAGACAAATCGTGAAATGGGCCAATGGACTGGGCGGTATGCGCTCAGTTTTTAGCAGCAGGTGTCGGGGCAGCCGTGCGGGAGTTGGCCACAGGCTTGCTGGTCGTGGTGCGTGTGGCTGTGCGGGCAGCAGGCTTGGCTGCAGGGGCTGCGGCTTCCACGGGCACAGAGCCCACAGGAGCGAGCTTGCCCAAGCTGGCCACGTCGCCCATCAGCACGGTGTTTTCGTACAGGCGCAGGGGCACCAGAGCGTACTGGCCGTCGATCTTGACGGGGTCAGGCAGCGCACGGCCGTTCACTGTGACGACGTGCTCACCCGGAGGCAGGTAGCCGCGGGCGATGTAGACACGGCCAGGCAACATGCGCCACATGCGGTCATCGGCCACCTCGGTCGCAGCCGAGGCCACAGCGCCAATCAGGCCACCCACCAGACCGCCACGCTTTTGCAACTCGTTCTGCATCACGCCTTTGGCGATGGCACGGGTCACGCCGCGCAGCACCATGCCGGGCATTTCGTCCTTCAGGGCACGGCGGGCCATCACGTTCACGTCCACCACTTTTTCCAGCTTGAGGTCGGTGCCTGCGGCCGACAGCGTGGTCAGCAGTGGGTCGGTAGAGGGCTCAATCACGGGGTAGGAAATGCTGGCAGTGACCATGCCACGGCCTGTGGGCACGGGGATGGTGAACGCCTTGGGCTTGCGGGCGGGCGCATCACCCGCTTCCACCACGAACAGCACGTCCGTCATGCGCTGGCGGCGCTTCCAGGTGAAGCTGGTGCGGTTGTCCAGGCCGCGCAAACCCTCTTCCAGCACGCCGGTTTCGGGCTTGAGCTCAATCGCCTTGCGGTAGCCGGGAGCGGCCAGGCCAGACTCGCCCAGCACTTCGTACATGAAGCCCGCCAGGTAGTGGCTCAGGGCGTTCTGGTAGCCGTTCTTCAGCGCCAGCACTTCGGGGTCGTTCAAGGTTTCCACGGGGTAGCCGTTGAGCTCCTTGCCGCCTGCCGCGGCGCCCTTGGACTTGGCTTCTTCTTCCGCCGCCAGGGTTTCCTTGGAGCGGAATTCAGCAATGATGGCCTCGCGCTCGTGCGTGCGCTTGATGTCGACACGGGCGTTTTCAAAGTCGCCCACGGCCACGCGGTTCATGGCCAGGCGGGTGGTGAGCCACACCTTTTCGTAGTCCTGGCCTTCGTAGTTCTTGAGCCGCTCGCTGATCAGCGCAGCGCCCACCGTGCCCATCAGCTTGGAAGGGTTGGTCTTGGCGGTTTCTTCCCATTCCTTGACCTTGATGTCTGCCAGCAAGAAGGCGTTGGTGCTGTCTTCGTAGCGGCGATCCATGCGCAGCAGCTCGCCCCGCTCCAGGTTGTAGAGCAGCGCGGTCTTATCGTCCTCGGACTTGGCAGAGGCTTCCAGCTGGGCCAAGGCTGCAGGAATGCCGCCGGTGCGGCCTGCCGACTGCACATCGCTGGCCAGCTTGTCGTGGCTTTGCATGCTGGCGCAACCGGTCAAGGCCGCGCTCAAGGTCAATACCCACAGCAGACGGGGGCGAAAGTGCGCAAGAGTTTTCATTTTTTTCCTACAAGAACGATGTACGGGATGTCAGAAAGCCCTGCAGCCCCCACCGCACGCTACCAGCCAAAGCTGACGTCAGCCCTGCTGCGCGCACCAAAGCGGGCAGACAAGGTAAGGGTTGCGAGCGGTGAAAGGTGAATCGGTGCCACGGTGCGCCCCCTCCCGGTGCGCAAGCGTGTCAGGCAGTCCCCTCAAACTGTGAGTTTTCTGGAAGTTGTGTTGGCAAATGTCGCCAAGTGGAAATGTATCAAACCGCTGTGACTTTTCTACAACCCTAAGGGCCCCTCCACAGAGCTGGACAGTGAGGCTGGGAAAGCACCAAGGCCATAGCGTTCACTTCCTCTGTCCTCGCAAAGGCAGGCGGTAAATCCACACCACACGGCCACCAGGAGCACGCAACTGGGCATGGGGCAACACACCGGGCGCGGCAAATTCCAGGCTCACCAGCCAGGTGCCGGGGGCCATCTCGGCCTGGGCCTTGGCGGCAGCGCGGGCCATGCTTTCAGGCCGCTGGAACAGGTACACCATCTGGTAGCCACTCCAGTCGGTCTTCCACATATCGGCGCGGCGCACCCGGGCCCAGGGGCAGCGCAACGCGCAGGCCACACGCAGCGGCCAGCTCCATTCGATGCCGTCCAGCGCCACCTGCGGATAGGCAGAGCGCAGTGCCAGCAGACCGTCACCCAGGCCGCAACCGGCATCCAGCACCCGTGCAGCAGGTGCCAGCGGCGCCTGGGCAGGCAGCGCCTTCAAAGCGTGGCGCGGCGTGGGGAACACGGGCGCATCGCGCCAGGCATTGAGCGGGTACACCAGCAGCAGCAAGGCCAGGGGAACCAGCCAGGCCCAGGCGGGCAACGTCACCCCGCCCACCAGGGCCAGCGAGAGCGGGAACCCGGCGGCGATGAGGCCGCGCCGCCACCAGCTCTCGCCCCATACGCTGGCAGCCGTTCCCAAAAGGCAAGGCAGCAGCATGGCCCACAGCGGCGCCACCAGGGGCTGTAACACCACGAACAAGAGCCAGGCCGCAGCCCAGGCCAGCAAGGCCGGTAGCGGCCAGGGCAGGCGCAACGTCATGCCCATGCCCCCGCGGTGGCAGGCAGCACCCCGCCCCGGCACGCTGTGGGTGCAGGCAAGGCGGTGCAATGGATGAAGAGGTGGTGCATGGCCGGGGCTGGAAGAAGGCAGTACGGCGCTTCTTGCGGCCGGCCTGCAGCGCAGCAGTGTAGGCGGCTGGGTGGCGTTGGCCGAGGGGTTCAGCCCCAGGCAACGGCCCGGCGCGTGGCAAAGTTCACAGTCTGGCCCGGCAGGCTGTCAACGCGGGCGCGCAGGGCGGGCGCAAGCCCTGCGGCTGGCCCCTCCACGCGGGCCAAAAGGACCAGGGCTGGTCAGCCCCGAAGGCGCTCGATCAGGCCGTTGAGTTCTTCCAGAGATCCAAACTGGATGGCCAGCTCGCCCATGTCTTCTATGCGCCCCGCCCGCTTCACGCGCTTTTTGACGCGCACTTCCACGGCAGCCATCAGCAGGTCGGACAGTTCTTCTTCCACGCGTTTCATGTCGCGCGACTTTTCCTTCTTGGGCTTTTGCGGCACCAGGTTGAACTCGGCACCGATCTTCTTGACCAGGCTTTCAGCTTCACGCACCGACAGCTTCTTGGCCGCGATCTGGTTGCCCGCGGTGATCTGCGCGGCGCGGTCCAGCGCCAGCAGTGCCCGGGCGTGGCCCATGTCGATGTCACCCGCCATGAGCATGGTCTGCACGGGTTCGGCCAGGTTGAGCAAACGCAGCAAATTGCTGGCCGCGCTGCGCGAGCGGCCCACGGCCTGCGCGGCCTGCTCGTGCGTGAGGCCAAACTCGCGTATCAGGCGCTGCAGGCCCTGCGCTTCTTCCAGCGGGTTCAGGTCTTCACGCTGGATGTTCTCGATCAGCGCCATGGCCGCAGCGGCCTCGTTGGGCACCTCGCGCACCAGCACAGGCACTTCCGCCAGCCCAGCCAGGCGAGAGGCGCGGAAGCGCCGCTCGCCCGCGATGATTTCGTACTTGCCCGCGTTCTCTCCATCCACCAGACGGCGCACCAGAATCGGCTGCATGATGCCCTGGGCCTTGATGGATTCGGCCAGCTCATACAGCGCGCCTTCGTCCATCCGCGTGCGCGGCTGGTACACGCCCGGCACCAGCTCGGTCAGTGGCAGCGCGCTGGGCAAGCCTGCCTGAACAGCCTGGGCCTGCTCGACTTTTTCTTCGACCTTGGGGCCGAGCAATGCTTCGAGGCCACGGCCGAGGCCCTTGGGTTTTTTGGTAACCATGTCTACAAATTCCTGAAAAGTATGCGGCTCGTTGCTCAAGCGACAGCCAGTTGCTGCAGCCAGCCATGGCCTTCGGCCCAGTCGCCCAGGCCAGATTCCGCATTGATGTGCCCACGTTCGCCGTAATCCACAAAGCGGGCGCCCCAGGCCTGGGCCAGGGCTTCGGCGCGTTCCAGGCTGCAATACGGGTCATTGCGGCTGCCCACCAGCAGGGCGGGGAAGGGCAGCGGCTGGCGCGCAATGGGTGCCCAGCCGTGGATCTGTGCGGCCAGGTCAGGCCGCTCCACATCGCCCGGGGCCACCAGCAAGGCGCCGCGCACCTTGGCCGCATGGCGCGTGTGGGCCGCCCACCAGGCGGTGAGGATGCAGCCCAGGCTGTGCGCCACCAGCAGCACGGGGCCGTCGGCGTCGGCCACGGTCTCCTCCAGCCGGGCCGACCAGTCGCCGCGCAGCGGGCGCATCCAGTCGTGCTGCTCCACGCGGTGGTAGCCGTGCAGCGCTTCCCAGCGGCTTTGCCAGTGGTCGGGGCCAGAGTTCTGCCAGCCGGGCAGCAGCAAGGTGTTGCGGGGGCTGATTACTATCATTTTTATAGCTGCTTGCGCTTGTAAATCAAGCCTTAGAGGCCTTTTTTACTGCAATACCCATGCGTTTGACGCGGTCCACCATCTCTTTGGCGAAATCCACAAACGCGTGGCTGCCCTTGGCAGAGGGGTCGAACACCACACCGGGCAAGCCGTAGCTGGGGGCTTCGGCCAGGCGCACGTTGCGGGGAATCACGGTGTTGAACACCTTGTCGCCAAAGTGGTCCTTGAGCTGTTCGCTCACCTGCTGCTGCAGCGTGATGCGCGGGTCAAACATCACCCGCAGCAGGCCGATGACTTGCAGGTCGGGGTTGAGGTTGGCGTGCACCTGCTTGATGGTGTTGACCAGATCGGTCAGGCCTTCAAGCGCGAAGTATTCGCACTGCATGGGCACGATGACACCGTGGGCGCTGCACAGGCCGTTGAGGGTGAGCATGGAGAGCGACGGCGGGCAGTCGATGAGCACGAAGTCATAGTCTGCATCGGCCTCGGCCAGCGCAGCTTTCAGGCGTTTTTCACGCTGCTCCAGGGTCACCAGTTCCACCTCGGCGCCGGCCAGTTCGCGGTTGGCGCCCAGCACCCAGTAGCCGCACTTGTCCGACAGCACCGCGGCCTCTTTGACCGAGGCGGACTCCAGCAGCACGTCGTACACCGACAGCTCCAGCTGGCGCTTGTCCACACCCGAGCCCATGGTGGCGTTGCCCTGGGGGTCCAGGTCCACCATCAGCACGCGCTGGCCAATCTTGGCCAGGCCCGCAGCCAGGTTGACGGTGGTGGTGGTTTTGCCCACACCGCCCTTTTGGTTGGCGATACAAAAAATCTTAGCCATGTGAACGAGCCCGAATTACTTGGAAATGGCCAGCTTGATGCCGAAACCGATGAGGAAAACGCCAGCCAGTTTTTCCAACACGCGGGCAATGGAAGGATTGGCGCGCATGCGCTCGGCCAGCCGGTGGGTCAACAGCACCACGATCAGGCCATAGGCAAAGGTCAGCGCTGCGATGGTGGCAGCCATGACACCAAAGGTGAGCATGCCCTGGTGGCGCGCCGGATCGACAAACAAGGGGAAGAACGCCATGTAGAAAACAATGGCCTTGGGGTTGAGCAGCGTAATCAACCCTGCCTGCTTGAAATAGTGGCGCGGCTCGATGTGGAGCACGGGTTTGGCACCGGGCTTGGCGGTCAGCATCTTGAAGCCCAGCCAGGCCAGGTAACCGGCACCCAGCCATTGCACGGCAGCAAATGCCGTGGGGTACGTGGCCAGCAAGGCCGCCACGCCAGCCACCGCAGCCCACATGAGCACCTGGTCGCCAGCGATCACGCCCAGCGTGGCCGCCAGCCCGCCGCGAATGCCGCCCTTGGAGGTGGAGGTGATGAGCGCCAGATTGCCCGGGCCTGGAATGGCCAGAAACAACACAATGGCGGCGACAAAGGCGCCGTAGTCAGCAATGCCAAACATGGAGAAGACCTCAATCAAGTGTGAAAACAACGCTGACCCGCAGGTACGGCCGCAGACAAATCACGAACCATTCGGCAGGTTTGGAGGTCATGCCAGTGCATGAGCAGCAGATCCCTTTGCAGGCTGGTTTCGCTGACTTGCTGGCGACCACTGGAACGACGCAACAACTCTGAATTCATCAACGTTGCCAATACAGCCAACAGATCATGCCCTTGAACCAGTTGCCAACTTGAGAACCAACCGTGCTGCTCGCACGACTGAATGAGGTCTGACAATTGCTGCAGTTCAATGCCATGGCCGACCTCTTTCAGCTTGGCAATGAATGCCCGGTGCAAGTCTGGTATGCGCAGTGTGAGCTCGCCTCGGTCAAACCACTGTGAGTTCAATACAGAAAATTTTTCAAAGGAAACGCACCAGCCTTGCTGCTCATTCAACAAACGCAGCACCCCGAACTGCAGGGCAGTGCGTCGCACATGCTCAACCAGCGAGCACCCTTTGTGCTGTTCAAAAGTGCGCTTTTTATCAGCATCCACCGTGGCTGCAAGCAACCTCTCCATGTTCATTTGTGCGGGCAGCGAGCACTGAAGCAGCAGCAAACTGGTTTCAAGATCGGCCTCGTCGGTGTACACCACACGAGGAGGTTTGGCACGATTCAAAACCCTGTCAAAGTCCGCATCCACCAAACCGAAAACGCGCTGCAAAACAACCTGCCCCTGCAATTGATTCAACGTTGCCAAGACCGCAGGTTTACCTCCGCATTCCACGGGACGCAAATCATGGGGATTGAGCCTTGTTTCCCAAAATCGCAAATCAAAATCACCTTCTAGCAACAAAAAGCACGTTGAGTTATCCAATGCTTTGATATGGATTTCTGAGGCCAGCGCCTGTGGTGTTTTGGGAATGGACTGGGCCATGCGCATCACCTGTCGGCATCGGCACGGACTTGCACCGACAGCCCCACAGTCAACTCGTTGTGGCCGTTGATGATGTAGGGGGAATGCGTTGCCAACAGGGCGTCAAAGCCCACCAAGTCGATCACGGCCTTCAAGTCCACCAGGAACCGCTCCTGCCATTCCACGTGCAACGACAACTCTGGCTCATCCAACAAAACCAGTGTGTTGGGCTGTGTGCGAAAAAGCAGGTCATAGGCCAACACTAACTGGTGCTGCTCACCGGATGACAACGCATTGACTGACAGTTGCTGAATATGTCCGTGTGTAGACTCCACCACCAAATCGTGGGTCTTGGGATCGATCTTCAACTTCTTGTTGCTGAATTTTTCGCCAATGAGCTTCAGCAGAAGCTGCACACGTTGCGCCAGGTTATGAACGATCTTCAACTTCTCCTGCGCGTCTCTCACATAGACCGACATCGCCGCGCGATACACATCTGTCGTCAAGAGCGCATCCTGATTCGGCCCCATCTCTTGAGGCTGTTCCCCCAGAATGCCCAAAGCTTGGTATTCCGCCTGTTGCTGCTTCATCGTTTGCAAAGCTGCGCTGATATCAGCCTGATCCATCAAACCCTCCCCTGCTTGAGCGGATGCTTGTTGCAACAGCCGTTGGGGGTACGTTTGATCCAGCCTCTGGGCTTCACGCCCATATTGGGCCAATGTTTGGTCAATCCGGCTCTTCAGGTCTGCCGAATAAGCCAACACCGTGTCTCGAATGGTGATGCCCTCTGGTCTGAGGTAATGCCGATCGGATGAACGCCCCACCCGTATGAGTCTCTGAGCCTGAATCAACAAGCTCTGAGGTAAAAGACTTCCAACCAGTCCTCGCCACTCACGCACACTCATTGACACATCATCATCGTCGCCCAACTCACCCCAGCGGGCGACGACTTCAAGAGCATTCATCATCTCTCCTGTCTCGTCATCTCTCCAACGATCTGGGCTGACCTGATGGAATGGAAGGCGCCGTTCTAGACGAGAAGCAATTTTATTGAAGACCCCTTCGTTAATCGTGTAGCTTTTGGAGTCACCACTTGCAGATCTATAAGTCAGCCGCACCTGGGCAACCTCCTTTGGCTTATTGCCAAAAGCAATACCTTCTGCGTCGTCAACCAACAGCTCCGTCTGGCGGGTTACCTCCCGATCATTGCGTTCAGCAACGACAACCCCGCCGTCACTCAACACTACCTTGAACTCTCTGTAGGGGTAGCGCAACAAATCCAACATAGCCGCCATCTCTCCACTCAAGATGGCATGCGTCAACTTGAACATCACCGTCTTCCCGACGCCATTGCGCCCAAACACGATGGTGGTGCGCTCCTCCTTAAGTACTACGTCGTGGTCATACATGCCAAACAACCGCTTGGCATGAATACTCTTGACCCTGATGCCTGACGAAGAGAGCGTGTTCATGTGACGTCCTTTGACAACAAATTATCGAGTTCGATTATGCGCATCAGTTTTTCACCCGAAGCCACACAATGCAGCGCTCCGCATCCAGCCCCGGCACAGTCAACGGTTCCACGTGAAACACTTTCACGTCTCCAGGCAGCGCAGCAATCTCGTCAGCGGGGTGCTTGCCCTTCATGGCCAGCCACACGCCATGGGACGCAGCCAATGCAGAGCGCGACCATACGACAAAGTCGGGCAGGGAAGCAAAGGCGCGGCAGCTCACCACGTCAAAGGCTTCGGTCAGCGTTTCCACGCGGGCGTGCAGGCCATGCAGGTTGCGCAGCTTCAGCGCCACTGCCGCTTGCTGGATGAAGGCGGCTTTTTTGCCCACGGTGTCCACACAGCTCACGTCCAGTTCGGGGCAGCAAATGGCAAACACCACACCGGGCAGGCCACCGCCGGAGCCCACATCCAGCAGGCGCACACTCCTGCCCTGCACCGCGCCACTTTGCGCCAACTGCACCAGGTGGCGGCGCAAGGGCGGCACGGCGGCCAGGCTGTCGAGCAGGTGGTGGGTCAGCATTTCCTGCGGATCGCGCACGGCCGTCAGGTTGTAGACCTTGTTCCACTTTTGCAGCAGGGCCAGAAACTCCATCAGTTGCGCAAGCTGCGGGGCGGACAGCTCCAGTCCCATCGCAGCCGCACCTTCCTGCAGGCGTGCTTGCAGGGCTTCGGTGGTGGATGCACTCATGCAGCCACCTCACCTTCGACCTGGGCAGCGTTCAAGGCAAAGTCTTTGAAGCCACCCTTCTTCAGATGCACCATGAGCAGCGAAATGGCAGCGGGAGTAATACCCGTGATGCGCGACGCCTGGCCCAGCGTTTCGGGGCGATGGCGGGTGAGCGCCTGGCGGGCTTCAATGCTCAGGGCTGTGACCTGCATGTAGTCCAGCTCGGCCGGAAGGCGCAGTTTTTCGTAATATGCAGCACGCTCCACTTCGCCCTTCTGGCGGTCGATGTAGCCAGAGTACTTTGCGGCAATCTCCACCTGCTCGATCACCGGGCTACTCAAATCACCCAGCGTTTCACGTGAAACATCGGCGCTGGCGTACTTGCCGCCATCCATACTTACCAGCGCTTCGTAGGTCACATCAGGGCGGCGCAGCAGATCGAACAGGTTGTATTCGTGCTCAATGCTCTTGCCCAGCACACGCTCTGATTCCGAAGCGGGCAGGTTGCGCGGATTCACCCAGGTGGCCTTGAGGCGCTCTGTTTCACGTGAAACAGCGTCGCGCTTGCGGCTGAAGGCATCCCAGCGGGCATCGTCCACCAAGCCCATCTTGCGGCCTGCTTCGGTCAAACGCATGTCGGCGTTGTCTTCGCGCAGCTGCAGGCGGAACTCGGCGCGGCTGGTGAACATGCGGTAAGGCTCGGTCACGCCCTTGGTGATGAGGTCATCCACCAGCACGCCCAGGTAGGCCTCGTCGCGGCCGGGCAGCCAGGGGCCGTCGCCACGGCATTGGAGCGCGGCATTGATGCCAGCAAACAAACCCTGTGCTGCCGCCTCTTCATAGCCCGTGGTGCCGTTGATCTGCCCAGCAAAGAACAGGCCCTGGATCTGGCGCGTTTCAAAGCTGCTCTTGAGCGAGCGCGGGTCGAAGTAGTCGTATTCGATGGCGTAGCCGGGGCGCAGGATGTGGGCGTTTTCCAGGCCCTTCATGCTGCGCACCAGGTCGTACTGGATGTCGAACGGCAAGCTGGTGCTGATGCCGTTGGGGTAGTACTCGTGCGTGGTCAGACCTTCGGGCTCCAGAAAGATCTGGTGGCTGTCCTTATCGGCAAAGCGGTTAATCTTGTCTTCCACACTGGGGCAGTAGCGCGGGCCCACGCCCTCGATCTTGCCGGTGAACATGGGGCTGCGGTCAAAGCCGCTGCGGATGATTTCGTGCGTGCGCTCGTTGGTGTGCGTGATCCAGCACGGCACCTGCTGGGGGTGCATGGCCGCATGGCCCATGAAACTGAACACGGGCACGGTGCCCTCGTTCACACCACCGGGCATGCCGTCACCGGGCTGCTCCTCGCACTGGCTGAAGTCAATCGTGCGGCCGTCAATGCGCGGTGGCGTGCCGGTCTTCAGGCGGCCCTGGGGCAGCTTCAATTCCTTCAGACGAGCGCTGAGCGACACCGCAGGCGGGTCACCTGCCCGGCCGGCAGAGTAATTGTTCAGGCCCACGTGGATCTTGCCATCGAGGAACGTCCCAGCCGTCAGCACCACGGTGCGCGAGCGAAAGCGGATGCCCACCTGCGTCACCGCGCCCACCACCCGGTCGCCCTCCACCATCAAGTCATCCACCGCCTGCTGGAATAGCCACAGGTTGGGCTGGTTCTCCAGCATGCGGCGGATGGCGGCTTTGTAGAGGATGCGGTCGGCCTGCGCGCGCGTGGCGCGCACGGCGGGTCCCTTGGAACTGTTGAGGGTGCGGAACTGGATGCCACCTTCGTCCGTGGCCAGCGCCATGGCACCGCCCAGCGCGTCCACCTCTTTCACCAGATGGCCCTTGCCAATGCCGCCAATGCTGGGGTTGCAGCTCATCTGCCCCAGGGTTTCGATGTTGTGGGTGAGCAGCAAGGTTTTGCAGCCCATGCGGGCAGCGGCCAAGGCGGCCTCGGTGCCAGCATGGCCACCGCCGACAACGATCACATCAAATTCCTGGGGGTACAACATGGGAGGGCTCCGGGGCCCTGCGGGGCCCAATCAACAAAACACCCGCGCGAGGTTCGCTCTGCAAGCCAGGCGGAAGGCCTCGGCAGTCCATCAGGCGCGATTGCGGGTAACCCCCGATTTTCCCACTTTGTGCGCTTTGTGTCTGTGGGGCCCTGTGTTTCACGTGAAACACCCCCACGCAGGAATCCTGCCCGGCCGGTGTGCTTCAATGGCGCCCATGCCAAACGCCCAACTCCTCATCTTCGCCGGCAGCACCCGCCAGCAATCGTTCAACCGCAAACTGGCCCACGCCACTGCCGCCATCGCGCGCGATGCAGGCGCCAGCGCCACGGTGCTGGAGCTGTCTGACTTTGACATCCCGCTCTACAACGCTGACCTCGAAGCCGAGGGCACACCTGCCGATGTGGTGCGACTCAAGCAGGCGCTGTTCGACCACCCCGCCTGGATCATCTGCTCGCCCGAGTACAACGGCAGCTACACCGCCCTGCTCAAGAACACCATCGACTGGGCCTCCAGCCCGGTGAAGGGCCACCCTGAATGGCAGGACGGCACCCGCTCCTTCCGCGGCAAGGTGGTGGGCATGCTCAGCGCGTCGCCCGGCGCCCTGGGCGGTCTGCGTTCGCAAAGCCACCTCGGCCCCTTGCTCACCAACCTGGAATGCTGGCTGGCGCCCAAGGCGTTTGCCCTCGGATCCGCCGGTAGCGCCTTTGACGAATCAGGCGCCCTGGTTCAGCAAGCCCACCGCGATCGCGTGCGCGCTGTGGTGGATCAGGTGCTGTGGGCGGCTGAACGCCTGCAAGCACCAGCCGCGTGAGGATTTCAAGGCAAAACAGGCTCTGGCGCTTAACCAGCAAGCGCAGGCAGCTATCAAACCTATAGCAATGAACTGCCGCCCAGCCTGTGGTGCCTGTTGCATCGCTCCTTCCATTTCCACCCCCACTCCGAAGATGCCCCACGGCAAGCGGGCGGGCGAGCCGTGCGCACACCTCACGCCCAACCTGGCGTGCGATCTGTTCGGCAGCCCCGAGCGCCCCGCTGTTTGCGGCAGTCTGCAGCCCAGCGCCGAGATGTGCGGCGCATCGCGTGAGCACGCGCTTTTCTGGCTGGATCGGCTCGAGCAGTTGACGCGTCCCCAGCCTTAAAGCGGTTTGCCAACCCCTGGCCCGACCACTCACGGCATCCAACCCGGCGGTGCGTGGTGTTATTTACCGAGGCACGAGCACGCTTCGCACCAGAAACATAAACTCACAGTTCAAAATACGACTTTTTGTTCATTTTTCATACTTTGCGCACAAAAAGCTACCCGCCTCCGACCTCTCCAAGAGTTTTTCGCACACCATCACGGTCTTGGACTTCACCGCCCAAATTGGCCTGCACGCACTGGCTCAGCTGAGTGGCTCTGACAACCTGACCACCGCCACCCAGCAGCGCTGCTGGCGCCAGCTGGCACTGGCCCATGTGGCGGGCGCCCCGTTGGTGGACTGGCACCGGCCCGCGCAAGTGGGCGACCTGGAGCAGCTGCAGCCGGATGTGGCGGCAACAGCCGTGTTGATGGGGCCAGGCTCCATCCATTTGCTGGAAGCCGCACTGGGCTCCGATGTGTTGCACACATCGAAGGCCGTCTGGATTTTCCTGCTGCCGAACGCCGTGCTGGCGCGCCATGCCATCGATGCGGCGCTGCGCACCCGCCCGCACCCCAACGTGCAGGTTTTTCAACTCCCCAACAGCGACCCCAAGACGCTGTGGTTCATCCTGATGGAACAACTGGGCAAGCTGCAAGTGCTGGCCTCGCCTCCATCGCTCACCGACCAACACACCATGACAACCAATCTCAAAGAATCCATGAACACCGCCATGGGCATCGACGGCGCGATGGCCGTCGCCCTGGTGGACTACCGCAGCGGCATGTGCCTGGCCCAGGCGGGCAGCGGCATGAACCTGGACCTGGCGGCCGCCGGCAATGCGCAGGTGGTGCAGGCCAAGCTGAAAACGATGGAGAGCCTGGGCCTGCGCAAGGGCATTGAGGACATCCTCATCACCCTCGCAGACCAGTACCACCTGATCCGCCTGGTGCCCCACATCCCTGGCCTGTTCCTCTACCTCGTGCTGGACAAGAACAAGGGCAACCTGGCGCTAGCGCGCTACAAGCTGACCGACATCGAGCGCACGCTCAAGGTCTGACGCCTCTTAGAACCTGCTCACAGCACGCCCTGAAAAACCGCAGGGGTGCAACCATCGCACACCCCGCATACGATGCACGTTCCGTGATTTCTTGATCTGAGGACACACACCCATGAAGCTGTATTACTCTCCCGGCGCCTGCTCACTCTCGCCCCACATCGTGCTGCACGAAGCCGGCCTGGCTTTTGATGCCGTGCTGGCCAGCACCAAGACGCACAAACTGCAAGACGGCACGGACTTCTACACCATCAACGAACTGGGCTACGTGCCCGTGCTGGAGCTGGACAACGGCGAGCGCCTGCGCGAAGGCCCCGCCATCGTGCAGTACATCGCCGACCAGGTGCCTGCCAAGAACCTCGCACCCGCCAACGGCACGATGGACCGCTACCGCCTGCAAGAGTGGCTGACTTTCATCGGCACCGAACTTCACAAGGGCCACAGCCCCCTGTTTGCCCCCGGCACGCCCGAAGACTACAAGCCCCTGGTGCGCGAACACCTGCAAAGCCGCTTCGCCTGGATCGACAAGCAACTGGCGGGCAAGGACTACCTGATGGGCAGCTTCAGCGTGGCCGATGCCTACCTGTACACCGTCTCGCGCTGGGGCCAGTTTGTGGGCGTGGACACCTCGGGCCTGCCGAACCTGCAAGCCTTCAAGCAGCGCATGGAGACACGCCCTAGCGTGCAGGCTGCTCTCAAGGCCGAAGGCCTGATCAAGTAAGCGCCGCCAGCCACCTCGGCAGTCTGGCCAGAGCTGAGCCCGATCAGCGCGACCTTTGCAAAAAGGCCGCGCTTTTTTCATGGAGTTCCACCGCCCACGACGTTTCACGTGAAACGCCAGCCACACCGACCAGTCATCGGGGGCAGCACAAAAAGAAAGCCCTTGTTGATGCATCCGTCCTGCACGTTTTGCGCAACGGCGGTACTCTTTGCGGGTTATCCCTTGTGTAGCCTCTTTCTCAGAAAGTGCCCATGACTTCTCTTTTCGAACCCACCCACGCAGGCGACATCGCCCTGGCCAACCGCATCGCAATGGCCCCGCTCACGCGCAACCGCGCACCCGACGCCATTCCCACCGAACTCACCGCCACCTACTACGCGCAACGCGCCACCGCAGGGCTGATCATCTCGGAAGCCACCGCCATCAGCCCTGAAGGCCAAGGCTACGCTGACGTGCCCGGCCTGTACGGCACGGAGCAGCTTGACGGCTGGAAGAAGGTGACGCGCGCCGTGCACGAGGCCGGCGGCAAGATCGTGGTGCAGCTGTGGCACGTGGGCCGCATCTCGCACACCTCGCTGCAGCCCGGCCATGCCAAGCCTGTGGCGCCTTCGGCCATCCGCGCCCATGCCAAAACCGTGCTGCTCAAGGACGGCGTGCCCACCTTCACCGACACCTCCGAGCCCCGCGCGCTCGACGCCGAAGAACTGCCCCGCATCGTGCAGGACTACCGCCATGCCGCGCGCAATGCCATTGCCGCTGGCTTTGATGGCGTGGAAATCCACGCGGCCAACGGCTACCTGATTGACCAGTTCCTGAAGACGGGCGCCAACCAGCGCACCGACGACTACGGCGGCAGCATCAAGAACCGCGCACGCCTGCTGCTGGAAGTGACCCGCGCCATCGTCGATGAAATCGGCGGCGGCCGCACCGGCATTCGCCTCTCGCCCGTCACCCCCGCCAACGACATCGTGGACGAGAACCCACAGCCGCTGTTTGACTACGTGGTGCGCGAACTGGGCAAGCTGGGCCTGGCCTATGTGCACGTCATCGAAGGCGCCACTGGTGGCCCGCGCGAGCTGCCCGATCGCCCCTTTGACTACACCGAACTGCGCAACGCCTACCGCGCCGCCGGTGGCAAGGGCGCCTGGATGGTGAACAACGGCTACGACCGGGCCCTGGCAGAAGCCGCCCTGGCCAACGGCGCCGACATCGTGGCGTTTGGCCGCCCCTTCATCTCCAACCCCGACCTGGTGGAACGCCTCAAGCAAAACGCGCCGCTCAACGAGCTGAACCGCGACACCTTGTACGGCGGCGGTGCCAAGGGCTACACCGACTACCCCACCCTGGCAGGTTGATCGCTGCGCCCCTTGGGCCAGGCAGGGCCGCTCAGCCCTGGCCCAAGGGGCTCTTCACCCGCATCACGATGCGGGTGAAGAGCCGGTCATACGCCGGGTCGCGTGGGCGGCCATGGGCCAGCGGGTTCACGTTGGTGGCAAACGCGGCATCCACGGCAGCCCAGTCATCGTCATCCAGGTACGCCTGCGCTGCAGGCAGCACCATGGTTTCTTCCAGGCGCATGTGCTCACGGTAAAAGGTCAGGTAGCGCCACAGCGCCTCGGTAAACACCCCACGGCGCCCTTCCCCCATCAGCTCCCAGGCCAGCAGCAAATGCTGCAGCTCGCGCACTGCGGCTTCGCCACGGACATGCTCAGCAGCCAGCATTGGCTATCGCTTGACCTCTATGGCCAAAGCTCAATTGATCAAGCCTGCACTGTACAAACAACAAAGACCCCGAAGGGCCTTTGCTTAACTTACTGGCATTGCCCCAAGCGGGGGCTTTGTGAGCTGACCGTGGCGGGGTTCACCCCAGCAAGGCGCGCGGTGCCGGCTCAGGGGCAGACAGGCCTTGTGGTGCTGGCGCAGAGAAGTTGCCGTGGCCCGCAAAGCCCATGGAGTCAGCCAAGCGGAACTGCTGCACCACTTGCGACAGGCGGGCTGCCTGCTCACGCAGCGATTCGGCCGCTGCGGCCGACTCTTCCACCAGCGCTGCGTTCTGCTGCGTCATGCGGTCGATCTCGGCCACCGACTGGTTCACCTGACCAATGCCGGCAGACTGCTCTGAAGCCGCCGCCGTGATCTCGCCAATGATGTCGCCCACGCGCTGCACGCTGCTCACGATGTCCTTCATCGCCGTGCCCGCGTCTTCCACATGGCGCACGCCACCGTCCACCGCGGCCACGCTGCTCTGGATCAGCACCTTGATGTCGCTGGCCGCGGCCGCCGAGCGCTGGGCCAGGCTGCGCACTTCACTGGCCACCACCGCAAAGCCCCGGCCCTGCTCACCCGCACGGGCGGCTTCCACGGCCGCGTTCAGCGCCAGGATGTTGGTCTGGAAGGCAATCGAATCGATCAGGCCAATGATGTCGCCGATCTTGCGGCTGGAGGCCGAGATCTCATGCATGCTGGACACCGCCTGAGCCACCACCGAACCACCGCGCGTTGCCGTGGTGGATGCCGATGCCGCCAGCTGGTTGGCCATTTGCGAAGACGATGCCGTTTGCTGCACCGTGGCGGTGATTTCCGACAGCGAACTGACGGCCGCCTGCGCGTTGCTGGCGGTTTGCTCGGTGCGGTGCGACAAATCCTGATTGCCCGTGGCAATCTCCTGGCTGGCCGTGGCGATGTTGCCGCTGGCGTCGCGCACCTGCGCCACCAGGGTACCCAGGCCTCGCTGCATTTCGTCCAGGGCGCGCAGCAGGTCTGCCACTTCATCGCGCCCTTCCGTGCGGATGGACTGCGACAAATCCCCACCCGCAATGGCCTTGGCCAAACGCTGTGCCTGGTCCAGGGGCTTGCAGATGGAATGCAGGTTCAGCAGCGTGAGCGGCACCACCACCACCACGGTGATCAGCACCGCCAGCGCAAACAGCCACTTGGTCTGGTTAGACACGCCCTGCTGTTCAGCTACCGATTTCTGCACCTCGGCGCGCAGCACTTCGTCCAGTTGCGTCATCAGCTTGTCGGCCTCGGCAAACTCGGCCACGGCCTTGCCGCTCATGCGGTTGGCAATGGTGGCCGTGTCGTAGCCGCCGGCTTCCAGCTGGCGTGCCACGTGGGCAAAGGCTTCCTTGTAGCTATCCAGGCGCTTGATGATGTCGCGCACCACGGCGTTGTCCACATCCTCTTCACCTTGCAGGAACTGGTTGGCCACCTTCTTGGCCTTCTCCTGGCTCTCCAGCCACTTGGTGTGCGCTGCCTTCACGGCTTCGGGCTTCTCGTAGCCAATGATCATGTCCTTCTCATACTGGCGGATAGCGCCCATCTCGCTGTGCAGCTGGGCCAAGTAACCCACCTCCTGAAAGGAGCTGTTCATGAAGTCCTCGCTCATGGAATAGATGCGGAACATGCCGAACATGCCCGCGCCCCCCAAAAGGCCCAGCAAGACCAGCACCACAGCGATGGCCCCCAACATGCGAAACCGGATGGTGAACTGCCGCATGAGCGAAAAGAGATTCATGATTAGGTCGTCCTCAATGGAATGCTTGGGCCAGGCCCGTGTTTGCGCGAACTAGTTTACAGTTTTGAAACTATTTATTGCAGTTTGCCAGACATCCAGGCCGCCGACCATTGCGGTTTATCACATGCGCCAGCGTTTGAGTAGCAGGGCGTTTGCCATCACGCTCACCGAACTGAGGGCCATGGCCGCCCCCGCCACCACGGGGCTGAGGTAGCCCAGCGCGGCCAGCGGGATGCCCGCCACGTTGTATGCAAACGCCCAGAACAGGTTCTGGCGGATCTTGCTCACCGTGCGGTGGGAGATGTCCAGCGCCGCAGCCACCAGCATCGGGTCGCCGCGCATCAGCGTGATGCCCGCCGCATGCATGGCCACATCGGTGCCATTGCCCATGGCCATGCCCACGTCGGCAGCGGCCAGGGCCGGGGCATCGTTCACGCCGTCGCCTACCATCGCCACAATGCGGGGCTGGGGGGCAGAGCCCGCCCCACTTTTTACATTTGCAGCGTTGCCGCGCTGCAACAACTGGATCTGCGCAGCCTTGTCGCCGGGCAGCACCTCGGCCATCACCTCGCCCGCAGCAGGGTCCAATCCCAGGCGGCGCGCCATGGCCTCGGCCGCGCCCCGGTTGTCCCCCGAAATCATCACCGTGCGAATGCCCCGGGCCTTCAGCGCAGCCAACGCCTCACGTGCGCCGGGCTTGGGCTCGTCGCCAAAGGCCAGCAACGCCAGCACCCGCAAACCCTGCGGCGTGGGCCCGGCCACGGCCGACACGGTAAAGCCCTCTTGCTGCAACGCCAGCGCACGCTGCGCCAGCGGGCCCGCGTTGGCAGCGCCCTCGCCAGCGGCTGCAGGCAGCACGGGCACGCCCAGCTCCTGCATCCAGCGCAGGCTGCCAATGTGCCAGGTCTGGCCCTGCACCACCCCTTCGGTGCCCCGCCCTGGCACGGCACGCACGCCATCGGCCGCTTCAGGTGCCATGCCGCGCTGCGCAGCCGCTGCCACCACGGCGCGCGCCAGGGGGTGTTCGCTGCCGCTTTGCACACCGGCCACAGCTGCCAGCACAGCGGCCTCATCAGCCCCCGCAGCCAGCTCCAGTGCCACCAGCCGGGGCTGGCCCACGGTCAGCGTGCCCGTCTTGTCAAACGCCACGGTGTCCACCCGGTGGGCCACCTCCAGCGCCTGCACGTCCTTGATCAGAATGCCGTGCTGCGCCGCCACGCCCGTGCCCGCCATGATGGCCGCCGGTGTGGCCAGCCCCAGGGCGCAGGGGCAGGCAATCACCAGCACTGCCACGGCGTGGATCAGCGCCGCCTCCGTGCCCGCACCCGCCCACAGCCAGCCCAGCAGCGTGATCAATGCCAGCCCCAGCACCACGGGCACGAACACGGCCGATACCTTGTCCACCAGGCGCTGCAGCGGCGCCTTGGCGGCCTGCGCGTCTTCCACCAGGCGGATGATCTGGGCCAGCACGGTTTCAGAGCCCACCGCCTGCACCTGCATCACGATGCGGCCATCGCCGTTGATGGAGCCGCCCGTCAGCCGCCCGCCCAGCTCGCGCGCCACCGGCAGCGGCTCGCCGGTCAGCATCGATTCATCCACCTGCGTCTGTCCCTCGGTCACCACCCCATCGGCCGGAATGCGCTCGCCAGGGCGCACCACCAGCCGGTCGCCCACCATCACCTCGGCCACGGGCACGTCCACCTCGCCGGTTTTCGACAGCAGGTGCACCACATCCGGCCGCAGGGCGTGCAGCGCGCGGATGGCAGCGGTGGTCTGCCGCTTGGCCCGCGCCTCCAGCCACTTGCCCAGCAGCACCAGCGTGACCACCACGGCCGATGCCTCAAAGTACAGGTGCGGCACATGGCCAGGGTGATCGGTCGGCGCCGTCAGCCACAGCCACATCGACAAGCCCCAGCCCGCGCTGGTGCCCACCGCCACCAGCAAATCCATGTTGCCGCTCAAGGCCTTGGCCGCCGCCCAGCCTGCCTTGTAGAAGCGGGCACCCAGAATGAACTGCACCGGCGTGGCCAGCAGAAACTGCACCCAGGCCGGCAACATCCAATGCTGGCCAAACAGGTCGCCCACCATGGGCAGCACCAGCGGCGCCGACAGCGCCAGCCCCACCGCCACGGGCAAAAAGCCCGCCCAGGGCGATGCGTCTTCGGGCGCATCGGTGGCATCGGCCGCGCGCGGCTCGTAGCCCGCATTGCGCACCGCCCGCCGCACCAGTGCCTGCAGGGCCGCAGCGTCGGTGCCATCGGGCACGGTGTAGGTAATGCGCGCCGATTCGGTGGCCAGGTTCACCGTCGCATCCTGCACGCCCGGCACCTTGCGCAACGCGCGTTCCACACGGCCCACGCAGCTCGCGCAGGTCATGCCGCCAATGCCCAGGTCCAGCGACTGGGCCCCTTCGGAGGTAGGTTGGGTGGTATTCATAGTCATAGGCCCGACAGTAATCCTTGACGCCATGGCAAGGTCAAGGCATTTTTAAAGGGGCTTGACCATGACATGATGTGAAGGTTCATGATCGGATGCAGGGTGAATCCCACCCGCCAACCATCCACAGGAGTTTTTCCATGCAAACGCAAACTTTCCAGGTCCAGGGCATGACATGCGGCCACTGCGAGCGCGCCGTTACGCAAGCCATCCAGCAGGTGGACCCCGCCGCCACAGTGCAGATCGACCGCGCCAGCGGCCAGGTGCAGGTGCAAAGCGCCGCCCCGCGCGAGCAACTGGCCGCCGCCATTGCCGAAGAAGGCTACGCCGTCGCCGCATGAACCCGCTCAGCCCACGCCGCAGCCCCGCCCCACAGGCTTGGCCCGTGCCCATCAGCGAAGCCGCGCGCCTGGCGGGCGTGTCGGCTCGCATGGTGCGGCATTACGAATCGCTGGGCCTGCTGCAAGGCGTGGCCCGCTCTGAAGGTGGCTACCGCCAATACACCGAGGCCGATGTGCACAGCCTGCACTTCATCCGCCGCGCGCGCGACCTGGGCTTCTCCATTGAGGAAATCGCCACCCTGCTGGCCCTGTGGCACGACCGCAGCCGCACCAGCGCGCAGGTCAAGCGCATCGCCCAAAGCCACATCGACCAGCTCACCCAGCGCATCGCCGCCATGCAGGCCATGCAACGCACCCTGCAAACCCTGGTGGGCTGCTGCCAGGGGGACGACCGACCGGACTGCCCCATCCTGGACGATCTGGCTGGGGCGGGCTGGGTGCATGGAGTGACAAGCCGCCACGCTGAACAGATTGCTATCAAATAAATAGCTGCCTGCGCTTATCTAATAAGCGCCAGAGGCCAAAAACACCTAAAACCCCCGCCCCACGCGCTGCAGCCCTTCGCTGCATGGCAGACTCGCAGGCTTTCCCACAGCCCCTTACAGACTGCCCCCATGCTCACCGGTGACCTGCGCAACAAAGTCGATCAAGTCTGGAACGCCTTCTGGTCCGGCGGCATCGCCAACCCCATTGAAGTCATCGAGCAGATCACCTACCTGCTCTTTCTGCGCGCGCTCGACAGCGACCAGACCCGCGAAGACAACAAAGCCCTGCGCCTCAAAACCCAGCCCGTGCGCCTCATCCCCGCAGGCGTGGATGCGCAAGGCCGCCCGCACGACAACATGCGCTGGTCCCGCTTCAAGAACATGGCGCCTGCCGAAATGTTCGACGTGCTCAGCAACCAGGTCTTCCCCTTCCTGCGTGGCCTGCAAACCTCGGGCGGCCCGGCAGCTGAATCTGCCTTTGCCCGCCACATGCAAGGTGCCCGCTTCACCATCCCCACGCCCGGCCTGCTGGCCAAAGTGGTGGACTTGCTCGACACCATTCCGCTCGACGACCGCGACACCAAGGGCGACCTGTACGAATACATGCTCGGCAAAATCGCCTCTGCCGGGCAAAACGGCCAGTTCCGCACGCCGCGCCACATCATCGACTTGATGGTGGCCCTGACGGCCCCCACACCGCAAGACACCATTTGCGATCCGGCTTCAGGCACCTGCGGATTCCTAGTCGCCGCAGGCGAATACCTGCGCCGCACCTACCCCGACATGCTGCGTGTGCCCGCGCAAAACGCGCACTTCCACAACGGCATGTTCCACGGCTACGACTTTGACAACACCATGCTGCGCATTGGCAGCATGAACATGGTGCTGCACGGCGTGGAGCACCCCGCCATCGAGTACCGCGACTCCCTCGCCGAAGGCGCGGCGGGGGATGCCGAGGCTTACAGCCTCATCCTGGCCAACCCGCCCTTTGCGGGCAGCCTCGACTACGAAAACACCGCCAAAGACTTGCAGCAAACCGTCAAAACCAAAAAGACCGAGCTGCTGTTTTTGGCCCTGTTCCTGCGCCTGCTCAAAACCGGCGGGCGCGCCGCCGTCATCGTGCCCGACGGCGTGCTGTTTGGCAGCAGCAAGGCCCACAAGGAGTTGCGCCGCAAGCTGGTGGAAGAGCAAAAGCTCGACGCCGTCATCAGCCTGCCCGGCGGCGTGTTCAAGCCCTATGCGGGCGTCAGCACCGCCATCCTGCTCTTCACCAAAACCATGAGCGGCGGCACCGACCACGTGTGGTTCTATGACATGCAGGCCGATGGCTGGAGCCTGGACGACAAACGCCAGCCCCTGCTGGATACAAGCCTTTTAGGCCTCCAGCCCTTACTGGACAAGCGCGAGCAGCTATCAGAAGCAGAGCACGCCAAAAACAACCTGCCCGACGTGCTAACCCGCTGGGCGCAGCGCCACAGCAGCGAACGCGAGCGCCCCCGCACCGCGCAAAGCTTTTGCGTTCCCAAGGCCGACATTGAAGCCAACGGCTATGACCTGAGCATCAACCGCTACAAGGAAGTGGTGCATGCGCAAGTGCAGCACCGGGCGCCGGAGGAGATCTTGGCGGAGCTGCGGGCGCTGGAAGACGAGATTGCGCGGGGGATGGGGGTGTTGGAGGGGATGCTGAAGTGAAGACGGTTGAATTCGGCGAAATCTTCCAGTTCATGCGAAATGGCATGAGCATCAAGCAAGACAAATCTGGCGATGGTTTACCTATATCGCGGATTGAAACCATTGCTGATTCGTCAATAGACCCTACAAGAGTCGGATACGCCGGCTTGTCGCTTGATGCTTGCAAAGATTGGCTTCTGCACGAAGGCGACATTTTGTTCAGCCACATCAACAGCGTTGAACACATCGGCAAGTGCGCCGTTTATCGCGGTGTGCCTGAGCAACTGGTTCACGGCATGAACTTACTTTGCTTTCGCCCCGATCCCACCCAAGTGACACCCGAGTTTGCAAAGTATCTGATTCGCAGCCCAAGTTTTCGTGATCGGCTTTCCAACTTTGTCAATAAAGCTGTGAATCAAGCCAGCGTATCGATTGGAAACTTGAGAACGATTCCTGTGCGGATTCCCCCGCTGGAAGAACAACGCCGCATCGCCGCCATCCTCGACCAGGCCGAAACCCTCCGCACCCAACGCCGCACCGCCCTGGCCCTGCAGGGCAGCCTCACCCAGTCCTTCTTTCTCGATATGTTTGGGGACCCGGTGGCGAATCCGAAGGGATGGCCCACGCCGAAGTTTGGGGAAGTTGGCAAACTTGATCGCGGCATCTCGAAGCATCGCCCACGCAACGCGCCTGAGCTTCTCGGTGGCAAACACCCACTGGTACAGACCGGAGAAGTTGCTAACTGCGATGGCTACATACGCAGTTACACGAGTACCTATTCGGACTTGGGACTACGGCAAAGCAAGATGTGGCCCGCGGGCACGCTTTGCATCACGATTGCAGCCAACATCGCGAAAACTGGAATCTTGACTTTTGACGCCTGCTTCCCCGATAGCGTGGTCGGCTTTCAAGCAGATGACCCGGCTACGGTCGAATACGTCCGGGTGTGGCTTTCGTTTCTACAGAAGGCCCTTGAAGACTCCGCGCCGGAGTCAGCACAGAAGAACATCAATCTCGCAATATTGCGCGGGCTCAGTATTCCGCTGCCCCCCTTCCCCCTCCAACAAACCTTCGCCACCCGCATCGCCGCCATCGAAGCCCTCAAAGCCACCCACCGCCGCGCCCTGGCCGCGCTGGATGCGCTGTTTGCCTCGCTGCAGCAGCGAGCGTTTGCGGGGGCGTTGTGATACAAGTTTCCCCTTGCACCCAGGAGCCCTCGCCATGCGCCCATCCACCGCTCTGCACACCCACCGCGACGCTATTCGCGCCATTGCCCTGAGCCACCGCGTGACCAACGTGCGCGTGTTCGGCTCGGTGGTGCATGGCCATGACACAGAAGGCAGCGACCTGGACATTCTGGTGGAGCCCACGCCCGAGACCACGCTCATGGACATCGCCAAGATCCAGCTCGAACTGGGGCAACTGCTGGGCATCCCGGTGGATGTGCTCACCCCCAAAGGCCTGCCCGCCAAGTTCCGCGACCAGGTCATTGCGCAGGCGCAGGCACTGTGAGCAAAACCGACGCACTGCGGGTGCCCGACTATCTGGCCCACATCGTGGAAGCCATCGACCGTATTCACCGGTATGTGGACGGCATGGCCGAAGATGCTTTTCTGGCCGACGAAAAAACGCAAGACGCCGTGGTGCGCAATTTCGAAATCCTGGGCGAAGCCGCCCACAACGTCGAGAAGCTGCACCCCGCCTTTGCCACACGCCACGCCCAGGTGCCATGGGCGCTGATGTACACCATGCGCAACCGCGTGGCGCACGGCTACTTCAAGGTGGACTACGAGCTGGTCTGGAACACGATTCACGCGGATTTGCCCCAGCTGCGTACGCTGGTGGCTGCTCTGCTGGCGGACGGTGCTGCAACATGATTGCTGCCGCCACCCACATCGCCTCCATCGAAGCCGTCAAAGCCACCCACCGCCGCGCCCTGGCCGCGCTGGATGCGCTGTTTGCCTCGCTGCAGCAGCGGGCGTTTGCGGGGCAGTTGTGAAGAACGACCACGAGCTGGGGCAAAGGGAAAATCCCTGAACTTCCCAATGGATTCAATGAATTAGCCGGTGGTGCCCTCATCTGTGAGGGCACCAAAGCTTGGCCTTTTCAGTGTTGGGCGGGGACGGCAGCAAGCGACACACGCCCAGCGCTCCGGACGAGCAATGGGCACCTCGATCAAGTACCCGTCAAACAAGCAGCCTTTGCTAACTTGTTGTCGATAAAGGGAATTTTTGAAAAAGTCGCTTCGATGACGCCGTTTCATCAAATACCCATCAAACAAATCAGGCCCAGTGCGGCACATAGCGGCGCAGCTTGGGCGCCGCAGCTTCATCCTCCAGGCGGATGACACCAGCCGCCAGCGCATCCTTGAGCAACCGGGCGGAGATGAGCCTTTGCAAAAAGACTACCCATGGCCTGTGAAGCACAGCCCATCACTTAAAGTGTCCTCATAAGAGCAAAAGCGACCAAAAAAGCTGATTCGGTATCGAGATTGCTCTCATAGGGACAAAAATGAACCTCACGCCTACCAACTCTGCCCAACTGGCCCAAGCCCTTGCCACTGAACGCAAGCGCCAAGGCATGACACGTTCACAAACAGCCGCCGTGTGCAATGTCAGCCCGTCGTTCATTCGTGATGCAGAGAGCCACCCAGAGAGTTGTTCGCTGCAAAAATTGGTTTTGCTGGTGTGCGGGCTGGGATTGACGCTGAACATCGAGGGCTGGTCTAAACCACCCGCAAAAAACGAACAGGGAGAGAGTGCATGAGCACAGCGCCATCCAACTTCGCCTTCCTGCAACCCGACTGGCCCGACCTGCTGGCCGAAGCCCGCCGTGCCGAGGCCGCTGCCCATGCCGACCCGCGCACCGCCTGCTTTTACGCCCGCCGCACGCTGGAGCTGGCCGTGGCCTGGCTCTACCAGGCCGAAGGGGGCCGGGATGGCTGCCTGCGCATGCCGTACAAGGCGGATTTGTCGGCATACCTGTTTGAGCCCAGCTTTCAGCAACTGGTGGGCAGCGCGGTGCACGCCAAGATGGATGTGATTCGCCGCCTGGGCAACCAGGCCGTGCACCACGCCCGCCCGGTGCCACCGCAAGATGCCCTGGCCGCGCTGCGCGAGCTGTTCCATGTGGCCTTCTGGCTGGCGCAGCACTACGCGCGCCGGGTGGGTGATCGGCCTGCGGCGGGGCTGCAGTTTCGCGCCGATCTGCTGCCACGCCCTGCCGCTATCGACTCTGCCCAAGAACAAGCGGCCAGCAGCGCCGCCCAGGCCGCCGCGCAAGAGGCGTTAGCCAAACAAGCCCAGGCCCTGGCCGAGCGCGATGCCGCCCTGCGCGAAGCAGCAGCCCGCAATGCAGAACTGGATGCGGAACTGGCCCGCTACCGCGCCGAAATTGCCGCCGCCAAGGCCGCCAACGCAGCGCAGCCCGCCACCGCGCACGACTACAACGAGGCCGCCACGCGCGACCTGTTCATTGACCTGCTGCTGAAAGAAGCCGGCTGGGCGCTGGACCAGAAGCGCGACCGTGAATTTGAAGTACAGGGCATGCCCAACGGCCAAGGCCAGGGCCGCGTGGACTATGTGCTGTGGAGCGGCGAGCGGCCCTTGGCCCTGGTGGAAGCCAAGCGCACCCGCCGCAGTGCCCAAGAGGGCCAGCAGCAGGCCCGCCTGTATGCCGACTGCCTGGAAAAAAGCACCGGCCACCGCCCCGTGATCTACGGCACCAACGGTTATGAACACTGGATGTGGGACGACACCACCAGCCCGCCCCGCCCTGTGCAAGGCTTTCACACGCGGGACGAGCTGGAGCTGATGCACCAGCGCCGCACCACGCGCAAGCCGCTGGCCAACCTGCCGATTGCGGCGGGCATTGTGGAGCGCCACTACCAGCAGCGCGCCATTCGCCGCGTGCTGGAGACCTTTGAGCGCGACCAGCACCGCAAGGCCCTGGTGGTGATGGCCACGGGCGCAGGCAAAACCCGCACGGTGATTGCGCTGGTGGATTTGCTGATGCGCGCAGGCTGGGCCAAGCGCGTGCTGTTTCTGGCCGACCGCGTGGCACTGGTGAACCAGGCCGTCAACGCCTTCAAGGCCCACTTGCCCGATGCGGCACCGGTGAACCTGGTGACCGACCGCGCCACCGAGGGGCGGGTGTATGTGTCCACCTATCCCACGATGATGGGGCTCATCAACGAGAGCGCGGGCGGCGGGCAGCGCCGCTTTGGCGTGGGGCACTTTGACCTGATCGTGGTGGACGAAGCCCACCGCTCCATCTACCAAAAATACCGCGCCATCTTCAGCTACTTTGACGCGCTGCTGGTGGGCCTGACGGCCACACCCAAGGACGAGATCGACCGCAACACCTACAGCCTGTTTGGCCTGGAAAGCTGCGTGCCCACGGACGCCTATGGCCTGGATGACGCCATTGCCGAGGGCTACCTGGCCCCGCCCAAGGCGATTTCAGTGCCGCTGAAATTCCAGCGCCAGGGCATTCGGTATGACGAGCTGAGCGACGACGAAAAAGACCAGTGGGATGCGCTGGAATGGGACGAGGACGGCGGCGAGCCGCCCGAGGAAGTCAGCGCCGAGGCGGTCAACCAGTGGCTCTTCAACACCGACACCGTGGACAAGATGCTGGCCCTGCTGATGGAGCGCGGCCACAAGGTGGCGGGCGGCGACCGGCTGGGCAAAACCATCATCTTTGCCAAGAACCAGAAGCACGCTGAGTTCATCCAGGAACGCTTTGATGCGAACTACCCCGACCGCAAGGGCGTGTTTGCGCGGGTCATCACGTTCAAGACTGAGTGCGTGCAGTCGCTCATCGATGACTTCTCTAAAAAGAACGATGCCCCGCACATCGCGATTTCGGTGGACATGCTGGATACCGGCATCGACGTGCCCGAGGTGGTGAACCTGGTGTTCTTCAAAATCGTGCGCTCCAAGGCCAAGTTCTGGCAGATGGTGGGACGCGGCACCCGGCTGTGCAAAGAGCTGTATGGGCCGGGGCAGGACAAGAAGGACTTTTTCATCTTCGACTTCTGCCAGAACCTGGAGTTTTTCAGCCAGGAGCTGGAGGGCAGTGAGGGCGCGGTGGCCTCGCCGCTGTCGCAGCGGCTGTTCAATGCGCGGCTGGAGCTGATTGAAGTGCTCGACAAGCGCTTATCCAGTTTGCCCAGCCACGGCGTGGCCGAAGCGGCGCAACGATCGCCCGTGCTGACCGAGGCCGCCATTCGCCACGACACAGCTGGTCTGCTGCACAGCATGGTGGCGGGCATGTCGCTGGACAACTTTGTGGTGAGGCCACAGCGCCGCTGGGTGGAGGCCTGGGCGCAGCCGGATGCCTGGAAGCGCCCCACTGCCGAGCAACTGGCCGAGGTGGCAGCGCACCTGTCAGGCCTGCCCACCGCTGTTCGCGACGATGACGAAGATGCCAAGCGCTTTGACGCCCTGCTGCTGAACACCCAGCTGGCCCTGCTACGCAGCGAACCGGCCCTGGCCCGCCTGCAAACCAAGGTGCAGCAACTGGCCGCCAGCCTGCTGGAGCTGGCCAACGTGCCCAGCGTGCGTGAGCACCTGCTGCTGATCGAGGCCGTGGCGGGCGACGAGTGGTGGCAGGACGTGACCTTGCCCATGCTGGAGCAGGCACGGCGCAAGCTGCGCAGCCTCATCAAGCTCATCGAAAAGGGCGGGCGCACCGTGGTCTACACCGACTTTGAAGACGCCATTGGCGAGACCACCGAGGTGGACTTGCCCCTGGTGGCGAGCGCGGTGGACTTTGACCGTTTTCGCGCCAAGGCCAAGGTGTTTTTGCGCGCCCATGAAGACCGGCTGGCGCTGCACAAGCTGCGCCGCAACCAGCCCCTGACGGCGGCGGATCTGCAAGAGCTGGAAGCCCTGCTGCACGAGGCGAGCGGCACCGATGGCGACATCGAGCGCGCGCGTACGCTGCACACCAGCCTGCCGGTGTTTGTGCGATCACTGGTGGGGCTGGACCGCGAAGCTGCGGCAGCGGCCTTCAGTGCCCTGGTCGAGGCAGGCACGGCCACTGCCAGCCAACTGCAGTTCATTGAAGAGATCGTGCAGCACCTGACCGAACATGGCGCAATGCCGCCAGCGCGCTTGTACGAATCGCCGTTCACCGATATCCACACCCATGGCCCGGATGGAGTTTTCGATTCGGCCAAAGTGGCGTTGCTCTTCGAAGCGCTGGAAAATTTCCAACCCTTGCAAGCGGCCGCTTAAGGCAATGCTGAACAAGTAACGTCATATCCATCGCACAGCCATTTGAATGCCAAATGGCCCGCAAAGATACTGTGCTTTGCCCCACAGGGCCTGTTTCGGGAGCCTTTGAGCCCCTTTCGGACCCTTACGGGCGCACCTGTCCCTGCAGGCGCCCTCGGGCAAGGTAGATGTTGGCCAGCGCCAAGGCCGTGAACGCACGCGTGGCGTTCTTTTGCAGCCCGCGATAGCGCACCTTGGTGAATCCCCACAGGCGCTTTACCACCGCAAAGACATGCTCGACCCGAGCGCGCACCCGTGACTTGTTGCGGTTCTTGGCCCGCTGAACTTCGTCCACCTCGCCCGCACGGCGGGTGCGCTGGTTGGTGAAGTCCTTGGCCCTGGGGGCTTTGCTCGCTATCAGTGTTTTCTGGCTGGCATAGGCCGAGTCGCCGTACACGCGTCGCTCATTGCCATGCAGCAGATCGGGCAGTGGGTGTTTGTCGTGCACGTTGGCCGCCGTCACCACGGCGCTGTGCGCCAGCCCGCTTTGGCTGTCCACCCCAATGTGCAGCTTCATGCCGAAATACCATTGCTGGCCTTTGCGGGTCTGGTGCATGTCGGGGTCGCGCGCCTTGTCGGCGTTCTTGGTAGAACTGGGCGCGGCGATGATGGTGGCATCCACGATGGTGCCGGTATTGACCTTCAAGCCGCGCTCCTGCAATTGCTGGCCTACCTTGGCAAACAGGGCTTCGCCCAGTTTGTGCTCATGGAGCAGTTTGCGAAACTTCAGCAGCGTGGTGGCATCGGGCACGCGCTCGCGGCCCAGGTCAATGCCCGCAAAGCGGCGCAGACTGGCACTGTCATACAGAGCCTCCTCGCACGCCAGATCGGCCAGGTTGAACCAGTGCTGCAGGAAATGGATGCGCAGCATGCGCTCTAGGCCAATGGGCGGGCGGCCGTTGCCTGCCTTGGGGTAGTGCGGCTCTATCACCTGGCACAGGGCGGCCCAAGGCACTATTGTCTCCATGGTCCGCAAGAACTCTTCACGTCGGGTGGGCTTGCGCGAATGCTCGAATCCGTTGTCTTGATCTGCGGCCATTGCCAGGGTCTGCTGCTTCATCTGCGGATAACGTTTGACCCCCCTCAACGGTGGACCTTAATCAGCGTTGCCTTAATCATCTCCTGCGGTACGGCCTGGGCCTGGGCCCGGGCCCAGCACGCCGTGCATCAGCGTGCCAATGCACTGCTCAGCCACTTGGGCAGCGCTGTATTCGCCTCCGCTCTGGTACCAGCGGCCGATCCAGCTCAGTGCACCGGCAATCACAAAGGCCGTCATCTTGGGGTCGCACGGGGCGAGCGTGCCTTCCTGCACGCCCTGCGCCACCAGGCGGCGAAACGCCTGGTCGATCTCGGACTTCATGCTGCGCAGCTCGGTGCGGCTGGGCTCGGGCACCTCTTCGTCACCAATGCGGATGATGCACATGCCAAACGGCTGGGTGACGATGTCGGCATACACCTGCATGCACGCGCGCAACTGGTCCACCGCGTTGCCCCCGGCGGCGCGTGAGGCCTCGATGCCGTCGAGCGTCATGTGCAAGCCCTTTTTCACGCACTCCAGCAGGATTTCATCCTTGTTCTTCACGTAGTAGTACAGCGTGGGCTTGGTGACGTTCAGGCGCGCGGCAATGTCGTCGAGCGAAGTGGCATGAAAGCCGCGTTCGTTGAACATTTGTGCAGCGGTGGTCAGCACGGCGTTGCGCTTGGCTTCGCGCTGCTGTTCACGCCCGCTGGCCGCCACCCAGGGCGACGCGGGCGGCGGTGGCGCCGCCTTGGCCACCCGGCGCCTGCGCGGCGCTGCCGCCTGCGCTGCGGGGGTAGGTGAAGGAGCCGAGGGAGAAGAGGAAGAAAGTGGGGGGCGTCTGGTTGCCATGGTGCTGCCGAACCGTTTGCGGGTAAGTACGGATTTTGCAAAACTGCAAAAGCCGCAAAATCTACTTCTGAGTAACAAGCTTACGTCAAAGTAGGCAACCCTATCAGCGAGCAAACCCGTAGAGGAGTTCCATGGAGACAACGCATGCGCCCGGCCACCGCCCGAGCGCCCCGCCTTTGTTGCAAGTCAGCGATGTGACGCTGGCCTTCGGCGGCGTGCGCGCGCTGTCGGGTGTGGGCTTTGGCGTGCAGCCGGGCTCTATCACCGCTGTGATTGGGCCCAACGGCGCGGGCAAGACCTCGCTGTTCAACACCATTTCGGGCTTTTACCGCCCCACCAGCGGCAGCATCCGCTTCCGTGGCCAGGACATCACACGCATCCCAGCGCCGCAGCGCGCCAAGATGGGCCTGGGGCGCAGCTTTCAGAACATTGCGCTGTTCCGCGGCATGACGGTGCTGGACAACATCAAGCTGGGCCGCCACGCGCACCTGAAAACCAATGTGTTCGACGCGCTGTTCTATATGGGCCGCGCGCGCCGCGAAGAGGCCGAGCTGCGCCGCGACATTGAGGAACGCATCATCGACTTCCTCGAAATCGACCACATTCGCCACGCGCCCGTCTCGGCCCTGTCCTACGGCCTGCAAAAGCGCGTGGAAATGGCGCGCGCCCTGGCCATGCAGCCGGAAATTTTGATGCTCGACGAGCCGGTGGCCGGTATGAACCGCGAGGAGACCGAAGACATGGCGCGCTTCATCCTCGACGTGCGTGCCGAATGGGGCGTGACGGTGCTGATGGTGGAGCACGACATGGGCATGGTGATGGACCTGTCCGACCACGTGGTGGTGCTCAACTTCGGCCAGGTGATTTCGCAGGGCGTGCCCGCCGTGGTGCAGGCCGACCCCGAGGTCAACCGCGCTTACCTGGGCTCGGGCAACGTCGATGAGCTGCGCGCCAAGCTGCGCGCCGCCGCCCGCATCCCCACTTCCGCTGGAGCCGCCGCATGATGGACTGGGCCTACCTGTTTGAAATCAGCCTCACCGGCATTGCCAGCGGCGGCCTGTACGCGCTCGCCGCGCTGGCCTTCGTCATGGTCTACAAGGCCACGCGCGTGGTGAACATTGCCATTGGCGAAATGCTCATGGCCGGGGGCTATTTGTTCTTCACCTTCGCCGCCATGTGGGCGCTGCCGCTGTGGCTGGCCATTCCGGCGGCGGTGCTGGCCTGCGGCCTGCTGGGCGCGGTGATCGAGCGCACCATCATCCGCCCGCTGCTGGGCGAGCCGCCGATTTCGGTGTTCATGGTCACGGTGGGCCTGTCGTCGGTGCTCATCGGCCTGGTGGAAATGATCTGGACGGCCGACCAGCGCCGCCTGCCCGAGTTCATGCCCACCAACCCCATCATGGTGGGCGACGCCTTCCTTGCGCCCAAGGTGTTCTGGGGCGCGGTGATTGCAGCGGTGTTCATTGCTGCGGTGCTGCTGGTGTTTCGCTACTGGCGCGGCGGCGTGGCGCTGCGTGCCACGGCGTCTGACCAGGCGGCGGCGTACTCGGTGGGCATCAACGTGCCGCGCGTGTTCTCGCTGGCCTGGGTGGCCTCGGCCATGCTGGCGGCCATCTCCGGGATCATCGTCGGCTCGATTGGCGGCATCTCTTCCAGCATGGGCGTGTTCGGCCTGTCGGTGCTGGTGGTGGTGATCGTGGGCGGCCTGGACAGCGTGCTGGGCGCGCTGGTGGGCGGCATCCTCATCGGGCTGGTGGAGGCGCTGGCCGGGGCCTACCTGGGCGGCGAATACAAGCTGCTGGCCACCTTTGTGGTGCTGGTCGTCATCCTGATGGCGCGGCCCTACGGCCTGTTTGGCACCCACGAAATCGAACGTCTTTAAGGGCTCATCACCATGCGTATCGGAACCCTCAAGGAAAGCTACGTCGCCGACGCGGCGCTGTTCGACTCACGCACCCAACATGCGTGGCTCGCCATCGCTGCCGTGCTGCTGGTGCTCTTTCCCTTCATCGCCAGCGACTACTGGCTCTACCTCGCCTGCCTGGTGGCCATCAATGTGGCCAGTGCCACAGGGCTGAACATCCTCACCGGCTACACCGGCCTGGTGAGCCTGGGCCAGGCCGCCTTCATGGGTCTGGGTGCTTACACCGTGGCCATTTTGCAAACGCGCTACGGCACGCCTATGCTGCTGAACCTGCTGGCGGGGGGCGTGGTGGCCATGCTGGGCGGCATCATCGTGGGCATTCCGTCGCTGCGCGTGAAGGGGCTGTACCTGGCGATTGCCACCATTGCTGCCTCGTTCATTGCGCACTTTCTGTTTGCCAACTTCGAGTTCACCGGCGGCACGGCCGGGCTGTCGCTGGCCCCGGCGCGCGTGCTGGGCATGGATTTGGACACCTCGTTTCGCCTGTACTGGCTCATCGTGCCGGTGACGGTGCTGATGCTGCTGGGCGCGGCCAACCTGTTTCGCACGCGCATTGGCCGCGCTTTCATCGCCATCCGCGACCGCGACATTTCGGCGGAGGTGCTGGGCATTGCCCTGCTGCGCTACAAGCTGCTGAGCTTTGGCCTGTCGTCGTTCTACGCCGGCATTGCAGGCGGGCTGTGGGCCTACTTCTTTCGCGTGGTCACGCCCGAGAGCTTTCCGCTGTCGATGTCCATCTTCTTCCTCGCGGCCATCATCGTCGGCGGCATGGGCTCCATCCTGGGCGGCATTTTGGGCGCGGTGTTCATGACCATGGTGCCCGAGCTGCTCAAGCTGCTGGTCGATCTGCTGCCCAGCGGCGCCAGCCTGGCGGTGTTCCTCTCGCCCGTGCGCCTGGTGATTTTTGGCGCGCTGATCATCGGTTTTCTGGTGTTCGAGCCGCTGGGGCTGGCCGAGGTGTGGCGCCGCGTGCGCCGCTTCTTCCACCTGTGGCCCTTCCGCAATTGATGCGCCGTTGAGCACCTGCCTTCGCTCTTTCCCTTTCTTGTTTTCATGCCATCACATAACCAACCCAAGGAGACACGCATGGACCAGCAACATTTTTCGCATCCACGTCGCAACTTCATGCGCGGCGCTGCAGCCGCTGCCGGTGCCGCCGCACTCACGCACCCGCTGTCGGTGCTGGCGCAGGGCGCGGAGGAGATCGTCATTGGCGGCTCCATTCCCATGACGGGCGTGTTCGCCTTTGCGGGCGTGGGCATCAACGCCGGTATCCAGGACTACGTGAAGATCATCAACGACGCTGGCGGCATCAAGGGCCGCAAGGTGAAGTACGTGCCGGAAGACACGGGCTACAAGGTCGATGTGTCGGTGGCCACGTTCAAGAAGATCACCAGCCAGAACAAGGTGAACCTGTACTACGGCGACTCCACGGGTTTTTCCAAAACCATCAACCCCGAGCTGGAGCGCAACGGCAACATCCTGATGGCCGGTGCCTCGTTCGCCTCCGAGCTGAACGACCCGAAGAAGTACCCCAACCAGTTCCTGGTCGGTCCCGACTACACCGAGATGTTCAGCATCTTGCTCAAGCACATCGCCAAGGAAAAGCCGGGCGCCAAGGTGGCCTTCGTCTATTCCGACTCCGAGTTTGGCCGCGACCCGATTGAAAAAAGCGAAGCCGAGGCCAAGCGTCTGGGCCTGTCGGTGCCCATCAAGATCATGACGCCCGCAGGCAGCGTGGACGTGTCCACCGAGGTCATCAAGCTGCGCCGTGCCGCGCCCGACTACACCATCTTCCACGGCTACATCCTGGCGCCCATCCCCGAGTTCATCACCCAGGGCAAGCAGCAGGGCATGAAGAGCAAGTGGATGGGCACGTTCTGGACCATGGACAGCTCCACCGTCATGAAGATGGGCGAGGCGGGCGACGGCTTCATGGGCGTGATGCCCTACCGCTACTACTACGACACCGAAAAGGCCCCCATGCTGGAAAAAATCCGCGCCATGCGCCCGGAGTACCAGAGCACAGCCTACATGCAGGGCTTTCTGGCAGCGATGCTGTTCCTGGAGTCGGCCAAGCGCTGCCTCGATGGCAACAAGCCGCTCACCGGCGCCAACCTCAAGGCTGCGCTCAACAGCCTCAAGGACTTCGACACCGGCGGCCTGATCGGCGTGCCCATCACCATCAGCGGCAACTCCATCCCCGTGGGCCGTGTGTACCAGGCGGACATCAAGGCGCAAAAGATGGTGGCTGCGTCTGACTGGATCAAGCTCTGAACGCACTCTGTTTTTTATAGCTGCTTGCGCTTGCCCTGTAGGCGTTTGAGGTTGAAAACCACCTGAACACCTTACACAACCAGCGCAAGCCGCTATCAAAACAAGAGCCCCCGCGCCCTCCTGCCAAGTTGCCATGACACAAGCGTCCCCCGCCACCATCCTCGAAGTCAACAACATCGAGGTCATCTACAACAAGGTCGTGCAGGCCCTGCGCGGCCTGTCGCTGGCCGTGCCGCGCGGCCACATCGTGGCGCTGCTGGGCAGCAACGGCGCGGGCAAAAGCACCACGCTCAAGGCCGTCTCGGGCCTGCTGCCGCTGGAAAACGGTGCGCTCGAAGCGGGCAGCATCACCTTCAACGGCCAGAGCACCACCGCCATCGCGCCGCAGCTGCTGGTGCGCCGCGGGCTGTCGCACGTGATGGAAGGGCGGCGCGTGTTCGAGGACCTCACCATCGAGGAAAACCTCATCGCCTCCACCTACGCGCTCAGCGGGCGTGAAAGTGCGGCCAAGCCCGACTTCGACCTGGTGTACGAATACTTCCCGCGCCTGCACGAGCGGCGCAAGGGCCTGGCCGGTTACCTCTCGGGCGGCGAGCAGCAAATGCTGGCCATTGGCCGCGCGCTCATCGCCCAGCCCGAGCTGATTTTGCTGGACGAGCCTTCGCTGGGCCTGAGTCCTAAGCTCACCGAAGACATCTTCGGCATCATCGCCCGCATTAACGCCGAGCGCGGCACCTCCATGCTGCTGGTGGAGCAAAACGCCACCGTGGCGCTGGCCGTGGCGCACAGCGGCTACATCATGGAGAACGGCAAGATCGTCATCGACGGCAGCGCTGAACGCCTGGCCAACGACCCCGACGTGCGCGAGTTCTACCTCGGCATGGGCGGCAGCGGCGAAGCCAAGAGCTTCAAAGACATCAAGCACTACAAGCGCCGCAAGCGCTGGCTGTCATGAGGATGGCTGAGACCATGAACCTTCCTGAACTCACCTTGCCCCAAATGCTGCGCCAGCGCGCGCAGCGCGACGCCCAGCGCGTGGCCATTCGGCAAAAAGACTTTGGCATCTGGAAGCCCGTCACCTGGGTGCAGTACTACCAGCGCGCCTGCCACTTCGGCCAAGGCCTGCAGCAGCTGGGCCTGCCCGCAGGCGGCCATGTGGGCGTGATTGCCGAAAACCGCATCGAATGGGTGCTGGCGCAAATGGGCGCAGGCCTGGTGGGCGGCATCACCGTGGGCGTGTACCCCACCAGCCCGGCCAACGAAGTGGCCTACGTGGTGGGCCATGCCGACATCGACATCATGGTGTGCGAAGACCAGGAGCAGACCGACAAGGTGCTGGAAGCCCTGAGCACGCTGCCGCGCCTGAAAAAAATCATCGTCATGGAGACCAAGGGGCTGCGCAGCTTTGCCCCCGAGCACCGCGCACTCATCGCGACCTTCGACGAGGTGGAGCGCCTGGGCGCAGGCGTGCACAGCCAGGCGCGCATTGACGAAGTGCTGGCCAAGCAAACGCTCGATGACATCGGGCTGATGATCTACACCTCCGGCTCCACCGGCAAACCCAAGGGCGCGATGATTTCGTGGCGCAATATGCGCGGCGTCAGCCCCGGCATCATCGAACGCCTGCGGCTGGATGCACACACCACGCACCTGTCGTACCTGCCGCTGTGCCACGTGGCCGAGCAAATGCTCACCACCTTCTGCCCCATCTACCTGGGCTCGCAGGTGAACTTTGGCGAATCCATCCGCACCGTACAGGAAGACCTGCGCGAGGTGGCGCCCACCATGTTCCTGGGCGTGCCGCGCATCTGGGAAAAGCTGCACTCGGCCATCAGCATCAAGATGCAGGAAACCGGCGCCCTGCGCCGCGCGCTCTACCAGCGCGCCCTGGCCGACTGCGCCCCGCTGTTTGATAAGCCACGCAGCCAGTGGAGCCTGGGCGAGCGCCTGCGCTACGCCGCGCATTACTGGCTGGTGCTGCGCGCGCTGCAAAACTTCATCGGCCTGCGCGAGGCCGAGGTGGCGCTGACCGGCGCCGCGCCCATTGCGCCCGACGTGGTGCGCTTTTTCCGCACGCTGGGCGTGCCGCTGATCGAGGTCTATGGCCTGACCGAATCCACCGGCATGGTCACCGGCCACGAACTCGACCGCGTGAGCGTGGGCACCGTCGGCATTCCCACCCAGGGCGTGCAGTGGCGCATTGCCCAGGGCAGCGACGACGACATGGGCGGCGAGTTCCAGATCAAGGGCGACATGGTGTTCGCCGGGTACTACAAAAACCCCGAGGCCACGGCGCAAAGCATCCAGGACGGCTGGCTGCACACCGGCGACGTGGTGCGCCTGGTGGACGGGCAGATCAAGATCGTCGATCGCCTGAAAGACATCATGATCACCGCGGGTGGCAAGAACCTCACGCCCTCCGAGATCGAAAACACCATGAAGGCCAGCCCCTACATCAAGGAGTGCGTCATCGTGGCCGAGGGGCGCAAGTTCGTCGGCGCGCTGGTGATGATCGACTACGAAACCGTGGGCAAATGGGCCGAAGCACGGCGCATTGCCTTCACGCATTTCCGCTCGCTGGTGGAAACGCCAGAGGTGCGCCAGCTCATCGACGCCGAGATTGCCAGCGGCAACGCCAAGCTGGCCCAGGTGGCGCAAATCCGCAAGTTCCACATGCTCACCAAGGAGCTGGACCACGACGACGGCGAAGTCACCGCCACCATGAAGGTGCGGCGCAGCAGCATCTACAAGACCTACGCCGCCGAGATCGAGGCGCTGTACCGCTGAATTTCAAGCATTTTGGGGCTGCAAGGCTTGCTGGGCAAGCGCAAGCAGCTCTTTTTTCAGGAGCAAATAAATGAGCGCGACCCCTACGGATGCATCCACGGATGCGCCGCTGCTGATCGAGCGCGACGGCGCCATCGTCACCCTGCGCTTTCACCGCCCCGGTGCGCTCAACGCCGTGGATGTGCCCATGGCGCAGGCGCTGCGCGACGCCGCACGCGCCCTGGCGCAGGACGCCAGCGTGCGCTGCGTGGTGCTGTGCGGTGCGGGCAAAGGCTTTATGGCGGGGGGCGACTTGGCGACGCTGCGCGCCGACCCGGTGCAAGGCGCGCGCGCTTTGCTGGAGCCGCTGAACGAGGCCGCCACGCTGCTAGCGCAGCTCGATGCGCCCGTCATCGCGCAGGTGCATGGCGTGGCCGCCGGGGCGGGGCTGTCGCTCATGCTGCAGGCCGACTTTGTGCTGGCGGCGGACAACGCACGCTTTAACCTCGCCTACATCAACCTGGGTACCAGCTGTGATGTGGGCGCCTCATGGGCGCTGCCGCGCCTGGTGGGTTTGGGCCGCGCGCTGGAAATTGCCATGCTGGGCGAAGCCTTCACCGCGCCGCAAGCGCAGCAGTGGGGGCTGATCCACCGCGCCGTGCCCGCCGCCGAGCTGGACGCCGCCGTGCAGCAGCTGGCCCAGCGCCTGGCCAGCGGCCCCACACGCGCCTACGGCCATATGCGCCGCCTGATGCGCGCCAGCCTCACACGCGACCTGGCCACGCAATTGCAGGCCGAGGCCCAGGCGTTTGACGACTGCGCCCACAGCGCCGACCTGCGCGAAGGCATCGAGGCCTTCTTCGCCAAGCGCCCCGCTACCTTCCAGGGCCGCTGAATCGTTTTTTCTTTTGGAGCTTTCCCCATGTCCCACCGCGACGTTTTTGTTGTCAGTACCGCCCGCACCGCCATTGGCACCTTCGGCGGCAGCCTGAAAGACGTGCCCAACACCCAGTTGGCCACCACCGCAGTGAAGGCCGCCATCGCCCGCTCAGGCCTGGCACCCGACGCCGTGGGCCATGTGGTGATGGGCAACGTGATCCCCACCGACACCAAAGACGCGTACCTGAGCCGCGTGGCCGCCATCGACGCCGGCTGCCCCATCGAGACGCCCGCGTTCAACGTCAACCGCCTGTGCGGCTCGGGCCTGCAGGCCATCATCAGCGCGGCGCAGGCCATTGGCTATGGCGACTGCGACGTGGCCGTGGGCGGTGGCTCGGAAAGCATGAGCCGCGGCCCCTACTTCGACCAGGGCGCGCGCTGGGGCGCTCGCATGGGCGACAGCAAGAGCATCGACTACATGCTCGGCATCCTGCACGACCCCTGGCAGAAGATGCACATGGGCATCACCGCAGAGAACGTGGCCGAGCGCTACAAGATCAGCCGCGAGATGCAGGACCAGCTCGCCCTGGCCAGCCAGCAGCGCGCCGCCGCCGCCATCGCTGCGGGTTACTTCAAGGAGCAGATCGTTCCGGTCGAAATCGCCACGCGCAAGGGCACCGTGCTGTTTCAGGAAGACGAGCATGTGCGCGCCGCCACCACGCTGGACGTGCTGGCGGGCATGAAGCCCGCGTTCAAGAAAGACGGCGGCACCGTGACGGCCGGCAACGCCTCAGGCATCAACGACGGCGCGGCTGCCGTGGTGCTGGCTGCGGGTGACCGCGTGGCCGCCCTAGGCCTCAAACCCCTGGCGCGCCTGGTGGGCTATGCGCACGCAGGCGTGGACCCGGCCTACATGGGCATTGGCCCCGTGCCCGCCACGCAAAAGGTGCTGGCGCGCACCGGCCTCAAGGTGCAGGACATGGATGTGATCGAGGCCAACGAGGCCTTCGCCGCCCAGGCCTGCGCCGTGGTGCAGGAGCTGGGCCTTCAGCCTTCCAAGGTCAACCCCAACGGCTCGGGCATTTCGCTGGGCCACCCCGTGGGTGCCACCGGCGCCATCATCACCACCAAGGCGATTGCCGAGCTGCACCGCACGGGCGGGCGCTATGCGCTGGTGACCATGTGCATTGGCGGCGGCCAAGGCATTGCGGCTATCTTCGAAAGAGTTTGAGTCTTTTTGGCCTCCAGCGCTTATCCAGAAAGCGCTGGCAGCTCCTACATTCATAGCAACCATGCTTCCCAACACCCTCCTCACGGCCGAGCAGAAGGCCGAACTGCAAGTCTTCACCGAATCGCTGGAGCGCTTTTGCGATAGCGAGATCGAGCCCCATTACCGCGACTGGGAAAAGGCGGGCCTCGTCCACCGCGAGCTGTTCCGCAAGATGGGCGAGAACGGCTACCTGTGCGCCGACGTGCCCGAGCAGTACGGCGGCGCGGGGGCCAGCGTGCACTTCTCGTTCGCCGTGGTGGAGGTGCTCTCGCGCCGGGGCTACGGCGGCTTTGTCGGCGGGCTGCAGGTGCACAACGACATCATCCCGCCCTACCTGCTGCACTGCGGCACCGAGGCGCAGCGCGAATACTGGCTGCCGCGCATGGTCAGCGGTGAAGCGGTGGCAGCGATTGGCATGACCGAGCCCGGCGCGGGCAGTGACCTGAAAGCTATCCGCACCACGGCCAAACGGGATGGCAATGAGTACGTCATCAACGGCAGCAAGATCTTCATCAGCAACGGCCAGCACTGCGACCTGCTGGTGCTGGCCGCCAAGACCGATCCGGCAGCCGGTGCCAAAGGCGTGAGCCTGTTCCTGGTCGATACGAAAAGCCCCGGCTTCACGCGCGGCCAGAACCTGGAAAAAATCGGCCAGCACGCGGGCGACACCTCCGAGCTGTTCTTCAACGACCTGCGCGTGCCCGCCGACGCGCTGCTGGGCGGGGTGGAAGGCCAGGGCTTCGTGCAGATGATGCGCGAGCTGCCGCGCGAACGCCTCATCATCGGCGTGCAGGCGGTGTATGGCGCCAAGGGTGCGCTCGACGCCACGGTGAAGTACGTACAAGAACGCCAGGCATTTGGCCAAGCGATTGGGCAGTTCCAGAACACGCGCTTCACGCTGGCGCAATGCGCGAGCGACATCGCCGCCGCGGAGGCGTTTTTGAATGCCAGCGTGGCCGCCTACGAGCGCGGCGAACTCTCACCCGAGGCCGCGAGTGCGCTCAAGCTGCACACCACTGAAGTCATGGGCCGCGTGGCCGATGCCTGCCTGCAACTGTTTGGCGGCTACGGCTATATGGCTGAATACCCCATCTCGCGCTTCTGGACCGATGCACGCGTGCTGCGCATCTACGGCGGCACGTCGGAGATTATGAAAGAGCTGGTGGCGCGATCGCTGCTGGGGCGCTGAGAGACGGCACCGCAAAATACCAACAGTACGCACCCAGCGGCCACTCAGCGGTGGCAGCCCCGCCCGGGCACAGCCTGTCACACTCTTTTCACAAGGGGCCGTGAGCATCGCCCGTCTTTTACAAAACGAGGAGAACCGTATGCAAATTCGAAACGTACTACTGGCCATGGCAGCCGCGGTGGTGGCATCCACGGCCTGCGCTGGCAGCGACACACCGGCCTGGCCTCCCACCCCCACCGTGATTGCCCACCGCGGGGCCTCGGCGCTGCGGCCCGAACACACGCTGGCTGCGTACCAAAAGGCGATTGACGACGGCGCCAACATCATTGAACCCGACCTGGTCATCACCAAAGACGGGGTGCTGGTGGCACGCCATGAGAACGCGATTGCCATCGTCAACGCCGACGGCAGCGTGCGCGAAGCCACCACCGATGTGATGGACCGCCCCGAGTTTGCCGCCCGCAAGACCACCAAGACCATCGATGGCAAGGCCATCACCGGCTGGTTTGTGGAGGACTTCACCCTGGCCGAACTCAAGACCCTGCGCGCGCGCGAACGCATTCCGGCCATTCGCCCAGCCAATGTGGCCTACAACGGCCAGTTCGAAGTGCCCACGCTGCAGGAAGTGATCGACCTGGCCAAGGCGCAGTCCAGCGTGAAGGGCCGAGTCATCGGTATCGCGCCTGAAACCAAGCACCCCAGCTTCTTCCAGTCGATTGGCATGCCGCTGGAGCCCGCGCTGCTGGCGGTACTGACCAAGAACGGCTGGAACAGCAAGGATGCACCCGTGTACGTGCAGTCGTTCGAGGTGGCCAACCTGAAGGCGCTGCGCAAGCAGAGCACGGTGCGTCTGGTGCAGTTGCTGTCCAACGGCGGCCGCCCCTATGACTTCACCGCCTCGGGCAACCCCCAGACCTACGCCAACATGGCCACGGCCGCCGGGCTCAAGGAAATTGCCACCTACGCCGATGTGGTGGGCGCACACAAGGACCTGGTCATCCCCGTGAAAGACGGTGCCCTGGGCACCCCCACCCCGCTGGTGAAAGACGCCCACGCGCTGAACCTGGCTGTGCACATCTGGACACTGCGGCCTGAAAATGCCTTCCTGCCCGCCGCCTACAAAAAGGCCCCCACCACGGACAACACTGTGCGCGGAGACAGCGTGAGCGAGATCCAGACCTTCCTGAAGGCCGGGGTGGATGGCTTCTTCACCGATGACTCGGCCGTGGGCCGCCTGGCGGTGGACAGCCTGAAGTAAACCGCTGCGCCCCTCATGAAAAATGCCGAGGTCACCCTCGGCATTTTTGTTGGCGCACCGGCCGCGCCAAGGTTCAGAACCTGCGCTCAGAACGGCGCCGATTCCGGGTCGGTATCCACCGGTGCAGTAGCCGGCCCAGTGACCACGCCCGCGCCCGACTTGCGGGGGGGCAACGTGGCAGCTGCGGGCGCCCTTTGGGGAGCCGCCGCAGGGCCACCCGCTGCAATGGCTTCGGCCGCGCTGGCCACGCCGCTTTCAGCTTCGCCGCCCAGGGCTTCGATCAGGTCGGGGATGAGCTTGACCAGCTCGCCCGTGGCAATCGCCACATCGGTGTCAAAACCGCCGTCATCGGCCTTGGTGCCTTCAAACACCGTGTCCAGAAAAGCCACCTTCTTGAGCTGCATGCCTTCGGTCAGCATGAACGACACGCGGTCGTCCCAGGTCAGCGCCAGCTTGGTGGGCAGCTTGCCAGCGGCAATGTGGGCCTGGATTTCCTCGATGTCGAGCGGGTGGCGCGCATAGCGCACCACGGCCTTGGCTTCGTCCGCGCTTTTGAGCTCGCACTCGCGGTCAATGCTGAAGCCCACGGGCGGCTCTTGCGTGGCCAGCCAGTGCGCCATGGCCGCCTGGGGGCTGGTCTGCGTGTTGATGAGCGACACCGCGAGGCCTGGCAATGATTCCACCAGCAGGCTCACCACCTCGTCGGCGCGGCCCTGGGAGGAGGTGTCCAGCACCAGCAGGCGCGACTCGGTGTCGATCCACACCCACATGCTGCCCTGCTTGGTGAAGGCCATGGGCAGCAAGTCCAGCTTGGCTTCTTCCTTGAGCTCCTTGCTTTCCTTCTTGCCGGGCTTGCGGCCGGTTTCCTGCTCGATGCGGGCGGCCTTTTCCTTCACGCGGCGGTTGAGCACCGAGCCGGGCAGCACCTTGGACTCGACCATGAAACGCAAAATCCACTGCCCGCCCACCGATTCGGCCAGCGCGCCATGCTGCTCACCGCGCGGCGGCACCCAGCCCAGCGATTTTTCCTGGGTGGCCCCGCACTCCATGAAAGGGGCCTTGGCCAGGGCTTCTTCCACCTGCACCAAATCCGCCTGCCAGCCGGGGGCAATGCGGTACACGATCATGTTCTTGAACACGGAAATCCTTCGCTTCGTTGTCTGACTGGGGGTAATTGTCGGCGCTGGCGCGGGCCCCGCCGGCCTACGCGCCAAACAGGGTCGCCGCGCCGAACCCTAATGATATCCACAGCCTGCAGCAATCGCTATCAATTCAATAGCTGCTTGCGCTTTCTTGGATTCGCCTGGAGGCACTTTCTGGCACAAAACTTCCGCGGCTCCACCCGCGCGCCGTACACCCCGGCTTGTCACAACTTTACACAGGCTTCAATCCTGCTCACGCAGGCGATACATGGGCGGCGCACACTGGCTTCAACCGCTGCAACGGTCGTTGTGGCGGAGAACTTCACCCCCTGTGAAAGGACTGATTCCATGACCGCTGCATTTTCAAGCCGCCGCTGGGTAGCCACCGCCGTGCTGGCCGCACTCACTTTGCCCGCCCTGGCCCAAACCCAGGCTCCTGCACCCGCTGCCGCACAGGCCGCCAGCGCCCCCGCCCGCAAGACCGGTGACATGGCGCAGCGCTACCAGGAACGCATGGCCCAGCGCCAGGCCGCCCTGAAAGAAAAACTCAAGCTGACCGCCGCCCAGGAAAGCGCCTGGACCCAGTTCACCGCCGCGATGCAACCCGGCGAGCGCCCCGCCCGCCCCGACTACAAGGAACTGGACAAACTCACCACCCCCGAGCGCATTGACCGCATGCGCGAAATGCGCGCCCGGCACACCGCCCAGGCCGACAAGCGCGATGAAGCCGTGAAAACCTTCTACGCCGCCTTGAGCCCTGAGCAGCAAAAGACGTTTGACGCCGAATTCCACCGCCAAGGCCCCGGCAAGCACCGGGGTGGGCGCGACCACGGCGGCATGCACGGCCACCACCACGGCCCCGATGGCCACGGCGGCCGCGGCCCAGGCGGCCCCGCACGCTGATCTGGCGCATCCCCCACCCCTGGGGGCCATTCCCGCCCCCAGCAGCCCGCAATCCACCCGGATTGCGGGCTTTTTTCATGGTGCTGGCAGCGGCCTGTGGATAAAGCTGTGCTTTCAGGCAGAGCAACTACCAAGTTATCCACACAAAAATCCGCCACGCCAAAGTTGTTGTCTGTCAGCCAGCATTTTCATACAGACCAGCGCACATGGTTTTTTGCAACGCAAGTGCGCGCAGCCATTGGAAAAAATGCAGTTGTCCACAAAAAAGGCGTTGCTCTACTACTACTGCTATTTCAATATAAAGCTTTTAAAGAACAACCTATCAACCGCCGGGAGGCAAACCGGGCAGGGTTGTGAATACCTGAAAAGTGGCGGGGCGGTGTGCGGGGTGTAGAAAAAAGGGGGGATTGGCCGGCGCATGGGGTGGGCTTGCCCGCATGAACCTGGGCAAATGCGGGCGGGTGCACCCCTTTGTTTGCGGCAATGCCCCGTTTTGCTATAAAAAAATGAGCTGATTGAGCTTGCTGGTAAAGCGCTAGCCTGCGTTTTGGCTGAGAACAGGCGTTGCCGACGCGGTGCTGCATAAAACTGGGGATATTTCCGGCACAAGTGCTGGCTTATCCACAGAAAAAGCCGATGTGCCCGTTTTGTCCCCGCTGGCGTGACAGCGCCAACAGGGTTCGGCGCACAGGGTTTGCATCCACGCAAGTGCTTGTGGTGCAAAGGAAAAAAAGGGTTGTCCACACCCAGGGCCCTGCTCTACTACTACGACTATGTTTTTATAAAGACATTAAAGAAGAAGACAGAAGAACAACCGGGAACCGGCAGCGCAGGCCCATGCGGTACGCCGGGTAGGCGCTGGCGATGGAAAAGACAGGAAACCCCCGCGTTGGCAGCCAGGTGTGGGGGCCTTAGGGGGGCAGGGGCCTTCAAAGGCCGTCAGGCAGCCCACAACGCGTTGCATGACATCAACTGCTGGGGGGGGTGGCGCTGCAATGGCGCAGTGCGCGCAAGGCCCCTTGGCGGGGCTGGAAGGGTGGAGCAAGTGGTGCGCACTGCCCACAGAAGACAAAAGTTGTGGGCGCGATGGGGAAAACCGGCACAGGGTGCCGGCAACACGCTCAGCCCTGCAGGGCTTGCGTGAGGAAGGCTTCGAGGTCTGCCACAGGCAGCGGTTTGCTGAACAGGTAGCCCTGGTACAGGTCGCAACCGGCCCCGCCCAGCGAAATGCGCTGCTCTTTGGTTTCAACCCCTTCGGCGATCACGTCCAGCCCCAGGCTGCGCGAGAGCCCGATGATGGTGTGCACGATAGCGGCGTCGTTGGGGTCGGAGAGCACATCGCGCACAAAGCTCTGGTCGATCTTGAGCTGGTCGAGCGGCATGCGCTTGAGGTAGCTCAGTGAGGAATAGCCGGTGCCAAAGTCGTCCAGTGAAAAACCCACGCCATAGGCGCGCAGGGCTTCCATGGTGGCGATGGTGCTTTCCATGTCTTCCACCAGCACGCTTTCGGTCAGTTCCAGCTTGAGCTGGCCGGAAGGCGCTCCTGTGATGGCCAGCACGCGCGCCACATCGTCCACAAAGGTGGGGCTGCGGAACTGGCTGGAGCTGACGTTCACGGCCATGGTCAGGTCGCGGCGCAAGGGGTCGTTCTGCCAGCTGGCCAGCAGCTTGCAGGCGTGGTGCAGCACCCAGCGGCCCAGCGGCACGATCAGCCCGGTTTCTTCGGCCAGGGCAATGAAGTCTGATGGCGACACCATGCCGCGCTGCGCGTGCTTCCAGCGCAGCAGCGCTTCCACGCCCGCAATCGCGCCGCTTTGGCGCAGCTGGGGCTGGAAGTGCAAAAAAAACTCGTCTTGCGCCAGGGCCGCGCGCAGGTCGGTCTCCAGCGCTGCACGCGCCGTCACCACGGCCTGCATCTGTGGGTCAAAGAACCGCAGGGTGTCGCGCCCTGCAGCTTTGGCCTGGTACATGGCCAGGTCGGCCTGCTTGAGCAACTCGCTCACGGTAGTGGACTCGGTGCCGGTGAACGGCGCAATGCCAATGCTGGGGGTGCTGCGGTATTGGTAGCCCTGCAGCGGGTACGGCATGGACAGCGTGGACAGGATTTTTTCGCCCACGCTGCGCGCCTGCAGCACCAGGTCGTCGCCCGAGGCGCTGAGTTCTTCGAGCATGACCACAAACTCGTCGCCACCCAGGCGTGCCACGGTGTCCACGCTGCGCACGCAGTGGCCCAGCCGCTTGGCCACTTGCTGCAGCAGCAAATCGCCCTGGTCGTGGCCCAGGGTGTCGTTGAGCTGCTTGAAGTTGTCCAGGTCGATGAACAGCAGCGCCCCGCCCTGCTGGTGGCGCTGCGCGGCAGCCAGGGCATGGTGCATGCGGTCCATCAGCAGCATGCGGTTGGGCAGGCTGGTCAGCGGGTCGTAAAAGGCCAGGCGCTGGATTTCACGCTCGGTGGCCTTGCGCTGGGTGATGTCGGTGTTGATGGCCAGGATGGACTGGGGCTGCCCGTCTTCGCCGCGCACCAGGGTCCAGCGCCCTTCCACATCGATGGTGCGCCCGTCACGGTGGCGCTGCACCAGCTCGCCCGTCCACTCGCCGTGTTCAAGGGTGGCTTCGGTGCCCCGCAGGAAGGGCGTGGGGTCTTCGTACAGCAAGGTCTGCACCGACTGGCCCAGCACCTGCAGCTGCGTCCAGCCGTACATGCGCTCGGCGCTTTTGTTCCAGTAGATGATGCGGTGGTCCAGGTCGCGCACCAGGATGGCGTCCTGCGCCTTGTCCAGCAGCGACGCCTGGTGGCGGATGCGGGCATCGGCCGCCAGGCGCTCGATCTCTGCCGAGGCCCGGGCCGCAAAAATCTGCAGGGTGGAGGTGACAAAGTCCGGGTCTGTCAACGCCTGGCGGAACAGCACAAAAATGGCGCCAATCACCTGTCCGTCGGCACTGCACAGCTGCTGGCCCGCATAGGCGCGGGCTCCGATCTTGCCGCCCAGGTACGAGCGCGGGTAATGTTGCAGCATATGGTCGGCCACCACGTATTGCCGCTGCGTCAGCAGCTGCATGCTGGGGGAGCCTTCCATGGGCATGTCAAAGGCGGGTTGCTCCACCCCGTCGATGACGGTGGCCAGGCTGATGGCGCGGGGGGGCTGGCCGGAGGGCTGGCTCATGCGCATCACGCAGCCAGCCTGCGCGCCCAGCGCTTCGGCCATGTTGGTGGCCAGCTGCACAAAAAATGCCGTGCCGGTGCTGGCCGACACCGCCGCCGCCACCTGGATGACCGAGTCCAGAATGCGCTGCTGCGCCTTGTGGGCACGCAAGCTGGTGATGCCGAACGCCAGGTCGTTGGCCAGGTCTTGCAGCAGCGCCGTTTCCTGCGGGCTGATGTGCAGGATTTCGGGGGCGTACAGGTACAGCAGGCCAAAGGTCTTGCCCTGCTCGCGCAGGGGCAGGCAAATCACGCCGTGAAAACCGTTGTCCAGCATGCGCTGGGTCCAGTCGCCCAGGTCGTTGCTCTTGCCCAGGTCGTTGCTCTTGCGCAGGTCATGCACGATCACGGGTTGGCCGCTGCGCACCGCCTGACCGGCAGGCCCTCGGCCGCAGGGGCTGTTTTCGTCCCAGCTCACGCGCAACTTGTCCAGATACTCGTGCGTGTAGCCAGCGTGGGCCACGCGGGCAATCGTCTTGTGTTCGTCGTCGTGGGCGAAGCCCACCCAGCCCATGCGGTAGCCGCCAATGTCCACCGCGATCTGGCAGATGGCCTGCAGCAAGGCAGATTCAGACGTCGCACGCACCAGGGTTTCGTTACAGGCACTCAGCAGCTTCTGGGCACGCGCCATGCGCGCAATCTCGCGTTCGGCCCGCAGGCGCTCGGTCACATCCACCGCCAGCACCTGGCGGGCGGCCACGCCGTTGAAGCTGATGCTGCCCGCAGTCACTTCCGCGTCAAACAGGCTGCCGTCCTTGCACAACTGCAGGCACAGTGCGGGCACATGCCTGCTTTTCGAGGCCGTGGCCTGCACGGCGGTGCGCACTTTCTCGCGCTCCGAAGCGGGCCACAGATCCAGCAGATTCAGCTGCAACGCCTCGGCTTCGGTATAGCCGTACTGCGAAAGCATGGCCCGGTTCACCGCCAGCAGGCGCAGACTCCCGCTTTCGTACACCCACATCGGGTGTGGGTGCTCGTTGAACATCAGGCGGTATTGGCGCGCCGAGGCTTCGAGCTGGCTGGCCACATGCCGCAGCTGTACCGTGGTGCCGAGCGATTCGGTGAGGATTTCCAGCCGGTCCACATCGCTGCGCGAGAAGGCATCGGGTTGGTCGGAGGTGACCTTGAGGCTGCCCACGATGTGGTTGCCCGCGCGCAGCGGTGTGGCCATCACCGAGCGAACGCCCCAGCGGTGCGGCATGGAGGCCATGTCCCAGCCGGCTGCCTGGGTGTCGTTGCACCACACCGTGTGGCCCTTGTGCAGCGCAGGCCACAAGATGCTGTCGTGCACCGACAGCAGGTTGCCTTCAGGGCGCACCATGTCGCCCACCGACGCCTTGGCCACCAGTTGCTCGGCCTCCAGCAATTCGATCATGGCCCCGCGCGCGCCTGTCTGCTTTTGCACCGTGTGGGCCACCAGCCGCAGTGCGTCGGGCAGCGCCATGTCCAGCGACGATATTTGCTGCTGCACCTGCAGCAGCTCGGCGTGGTGCTGTGCGTTGCGCTGGGCCTGCATTTCGGCCTGGTGCTGCGCAGAAATGTCCTGGAACGCACCCTCGACCCGCACGATCTGGCCCTCTTCGTCGCGCACAGCATGGCCGCTGGTGCGCACCCACAGCCGTTGCCCTTGCGGCAGCGTCACCTCGGCCACCTCGTCCAGGTCGCGCCCGGTTTGTATGCAGTTAGCAAAGGCCTGCTGCATCCGTTCGTGAAAGGGGGGCTGGAAGGCTTTCAACACCTCGTCCAGGGCGTACGTGGCAGGGCGGTCTTCGCTGGCGGACTCTTCTGCGCGGCGCATGCCAAACGTGCTGGCAATGCCGGAAGACAGCGTGAATGCCCGGCTGGGCAGCTCCATCACCCAGCCACCCAGGCGCGCCACGCGGCCCGCGGCCTGCAGCACGTTATTTTGCGCTTGCAGCGCGGCACGCATCTGTTCGCGCTCTTGCAGCGCCATGGACAGCTGCAGTTTTTGCCTGCGCAGTTCCAGCTGGTCCATGGTCTGGCGGGCCAGCATCTGCAGCGCTTGCAATTCCTCCGCCGCCAGGCCCCGGCAGCGCGTGTCCATCACCGCCAGGGTGCCCAGGGCATGGCCTTCGTCCGTGACGAGGGGGACGCAGGCGTAAAAGCGAATGTGGGGCTCACCCACCACCGAAGGGTAGGTGGCAAAAATCGGGTGCCGGGTGGTGTCTTGCACCACGGTGGGCTGGTGCGGGCTGCGCAAGGCGTGGTCGCAAAATGCCTCGGAGCGGGGCGTTTCGCGCATGGGCACGCCCACAGCGGCCTTGAACCATTGCCGCTCGGCATCCAGAAAATTCACCACCGCCATGGGGGCGCTGCACAGCCGCGCCGCCAGCAAGGCCAGCTGGTCAAAAGACTCTTCCTGGTCAGTGTCCAGGATTGCGTATTCCGCCAGCGCCCGCAGCCTGGCGGCATCGGTGGAGTGCACGGGCGGTAACTGCAACGCGGCCATGATCAGACAGGCCTCCGTGGGGGTGGCCTGCGGTGTATCGGCAGTGGTCGGTGGGAAAAAATCACCAGCATGGAATGGCCTGGGCCCCGCCAGAGGGGTGATGGACAAGCTCGGGGGGCACTCGGCGTCTATGCTACACCGTGAAACAAGTGCGTACCCACATGGGTGGCAGACGCACTGCCTGTTCTTGCTCCCTTGGGCGGCTCGGGCAGCTGGGCGCCCCAGCCCAACTCGCTTATGCCGCTGCGCGATGTGCCCGGCGGGCGCGCACGGCGGCGGCCAGTTCCTGCAGCACCGGCACGGTCTGGGCCATGCTGATGCAGGCGTCCGTCACCGACACGCCCTTTTGCAGCGCCTGGTCGGGCACGATGTCCTGGCGGCCTTCCTGCAGGTGGCTTTCGATCATCAATCCGGTGATGCGGTGGTCGCCCGCGGCAATCTGGCCAGCCACGTCTTGCGCCACGGTGATCTGGCGTTGGTGCTGCTTGCTGCTGTTGGCGTGGCTCACGTCGATCATCACCTGCTCGCGCAGGCCAGCGGCCTTGAGCACGGCGCAGGTGGCGTCCACATCAGCGGCGCTGTAGTTGGGCTGCTTGCCGCCGCGCAGGATCACGTGGCAGTCCTGGTTGCCGCGGGTTTCAAAAATCGCGGCCTGGCCCATCTTGGTCATGCCCATGAAGGCGTGCGCCGCCTGCGCGGCCTGGATGGCGTCGCTCGCCACCTTCACGCCACCGTCGGTGCCGTTCTTGAAGCCCACGGGGCAGCTCAGGCCGCTGGCCAGCTGGCGGTGGCTCTGGCTTTCGGTGGTGCGGGCGCCAATGGCGCCCCAGCTCACCAGGTCGCTGATGAACTGCGGCGAAAGCAGGTCCAGAAACTCGGTGCCCACGGGCAGGCCGGTGGCCAGCACATCCAGCAGCAGCTTGCGCGCCAGCTCCAGCCCTTCGTTGATGGCGAAGCTGCCGTCCAGGTGCGGGTCGTTGATGTAACCCTTCCAGCCCACGGTTGTGCGGGGCTTTTCAAAGTACACGCGCATCACGATGAGCAGGTCGTCCTGCAGCGCATCGGCCTGCACCTTCAGGGCGTGGGCATATTCCATGGCCTGGGCGTGGTCGTGGATGGAGCACGGGCCCACCACCACCACCAGGCGGTCGTCCTGGCCGTGCAGCACGCGCGAGATGGCGGCGCGGCTCGATTCCACCAGCGCCAGAGCGGCTTCGGTAGGCGGCAGCCACTCCTGCAGCAGCGCGGGCGTGATGAGCGGGCGCACGGCCTTGATGCGCGTGTCATCAATGCGCGTGGTGTCGTGGGTGGAAACGGGGGTGGCGGAGCGGTGTGCGTGGGTCATGCCCCCGATTGTCGCGCGGCGCGGCGAAGCCGCTCAGGGCGGCCGAATTCAGGGCCTGCGAAACGATGCGTTTTGCTTCGCCCAGTACTTGGATTCCAGGTGGTCCATGCGCACTTCGCCGCCGGTGGAGGGCGCATGCACGAAGCGGCCTTCGCCCACGTAGATGCCTGCGTGCGACGGGTTGCGGCCCCGGCCAAACACCACCAGGTCGCCGGTGCGCCGTTCGCTGCGGTCAATCACCTGGCCCCAGCTGCTCAGTTGCGCCACGGTGCGTGGCGGCGCGGAGCCCACCTGGTTGCGGTACACATAGCCAATGAGCCCGCTGCAGTCAAAGCCCGAGTCTGGTGTGTTGCCCCCGTAGCGATACGGCGTGCCCACCAACCCCAGGGCGTGGATGGCAATGCCGTGGGCCTGCTCGTCCGACAGCGTGGGCGCTGCCGAGCGCTGTGTGGGCCAGGCCCCCGTGGCGCTGGGCGATGGGGTGGGTGGAGTGCTGCAACCGACCAGGGCCACAGTGGCCGCCAGCAGCAGTGAACAGGATAGGGCTCGCATGGGCCGAAGGGTAACGGATGCCGTGGGCCCTTGCCAATGCTGCCCGGGGCTGCAGGGTTTTTGAATGAAACAAGGCTGCAGCGCTTGCTGGATAAGCGCTGGCAGCTATGTTTTATATAGCATCACCAGGCCGATGGTTCAGGCGTGCGCAGCAGCTGCGCCAGCCTGGTGCGGCAGTCGTTGTGCCAGGCGGTTGGCCACGCTCACAATGGCCTGCACCGATGCGGTCACGATGTTGTGGCTCATACCCGCGCCAAAGGTGGCACCGTTCACGCCCTCCATGGCGGCTTCCACAATGGCCAGCGCCTGGGCGTTGGCACCGCTGCCGGTGGCACGCTCTTCGTAGTGGTCCACGCGCAGCGGCAGGCCCAGGGCGTCCACCGTGGCGGCAATGGGGCCGTTGCCTTGGCCGCGCAGCGTTTGGCGCACGCCTTCGATGGAGACATCCAGCTCAATGCCCTGCCCGTCTTCGTCCAGCCGGTGGGTGTGGCACACCACGGCAGGTGCGGCCGGGGCGCGCAGGTAGGTGGCCTGGAACAGTTCCCACAACTGCGTGGCGCCCATCTCGGTTTCGCTCGCGTCGGTATGGCGCTGCACCACGGCGCTGAACTCCACCTGCATGCGCCGGGGCATCACCACGCCGTGTTCGCGCTCCAGCAAGAAGGCAATGCCGCCCTTGCCCGACTGGCTGTTCACGCGGATCACGCTGTCGTAGGTGCGGCCGAGGTCCGCCGGGTCGATGGGAAGGTACGGCACTTCCCACAGCGCATCCGGGTCTTGCGCGGCAAAGCCTTTCTTGATCGCATCCTGGTGCGAGCCAGAGAACGCTGTGAACACGAGGTCACCTGCGTAGGGATGGCGCGGGTGGATGGGGATGCCTGTGCATTCCTCGGCCACGCGCGCCACGGCGGTGATGTTGGAAAAATCAAGCTGCGGGTGCACGCCCTGGGTGTACAGGTTCAGCGCCATGGTCACGATGTCCATGTTGCCGCAGCGCTCGCCGTTGCCAAACAGGCAGCCTTCCACGCGCTGGGCGCCCGCCATCACCGCCAGCTCGGCGGCGGCCACACCGGTGCCCCGGTCGTTGTGGGTGTGTACCGACAGCACGATGTGCTCGCGCGGGCTCAGGTGGCGGTCCATCCACTCGATCTGGTCGGCAAACACGTTGGGCGTGGCGTTTTCCACCGTGGTGGGCAGGTTGATGATGATGGGACGGCCGGGCCCGGCGTTCCATGCGGCAATGGCGGCCTGGCAGGCCTTGAGCGAGACACGCAGCTCGGTGGCGCTGAAGGTTTCGGGGGAATACTGCAGCGTCCATTCCGTCTCGGGCCGCGCATCGGTGAGCTGCTTGAGGTAACCCACATGGTGGGTGATGAGCTGCATCACCTGCGTGACGTTCATGCCAAACACCATGCGCCGCCACGCGGGCGCGGTGGCGTTGTACAGGTGCACGATGGCGCGCGGTGCGCCTTGGACCGCTTCGACGGTGCGCGCAATCAGGTCTTCGCGCGACTGGGTCATGACCATGAGGGTCACGTCCTCGGGGATCAGGTCTTCGTCGATGAGGCGGCGCACAAAGTCAAAGTCGGTCTGTGATGCGGCTGGAAAGCCCACCTCGATTTCCTTGAAGCCGATGCGCACCAGCTCCATGAAGAGCTTCATCTTGCGTTCGCCGTTCATGGGCTCGAACAGCGCCTGGTTGCCGTCGCGCAGATCGGTAGAGAGCCAGCGCGGCGCACGCGTGATGCTGCGGCTGGGCCACTGGCGGTCGGGCAATGCGACGGGGGCCATGGCTTGGTATTTGGTGGCGGGTTTGGCGATCATCATGGCAAGGCTCCACTTCGGTGGTGCCGGGCTGCGGGAGCACGTGGAGTGCGTTGTGGCAGCAGCCCTGGCACGGGTCATCAGAAACAAATCGGATGACGTCCCCTGCAGCCCCTTGCGCATGGCACAAGAGCTGGTGTGGGGGCCGGGGTCAGGGGGATGTCGGGTGGTTCAACGGCTGCGCGAGGTGGCAGCCGGGTGTGCGAACGCGTGCAGACCCCGGCCAAGCACTAGTAGGCTTAGCGGTAGTGGGGACAGGCGCAGGGTGCGTTGCATAGGAGACAAATGCTAGCACAGGCACCTGGGCATGGAGCCTTGCAGGCGGCGCGCGGTCATGTGCGGGGACACACGCAACGTCGCAATGCCGTCAGTGCGAAGCCTGCAGCTCCACAAACTGCTGCACGGGCATGGGCCGCGCAAAGGCATAGCCTTGCAGCACATCGCAGCCCTGCTTCACCAGGTACTCGGCCTGTTCCAGCGTTTCCACGCCTTCGGCGGTGACTTCCAGCCCCAGGCCGTGCGCCAGTGCCACGATGGCGGTGACGATTTTGCGGCTGTGCTCTTGCGAGGGCAGGTCGCGCACGAAACTGCGGTCGATCTTCAGGCGCCGCATGGGGAGCTGGCGCAGGTAGGCCAGCGACGAATACCCGGTACCAAAATCGTCAATCGCCAGGTGGATGTCGAGCTGGCTCAGGCGGTGCAGCGTGTACGCGCCGGCTTCCATGTTTTCCATCAGCACGGTTTCGGTCAGCTCGATCTCCAGCAGGTCAGCAGGCAGCTTCTCTTCGCGCAGGATGTCCATCACCTGCTCCAGAAACTGCGAGTCGCCCAGCTGGCGGGCCGAAATGTTCACGGCCACGCGCAACGGGCGGTGGTGCTGGCCCTGCCAGCGCGATGCATCACGGCACGCCTTGCGCAGCACCCAGTAGCCCAGCGGCACGATCAGGCCGCAGTCTTCCGCCACTGAAATCGCCTCCAGCGGGGGCACGTTGCCCAGGTCGGCGTGCGTCCACCGCAGCAGCGCTTCAGCGCCCACCAGCGCGTTGTCGCGCGCGCTAAACAGCGGCTGGTAATGCAGCGCCAGGCCGTGGCCGCCTTCCAGCTCGGCGCGCAGCGCTTGCTCGATCGCCTGGCGGCGCACCATGGCCTGGTTCATCGACGCGTCAAAGCGCACGCAGCGGTTCTTGCCCAGCTCCTTGGCGCGGTACATCGCCGTGTCTGCGTTGCTGACCAGGGCATCCATGTCCGGAGCGTCGTCGGGAAAGGACGCAATGCCGGCGCTGCACGTCACGTTCACCTGCTGACCGGCTTCGGTATAGGGGAGCTCAAAGACGCTGATGATCCGCTCGCCGTACTGACTCAGGGCCTCGTCATCCATGTTCTGGCGCAGGATCACGGCGAATTCATCGCCACCCATGCGCGAGATGCTGTCGCTGCGGCGCATCACCGACTGCAGGCGGCTGGCCACCTGGCGCAGCAGCCCGTCGCCCGCTGCGTGGCCGAAGGTGTCGTTGAGCGTCTTGAAGTTGTCCAGGTCGATGTAAATCAGGGCCACCTGCTGGCCTGTGCTGCGTGCCAGTTCCAGCTCGGCCGCCAGGCGTTCGTTGAAGGCGTGGCGGTTGCTCACATCGGTGACGGCATCGGTGTGCGCCAGCACTTGCAGGCGGTTTTCGGCCTCGCGCACCACTGCGCGGCTGCGCAGCACAATGGCCGTGGCCAATGCCATCACACAGGCGGCGATGAGCGAAGCGCTCAGAAAGCGAAAGCCCAGGCGCTTGTACACAGCCTCCATCGACTTGCGCACGTACAGGGTGCCCACTTCGGCATCCGCGCCGTGGATGGGGTGCGTGATCTCCAGCATGGTCCACCCGGCGCGCTCGGCAATGCGGTCCATGCCCGTGGCGCGCAAGGTGGTGGGGAATTGGGGGTCGCGCGAGCGGGCGTAGTGCGCAAACAGCACGCCGTCGCGGTCATACACACCGGCACTGAGCACCATGGACGATGAGCGCAGGGCCGACAGCATCTCGGTGGCGGTTTCGGTGTCGCGGAACACCACGGCGGCCGAGACGTTGTCGGCCACGATGGCGGCCTCCACGGCGCTGTCTTGCAGCATGGAGGCGCGTGCGCTCCAGTAATCCACCGCCGTGAGCGCCAGCACCACCGTGAGCAGTGCCAGCCCAGCCGTCCAGATGCCCGTGACGACCAGCTTGGACGACAGCAGCAGCGGCTGCAACTGCAGGGCCACGGTGGATGTGGGGGATGCCTTGCTTTTCATCGGGTGCCTTTGGCCAGGCGCAGCAGCCGGGAACTGATGGTGAGGCCGGCCTTGGTGGCCGCTTCGGCGTGGATGTGGAACACCACGCGCCCATCGGATTGCGCCAGCGCGATCACGATGTCGGGGTCCACGAAAGTCATGTCGTCGGCAATCGTCAATACGCCGTGGCCCTGCGGCGCGGCCCGCAGAGCGCGCAAGACATGTTCGGCATCAGGGTTGTGCACGATCAGGGCTTCGCACTCCCGCAGGGTGGCGACTTCCAGGTGCCGGATCTTGATGGTCTGGCCCCGGGTGGTCTGCTTGTTTTCCAGCGCCGTGAGCGAGCGCTTCAACGGGCTGAAGGGCGATACACAGACGGTGAATTCGTTGCCGCTTCCCTGCCTTTCGGGCCATTCGATGAACTGGATGAAGTTGAAGATGTAGGCGGCCTTCAGGTCCTGCTCTGCCACAGGCTCTGCGCTGTGCGCCGCAGTCCAGGCGCCGCACAGCAGGGCCAGCCACCACAGTGGCTTGCCGCAGGAGCGCAAGAAGCTGTGCATGGCTCAGAACGCGTAAGTGAGCTTCACGCGGAAGGTGCGCCCGTCCTGCCGCAGGGCGTCGTCCCGTATTTCCAGCGATGTGGCGCTGTAATGCCGCTGGTTGAACAGGTTGTAGATGCCCAGCGACACATCCACCTGCGAGATGCGCATGGAATAGTTCACATTGGTGAGGAGGTGCCCCGGCAGGTTGGTTCCGCGGGAGGTGCTGCGTGGCCCCACGCCAATGGCTTCGATGGCATAACGGCCCCGGCCCCAGGCGCTGGCGGGGGCTGCGCTCACCGTGTCAGACCACTGCACTTTGAGCAAATGGCGCGGCGAGTTGCTCAGCGTGCCATCCACGGACGAGTCGCGCGCTTTTTGCCAGCCATACACCAGGCGCAGGCGCTGCCCGGCTTGCCAGCGCTGCTCCAGCTCGGCCTCCACGCCGTGCACCTTGACCGAGCGCGTGTTGTCCAGCAGGAAGCGGTCGATGCTGGCTGCAGCGCTCATCGAAATGAGGTCTTTCACTTCAGAGCGGAAGGCCGTCAGCAGGTAGCGTGTGCCGCCGGAGGGGGCGTGCTCCAGCGCCAGTTCGGTGGTGCGCACACGCTCCGAGCGGACATGGTGCCTGTCCACAATGCCGCCGGGCAGGTCCACGCGGTAGTCGTGCTCGTATGCGTTGGGTGGTCGGTATGCGGTGCCGTGCAGCAGCTTGATGGCGGTGGCCGGGTTCCACCAGTACACCAGCCCCAGCCGCGGGTTCAGCGTGCCGGAGCTGCCCGTCTGCTTGCCCCAGCGCAGGCCGGTGTGCAGCGTCAGGTTGGGTTGCAGGGCGAACTCGTCCTGCACATACACGCCTGCCACGTCGCCTGTGCGCCGGGCGTTCAGGTACTCGGCGGGTGGGTCCAGGTCGGCGTTGGTCTGGGTGATGCGCGTGTCGCGCCGGTAGTCCAGGCCCCACACCAGCTTGTGGCGTGCCAGGGCTGTGCTCACCCACTGCAATTCGCCGCCCCACCATTGCCCGGTACCCACGTCGCGGTTGACGGTGAGCGGTGGGTAGTCGTACACATAGTCGCCCACGTACTGGTAGCGCGCTGCGTGGGCACGGCCGGTGAAGGCCAGCGTGGGCGAGACTTGCGCGGTGTACTCGGCCGCCAGGCGGGTGCTCTGGTCGGTGAACTGGGAGCGCGGGTCGTTGAACACCTGCGAGAACGCCGCCGTGGGCACGCCCTTGTGGCGCTCGGCATGCGCCAGGGTCAGCGCCAGGCCATCACGGCGCATGCGGGCAAACAGCTGGGTGCTGCGGTCAAAGTCCAGCCCCTGGGCCACGCCGTGGTTGCTGTTGGGGGCGTCGTAGCTTGGGAAGTAAAGGTCTGCCCCCCGGCGCGTGGCCCGGGTGGCTGCCACCAGCCAGTCGCCGCCGTAGGCATCCACGGTGCCCACCGACAGGCGCGCCTTGGCACTGCCCTGGCTGCCCGCTTCCACAGCCACCTGGGGCCCGGGCAATTGGCGCCCGTCGCGCGTGATGACGTTGACCACGCCAAAGAAGGCGTTGGCCCCGTACACGGCCGAGCCCGGGCCGGAGACAAACTCCACCCGCTCGATCAGGTCCAGATCAATCGGGAAGTCGGTGCCAATGCTGGCCTGGTCGTAGAGGTTGTCATTGAGCCGCACTCCGTTGACCAGCAACAGCACGCGCGTGTTGTAGTCGCCCGGCGTGGCAAAGCCCCGGGTGCCGAGGTAGTGGTAGGCGCGGTCGTAAGACACATACAGCCCGCGCATGCTGGCCAGCACCTCTGCCAGCGAGCGGTAGCCAAAAAGGCGGATGTCCTCGGCAGTGACCACGCTGACGGCCGCCGGAGCTTCCAGCGCGGTTTGCGCGTAGCGGCTGGCGGTGGTCACCTGCATCTGCATCAACTGTTCCAGTGGCAGATCGACCATGTCTGCCTGCGCATAGGCGCTGGTGATGCCCGCGAGCAGCCAGGAAATGACCAGGGGCCGCAGCGTGCGCTGGCGAGGGGGTGAGCCTCGTTTCATGGGCGTTGCACAGTCAGTGGCTGGCCGGTGGTCTGTCAAACAGGGTTAAACAGGGCGGCTGGCTAGCTACCAAAAGGAGGCCCCCCGGCTCTGCCGGGGAGGCAGTAGAAGTTTGACTTTTCAGGAGGTTGTCCACCGTAGAGACTTTCAATCGTGAGCCGCCAAGCAAACGAAAGGAAGAAACACGATGGACAAGTATGAAAGTTTGAGTCACACGGCCTGGGATTGCAAATATCACGTGGTCTTCATCCCCAAGTGTCGAAGGCGAACGCTGTACAAGCAGCTACGCGAACACCTGGGTGAGGTATTCAGAAAGTTGGCCGCGCAAAAGGAATGCAGGGTTGAAGAGGGGCATCTGATGCCCGATCACGTGCACATGATGCTGTCGATCCCACCGAAGTACTCGGTGTCGCAGGTGGTGGGCTTTATCAAAGGCAAGAGCGCAATCCACCTTGCGCGGGTGTACGGAGAGCGAAAGCGCAACTTCGTGGGTCAGCACTTCTGGGCGCGAGGGTACTTCGTCTCGACGGTGGGACGCGACGAAGCGGTGATACGGGAGTACATCCGAAACCAGGAGAAGGAAGACGAGAGGTTGGACCAACTCGGTCTATGGAGGTGAGTAGCCACCGATAGGTGGCCCCAAGAATGAGGGGCCGCGTTAGCGACCCCTTACAGCCGCTTTGAGCGGCTCACATCCCGAATGCCCCCGGCTTTGCCGGGGGATGGTTACTAGAAAAACATTTTTATCAGAATTGTCAATATTGTAGCAAATGACCTGTGCGTGCCTTGCTGCATACCCGTGTTGTAACGGAATGTGGGAGGTTTGCCGCGAATGCAGGCCTGAGCAGCCACACCGTATGGATGGCTGAGAGGAATGTGTTTTTAAGCCAAAAGTGGGTTTAGCGCCCGTGGATAAAGCGCCAGCAGCTATCAAAATGATACTGATTTGTGCCACCGGCCGCCGCAAAGCGGGGCGCAGTCAGCTGCTGGTTTGCCGGGGGTGGCCGAGCGCGCGCCCGGCCTTGCGGTACAGCGGGCACCACACCACCAGGTACAGCACCACGGCGCTGGCGGCCAGGGTCAGGCTGGGGCGGCTGGCCTCCCAGGCGAATTGCCAGGCCCAGTAGGCGTCGGCAAAGCCCACCAGCACAAAGGTGCCCAGCCCGGCTTCGGGCCCTTCGGCCAGCCACACGGCCACCGACACGGTGGTATGCAGCGCCACGGCCAGCAGGCTCAGCAGGGCATGCAGCGCAGACGCGGCCAGCGGCCGTTGTTCCAGCCAGTGCACCAGGCCCCGCGCGCTGGCGGGGTGGCCCACGGCGCTGCGCAGCACGGTGCCCAGCAGCCACCAGGCCCATGGCGTGGCCACGCGCGGGGTACCTGGGTATGGGTGGCGCGGGGCCTCTGCAGGGGGCTGCGCACGGCGCTCTGCTTGCAACGGGCGTGGTGCAGGCATGGCCGGTGCGCTGGCAGCGGGCTGTGCCTGGGTAGCCTGGTCCACGGCCATGACCATGGCGGGTGGAATGTCCTCACGCCGCTTCACGCCCACACGCAGCGCCACGGCGTAGTGGGTGGGCGTCATCAGCCGCTTGGGCACCCAGCGCACCGTGGCGGGGTCGGCTGCCAGGGCTGCGTCCACCATGGCGGGGGTGATGCGCGCACGCGGCATATCGGCCAGGGTTTGCGGGTGCAGCGCCAGCTGGCGGATGAGGCTGGCTTCGTCGGCATGGCCCAGGTGCCAGCGCGCCAGGGCGGTGAGCCAGCCCGTGTCTTCTGTGGGGGCCCATGCCGGCTGGTAGGGCGACTGCAGCGACAGCACGCTGCACGCGGCCAGCGCCGCCTGCGCGGTGTGGCCCAGCGCCTGGTAGGCGCGGGCCAGCACGTAGTGGGCGTGCTGGGGCGCTGGCACATGGGGCAGGCCGCGCAGGGCGTCGTCCACAGCCGCCTGGGGTTGGTTCACGGCCAGCTGCGCCCAGGCCCGCGCCACATGCCAGGCGCTGCCCTCGCGCGGTGCGCCCTGTTCGCGGGCGCGGCCCAGGTCGTTGTCGATCAGCGCGGTGGTCACTGCCACGGCCAGTTCGGTAGGCACCTGGGGGAACAGGTCGGGCTGGTCTTCCAGCGCGGCCACGCACACTTCCAGGCTGCGCAGTGGCGGTGGGATGTCTTGCAGCGTCCGCCCGTTGGCCTGGGCCGAGGCCAGGCACAACGCTGGCGTGAGCAGCTCTGCGGGCATATGCCGGATGAGGCGGCCGTTGGCGTGCAGCACGGCGCGCTGGGCCAGCGCGGGCGTGATCTGGCCCGGGGCCAGGTGCGCCAGGTTGGCGATATCAGCGTCCAGCGCCGCCTGCTCCAGGGCATTGGTGCGCAGCCAGTGGGGCACATCGCGCAAAGGCACACCGGCCCACACCGCTTGCAGGGCCTGTTCTGGCGTGAGCAGGCAGCCCCACACGGGCGCCGTTGGCTGTGCCGGGGGCTGGCTGCAGCGCTCGTCCCGCGCGTCCCAGGTGGGGTCGCCCGCGTACAGCTCGCGGGCCAGCAGCAGGGCGTCGCGGGTCATGCAGTGGGGCGGGATCTGCACCGCCACGTCCACACCCCGGCGCAGCAGGGCCTCCAGCCGCGCAGGGGTTTGCAAGGCAGCAGGCACCTGGGCCAGTGCGGCGGGGTGGGC
>NZ_VFPV01000003.1 GCF_006716905.1 Acidovorax temperans | reverse complement strand
CGGCACCGATGTTCTTCGTGATGCTGGCTGCGGTGTTGATGCTGTACGCAGTGCCTGAAATTGTGCTGTGGCTGCCCTCGCGGATGTGAGCCTGCCTGAATTGCCACGGTGAACGAGGAGTGCCCGCTTGGTGTGGGCACTTCACCGGTTCGACTCAACCCAGAGGTGTTCCATGGACCGTCTTCCGTCTTTGGAATCGTCGGCCTGCGTCGGTGGCCATGTCTAACACCCTGGCGCGCAATGCGACGGTAGAGGCCGCGCGTGCAGGCGAACAAGGCGGGGGTTTTGCCGTGGTGGCCGGGGAGGTGCGCAGCCTGGCCGGCCGCGCGGGCGCCACGACGTCTGAGGCGGTGGACAGCGTGGCGCAGATCCTCTCGGCCTGAGCCTTGCCAGCCTTGGGCAGAGCGATGACATCGCCCGGGCCAGCCGCGCGGTGACGGCGCTGGATGAAGTCACCCGGCAAAACGCGGCTTGGGCGGAGAAGGGCACTGCCGCGGCCCAAAGCTCGCAAGACCAGGCCATGCGGCTGAACATGGCCATGGGGGGCTCCCGCTGGGAGCCTGGGGTTGGTGAAAGTTTGTGGGTTAATGTAACTTGTATTGTTGAACAATAGATGTTTTATTGATTGACAATGATGGCTTTGCTGGGATGATTCATCCTCACGCTCCACCGGCATGTAGGCCGGGGCGTCAAGACAACAGGCCTGAGACTGAAGGCCTGAGACAAGCGGAAGGAAAACAGCCAATGACAACGATGGACTTGAACAGCGACCTGGGTGAGAGTTTTGGCGCCTGGCGCATGGGCGATGACGAGGCGATCCTGCGCGTGGTCACCAGCGCCAACGTGGCCTGCGGTTTTCATGCGGGTGACCCTGCGGGCATTCTGGCCACGGTGCGCGCCGCGGTGGCGCAAGGCGTCACGATCGGTGCCCACGTGGCCTACCCTGATCTGGTGGGCTTTGGCCGCCGCAATATGGACGTGACCAGCGCCGAGCTGCAGGCCGACGTGATGTACCAGATTGGCGCGCTGCAAGGGCTGGCCACGGCCGCTGGCACGCGGGTGCGCTACGTCAAGCCGCACGGCGCGCTCTACAACACCATCGCCCACGACGAGCGCCAGGCCAAAGCCGTCATCGCCGCCGTGCGGGCGGTGGATCCCACGCTGGTGCTGGTCGCCTTGGCCGGTGCCCCGGTGGTGCAGTGGGCCCGCGACGCAGGCCTGACGGTGGTGGGCGAGGCCTTTGCCGACCGGGCCTATACGCCCGAAGGCACGCTGGTTTCGCGCCGTGAAAAAGGGGCCGTGTTGCACGATGCCACGCTGGTAGCCCAGCGCATGCTGCGCCTGGTGCGTGAGGGCGTGGTCGAAGCCATCGACGGCAGCCTGGCGCGTGTCGATGCCCAGTCCATCTGTGTGCACGGCGACAGCGCCAGTGCGGTGGAGATGGCGCAAGCCGTGCGCGCCGCCCTGGAGCAAGACGGCGTGGTGCTGCGCTCCTTTGTAGACCCTGCATGAAACCCTTGGCCTGATCACTCACAGGATTTCCAATGCCAACCACCTACCAAAACCCATCCCTGCAAGCCGCCCTGCGCCAGGCCCGTGCAGCCCGGCAGGCCTACCGCGAAGGCAAGGTCGAACCCACTGCAGGCATTGCCCCCGGCATGACGCAGGCCAACATGATTGCGCTGCCGCGTGAATGGGCCTGGGACTTTCTGCTCTATGCCCAGCGCAACCCCAAGCCCTGCCCGGTGCTTGACGTGATTGAAGCGGGCGACCACCGCACGCTGCTGGCCGAAGGGGCCGATGTGCGCACGGATATTCCGCTGTACCGCGTCTGGCGCGACGGCCAGCTGGTGGAGGAGGTGAGTGACGCCCGGCCGCTGTGGCAAGAGCACCCCGATCTGGTCACCTTCCTCATCGGTTGCAGCTTCACCTTCGAGACGCCCTTGCAAGAAGCTGGCATCGAGGTGCGCCATATCGAGCAAGGGTGCAACGTGCCGATGTACCGCACCAACCGCGCCTGCCGCCCTGCCGGGCGCCTGCACGGCGACATGGTGGTGTCGATGCGGCCCATTCCTGCACACCGCGTGGCAGATGCGGTGTCGATTTCCGGGCGCTTCCCGTCGGTGCATGGTGCGCCAGTGCATGTGGGCGACCCCGCAGCGCTGGGCATTGCAGACCTGCAGCGCCCCGACTTTGGCGACCCGGTGCGCATCGAGCCCGGCGAGGTGCCGGTGTTCTGGGCCTGTGGCGTCACACCCCAGGCCGCCGTGATGGCATCGCGCGTGCCTTTTGCGGTGACCCATGCGCCGGGGCACATGTTTATCTCGGACGTGCCCGATAGCACCTACCACGTATAAGCGCCAGCGCTCAACGTCCAACGCCCCTCTGCAATCTGGAGACACTGTGTTGCGCTTCTTGCCCGTGACCCACAACGCGCTGCTGGTAGAGCTGGCCGATCTGGACCAGACCCTGGCTTTGCTCGCGTCGCTACAGCGGCATCCTCCCCACGGCGTGGAGGAGCTGGTCCCCGCTGCGCGGACCATTCTGGTGGAGTACCGCGCCTCGGCCACCCGGGCCGAAACCTTGGTGCAGGACATTGCTGCGCGCAGCCTGACGCAGGGCGCCGAGCGCAGCGACACGCTGATCGAAATCCCCGTGCATTACAACGGCGAAGACCTGGCCGAAGTCGCGCAGATCTTGGGCATCACGCCCGAGGAAGTGGTGCGCCGGCACACAGGCAGCGAGTTCACCGTGGCCTTCACCGGCTTTGCCCCCGGCTTTGCCTACCTCAGCGGTGGCGACCCGGTCCTGAACGTGCCACGCCGCAGCACCCCGCGCACGCGCCTGCCCGCAGGCTCTGTGGGGTTGGCGGGCACCTTCAGCGGCGTGTACCCGCAGGCCAGCCCCGGTGGCTGGCAAATCATCGGCACCACCCCCGTGGCCATGTGGGACATCACCCGCGCGCAACCCGCCTTGCTACAGCCCGGCTACCGCGTGCGCTTTGTGGATATTGCTACTAAAAACATAGCTGCTAGCGCTTATTCAGAAAGCGCTGGAGGCCAAAAAGATCCCAAACCCGCTGGCCGCACGCAGCACCACCTGGCCGCCGGGCACACCGCGCTGCAGGTGCGGGCCACGGGCTTGCTCACCGTCTTTCAGGACCTGGGCCGCCACGGCCAGGCCAGGCAGGGCGTGTCGGCTTCAGGCGCCATGGACCAGGCCGCCCTCAAGGCCGCCAACCGCCTGGTGGGCAATGCCAGCAACGCCGCTGCGCTGGAGACCGTGGGCGGCGGCCTGCAACTGCGCAGCGTGGGCGATAACGTGGTGGCCGTCACCGGGGCCGATGCCGTGCTGACGCTGACCACGGCCGACGGCCAGCGCTGGTCTGTGCCACGTTACGAACCTGTGGCCCTGGCCGATGGCGACATGCTGGCCGTGGGCCAACCCACCGCAGGCGCACGCTGCTACGTCGCCGTGCGCGGCGGCTTTGCCGAAGCGCCCGTGATGGGCAGCTGCGCCACCGACACCCTGGCCCATGTCGGCCCCGCGCCCGTGGCCGTGGGCGACTGGCTGGCCGTGCAACCCGCGCCAGCCACCAGCGTGGTAGCCGCCCCCGAGCTGCCGCCTGCTGATTTGCCCACGCTGGAGCAAGAAGTGGTGCTGGACGTGGTGATGGGCCCGCGCACCGACTGGTTTACCCCCGAGGCCATTGCCCGTTTTGCCGCGCAGCGCTGGCAGGTCACGCCCCAGTCCAACCGCGTCGGCCTGCGCCTGGCGGGCGAGGTGCCGCTGGACCGCGCCATCACCGGCGAGCTGCCCAGCGAAGGCACAGCCCTGGGCGCCTTGCAGGTGCCCCCCAGCGGGCAGCCCGTGCTGTTTCTGGCCGACCACCCGCTCACGGGCGGCTACCCGGTCATTGGCTGCGTGGCCCCGTACCACCTCGACCGCGCCGGGCAGATCCCTGTGGGGGCCTGGTTGCGGTTCAACCCGATTCAGCCGTTTGCAGAGCTTGCGCCCTGATGGTTCGTGGCGTTGGTTGTACTTTCAAAGAACACCGGAACATTGATATGAAAAAAGTTTTGATTGCCAATCGCGGAGAAAGCGGCCGCCTGGCGGGCGCTTCTGCACATCGCAGTGCCTGCGCAGCAGGCGACGGCGATCTCGCCACCCTGTGCTGAGCAGAACATTGGAGCCTTGATATGAAAAAAGTTTTGATCGCCAACCGAGGCGAGATCGCTGTCCGCATCGCCCGCGCCTGTGCCGACTACGGCGTGCAGTCCGTCGCCGTGTACGCCAATGCCGACATCGATGCCCTGCACACCCGCATGGCCGATGAAGCCTATGGGCTGGACGGCGACCGCCCCGCAGACACCTACCTCCACGTCGAAAAGCTCCTGGCCATCGCCAAAAAGAGCGGAGCGGACGCGGTGCACCCCGGCTACGGCTTCCTCTCGGAAAACGCCGCTTTTGCCCAGGCTGTGATCGATGCCGGCCTGGCCTGGATTGGCCCGCGCCCCGCCACCATTGCCCAGCTGGGCGACAAGGTGTCTGCACGCAAGATTGCGCTGCAGGTGGGCGCGCCGCTGGTGGTGGGCACGCCCGACCCGGTGAAAGATGCGAGCGAGGTGCTGGCGTTTGCCGAGCAAAACGGCCTGCCCATCATCATCAAAGCCGCCTTTGGTGGCGGTGGGCGGGGCATGAAGATCGCGTGGCGCATGGACGAAGTGGCCGAGCTGTACGAATCGGCGGTGCGCGAGGCTGTCACGGCCTTTGGCCGGGGCGAGTGCTTTGTGGAGCAGTTCCTCGACAAACCCCGCCACATCGAAGCCCAGGTGCTGGCCGACACCCACGGCAACGTGGTGGTGTTGGGCACGCGCGACTGCTCGCTGCAACGGCGCAACCAGAAGCTGGTGGAAGAAGCCCCCGCGCCCTTTTTGAGCGATGCCCAGCGCGAACGCATCCACACCGCTGCGCGCGACATCTGCGCCGCCGCAGGCTACGTGAGCGCAGGCACGGTGGAGTTTTTGCTGAGCCAGAGCGGCGCCATCTCGTTCCTGGAGGTCAACACCCGCCTGCAGGTGGAGCACCCTGTGACCGAGCAAACCACGGGTGTGGACCTGGTGGTGGAGCAACTGCGCGTGGCCGATGGCCTGCCGCTGTCCATCACGCAAACGCCCGCGCCGCTGGGCCACTCGTTCGAGTTCCGCATCAACGCCGAAGACGTGGGCCGGGGCTTTTTGCCCACGCCAGGGCCCGTGCAGCGCTTTGATGCGCCCTCGGGCCCCGGCGTGCGGCTCGATACGGGCGTGCAGTCGGGCTCCGTCGTGCCCGGCACGTTCGATTCGCTCATGGCCAAGCTCATCGTCACCGGCGCCACTCGAGAGCAGGCTCTGGCCCGCGCCCGCCGTGCGCTGCGCGAGTTTCAGATTGAAGGCGTGGCCTCGGTGCTGCCATTCCACCGCGCCGTCATCGACCACCCCGACTTTGTAGGGGCTGATGGATTCAAGGTGCACACCCGCTGGATCGAATCCGACTTCGCCACGCCACTGGCTGCTGCGGTACGGGCCGCGCCCGTGGCAGACACCAGCCTGCTGCGCACCGCCATCGAGATCGATGGCCGCCGTGTGCAGCTGGGCCTGCCTGCCGTGCTGCTGCAAGGCTTGGCGACTGCGGGCGGGCAGGGCGCTGCTGCCGCACCAGCCGAGGCAGCGGTGGATGCCGCCGCCGTCACCTCGCCCATCGCCGGCAACCTGCACGCCTGGAAGGTGGCCGATGGCGACACGGTGCAAGAGGGCGACGTGATTGCCGTGATGGAGGCCATGAAGATGGAGATGCAGGTGACGGCACACCGCGCTGGGCGCGTGGCCTTGGCGGCAGCAGCTGGCACCGCACAAGCGCTGGGTGCGGTGATTGCCCGAATCGCCTGAGACGCGCCGTCTTACTGCCGCGCCAGGGCGGCGGGCGCGCCCCGCCAGCGCGCCATGCTGTCCATGATGAGCACGGTGCACACCATCCAGGTGCCGCCCAGCACCCAGCCGGCCAGCACGTCACTCACGTAGTGCACATGCAGCACCACGCGGCTCCAGCCGGTGGTGAAGATCAGCGCGCCCGCGCAGCACACGGCGGGCACCTGCCAGGCCCGTGGCAGCAGCCGCACCGCCAAGTACGCCAGCATGGCATAGGCCACCATGGATGCGCTGCTGTGCCCGCTGGGAAAACTGAACCCATCGGCCTGCGCTGCCCCATGCACATGCTCTGGCCGCACGCGGGCGAACACGTCTTTCAAAATTTTGGTCAGCAGCCCATTGCCCGCCATGGCCACCAGCCAGCCAACGGCCAATAAACGGTGCCTGCGCCACCACAGGGCGGCCGTCACCGCCAGGGTCAGCGTGGTCAGCACGGCGGTGTCTCCCAGGTGGGTGAGTGCGCCAAACCACCGCAGGGCCGCCATGTCTGCATGCAGGCGCAGTTGCTGCGCAATGCTTTCGTCCACCCGGCTCCAGGTGCCCGTGCGCTGCCAGCCCTCGGCCAGCTCTGCCATCAATGCGCCCCCGGCCAGCAGGGCGCAAGCGGCTGCGGCCATGCTCAGCAGCATCACAGTGGTGGCGCTGGCTGCGTGAAGCAAATGCCGCACAGGCGAGGGGCGGTGGCGCAGGGTTTTCAAGGCCCACAAGGCGCCACTGCCCAGCAAGGCGCCCGCAGTCATTCCCAGCAGCCAAAGGGCAATGGGGTGGCGGGCTACAGTGGTGGCGAGCGTGTGCAGGTCCATGAATTCAAAGGTGTTTTTGGGGTAAGGAAACCGGGGCGGGGAAGCGTTGTTACTGCGTACGCAGCGGATGCTCTGCAATCGTCTTCAGCCGAGCGAATGGCCAGCCTGTGCAGCTTTTGGCAGCGTGGTTTTTACCCCAGCAAGGGGGGCCGTTGCGATCACAGGGTTTAGCGCTGCGATGCGCAGTTCTGCCTGTAGGCGCACGCCGACGCGCCAAGGCGCCGCCCGCTGGCTGCGCTGTAGCCACTGCGCCGTGATCATTGAATAGCGGCCCCGTGTCGGGTCTTTGGCCTCACAGGCATCGTTACGCCCACCACGCTTTTCATCCCCATGACCGATTTGCACAGTCCCATGATCCTTCATCACCACAGTCCCATCCATGTGGTGGTTCCACTGCGGCCAGGGGCTGATCTGGATCTGGTGCGCGCAAAGCTGAGTGGTGCATTCGCTCAGCACGACCATCCCGTGGTGTGGCACATACCGCGTGAGCGGGGTGACATCGTTCAATTGGCGGATCACGCAGCAGAGGCTGCACGTGATAACGCTGGTTTGCTGGTGGCGGCGGGGGGGGATGGCACCATCAACGCGGTGGCCGCAGCCGCCTTGCGTGCCGGTGTGCCTATGGGCGTGGTGCCCATGGGGACTTTCAACTATTTCAGCCGCGAGCAAGGCTTGGAGCTGGACGCTGAAGCCGCCGTGCTGCAGCTGCTGGAAGCCCTGCGCGCGGGCGAGTTGCGGCCGGTGCAGGTCGGCTTTGTGAATGACCGGGTGTTTTTGGTCAACGCCAGCGTGGGGCTGTACCCCCGGTTGCTGGCAGAGCGCGAGCAGGCCACGCGCAAGCTGGGCCGCTCTCGCGCGGTGGCCATGGCCGCTGCGGTGTGGAGCATGCTGCGCCCCTCGGCGCGGCGACGCTGGCGCGTGGTGGTGCGCACCCGCCAGGGAAATCAGATGCAAGAGCAGGAACACGAAGTCAGCACGCTGTTTGTGGGCAACAACCCCTTGCAACTGGAACAGGTGGGTTTGGCGCAAGCCGAATCGGTGGCGCAGGGCGGGATGCTGGCCGTGGTGTTGCTCAAACCCCAAAGCCGCTGGGCCATGGCTCGCACGGTATGGCGCGCCGCTACCGGCCAGCTGGAGGGCGACCCGGCCGTGCAAAGCCTGGCCTGTGCCGAGCTGAGTGTGGCTCCCGCTGGGTGGCGCAAGGCCAGCGTGAAGGTGGCTTTTGATGGCGAGCGCGAACGCATGAAAGCGCCTCTGTGTTTTTCGCTACACACGCGGCCCCTGTGGCTGGTGGCACCAACGCTGCTGGAACATTTGCCGCAGCGCGACCCTGCCAACGCACCACCTGCCGCAGCGCCGCCCTTGGCTGAACCTGCGCTGGCGCCTGCCTGAATACCATGCGCCAGGAACTGCCCGCAGTCGCAGGAAGTGCCGGTGCCGTGGGGTGGCACGAAGGTGCCATGCTTCGCCACGAAGGTCATGAAGCAGCGCCCGTTCCCCCGTCGTTGAAGGTGGAAGCTGACAAGGAGCTGGGGCTTGGCAAGAACGAAGCGGGAGTTTTGCATTCAGCACAAGCGACGGCAATCGCCACCACGCACAAATTGATGCATCTTTCCGATCTGCATTTTGGAGCGCACGACCCGCTGGTGTGCGCTGCAGTGCAGCGGCTTGCGCACCGGCTGCGTGTGGATGTGGTGGTGGTTTCGGGCGATCTGACCCAGCGTGCCACACACCAGCAGTTCGCCTTGGCGCACGATTTTGTGTGCGGCCTCGGTGTGGATGAGCGCGTGGTGCTGGCCGGCAACCACGACTTGCCCCTGTTTGCCTGGTGGCTGCGTTGGGGCCGCGCCTACCAACGGTTTGCATCGCAGTTTGGCGCCCAGCTGGAACCCCAGCGGCAGGTGGGGCCGTTCTGGATTGTGGGTGTGAACACGACCCGGCCCTGGCGGCATGAGCGCGGCACGCTCTCGGCCGCGCAGGTGACGCGGGTGGCGGAAGACTTGCGGTCTGCGCCCGCGCAGGCATGGCGCATTGTGGTCAGTCACCACCCCTTGGTGGCTCGCAGTGCAGAGGATCGATCCCACCGGCCCCACGGCGCCGACACTGCCGTGCAACGCTGGCGCGATGCGGGTGCCCACATGTTGCTCTCAGGCCATGTGCACCATCCGGCCTTGTTGCAGCCCCAGCTAGGTTTGTGGTCCATGCAGGCCGGCACGGCCGTGTCGCGCCGCCTGCGCAGTGGGCAACCCAATAGTCTGGTGGTGTTGCAGATGCAGTCAGAGCCCACGGGTTCGCTGGGGCGGCAATACCCTAATCGTTTTGCTCAGCGCTGGGATTTTGATGCCCGCTTGGGTGACTTCGTGTGCGTTGAATCGCTGCCCGTGGCGGGTTGAAATACGCCCGTTCCCTCACAGCCAGGGCTTGAGCCAGCCCAGCCCGTCGCTGGTGGCGTGGGCTGCTGTGCCGCGCGCGGGGCGGTATTCGCAGCCAATCCAGCCGTCGTAGCCCAGGCTGTCCAGCAGTTGGAACAGGTAGGTGTAGTTGATCTCGCCTACATCGGGTTCGTGGCGCTCGGGCACACCGGCAATCTGGAAATGGCCGACGTTGCCGGTGGGCAGGTACTGGCGCACTTTCATGGCCAGGTCGCCTTCCACGATCTGGCAGTGGTACAGGTCCATCTGCACCTTCACGTTGGCGGCGCCGATCTCGGCGATCAGCGCATGGGCCTGGTCCTGGCGGCTCAGGAAGAAGCCGGGCATGTCGCGGCCATTGATGGGCTCCAGCAGGATCTGGATGCCGTGCGGCGCAGCCTGCTCGGCGGCGTAGCGCACGTTGGCGATGTAGGTAGCGCGCACGGTGGCTGCATCGGCCCCCTGGGGTACCAGCCCGGCCATGACATGGATGCGGGGGCATTGCAAGGCCTGGGCATAGTCGATGGCTTTGGCGATGCCTTCGCGGAATTCGGCCTCACGTCCCGGCAGGCAGGCCAGCCCGCGCTCGCCCGCGTCCCAGTTACCGGGTGGTGCATTGAACAGCACCTGCTGCAGGCCGTTGGCTTGCAGGCGCGCGGCCAGTTCTTGCGCAGGGTAGGCATAGGGGAAGAGGTACTCCACCGCCTTGAAGCCATCGCGCGCAGCGGCGGCAAAGCGGTCGAGAAAGTCCACGTCGTTGTAGAGCATGGACAGGTTGGCGGCAAAGCGGGGCATGGGTGTCTTTCTGTCTGATGGTGAAGGCAGGGCCTTACCACTGCGCGCCAAAGGTTTGGCGCAGTTGTTCAATCTGGGGCTCGCTCAGTGGCGTGGGGCGGGGCTGGCACAGCAGCCACAGGCGGGCGGTTTCTTCCAGCTCTTCCAGCACCGCCATGGCGGCTGCTGGCGTGTCGTGCCACACATTGGGGCCCAGGCGTGCCAGCATGACGGCGCGCACCGGGCTGCCCTGGGCGGCATAGCGGGTGATGGTCTGCGCCACCAGTGCTGCCGCTGCGGCATCGCCGGGGCGGTGGTAGGGGATGTGCGGCACGCGGCCTACCTTCATCACAAAGTAGGGCGTGATGGGCGGCAGCAATTGCGCATCCGCTGCCAATTCCCCGTCTGCAGCGGTGTCGGCTTGCAGCGAACAGGCCACCAAGTGCGTGCTGTGTGTGTGGATCACGCAGCGCGCTGGGGAGGCTGTCGATGCTGAGGTCTCGTAAATCTGCCGATGCAGTGCAATGGTCTTGCTGGCCCGGTCGCCCGCCACCTGCTGGCCTTGTGCGTCCAGGCGCGCCAGCCGCTCGGGCTGCAGCGTGCCCAGGCAGGCATCGGTGGGGGTGATGAGGTAGCCGTCGGCCAGGCGCACGCTGATGTTGCCTGCGGTGGCGTGCACATAGCCCCGCTCAAACAGGCTACGGCCCACGCGGCAGATCTCGTCGCGGGCCTGGCTCTCATCCATGAAGGCGGGGGGTGAGGTCATGCCTGCAATTGTGCAAAAGCCTTGGTGAAAAAGTCGGTGCTGCCGAAATTGCCCGACTTGAGCGTGATGTGCAGCCCGTCCTTCGCGTCGGGTGCCACGGCATGGCACCACGGCACGCCGGGGTCAATCTGCGCGCCAATGCGCATTTGCGTGATGTCGAGGGCCTGCACGCAGGCACCGGAAGTTTCACCGCCCGCCACGATGAGCTGGCGCACACCGCGCTCCACCAGGCCGCGTGCAATGGCGGCAATGGTTTCCTCCACCATGGCACCGGCTTTTTCGGAGCCCAGTTTGCCCTGAATGGCGCGCACGGCCGATGGCTCGGCGGTGGAATACACCAGCACCGGGCCCTGGCCGATGTGGCCCTCAGCCCAGGCCAGCGCTTCGGCGGCCACGTCCACGCCTGCGGCGATGCGCAGCGGGTCGATGGCCAGAGCGGGTTTGCCGGCCTTGATGAAATCCATGACCTGCTGGTTGGTCGCTACCGAGCAGCTGCCCGACACGATGGCCTGCAGCCCTTGCGCGGCGGGCAGGCGGGCTGCCTCGTTGCTGGGGGCTACGCCAAAGTTGCCCGGCAGGCCAATGGCCACGCCCGAGCCTGCGGTGACCAGCGGCATGCCCTTGAGCGCGGGGCCCAGGCGCAGCAGGTCGGCGTTGGACACCGCATCCACCACGGCCATGCGCACGCCCTCGGCCTTCAGTTGATCGATGCGTGCACGGATAGCGGCCTCGCCCTGCGCGACCACGCTGTGGTCGATCAGGCCCACGCGGCTGGGTGTTTGCGCCTGCAGCACGCGCACCAGGTTGGGGTCGGTCATGGGCGTGAGCGGGTGGTTCTGCATGCCGCTCTCGTTCAGCAGCACATCGCCCACAAACAGGTAGCCCTTGAACACGGTGCGCTTGTTGTCGGGGAAGGCGGGCGTGGCGATGGTGAAGTCGGTGCCCAGGGCCTGCATCAGCGCATCGGTCACGGGGCCGATGTTGCCTTCGGCCGTGCTGTCAAAGGTGGAGCAGTATTTGAAGTAGATCTGCTCGGCACCTTGCGCCTGCAGCCACTGCAGCGCAGCCAGCGACTGGGCAATGGCTTCTTCTTTGGGAATGGTGCGCGACTTGAGCGCGACCACGATGGCATCGGCCTCGGTATCCAACGGCGCCGTGGGAACGCCCATGGCTTGCACCACGCGCATGCCTGCGCGCACCAGGTTGTTGGCCAAGTCGGTCGCGCCGGTGAAGTCGTCGGCAATGCAGCCCAACAGTGCACGTGCGCGTGTCATGCCTTTTTCTCCTTGCCTTCAGGCAGGGTGATGCCCGGGAAGATCTTGATCACGGCGCTGTCGTCTTCCTTGGCAAAGCCTGCAGTCGATGCCTGCATGAACATCTGGTGCGCCGTAGCCGCCAGGGGCAGGGGGAATTTGCTGGCGCGTGCGGTGTCCAGCACCAGGCCCAGGTCTTTCACGAAGATATCGACGGCCGACAGCGGCGTGTAATCGCCCGCCAGCACATGGGCCATGCGGTTTTCAAACATCCAGCTGTTGCCCGCGCTGTTCGTGATCACTTCATACAAGGCGCTGGCTTCCACGCCTTCGCGCAGGCCCAGGGCCATGGCTTCGGCGGCCACGGCGATGTGCACACCGGCCAGCAGCTGGTTGATGATCTTGACCTTGCTGCCCGCGCCCGCCTTGTCGCCCAGGCGGTACACCTTGCCAGCCATGCCTTCGAGCACCGCACCCGCTGCGGCATAGGCCTCAGGCTTGGCCGAGGTCATCATCGTCATCTGGCCCGACGCGGCCTTGGCGGCACCGCCGGAGATGGGGGCATCCACATAGTGCAGGCCCAGGGCGTTCAGGCGCGCCTCCAGCGCCACCGACCAGTTCGGGTCCACCGTGGAGCACATCACAAACGTGCTGCCGGGGCGCATGGCGCTGGCTGCACCGCCCTTGCCGTCGTCGCCAAACAGCACGCTCTCGGTCTGCGCGGCATTCACCACCACCGACACCACCACATCGCTCACCGCCGCCAATGCCGCCGTCGTGGCGTGTGCCGTGCCACCGTCTGCCACAAAGGCATCGGCCACGCCGGGACGCACGTCGCACACGTGGATGGTGAAACCGTTGTTGCGCAGGGTCTTGGCAATGCCAGCGCCCATGGCGCCCAGGCCGATGATGCCGACGGTGGGTTTGGTCATGTTGTCAGTCCTTCAATGAAATTCAAAAGACGGTTACTCAGGCCACCAGCATCCACAGCAAGGCAGTGAGGGCAAAACCCGCCAAGCCCAGCACCGTGGTCAGCACCGTCCAGGTGCGCAGGCCATCGCCCACGCTCAGGCCCAGGTAGCGGGTCACGATCCAGAAGCCCGAATCGTTGACGTGCGACAGGCCCAGGCTGCCAAAGCCAATGGCAACCGTGAGCAGCGCCACTTGCAAGGGGGAATACCCGCCACCCGCCATCGCATCGGCCAGCAGGCCGCAGGTGGTGATGATGGCCACGGTGGCCGAGCCTTGGGCAGCGCGCAGGGCCAGCGCAATGATGAACGCCAGCAGGATGAGCGGCAGATGAGTAGCGGTGAGGCTTTGCGAAAGCGCCGCGCCAATGCCGCTGGCGGTGAGCACCTTGGCAAACACGCCACCCGCGCCCGTCACCAGGATCACGGTGGCAGCGGGGGGCAGGGCAGATTCCATGATGGCGTTGGTGCGCTCGCGGTTCCAGCCCTGGTTGCGGCCCAGCAAATACATCGCCAGACCCACGGCCACCATCAGCGCAAAGATGGGCGAGCCGATGAAGCCCAGCACATTACGCAGGCTGTCGCCCTTGGGCAGCAGCGTGGCACCGGTGGTGCCCGCCATGATCAGAGCGAGCGGGATCAGGATCAGCGCCATGATGGTACCTACGCCGGGAGCGATGCGTGCCTTGGAGTCCGTGCTTTCTTGGCTGGTACCAAAGGCCGCAAACTGCTCTGCCGTGGTGGGCAGCATGGGGTAGCCCTTGCGGTTGAGCCAGCCTGCCACGACCTGCGCCAGCGCCGCCAGCGGGATGCAGATGGCCAGGCCAATGATGGTGATCCAGCCAATGTCACCCTTGACGATGGCTGCCCCGCCCACGATGCCGGGGTGCGGTGGCACCACCACGTGCGCGGCCAGCATGATGCCCGCCACGGGCAGGCCGAACTTGATGGGGTTGACCCCCGCCGCCTTGCAAAAGCCGTAGACGATCGGCACCAGGATGATGAAGCCCACATCAAAAAACACCGGGATGGCCAGCACCAGCGCAGCGGCCGTCAGGGCCATGGGCACCCGTGTGGGCCCCAGCAACTGCGTGAAGCGGTTGGCCAGGCTGGCCGCACCGCCCGAGACCTCGATCATCCGCCCCAGCATGGAGCCCAGCGCCACCAGGATGGCCACCGAGCCCAGTGTGCCGCCCATGCCTGCAATCAGCGTGCTGATGATGTCGCTAATCGGCATGCCCGTGGCAAATGCGACGAGGAAGCTCACCAGCATCATCGCCACGAAAGCGTGGACCTGCCAGCGGATGATGAGCAACAGGAGCAGGGCAATGCTGCCGGCGCCGATGCCGAGAAGTGCGAGGGTGGACATGGACTGGGTATCTCCGGGAGGAAAAGGCCGTGCACGCAGCAGGGCTCTTTTGTGATGTGTTTATATGGTTATCATACAAATTTAAAACAACGTCTGGTTACGGGTTAACCCTGAAGTGGTGTGGGTCTCGACCTCTGCGGGGGGCTGGCTTCTGCGGCAGGTGTGCAGTTGCAGGCGTCTGTAACACGCCCGACAGGGCGCGGTTCAGGCGCGGGATGAAGACGGCGTCTCGCCCACCAGAGGTTGCGCCAGCCGGGCACCGTCTTGCGCCCAGAAGGTGATGTCGGCTTGCTCAATGCGGCGCAGTGCATTGCACATGTGTTCGGTGGCCGCGTTGCGGGCCCCACGCGCATCGCCAGATTCAATGGCCCGCACGATCTGCTCATGTTCCTGCGTCACTGCCTGCGCAAAGTCCGAGCGCCGGGCCTCGTTGGCCCGGGTGACGCGGGTGGCGCCTTGAAGAAACCGGGCCAGATAGTCCAGCGTGCTGATCAAAAAAGGATTGCCCGCTGCGCGGGCGATGGCGCGGTGAAATTCCACGTCTTCCTCGGCCCCGTCGCGCCCGGCTTGCACGGCGTCGCTGATGCGCTGCATGGCATCGCGAATGGCCTGCACATCGGCTTCACTGCGGCGTTGCGCTGCCAGTTCGGCCACTTCAGACTCCAGCGCGCGGCGCACTTCCACAATTTGCATGACTGCCTCGCGCGATGCGGCATGGGGCAGGTCAAAGTGCAGGGGCTCAATGCCCGGCGCTTTGACGTACACGCCGCTGCCCTGGCGTGAATCCACCAGGCCCAGCGATTTGAGGCGCGAAATCGCCTCGCGCACCACCGTGCGGCTCACCTCAAACTGCTGCGCCAGTGCGGCCTCGGTGGGCAGTTTGTCACCCGCCTGGATGCGTCCTTCCCGGATCTCTGCCTCCAACGCGCTGGCCACTTGGTCAGAGAGCTTGATGGCAGGCTTGATGGCGGCAAAAGACGATGACATGGCAATAGGTATGAGCGGGGCAATTCAGGGCAGCCTTGCGGGTGCCCGATGAATGTACCGCAAGCTGGTCTGCGCCCAGGGGGCTTGCGGGTCGCTGCTGCGTCAGTCGAGCTGTATCTTGGCGAAGGCCGCCACCTGCTTCCACTGCGCGGCGTCTGCATTCAGTGCAGCCGCAGCGCTGGCTGCATCCATGAAGGCGGGGTCGGCGCCCTGGCGTTGCATCGCGGCAGCTACTTCCGGTTGCTGCACGACTTTTTGCAGCGCATCCGCCAGGCGGGTTGCCACAGGCGCGGGCAGCCCGGCAGGTGCTGCCACGCCAAACCACGCACTCACGTTGAAGCCGTCCATTCCAGCTTCTGCCAGCGTGGGCACATCGGGCAGAGCGGTGCTGCGCTGGGCGGTGGTCACGGCCAGCGCGCGCAGCTTGCCTGCCTGGATCTGGCCAATGGCCGATGGCAGGTTGTCAAACATCATGTCCACCTCGCCAGACAGCAGGGCCGTGATGGCGGCTGCGGCGCCGCGGTAGGGCACGTGGGTGATAAAGGTCTCGCTGCGGCGCTTGAAAAGCTCGGCGCTCAGGTGCAGCGAGGTGCCGTTGCCATTGGATGCGTAATTCAGTTGCCCGGGTTTTGACTTGGCGCGGCCGACAAGGTCCTGCACTTTTCCGATGCCCGAGGCCGGGTTCACCAGCAGCACATTGGGCACCCGGCCCAGCAGGGCCACCGCAGCCAATTGCGAGGGCTGGTAAGGCAGGTTTTTGTAGATGGCAGGGCTGATGGTGAGCGCGGGCGATGCCATCAGCAGCGTGTATCCGTCGGCGGGAGCGCGGGCAACTTCGGCCGCCCCCACATTGCCGCCGGCCCCCGGTTTGTTGTCAATCACCACGGGTTGGCCCAGTTCCTGGGCAAGTCGGTTCCCCACCAACCGGGCCATGTTGTCGATCAGCCCGCCGGGCGGGAACGGTACCACCAGCCGGATCGGCCGCGCTGGCCAGGCCTGCGCCATGGACAGGGGGGCAGCCAGCAGCAACAGGGCACCGGCGGTGGCTCTCATCAGAGTGCGTTTGGTGGGTTGCAGTGGCATGTGCATGTCTCCCTAAAGGATGTGAGTGGTTAGTTGGTCATGTAGTAAGGTCATCATATGAATTGTGTGAATGGCCTGCGCAGAGGGTTTACCCGTGAGGGCTGGGCATGGGCGCACCGCTGTTTTTGCCGCCGCCCGCAGTTCTTTGCTTTGCGTCTGCGCTGGCCTGATGTGGTCTGAACGGTGCTGGTAGGAGGGGGCAGGCGGCGCCTGTTCTCCCCGCTGGGCCTACTTGGCAGGCGTGCAGGAGGTGCCCAGGCTGGCCATATCGACCAGCTTTTGCAGGCTGCTGCGCTGCTCCAGGCAAGCCTGTTGCTGGGCTTCTGCCGCTTTTTGCTCGGCCGCGCGTTGGGCTTTGGCGCGCTCGGCCTGCAGTTGGGCGACGCGTTCGCGGATCTGGGGCATCACAGCCAAGGCGGCTTTTTCGCCTTCCAGGATGGCGTTGGCGCGCTGGCTGAAATCGGCCGATCCAATGTCCAGCACCTGGGGCCGGATGATGACGTCGGCCCGTGCCAGTTCGGCTTGGCCGAGCTTTTGGCCCATGATGGCGATGGATTGGCCCAGCGTGCCCAGCATGTCGCCCGGCGTCTGGCCCCGGGCCTTGTTCGAGATGTCTACGGCGATCACGATGTCGGCGCCCAGCTGGCGCGCGGCATCCACCGGCACGGGGCTGACGATGCCGCCGTCCACAAAGTGGTACTTGCCGATGGTGACGGGCTGGAACACGCCGGGCACGCTGCTCGATGCGCGCACGGCCTGGCCGGTGTTGCCGCGTGCAAACACGGTGCGCTCGCCATCTTCCAGCCGCGTGGCCACGACCACAAAAGGCTTGGCCATCTGCTCCAGTGGCTTGCGGCGTACCTGCTCGTTCACATAGTCTTCGAGCTTCTGGCCCAGCACCAGGCCGCCGGACGAGAGCTGCAGGTCGCGGATCTTGGCCTCGTCCAGCGCCACGGCTTTTTCCTGCATCTCGAAGGCGTTCATGCCGCTGGCGTAGAGCGCGCCCACCACGCTGCCTGCACTGGTGCCCGATACCACCGCAGGCGCAAAGCCGTTGGCCTCCAGCATCTTGATGACGCCAATGTGCGCGAAACCTTTGGCTGCGCCACCGCCCAGGGCGATGCCGATGCGGACAGGGGGAGCGGAGGAGGAAAGAGCAGGCTGCGTCCCCGCGTCGGGCCGGGCGGGGGTGGTGCCGCCACATCCAGCCAGGGACAGGGCTGCCAGCATGGTTACGCTGGCAAGGGTGGCCAGCGGGTGGAAAAAAGCGGTCAAGCGCATGCCAGGCGGTCCTGCGGAGCAACGGGGCGCGAAGTATAGCGGCGGCGTTGCTCCCACACCGAGGGTGCCACTGTTTGCTCCTGAAAATGTAGCTGCTAGCGCTTTATGGATAAGCGCTGGGTGGCATTTTCGGTGAGTTTTTGAAAACCGCCCGTGCAAACTCACTCGCCTTGCGAGCCCCGGTGCGCCCACCCTGTGGTGCGCTTTTCGATCCAGCTGAACAGCTCGTACATCACCATGGCCATGGCGCCCACGACCATCAGGCCCGCAAAGGCCAGGCCCATCTGCATGGACGAGCCCGCGCTGATCAGCAGGTAGCCAATGCCTTCGTTGGCGGCGGTCATCTCGCTCACCGTGGTGCCCACGAAGGCCAGCGTAATGGCCACCTTGAGCGAGCCGTAGAAGTACGGCATGGAGCGGGGCAGGCCCACTTTGGTCAGCACGTCCCAGCGCTTGGCGCCCAGCACGCGCAGCACGTCTTCCAGCTCGGGCTCCAGCGTGGCCAGGCCCGTGGCGATGTTGACCATGATGGGAAAGAAGCTGATGAGAAACGCCGTAAGGATGGCCGGGCCGACGCCAATGCCGAACCACACCACCAGGATGGGCACAAAGGCGGCCTTGGGCAGCGCGTTGAAGGCCGTCATCAGCGGGTAGACGGCGGCATAGGCGATGCGCGAACTGCCGATGACGAAACCCAGTAGCACACCCACGACGATGGCGATGCCGAAGCCCGCCATGGTGACCCAGAAGGTGCGCCAGGCATGGCCGGCGATGACGCCGCTGAACTCCACCAGCTGCACGCCGATGGCCCAGGGGCTGGGGAACAGGTATTCAGGGATGCTGAAGGCCGAGCAGATGATTTGCCACAGCAGGATGGTGGCGACGAGCAGGATCCAGGGGGACCAGCGCTCCACGGTTTTCTTGTGCATGGGGATGAGGCGCTTTCTTTGTTCTTATTGCTGGATGGGCGCGCCTGCTTTTCGCAGGGCACCGATGTGGCCGCGCAGCTCGTGCACGATGTCGGTGAACTCCTTGGTGTAGGTCACCTCCAGGTCGCGCGGGCGGGGCAGCTCGATCTCTTTCTTCACCACAAACCGGCCGGGGCTCTTGCTCATCACATACACCGTGTCGGCCAGGAAGACCGACTCGCGCAGGTCGTGCGTGACCAGAATCACGTTGAACTGCTGCTCGGTCCACAGGTCGCGCAGGATGCACCACAGCTCTTCGCGGGTGAAGGCGTCGAGCGCGCCGAAGGGCTCGTCCAGCAGCAGCATCTTGGGTTCGTGGATCAGCGCGCGGCAGATGCTGGCGCGCTGCTGCATGCCGCCCGACAGCTGCCAGGGGAACTTGTCCTCATAGCCCGCCAGCCCCACCTTTTGCAGCAGCTTGCGGGCGCGCTCTTCGTACTCCTTGCGCTTTTGCTTGAAGTGGCTGCGGTAGGGCTCGACGATTTCGAGCGGCAGCAGCACGTTGTCCACCGTGGTGCGCCAGGGCAGCAGCGAAGGCGCCTGGAAGGCCATGCCCGACACCTTGAGCGGCCCCGTCACTGGCTGGCCGTCGATGAGGATCTTGCCCATGGAGGGCATCTTCAGCCCCGTGGCCAGCTTCATGAAGGTGGACTTGCCACAGCCCGAGGGGCCGACGATGGCGATGAACTCGCCGCGCCGCACCTGCAGGTCGATGGCTTCGACCGCAAACTGGTTCTTGGCGCGCAGCTCGTCGTTGTAGGCGAGCCAGACATCGCGGAAGTCCACAAAATAGGAATCGGCAGCCTGCATGGAAGGTCGTTCTTGTTTTTGAATGAAAATGGCTGCTGGCGCTTGTCTATCAAGCGCTAGCAGCTATCAAATTGATAGTTTTACTTCTTCGGCAGGATGTTGAGTTCCGCCGTGCTGGGCAGGAAGCTGGGGTTCCACACGTCGTCGGCGTTGACGCGCGTCTTGGTGTTGAACGCGTCGGACACCTGCGAAGCCATCAGCGACAGGCGGCCGGGCACGGCCTTGCCAAACCCTTCTGCCCGCGCGTCGGGGCTGTTGATCACGGTGTCGATAGCCAGTTGCAGGCGGCGAGTTTCGAGCGGCACGTTCACGATGCCATCGCGCGCCTTTACATGCTCGATGGCGGCAGCGGGGTTGGCGATGACTTCCTTGGCACCCTTGGTGAAGGCCGACAGGAACGCCTTGATGGCGGCAGGGTTCTCCTTGATGAGCTTGGGGCTGGCAATGATCACGTTGCCGTATAGCTTCACGCCAAAGTCGGCATAGGGCAGCACCACCACGTCGGCGGCCTTGGCGCCCCGGGCTTCCAGGTTGAGCAGCGAGGTGAAGGTGAAGCCGGTGATGGCGTCCACATCGCCGCGCACCAGCATGGTTTCGCGCAGTGGCGGGTCCATGGCGGTCCAGGTCACGGCGCCAATGCCGTTGGCCTTCTGGAAGATGGGGAACGCGCGGCGGCCTGCGTCAAACACGGGGGCGCCCAGCTTCTTGCCGGCCAGGTCGGCGGGCTTGGTGATGCCGCTCTTTTTCAGCGCCATGACCGAGGCGGGCGTGTTGTTGTAGACCACCATCACCGCCACGGGCTTGTTCTGCGCGTCGGGGTTGTTGGCGTGGAATTCCATCACTGCGGCCAAGTCGGCAAAGCCCATGTCGTAGGTGCCCGATGCCACACGCTGCACCGCGCCGCCGGAGCCGTTGCCCGCATCCACCGTCACATCCAGGCCCGCCGCCTTGAAGTAGCCCTTGGCCACGGGTTGCAGGAACAGCGCCGCAGGGCCTTCAAAACGCCAGTCGAGCTGGAACTTGATGGGCGTGCTTTGCGCATGCGCCACGGGCAATGCGCTGGCCAGCGCCAGTGCCGCTGCGGTGTGCATGAAGGTTCTTTTTTTCATGGGATAGCTCCTGGCGGATGCCAAATAAAAAACAGAAGAAAAAGGCAGTCATGCCTTGGCTGTACAAGCCATGCAGCAAAAAAGATGCCCGCTTTCAAGCGCGCTATCGGGTTTTTGCAAGGGCGGCGCGGCACGGCAAAACATTCCTCACCGAAGTGGTGCGCCCAGGCATGGAGTGCTTCCCGCAATGGTGCGTGCGCGGTGGCAACGGAAGGGGACAAATACGCAGATGGAGGAACGGCCGCAGTGGTGCAACGAAGCCGCAGCATCCAAAAACAGGGCATGGCCTCGCAGACCAAAGGCGCGGCTGGTTGGTGCATCTGGGGATGGGGGCGCAGCCCGTTGCACTGCAGCACGAAGGCTTGCGCCTTCGGGTTTTTTAAAGACCCACGAGAGGGCTCACCTATGCCACACCTGACCGAGTTTTTTGACAACGTGCAATTGCCCACCATGCCCGACGTGGCGCGGGATCTGGTGGCCACGATGCAGGACGACGACATCCTGTTTGAAAAGGTGCTGCTGGCCGAGATTGGGCTGGAGGAGCCCAAGTCCCCCGCCGACACCATTGCCAGCCTGCCTGAGGAAATCAAGCGGGCGCTGCAACTGGACTCGGCCTGGCTGGCCGAACATCTGCCGCCGGTGGCGGACTTTGTGGATGTGTCTGTGCGCTGACGCAGGCCGGGCAAAGACCCGCGTATCGATACACCCAAAAAGAAAGGCCCCGAAGGGCCTTTCTTTTTTTCAGAGCCTGATCGAATCAGGCGGCGCGCGCCGCAGCGCTGGCCACGGCCAGAGCCGTCATGTTGAACACGCGGCGCACGGTGGCGGCGGGCGTCAGGATGTAGGCCGCAGCCGCCGCACCCATCAGGATCGGGCCCACCGTCACACCGCCGCTGGTGGTGGTCTTGAGCACGTTGTAGAGGATGTTGGCTGCGTCAATGTTCGGGCAGATCAGCAGGTTGGCCGAGCCGTTGAGTGTCGAGTCCGCCATGTATGCGTTGCGGATGCCTGGCTCCAGCGCGGCGTCACCGTGCAGTTCGCCGTCGCATTCGATCTCGGGGTGGGCCGCCACAAACAGGTCGCGTGCTTCACGCATCTTGCGGGCCGAGGCGCGCTTGGACGAACCGTAGCTCGAATGCGACAGGAACGCCACCTTGGGTGGCAGACCAAAGCGCTGCACTTCCTGCACCGACATCCAGGCAATGTCGGCCAGCTCCTGCGCCGTGGGGTCTTCGTTCACATAGGTGTCTGCAATGAACAGGGTGCCGTTGCGGTCCGTCATCAACGCGTTCAGCGCGGCGTAGTTGGTGGCGCCAGGGGCATGGCCCAGGATGTTGCGGATGCGCTCCAGGTGGGTTTCATAGGTGCCCACCAGGCCGCAGATCATGGCGTCGGCATCGCCCAGCTTCACCATCAGCGAGGCGATGATGGTGTTGGAGCGGCGCACGGCCGCCTTGGCCACCTCGGGCGTGGCGCCTTCGCGCTTCATGAGCTGGTGGTAGGTCTCCCAATACTGGCGAAAGCGTGGATCGTCTTCGGGGTTGCACACTTCCACATCCTTGCCGATCTGCATGCGCAGGCCAGCCTTTTCAATGCGGGCTGCAATGACGGCAGGGCGGCCGATGAGGATGGGGTGGGCAATCTTGTCGTCGATGGCCAGCTGCGCTGCACGCAGGGCGCGCTCATCTTCGCCGTCGGCATAGGCAACACGCTTCTTCGCATCGGGCAGGGCCTTTGCGGCCGTGATCACGGGGCGCATGAGCATGCCGGTTTGGTAAACAAAGCGCGACAGGCTTTCCTTGTAGGCCTCCATGTCTTCGATGGGGCGCGTGGCCACACCGGATTCGGCCGCAGCCTTGGCCACGGCAGGCGCGATCTTGAGGATCAGGCGCGAGTCAAACGGTGTGGGGATCAGGTAGTCGGGGCCAAAGGTCAGCTCCTTGCCTGCATACGCGTTGGCCACCTCTTCGCTGATGTCGGCCTTGGCCAGGTCGGCAATTTGGCGCACGCAGGCCAGCTTCATGGCTTCGGTGATCTTGGTGGCGCCGCAGTCCAGCGCACCACGGAAGATGTACGGGAAGCACAGCACGTTGTTGACCTGGTTGGGGTAGTCCGAGCGGCCCGTGGCAATGATGCAATCGGGCCGCACGGCCTTGGCCAGCTCGGGGCGGATTTCGGGCTCGGGGTTGGCCAGCGCCAGGATGATGGGCCTCTCGGCCATCGTCTTGACCATCTCGGCCGTGAGCACGCCGGGAGCAGAGCAGCCCAGGAACACGTCCGCGCCGTTGACGGCGTCAGCCAGCGTACGCGCGTCGGTCTTTTGCGCGTATTGCGCTTTGGACTCGTCCAGACCACCGGGGCGGCCTTCGTAGATCACGCCCTTGGAGTCGCACACGAAAATGTTTTCGCGCTTCACGCCCAGGCCCACCATCACATTCAGGCAGGCAATGGCGGCGGCACCGGCGCCAGAGACGGCCACCTTCACGTCGCCAATTTGCTTGCCCACCAGCTCCAGTCCGTTGAGCAGCGCAGCGCTGCTGATGATGGCCGTGCCGTGCTGGTCATCGTGGAACACCGGAATGTTCATGCGCTTGCTCAGCTCGCGCTCGATGTAGAAGCACTCGGGGGCCTTGATGTCTTCGAGGTTGATGCCGCCGAGCGTGGGCTCCAGGCTGGCGATGATCTCGATGAGCTTGTCGGGGTCGCGCTCGGCCAGTTCGATGTCAAACACGTCCACACCGGCAAACTTCTTGAACAGGCAGCCCTTGCCTTCCATCACCGGTTTGCCGGCCAGCGGGCCGATGTCGCCCAGACCCAGCACGGCGGTGCCGTTGGTGATCACACCCACGAGGTTGCCGCGCGAGGTGTAGTCAAACGCCTTGGAAGGGTCGGCCTGGATGTCCAGGCAGGGGTAGGCTACGCCGGGCGAATAAGCCAGCGACAGGTCGCGCTGGTTGGACAGCGGCTTGGTGGGCGTGACGGAAATCTTGCCCCGGCTGGGGTTGCGGTGGTATTCACGCGCGGCTTCGCGCAGGGCTTGTTCGGCGGCGGACAGATTCTGGGTCATACGAAAAAGTGGGAGGCTTTCACGAAATTCAGCAGCAGGCGCAAGGGCGCCATGCCTCGAAGCGGTATCGGTTCATTCACAGGCCGCGTCGGGCCCTCGCATGGTGTGCAAGGCCTGCACCCAAGGAGCGCGCCGCAGCGGTCGCATCAGTCTGCCCCGGTCAGGCAGGACCGCAGGTGTGCGGCAGGCCTGGCGAGGTGCCCGCAACGCACAGGTCAAGCGGCGGGCAGATTCCCTGCGGTGGACTACAGGGCAGGGATTCGGACTGCCATGGCCCACAGGATAACCCGATTGCCGGGCAACCTGAATGAATTCTGACTAACCCATTGGTATCAGAGGGGCTGGGTGTGGAGGGCCATCGCGCGGCGCGCGACACCCTCACATTCGCTGGTTTTTAGACCAGCAGGTCGCTCAGTGCCCTTGCGATGACCTTGGTGGCCCGGCGCAGGTCTTCCAGTTGCAGCCGCTCGTCGGCGCGTTTGGCGTGCGATTCCAGCACCGTGCGCGGCCCCGCGCCGTAGATCACGCCGGGAATGCCGCGCTCCACATACAGGCGCACATCGGTGTACAGGGGCGTGCCTACGGCGGGCACGGGCTCGCCGATCACGGCCAGGGCGTGCTTCTGGATCGCATCGACCAGCGGCTGGTTGCCCGCCAGCGGCGTCATGGCATTGGCCAACAGCAGGCGTTTGATCTCGACACTGAGGCCAGCACGCTCGGCTGTTGCCTGCGTGATGGTGTGGCGAATGGCGGCTTCCACCTCCACCGGGTTCTCCTCAGGGATCATGCGGCGGTCAAGTTTGAAGCTGACCTTGCCCGGCACCACGTTGGTGTTGGTGCCGCCCTCGATGCGGCCCACGTTCAGGTACGGGTGCTTGATGCCCGCGACGTTGGAGGTGATCTTTTGGTACTCATCGTTCTGCGCATACAGCGCGTTCAGGATGTGCACCGCGCCCTGCAGCGCGTCAACGCCGGTGTGGGGCACGGCGGCATGGGCCATCTTGCCGTGCACGGTCACTTCCATCTGCAGGCAGCCGTTGTGGGCGGTGACCACCTCGTAGCTGAAGCCTGCGGCAATCATCAGGTCGGGCTGGGTCAGCCCCTTTTTCAGCAGCCAGCCCGGGCCCAGCTCGCCACCAAACTCTTCGTCGTAGGTGAAGTGCAGCTCTACCGCGCCTTGCGCGGGGCGCGCCACGGCTTCAAGCGCGCGCACCGCGAAAGTGAAGCTCGCGAAGTCGCTCTTGCTCACGGCGGTGGCGCGGCCATACATGGCACCGTTGACGATCTCGGCGCCGTAGGGGTCGTGCGTCCAGCCTTCGCCGGGCGGCACCACGTCGCCGTGGGCGTTGAGTGCAATGGTCTTGCCGCCTGTGCCGTAGGGCCTGCGCACGATCAGATTGGTGATGGATTCCATGCCGTAGGCCTGCACGTCGGCAGCGGGCACGGCGTGCTTTTCGGCGTCAAAGCCAAAGTCTTTCAGCAGCTCGGCCGTGCGTTCGGCATGGGGGGCGTTGTTGCCGGGCGGTGTGTCGGTGGGCACGCGCACCAGGGCCTGCAAAAAGCGCACTTCCTCGTCAAAGTGCTGGTCAATCCACGCGTCGAGCGCGTCGTAGGAGGCCTGTGGGGTCATGGTTGGGTTTCCTCGGCAAGCTGGTGCAGCACCTGGGTGAAGGCGTCCACAGTCAGCTGAATGTCGTTGTTGGTGGTGGATTCGAGCGGGTTGTGGCTGATGCCGGAGTTCTGCCCGCGCGTGAACAGCATGGCCTGCGGCATGATTTCGTGCAGCTTCATCGCGTCGTGCCCCGCGCCGCTGGGCATGCGGAACACGGGCACGCCCAGGGCGTCCACGGCGCGCTCCCAGTGGTGCTGCAGGGCCGGGGCGCTGGGCGCGGCAGCGGCGCGCATCGATTCTTCAATCGTGTAGCGCAAGCCGCGCCGCTGGGCGATTTTGGCCAGTTCGTCCAGCACGTCGGTCACCATTGCATCGCGCTGGGCGTCGGTGGGGGCACGCAGGTCCAATGAAAAAAGGCAGCGCCCAGGCACCACGTTGATGGAGCCACTGGGCACATTCAAGAGGCCGATGGTGCCCACCGAATCGCCGTCTTTCGCAGCGCGCTGCTCCACATACAGCGCCAGCTCGGCCACGGCCACGGCGGCATCACGGCGTCGGTCCATGGGCGTGGTGCCCGCGTGACTGGCAGTGCCGATCATTTCGCACAGGTAGCGCACGCCCCCGTTGATGGAGGTGACCACGCCCAGGGGCAGGTCCAGTTCGTTGAGCACCGGGCCCTGTTCAATGTGCACTTCGATGAAGCCCAGGTACTGCGCCGGGTCGCGCTGCAGCTTGGCAATGTCGTCCAGGCGCAGGCCCGCGTGCTGCATGGCCTCGCGCATCGTCACGCCGCTCGCGTCTTTCTGATCCAGCCAGGCGGGGTTGAAGTGGCCGATGAGCGCACCCGAGCCGAGGAAGGTGGCCTTGTAGCGCTGGCCTTCTTCTTCCGCGAACGCCACCACCTCGATGCCGAAGGGCAGGCGCTTGCCAGCGCGGTGCAGCTCGCGCACGCAGGCCAGGGGCACGAAAATGCCCAGGCGCCCGTCGTACTTGCCGCCGTTGCGCACCGTGTCGTAGTGGCTGCCGGTCATCAAGTAGCGTGCGCCTGGCGCGGCCGGGTAGTAGCGGCCCACCACATTGCCCACGGCGTCTATCTCCACCCTGTCAAAGCCGCACTCGCGCATGCGCTGTGCAATGTCACGGCCGCAGGCGCGGTGTGCATCGGTGAGGTAGGTGACGGTGAGCTGGCCTTTTTCCGCAAAGCCGGGGTCAGAGTGGCGGGCCAGCGCTTCGTGCCAGTCCCACACATCGTTGCCCAGCACTGGCTCGGCAGCGAACTTGTCGTTCAGGCGAATCTCGGCAATGCGGTGGATGTTGCGCAGGGCCTCAGCCAGCTCAAATTCGGGGTGGTTGTCCAGCCGCCGTGCAAAGGTGTCGATGATTTCCTGTTTGGAGAGACCCGTGCCGCGTGGCCCGCGCACCGCCAGGATGAACGGGAAGCCAAAGCGTTCGTTGTAGGCCGCGTTGAGCTGCTGGATGCGCTCGAACTCCTCGGGCGTGCATTCGGTGAGGCCTGCCTTGCTTTGCTCGTTGGTGGATTCGGCCGTGAGGCTTTTCGCCACCATGGCTTTGCCCGCCAGTTCCGGGTGGGCGCGAATCAGGGCCAATTGCGCATCCAGCTCTGCCGTGCGCACCACCTGCGCCAGCGCGTGCTTCAGGTGCGCCAGGCTGCGAAAGGGCCGCTGCGCCAGGGCCTCCTCGGCAATCCAGGGCGAGTGTTCGTACAGCCCGTCCAGCAGCGCCAGCGCTTCGGCGGGGCTGGCGGCGTTGAGTTGTTCCAGAGTCAGTGGCATGGTGGTTGCTTCAAAAAAGTGAGCTGCTTGCGCTTATTGCACGAGCGCTGGAGGCCGATTTGGTTCACAAAACCGGGGCGGGGTGGTGTTGCGCCCAGTGGCGGGCTATGTCGATGCGCCGGGCCACCCACACCTTGTCGTGGCGGGCGATGTGGTCCAGAAAACGCTGCAGCGCCGTGATGCGGCCGGGCCGGCCCAGCAGGCGGCAGTGCATGCCGATGTTCATCATCTTGGGTGCGTTGTCGCCAGCGGGGTCACCCTCGGCATACAGCGCGTCAAACGTGTCTTTCAGGTACTGGAAGAACGGGTCGGCGTGCGAATAGCCCTGGGGCAGGGCAAAGCGCATGTCGTTGCAGTCCAGCGTGTAGGGCACGATGAGCTGGGGCACCACGCTGCCGTCGGTCTTCTTCACCTTCATCCAGAAGGGCAGGTCGTCGCCGTAGTAGTCGCTGTCGTAAGCAAAGCCGCCGTAGTCGGCCACCAGGCGGTGGGTGTTGGGGCTGTCGCGGCCGGTGTACCAGCCCAGCGCCCTTTGCCCGGTCATGCGCTGGATGATGTCCATGGCCTCGTGCATGTGGGCGCGCTCCACATCCTCGGGCACGTTCTGGTAGTGAATCCACTTGAGGCCGTGGCAGGCGATCTCGTGGCCCAGTTCCACGAAGGCAGCCGTCAGCTCGGGGTGGCGCTGCAGCGCCGTGGAGACGCCAAACACCGTCAGCGGTAGCTGGCGCTTTTCAAACTCGCGCAGGATGCGCCACACGCCCGCGCGCGAGCCGTATTCATAAATGCCTTCCATGCTCATGTGCCGATCAGGGTAGCTGGCCGGGTTGAACATTTCCGACAGAAACTGTTCGCTGCCCGCATCGCCATGCAGCACGGCGTTCTCGCCGCCTTCCTCGTAGTTCAGCACAAACTGCACCGCAATGCGGGCACCGCCAGGCCACTGGGCGTGGGGCGGGTTTTTGCCGTAGCCAACCAGGTCGCGGGGGTAGGGGGCGGTGGCGTCGTAGATCATGGCGTCAGGGGCATGGAATGGGGTCAAGACAGGGCCAGCGAGAGATCGTTGACCGGTGGCTGGCGGTCAAACGTCAGACTTTCTTCCACATGCAGCAAATGTGCCTGCATGAGCTGCACGGCCCGCTCTTCGTCCTTGGCGCCCAGGGCCTTGACGATCTGGGCGTGCTCTTCGTGCGAGTGCGCGGCGGCGCTGGCGCTTTGGTACATCAGCGTGATGAGCGAACAGCGCGAGATCAGATCGCCCAGCATCTGCGCCAGCACCTGGTTGCCCATCAGCTCGGCCATGCGCACATGAAAGTCGCCCAGCAGCTCGGTGCGCTCGGGCGCGTCGCCCTGGGCCACGGCCTGCTTCTCGCGGGCCACATGCTCGCGCAGCGCGCGCAGTTTGGCGGGGGTGACCTGGCGCATGAAGGCGCGGACCATTTCGGACTCGAGCATGCGGCGCACGGCAAACACCTGGCGGGCTTCGTCGGCCGAGGGGGCCGCTACAAAAGCGCCCCGCGCGGGCTCCAGCCGCACCAGCCGGTTTTGCGACAGCTGAAACAGCGCCTGGCGCACCAGCGTGCGCGACACGCCAAAGTGGTCAGCCAACTTTTGCTCGGCCAGCTTGGTGCCCGGTTGCAGGCGGTGCTCGACGATGGCGCGGGTCAGGCGCGCAGCGATGAGGCTGGTGGTCGAGTTGTCCATGCGCCGCATGATAGCGGCAAGCGGTGTTTTGTATACAGTTTTGGTGGACGATTGGCGCGCTCAGTGCCCTGGCGAGCTGGTGGCGAAGTGTTCTGCCAGAAAGTCTACAAACGCGCGCACGCGCGCGGCTGTCTGGTGGCGTTGGGGGTAAATGGCGTAGATATCCGCCGGGGGTGTCTGGTGGTCTGCCAGCACCTGTACCAGGCGGCCACTGCGCAGGTAGCGGGCCACGTCCCATTCGGCTCGCATCACGATGCCGTGGCCGTCCAGCGCCCAGTTCACGGCGATCTCGCCGTCGTTGGTGCTCAGTGCGCCGCGCACCTTCACCACTTCGGTCTTGCGCCCGGCCGTCAGCCGCCACTGGCCATAGGCATCGTCGCCCTGGCGGATGCCTATGCAGTCATGCCGTGCCAGGTCGCTGGGCAACTTGGGGGTGCCCCGGCGCTCCAGGTAGGCGGGCGCCGCGCACAGCAGGCGCCGGTTGGGTGCAATGCGACGGGCAATCACGCGGGCGTCGGGCGGCTCGCCAAAGCGGATGCACACGTCAAACGCATCGGCGGCTAGCGGTGGTGGGTCTACCGAAAGTTGCAGTTGCACCTGCACCAGTGGGTGCTGGCGCACAAAATCTGAAATCAGCGGCGCAATGTGGCTACGCCCAAAGCCCAGCGTGGCGTTCACGCGCAGCAGGCCTTGCGGCGTGGCCAGGGTGCGCGAAACCAGCTGCTCCATGTCGTCAATCTCGGCCAGGATGCGCCGCGCATGCTGCAGGTAGGTCTCGCCCTCGGGTGTCAGGCTCACGCGGCGGGTTGTGCGGTTGACCAGTTGCACACCCAGGCGCGTTTCCATCTGTGCCAGCCTTTTGCTGACGGCGGGCGTGGTCACATTCAGCTCGCGTGCTGTGGCCGAGAAGCTGCCGCAACGCGCCAGGAGGCTGAAAAAGCCCATCTCCGAGGGGGCCGACAAAGGTGTGCTCATTGTTTCTTTGAAGTTAACAATAGGATAACTTGAAGAATGGTTTTGTGAATGCGAAGCCGGTAGATTTGTCTTCGTCCGGCGCACCCGTGGCGCGCCACCCAACTACAGGAGACAGGTTTCATGACGAGCAAGACGTACCGCATTGCGTGCATTCCCGGTGACGGCATTGGCAAAGAGGTGATTCCCGCGGGGCAAGAGGTGCTGCAAGCCTTGGCTGCATCGCAGCCCGGCCTGGCATTTGAATTCACCAGCTACGGCTGGGGTGGCGACTGGTACCGCGCCCACGGCGAGATGATGCCCGCTGATGGGCTGGCGCAATTGCGGGACAAGGACGCCATCCTGTTCGGCTCGGCAGGCGACCCGCACATCCCCGACCACATCACGCTGTGGGGCCTGCGGCTGAAGATTTGTCAGGGGTTCGATCAGTACGCCAACGTGCGGCCCACGCGCATCCTGCCGGGCATTGATGCACCCCTCAAGCGCTGCGCGCCGCAAGACCTGGACTGGGTCATCGTGCGCGAAAACTCCGAAGGTGAATACGCCGGCGTGGGCGGCCGCGCCCACCAGGGCCATCCCATCGAGGTGGCCACCGACCTGAGCGTGATGACCCGCGCCGGGGTGGAGCGCATCATGCGATTTGCCTTCCGCTTGGCCCAGTCGCGCCCCCGCAAGCTGCTCACCGTCATCACCAAAAGCAATGCCCAGCGCCACGCCATGGTGATGTGGGACGAGATTGCGCTACAGATCAGTCAGGAGTTTCCTGATGTGAGGTGGGACAAGGAGCTGGTGGACGCAGCCACCGCCCGCATGGTCAACCGCCCCGCCACGCTCGACACCATCGTTGCTACCAACCTGCATGCCGACATCCTGAGCGACCTGGCCGCTGCACTCGCGGGTAGCCTGGGCATTGCGCCCACCGGCAACATTGACCCCGAGCGCCGCTACCCCAGCATGTTCGAGCCCATCCACGGCTCTGCCTTTGACATCATGGGCAAGGGCCTGGCCAACCCCGTGGGCACGTTCTGGAGTTGCGTGATGCTGCTCGAACATCTGGGTGAGCACGCCGCCGCAAAGCGCCTGATGGCTGCCATCGAGCAAGTCACCGCCGATGCCGCCTTGCACACCGGCGACCTGGGCGGCAAAGCCACCACAGGACAGGTAACCCGTGCTGTGTGCGAGCGACTGGCCACCGCTGCCTGATTCCCCCTGCATCCATTCCCCTCGCCAATACGCTCCCGGCAAGAGGTGCGAGGGTGGGGTACCCCTTCACAGAACGATATTGGAGACAAGCCATGACGACGTTTCAATCCCCCAAGCGCCACACTTTGCGCCACTTGGCAGGCGCTGCCCTGCTGTGTGCTTTGGCTACCACGGCCGCAGCCCAGGCCTGGCCCACCAAAGCCGTCAGCCTGATCGTGCCCTTCCCCGCAGGAGGCACGACCGATGTGCTGGCCCGCGCGCTGGGGCAAGAGCTGGCCAAGAGCCTGGGCCAGCCCGTCATCGTGGAGAACAAACCCGGTGCAGGCGCCACGCTGGGCGCCGACTTTGTGGCGAAAGCCAAACCCGATGGCTACACCCTGCTGATGGGGGCGGTGCACCACACCATTGCCACCAGCGTGTACCGCAAGCTGGCGTACGACTTTCAGAAAGACCTGGCCCCTGTCACCACCGTGGCCATGGTGCCCAATGTGCTGGTGGTGCAGGCCGACAGCTCTAGCCGCACGGTGCCCGAGCTGATCGCCCAGGCCAAGCGGGCGCCAGGCAAGTTCACCTTCGGTTCCAACGGCAATGGCACGGGTCAGCACCTGATTGGCGCGCAGTTTGAAGCCATGGCCGGGGTGCAGCTGCTGCATGTGCCCTACAAGGGCAGCGGCCCCATGACCACCGACTTGCTGGGCGGGCAGATCACCATGTCGTTCGACACCATCACTCCCGTGCTGCCCCACATCAAGGCGGGCAAGCTGCGTGCGCTGGCGGTGACCACGGCCAAGCGCTCTGCCGCGCTGCCCGATGTACCCACACTGGACGAGGCTGGGCTCAAGGGCTTTGACCTGGGCACCTGGTTTGGCGTGCTGGCCCCTGCAGGTACGCCCAAGGAGGTGGTGACGCGGCTGAACACCGAGATGGTCAAGATCATCCAGTCGCCCGACTTCCGCAAGAAGATGGACGACATTGGCGCCGACCCCATTGGCGATACACCCCAGCAAATGGCCCGCCAGATCAAGGACGACACCGAGCGCTTTGCGCGCCTGGTGAAAGAGGCCAAGGTGGTGCTGGAGTAAGCCGGGCCAGCGCGACGGTGCTTGCGTCACAATGCCTCGCCATGACCATGCCTGACCCTCGCCAGAATCCCACCGCCTTCTTGCGCCACCTGTACGACGTGGCGGTGCAAAGCGCACAGCCCCTGCAAGGCCTTCAAGCCCATCTGCCTGCTCTACCCAAAGGACGCACGCTGGTGCTGGGTGCGGGCAAGGCCGGGGGCTCCATGGCGCAGGCGCTGGAGGCGCTGTGGCCTGCCGATGCCCCGCTCGGCGGCCTGGTCGTCACCCGCTACGACCACATTCCGCCCCGACCGGCGGGCCTGAGGCAGCGCATTGAAGTGGTCGAGGCCGCCCACCCCGTGCCTGATGCCGCAGGCCTGCAGGCGGCCGAGCGCATGCTGGCGCTCACCCAGGGGCTCACGGCCGATGACTTGGTGATCTGCCTCATCTCCGGCGGCGGCTCGGCCTTGCTCACGCTGCCTGCCGATGGCCTCACGCTGGCCGAAAAGCAGCGCATCAACAAAGAACTGCTGGCCAGCGGTGCCGCCATTGGCGAGATGAACTGCGTGCGCAAGCACCTCTCGCGCATCAAGGGCGGGCGGCTGGCGGCGGCTTGCGCTCCGGCGCGTGTGGTCACCCTCACCATCAGCGATGTGCCGGGCGACGACCCTTCCATCATCGCCAGCGGCCCCACCGTGCCCGATGCCAGCACCTGCGCCGATGCGCTGGCGATTCTGGACCGCTACCGCATCACCGTGCCTCCCGCCGTGCGCGGGGCGCTGGAAGCGGGCCTGCTCGAAACCCCCAAGCCCGGCGACGCCGTGTTTGCAGGCCACGCCGTGCACCTCATCGCCACCCCGCAGCAGTCGCTCGAAGCCGCAGCCCAGGCCGCCCGCGCTGCAGGCTGGGCCGCGCACATCCTGTCGGACGAAATAGAAGGCGAATCGCGCGAAGTGGGCAAGGTGCACGCGGCCCTGGCCCGCGCCGTGGCCCAGCGCGGGGCGCCGTTTGAACGCCCCTGTGTGCTGCTGTCAGGCGGTGAAACCACGGTGACGGTGCGCCCTCGGTCCGAAGGCGCCCCCAAAGGCCGAGGTGGCCGCGCAGGTGAGTTCTGCATGGGCCTGGCCCAGGCCCTGCAAGGCCAGAGCGGCGTGTGGGCCCTGGCGGCTGACACCGATGGCATCGACGGTGTAGAAGACAACGCGGGCGCCATCGTCACGCCGGACACCTTGGCCCGTGGCCGCGCCCTGGGTTTGCGGCTCGACGACCATCTGGACCGCAACGACGCCTACGGCTACTTCAGCGCTTTAGGTGATCTGGTGGTGACCGGGCCCACGCACACCAATGTGAATGACTTTAGGGTGCTATTGATTTTGTAGCTGCTTGCGCTTATGTATTAAGCGCCAGGTGCCAAAAAGGCTTGAAGCCTTGGCCGGCTCAGGTGGCCAAAGCCTGTTCCACCGCAGCCTTGGCATCTTCCAGGCTGCTGAAAAAGCTCATGGGCTGCGGCGTGGCCCTGGGCAAGTGGGCTGGTGGCTGCCACAGGCGGTCACCCATCCAGGTCGCCGTCCATCCGCCAATGTCTTTGCCCTTGAGAATGCAGACAGGCTGCCCATTCAGGTTCGCCACCCAGCTGGTGGGGGGGGCTGTGGTGTCCAGGTAACTGTCATGGTAGGTCCGTGGGGTGGCTATGCCCCAGTGTAGGGGCCGTGGCAGCTGCGTCGGCATTCTGGACAACCCTGAGGAACGGGGCTTGCGCGCAGGTGGACGGTGCTTTGGTGCGGCACTGATCCGGCGCATCTGCCGACCAGCGTACAGCCTAGGCAGGGCCGCACCCTGGGGTGATGCCGCTATGGGCGCGGCGCCCGTGCTTCCTCGTCAATCACCTGCTGCACTTCGCGGTAGAAGTTCTCGCGCGCCTCGGTGGCCTGGGGGTCTCGCGCCCCATGGGCCCAGTTGGCGTTCGACACGATCACCAGCTTGCGTTGGGGGTCGATGAAGATGCCCTGGCCGAAAATGCCTCGGGCCGCATAGCTGCCGTCGTCATAGGTCCACCACTGGTAGCCATAGCCGCGCCCGGGGCGGCCAATGTCGGCGCGCTTGGTGGTGGCCTCGGCCCACCAGCCCTCGGGCACGATGCTCTGGCCGTTTACTTGCGCGCCATTCAGGATGAACATGCCCAGGCGGGCATAGTCGCGTGGCGATGCCTGCACGCAGCAGCCGCCAATCTCCTTGCCGGTTTTGCTCAGAAGCCAGGTGGCCTGCTGCTCCATGCCTGCCGGGCCCCACACTTTTTCTGCCAGGTAGGTGGCCAGGGGCTTTTTGGTGGCCTGCTGCACCAGGGTGCCCACCAGGTTGGTCTCGCCCGTGCTGTACAGCCAGCGGGTGCCTGCCGGTACATCGCGCGGTAGCTTGCGCATGTAGCTCACCAGCGCTTCCACGCCGGGTTCGGGCTGGTGGTTGTTGAACTTGGCCACGTCTGAATTCGGGTCGGCGTAGTCTTCATTCCACTTCACGCCAGATGTCATGGTCAGCAGTTGCCGAACGCTCACATCGTCGTAGGCAGAGCCTTTCAGCTCGGGGATGTAGACGCTGACCTTGTCGTCCAGGCTCTGGATGAAGCCGTCTTTGACCGCAGCGCCCACCAGGGTGGAGGTGAGTGACTTGGCCACAGAGAAACTGGTCCAGCGGCCTGCGGCATCAAAGTCCAGGCCATAGCGTTCCAGCCGCAGCTTGCCGTCGTGCACCACCAGCAGCGCAGCGCTGCGCTGGCCTGCCATGTAGGCATCCACATCGCTCCTGAGCTTCAGGGGCGGCCCTGGGGGCAGGGGTGATGGCGTGCCGCTGGCGGGCACCACGTTGGCCTTGGCCAGCAGCGGGATGCGGTCCAGCGCGCGGAAGGCGGCGTCGCGTTGCGGCTGCGTCCAGAACAGCAAATCGCGGTTGGTGGGCACGGTGGCCAAAAGCCCGCGCGTTTCCTTGTCCAGGCTGAACCAGCCGCCCACGGCGGCGGCCGCCACAACGACCAGTGTGCCCAGCACTACTTTTTTCAATGCCACGTTTGTCTCCTTAGGGTGCCCAAAGCCTGTAACCCGCAGTACACATTTCGCCGCATGTGTGGTGTCTTGCGCTGCGGGCGCGGCCCGTTTTGTTGATGTTGCCGAGTGTGCATCATCGCGTGCGGACAGAGTGTCGGGAGGTGCACACAAGCCCGACATCCGCGCAGTGGATTGACCGCCGTGCGGCGACCTGCAAGCTGTGAGGCACCCCTCTGCACAAGGCCCAGTCCATAAAAAAAGGGGCCGCAGAATGTGCGGCCCCTTTTCTGTGTTGGCATCAGCCGCCTGTCAGCGCGGGTGCTTTGGCAGTTTTCAGTACCCCAAGGTCTGCCCATCGGGGTTGCGTGGATCAGAGTAGCCATACAGCTGCCCGTTGCGGATCTGGATGGTCTGCGTACGGCCCATCGAAGGCTTCACTGCGATGTTGTGGCCGCGTTGCTTGAGCAGGGCCAGCGTGTCGGGCGAGAGGCCCTTTTCCACGCGCAGCTCATCAGGCGTCCACTGGTGGTGCACGCGGGGGGCTGCGGCGGCTTCGGCGGGGTTGTTGCCAAAGTCGATGGTGTTCACCACGGTTTGCAGCACGGTGGTGATGATGCGGGCGCCGCCGGGGCTGCCGGTCACCAGCGTGGGCTTGCCGTCTTTGAGCACCAGGGTGGGCGTCATGGAAGACAGGGGGCGCTTCTTGGCGGCCACCGCGTTGGCGTCGCCGCCGACCAGGCCGTAGGCGTTGGCCACGCCGGGCTTGGCGGCAAAGTCGTCCATCTCGTTGTTCAGCAAGATGCCGGTGCCCTTGGCGACGATGCCGCTGCCAAAGTTGGTGTTCAGCGTGTAGGTCACGGCCACGGCATTGCCCGCCTTGTCCACCACCGAGTAGTGGGTGGTCTGGTCGCTTTCATACGGCTGGGGCTGGCCGGGCTTGATCTCTTTGGCAGGACGAGCGCGGTTGGGGTCGATGGTCTTGGCCAGCGATTCGGCGTAGCGCTTGGAGGTCAGGCCCTTCAAGGGGATCTTCACGAAGTCGGGGTCACCCAGGTATTCAGAGCGGTCGGCATAGGCCAGCTTGCTGCTTTCAGCCATGTGGTGCAGCGTTTGCGCGCTGTTCTGGCCCCACTGGGCCAGGGGCCACTGCTCCAGCATGTTCAAAATTTGCACCAGGTGCGTGCCGCCGGAAGAGGGCGGGGGCATGGTCACCACTTCGTAGCCACGGTAGGTGCCGCGCACGGGCTCGCGCTCGGCCACCTTGTATTCGCGCAGGTCTTGCAGCGTCACGGCACCGGCGTGCGGGGCCATTTCGGCGGCAATCTTCTGGGCGATGGCGCCTTCGTAGAAGGCCTTGGCGCCTTGCTGCGCAATCAGGCGCATCGATTGGGCCAGGTCTTTTTGCACCAGCAGGTCGCCACGCTTCAGGGGCGCGCCGTCCTTCCAGAAGATCTCGGTGGTGGCGGGCCACTTGCCCATGTTCTTTTGCTCCTGGCGCAAGATCTTGGCCAGGGTTTCGCTCACAGGGAAGCCCTTTTCTGCCAGCGCGATGGAGGGTGCAATCACCTTGTCCAGCGGCATGGTGCCCCATTTCTTCAACGCATGCTCCATGCCCGCCACGGTGCCCGGCACGCCCACGGCGTAGTGGGTGTAGAGCGACTTGCCATTGATGACATTGCCCTTGTCGTCCAGGTACATGTTGCGCGTGGCCTTGAGGGGGGCCACTTCGCGGAAGTCCAGCGCCACGGATTTGCCCGTCTTGGCGTCATGCACCATCATGAAGCCGCCCCCGCCCAGGTTGCCTGCGTTGGGCAGCGCCACGGCCAGCGCAAAGCCAATGCCCACGGCTGCGTCCACGGCGTTGCCACCGGCTTTCAGAATATCGAGCCCGATGCGCGAGGCCAGCTCTTGCTCAGTGGCCACCATGCCGTTGTTGGCCACCACGGGGTGGAACACGTCCATGTCGAAGTCATAGGCGGCGCTGGCGGCTGCGGCAGCGGATGTCTGTTGCACTGCAGCAGGCGCGGTGGACGCTTGCGGCGGGGTCGCACTGCAGGCCGCAAGGCTGGCCAGGGCCAGCGCAAGGCTGGCGGACAGCAGGGTTTGCCGGATGTTCATGGGTTGGACTCCTGAAAGAATAGGTGGCACAAGTGTAGGCCGTCTGCGGGGCTTTGGCGGGGTGTGGGCCGCCAGGGGCCGTGGCACGAAACTGGCTTCAGCACCGGCTGCGGATGTACAGAAACTGTATACACTTTGCCGTCAGCGCACGGCGGCCGCTGCACCACTTTGGATGCCTGCCAACCACCTCGCGGAGATACGGAGATACCTATGGGCCTGAGCACCCACGTTTTAGACACCATGCACGGTTGCCCCGCTGCGGGTATGGCGGTGCGCCTGTACGCCACCCAGGGTGAGCAGACCACGCTCGTCAAGTCGCTGGTGCTGAACCACGACGGGCGCACCGATGCACCCCTGTTTGACAACGCCAGCCTGCTTGCGGGCACTTACCGGCTGACGTTTGATGTGGCGGGCTACTTCAAGGCCCGGGGCGTTGCGCTGCCCGAGCCGAACTTCCTGAACCAGGTGAGCCTGGACTTTGGCATTGCCCATGCCGACCAGCACTACCACGTGCCGCTGCTGGTCAGCCCCTGGAGCTATTCGACCTACCGGGGGTCTTGAGCCCAGGGGGAATGCAAGCAGGCGCTATTTATTTGATAGCTGCTTGCGCTTTTTGAGTGAGCTTTTCAGTATCTTTTGACCTTGCAAAGCAGGCGATGAAAGCGCTGGCAGCTCCTGCTTTCATAGCAGCATATGGCTCAGAGCTGGCCTTCAGTCAGGGTGTCGAGCTGGAAATTGCCGCTCTTGTCCCACAGCCAGGTGTCGGTATAGGTCACCTTGCCCAGGCGGCTGGGCGTGGGGTAGGGGGCGGCAGCGCGCACGGTGCGTTCAATCTCGGCCACTACCTCGGGCGTGTGGCGGGGGGCGCGGGTCCAGTGCAGGCGGGCCACGCGGCCCTGGCGGTCAATGTCCACTTCCAGCACGCCAATGGCGTACAGCATGGGCGGCAGCTTGCCTTTGTAGATGCGATGCTGGTTGTGGCTGTAGAGGTGGCTGGCAGCGTCCTTGCGGTAGTCGCGCGGGGTGGCGGCGGCAGATGCCTTGGGTGCAGGCGTCGCGGCAGGGCCAGCTGCGGTGTCCCGGCTGGGCATTTTGCTGTCTTGTGCCGTGGGGGCCTGGGGCGGAGGCGACTTGCAGGCAGCCAGGGCGGCCATGGCGCTGGCCAGCAGCCAGCGCAACCAACTGGTACGGCTGCCTTGGGCGCGCGTGGCGCGCTGGGGTGGAATGGATGGCATGCTGGTGGGAGAGTCAGACAACTCGAAACGCAATTGCTGCGTGCGGTAACGCCGCGCGCAGCCTTCAAGGTGAAAGGGCCGATGTGACGGATGTAGGTTTGCTGGTGGCCGCGCTGAACAAGGGCGCAACCGCGTGGCTGGTGAGCGTGAAGTCTACCGAAGGCTCGGCCCCAAGGGAATCCGGGGCCTGGATGGCGGTGCTGGCCGACCGCGTGATCGGCACCATTGGCGGTGGCCACCTGGAGCACCAGGCCATGGCCGACGCGCGCCGCCGCCTGGCGGGCGACCCTGGCGAGCCGCAGGTGCGCTATGCCCTGGGCCCCGCCCTGGGTCAGTGCTGCGGCGGCGTGGTGCACCTGCGGTTTGAGGCGCTGGGCCCGGCCGATGCCGCCAGCCTGCCCGCCCGGCTGCAAGGCTCGCGCGTGCCCGTGGCCCTGTTTGGCGGCGGCCATGTGGGCCACGCCCTGGCGCGGGTGCTGGCGCCGCTGCCTTTTGCGCTGACGTGGATCGACAGCCGCGACGGCATATTCCCGCCCCATCCGCCCGAGGGCGTGGTCTGCGAGCATTCCGAGCCCGTGCACCTGGCCGTGCCCACGCTGCCAGCGGGCTCGTGCGTGCTCATCATGAGCTTCAGCCACGCTGAAGACCTGGACGTGGTGGCCGCGTGCCTGCGCCGCCAGCGGCAGCAGCAGGATTTGCCCTTCATCGGCCTGATTGGCAGCAAGACCAAGTGGGCCACCTTCTCGCACCGGCTGGCCGAGCGTGGCTTTAGCCCGGCCGAGCTGGCGCAGGTGAATTGCCCGATTGGCGTGCCCGGTATTCATGGCAAGCAGCCCGAGGTGATTGCCGTGGCGGTGGGTGCGCAATTGCTGCAGACCCTGACGCCGTAAGACCTGCGCCAGTGATCTGAAACGCATGGAATCTGGAACAATTCGTGCATGCACCTTCGGGTGTTGTCAGTAAGTTTTGGTCGCAGCGGTGCCCCGGCCCGCTGGCCCTTCCTGTATGGAGAGGCCAGCCAGCCAAGGTGCGCGACCTGTGTATTCTGCTCAGAGCGCCCGCAGTGGTGAGCAGGTTTGCAGCGCCATGCGCTGCCGAGGTTGAGATATGGAAAGCTACGTTCTCGACTGGGCCAACCTGCTGTTGCGCTGGGTCCACGTCATCACCGCCATCGCCTGGATTGGCTCGTCGTTCTATTTCGTCTTTTTGGACAGCAGCCTCACGCCGCCCGAAGACGAAGACCTCAAAAAGCAGGGCGTGAGCGGTGAGTTGTGGGCCGTGCACGGCGGCGGGTTCTACCACCCGGTCAAGTTCAATGTCTCGCCCCCGCAGTTGCCCAAGCACCTGCACTGGTTCTTTTGGGAGAGCTACAGCACCTGGCTCAGCGGCTTTGCACTGTTCACGGTGTCTTACCTCTACAGCGCCAGCACCTACCTCATCGACAAGTCGCGCATGGACTGGGCGCCCGCCACCGCCATCATCGTGGCGCTCGCCTTCTTCGTGGTGTTCTGGCTGCTGTACGACGCCATCTGCCGTATCTTTGGCCAGCGCAAGAACGGCGACGCCATCGTGGGCGCGCTGGTCTTCGTGCTGGTGTGCATTGCCGCCTGGCTGGCCTGCCACTGGTTTGCGGGCCGCGCGGCCTTTTTGCTGGTGGGCGCGATGATTGCCACGGCCATGAGCGCCAACGTGTTCTTCTGGATCATCCCCGGCCAGCGCACGGTGGTGGCGCAGATCAAGGCGGGGCAGCCAGTGGACCCCATCCACGGCAAGCGCGGCAAGCAGCGCAGTGTGCACAACACCTACTTCACGCTGCCGGTGCTGTTTGCCATGCTCAGCAACCACTACAGCTTCACCTGGAACCACCCGCAAAACTGGCTGGTGCTCATCCTGATGATGTTTGCGGGCGCGGCAATCCGCCAGTTCTTCGTGATGCGCCACGGCTACAAGCTGGGCCGCAATGGCAACCCGTTGCCGTACGCGCTGGTGGGCGTTGCCGTGATCGTGGGGGCCATGGTGTGGATGCGGCCTGCTCCTGTTTCAATAGCTGGCAGCGCAAGCGCTACAAGCGCTGCAGGCCAAAATGATGCAAAGGCTGATTTTGCTGCGGTGCGGGGCGTGCTGGAGCAGCGCTGCTACACCTGCCACGGCGCGCAGGTGCAGATGAAGAACCTGCGGCTGGACGAGCCGGCCCTGGTGCGGCAAAACGCCCAGGCCATCTACCAGCAGGTGGTGGTGCAAAAGCTGATGCCCATGAACAATGCCACGCAGATTACCGATGCTGAACGCGCGCTGATTGGCCGCTGGTTTGAGGCGGGGGCGCTGGTGCCTTGACGGGTGTTTTTCAGAGGCTGGCTGCGCTCACGCCACCAGCATGTTCAGGTCTGCGGCGGGCACATTCCGGTGTGCAGCACCAGGCCTGTGGCGGTTTGCTTGGCTTCGTGCTTGGCGGTGGCGGCCACGTTGGCCACTTCTTCCGCGTGGCGAAAGCGCCCCGGCGTGACGTGCACCGCACCCAGCGCCAAGGTGGTACATGGGAAGAACCGGCGCACGCCGTGCCGGTCTTCCGCATGGATGCCGCCAGAGCGCCGGGCTGATTCGTCGAACAAGGCCAGGGCTTCGCGCCCAAAGTCCTGGATGATGTTTTTGCAGCGCTGGCGCCAGTTGCTGCTCTGGAAGATGAGCATGAAATCGTCCCCACCCACATGGCCCACAAAGTCGCGCCGCGCATCGCAGTGCATGGTGGCCAGGCGCGCCACCAGCCGGATCATCTGGTCGCCGCGCCAGTAGCCGTAGTTGTCGTTGAAGGGCTTGAAGTGGTTCAGGTCGGCGTAGCAGGCCACGAACTCGGTGCCGTTGTCCAGCAGCCGCTGCATGTGCAGGCTGATGGGGATGTTGCCCGGCAAGAACGTGAGCGGGTTGGCGTGGCGGGCCGCTTCGATGCGCGTTTCGGTCACGGCGCGCACCAGTTGGTCGCCCGTGCCCAGGCCGATGTAGCGGCCGTTGTCCGTCACGATGTAGCCGTCGCTCAGGTAGCGCTGGTCTTGTGACGTGAGGATGCCCATGAGCTGCTCCACATCGCAGTCTTGCTCCACCACGCGCGGCGCGGTGTTGGCAAACGCCAGACAGGGCTTGCGCCCGTGCACCTCGCGGAAGTACAGCGTGGCGTAGTGGTTCATGAACTGCTGGCGGTTGATGAGGGCCACGGGCTGCGTGCCGTCCACCACGGCCAGGGCGTGCAGTTCGGTGCGTTCGTGGAACATCGCGGCCACTGCGTCATTGGTGGTGGTGGGGCTGACGGGCGGGGCCTGCACCACGCGCAGGCTGCGCAAGATGCTGGGGCGCGCGGTTTGCTCCAGGTGCGGCAGCACGGCCACCCGGCGGTCGTCCAGCACATCCAGGGCCGGGCCCTCGATGGCTTCACGCGCCATGGCTGCGGGCCGCCCCAGCAGCCAGCCCTGGCCGTAGGGAATGTCCAGGTCCCGCAGGGCGCGCAGGTCGTCCTGCGTTTCGATGCCTTCGGCAATCAGCGTGGTGCCAAATACATCGGCAATCCCTTTGATGGCTTGCAGCATCTGCAGGTTTTCGGGGCGGTCGCTGATCTCGCGGATGAAGTACTTGTCGATTTTCACGAAGTCCGGCTTCACTTCGGACCACAGGCGCAGGCTGGAGCGGCCATCGCCAAAGTCGTCCAGCGCCATGCGGGCGCCGCAGGCGTGCACGGCGTCAATGGCTTCGCGCAGCAGCGGCATGTTGGTCACGCGCTCGTGCTCGGTAATTTCCAGCACCAGCATCCGCGCGTTGAGGCCGCAGCTGCGCACCGCTTCGCCCAGCTTGCCCATGCCCACCATGCCCACACCGTGGACCAGGGCGTCAGCGCTGATGTTCACGAACAGGCGCCCTGGCGTGGCCTGGGCGCTCCACTGTTCCAGCGCGGTGAAAACGCAGAACAGCTCGAAATCCTGCAGCACGCCCTCGGTACGGGCCTGCGCCAGCAGGGCATCGGGTGCGTGCAAGAGGCTGCCGTGGGGGCCTCGGATCAGTGCTTCATGGGCATAGACGCTGCCCTCGCGCAGATCGGCAAGGGGCTGAAAAACGCAATGCAGCGCGCCATCGCGCATCAAGCTTGCCAGCGGGCCTGTGCCATGGCGTGCAGCGGGCGACAGTTGCGCCACCATCGCTTCCCGTCGGCTGCACTGTGTGTTTTGCATCGCTTGTGTTGAATCCCTGAGCAGGGGCTGACGATAGCGGCGGCTTGTGACAAGGTAGTTACAAGTGGCAAAAGAGGGATGAGGAGCCTTCACCAGGCTGCGGTGGGCGCTGTAGCTCCTGGTTTGCTATTAAATGTATAGCTGATTGCGCTTTTGTATTAAGCGCTGGATGCCAATTCGCCTTGTGTATTTGAGGGGTTGCCTTGTTGCAAAGTCACCCAAGAAAAAGGGGCCTGAAACAGGCCCCTTGGCACATCGTGATGGAGCAGACGAGCAGCCGCAGCGCGCTACCCGCCTATCCCAAGCCGCTTTAGAAACGGTGGCGAATGCCGACGCCAAAGCTGGTGCCAGAGGTTTGGTTGGTGATCTTGTCGCCCATGAACATGGCGTACACGTCGGTGCGCTTGGACAGGAAGTGGTCGTAGCCCACGGTGTAGGTCTTGCGGTCCACCTTGGTTTGCGACAGGTCGATCTTCACCCATTCGACGAGCACCTTGCCCGCGGGGCCCACGGGCACCGAGGCGCCCAGTTGCACGGTCTTGGCCTTGTTCGGGCTGTTGTCAGCCTTGGCCTGGCCGTAGCTCACAAAGGGCTTCACCACGCCGAAGTCGTAGGCGCCCAGCAGCATCCAGTCCTTCTTGGTGGTGCCCAGGTAGCTGCCTGCGCCGGGGTTGCTGATCTGGTCGCGTTCATAGAAGCCGGTCAGCGTCAGCGGGCCGCCAAAGTAGAAAGAAATTGGCACCCACGTTCTTCTTGCCGTTGTTGCCGGCCTGCTCGCCAAATTGGTACTGCAAGTTGGCTTTGAAACCGCCGATGTTGGGTGTGCTGTACACCAACTGGTTGCTCCAGCCCGTGTCAGACGGCGTGGTGGCGCCCCAGCCTGTGCCGTTGAACAGAGGCACGTTCATGTGCAGGATCAGGGGCGAAAAGGTGAACGAGTCGCCCAGCGGGTTGCCCACCACGGAAGGCAGGAAGTTGGGGGCCATCCAGCGGCCCAGAATCACCGAGCCAAAGCTGCCCGACAGGCTGACGTTGGCGTCGCGCGAGAAGAAGGTGTCGTTGGCGAAGCGGCCCTGGCTGCCAGCGTCTACCTTGATGAACGAGGTCAGCTGGAAGTTGGCCTTGAGGCCGCCGCCCAGGTCTTCCGTGCCCTTGAAGCCAAACCAGGATGTGGTGAAGCCACCGCTGTCGACCACCGACTTGCGGCCTGCATCGCCAGAGTTTTTGATGGAGCCGGCAAACACATCGACCACACCGGACACTTCAACCGAGCTTTGGGCATGGGCGCCGCCAGCGCACAGCAGCACGCCGCCCAGCGAAAGGGACAGTGCCAACAGGTTTTTTTTCATGGGTTCTCCTGGGTCGGGAAGGGTTGTAAACAAAGTCAAAAATGAATGCTTGGGAAGTTGCGCCATTGCGCTTTCAGCCGCTGTGGCGCTGCCGATGGCCGCGTGGTGGCGCACTTCGCTTGCATGCCATAAGGCTGAGCAAGTTTTGTGCCCCGGCTTTGCACCCCCGGCGGTTGCATCTTGTCACCTTTGGCCCCAGGGGGTAGCACCGCAAGAGGGCGCTATGCGCTGAATGCACAGGATTGAGCACGGGATGCACGTCCGCCAAAGGGGCCTGGCTGCGGGCTTTGAGCTAATCGGGGTAGGTTCCGCGCGGCTTTTGATCTTGCTCAAAGCCTTCTGCGGCCTGCGGCGGCACATTCAATCGCATGCTGCCATCCAACTTATTTTCCTTGCCCGTCCAGACGGAAGTATTTGCCGCCGGCGAAGTGCTGCGCAGGCGTAATGAGGTGCTCACCTCTGTGCTGCACCTGGAAAGCGGGAGGGTGCTGCGCGGCTTTTATGAAGAAGGCTACCTGCGGCACCAGTTGGGTGCGGTGGAAGGCCCGTTCTGGCTCGACGCTGCTTCGGCGTTGCTCGGTCTGCCCTTGCCGGTGGACATGGTGGCTGAAACGCGTGTGCAGTTGCGCCGGGTACCGATTGCGGAGTTCCGCCAAAGCTTGGCCGCCATGCCCGAAGGGGCGCGTGGCCTGCTGCTCGACATGGCGTCGGGCTATCGCCAGCAGTCTGAACTGGCCGTGAGCCGCCTGGCCCACGACGCGGAAACACGCTGTGCCCAGTGGTTGCTGAACCATGCCCAGCAGGATGCGTCCGGCACCATGCGCGTCACACTGCACCAGCGCAAGCGCCTGATTGCGGCGCAGCTGGGCATCGCCCCGGAAACCTTCTCGCGCGTACTTCGCCATCTGCGCGAGATGGGTCTTATCCACGGCACAGGCAATGTGCTGAACCTGCCGCAGCCTCTGGCGCTGCAAACCATGGCAGGTAGCTGACAACATTGCAGCACTGAATCGCTGAATCTTGAGGGACGAACGCGCTGGTTTTCAGCGCGTTTGCCATTGGCTGGCGGCTGTGTCTACACTGCGGCCATCCCCTGTCGGTGCCCTGCGTTGGGACCTTGCAAAGCCCAGTTGCCCTAAGGGTTTCTCCGTGTGATTTGATGAGGGTTCCACCCAAGCGTGGCCCTGGATGTACTGCGTATATTTGCTGGAAGCCTTGCTGCCATCACCAGCCTTTATGCCCAGCCTGCCACCTGACTACCCAGCCCATGTTATGCGCGCCACGGCTTGCGCAGGCAGGTTGGCGTGCGGTTGCGGCAGAGTGCTGTTGCTTATCTCTGCGGGCGCGCCATGACCCCACGCCCTGCTCCAGCACAGCCTTTCGAAGCTCCGTCCTGGCATATGCCCGGGCCTTGGGTGCTGCGCATGATTCTGGTGGCAGTGTGCGCCATGGTGCTGGCGGGGGCTGGCGCCGCGTGGCATGTGTCCCAGGTGTCGGGCCAAGAGGCGATGCTCCGTGTGGTGGCATGGCAGACCGACGAGGTCGAAGTGATTGCGCGCCTGCTGGCCAGCAAGATGGAGCAGAGCCAGAAGGTGTTGCGCACCATGGCTGCAGGTGTCACGCCGCGCATGCAGGATTCCAGTTTTTTTGACGACCAGCGGCAGTATCTTGCGCTGCCCGCCCTGGGCTTTTTTGATGCGGTGCAGGTGGTGGGCAGCGACGGTGCCATGCTGCTCAACCTGCGCGGGGGCCGGCCTGTGGCCGCAGCCTCACTGGAGCCTGCCGAACGCGATGTGCTGCGGCGCACCCTGGCCGATGGAAAGCCCCAGGTATCGGAGCTGGTGGCCGGCGGAACAGGCGACGCCCGGGTGACTTTCACCATGCCCATGCACCGGGAAGATGGCTCCGTGCTGGGGGCTGTGGGCGGTGCCCTCAAGCTGCAATCGCAAAGCCTGCTGCCGCCTTCCATGGCATTACCTGAAAGAGACGAATCCCGGCTGGTGGTGTTCTCGCGGGACGGAACCATCCTGTCGCATTCCGACCCGACCCGGGTGCTGGGCAATGTGCGGGACGAGGCGGGGTTGTCAGCGGTGTACGCACAGTGGCTGCAACAGGCCCAGCCGCTGGTGGGCCGGGGCATCACGCAGGTGATGCCCGACCACATCGTCAGCATGGCGGGCATGCCGCTGCCCCAGTGGGTGGTTGCCCGGGTCAGTTACTCGCGCGCATTGCTGGCGCCGCTGGCGGGTGCGCAACGCGATGCATGGTGGACCGTGGCCGGTGTCCTTGGCGCTGGCGCCGCGCTGCTGGTGCTGCTGCTGGGGTGGATGGCGCAACCCCTGGCCCGGCTGCGGCTGGCTGCACAGCAACTGCTGCAGGGCGACACCCAGGGGCCGGTGCAGTGGCCCCGGGTGCGGGGTGAAGTAGGTGACCTGGTCCAGGCGCTGGAGCGGCTGGCGCGCCAGGGCAGCCAGCATGCGGAGCAACAGTCTACGCTGGGCAGCCAGTTTCAGGCGATTCTGGACCACGCCTCGGTCGGTATCGTCATCACGCGCCACGGCGTGCTGGAGGTGGTGGGGCGGCAAACCTGCCTGATGCTGGGCTATACCCCTGCCGAACTGCAAGGCAAGCCCGCGCGCACCATCTACGCCTCTTCAGAGGAGTACGCCCGCGCTGGCGCCAGGGTGCAGGCCGAGTTTGCGGTGCACGGCGCGTTTGATGGCGACGTGTGCTTCATGCGCAAGGACGGCAGCCCCGTGTGGGCGCGCGTACAGGGGCGGGGCGTGGGGGCTGGGTCTATTGATGGCGGCACGGTGTGGATTCTGGAAGACATCACCGCGGCCCGCGAGGCGCAGCAGCAAAAGGCCTGGGAGACCGAGCACGATGCGCTGACCCAGCTGTTCAACCGTGCGGCGTTTGACGAGCGTCTGGGAGCCCTGCTGGCCGAGCGCGCCACCCGGCTGCGCGATGACGGTGCGGCGCCGCATGCTGCGGCTGCAGGCGAGTGCGTGGTGTTGTTCATGGACCTGGACCATTTCACCGTGGTGAATGACCTGGCGGGGCATGACGCGGGCGACGATGCGCTGCGCCACGTGGCGCGGCTGCTGGAATCGCAGGTGCGACAGCTGGGCTGGGCTGCCCGCGTGGGCGGCGACGAATTTGCCGTGGTGCTGCCAGGTTGCGCCTTGGCGCGAGGCCAGGCGGTGGCAGAGCAACTGCGCCAGGCGGTGCAGGCCTGGGCCCCGTCGTACCAGGGCAGCAGCTTCACCCTCAGCATGAGTATTGGTCTGGTGGCTCTGGACGCGTCCATGCAAGACGTGGCTTCCGTCTTGTACGCTGCCGACATGGCGTGCTACGACGCCAAGCGGGCGGGGCGCAACCGCGTACAGATGGGCCGCGCCCGCGAAGCGTCTGCGTCAGGGCGTGTGGCGCTGGGCCCGGCCTGACCCGCCATCCGCTAACTCCGTCACCCCAAGCGCCCCAGCGCCCTCAGCACGTTCTCGGCCGTGGCAGGGGCCGTCAACACCACCGGCTTTGCTGGCGCTTCGCCACTGCGCCCCGCGGCGATGGCGTTGCGCAGCGCTTCATACACACTGATCGCCAGCATGAAGGGCGGTTCGCCCACCGCCTTGCTGCCGCCCACGTTGTCTTCGCGGTTGGCCTCGGGCCACAGCGCCACCTTGAAGTGCTCGGGAATGTCGCCCGTGGCTGGAATCTTGTAGGTGCTGGGGGCGTGGGTCGATAGGTAGCCCTTGTCGTTCCACACCAGTTGCTCGGTGGTGAGCCAGCCCATGCCCTGCACGAAGCCGCCCTCGATCTGCCCCACGTCGATGGCCGGGTTGATGCTGTGCCCCACGTCGTGGAGGATGTCTACCTTCAGCACGCGGCTCTCGCCCGTCAGGGTGTCGATCACTACCTCAGAGCAGGCTGCGCCGTAGCTGAAGTAGTAGAACGGCCGGCCGGTAAGGGTGGCCTTGTCGTAGTGGATTTTGGGCGTGCGATAAAAGCCGTCGCTCCACAGCTGGATGCGGTTGGCGTACGCCTCTTTCACCACGGCGTCAAAGCTGCGCACGGTTTTGGGCGAGATGACCTGCCCGCCCACAAAACGGATGGCCCCGGCGCCGCAGCCGTCCAGCCCGCACACGAACGATGCCAGGTTGTCGCGCACATTGCGCGCGGCATATTGGGCGGCGCGGCCATTCAGGTCGGTGCCGCTGCTGGCCGCGGTGGCGCTGGCGTTGGGCACCTTGCTGGTGTCGCTGGCGGTCACCAGCACACGGTGCAGCGGCACGCCCAGCTCATCGGCCACGATCTGCGCCACCTTGGTGTGCAGGCCCTGGCCCATTTCGGTGCCGCCGTGGTTCACCTGTACGCTGCCATCGGTGTACACATGCACCAGCGCGCCTGCCTGGTTGAACAGCGTGGCCGTGAAGCTGATGCCGAACTTGACCGGGGTGATGGCGATGCCGCGCTTGAGCACCGCGCTTTGCGCGTTCCACGCAGCAATGTCGGCCTGGCGCTGGCGGTAGCGGGCGATCTGCTCCAGCTGCGGCAGCAGCGCATGCAGGATGTTGTCTTCCACCGCCATCTGGTAGTGGGTGACATTGCGGCCCTCGCTGGCATCGCGCCCGTACAGGTTGGCCAGGCGCACGTCTTGCGCGTCGCGGCCCAGGGCACGGGCGATATCGCCCAGGATGGCTTCGATGACGATGACGCCCTGCGGGCCGCCAAAGCCTCGGAACGCTGTGTGGCTCTGGGTGTTCGTCTTGCAGCGGTATGAGGCAATCTCCACATCGCTCAGGAAATACGCGTTGTCGGCATGGAACACGGCCCGGTCGGCCACGGGGCCGGACAGGTCGGCGCTGAAGCCGCAGTTGGCAGCCATTTGCAGCTTCAGGCCCGTGATACGGCCGGTGTCGTCAAAGCCCACGTCGTACTCGTACGCAAACGGGTGGCGCTTGCCGGTGACCATGAAGTCCTCGTCCCGATCCAGCCGCAGTTTGACGGGGCGGCCCAGCTTGTTCGCGGCCACGGCGGCCCACACGGCTAGGTGTCCGGCCTGGGTCTCTTTGCCGCCAAAGCCGCCGCCCAGGCGGCGGCACTCCACCTTGACCGCATGGTTATCAATGCCCAGCGCGTGGGCTACCCAGTGCTGCACTTCGCCCGGGTGCTGGGTGCTGGAGTAGATCCACCACTGTTTTTGCTCCAGCGGCAGGGCATAGGCGATCTGGCCTTCCAGATAGAAGTGCTCTTGGCCGCCGACTTCGAACGCGCCTTGCAGGCGGTGTGCCGATTGCGCGAGGCCTGTGGCCGCATCGCCCCGGCGCACAAACACCGGCGGCAGCACATAGCTTTGTGCCTGCAGTGCGTCTTGCACCGTCAGCACAGCGGGCAGGGGCGTGATGTCGAGCTTGACGGCGCGCACGGCGCGGCGCGCCTGCATCACCGAATCGGCTACCACCAGGCCAATGACCTGGCCCATGTGCTGCACGGTGGTGTGTGCAAACACGGGCTCGTCGTGCCCGAATGCGGCCAGGATCTTGTCGCCGGGCACGTCGGCTGCCAGCACCACGCCGCGCACACCGGGCAGGGCCAGGGCCGCGCTGGCATCCACGCCGTTGAGCGTGCCGTGGGCCACGGTGGAGAGGATGGGCGCGGCGTACAGCGTGCCTTTCACCTCGGGCAGGTCGTCGATGTAGTGCGCAGCGCCCGCCACTTGGGCGCGGGCGCTTTCGTGGAAGTGTGATTGCCCCATGGCAGCGCGTGCGGGGGCGGGCAGGGCGGTCTCGGGCACGGTGTGGTCGGTGGTAGGTTTCACAGCACGTCCTCCAAGTGGGTCGCCTGCAGTTGCGCGATGCTGGCCGGGGCGCCGCCGCCCTGGCTTTCCAGCCAAAAGCGCTGCAGCAGGTTGCCCAGCACCGTGCGGCGATAGTCGCCACTGGCGCGCATGTCGGAGATGGGGCTGAACTCGGCCTGCAGCACGCGCATGGCTTGCTGCACGGTGGCCTCGGTCCAGGGCTGGCCTTGCAGCGCGGCTTCGGTTTGCTGTGCACGCACCGGGGTGGCCGCCACGCCCCCTGCGCCGATGCTGGCGCGCTGCACCGTGCCGTCTGCGATGTCGAGGTTGAGCACCAGGCAAACCGCAGAGATGTCGTCGTCAAAGCGCTTGGAAATTTTGTATGCCTTGAGCTGTTCGGAGGAGGCGGGTTTGGACACCACGATGCGCACGAGCAATTCGTCGGGCGCCATCACGTTCTGACGGTAGCCGGTGTACAGGGCTTCCAGGGGCAGCGCGCGCTCGCCCCGCGCCTGGCTGGCCAGCACCACCTGGGCACGCAGCGCGATCAGTAAGGGCATGGAGTCGCCAATCGGCGATCCGTTGGCCACATTGCCCCCCAGCGTGCCCGAGTTGCGCACGGGCAGGCCTGCAAAGCGGTGGGCAAACTCGGCCAGGCTGGGCCACTGGGCGGTGAGCCGGGCAAACACCTCGGTCAGCGTCACGGCGGCGCCGATGGCGATGTGCTCAGGGGTGTCGTCGATGCGGCGCAGCTCGGCGGCGCGGGTCACATCCAGCACCTGGGCCAACTGGCGGTGTTGCTTGCTCACCCACGGGCCCACGTCGGTGGCGCCTGCCACCACCTGTGCCTGGGGGTGGGCAGCGCGGACGGCCAGCAGTTCGGCTTGGGTGGCGGGGGCGATGTAAGCCAAATTGGCCTCTGGCGCTTGTGGGGTAAGCGCAAGCAGCTCTAATTTTTGTAGCAAATCGGCTTCGTTCACCGCCATCGGGGGCAGCTGGGCCATTTGCTGGGCGGCGTCCAGAATAGGGCGGTAGCCTGTGCAGCGGCACAGGTTTCCTGAAAGGTCTTGCTGTGCCTGTGCGCGCGAGATGCTCTGACCCTTGCACACCCGGTTTTGGTACATGCCAAACAGGCTCATCACAAAACCGGGGGTGCAGAAGCCGCACTGAGAGCCGTGGCACTGCACCATCGCCTCTTGCGCTGGATGCAGTGCGCTGTGATGCGTGGTTTGGTCTGCGGGCTGCGTCGATGTGGCCACCGGCTGGATCAGCGGGTCTTCGGCCAGATCTTCCGCCGTCCACAGCGCCATCCCGTCAATCGAATGGGCCAGGCGGATGCAGCTGTTGACGGCGCTGTAGCGCAGCTTGCCGTGGCCATCGGGCTCGCCCAGCACCACGGTGCAGGCGCCGCAGTCGCCTTCGCCGCAGCCTTCCTTGGTGCCGGTGCAGCCCAGGTCCTCGCGCAGCACCTCCAGCAAGGTGCGGTCGGGTGGTACATTGCCCAGCGCCACGGGCTGGCCTCGGCGCAGGAATTGCAAGGGTCTTGTGGTCATGACAAACGCTTCTTTGATCTTTGAAGGCCCCGCAGAGGGTAGAACGCAGCGCCACCATCGGCATACGCGCAAGCTTATGACAGCCATGCCCCTACCGCTATGAGAGACCAAGCCCTTTTCGACAAGATAGACCTCCATCTCATAAGGGTCTTGCACACCGTGCTTACTGAACGCAGCGTATCGAGGGCCGCCGTCCGCCTGGGCATGCACCAGCCAGCGGTGTCGGCCGCGCTCAAGCGCTTGCGCGACCTGGCGGGCGACCCGCTGCTGGTGCGATCAGGCGCCAGCATGATGCCTACCGACGCTGCCCTGCGCATGGTGGAGCCCGCCGCGCTGATCCTGCGCTCGGCCGAGGCACTGTTTTCTGACGCACGGGGTTTTGACCCGCGCACGGCCACCCGAACCTTCCGTGTGGCGGCCAGCGACTATCTGGACCCGCTCTTCCTGCCCCAGCTGGTGGCCCGTATCAAGGCCCAAGCCCCCCTGTGCCCGATTGAAATCCTGCCCCTGTCGGCCGATGCGCATTACCACGCCCACCTGGCCCAGGGCGATGTGGATGTGGTGATTGGCAACTGGCCCCAGCCGCCGGATGACCTGCACATGGGCCGCCTGTTTGGCGACGAGGTGGTTTGCCTGGTCAGCCAGGACCACCCCGCCGTGCGCCGGGGCTGGACCGAGGCCGACTGGCTGGCCGCCGAGCACATCGCCCCCACGCCCACCCACCCCGGCGCGCGTGGTGTGATCGATGCACACCTGGACAGCCTGGGCCTTTCGCGCAACATCACCGCGCGGTGCGCGCATTTCAGCGCCATTCCGCACATCGTGGCTTCCAGCCTGCTGGTCTTGACCACCGGGCGCCAGTTTTGCGAACGGTTCACAGCGCAGCTGCCGCTGGCCATCCTGCCCAGCCCGGTGGCGTTTCCAAGATTGATGTATTACCAGCTGTGGCATGCACGCACCCACCACTCGGCTGCGGCCATCTGGTTGCGGGATACGGTCAAGTCCGTCGCCGCGTCGCTACGAAAAGAATAGCTGCTTGCGCACGCTGACAAAGCCGCAAGGCAAGATTTGCCCCTATACGCCCAGAGATAACAAGTTGTAATTCTGAGAGACAATCCCCGCATGAGTTCTCCCCCCATTCCTTCAGCGCCTGGTGCGGCGCCGCCACGGCTGCAGCTGGCGGGCATCACCAAGCGCTACCCGGCCGTGGTGGCCAACAGCGGTGTGTCGCTGACGGTGCAGCCCGGCGAAATCCACGCCGTGCTGGGCGAAAACGGCGCGGGCAAGTCCACGCTGATGAAAATCATCTACGGCTCGGTCAAGCCCGACGAAGGCAGCGTGCACTTCAACGGCCAAGCCGTGCAGGTGCGCAACCCGCAAGAGGCACGGGCTTTGGGCATTGCCATGGTGTTCCAGCATTTCAGCCTGTTCGACACCCTCACGGTGGCCGAAAACGTATGGCTGGGCCTGGACAAGAGCCAGACGCTGGCCGAAGTGACCAGCCGCATCACCGCCAAGGCCGCCGAATACGGCCTCGACATCGACCCCCTGCGCCCTGTGCACACCTTGAGTGTGGGCGAGATGCAGCGCGTGGAAATCATCCGTGCCCTGCTCACCAACCCCAAGCTGCTGATCCTGGACGAGCCCACTTCGGTGCTCACGCCCCAGGCAGTGGAAAAGCTCTTTGTGGTGCTGCGCAAGCTCGCCAGCGAGGGCTGCAGCATCCTCTACATCAGCCACAAGCTGCACGAAATTCGCGCGCTGTGCACCGGTTGCACCGTGCTCCGGGGCGGCAAGGTCACCGGGGTGTGTAACCCTGCGGAAGAAACCAACGCCTCCCTGTCGCGCCTGATGATTGGCGCCGAGCCGCCTGCGCTGGAGCACCGCCCGGCGCAAGCCGGTGCCACGGTGCTGCGGGTGCAAAACCTGTCGTTGCCGCGCGCGGACCAGTTTGGCGTGGACTTGATCGATGTGGAGTTTGAGGTCAAGGCGGGCGAAGTGGTGGGCATTGCCGGGGTGTCGGGCAATGGGCAGAAGGAGCTGCTGTACGCACTGTCTGGCGAAGACCAGCGGGCCGATGCGGCCAGCGTCCAGGTCGCAGGCCAGAACGCGGGGCGCATGGGTCCTGCCCAGCGCCGCGCTTTGGGCCTGCACTTTGTGCCCGAGGAGCGCCTGGGCCGTGGCGCCGTGCCCACCATGGGCTTGGCGCACAACCTGCTGCTCACGCGCACTGACTCGGTCAGCGGCAGCGGCTGGATCAAGGTCGGGGCGTTGCAAAAGCACGCTGAGGACATCATCCGGCGCTTCAATGTGAAGGCCGGTGGCCCCCATGCCGCGGCCAAGTCGCTGTCGGGCGGTAACTTGCAAAAGTTCATCGTGGGGCGCGAGATCGACGCCAATCCCCAATTGCTCATCGTCTCGCAGCCCACTTGGGGCGTGGACGTGGGCGCGGCTGCGCAGATTCGCGGCTCGATTCTGGCGCTGCGCGATGCGGGCTGCGCCGTGCTGGTGGTGAGTGAGGAGCTGGACGAATTGTTTGAAATCTGCGACCGGCTGCATGTGGTGGCCAAGGGGCATTTGTCGCCCTCCGTGCCGCGTGCTGAGGCCACGGTGGAGCGCATTGGCGAGTGGATGAGCGGCCTGTGGCATGCCGATGTGCAAGCCCATCTGGCGCAGTCTGCGCAGCAGGCTACAGAGAAGGGGGCTCAGCATGTTTAAGCTGGAACCGCGCCCCCAGGCTTCTCGCCTGTGGACTTACGGCTCGCCGCTGCTCGCGTTGGCCGTGACGGTGCTCATCGGTATCGCCCTGTTCATGGCGCTGGGCAAAGACCCGGTGCGGGGCTTGCAGGTGTTCTTCTGGGAGCCGATCAAGTCGCAGTACGCCTTGGGCGAGCTCATGGTCAAGGCCACGCCGCTGCTGCTCATTGCGCTGGGGCTGGCCGTGTGCTTTCGCTCCAATGTGTGGAACATTGGCGCCGAGGGGCAGTTTGTGATCGGCGCAGTGGTGGCGGGCGGCGTGGCGCTGCTGGCGGATAAGACCACCGGGCCGTGGATCGTGCCCGCCATCTTGCTGGCCGGGGTGCTGGGCGGCATGGCGTGGGCGGGGCTCACGGCGCTGCTGCGCGACAAGTTCAATGCCAATGAAATCCTGGTCAGCCTGATGCTGGTCTACGTGGCTACGCTGGTGCTGGGTTACTTGGTCTATGGCCCGTGGAAGGACCCCATGGGCTACAACTTTCCGCAGACCAAAACGTTTGAAAAAGTCACGCAGATTCCCCGGCTGATGCAGGGTTCGCGCGTGTCCATCGGGTTGCTGCTGGCACTGGCTGGGGCGGCGGCGCTGTGGGTGTTTCTGTTCCGCACGCGGGCGGGCTTTGCCCAGCAGGTGGGCGGGCTGGCTCCGGCGGCTGCGCGCTATGCAGGCTTTTCATCGCGCCGTGCGCTGTGGACTGCGCTGCTGATTTCGGGCGGCGCAGCGGGCCTGGCGGGTGCGCTGGAAGTGGCTGGTCCCATTGGCCAGCTCACGCCCTACGTGCCTGCAGGCTATGGCTTCGCAGCCATCATCGTCGCCTTTGTGGGGCGCCTGCACCCTGTGGGCATGATCCTATCGGCCATTTTGATGAGCATGTTCTACATCGGCGGTGAACTGGCGCAGTCGCGCCTGGGTCTGCCCAAATCGCTCACGGGCGTATTCCAGGGGCTGCTGCTGTTCACGCTACTGGCTTGCGACACATTGATTGCCTACCGCATCCGCTGGGTGGCCGCGAAGGGAGGCAAGTGATGGAATCGTATGCACTGCTGATCGGCGCTACGCTGAGTGCGGGCACCGTGCTGGCCATTGCGGCCCTGGGCCTGCTCATCAACGAAAAGGCGGGCATCGTCAACCTGGGGGCTGAAGGCATGATGCTCTGCGCCGCCATCGCAGGCTTTGCCACCGTGGTGCACACGGGCAACACTTGGCTGGGCTTTGCTGCAGGCATGGCCGCGGGGGCATTGCTGGCGGCCATCTTCGGTGTGCTGGTCATCTGGCTCAACACCAACCAGTACGCCACGGGGCTGGCGCTGAGCCTGTTTGGCGTCGGCTTCTCAGCGTTTGCAGGTATCAGTTATGTGCAGGCCAAGTTGCCTGAGTTGCCCAAGTACGCCATTCCCGTGCTGGGAGATCTTCCGCTGGTAGGGCCTGCGCTGTTTCAGCAGCACCCGCTGGTGTACCTCACCATGCTGCTGGTGCTGGCGCTGGTGTGGTTCCTGTATCGGTCGCGCGCCGGTTTGGTGCTGCGCTCGGTGGGCGAGTCGCCCGAGTCTGCCCACGCGCTGGGCTACCCCGTGCGCCGCATCCGGCTGCTGGCTGTGGTGGCGGGCGGGGCACTGTGCGGGCTGGCCGGGGCTTACATCTCCACCGTCTACACCCCGCTGTGGGTGGAGGGCATGGTGGCCGGGCGCGGCTGGATTGCGCTGGCCCTCACCACCTTTGCCACCTGGCGCCCGGCACGGGTATTGCTTGGTGCGTATCTGTTTGGTGGGGTGACGATGCTGCAGTTCCATTTGCAGGCCACGGGCGTGCAGGTGGCCAGCCAGTTGCTGAGCATGCTGCCCTACCTGGCCACCATCGTGGTGCTGGCTCTGATCTCACGCAACCCCACCTGGATTCGTGTGAACATGCCCGCGTCTCTCGGCAAGCCGTTTTACCCCGGCTCATAATGGCTGTTTTTCGTTTTTCTCCTCCTGTTTCACAGTTTTCTCACAAGGAATCGACATGACCGATCTGCAAAAGCGTTCGTTGTTCAAAGTGGCGGCACTGTCTGCCCTGGCGGCTGCAGCCATGGTGGGCTGCGGCAAGAAGGAAGAGCCTGCGCCTGCTCCCGCCCCGGCACCTGCGGCAGAAGCCCCAGCACCCAAGCCCGAGCCACTGAAGATCGCTTTTGCCTACGTGGGCCCTGTGGGCGACGGCGGCTGGTCTTTTGCGCACGACAACGGTCGCAAGGCCATCGAGAAGGAATTTGGCGACAAGGTAGTGACCAGCTTTGTGGAAAGCGTGCCCGAATCCGCCGATGCCGAACGCGTGCTGCGCGACCTGGCTGGCCAGGGCAACAAGCTGATCTTTGGCACCACCTTTGGCTACATGGAGTCCATTCAGAAGATCGCAGGCGACCTGAAGGACGTGAAGTTTGAGCACGCCACAGGCTACAAGACCGCCGAGAACGTGCGCACTTACGACAGCCGCACCTACGAAGGCGCCTACATGGCCGGCGTGATCGCTGGGGCCATGACCAAGTCCAACACCCTGGGTGTGGTCGGGTCGGTGCCAATCCCTGAAGTGATCCGCAACATCAACAGCTTCACGCTGGGTGCGCAGTCGGTCAATCCCAAGATCAAGACCAAGGTGGTGTGGGTGAACGAATGGTTCAGCCCTCCCAAGGAAACCGAAGCCGCGACCAGCCTGATCAACGGTGGCGCCGACGTGCTGTTCCAGAACACCGACTCGCCTGCCGTGCTCAAGACGGCCCAGGAAAAGGGCAAGCGCGCCTTTGGCTGGGACAGCGACATGACCGCCTACGGTCCCAAGGCCCACCTGGCTTCTGCCGTCATCAACTGGGGGCCTTACTACATCAAGGCCACCAAGGATGCACTGGAAGGCAACTGGAAGGGCGGCGAATCTTCCTGGTGGGGCGTGAAGGAAGGCGCGATCGACATCGTCTCCATCGCCGACGACGTGCCCGCCGAAACCAAGGCCAAGGTCGAAGAGGTGAAGAAGGGCCTGGCCGATGGCAGCTTCGTGATCTGGAAGGGCCCCATCGCTGGCCAGGACGGTAAGCCCGTGCTGGAAAAAGATGCTGTGGCCGACGACAAGTTCCTGGGTGGCATCAACTTCTACGTCAAGGGCGTGGAAGGCAAGATCCCTGGTGCCGACAAGAAGTAAGGCACTGTTTTTCTGAAGCCAAGGCCGCCTTCGGGCGGCCTTTTTTTATCTTGTCCTGGTTTGTTGGTTTGCATTCAGATGGCAAAAGGGCATGATGTTTTCAACGATACCCACGGAGTCTGCCCATGTTCAAAGTCCCCCCCGTTCCTGCCCAGCGCCTGCCCGAATTGTTGCGCCAGATGCCCAAGGCCGAGCTGCACATCCACATCGAGGGCTCGCTGGAGCCTGAACTGATCTTCGCGCTGGCCCAGCGCAATGGTGTCAGCCTGCCCTATACCGATGTGGAAAGCCTGCGCCGGGCCTACGCGTTCACGAACCTGCAGAGCTTCCTCGATATCTACTACGCCGGCGCCAGCGTGCTGTTGCACGAGCAAGACTTCTACGACATGGCCTGGGCCTACTTCGAGCGTGCCGCGGCCGACAACGTGGTACATGCTGAGTTGTTCTTTGACCCGCAGACACACACCGAGCGCGGCGTGACCATGGCCACGGTAGTGCATGGCCTGCACCGCGCCTGTGTGGATGCGGGGCAGAAACTGGGGGTGAACGCCTCGCTGATCCTGTGCTTCCTGCGCCACCTGAGCGAAGAGTCTGCCTTTGAAACGCTGGAGCAGGCCTTGCCATTTCGCGACAAGTTCATCGGCGTGGGGTTGGACAGCAGTGAACTCGGCCACCCGCCAGAGAAGTTTGCCCGGGTGTTTGCCCGCTGCAAGGAGCTGGGTTTGCACCTGGTGGCCCATGCGGGTGAGGAGGGCCCCCCGGCCTATATCTGGAGCGCACTGGATGTGCTGAAGGTGGAGCGCATCGACCATGGCGTTCAGGCGATCCACGACGCCGCCCTGATGCAGCGCCTGGCGCAGGAGCGTATTCCGCTCACGGTGTGCCCACTGTCCAATCAGAAGCTTTGCGTCTTCCCCAACCTGGCTGACCACAACCTGGGCAAGCTGCTGGATGCAGGGCTGGCCGTCACCGTCAACTCTGATGATCCCGCCTACTTTGGGGGCTACATCAACGAGAACTTCACCCAGCTGTTTGCCGCCACGGGCCTGACGGCCAGGCACGCGTACCAACTGGCGTTCAACAGCTTTGAGGCCAGCTTTGCCACCAACCCGCAAAAGCGGGCGTGGGAGCACCAGCTCAAAGGGGTGTTCGAGCGCTTTGTCGAGTATGACTGAGTCCGTTGATTACGCTGGCGCCGCAATGGCGGCTGCAAGGCGTTCGGCATAGCCTTGCAGTGTGGCGGTGTCTGGCTCTTTGCGAGGCCAGGTGAAGGTGACGCCATCCTGTGCATGGCGCGGAAGCACATGGATGTGAAAGTGAAAGACCGTCTGGTCGCCCTCGCGCCCGTTGGCCTGCAGCAGGGTGATTCCGGGTGGCTGGAAGGTGGCCTCGATGGCTTTGGCCACACGCTGCGCAGTTTGCATAACAGCGGCGGCCTCCTGGGGCGTCAGGTCCAGCAGCGTGGTGGCATGGCGCTTGGTGGCTACCAGCACATGGCCGGGGTTGACCTGCCCGATGTCCATGAAGGCGAGGGTCATGTCGTCCTCGTACACCCGGGCCGACGGTATTTCGCCAGCCACCAATAGGCAAAAGAGGCACTGGCCAGGGGGCGTGGAGTCAACGAACATGGGCATGCGGGAGGCCTTCGCAAACGTGTGGGTGATGGCGGTATGGTAGCCCGCACTGCAACCTGGAGAGGCTGCGGTAAAATCACAGACAAAGACCGCTGTCCCGGCGGTTTTTTGTTTTCTGTCCCCGGGACCATGTAGAGGAACACCATGTACAAAAACCTCGCTGCCGCGCTCGCGGCCGCCTGTTTTTTCTCCCCCGCTTTTTCCCAAACCCCCGCGAAGCCGCAGGCCGAGCCCGTGAAGGCTGGCTTTGTCTATGTTTCGCCCATCACGGAGGCGGGCTGGACGCGCCAGCACGAAGAGGGGCGCAAGGCCGTCGAGGCCGCGCTGGGCAGCCAGGTCAAAACCACCTTTGTCGAGAACGTAGCCGAGGGCGCGGATGCCGAACGTGTGATCCGCGACCTGGCCGCCACCGGGCACCAGATCATCTTCACCCCCAGCTTTGGCTACATGGAGCCCACGCTCAAGGTGGCGCAGGACTTTCCCCATGTGAAGTTCGAATCCATCACCGGCTACAAGCAGACCGCCAATGTGGCCACAGCCAATGCGCGCTATTACGAAGGCCGATACCTGGCGGGCATCGCTGCAGGCCGCATGAGCAAGACCGGTGTCGCCGGGTTTGTGGCGGGCTTCCCCATTCCTGAGGTGCTGCAGGGCATCAATGCCTTTACCCTGGGCATGCGGTCGGTCAACCCGCAGGCCACCGTCAAGGTCGTGTGGCTCAACGTGTGGTTTGACCCCCCCAAGGAACGCGATGCCGCCATGGCGCTGTTCAACCAGGACGTGGACGTGATCGCCTTCCACACCGGCTCCACGGCCGTGATGGCAGCGGCGCAAGAGCGCGGCAAGATGGCCGTGGCCTACCACTCCGACATGCGGCGCATCGGGCCTGATGCGCAGATCGTGGCCGTGACGCACCAGTGGGGGCGCTACTACACCGAGCGCGTTCGCGCTGCAGCCAACGGCACCTGGAAGAGTGCCAACCTCTGGGGCGGCGTGCGCGAGGAGATGATCCGCGTCGGTGACTTCGGCACCCGCGTCCCGGCGGCTGTGCAGCAGGAGGTGCTGAAGGCGCAAAAGGCCATTGGAGCCGGCACGCTTCTGCCCTTCCGTGCAGGCAAGACCCCCGTGCGCGACAACGAGGGGCAGGAGCGGATTGCTGCAGGCCAGGCGCTGGGCGATGCACAGATCCTGCAGATGAACTGGCTGGTGGAAGGGGTGGTGGGCAAGCTGGCGCGTTGAGCGCCCCCGTGTTCCCGCATGGACTCGGCCCATGCCTTGAATGCTGCCGTCCATAGCCACTATGGGGTGCGCCGTATGTGGGCGCGGGACGGTGCCAGTAAGCTAGTGTGGTGTCTCAAAAATAGATAGAACTATTTTGACCGGTGTTGGTCGAATCAGCTTCCTTATAGGAGACTACACCGATGGCCCACCCTGGACGCCCCGCCACGAAGCTGCAGATCACCGATGCCGAGCGCGCAGAGCTGCATGCGCGACTGCGCGTACGCAAAGCGCCCGAGGACGAGAAGCTGCGCATGCGAATCGTGCTGGGCTGCGCAGATGGGGAGTCGGGCACCATGATTGCCCAACGCTTGGGCACGACGGTGCAAACTGTCTCCAAGTGGCGGCGGCGCTACCGGGCGTATCGTCTGGCGGGTTTGACCGATGCCCCGCGCGCTGGCCGCCCGCGCAGTGTGGGCGACGAGCAGGTTCAGCTCATTGTGGACAAGGTTCGCCAGAGCAAGCCTGACAACGCCACGCACTGGAGCGTGCGCCAGATGAGTCGGCACGCTGGCGTATCGCCCGCGACGGTGCAGCGCATCTGGCATGCCTTTGGGCTGAAGCCGCACCTGCAAGAAACCTTCAAGCTATCGACGGATCCCCATTTCGTGGACAAGGTACGGGATGTGGTGGGGCTGTATATGGCACCACCCGATCGCGCCTTGGTGCTGTGCGTGGACGAGAAGAGCCAGATCCAGGCTCTGGATCGCACCCAACCAGGGTTACCACTGACGTTTGGCAAACCCAGCACGCGCACGCACGATTACAAGCGCCATGGCACAACGTCGCTGTTTGCAGCGCTGGATGTGGCCACTGGCAAAGTCATAGGACAGCTCAAGCGCCGTCACCGCAGTGTGGAATTCCTGCAGTTCCTCAAAGCCATCGATGCAGCGGTGCCTGGCGAACAAGACATCCACCTGATCATGGACAACTACGGCACGCACAAGACGCAGGCAGTGCGGGCCTGGCTAGCAGCCCATCCTCGCTACCACGTTCACTTCACGCCCACCTCAGCGTCCTGGCTCAATCTGGTCGAGCGTTTCTTTAGCCAGATCAGCGAGCAGTGGATCAAGCGCAGCGCCCACACCAGCGTTGCTCAGCTGGAGCAATCCATACGGGAATACATTGATCGTCACAACGAGGATCCCAAGCCGTTCGTGTGGCATAAAAGTGCGGACACCATCTTGGCATCTGTGGCGCGGGCAGCGAGTACCATTATTTGATGATTACTTTTGAGACACCACACTAGTACCCATGTCTGTATACCGTTCCGCCCTATTGCGCTTTGCCGACGACGGCCGCGCCCTGTATGACGAAGATGGCCTGCTGGCCATTGGCCCCGACGCGCAGGGCCGCCAGCGTGTGCTGGCGGCAGGCTCATGGCAGGCGCTGGGCTCGCAATACGCAGACCAGCCTGTCACCCACCTGCCGGGGCGCATCCTTGCGCCCGGGTTTGTGGACATGCACATCCACTTCCCGCAGACGGACGTGATCGGTTCGCCCGCTGACGGGTTGCTGCCCTGGCTGGAGAACTACACATTTCCGCATGAAAAACGCTTTGCAGCGCCCGATTACAGTGCGCAAGTAGCTCAGTTTTTTATAGCAGAGCTGTTGCGCAACGGCGTGACCACGGCGCTGGCTTTTTCCACCTCGCACCTCGCCTCGGTGAATGCCTTGTTCACCGAGGCGCAGCGCCAGCATTTGCGCCTGATCACCGGCAAGGTGCTGCAGGATCGCCACTCGCCCGATGGTGTGCGTGACGACACCGAACAAAGCCTCATCGATACCGAAGCGCTGATCCAGCGTTGGCACGGTGTGGACCGCCTGGGCTACGCCATCACGCCGCGGTTTGCACCCACCAGCACGCCTGCGCAGCTGCGCGGCGCGGGCGAGCTGGCGGCACGCTACCCCGATGTGTGGATCCAGTCGCATGTGGCCGAGAACCTGGACGAAATCCGCTGGGCGCGCGAGCTGTTTCCGCGCTCGCGCAGCTACCTTGGCGTGTACGACGACTTTGGCTTGATGCGCGAGCGTGCCGTGTATGCGCACTGCATCCACTTCGATGACGATGACCGGGCCCTGATGCGCGACACCGGCGCAGTGGCCGCCGTCAGCCCGACGAGCAACCTTTTTCTGGGCAGCGGGTTTTTCGACTATGCGGGTGCCGACCGGGTGGGCTTCGGCTACGGCCTAGCCAGTGACGTGGGCGGCGGCACCAGCTTCAGCCCCTTCCATACGATGATGGCCGCCTACTACGTGGGGCGCGAAGGGCAGACCAAGCCTGGCCTGAGCCTCTCGCCCCAGCAGCTGTGGTGGCAACACACGGCGGGTGCAGCCCAGGCGCTGGGCCTTGCGGGTGTGGTGGGGAACCTGCAGCCTGGGTGCGAGGCCGACTTTCTGGTGCTCAACCCCGAAGCTACGCCGCTGCTGGCGCGCAAGACGCGCCAGGCCCAGAGCCTGGATGAGCTATTGTTTGCGCTGATCGTGCTGGGCGACGACCGGGTTGTGGAGCAAACGGTGATTGGTCAGCAAGGTGCCAACCAGCGTGCCACCTAGCGCGATGTTGCGCAGAGCAGGCGTTTGAACGCGTATCGCAGAATCATCCCTGCGTCGATACCGCGTTCGAAGGATGCCTTGCCCCGTAGCTGGGTGGCACAGTGTGCCGATGCACCAAGCTGCGCCAGACGCGTGCGGCGCGTGTTTGCTTTGACCCAGGAGGTATCCATGTCCCCGACCCACTGCTTGCGCGGTTTGCTGTTCGTCGCTGCACTGACGCCGTTGGCGGCGTTGGCGCAAGACCCGCCCAAAGAGCCTGCATCCCCGGCCCCAGCGGCTTGTGAGGCGCGGGCTGGCGCACCGCAATGGCTCCCTTGTGGGCCGGATCGGGTGCTGACCGAGGCAGAGATCAAGTCCATGCTCATCAAGGACGATGCGGTGACCAAGATGCTGGTCACCAGCGGAAAGTCGGGCAAGCGGTTCTTCGTTCACTTCAGACCGGGCGGAAAGCTGGAGTCCGGTCCCGAAGGCGGTGCCAACTTTGGCAAAAGCTGGAAGTTCAAGGGAAACCAGGTATGCCGCGACTACTACCGCATTGCGCAGGTGGATTGCGGTACTTTCGAGTTGCAAGGCACGACCTTGTACCTGTCGGATGATGATGGCTCGCGGAGCCCCGTGAACACCCTGGAGTTCGCCAAACCTTGATGCAGTTGAGGCTTTGTCCTGTGGCGGCGGCAGAATTCTCAAGCAAAATATGGCTCGGGCGCCGATTTATCAAGCGCCAGCAGCTATCAAAATCGTAGTATTTGCCGAGGAATTTGCAGCATGAGCATCAAGAGCGACAAATGGATCCGCCGCATGGCCGAAGAGCACGGCATGATCGAGCCCTTCGAGCCCGGCCAGATCCGTGAACGCGAAGGCCACAAGATCATCAGCTACGGCACCAGCAGCTACGGGTACGACATCCGCTGCGCGCCTGAATTCAAGGTCTTCACCAACATCCACAGCACGGTGGTGGACCCCAAGAACTTTGATGAAAAGAGCTTTGTCGATTTCCACGGCGACAGCTGCATCATCCCGCCCAACAGTTTTGCGCTGGCCCGCACGGTGGAGTACTTCCGCATTCCACGGAATGTACTCACCATCTGCCTGGGCAAAAGCACCTATGCGCGCTGCGGCATCATCGTCAACGTCACACCGTTCGAGCCCGAGTGGGAAGGCTACGTGACGCTGGAGTTTTCCAACACCACGCCACTGCCTGCGCGCATCTATGCGGGCGAGGGCTGCGCCCAGGTGCTGTTCTTTGAAAGCGACAAGGACGATGTCTGCGAGGTCAGCTACAAGGACCGCGGCGGCAAATACCAAGGCCAGGTGGGCGTGACCTTGCCCAAGGCCTGAGGCCCAGGCGTTAGCGGGCGTTGCAGCCGAAGGCGAGTGAAGGCTCGCCCCCGCGCTACGCCTGCACCACCACGCAGTTGCGGCCCTCGCGCTTGGCCTGGTACAGCGCCATGTCGCCTCGCCGCAGCAGTTCCTGCGCTGTGTCCTCCGCGCCCCGCAGTGTCGACACCCCCGCGCTGATGGTGAGCCCGCCAATCACCGGGTAGCCCAGGGACGCTTGCGAATCCACCAGCTCCTGTGCAATGGTGCGCGCGCCTTCCAGGTCGGTGTCGGGCAACAGCACCGCAAATTCCTCACCGCCCAGCCGGGCCACCACGTCGGATTGGCGCAGCCGCGTGGCCAGTGTGGCGGCCAGCCGCTGCAGTACCTGGTCGCCCACATCATGGCCATGCGTGTCATTGATGCGTTTGAAGTGGTCCACATCCACCGTGATGATCGACAAGGGGCGGCCGCTGCGGCGTGCCAGGGCCAGGTCGTGGTTCATCTGCGCATCAAAACCACGCCGGTTGAGCAGCCCGGTCAGCGGGTCGCTGCGGGCCTGGCGATCCAGCTCCTGGTTGGCTTCTTCCAGCTGCTGGGTGCGCTGCCGCACCTGGGTTTCCATCGCCTCGTTGGCAGACAGCAGCTTGTGGATCATGTCGCGCAGCGCGGAAGATAGCCGCTGCACTTCGCGGCTGCTATGGGCTGCTGGAATATCAGCCCCCGGCTTGCCTGCCTCCAGATCCTTTGCGGCCCGCGCCAGTGCGTCCAGGTCCTCGCTCAGTCGGCGCGCAGCCAACCAGGCCAGTAGCGATGCCACGGCGGCCGCTGCCAGGCCACCCAGCAGGGCTTTGGCCACGGCCGCGTCGGCTTGGGCAAAGGCAATGTCCACGGGAATGCGCGCCACGATGTGCCAGCCCAGGTCGCTTTCAGCGTTGCGTGCGGGCAAGTGTGCGTGCGCCGTCAGGTAGGTCTTGCCGTCTTGCCAGCGCAGCACCTTGATTTCACGGGGCTGGTGGGCATCGCTGGGTACTTTGGCAAAGCTGGGATCGGGCAGCGCCTGGCCCAGCCGCTGGAGCACCGCTTGCTGCTTGCCTGGGGCGTGGATGAGCTGCCCGCTTCTGTCAAAGATGAATACTTCCAGCTGCTGCTCGCGTGCCACGGCAGGTGTCAGGGTCTGGATCATCTCGTTGACCCATTCCCAGTAGCCATGCACGCCCAGCACCCCCACTGTTGTGGATCCGACGCGGATGGGCGCGGCAAAGTCTACGAATCGATAGGGGTCGCCGCTCTTGGTGGGGGGCAACAGGCTTTCCAGCAGCTTGGCGGGGTGGGCGTCGCCCACATAGGGCGCTTGCAAGCCAGCCCGGAACCAGGGCCGTTCTTCCACGTTTTGGCCTAGCAGCATATTGTTGGTAGCGGCGCGAACCACGCCTTGGGCGTCGGCTACACCGAGCCAGAGGCTGTGGGGCTGCATGGCCTGCTGGCGGGCCAGGACGTGCTTGACTTCGGCAGTGTCCAGGCCGTGGCGCCAGATGACTTCTGCATCGGCCAGCACCTGCACTTCTCGGATGCGCTCAAACAAACCGTGGGCCAGGAAGGCAGCCGCATTGTCCGTCACCATTTGCAGGGATGCGTTGGCGTCCCCCTGGATGCGGCGCTTGAGTGCCTCGCCAAATCCGAGCGACAGCAGCACCGCCAGCGTCACCACGAGGGCGCCGAACACCCATGCAATTTGGGTGCGCAAGCTGCGCCCCGAGATGAGAGAGGGGAGGGTGTTCAATGGCACCGATGGCGTCCTTCAGGGGGCTTGTTGCCCGGGCCGCGCATTGGCGCCTTCGTGAATGGGGGCGCGGCAAAACGGCCTGCAGCTTGCGTGGTCAGCATGGTCGCACTTTATACAGGCTTCAGGGGCGGCTGCTGTGCAAAACCCGCTATCCGGCACCGGCCAAGGGCGGCAGGTGCGCGCACTGCTGTTTACCAATCAGCCCTTCGCGCTGGATTGATCGCCGAGAACTTGGCCTAATATCGAGGCCATACCCCGCGTGGTGGCGAGGTGCAGGGAGCAACAGCATGAAATGGGAAGGTAACCGCGAGTCGGACAACGTGGAAGACCGCCGTGGCAGTGGGGGTGGGGGCGGCATGCCCGTGTTTGGTGGCCGCAGTATCGGCATCGGCACCATCGTGATCGCGCTTGTGGGTGGCTGGGTGCTGGGCATCAATCCGCTCACAATCCTGGGCCTGCTCAGTGGGGGCGGCATGCCTGCGCAGGTGCAGCAGGCCCCAGCGCAGCGCCCACCGGCAGACGACACCATGGCCCGCTTCGTATCGACCGTGCTGGCGGATACGGAAGATGTCTGGCAAAGGGTTTTCCGCGAGGGTGGCGGGCGTTACCAGGAGCCACGCCTGGTGCTGTTTCGTGGCGCCACGCCCACCGCCTGCGGCACGGGGCAGGCAGCAATGGGCCCGTTTTACTGCCCCGCAGACCAGAAGGTGTATATCGACCTGGGCTTTTACGAAACCCTCAAGAGCCGCCTGGGCGCGCCCGGCGACTTTGCCCAGGCCTACGTGATCGCCCACGAGGTGGGGCACCACGTGCAGCACCTGCTCGGCATCACTTCCAAGGTGGACCAGATGCGCGGCCGGGTGAGCCAGAAGGAATACAACGCCATGTCGGTGCGGCTGGAGCTTCAAGCCGATTGCTTTGCTGGCGTGTGGGCGCACCACGCGCAAAACGCACGGCAGATTCTGGAGCAGGGCGATGTGGAAGAGGCCATGAACGCGGCCGCACGCATAGGCGACGATGCCCTGCAGCGCGCCAGTGGTGGCGCTGTGGTGCCTGACAGCTTTACCCACGGCAGCAGTGCGCAGCGCCAGCGCTGGTTCCACACGGGTTTGAAGCAGGGCTCGGTGCAGGCCTGCGACACGTTTTCTGCTCGCAGCCTCTAAAGCCGCGCTGGGCTCAGGGGTGGGCGGGGTGGCACTGCGTTGATTTTGGATGTAATCAGGCGGTAGCGCCCGTGTGAAAAGCGCAGGCAGCTATTTTTTTGATAGCGGTTTGCGCTGCCTTTCACCGCAGCAGCACTTATCCAGCCCCGCCCGTCCGGAAAAAAATGCGTTCTTGGGCCTGCGGTGCGACAATAGTGGGCTAAATGACAAGTTCCTTTTCCAATTTATCGCTGGCCGAGCCGCTAGCGCGCGCCGTAGCCGAAATGGGCTACGAATCCATGACGCCCATCCAGGCACAGGCCATTCCCGTCGTGTTGACGGGGCAGGACGTGATGGGTGCGGCCCAAACAGGCACCGGAAAGACGGCAGCCTTTTCGCTGCCCCTGCTGCAGCGCCTGCTCAAGCACGAAAACAGCTCCACCTCACCTGCGCGCCACCCCGTGCGCGCCTTGGTGCTGCTGCCCACGCGCGAACTGGCCGATCAGGTCGCCCAGCAGATCGCCCTGTACGCCAAGTACACCAAGCTGCGCAGCACCGTGGTGTTTGGCGGCATGGACATGAAGCCCCAGACGCTGGAGCTGAAAAAAGGCGTTGAAGTGCTGGTGGCCACCCCCGGCCGCCTGCTCGACCACATCGAAGCCAAGAACGCTGTGCTCAACCAGGTGGAGTACGTGGTGCTCGACGAGGCCGACCGCATGCTGGACATCGGCTTTTTGCCAGACCTGCAGCGCATCCTTTCGTACCTGCCCAAGCAGCGCACCACGCTGCTCTTCAGCGCCACGTTCTCGCCTGAAATCAAGCGCCTGGCCAGCAGTTACCTGCAAAACCCCATCACCATCGAAGTGGCACGTCCGAACGAGACGGCCTCTACGGTGGAGCAGCGCTTTTACAGCGCAGGCGATGATGACAAGCGCCGCGCCATCCACCAGGTGCTCAAAACCCGTGGCATCAAGCAGGCGTTCATTTTTGTGAATAGCAAGCTCGGTTGTGGCCGCCTGGCCCGCAGCCTGGAGCGCGAAGGCCTCAAGACCGCGGCGCTGCACGGCGACAAGAGCCAGGATGAGCGCCTGAAGGCGCTGGAAGCCTTCAAGCAAGGCGAGGTGGATCTGCTGGTGTGTACCGATGTGGCCGCGCGTGGTCTGGACATCAAGGACGTGCCTGCCGTGTTCAACTTCGATGTGCCCTTCAATGCCGAAGACTACGTGCACCGCATTGGCCGCACCGGCCGCGCTGGCGCGTCTGGCTTGGCTGTGACGCTGGTGTCGGGCAGTGATGCCCGCCTGGTGGGCGACATTGAAAAGCTCATCAAGAAGAAGATCGAACTGGAAGCTATCGAATACGACGATGACCGCCCCAAGGAACGTATCAACGACGGCCGCCGCGCATGGCGCGAAGGAGCGGATTCGAACGACCCGCGCAGCGCAGGCTCTGCCCACCGCCGCGAGGCGCGCGAACCCCGTGAACCGCGCGAGGGCCGCGAACCCCGTGACTACCGTGGCTTCCGCCCTGCCACGGTGTCGCGTGACCCGTTCTTTGCCAAGCCTTACGAGCCCAGCGTCTCTGACGCAGCACCCGCTTGGGAAGCTGCCGCCAAGGTGCCCGCGCGCAGCGGCATTTCGGCCAACATCAAGCCCAAGCGCAAGGTTGCGGCACTGTTCAAGGCGGTTCCGGCCACCGAGCCCACCAGCCAGTCGTGATGAAGAAGCGCCCCTGTTCAGGGGCGTTTTTTTTGATTAAATCGTGCTCCAGCGCTTGCTGGGTAAGCGCTGGCAGCTATTGAAAAGATAGCGAAGCGCTCGAAGTTCTCGATCGTCAGTGCGCGTGTTGCCCGTTGCCACTGCGGCGCTGTGGTGCCAGGCTGGTGAGCAGGGGCGCGTCGATGGCGTCAAAACCCAGAATCCGCCCCCCGCGTGCCTGCACAAAGTGCTGGGCGGTGGCGTGGTCTGCAAAGGCAGGCAGGTTGCCCGCCCGCATAGGCCCCAGGGCTGAGGAGCCAGCCACATACACCGCTTGCTGCGCATCCACCCAGGCCCCACGGTCCATGTCGGTGACATAGCGGGCCACGATGGCGCTGGCCGTGCGGCCGCGCGTGTAGTGCCCCACGTTGCCCAGGTACATCATCAGGCTCAGGGGTGAGTCGAAAAAGAACGCGTCCCCGTCGGCAAAGATGACCTGCCCCGCCCAGGCGCGGGAGCGAGCCGGGTACATACCGCACACCGGGCAGCGGGCGTCTGCGGGAACATCGCGCGCTGCCGCCAAGGGTTTGCCAGAGGCTGCGTCATACGGCGTGGGGGGCGCCACCACGCACACATCGTCGCCTACGGTGGGTGGCGTTGTAGTCTCTGCGCCCTGCTGTCCCCAGCCTGATCGCCACTGCCACGCGGCCGTGGCTGCTGTGCCCAGCAGCAGCGCAGCGACGGCCATGCGCCGGGTGGGCTGCGGGCTGCTGGCTGCAGGTGGGCGGGATGGCTGCGAGAGCATGGTTACATCCGCGTGTCGTGCAGCGCGCCGCCGCTCAGGTCTACCATGGCTGGCGTGATTTCAGCGAAGCGCAGCACCTTGCCGCCGTATTCGCCTGCAAACTTCTTCGCGTCGGCCTCTTGCGCAAAGCTGCCGATGGTTGGGCCCATCGAGCCATGGCGCTTGCCGCCCACCACATACACCGCCGTCTTGGCGTCAATCCAGTGGCCCTTGGGGGCATTCCAGTCGGCCTGGCCCATGTCCTGCACGTACACCGCCTGGGCGGCCCGCACTTGTTCGCCTGCCAGCAGGGTGGCAAACAATTCCACTGTGTCGCAGAAGAACGAGGGCTTGTCTTGCCCCGCAAAGCGCACCTGCGCCTTGGGGCCGGGGTAGTCGGCCAGCAGCATGCCGTCCAGCTCGCAACTGGTGGCACCGTCGATTTCCACGGGCTTGAGGGATTGGACGCTGCTGTTGTCGGCCTGGCTGCAACCGGTCAGGCCAGTGAGGCCTGTGATGGCGCCGATGGAGGCAAGGGCGGCCCAGCCCAGCATGTGGCGCCGGGTGGCGCAGCCGCATTGGGGGTGGTAAGGATGGGTCATGGTTTGAATCTCCAGCTCGCCAGGCCAAGTGGCACCACAATCCAGGCCGCCATCACCGAGCCCATCAGCCATGGCTTGGCCAGCGCAGGGGGCACGATGCTGGTGAGCCCGTACAGGGTGCGCACGTCTTCCAGCGAGAACACGTTGAGGATGCGGAAAACGTCTGCGGGGTTGAGCAGCAGCAGGTAGGCCATGGCCGCACCGCCGTGGCTGCCGCCCGTGGCCACCAGGGCACCGAGCAGCAACAAATCAAACACCAGCACAAAGAAGAACCAGGTGGCAATGGCCAGGCCCGAGGCGCGCGTGCGTTCATGGGTCAGCACCGACAGCAGCACGGCCAGGCTCAAGAAGGCCAGACCCAGCAGCACCGAGCTGACCATGAAGCCGCCGTAGTGGAACAGGCCCGCCCAGCTGAACTGCCGGTACAGCAGCACGGCCACCAGCCCAAAGCCCGCCAGGGTAGACAGCGTGAGTGCCGCCGCCAGCCCCAGGTACTTGCCCAGCAGCAGCTCAATCCGCGTGATGGGCAGGGACAGCAGCAGGTCGAGCGAGCCGCGCTCACGCTCGCCCACGATGGCGTCAAAGCCCAGCAGCAGCGCGATCAGCGGAATGAGGTAAATGACCAGGCTGACCAGGCTGGCGATGGTGAATTCGATGGAGCGAAAGCCCACGGTGCCTTGCTGCGCGCCGCCAAAGTAGGCAATGGCGAGTGAGAACACCGTGAACACCAGCGCCACTGCCAGCACCCAGCGGTTGCGCATGCGGTCGCGGAATTCCTTGCCCGCGATGGTGAGGATCTGTGTGAATTCCATGGCTCAGTTCTCCCGCAGACCGAAGTACACGTCTTCGAGCGAGGGCTCGATGATGTTGACGTCCAGCACCTTGGCGCCCAGTGGCCCCAGGGCGCCCAGCACGGCCATCTTGGCGCCGCGCGGGCAGCTGATGCTGAGCCCGCTGGCGTTGGCGTTTGCGGTGGTGGTGATGCCTGCCAGGGGCGCCAGGGCCAGCACCGCAGCGGGGATGTCTGCTTCGTTCAGCGCCAGCTCAATGGTCAGCGGCATCTGGGCCTGTCCGCGCAGTGCCTGCACGCTGCCCAGGGCCTGCAGCTTGCCTGCGGCCAGGATGGCCAGCCGGTCTACACGTTCTTGCAGCTCAGCAAGGATGTGCGAGGTGATGACGATGGTGACGCCACCGGCCTGCAGCTCGCGCAGCGTGGCATAGAAGTCGCGGATGGCCTGCGGGTCCAGGCCGTTGGTGGGCTCGTCCAGCAGCAGCACCTGCGGGTTGCCGAGCAGCGCCTGCGCAAAGCCCAGGCGCTGGCGCATGCCCTTGGAATATTCGCGCACCGATCGCTTGCCTGCATGGGCCAGGCCCACGCGGTCCAGCAGCGCCTGGCACTGCGACAGCGGCGCGCCCTTGAGGCGGGCGAAGAAGTGCAGGGTTTCCAGCCCGTTCAGGTTGTCGTACAGCACCACGTTTTCAGGCAGGTAGCCCAGGTGCCGGCGCGCAGCGCGAAAGTCGCGGCCCTGCACCGTGGCGCCGCTGACCCGGATGTCGCCCGAGGTGGCGGGCACCAGGCCCAGGATCATCTTGAACAGCGTGCTCTTGCCCGCGCCGTTGTGGCCGATGAGGCCGAAGATCTCGCCGCGCTCCACGCGCAGGTCGATGCCGTCCACGGCGTGCAGGGCACCGTAGTGCTTGTGCACGCCTCGCACCTCAATGGCGGCGGTTGCGCTCGGGTCAGTGGGGGGAGGTTTGCGAGTCACGCTGAAAATTCCGTTGGGGTTGATTCGGTTGCATGCGGGGCTTGGGATCGACCACGGTGGGCACGCGCAGCACAGGGAACTGCTGGCCCACCAGGCGCAGTGCCTGCACCGCAGGGCTGGCCAGCAGCAGCTTGATGGTGGGGTGGCGCCAGGTCAGGCGGTCCACCATGTCGTTGGCTTCGTAGGGCACATCGCCCACGCCGTTACCGTCACGGTCCCAGCCCAGGTAGTTGCTCCAGTAATTGCCGCTGTCGGTGCCCCAGCGCTCGTCGCGTGCGCCCACGTAGCGCACCTGTTCGCGGTTGCCGATGAAGTCGTTGCCTTCCACCTTGTTGCGGGTGGAACCTGCGGACAGGTGCACGCCCACTGTGTTGCGCAGGATGAGGTTGCCGCGCAGGGTGGCGTATTCCACGTCGTAGATGAAGAAGCCGCGCGCGTTGTCGGCCACCACGTTGTTTTCGATGATCGAGTCTTGCAGCGTGCGCAGCATGATGCCGTGGTCGCTGTTGCCCCAGGCGCGGTTGTTGCGCACCACCTGGTCGCGCACTTCCATCAGCGCCAGGCCGCCCCGGTTCAGGTAGGTGTCGTTGTCTTCCCACAGGTTGTAGTAGGAATTCATGTAGTGCGTGCCGTAGCGGCTGTGGTGCAGCTTGTTGCCACGGAAGATGGCGTGGTGCGACACATCCACATACAGCGCATCGCGCACAAAGCTGATGTGGTTGCCTTCAATGCGTGCGCCGGTGGTGTTGTACAGCTGCACGCCATTGCCGCGCTGCGATGAGTTCACATCGCGCAGGCCGGTGATGGTGTTGTGCTCCACCCGCACATCGTTGGCCTTTTCAATCCACAGGCCAAACAGGTTGTAGGTGAGGTCGTTCTTGCGCACCACGGCGCGGTGCGCGCCAGGGTAAATGTAGATGCCCGCGTTCTGGTCCTTGAGGCTGGTGCCCGAGTCGCGCACGATCAGGCCTTCCAGCACCACATCGGGGGCGGTGACGCGGATGGTGTCGCCCACCTGCCCGCCGCTGAGCGTGGGGCGGCCCACGCCGCGCAGCGTCAGCGCCTTGTCGATGCGCAGGTTCACGCGGTAAAAACCCCGTTCCACCTCCACTGTGTCGCCAGGGGCGGCGGCTTGCACGGCGGCCTGCAGATCCTGACCGGCCTGCACGCGCACGGTGGCGGCGCTGGCGGGCTGGCTGAGAAGGCTGGCGGCCAAGGCCAGCAGCGCGAGGGCGGCAAGGTGCGACTTCATTACGCCAACCCTACCAGGGTCTTGATGGCCAGGAACAAGGCAGCGCCGATCAGCAGGTTCTTGAAGCCCACATAGCTCAACATGTCCATCACGCCGGCCACGCGGTACTGGTCGCGCCACCAGGGGCCGTCCTTCACATAGCGCTTGCCCGACAGGCGGATCAGCACCTCGTACACGCTCCAGCCAAACCACCAGCCAATGATGGCACCCGACGACAGCGAGCCCATGGCGGCCATGACCCAGGCCACGCTGGCAGCCACGGCGAGCGAGAAGCCTGCTACCTGCAAGGCGCGGCGTGAAGCCCAGCCCTCGCGGCTCCAGGGCCACAGGTGGTCTACCAGCTCCAGCAGTACCCAGCGCAAGCCACGTGCGCCGGTCTTGGTGGCGGGTTGGGCAGGCGGCGTGGGCATGCGTGGATCCGGGCCCTTGGCGGCCTTGGCCGAAATCTGGTCAGCCACCGTAGCAGGGTGGATCGGGATGAAGTAGCCGTTCTTGCCGATGGGCGTGATCTCCAGGCCATCCTTCTCGCGGCGCTTGCGTTCCTTGGCCAAGGGCGGGCAGCCCTTGGTGTCGGTGTAGAGCACCATGCAGTCTAGGCAGTGCAGGCATTCGCGGTGGTCAATGCGGCCATCGGCATCAATGGCCTGGGCGCCACAGCCCACGGCGCAGGCCTTGCAGCTGTTGCAGTCCTGCTTGCGCTTGAGGCCAAACCAGCGAAACGTGCTGGGCATGGCCAGCGACGCGCCCAGCGGGCAGATGTATTTGCAATAAGGCCGCTCGATGAAGATCGACACGCCCAGGATGGCCGCCACAAACAGGCTGTAGGGCCAGGCGCGGTTCATCACACCCACCAGGAAGGTGGTCTTGAACGGCTCCACCTCGGCCAGCTTTTCAGCCAGGCCCATGGAGAACATCGACACCACCAGCAGGCCGAAGAACACCGCGTACTTCACCCACTTGAGACGGTCGTGCCACTTCTGCGGCAGCTGGGTCTGGAAGCGCTTGAGGCCGATCATGCGAGCGACCTTGTAGATCGCTTCTTGCAGCGAGCCGAACGGGCACATCCAGCCGCAGAACAGGCCGCGCCCGAACAGGAACACGGTGACGATGATGAAGATCCAGAACAGGAAGATGAACGGATCAGACAGGAACAGCGACCACGTCCACTGGAACAGCAGCGAGTGGAACCAGGTCAGCACCTGCGTGATGGAGGGCTGCGCCATGGCGCCAAAGCCGATCCAGAAAATGGCCAGGGCCCAGAAGGTGTACTTGAAGCCGTTGACCGGCCACTTGTTCTTGTGGGTGGACAGACGCGTGAGCTTTTCGCGGAAGGCGTACACCACTGTGACGGCGATGAGCACCAGTGCGAACAGCGCAATCTCCACCGCACGCGTCTTCCACACGCGCACCCAGGGGGCGTCGGGTTCTTCAATCGTGGGGCGGCCGCCTTGCAGCATGCTGGCGGGCAGCCAGTAAGGCGTATCAAAGCTGGTGAAGCTGCGGGTGCCCGTGGCGCGGTCCACGCGGTTGCCCAGGAAGCTCAGCTTCCAGGGGTAGGCGGCAGAGAACGCGGCCGAGCGGATGATGAAGATGACGGACTCGTTGTAGCTCGGTGCTCCAGCCGCATCCAGACCATACAGGTTGAGCGCGTCCAGGTCGCGGAAGGTGAAGGAATCTGCACCCTGGCGCACCTGCACCCGGTCGTAAATGCCACCACGCACAAAGCCCGAGCCCTTGAACGATTCCTTGCCGCCCGTGCGGATGATGAAGAAGGCGTGCTCGCCTTCCTTGAGCTGCAGGCGCAGATTGTTCCAGCCGTTGTCGCCCAGCAGGCTCTTGCCCAGGTCGGGGTGGTTCAGGTCGCCAAACCACAGCTCGATGAAAGGCTCGGGGCCCTTGTCCAGCCCCACCTGTTCGGGCTGCACACGCAGGCGTTGCACCACGCCTTGCTGCACCATGTCGGCCCAGGTCAGGCGCTTGCCGGTTTCGGCATAGCGGGCGGGTTCGCGCACCGTGGGCGCGAGGATGCCCACCTGCCGCGCCACGGCCGAGCCCGAAGCCATCATGACCTGGTTCTGCGCGATGACGGTGACGGTGGCGCCCGAGATGGCATCGAGCCCGATCACGTTCTCATCGGGGCGCGACTGGCCCACCTCGATCTTGTCAGCCACCGACTTGCCCAGGTACTGGGCGTTGAAGTTGAGCAGTGCCGATTCAGGAATGCCCAGCAGCAGGATGGGCTCGGAATGCTTGAGCACCTTCACGCCCACAAAGCGGCCTTGCGTGTCCATGCCGATGAGCGTGACCACCGGCTTGCCCGAGTAGGCAGGCGTGTCGGTGATGTCGGTCGAGAGCATGACGTAGCCGAGCAGCTTGCGCGGCTCGCTGGCCTGGTCGTATGCCTCTACGTAGGGCGGCTGGCCCTTGCGTTCGGAAAAATGGGTGGCGCCCGGAAACACATCCTTGCAGGGCACGAGGGCGCACAGGTCGCGCGCGGTGGCCAGTTCCGCCGGCAGCTCTGCCTCGTAAGCACCCGCCGCCGCATGGGCACGCGACAGCAGCAACAAAGGCAACAGCAAGACCAGAACAAGTGCGGAGAACCGCCGACCGAGGGATGTCATGGGACTATCTTTTTGATAGCTGCCAGCGCTTATTTCATAAGCTCTATAGCAATATTTGGCTTAAAAATCAGTGTGGCCTATGCCACTGACGCTGCCCAAGCGAAGGCAGCCGAGCAAGGGCCTACGCCGGCCGCGCCGCCCCGCCGCGAGGGCTGCGTCCCCCTTCCGCAGCGCGTAGCGCTGCAAGAGAAGGGGGAAGGCGCGCAGCGCCTCAGGGGGATGCTCCGAATTAAGCTTCGACGATCATGCGAGTACGCATCTCCAGGTGCAGCGCATGGCAGAAGTGCGTGCAGTAGCACCAGAACACACCGGGCTTGTCGGCGATGAAGGTCACCGACTTGGTCTCCAGCGGGTTCACGATGAAGTTCACGTTGTAGTTCGGGATCGCAAAGCCGTGCGTCAGGTCTTCGATCTTGTCCAGGTTGGTCAGGATCAGCGTGACCTCGTCACCCTTCTTGAGCTTGAACTCGCGCAGGCTGAATGCGGGGGCCTGCGAAGTCATCTTCACGGTGACCTTTTTGCCATTGCGGAACACGCCGGACTCCTTCGGGTCCTTCACGGCCAGCGGGAACTCGTCGAGCGTGTAGACCTGCTTTGGACGCACCAGATCGCGCTTGAAGATGATGAAGTCATGGGGCTCGCCACGCACGGGGTGGTCGGCCAGCAGCACCATCTTCTCGCCTGAGATGTCGATGAGCTGTTCGTTCTCGGGGTGCAGCGGGCCCGCGGGCAGGAAGCGGTCCTTGGAGAACTTGCAGCCCACTGCCAGGTACTTACCGTCGGCGGCCTTGGTTTCAGAGTGCGATGCGTTCAAGTGGCCGGGCTGGTATTGCACATCGAGGCGGTCCACCACGTACTTGGCGGTCTTGTCGCCCTTGTGGAAGGCAATCGCTTTTTCTACGTTCCACTTGACCACCTGGCTGTCCAGGAACAGCGTGGTGTAGGCGTTGCCGCGTCCGTCGAAGGCGGTGTGCAGCGGGCCCAAGCCCAGCTCCACTTCGGCGGCGATAGCATCGTCGAGCTTTTCCAGCTTGCCGTCGAACCACTCCAGCACCTTGGCCAGCTCGATCACCGTGGCGGTGGGCGAGAGCTTGCCGGCGCAGATGAAGTACTTGCCGTCCGGGCTGGCGTTCACGCCGTGCGGGTTCTTCGGAACGCTGACGTATGCGACGAGGGCAGTCTTGGGGTCCTTGTTGGACTCGCGCGAACCATCCACCACGGGTACCTTCGAGGAGCCGATGGTCTTGAACTTGCCGGCCTTGACAGCTTCTTCGATGCGAGCAATGTTGAAAAACAGGCAGGCGTCGCGCTCGGCGGACATCATGTCCTCGTACTTGGCGCCCATCTCGACGTTGTACTGGTTCGTCGCAGCGAGCTTGCCGTCATAGGAGGTGGCGGTCAGATCGCAGTTGCCGTCGATCAGCACTTGCCAGCGCACTTCCATGGTCTCGGCGTCCACGCAGGTGAACATCGAGCGGTACTTGGTGTGATCCTCGGAGCCGGTATTGGGCAGCGGGATGCTGAACTCGGCGCCGCAGAACACGCGCGTGGTGTAGTTGATCGCTGGATCGACCGGGTCGCGCTTGTCCGGGAAAAGGCCGTGGAAGCCCTGCACGTTGGGCAGCTCGGTGATCTTGTCGCAGATGAAATAGTCCAGGCGGATACGGGCCAGACGGCTGTTGATCTTGTCGTTGATCCAGGCGTAGCGGCCGTCGTAGTTGCCGTCTTTGTACGAAGCGTGGGTGTGGTGGGTATCGGCCACCGTGTACTTCAGGCTGCCGTCGGGCTTGGTGCCCATCACGGCCTTGGATTCATTGGTGATGCCCCAGCCCACCAGCGCGTCGGGTACGAAGCAGGGAATGCGGGTGATTTCGCGGCCCGATGGCAGACCCAGCACGCGCATGTCGCCCGTGTGGCCGCCGCTCCACAGGCCGTAGTAGGTGTCCAGTTCGCCGGGCTTGAGGTGCACGTTGGCGCCAGCTCCTGCATGGCTCGATGCGGGGGCGGCAGGCGCTGCAGGCGCGGCCGCAGTGCCGGGCTTTTCGGTGCAGGCTGCAACGCCAGCCGTCAGGCCAACCAGTGCAGCGGTGTTGATGAAACTGCGCCGGCCCAGGCCGCCGGATGCAAGTTGCTGGTCTTTCTTATCGATCATGGTTTACCTCTTTAGGTTGGCTCAGTGAAAAAAAGGGGGGGGCACGCGCGGGTGGTCGGTGCCTGAGAAGCAGTGGATGCAGCGGCTCTGCACGCCAGATCGCCAAATGCAACGGCGCTGGCATGGCAGAAACAAAGGGGGTGAGGTGTGGCGGCGGAACGCTGGAAGGCAGGCACAGAGGGCAGTCCATGCCCATGGCCTCCGCGGTGGAGATGTCTTTGGTCACCTCGGCGGCCACCCACTTGGCAGGGCCGCCGTTGCCCGAGCACACCAGTTCCATGGCGTGGTGTCGTATGGAAGGAGATGCCCCAGCCACCAGCAAGGCGAGCACGAACGAAGCCAATACCCATAGGCGCAGCGCTCGGTGTTTGCAATGGAAGGACATGGCCGCGATAATAGATTTACATAATATGAATCATATTGATGTAAGTCATGCTTTTGCGGTGTGCACCCCTGTCCATCAAGGCGCTGCCAAATTACATTGGTGGCACACGATGCAGTGGTCAACGGCCAAGGCAGACAGCGGTGGAGCAACTGCCTGCGTGCAAAGCATGAAGGCCTGCCCCGCATTCAATGTTTATCTGATACGACAGGACGTTTGCGATGAAAAAAATTTCCATGATGTGCACGGCAGCCGCCGTGCTGGCCCTCACGCTGGCAGGCTGCGGCGACAAGCGACCTGCTGAAGCGCCCGCCGCAACGGCGCCTGCCCCAGCGGCTGCGCCCGCAGCTCCCGCGGCCCCGGCGGCACCGGCAGCCCCCGAAAACACGGTGGGCAAGAGCGTGTACGGCAAGACCTGCGCCATGTGCCATGCAGCCGGTGTGGCCGGTGCTCCCAAGCCCGGCGACAAGGCCGACTGGGGCCCACGCATTGCCCAAGGCAAAGACACGCTCTACAAGCACGCCATTGAAGGCTTTACCGGTGCCAAAGGCATGATGCCCGCCCGTGGCGGTGGCGCCAGCCTGACCGACGATGAAGTCAAGGCCGCCGTGGATTTCATGGCCGACCAGTCGATCTGACGGAGGCGCTATGCCGCAAGCATCTGCCTCCGCTTCTTCCCACTTGCTGAGCCGCAGGCGTGTGGCGCTCGCCATACCGCTGCTGGGCAGCGCACTGTGGGCTGCCACGGCCAAGGCATCCACTCCCGTGCTGCGTACACAGCGGCCGGTGGTGGGGACGGCCGTGGACATCGTGGTTGAGGGGGCCGATGCCCAGCAGCTGCGCAGCGCCACCGAGCACGCCTTTGCACGCATGCGTGAGCTGGAGGCGTTGCTGAGCAAATACGACCCCCAAAGCCCCGTCAGCCGCGTGAGCGCAGCGGCAGGCAAGCACCCGGTGGCGGTGCCGCCTGCCGTGATGGCGGTGCTGCGCGAGGCGCAACGTATCCATGCCGTGACCGGTGGGGCATTCGACGTGACGGTGGGTGGGTTGAAGGCCTGGCACTTTGGCGAGGGTGTGCAGCAGATGCCGCAGGCAGAAGAAGTCGCGCGGCAATTGAGCCTGGTGGGTGCGCAGGACCTGGTGCTGGACACCAACGCTGGCACCGCGTTTTTGCGGCGCCGCGGCATGGCGCTGGATCTGGGTGGGATTGCCAAGCTGCCCATCCTGGAAGCGGGCATGCGCGTGCTGCAGGAGCATGGCATCGACAACGCCATGGTCAATGGCGGTGGCGACGTGCTGGTGCGCGGGCAGATACAAGGCCGCGCTTGGCGCGTGGGTCTGCGCGATCCGCGCACGCCTTCTCAGCTCTTGGGTGCTGTATCGCTGCAGGGCAGCGCAGTGGTGGCCTCTTCGGGCGACTATGAGCGCTACTTTTTGCACCAAGGGCAGCGGCAGCACCATGTGCTCAACCCGCGCACGGGCTGGCCCACCACGGGCGTGCACGGCGTGAGCCTGATCGCATCTTCGGTGGCACAGGTCAATGGCTTGGGCGCCTCCATCATGGTGATGGGCGCCGATGCCGGCAAGGCCTTGGCGCAAAAGCAAGGTGGGTTGGCGGTGCTGATTGCGCAGAGCAATGGCCAGGTGTGGAAGTCGCCCGCCATGGCGCGCCAGCTCGGCGCTGCCTGATTCGATTCAGGCACGTGCCCTTGCCGCAGATTTTTGCGAGGGCACGGTCTTACCGTGCGATGGTCAGTTGCCCGGCACCTGGGCCTGTTCGCAATGCACTTGAATCAACTCCCGTTCCGCCAGCGTGTTTCCAAAACGCACGGCGCTGAGGCAGCCGCCCCACACGCAACCGGTGTCCAGCCCCAGCACATGGGGACGGTTCAAGAACCCCAGCGTAGACCAGTGCCCAAAGGCCATCGTGGTGTCCGCCGTGCGTCTGCCCGGCACATCAAACCATGGCACCAGACCTGCAGGTGCCTGCGCGGCACTTTCGGTGCTTTCAAAATCCATCACGCCGTCCACCGAGCAAAACCGCAGGCGCGTCATGGCGTTCACGATGGCGCGCAGCCGCTCGGTTCCCTGCAATGCTGCATCCCACCGGTCGGGTGTGTTTCCGTACATCTGGTGCAGAAAGTCGTGCAGCTGGGGGCCTCGCAGCACCGCTTGCACTTCGCCTGACAAGGCCACCACGTCCTCCAGCGTCCAGCTGGGCAACACCCCTGCGTGCACCATGAGCAAGGTTTCGCCGGCCAGGGTGTGCGTTCGTGCCAGCGGTAGCTGGCGTAGCCAATCGAGCAGGGCAGGGTGGTCCGGCGCTTCCAGAACGTGGGCCAGGGTGTCGCGCTTGGAGGGCTTGCGCGCACCGTGCGCTGCCGCCAGTAAATGCAGGTCGTGGTTACCTAGCAAAGCTTGAATGGCACCATCATTTCGCATGCACCGGCGCAATACGTCTGCGGAGGTGGGCCCCCGGTTGACCAAATCACCCAGCAGATAAATCGTGTCGCGGCTGGGAGAAAAACCAATCGTGTCCAAAAGTCGGTGCAATGCGTTGTCGCAGCCTTGGATGTCGCCTATGCAATAAATGGCCATGGGGTGAAGATGAGGGTCTGAGAGAAGGAGGAAACCGATTTTCCTCGAGCCGAATCGCCTGAGGATACGCTGCACTGCAGCAGAGTAACTGGGGGCCGATGGTGGGAAGAGGGCTGGCCTGGTTGACCATGCCAAGTGTGGATATGCCGTTATGCAACAAACGATCTACAAAATCTGCGCTGTCCATTCTCAAGCGATCAGTGGCTTACCGATGTCCTCCATGCATTGTGGTGACGCGGCTGTATATCTTGCTGTCGGGCAAGGTGCAGGGAACTGAATCGAAATAACCAAGTCCAGCGTAAAGAATGTTATTTGTCCATATAATGGCAATTCCGCTCTACTTACTTTTGATTACACACCATGACCACCTACAAAGAACTATTGAAGCAACGCGAGGCCCTGGAGCAGCAAATCAGTGAAGCCCGCCGGCGCGAACTGAGTGATGCCATCAGCCAAGTGCGCTCTTTGGTGGCTGAATTTGGTCTGACTTCTCAAGATGTATTCCCCACTGGCCGTGCCCGCAGCGCCAGCGCTGGCACCAAGGTGGCGCCCAAGTACCGCAACCCCGCGACAGGCGAAACCTGGACGGGCCGTGGCAAGGCGCCCAAGTGGATTCAAAACCAAGACCGCGAGCAGTTCGCGATTTGAGTGGATTCCATGCATTGCTAAAAAAGCCCGCTTTTGCGGGCTTTTTTTATGGGCGCTGGTATTTTGTTCGTAATGCGAAATATATTGAGGCGATGGAGACAGGGTTTTCATTTCGTCACCTGTACGGCACCGCGTTAATGGATTCAACGTTCGGCAGGTCCAGCCACCAAAGCGCTCTGACTGCCTGAGACACCGCTGGATAACCATTTTGCAAACTGGGGTGCTGGTTGCAGTTTCTTGTGACATCTTCATGAGGGTGCATGGGTTATCTGACCCGCCTTGCTGTGTCACATACAGTAGCGTTGGAAAAACCACGAACTCTGCTGCCATCTGCACTCGGCGGGGCTCATGTTTCCGTCCTTTTAAGGCTGCAAAACTAAGTCCGGGTTGAACGCGGCGACGTGCCAGAGCGTCATCGCTTTGGTCTATGGCATGCCTCGCATGGCCGAGAAAAGCGTGAGAAACCGCTCTGTGTCTTGATCATCCAAAGCCCATCGCCGTTTGAATGCGCTTGATTGGGAGGTTTTCGGGTGCATAACCCTTCGGCTTGCGTATTGGTACAGGGCTGACGAAAATGGTTTCGTCGCCTTTCATTCCAAGGATTTCACCATGGCACGTTCACCCCAGCCTGTAACCCACGCGTTTCCTGAGACTTTGCGGAGTTTCCCAATCGCTTCTGGCAAAGAAGGCAAGCTCTATTCGCTGCCTGCGCTGGCCCAGCAGTTTCCGCAGATCCCAAGGCTGCCTGTATCGATTCGGATTGTTCTGGAGTCGGTGCTGCGCAACTGCGATGGGCGCAAGGTCACAGCAGAGCATGTGAAGCAATTGGCCCAATGGGCACCGAACGCAGAACGCAAGGATGAAATTCCGTTCGTCGTGTCGCGCGTGGTGCTGCAGGATTTCACGGGCGTGCCCTTGCTGGCAGACCTGGCTGCCATGCGCAGCACGGCGGTGCGTCTGGGCAAGAACCCCAAGAAGATTGAGCCGCTGGTCCCTGTGGACCTGGTGGTAGACCACTCCATCATGGTGGACCACTACGGCAAGAAGAATTCGCTGGACCTGAACATGAAGCTCGAATTCCAGCGCAACCGCGAGCGCTACGAGTTCATGAAATGGGGCATGCAGGCCTTTGATACCTTTGGTGTGGTGCCGCCGGGCTTTGGCATCGTGCACCAGGTCAACCTCGAATATCTGGCGCGCGGCGTGCACAAGCGCAAAGACGGTGTCTACTACCCTGACACCCTGGTGGGCACTGATAGCCACACCACCATGATCAACGGTATCGGCGTGGTGGGCTGGGGTGTGGGCGGCATCGAGGCCGAGGCCGCCATGCTGGGCCAGCCGGTGTACTTCCTCACGCCCGATGTGGTGGGCTTTGAGCTCACAGGCCAGCTGCGCGAAGGCGTGACGGCCACCGACCTGGTGCTCACCGTGACGGAGATCCTGCGCCAGCACAAGGTGGTGGGCAAGTTTGTGGAGTTCTTCGGCGAAGGCACGCGCACCCTGGCGCTGCCCGACCGTGCCACCATCGGCAACATGGCGCCGGAATACGGGGCCACCATGGGTTTCTTCCCTGTGGATGAAAAGACCATCGACTACTTCCGCGGCACAGGCCGCACGAAGGGTGAGATTGAAGCCTTTGAAGCCTATTTCAAGGCGCAGGGCCTGTTCGGCGTGCCCGCTGCGGGCGAGATCGATTACTCGCAAGTCGTGCGGCTGGACCTGGGCACCGTGACCCCCAGCCTGGCTGGCCCCAAGCGCCCGCAAGACCGCATTGAACTGGGCAAGGTGTGCAGTGAGTTTTCCAGCCTGTTCAGCAAACCGATTGCCGACAATGGCTTCAACCGCCCCGCTGCGCTGCTGCACACCCGCCACCAGGTGCGCAGCAACGAAGCCCCACCGCTGGCTGCGCCACCCCGCGAAAAGCCAGCCCCCTCGGGCGCCCCGCGCTTTGTGGCAGAGATGGAGCAGAACCGGCCGACGCTGGCGGCAGCGCACGCCGAGGTGCCAGCGCAGCAGGCGGCGCGTGCGGGCGATATCACCGTGGGCAATGGCGATGTGCTGATTGCCGCCATCACCAGCTGCACCAACACCAGCAACCCGAGCGTGATGCTGGCAGCCGGCCTGCTGGCCAAGAAGGCCGTGGAAGCGGGCCTCAAGGTCAAGCCCCACATCAAGACGTCGCTCGCGCCCGGCTCGCGCATCGTGACCGAATACCTCGCGCAAACCGGGCTGCTGCCGTACCTGGAAAAGTTGGGTTTTGCGCTGGCGGGCTACGGATGCACCACCTGCATTGGCAACGCGGGCGACCTCACGCCCGAGCTCAACGACGCCATCACCAGCAACGACCTGGTGTGCGCCGCCGTGCTGTCGGGCAACCGCAACTTCGAGGCGCGCATCCATCCCAACCTGAAGGCCAACTTTCTGGCCAGCCCGCCGCTGGTGGTGGCCTACGCCATTGCAGGCACGGTGCTGAAGGATCTGATGACCGAGCCCGTGGGCAAGGGCAAAGGCGGGCGCGATATCTACCTGGGCGACATCTGGCCCAGCAGCGAGGAAGTGCATGCATTGATGAAGTTCGCCATGAACGGCAAGGCGTTCCGCGAGAACTACGCCAAGGTTGCCAGCGACCCCGGCAAGCTGTGGCAAAACATCCAGGGCGTGAGTGGGAGCACCTACACCTGGCCTGCCAGCACCTACATTGCAGAGCCACCTTTCTTTGCACAGTTTGCTATTGAAGATGTAGCTGCTGGCGCTGATGCAGAAAGCGCTGCAGGCCAAAAAGGCCAAAAGCTCCCATCGGTGCTCGGCGCGCGCATCATGGCGCTGTTTGGTGACTCCATCACCACCGACCACATCTCGCCCGCTGGCTCCATCAAAGAGACCTCACCTGCCGGGCAGTGGTTGCTGCAGCACGGCGTGCAGAAGGCTGACTTCAACAGCTACGGCGCGCGGCGTGGCAACCACGATGTGATGGTGCGCGGCACCTTTGCCAATGTGCGAATCAAAAACCTGATGATTCCGCCCGCCGCCGACGGCTCACGCGAGGAGGGCGGTGTGACCGTGTTCCAGAGCGAGGGGCCGCTGGGGGGTGAAAAGATGTTCATCTTCGACGCAGCCATGCACTACATGGCGCAGGGCACGCCCACGGTGATTTTTGCGGGCGAGGAATACGGCACAGGCTCCAGCCGCGACTGGGCCGCCAAGGGCACGCAGTTGCAGGGCATCAAGGCCGTGGTGGCGCGCAGCTTTGAGCGCATCCACCGCTCCAATCTGGTGGGCATGGGCGTGTTGCCGCTGCAGTTCAAGGCGGGTGATTCCTGGGAGTCGCTGGGCCTCACAGGCACCGAAATCATCGACGTGGTGCCCGACCCCGCCCTCACGCCGCAAAGTGACGCGAAGCTGGTGGTGCACCGCCCGGACGGCACATGCCAGGTGGTCACTGTCACTCTGCGCATCGACACCCCCATCGAAGTGGACTACTACCGCGCGGGCGGCATTCTGCCGTTTGTGCTGCGCCAGTTGTTGCAGGGCTGAGCAGGGCAGTGCGTCCCTCGCCTGCCCAAACCTTGATGCGTGTCTAGCGTTAGAGGCGCTGGGCGACCCTGCAGGTACGACAATGCACGCATGAAAAAGCAGGTATTGATTGCAGGGGGCGGTATTGGCGGCATGGCAGCGGCGCTGGCCGCTTCGCGTGCCGGGTGGGACGTGCGCATGTACGAGCGCGTGGCCGAGTTTTCTGAGGTGGGCGCAGGCGTGCAGCTGGGCCCGAACGTGGTGCGCTGCCTGCAGGCTTGGGGCTTGCAAAAAGCCTTGCAGCAGGTGGCAGCGTTTCCTGATCGCCTGCAGGTGCGCTGCGCCCTCAGTGGCGCAGAGCTGGGCGTGCTGCCCCTGGGGCGCACGGCGGTGCAGCGCTATGGCGCGGCCTACGCCACCATTCACCGGGCGGATCTGCACGGCCTGCTGCACACGGGTGTGCAGCGCTACACCGATGCCCAGCTGTACCGGGGCCTGGCCATTGAATCCTTCACTGACGCCAGCCGCGCGGCCCCGGTCATTCCGGGGGGCGAGACGGTGGTGTCGGTGCGCACCTCGCAGGGCAAAGAGATTGAAGGCGATGCACTCATTGGCGCCGATGGCTTGTGGAGTCGCATGCGCACGCAACTGCTGGGCTACCAGGCCCCGCGCGTGACGGGGCACCTGGCGTACCGCGCCCTGGTGCGGCAAAGCGCGCTGCCCAAGGCGCTGCGCACGCAGCATGTCACGGCCTGGCTGGGGCCGCGGCTGCACATGGTGCAGTACCCCGTGCGGCGGGGAGAGTTGCAGAACCTGGTTGTCATCGTGCAAGGCCCCGCGCCGCAGAACCTGGAAACCTGGGACCATGACGCCAACGCGCGCGACCTGGAGTTTGCGCTGCAGGGCACCTGCACCGCGCTGCAACACGCCGTGCATGGCGTAGAAGCTGCAGGTGCCGGCTGGCGCCTGTGGCCGCTGTGCGACCGCCCACCCGTGCGCAGCCCCGAGGAGATGGTGCAAGGCCTGGTGGCGCTGCTGGGCGATGCCGCGCACCCCATGCGCCCCTACCTGGCGCAAGGCGCGGGCATGGCGATTGAAGATGCTGCCCAGCTGGAGCGGGCGCTGTCCATGCACGACCTGGAAGTGCCCTTGCGCCTGCGCCGCTACGCGGTCAACCGCTGGCAGCGCAACGCGCGGGTGCAGGCCCGGTCTACCCGCAATGGGCGCATCTTCCACGCCACCGGCCCAGTGCGGTGGGCGCGCAACCTGTCGCTGAAGATGCTGGGCGAGCGGCTGCTGGATGTGCCCTGGCTCTACCGCGGCGATGGCATTGACTCTGTGCGGTCCTGATTTGCTATTGAATCAATAGCTGGCAGCGCTTATGGGACGAGCGCTAGAGGTCAATTTGTGCTGTATCACACCTGCTGGCGCGGCGCAGGCAGCCAGCGAAAGGCCGCCGCGCCCAGCGCCAGCATGCCGGCAATCGTGAACATCACCGCCGCGTAGGGCTCGGCCCCCTGGGCCTTGGCGGTGGATGCCGCCACGCCGGTGATCCACTGCATCAGCGCCACCCCCAGAAATAGCGCCATGGTGAAGACCGACATGGCGCGCCCCGTCATGGTCGCCGGGTAGGACGAGCGCACGTCCGCATACTGCAGCACCATGTAGCCCGACAGCACACCCACCGCCAGCGGGCCCGCCACATCCAGCCACGCCAGTTGCCACACGCCCATGGCCGCAAACAGTGCCGCCATCAGCACCGTGAAGCCGGTGAGCCAGCGGCGGCGCGTGCCGGGGCCGGGGTCCATGCGGCCAAAGAATGCGGGGCTGAACAGTGACACCAGCGACATGGCCGTGGCCACATGCCCACTGGCGACCAGCGTGTAGCCGTGCCGGTCAATCAGCAAAGGCCCCAGCCACAGGCCGCGCAGCGACAGCATCGAGGCATAAGTCATCAGCGCCAGCAGCAAGATGCCCACCGTGTGCGGCAGCAGGAACAGTGCCCCGAACCCGCGCACCGTCTGGCCCAGCGATTCGGGCGTTGCATGGGTGGCCGTGCCGGCATGGGCCGCCTGGGGCTCGCGCACCTTCCAGAAGATCAAAGCCCAGGCCAGCGCCGCCAGGCCCGCCAGCACCCCAAACCCCCAGCGCCACGACGATTGCTCCACCAGCCACGCCAGCGGCGTGCCGGTGAACAGCATGCCCAGCCCACCGACCCCCATGGCTGCGCCTGACACGGCGGCGAAGCGCGACGGCGCAAAGTAGCGGGCGATGAACACCGTGCACACCAGAAAAGCGGGCGCACAGCCCACCCCAATCAACACCTGCCCCAGCAGCAACATGCTGTAGCCCGTGGCCACCGCAGACAGCGCAGCCCCTGCAATCGCCATCGGAAACGCCACCAGCAAGGTGCGCCGAATGCCCCAGAAATCGATGGCGATGCCCATGAAAAGCTGCATGGTGCCGAAGGCGAACGCGAAGGTGCCGGCAAACACGCCCAGCGCCTGGGCCGACAGGCCAAACTCTGCCTGCAGCCCCGTGGCCATGATGGCGGTGATGGTGCGAAACGCCTGGCTCAGCGCAAAGCCGCTGACCAGCGCCAGCAGCATGGTCCAGGCTTGTGGGGCAGATAACGGGTGAGGGTGTGCAGCGGCGTTGGCGGAGGGCAGGCTCATGCCGCAAGCGTAACGCCCGCCGCTTCACTGGCCTGTCTCGTCGGTGCCGATGGTGGGTTGCCTCGCCACGAAAACATTTGGTACCAACTTTTGCCGAACAGATAATGCGCTCGGGCCATCCTGGTCAACGCGGGGCCCCGGCTTCCGTTACAAAGGGGCACTGGCTTGTTTTTGCCAGCCATCCTCACAAAAAAGCCGCGTTGAACGCGGTGATTCCAACACCCAAGGAGGTTCCCCATGCCATTTCGCCACTCTTTTTACGGCTTCTGGGCCGCGCTGCTGCTGTTCTTCGGACTACTGGCCCCTGCGGCCGCCCAGCGTGGCGGTGATGACGGGGCCTACCAGATCCTGAGCGCCCGCTACGGAACGAGCGAGCGCTATGTGGACGTGACCGAGCGCGTGCGCGAGCTGGCCAGCGGCGACCAGCCCTTTCTGGTGCACAACGACACCTTTGGCACCGACCCCGACCGGGGCCGCGTGAAAACACTGCGCATTGATGCCCGCGACGCCCGAGGCAAGACGCGCACCTTCAACTACCGCGAAGACGCGGTGGTCGATGGCCGCCAGTTCACCAGCTGGCGCGGCGGAAACGGAGGGTACGGCGGCGGCCAGGGCAATGGCCGCGACGATGGTGAGTTCCGCATCCTGCAAGCGGTGTACGGCACCCAGGAGCACCATGTGGACGTGACCCGCCGCCTGCGCGACCTGGCACGCGAAGACCGCCCCATTGCGCTGACCAACGATACCTTTGGCGTGGATCCGCACCGCGGCCGCAGCAAGACACTGCGCATTTTTGTGCGCACCCGCGACGGCCAGAACCGCATGTTCGAATACGCTGAAGGCTCCACCATTGACGGCGCACGCTTTACCGGCTGGCGCAGCGGCAACTGGGGTAACGAGGGCTGGAACGGCGGCTGGCATGGCAACGGCGGCGGTAACAACCAGGGCGGCGCCTACCAGGGCGGCGGCTATGACCGCCCCGGCGCGGGCTACGGCGGGCTGGCCATCGTGCAAGCCGCCTATGGCGCTGACAACCGCGTGATCGACGTGACAGACCGCGTCCGGGCCCAGGTGTCGGGTAACCAGCTGTCGGTGCGTGCCAGCAACGACCTGGCGGGTTACGACCCCGCCCCGGGCACGCCCAAGGTGCTGTGGGTCACGTACTCCATCGGTGGCCGCGAATACCAGGTGAGCGTGCGCGAGTCGGAATACCTGCGCCTGCCTTGACGGCTGGGGCGGGGTCATCGCCCTGCGCCTTGTTTTGCTATCAAAAAAAGAGCTGCCAGCGCTTGTGATTAAAGCGCTGGCAGCTCTTTTTGTTGTGAATGCCTGAATGCCCCCTGTGCAGCGGCCCTGGCCTTACAGGTTCGTGCGCAGGCGCCAGATCTCGGGGAACAGCACCACGTCCAGCATCTTGCGCAGGTAGCTCACGCCCCCGGTGCCGCCGGTGCCGCGTTTGAAGCCGATCACCCGCTCCACCGTCGTCACATGGCGGAAGCGCCACAGGCGGAAGGCGTCTTCCAGGTCCGTCAGCTCCTCGCCCAGCTGGTACAGGTCCCAATGCCTTTCGGGGTTGCGGTACACCGTGAGCCAGGCTTGCTCCACGGCTTCGCTTTCGGCGTAAGGCTGTGTCCAGTCGCGCTCGGTGTGGCTGGCAGGCACCGCAATGCCACGCCGCGCCATCAGCCGCAGGGCCTCGTCGTACAGCGACGGTGCTTCGTACGCCGCCTGCACCTGGGCCAGCAGGTCGGCGCGGTGCTCGTGGGGCTTGAGCATGGCGCGGTTCTTGTTGCCCATCGAAAATTCAATGCAGCGGTACTGGTAGCTCTGGAAGCCGCTGGACTGGCCCAGGTACGGACGCATGGCGCTGTATTCGGGCGGTGTCATGGTGGCCAGCACGTCCCAGGCGTGCACCAGCTGCTCCATGATTTTGCTCACGCGCGCCAGCATCTTAAAGGCGGGCGGCAGCTCGTCGCGCGCAATGTGGCCGATGGCTGCGCGCAGCTCGTGCAGCATCAGCTTCATCCACAGCTCGCTGGTCTGGTGCTGCACGATGAACAGCATCTCGTCGTGCGCGGGCGACAGTGGCTTTTGCGCGGTGAGGATGGCGTCGAGCTGTAGGTAGTCGCCGTAGCTCATGCTTTGGCTGAAGTCGAGCTGAGCGCGCTCCTCGTGCACGATGGATTCGGGCAGGGCAGCGCGTGGTGCTTCGCTGGCGGGCGCAGGGGTTTGAGAGAAAGGGCACATGGTGGTTTTCCTCTCGGTTCAGGTTACGGCGTGGGTCTGGTTGAACTCGGCCTTCTGCCATTCGCCGCTCTCCAGCACTTGGCGCAGGTGTTCCACCGCGTTCCACACGTCTTCAAACCCGATGTACAGCGGCGTCAAGCCAAAGCGCAGGATGTCTTTGTGCACCTTGCCGCCGTCGCCTTTGCCTGCACTTGGAGCCGCGCCGGACCCGGAGCGGTAGTCTCCAATCACGCCGCGTGCAATCAGCGCCTGCACGATGGCGTAGGCACCGCTGCCCTGGCCGTTCACGCCCGCGCCTTCGTCACGCGTCAGGCACACCTGCGAGCCCCGCTGAGCGTGCGCACGCGGCGTGGCAAAGCCCAGGCCGTAGCCTGCGCAGCGCTCTTCCACCAGCTGGATGAACAGATCGGTGAGCGCCAGCGACTTGGTGCGCAGCGCCGCCATGCCGCCCAGGCTTTGCGCAGCGGTGAACACATCCAGCCCGCATTGCAGGGCTGAGAGGCTGATCATGGGCTGCGTGCCGCACAGGTAGCGGGTGATGCCCGGGGCGGGCTGGTAGTCGGGCGTGAACTGGAAGGGCGCTGCATGGCCCCACCAGCCCGACAAGGGTTGCATGAACTTCAAGTCCGGGCGGTTGGCATGGCGCGGGTGCACCCACACAAAAGCCGGTGCGCCAGGGCCGCCGTTCAAATATTTGTAGCCGCAGCCAATCGAAAAATCGGCGTTGGCGCCCAGCAGGTCCACCGGCACAGCGCCTGCACTGTGGGCCAAGTCCCACACACACAAAATGCCTTGGGCCTGCGCGGCGGCGGTGATGGCGGCCATGTCGTGCATGGCGCCGGTGCGGTAGTTCACATGCGTCAGCATCAGCACGGCCACGTCGCTGGTCAGCGCTGCGTTGATCTCTTCAGGCTCCACCAGCACCAGTTCCAGTCCGCGCTCCTTGCACAGGCCTTCGGCAATGTAGAGGTCGGTGGGGAAGTTGCTGCGCTCGCTCACGATGCGTTTGCGGGCGGGGCTGTCTTCGCGGGCAATGTTCAGCGCCGCGCTCAGCACCTTGTAGAGGTTGATGGAGGTGCTGTCGGTGCACACCACCTGGTCGGGGCCCGCGCCAATCAAGGGGGCGAGCTGGTTGCCCAAGCGCTGGGGCAAGTCAAACCAGCGGGCGGTGTTCCACGATTTGATGAGGTCCGTACCCCATTCGCGTTGCACCACATCGGCAATGCGGGCGGGCGCGGCCTTGGGCAGCACGCCCAGTGAATTGCCGTCCAGGTAGATCACGCCGGGGGGCAGGGCAAAGTGGTCGCGCAACGAGCGCAGGGGGTCTTGGGCGTCGCGGGTGCGGCAGTCTTGCAGGGTGATGGTCATGTTGATGTTGCTTTCATTTTGATAGCTGCTGGCGCTTGCTGGATAAGCGCTAGAGGCCGAAAATGTTTAAAAATTTGGTGGACGCGCTGGTCAACCAGGCAGCGAGCGAAGTACCGCCCGCACGGGGGATGCATCGGCCGTGGTCAGCTTCAGTGGCAGGGCGATGAGTTCGTAGTCGCCCTCGGGCACATCGTCCAGCACCAGGTTCTCCAGCACGCGCAGGCCCCGGCGGCGGATGACCTGGTGGCTGTCCAGCGTCTTGCTGTCGGCCGGGTCAATGCTGGCGGTGTCTATGCCCACCAACAGCACGCCCAGGTCGGCCAGTCGCTCGATGGTGGCGGGCGCATAGGCGGTGAGCTGGCCGTCCCATTGCGCGGGCGCCTGGGCATAGGTGCGCACCAGCACGCGTGCGGGCAGCGGCGGCAGCGCGGGGGTGAGGGCGTGGGCAATGTGCGCCCACTCAATCAGCGGCCCGCAGCCGATGGCGTGGATGACGCGGCAAGGGCCCAAAAACGCCTCCAGCGCCACGGCCCCGATGCTGGCACCGCCCTCGTCGTAATGCAGCGGCGCATCGGCATGCGCGCCCACGTGGGGCGATAGCGTGATGGCACTGACATTGACCGGACAGCCCGGGCCGATGGTGGCGCACCACTGCTGGCTGTAAGGCGTATCGCCCGGAAACACCGGGCTGCCTGTGTGAACGGGGGGTGAAATGTCCCAAAGCTTTTGCATGGGACGTGACGGTAATGGCCTGGATTTTTTGTGGTGTCGGTTATTTCCAACACCCCCTGATTTTTGGCGCAGGGTTTGCCCGACTCGGTTGACCGGGGTTCAGGGGTGTGGCTGCCTGCGCAGTCACGTTGGGGTCTGAACAGCCGATCAGGTGGCACTGCAATATTCAGTGGGCGGGCCACAGCAGGCGTGATCTTCAGCGCCCCACTGACCCCCTTATTTCCCGATAGTGCGTTGAAAGCGTTGGCCGTCTGCACCCGGCCAGCTGTGTGCTGGCTTACCTCAAGGTGCTGTGCCGCAGCTGATGCCGCCCGGCAAGGTGGAAAGGGTGCCGGCCGTGGGGTCTGTCAGGCGGCGCCACAGCCAGGGCAAGGCCATCGAAAGATCAGGGCGCTGCCATTGCTGAACCACTGGGCCTGTCTCGCTCGCCGCAGAGTGGGCCGGGCCGATGTCGAAGTGGAAGGAATAGCAGGGCTCCAGCCCCATGCGCAGGTCGGTGATGGTGAGCCGCCCCTGGCTGTTCGCCTGTATGCGCATGAAGCCGTGGCTGAACCATGAAAGCCGTTGCACATGGGGGTTGTCTGCGTGCTGCAGGCGCAGATCGGCGCCGCGCGGGTGGGATGTCCAGGCAACGGGGTGCGCGCCATCCAGCAAGGAGTAATAGGCCTCGTGGTAGTGCTCCGACCCCATGGCCACAGCACGCCACAGCACGGTGCTGAATGGGGCGGGCGTGACCAGCATCTGGCTGGTTGCCATTCCGTTGTGACGCAACGAAGCCTCCAGAACGCCGCGCACATGCTGCTGTGCCAGCACACTCCACCCCAGGTAGGCGGTGCTGAGCGCCAACATGGCTGCATTCCAGCGCAGCCCCTTGGTAGATGACCCGATGACGGCGACCAGAACCCCGAGCAGCAGTGGCAAGGTGTAGAACGGGTCGATGATGAAAACGCTGCCCACGGCAAAGGGATGGTTGCTGAAGGGCTGCAGCAACTGCGTGCCGTACACCGTCAGGGTGTCGAGCAGCGGGTGGGTGATGAGCGCCAGCGCCATGGCCAGCCACCAGCGCCGCCACAGGTCGGGCTGACCCGACAGGCGTGCGGCCAGCCAGCCCAGGGGGGCCGATGCCAGCGCGAGTAATGCCAGGCCATGGCTCTCGGCCCGGTGGCGCACCATGTTGAGCAGCGGGTCGCCATGGTCGATGAAAGCGTCCAGGTCGGGCAGGGTGCCAGCGGCGGCTCCCCACAGGGCTGCCTTCCATGCGGCGGTGCGGCGCCCGAGGGTGGCCAGCACCACGGCACTGCCCAGGGCGGCCTGGCTGATGGAGTCCATGTGCTACTCATGAAGTGAAGGTGCGCGCATTTTTGCAGCGCCAAGCGCACCCTGCATTCGAGGGGATTTGTCGTGCGGGATCAGCCGATGACCAGCCTGCGAGACGGGGCGCAGCTTGAGCAGGTAACAGCGTTGGCCGGATGGAGCGGGCCAGCAATCGGCTCGGAGGAGTTCAGGGTGACCCCCGTGCGCCCGTACCTTGTGCAAAGTGCCTGCGATCTCCTGACCATCAGGGCTGCTCTGATTTGAATCAATAGCCGCCAGAATTCAGTTTGTAGAATGAGAACCAAACTCATTTGCAAAAAGGCTGATCCCCATGAAAACCATGCACGAGAGCGCCGCCGCCCTGTACCCCAGCGCGCTGGCCGCCACATTGGCCGTGGCCTCGGCGTCTCCGTCAGCGGCTTCGGGCCTGGATGGACTGAAAGTGCGCACGCCCGCGCTGGTGACCGGGCTGGTGCCGGCGCGCGATGGGCGTGAGCACAGCACCTTGCTGCGTTTGCTGGAAATTGGCTTTGTGCCCGGCGAGACCGTGCAAGTGCTGGCGCGGGGCGCCTGGGGGGGCGACCCTCTGGCCGTGCGGGTGGGGCAGGCCACTTTTGCGTTGCGGCACCAAGAGGCAGCGATGGTGCAGGTTCAGGCACAGGGGCAGTCATGAGCGCGGTACTGAACGCTGGGGGCGTGTCGCCCAAGGCAGATTTCCTGCGTGTGGCCCTGCTGGGCAACCCCAATTGCGGCAAGACGGCGCTGTTCAACCTGCTGACCGGTGCGCGCCAGAAGGTGGCCAATTACGCAGGTGTGACGGTAGAGCGTAAAGAGGGCACGATGCACACGGCCAGTGGCCGCAAGGTGCGCGTGCTGGATTTACCCGGTGCCTACAGCCTGCACGCGCACAGCCTGGATGAAGCCATCACCCGCGACATCGTGCGTGGCCGCCGCCCCGGCGAGCCGCTGCCCGACTTGCTGGTGTGCGTGACCGATGCTACCCACCTGCGCCTGAACCTGCGCCTGGTGCTGGAAGCCCGGGCCCTGGGCCTGCCCATGGTGCTGGTGCTGAACATGAGCGACATGGCCGAGCGCCGGGGCATTCAGATTGACCGTGAGGTGTTGGCCCGTGAGCTGGGCATGCCCGTGCTGGCCACGGTGGGTGTGCGCGGTGATGGCGCGCAGGAATTGCTGGCCTGGCTGGATTCTCCCGCCGCGCAGGCCCTGAAGGCCCCGGTGGTAGCCGCCCAGGAGGCGGTGGCGCTGGATGCCTCGCCGCTGGACGCTCAGACCCAGGTCATCCGCACCCATCAGCAGGTGCACCGGCTAATGGAACTGGCCGTGCGGGCACCCGCAGCCAGTCTGCGTGTGGATGACCGCATCGACGCCGTGGTGCTGCACCCCGTGTGGGGCATGTTGCTGCTGCTGGCCACGTTGTTTTTGATGTTCCAGGCGGTATTCACCTGGGCTTCCGTGCCTACCGACTGGATCAACGCAGGCGTGGAATGGACGTCCGCCTTCATCCAGCAGCACATGGCTGATGGCCCGCTGCGCAGCCTGCTGGTGGACGGCATCGTGGCCGGCGCCGGCGGGGTGCTGGTGTTCCTGCCGCAAATCCTCACGCTGTTCCTGTTCATCCTGGCGCTCGAAGACTCGGGCTACCTGCCGCGTGCCGCCTTCTTGCTGGACCGCGTGATGGGCACCGTGGGGTTGTCGGGCCGTTCGTTCATTCCACTGCTGTCGAGCTTTGCCTGCGCCGTGCCGGGCGTGATGGCCACGCGCTCCATCACCCATTGGCGTGATCGGCTGGTCACCATCATGATCGCGCCGCTCATGACCTGCTCGGCCCGTTTGCCGGTGTATGCGTTGCTGATAGGTGCTTTCATCCCCGAGCGCACCGTGGCGGGCCTGTTCAACCTGCAGGGCCTGGTGTTGTTTGCGCTGTATGTGGGCGGTATTGCCAGTGCCATGGCGGTGGCAGGCGTGGCCAAGCTGGCCCGGTCTGACCAGCGGCCCCCGCAGCTGCTGATGGAGCTGCCCGCTTACCGCTGGCCCAGCCTGCGCAGCCTGGCGCATGGTCTGTACGAGCGGGCGGTGATTTTCATCAAGCGCGTGGGCGGCATCATTCTGGCGGTGACGGTACTGCTGTGGTTCCTGTCCACCTCCCCAGCCCCGCCCGAAGGGGCCACCGGGGCGGCCATCACCTATAGCTTTGCGGGCCAGTTGGGCCGCCTGCTGGAGGTGCTGGTGGCGCCCATCGGCTTTAACTGGCAGATCGCCATCGCCCTGGTTCCCGGCATGGCAGCGCGCGAGGTGGCCGTGGGTGCGCTGGGCACGGTGTATGCGCTGTCGGCCACGGGCGAAGAAGTGGCCAGCCAGCTGGGCCCGCTGATCGCGCAGAATTGGTCACTGGCCACGGCACTGTCGCTGCTGGTGTGGTTTGTGTTTGCGCCGCAGTGCATCTCCACCATCGCCGCCGTGCGGCGCGAGACGAACAGCTGGCGCTACCCGCTGCTGATGGTGGCCTACCTGTTTGGCTTGGCGTATGCCGCCAGTTTTGTGACTTACCGAATCACTTTGGCCCTGGGAGGTGGCGCGTGATGTGGCAACAATGGATCACCGGTTTGATCGTGGCGCTGGCCGCCGCTTACATGGTGTGGCGCTGGCTGCCCGCCGGGCTGCGTAAAAAGCTGGGCCGGGTGCACCCCGCCATGGGGCAGAGCGCAGGCTGTGGTGGTGGCGGGGGCGGTGGCTGCAGCAGTTGCGGCGGGTGTTCGTCGTCTGCAGCACCCCGCGCGACGGTGCACGCCGCAGAGCGCCAAGAGCGGTTCTGATCTGAATGGGCGGCCCTTGCGCCTGTTCAGCCGCCGTTCGGGCTGAGCGGCGGCAAGCGCCTTGTGCAACGCGTTGGCGCTGTCTGCCTGATGGTGGTTGGCGTTTGTCGATGCGTGCGCCGCGTCAGGCGTACAACTGGCCTTGCTGCAATGCTTCCAGTGCGTGGCGCAGATTGGCGCGGGCCTGCGATTCATAGCGGTAGAAAAACCACTCGTTGTGATAGATGCGCGGCCTGTCCAGAAAGCCTTGCAGCACTGCGCTGCGCCCCGCTACGTAGCGCGGCCAGCGCACAAAGAAATACTCCTTGCGCACGTTGCGCTCAAACTGGCGGTACACCGCATCGCTTTGGCCCAGCACGGCGAGGTCGATGTCCACGACCCAGGTGGCGTCGCCTTGCAGCGCGCCCGGGTTGTGGCATGTGGCCATGATGTGTGCGTGAACGGTTGAAACCAGGCTGGGTGGCACGTGCTGGCCGTTGAGAAAGCGCGATGCCCACTGCGCGCTGCGTAGCTCGTTGTGGGCACTCCAGGCCCAATACACCGCGTCATGAAACCACAGGGCCAGCGCTACGGCATGGGGTTGCTCCAGCGCGCCGGGCAGTTCCTTTTGCACCGTCTGCCAGTGGCCCAGGCAGGCCTGCAGGTGCGATGCATTGTGGTACGCCCGGGGCCAACGCTGCCAGCTGCGCAGCAGGCGCTGGCCTTCTTGCATCCACGGATTGGCGGGGCAGCCAAGGGCCGTGCCCAAGGCTGCCCATTGGATGAGCAGCGCGTCGGTGTCCGCGGTGCTGCGGTGGAACATCCCGTCGGGGCGTTACGCCACGCGGCCGAGCAGAAGGTACTCCATGAGCGCCTTCTGCACATGCATCCTGTTTTGGCTTCGGCCCGCAGCCTGTGGCTGGTTCACGTCCGCGTGGCGGACATGAGCCTGCACCGAAACTGTCTGCTGGCGCTGGCGCGCCACCGCGTTGCATGTCATTCCACGCGGCCGAGCAGAAGGTACTCCATGAGGGCCTTCTGTACGTGCATCCTGTTTTCCGCCTCATCCCACACCACCGATTGCGGCCCGTCGATCACTTCGGCCTCCACCTCTTCGCCACGGTGCGCGGGCAGGCAGTGCATGAAGAGGGCATCGGGCTTGGCGGCGGCCATCATTTCGGCGTCCACGCACCAGTCGGCAAAGGCCTTCTTGCGGGCCTCGTTCTCGGCTTCGTAGCCCATGCTGGTCCACACGTCGGTGGTGACCAAATCGGCGCCCTTGCAGGCTTCGAGCGGGTTGCTATAGAACTGATAGCTACTAGCGCTTACCCCTTGGGCGCCAGAGGCCAATTTCTCATCAATTTCGTAGCCACGCGGCGTGCTCACGTTCACCTTGAAACCCAGCAGCGCAGCGGCCTGCACCCAGGTGTTGGCCATGTTGTTGCCGTCGCCTACCCAGGCCACCGTCTTGCCCGCGATGGAGCCACGGTGCTCGATGTACGTGAAGATGTCGGCGAGGATCTGGCAGGGGTGGTATTCGTTGGTCAGCCCGTTGATGACGGGCACGCGCGAATGGGCGGCAAAGCGCTCGATCTTGGTCTGCTCGAACGTGCGGATCATCACCAGATCGGTCATGCGGCTGATGACCTTGGCGCTGTCTTCAATCGGCTCAGCGCGGCCCAGTTGGCTGTCGCCCGTGGTCAGGTGCACCACGCTGCCGCCCAGCTGGTACATGCCCGCTTCAAAGCTCACGCGGGTGCGGGTGCTGGCCTTTTCAAAAATCATGGCCAGGGTGCGGTCGGCCAGCGGGTGGTACTTTTCGTACGACTTGAACTTCTTCTTGATGATGGCTGCGCGCTCGAACAGGTAAGCGTATTCGTCAGCGGTGAGGTCGGTGAACTGCAGATAGTGTTTCATTGCAAAAAAGAGCGCGCCGCAGCGTGCCCTGCAAGGTTTATTCGGCCAGGATGGCTTTGACCAGGGGGGTGAGCTTGGCGACGATTTCGTCGGCCTCGGCCACGGTGAGGATCAGCGAGGGCACCAGGCGAATGACGCTGTCCGCCGTCACGCTGATGAGCAGGCCCGCTTCGGCCGCGCGGCCGGTGAGGGCGCCGCAGGGCTTGTTCAGTTCAATGCCCAGCATCAGGCCCTGGCCACGAATTTCCTTCACGCCGGGCAGGCTGCCCAGTTCGCGCTGCAGGGCCGCCTTCAGGTGCGCGCCCACGGTCGCTGCGTTCTCCAGCAGGCCTTCTTCTTCCATGATGCGGATGGTTTCGTTGCCTGCGCGCATGGCCAACTGGTTGCCACCAAAGGTGGTGCCGTGGTTGCCCGGTTGCAGCACGTTGGCGGCCTTGGGGCCCGCCACCACCGCACCAATCGGCACGCCAGAGCCCAGGCCCTTGGCCAGGGGCATCACGTCGGGCACGATGCCTGCCCACTGGTGGGCAAACCACTTGCCGGTGCGGCCCATACCGCACTGCACTTCGTCAATCATCATCAGCCAGCCGCGCTCATCGCACAGGGCACGCAACTGCTGCAGGTATTCGACGCGGGTGGGGTTCACGCCGCCTTCGCCCTGGATGGTTTCAAAGAACACCGCCACCACGTTGGGGTTGCCCTCGGTGCGTTGCTTGATGGCCTCGATGTCGTTGAGCGGCACGCGGATGAAGCCCTCGACTAGCGGGCCAAAGCCGCTGTAGATCTTGGGGTTGCCGGTGGCCGACATGGTGGCGATGGAGCGGCCGTGGAAGGCCTTTTCGTAGACCACGATCTCGGGTTTGGCGATGCCCTTGTCCACGCCGTATTTGCGTGCGATCTTGATGGCCGCCTCGTTGGCTTCCAGCCCAGAGTTGCAGAAGAACACGTTGGTCATGCCAGAGCGTTCCACCAGCTTGGCAGCCAGCGCTTCTTGCAGCGGCGAGTGGTAGTAGTTGGAGGTGTGGATGAGCTTGGTGAGCTGGTCCTGCAGCGCCGGCACCAGCTTGGGGTGGTTGTGCCCCAGCGTGTTCACGGCAATGCCGCCCAGCGCGTCCAGGTATTCCTTGCCGTTGACGTCCCAGACTCGGCAGCCCTGGCCTCGGGCCAGCGCGATCGGTACGCGGCCATAGGTGTTCATAACGTGGGGCGAGGCTGCCTCGATGAAAGCGGTCATGCAGAGATCTCCAGACGGTGCAGAAAAAGGTTGGGCTTGTGGCCTGCGAACAGGGTGTTTCACCCGAAAAGCGAAGCACGATTCTAGGGGGAGTGCCGTGGCTGGCCATTGACAATTGCGCATCACTGCGATGCGTTACCCGCCCGGGCTGCAGGACTACCGGGTTAGCTCTTATATAAGAGTTAGAATGGATGGCTGTAGCAACCCTGCGGTGAGCTGCCACTTACCCAACCGACCGCGATGGTTTCCCCCTCCACCAAAGAAGTCTTCATCCAAGGCGTTACCCACGATGGGAAAACCTTTCGGCCCAGCGACTGGGCCGAGCGTTTGGCGGGCGTCATGAGCCAGTTCCGTCCCGGTGGCTCGCGGCCGGGCAGCCACCTGAGCTATTCGCCCTGGTGCATTCCCACCACCCTCAATGGCGTGAAATGTGTGGTGGTCCACCGCGACTTGCAAAACCACGAGCCCATGGCCTGGGACTTTGTGATCAACTTCGCAAGGGACAACAACTTGCAAGTCGCAGAAGCCTGTTTGCTACCCGACGCTCCCCCCCCCAAGGCCTGACTGGCCTTTTTTTACGCCTGCTCGCGCTGCAGGTGGGGTCCATGAAGGCGGCATGCAATGCACCAAAATCCGCCAGATGCGCCAAGAAGATGGTTTGCTCCGCACCTGAAAACCAAGCGGGCACAAAAAAACCGCCCGAAGGCGGTTTTGATGTTTTGCTGACAGCGCACCCGTTACAAACGGCGGGCAGCTTACGCTACCCGTGCTGTTTGCCTGAAGTGGGTCAGGCGGCCAGTGCCAGGGCTTTCACCTTGGCTGCCAGGCGGCTCTTATCGCGAGCTGCCTTGTTCTTGTGGAAGATGCCCTTGTCGGCAACGGTATCAACCACGCTTTGTGCCTTGGCGAAAGCTTCAGCAGCCTTCACCTTGTCGCCAGCCAGAACCGCCTTTTCGACGTTCTTGACGGCAGTGCGGTATTTGGAACGCAGCGATGTGTTGGCTGCGTTGATCTTGACGTCCTGACGGACGCGCTTACGGCCCGACGCCAGGCGTGGGTTCTTTTTCTTTGGTTTAGCGGATGCCATGATTTAGTTCCTTGAGTCTGAGGATGATGTCAGCAAAGCCGACGATTATAGCCCACTGGCTGAAAAGGGCGGGGCTTTTCGCCAGCGGGCCCATTCCGGGTATCTGCTCACCGGGCATATGGGCCCTGCGCGGCGCTGCATCCGCCCGGATGTTTCAGGTAAGGGCGTGAAACAACCCCACAGCCGCCCAGGCGGGGCCGTGCGCTGCGAATACACTCCCGGCGGTGTCTCTGTTCAAAGCCGCCTCCACCGTATCCCTGCTGACCCTGGCCTCCCGCGTGACGGGCCTGGTGCGCGACCTTTTGATGGCGTCCATGTTTGGCGCCAGCGCCCTCACGGACGCCTTTAACGTCGCTTTCCGCATTCCCAACCTGTTTCGCCGCCTGTTTGCCGAGGGTGCATTTGCGCAAGCCTTTGTGCCCGTGCTGGCAACCACCAAAACCAAAGAAGGCGAGGAGGCCACGCACCGGCTGATCGCTGCGGTGGCCACCGCCCTGGCCTGGACGCTGCTGTTGACTTGCACGCTGGGTGTGCTGGGGGCGCCTGCGCTGGTGTGGGCCCTGGCCAGCGGCATGCGCCAAACCCCCGAGGCTTTTGACGCTGCCGTGTTGATGACGCGGTGGATGTTTCCCTACATCGGTTTCATGTCCATGGTGGCGCTGGCCGCCGGCATTCTCAACACCTGGAAGCACTTTGCCGTGCCCGCCGCCTCGCCCGTGTTGCTCAACCTTTCCATGATTGGCGCGGCCTGGCTGGGGGCGCCCCAGCTGGAGGCGCGCGGCATCGAGCCCATCTACGCCATGGCGGGTGGGGTGATGCTGGGGGGCGTGCTGCAACTGGGGGTTCAAATCCCGGTGCTGCTTCGCATGGGACTCATGCCCCGCATTGGGGTGACCTGGGGTGCCCTGCGCGCGGCCTGGGCTGAGCCGGGCGTGCGCCGGGTGCTGACATTGATGGCACCCATTCTGCTGGGCGTGGGGGTGGCGCAGGTGTCCCTGATGATCAACACGCAGATTGCTTCTTACCTGGCGCCCGGCAGCGTCACCTGGTTGTTTTATGCCGATCGGCTGATGGAATTCCCCACGGCCTTGCTTGGGGTTGCCCTGGGCGTGGTGCTCACCCCCCAGCTCACTGCTGCCAAAGCGGCGGGGGATGCGCAGAAATACTCGGCCATGTTGGATTGGGGTTTGCGCATCGTGGTGCTGCTGGCCGTGCCCTGTGCCGTGGCGTTGCTCACCTTTGCCAAGCCCTTGGTGGCCACCCTGTTTCACTATGGCAAATTGGCGGACTCCGATGTGGGGCAGATTGCCGTGGCGTTGGCTGGCTATGGGGCGGGCTTGCTGGGCCTGGTGGCCATCAAGGTGCTGGCGCCCGGCTACTACGCCAGCCAGGATGTGCGCACCCCGGTCAAGATTGCCATCGTGGTGCTGGTCATCACCCAGATCCTCAACGCCGTTCTGGTGCCGCTCATCGACCACGCGGGGCTGGCCCTGTCGATTGGCCTGGGGGCTCTGGTCAACGCGCTGTGGCTGTTGATCGGGCTGGTGCGGCGCGGCAGCTACCAGCCTCAGCCGGGCTGGTCGCGCTTTGCCTTGCAGGTGGTGGCGGCCAGTGCGTTGCTGGCAGTGCTGCTGGCCTGGGGCTCGCATTACTTTGACTGGGTGGCCCTGCGCGCCCACAGCGGCCAGCGGGTGCTGCTGTTGCTGGGGTTGATGGTGGCGGCTGCCGTGGTGTATTTCGGTGCCCTGTGGGCCGCAGGGCTCAAGCTGCGGCAGATGCTGCGCCGCTGAGCGTTCTTTGCACGCGGCGCAGTGGCGGTAACACCGGGGTAAAGCCCCCGGTTTTGCGCCTTGACTGCCATGCAGCCCCCACCTAAAAATCTGCCATGTCCCTGAGCTATACCGTTCCTTCGTCCCTGGAGTATTTCGCTTGCCTGGTGCAAAGCGACGAGCACTTTCCGCTGCTCGAAGCCGCCGCCAGCATCGCGCAGGACGAGTACCCCGAGCTGGACGTGCAGCAACTGCTGGGCGACGTGGACCAGATGCAGGCCCGCATCCGCCGACGCCTGGCCAGCGATGCCCCGTCGCTGCAGCGGTTGCACATGCTCAACCAGTTCTTTTATTCTGACCTGGGCTTTGCAGGCAACGTCAACAATTACTACGACCCCGACAACAGCTACCTGAATGCGGTGCTGCGCACGCGCCGGGGCATTCCCATCAGCTTGGCGGTGTTGTGGATGGAGCTGGCCCAGGGGCTGGGTCTGCATGTGCGCGGGGTGGGGTTTCCGGGCCACTTCATGGTGAAGGTGCTGCTGCCCAAGGGGCAGGTGGTGATGGACCCGACCACGGGCCAGTCGCTCAGCCGTGAAGACCTCTCCGAGCGGCTGGAGCCTTACAAGCGCCAGAGCGAGCTGGTGGATGACTATGACGTGCCGCTGGGCCTGTATTTGCAGGCTGCCACGCCGCGCGACATCATTGCCCGCATGCTGCGCAACCTCAAGGAAGTGCACCGCTCGCAGCAAGACTGGCAGCGCCTGACGGCGGTGCTGGATCGCTTGGTGGTGCTCTCACCCCAGGCGTGGGGTGAGCGGCGGGACCGTGGCCTGGCCCATGCCGAATTGGGCAACGCGAAAGAAGCAGTGCAAGACCTGGAAACCTACCTGGCGCACGCCGAAGACGGACTCGATGCCGACATGGTGACCGAGCGGTTGAACGCCCTGCGACGTTCGCTGGGTTAACCCACAAGACTAGCGCCTAGCGCCCTTTAAAACGGCTGGCCGTCGTCTGCCGAGAGTTGTGCGCGCAACTGGCCCAGTTGCTGGCGCAGGGCCTCGTTTTCGGCCGTCAGCTCGGCCACGCGCGCGCGCAAGGCTGGCAGCTCATCGGTGTGGGCGCCTTCAGTGGGCTGCGGGGCCTCATCAGAATTTTTGGGGGCCGCTTCTTCGCGGGTTTTGCGCTTGGCTTCGCGCACGCGCTTGGCGGCTTGTTTGAGCTCGTCTTTGCCTGCAGTGGCGGCCGCCACCTGTTCTTCCGCGGGCAGGGTGGCCACGGCGGCTGCGGCGTTGAGCGAGATGGTGCCGGACTTCACCGCCGCCACCAGCTCAGGCGCTGCCTGCTTCTGGATTTTTTCAATCATGACCACCTGGCTGCTGCTCAGGCGGGCCGCGCGCGCAATGGCTTCGCGGCTGCTCAGGTCTTCGGGGGGCGCCACGCTGGCCGCCGCAGGGGCGGCGGTTGCAGAGCTTTCTTCAGGCTGCGTTTCTGCTTGCGCATTGCCCGCCACAAAGGCTGCAGCCGCGCGTGCACGGCGCTCCGCCACGATCTCGCGCTTGCGCAGCGCCAGCACGCCACGCTGAAAGTCAGACACGCTGCGGCGGCCCAGGTGCTGGTCAATCATCCACAGGTGCACATCTTCCATCGATTGGAAGCGCGTGTTCTGCACGGTTTGGAAGGGCAGGCCGTGCTTTTGGCAAATGCCGTAGCGGTTGTGGCCGTCCACCAGCACATCGCCCCACAGCACCAGGGCATCGCGGCAACCCTCGGCCAGAATGCTGCGCTCCAGCGCATCGTGTTCTTCCGGGGTCAGGGGGTCGATGTAGGCTTTGAGTTCTTCGTTGACAACGATGTTCATGGTGTGTGGGCGCGTGGCCGGGTCTTCAAGGCAGGGGCGGCATTGTAGTTGCGCCGTGCCTGCTGTCTGGCAAGGCTTACTTGTCCCGCGCGCCGCGCAGGGCCAGCCAGCCCGCCACCGCTGTGAACACCACGAGGATGCCCACGATGACCCAAAAGCCATGTTCGCTGTCGGCCAGCGGGATACCGCCCACATTCATGCCCAGCAAGCCCGCAAGGATGTTGATGGGCAGCGCCAGCACGGTGACCACGGTCAGCACAAACAGGCTGCGGCTGTTGGCCTCTTGCACGCTGGCCGCCAGCTCTTCCTGCAGCAGCTTGATGCGCTCTTGCAGGCCCTGCATGTCGCGCAGCACCACCGAGAACTCTTCGGTGGAATCGCGCAGCTCCTGCACATCGTCGGCGCCCATCCAGGTGGGTGGGTGCTGCAGCAGGCGGAACAAGGCGGCAGGCTCGGGGGCCAGCAGCCGCTGCAGCCGCACCAGCAACCGCCGCAGCACGCCCAGCCGGGCCCGCTTGTGATTGAGCCGGCCCGCCAGCAACTCGTCCTCGATGCCATCGATGCGCTGAGTGACGCCGCGCACGATGTCCACCAGCCCGGCGGCCTGGGTGCGCATCAGCTGCTCCAGCAGCGCCACGCTGGAGCGCGGCGTGTAGCCCTGCCGCACGGCCGTGCGCAGGGCGTCCACCGATCGCAGCGGGTGGGCACGCGCGGTGATGACCACATGGGGCAGCACGCAAATCCACAGCGTGGCAATGTCAAAGGGCTCGAAGGCGAAGTCGAAATGTGCGTCGTTGAGCACGCCCACCAGGGCATCGTCGTCGCGTTCGATGCGGGTGGAGTGCGAACCCTCTTTGAGTGCCTCAAAAAACGCATCGGGCAGCTGGGCGTGCCGCTGTATCCAGCGCAGGGCCTGGGCGTGGGCCAGGTTGAAGTGCAGCCAGACGAAGGGAGCCGCGACACCCACTGGTGGGCCGCCCTGCACGGTGGGCGTTGCCTGTGGGTGCGCCTGCAGCCAGTGCGCCGCCTCGGTGCTGTCCAGCGGCAAGGCAGGCGTGCTGCCCTGCATGAGGTAGCCGCACACCAGACCTGCCGAGTCGCCGCCGTAGCTGTGGTGCGGCAGCGTGCCAGCAGAGTGGACTGTCATGAAATGGGTAGGCAAAAGGAACAAGGGCCCTGTCGGGAGGGCAGCGTGCCATCGTGCGCTGCGAGCATGACGGTTTGATGACCGTTTGGTGGCTGTCACTGTGTTGTCACCAAGGCAGGGCAGCATGGGCGCACCTTTTTGCACCATTTCACCGCCATGCTCCAGAACGCCCCGTTCGATGCCCAGGACCTGATGCAGCGCATCGCCAATGACTTGATGGACAGCTACGACGAAGAGTTGGAGCTGGAGATTGAAGACCGCAACGTGGATGAGGCGGGTGACCTGGTGGCCACCGACAAGCTGGAGCGCCAGCGCTACTTCAAAGAGCTGTTTCGCCTGCAGGGCGAGCTGGTCAAGTTGCAGGACTGGGTGCAGCACAGCCGCCAGAAGGTGGTGATTCTGTTTGAGGGCCGCGATGCGGCAGGCAAGGGCGGGGTGATCAAGCGCATTACCCAGCGGTTGAACCCACGGGTGGCGCGTGTGGCCGCACTGCCTGCGCCCAACGACCGTGAGCGCACGCAGTGGTACTTTCAGCGCTATGTGGCGCACCTGCCAGCGGCGGGCGAGATCGTGCTGTTTGACCGCAGCTGGTACAACCGGGCGGGTGTGGAGCGCGTGATGGGTTTTTGCTCGGACGACGAGTACGAAGAATTTTTCCGCACCGTACCCGAATTTGAAAAGATGCTGGTGCGCTCGGGCATCAAGCTCGTCAAATACTGGTTCTCCATCACCGATGAAGAGCAGCACCTGCGCTTTCTGGGGCGCATCCATGATCCCCTCAAGCAGTGGAAGCTCAGCCCCATGGACCTGGAAAGCCGCGTGCGCTGGGAGGCTTACACCAAGGCCAAGGAAACCATGCTGGACCGCACCCACATCCCCGAAGCCCCCTGGTGGGTGGTGCAGGCGGTGGACAAGAAGAAGGCCCGCCTCAACTGCATTCACCACCTGCTGAGCCAGCTGCCCTACCAGGAAGTGCCCCACGCCCCCGTGGTGCTGCCCGAGCGGGTACGCAACCCCGAGTATTTCCGCCAGCCTGTGCCTGCGTCGATGTACGTGCCTGAGGTGTATTGAGCGCCGCAGGCGCCGAAGCTATCTCCGTCTGGGCGGTGTTGCTATAGAGTTGATAGCTGCTAGCGCTTGTCCAGTAAGCGCTGGAGGCCAAAAACACTTCAAACTGATGGGGCCGTCTGTATTTGTTGTGGGCCGATCATGTAGCCCCGCCCCAGCTTGCGAGCGGTTCCTGCCTCCGCTAAAGCGCACCCGAAATGGCGCGGTGCCCCACACCGTTGCGGGCTTTTTACGGTGGCGCCCCCCGCCGTAGGTGTTTGTCTCACGGAGGCTGGGGGAAGGCATCCCGCCCCGTGGAGCTTCACTCCTGTTAAGGTGGCAAGGGTTTTCCCTCGGTGATGCATGTCACCCTGCCTGCAATCTTCCCTTCCTCCATGCCCCGCAAACCCCGTCTCTTCTCCCTGGCCAGCTGGACCCGCGCCTACCAGCGCAATCTTGCGGCCCTGGTGCGTGCAACCCAGCCGGTGCCCCGGAAAAAGGCCGTTTCAGCGCAGGCGCGGCCGGAGCGCAAGGTGGCAGCCAAGCCTGCACCCCAGCGGGCCCCACTGGCCAAAACTTCTGAGCAATGGATTGCTGGCGTGGCTCCCGGCCCTGCGGGTGCGCGGCGCTTTCACCTGTTTGTGCCGCCGGGGCTGGTGGCCGCACCGGGCGAGACTTTTGCGCTGCTGGTCATGCTGCACGGGTGCCGCCAGACGGGAAGTGACCTGGCCGCCATCTCGCGCATGAACCGCATTGCAACGCGCAAGCGCTTTTTGGTGCTCTACCCGGAGCAAGAGCGCATGGCCAACTCCCAGGGCTGCTGGAACTGGTACGAGCGCCGCAGCGGCAAGGCCGATGCCGAGGCGGCCACGGTCCTCGCCGCCGTGGACCAGGTGGCGCGGCGGCACCCCGTGGACCTGTCACGTGTGGCCGTGGCGGGCCTGTCGGCGGGTGCCAGCATGGCTGCGCTGCTCGCGGCGCTGTACCCCACGCGGTTCTGCGCCGTGGCCATGCATTCGGGGGTGGCACCGGGTACGGCCGAATCGGCCGCCAACGCCTTGGCCGCCATGCGCGGCACCCGTGATGCGCAATTGCCTGATGCATGGCCCGCGCTGCCAACCGCCATGACCGACACAGGGTTGCCTGCTGCCCCCCAGGGATTGCGCCTGCCGCCCCTGCTGGTGCTGCATGGCGATGCCGACCGCGTGGTGTCCGTGCGCAACGCCACAGCCACAGCGCTGCTCTGGGCCCAGGCGTCGGGCGCCCGTGCCACGGCAGAGCGCACCGTGGCGCGCGGGCAGCGGTATCCGATGCGGGCGGTGGACTTCAAGCTGCGCGGCCAGTTGGCCGTGTCGTTGCGCGAAATTGCCGGGCTGGACCACGCCTGGAGCGGCGGGGCTTCCCGTTGGCCTTACAGCGATCCGGCGGGGCCGGATGCATCCGCCCTGATCTGGGCCTTTGTGGCAAGGCAGTTCAAGAAAATTTGAAGAAAAATGGCCGCTAGCGCTTACGCATCAAGCGCTGGTAGCTATCATTTTTGATGGCTGGCGTGTACGAAGGCCGCTCAGGTCAGTCGCAGCGGTGCCGTGCCGGTCGAGCGTGCAGCAAGCGCCTGGTGGGATTCGTCCAGATGGAAAGTCGCCACCACCTGCGTCAGTTCTTGCGCGTGCTGCTGCAAGGCTGCTGCAGCGGCTGCGGCTTCTTCCACCAGCGCGGCGTTCTGCTGCGTGCCCTGGTCCATCTGTGCCACGGCCTGGTTGATCTGCTCGATGCCGTCGGTCTGTTCGCGGCTGGCCTGGCTGATTTCTTCGATCACGGACGACACCTGTAGCACGCTGTTCACCACCGCCTGCATGGTGGTGCCAGCTTCCTGAGCCAGTTGCGTGCCGGCCTTGACCTGTTCGGCGGAATTACCGATCAGGGCCTTGATTTCCTTGGCCGCTTCGGAGGAGCGCTGCGCCAGGCTGCGCACTTCGGTCGCCACCACCGCAAAGCCCCGGCCTTGTTCACCGGCGCGGGCTGCTTCCACCGCCGCATTCAGCGCGAGGATGTTGGTCTGAAAGGCAATGCCTTCAATCACGCCTGTGATGTCTGCGACCTTGCGCGACGACGCTTCAATCGAGTCCATGGTCTGCACGACCTTTTCCACCACAGCGCCCCCCTGGCGCGCCACGTCGGAGGCAGACTTCGCCAGCATGCTGGCCTGGCGTGCGTTGTCGGCGTTCTGTTTGACGTTGGAGGTCATTTCCTCCATCGACGCAGCCGTTTGCTCCAGCGCACTGGCTTGGGATTCGGTGCGGCCCGACAGGTTGCTGTTGCCCGCCGCGATCTGTTGCGAGGCGCTGGCGATGTGCTCGGTGCCGCTGCGCACCCGCTGCACGATGCGGTGCAGGCTGTTGCGCATGGCCTGTATGTCCAGCATCAGGCTGGATTCATCGCCGGGACGGGTCTTCACCGCCACGGCCAGGTCACCCTGGGCAATGCTGCGCGCGACGTGGCGCGCATAGTCGGGCTCGCCACCCAGCTGCCGCAGCAGGTTGCGCGAGATCAGGGTGCCCACCACCAGCAGCGCTGCACCCAGCGCCAGTGCCACGGCACCAAAGCCCATGGCGCGTTTCCAGATGGCGGCGTTCACAGTGTCGATGTAGACGCCTGAACCAATCACCCAGCCCCAGGGCTCAAAGCCTTTGACGTAGGAGGTCTTCTCCACCGGAATATCACTGCCAGCCTTGGGCCACATGTAGGGCACAAAACCGGCGCCTTGGGTCTTGACGGTGCGCACAAATTCCATGAACAGCGGCAGGCCGTTGGGGTCTTTGTTCGCAGAAAGGTCCTGCCCGTTCAGCTCAGGCCTGACGGGGTGCATCACCATGCGGGGATGCATGTCGTTGATCCAGATGTATTCATTGCCGCTGTAGCGCAGCGCTTGCATGGCCGCTGCTGCGCGCTGCCGGGCTTCTTCGTCGGGCATGGCGCCCTTGGTGCTCAGCGTGTGGAAATGCACGGCAATGCCATGAGCCACCTCGACCACCTGGCGCACACCGGTTTGTCGCTCTTCAAGGATCAGCTTGCGTTCGGAAACCAGGAACCAGGCCGTCATCACCACCATGCCCAAAAGGGCGAACAGCACCAAAATGGCGAGTTTTCTCGCAATGGTCATGGCGCGCGCCCGAAGTGAAAGGAGAGGTGCAAATTTGCAAATTTTTTACAAAAAGTTGCAAATTGTGCTGGTGCGCGCAGATTTTAGTCTTTGGGTTTGCAATGTGCTGACATTGGGGCCTTCATTCAGGGTTTGTCCCGACAAAGTTCCGCAAGCGCTGGAACGCCTACAGGCGCGGGTCGCGCCTCAGATGTGGCGACCCAGGGTCACACCAGTCGCGCGGCGACCAGTTCCTTTTTGAGGTAAGCGTAAAACAGGGGCGCGGCCACCAGTCCCGCCGGGCCAAAGACGGCCTCGGCCACAAACATCACGCTCAGCAACTCCCACACACCCATCTGCGTGCGCTGGCCCACCACCTTGGCGTTGATGACGTATTCGGCCTTGTGGATCAGGATGAGAAACCCCAGGCAGGCCGCAGCCGCCAGGGGCGACACCGACAAGCCCACGATGGTCATCACCACATTGCACAGCAGGTTGCCCACGATGGGTACCAGGCCCGCCACAAAGGTCAGCGTGATGAGCACCGGCGTGTAGGGCAGGGCCATGTCCCACATCGGCAAAATGAACAGCAGAAACAAGGCCGTGAGCAAGGTGTTGAAGGCAGCAATCCAGAACTGCGCCGCCACGATCTGCCGGAATGCCTCGCCAAACAGGGTGATGCGCTGGGCCAATTGCTGGGCCAAAGGCCCCAGGCCTGCCTTGGTGGTGCGCACAGCGGCCAGCGAGCCAATGAGCAGGCCCACATAGGCGAACAGCACACTGCCCAGCCATGCACGCCCTGCCATGGCCAGTGCGCCTGCCTTGGCGCCCAGGTAGTTGGCGATGATGCGCTGGATTTCTGCGGCGCCCTCGGGCAGATGGGCCGCCATGTCGGCCGGCAGCTTCAGGCGCAATTCCAGCACCGTGCGGGCCATGTAGGTGAGCAGTTCACGGTATTGCTGGGGCGCATCAACCAGGTAACCACGCGAATGCGTCAGCCCGGCAGCCAGCAGCGCCAAGGGCATGAGCATGACCACGGCAGCGGCTACCACCTGAGCGGACCGGGGTGGGGCATCAGCCGCTGGGCGGTTGCGCTGCGCGCCGGGTAGCCGGCGCGTGCCCGCAGCGATCCACGCAGTCAGCGTGCGGGTGAGCAAAAAGCCCAGGCATACGCACAGCAGGCCGGGCAGCAGCCCGCGCCACATCACCAACAAGAGTGCGCCTCCCATCAGCAGATAGCTGGCCAGCACCACACCCGACCTCACCGGCCGAAGGGGCGGTGGGGCTGCGGTGTAGCTGGTGAGCGCCGCCGGGTGCGGCTCTGGGGAGAGGGCAGGGGGCTGGTGCTGCGCCATGCGCGTGGTGGTGGAGCGGTGCGGGGTTAGGCGACGACCACTGCGGCACCTTCGCCGCGCTGCGCAATCGTGCCAATGGTGTACACCTGCTCGCCTGCGGCACGCAGCGTGGCGGCCGTGGCTTCGGCGTTGGCGGCGTCTACCACCACCACCATGCCGATGCCGTTGTTGAACGTGCGGTTCATCTCGATGTCGTCAATGCCTGCGGTCTTTTGCAGCCAGGCAAACAGCTCAGTCTGGGGCCAGCTGCCCTTCTTCAGGTGGGCGGCACTGCCTTCGGGCAGCACGCGGGGAATGTTTTCCAGCAGGCCGCCACCGGTGATGTGGGCCAGTGCCTTGATGGGGTGGGCAACCAGCGCGGCCAGCACGTTCTTCACGTACAGGCGGGTGGGCTCCATGATGGCTTGCTTGAAGGGCTTGCCGTCCAGCGTGGCGGGCACGGTGCCCGCGGCTTCGGCACGTTCAATGCACTTGCGCACCAGGCTGAAGCCGTTGGAATGCACGCCGTGGCTGGCCAGTCCCAGCACCACATCGCCAGGGGCGACGTTCTGGCCAGTCAGGATCTTGGACTTTTCGACTGCGCCCACGGCAAAGCCGGCCAGGTCGTATTCACCTGCGGGGTACATGCCGGGCATTTCAGCGGTTTCACCGCCAATCAGCGCGCAACCCGACAGTTCGCAGCCTTTGGCAATGCCGCCCACCACGGCGGCGGCGGTGTCCACGTCCAGCTTGCCGCAGGCAAAGTAGTCGAGGAAGAACAGGGGCTCGGCGCCTTGCACCAGCACATCGTTCACGCTCATGGCCACCAGGTCGATGCCCACGGTGTCGTGCATGTTCCATTCAAACGCCAGCTTGAGCTTGGTGCCCACGCCGTCAGTGCCGCTGACCAGCACGGGTTCCTTGTAGCGCTTGGGCACTTCAAACAGGGCGCCAAAGCCGCCAATGCCTGCCAGCACGCCTTCGCGCATGGTTTTCTTGGCCAGGGGCTTGATGCGCTCGACGAGTGCGTCGCCAGCGTCGATGTCAACGCCAGCGTCTTTGTAGGACAGGGGGGTAGGGGTAGCGGCAGAGTTGCTCATGGCGAAGATGGCACGGACCAGCGTGCGCAGCAGACTAAAATTTGCGCAGATTTTACGGGGTGCGCGCCGCCTGCCCGGCGGCTCTCCCTTCACACCGTCCTGTTTTCTCTCTGGAGCCCATGCCGTTCTTCGCCTTTTCTCCTTGCTCCAGCGTGTTTGCCAGCGGGCAGTTGCCATGAAGCAGCTGGCGCTGGATATCGGCCTGGCCACGGGGCCGACACTGTCAAGTTTCTATGCGGGCCCCAATGAAGCCGCCCTGCAACACCTGCGCTTGTGGGCCGGTGAAGGCAGCAGCCAGAACACCCGCTCGCCCGTGCCCACCTACCTGTGGGGCGAGGCCGGCAGCGGCAAAACCCATTTGCTCAAGGCGGTGTGCGAAGCCCTGCACGAGCAAGGCGCCAGCGTCGGCTGGATGGACGCCTCGGTTGCCAACCCCCCCGACTTTGACGAGCGCTGGGCAGCCGTGGTGATGGACGAAGTGCATCTTTACAACACGGCCCAGCAGGCCAGTGCGTTCAACTGGTTTGTGAATGCCATCAATCCCGCCACCGGCGGCCAGCGCTGGGTGCTGGCTGCGGGCGATTTGCCGCCTGCCGACCTGCCGCTGCGCGATGATTTGCGCAGCCGCATGGGCTGGGGGCATGTGTTCCAGCTGCAATTGCTGGATGAAACCGCGCGCCGCGCCGTGCTGCGCCAGGAAGCAGACGCCCGGGGCGTGTTTTTGGGTGATGAGGTCATGGACTTCATGCTCAAGCGCTTTTCGCGCGACCTGGGCAGTCTGATGCAGTTGCTGGACCAGCTTGATGCCTTTGCCTTGCGCACCCAGCGTGCCATCACCATTCCGCTGTTGAAGGCGATGCTTGAATCGGAATGAAAAGGCTGAGGCCTGCGGATTGCTGTGAACCCACTTCAGCACCGCCCATGCTCAACGTACTTAAAAGAATCAATGACGGATACCAAGACCCCTCGCCTTCGGTTGGCCTTGTTCGACCTGGACCACACCCTGCTGCCGCTCGACTCCGACTACGAGTGGGGCGAGTTCACCATTCGCCTTGGCTGGAACGACCCGGTGGAGTTTGCCCGCCGCAACGACGAGTTCTATGCCCATTACCAGGCAGGTACGCTCGATGTGCACGACTACGTACGCTTCGCCACCGAGGCGGTTCGCCTGCGGGGGCCTGAGGCCGCCGCGGCAGCCCATGCGCAGTTCATGCGCGAGGTGATTGCCCCTGCCATCCGCCCGCAGGCGCTGGAGTTGATCCGCCAGCACCAGGCGGCGGGGGATCACGTGCTCATCGTCACGGCAACCAACGAATTTGTTACCCGTCCCATCGCCAAGGCGCTGGGCGTGGAGGAATTGCTGGCCGTGCAACTGGCGCGCGATGCGCAAGGCTGGTACACGGGTGAAATTGATGGCATACCGACCATGCGCCAGGGCAAGGTGCTGCGCATGGAACAATGGCTGGCCGACCGCCAACTGGGCTGGGGGGATGTGGAAAGCACGTTCTACAGCGATTCCATGAACGACGTGCCTTTGCTGGAAAAAGTCGATCATCCCGTCGCCACCAACCCCGATCCCCGGCTGCGCGCCCTGGCGCAAGAGCGCGGCTGGCGCATACTGGACCTTTTCGCGGACGATGCCAGCGCCGCCACTGCGGGCGCGTAAGCTCCCGCCCCCTGAACTGCGCCCCGTGCCAGTCACACTGTTTACTGCATACCCATGATCAAGAAGTTCATCGACAAACTGCTGGGCAAATCGACGCCCGGAACCTCTGGCGGCAAGCCGCACTTCGGCAGGCGCGAAGAGGTTCCTGCCTCGGTGCACGGCATCAACCCCGAGCTGGTGGACCGGCGCGCGGCCGATGTGGTGCACACGCTCAAGGATGCGGGCTACGAGGCCTACATCGTGGGTGGTGCCGTGCGCGACCTGCTGCTGGGTCTGCGCCCCAAGGACTTTGACGTGGCTACCAACGCCACGCCTGAGCAGGTGAAGGCGCTGTTTCGCCGTGCGTTCATCATTGGCAAGCGCTTTCGCATCGTGCACGTGGTGCATGGCCGGGGCCGCGAGCATGAAGTGATCGAGGTTTCCACCTTCCGCGCCTACCTCGACAACTCGGCCGCAGGGCAGGTGAGTGGCAACGAAAAGACCAGCAAGGCTCAGCTTTCGGGCATGCAGCATGCGGTAGACGCCAGCGGCCGTGTGCTGCGTGACAACGTGTGGGGCCCGCAAGACGAAGACGCCACCCGCCGTGACTTCACCGTGAACGCCATGTACTACGACCCGGAAACCCAGGTGGTGGTGGACTACCACAAGGGCATCCAGGACGCGAAGAAGAAAACCCTGCGCATGATTGGCGACCCCGCCACGCGCTACCGCGAAGACCCGGTGCGCATCATCCGCGCTGTGCGTTTCGCCGCCAAGCTCAGCCCCCTGGGTTTCACCATCGACGCCAAGACGGCCGCGCCGCTGGTGCAGTCGCAGGCCCTGCTGGCCGATGTGCCGCAAAGCCGCATGTTTGACGAAATGCTCAAGCTGCTGCAAACCGGCCACGCCATTGCCACCATCGAGCAATTGCGCAAGCTGGGCATGGCCAAGGGCATTTACCCGCTGCTGGACGTGGCAGTGGAGCGGGCCGACACGCCGTTTGTGAAGGCGGCCCTCATGGATACCGACCGCCGCGTGCAAGAAGGCAAGCCCGTGGCGCCCAGCTTCTTGCTCGCCTGTGTGCTGTGGGAAGACGTTCGCAAGGGCTGGGACGAGCGCCTGAATCGCCGCGAGCATGCGCTGCCTGCCTTGCAGGATGCGATTGACGAGGTGTTTGACCGCCGCATTGGCGATGTGTCGGGCCGCGGCAAGCTGGCCGCCGACATGCGCGAGATCTGGGTCATGCAGCCGCGCTTTGAAAAGCGCGTGGGCAACACGCCGTTCGGCATGGTGATGCAGCCGCGTTTCCGTGCCGGGTTCGACTTCATGCGCCTGCGCGCCGATGTGGGCGAGGTCGAGGAAGCGCTGGCTGAGTGGTGGCAAGACTTCCAGACGGCCGACGATGAGCGCCGCGACGACCTGATGGACCAGGCCCGGGAAGAGCAGCGGGCGCGCCAGAAAGCGCAGCAACAGGCCCAGCCCGTGGTGCGCCGCGTGCCCAAGAAGGCGGCCCCCGCAGCCGCCGCGCCATCGGCCGAGGCAGAGTTACCCACCGCAGATGGCGCGCCTGATGATGCTGCCGCACCCAAAAAGCGCCGCCGCCGTCGCCGCAAGCCAGGTGGCGCGGCAGGAGACGCCGGGCCAGCATCGTCCCCAGAATGATTGCGGAGCAGGGCGCCGCCGCGCCCGTCGATGTGTGGGTGGGCCTGGGGGCCAACCTGGGTGAACGTGAAGAGACCCTGCGCAGTGCCTTGCAGCGCATGGCTGAATGGCCTGGCACCCGCTTGATCGCAGTGTCTGCCCTGTACGCCAGCGCCCCCGTAGACGCGGGTGGCCCCGACTACCTGAATGCCGTGGCGCACTTGCAGACCACGCTGGCGCCCCTGGATGTATTGCAGCGCCTGCAGGTCATAGAGCAGGGCGCTGGCCGCGAGCGGCCTTACCGCAATGCTCCGCGCACGCTGGACTTGGACGTGCTGCTGTACGGCAGTGAAGTGCTGTCTACTCCTACGCTCACGGTGCCGCACCCTCGCATGAACGAACGCGCATTTGTGCTGTTGCCGCTGGCGGACCTAGCGCCTGGCTTGGTGAGCGAAGCTGCGCTGGATGCCGTGGCAGACCAGCGCATTACCCGTTTACCCCAGGCATGGGTTGCAGGTTTGCTATAAAAATATGAGCTGCTAGCGCTTGCCATATAAGCGCTAGAGCCCAATTTCTCTCTTAATCTACCTTCGCGCCAGAGAGTTTCACCACGTCCTTGTACTTGGCACGTTCGCTGGCCATGAAGGATTCAAACTGCTGCGGTGTGGTGGGTACAGGCTCTGCCAGCAGCGCGCCAAAGCGCGTCTTGGTTTCCGGGGCCTGCAGGGCTGCGACAAAGGCGCGGTTGAGCTTGTCCACCACGGGCTTGGGCGTGTCCTTGGGCGCTACAAGGCCCCACCAGGTGTCAATGGAAAAGCCCTTGAACGTGCCGGCCATGGTGGGCACACCCGGCAGCGCAGAGGAGGGCTCCAGCGATGTCACGGCCAATGCCTTGAGCTTGCCCGAGCGGATATTGGGCGCCGCTGCTGCCAGGTTGTCGATGTTGAAGTCCACCTCGCCCGCCAGCAGTGCCAGCTGCGCAGGGTTGGCTCCGCGGTAAGGGATGTGCAGGGCGTAGATGCCTGCGCGCTGCTTGAACATTTCACCCGCCAGATGGCCTGCACTGCCATTGCCGCCGCTGCCGTAGTTCAGCTTGGCGGGGTTGGCCTTGGCGTATGCAATCAGGTCAGCCAGGCTATTGATCTTGAGCTGCTCTGCCTTCGCTGCATTCATGACCAGCACATTGGGCACCCGCACCATCTGCGTGATGGCCACGAAGTCTTTGGCTGCATCGAACGGCATGCGGCTGTAGAGCCACGGGTTCACCGCATGGGTGGCTGTGGCCGCGATGCCAATGGTCAGCCCGTCAGGCGAAGCCTTGGCAATCGCATCGGCCCCGATGTTGCCGCCCGCACCGCCCTTGTTGTCGATGATGACCGTGCCCAGCGAATCGCGCACACGCTCTGCCAGGGCGCGTGCCGTCACGTCAATCGGCCCGCCAGGGGCATAAGGAACGATGATTCGGATGGGTTGCCCGGTGTCTTGCGCCAAGACCATGGGTGACGAGAAGGCTGCTGCGACAGCAGCGCCGGCGACGAGGAGGTTTCTGCGGTTCATGGCTACATTGTTGCAAAAAAGTAAACAACTTCAGAAAGAAGCCAGCACGGAGCGATGTGTGGCAGGCCCTCCAACCCAATCGGCAAGCATCTGAATCTGTGAAGTGGATGAATCGCTGGTGGTGCCAAAGTAGCCAGAGATTCATCCTTGCACCGCATGGCCGTGCCCGCCAGCCCTCAAGCCTGCGGGCCGTGTTTGTCGGCTTCGGAGGTGAAGGAATCCGCGAAGAACTCTTCTGCGGGAAGACCCCGCTGCGCCGTGTAGGCCGTGCGTGCCGACTCCACCACGATGGGTGCGCCGCAGGCGTAGACCTGGTGGCCCGAGAGGTCGGCAAAGTCGTCCAGCACGGCCTGGTGCACAAAGCCGGTGCGGCCTGTCCACTGGTCTTCAGGCAGCGCGTCAGACAGCACGGGCACGTAGCGCAGTTGCGGCATTTGCGCAGCCAGTTCGACCACCCACTGGTGCATGTACAGGTCATCCGGCCGGCGACCGCCCCAGTACAGCGTGGTGGGGCGTGTGATGCCCTTGAACTGCATGTGCTCCAGCAAGGCCTTGATGGGGGCAAAGCCCGTGCCTGACGCCAGCAGCACGATGGGCTTGTCGGAGTCTTCGCGCAGGAAGAAGCTGCCGAAAGGGCCTTCCACGCGCAGGATTTCCTTTTCCTTCATTGCGCCAAACACGTGGTCGGTGAACTTGCCCCCCGGCAAATGCCGAATGTGCAATTCGACACCTGCGGCGGTGCTCTGGGTGTGCGGCGCATTGGCCATTGAGTAAGCGCGCCGCGCGCCGTCGCGCAGGATGAATTCGATGTACTGGCCTGCGTGGTAGCGGAACGTATCGGTCGCAGGCAGTTGCAGGCGCACCTGCATCACGTCGTGCGACTTTTTCTCCAGCGTGGACACGCGCACGGGCATCTTCTTGATGGGGTAGGCGCTTTCGTCGGTGACTTGCCTGGACTCCAGAACCACATCAGACAAAGGCCGTGCGCAGCAGGTCAGCACGAAGCCGGCGGCTTCTTCGTCGGCGCTCAATGCCTTGGCCTGATGGTCTGCGTGGGCTACCGAGCCGCTGAGCTTCTTGCACTTGCAGGAGCCACAGGCGCCATCCTTGCAGCCGTAGGGCAGGCCCACGCCGCTGCGAATGGCGGCAGCCAGAATGGTTTCGTCGCCCTGGCTTTGGAAGCTGCGCCCGCTGGGGGCTACAGAAATCTGGAATGCGGCGGCGCCACTGTCTTCAGGTCGCGTCATGTTGTGGGTATCCTCGGGGTTCTTGTGCGAATGGCGCCGATTTTGCCCTCAGAAACTGAAGGTCTGCTGAGGTGGCCTATTTGCCCGATGTTTCCTTGACATGGGCTGGGTGTGGTCGCCACGCGAGCTTTGCGTGCGGATGACCTGCCTGCGCCTGAGCAACACCCATCATCCTCGCTTGTCTGTCCGAAAGAATTCATGAGTACCGTGGCTTTGTCCAGTGGCTTGGGCGCCTTGCCCGCGCGTTTCCGCCGCGAGCGGTTGTTGATTGTGGGGTGCGGCGATGTAGGCATGCGCGTGGCCCGCAACTTTGCGCAGGGCGCGGGTGCCGGTCGCGTGCGGGTGATGGCCCTGACCTCCAGCCCAGAACGCAAGGCGGCTTTGCGCGGGGTGTCTGTCACGCCGCTTTTGGGAGACCTGGACCAGCCTGCCACGCTGCGCCGCCTGGCCGGGCTGGCCACGCGGGTGTTGCACCTGGCCCCGCCGCCCGGTGAAGGAGGTGGGCGCGACGCCTGGTGGCGCGATCCGCGCACGCTGGCGCTGGCCCGCGCGCTGCGCATGCGCAATTTGCCAATATCGCTGGCGTACGCATCGACCAGTGGGGTGTATGGCGATTGCGCGGGGGCGCTGGTGCGCGAAACGCGCCCCGTGGCGCCTGCTACCCCACGCGCCCAGCGCCGCGTGGATGCCGAAGCCGCTGTGCGCCACTTGGGCAGGGCAGGGGTGCGGGCCAGCATTCTGCGCATTCCGGGCATTTACGCGCCCGACCGGGAGGGCGGCACGCCCCAGGCGCGTCTGCTCAAGGGCACGCCAGTGCTGGAGGCGGGCGACGACGTCTACACCAACCACATCCACGCGGACGACCTGGCCCGCGCCTGCGTGGCCGCACTGTGGCGGGGGCGTGCGCAGCGGGCGTACCACATCAGCGATGGGCAGCATATGCAGATGGGGGCGTACTTCGACTTGGCTGCCGATCTGTATGGGCTGCCACGCCCTCCACGCATTCCGCGCAGCGCCGCGAAAGAGCAGCTCTCGCTCATGCTGCTGAGCTTCATGAGTGAATCGCGCAGGCTCGACAACCAGCGCATGCTGCGCGAGCTAGGGGTGCGGTTGCGGTTCCCGGATGTGGTGGCAGGCTTGCGCTCCGGGCTATCCGCCCATCAGCAGGGGGCCTGACCGCGTTTGGAGCGGCACACGCCGTCGTTGCCGGGAAAGCGCCCTGGCCCCGCCCGTGGGTAGCGGGCGCCGGTGTTGTCCACGCAGTGAAAGTTGCCGCAGTGCGTGAGGTACGGCTTTTGCGGCACAGGGGGTGCATACACCGGCTGCCGTGGCGGGGCCACGACGATGCGCGGCTGCGTGGCGCGGGCGCGCTCCAGCTCGGCGTAACCCTGTGGGCCCAGGCAGTCCAGATCCATCTGCCGCTGCGCCGCCTCCAGGCGCGGTTCCTGGTCATAGGTGTTGCCTGACAAGGTGCTGGAAACAAGCTCCAGATTTCTGCGTGAACGCGCGCATTCCGCAGAGCGTGCGTAGTCCTGGGGTTGCGGCGCAGTGGCGGCTGCTCTGGCCGCCCTCACGCGTTCTTGCTCGGCATCGCGCTGGGCCTGTAGATCGGCCGCCGCTTTTTCGGCTAGCAGGCGTTGCTGTTTGAGCTCAATGGCCCGCTCGGCCGCTTTGCGATCCTGTTCGATCTCTTCGGCAGAGCGTTTGGCTTCCACCTCGTGGCCTGTGGTGCCCGCCGCGCATTTCCCATCGGTGTAGGTGACTTGGCCGGTTTTTGGGTCGGTGCAGCGCACCACCTGGCCGGATGCAGGCAACGCGCTGCAGGCAGCAATCGCCAGCAAGGCGACTGGTTTCCAGAGGGTGATTAAGCGGTGTGGCTGGGTCATGGCAGGGTCTGCTGGCAAGGTTCAGGGCCGGGCACCCGGCATGGAGGGGCGCCCTCCAGGGCCGCGGCCATCTTCCGCACTTTGCCCCTGGGCTGGAGGGCGTGCGTCGCGCCATACCCGGTCAGGCCCTTGCGGGGTGGGTTTGCGGCTGGGTTCGCCGCCCTGGGGCTCGCGGTCAGGCTCTCTTCGGTCGGGGCGGTTGGGGCGCGGGGGGCTGGGCCGGTCTGGGTCACGGTCGCGGTGGGGATCGCGTGCGTTGTCCCGGTCCGGCCGCCTCCAGTGGCCAGGGGGCGCGGGGCGGCGGTCATCCCAGTGGCGGTCGTAGCCGGGGCGGCCGTAGTAGGCCGGTGGGGGTGGCGCCGGGTAGGGGCGAACGATGTAGGGCTGCGGGTAGATGTACACCGGTGGCTCGCCATACACGGGGTGGTAGGCGGGCTCGTAGTAGCTATCTCCGGGTACGGTGGCGCAACCGGCAAGGACTGTTGCCACTGCCGCTGCACTCAAAAACCGGAGGAAAAATGTCGTCATGGGCCGTTCCCTGGAGTGGTGCCACCTTTGCAGGCGCCGTGAACTGCCCGAGCAGGCGGTATTCACGGTGGGAGCACGCTACCACATGACGTTTGGGCACGCGGTCTGGTTGACCGTTGCGGGCAACCAGGGCCCGGCCCAAGCCCTGCGGCGCTTGCGGGTGTGGGCAAGCGCTGCTGGGCCGAGTCTGCGTCAGTGCGGCAGAACCCGGCGGATGGTTTCTGCCAGTTCTTCGGCCACGAACTTGGCCACGTAGCCATCAGCGCCCACGCTGCGCACGTGGTCTTCATTGGCTGAGCCCGAGAGCGACGAGTGGATGACCACGGGCAGGCCGCTGAAGCGCGCATCCTGCTTGATGTTGCGCGTGAGCGTAAAGCCATCCATCTCGGGCATTTCCAAGTCGGTCAGGACCATGGCCACACGGTCGGTCACGGCCTTGCCCTCGGCCTCGGCTGCCTTGGCGATGGCGTTCAAGCGGTCCCAGGCTTCCTTGCCAGACTTGACCATTTCATAAGGAGCATGCAGAGCCTTCAGCTCTTGCTCGATGAGCGAGCGGGCGACAAACGAATCGTCTGCCGCCAGAACGATGGTGCCGGGCTTGAGCTTGAGCTTGGCGCCGACCTTCTCTTCGGTTACTTCGTGGCCGTCTGATGGCGACACCATCTGCAAGATGGCTTCCACGTCCAGCACCTGGGCCAGACGCGACTCATCGGTGTTGCCATCCAGGCGGGCAATGCTGGTCACCAGCTTGCCAGCGGCGCCGCTGGTTTCGGCGGAGAGCACTTGTTTCCAGTCCAGACGCACGATGTCTTCCACCGATTCCACGGCGAAAGCCTGCGTGGTGCGCGCGTATTCCGTCACCAGAATGATGTTCAAACCCGTCTGGGGCTTGCAGCCCACGATGGAGGGCAAGTCCAGCACCGGAATCACCTGGCCGCGCAGGTTGACCACCCCTAGCGAATGCGCCGTGGTGCCCGCAATCGGGGTGATGCTGGGCATGGCCACGATTTCGCGGATCTTGAATACGTTGATCCCGAACAGCTCGGACTTGCCCAGCGCGCTGTCGATACCCAGGCGGAACAGCAGCAGCTCGAACTTGTTGGTGCTGGTGAGGTTGGTCCGCTCGTCAATTTCCTGCTGAACTGCTTTCATGGTCGTGTCCTTCGCGTTGATACGCATATTTACAAATTCTAGGAGGAGTTCAGGTTGCGAGGGTGAGGAAATTTTCAGGCTTAACCCGTACAACCTGCCCCGAATCTGCCCGGCTGCGGGGCAACCAGGGGTAGCACAGCGCCATGGGCGGCTGCCAGGGTGCCAGGGTGCCAGCATACGTCTTGCGCGTCGCATTTACGCGTAATTTTGCGCAATGAAGGGGATATCCCACTCTCGGTACGTGCGTGCATTGGCTGGCAGGGATGTGCGCGTGGCTGGACGAGGCGCTTTGAAAGGGGCGGCCAACCGCCGTTCTGGCCTGCTGCCCCGAGTGCCTTGCGCGGGCTTTCACGCCTAGGCCAAGAATGCCGGGTCACATCAGCAAACCGTGGTTTTCCCTCAGCAGAATTGAGTTGCTATTAAAAATATAGCTGCTTGCGCTTATCTGGCGGGCGCTAGAGGGTGTTTTTTCTCAAATTCGCCATCCACACTTGCTTGCGACTTCTTGTGATCTTTAATCCCTTGCAGGCTTGATGCTTGTCAAATTGCAACCAGCGGTGCGCGCAAAAATGGTACTTTCATAATTTTGTAACAAGCCCTCGCGCGCTGAGATCGCTACTGCGGATGCCAGAAAACGTCCGTGCTCGGTCTGGCCCGCAGCACAAGCTGCAAACGTGGGCGTGCCCAACCTGATACCTCACCATGACACAACGCCGCGCTTCTGTTCCTCCGGCCGCTTCGGTCAGCCCTCTTGATGGCGTCGAGTCTGCCGTGCCCGCCAGGCGCCACAGGGCATCGGCAGCGGTCAAGACTCCCGCGCGCGGTGCGCACCGTGGCCCGTGGCGATGTCTCGCCCAGTCTGCAGCCCGCCACGCTGGCGCGGCATGTGGCGCAGCAGGCGGTGCAGGCGGCAGACGGGCAGCAGACGTCGGCCATACTGTCTTTGCTGGGCAGCGACGACGCCACGCAAACCACCCAGGAGCGCATTGACAGCCTGCGGGCCTTGCTGGCGGGGGCTTCGCAAGATGACCTGGACGCGCTGCGCGAAGCCTTGCGCCAGCACATGGACCGGCGCGATGAAGAGTCTGACGACAGCGTGAACCCTGACGAGGAGCTGGCCAGGGATTGGCGCCGGGGCGCCTACCCTTACCGCAACTTGCTGCGCCGCTCTACCTACGAGCGTGAGAAGTTTCGTCTGCAGGTCGAATTGCTCAAGCTGCAGGCCTGGGTCAAGGAGACCGGGCAACGCGTGGTGATCTTGTTTGAGGGGCGCGATGCTGCAGGCAAGGGCGGCACCATCAAGCGCTTCATGGAGCACCTGAACCCCCGCGGTGCGCGTGTGGTGGCGCTGCAAAAGCCCACTGAAACCGAGCGTGGGCAGTGGTACTTCCAGCGCTATGTGCAGCACCTGCCCACGCAGGGCGAGATCGTGATGTTTGACCGCAGCTGGTACAACCGAGCCGGTGTGGAGCGGGTGATGGGTTTTTGCTCAGACGCCGAATACGCCGAGTTCATGCGCCAGGCCCCAGAGTTTGAGCGCCACCTGGTGCGCAGTGGCGTGCATGTGATCAAGTTCTGGTTCTCGGTCAGCCAAAAGGAGCAGCGCCGCCGCTTCAAGGAGCGCGAGGCGCACCCGCTCAAGCAGTGGAAGCTCAGCCCCATTGACACCGCATCGCTCGACAAGTGGGACGACTACACGCGCGCCAAAGAAGCCATGTTTTGCGATACCGACACGGCCGACGCGCCCTGGACGGTGATCAAAAGCGACTGCAAGAAGCGCGCGCGCCTGAATGCCATGCGTTACGTGCTGCACAAGCTGCCTTACGCGGCCAAAGACCTCGCCCGCATTGGCAAGCTGGACCCGCTCATCGTGGGGCGCGCCCATGTGGTGTACGAGCGTGGCGAGCAGCCCGGCGCGATCCTCTAATAAGGCCAGCAGGGCGCGCGGTGCAAGCGCTTCCTCGGGGGCCTAGCCCGCAGCCAGTGACGGAGTGCGAGCGGCGGGGGCGGGAGAGGCCGAGTCCTGCGCAGACACACGGAAGAACGCCACCGCATCAACCAGCTGCCGCGCCTGCAGCTTGAGGCTGTCGGCAGCAGCAGCGCTTTCTTCCACCAGGGCGGCGTTTTGCTGGGTCACCTGGTCCATCTGCGTGATGGCTTCGCCCACCTGCGCCACCCCCTGGCTCTGCTCCGCGCTGGCGGCACTGATCTCGCCCACGATGTGCGTCACGCGTTGAATGGCGGCCACCACATCGGTCATGGTGCTGCCCGCCTGGTCCACCAGTGCCGAGCCTTGTTCCACCCGTTCCACGCTGGTGTGGATGAGCCCCTTGATCTCTTTAGCCGCTTGTGCACTGCGCTGCGCCAGGCTGCGCACCTCGCTGGCCACCACGGCAAACCCGCGCCCTTGCTCGCCCGCACGGGCTGCCTCCACGGCAGCGTTCAGCGCCAGGATGTTGGTCTGAAAGGCAATGCCATCAATCACGCCAATGATGTCTGCAATCTGCTTGCTGCTGTCGTTGATGCCCCGCATGGTGCTGACCACTTCAGACACCACGTCTCCCCCACGCACGGCAACCACAGACGCATCGGCGGCCAGCTGGCTGGCCTGACGGGCGTTGTCGGCATTGGCCTGCACGGTGGAGCTGAGTTCTTCCATCGAGGCGGAGGTTTGCTCCAGCGCGCTGGCCTGTTGCTCGGTGCGCATCGAAAGGTCGTTGTTGCCCAGGGCGATTTCAGCGCTGGCACCTGCCACGCTGTCGGCGTTGGTGCGCACCCGCTGCACCACCAGCACCAGGCTGCCCTGCATGTCGTGCAGGGCGTTGAGCAGCTGGGCAATTTCATCGCGCCCGGCCGATGGGGCCGCCACGGTCAAATCACCTTTGGCCACAGCCTGTGACACCTGCACGGCCTGTCCGATGGGGCGCACCACCGACCGGCTGAACAGCAGCGCCCCCACCACGCTGGCGGCGCACACCGCCAGCATCACGATCAGGCTGACCGTGGTGGCCTGGCTGGCGCGCTGGGCCGCTTTGCCTGCAGTGTCAGCACTGGCCTTGGCGATCAGCTCTGCTGCTTCGTCCAGCAGCTTCGACGGCTCCCGGTCCATGCCTTGCACCGCCTTGTCTCCGGCCTGTGGGTCGTGGTCTGCTGCCTGAAAGGCTTCGTAACCCTTGCGATAGGCGGCCCCCATGCGCTCGTGCGCCTGGCTGAAGGCTCGCACCTTGTCCAGCGCGGGGCCTGGGGGCAATTCGGCCAGCAGCTGGCTGGCGTCTTGCACCACGATGCGCTCTTGTTTCTGGAAGGCGGCCCAGTAACGCTCGCGCTGGGCGCTGTCCTTGCCGCGCAGCAGCACGTTTTTCCACTCCTGCACCTGCACCTTGAAGTCCTGCAACATGGTGGCGGCTTTGCGCTCTTGCGCGTAGCTCTGCGCAACGGAGGTTTCGTACACCGCAAGTGCCTGGTTCAGCTGCTGTATGCCGAACAGGGCCGCACCCATCAACAGCAGCAACGCCGCCAGAAAGGCGAGGGGGAGCTTGAGACTGAGCTTCATGGAAATCTCCAAACAAAATGCAGACCTGTTCTTCGTATCTGCTCTCGTCCATCCCTCACGTCACCCCGGATGACCCAAGAGCAAATGCCGCGCTTTGTCGGTGCTCCGCACTGCGCAACGCGGGCTGGCGCATTGCGCGCAGGTTACGAATTGTGTGTGTGAAGATCACAGGCCTTGGCAGGCAGCCTCGCCCATGAAAAAAGCCCCCGGGGTACGGGGGCTTGCGTGGCTCAGGCGTTGGCCTGCTTCGCTTGCAGGGCCAACGCAGGGGCGCGGCAGATCAGTCCATGGTCAGCTTTTGCTTGGCCACTACGTCTTTGTAAACCGCGAGTTCTTCACGCATCTGCTTGGCAAAGGCCTCAGGCGTGTCGGCCATGATGATGGAGCCGGTTTCCTCGATGCGCTTGCGGATGGCGGGGTCTTGCACCACCTTGCGCACGGCGGCGTTCACTTTGTCCACCACGTCCTTGGGCATGCCCTTGGGGCCAATCAGCCCGTAGTAGGCCATGCGGTTCACCTGCTCCAAGCCGACTTCCTTGAAGGTGGGTACGTCGGGCAGAGCGGGCACGCGCTGCGGCGCCGCCACCACCAGGGCCACCAGGCGCTTTTCCTTGATGAAGGGAAGGGCAGAGGGCAGGTTGTCAAAAATCAGCGGCACCTGGCCGGCCACCGCATCGGTCAGTGCGGGGCCCGAGCCACGGTAAGGCACGTGCACCATGAAGGTCTGCGTGCCCAGCTTGAACATCTCCATCATCAGGTGGGTGATGCTGCCATTGCCGGGCGAGGCGTACGAGTACTTGCCTGGCTCGCGCTTCACGGCAGCCAGCATGCCCTTGTAATCCTGAAAAGGCAGCTTGGGGTAGGCCGCAATCACATTGGGCGTGGCCGCAATGTTGATGATGGGTGTGAAGTCGGTGGCGACGTTGTACGGAATCTTGGGGTTGATGGCAGGGTTGGTGGCCGTGGTGGAGACGGTGGCCATGCCCAGGTTGTAGCCATCGGGGGCGGCGCGCGCGGTTTCGGCGGCACCAATGCTGCCGCCGCCACCGCCGCGGTTTTCCACCACCACGGGTTGGCCCAGTTCGCGCCCCAGGGGCTCGGCAATCACGCGGGCAATCAGGTCGGTGGTGCCGCCTGCCGCAAACGGAACCAGCAGGCGGATGGGCTTGCTGGGCCAGGCGGTTTGGGCCTGGGCTGTGCTGGCTGCGAGGGCGAGGATGCCCAGAGCGAGGGCGGTGCGGCGAATCATGAGGTTGTCTCTCCTTGTTATAGGGTGCGCGCAGGACAGGCTGGCGCAGCTTTCTCGCATGAGGGTGCCTGTGCACCCAATGTTTTTAGCCCGGAAGTCAGATGGCCTTGGCCGCGCGCAGCGCTGCAATGCGGTCGGCATCCAGCCCCAGCTCGCGCAGCACCTCATCGGTGTGCTGCCCCAAGGCTGGCGGCGCATTGCGCAGCACGGGCGGTGTTGCCGATAGGCGCAGCGGGCTGGCCACGCCGGTGATATGTGTGATGCCATCGCCCGCTTCGCCTTCCTTCCAGCGCGGCAGCGTCACCGCCAGGCTGCGGGCCTGCACCTGCGCGTCGTCAAACGCCTGGGCAATGGTGTTGATGGGGCCGCAGGGCACGGCCTTGTCTTCCAGCAGCGTGATCCAATCGGCCGTGGTACGCGTGCGGGTCACGGCCTCCATGGCGGGAATGAGTTCTGCGCGGTGCTTCACGCGAAGCGTGTTGGTGGCAAAGCGTTCGTCGCTGGCCCACTGGGGTTGCCCGGCGGCCGCGCAAAAGCGCTGGAACTGCCCGTCGTTGCCAATGGCCAGCAGCATGTTGCCATCCTGCGTGGGGAAGTCCTGGTAGGGCGCCAGGCTGGGGTGGCTGTTGCCCATGCGGCCGGGGGGCAGGCCTGTGGCCAAAAAGCCTGCGGCCTGGTTGGCCAGCACGGCCATGCCCACGTCCAGCAGGGCCATGTCGATGTGCTGGCCCTGGCCCGTGTGGTGGCGCACGTTCAGCGCCGCCAAAATGGCATTGCTGGCGTACAGGCCTGTGAACAGGTCGATGACGGCCACACCCACGCGCATGGGGCCACCGCCGGGGGCGTTGTCTGCGTGGCCGGTGATGCTCATCAGGCCTGTCATGGCCTGCACCATCAGGTCGTAGCCTGCGCGTTCGGCGTAGGGGCCGTCTTGCCCAAAGCCGGTGACGGAGCAGTAGATGAGCCGTGGGTTGAGCGCCCGCAGGCTTTCATGGTCCAGCCCGTACTGCTTGAGGCCGCCGACCTTGAAGTTCTCCACCACGATGTCAGCCTGCAGCGCCATCTGCTTGATGAGCGCCTGGCCCTCGGCAGTGGCCATGTCGATGGTGACCGAGCGCTTGTTGCGATTGCAGGCCGTGAAGTAGCTGGCCTGGTGGGTGTCGTTGCCCTGGGCATCCTTCAGAAAGGGAGGGCCCCACTGGCGCGTGTCGTCGCCCAGGCCTGGGCGCTCCACCTTCACCACATCTGCACCCAGGTCTGCCAGCATTTGCGTGCACCAGGGGCCCGCCAGAACGCGCGACAGGTCAAGGACTCGGATACCGGCCAGTGCGCCCGGCGTTGCAGAGGTGGAATTCATGGTTTTGAATAAAAAAATGCCGCTAGCGCTTATGGATAAAGCGCTAGCAGCTATCAAAAGATGAGCGATATCAGTTGGCGAATGCCGCCAGACCCGTCTGTGCGCGGCCCAGAATCAGCGCGTGCACATCGTGCGTGCCTTCATACGTGTTCACCACTTCCAGATTCACCAGGTGGCGGGCCACGCCAAACTCGTCGCTGATGCCGTTGCCGCCCATCATGTCGCGCGCCAGGCGGGCAATGTCCAGCGCCTTGCCGCAGCTGTTGCGCTTGATGATGGAGGTGCCTTCCACGCTGGCCGTGCCTGCGTCCTTCATGCGGCCGAACTGCAGGCAGGCCTGCAGGCCGATGGCGATCTCGGTCTGCATGTCGGCTAGCTTCTTCTGGATGAGCTGGTTGGCAGCCAGGGGGCGGCCAAACTGCTTGCGGTCCAGCGTGTACTGGCGGGCGGTGTGCCAGCAGAACTCGGCCGCGCCCAGTGCGCCCCAGGCGATGCCGTAGCGGGCGCTGTTCAGGCAGGTGAAGGGGCCCTTCAGGCCTTGCACTTCAGGGAAGGCATTTTCTTCCGGCACGAACACATCGTCCATCACGATCTCGCCGGTGATCGAGGCGCGCAGGCCCACCTTGCCGTGGATGGCGGGGGCGCTCAATCCCTTCATGCCCTTTTCCAGAACAAAGCCACGAATCGGGCCGACGGCGCCGCCTTCGGAGACTTCCTTGGCCCAGACCACGAACACGTCGGCCACGGGGCTGTTGGTGATCCACATCTTGCTGCCCTTGAGCTTGTAGCCGCCGGGCACCTTGTAGGCGCGGGTGGCCATGCTGCCGGGGTCGGAGCCGTGGTCGGGCTCGGTCAGGCCGAAGCAGCCAATCCACTCGCCGCTGGCGAGCTTGGGCAGGTACTTCTGGCGCTGGGCTTCGCTGCCGAATTCATAAATGGGCACCATCACCAGCGACGACTGCACGCTGGCCATCGAGCGGTAGCCCGAATCCACACGCTCCACCTCGCGGGCGATCAGGCCGTAGGCCACATACGACAGGCCGGGGCCGCCGTACTGCTCTGGGATGGTGGGGCCCAGCAGGCCCACTTCGCCCATCTCGCGGAAGATGCTCACGTCCATCTTTTCGTGGCGGAAGGCATCGAGCACGCGCGGGGCCAGCTTGTCCTGGCAATAGGCGGCGGCGGCGTCGCGGATGGCACGCTCGTCTTCGGTCAGTTGCTGGCTCAGGAGGAAAGGGTCATCCCATTGAAAAGCGGCGTGGGCCATGTGCGTGTCTCCAGGTCAAAAAGAGGGGGTAACAAAAGAATCTGGATTGCATCGTAGGCCTGGCCTGGCCGAGCCGCAAGCGAGTTCTTTTCATCCAGGAATGCGTTTCATGAATATATGGAATACTTGATTCTGCCGGCAGTAAAGGAAATCGCTGCTGCTCAAGTTCCTTTTCATCATCATGCGCCGCAACATTCCATCGACCCAAGCCCTGGCCTGCTTTGAAGTGGCCGCCCGGCATGAAAGCTACACCCGTGCAGCGCAAGAGCTGTTCTTGACGCAGAGCGCGGTGTCGCGCCAGATTCAGGCGCTGGAAGAGTTTTTGGGCGTGCAACTGTTTCGCCGCACACGCCACGGCGTGGTGCTGACACCCGCTGGGGCCCACTACGGCCGCCAGGTGGCGCGCTGGCTGCAGGGGCTGGAGCGCGACACGCTGGACGTGATGGCCCACCAGGGTGAGGGCGGCGCGCTGTCGTTGGCGGCGGTGCCCACGTTCGCCACGCGTTGGCTCATCCCGCGCCTGCCGCAACTGGCGCAGGCGCACCCCGACATTGTGGTGCACATCGACACGCAGACGCGCCCTTTCCTGTTTGCCGATACCACCTTCGATGCTGCCCTTTACGCAGGCACACCCGAGCAGGTGGCCCACTGGCCCGGTGTGCAGGCGCAGTTGCTAATGCACGAGGACGTGGTGCCGGTGTGCAGCCCCCGTCTGCTCGAATCCGCCGCGCCCCGGGGCCGAGGCCGTGCGCACCAACCTGTGGCTGCCGAGGCGCTGGCCGAGTTGCCGCTGCTGCAGCAAAGCACGCGTCCCTACGGCTGGCGCCAGTGGTTTGATGCGATGGGGGTGGATGCTCCGCACGCCTTGGATGGCCCGCGGTATGAGCTGTTCTCCATGCTGGCCGTGGCCGCCACACACGGCATGGGCGTAGCGTTGATGCCGCCGCTGCTGATCGAGGCAGAACTTGCCAGTGGCGAGCTGGTGGTGGCCTGCAACCGCCCGCTGCGTGGCGAGCGGGCGTATTACCTCATCAGCCCCGCACAGGCCCAGCCACCGGTGCTGACCACGTTTGCGCAGTGGCTGCAGACCATGGCCCAGACGGCTACCAGCGCCGCAGGACAGGCGGGTGGGGGCGGGTGATTCCTCGCCATTGGTGGTGAACAGGTATGGATAGCCACAGCATCTTTTGCCCGGGATAGACCCAGCCGCCCCATTACCCCTGCCGCACACTTCGGCACCCCATTGCCCCTATCCTGACGCCCCAATTGCTGTTATCGCCAGGAGCCATCGTGCGTGCACTGTTGTTTCCTTTTCATTCCGCATGGCGCACCTTTGCCTTGCTGGCGTGCGTGCTGTTCCTGCGGGGCTGCAGCGCCGTCAAACTGGCCTACAACCAGGCCCCGCAGCTGGTGTATTGGCGGCTGAACAACTATTTCAACCTGACCGACGCCCAGGCAGACCGTTTGCGCAGCGAACTGGGCGACCTGCACCAGTGGCACCGCGATCAGATGCTGCCGCAGCACGCTGCCTTGCTGCAGCAGGTGCAGCAGCGGCTGGCCGATGACATCACCGCTGACCAAGCTTGCCGTGTATATGCCGACGTGCGCTTGCAGATTGACCAGCTCATCGCGCAGGTGGAGCCCAGGCTTGTGGTGCTCGCATCGCAGTTGACCGAAAGTCAGATTCGGAACTTCGAGAAACAACAAGCAGACAGCAATGCTGACTGGCGGCGGGAGTGGCTGGATGTGCCTGCCGACAAACTGGCTGCGCATCGGTTCAAGTTGCTGTTGTCGCGGGCTGAAGGCTTTTATGGGGCGCTGCAGGAGTCGCAGAAAGCTGCCCTGCGCAGCTTTATCGCCCAGTCAACGTTCGACCCCCAGCGCAGCTACGCAGAACGCCTGCGTCGGCAAAGTGACTTGGCCCAGGTACTGCGGCAGATTGCCTCTGACCCAGCCAGTACAGAGCGCAACCGAAGCCTGCTGCGCGGCTACATGGAGCGTTTCAACACCTCACCCGACCCGGCTTACCAGCACTACGCCCGAAAACTGGTGGAGGAAGGGTGCGCCGGCTTTGCCCTGGTGCACCGTGCGATGACGCCTGCCCAGCGGATGAAGGCGGTGCAGTCTGTGAAAGGATATGAGCAGGACTTTTGGGTGCTGGCGGGGCGTTGAACTCTGGCGGCAGCGAAGGGCTGTTTTTTTCAGCACTGACAATGGCGTGCCTTGGGGCCAGGCAAGAAGTGCGGCACCTGAGCCTCTGGTCAGTTGGGCAAGGCATAGCCTTTGTCGTTGATCAGTCGAACGGCCGCACCTGTGCGGCTCTTTTTGAACATCAGCCCCGTGCGAACTCCGGCCGGTCGTTTTGCTGGGGCTTCAAAGGTGCAGCCACCTTGCCTTCAGCGCGTTCCTTGCGCCATTGCTCCTTGCGTGCTGTCCACTCTTTGAGTCGGGCGTGGGCCACGGTGCTGTCTTTGGCCATCTGTTCTTCGTTGGCCACTTGTGCCGCCAGTTCCAGGCGGATGCCGTTGGGATCGAAGAAATAAATGCTCTTGAAGATGTGGTGGTCGGTCACCCCCAGTACTTCCACGCCGTGGGCTTGCAGGCGGGCCTTGGTGTCTTCCAGCTCCTGCACGGTGTTCACGCGAAAGGCGATGTGGTTGACCCACAGGGGGGTGTTGGGCGAGGGCTCGGGCTTGACGTCATCGCCCAGGTCAAAGAAGGCGATGAAAGAGCCGTCCTGCAGGCGGAAGAAGAAGTGGGTGTAGGGGCAGTACTCGCCAGTGCTGGGCACATAGTCGCTCTGGATGATGTGGTACAGCGGCAGGCCCAGGATGTCTTCGTAGAAATGGCGCGTTTCCTCCGCATCCCTGGCTTTGTAGGCGTAGTGGTGCAACTGCTGAATGACGGCTGGCGCAGGCAATGTGGCTGTGGGCGCAGGGGTCTGGGGGGCGGTCATGGGGCGTCTCCTGAATGTGGATCAAATTCTACTATTCATAATTGATTTACTTAAAAATAACTTTCGTGGATTGAATGGCAAAAAAAAGCCACCGCAGTGGCAGGCACTGCGGTGGCTTTTTGCGGGTGCGCCAGGAATTACTGCTTCACAGCTTCCACTTGCACGACCAGGCGTACGTTCTTGGAGAAGCCCCAGTCCACGCCGTAGTTCATGCCCCACTGGGTGCGGTCGATGGTGGCTTCAAAGTCGCCACCGCACACTTCGCGCTTGAGCATGGGGCTTTGGTAGCAGGCGAACTGGTTGGCCTTGAGGGTGATGGGGGCTGTCTTGCCCAGCAAGGTCAGCTGGCCGGTGACTTCGCTCACGTTGTCGCCCTTGAAGACGAACTTGTCAGAAACGAACTTGATGGTGGGATGGGCGGCTGCGTTGAACAGGTCTGCGCTTTGCAGGTGCTTGTCGAATGCAGGCGTGCCAGAGTTGACCGAAGTGGCGTCGAAAGAAATCTCCACCTTGCCAGTCTTGCCAGCACGGTCGAATTGCACTGTGCCTTCCTTCTTGTCGAAGCGAGCGCGGTTGACCGATGCGCCAAAGTGGCTGATTTCAAAGGTCACGAAGGTGTGTGTCGGGTCGATGGCGTAGTTGGCCGACTGGGCTTGTGCAGCGCCTGCAAACATGGTTGCTACGGCGGCCAGTGCGAAGAGAGATTTGCGCATGGGAAAAACTCCTGAAAATCAGAGGGTTGAGGAAACGGTTGTAGAAATCGATTACGCAGCGGGTGGGCGCGTGGGGCTTAGAGCTTGCCCACACCCGTCAATGCCAGCTTGAACTTGACTTGAACGTCATCGGCCACCATCGAGGTGTCGGCCCACTCGTTCTCGCCAATCTTGAAAGCCAGGCGCTTGATGGGGAAGGAGCCCGTGGCTGTGGTGATGGCGCCGGCTTGTGTCAGCGTGACGGGTGCCACGACATTGACCGAATTGCCTTTGATGGTGAGCTTGCCCGCCACCTCAAACTTGCCGCCGCCCAGGGCCTTGATGGCGCTGGATTCAAACGTGGCTTGGGGGAACTTGGGCACGTTGAACCACACGGCCTTGGGCAGTTCGGCGTCTGTTTCCTTGGAGCCGAGGGTGGCGCTGCCGGTGTCTACCGTGAAGGTGATCTTGCTGGTGGCCAGCTTGGCAGGGTCGAAGGCCACTTGGGCATCGAACTTCTTGAAGTGACCGTCCAGGGGCACACCCATCTGGCGTGCGGTGAACTGCACTTCGCTCTTGGCAGTGTCCAGCTTCTGCTGGGCCAGGGCGGGTTGGGCGAGCAAAGTGGTGCCCAGGGCCAGTGCGGAAACGATGTTGGCGAATTTCATGAAAACTCCTCAGAGGTATGGGGTCTGCCCGCGAGGTTGGCAGCGATGAGAGTGCTGGTTTTGCGGTGCAAGCGGGTTCAGCGGTTGTTTCAGCGCTTGCCGGGCAGCATGCGTTGCAGCAAGCCGTCGCGGTCAATGATCTGGTGCTTGAGCGCTGCGGCCACATGCACCACCACCAGGCCTGCCATGGCATAGGCAGATAGCTCGTGCCAGGGCTTGATCGCCTCGGCCAATTCCTTGCTCACGGGCACAAAGTCGGGCAATTGCCACAGGCCCAGGAACACGATGGGGAAGCCTGCGGCCGAGCTGTAAGCCCAGCCAATCAACGGCACTGCGAAAAACAGCACATACAGCAGGTGGTGCGTGGCGTGGTGCGCCGCCTTTTGCCACACGGGCATGGCGCGTTCCATGGCGCGTGGCAAAGCCGGTGGCCGGTGGGTGATGCGCCACACCAATCGCAGCACGGACAGCGCCAAAATCGTCACGCCCGCCCATTTGTGCCAGTTGTAGAGCTTGAGCCGCTGGGGCGAGAAGGGAAGCCCGGTCATGTAAAGGCCCAGGCCAAAAATCGCGACCAGTGCGATGGCCAGCACCCAGTGCAGCAGCATAGCGGTGCCTGAGTACCGCAGGGGCCTGGAGCCCGTTTCGTAAGAGAGTGAAGACATGGGGTGGATTGGTCGAAAGTAAGGGGGCAGAAGGGCTGGCTTGGGAGCCAGTGCCAGCGCTGCAATACCTGCAGTTTAGGAAGCGGGGGCCCGTGTCGGTTTCAGGCGAATTGTTGCCTTGATTCAAAAAAACTGAATTGATACAGCCTCTGCGCTCAAAGTTCACCAACGTTTGAGATGGCGCATTGCACGCAAAACGTGGCTTTCCCTGGTGATCAACACCAAGGATCTACAAGGCGGCCAGGGTGAGGGGGCCATGGCGGTACGGCAGACCTTGGCCGTACCGGGGCTGGCTGAGAAAGGCAGGGAGAAGGGGCGTGAGGGCCGTTGCAGCCCTCCGAACTCAGCGCTGCTGCTGCGCTGCAGATTTCCAGGCGCGGGCAGCGGCTTCGCTGTCGCCCCGCTGTTCTGCCAGCTCGGCCAAGTTGCGCCAGGCACTGGCGCGAAGGGTTTTGTCGGTCAGTTGGGATGCTGCTTGGGTCAGCAACTGCTGCGCCTTGCCCCAAAGCTGCCGTTTCAGGCAGGCCATGCCTGCCAGGTACTGCAACCGCGCATCGCGAGGGTTGGCTTGCTGCGCTGCTTCAATGCGCGCCAGCCAGCCGGCGTCGATGGTGGACAACCCGTCTTCTAGGCAATGGATGAGCTTCAGCGCCAGGCCTTCGGGCAGGCCATCGGGCAGCTCTACCATGCGTTCCCACACGGGCAGGAGCCAGGCTCGCACCTGGGCCGGATCGCCACCCAGATGGGCCAGGCGCTGGGCGGCTTGCACCGCCAGTTCGGGCATGTTGCGCTCAGAGTTTTCCAGCGATGCCCAGATCTGCACCAGCTGCGCGGGGTCGTGCGCCGACTGGATGAGTTCAATGGCCAGTCCGCGCATGATGCTTTGCGCAGCACCTGCCGAGAACGCGCGGTGCTTGCCCAGCAAACGGGCGGTGTCCAGCGCTTCACGGGTTTGTCGTGCCTGGCGTGTGGCCTTGAGGCGAATGCGCAGCGCCAGAGTGCGACGGGCCGCCCCTTGTGGCAACGCAGCGAGGCGCTCCAGGGTTGCGTTGGGGTCCCGGTCGTCCAGGCTCCAGCGGGCGGCGCGAATCTGGGCTCCCTCACGCAGTTCCTGGTCTTGCCCGTTGCCCTTGGCGGGGGCCTCTTCCAGGGCGTTTTGCAGGTGGCTTTCGCGCGTGGCCCGGTCTTGCAGGGCATGGGAGGATTCGGCCGCAATCAAATGCGCCAGCGCGCGCAGTTGCTTGCCATGGGGTACCGGCTCGCCAGCGGACTGCAATGCACCTTCTTGCGCCAGCGCAGCCAGCGCTGATTTGCGAGAGCGCAGGAAGCGCCCGGCCAGCATGTGCGTTAGCGCGTCCAGCAGCGCATGGTGCATGGCGCGTTCTTTTTGCTGCACGCGCCAGCGGCGGGCCTGGTGGGGCAGTGCCAGCAGGGCTGCCAGGGCCCGCAGGGCCGCGTACAGCGTGGTGAATCCGCCCACCAGCAGCAGCACGACCAGATTCAGTGACAGATCGATGCGGTAGGGCGGCCAGTACAGGGTGACAGTGCCCTGGTTGTTGCCCGCAAACAGCGCAGCAGCCACGGCCACGCCAAACAATGCCAAGAGCCAGAGAGCTGCGCGCATGCTGGGGGCCCTCTTTATCGGCCTGCGGCGGCGGTCGCCAGCGCAGAGAGGGTTTCGTCCAGCCGTGGCAGCTCAGCGCCCTTCATGTTCTGCTGGGCTTGCTGCAGCATGGTGGCTGCGTTCTGGGTGCGGCGCGAGGCGGGGTCAAAGTATTTGTTCAGCGCCGCGGTAGCGGCTGACAGGTCGGCGCGGGCTGAGTCGTATTGCCGTGCCAGCACGCCCAGGCGGGCATTGAGCAGCTTGAGCTTGAGGTTTTCGCGCAGGAAGAAGGTCTGGTCAGGGGCCAGCAAGATGGCTTCTGGCTGATCAATGCGGCTGACGCGGACCAGCCCGCGGGCTTCGTCGCGCACCACTTCCCAGCTGCGCTGCAGGGTGGCTTGCCACCAGGGCAGGTTGGCCAGGTCTGCGGCGGTGCTGGTTGCGGCGGGTGCTGACAGCCGCCGCGTGGCTGCTGCCTGCGCCACGGCGTTGAGCACGGGCAGGTCATCCACCTGGCGTACCAGCTCGTCCAGCCGACCCAGCAGGCCAGCGGTGTCCGTCACGGCGGCGCGGGTCAACCGGTCCAGATCGCGACTGATGGCCCTTTGCAGGGGCGCCAGGCGAGGCTGGGCGGCGCGTTCGATGCGCTGGTCGGCCGACTTCAGTGCTGCGACCAGTGGATCGAGGCTGCCAGTGAGCTGGGCCTGTTGCTGCGCCAGCCTGATGGCTGATTCAATGTCCACCACCAGGTTTTCGTCGCGCGAGCGCGACAGGCTTTGCATCAGCTCTTCGAGCTGGCTGCGTTGCAGCGCCACCTCGCTCACGCGGGCTTCTGCCACCGAAAGCCGGGCAGACGTTTCTCGGACTTGATCTTCCGCCTGTCGGGCGATGGTGCGCGCCTCAATCGCCAGCGCCCCCGAGTCTGCCGACTGCCGCGCCAGCTGTTCCTGGATGCCGGTGAGCTTTTGCCACAGCATGACGCTGCTGGCGAGTGCCGCTGCCGCCACCACGCCCAGCAACAAGTGGGTGATGCCCACGCCCGTGGCGCGCCCAGGCGCGGCGGCCGGCGCTATCACTGCCTCAGCGGGGGGCGGTGCAATGGCGGCGGCAGGGGGCTGTGGAAGATCGTTGGGTGGCGCAGAGCTCATGCACCCGATTCTATCGAGGCCACCACGTCCGCAAGGGCTGGACGGCATTCACGCACCTCGCCAAAGCCGGCGTCGTGGGCTGCCTGCGCAATACGGGGGTGGGTGGCCAGTGCGCGGGCGGTGTGCCAGTGGTGCTGCGGCAACGCTTCGACCAGATGGGCGACGGCTTCGGAGCTGCTGAGCAGCCACAGGGATCCGTTGTGGGATGCCTGGCGGGCGAGGGCCAAATCATCCACTGATAGCTGCGGGGCGCCACGCTCGTAAGCCACCACGAAATCCACATGCCCCCCGGCGGCTTCGATCTGGCGGGCCAGCCAGTCGCGACCGGAACCCTGGGTTTCATGCACGCCGGCAGAGCGGCCGCGCACGATCAGGATGCGATCCCCCGGGCGAACCTGGGTGTGGACTTGCTCCCACAGCGCTTCGGAGTCGAACTGCGGTGCGTGGGCGGCGGGCCCATCAATCAGGGGGGCGGGCCAGCCCGCTTCTTGCAACACGCGCGCCGTGCCTGGGCCGGGTGACCATGCTCTTGTTTTGATAGCTGCTTGCGCTTGATGGGTGGGCGCTAGAACATGAAATGATTCAAGAAAATACAAGGCAGCATTGCCGCTGACAAACATGGCAGCGCGGTAGCTGTCCAAACGGCTGCATGCGTGCTGCAGGGCCTGTTGCAGCGTGGGATCAGAGGCGGGGCCCACGTGGATCAAGGGCAACGCTACCGCAGCAATGCCACGTTGGGTCAACTGGCCCACCCAGTGCGCGGCTTCACGCGCTGGCCGGGTCACGATGACTTGCGGGGGATGCAAGGCGCCGCCTGGGTGATTCAGCCCGCGGTGGCAGGCGTTGTGCCGACGGCACCGCCATCGCGCAGTTGCTGTGCAATGGCAAGCCCCAACGCATCCGCCTGGGCCAGCGTGGTGACGGTAGCACTGGCGCTGGTGCGCACCAAGGGGAGTTTGCCTTCCGTGTCGCCCCATGCGGCATCGAGCTGCAGGGTGGTGCCGGTCAGGGTGCCGTGGGCGGCCAATGGCATGGAGCAGCTGCCACCCATGGCACGGCTCACCGCGCGCTCGGCCGTCACCGTCAGCCAGGTGGGCATGTGGGCCAGCGGCGCAAGGGCGTCGATCAAGTCTTGGCGATCACTGCGCACTTCAATGCCCAGGGCCCCTTGGCCCGCGGCAGGCAGCATGGCGGTGGGGGCGAATGTGGCGCGGATGCGCTCGCCCATCTTCAGCCGTTTGAGGCCCGCTGCGGCCAGAACAATCGCGTCGTACTGGCCTTCGTCGAGCTTGCGCAAACGGGTGTCGAGGTTGCCGCGCAGGGGCTCAATCTTCAGGTCGGGCCGCAGGGCTTGCAGCAGCACCTGGCGGCGCAGGCTGGATGTGCCCACCACCGCACCTTGCGGCAGCGCTTCCAGGCTGGCGTAGCGCGGCGAAACGAATGCGTCACGGGGGTCTTCGCGCTCCATCACGCAGGCCAGTGCGAAGCCTTCAGGAAGCTCCATCGGCACATCTTTGAGCGAGTGCACGGCGATGTGGGCGCGGCCTTCTTCCAGCGCCACTTCCAGCTCTTTCACGAACAGCCCCTTGCCCCCCACCTTGGATAGCGAGCGGTCCAGAATCCGGTCGCCCTTGGTGGTCATGCCCAGCAGTTCCACAGAGTGGCCCCTTGCGCGCAAAAGTGCCTGCACATGCTCTGCCTGCCACAGCGCAAGGCGGCTTTCGCGGGTGGCGATGACGATGGAAAGGGGGGATTGGACGGGGCTCAAGTTCGTAACCTGTTTGTAATCATTCTGCGGCGGGCGATGCTAGCATGCGCCCGCATCGGTGACCTTGATGTGGCGCGTGTCTATTGCAGTAGCGGCGCTGATCGGGCACCTCTTTCCCATCTCCGGAGACCCTCGCGCATGAAACGATCCGACAAGGACCAGCCCCTGATTGACGATATCCGCCTGCTGGGGCGTATTTTGGGCGACGTGATCCGTGAGCAAGAGGGGGTGGAGGCCTACGAACTGGTCGAGCAGGTGCGCAAGCTGTCTGTGGCTTTCCGCCGCGATGCCGATCAGGACGCCGACCGCGCGCTCAAGAAGCTGCTCAAGTCCCTCTCGGGCGACCAGACGGTGAGCGTGATCCGCGCTTTCACCTACTTCAGTCACCTGGCCAACCTGGCCGAAGACCGCCACCACATCCGCCGCCGCGCCGTGCATGAACGTGCGGGCGATACGCAAGAAGGCAGCATTGAAGTGGCCCTGTCGCGCCTGCGCTGGGCCGGCATTGCGCCCAAGACGATTTCGCAAACGCTGGCCGGCAGCTACGTGGCACCCGTGCTCACCGCCCACCCCACCGAAGTTCAGCGCAAGAGCATTCTGGACGCCGAGCGCGACATCGCCCAACTGCTGGCCGTGCGCGATGACATCCAGGTGCGCGCGCAGCTGTACAACAGCGCCAAGGACGCGCTCACCCCTCGCGAACTGGCCGCCAACGAAGCCTTGCTGCGTGCCCGCGTGGCGCAGCTGTGGCAAACGCGCCTGCTGCGCTACAGCAAGCTCACCGTGGCCGATGAGATCGAGAACGCGCTGTCGTATTACGAAGCCACCTTCCTGCGCGAGATCCCGAAGATCTACGCCGACCTGGAAGCCGAACTGGGCCAATACCCCGTGCACAGCTTTCTGCGCATGGGCCAATGGATTGGCGGCGACCGCGACGGCAACCCCAACGTCACAGCGCAAACGCTGCAATACGCACTGAGCCGACAGTCTGACGTGGCGCTGCGCCACTACCTGACCGAGGTGCACTACCTGGGCGGAGAACTGTCTTTGTCCGCGCGCCTGGTGCGGGTGTCGCCCGAGATGGAAGCCCTGGCTCAGCGCTCGCCCGACACCAGCGAGCATCGTGTGGATGAGCCTTATCGTCGCGCCCTCACCGGCATTTACGCCCGCCTGGCGGCATCGCTCAAAGACCTGACGGGCGGCGAGGCCGCGCGCCATGCCGTTGCGCCCCAGAATGCCTACGCCAGCGCAGAGGAGTTTCTGGCCGATCTGCGCGTGATTGAAGCCTCACTCAAGTCGCACCATGGCGAAGCGCTGGCACAAGAGCGTCTGCACCCGCTGATCCGCGCCGTGCAGGTGTTTGGCTTCCACCTGGCCACGGTAGACCTGCGCCAAAGCTCTGACAAGCACGAAGAGGTGGTGGCCGAGCTGCTGGCCAAGGCGCGCATCGAGCCGAACTACGCGGGCCTGCAAGAGGCCGCCAAGCGCGCGCTGCTGATCAAGCTGCTGAATGACGCACGCCCGCTGCGCGTGGTGTGCGCCGAGTATTCGGCCCACACCCAGGGCGAGCTTGCCATTTTTGAAACCGCCCGGGTGATGCGTGAGCGGTTTGGCCACGAGGCCATTCGCCACTACATCATCAGCCACACCGAAACGGTGAGCGACCTGCTCGAAGTGCTGCTGCTGCAAAAGGAAGTGGGCTTGATGAACGGCACGCTCGATGCCGAATCGAAGAACCACCTCATCGTGGTGCCGCTGTTTGAAACCATTGAAGACCTGCGCAACGCCGCGCCCATCATGCGCGAGTTCTATGCGCTGCCCGGCGTGGCAGCATTGGTGCAGCGCAGTGGTGGTGAGCAGGACATCATGCTCGGCTACAGCGACAGCAACAAGGATGGCGGCATCTTCACCAGCAACTGGGAGCTGTACCGCGCCGAGATTGCCCTCGTCGAACTCTTCGACGAACTCGCCACCAGCCACGGCATCCAGCTGCGCATGTTCCACGGCCGGGGCGGCACCGTGGGCCGGGGCGGCGGCCCCAGCTACCAGGCCATCCTGGCGCAGCCGCCTGGTACGGTGCGCGGGCAGATTCGCCTGACGGAGCAGGGCGAAGTCATCGCGTCGAAATACGCCAACCCCGAAATCGGCCGCCGCAACCTCGAAACCCTGGTTGCCGCCACGCTCGAAGCCACCTTGCTGCAGCCCACCAAGCCTGCCACCAAGGCGTTTCTGGACGCTGCTGCGCAGCTCTCGCTGGCCAGCATGGCCAGCTACCGCGCGCTGGTGTACGAGACCTCGGGCTTTACCGAGTACTTCTTCAACTCCACGCCCATCCGCGAGATCGCCGAGCTGAATATTGGATCGCGCCCCGCATCGCGCAAGGCCAGCCAGAAGATCGAGGACTTGCGTGCCATTCCGTGGGGCTTCAGCTGGGGGCAGTGCCGTCTTACGTTGCCGGGGTGGTTTGGCTTTGGTTCTGCCGTCGAAGCCTTTGTGAATGCCGAGGGCAAAGACCCCAAGACCCAGTTGGCCCTGCTGCAGCGCATGTACCGGCAGTGGCCGTTCTTCCGCACGCTGCTGTCCAACATGGACATGGTGCTGGCCAAGAGCGATCTGGCTCTGGCATCCCGCTACAGCGAGTTGGTGACCGACGCCCGCCTGCGCAAGAAGGTGTTCACCGCCATCGAGGCTGAGTGGCACCGCACGGCCGATGCGCTCACCCGCATCACTGGCGACAAGCAGCGCCTGGCGCACAACGCGGCCCTGGCGCGGTCCATCAAGCACCGTTTTCCGTACATCGACCCGCTGCACCATCTGCAGGTCGAACTGGTGCGCCGCTGGCGCGCGGGGCAGGGCGATGAGCGGGTGCAGACAGGTATCCACATCTCCATCAACGGGATTGCTGCCGGATTGCGCAACACGGGTTGATTGCGCGCAGCACCTGCAGAGAAGAACGTGCGAGGTTAGCTGCAAGCCTCGCTGGTTCCTTTATTCCGGCAGATATTCCAGCGGCGCCTGCTGCGTGTTCCAGTCCTCGGTGAACGAGTTGAAAAACTCCAGGGGTTTGGGGGCAGACAGCAGGTAGCCCTGCGCTTCGTCAATGCCCGCGCCAATCACCATGGCCAGTTGCTCAGGGGTTTCTACGCCTTCACACACGGTGCGCATTTTCAGGGACCGTGCCAGCTGCGCAATGTGCTGCACCACGGCCAGCGCCTCAGGGCGCTCCATGGCTTCCTGCACAAAGCTGCGATCGATCTTGAGGGTGCTGAAGGGGAAGCGGCACAGGTAGCTCAGCGATGAATAGCCGGTGCCGAAGTCGTCCAGCGCCACGTGAATGCCCAGGGCGTGCAATGCATGCAGTTGCTTGAGCGCGGCTTCGGTGTCTTCGATGAACACCGATTCCGTGATTTCCAGTTCCAGCCGGTCAGCAGGCAGGCCTGTGGATTCCAGCACCGATTGCACAAGCGATACAAATTCGGGATCGGCCAGCTGTACGGGCGAGACATTCACGGCCACGCGCACGCCTTTGAGCTGGTTCCGCGCGCATTCGCACGCATGGCGCAGCGCCCACAGGCCAATCAGATCCATCATGCCTTCTTGCTCAGCCACTGGGATGAACTCGCCAGGGCTCACTTTGCCCAACTGCGGGCTTTCCCAACGCAGCAAGGCTTCGGTGCCGGTGATTTTCCAGGTGGAGAGATCCACCTTGGGCTGCCAATGCAGGCTGAGTTCGTCGCGGCGGACAGCCTGGCGCAAGCCTTCTTCCACCTCTGCCCGCCGGCGGGTGCGTTCTCGCAATGCATGGGTGTATTCGGCAGCGCGCCCCCGGCCATGGGCCTTGGCGTCATACAGCGCAATGTCGGCCCGCACCAGCAATTCGTCCACATGGGTGACTTCACCGTCTATCAGCGCAATGCCTACGCTGGCGCCCACTCGCAATCGCCGCTCTTTGATCTGGTAGGGGCGTGAGAGTGCCGTCACCAGCCGTGAGGCCAGTGCTTGCGCTTCGGTGGTGTCTGCCCCCGTGTCGTTGTGGTGCAGCAATATGGCGAACTCATCCCCGCCGAGCCGGGCCACCAGGCTGTGTGGCGGTGCATGTTGCAGCAAACGCTCAGCCACGCAGGTGAGCAGCGTGTCGCCTACGGAGTGCCCCAGGCTGTCATTGATGGTTTTGAAATGGTCCAGATCCAGCAGTAGCAATGCGCCTGAATGTGGTTTCACGCGCAGTTGCTGCTCGATGGCGGCATGCAACGAAAGCCGGTTGGCCAGTTGAGTGAGCGAGTCGGTGTGGGCTTGCCTTTGCAGCAACTGCTGCGCTTGTTCAATGGCGGTACGGTCTGACACCACACCCCGCCAGCCCGAGTGCTGCCCCAGTTCATCGAACAACGGCTTGCCTTGGAGCGCCAGATGGCACTGCTGGCCACCCTGTTCAATCACCACAGCCACGTTATGGAATGGCACGCCTTTGGCCAGCGCCTGGGCCAGGTCGCCGCTGCCACTCAACGTATGTTGCTCCAGCCAAGGCACCAGCGAGAGGCCCCGGAGCGTGTCCGGTGCGGTGTGCAGCAGCTTGGCCAAGCGCGCAGAGGGCTGCTGCAAGCGACCCTCGGTGTCGATTTCCCACAGGGCGTCGGTTGCACGTTGTTCGAAGTCCTGCAGCACCACCGCCAGCATTTGTTCGTGCCGGACGGCCTCGTTTCTGGCCAGGATCAGCGCGGTGGCCTTGCGCCAGTACGAAATGCCGCCGACCAGCACCATGAACGCATACAGCAGCACCAGAAGGGCAAAAGCGATGAACTGCGGTTCTCCTGCGCGTGCCAGTGCCCACAAGGCCGATGCTGCGAACACTGCCACATACGCCATGCTGGCCAGCGGCAGGGCGCCCAGCACAAAGGCGCCAGCCCCCATCATCCCGGTGAACAGGGCGGTAATCGCCACCTGCTGGCTGTGCCCTGCATCGGCGAACCACACCACGGGAAGACAACCCCAGGCCAGCGCCAGCACGCCAGCGTGCAGGGTAGAGCGGCGGATGGCGCGGCAGGACACCTTGGTGGAGCTGCGATTCCGAAACCGAAACCAGCTAAGCAACGACAGGCTGGCCAGCGTCATCATCACCGCCCACCAGCTGAAGAGCCCTGGGGTCAGGCTGTCTTTGAAGCTCCACAAAATGAGTGAAGCATTGCCCATGTTGGCCACCATGGCCATGGGGGTCAGTCGCAGGACCGCACTGAGGTGTTCATGGCGAATGCGCCCTGCAGCGGCTCCAGTGTCCCCATACATGGTTCGGATGCCATTACGCAGCAAGCGCATTTCAGAGATGAATGAATTTAGCATTGTTGCGATTTTTAGCATATCGTAGCAAAATTATGGCCAGTGCGCTGGTTCCGATCAGAGCCCCTTGGTCATCGGGGTTTAGCAGGCTGCTGAAATACTCCCCACCGACAGTCCGCGACAGCCGCCCAGCCGCGACAATCAAGCCCCCCACTGACCAGACAGACGAGCCATCCATGCGCGGAGCCGACACCTTCACCGAGAGCCTGTTCACGATGCGCCATCTCGATGACTTCGTGCCCGCCGATCACCCCCTGCGGGTGACCCGCATCATGGTCAACAAGGCCCTGCAGAAGATGGACGATTTGTTTGCCCAGATGTATGCGGCCGACATCAAGGGCGGGCGCCCCAGCATTGCCCCCGAGAAGCTGCTGCGCGCCATGCTCATCCAGGTGCTCTACAGCGTGCGCTCGGAGCGCCAGCTCATGGAGCAGACCCAGTACAACCTTCTGTTTCGCTGGTTCATTGGCCTGGCCATGGACGATGCCGTTTGGGTGCCCACCGTCTTCAGCAAGAACCGCGAACGCCTGATCGAGCACGATGCGGTCATCGAGTTCTTCAATCAGATCGTGCAACAAGCCCAGGAGCAGGAACTGCTCTCGGGCGAGCACTTCAGCGTGGATGGCACCCTGATCCAGGCCTGGGCGGGCCACAAGAGTTTTGTGCGCAAAGACCGCCAGGGCGACGACGATACCGACGCGGGGAACTTCAAAGACCAAAAGCGCAGCAACGACACCCACGAGTCCACAACGGACGCGGACGCAAGGCTGTACCGCAAGGGCAAAACGGCCAGCGAGTTGCGCTTCATGGGCCACACGCTCACCGACAACCGCCACGGGCTGGTGGTCAGCGCCGTGGTCACACAGGCCGACGGATATGCAGAGCGCGAAGCGGCCAAGGCCATGATCAACGATGCGCGACAGGCACTGCCCGGCGATGACCCCATCACGATCACGCTGGGCGCAGACAAGGGTTACGACGCCAGGGAGTTCATCGACGCGCTGCAAGAGATGAACGTGCTGCCCCATGTAGCGCAGAACAAGTCGGGGCGCCAGTCGGCAGTTCCTGACGCGATTGCAAACAGCGAAGGCTACGCCATCTCCCAGCAAAAGAGAAAGCTGATCGAACAAGGCTTTGGCTGGGCCAAGATGATCGGCAGCATCCGGCAAGTGATGGTGCGCGGACTGCAAAAGGTCGACCAGTTGTTTGTGCTGAACATGGCTGCGTACAACCTCACGCGCATGCGCACCTTGGGACAGGTGCGTCTGCAGGGTGCCAGCGGGGTGTAAAGGGCGAAGAAAAGGGCTCAAAAACGAGCAAAACAGGCCCAGACTGCTGAAAAATCAGGCGGTTCCGTCAAAAGCGGGGAGGTGGGCTGGGCTGCGGCGGGGAGTATTTCAGCAGCCTGTTAGGGCGGCGAACAAAACTCAGCGAAGCGGCTCTGGCTGGGCGTTTCGCCGCAGGCAGTACAGGCGTAAGGCAAGGCGGAGACAACGACGCCAGGGGAGCTTTGTGAGCCGCGCTCAGTCGCTCAGCAACTCACCCACTGCCTTCAAGTCTTCCACCCGGTCGCACACCGCCTTCACGGCCATCATGACGGGAATGCCCAGTAGCAGCCCCCACAGGCCCCAGAGCCAGCCCCAGGCCAGCACGCTCACGAACACGGCGACGGGGCTCATGCTGCTGGTGCGGCTGGTGAGCCAAGGTGTGAGCAGGTTGCCGACGATGGTGTGGATCACGAGCGATGCACCACCAATGGCCAGGGCCATGTCGAACGAGCCGAACTGCAGGAAGGCCACGAGCGCCGACGCCCCGGTGACCAGCGCAGAGCCAATGTACGGCGCCAGGTTCAGCACCCCAGCCACCACACCCCATACGGCCGCGTTTTCCAGCCCCAGGGCCCAATAGGCCAGGCCTGTGGCCACGCCCACCAGCACACTCGTGAAGACCTGCACCAACAAATAGCGCTGAATCTGGTTGGTAATGTCTTCCAGCACATGGATGGTGATCTTGCGGCGCTCCAGGCTGGTGCCTGCAATGCGCAGCAGCTTGTTGCGAAACAGGTTACCCGAGGCCAGTGCAAAAAACGTGAGAAACACCACCACCGTGAGTTGGCCTAGCGCAGACATCAACCCCATGGTGCCGCTCCACAGGTAGTCACGCACATTGAACGGCGGGCGCTCCACCACCACCCGCTGCACACCGCGCCGGGGTGGGCTGGTGGTGCTGTTCTCGGTGGCGGCCTGCTCGATCTGGGTGGCCGCCTTCTGCACGGTGTCCAGCGGGCTGCTGCCGCCCGCGCGCGCCTTGAGGTTGTCGCGCACTTTCTTGGCGGCCACGGGCAGCGAGTCCACCAGTTGGGTGGCGCCGTCGCTCAGCGACCACGCGGCGCTGGCCAGCCCCAGCACCAGGCTGATGAGCAGTGCGCCGGCACTGAGCCAGCGCGGCACGTGGTAGCGGTACAGCACATCCACCAGGGGGCGCAGCGCGGTGGTCAGCAGCAGGCTCAGCATGATGGGGATGAACACTGCGCTAGCCCAGTGCAGCAGCGCCACACTGGCGAACAAGGCCAGCAGCGCCAACGACAGGTTGCGCACATCCACTGGCATGTGGAGCATGAGGGGTGCGGGGGCAGGCGGGGAGGCGGGGGGCTCTGTGCCAGTCATGGCTTCGCGCGGGGCATCGTCCGCTGCCGCCTGCGCTGCATCGGCGCTGCGAGGGGTTTCTTCCGAGTGCGGCGCCAGGGCCGCGCCCGGCTCTGAGGGCAGTGTGGGGGAGGGCTGTGGAGCTGTAACAGACGCGTTCATGCGCGGATTGTGGGGCAGCTCCAGCCCGCTGTGTGTAGGTGGCCGCCTGCGTCGCAATTTAGCTGCTAAAGCCTTTAGCAGAGCCTTCTACAGCGGTTGAGCAACTTGGGCGAAGCACCACAGCCATTGCTGGGGTGTGGGCACGGCCTTAGTCGGTGGATTTGCGTTCAGTGGCAAGGCCCGGGCTGCATCAGCACCGGCCTTGCTCACCCGTCCTTGTTCAGCAGGAAGGAAGGGTGCGTTTCTTGTTGATGGCGTCCACCGTGCCCAGCAACTGCGGCCAGTAGGTGGGCAGCGCCGACCAAGGCGTGCCGATGGTCAGGTTGGTTGCGTAGACCATGCCTGTGTTCATGCGCGGGCTATTGGCCTTGGCCAGCGCCGTCTGCATGTCGGTGCATGTGCTGGCGGTGTGCAGCAGCATGGCCTGGGCGGCGTTGTCCTTGGCGTAGACCCAGGTGTGAGCGGGCTGCGGGTCAATGGCTTGGTAAGCAGCAGCGTTGCCGGCATATGTGACGAGTACATCGGCCACGCCCGTGCCAGAGTTGGCGCTGGCGTAGGCGGCTGCGGGGTAGGTGCCGGGATTGCCGATCACTTTGTAGCTTCCCTTGCCCTGCACATAGCTGTAAATGTCCTGGAAGTAGACCAGCCGGTTGCTGTCGGTAGACATGCCATCCAGGAAAAACCCATCGAGCACGCCAGGGTACAGCGTGAGGTAGTTATCAATGGTGGCCTTCACATCGGTCACCGAAAGCTCGCCGCTGCTACCCGATGCTGTGGCCACATAGCCCACCACCTTGTTGGTGGTGCCAGTCACTGCCTTGAAGGCGGTGATGGCCTTCAAGGCATCTGCATCGACCTTGGTGCTGGCCGTAATCACCCCGTTGTGGGGATTGGCAATGGCGGTGATTTGGACATCCGGGTAGCTGGTTGCTCCGGCGGTGAGCGTGTTCCAAGGGGAAGATGTGCCGGTGCTGCTGAAGTACGCAGGCACCAGCACCTGCAGGGCCTTGGGTGTGGGCCTCACGTAGTAGGTGACCATGTCCATGGCGGTATTGCTCTGGCTGACAGCCGATGCCTTGACCTGGAACGTAGCCGATGCGGCCACGCTGCTGCCCACGCTCAGGGTGGCACTGGCCACGCCGCCCACGGTGGAGGGCGCCACGGGCGCCACGGTGGCGGCTGCGGCGGGGTTCACTTCCAGTGTGACGTTGGTTCCATTGGGGGCTGGGCTGCCATTGACCGACACGTTCACCACCAAGCCGTCAGACGCACCGGCTTCCAGCACATTGTTGCTGGGTAGCACAAAGTTCACACCGATGGGGGCAGAGGGCACTGGCGCCGGAGCCGGTGCGGGCGTGTTGTTCTTATCTGTCCCACCGCCGCAACCCGCCAGGGCCGCCGTCAATGCCAGCAGGGTTGCGATGCGGTGTTTGTTGTGCATGGGTTGCATGGTGTGGTGAGAGGTTGTTGATTTGGAGGATTGTCATGCCAGGCGCGCGCTGCGCCAAGCGGCGGAACCTGGGTTTTGGGTGGAAAAACAGGCCTTGTTGCCCGGATTGCGCGGCTGGTACGCCGCTACGATGCGTGCCATGCCCTCTTGCACATTCCGCACTTCGTCCTCTGCCGCGTTGCTGGCGGCCTTGCTGCTGGCTGGCTGCGGCACGCTGGATGTGCCGCGCGCTGACAACTACCCCGCCACGGGCCAGAAAAAAGCCCGGGCCGTTCACCACTGGGATGTGCTGGCCAATGATGTGGCGGCGCGGGTGGCTGAAAAAATTGCCGCCTGGCCCGCGGGTGAGCATCCCATTCATCTCACGGTGACTGACAAATCCACCTTCAGTCAGGGCTTTCTCAAGCTGCTGCGTGTGCAGTTGCTCAACCGGGGCGTGACATTGGCAACGGGGCCCACCGAGGTGGAACTGCAATTCGAGGCCCAGCTGGTGCAACACCTGGAGCCGCTGTCTGCAAGCTCGCCCGTGCCGCTGCACTGGACGGCGTTGGGTGCGGGCGTAGGCGTTTGGCGCGATTGGCGCGAGCACTACCCGGACCGCAGCCTGCTGCCCGGCATGGCCACGCTGCTGGGCGTGGGCACGGGCCTGGCGGTAGACCTTGCTCAGCGCTATACGCAAGGTGATGCGGCGGGTGGCCCCACGCGCACGGAAGTGCTCATCACCACCTCGCTGAAAACCACCGACCGCTACCTGGCGGGCTCGGCCGACCTGTATTACATCGAACGTGGCGATGCGCCGCTGTATTTGCCAGAGCCGCCTCCACCGCCTCCGCCGCCACCCACGCCGGTCAAGAGCTGGCGCGTGACCGCGCCAACGCCCGTGTGGGCGACCCCCGCCACGCCATGAGCCGCTTGCCATGAAACGCCGAAATTTCTTCAGCGCCGCTGCGCTCATCGGTCTGACCGGGTGCAGCAGCTTTTATTACGGTGACAAGCCGGGTGCGACCTGGTTTCCCACCGACCTGATCGAAACCAACCACCGTGCGGTGGACGCCTTGCTGGCCAACGCGCCGCTGGATGCGCAGCACCCGGTGATGGTGGCAACGCTCGTCCAGGTGGACCGGCTGAGCGAGTCCTCGCGCCTGGGGCGCATTTTTTCTGAGCAGATCGCCGGGCGCATGGTGCAGCGTGGCGTGCGCGTGGTGGAGTTGAAACTGCGCGACAGCGTGGCGCTGCAAAGAGACCAAGGCGAACTGCTGCTGTCGCGCGAGGTGCGCGAGGTGAGCCAGAGCCATGATGCGCAAGCGGTGGTGGTGGGCACCTACGCGGCGTCAGCGTCGGCGCTGTACATCAGCCTGAAACTGGTAACCCCGGTGGGCAACACCGTGGTGGCCGCCCACAACTACGCTGTGCCGATGGATGAGAACGTGCGGGTGTTGCTCGCCAGCGGCGGCTTGCGCTATTGAGAAGGGCTGAAAAACCAAAAGCGAGCGTCAAGCTCGCTTTTGGCTTTGGATTTGCTATTTAATTGATAGCTGGTGGCGCTTACTCATCAAGCGCTAGAGGCCATTTTGTTCATCAATGCAGCATCAACGCACCGGCAGACTTGCTCTTGCCTGCGCGTGCGGGTGGGTTGCACAGGCCGCAGGTGAAGTGGCGGTTTTCATACAGCTCGGTCACAAACTGGCCGCCGCACTGGCTGCACTTGGTGCGGGTGAGCATGCCTGCGTCCACAAACTTCACCAGGCGCCATGCGCGGGTGAAAGACAGCAGCGGCTCGATCTCGGCGGTGGCCACTTGCTCGTTGTACAGGCGGTAGGCCTTGGTCAGCAGTTCCACCGAATCCAGATCCACGCCCTTGGACAGGTATTCGTAGATGTTCAGGAACAGCGAGCTGTGGATGTTTTCTTGCCAGGTCAGGAACCAGTCGGTCGAGAAGGGCAGCTGGCCTTTGGAGGGCGACTTGCCTGCGATTTCCTTGTACAGGCGGATCAGGCGCTCGTACGACAGAGTGGTTTCCGACTCCAGCACCTGCATACGGGCTCCCATCTGGATGAGCATGGCAGCGCGTTCGATCTGCTTGGATTCATTCAGCACGCTTTTGGCGACGGTGGGAGTGGCGGTCATGGCAGGCTTTCGAGAAATGGTCGGGTTCGAGGGCGAAGAGCGAGAAGTGGGTGTGCCTTACAGCACTTCCGACACGCGGCTGGCCATCAGGATGTTGGCGTGCAGGGTGTTGGTGGCTTCGTTGCCCACCTTCTTGGCCGTGTGGTTGGTCAACAAGCTCCACACCAGGTTGTCGTCCACGCGGAAGCTGCACAGCAGCGTGTTGCGTGACGCCAGCTTGAGCACCTGGGCTGCCGACAGCGAGGCCAGGATGTCAGCGGCCTCTTCGTTCAGCCCCAGACGGAACACGGCTTCGGCCTTGTCCTGGCGAATCAGGTTTTGGGCCAGCATCAGGTAAGTGAGGTTGGCTTCGCGGATTTCGGCGAGGATTTGTTCGTTGGTCATGGCGGCTTCCTTTTCCATTGGCTGGATCTGCGTTTCATGCGGTTGCATGTTTTGCGTGATCCGTTGAAATGGATTGTGAAACTGCCCCAATCAAAAATTAAGTCCGTTTTTGACTGTGCGGAGTGTCTGGTTTTGGGTGGGCGTTTGTAGGAATTTGCCTTACACGCGCCGAAGGCTTTGGCTTGCAGCGCCCTTGTAAAACGCTGCTACTTGGCAGCACCCCAGGGCTGCTCAGCCCCGCTCGACCGGACGCGCCGGGTCGCTGCACCATTCGCTCCAGCTGCCCGCAAAAAGTGATGTTTTTCCGAGACCTGCGACTTCCATGGCCAGCAGGTTGGGGATGGCGCTGACCCCGCTGCCGCATTGGTGCACCACGGTGTCAGGGTTACGGCCTGCCAAAAGTTCATCGAACTCGGCGCGCAGCAGTGCTGCGGGCTTGAAGCGGCCGTCTGAACCCAGGTTCAGGCCAAAGGGCCGGTTCAGCGCGCCCGGAATGTGACCGGCCACAGGATCCAGCGGCTCTGTCTCGCCCCGGTAGCGTGGTGTGGCCCGCGCATCCACCACCGTCTGCGTGGGCTGCTGCAGATTTTGTAGCACTTCGCTGGCTGTGACCAAGCGGCGCAGCGGCGTGTGCAAAGTAAAGTGGCTTTGAAAATGCGCGGGCTCGTCGCCACTGGCCACGGCGCCACCTGCGGTCTGCCAGGCTTGCAAGCCGCCGTCGAGCACGGCCACCGCATCGTGGCCTGCCCATTTGAGCATCCACCACAGCCGCCCGCAGTAGTTGGCACCCTGGCGGTCATACACCACGGCCTGCATGTCGTTGGAAAAACCCACGCTCGAGAGCCACATGGCAAAACGCTCACGGCTGGGCAAAGGGTGGCGGCCGCCGGATGCGGGCTGGTCTGCCTCTTGTGCCACCAGCGTGCCATGTGCGCCTGGCGCACCGTGCTTGGCACTCAGGTTCTTGTCCAGGTCGGCATACACGGCACCGGGAATGTGGGCCTGCGCAAATTGCTGCGCCCCAGCAGATGGGCTGGTCAGGTCAAAGCTGCAGTCAAACACCATCAGCGGCTGGCCGCTGGCGGTCAGGGCTTGCAGTTCCGTGGCGGCAATCAGGGTCGTGTAGGTCATGGGTGGAAGCTCCTGGAGGCGCACATCGGTGCGCGGTGGGCGAGGGCACGGGTGAGTGCAAAAAACGTATTTTGTGCCGTGCGCATGCCGCTGGGTGTATCAGTGTTCTTCCGCGGGGGTGTCGGGTGCGGCGCGGGCGCGCAGCACAGTGGCCACAATGCCGCTGCCCACGATCAGCACCATACCCAGCCATCCAATCGGGGGGATCTGATCGTTAAACAACACCACGCTGTAGATGGCAGCGAACACAATGCCCGAGTACTGCAAATTGGCCACCACCAGCGTGCCGCGCGAGGTTTTGGCTGTGGAGTAAGCGCGCGTCATGCACAGCTGCCCTGCAGCCGCCAAAACGCCGATAGGCAGCAACCACAGTGCGGGCCAGCCCGGCCAGGCCGACGTGCCAGTGAAGACCATGGCCACGCCCCCCGCCACAGCAGAGCCCACGGCAAAGTAAAACACGGTACGTGATTCAGGCTCGCCCAATCGCGAAAGCGCCACCACCTGCATGTAGGCAAACGCGGCCGTCATGCCCGAGAGGAGTCCCACCAGGCCCGCGAACGCCTGGTTCTGGTCCAGGCTGGGGCGCAGCATGAGCACCACGCCCACGAACCCCGTCAGCACCGTGAGGACCAATGAGCCCTGAAATGCCGGGCGCGGGGTGGCGGCAGTGGGGCGCCAGGCCATCAACGCGCCGCCCACCAGGAAGGCGGCAATCCACACGCTGCTCATGTAGTTGAGCGTCATGGCGGTGGCCAGGGGGAGTTTGCCGATGGCGTAGAACCAGGCGCCCAGAGAGGCCACACCCACCAGGCTGCGCCAGGCATGCATGCCGGGGTAGCGGGTTGCCAGGGTGATTTGTTGGGACCGCGCCAGCATCCACAGGATGGCGATGCCAATGAGGCCGCGGTAGAAGACCAGTTCTGCTGCGTTGAAGTGGGCCGAAGCCATCTTCACGCACACCCCCATGCTGGCAAATATGAAGGCGGCCAACACCATCCAGAGTGCTTGCATGGAACGTGGAACCTGGTCAGAGAGTTGAAATAAAAATAGCCGCCAAGGCTGGAGTTTCCAGCGCTGGCAGCTATTCTAATGAGAGCGGCGAGGGCACGTCCGCGTTACTGGCGGTGGTTTACCGCCGTATTTGGACGATTGGCTCTTGGCCGCAGATTGGTGACGCGCCGGGTGGCCTCAGCGTTGAGGCACCGCGCTGCCCATGGTCTGGCGGTACCACTCGTGAAAGTGCAGCATGCCGTCTTCCATGGGGCTCTGGTAGGGGCCGACTTCGTTGTCGCCGCGTTCCAGCAAGGCCTTGCGGCCCGCGTCCATGCGTTCGCCGATCTCGTCGTCTTCGATGCAGGTTTCCATGTAGGCGGCCTTTTGCGCCTCCACGAATTCGCGCTCGAAGGCTGCGATTTCTTCGGGGTAGTAGAACTCCACCATGTTCAGCGTCTTGGTCGGGCTGATGGGGTGGAGTGTGGACACGGTCAGAACGTGGGGATACCACTCCACCATGATGTGCGGGTACAGCGTGAGCCAGATGGCTCCGTGCTTTGGTGGAACGCCGTTACGGTAGGCCAGCAGGGCTTCATGCCAGCGTTCGTACACGGGGCTGCCCGCCTTGCCCAGGCGGTTGGCCACGCCCACGGTTTGCACCGAATAGTTCTTGCCGAACTCCCAGCGCAGGTCGTCGCAGGTCACAAAGCTGCCCAGACCTGGGTGGAAGGGGCCGACGTGGTAGTCCTCCAGATAGACCTCAATGAAGGTCTTCCAGTTGTAGTTGCACTCGTGCAGTTCGACATGGTCGAGCACATAGCCGTCAAAGCTCAAATCGGCCTTGGGACCCATTTGCGCCAGGTCTGCCGCCACGTCGTAGCCGTTGTCTTCAAACAGCAGGCCGTTCCACTCGCGCAACTTGTAGTTGTTCAGGTTCAGGCAGGGGTCGTGCGCAAAGTGCGGCGCGCCCAGCAATTCGCCCTTGGGGCTGTAAGTCCAGCGGTGCAGCGGGCACACGATGTTGCCGCCCGCGCTGCCTTTTTGCTGCGTTTGCAGCGACCCTTTGCCCTTGAGCATCACGGCCTGGCGGTGGCGGCACACGTTGGAGATGAGCTCCACCCCGCCCTGGGCGTTGCGCACCAAGGCACGGCCCTCGCCCTCTTGGGGCAATGCGTAGTAATCGCCCGCGTTGGGCACAGAAAGTTGGTGCCCCACGTAGCGGGGCCCGCGCTGGAAGATGGTCTCCAGCTCGCGCTGGAACAGCGCATCGTCAAAATAGCTCGAAACTGGTAGTTGGCTCGCGGCCTGCTGCAGTTGAAGACTTAAATCAGACATGGGTGACCTGACCTAAAGACTCCCCACAGGGAGAAAGTGCGGGAGGTGCGCAAATGCGCATCTGGAAAAAAGAAACCGGCTAGGGTAGGTAGCCGGCTCGACGAGAATGGGATTATAGACGGTGGGGTTATTCCCGCGCACCCCTTGCGTGTATTGGTGCCGCGGGCTTGACCCAGAGCAGGGTTTGCGCAAGTTCTTCACCGCCTGCTGAAAAGCTCTTGGCACTCGCAAACGTGTCCCAAAGGCAAAGCTCTGTGGATGCTGCGCCTAAAATCCCCGGTTTTACCCGCGCCAGCCGCCCACTGCCCATGCCCAAGGCTTCTCCCAAGACCGATCTGCCCAACGAACCCGCCAGCTATGAGCTGGCGCTGGAAGAATTGGAGCAACTGGTTGGCCGCATCGAATCCGGCCAGATGCCCTTGGATCAGATGCTGGCGGGCTATCAGCGGGGCGCTGCCTTGCTGGCGTTTTGCCGCAAGCGGCTCGATGCTGTGCAAGACCAGATCAAGGTATTGGACGAAGGCAGTCTGCAAGCGTGGGGGCAAGAATGAGCGCCGCCATGACTCCTGCATCTCTGGCCGCTTGGGATTTGAACGGGTGGAGCAAGCACCACCTGGGCCGTGTGGAAGACGCGCTGTCCCGCTGGGTGGGCATTGAGGCCCCGGCAGGTCTGGGCGATGCCATGCGCTACGCAGTTCTGGATGGTGGCAAGCGCCTGCGCCCCTTGCTCGTTCTGGCGGCTTACGAGGCGGCCCTCAGCGCCCAATCGACCGCATTGGATGTGACGCAGCGCAGCGGTGCTGATGAAGCCGCTCTGCGCGCAGCGTGCGCTGTGGAGCTGATTCACGCCTATTCGCTGGTGCACGACGACATGCCGTGCATGGACAACGATGTGCTGCGCCGTGGCAAACCCACCGTGCACGTGCAGTTTGGCGAGGCCCAGGCTTTGCTGGCTGGCGATGCGTTGCAGGCGTTCGCTTTTGAGCTGCTGACCCCCGACGATGAACGGATTCCTGCCGCTGTGCAGGCCCAGCTGTGCCGCCAACTGGCCCATGCTGCGGGCTCGGCCGGCATGGCCGGAGGGCAGGCGATTGATTTGGCAAGCGTCGGCTTGTCACTCACCGAAGACCAATTGCGCCAGATGCACCGCCTCAAGACTGGAGCGTTGCTCGAAGGCAGCGTGATGATGGGCGCGACCTGTGCAGGGGCTCAGGCCACAGCCCGTGCCGCTCTGCAAAGTTATGGCGCGGCGGTGGGTCTGGCCTTCCAGGTGGTGGATGACATCCTGGACGTCACGGCAGACTCGGTCACGTTGGGCAAAACCGCGGGCAAAGACGCTGCCAGCGACAAGCCGACCTATGTGTCGCTGCTGGGGCTGGAGCGCGCTCAGCAGTACGCTTCGCAGTTGCTTGAACAAGCCCATGCGGCCTTGGCCGATAGTGGCCTAGCTGACGTGCGCGCCCTGGCGGCTTTGGCTGACATGGTGGTGCGCAGATCGCACTGACTTTTCATCGGGACTGCCTTGCCAGTTGCGTTCGGATTGATGTTTAAATCAGCCGCTAGCGCTTGATATATAAGCGCCGGCAGCTATTAAAAGAATAGTAAATGGCCACGACTTCCTACCCCCTGCTGCAAACCATCAACGATCCGGCAGACGTGCGCAAACTGTCCCGGGCAGACCTCAAGGTGCTGGCCACCGAGCTGCGTGGTTTTGTACTGGAGAGCGTTTCTCAAACCGGCGGTCACCTCAGCTCCAACCTGGGAACGGTGGAGCTGACCGTGGCGTTGCACCATGTGTTCAACACCCCGGAAGACCGCCTGGTGTGGGATGTGGGCCACCAGACCTATCCGCACAAGATCCTCACCGGCCGCCGTGACCGCATGCACACGTTGCGACAGCTGGGCGGTATCTCTGGTTTTCCGCAGCGGGCTGAGAGTCCGTACGACACCTTTGGCACGGCGCACTCCAGCACCAGCATTTCTGCGGCGCTGGGCATGGCCATGGCGGCCAAGCGCAAGGGGGAAGATCGTTACGCAGTGGCCATCATTGGCGATGGCGCCATGACTGCAGGCATGGCCTTTGAAGCCCTGAACAACGGTGGCGTGACCGATGCGAATCTGCTGGTCATCCTGAACGACAACGACATGAGCATCAGCCCACCCGTGGGTGCGCTCAACCGCTACCTGGCCCAGCTCATGAGCGGCCAGTTCTACGCGGCTGCCAAGAATGTGGGCAAGACCGTGCTGCGGCCGGTGCCGCCGCTGCTGGAGCTGGCCAAGCGCTTTGAACAGCAGGCCAAGGGCATGGTGGTGCCAGCCACGCTGTTTGAAAAGTTCGGCTTCAACTACATCGGCCCCATTGACGGGCACGACCTGGACTCGCTGATTCCCACGCTGGAGAACATCAAGGGCCTCAAGGGCCCGCAGTTCCTGCACGTCGTCACCAAAAAAGGGCAGGGCTACAAGCTGGCCGAGGCAGACCCGGTGGCTTACCACGGCCCTGGCAAGTTCGACCCGGCCGTGGGCCTGGTCAAAAGCACGGCTGCACCCAAGCAAACCTTCACCCAGGTGTTTGGTCAATGGTTGTGCGACATGGCGGCGCAAGACGGTCGACTGGTGGGCATCACGCCCGCGATGCGCGAAGGCTCGGGCATGGTGGAGTTTGAAAAGCGCTTCCCTGATCGGTACTACGACGTCGGCATTGCCGAGCAGCATGCGGTGACGTTTGCCGCCGGTATGGCGTGCGAAGGCGTGAAGCCGGTCGTGGCGATCTACTCCACCTTCCTGCAGCGTGCGTACGATCAGTTGATCCACGACGTGGCCCTGCAAAACCTGCCCGTCGTATTCGCACTGGACCGCGCGGGGCTGGTGGGCGCTGATGGCGCGACGCACGCGGGTGCGTACGACATTCCTTTTGTGCGCTGCATTCCCAACATGAGCATGGCTTGCCCTGCGGATGAGCGCGAGTGCCGCCAGCTGCTCAGCACGGCTTTTGAACAAGACCACCCGGTTGCCGTGCGTTACCCGCGCGGCAGCGGCGCAGGTGTGGCCCCCCTGGCTTCGCTCGAAGGCTTGCCCTTCGGCAAGGGGGAGATCCGCCGTGAACGCGTGGCGACGGATGACCTCGCCGCGCCGCGTGTGGCCATCCTGGCCTTCGGCACCTTGCTGTACCCCGCACTGCAGGCGGCTGAATCGTTGAACGCCACCGTTGTCAACATGCGCTGGGCCAAGCCGCTCGATGTGGATCTGCTACTGCAGGTCGCTTCTCAGCACGATGCACTGGTGACCGTGGAAGAGGGCGCCATCATGGGCGGTGCGGGCAGCGCCGTCACGGAAGCCTTGAATGTTGCGGGCATTACCTTGCCTGTACTGCAGCTCGGTTTGCCAGATGTGTTCATTGAGCACGGCGACCCCGCGAAGCTACTCGCCCTGCAGGGCTTAGATGCCGATGGCATCCAACAGTCCATCGCCAAGCGGTTCTTTGCAACGGCAGAGGGCTGACTGCCCGCTGCGGACATTGTTCCGCACGTCAGCATGTGCAGCGCTCCACGTGGCCAACTTGGTCTTGCTGCAGGGGGCTGCTCAAAGTTCTGCATCGCCGCGCTCTGATTTGCGCACCGGCACCTTCTACCTCCACTCGGTAGGGTGGAATGCTGCGCGCGTGTGAAACAAGCTTGCAAAACCCTGAAAGGCAGCCGAGACATCGGGGTTTTCGCGGGATAACCCGCAAAGTCCGCCGCCCGCAAGTTTTTACAATGCAGATTCAATTCGCACGTACTGGTCAGTGCTTGTTCCAAGCCCCGGCCGTCGAGCGGTGTGGTCATCACTCAGGAAAGATTTACATGGATCGTCGTTCCATCATCAAACAGGCCGGTATTGCCGGTGTGCTCGCCGCAGGTATTGCCCCAGCCGTTCACGCCCAGGCCACCGTGCGTTGGCGCCTTGCTTCCAGCTTCCCCAAGTCGCTGGACACCATTTTTGGCAGCGCCGAAATGTTTGCGAAAACGGTACGCGCCCTGTCCGGCGGCAAGTTCGAAGTGTCGGTGCATGCAGCCGGTGAATTGATGCCGGCCTTCGGCGTGGTGGACGCGCTGCAGAGCAGCACGATCGAGATGGCGCAGACCGCCCCGTACTACTACACCGGCAAGAACTCCATCTTCGCCTTTGGCTGCGCCGTGCCGTTTGGCCTTACCGCTCGCCAGATGGATGCCTGGATGGACCATGGCAATGGCCGTAAGTTGATGGACGCGTTCTACGCCAACTACAACATCAAGAGCCGCAGCGCTGGCAACACCGGCACCCAAATGGGTGGCTGGTACCGTAAGGAAATCAAGACCGTGGCCGACCTCAAGGGCCTGAAGTTCCGCATGGGTGGTGGCCTGTTTGGCGAAGCCATGCAAAAGCTGGGTGTGGTGCCGCAAAACATGCCTGCGGGTGACGTGTACCAGGCCCTGGAAAAGGGCACGCTGGACGCCACCGAGTTCGTCGGTCCTTACGACGATGAAAAGCTGGGCTTCAACAAGGTGGCACCGTTCTACTACTACCCCGGCTGGTGGGAAGGTGGCGCCGAGCTGGAGTTCTTCATCAACGCCAAGGCTTACGCTGCGTTGCCCGCTGAGTTCCAGGCCATCGTCGATGCCGCCACCACGGTGGCTGCCCGCGACATGACTGCCAAGTACGACGCCTTCAACCCCATCGCTCTCAAGCGCCTGGTGGCCGCGAAGACCCAGCTTAAGGCCTTCCCCAAGGAGATCATGGACGCAGGCTACAAGGCCTCGATGGAAGTCTTTGCCGAGCACGAAGCCAAGTCGCCCGAGTTCAAAACCATCCACCAGGACATGCGCGCCTTCCAGCGTGACCAACTGCTGTGGGCTCGCTACTCTGAGCTGCGTTTTGACAATTACATGACCGGCGTGAAGCTGTAACTGTGTTGTCCGGGGCTGTTTTGGCAGACCCGGTTTTATTTTTCGATCCGGTAGCCTGGGCTGTACACCCTGCAGCACAGATGCCGGTTTTTTTTGGGCCCGTCATGTGCCAAAAGCGCATGTGTATAGAAGGAAAATCACCATGGATCGTCGTTCCCTGATCAAAAAGACCGGTATCGCCGGCGTGCTCGCTGCCGGCATTGCTCCGGCAGTGCATGCCCAAGCCACGGTTCGCTGGCGTCTGGCATCCAGCTTCCCCAAGTCGCTGGACACCATCTATGGCTCTGCCGATGTGTTTTCCAAGGCCGTCAAGGAAATGTCGGGCGGCAAGTTCGAAGTGTCCGTGCATGCCGCAGGCGAACTGATGCCCGCGTTTGGCGTGGTCGATGGCGTTCAAAACGGTACGGTCGAAATCGCTCACACAGCTCCGTACTATTTCTTCGGCAAGAACGAAGCGTTTGCCATTGGCGGTGCGATTCCTTTCGGCATGAACTCCCGCCAGCTCACAGCCTGGATGGTCGATGGCAACGGTACCAAGCTGATGCGCGAGTTTTATGCTCAGTACAACATCGTGAACTTCCTGGGTGGCAACACCGGCGCGCAGATGGGCGGCTGGTTCCGCAAGGAAGTGAAGTCGCCTGAAGACATCAAGGGCCTGAAGTTCCGCGTGGGCGGCTTTGGTGGCAAGGTGATCGAGCGCATGGGTGGCGTGCCACAGAACATTCCTGGCGGCGAAATCTACCAAGGCCTGGAAAAGGGCACCATCGACGCCGCAGAGTGGATCGGCCCATACGACGATCTGAAGCTGGGTTTCCACAAGGTGGCTCCGTTCTACTACTACCCAGGCTGGTGGGAAGGTAGCCTGAATCTGGAGTTCTACGTGAACCAGAAGGCTCTGGAAAGCCTGTCTGCCGAGAACCGTGCAATTGTGCGTGCTGCTGCGCACGAAGCCCACGTCAGCACACAGGCCCGCTACGACTCTCGCAACCCCGGCGCCCTCAAGCAACTGGTGGCTGCCAAGACCAAGGTCGTGCCTTTCCCGCAAACGGTGCTGGACGCTTCGTTCAAAGCCACCATGGGCCTGTATGCCGACCTCGACAAGAGCAACCCAGACTGGAAGAAGATCTACGCTGACTACCGCAATTTCCAGCGCGATCAGATCCTCTGGTTCCGCTTTGCAGAGTCTCGTTTCGACAGCTTCATGTCGTCGCAAAAGCTCTGATTGCAAACGGATGGCCTAGCGCCACTCCGGGCATGCAAAACCCCGCCAAAGCTTTGGGCTTTGGCGGGGTTTTTTTGTGGGTGCGTGCTGTAGAGGGTCTTGCGGCCTCGATGAGGAGATAGGTACTAAACGTCCTGATGCTTGAGTAGCCCGCGAGGTTGTATAGCCTCAACATATCCCTCTGGAGGTGGCGCCCTAGAGTGGGTCAGGAGAGCCATTGAGGGACGCGTATCCCAGACACAGGGGCTGCCAGGCGCCCCGTGCCTCTTGCAGTGATGTCTCGGCGTTGGTGGTCGCGCTCCATTCATATGCGAGTGCTGCCGCGTTCGCTTTGTAACCGTGAATGGCGGTGAATGTGCGCTGGCGATATGGGTAGTCGTTGGGCTCGTATCGACGATGTGAACTGATGTAGCTCGCTCCCCCCAAAAGAAAACCCGCCAGTGCTGCCACTGGCGGGTTTGTAAGGTGAGCATGATGGCAAGACCCTTGCAGGCCTTGCCATGGTCATCAGTTCTTCTTCTCAGCGTCCTGCGACAGAGATTCCTGCATGGCCTTCAGAGGATCATCTTCGGCTGCTGGGGCCTCTGATCCGGGCATGCCAGCCGTGGGATCAGCCTGCTCCATGGGTGCTGGCATGTTGGCTTCCATTTCGAGGCGAACCTTGTCCAGGTCATACACCTCGGCCTTGTCCAGCCCGCTCGAAACAATGCCAGGGAAGGTAATCACCAGGGCCACCATCAGGATCTGGATGCACAGGAAGGGAATGGCGCCCCAGTAAATCTGGGTCGTAGTCACGGGCGCAATCATCTTCTTGGTGACCTTGTCCATGTATTCCTTGGCTGGAGCCACGCTGCGCAGATAGAACAGCGCGAAGCCGAAGGGAGGGTGCATGAACGATGTCTGCATGTTGATGGCCAGCAGCACACCGAACCAGATCAGGTCGATGCCCAGTTTGTCGGCCACGGGGGCGAGCAGAGGCACCACGATGAAAGAGAGTTCAAAGAAGTCCAGGAAGAACGCCAGGAAGAACACCATGATGTTCACGACGATCAGGAAGCCCAGCTGGCCGCCTGGCAGGCCCGACAGCAGGTGTTCCACCCACAGCGGGCCATCCACGCCCTGGAAGGTCAGGCCGAAGATGGTGGCGCCCACCAGAATGAACACCACGAAGCACGACAGTTTGGTGGTGGTATTGAGGGCTTGCTTCAACAGGCTCATCGACAGACGACCGCGAATGACGGCCATGACGATGGCACCCAGCGCACCCATCGCGCCGCCTTCGGTAGGTGTTGCCACACCCAGGAAGATCGTGCCCAGCACCAGGAAGATCAGCAGCAGCGGGGGGATCAGCACGAACGTCACTCGTTCAGCCGCACGCGACAGCAGGCCCAGGCGAGTGATCTTGTTGAAGCTGGCGGCAACGAAAGCCAGGGCCACGCCGAAGCACATGGACACCACGATGGTTTCGTCCAGGGCGACCTTGTCTACGGCTTCGCCCGACCACCATGTGTGCAGTGCAGGCATGTTCTTGGCGACATAGATGGAGGCTGCCGTGCAGATGGCAGTCAACACCAGCAGCGATGGAACACCGCTCTTGCCGTTGTCTTCGCGCAGCGTACGTGCCTCGGGGGGCAGTGCAGGCACCCACTGGGGTTTGATCACTGCCAGCAAGATAACGTACAGGGCGTAGAAGCCGGTGAGCATCAGACCAGGCAGGAAGGCGCCCTTGTACATGTCACCCACGCTGCGACCCAGCTGGTCGGCAATGATGATGAGCACCAGCGATGGGGGAATGATCTGTGCCAGAGTGCCAGAGGCGGCAATCACACCGGCGGCGAGCCGTCGGTCATAGCCATACCGCAGCATGATGGGCAGCGAGATCAGGCCCATCGAAATCACCGAGGCCGCCACCACGCCGGTGGTTGCGGCGAGCAGGGCGCCCACAAAAATTACGGCCAGAGCCAGGCCGCCACGGATGGGGCCGAAGAGCTGACCAATGGTGTCCAGCAAGTCTTCGGCCATGCCGCTTCGCTCAAGAATCAATCCCATGAGCGTGAAGAACGGAATGGCCAGCAGCGTGTCGTTCTGCATGATGCCGTAGATACGCAGCGGCAAGGCCTGCAGCAGTGCCTCGGGCAATACGTTCAGCTCGATGCCGATGAAGGCGAAGAACAGGCCGCAAGCTCCCAGGCTGAAGGCGACCGGAAAGCCGACCAGCAAGAAGCAGATGAGCCCCGCAAACATGATGGGGGCGAGATTATGGGCAATAAATTCCATGGTGTGTGTCTCCCGCTCTTAGGCTTTGGCCTTGTTGCTGCCGTTGCCCTTGGCTGCCTCGGCCAGCTTGCGGATGGATTCGGCCAGTTCTTCTTCTGCCGTCTTTTCTGCTTTCTTGGCAGTGGGGTCTTCGATCAAACCCTTCAGGAAAGCCAGGCGCTTGATCAGTTCAGACACGCCTTGCAGCCACAGCAAGCCGAAGCCCAGAGGCATCATCAGATACACGGGCCAGCGGATCAGGCCGCCAGCGTTGCTGGACATTTCGCCCGACACAAAAGCGCGGGTGAAGAAGGGAATGCCGTACCACAGCACGGCCATGCACATGGGCGTGAGGAAGACGATGTAGCCAAACACGTCGATCCAGATCTGGGTGCGCTTGGAAAAGCGGCTGGAAACCACGTCCACTTTCACGTGCTCGCCCTGCAGCAGCGTGTAGCCAGCAGCCAGCAGGAACGATGCAGCGAACAGGTACCACTGCACTTCCAGAAAACCGTTGGAACTGATGTTGAACGCTTTGCGAACCACTGCGTTCACACCGCTGATGAAGGTGGAACCGAGGATCAGCCAGATCACGTATTTACCGACTTGGGTGTTAAGCCAGTCGATCCCTCTTGATAACTTCAATAGAGCCTGCATGGTGTCTCCAATAAAAAGGCTTTGCCTACAACGCGCGGTCCGCGGCAGCTGATAGCCAGCGCGGAGCCCGAACTTTTTGCACGGCGCGATTCTACGGAGCACTGTAGGCCAAGTCTGACAGCAGCGTGACGGTGTTATCCCTTTGTCAGCTTTGATTTTTCAGCTATCAAAAACGTAGCAATTAGGGTTTCTTCCTATGCGCTGGCTGCCGCTTGGGGCGGCTGAAATCCCACCAGGGAAGGACGTTGCTCATTGCCAGCACCTGCCCACTGTGCATGGGTGAATACCCGGGCAGGCTCGCCAAGTGGTCTTGCCAGACCCGCGTGAGCAGCAACTCCCGAAGCGCGCGGGTGGCTGGTTGCTCCAGCGTTGCCTTCAGGCAGGCCAGGTGGTAGCGCTCGTCCACCAGGGGCACAAAGTCCAGCCCACGCGCGCGGGCGGCCATTTCGATCCCCAGGCCCGTGTCAGCCGCACCGCTGACCACGGCCTGTGCCACTGCGGTGTGCGAGGTTTCATCGCGTTCGAAACCAGCAATGTGCTGGCCTGTGAGCCCTTCCTGCGCCAGCAGGTCTTCCAGCAGCACGCGGGTGCCGCTGCCCAGGGGGCGGTTGGCAAAGCGGGCTCCGGTGCGGGCCACGTCCGTGAGGGACTGCAGGCCGAGCGGGTTGCCCTTGGCAACGATCAGCCCTTGGGTGCGCCGTGCAAAGCCGATGATTTTGTGCAGGCCTGGCTGCAGCAGCGGTTTGTAGGTGCGTGCGGCCAGGGAGGTGGCTGCAGGTTGTTCGAGCGTGTGAAAGCCGGCGAGGGTGCAGCGGCCTTCGTTGAGTGCGCGGATGGCGTCCACGCTGCCCGTGAAGCGAATGTCCAGGTGCAGGGCGCCGGATGCGCCGGGGGTGGCCGCATGCGCGCGCAGCGATGCCAGCGCATCGTCGTGGCTGGCGTACATGGTCAGCACATGGGCACTGTCGTCAAACGCTACCGCGAAGGCGCGCTCCAGGTCGGCGTGCAGGGCCGCAATCTGGGGCGCTAGCCGCGCCTGCGCCTGTCGCTCTGCCCACAGCAGCTTGGTGCCGAACTCGCTGAGCTGCGCAGACTGGCCCTTGCCCCAGGTAACGAGCTCTCCGCCCAGTTGTTCTTCCCACCGCTTGAGCGCGCCCCACACATGGCGGTACGACATGCCCAGCGTGCGCGCTGCGGCCGAGATGGAGCCCTGCTGCGCCACGGCTTCCAGCATTTCAGGCAAGGGGTTGCGAATCTGGGCATCGCCCGCGTCGCGGCTCAGGGTGTAGTGGAGTTGGATCCTATGCACAGGATTACATATCGCTGGAGATTGGCTGGGTGCATACGATAGTCGAATCCATGTCCACTCTCACCGAAAGCGCGACAACAGCGCTGCAACTCACTTTTTCTGCCGACCCCGCGCTGTGGACCATCGTCGGCCGCTCCCTGTCGGTCAGCGCCACTGCGTGCTTGCTGGCCTGTGGTGCTGGCCTGGTGCTGGGCGCGTGGCTAGGTGTGGCCCGGTTTGCCGGGCGTGGCGCTGTGCTGGCCGTGCTCAATACCTTGCTGGCGGTGCCTTCGGTGGTAGTGGGGCTGGTGGTGTATTTGCTGCTGTCGCGCAGTGGGCCGTTGGGTAGCTGGGGCTGGCTGTTCAGTTTCAAGGCCATGGTGCTCGCCCAGGCATTGCTGGTGCTGCCTGTGGCCACGGCGCTGACCCGGCAGATGGTGGAAGACGCAGACCGTGCCCATGGCGAGCAGTTGCGCTCCCTCGGCGCCAGCCCTTTGCTGCGCAGCCTGCTGCTGGCCTGGGATGAGCGCTATGCCTTGCTCACCGTGCTGCTGGCATCGTTTGGGCGTGCCATTTCTGAAGTGGGCGCGGTGATGATCGTGGGCGGGAACATCGACGGTTTCACGCGCGTCATGACCACTGCGATTGCGCTGGAGACCAGCAAGGGGGACCTGCCCCTGGCCTTGGCGCTGGGCATGATTTTGCTGGCCGTGGTGCTGGCCCTGAATGTGGTGATTGCGCTGCTGCGCCGCTGGCGCGAGCGGGTGGACGGCAGTGCGGCAGACCTGCCGGTGGGGGTGACCGCATGAGTGGCATGCCGCCCAGCGCCGGCTCCCGCTGGCTCATGGATCTGCAGGGCGTGGATGTGCGCTTTGGTCGCGTGCACGCGCTGTCCGGCATCACGCTGCGCATCGCGCCGGGGGAGCGTGTGGCCCTGGTGGGTGCCAACGGCAGCGGCAAAAGCACCTTGCTGCGCGTGTTGCATGGGCTGGTTCCCGCCAGTGCCGGAACCTGCATTACCGCCTTGCCACACCAGCAGGCCATGCTGTTTCAGCGGCCTCACATGCTGCGCACCAGTGCGCAAAACAATGTGGCCCTGGGCCTGTGGCTGCGTGGCAGCCGCTGGGGCGCTGCCCGAAAGACGGCGCTGGCCGCACTGCAGCGGGTCGGGCTGGAATCCATCGCACAACAAAACGCCCGCACCTTGTCTGGCGGGCAACAGCAGCGTGTGGCACTGGCCCGCGCCTGGGCGCTACAGCCAGATGTATTGCTGCTGGACGAGCCCACGTCCAGCCTGGACCCCCACGCCAAGCGCGAGGTGGAGCGCATGATGGCTGACTTTGCCAACGCACAAGCCGAACAGGGGCGCGCTCAGCCCGTGACCATGCTGTTCAGCAGTCACAACCTGGGGCAGGTCAAGCGCCTGGCCAGCCGGGTGATTTATCTGGAGCACGGGCAACTGGTTGCCGATTTGCCCGTCCATGATTTTTTCAATGGTCCACTGCCCGAGGCCGCACGTCTTTTTGTCAAAGGAGAACTGGTATGAGTCAATTCAAGGTTTATCTGGCTCTGAAGCCCATCCATCAAGCGCTAGCAGCTATGCTTTTTGTAGCGTCTGGCGCGGTGTCAGCGCAGTCCATCACGATGGCATCGACCACCTCGACCGAGCAGTCGGGGCTGTTCTCGCACCTGCTGCCTGAGTTCAAGAAGGCCAGCGGCCTGGATGTGAAGGTGGTTGCGTTGGGCACCGGCCAGGCGTTGGACACGGCACGCCGTGGCGATGCTGATGTGCTGTTTGTGCACGACCAGGTGGCTGAAGAAAAGTTTGTGGCCGATGGCTGGGGCGTCAAGCGCTACCCGGTCATGTACAACGACTTCATCTTGGTGGGCCCCAAGGCGGACCCCGCGGGCGCCAAGGGCAAGGACATCGTCGAAGCCCTCAAGAAGCTGGCTGCGGGCAATGCCAACTTCGTATCGCGCGGCGACAAGAGCGGCACCCACGCGGCTGAGCTGCGTTACTGGAAGCTGTCGGGCGCTGATGCGGCCAAGGGCAGCGGCTACAAGGAGTGCGGTTGCGGCATGGGCCCCGCGCTGAACATCGCTGCCTCCAGCGGCGCCTACGCGCTGGCAGACCGTGGCACCTGGCTCAACTTCAAGAACCGTGCGGATTTGGCCATTTTGGTGGAAGGCGACGCCCGTCTGTTCAACCAGTACGGTGTGATGGTGGTGAACCCCGCCAAGCACGCCCATGTGAAGGCGCAGGACGCGCAGAAGTTTGTGGACTGGATCGTGTCGCCCACCGGTCAGGCTGTGATTGCCAGCTACAAGATTGGCGGCGAACAGCTGTTCTTCCCTAACGCGCCAAAGTGAGCGCCATGCCTGCAACCCGTTTGAACGCGTGGGGAGTGTCTTCGCTGATGCTCGGAGCAGCTGTGCTGTCGGGCTGCGCCACGCAGCAGGGCGCAGCACCCGTGAAAGCCCCTGCGGCCGGGGCTGACCCGGTGCAGGTGTATGCGGCAGGCAGCCTGCGCGATGCGCTCATCGAGATCGCACGCGACCATGAGGCCCGCACGGGCCAGAAGGTAGTGCTGACCTTAGCCGCATCGGGCCTGCTGCGGGAACGCATTGAGCAAGGCGCACCCGCCCAGGTGTTTGCCTCGGCCGATACGAAGCACCCACAGCGCCTGGCCAACCAGGGGCAGTGGCAAGCTCCCGTCGTTTTCACGCGCAATACGCTGTGCGCGCTGGCGCAGGGTACGGTGGCGGTGACCTCTGATACTTTGCTCGGCACCATGCTGCAGCCCCAGGTGCGGCTGGGCATTTCCACGCCCAAGGCTGATCCCGCGGGCGACTACGCCTGGGCTTTGTTCCAGAAGGCCGACGCGCTGCAGCCGGGCGCCACTGCGCGCCTGGAGGCCAAGGCGCTTCAGCTCACGGGTGGTGCCAATTCGGCGCAAGCTCCGGCCGGTCGCAACACTTATGCGTGGGTGATGGAGCAGAACCGCGCGGATGTGTTTCTGACCTATTGCACCAACGCCGTGGCAGCGCGGGCTGAAGTGCCCAGTCTGCAGGTAGTGGCTGTGCCCGAGGCCTTGCAAGTGGGGGCGGCTTATGGCCTCACGGTGCGCGCTGGCGCGCCTGCCCAGGCACAGGCCTTTGCCCAGGCGGTGTTACAGCCCCCGGCGCAGGCCGTGCTTCGTCGGTTGGGCTTTGCTGCACCCTGAGGCGCGCAGGGTCATTTCCTGGTCAGTTGCAAGCGCTGTGCCTTCTTGTGGGGCGCAGCGCTTTTTTATTGGAGAAGCGGGCCTGGTGGCTTCGTCAATCGTCGTCCCGCCCGTGGCTGCTGCGCCAGATGGCACGCACCAGCCAAAGACCGCACACCACTGCCCCCATGAACCCGAGAAAGCCGAACGCTGGCAGGCCAAACAGCGTGGGCCCTCCCTGTACGGTCATGACGATGGAGGAGCCGATGATCAGCGCGGCAATTACCAGTGCCATGGCCAGCCGGTTGGCCGAGCGATCAATCTGGTCGCCCACGCGCTTGAGGTGGGCCAGTTCAATGCCGACCTGCACCCGGCCACGTCGCGCGTTGCGCAGCAGGCGGCCGAGGTCGTCTGGCAGGCGCTCCAGCGTGCTCAGCGTTTGCCGCACTGATTGCCAGGCACGCCCCGCCAGGGCGCGCGGCTGGTAGCGTGCCCCCACCACCTGCTTGAGCAAGGGCAGGGCTTCTGATGCCATGTGAAAGTTCGGGTCCAGGTTGCGGCCCATGCCTTCCAATGAAATGAAGGCTTTGATGAGCAGGGCCAGATCGGAAGGCAGCGCCAGCCGGTGGTCACGCAGAATGGCCGTCACATCGGCCAGCATCTGGCCCAGGCGCAATTGGGCCAGGGGCACGCCGTGGTATTGGTCCACAAAGGCCTCGATCTCGGTCTCCAGCTGGCCGATCTGCACTCCTGGCTCGTCACCCGTCCAGTCCAGCAGCACATCGGCCACGGCCTGGGGTTGGTGCTCCACCAGGCCCAGCAGCAGTTGCAGCAACTCGTCGCGACGGCGTTGCGACAGCCGCCCAATCATCCCGAAGTCGATGAATGCGATGCGGTTGCCCGGCAGGTAAAACACATTGCCGGGATGGGGGTCTGCGTGGAAGACGCCGTCTTCCACAATCATCTTGAGCACGGCGTGGGCGCCGCGTTGGGCGAGCAGCGTGCGTTCAAAACCCGCCTCGGGCGTGAGAGCTTCCAGATGGTTGCCCGGAACCCCGTCGATGAAGTCCTGCACGTTCACTCGTTCGCGCGTGTGAGTCCAGTACACCTTGGGGATGGCGATGAAGCCCAAGGGCGCCATGTTGGCGGCAATGCGCTCGGCATGGCGGCATTCGCCGGCCAGGTCCAGCTCACGCTTGAGCGAACGGGCAAATTCGCGCACCAGTTGCTGGGGGCGGTAGGGCTTGAGTGTGGGCAGCTCGGCCTCTGCCAGTGCCGCCAGGCGCAGCAACAGGCGCAGGTCGGCCTCGATCGTGTCGGCAATACCGGGGCGGCGAATTTTGACGATGACTTCGGTGCCGTCGTGCAGGCGCGCCCGGTGGACTTGCGCGATGGAGGCTGCGGCCAGCGGCGCGGTGTCAAACCATGCGAACACAGCCTCGGGCTCATCGCCCAGGTCTTCACGCAATTGCGGGCGCAGTGCGTCAATCGGCAGGGCGGGTACGTGGCTGTGCAGCTTCTCGAACTCGGCAATCCACTCCGGGCCAAACAGGTCGGCCCGGCCCGCGAGGATCTGGCCAAACTTCACGAACGTGGGCCCCAGTTCTTCCAGCGCCAGCCGCACCTGCACGGGGGGCTCCAGCCGCGCCAGTTCAGCGGCGTGGGGCCAGTTCAGCACCTGCCCGGCGCGCTCCAGCCGGTCTGCCAGGCCCAGGCGGCGCACGGTGTCGCCAAAGCCGTGGCGCACCATCACGCCCAGAATTTCCTTGAGGCGGCCCAGGTCTCGCGCGGTGTCCAGAGTCTCGATCAGCATCTGTCGATGATAGTGCGCAAGGGGCGGGGGAGGGGGCCCCGGCACGGCCCCGGCATTTACCCGCCCAGGGTTGGCTTGTTCACCATCAGAAAGAACACCACGGCCATGGCCACAAACGCGGGGTAACCCAACCCCTCCCACCAGCGAGCGCAGCGCCAATAGGCAGCGGGCAGCGGGCTGCCGTCAGCAGCGGCTTGCTGGGCCATGTCGCGCATGCGCAGCTGCAGCCACACCACGGGTAGCCAGCACAGCCCGGCCAAGGCATACAGAGCCAGTGACCAGGCCAGCCAGGGCGTGCTCAGCGGCCACCCGGCAAGGTAGGCCATGGCCAACCCGGTGGCTGGCTGGATCAACACCGTGGGGGTGGTGATCCACCAGTCAGCACGCACGACCAGCTTCGTCACCACGGCCTGCGCCTGCACATTGCCGCTGCGGTTGGTGAAGAACATATAAAACGCGGAGCCCAGCCCGGTGCCCACCATGAGCACGCTGGAGACGATGTGCAGCCACTTGAGTAGCAAGTAGAGATTCATATGGAGTGGTTCAAGACGGCTGCCGAGCGGGGGGCGGTGCGGTGTGCCGCGCAGGGCTGGCTGGCGAAGCGCGCCACAGTACCCACAAGATGGCGGTAATGGGCAGGTTCTTGGTCAGCGGGCCCAGGGGGTGCAGCCACCAGCCGGGGTCGATGGCGGTGGCGGCCAGCGTCATGCCGATCATCACCGCAAGCGCTGTGGCATAGGCCATGCGCGACGGGCGCCAGGCCAGCCACAGGCCGATGACAGCGTCCACCGCGGCACCAGCCAGCACCACGGCCGTGGCCCAGCGTTGAAGGGGCCGGGGCAGCTTGGCGAGCAGATCCAGGCTTTGGCCGTGAAGCTCCCACACACTGACAAATGCGGTGGCAAGCCACACCACGACCAGGCTGTAGCGAAGGAGGCCGAGGGAGGGGGCTGCTTTGGTCTTGGCGCTCATGGACGGTGTGCGGTCTGGGTAGCGGTTGACGCCACGGCCTGAGTGGATTGCTGGCGCTGCCACGCGGCAATCTCTGGGGCATGGACCGCCAGAAACTGGGCCAGCCGTGCAAACCGCTGCCTGGTCTTGCGTTCGAATACCCAGCGTACAAGTGGCTCCAGAATCCAGCGCAGCCATGCCGGGCCCACGTCAACGGTGTAGGTGTAGATGAGCACCGAGCGGTCTGGCCCATCGGGCAGGTGTCGCATGGAGGCTGCCCATTGCGTGAACGGAAACGAGCGCCCGATCATCTTGGCTGCTGCGAGGGTGGGCCTGTGGTAGCTGACAAACTGCGTGCGCATGGACAGTGCACGCAGAACGCCGGCCCCGGTGTTTTCTGAAATGGCGCCCACGCTGGGGCAGGGCGCGCCATGCTGCACCTGGGTGCGGCTGACCAACGAATCCCATTGCCCCCGCCAGTGGTGGTAGTGGAAGGCGTCAAAAGCCAAATCGGCCCGCGCGGGCATGGAAAAGATCAGTTTCTGGTGGGCCATGCGTTGTTCAGTGCGAGGCGTTTTCTTCTACAACGTCAGTCTGCATGCCCCATTTGGCAAATTCAGGCGCAAAGGCGTTCAGCGGGAGCAGGCCGGTGCTGGTCCAAGCCCCTGAAGGCATGTGCTGCCCCTCGGCCAGCAGGCGCGCCAGCAAGATGGCGGCCATGCAGGGAATTTCGGGGCCATGGTCGTGGTCTGCGGCAATGTGCCAAGCCCTGCGGCGGGGCTGGGCCTGGGCATCAAGGCCACTGACTCGCACCACCATGCCGCCCAGTGGCGTGCCCAGGGCGTCGAACAGCCCGCCGCCTCGGTGCATGAGCGCTGCCAGCTTTTCAGGCTGCTGGAGCCAGCCCCACTGGCGCAGCCTGGCCAAGGCGCTGAAGGCGCTTTGCGCCAGGCCCACTTCCAGCGCCGCCCGAAAGCTCACGCGTTGCGTGACTTGGTAGTGAGATGGAAACAGCTCCAGGTCGGGGATGTCACACACCGCGCCCCGGCGTGGGGGCAGGCGTTGGAAAGACACTGGCGTGGGATCAGCCCATCCCAGGCGCGTTTGCCAGCGCCCGTTTTCCCACACGGGAATCGGTACGCCGCAGTAGCTCAGCACTGCGGCCAGCGTGGCTTCTCCTCGCGGGGCGCGCTGCGCCGGGGCGATGCAGGTGTCAATCGTATGGATGCTGCGCCAGCCGCTGCACAAGGCATCCACCACGGCTGAAGACAGTGCTGGAACCGTGCTGGCACCCGTTACCGCGGTGCGGCCCGCACTTGAAAACGCGCCGTGCATGGCTCCCGGAAAATCGCACACAAACCGCCGTCCGTCGGCCAGGTCAATGTAATGGCAGCCGGCCTGCGCTGCGGCCTGTGCTACGCCGTAGGCCTGTGCCTGAAAAGGCCCTGCGGTGTGGATGACAAGACCGACGTTGAGGGCCCTGAGCTGCTGTGCCAGGTCGGGGGCTTCGTGGTCCAGCGCCACACCTTGCGTGTGATGACCTACGGTGTCAGCCAGCGCCTGGGCCTTGCTGGCATTGCGGCCAGCGATCAACAGGTGGATTTGCGGGTGCCCTGCCAGTGCTTTGCAGATGCAGGTGCCAAAGTTGCCGTAGCCGCCCAGTACCAATACGTTCATCGCGGTCAATCGGGGGCTCCTGGTCAGGTCAGAATGGTTGGGTAGCAGCCCTTCATTCTGACCGCATGGGCCTGCGGTTCAGTGCGCAGGCGGGGCGGCGGACTTTGCTACTGGCAATGCCTCTGGTGGATCACAGCGGCATAGGCGCGGGGGCTGCCAGAAACGGCGATGCAGCCGTTGCAGGGTGCGGGGGCAGCACAGTGATCTCCGCGGGGCGGTAGGCCTTATGCCATTGGGGAACGGCCTCTGGCGGCATGGCTTTGCTAAAGAAGTAGCCCTGGACATTGCCAATACCGATTTCCAGCACCGACTGCAGCTCTTGCTCTGTCTCCACCCCTTCCACCACCACCTCCAGCTGCAGGTCCCGCGCCAGCCGCACCACATGGCGCAGCAGGGACTGGCGGCGCGGGTCTTGCTGCAACTGGCGCACAAAAAGCCGGTCGCACTTGATGCCGCTGATGGGCAGGTCGGCCAGAACCCCCAGCGATGAATAGCCGGCCCCAAAGTCGTCCATGAAGACACCAACGCCCAGCATGCGCAAGTCGTTGATGGCTTGCACCATGTGCGCACCGCAGGCAATGATGGCGTGCTCGGTCATCTCCAGTTGCAGCGTGCCCCAGGGCAGGCCGCGCCGCTGGAGTTTGGCGCCCAGCCATTGGGCAAAGTCGGGCTCCAGCAGCGTGACAGGCGCCACATTCACACACACCTTGCTGTGCTGCATGCCCTGGGCTGCCCAGCTCTCAGCGGCGTCCAGTGCGTTGGCCAGAACCAGTCGGTCAACCTGGCTGGTTTTGCCTTGCAGCTCGCAGACCAGAAAGAAGGCGTCCGGGCTCAGGGGTCCCTGCAGTGGATCGTTCAGGCGCAGAAGAGCCTCGTAGTGAACCTGCGGCGCATGCAAATTGACGATGGGCTGGAAGTGCAGCGTGAGACTTCCGCGATTCAGAAGCCTGGGGAGGTGGTCGGCAATCAGCGAGAGATGCACGTCGTGCTCTGGCGGTTTTTGGTGGGCTGGAGCCACACGCATGAGCGACAAGCCCAGCCGCTGCAGCTGTTGGCGCACCTGGTCAGAGCGGATGTTTCGGAATTGATCTACCGCCAAGGCGAAGGTAATGACCAGCAGCACCGCCAGTAGCGCCATGCCGTTGTCTGGATTGCTGGTGGTTGGCTTCTGCAAGGGGAAGCAGTTCACCAGCAACCAGTGCAATACCAGGATGGCGCCACCGCTGATGAGGTTGTCTCGCCAGTTCTGCGGGGCATAACGCTGTGTGAGCGCGCTCATCTTGCCCGCGCGGTGCCGAATGGCGGTGTAACAGGCCACGCCAGCCGCAGTGGCAATGCTCAGCGCAATGGCCAGAACATTCACCTCAGAGAAATGGGCTACATAGCTGCGGGCAAGCAGAAAGTGTCCGGCCATCATGCCCAAGGCGAGCAACAAGCCTGCAGGCAGAAGATTGCGTACGCTGGTGCTGGTGCTCAGCGTGGGGATGGTGACTCGGGCGCTGAATACCATGACCAGCAGGCTGCCCAGCGCGGGCACCAGTTCCAAGGCCACATGGAATAGCTCGCCGTACATGAACAGGCCGACCACATCCAGCGCCCAGACGATGCATCCAATGCACAGTGATGCATTGGATGCGCTGATGCGGCGGCTGGAGGGGTCGAGCGAGAAAGCGGTGTGCTCCACCAGCCGCTGACACACATGCACCACCAGTGAGGCAAAGCCCCAATACAAAAGGCTGTGAAACAGAGGCGGAAACGCCACTCCAAAGGCGTGCGCAGCGCCTTGCGATATCGAAACGGATTCCACCCTGGTTCACCCTCGTTAGATGCAGTCGTCGCACGGTTGAAGGCGACGGGAATGCAATTCACCTCACTTGAGTTGTCATTGCGACACTCAAGATACATTTTTTTAACATTCTAAGGGGCGGTGAAATACTGGCGTCGCTGCTGCCTGAAAGAGCCGCTCAGCGCGCCACAGAAGCGGGCCTCGCACCGTGCCGGGGCTCGTTAGCTACCTCCTGTCCTGCGGGGCGGAACGCGCCAGCGCAGAGATGGCTGCCACCCATCAATTCACGATGGCAATGCCCTTGATCTGGGCAAAAACGTGCAGCCCAGGCCGCAATTGCAGGGCGTGGACGGAGCGTTGGGTGACGCGGGCCAGCAAGCGGGTGGGGCCTGCTTGCAAGGCCACCATCCATTGGCCAGGGCTGTCTTCGCGCATCTCTGCCACGGTGGCAGGCACGATGTTGAGGATGCTGCTGTCTTGCGGTGGGGTAAGGGCCAGGCTCACGTCGCGGGCCTGCACGCGCAGCTTGACGGTGTCACCCGCAACGCGGGCCTGGGGGCTGACCAGCAGCAGCTGTCCCCCCGCGAATGCTACGCAGGTGATGTGGTCCTGCGGCGCATGCTCTATCACGGTGCCGGTGACCACCGTGGCCGCCGCATCGCCCTGGGCCAGGGGCAGGTCGAGCCGGGCGATCAGTTCGGCGGTGGGGCCGCTGGCACGCACGCGGCCGGCTTCCAGCAGCACCATGTGCTCGGCCAGTCGTGCAACCTCGTCGAGCGCATGGCTGACGTAGACCACCGGAATGTCCAGCGCGCTGTGCAGCCGCTCCAGGTAGGGCAACACCTCGGCTTTGCGTTGGGTGTCCAGCGCGGCCAGGGGTTCGTCCATTAGCAAAAGGCGCGGGCTCGTGGCCAGCGCCCGGGCAATGGCCACGCGCTGGCGCTCTCCGCCCGATAGCGTGGCGGGCTTGCGCTCCATCAGGGCGCCAATACCCAGCAGCTCTACCAATTGCTCTACCGCCACCAGCCGTTGCGCGACCGGGGTGCGCCGCAAGCCATAGTCGATGTTGCCGCGCACGTCGAGGTGATCGAACAGTTGCGAATCCTGAAACACGTAGCCCAGCGCCCGCTGGTGCGGGGGGCGCCAGATGGGGGGGGCGTCTTGCACCCCATCGTTTTGCCATACCTCGCCATGTACGCGCACCCAGCCCAGGGGGGCGTGTTCCAGTCCGGCCATGGCACGCAGGCAGGTGGTCTTGCCGCAGCCTGAGGGGCCAAACAGTGCGGTGATGCCGCGCCCAGGCAGTTGCATGTCTACATCCAGCGCAAAGCCGCTGCGTTGCAGTTGCAGGCGCACTTCGATGGGCGGGGTGGTGGTTGCGGGGTTTGTCATGCTCACGATATGGCGGAGGGGGAGCGCCGCGTGAGGTTGAGGCACAGCAACACCACGAACGAGAACAGCACCATGCCGCCCGCCAACCAATGGGCCTGGGCGTATTCCAGCGCCTCCACGTGGTCATAGATTTGCACCGAGACAACGCGCGTGACGCCAGGGATGTTGCCGCCCAGCATCAGCACCACGCCAAACTCGCCCACCGTATGGGCAAAGCTCAGAATGGCCGCGGTGACGAAGCCGGGGCGCGCCAGGGGCAGGGCCACGGTAAAAAACCGGTCCAGCGCGCTGGCGCCCAGCGTGGCGGCGGCTTCCAGCGGGCGCGGGCCGATGGCCTCGAATGCGCGCTGCAAGGGTTGCACCGCAAACGGCAGCGAATACACCAGCGAGCCAATCACCAGGCCGGGGAAGGTGAATGGCAGGGTGCCCAGACCGAGCGCCTGGGTCAGCTGCCCCAATGGGCCGTTGGGGCCCATGGTGACCAGCAGATAAAAACCAATCACCGTGGGCGGCAGTACCAGGGGCAGGGCCACGATGGCCCCCACCGGGCCGCGCCAGCGGGAGCGGGTGGTGGCAAGCCACCACGCAATGGGCGTGCACAGCACCAGCAGCAGCACTGTGGTGGTGGCCGCGAGCCGCAGGGTGAGCGCGATGGCGGTCCAGTCTTCAGCAGAGAACGGCATGGCGGCAGGACGAGTGGCTTGAAAGAGGCATGGCGCCCGCGATCTTCGCAGAACCAGGGCTGGCGTTGGGGCGAGTGCGCCGTCAGAAGCGGTAGCCGAAGGCCTTGATCACCGCGCGCGCCTTGTCACTGCGCAGGTATTGCATCAGCGCAGTGGCTGCGGGGTTGTCCTTGCCACTGGCCAGCAGCGCGACGTCTTGCAGGATGGGCGCATGCAAGTCGGAAGGAACAACCCAGGCCGAGCCTTTGGTGATCTTGCCGTCCTCCATCACCTGCGACAGTGCCACGAACCCCAGCTGGGCGTTGCCGCTGGCAACGAACTGGTAGGCCTGGGCAATGTTTTCACCGGTAACGATGCGCGCCTGCAGATGTGCGGTCAGGCCCTGTTTGTCCAGCACCTGCATGGCTGCAGCGCCATAGGGCGCGAGCTTGGGGTTGGCAAGCGAGAGGTGCTTGAAGTCTCCCGTCTTGAGAACTGCGCCTTGCGCGTCCACGTAGTGGGCGTTGGGGCTCCAGAGCACCAGTTGGCCTATCGCGTAGGTGAAGCGCGACCCGGCCACGGTGCGGCCTTCCCGGTCGAGCCGGGCCGGGGTGGTGTCGTCTGCCGACAGGAACACCTGAAACGGTGCACCGTTGGTGATCTGCGCATAGAACTTGCCTGTAGCCCCAAACGAAAGCACGGCCTTGTGGCCCGTGTCTGCCTCAAAAGCGGCTGCAATCTTCTGCATGGGGGCGGTGAAGTTGGCTGCCACGGCGACCTGAACCTGGTCTGCGTGGGCGCAGGTAAGGCCGCTGAGCAAGAGGGCGAGGGCAACGGCCCAAGGGTGGCGGATGGCAGGCAGGCGCATAAGGTGGGCGCAAAGCGCTATTCATGAATGGAATAGCGAAGTATAGAAGCGCCTGCCAACCAGTGGGGCGTATGCCCCTGCGGTGTGTAGGCTGTCTACACTTCCTGCATGCCTTCTTCTTCCCATTCGCTGGCCGGTGCTCTGGGGCACGACCTTTCTGACCGCCGCATCGGCATCCTGCGCCAGATTGGCGCGCTGGGCTCCATCTCGCGCGCAGCGCGGGCGGTGGGCGTGAGCTACAAAGCGGCCTGGCAGGCGGTGGACACGTTGACCAACCTGGCGGGCGTGGCGCTGGTAGAGCGCGTGGTGGGGGGCGCTGGCGGTGGTGGGGCGCGCCTGACCCCTGCCGGGCTGGAACTGCTGGCGGCCGCTGATGCCATGGCCCAGGCCCGCAGCGCGGTGCTGCAGCGCCTGCAGCAGCCTGCCCCCCGCTTGGGCGTGAAGACCAGCATGCGCAACCAGTGGCCCTGCGTGGTGGAGTCGGTAGAGCGGCTGGGGCCCATCGCCCGTGTGCATTTGAAGGCGGCCGAGCCGGGATCGGTGGCCTTGTCGCTGGCATCGCGCATCACGGCGGAGAGTGCCGAGCTGCTGGGCCTGCAGCCTGGGCAGGCCTTGTTGGCACTGTGCAAGGCCACGGCGGTGCGGGCGATGCCGTATGCCGAGTCGCCTGCTGCTGGAGTTAATTGGTGGGAAGGGCGCGTGACCCGCCTTTCACGCGGCCCCGAGGTGGACGAAGTGGCCGCGCAGCTCGATGCGGGTGTGCAGATGGTGGGCTTTGCACCGGCAGGCAGCGGCTTGCGGGTGCGGTCCCGGGTCAAACTGCAGGTGGATGAATCGGCGGTGGTGCTGGCACTGTGGGATTGAGGGCTGGGCCGTCGTAGGTTGACTTGCTCTGTTTTTGATAGCTGCTAGCGCTTTTCTGGTGCGCTCTAGGGCTCATTTTTGTTCAAAATTTCCCTGCGGGCTGCCCTAGCTTGCGGTACACCGTGGCGCGGCTGATGCCCAGTGCGCGCGCGGCCTCGGCCACATTGCCGCGGGCGTCTTGCACCGCCTGGCGGATCAGCGCGGTCTCTGTCTGCCGCAAGGGCGCGGCAGGGCTTGCGCCCACGCGGCCCGGAGCTGCTGCAGCCGGTTGCACCAGCGCTTGCAGGCGCAGACCCGACCACAGCGGCACCGGCATGGCTGCACTGCGCTGCTGGCATGCCGCATCGCGCAGCATGGCCCAGGGCATGGCAAACAGATCGGCGCTGTGCAGAGCGCCGCCGGGGCTGCGCAGCGGCATGGGAAGCAGTTGCCGCGCCGTGGTGTTGGTGCCCAGCACCTGGCCGTCGTCGTCCAGCGTGACCAGGCCATCGCTTTCGCCGCCCAGTGCGCCGCCGGGCCAGTTCAATCGCATCAGCCAGTCGTGCGGGCGCGACAGCAGCAGCGCGTCTTCGATCGCGCGGGCAGATCGCGCCACCAGGTGCCGCAGCTCGGGCCGCTCGGGCACATCCACGCCCGTCAGGTCCAGCATGCCCATGCAGCGCCCTTCGGGGTCGAACAGGGGAGCGCCTGCGCAGCTATATGCGCTGTTGTCATCGCAAAAGTGCTCGCCCCTGTGCAGCCACACGGGGGCCAGCTCGGTCAGCGCCGCGCCGATGGCGGTGGTGCCCACAGCGGCTTCAGACAGGTCCACCCCCACGCGCCCGATCAGCTGGCTGCGCGGGTCGTGCCGGTCTACCGCGCCCTGCACGTCGATCACCACGCCGCGCGCGTTGGTCAACATCGCGAAGTAGCGCATGCCCGCAATCGCGCGGGTGAGCTGGTCCAGCACCGGCCGCGCGGCCTGCACCAGCGCATGGCTTTCATCGGCCAGCTGGCGCAATGCCTGGCCGCTGATGGGGTTGAAGACCACCTTGTGCCCGGGATGGAGCCCGGCGGCCAGGCACCGCTGCCACGAGCGCGTGATCCATGGCTCCAGCGACGCCTCGCCACCCGCGCCCAGCAAAACGCTCTGCCGGGCCCTCTGGATCAGGGCCTGGCGGTGGTGGGATGACGGATCGGCAGCAGCAAGCATCGCAGTTCCTGAGGCAGGGCCTTGGCTACGCCGTGGGAGCGTGCGCGCAAGGCGAGGTGGCAACGGGTGACAGTCTTCGCGCATGGTGCACCGGTGTGCAGTGCAGCATGTTTCATTTTGAGAATATCCCGCGCAGCGCCGGGTGTTTCTAGGGTTGTCCCTAGAGAAGCGGGGGGCAGGGGCGTTTCAAGATGCGCCGTGCGAATTCAGCCATCACCATTACAGGAGACAGCGAGATGCAAGTGCAGTTCACCGTCAACGGCCGCGCGGCCAGTGTTGACGTCCCTCCCAATACCCTGCTGGTCCACGCGCTGCGAGAGCACCTTGCGCTCACCGGCACCCACGTGGGCTGCGACACCAGCCAGTGCGGTGCCTGCACCGTGCACGTCAACGGCCGCGCCGTCAAATCCTGCGCCATGTTGGCCGTGCAGGCCCAGGGGGCCGAGGTGACCACCATCGAAGGCATGGCCGCGCCCGACGGCACCATGCACCCCATGCAGGCGGCGTTCAAGGAATGCCACGGCCTGCAGTGCGGCTTCTGCACCCCCGGCATGGTGATGAGCGCGGTAGACCTGTGCAAGAACCACCCCAACGCCAGCGAGGGCGAGATCCGTGAGCTGCTGGAAGGCAACATCTGCCGCTGCACGGGCTACCAGAACATCGTGCGTGCAGTGCAGGTTGGCCAGAAGGCCATGGCATCGGCTTAACCAGAAAAGAGGAGAGAGACCATGGGTGCATCCGACTTTTCCAAGCTGCCATACATTGGCGAGGCCTTGAAGCGCAAGGAAGACTACCGCTTCCTCACGGGCGCCGGGCAGTACACCGACGATGTGGTGCTGGCCGCGCAATGCCATGCGGTGTTTGTGCGCTCGCCGTACGCCCACGCCAAGATCAACAGCATCAACGTGGATGCCGCCAAGGCCGCGCCTGGCGTGCTGGGCGTGTTCACCGGCGCCGATGTGGCGGCCGACAACATCAACGGCCTGCCTTGCGGCTGGCTCATCACCAGCACCAATGGCGAGCCCATGAAGGAGCCGCCACACCCCATCCTGGCCCAGGGCAAGGTGCGCTATGTGGGCGACCACGTAGCCATGGTGGTGGCACACACCCAGCAGCAGGCGCGCGATGCGGCCGAGCTGGTGGAGGTGGACTATGACGTGCTGCCCGCCGTGGTCAATGTGGCCGATGCTGCATCGGGCGCGGTGGCCGGTGCGGTGGTGCACGACATTGCGCAAGACAACCATTGCTTCAAGTGGGCGATTGGCGACAAGGGCGGTGTGGACGCAGCGTTTGCCAATGCAGCGCATGTCACCAAGCTCGACCTGGTCAATAACCGCCTGATTCCCAACGCCATGGAGCCGCGTGCTGCCATCGGTAGCTACAACCGGGCCAGCGACGAATACACGCTGTATGTCAGCAACCAGAATCCGCACGTTGAGCGGCTTTTGATGACGGCCTTTGTGATGGGCCTGCCAGAACACAAGGTGCGCGTGATTGCGCCTGACGTGGGCGGCGGCTTTGGTTCCAAGATCTATCTGTACGCCGAAGACGTGTGCCTGACCTGGGCGTCCAAAAAGCTCAACCGCAACATCAAGTGGGTGGCAGACCGCAGCGAGGCGTTCCTCTCCGACGCCCACGGCCGCGACCATGTGAGCCACGCCGAGATGGCGATGGACAAGGACGGCAAGTTCCTGGCCCTGCGCGTGCACACGCACGCCAACCTGGGTGCTTACCTCAGCACCTTTGCCAGTGCCGTGCCCACCATCCTGTACGCCACGCTGCTGGCAGGCCAGTACAGCACGCCCCAGGTGTATGTGGAGGTGGACTCGTGGTTCACCAACACCGCGCCAGTCGATGCCTACCGGGGCGCGGGCCGCCCTGAGGCCACCTATCTGCTGGAGCGCCTGGTGACCCGCTGCGCGTGGGAGATGGGCCTCTCGCAAGACGAAATCCGCCGCCGCAACTTCATCCAGACCTTTCCGTACCAGACGCCGGTGGCGCTGCAGTACGACACGGGTGACTTCCATGCCTGCATGGACGGTGCCAACAAGCTGGCTGATGTGGCAGGCTTTGAGCAGCGCAAGGCAGCCAGTGCGGCCAAGGGGTTGTTGCGCGGTATTGGCTACAGCAGCTACATCGAAGCCTGCGGCATTGCACCTTCGAACATCGCAGGTGCCTTGGGCGCACGCGCCGGGCTGTTTGAATGCGGCGAGGTGCGGGTGCACCCCACCGGCAGCGTGACGGTGTTCACCGGCTCGCATAGCCACGGCCAGGGGCATGAGACCACCTTTGCGCAGGTGGTGGCCGCGCGCCTGGGCATCCCGGTGGAGAACGTGGACATCGTGCACGGCGACACGGGCCGCGTGCCTTTTGGCATGGGCACCTACGGCTCGCGCTCCATCAGCGTGGGCGGCGCAGCCATCATGAAGGCGCTGGACAAGATCGAGGCCAAGGCCAAGAAAATTGCCGCGCATTTGATGGAGGCCAGTGACGCCGACATCGACTTTGCCAACGGTGAATTCACCGTGCGCGGCACGGACAAGAAGATCCCGTTTGGCCAGGTAGCGCTCACCGCCTATGTGCCGCACAACTACCCGCTGGACAAGCTCGAACCTGGGCTGAACGAAACCGCCTTCTACGACCCGACCAACTTCACCTTCCCCGCAGGCACCTATATCTGCGAGGTGGAGATCGATCCGCAGACCGGCGTGACCCGCGTGGACAAGTTCACTGCGGTGGACGACTTCGGCACCATCATCAACCCCATGATCGTGGAGGGCCAGGTGCATGGCGGGCTGGTGCAAGGCATTGGCCAGGCGCTGCTGGAAAACTGCGTGTACGACCGCGAAACCGGCCAGTTGCTTACCGGCAGCTTCATGGACTACGCAATGCCGCGCGCTGATGACTTCCCCGAGTTCAAGCTCGGCCATGTGTGCACGCCGTGCACCCATAACCCGCTGGGCACCAAGGGCTGCGGCGAGGCGGGGGCCATTGGTTCACCCCCCGCGGTGATCAACGCCGTGCTCGATGCTCTGCGCCCCCTGGGCGTGAAGGACTTCGATATGCCGGCATCGCCCCACCGCGTGTGGGAAGCCATTCAGTCGGCCAAGGCATAAGGAGATTCGACCATGTACGCATTCACCTTTGAAGCACCTGCTTCCACCGCCGCTGCCGCGCAGCTCATTGCCCAGGGCGGCAAGCTGCTGGCTGGTGGACAAAGTCTGCTGCCTTCCATGCGCCTGCGCCTGGCCAACCCGGAGAAGATCGTTGATCTGAACAGCATTGCCGAGCTGGCGGGCATTCGCCGCGAGGGCAATGCCCTGGTGATCGGCGCCATGACGCGCCACGCCGATGTGGCGGCCAGCGGCGAAGTGAAGGCTGCCATTCCGGCCCTGGCCGACTTGGCCGCTGGCATTGGAGACCGGCAGGTGCGCGCACGCGGCACGTTGGGCGGCTCGGTGGCCAACAACGATCCCGCCGCCTGCTACCCCAGCGCGGTGCTGGGCCTGGGGGCTACGGTCATCACCAACCGGCGCGAGATTGCGGCAGACGACTTTTTTGTGGGCATGTACACCACCGCGCTGGACGAGGGCGAGATCATCACCGCCATCCGCTTCCCCATCCCGAAGCGCGCTGCCTACATGAAGTTCAAGCAGCCTGCCTCGCGCTTCTCGCTGGTGGGCGTGTTTGTGGCGCAGTTCGATGCGGGTGTGCGCGTGGCTGTGACGGGGGCTTCAAGCTGCGTGTTCCACCACGCGGGGCTGGAAGCCGCGCTATCGGGCAGCTTCACACCCCAGGCCGCCGCAGCGGTGGTGATTGACGCCAGTGACCTGAATGCCGATCTGCATGCCAGCGCGGCCTACCGGGCCAACCTCATCAGTGTGCAAACCCAGCGCGCGGTCGCGAAGATGACATCCCCCTGAGCGGCTGCGCCGCTTCCCCCTTCTCTCGAATGGCGGTGCCATTCGGGAAGGGGGACACCGCCGGTGCTGCGGGGCGGCCCTTGCACGGCGGTTGCTGGCCCAGGGCGCTCCGGTATCGAAGGGCGCGTGTACTAATGGTGATGTTTTTGAATGAAATTGGGCTCTTCTAGCGAATAGTAGTGATGGAAATCGCCGCACGCCTGTAAACGACGATTTCGACGTACGACATTTATCGAGTGCATCACTAGCATTCGCTAGAAGAGCCTGAAATTGGCCTCTAGCGCTTATCCATCAAGCGCGAGCAGCTATCAAAAGTGAAGTAATCAAGCATGAATGCCTTGGCCTCTGTCGATGCCCTGATGCAGGCGCTGCGGGACGAGGGCTACCTCGCAGACCGGCGGCTGGCCACCGCCGTGTTTCTTGCGCTCCAGTTGCAGCGGCCTCTGCTGCTGGAGGGGGAGCCCGGCGTGGGCAAGACGGCCCTGGCGCAGGCTTTGGCCCGTGCGCTGCAGCGGGTGCTGATTCGCCTGCAGTGCTACGACGGCATGGAGCAGCGCGAGGCGCTGTACGAATGGAATTACGCCGCGCAGCTTTTGCACCTGCGCGCCGCTGAAGCCCAGGGCCGCGCTGCCGACATGGGCGCGGCGGAGCGGGAGGTGTACCAAGACCGCTACCTCATCCCCCGCCCGCTGTTGCAGGCCCTGCGCGCCCCTGCGCCGGGGGCGGTGCTGCTCATTGACGAGGTAGACCGCGCCGACGAACCGTTTGAGGCCTTCCTGCTCGAATACCTGGGCGAGTACCAGGTCAGCATTCCCGAGATCGGCGCCGTGCAGGCGGCTGTGACGCCCGTCACCATCCTCACCAGCAACCGCACGCGTGACCTGCACGACGCGGTGAAGCGCCGCTGCCTGTACCACTGGCTGGACTACCCCGAGCGCGAGCGCGAGCTGGCCATCGTCCGCGCGCAGGTGCCCGGTGCCAGCGAGGCCTTGGCCCAGCAGGTAGCGCTGTTTGTGTCGCGCCTGCGCAGCCGGCCATTTGCCGACGCCTTCCAGCGCGCCCCCGGCATTGCCGAGAGCGTGGAATGGGCCAAGGCCCTGGTGGCGCTGGACACCCTGGTGGTGGACCCCGAGGTGGTGAGCGACACCGCAGGCATCTTGTTCAAGCAGCGCGAGGATGTCGCGGCCCTGACCGCCGCGCTGGCGTCTGAGTTGTTGCAGCCGGAGCCGGAGGCTTCATGAGCGGGGCAGGGGCTGCTGCTGTTGCCGCCGCTACCGGCTGGACGCATGCCACCGCCTCGCAATTGGGCGATGCGCGCAGCGGCAAGCTGGCGGACAACCTCACCGGCTTTGGTCGCGCCCTGCGCCGCGCCGGTGTGCCGGTCGATGCCGCCCGCATGGCGCTGGCCCAGCAAGCCCTGTTGCTGGTGGGCCTGGCACGGCAGGACATGGCCGCCGCACTGGAGGCCGTACTCATCAGTCGCGAGCAGGACCGCCAGGTGTTTCGCGAACTGTTTGCTGCGTACTTCCGCAACCCCGATGTGGCGCAGAAGCTGCTGGCGCAGATGCTGCCCACCGCCCCTGAAAAATCGAAAGGTGCCCCCCGCCGCCAGCGCGTGGCCGATGCGCTGGCACCTTTGCGCGCCGCACGGCAGCAGCACGCCAGCACGCAAGAGCAAAAGATTGAATTCGACGCCGCCATGACAGCGAGCGACCAGCAACGCTTGCGCCGGGCAGATTTCAACCAGCTCTCTGCTGGCGAATACCAGCTGGTGCAGCGCCTGGTGCGTGAGGTGGCCTTGCCCCTGCCGCGCTACGCATCGCGCCGCACCTGCCCCGGCAGCCGGGGCAGCCGCCCGCACTGGGCCGCCGCCATGCGCCGTGCAGCCCGCACGGGCGGCGAGATGCTGGAGCTGCCACGCCTGACGCGGCGCGACCAGCCCGTGCCCCTGCTGGTGCTGGTGGATGTGTCCGGATCAATGGAGCGCTATGCACGCCTGCTGCTCACCTTCTTGCACGCCGCCACAGCGCCGGGGCAGGGCGGGCAGGGTGTGGGGCGACGGGATATGTTCGCGTTTGGCACGGGCCTCACGGATTTGACACCCGCCTTCCGACACGCTGATGGCGACGCCATGCTGGCCCACGCCAGTGCTGCCATTACCGATTTTGCAGGCGGCACCCGTCTGGGCGAAGCGCTGCACCAGTTGCGCCGCCGACACGCGCGCCGACTGGTGGGGCGGCGCACGCTGGTGCTGCTCATCAGCGATGGGCTGGACACGGGCGAGCCCGCCGCGCTGCTGCAAGAGTTGGGCTGGCTGCGCCGACACTGCGGGCAGCTGCTGTGGCTCAACCCCCTGCTGCGCTACGAAGGCTACCGCCCCACAGCGCGCGGTGCAGAGGTGCTGCATCGCCACGCCCACGGCATGCTGGCGGTGCACAACCTGGAGAGCCTGCAGCAACTGGCGCACAGCATTGCGGCGGTGTTGCAGCCGCAGCGCCGTTAGGCCGTAAAAGTTTGAATATTCACTGAACGAAGGAACCTAATCATGGAAATGCAAGCCAGCCGCACCCTGGCCGTGACCCAGCAACAAGCCTGGGAGGCGCTGAATGACCCTGAGGTTCTCAAGCTTTGCATCCCCGGCTGCGACAAGGTAGAGGCCAGTGGCGAAAATCAATACGCCGTGGCCATGGCGCTCAAGATCGGGCCGGTGTCTGCGAAGTTCGCGGGCAAGATCACGCTAGCCGACATCGTGCCGCCCGAGAGCTACACCATCGCGTTTGATGGTTCGGGCGGTGTGGCTGGTTTTGGTAAAGGCACCGCCCAGGTGCGGCTGGAACCCTTGCCTGCTGACGCGTCTGGCCTGCCGCTTTGCGAGTTGCATTACACGGTGCATGCCACCGTGGGCGGCAAGATCGCGCAGCTCGGCCAGCGGCTCATCGACGGGGCTGCCAAAACCATGGCAGAAGATTTTTTCAAACGTTTTGACAATGAAATGCAGCGCCGCTACCCCCGGGAGGTGGCCGACGAAGAAACCCAGGACACGGTGATGTCGCACGCCCCCACGCAGCCTATTGCGCTGCCAACCGATTCGCAAGCCTCGGGCGGCATGCCGGTGTGGGGCTGGATTGCTATCGGTGCGGCGGTATTGGCGGTGGTGGCGTGGTTAATGAGTTGAACAAGCCAGCGCTTGCAGTGAGGTAGGAGCATGGAAAATCTGGATGTGATGGTGCTGCGCACCCTGCTGGCTTGGCGCCAGGCGGGCCAGCGCGCTTTGCTGGCCACGGTGGTGCGCACCTGGGGGTCGTCGCCTCGGCCCGTCGGCTCCATCATGGCCCTGTGTGAAACGGGGGCGGTGGTGGGCTCTGTATCCGGCGGTTGCATTGAAGACGACTTGATCGACCGCCATACCCGCGCCTACGCGCAGGCCGCAGGGGCGGACCGTGGTCTGGCGCACGCCATACCCAGCGGGCCGCCCACCTTTGTGAAGTACGGAGTGACGGCCGACGAGGCCCACCGGTTTGGATTGCCCTGCGGCGGCACACTGGAGCTGCTGCTGGAATACGACCCCGACCCGCAGAGTCTGGCGGAATTGGTCGCTCAGCTGGAGTCTGGTCAGCTGGTGCAACGTACCGTGCTGCTCGCCGATGGGCGGGTCAGCCTGCAAGCGGCGGCGGTACCTGCCGAGCTGGTGGTGGATGCCGCGCAGCTCACCAACACCTTCGGCCCCGAGTACCGCATGCTGCTCATCGGAGCCGGGCAGTTGGCGGAATACCTGGCCACCATGGCGCTGTTCAGCGGGTTTGCCGTCACGGTGTGCGATCCGCGCGAAGAGTTTGTCGGCAGCTGGAACGTGCCGGGCGCCAAGCTGGTAAGAGACATGCCAGACGATGTGGTGGCCGCCTTCAAGCCCGACCGCCGCAGTTGCGTGGTAGCCCTCACGCACGACCCCAAGCTGGATGATCTGGCGCTGCTGGAAGCCTTGGCGTCAGAGGCGTTTTACATTGGTGGCATTGGCTCGCGGCGCAACAACGAGGCGCGCCGCGCCCGCATGATGGAGCACTTCGGGCAAACCGAGGCATCGCTGCAGCGACTGCGCGGCCCCATTGGGGTGTACATCGGCAGCAAGACACCCCCCGAGATTGCCGTCAGCGTGATGGCCGAGATTCTGGCGGTGAAAAACGGCGTGGCCCTGCCACAAGGCGTAGAGGTGGCGCGCGCCAAGAACGAGCGTGAACTGGCGCCCACCGGGCCGCTGGTGTGCGGCGTGTGAGGGCTCAGGCGCTCATCACCACAGGCCCGCCTTTGGCAATGCCGCGTTGGTAGGCCGGGCGGGCCTGCATGCGCTGCAGGTAGGCCTGCAGGTGAGGGCGGGGTTTGCCGGGGTTGGCCCGTGCAAGAGCCGCTTCCACCGCAAAGCTCATCTGAAAATCAGCCATGGTGATGTGTTCGCCCGCGAACCAATGGTGGGTGGCCAAGTGGTCTTCCATGAAGTCCAGGGCCGTGTCCACGTTGGGGTCGATCAGCTTGCTTTGCACGGTGGCACACAGCGCCTTGGCCACCGGCCGCACGAAGAACGGCATGGGCTGTTTGGGAATGCTGGCGAACACCAGCTTCATGACCAGCCAGTTCATCAGCGAACCTTCTGCGTAGTGCATCCAGAACCGGCATTGGCGGTGGGCTGGCGTGCCCACAGCAGGCGCGAGGTGGGCCAGCTCGCCCGTGGCCAGGGTGGCATGGGTTTCGACCAAGTATTCAATGATCGCACCTGATTCCGCCACCACGATCTGCCCGTCGGTGATGACTGGCGACTTGCCCAGCGGGTGGATCTGTTTGAGCTCAGGAGGCGCAAGCCGGGTGCGCTTGTCGCGTTGGTAGACCTTGAGCTGGTAGGGCAAGCCCAATTCTTCCAAGAGCCAAAGAATGCGCTGCGAGCGCGAGGTTTCAAGGTGGTGGACGGTGATCATGGCGCCATTTTGAACCGGTTTGCACGTCCCTGTTCATGCAGGCGTTTCGCACACCCATCGAGAGGTTGACCCAGTGACTCACGCGCCGCTGGGGCAAACCAACCAGCCGCCATGTGGCTGACGGCGGACTGCGTTCAGTTCAGCGTTGCAAGGCGCTGCCGCAAATCGCTCCAGCCGCTGGTGCAGGTGGCGGCATCAGCCACGGCTGCGGCATCCTCCAGCGCCCTGGCGACCAGGCTGTCTTGTGGCCTGCCCAGTGTGAGGAGCACGGTGGCGAGGCTGTGGGCCAGCCTGCGCAGAGCAGGCCAGTCGTGCGCTTGCGCTGCGGCGTCACCCGCTTGCACATCAGCGGCAAACTGCTTGAGACATGCCGCACGGTAGGTGGTGAAGAGTTGTGCGTCACCACCAAAATGGGTTGCAATGGCCAGTGTCTCGGCAGTGTTCGTGGCTGGGGCTGGTTTGGCAGCCGGGTTGGTGGGTGAGGGCTGCAGCGCTGCCGTTGCAGTATTGGTATCCGCCTCTGGCGACGCATGCAGGCCCAGTGCATCGCGCACGCAACTCTCCAGTTCTTGCGCGGCGATCGGCTTGGACAGAACTCTCCAAAGGTCCATTCCCTGCAACTGCTCCTTCACAGCAGTCGTCAGGCCAGCGCTGAAGACGGCCACCAGCGTGTCACCCCGCAGCTGCGGGTTTGCTGAAAGGCGTTGCACCAGAGAAATGCCCGACTCGCCCGGCAGCATCAAGTCCGTGATCACAAGCTGGATATTGCGCTGCTCCAGCAACGCCACTGCGGCAGGCACGCTGGTGCAGGTGAGCAGCTCAATGGGCAACTGATCCAGCGCCATCGCCACGAATCGCGTGATGGAGGTGTCGTCCTCCACCAGCAAGACACAGGGCGCTGCAGCGCTGGTCATGCGGTTGGGGTGGGCAGCGACTGTGCCAGTATGGCGGGCAGTTCTGCCACCAGTTGGGATTTATGGATCACTGTCACACCCTGCAATGCGAACGCGTAGGGCTCTCGCTGCTCTTGGTCCAGTGAGGTCACCACGATCAGCCGGCTGCGGGCAAATTGCGGGTGAGAGCGCAGGGTGGTGATCAGCGTGGCCCCGTCGATGCCCGGCAGCAGAATGTCCACGATCAGGATGTCGGGCTGAATCTGCCCATACATGGCCAAGCCAGTGATGCCATCACTGGCCGTGTGCAGAGCAGCGCCAGGGAAGTGCTGGTTCACCAGCAGGGTGACCAGGTTTTGAAAGTGGATGGAATCCTCAATCAACAAAATCTGCGGAGCACCACGGCCACGCGCTGGCGCGCCAGCACCAGCCGCACGGTCGCCACTGCCAGCAGGCTGCGCGGAGGCCTTGCCACCTGCGCCCGTGCGGGCATTGATCCACTGTTCTACAGAAGCTCTGGAGATGCGGCGGTGACCCCCGGGGGTCTTCCACGCTTCGAGCTCGTTGCGATCAACCATCAATTGCACCGACCGCACCGCAAGCCCGAGCATGCTGGCCACTTCCAAAGTGGTGTAGTGGTCTTGGACCAGCGACGGTGGTGGTGTTTTTTCAGATTTCATGAGTTGCGCATTTTCCTCTTTTTTCATAGCAGGGAGAAGAGCTTGCATTTGATACAAATGCTTGATATGATTTGATCATACGAAGCAACGGGACAATAACCACCTGAAGCGCCATGAGGCTAGGTTCACCATCTCTTTCAAGGGCGTGCCATGAAAAAAATCCTGATTGTTGAAGACCATGCTGACATTCGCAAATTATTGAAAATGACGCTGGAGTTCGATGACTTCGAAATCCATGAGGCTTCTACGGGTGACGCTGGGTTGGCACGGTGTCGTGAGATCTGCCCTGACATCGTGCTGCTGGACATCATGATGCCCGGCACCCTGAACGGTTTGGAAGTATGCCGCCAGATCAAGGCAGACCACGCCACACGGTTCACGAAAGTCGTCTTGCTGACAGCCCGTGTTCAGGCCAGTGACAAAGAGGCAGGTTTGGCCGCAGGGGCGGACGATTATTTGATGAAGCCTTTCAGCACATTGCAGGTGCTCGAAACCATCTACCGCATGGAAGCCGAGGCGTGAGCTTCACGGCCGCGCTACCGTGCCCAAGCTGCGAGGTAGAGCGGCTGCGCGCTCGATGGACCCGCCGCGTTTGAGCGGCTACTTCTGGGCGGAGGGGGTTGTCATGATTTTTCTCTCGAGGGCTTGCCCGCTGCTGGCGGTGCTTGGCATGCTGCTGCTTGGCTACGCCCACGCTCAGCCCGTTCTGGACAGAGTGCGCACGGCAAGGGCTCTGAAGGTGTGCATCTGGCCCGAATACTACGGTGTCACTTACCGCCACCCACGCACGCAAGAACTGAGCGGTATCGACATTGAGCTGGCCGCTGCGCTGGCTGCAGACTTGAACGTTCGCGTCGAATACGTGGACTCTTCGTTTCCAACGCTGGTCAGTGACCTTGTGGAGGATCGTTGCGATGTGGCGATGTTTGCCGTGGGCGTTACCGCGCAACGGGCGGAGAAATTGCGTTTCACCCAGCCTTATTTGCGCAGTGATATTTACGGCATCACGACCAAGAGCAACCAAGTTGTCCGCGAATGGTCGGATATTGACAAGCCAGGGGTGCTGGTTGCCGTTCAATCCGGCACCTTCATGGAGCCGGTGATGGAGCAGCGCCTCAAGCATGCCCAACTGGTGCGTGTGAAGTTGCCGGCGACGCGAGAGCGGGAACTGGTGGCTGGGCGTGTGGATGTGTTCATGACCGACTATCCCTACAGCCGGCGCTTGCTGGACAACGCAGACTGGGCGCGACTGATTGCACCCGCCGAGCCTTTTTCGGTGCTGCCTTATGCGTATGCGGTGAAACCGGGCGATGCTCAGTGGCTTGCGGTGGTGGATGAGTTCGTCTCGCGCATCAAGAAGGACGGCAGGTTGAACAATGCCGCCAGCAAGCAGGGGCTGGGGCCCATTGTGGTTCGTTGAACATGGCCAACACGCATGCAGCCGCTTCCATCAACGCCCCCACCTCGGAGCGTTGGTCCAGGGCCAGCACACTGGTGCTGGTGGGGGGCGCCGCTGCCACGCTGATCGCTGTGATCCTGGTGGCGCTGGTCACTGGCAATGCGTTTCGCCGTGCCATCGCTGAAGAGCAGTCTCACTCGATCTTGCTGGCCAGAGTGATTGAAGACCAGGTCACGCGCACGCTGGATTCCGGCGAAATGGCGCTGGATGCTCTGGCAATATCGCCAGCGCTGCGCGCTGATGTTCCTGATGCTGCGGCCATACAGGCGGCGCTGAATCAAACGCTGTCGGGCCTGCCTTTTTTGCGAACCATTGCGGTGGCTGATGCTCATGGCAATATTCTTGCAAGCACCAGTCCCTCTGAGGCAGGCATTCGCATCGATCTGGAGCGTTTGGGCCCCCGAAATGTCGGCGGCCGTGCAGTGCTGGGCCCCTTGGTCATGGGGAGGGGATTGGCTGCGATCCAGGTGGGCGCCCCTGCGGTGAAAGCACCGCCGGGCCTGGCGTTCATTCCTTTGTTGCGCCCTATGGCGAGCGAGGCGGGTCGCCCACTGTTTCTGGTGGGCTTGATCAACCCGGATGCGTTTTCCAACTTTCAGTATCTTGCGCTGGAAGGTGGCAGCTTTGAATCCATCGTGACCACTGATCGGGGCATGGTCTTGGCCGGGTCTCGCGATGGTGCTGCGCTCATGGGCACCAACGTCGGCGGTATCCCTGTATTCACCAGTTACCTGGCCTCCAAAGAGCACGAGCAGTACGTAGGGCGTGGTGTGCTGGGGGATCGGCAGCTCCTGGCATTCCGCGCCTCCAGCACCAAACCGCTGGTGGTGATCGTGGAGGAGTCGTACAGCGGTGTTGTCTGGCGTTGGTTGTCTGGCGCCAAGGCGCTTTTGGGCATTGGTGGTGCTATGGTCCTGCTGGTGGCTGGTTTGACCGTAGCCGTGTGGCGGGTGGTCAAGTTGCGTGAAGCAGCCCAAGTTGCTGCCAACAAAGCGCAGCAGCGCATTGCCCAGAGTGAGCGCGAGCTGAGCGTGCTGATGCGCAGCGTGCAGGAGCTGATCTTTCGTATCGATGCGCAGGGGGTGGTCACTTATGTGAACGATCACTGGGTAGCCTTCAGCGGCAGCCCGAGAGAGCAGGCCATCGGCAAGCGCCTGGAGGACATCGTGGATCCCTCCAGCCGCGATGATGTGCGCAAGGCGCTGGATCCGTTGGCACCTGCTGGGGTGCGTCACCTGCAGACCAAGGTTCGCCCGCGAAATGGCGGCGAAATGCATTTCGACGTGGCCTTGGTGTCCTTGCGGTCCGAAGGGCGGCTGGTCGGCTTTGTGGGCAGCGCTGTGAATGTGACCGAGCGCCGGGTGGCAGAACACCGCTTGCAGGCCCAGATCGCCTTCCAGAATTTGCTGCTGGACACCAATCCGCTGCCGATTTCTGTCGTTGACCTGCGTGGGGCGGTGGTTCAGGTCAATCGTGCCTGGGAGGAATACAAGGGTCTGGACCGAAGCTCGGTGGTCGGGCGGCTGCTGCCGGATCTGTTGCCCGCAGATGAAGCGCAGGTTGAGCGGCTGCACACCCGAGAATTGCTTGCCAAAGGCGGGCAGGCGTTCTTTGAAACCAAGGTGCTGCATGCCGATGGGACGCGTCGCGAGACCCGGGTGATCAAGGCCGCCATCACAGATGCGCAGGGCCAGGTGTCGGGCGTGCTGAGCATCTTCGTGGACGTGAGCGAGTTCCGCGAGGCCGAGCGTGCCACCCAGGAAGCCCGGCACGCAGCAGAGGAAGCATCGCGGGCCAAATCAGAGTTTGTGGCCAACATGAGCCACGAGTTGCGAACCCCCTTGCAGTCCATTCTTGGTTTTGCCGAGTTGGGCGCGCTGCGCGGGCGAGCCGAGCCGCGCTTGGCTGGGATGTTCGAAGACATCCATTCTGCCGGGCAGCGCATGCTGGCTTTGGTGAACGACTTGCTTGAGGTTTCCAAGCTGGAGAGCACGGTGGGCACTTTCCACCTGGAGCGCATTGATTTGCGGGGCCTGATCCAGCCGGTCGTGAAAGAGCTGGAGCCCTTGCTCGCGCGCAGCCAGCAAACCATGCACCTGCGGCTGTCAGAACTGCCACTGGTGGCGAAGGTGGACCCGCTGCGCCTGCAGCAGGTCATTCGCAATGTGGTCGCCAATGCCATCAAGTTTTCGCCCCCTGGCTCTTCCATCACGGTGGTGGGGCGCATGGACTCCCGAGGGCAGGTCCATCTGGAGGTGCATGACGAAGGCCCTGGTGTGCCCGAAGCTGAGTTGGAGCAGATCTTTGAAGCCTTCGTGCAGTCCAGCAAAACCAAAGATGGTTCAGGCGGCACCGGGTTGGGGTTGGCTATCTGCCGCAAGATCATCGAAGCCATGGGAGGCCAGATATTTGCGCGCAACCTCACGCCCAAAGGGGCCGCGTTCCACATCGTGTTGCCAGCACGCGGTTTTGCAGAGACCCAGCCGGCTTCTTTGTGAGTGCATCCGCGGCACGGTGAGTGCAACAGTGAGTGGGGACGAAAAAAAAGCCAACCGATTGGTTGGCTTCTGTTTTTGGGTGACCCTGCTTGAGGTCACCACAGGCTTTAGCCGCCCTTCTTGGAGCGCTTGCCGGGGTTCTTCTTGCTGCGGGTAGCAACGCCACGTTCCAGGCTCACGCGCTGGCCACGACCGGGGGTTTGCAGTGTGTTGCCTGGCAGGGGCTGTGGACGGGGTGTGCGCTTGCGGTCTGCTTCGGTAACGATCTTGTTGCCCATGGAACTTCTCTGGAAAAAGTGGTGGAAAAGCTGCTATTAGGCCATAGGTTGGCGTGGTTGCCAAAAAATGGGGTGTAGGTCACAGCGGCAGCGCCGCCATGACATCGCTTTGAGACCCCACCTTTCGCACTTCGGATGCGCTGGGCTGCTAAGGCAAACAGCCCGCGTCAGACCGTTGGCTCGAATGTGTAGCCGTTACCTGTCGCGGTCATCCGGCCAAACGCCGGGAAGGGGAAGTGGAACCCGCCCACGAGCGATTTGCTGGAAGTCACCCGCGCAAAGACCTCACGACGCACCTTGCGTGCGGCCTCTGCGTCCATATCGAAAGTCACAGCCCAGTCGGGGTTGCGTGCAAAGAGAGTAGGCACGTTGGTCAGGTCAGCCAGGTAGAAGAAGCTCTGTCCTGCAGAGGTCACTTCAAACAAAGTGTGCCCTGGGGTGTGCCCGTAAGCGGCCACCGAGCGGATGCCCGGCACCACCTCGGCACCTGCTGCGAACTGCACCAGCATGTCAGGCCCCATGGCGCTGAAGGTGCGGCGGGCATTTTCAAAGGCTCCTTTTTGTCCGGCGGGGGCTGCTGCCATTTTGGCGTCGTCCATCCAGAACGCGTACTCGGCTGCGGGCACCATCACCTTGGCTTTGGCAAAGGCCAGTTCGCCCGCCTTGTTGCGCAGGCCGTTGATGTGGTCGCCGTGGAAGTGGCTGATGAGCACGGTGTCGATGTCGGAGGCGGGCACACCTGCAGCACGCAGGTTTTCCAGCAGCTTGCCTACGTTGGGGCCGCCAAACTCACCCAGGCCGGTGTCGATCAGCACCTTGCGTCCGCCAGCAATCACTACGAACGGGGTGAACGGCACGTCGATGTAGTCTGTGGGCAGGCCTTGCGAGGTGAGCAGGGCTTTCACTTCTGCGAGCGGGGCGTTCTTCACGAATTCTTCGCCCAGCGGCCGGCGCGCAGTTCCGTCCAGCACCGAGATGATTTCGACGTCACCCATCTTGGTGCGGCGAAACCCCGGAGATGGCAAGGTGGGCGTACCCAGATTGGGCGCGCTTTGGGCCCACACGGGAACGAAAGAGCCAGCAGCGTAGGCGCAGAGCCCTGCACCAGCACCCAGGAATTGACGGCGTTTCAGCATTGTTACTCTCCGGTCATTGATTAAACTAATAAGTATTCCAATGTAACGCCAGAGTTTGCTGCGTGCATACTGCGGGCTTTTTCCCTGAAGGGCTTGGGGTTTTGGGTCGTCATCGCGCACCCAAAACGCCCCGCAGATGGGCTACTCCAGGCCGAATTCGGCGCGCAACGCCTCGCAAAACTGTGCGTGGCCGCTCAAGGTCAGGGTCACCGTCAGTCTTGGTGGTGCTGCCGTTTCAAACTGGCGCGCAACCCCCCCGGTCGCTGGGTCGAAATGCAGGGCCACGGGTGTGCTCACCTCCTGCACCCCTCGCAGGTCGTACTGCCAATCGCCGCCATCTTCCAAGGGGCTGGGGCCTTCCGGAAACTGCTCATGACACCACTGCAACACCTGGGTGATCTCATGTTGCAGGCGTGCCCACTGCGCTTCCGTCACACAGGCCATCGCATCAAACGTGCCTGTGCCTTCGTCGTCTTCGCTGTAATCAAAATCAAGGTAGTCCAGGGTCATGGGGCGTAGGTGTGAGAGGGTTGTGATCAGAGCGCATTGTCCGGTCTGTGCAGCAGTCGCCGTGCACAATGTCTGCCGCCACCCACTACCTTTTTTGTTCGCAACGCCATGTCTCCTAAGCCCACTTTGATGTCTGTCGATGCGCTGGATTTTGGTTATCCCCAGTGCAACGTTTTTCAGGGCTTCAGCCTTCGTTGTAATGCGGGATTGGTCCTGTTGTGCGGCGATGAAAGCACGGGCAAAACAACGTTGCTGCGTTTGCTTGCGGGTGAGCTGGCGGCGCAAAAAGGGCGCGTGGCAGTGGGTGGCGTGGATGCTGTGCAGGAGCCAGAGCGCTACAGCGCCCAGGTTTTTTGGATGGACCCGCGCTCGGATGCACTGAACACCACTACCGCCCAGGCTTGGCTGGATGCGCAAGCCGCCAAGTATTCGCGCTGGGATGCGAACGCTTTGGCGGTGCACGTTGCAGGCTTTGCGTTGGCAGAGCATTTGGCCAAGCCTTTTCATGCGCTGTCCACCGGCACTCGTCGCAAGGTGTGCATGGCTGCTGCATTGGCCAGCGGGGCGCCGCTGACGCTGATTGATGACCCCATCGCCGGGTTGGACAAGCCTTCGGTGACGTATCTGACCCAGGCGCTGAACACCTGTGCGGACGAGCCCGAGCGCGTCGTGGTGGTTGCCCACCATGCGCCTTTGCCCGGAGTGCGGTGGGCACACAGGGTGGATTTGGCTGGCGTCGGCAGATAGGCGAGTGCCACGTTGCAGGGCCAGTCAGGTCGGCGTGCGGTAACGAATGCCCATGTCTGTACAAGACCGGTAAAGCCTGGGTAAATCCCGCGCCGCTCCAGTGCTGGTGGCCGAGCCGTGGCTACCATACGGCCTCCGTTACCGCATTGCTCCGGCACGCCTGGCCACGCTTTTTTCCATGCCCGCTCCTCTTTTCATGTCTTCCTGGTCTGCCGTGCGCCAACAGGGCCGCGTGCGGTGGTGGTTCGTGTCATTGGTGTTGCTGGCGGCCGCTGCGGCCGGGGCCTGGTGGTGGAAGCAGCAGGCGCCCGCGGCCGCATCTGCGGGCGCCGCGCGTGCCCCCGGCCGGTTCAGTGGGGCGGGGGCTGCCCAGCCGGTGTCGGTGGGGGTGGTGCAGCGCCAGGATCTACGCGTGATGGTCAGCGCCATCGGCACCATGAGCGCGCGTGCCACGGCCGTGGTGCGGGCCAAGGCCAGCGGTGAGCTGTTGTCCATCAAGTTCAAGGAAGGTGATGAGGTCAAGGCCGGGCAATTGCTGGCTGAAATTGATCCCCGCAGTTACCAGGCCACGCTGACCCAGGCCCAGGGCAACCTGCAGCGCGACCAGGCCCAACTCAAAAATGCCCAGCTCGATCTGCAGCGCTACCAAGACCTGCTCGCCAAGGATTCGATCGCAGCCCAGCAGGTAGACACCCAAAAAGCTTTGGTCCGCCAATTGGAAGGCACGGTAGCCGCCGACCAGGCCCAGGTCGATGCCGCCAAGCTGCAGCTGAGCTACACCCGCATCACCGCACCCATCAGTGGGCGCCTGGGCTTGCGCCAGGCCGATGTGGGCAATGTGGTGGGCCCATCGGACGCCGCAGGCATCGTCACCATCACCCAGGTGCGGCCCATCGATGCCGTGTTTTCGGTGCCCGAGGCACAGCTGGTTGCCATCAACCAGCGCCTTCAATGTGGTGCCAGCTTGCCGGTCGAGCTGTGGGACCGTGAGCAAAAGCAGCGCCTCGCCCGCGGGCGGCTGGGTGCGGTGGACAACGCTATCGACGCCACCACCGGCACCATCAAAGCCAAGGCAGCCTTTGCCAATGAAGAAGGCGCTCTCTTTCCCAACCAGTTCGTCAACGTGAAGCTGCAGGTCAACCTGCTCAAGGACGTGCTCACGGTGCCCAGCACGGCGGTGCAGAACAACTACGTGTATCTGGTGCGCCCCGACGGCACCGTGACCCAGCGGCGCATTCGTGTGGGTGTGGTGGACGGCGACCGCGTGAGCGTGGAGGGCGAATTGCAGGATGGTGACCAGGTGGTGACTGATGGCATCGACCGCCTGCGCGAAGGCGCCAAGGTGGCCGTGATTGACAGCGGCGCTGCCACTCGCGCGGATGCTGCCGCCCAGGACGCAGGTGCCCGCCGTGCAGCTTTGATGGCGAGCCTGACCCCGCAAGAGCGTGAACAGGTGGCCAAGATGACGCAGGAAGAGCGGCGGGCGTTCTTCCGCAACCGGCGCGCGCAGGCTCCTCAAGGCGCAGCTTCCGCCCCAGCTTCTGGCGCGTCTGCTGCGGTGGCTTCCACGCAGGCGGCCTCTGCGGCAGCATCGCCAGGGTCTGCCCCCGTGCGCTGAGCGATAGCGCTTCTCCACCCAGCGCTTTCCGCGTCGCACCTCGCAGGCCCCGTTGCCGTACCCGCCATGAATTTGTCCCGCATCTTCATTCTGCGCCCCATCGCCACCTCGCTGTTGATGGTGGCGCTGCTCATCGCGGGCTTGCTGGCTTACCGGCTGCTGCCCATCTCGGCTTTGCCTGAGGTGGACTACCCCACCATTCAGGTCACCACGCTGTACCCCGGCGCCAGCCCCGATGTGATGACCTCCAACGTCACCGCCCCGCTGGAGCGCCAGTTTGGCCAGATGCCGGGTTTGTCGCAAATGTCGTCTACCAGCTCGGGCGGGGCCTCGGTCATCACGCTGCGGTTTGCGCTGGATATGTCGATGGACGTGGCCGAGCAGCAGGTGCAGGCGGCCATCAACGCCGGCAGCAACCTGCTGCCCAGCGACCTGCCCATGCCGCCCATCTACAGCAAGGTCAATCCGGCCGATGCGCCTGTGCTCACGCTGGCCATCACCTCGCCCTCGTTGCCCGTCATTCGCCTCAATGATCTGGTGGAAAACCGCCTCGCGCCCAAGCTCTCGCAGGTCAACGGCGTGGGCTTGGTGGCCATTGCGGGCGGGCGCCGCCCGGCGGTGCGCATCCAGGCCAACCCCACCGCGCTGGCCAACCTGGGTCTCACGCTGGAGGACGTGCGCAGCGCCATCGCAGCGGCCAACGTCAAGCAGGCCAAGGGTGGCTTTGACGGGCCCGCGCGCGCCTCCACCATCGACGCCAATGACCAGCTCCAGTCCGCGCAGGAATACCGTGACCTGATCCTCGCGTTCAAAAACGGCAACCCCATCCGCCTGCGCGATGTGGCGCAAACCGTGGACGACGCCGAAAACACCCGCCTGGCCGCCTGGGCGGGCACGCCAGAGACGGGCTCGAAGTCGGGCGTCATTCTCAACATCCGCCGCCAGCCCGGTGCCAACGTCATTGAGACGGTCGATCGCATCAAGGCCCTGCTGCCCCAATTGCAAAGCACGTTGCCCGCGTCGATGGACGTGAAGGTGCTCACCGACCGGACCACCACCATCCGCGCCTCGGTCAAAGATATGCAGACCGAGCTGGCCCTGGCCATTGGCTTGGTGGTGGCGGTGATTTTTGTGTTCTTGCGCAGCGCCTCGGCCACGCTCATCCCCAGCTTTGCGGTGCCGCTGTCGCTGGTGGGCACGTTTGGCGTGATGTACCTGGCGGGTTTTTCCATCAACAACCTCACGCTGATGGCGCTGACCATTTCCACCGGCTTTGTGGTGGACGACGCCATCGTGATGATCGAGAACATCGCCCGCTACGTGGAAGAGGGCGAGCCACCGATGCAGGCGGCGCTCAAGGGGGCCAAGCAGATCGGCTTCACCATCATCTCGCTCACCATCTCGCTCATTGCGGTGCTGATTCCGCTGCTGTTCATGGGCGATGTGGTGGGGCGCCTGTTCCATGAATTTGCCATCACCATGGCGGTGGCCATTTTGCTGTCGGCGGTGGTGTCGCTCACGCTCACGCCCATGCTGTGCGCCCGCCTGCTGCGCCACACACCCGAAGAAAGCCACGGCCGCCTGTACCAGGCCACGGGCCGGTTTTTTGACCGCACCATTGACCACTATGGCAGAGCGCTGCACTGGGTGCTGAACCGCCAGGGCCTGACCTGGCTGGTGTTTGGCGCCACGCTGGTGCTGACGGTGGTGCTCTATCTGGTGGTGCCCAAGGGGTTCTTTCCAGTGCAAGACACCGGCACGCTGCAGGCCACCACCGAGGCCGACCAGTCCATCTCGTTCGCCGCCATGGCCGAGCGCCAGCAGCAACTGGCCGAGCGCATCCTGCAAGACCCGGCGGTAAAAAGCGTGTCTTCCTTCATCGGGGTGGACGGGGCCAACACCACGCTCAACACCGGCCGCCTGCTCATTGACCTCAAGCCCCATGCCGAGCGCGACCGCGCCCCCGTGGTGCTGCGCCGCCTGGCCGATGAGACGCGGGACATCGTGGGCATTCGCCTCTATGCCCAGCCGGTGCAAGACCTCACCATTGAAGACCGTGTGGCGCGCACGCAATACCAGTTGCTGCTTTCGTCGCCCGACATGGCGCAGCTGCAGACCAGCACGGCCGACCTGGTGCAGCGCATGCGCGCCCTGCCGCAACTGGCCGATGTGGCCAGCGACCTGCAAAACCAGGGCCTGCAGGCCTTTGTGCAGATTGACCGCGCCCAGGCCAGCCGCCTGGGCGTGACGGTGGCAGGCATCGACACCGCGCTGTACAACGCTTTTGGCCAGCGGCTCATCTCCACCATCTTCACCCAGTCCAACCAGTACCGCGTGGTGCTGGAGGTGGCGCCCCAGTTCAAGCTGGGGCCGGAGGCTTTGAACAGCATCTACGTCACTTCGAGCGCTGGCAAGCCGGTGGCTTTGTCATCGGTGGCGCGCATTGAAGAGCGCCCGATGCCCCTGGCTGTGAACCACGTGGGCCAGTTGCCTGGCGCCACCATCTCGTTCAACACCGCACCGGGCGTGTCGCTGGGCGATGCCGTCAAGGCCATCCAGGCCGAGCAGGCGGCGGCGCGTGCGGCGGGCTTGCTGCCGTTGTCGGTAGACACGAACTTCCAGGGCGCGGCGCTGGCGTTTCAGGCCTCGCTGTCGAACACGTTGCTGCTCATTTTGGCGGCGGTGGTCACCATGTACATCGTGCTGGGGGTGCTGTACGAGAGCACGATCCATCCGGTCACCATCCTCTCGACCTTGCCCTCGGCGGGTGTGGGGGCGCTGCTGGCGTTGTGGATGGCGGGGCTGGACGTGGACATCGTGGCGGTGATCGGCATCGTGCTCTTGATCGGCATCGTCAAGAAGAACGCCATCATGATGATCGACTTTGCGTTGGAGGCTCAGCGCGACCAGGGGTTGCCTGCGCGGGAAGCGATTTACCAAGCCTGTTTGCTGCGGTTTCGGCCGATTTTGATGACGACGCTGGCGGCTTTGCTCGGTGCGTTGCCATTGATGTTGGGTGGGGGGGTGGGCAGTGAGTTGCGGCATCCGCTGGGGGTGACGATGGTGGGGGGGCTGATCGTGAGCCAGTTGCTCACGTTGTTTACGACGCCGGTGATTTATTTGACGTTTGAGGGGTGGGCTGAGAGGTGGCGGGCGCGCAGGGGGGCTGTGTGATGGGTGCTCCTGTTTTGGTAGCTGGTTGCGCTTTGTTGGTGAGCGCTGGAGGCCGTTTTGGCTTCATGCCTCTGCAATGGGCGGGAGCCGGGATTTCGCCCCGGCGGGCGAGGTACTTTTCTTTGCTTCGCCAAAGAAAAGTACCCAAAAGAAAGGCGACCCCACTGTCTGCGTCCCTGCGCTTCGCTTCGGGCAACCTGCGGTGCTCGCGTCCAGCGGGGTCTCGCTCGAACTCGCTGCGCTGCGCTTCGCTCAGACAATCGCGAGCCCTGATCCGCTGGCCGCTGCGCTCCTCGGCGCATACAGAGGGGATGGGGGAGCCAAACAGCCAAACCGCCCCTCGGGCCATTGCTTCGCTCGGCCCTTTGTTGTGGGCGCAAGCGCCTTGCGCAGGGCGTAGCCTTTTTGGGGTCGAGCGCAGCGACGACCCGAATGGCTGTTTGGCTGTTCACCCCCTGCTGGCTGCGCCTGCGGCGGGGCGGTTGTGGGGTGGCATGGGCGCCCGTGCGCCCATGCTTCGTGATCTGACTCGCCGTGGCTGTCCGAGCGGCGCTGCGCAGCAGCAAAGCGAGTTCCACGGCGCACCCCGCAACCGCCCCGGCGCAGGTTTGCCCCTTCGCACCGCGAAGGGGTCGCAGACTGGGGGTCGCCTTTCTTTTGGGTACTTTTCTTTGGCGAAGCAAAGAAAAGTGCCTCGCCCGCCGGGGCGAACACCCGGCTCCCGCCCTTGGCAAAGGCATGCAGCCAAAAGAATGGCGACAAATCAAGACACTATCAAATTAGTAGCTGCAAGCGCTTATCTAGTAAGCGCTAGAGCTATAAAACACATCAAAACCCAGAGGCCTGTTCCATGAGCCTCTCCACCCCCTTCATCCACCGCCCCATCGCCACCATGCTCCTCACCCTGGGCCTGGCCCTGGTGGGCGCGGTGTCGTACTTCCTCCTGCCTGTCGCCCCACTGCCGCAGGTCGATTACCCCACCATCTCCGTCAGCGCCAGCCTGCCTGGCGCCAGCCCCGACACTGTGGCCGCCACCGTCGCCACCCCGCTGGAACGGGCGCTGGGCTCCATTGCCGGGGTCAACGAAATCACCTCGCGCTCCATCCTGGGCAGCACCAGCATCACCCTGCAGTTTGATCTGAGCCGCGACGTGGACAGCGCCGCGCGCGATGTGCAGGCGGCCATCAATGCGGCGCGTTCGCTGTTGCCTACAGGCATGCCCAGCAACCCGACCTACCGCAAGGTCAACCCGGCGGATTCGCCCATCATGATCCTGGCGCTCACGTCCAGCTCGCTCACGCGGGGGCAGATGTACGACGCGGCTTCCACCGTGCTGGCGCAAAAGCTCTCGCAGGTCGAAGGGGTGGGGCAGGCCTCCGTCAGCGGCGGGGCGCTGCCTGCGGTGCGCGTGTCGCTCGACCCGGTGCGGCTGGCGGCCAATGGCGTGTCGCTGGAGCAGGTGCGCAGCGCCATCAGCACGACCAACGCCAACCGCCCGCTGGGCGCGGTAGAGCGTGAAGACCACTACTGGCAAATTGCGGCCAACGACCAGGCCCGCGTGGCAGCCGACTACGCGCCGCTGGTGCTGCGCTGGAAGGACGGCAACGCCATTCGCCTCTCAGACGTGGCTGAGGTCACCGACTCGGTGCAGGATGTGCGCAACTTTGGTGTGGCCAACGGCAAGCCTGCCATCTTGCTACAGGTGTTCAAGCAGCCGGGGGCCAACATCCTCGAAGCCGTGGACCGGGTGCGTTCCCTGCTGCCGCAATTGCAGGCGTCCATCCCGGCGGCCATCGACATTGAAATCGTGTCAGACCGCACACCCACGCTGCGCGCTTCGGTCAAAGAGGTGGAGAACGCGCTCGTCATCGCTGTGGCGCTGGTGATCCTGGTGGTGTTTCTGTTCCTGCGCAACGGGCGCGCCACGCTCATCCCGGCGGTGGCGGTTCCGGTGTCGCTGGCGGGCACCTTTGGGGTGATGTACCTGGCGGGCTACACGCTCGACAACCTCTCGCTCATGGCGCTGACCATTGCCACCGGCTTTGTGGTGGACGATGCCATCGTGGTGCTCGAAAACATCATGCGCCACATGGAGCGGGGCAAGTCGGCGCTGCAGGCGTCATTGGATGGCGCACGCGAGATCGGCTTCACCGTCGTCTCCATGAGCATCTCGCTCATCGCCGTGTTCGTGCCCATTTTGTTCATGGGCGGCATCGTGGGCCGGTTCTTTCGCGAATTTGCCATCGTCATGTCGGCGGCCATTCTGGTGTCGCTGGTGGTCTCGCTCACCACCACACCCATGATGTGCGCGGCCTTGCTCAAGCACCCTGCGCCTGCGCAGGCGGCGCCGCGCACGCTCTGGTGGGCGCGGTTTTCGCGGTGGGTGGATGGCTGGCAGACCCGTGGTTTGCGGGCTTACCGCCACAGCCTGGCCTGGTGCCTGCGCCACCAGCCCGTGGTGTTGCTGGTGCTGGCCGGTGTGGTGGGGCTCAATGTGTACCTCTATACCGCCATCGACAAGGGCTTCATGCCCGAGCAGGACACGGGCCGCATCTCCGGCTTCATCCGGGCCGACCAGGCCACCTCGTACCAGGCCATGGAGCAGCGTCTGCAGCGCTTTTTGGCCATCGTGCAGGCCGACCCGGCGGTGGAATATGTCACCGGCACCACCGGCGGCTGGCAACGCAATGCGGCGGCGATGTTCATGACGCTCAAGCGCGGGCCGGGGCAGGAGTCGTCTGAGGCGGTCATCGCACGGCTGCGCGAGCAACTCAAGAACGAGCCGGGCGCGCGCCTGTTCATGTCGCCGCAGCGTGACATCCGCATTGGTGGGCGGCAAAGTGGCGCGTCTTTCGACTTCACGCTGCAGGCCGACGATATTGCCGAGCTGCGCACCTGGGAGCCGCGCATCCGCCAGGCGCTTTCGCAACTGCCCGAGCTGGAAGACGTGAACAGCGACGTGGCCGACTACGGCTTGCAGACCACGCTGGTGATTGACCGCGACGCCGCCACCCGCCTGGGCCTCACCATGGCGCAGATCGACGCCACGCTGAATGACGCCTTTGGGCAGCGCCAGGTGGGCGTCATCTACAACCCCCTCAACCAGTACCGCGTGGTGATGGAAGCCGCGCCGCAATACCTGCAAAGCCCCGAGACGCTGCGCGGCTTTTTCTTTGTGAACAACGTGGGCCAGCAGGTGCCGCTCACCGCGTTTGCGCGCATCACCACCGCCAACACGCCGCTGTCCGTCAACCACGAGCGCGGCACACCCGCCAGCACCATCAGCTTCAGCCTGGCGCCGGGCGTGTCGCTGTCGCAGGCGGCCGATGCCGTGAACAACGCCGTGGCCGAACTGGGCGTGCCCGTGGGCATTCGCGGCAGCTTCAGCGGCACGGCGGGGGCATTCCAGTCGGCTCTGGCGGGGCAGCCGCTGCTCATCCTGGCGGCCATCATCACCATCTACCTGGTGCTGGGCATCTTGTATGAAAACCTGGTGCACCCCATCACCATCCTCTCCACACTGCCTTCGGCCGGGGTGGGGGCGCTGCTGGCGCTGATGTGGTTCAAAACTGAGTTCTCGCTGATCGCGCTCATCGGCGTCATCCTGCTGATCGGCATCGTCAAAAAGAACGCGATCATGATGATCGACTTCGCCCTGGCGCGGCAGCGCGATGGCTACGCCACGGCGGCCCAATCCATCTACCGCGCCTGCAGCCTTCGCTTGCGCCCCATCCTCATGACCACCATGGCCGCCATTTTTGGTGCGCTGCCTCTGGCGCTGAACCGTGCGGACGGGGCCGAGCTGCGCCAACCCCTGGGCATTGCCGTGGTGGGTGGGTTGCTGGTGAGCCAGCTGCTCACGCTCTACACCACGCCCGTGGTTTATGTCGCGCTGGACCGCTTGCGCCAGCGTGTGCTGCGCGCTTTGCGCCGCCAGCGGGGGCGTGCGCCCCAGGCCGCTCATGGCCCCGTGGCCCCAGCGCTCGAAGGAAACGACTGATGTCTGCCATGCCACTATCCCTTGCGTTGACGATCCGTTCTTGTCGGCCTGCCACTCTGCGCCTGCTGCCCGCCTTGCTGGTAGCTGCCGGGTTGGTGGCATGCAGCACCCCGCCGGTGTACGAACGCCCCGCACAGCCCGTGCCCGCCCATTACAAGCAAGCCTTGGCCGCCACGGCGGGGGGTGTTTGGCAGCCTGCGCAGGCGGGCCAAATCGCCGCTGAAGCCCCCGCCGCGTGGTGGACGCTGTACGGCGATGCCACGCTCAACGCCCTGCAAGAGCAGGCCGCCAGCGGCAACCAGAACATCGCGTTGTCTCTGGCCCGCCTGCGCGCGGCCCAGGCAGTCGTGGCCAGCAGCCGCGCCAGCCTGGGACCCACGCTGGGCACCACAGCCAGCGCTTCGCGCGCACGCAGCGGCAGCCAGGCGGCAGACGGCAGCAGCAATACGCGCACCAGCAGCAGTTATTCGCTGGGCCTGAACGCGAGCTGGGAGCTGGATCTGTGGGGCCGCCTTGCTGGCACAGTGGATGCTGCCCAGGCCACCGCCCAGGCCAGTGCGGACGACCTGGCCGCTGCCCGCCTGTCGGTGCAGGCCAGCGTGGCGCAAACCTTTTTTTCGCTGCGTGCGGCAGAGGCCAACGCGCAAATTCTGCGCGAGACGCTGCAGGCCTACGAGCGCAGCTGGGAGCTGACGCGCAACCGCCAGCAAGCGGGCGTGGCCTCGGTGGCCGATGTGGCGCAGGCCGAATCGCAATACAAGTCCACCCAGGTGCAATTGCTGGAGGCAGAAACCACCCGCACCCAGCTGGAAAACGCCCTGGCTGCGCTGCTGGGCCAGGCCCCCGCCAGCTTCAGCCTGCCCGCCACGGGCACGCTGCCCCAGCCCCCGGTGGTGCCCGCCCAGCTGCCATCGCAACTGCTGGAGCGCCGCCCCGATATTGCCGCTGCCGAGCGCCGGGTGGCCGCCGCCAACGCGCAAATCGGCGTGGCCCAGGCCGCATTTTTCCCAGCGCTCACGCTGTCGGGCACGGCGGGGTACCGGGGCTCGGAGCTGTCCAACCTGTTCAATGCCCCCAACCTGTTCTGGTCGCTGGGGCCGCAACTGGCGCTGTCGCTGTTCGATGGCGGTGCCCGCACGGCTGCGGTGGAATCGGCCCGCGCCGCCAACGAACAAGCCGCCGCCACCTACCGCCAAACGGTGCTCACGGCCCTGCAAGAGGTGGAAGACAACCTGACCGCCGCCACCGCCCTGGCGCAAGAGCAGCAACTGCAAACCGAAGCCCTGGCCGCCGCCCAGCGTGCGCTGGAGGTGGTGAGCAACCAGTACCGCGCGGGCACGGTGGGGTATCTCAATGTCATCACCGCGCAGGCCACGGTGCTGTCAGCCCAGCGCAGCCTGATCGATGTGCGCAGCCGTAGGCTGGCGGCGGTGAATACGCTGCTGAAGAACGTGGCGGGGCGGTGGGAGGTGGAGGGCGGGTGACACGGGGGGCTTGCGCTGCAGACTGCTGAGTCTGCAGGGCAAGCGCTGTCAGCCACCGGCCCCCTTCACAACACCAAAAACGCCGCCGCCGCCATGGCCGTAGGCCCCAGCGCTCCCAGCAGCAGCCCGCCGGCCCCAATCGTCTGGTCGGCAAAGCCGTTCTTCAGCAGCGCCACACCCGCAGGGTTGGGCGCGTTGGCAATCACGGTGAGGCCGCCGCCTGCCACAGCCCCAGCCACCAGCGCGTATTGGGCGGCGGGTGAGATGCCTTCAATGAGCGAGCCCAGGTAGGTGAGTGCGGCGTTGTCCGTGATGGCGGTGAGGCCCAGGGCGCCTGCGAACAGGGCCAGGGGCTCCAGCCCCGCGACGATGGGTTGCAGCCACCATTGCTGCATGCCGCCCAGCACCACCAGCCCCGCCAGGAAGAAGCCCACCAGCAGTGCCTCTTTGAGGATGAGCGGGCTCTGGTGGCGTGCATAGGCCTGCGTGTAGCCCAGGAACATCAAAAAGATGCCCAAAAACACCACCGGGTGGTGCGCGAACAGCACCACGCCCGCCAGCAGCGCAATGTGCGTTGCGGCCACGGCGGCGGGCACAGGGCGCTGGTCAGCCGCTTCTTGCCCTGCCTGCAGGGCTTCGGCGCTGGGCAGGTGGCGGCGCAGGGCCAGCGCACATGCCGTGGCGTTTACCAGCACGGCCAGCGCGGCCTTCCAGCCAAAGGTGGTGAGCATGAAGGCGCTGTCCCAGCCCCAGGTGGCGGCCACCATCAGCACAGGGGGCGCGGCATACGAGGTGAGCGTGCCGCCGATGGACACATTGACGAACAGCACGCCCAGCGCCAGGTACTTGAGCCGCTCTGGCACACCTGCACGGAAGATTTGCGGGGCCAGCATGAGAGCGGCAATGGTCATGGCGGCGGGTTCGGTGATGAGCGAGCCGAGCAGCGGCACAGCCGCCAGCCCCAGCCAGGCAGTTGCCAGCGGGGTGGGTACGGGCGCCAGCTTGGCAAGGGTGTGGACGATGGCCACCACCGTGCGCAGCACTGGGCGCGATGCGGCAATGACCATGACCACGAAGACGAACAGAGGCTCGGTGTAGTTGCGCGATTCAGCGTATTGCAGGGCCTGCGGGCCGCCCACGGCCAGCGCCATGGCCACGATGAGCACCATGGCCCAGAAGCCAAAGACCACCTCGACCTCGCCCAGCAGGTGAAACAGCCCGGCGTGGCGTGGGTAGCGGTGCGAGAGCCGCTCGAAGAATTTGACGGAAAAGGTGTGCAGCAGCGCCACGCCAAAAAGGGCAGCGGCAATCCATTGGATGAGGGGTGTGTTCATGCAGGCCAGCGGTCGTAGAAAAGCCGCGTGGCGGCCCGACCATCGCTGTACCTGTTGCGCCGATTTGCGCAGACACCCGGCGCGCATTTTAACCGCCAGGACTTGCGCAGCTGCGTAGGAGAAGGGCGCCCGTGGTGCCCGGCACCGCTACATCGCCTTGAACAGGTGTGCGTAAAGGCGGCTCACGGCCAGGCGCTCGGGGCGCCCGTGCAGGTTCAGGTGTAGCTTGCCCAATTCGTCGCGCACCACGGTGGCGATGGCGCTGGCGCGCACCAGGGTGCTGCGGTGTACTTGCCAGAATTCCTGCGGGTCCAGCTGGTCTGCCAGCTCTTTGAGCGGGGTACGGATGAGGTATTCGGCACTTGCCGTGAGCACGCGGACGTATTTGTCTGCGGCCTCAAAGTACAGCACGTCGCCCACGGGCACCATGTGGATCTGGTTGCCGTGGCTGGCCTGGATGACGGTGAGGCGTGGGGGCTGTGCCTGGCTGCGACGTGCCCACCGAGCCCAGGGCGGTGGCCAGCACGGCGGCGGTGAGGTGGATGGCAACAGCGGGGCTGAGGTTCGACAAGGCAGGCAGGGCGGTGGTCATGGCGTTCATCTGTGCGGCATGGCTGGGATGGACGTGACTGTGCCGCTGTCCCCCCGCCGCCACCACCGGTTTGCGACGAACTGCACGGTGGTGGCGCGAAATGCAGGCGGCTTACCGCGAGGTGCAGTCCGCTTTGGGCGAGGTGCGCAGGTGCTGCATCGCCTGCGAGTAGAGACTGTGCCAAACCAAGATGCGGCGCGACGATAATTTGCGCTTTAGCTGGCCCGTGGGGCCTGAAGGAATTGCGCGTGGATATCGTTTTGCTGGTCAAGGCCGCCATCATGGGCGTGGTGGAGGGATTGACCGAGTTTCTTCCCATCTCGTCCACCGGCCATTTGATTCTGGCGGGGTCGCTGCTGGGTTTTGACGATGCCAAGGCCAAGGTGTTCGATATTGCCATCCAGACCGGTGCCATCTTTGCCGTCATCCTGGTGTATTGGCAAAAGATTCGCGCCACGCTGGTGGCCCTGCCCACTGAACGGCAGGCCCAGCGTTTTGGGCTGAATGTGTTCATCGGTTTTGTGCCCGCCGTGTTGCTGGGCCTGCTGTTTGGCAAGGCCATCAAGGCGCACTTGTTCACGCCGGTGGTGGTGGCCACCACGTTCATCGTCGGCGGTTTCATCATCCTGTGGGCAGAGCGCCGCGCGCCTGTGGCCACGCGCATTGAATCGGTGGACGACATGGGCCCGCTGGATGCACTCAAGGTCGGCTTGGTGCAGTGCCTGGCCATGGTGCCGGGCACCAGCCGCAGTGGTGCCACCATCATCGGGGGCATGCTGCTGGGGTTGTCGCGCAAGGCGGCCACCGACTTCTCCTTCTTCCTGGCGATTCCCACGCTGATTGGTGCGGGGGTGTACAGCCTCTACAAAGAGCGAGCGCTGCTCTCCTTGGCCGATGCGCCGATGTTCCTCACCGGGCTGGTGTTCTCGTTCATCAGCGCCTGGCTGTGTGTACGCTGGCTGCTGCGCTACATCAGTACGCACAGTTTTGTGGTGTTTGCCTATTACCGCATCGTGTTTGGTGTGGTGGTGCTGGCAACGGCGTGGTTGGGGTGGGTGCAATGGGCCGAATGAACATGCTGCGAGATGGGGTGGCGGTGACAGCCGCCTTGGTTTGCAGCGCCACAGGCTCAGCTTTGGCCGAGGATGTCGGCAGTCAGGCGACTTCCTCAACCTCTGCGGCCCAAGGGCTGGAAGCAGCGTCCACACCGGCGCCTGGCGCTCTTGACGAGTCGGGGGCTGTGGTCACAGAGGCGGCGGCCTCAGCCCCCAAACCCCGTGTCAACTACGTGCTCGGCGCCATCGTCAGCTCAAGCCCCGACTACGCGGGCGGTGCCGAGCGCTCTTACGGCCTGCGGCCTGCCTGGGCGCTCGAGTACGGGCGCTTTCGCCTCAGCTCCTCGCGCGGCAATGCCTTGATGGGACACGGGCTGACCGCGCAATCAGAGTCAGGCGCCAGTGCGATGCTGGCGCAGAGCGAACGGTTTTCCCTGCGCGCTTCATTGCGCATAGACCAGGGCGATGACGGCTCGGACTCTCCACGCCGCCGGGGCTTGCCCGAAGTGCGCTCCACCTTGCGGGCGCGGCTCAGCACCGGCTATGCCCTGACCCCACGCTGGTCGGTGGGCGCCGGGGTTTCGCAAGACATTCTGGGGCGTGACGGTGGCGCCCTGATGTCGCTCAACCTGGGCTACAGCTTTCCCTATTCACAGCAAACGCGGGTGTCGTTTGGTCTGGGGGCAGGCTTTGCCGACCGGCAGTACCTGCGCAGCCATTTCGGCGTGCCCGCAGGTTCGGCCAGCCCGCTGCCTGCGTTCGACCCGAAAGCCGGGCTTTACTCGGTGGATGCTGGTGTGGATGTGATGGTGGCCCTGAGCCGCCATTGGGTGGCGGTGGGCGGGGTGAGCGTGTCGCAGTTGCAGGGCGATGCGCGGCGCAGCCCGCTCACGGTGAAACCCCTGGGGTATTCGGCCTCGGTGGGGCTGGCATACCGCTGCTGCCGTTGAGGTGTGCGGGCATGGCCGGACACCCTGGCCGCTTGATTCGCGCAGAGAATGGCTAGGCTGATGACAGGGCCAGGTCGCCCGTATTGCGGCGCACACAGAACTTGCCGCTTTGTTTGCCGCTGTACATCGCCGCATCGGCCAGCTTGATGAGGCCGGCACCGTCCTGGCTGTCGATGGGCGCGATGGCGTAACCGATGGTCAGGCCCACCTGGACCTGGATGCCGCCCAGCGCGAAGGGCGATGAAAACGCTCCGAGCAACTTGAGGCCCAGTTCATGGGCTTGCGCCGTGCTGTGCAATTCGCCCGTCATCACCACAAACTCGTCGCCACCCAGGCGGGCAATCACGTCGGACTGGCGCAGGTGGCCCTGCAGGCGGCGGGCCACGGCCACCAGCAGCTCGTCGCCCACGTCGTGCCCGTGCTGGTCGTTCACGGGCTTGAAGCCGTCCAGATCCATCACGTAGACCGCCAGCAGATTTTCATGTGTGGCGCGCGCGAGGGCTGACGACAGTTCGATCTGCATGCCGCGGCGGTTGGGCAGGCCGGTCAACGGGTCGGTGTGGGCCAGCGAGTGCATGGCATCGAGCTGCTGGTTGGCGTGTTGCACCTTGGTGTGCAGCTCTTTGGTGCGCAAGCCCAGCACGCGCATGAACAGCAGCATGTCGAGGGTGGCAGAGATCTGGAACGAATGCAGCGTCCAGAAATTGACGGGCAGCGCCCCATTGATCACGCCGATGATGGCGGCGGAACCCAGCCCATACACAAACCACGCGATCAGCAAGGTGGTGCCAATGCTGTCGCCCGCGCGTGCGCGCCGCCAGGCGCCCGGCAGGCAGAGCAGGGCGGGCAGCGGGCCCATGATGCTGACGATGGCGGCTAACCCCTTCAGCGAGATCAGGTCAAGGGCAAACGCCACCCCCAGTCCCACGGTGAACAAGGCGCCCAGCCGCATGCGGCGCAAGAAGCGGCTTTGCGGGTTGTGCCCCTCCAGCGCCTGGCTCATGAACAGGAAGCTGCCCGTGATGGCCATGAGCGATGCCAGCCCCACGGCATGGCTCGTCAACCAGGGGCTGTGGCCCCACAGATACTGCTGGCCCACGCCAAAAAAGTGCAAGGAATACAGCAGGCTGCCGCTGGTGAGCAGCGCGTACTGGATGAACAGCGGCTCGCGCAGGCTGTACCACTGCGCCATGCTGTAGAAGATGAGGCACAGCGCCAGGCCGGTCAACACGCCTTGCAGCATTTGCTCGTTCACGGCCCGGCCCAGAATGCCGGTGGGCGTGTTGAACGTGATGGGCAAAATCATCGCGCCCCGGGTCTGCACCCGCAGCAAGAATTCGTAGTTCTGGCCTGCTTCCAGTTGAAACGCCTGCGCGGGCGTGCGCCCGGGCAGGGGCCGCTGGGCCCGCGGCACTTCTGTGCCCAGCACGCTGCGTTGCAGCACCTTTCCGCCTTGCAGCAGCAGCACATCAATGCGATTGAGGTCGGGGTGGTTGATTTCAAGCACCCACCTGCCGTCGGATGCGGGGTCCACCGTCAGGGGGATGTGCAGCCACACGGCATCCTTGCGCACTCCCAGCGTGGCATCTTTGGTGGGCTTTTGAAACTCGTCCAGCCGGGCCAGCGTCTCTTCGGCGGTCAACGTCAGTTGCTCATCGACCAGAAGCCGCAGGCGGGCCAGGCGGCCACTGTGTTGTCAGCGTCACGCAGCAGCAGCGGCCCTGCCGCCTGCACCGGGCTCAGGTGCGCTATCCACAGCATCCAGACAGCAGCCATACCCATGCACCAGCGCACAGAGGCCGCGCGCGGGCCCAGGCCTGTGAGCCAGTGGCTGATCAGCTGAAGAAACGAGATCTGCACGTGCTGAGACTGTTTGAGCGAGGGAAAGTGGGACGGATGGCCTCAGGGCGTAGCGGTGTGCCAGCACGCAGGCGTGGCCTCTGCCACCCACAGGGCTCGCGGGTGGCTCCACAGGAATTTCATGGGTTGCTCGCCCTGAACCCCCAGCCCGGCGAGCAACCGAGCGCAAGAAGAAAAAAGACGGGCGGCAAACGGCGGCATGATGTATCACCTTGTAACGCGCACCCTGTGTAGGGTATCGCGGGCCCAAAGCATGATGAATTTTTACAATTCCGTGCGTGCTGGTGCCTCCCACTACAGGCTTGATGGCTCGGGTGAGGGTAACCATCGGGGGCGCAGTTGCCTTCCGCCCACCAAACGGGGAAGGGCTCGCCGCTCAGCGGCCCTGGGTGACGGCCTGCAGGTTCAGCAGCGAGGCCTCGATGGCAGCCGCAGTGGCTAGGGGCTGCTCCATGGGGAAGAGATGGCTGCCGTCCAGCATCATGGTGCGGCCCTGGGTTACGCGCTGCGTCATGGCCATGCCCACCTGGCGCATTTCTTCCGAGTCGCGCCCGCCGATGAATGCGGCGGGGCACTGCAGCGGGTGGGTGCTGAGCAAGCGCCCCAGGTTGTGGGGCAGGGTGTTGTAGATGGCGGTTTCCACCGCCCGGTCAAAAGCCAGCACCCGTTTGCCTGCGTGGTCTTGCAGACCGTGTTCGATGTAGTCCTGCAGCACCTGGGGGTGCCAGCGGGCAAATGCCTTTTTCTTGCGAAAGTGCTCCAGGGCTTCTTCGTTGCTGGCCCAGCTTTCGCGGCGGCGGCTGCTGACCTTGCCGGGCGAGAGCGAGCCCACCACCTGCGTGCGCTTGGCCACGCCCAGGGCATTGGCGCGCCAGCCGCCGATGAGGGGCGAGTCAATCAGCACCACACCCCGTGCCAGTTCGGGGTGGCGTGCGGCAGCCATGACGCTCAAGAATCCGCCCAGCGAATGCCCCACCAGATACACCGGGTCGCCAATGCGTTGCACCTGGGCCTGCGCAAAGTCCACCAGTTGCTGCACCAGATGGGGCCAGTTGTTGGTCACCGGGTACTGGGGCTCGTGGCCGAAGCGTTCCACGGCGCTCACGTCCATGCCGCGTTCTTTCAGGTACTTGAACAGCAGCCGGTAGGTGCCGGCCGGAAAGCTGTTGGCGTGCGAGAAGACAACGGGCAGGTGAGGCGAGGCGTGGCGTGGCATGGTGGGGTGCGGTTGGTGAGGTCAGCCGGGGCTGGCGGTCAGATCAGCTTGTCCTGGGGGGTGGTGATCTTCTTGAGCGGCTTGCTGCGCGGGTTAGTCGTCAGGATGGGCGCCTGCGTGCTGCCGCCGTTCCAGGCCGGGTCTTCAATGCTGTCGAACACTTCGCGCAGCTTCTGGCCCCAGCTGTCGTGCAGCATGCGGAAGTAAGGGTTGTTCTCGTCAATGCACACCACCTTGTCGGTGCCAAAGCGGTCGGCTTCGTACACCACCAGGTCCAGCGGCAGGCCCACCGACAGGTTGGACTTGAGCGTGCTGTCCATGGACACCAGCGCGCATTTGGCGGCCTCGTCCAGCGGGGTGTCGGGCGTCAGCACGCGGTCGAGCACGGGCTTGCCGTACTTGGATTCGCCGACCTGGAAGTAGGGCGTCTCTGAAGTCGCTTCGATGAAGTTGCCTGCGGAGTAGACCTGGAACAGGCGCATGCCCTCGCCCCTGATCTGGCCGCCAAACACCAGCGATACGTTGAAGTCCACGCCCGAGCGCTTGAGGGCTGCGCCATCGCGGTCGTGCACATGGCGCACGGCGGCGCCCAGCACGCGGGCCGCGTCGAACATGCTCTTGGCGTTCCAGATGGTGATGCCTTCAGCGTCGTCGCGGTCCTTGATCTGCGTGGTCTGCAAAATCTCGCGCACCGACTGCGAGATGCTCAGGTTGCCCGCCGACAGCAGCACCATGAACCGGTCGCCCGTCTTCTCGTAGATCATCATCTTGCGGAAGGAGCTGATCTGGTCCAGGCCCGCATTGGTGCGGGAGTCGGACAGGAACACCAGCCCGGCATTGAGTTTGATGGCGACGCAGTACGTCATGGAAGAAGTGGGGGTCGTTGTAAGAGAGGAACCCGCGAGTTTAGTCCGGCGTGGGAAGGCACCCGTGTGCAGAGTGCGGGCCAGTAATTGCGTGTGCCGTAGCCGGTGTCCTGTATTGATAGCAACCAACGCTTGGTGGACAAGCACTGGAGGCCATTTTTACCTGATTAGCTACTTGCCTCAGATACCCCGGCATCCGTTCGGGCTGAGCCCGTCGAAGCCAGGGATTGCTGCGTGCGTGCAAGGCTTCGACAGGCTCAGCCCGAACGGGTGGGGAAGAGAAGGCGTCTGAGGCAAGTCGCTAATCAGGCATTTTTACTAAAGAATTGGCAGGTCCCAACCTTTTGCGTTCACCCGAAGTTCCGGCGACAGCCAAGGCCACTGCCGCCCCGGGGGTAAAGGGCTATTGCTTACGTGCCAGGCAGTGTGTGCCCGTCGCTCCTATCATCCGCCGCTTCACCTGGAGGGGCCTTGCCGTGTTGAACCCACTGATTTTGTCTGGAACCCGCCGCGCCTGCGCGCTGGCCTTGGTGGCATTGCTGGCGGCTTGTGGCGGGGGCAGCGCGCAAGACCCCGGCGATGGCGGCAACCCTCCAGAGCCACCTCCCGCACCGGCGCGTTCCGGCCAGCTCGAATCCGCCGCCTTGCTCGGCACCGTGCCGGCCGCTGATATCGCTGCAGCGCTGGCCGCCAAGGAGTCGCTGGCCCAGGACGTGGTGCCGCGCTACAGCGTCACCTCGTACCGGATCGAATACCTCACCACCGATGCCGACGGCAAAGAGGTGCGCGCCTCGGGGCTGGTCAGCGTGCCGCAAAAGCCAGCGGGTGCCAAAAGCCCGGTGCTCAGTTACCAGCATGGCACCCTCTTTCGCGATGCCGAGGCGCCCAGCAACAACGCGGTGGCGTCCGAGGTGGCGGTGGTGCTCGCATCGCTGGGCTATATCGTGCTGGCGCCCGACTACGTGGGCTTTGGCGCTTCCAAGGGCACGCCCCACCCCTACCTGCTGGCGGCGCCGTCCGCAGCCGCCACGGTGGATTTTCTGACCGCCACCCGCACCTGGCGCAGCCAGGCCAACGTGGCGGACAACGGGCAGCTCTTTCTGACCGGCTACTCCGAAGGCGGCTACGTCACCATGGCCACACACCGCGCGCTGCAAGCAAGCGCATCGCCCCACCTGCAACAGCTGCGCATGGTGGTGCCGGGCGCGGGGCCTTACAACGTGCAGACCACCATGGATGGCCTGGTGGACCTGGTGCGGCAAGAACAGCCGGTGATCGGCGCACTCATCAACCCGGGCTTCCTGCGCTACCTGGGCGGCAGCGTGCAGCGCGAGGTGCGCCGGCTGTTGCTGCGCGCGCTGATTCCGGACGATGCGGACGTGGTCTACGACACCCGGTTTATCGACCGCTTTCTGGCCGACGATGTGCGCTATCTCGAAGAAGTCAGCAGCGCCTACGACTACAAACCGAACGTACCTGTGCGCCTGTACCACGGCCGCGATGACCGCACCGTGCCCTACGCCAGCTCGGTCAGCACGTTGCGCGCCATGCATAACCGTGGCGCAGGCGACTTGGTCAGCCTGACTGAATGCCGCGCACAACCGGTGGCCGGGCACCTGCCCTGTGTGCCGCCGTTCATCACCTTCATGCTGGGGCAGCTGGCGCCGGTGGCACAGGATTTGTAAATCCAGTCACCGCTCTGATCAGACCTCCCAGAACGCCTCGATCAGTTCACCCTGCGCGTCCAGCAGCCACCACTCGATCACCACATCCCGCGGGCCCACACCCAGAAGGCCCAGCGCCCCCCGGGGTGCCGACAGGCGCGGGCAGCGCCACAGCTGGTCGCCCGGCTGCGCCATGGCCAGCACCCGGGTGCGGATGGAGTGCGGCACCTCGGGGCTGTGAACATCCACCAGCCGGTCCTCGCCGTCTCCCACTTCCTCGGGTGTCGCAGGGATGGGGTGCACGTCAGGCTCCTTCAGATGTGCTGCGTTGCAGGTTCAGCGCCAGGAGGCGGCGCAGGATTTCATCATCGGGCATGTTCGCCGTGTAGTCGGCCCAGCCGTAGGCCGCTGCCACGGCGGCGTCCAGTTGCGCGTGCGCAGCGGCCAGCCAGGCGGGCCGCAGGTTATAGAGGTTGGTCAGCGTGCGTTTGGCCAGCTCTTTTTCGAACCCCGGCTTGGGCACGATGCGGTCAGGGTAGGGCGATGTGCTCAGACCCAGCGGCACCACCTCGGGCACGGTGTGCGTCCACTCGGGCGGGTTCAGCCAGGCCTGGCGCAGGGTGTTCAGGCGCTGGGCGGCCTGGGCAATGGCCATGGCGGCGGGTCGTGGTGCTATTGGTGTGATAGCTGCTTGCGCTTGATGGACGGGCGCTGGAGGCTGATTTGGCTTGAAGTTTTCGGCACACAGGGTGTCGGGCAGGTCGGCCGGAATCAGCGCGCCGCCTTCCACCGCCTCGGTGCGCTGGTGCGCGGTGTCTGCCGGGGTGAGGCCTGCGGGGAAGGGGAAGGTTTCGAAGCAGGTGGTGGGGGTGTAGCGCGGGTCGTTGCCGACGCCCAGCCAAGTACACATGCGCAGCGACCAGAGTTCGTGGAAGCGGCTGTGCAGGATGCCGAAGGTGGTGTCGTCGGCGCGGGCGATCCCAACCACGGCATCTGAAATCCACGAAATGCTTGGAAACCAAACAAAGGTTCGGTGCTTTGCAACGCGGGTAGTGGCGATGTACCGAGGTACGTTCTTTGTTGCTCCACGCCATTCGGTGCCCAGTCGTCCATGCAGCCACCAGCGCTGCTTCCTGGATTCATCGCGGTTGGAATCGCGCATGGGTTTGACATGCTGTTGAACGTGCTCAAAGGGCATTTCATACAAACTGGCATCCGCTTGCGGCATGGCGCTGAAATCGACAACCCACATGCCGCGGGAGCGTGCGGTGATGTCTTTGCCATTGGTCAGAGGGCGAACCACATCAGCGTTGGAGCGTCCATGTGGGTTGGGCGTTTGCAGCCACTGTCGTGCTGTCTCTGCTGCCACCTCGAAATCGCCCACCAACACCGGGCCTTGAAAACTCACGCCTGCATTGGTGCGCAAGCGTTGCGCGGTGGAGAGGTCGTTGGCGTGCTCGCCTGCGGCATGCAGGTCGCTGTAGATCACCGACACGGGGGTGTCGTCAAGCAATGCTGACTGTTCGGCGGAGCCAAAAGCCACCAGCGAGACTCGCACCGCTGCACCGTCGTTCACCCACGGCTCGTCGCTCCAGGCGTCGAAGATGCGCGTTTGTGCGCAGATGGCATCGAGCACCTTGCGGTTGGCACCGCCCCGAATGGAGTTGGTGGCCACCAGCCCGGCGCGCTGCAAAGCCCCAGCCGCTATCTGTGCACGGGCCTTGTCAAACCAATAGCACACCAGGTCGGCGCCGCCGGGCACGCGGCCCTCGTAGGTGCTGCGCAGTTGGGTGGTGTAGGCATCGCCCAGTTCGGCGCGCATTTTCTTGTCCCCCAAAAACGGCGGATTCCCCACCACCACATCCGCCGCAGGCCACGCGGCCTCGCCGCCGCCCTCGGCCAGCAGCGCATCGCGGCACTCAATGTGCTCCAGGGTGTCGAGCACGGGGTTGGTCTTGAACTCGTAGCCGTGCGCCAGGCGCCATTGCAGTTCGCCGATCCACACGGTCACGCGGGCCAGTTCGGCGGCGTATTCGTTCAGCTCGATGCCCAGCACGTTGTGCGGGCCGGTCACCAGGTCGGCCTCGCGGTCCAGGCCCAGTTCGGCGGCCTGCAGGTGGCTGTGGTGTTCCACATCCTTTAGGCACTTGAGCGCGAGGTACAGAAAGTTGCCGCTGCCGCAGGCCGGGTCAAGGGCGCGGTAGTTTTTCAGCTCATCGAGCCAGGTGATGAACAGCGCGTGGGCTGCGCGGTAGTGCCTGTCACCTTTTTTGGCGATTTTGGCCGCCAGCGCTTGTATCTGCTGCGCTATAAGCTCCCATTTTTGTAGCAATGGGCGGCGGATGACAGGGTCGATCAGGCGCTCGATGGTGGCCGGGTCGGTGTAGTGCGCGCCCAGTTGGCTGCGTTTGGCGGGGTCGAGCCCGCGCTCGAACAGGGTGCCGAAGATGGAGACGTCGATGGCGCTCCAGTTCAGGTCGGCGGCGCGGCGCAGCTCGGTCAGGTCGGGCGCGGAGAGGGGCGGCACGGCAATGGTCTGAAACAGCCCGCCGTTGAACCAGGGAATATCGTCCACGCCATACAGGCCACCGTTTTGCATGGTGCCAAAGAGCTGCGTGAGGCCCTGCGTCAGTCGCTCGGGCGTGGCTTGTTTGTTGTTCACCAGACGCTCGAACATGCGACCAGGCAGTAGGCCCACGTCTTCCGCAAAGAAGCAGAACAGGCACTGCGTGAGAAAGTGCGCCACCTGGTTGGCGCGCTGTTGCTGGCTGGCGGTGTTTTCACCGGGCGTGGCGCCGCGCTGGCGCAAACCTTCTGCCAGGGCGGCAAAGCTGCGGGCGGCGGCCTCGGTGATGTCGCGGTTGGTTTGCTGGGGTTTGAAGCTCTCGGGCGCGGTCCATATGCGGCGCAGCAGGGCCAGGTTGGCTGGCTGGTCCATCTCGGCAATGCGCACCTCGTGCGTGGCACTGGGGTGGCCGGTGAACTGGGTGTGGATGCGAATCGTGAGCCGGTCAGACACCACCAGAATGGGCGGGTTGGAGAGCGCCAGGCTGTAGGTGAGCAGCTGCTTGAGCGCGGTGTCGAGGTTTTTGCCCGGAGCCTTGTTCTCCCACGCAAACACGCCACGCATGAAAACGTCGGCATAACCCGTCTTGCCGCCGATGACGGTACTCTTTTCTTCAAACCGGTAGCCCTCGGAACTGCCGGGCTTGGGCACACCAAGCAGTTCGCACAGGTCCAGAAAGTGGCTTTGCGCGCCTTGCTCTTCATTGAGTGCGTAGGCCGGGCCGGGCACGCCACCGGGCGCGCCCCATTTGGCGATGAAGTCTTGAGGGGTCATGGAATAGGGTGGTGAGTCCGCTGAGGTGCAGGTGGGACGGGAAGGCTGCAAAGTTGCCTCAAGCCCCCGCCATTTTCTTGAGCTGGTACAGCGCATCCAGCGCCTCGCGGGGGCTCAGCGCATCGGGGTTGATGGCGGCCAGAGCGGCTTCCACCGGGCTGGTGCCGGGGCCGTCGGGCTCGGGTGGGGCGGCAAACAGGTCCACCTGCACATCGTCCTCGCCCGCACGCTCTTCCAGCGCCGCCAGGGTGTGGCGGGCGTGGTGCAGCACGGGCGATGGCATGCCGGCCAGCTTGGCGACCTGGATACCGTAGCTGCGGCTGGCCGGGCCGGGCTGGATTTCGTGCAGGAAGACGATGTCGCTGCCCGCTTCGGCCGCGCTCACATGCATGTTGACGGCATGCCGCGCCTTGGCGGGCAGCTCGGTCAGCTCAAAGTAGTGCGTGGCAAACAGGGTGAAGGCGCGGGTCTTGTCGTGCAGGTGTGTGGCAATGCCGCTGGCCAGGGCCAGGCCGTCAAAGGTGCTGGTGCCGCGGCCAATCTCGTCCATCAGCACCAGGCTGTGGGGCGTGGCGGCGTGCAATATCTGCGCGGCCTCGGTCATCTCCAGCATGAAGGTGGACTGCGCGTTGGCCAGGTCGTCTGCCGCGCCAATGCGGGTGTGGATGGCGTCGATGGGGCCAATGCGGCAGCTGGTGGCGGGCACATGGCTGCCCATGCAGGCCAGCAGCGTGATCAGCGCCACCTGCCGCATGTAGGTCGATTTACCGCCCATGTTGGGGCCGGTGATGATCTGCATGCGGGTGTTGGCATTGAGCCGCGTGTGGTTGGCGATGAAGCTGGCGTTGGACGTTTCGGCCAGTCGCGCCTCCACCACCGGGTGGCGGCCACCTTCGATGTCGATGCAGGGCTCGGGCGCAAACTGGGGCGCGCACCAGTTGAGGGTGAGCGAGCGCTCGGCCAGCGTGCACAGCACATCGAGCGTGGCCAGGGCCTGTGCCAGTTGCGTGAGGGCGGGCACATGGGGCTGCAGCTGGTCCAGGATCTGCTCGTACAGCCATTTCTCGCGGGCCAGCGCCCGCTCGTTGGCCGACAGGGCTTTGTCCTCAAACGCTTTCAGCTCGGGCGTGATGAAGCGCTCGGCGTTCTTCAGCGTCTGGCGGCGGCGGTAGTCGTCGGGCACGCTGGCCAGGTGGCTGCTGGTCACTTCAATATAGAAGCCGTGCACCTTGTTGAACTGCACCCGCAGGTTGGGGATGCCGGTGCGTGCTTTCTCGCGGGTTTCCAGCTCCAGCAAAAAGCTGTCGCAGTTGGTCTGGATGGCGCGCAGCTCATCCAGCTCGGTGTCAAAGCCTTCGGCAATCACGCCGCCGTCGCGCACCAGGGCGGCGGGCTCCTCGGCAATGGCGCGGCGCAGCAGATCGGTGCAGCCTGCAGGCGGCTGCAGGTGGCTGAAAATTTGAGCCAAATAGGGCTCTGGCGCTTGTGCATTCAGCGCGAGCAGCTCTGCTTTTTGTAGCGTTTTGCCCAGGCCCACCAGTTCGCGGGGGCGCACCTGCCGCAGGGCGATGCGGGCGGTGATGCGCTCCACATCGCTCACGCCTTTGAGTTCGTTGCGCAACTGCGCCCAGGGGCCAGACCCGCCACCCGCGCCCCCCGCGCCGCGCAGTGCCGTGGTGGCCGAAAGGCGCCTGCGCGCTTCGGTGCGGTCGCGCTGGGGCTCCAGCAGCCAGGTTTTGAGAAGGCGGCTGCCCATGCCTGTCATGCAGGTGTCGAGCAGCGAGAACAGGGTGGGGGCGTCATCGCCGCGCAGGGTTTTGACCAGCTCCAGGTTGCGCCGCGTGGTGGCGGGCAGGTCGATCAGGTCGTCGCCCCGCTGCACCTGCACGGTGTGGATGTGCGTGAGCTGGCGGCCCTGGGTGTGCTCGGCGTACGCCAGCAGCCCGGCGGCGGCGGCGTGGGCCTCGCCCAGCCCCTGCGCGCCCCAGGCCTGCAGGCTGGCCGCGCCCAGGTGCTCCAGCAGCTTGCGCTCGCCCAGAGCACTGTCAAATTGCCAGTCGGGCCGCAGGCTCATCGGGCAGGTGAAGGCGCCCCCCTGGCGCAGCACCTGCAGCTGCTGCTCAAAGCGCTCGGTCACGCCCGCGCTGTAGATCACCTCGCTCGGGGCTACGCGGCCCAGCCAGTGGGCCAGCTCGTCCTGGGTGCATTCGGCCAGGTGCACGCGGCCCTGTGTCACGCTCAGCCACGCCAGGCCGCAGCGCGCGCGCGGGCCTTGGTGCACGGCCAGCAGCATGGATTCGGTTTTGTCGGAGAGCAGCTCGGTGTCCGTCAGCGTGCCGGGGGTGACCACACGCACCACCTTGCGCTCCACCGGGCCTTTGGCGGCGCCCACCTCGCCCACCTGCTCGGCAATGGCCACCGATTCCCCCATCTTGATGAGGCGCGCCAGGTAGTTCTCTAGTGCATGGAAGGGCACGCCCGCCATCACCACCGGCTGCCCACCCGACTGGCCGCGCTGGGTCAGGGTGATGTCGAGCAGCCGCGCGGCTTTCTCGGCGTCCTGCCAGAACACCTCGTAAAAGTCACCCATGCGGTAAAAGAGCAGCGTGTCCGGGTACGCGGCTTTCAGGCCAAGGTACTGCTGCATCATCGGCGTATGGTGCTCGAAGGTGTCGGACATGCGGTGCGAATGGAAAGACGAAAGAAAAACAGGGCCAAGCGGGGTGCCGCGGCGAGAGGCGTGGACTGTAGCAGGGCCAGGCGGCGTCTGTTGTTTCACAAATCTTTGACGATTTGCAGCGTTTTGCTGTTACCTTTTGACATACTGTGGCTGGCGACGCACCACGCTGCGCCGTTGCGGGATACCCTTTCTTCTAATTTTGCAGAGGTTCCAGAGCGATCGTGATTTCTTCCGAACTGCTGACAGATCTTCTCTATCCCGAGGGAGACACCCTGATGGGCCCCCTCGCACATGGGCGCATGCAGGCGTTGCTCGATGCCGTGCCCGTGGGGCTGCTGGAGTTTCGCCTGGAAGAGGATGGCCTGTACCTCTGGGCCTCCAATGCAGCCGCGCGCCGCATGCCGGGCTTGGGCTTGGTGCGCGAGGAAGGCGTGCTGGCGCAGGTGGTGTTTGACCAGCTGGCGCACACCACACTGGTGGAGCAACTGTGCGCAGTGGCGCGCCTGGGTGTGCCGCTGGATTGCCGCCAGGTAGTGCGTGAGGGTACACGGCTGCTATTGGCCTGGGATCTGTCTGCCAGGCGCGTGGCAGATAACTGCATCGTGGTGAGCGTGCGCGATGTGTCTGAGGCAGAAAACCTGCGCATGGCCCTGGCGCAGGCCGAGAGCGCCCTGGCCGATGCCCGCCGTGATCTGCAGGAGCAGACCGAGGTGTTCAACACCATGGAAAGCCTGGCACAGACCGGCCATTGGCGCCGCATCGAAGACCCGGGCGAAACGGTGCTGCTGTGGTCGCCTGGTCTGTGTGACATCGCGGGTTTTGAGCGGCAGGAATGGCTGAGCAACGAGCGTGCAGTCAGTGGCATTCCGGCCGAAGACCGGCCGGTGTTTGACCAGGCCTGCCGACGGGGTGATGGCTCGGATGTGGAATACCGCTGGCGCCGTCCCGATGGCGAGGTGCGCTGGATGCGTTCGCGCGTACGGCACTCGCGCTCGCGCGATGGCATGGTGGTGTACATGGGCGTGGTGCAGGATGTGACCGAGGAGCACCGTGCGGCAGAGCAGTTGCGTGAACAGCTGCTGTTCATCCAGCGCATCGCCAGTCGCATCCCCGGTTTCATTTACCAATACCGCCTGCATTCGGACGGCACCACTGCCCGTGTGCAGTACATCAGTGACGCGGTGACCCAGTTCCTGGGCGTGACGCCCCACGAAGTCGCTCAAGACCATGACTTGCTGCTCAAGCACGTGCTGCCCGAGGACGCCCCGCACCTGCGCCGCTCTGCGGTGGTGTCAGCGCGGCGCATGCTGCCGTGGCGCTGCGAATACCGTGTGGTGGGGCCTGACGGCAGCGTGCGCTGGCACATGACCAGCGCCGTGCCCCACAGGGAGCCGGACGGCACCGTGCTGTCGCATGGGTTCACCATGGACATCACTGACCGTAAGCAGGCCGAGCAAGAGATCAAGCGGCTGGCCTTTTATGACGCGCTCACGGGTTTGCCCAACCGACGTTTGTTGCTAGACCGCCTGCAGCGCGCCATCGTGGCGGGGCAGCGCACCAAGGCCCAGGGCGCGCTGTTGTTCATTGACCTGGACAACTTCAAGGACCTGAACGACACCCTGGGCCACGACATGGGCGATCAGCTGCTGTCCCAGGTGGCCGCGCGGCTGGTGGCCTGCGTGCGCGAGACCGATACCGTTGCCCGTTTTGGGGGCGATGAGTTTGTCGTGATGCTTGAAAACCTCAGCAGCCATCTGCATGAGGCTGCCTCGCAGGCAGAAGCTGTGGCAGACAAGCTGCTGGCCAATCTGAACCAGCCGTTTGAGCTGGGCGGGGCGCGGCACTACAGCACGCCCAGCATTGGCATCACCTTGTTTGGGGAACATCGCCTCTCGGTGGACGAATTGCTCAAGCGGGCCGACCTGGCGATGTACCAGGCCAAGGCTGCGGGCCGCAACACCCAGCGCTTCTTTGACCCGGAAATGCAGGCGGCGGTGAATGCCCGCTCGAACCTGGAGGCTGACCTGCGCCAGGGCCTGGCGCGCAGCGAGTTGCTGGTGCATTACCAGCCGGTGGTGGACCATCAAGGCAAGCTCGTCGGTGCCGAGGCCCTGGCCCGCTGGCGCCACCCGCAAAGGGGCATGATCAGCCCGGCAGAGTTCATACCCCTGGCAGAGCAGACCGGTTTGATCCTGCCCCTGGGGCAAGCCGTGCTGCGCAGTGCCTGCACCCAGCTCCATCTGTGGGCTCAGCACGAAGCCACGGCCCACCTCACCCTGTCGGTGAATGTGAGTGCCCGCCAGTTTCGCCAGCCAGGCTTTGTGGCGCAGGTGCTCGACACCCTGCGCGAATGCCAGGCGCGGCCCCACAAGCTCAAGCTCGAACTGACCGAGAGCATGCTGCTGGGGGATATTGAAGACGCCGTGCAGCGCATGGAACTACTCAAGAAACAGGGCGTGGGCTTTGCGCTGGATGACTTCGGCACCGGCTATTCCAGTCTGAGCTACCTCAAGAGGCTGCCGCTGGATCAGGTCAAGATCGACCAGAGTTTTGTGAGAGATGTGCTGAGCGATCCCAACGATGCGGCCATCGTCAGAACCATTCTTGCGCTGGCCAAGAGCCTGGACTTGCAGGTGGTGGCGGAGGGCGTGGAAACAGCCGGGCAGCTAGGGTTTTTGCGTTTGCACGGGTGTGATGGGTTCCAGGGATACTTGTTTGGGCGCCCGGTGCCCGTGCACGAAATGGACGCTCATATCTACCCCGCGCTTTGAGACGCAGCGCGCGGGTACGGAGGCAAGGGGAGGCAACACATGTGCTGCAGCGCCTTGAGGCGCGCGGCGTTTTGAGGGGAACGTGTGATGAATGAGGAGCCATTCCAGTGCACGCCTGCGGTGCCTAGCCGGAGGAACCTATGGCGGTAGGGGTGAAACGCTCGGGTACCGGCGTTGCCACGCTGCTGGACAAGGTGCTGGGCCGCAATGCGCCGGGCTGGCGGGGTGCATCCGTGGTGTTGGTCGCCGCCACCTTGGCTGCCTGGCTGACGGTGGAAGTTGTCGCCCATTGGCTGGCGATGGAGCGCGCCCAGGAGCGCCACGCCAAGCTGCAGCAAACCGCCGATGCCCTCGCGTACCAAGCCATGGGGGCTGGCATGCTCGGGGCGGTGTCTTTGCTGGGCTTGAGCGAGCCCCTGCTCAAAGACATGGCCCGGGGTACGGTGCCGCCTGACCACCCCGCTGCGCTTGCGCGCCTGACCGTGGCGCGCGAGCGTTTCCTCGTCAACGGCGTGTATGTGATTGCCCGCGATGGAACGGTGGTGGCCCATGAAACTGCGGGGCCTCGCTCCACCGGTGTGAACCTTGCGTACCGCCCTTATTTCCAGCAGGCGATGCAGGGGGGGCATCAGCGTGTACGCGGCCATTGGCGGCAATACGCACGAACGCGGGCTTTACTACGCAGGGCCCCTGTATGACTCCGATTCGCCCTCGGGCGCCATCATTGGTGTGGTGATGTTCAAGGTGGGGATGGAGTCGGTCGATGGCCTGCTATCGCGGGTGGGTTTGCCGGTTTTGCTCTTGTCGCCGCAGGGCGTGGTGTTTTCATCCGCCCGGCCTGAGTGGCTGTTTGCCGTGGCGCCGCCTTTGACCCAGGCGCGCATCGACAGCATTCGCGCCACGCGCCAGTTTGGCAGTTACTTTGACAATGGCCTCGCCTCCGAGCTGCCTTTCAGCGTGGACGCATCACACGTGGTTCTGAACGGCGTACCCCATGCCATTTCGCGGCGTGCCGTGGATTGGAAAGACCCCGGAGGGCAATGGCAGCTCTTGATGCTGGACGATGTGAGCGGGCTGATGCCCTGGTCGCAGCGCCTGCAAGTGGGCTTGGCTGCTTTGATGTTGTTTTCCATGCTGGGGTGGCTGCTGCTGGATCTGCTTCGCAGCAGGGCACAGGTGACGCGCGCGCTGGAGCGCTTCAAGGTGCTGGGCACCGCCCTGGAAAGCAGCCCGGTGGCTGTCGTCATCACAGACAGTGAAGGCTTTATCGAGTGGGTGAACCCGCAATACGAGCGCAACTGCGGCTACACGCTGGAGGAGGTCAAGGGTCGCAAACCTTCGGTCGTGGCGAGCGGGCAAACGCCTCCTGCAATGTACCAGGCCATGTGGGCAACCTTGTTGTCAGGCCAGTCGTGGCGCGGCACCTTCATCAACCAACGGCGCGATGGAAGCCTTTACCACGACGAAGTCACCTTGTCGCCCGTTTTTGATGAGCGCGGCAAGCGCATTGCCATCGTGGGTTTGCAAGAGGAAGTGTCTGAGCGCATGCGCGCCCAGGCAGAGCTGCAGCGCCGCGAGCGCATGCTCAACGAACTGCTGGAGCAGCAGACCGCCATCTTCGACAACGCCCCGCCCATCGTGCTGATTTGCGATCGGCACTTGCGCCAGTTCAACCCTGCGTTTGCTGAGTTGATGGGGGAGAGCACGGCACAGCTCCAGGGGCGCCATGCGTCTTTCCTGTTTGGTGGAGAGGCGCCGTTCGAGGCGTTCCGCTCCAAAGTCATGCCAGGCCTGCACCCGCATGAAGCGGTGCGTGACACGGCCGTCCTGTCGCGCCCTGATGGCAGTGTTTTCCACGCCCGGCTCTCTGGGCGCCGGCTGCAAATGGAGGGCTTCGCCAACGCCTCGCTGTGGGTGATCGAGGACGTGACCGAGGCCCGCAAGGCCGAGGCTGCGCTGCGCGAAATCCACGAGCGCCTGGAGCTGGCGCAAGAAGCGGGCAAGATCGGCGTGTTTGACGTAGACCTGCGCAGCGGCCGCATCCTCTGGTCGTCCAAACTGTCCGTCATGATGGGGTTTCCGCTCGACAAGCAACCCCTGTCCCGCGACGAGTGGCTGGCCTGCCTGCACCCGCAAGACAGGCAACGCGCCCGCGACCATTTCGACGCCTGCATCAACGGCACCCAGGACTCTGTACGTGATTCCTGGCGCGTGGTGCGCCAGGATGGCGAAGTGCGCTGGTTCCTGGAGGCCGCCCGCATCTTCCGCGATGAGGCCGGAAAGGCCACCCGGGTGGTGGGTGTGAATGTGGACATCCATGACCAGAAACAGCTGGAAGCCCAGGTGGCGGCGCAGCTCGATTTTCAGCAGGCCCTGATCGATGCCATCCCGGTGCCGCTGTTCTACAAGGGGGCGGATGGGCGCTACACCGGGTTCAACCGCGCGTATGAGCAGGCCTTTGGCGTGAATCGCTCAGACTTCATTGGCAAGACGGTTCAGGAGCTGGCGTTCTTGCCCGAGGAGCTGCGCATGCAGTTCCGCCGGGATGCCGACGAGGCCTTGCGGGGCAACCAGACAGTGCACCGCGAGGTGGACTTGCCCTATGCCGATGGGCAGATCCACCACACGTTGTTCTGGCTGCACGGTTTTGTGCGCCCGGACGGCACGCCGGGTGGCGCCATCGGCACCTTTGTGGACATCACCGATCGCAAGCTGGCGGAGCAAGGCCTGTTGCGCGCGAAAGAACTGGCGGAGGAATCGACGGCGCTCAAGTCCAACTTCCTGGCCAACATGAGCCATGAAATACGCACGCCGATGAACGCCATCATTGGCATGTCGCACCTGGCGCTCAAATCGGGGCTCAGCCCGCGCCAGCACGACTACGTCAGCAAGATTCAACAAGCCGGCCAGCACCTGCTCGGTGTGATCAACGACATCCTGGATTTTTCCAAAATCGAGGCAGGCAAGCTCGCGGTGGAAAACCAGCCATTTGTGCTTGATCGCTTGCTCGAAAGCGTGGCCGATGTCGTGGGCTACAAGGCGGGAGCCAAGGGGCTGGAACTGGTTTGCGATGTCGCCAGCGACGTGCCTCCCAATTTGGTGGGTGATTCGCTGCGGCTGGGGCAGATTCTCATCAACTACGCCAACAACGCCATCAAATTCACTGAAAAAGGCGAAATCTCCATCGTGGTGCGCATGGTGGAAGAGCGTGGACAGCAGGTGCTGCTGCGCTTTGAGGTGCGCGATACCGGCATCGGGTTGACGCCAGAGCAGATGGGGCGCCTGTTCCAGAGCTTCCAGCAGGCTGATACCTCGACCACGCGCCGCTATGGGGGCACAGGGCTGGGCTTGGCCATTTGCAAGAGCCTGGCCGAGCTCATGGGCGGGGAGGTGGGCGTTGTCAGTGAGTTTGGTTGCGGCTCCACGTTCTGGGTGACCTTGCCGCTGGAGCGGGGCGCGCCAGCGCGGAACTTGCAGCCACCAGCTGATTTGCGTGGCCAGCGCGTTCTGGTGGTGGATGACAACCATACGGCGGCGGCCGTTTTGTCAGACATGCTGGTGGCGATGGGCCTGGAGGTGGATCAGGCTTACTCGGGCCTGCAAGCGCTGCAAATGCTGCGCGAATCGATGGCCCAGCAGCGCTTGTATGGCCTGCTGCTGCTGGACTGGCACATGCCGGGCATGGATGGCGTGGAGCTGGCGCGCCACATCCGCAGCCTGGGCATGCCCCGCGTGCCGCAAATGTTCATGGTGACCGCCTATGGCCGGGAAGACGTCATGCGTGCGGCCCGCTCTGAGGGCATAGAAACCGTGCTCATCAAGCCGGTGAATGCATCGGTGTTGCTGGACACCCTGATGCAGCCCCTGGACGGCGCAGGCGGCAGCACCTCACGCACATCTGCGGCCGCGCCTGCGCCTGATGTATTGCCAGTGGCTATTCGTGGCGCACGCGTGCTGCTGGTGGAGGACAACGAACTCAACCAGATCGTGGCTGTGGAGCTGTTGCGCGATGCGGGGTTTGTGGTGGATGTGGCGGACAACGGCCAGATGGCTTTGGACCAGTTGCACCAAACCTCGTATGACGTCGTGCTGATGGACATGCAAATGCCGGTGATGGATGGGGAGACCGCCACCCGGCAACTGCGGCAGGACCCACGCCTGCAAGACCTGCCTGTGATCGCCATGACCGCCAACGCCATGGATGCAGACTGGCAGCGCTGCTTTGCTGCGGGCATGAATGACCACGTTGCCAAACCCATCGAGCCTGCCGCGTTGTGGAGCGCCTTGTCCCGCTGGATCAAGCCCCGGCCAGGATTGGGCGAGGCCGCGATGCCCCCAGCGGTCGGGGCAACTCCTGGCCAGGCGCCGGTGCTGGCCTCAGTTCCGCGGCTGACAGGGTGGCCGCCGGTGGTGCAGGGCCTCAATACGGCTCTGGGCTTGCAGCGCGCCCTGGGCAAGCCCGCGCTGTACGCCGATATGCTGGTGCGCTTTGTCCAGGCCCAATCGTCCGTTGTGGCCCAGATTGATGCGGCGATTGCAGCGGGCAACCAGGGGCTGGCCGAACGGCTTGCCCACACGCTGAAATCCGTAGCAGCCAACATCGGTGCGCAAGAGGCCTCGGAACACGCCCATGCGCTGGAGCAGGCCCTGCGCCACCAGCCTGCAGGCGCATCCAGCGCGCAGGTGCTGCCCTTGCTCGGCGCTCTGGCGGCGGCCATGGAGCCCTTGGTGGCAGGCCTGCAAAGCTGGGTCGATCAGTCCGGGGCTGCGTCGGCTGCATTCGCTCCGGGGCTGGCCGCGCAGCAATCGCCCACGGCGGATGTGCTGGCTGTGGATGACGTACTCACCCAGCTGCGTGATCTGCTATCGCAGGACGATTCGGCAGCGCCCCATTTTTTGCAACACAATGCAACAATTCTGGAAGCTGCCCTGGGGGATGGGTTCGCCACGGTCCAGGCCCAGGTTCGCAATTTCGATTTCGAGCAGGCACTGGAGCATCTTCCCGAGGGGCAGGGGGGCGTGCAGTCGCCCGGCCCGGATTCTGGTCAAGCTCTCTGAACGGTGTATTTCGCAGGAATTCCAATGGAACAAGCGCCCTTTACCGTGAACGCCTCCAATTTGGTGGACAAGCACATCGCCACCGTGCTGGTGGTGGACGACACGCCAGAGAACCTGACCTTGATGGGCGCCTTGCTGCGTGACCACTTCATGGTGAAGGTGGCCAACAATGGTGAGAAGGCCTTGAAGATTGCGATGTCTGATACGCCGCCTGACCTGGTGCTGCTCGACATCATGATGCCGGGCCTGGACGGCTACGAGGTGTGCCGCCGGCTCAAGGCCACTGCAGCGACCCGCGATATTGCGGTGATCTTCTTGACGGCCCGCTCAGATCCTGACGACGAGCGCATGGGCTTGGCCCTGGGGGCGGTGGACTACATCACCAAGCCCATCAGCCCTCCGATCTTGCTCGCACGGGTCAACACCCACCTGGCGCTCAAGGCGACTGCCGATTTTCTGCGCGATAAAAGTGCCTACCTGGAGCGCGAGGTGGCGCTGCGCACCCTGGAAGTGCAAGCCATTCAGGACGTGACCATCATGGCCATGACCTCACTGGCAGAAACGCGAGACAACGAGACGGGCAACCACATTCGCCGCATCCAGCTGTATGTGAAAGCGTTGGCAGAACGCTTGCGCAATCACCCCAGGTTTGAAGCTGTGCTCAACGAGCGGATGATCGAGCTTCTCTACAAGTCCGCGCCCCTGCACGACATTGGAAAGATCGGCATTCCCGACAGCATTCTTCTGAAACCCGGCAAGTTGACGGTGGAGGAGTTCGAGGTGATGAAGACCCATACCACCCTGGGGCGCAAAGCGATTGAAGATGCAGAGCGCCGCTTGGGAATGCGTGTGGCGTTTTTGAATGTTTCCAAGGAAATCGCCTACAGCCACCAGGAAAAGTGGGATGGCAGTGGCTACCCGCAGGGTCTGGCGGGTGACCAGATTCCCGTGTCGGCCCGATTGATGGCGGTGGCCGATGTGTACGACGCGCTCATCAACAAGCGGGTCTACAAGGCAGCCTTTTCACACGACCAGGCCTGCAGCACCATCGTCAAAGGCAAGGGCACGCACTTTGACCCGGACATGGTGGACGCTTTTGTGAGCATCGCCGAAGACTTTCGCAGCATCGCGCTGAAGTACCCCGATCCAGAGTGAAGCCGGGTGGGCGCGCGCAGCGCCCTGCCAGGGTGCTGCGCTCAGCTCATCGGTTCAGAACGGTGCGTCGCCCGAGCTCGCTGATGCGTCGGGGTTGGTGGGCTCATCTTCAGCAGCGCTGGCGCTCTCGGCAGAGTTGTCTTCAGCGGCAGCCTGGCGCACGGAAGCCTTGTCACCAGCACTGGCGAACTTGCTGTACTTGCCCAGAATAGGCACGAGCTGGCCGTACACGCGGGGGTTGCCCGCCATGCATTCGCGCTGTTCCATGAAGTCAGCTTCGCCGGTGAAGTTGCCGATCAGGCCACCGGCTTCGGTCACCAGCAGCGAGCCTGCAGCCACGTCCCAGACGGACAGGCCGGTTTCAAAGAAGCCGTCGGTAAAGCCGGCAGCCACGTAAGCCAGATCGAGCGCTGCAGCACCGGGGCGGCGCAGGCCAGCGGTGCGTTGCATCACGTCGCTCATCATGTTCATGTAGCCCTTGAAGTTGTCGCCCGGGCGGAAGGGGAAGCCTGTGGAGATCAGGCAGTCCTTGAGCTGGGTGCGCTTGCTCACGCGGATGCGGCGCTCGTTCAGGAAGGCGCCACGGCCCTTGGTGGCGGTGAACAGGTCGTTGCGGGTGGGGTCGTAAACCACAGCTTGCTCGACCTTGCCCTTGACGGTGAGCGCAATGCTCACGCAGTACACGGGGAAGCCGTGGATGAAGTTGGTGGTGCCGTCCAGCGGGTCGATCACCCAGACGAAATCGGAATGCTTGGCGCCGTACTCTTGGCCCGACTCTTCAGCCAGGATGCCGTGGCCTGGGTAGGCTGTGAGCAGGGTTTCGATGATGATTTTTTCAGCCGCATGATCCACTTCGGTCACAAAGTCGTTGATCTGCTTTTGCGAAATGCGCACGGATTCCACGTCAAGGGCCGCGCGGTTGATGATGGCGCCGGCGGCGCGTGCAGCCTTGATGGCCACGTTGAGCATGGGGTGCAGATTGGACGACATAAATTGTGGTGGTTAGCAAGGCTTTCGGGCGCGCTGGTGGCGTGAAAGTCTTGCGGATCATGAGCGGTGATCGCAGCCGGGCGATGCGGGCGGCGACAATAAGCCCTCTATTTTAGCTGCACCGCCGCTTTTTTACCTAGTCCCCGTTCATGAAGACCCGTTTTGTCCTGATCAACACCAGCCACGCTGGCAACGTGGGCGCCGCTGCCCGTGCCATGAAAGTCATGGGTTTTGATGACCTGGTGCTGGTGGCCCCGCGCTGGCCCAACGTGCTGCGCAAGGAAGAAACCATCCAGCGCGCCAGCGGCGCCCTGGACGTACTGGAGAAGGCCCGTGTGGTGGCCACGCTGGACGAGGCGCTCGACGGAATGAGCCACCTGTGCGCCACGGCCATGACCCCGCGCGACTTCGGCCCGCCCACGGTGGAACCGCGTGTGCACTTCGAAGCGCTATTAAAACAAGAGCGCCTGGCGCTTGCTGCATCAGCGCCAGAGGCCAAAAACGCTTCAAACCCCGCTGGCGGCGGTGAAGCAGGCGGTGGGGCAGCGCCGGCAGGCCAAACCGGCGTAGCCTTTTTGTTTGGCTGCGAACGCTTTGGCATGACCAACGAAGACGTGTACCGGTGCCACGCCGCGCTTTCCATTCCCACCAACCCGCGTTTCGGCTCGCTGAACCTGGGCGCAGCCATCCAGGTCATTGCCTACGACTGGCGCCAGGCGCTGGGCGGCTTTGGCGTGCAAGATGCGACCCCCGCCCGCGTGCAGGCCGATGCGGCCCAGGTGGCGGGCATGCTGGGGCATTGGGAGCAGGCGCTGACCAGCATCGGCTTTCTGGACCCCGCCGCGCCCAAAAAGCTCATGCCCCGCCTGAACCAGCTTTTTAACCGCGCGCAACTCACCCCCGAAGAAATCCACATCTTGCGTGGTGTCGCCAAAGCCATGATCGAGACGGCGCAGGCAAAGCGCTAGACTGCGTTTCCAAATTCCAACAACAACTTGACCATGTTTGCCCGCCTGCGCTCCGATATCCAGTGCATCCTTGACCGTGACCCTGCAGCGCGCAGCACCTGGGAGGTGATCACCTGTTACCCCGGCCTGCACGCCGTGTGGCTGCACCGGCCGGCGCACTGGTGCTGGGGCAACGGGCTGAAATGGCTGGGGCGCTTCATCTCGCACTTTGCGCGCTGGTTCACGGGCATTGAAATCCACCCCGGGGCCAAGATTGGTGAACGCGTGTTTTTCGATCACGCCATGGGCGTGGTGGTGGGCGAAACGGCCGAAATTGGCGACGGCTGCACCATCTACCAGGGCGTGACCCTGGGCGGAACCTCGCTGTACAAGGGTGCCAAGCGCCACCCCACGCTGGGCAAGGATGTGGTGGTGAGCGCCGGTGCCAAGGTGCTGGGCGGCTTTGAAGTGGGCGATGGCGCCAAGATTGGCAGCAATGCCGTGGTCATCAAGCCGGTGCCCGCAGGTGCCACGGCGGTGGGCATTCCCGCGCGCATTATCCCGTCCAAAGAAGGCCAAAGCGCCGACGTGACCGAGCCGCAGCAACCGCGCAAGTTCACGGCCTACGGCATCACCCAGGAAGACGACCCCCTGTCGCAAGCGATGCGCGGCCTGATCGACAACGCCTCTTCGCAAGAGCACCAGATCGCCTTGCTGTGGCAAGCGATTGAGAAGCTGTCGGCCATGCAGAAGACGCAAGACTGCGTGCCCTGCGATGCGGCCCTCAAAGAGCAGTTTGAGGCGGGCAAGCTCACCGAGCTGGTGGGCAAATAAAAGCCCTGGCCTGTGGGGGCACGCGGGGCTGTGCGCATTGCATCGCTCCGCACGGTCGCCTTGAGTGGCTTGTCAGCGGCCCTCAGTTTTTGATGTATGCCTTGATCGCCGCAGCGGTGACCGGGTCGGTCACGGGCACGCTCATCCCCAGTTGAAACCCGCCGCCTGAGCTGCTCAGGATGCTGTAGCGCACCACGGCCCGCAATTCCACGGGTTTGCGGCCGGTGGGTGGCACGGGCAGTGACACCTTCACCGTGCACTCAGTGCGCGCAGGCAGATTGACAGGGCACAACACGCTGAGGCCCCCCTCGCTGATGTCCATGGTGCGCACCGCCATGGGAGGGCGGCCCGTCAGGATCAACTCGGCCTGCACCCGCAGGATGCGCCGCTCGTGGTTGCGGCGTTCGTCATTCGATGGGATGGGCAGTGCGGAGGTCATACAGGGTCAAGAGGTCTTCTGGGCGCCAGGCCCCCTTGCTGTGGGCTTTGGCGCGGATCGCTTTGCGGCTGTGTCAGGCGCGGCCGCAGCGGTTAAGCGGTGGGCACCCGGATCGCGTTTTTAGGGCGAAAGGCTTTGCAGACTTCGTCCCGCGTCTCCAGGTAGGGGCCACCGATCAGGTCAATGCAGTACGGCACCGCAGCAAAGATGCCAGGCACGATTTGCGCGCCATCGGCGCCCTTGAGACCTTCCAGCGTCTCGGCGATCGCCTTGGGCTGGCCGGGCAAGTTGATGATGAGACTCTGGTCGCGGATGACCGCCACCTGGCGCGACAGGATGGCCGTGGGCACGAACTTCAGGCTGATCTGGCGCATCTGTTCGCCAAAACCGGGCATCTCCTTGTGGGCCACGGCCAGCGTGGCCTCGGGCGTCACATCGCGCAGCGCGGGGCCGGTGCCGCCGGTGGTCAGCACCAGGCTGCAGCCCGCGTTCACCAGTTCGATCAGCGTGGCGCTGATGGTGGCTTGCTCGTCGGGAATAAGGCGGGCCTCGAACTGGATGGGGTTGTGCAGCGCACGGCCCAGCCAGTCTTGCAAGGCGGGCAGGCCCTTGTCTTCATACACGCCGGTGCTGGCCCGGTCGCTGATGGAGACAATGCCGATTTTTACGGCATCGTGGCTGCCGGTCAGTGCTTCAGTCATCGCTGTCCTCGTCAGAGTTCGATTCTTCTTCGCGCTCCAGCCCCGTGCCGCCCAGGTGCTCGCGCACCAGCTGGAACAGCTCACGGTATGCACGGCCCTTGCGTGGTGCCAGCCCTTGCGAAACGGCGGCCTTGTCCACGGGCGGCGCATCCTTGCGGGCCTGGCGGATCAGGGCGCGCAGTTGCTGCGTGTCGGTGTTGGGGTACTCGTCCATCCACTGGGGCAGGGTGGCGTCGTCGGCAATCAGGCGGTCGCGCCATTGCTCGGCCAGGTGCAGGCGCAGCTTCTCGGTGGCCGAACCCTTGTGCTGTTCTTCCAGCGCGGTGCGTGCAGCTTCCACAATCTCGGGGTCGAGCTTGCGCATGAGCTTGCCCACGTATTGCATCTGGCGGCGCTTGCCTTCGAAGTTGGTGATGCGCTTGGCTTCAACAATGGCCTCGACCAGCTTGTCGGGCAGGCCCACGGCGTCGAACAGGTCAGAGCGCAGCGTCAGCAGTTCCTTGCCCAGGTCTTGAAGGGCGTCGCTTTCGCGTTTGAGATCGGTGCGGCTGGCATCGGGAGTGCCTTTGAGTTCGGCCTTGAGCTGGATGTCCAGTTCGCTGCCTTCGGCAACGAACTGGCCTCGCACAAAGTAGCCTTTTTTGGGTTTGCGTGACATGGGTGGGGGCAAAGAGAGAGGTGGCAGCGAGTGCGCCACAGTGGCAAGTATCATAGCCGCCGCTATGAATAAACCTTCTACCCGCGCGAAAAGCGCCCCGGCCGCTGCCAAGGCTTCCGCTTCCCTTCAAGAGCCCGCCAGTGGCTTCAGCTACAGCCGCCCGTTTTTTGAAGAGCTGGTAGACCGGGCCCTGGCCCACGCCAAGAAGCTGGGTGCCACCGATGCGGGTGCCGAGGCGTCCGAAGGTTGCGGTCTGTCGGTCAGCGTGCGCAAGGGCGAGCTGGAAAACGTGGAGCGCAACCGCGACAAGTCGCTCGGCGTGACGGTCTACATCGGTCACCGCCGCGGCAATGCCAGCACGTCTGACTTTTCCGAGAAAGCCATCGAGCAAACCGTGCAGGCGGCCTACGACATCGCCCGCTTCACCGCCGAAGACCCCGTGGCTGGCCTGCCCGATGCGGATGACATCGCCCCGCCAGAAACCCACCGCGACCTGGACCTGTTCCACCCCTGGGCCATCACCAGCGAAGAAGCGGCCGAGATGGCCAAGGCCTGTGAGGCTGCAGCGTTCAAGACGCACCGCCGCATCACCAACAGCGAAGGCGCCGGCGTATCTGCCCAGCAAAGCCATTTCTTCAGCGCCCACACGCGCGGTTTTCGCGGTGGCTATGCCAGCTCGCGCCACAGTTTCTCGGTCGCTCCCATCGCCTCGCTGCCCGGCAAGAACGGCGAGATGCAGCGCGATGCCTGGTACAGCTCCATGCGCAACGCGGCCGACCTGGCCTCGCCCGAGGCCGTGGGCCGCTACGCCGCGCAGCGCGCGCTGAGCCGCCTGGGCAGTCGCAAGATCCCCACCACGCAATGCCCTGTGCTGTTTGAATCGACGCTGGCCGCAGGCCTGCTGGGCGGTTTTGTGCAGGCCGTGAGCGGCGGCTCGCTCTACCGCAAGAGTAGCTTCTTGCTTGACTCGCTGGGCAAGATGGTCTTCCCCAAGCACATCGATATTCTGGAAGACCCGTTCATCCTGGGTGGCAAGGGCAGCTCGCCGTTTGACGAAGAAGGCGTGCGCGTGGCGCCGCGCAAGGTGGTCAAGGGCGGGCGGGTTGAGGGTTACTTCCTCTCCAGCTACTCTGCCCGCAAGCTGGGCATGAAGACCACGGGCAACGCCGGGGGCTCGCACAATCTGGTGATGACCTCGCGCCTCACGCAGGCCAGTGACGACCTCGATGCCATGCTGCAAAAGCTGGGCACGGGCCTGTTTGTGGTGGAGCTGATGGGCCAGGGCGTGAACTACGTGACGGGCGACTACTCGCGCGGCGCCAGCGGCTTCTGGGTAGAGAACGGCAAGATCGCCTTCCCCGTGCACGAGATCACCATCGCTGGCAACCTCAAGGACATGCTCAAAGGCATCGAGGCCGTGGGTGCCGATGCCTACAGCTACGGAGCCAAGACGGTGGGCTCCATCCTGGTCAACCGAATGAAAGTGGCGGGCAGCTGATACGGGCGTTCGCGCACCATGCAAAAAGGCTCCTGGGTTTCAGGAGCCTTTTTTGTTGAGCGTTTGATCGGTACGAGGCCGGTGTGGTAGGCGCTGGCAGCTCTCATTTCAGGAGCGCGCCGCACCGGGCGCGCCTGTGCCTGTGTTTCAGCCCGCCGCAATGCGTGCGGCAATCGCCTCACCCACCTGGGTGGTGTTGGCCGTGCCGCCCAGGTCGGGCGTGCGCGGGCCGCTCTTGATGGTTTCTTCAATGGCGCTGACCATGGCGTCGTGCGCCGCGCGTCCTGCGCCCTGGCCCTGGGTCAGGAAGTCCAGCATCAGCGCGCCGGACCAGATCATCGCAATCGGGTTGGCGATGTTCTTGCCGTAGATGTCGGGCGCGGAGCCATGCACCGGCTCGAACAGGCTGGGGAAGTTGCGCTCGGGGTTCAGGTTGGCCGAGGGGGCGAGACCTATGGTGCCGGTGGTGGCGGGGCCCAGGTCACTGAGGATGTCGCCGAACAGGTTGGTGGCGGCTACCACGTCAAAGCGGCCGGGTTGCAGCACAAAGCGGGCGGTGAGGATGTCGATGTGCTGCTTGTCCAGCGTGATCTCTGGGTAGTCCTTGGCGACTTCGTCGGCGCGCTTGTCCCACCAGGGCATGCTGATGGCGATGCCATTGCTCTTGGTGGCCAGGGTGACGTGCTTTTTGGGGCGGCTTTGGGCCAGATCAAAAGCGAACTTGAGCAGGCGGTTGGCGCCGTGGCGCGAGTAGACCGATTCCTGGATGACGATTTCACGGTCGGTGCCTTCGTACATCACGCCGCCGAGCGATGTGTACTCGCCCTCGGTGTTCTCGCGCACCACGTAGTAGTCGATGTCGCCGGGCTTGCGGCCGGCCAGGGGGCAGGGCACGCCTTCAAACAGGCGTACGGGGCGCAGGTTGATGTACTGGTCGAATTCGCGGCGGAACTTGAGCAGTGAACCCCACAGCGAAACGTGGTCGGGCACGGTGGCGGGCCAGCCCACAGCGCCGAAGAAGATGGCGTCCATGCCCGAAAGCTGCGCCTTCCAGTCGTCGGGCATCATCTTGCCGTGCTCGGCGTAATAGTCGCAGCTGGCCCATTCAAAGGTGTGCAGCTGCAAATCCAGGCCAAAGCGCTTGGCGGCGGCCAGGGTGGCTCGCAGGCCTTCGGGCATGACTTCTTTGCCAATGCCGTCTCCGGCAAGCACGGCGATCTGGTAGGTCTTGGACATGGGTCTCCTTGAGGGTGTTGGGTTGGCAGTGGTGGCATTTTCGCGCCATCCTCAGCAAATACAATCTGCGCTCTGTGGTCTCATTGTTTACACATCGTGCATAAAAACCCGTCGCCGGACGACCTGCGCGTCTTCACCATCGTCGTGCGCAAGGCCAGCTTTGCCGAGGCCGCGCAAGAGCTGGGCGCTTCGCCCGCCTTCGTCAGCAAGCGCATCCGCCTGCTCGAAGAAGATCTGGCCGTGAAGCTGCTGCACCGAACCACCCGCCGCGTGAGCGTGACGGAAGAGGGCGAGCGCGTCTTCCACTGGGCGTTGCGCATTCTGGACGACATGGACCAATTGCTGCAGGAGGTGGCCGTGACCCGCGCCGAGCCACGCGGCCTGCTGCGGGTGAGCTGCAGCTTTGGCTTTGGCCGCAGCGTGGTGGCGCCGGTGCTGTCACAACTGGTGGAACGCCACCCCGGCCTGCAAGTGCGGCTGGAGGTGTTTGACCGCCTGGTGGACGTGGCGGGCGAGGGGTTTGACCTGGACGTGCGCGTGGGCGACGAAATTGCGCCGCACCTGATTGCCCGCCGCCTGGCCGACAACCACCGCGTGCTGTGCGCAGCCCCCGCGTACCTGGCGCGGCGCGGTACGCCCCGCACGCTGGCCGAACTGCCGGGGCACGACTGCCTGGTGATCAAGGAGCGCGACCACCCCTTTGGCGTGTGGCGCCTGCGCCAGGGCGCGCAGGAACAGGCGGTGAAGGTGCGCGGCCCCCTGTCGGCCAACAACGGCGAGATGGTGGTGCAGTGGGCGGTGGATGGGCGCGGCATCGCACTGCGTTCCATGTGGGACGTGGCGCCCTTGCTGCAAAGCGGCCAGCTCGTGCAGGTGCTGCCCGAGTGGCGGCAGGAGGCCAACATCTGGGCCGTGTACCCCACGCGGCTGGAACGCTCGGCCAAAGTGCGGGTGTGCGTTGAATTTTTGCAGGAGCAATTTCGCCACCGGCCCTGGGCCAACGCCGCGCACATTGCGCGGGGGGCGGCATGAGCGCCCCGGCGTGGAGTAGCTGGCTGCCGCCTGAAAGCCTGGCCCTGCTGGCCGCCGCCACCTGGGCCACGGCCAGTTTGTTTTCGGCAGCGGCCTCGGCGCGCATGGGGGCGTTTGCCTTCACGCGCTGGCGCATGGTGTTTGCCGCGCTGCTGCTGTGGGGCATGGCGCTGGCCACAGGCCAATGGCGCAGCCTGTGGAGTGACGGCGGCTCTGCCGCCTGGCAGGCCATAGGGCTGCTGGTGCTGTCGGGCGTGATTGGCATCTTTGTGGGCGACACCGCCTTGTTCGCCTGCATGAACCGGCTGGGGCCACGCCGTTCGGGCCTGCTGTTTGCCACGCACTCGCTGTTCACGGTGGTGCTGGCGGCGCTGTTTCTGGATGAGTCGCTCAAAGGCTGGGCTGTGCCCGGCGGCGTGCTGCTGGTGGGCGGCGTGATGGCCGCCATTGCCCTGGGCAGGCGCGAGGGCGCGGCGCACCGGCTGGAGGCCACGCAGGGCCAACTGGCTGCGGGCGTGGCGTTGGGGCTGCTGTCGGCCCTGGGGCAGTCGGTGGGCACGCTGGTGCTCAAGCCCGCAATGGCTGCGGGGCTGGACCCGGTGGCTGCTTCGGCCGTGCGGATGACGGCGGGCTTTGCCTGCCATGCGCTGCTGTGGTGCACAGGGCTGCAGATGGCGCGGGTGCAGTCTGCCCTGCAGTGGCGCGACCTGGCCTACACCTTTGCCAGTGCCACGCTGGCCATGGCCCTGGGCATGACGCTTATCTTGAAAGCGCTGCAACATGGCAGCGCCGGGCTGGTGGGCATGTTGTCGTCGGTATCACCGGTGCTGTTGCTGCCGCTGCTGTGGTGGCGCACCGGGCAACGCCCTGCCTGGGGCGCCTGGCTAGGTGCAGCCATGGCGGTGGTGGGGTGCGCGTTGATATTGGCGTGAAACCTCTGCGGCAGGCCTGGCAGGTGCAGTATTGCAAAAGAAAATAGCTTCCAGCGCTTGCGGAACAAGCGCTGGAAGCTATTGTTTTGATAGTGATGGAGAGGCTCAGCCTGCCAGCGCAGCCTTCACGGCGGCAGACACCTGGCCCATGTCGGCCTTGCCGGCCAGGCGGGTCTTGACCACGCCCATCACCTTGCCCATGTCGCCGGGGCCCGAGGCGCCCACTTCGGCCACGATGGCCTTCACGGCGGCCAGCGTTTCTTCGGCCGACATGCGCTCTGGCAGGTAGGCTTGCAGCACCACCATTTCAGACTTTTCCTTGTCAGCCAGGTCTTGGCGGCCCGCGCCCTCGAAGGCGGCGATGCTGTCCTTGCGCTGCTTGATGAGCTTGTCCACGATGGCGACGATGGCCGCATCGTCCAGCTCCACGCGCTCGTCCACTTCCTTTTGCTTCATGGCCGCCTGCAGCAGGCGGATGGTGCCCAGGCGCTCCGAGTCCTTGGCGCGCATGGCGGTTTTCATGTCTTCAGTGATTTGGGCTTTCAGGCTCATGGTGATCTCCTAAAGGTGAGCGACAGGATTTGCACAAAGCCACTTCGGCTAGGCGTGTCGCCGCAGACAGTAGTTCAGCTACGGCAAGGCGGCACAACGACGCTGAAGTGGCTTTGTGCAAATCCTGAAAAACAAAAAACCCGCGCTTGGCGTCCCTAGCGCGGGTTGTGCGTCGGCCTGGGCCGGCTGCGATCAGTACAGCTTCTTGGGCAGCTGCATGCTACGAACGCGCTTGTAGTGGCGCTTGACGGCAGCGGCTTTCTTGCGCTTGCGCTCAGCAGTGGGCTTTTCGTAGAACTCGCGAGCGCGCAGGTCGGTCAGCAGGCCCAGCTTTTCGATGGTGCGCTTGAAGCGACGCAGTGCAACGTCGAAGGGCTCGTTTTCTTTTACGCGGATGGTGGTCATTAGCTAATGTTTTCCAAAAGTGTGCCGTCAGAGGGTTTTCGGGAAGATCGCGCCCAAAAGCCATGCACAGCGGTTGTCCCCGTCTCTAACTAGTATTGGCCGACGGGGTATTGCCAGCAAAGCCAAAGATTATAGCGCCTTCAATGAAAAACGGTAGCAGTTGGCGCCGAAGTTGCCTGCAAAAGGCCAGCAGACGCCCTCAAAAACCTCATTGCGGCCCTGGCAGCGCCTGCGCGCAGGCCATGCCGCTGGCCCACGCCCACTGAAAGTTGTAGCCGCCCAGCCAGCCGGTGATGTCCACCACCTCGCCAATGAAGTACAGCCCCGGCTGGGCCTTGCATTCCATGGTTTGCTGCGACAGGGCCTTGGTGTCCACGCCGCCCAGCGTCACCTCGGCCTTTTTGTAGCCCTCGGTGCCCGTGGGTGTCAGCTCCCAGCGGGCCAGTTGCTCGGCCAGCTTGGCCAGGGCCTTGTCAGAAGCCTCATTGACAGGGCGCTGCCAGTCGGCCTCGCGCTGCGCCCACGCATCGGCCAGGCGGCTGGGCACCAGCGTGGCCAGCTCGTTGGCAATCAGCTTGCGCGAGCGGGCCTTGGCCTGCTGCAGCGCTTCGGGCAAGTCCACCGTGGGGGCCAGGTTCACGGCCAGGGGCGTGCCCTCGCGCCAGTAGCTGGAGATTTGCAGCACCGCCGGGCCCGACAGGCCGCGGTGGGTGAAGAGCAAGTCCTCATCAAACGCCATGCGCTCCTTTTTGGTGCCCGTGCTGATCTGCACGGGCAATGCCAGCCCCGCCAGTTGGGCATAGGGCTGCCAGCCCGCGCCGTCAAAAGTCAGCGGGACCAGGCCGGGGCGCCGCTCCACCAGCGGAACGTTGAACTGCTGCGCCAGCCGGTAGCCCAGGTCGGTTGCGCCGATCTTGGGGATGGACAAGCCCCCCGTAGCCACCACCACGCTGCGGGTGTGCACTGGGCCCTGGCTGGTATCAATTTGATAGCTGCCGGCGCTTGATTCGTGGGCGTTAGAGGCCAAAAAGGCTATATTTTTGACGCTGCACGGCTGCCAGCGCGTGACCTGGCCTGCTTCGCATTCGGCCAGCAGCATCTGGATGATGTCTTCGGCCGAACGGTCGGCAAACAGCTGGCCCTTGTGCTTCTCGTGGAATGGGATGCCGTGCTTTTGCACCAGCGCAATGAAGTCTGCCGGGGTGTAGCGCGACAGGGCAGAGCGGCAGAACTGCGGGTTCTGCCCCACAAAGTGCTTGTGCGGCGCCCGCACGTCCAGGTCGCGGTTGGTGAAGTTGCAGCGCCCGCCGCCCGAGATGCGGATCTTCTCGGCCACCCTCTCGCTGTGGTCGATGAGCAAGACCTTCAGGCCCCGCTGGCCCGCCTGGCCTGCGCAGAACAAGCCAGCGGCGCCAGCGCCGATGATGACGGCATCAAAAAAAGGGATCGTCTGCACGGGGTGTGAATGCTGTTGGCAAAAAGGGCTGATTGTGCCGACTTTGCCTGCACCGTAGCCCCCCCGCCCGTGGAACACGCGCTGATCATGCCAGCTACCGCCGCGCAAGGGCCGCCCCGCCGCGCTGGCGGTGTCCCCCTTCCCGAATGGCGCGGCCATTCGAGAGAAGGGGGAAGCGGCGCAGCCGCACAGGGGGATGCTTAGAACGCCGCGCGCAGCGTCACGCTCACGTTGCGCGGGTCCGCGTAGTTGCCGTAGTCCAGATTGGCCCAGTATTTCTGGTTGGTGACATTGTTCACCGCCAGCGTGGCGCTGAGCTTGGGGTTGAACTGCCAGGACGCGCGCAGGTTGAGGATGGCCTTGGGCGACTGCTTCACCGTTACGGTGCCGCTGGGGTGCGGGATGTTGAAGCCTTCAATGGAGCTTTGCCAGGTGAGGTTGCCGCCCACTGACAGCGGCGCCAGCGCCCCCGAGAGCTGGTAGTCCGTGCCCAGCTGCAGCAGGTAGTCGGGCATGTTGGCGTAGATCAGGTCGGTGGGCGCGCGCGTGACCTTGGCTCGGGTCAGGCCCGCGCTCACGCGCCACTGCCGGGTGGCCATGCCTGCGAACTCCAGCTCGAAGCCGGTGGATTTGGTGCCATTCACCGCCACATAGGGCAGGGTCCCGTCGGGCAGCGGCGTGGTGATGGCACCGTCGCGCACGCCGAAGTTGTCTTGCTTGGTCTGGAAGACCGCAAAGTGTGCCTGGATGCGGCGCTCGAACAGCTCGGCTTTCAGCCCAGCCTCGGCATTGCTGCCGATGACGGGCGAAAGCGGGGTGTTGTTGCGGTCCTTGTAGTTCTGCGGGTTGAAGATGCGCGCGTAGCTGGCATAGGCCGACAGCGTGGGCGTGATGTCGTACACCGCGCCGATGAAGGGCGTGACCTTGCGGTTCTCGTCCTGGATGGCCGAGCGGCCCGCATAGGCGCCGGTGGTGCCATAGGTGTCGGAATGGCGGTGCCAGTCGGTCATACGCAGGCCGGTGAGCACCGACAGCGGGTCGGCCACGCGCCAGCGTGCCGAGGCGAACAGGCCGGTCTGCTGCGTGATCTGCGTGCGCCAGGCGCCTGTCTTGGAGTAGGTGGGTGCAGGCGCATTGCCGTCCCAGGTGTAGATGTTGGGGATCACGTAGCTCCAGCCTGCCACGGACGTGTAGCCATCGGTGCGCGAGGCGGTGCGGGTGGAACTCATGCCCACCACCAGGTCGTGCTTGCGGCCGCCCAGCTCGAACTTGCCCGACAGGTACGCGTCCACCGTGTCCTGCTTTTCGCTGCCGCCGTTGACAGCGGCATACAGCGTGGTGCCCGCGCCCGTCACGGGGTCGATGAATGGGGCCCTGGACGTGGTGGCACCGTAGCCGTAGGTGCTCAGACGGAAGGTGTCGCCCTCGGTGTGGTTCAGCGCCGCCTTCAGGCTCCAGTCGTCGTTGAGCTGGTGGTCCAGCGTGGCGTAGAGCGTGCCGGAGGTGCGCTCCCAGCGTGTCCACGATGGCGAGAAGCTGGTGGAGATCGGCAGGTCGATGGGCGCACCCGTGGTGGCAAAGCGCGGGATGGTGCCCCAGATCGGCGCTTTGGGGTCGTTGGACTGGCGCTGGTAGCCCACCGCCACCACGGTGGACTGGCCGATGTCGGCCTCTACCGCAGCGAGCAGGGCGGTCTTGTCCTCGGAGTAGCGGTCGCGGAAGCTCTCTTTCTTCTGCGGGGCGACGACCAGGCGGCTGCGCACGCTGCCGTCGCTGTTGAGCGGTGCGTTCAGGTCCAACTCGCCCCGGTACAGGTTCCACGAGCCCGCCGTGAGCGCCACAGAGGCCGCGAACTCGCGCTGCGGGCGCTTGCGGATCATGTTGATGGTGGCCGAAGGCACGCCTACTCCGGTCTGGATGCCGTTGGCGCCGCGCACGATGTCGATGCGTTCGTACAGGGCAGTGTCGAATTCCTGGTTGGTGCTGCTGCTGTAGCTGGGCAGGCCGTCCGTCTGGAAGTCGGTGATCTGAAAGCCGCGCGCGTAGTACAGCGGGCGCTGCGTGTCATAAAAACTCACCGCAATGCCGTTCACGTTGCGCAGCACCGCATCAATGCTGGTGAGCGACTGGCGCTCGATCTGCGCGCGGGTCACGGTGCTGGTGGACTGCGGGGTTTCGCGCGGCGTCAGGGGCAGGCGGGTGGAGGCGCTTTCGCGTGCGCCAGAGATGGTGATGCTCCCTAGCGCTTTGGGCTCTTGCACCAATTCATCGGGCGCACTGGCTGGGGGCTGCTCGGCGGGCTGCTGTGCGGCAGTACCCGTTTGGGCCCAGGCGGGGCTGAAGGTGAAAACGGCGACCGCCAGGGCAATGGGATGCAGGCTGGGGGCGGCAGCACGGCGGCTGCCAGCAGGGCACGATGAGCGCATGCGGGGTTCCTGAAGGGGAGGGTGAGGACACTGGCTGGCGGCGCAGCCCCTTCAGGACGCACGGCTTGCTAACGGAGCCGTGCATTGTAAATTTATTGAGAATAGTTCTTGTTTATTTGTTGCCAGGTGTTGTTGCGGAACGACGACCAGAGGGGGGGCACGCATCGCGCGGGCCCCGTACACGCACCAAGCCAGCTCAGGCTGCAGATGCGCGCAGCGTGTTCCTAGCCCTTCCACGTGAACGGAAACTTCAATTGCTTGATGAACCCGTTGGGCACGTAGTCGCCCAGCACGCCGTAGTGCTCAGGCCACAGCTTGGTGCTTTTGACGGCGGTGCCGAACAGGTAGTCCAGAAACGCGAAGTGCGCCGCGTAGTTTTTGTCCAGCGCTTCCTGGTCCTGGCTGTGGTGCCAGTGGTGGAAGTTGGGCGTGACCAGCACGTAGCGCAGCGGGCCCAGGCGCACGCTCACGTTGGCATGGTTGAACACCGCCTGGAAGCCCACGATGACGATGTACGCATCGATCACTTCCTTGGAAAAGCCCAGCACGTAGATGGGCGCCAGCACCATCGAGCGGGTGATGATCAGCTCCAGGATGTGCTGGCGCGAGCCGGCCATCCAGTCCATGCTTTTGACGCTGTGGTGCACGGCGTGCAGGCGCCACAGCAGCGGCACCTCGTGGTATGCGCGGTGCGTCCAGTACTGCACCAGGTCGGCCACCAAAATGATGAGGAACAGCGCCACCCAGAAGTTCAGCCCCTGCACCCAGCCGCGAATGCCATCGTTGGCGGCCCAGCCAAAGAACTTGTGCACGATGAGGTTGGTGGCCAGCAGCACAAAGCCCACCACCATGTGGTTCACGATAAAGTGGTGAAAGTCCGTCTGCCACTCGGCGCGGAACACGGGCTGGTCCTTGCGGTGCGCAAACAGCTTTTCAATGAAGATGAAGATGAGCGAGCTGCCCAGCAGATCCAGGATGAACCAGTCCAGGCCAATGTAGGGCGTGTGGTCCGGGAAGTTGGGGTCCACCTCTACCTTGTGCCCACCCAGCAAGGCTGCCAAGGCCACCATGGCGAAGGCGAACGTTGCCAGCCACCGGGCTCGGTTGAACAGGATGTTGACCAGCGAGATGCCTCCCGCAATGGCCATGGCGGCCAGCATGATGGTGCGGATGATGTTCACGTCGTAGCTCTTGCGCAGCTCGGGCGTGGTGAGGTACTGCGGAAAGTGAAACGCCAGCACGCCCAGCAGGCACAAAATGGCCAGCGTGAGCGCGATGACGCCTGACACCAGCCCCTTGCCCATGCGCAGTGCGCCGTGGCTTTCGGTGAATTCGTTGAGTTTTTCTAGTTCGATCATTGTTGGTTCCTCCCTTGCATCCGAGAGGGAAAGCCTCGGATGCCCGCGCGAGTGTAGCGAAGCAGGCACGGCGCGTGCATGTTGTGTGATCCAGCGCAAAGCACGGCCCAGCGGATCGGGCCCCACTCCTAAAATCGCAGCATGAACATCCCTTCACACCAACTCAGCATGACCGTGCTCATGTCGCCCGACATGGCCAACTTCTCGGGCAACGTGCACGGCGGCGCCATCCTCAAGTTGCTCGACCAGGTGGCGTATTCGTGCGCCAGCCGCTATTCGGGCTGCTACACCGTGACGCTGAGCGTGGACCAGGTGATGTTTCTGCAGCCGATCCACGTGGGTGAACTGGTGACGTTTCTGGCCAGTGTGAACTACACCGGTAGTTCGTCGATGGAAGTGGGCATCAAGGTGGTGGCAGAAGAGATTCGCTCGCAGGTGGTGCGCCATGTGAACAGCTGCTTTTTCACCATGGTGGCGGTGGATGAAAACCGCAAACCCGTGGCCGTGCCGACATTGACCCCATCCACCCCGGACGAGCGCCGCCGCTGGGATGCCGCCTTGATGCGCAAAACACTGCGCAAGGAATTGGCTGCGCGATTTGCCGAAGTGCGCCAGACGGCGGGGCAGTGAAACCCGCAGGGGTAACGCGTGACGCGCGGCTCCAGGCGCTGTGGCTGAAGGCGTGATCAGGTCGCGCGGCGGGCCTGGGGCGTAGCCTCAGCCGCGTCCTGCGTGGCCAGCGCCACCCCGCGCACCACATCCCCCACCACGATCACTGAGGGGCTGCCCAGCCCCTGCTCGGTGATGGTGGCCTGCAGCTGCCCCAGAGTGGTGATGGCGTGCCGCTGGTGGGGCAGGCTGGCGTGCTGGATGATGGCCACCGGCGTGTGCGCAGGCAGGCTGCTCAGCAACTCTTGCTCGATGGTGGCGGCGCCGCTCACGCCCATGTAAATCACCAGGGTGAGCTTGGCATCTTTGGCGGTGCGGGCCAGGGCTTTCCAGTCGGTGCCGGTGTCGCCGGGCTTGGCATGGCCGGTGACAAACACCACGCCGTGCGCGTGCTCGCGGTGGGTGAGCGGTGCACCCAGGGATGTAAGGCCCGCCAAGCCGGCGGTAATGCCATTGATCACCGTCACCGGCACGCCTGCTGCGCGCAGGTGTTCCACCTCTTCGCCGCCACGGCCAAAGATGAACGGATCGCCGCCCTTGAGACGCACCACGTTCTCGCCCTCGTTCACGGCCATCAGCATCAGTTTTTCGATGAAGGCCTGGGGCGTGCTTTTGCAGCCACCGCGCTTGCCCACGTAAACGATGCGGGCGCTGGGCGAGGCGTGGGCCACGATGGCGTCGCTCACCAGGTCGTCCACCAACAGCACCGTGGCAGCCTGGATGGCCTTGAGCGCCTTGATGGTGAGCAGCTCTGGGTCTCCTGGCCCAGCGCCCACCAAGGTGCATTGTCCGCCCGTGCCCAAATGGGGGCGGGTCGGGTCGGAAGTGGGAAAGGTAGGGCTGCTCATGCTGGGTGTCTCTCAAGAAATTTGAGCTGCAAGTTGCAAGATATGTTCCACCTGCCGCGCCAGCGCCGGGGGCACCGGCAGGGCGCCTGCCAGCACCTGCCGCGTGTATTCGGCCGTGGTGGCTACGTCGATTTCGTTGGGCAGGCCGGCCACTTCGGCGGCGGTGCCAGGTTGCTGCTCTTCCAGTAACTGGTGCTGCCCGGCCACGAATGCGTCATAACGGGGCGTGCGGCGCGGGTCGGTGGCCACTTCGCCTTCCAGCCCGCGCGAGAGCAGGGCAGTCATCCCCATGCTGGTGAATGTGGCGTGCAGCATGTCCAGGTATTCGGGGTGGGTGTAGGCCGTGACCACCACGGCAGGGCCCGCGCAGGGGTTCATCAACTTGACCACGCTGTGCCCCGGGTTGCGCAGGCCCACGACCTGCCGCACGGCCAGCAGCCGCGCCAGGCCGGGGTGCAAGTGCTGGGTGTGGATGTGTGCCACCTGTCCGTTTGCTATGGTTTCAGGAGCTGCTAGCGCTTTGATATCAAGCGCTTCAAGCACATCTGATGCCAAAATTCTGCGCGCCTCGGTGCGCATGCCGTGCAGCAGCACGGGCAGCCCCTTGCGTGCCAGCAGCAGGGCCAGCAGCGGGGTCAGCACCGGTAGCTTGCGGGCGCCGTTGTAGCTGGGCAGAACGATGGTGGGGCGGCTGGTGGCTGGCAACTTGGCCAGCCGCTGGTGCGTGGCATCCAGAAAACCGCACATCTCTTCGGGCGTTTCGCCCTTGATGCGCATGGCCAGGCAGAAGGCGCCAATCTCCAGGTCGCTCACCTGCCCGTCCAGCACCTGGCCGAACAGGTCGGTGGCCTGCTCGCGCGACAGCGGCTTGGCGCCGCGCGCGCCGCGCCCAATCTCTTTGATGTACTGACTGATGGCCATAGTGGCTCGGTGGCTTCGTGGGGATGGATTGATTTTCTCGCAACCCAGAGAACTTTTGGTTATATGACGGCCTGCGCCATGGGCTTGGACGCCAGCGGCCCCGTGGCCCGCACCATGCGTTTCAGCTCGGGCAGGCACGATCCGCAGTTGGTGCCGCAGCGCAGTTGGCCCTGCAATTGCGCCAGCCGGTCGTCGTCCGTGCCGTGGCAGCGTGCCAGCTCGGCGGTGATGGCGGCGTCTGTCACGTTGAAGCAGGTGCACACCGGCTTGCCGCGCGACTGCACGGCCACGGGGGCCTTGGCGCCGGGCACCAGCAGCAGGCGGCCGTAGGTCTGTGCAGGAAGCTCTTCTTGCAGCAGGGTCTTGAGCCAGCCTTCGGCGCTGGTGACGCCAGCGAGCACGATGCCTTCGAGCGTGGTGTTGTCGCCCTGGCGGGCCAGCCGTGCGGCGCGGCGCTGGCCGCGTTTTTTGTCGGCATAGCGCAGCGTGTCGGCGCCTGCCATGCCCAGCAGGGCTTCTATCTGTGCGATGAGCGCGTCGGGCGGTGCCTCGTGGGCGGCGGCGCGCAGCAGCACGCCAGTGCGCTCGCGGCCGGGCTCATCCAGCGGGGTGTTGTTGCTGAAGGGCACGCAACTGGCAAACGCAAACTGCGCCATCAGCGCAGACAAGGCTTCGCGCGCTGCCAGCGCGCCCTCGGCAGGCAACCAGGCCATGGCTAGCAGCGTCCACGGCAGCTCGGCCTTGAGCACCTTCACGGCCGCGTGCTTGAGCTCGGGCTGCTTGGACGTGGGGCAATAGGCCGAGGTGGTGAGCGCGTTCACGCCTACCAAGCGCTCGCCGGTGGACGAGCAGCCGCTCAAAAATTCGCTGCCCCAGTGCATGGCCATGAAGGCCTGCGACAGGCCCACGGTGGTGTCGGCCTGCGCGGGTACCACGATGGTGCCGCGCTTGCTCGTCACGTAGACCAAGTCGCCGTTCTTCAGGCCGCGCCGCTCCATGTCCTGCGGGTGCAGCTGCACGCTGGGCTCGGCCACATGGCCAAACAGGCGGCCCAGCGTGCCGGTGCGGGTCATGCCGTGCCACTGGTCGCGCAGGCGGCCCGTGGTCAGGCTGAAGGGGTAGCGCGATTCGCGTTGTTCCGCCGTGGGTTGCCAGGCATGCGCGGCAAAACGGGCGCGGCCGTCGGCCGTGGGGAAGATGCCGTCTTCGTACAGGCGGGCCTTGCCGATGTCGCGCCTTCGGGCCGGCAACGCGGTCGCGTTGCCGTCCACATTGCCGCCGCCGGCCGTGTCCGTAGGACACGGCCACTGCTGCGGGCCTTGCGCTTCAAGCATGTCCCAGGACAGCCCCGTGATGTCCAGGTCACGCCCGCGTGTGCTCTCGCGGTGTTCATTCCAGACCGCTTCAGCACCTGCATCGGCAGCATCGGTGGCGTAAGGGAACAACGTCGTCGCGCCGGGCCGCAGGAGTGCCTCCAGCTGGTGCGCAAACTGCACCGCAATGGCCCAGTCGTGGCGCGCCAGGCCGGGTGCGGGCACGGCCGTGCGCACGCGGGAGATGCGGCGCTCGCTGTTGGTCACGGTGCCGGTCTTCTCGCCCCAGGTGGTCGCGGGCAGCAGCAGGTCGGCAAAGGCGCAGGTCGCGGCGGTGGCAAAGGCCTCCTGCACCACCACAAACTCTGCGCGTTGCAGTGCGCGGCGCACGGTGGCCTGATCGGGCATGCTTTGCGCGGGGTTGGTGCAGGCAATCCACAGGGCCTTGATCTCGCCGTCAGCGGCCGCCTGGAACATCTCCACCGCCGTCTTGCCGGGCTTGGATGGCACATCGGCCACGCCCCACAGCGCGGCGACTTCGGCGCGGTGCTGCGGGTTGGCCAGGTCGCGGTGGGCGCTGAGCAAATTGGCCAGCCCACCCACTTCGCGCCCACCCATGGCGTTGGGCTGGCCGGTCAGGCTGAAGGGGCCCGCGCCGGGTTTGCCGATCTGCGCGGTGGCCAGGTGCAGGTTGATGAGTGTGGCGTTCTTGGCGGTGCCGCTGCTGCTCTGGTTCAGGCCCTGGCAGTAGAGGCTCAGGGTCGCTTTGGAGGTGGCGAACCATTTTGCGGCGGTGGTCAGGTCGGCCACGCTGATGCCGCAGGTCTGCGCCACGCGCTCGGGCGTGCAGTCGCGCACCAGGGCCTTGAGTTCGTCAAAGCCCGTGGTGTGCGCGGCGATGTATTCGGCGTCCGTCCAGCCCTCCCACAGCATCAGGTGCAGCATCCCGTTGAACAGCATCACGTCGCTGCCAGGCTGGATGGGCAAAAACAGGTCGGCCATGCCCGCCGTGTCGGTGCGGCGCGGGTCGGCCACGATGACCTTCATGCCGGGGTTGGCGGCGCGTGCGTCTTCGATGCGGCGAAACAAGATGGGGTGTGCCCAGGCCGCGTTGCTGCCCACGATGAACACGCACTGCGCGTGTTTCACGTCGTCGTAGCAGGCGGGTGGCGCGTCGGCGCCCAGCGTTTGCTTGTAGCCGGCCACCGCGCTGCTCATGCACAGGCGCGAGTTGGTGTCGATGTTGTTGGTGCCGATCAGGCCCTTGGCGAGCTTGTTGAAGACGTAGTAGTCCTCCGTCAGCAACTGGCCGCTGACGTAGAAGCCCACGGCGTCAGGGCCGTGCTGGGCGATGGTGTGGGCGAACCGGTCGGCCGCCAGCGTCAGTGCGGCATCCCAGGGCAGCGGCTGTGGTTTGTCGCCGCGTTGAGCGCGGTGCTGTGGTTGCAGCAGCCGCGTTTGCTGGGTGACGGGGCTGGTAGCCGTGAGGTGCAGGGTCGAGCCCTTGGTGCACAGGCGGCCAAAGTTGGCGGGGTGGGTGGGGTCGCCGCGCACGCCGGTGATCTGCGCGCCTTCGGATTCGATGATCACGCCGCAGCCTACGCCGCAGTATGGGCAGGTGGATTTTGTTTCTTGCATGGCGTGGTTTCCATGTTTTTGGGCTCTAGCGCTTGTATATCAAGCGCTATCAGCTATTGTTTTGATAGTGTTTGGGTTGCCGTCATCCGATCGTTTGGGCTGAGCCTGTCGAAGCGGAGGCGCGCTGATTTGAAAAGCATGCCCGTGTTGAGTGCGGGAGCCGGGAGTCGCCCGGCGTGCGAGTAACTTTCTCTTGCTTCGCCAAAAGAAAGTCACCAAAGAAAAGGCGACCCCCAGTCTGCGACCCCTTCGCTGTGCGAAGGGGCAAACCTGCGGCGTGTCGGTTGCGGGGTGCGCCGTGGAACTCACTGCGCTGCGTTGCAGCTTCGTTCAGACATCCACGGCGAGTCAGTTCACGAAGCACGCGCGCTCCGACGCGCGTGCCACCCCGCAACCGCCCCGCCGCAGGCGCAGCCAGCAGGGGTTTGGACAGCCGGACATCCACACGGGCCATCGCTGCGCTCGGCCCGGTCTGCGCAGCGCGTGGCGCTTGCGCCCTCGAAACGGGGCCGAGCGCAGCGATGGCCCGGATGGATGTCCGCTCCCTGGGTTCCCTTCTGCGCGTGCCGAGAAGCGCAGGGCAGGGGGTGCGTGCGTGTGCCGAAGGACACACGCACTTCGTGCACTGACTTGCCGCAGCTGTTTGAACGGAGCGCGCAGCGCGCAGTGAGTTCTGCGGCGCACCCCCTGACCGAGCATCGCAGGTTGCCCCGTAGCGCAGCGAAGGGGACGCGCGCAGTAGGGTCGCCTTCTCTTTGGTGACTTTCTCTTGGCGACGCAAGAGAAAGTTACTGCGCCGCCGGGCGCACACCCCGGCCTCCGCCCTCAGCAAAGGCACAGAACCAGACAGAAGCCAAGAACCACCCACCTCAAACCCCAACCACCCGCCGCGCAGGCCCCGCAATCGGCCGCGTCAAATCCGTCGCCACCGTCGCCAACTCCCCCGCATCCAGGTACACCGCCCCATCCTCCACCTTCACCGCAAACTTCGGCGTGCACCCCTCGTCCGGCGCCAAGGCCTGCCCGTCGCACAATCCGATCGTCCAGTTGTGCATCGGGCACGCCACATGCGTGCCAAACACGATGCCCTGGCTCAGCGGCCCACCCTTGTGCGGGCAGCGGTCGAGCAGTGCAAAGACGCCGCCCGCATCGTTGCGGAACACCGCCACATCCAGACCCTTGTCACGTGCCACGCGGCGCGAGCCCAGCACGGGGATGTCGTCCACGCGGCAGATCAGTTTCCATTCGCTCATTGCTATTCCTTTGGTAGCTGTTGGCGCTTATCCATCAAGCGCTAGAGGCACTTTTGATTCAAGAAAATGGGTCAAACCGCGGCAACCGGAATGAACTGGCGCGTGTCCACCGCCGCCTTGTCAAACTCGAACCACGGGTCGGGCTCGCCGTCCAGCGCAAACTGCAGCTGTTCCCACAGCGCCTTGCGGCCTTCGTGGTCTTCCAGAATGCGCTTTTTCACATAGTCCAGGCCCACGCGGCCCACGTAGTGCACGGTGCGCTCCAGGTACCAGCCTTCCTGGCGGTACAGCTCGCAGAACGCGCCGGTGTATTCCAGCACTTCCTCGGCGGTTTTCAGCTTGGTGAAGAAGTGCGCCACCTCGGTCTTGATGCCGCCGTTGCCCGCCACGTACATCTCCCAGCCGCTGTCCACGCCGATGATGCCGACGTCTTTGATGCCTGCCTCGGCGCAGTTGCGTGGGCAGCCGCTCACGGCGAACTTGACCTTGTGCGGGGCGTACATGCGCCACATTGCGCGCTCCAGGTCCTTGCCCATCTGCGTGCTGTCTTGCGTGCCCATGCGGCACCACTCGCTGCCCACGCAGGTTTTCACGGTGCGCAGCGCCTTGGCATAGGCGTGGCCGCTGGGCATGCCGATGTCCTTCCACACGTTGACCAGGTCTTCCTTCTTCACGCCCAGCAGGTCAATGCGCTGGCCGCCCGTGACCTTGACGGTGGGGATGTTGTACTTGTCCACCGCATCGGCAATGCGGCGCAGCTCGTCGGCGGTGGTCTCGCCGCCCCACATGCGCGGGATCACGCTGTAGGTGCCGTCTTTCTGGATGTTGGCGTGGCTGCGCTCGTTGATGGCGCGGCTTTGCGGGTCGTCCTTGGCGTCCTTGGGCCAGGTGCTCAGAAGATAGTAGTTAACGGCGGGGCGGCAGCTGGCGCAGCCGTTGGGTGTCTTCCATTCCAGAAAAGAGAAAACGTCGCCAATGCTCAGCAGCTTGTTGGCACGGATCGCATCGCGCACCGCCTGGTGTCCGTGGTCGGTGCAGCCGCACATGGCCTTGGTCTTGGGCGTGGCGCTGTAGTCGCCACCGGCGGTGAACATGATGATCTGCTCGACCAAGCCAGTGCACGAGCCGCACGATGCGCTGGCCTTGGTGTGCTTGCGCACTTCGTCGAGCGTGAACAGGCCCTTGTCCTTGATGGCCTTGCAGATGGCGCCCTTGGTCACGCCGTTGCAGCCGCACACCTCGTCACTGTCGGCCATGGCCGATGCCTTGCTCTGGCCCTGGTGGCCCACGTCGCCGATGTTGCTCTCGCCAAACATCAGCTTGTCGCGGATGTCGGTCACGCTGCGGCCATCGCGCAGCAGCTTGAAGTACCAGCTGCCGTCCACCGTGTCGCCATACAGGCAGGCGCCCACCAGCTTGTCGTCCTTGATGACCAGCTTTTTGTACACGCCGCCACCCTCGGCATAAGGGTCGCTCAGCACGATCTCTTCGGTGTTGTCGCCGCCCTGGAAGTCGCCCGCGCTGAACAGGTCGATGCCTGTCACCTTGAGCTTGGTGGATGTCAGCGAGCCCTGGTAGCGGCCGATGCCGAACTCGGCCAGGTGGTTGGCCAGCACCTTGCCCTGCTCGAACAGCGGGGCCACAAGGCCATAGGCAATGCCCCGGTGCGCGGCGCATTCGCCCACGGCGTAGATGCGCGCGTCGGTGGTGGTCTGCAGCGTGTCGCTGACCACAATGCCGCGGTTCACGTGCAGGCGCATCTTTTCAGCCAGCGCGGTGTTGGGGCGGATGCCCACGGCCATCACCACCAGGTCGGCGGGCACCTGAGTGCCGTCCTTGAACTTGACGCTGGCCACGCGGCCGTCGGTGTTGCCCACCAGTTCCTGCGTCTGCGCGCCCATCAGGAACTGCATGCCGCGCTCCTGCAGCGACTTCTCCAGCATCTTGCCGGCCACATCGTCCAGCTGGCGCTCCATCAGCCAGTCGCCCACATGCACCACGGTGACCTGCATGCCGCGCTTCATGAGGCCGTTGGCGGCCTCCAGGCCCAGCAGGCCGCCGCCGATGACGACGGCGTGCTTGTAGGTGGCGGCCGCGTCGATCATGGCCTGGGTGTCGGCGATGTCGCGGTACGCCAGCACGCCCTGCAAGTCCTTGCCGGGGATGGGCAGGATGAAGGGGTTGGAGCCGGTGGCGAGGATCAGGCGATCGTATTCGGCGGTGACCACCGTGCCGTCTTTGCTGGTGGCGCTGACCACGCGGCGCACGCGGTCCACGTCGGTCACGGTGAAGCCGGTGTGCAGCGTGATGTGGTTGTCGGCGTACCACGACCAGTCGTTGAGGATGATCTCGTCGATGGTCTGCTCGCCCGCCAGCACGGGGGACAGCAGAATGCGGTTGTAGTTGGGGTGGGGCTCGGCACCGAACACCGTGATGTCATACAGATCGGGGGCGATCTTGAGCAGCTCTTCCAGCGTGCGCACACCGGCCATGCCGTTTCCCACCATCACCAGTTTGAGCTTTTTCATCATGACTCCATCGGTTCCATCGCCGGGGCGATGCGCAAAACAAAAAAGGCGTCCACACGATGCTGCTCCGAGGTCTCGAAACCGCATGTGGGGACGCCTTCGTCCTGACAATTCCTCTGTGCGCCTTTGCACTGCTGAATTGCGTGGGCCTGCCCGGCCCTTGCCCTTGTTAAGCAATGGCCGTGCCAGATTCCTTGCACTGATCTGGGGTGGGCGCGCGGGACGGGCCCGGGCGTGGGCTGCCGGGGTGGGCAGGCGGCCCCGCCCCGGCATGCACCACCTTGGGCACAAAACCTGCATGGAGCTGGTGCATGAGCTTTGAACTGGATGTGGGCCAGGCCTCGCTGGCCGGCCGCAATGAGGTGAACGAGGACTTTGCCGCCCTGGCGGTGGGGCAGGGGCGCGACCGCGAGCGCGGCGCCATCGCCGCCATTGCCGATGGCGTGAGCACGGGCGGCAAGGGCCGCGAGGCCGCCCAGACCACGGTGAGCACCCTGGTGGGCGACTACTTCGCCACCCCCGAGACCTGGGACACCACCGTGGCGCTGGACCGCATCCTGAACGCCCACAACGGCTGGCTCGCCTCCATGAACCGGCGCCGCCAGCCTGCGGTGGGGCTGGCCACGCTCACCGCGCTGGTGCTGCGCGGCCAGTCGTACACGCTGGCCCATGTGGGCGACACCCGCGCCTACCTGCTGCGCAGCGGGCGCCTGCAGCTGCTCACGGCCGACCATGTGATGGCGCAGCGCGACTTTGCGCACCAGCTCACCCGCGCCATGGGGCTCGACGACCATGTGGTGGTGGACTACAGCCAAGGCGAGCTGCACAGCGGTGATCTGTTCGTGCTGCTGTCCGACGGTGTGCATGGCAGTCTGCCCGAGCGCGAACTGCGGCAGCTGCTGCGCCAGGAGGGCGTGGCGGCCCAGGCGCTCAGCGACGAGCTGGTGCAGGCCGCGCTGCGCCGGGGCAGCAGCGACAACGTGACCGCGCTGGTGGTGCGGGTGCAGGGCGCGCTGGAGGCCACGCTGCAGGACGAATCCCGCCGCGCGCAGGACCTGCCCGTGCTGCCCTTGCTCAAGGTGGGCGACCCCGTGGACGGCCTCACGGTCACGGCCATCGTGGCCGACAACGGCATCCACCGGCTGTACCAGGTGCGCGACCCGGCCACGCAGCGCCTCTACGCCCTCAAGACCCTGCTGCCCACGCGCGCCCACGATGCCGAGGAGCGCGCCACGCTTGCACACGAGGCCTGGGTGGCGCGGCGCATGCAGTCGGGCCACGCCGCCGCCCACCTGGCATGGCTCCACACCTGGCCCGCCGATGACGGGCGAGGCGGACCGGGCGCCAGCGCGTTCTACCTGCTGTACGACTGGCACGCGGGCGACACCCTGGGCCAGCGCCTGCGCAGCCGCCAGCACCTGCCCGTGCCACAGGCCGTGTCGGTGGTGGTGCAGGCCGCGCGCGTGCTGGGCTGGCTGCACCGCCAAGGGGTGGTGCACCGCGACATCAAACCCGACAATCTGCACCTGGGCGACGACGGCGTGCTGCGTGTGCTCGATTTGGGCGTGGCCCTGTCCGGCCGCGAGCCCGAGGCCACGCGCCAGCTGCACGCGGGCACGCCCAGCTACATGAACCCCGAGCAGTGGCCCGGCTACGAAAAAAGCGGCGATACCGAAGGCCAGTTGCCCGACGCGCGCAGTGACCTGTTTGCGCTGGGCGTTACGCTCTACCAGCTGCTGAGCCACGGCCGCCTGCCCTATGGCGAGGTGGTGCAGTACCAGCTGGGCCGCTACCACCGCGACCCGCTGCCCCCCAGTCGCCACAACCCCGGCGTGCCGATCTGGCTGGACCAGATTGCCCTGAAAGCCGTGGCCCGCAGCCGCGCCCAGCGCTTCGAGACCGCCGAGGAACTGCTGCTGGCGCTGGAGCGCGGCGCATCCCGCCCCCTGTCAGCCCCCGGCCCGCAGCCGCTGATGCAGCGCGACGCCACGGCCCTGTGGAAGATCGCGCTGGCGGTGAGCGTGCTGGTGAATCTGCTGTTGATCTACTGGCTGTTGTTTTTGCCGAGGTAGTGGGGAGTCTTGGTTTGCTCCTGAAAATGTAGCTGCTTCCGCTTATGCAGTGGGCGGTGGAGCCGATTTTGGCTTGAATATTCAGCGGTGCATCGCCTGGTTTTGATGTACGCCCCGGTGGGTAGCAGGCTCTGCCACAGGGCGCTGCCTGTGGGCTCCCTCTCCCCTTGCGGGAGAGGGCGGGGGGAGAGGGGGCTTCCCTGGGGGCGCTGCTGCCCCCTCTCCCCAACCCTCTCCCACGAGGGGAGAGGGAGTTTCAGTGGGCCACACTTGCGCCGTTCACGCGCTGCGCGCGCGGCCGCCCTTTTAGCGAAAGTTCGGCAAGCGCTATCGCGCTTACTTGCTTAACGCAAGTCATGCGCTACGCGCACGGCCGCCCTTTTGCTGGAAGTGTGGCGAGCGCTTGCGCGCTCACCGGCTGCGCCGTTCACGCGCTGCGCGCGCGTCCACCCTTCTAGTGAAAGCGCGGGCAATGCTGCGCATTGGCTGGCTACGCCAGCTCAGGCACTGCGTGCCCGACCGCCCTTTTCCGCCCATGTCCGCGTCCAGCGGATCTGCATCACGCGCAGCAGCACCAGCATGGCCAGCGCGCACGCCGCAATGCCGACAAAGCCCCACAGGTAGGTGCCGGTGTACTGGCGCGAGATGCCCATGCCGCTGGGGATCAGGCCGCCGCCCAGGGCGCCGATCTCGCCAATCATCGAGCCTGCCACGGCCGTGGTCAGAGGCCAGCGCAGGGGCACCAGCTGGAACAGGGCGCCATTGCCCGCGCCTAAAGCGGCAAAACACACCAGGAACAGCAGCATGGTGATGGGCAGCGAGTTCTCGGCCAGGCCGCACAGCACCATGCTCACGGCCGTGATGGCCAGCACGGCCGTGAGTGTGTTCACGCCGCCCCAGTGGTCCGACAGCCAGCCACCAAAGATGCGCAGGGCCGCGCCCAGGAAGGCCGCCAGCATGGTGAGCTGGCCTGCCTGCACCTTGCTCACATGGAACTGGTCGTAAAAATAGCTGGGCAAGAAGGTGGTGAGGCCGATGAAGCCGCCAAAGGTCACGGCATAGATCAGGCTGAAGGCCCAGCCATCTTTTTCAAACAGGCAAGCGATGTGTTCGCGGAAGCTCGAATGGGCCGCCAGGTCGGAGGGCTCCTGTGCAAACACGGCCATCACGATCGCGGGCACCGCCACGCTCACGGCGGCAAAGCCGTACACGGCCTGCCAGCCAAACTTCTGGGCCAGCGCCGGGGCCAGCAGGGCCGCCACGGCGGTGCCCACGTTGCCAGCGCCCACGATGCCCATGGCCAGGCCCTTGTAGCGCGGCGGAAACGAGCCCGAACCCAGCGACAGCGCCACGCCAAAGCTGGCCCCGGCCACACCCAGAAGGATGCCCATGGCCAGCAGGTCGCCGTAGTCGTGCACAAACAGGTAGCCATAGCCCATGGCCAAAAAGATACCCGCCATCTCGACCAGCGTGGCGTTCTTGCGCCCGATGTACTGCGCCAGGATGCCCAGCGGAAAGCGCATGAGCGCACCGGCAAAGATGGGGATGGACAGCATCATGCCCATCTGCGTGGGCGTGAGCTGGAAGCTGTCGCGGATGAACGGCGCCATGGCACCGTTGATCACCCAGACAGCACACGAGAAACCGAAGTAGAGGAAGGACGACCACAGCGTGGGGGCGTGGCCGGACTTGAGGAACTCGCGGAATTGAAGCATGGCGATCGTGCGCAAAAGGGCTGGGGGCTCCCCAGCCGGGGCAAAAAACAAAAAGGCGCCTGCATGGATCGCACGGGCCTTGCAGCCTGTTTGCATTCCATGAAGACGCCATCGTCCTGTTCGCCCAATCCGCCATTGCACCGGGCTGTTACACGGCCAGCGTTGACCGCACCCATCTGCAAGCAATGCCTGTGCCAGAGCCTGTGTGGTGCAATATTTGATGAAATAAGGCTCTTCTAGCGAATGCTAGTGATGCCCCTTTAATTGCGCCCCATGGCCCTCATTTTTTAAGTATGACGCCTTTGCGTCTGCCCCAGGAGAAGGCCATGCGACAGCAACAGATGACGCGCTTGATCCACAGCTTGCCCCAGCTGACGCACCACCAGCTCCAGCAACTGGCAAGCTCTCTGCAGGCTCTGCTCGATCACAGTCAAGCCATCGCCGTTTTAGAAGCACACGGTGATGCTCCTCGGGCTTGCCCGCATTGCAGCAGCTCCCTGCTCGTCAAGAACGGCTCGGCCAATGGGCTGCAACGTTTCAAGTGTCGCCATTGCGCACGCACCTTCAACGCCTTGACTGGCACACCGCTGGCGCGTTTGCATCTGCGGGACAAGTGGATGGGTCAGGCACAAGCTCTGAGCGAGGGCCTTTCGCTAAACCAGGTGGCCCAGCGCCTGGGCGTGGCGCAAAGCACCGCCTTTCGCTGGCGCCACCGCTTCCTGGCCTGCCCAAGCCACCAGCAGGCTCACCAGCTTGTGGGCATTGCCGAGGCCGATGAGTCCTACTTCCTGGTCTCCTGCAAAGGCCAAAGAGGGTTGCTGCGCCGTCCTCGCCGGCGGGGCGGCAAGGCACTGGCTGGCTGCAAGGGTTCGGAGTACACACCCGTACTGATGGCACGAGACCGGGCGGGAGCAACGGTCAACCTCATTCTGCAGACGAGCAAGGCCGTCAGTGTGCAAGCAGCACTCAAGCCCTTGTTGCCACCGGACACCATCCTGTGCACCGACGGCAGCGTCACTCTGGCCAGTGCAGCGCGGCTCTTGGGTGTGCAGCACCGGGCAGTGAACGTGAGCCGGGGCCAGCGGGTGAGGGGGCCCTGGCATGTCCAGAACGTCAATGCCTATGTCAGCAGGCTGCGCGGGTGGATGCAGCGTTTCAAGGGCGTTGCAACGAAATACCTTGATTCGTACCTGGGCTGGTTCAGGATGCTGGACCGATCAGGCCCCACGGGGCTGCAGCCCGCGCTGGTGCTGGGTGCGGCCATGGGGAATCAAAGTGTCACTAGCATTCGCTAGAAGAGCCTGAAATAAGCCGCCAGCGCTGATGGATAAAGCGCGAGCAGCTATGAATTTTGATGGCTGCTGCGGTGTTGCCCAGGCACTGCGGGCCACTGTGGTGCGGTGGGTGCTGGCGGTGCTGTGCGTGGCCGGTGCGTGCACCAAGCTGGGTGCAGGGCGCCCGGCTTTGCAGGGCATGGAGCCCGTGTGCACGCATGCCATCACGCGTGTGAACCGCATGTGACATGCACCGGTTCGGGCTTGTGAGGCTTGCGCTGCGCGGGCGGATGGGCTGAAATCACTCCGTACCTGTTCCAGGTCTCAAGAGGGAGAGTTCCATGACCATCGTCGCCAAAATCCTGCAATCCAAACCCGACGCCACCGTCCACACCATCACCCCCGCCGCCTCGGTGCTGGATGCCCTGCGGCTCATGGCCGACAAGAGCATTGGTGCGCTCATCGTCACCGAGGGCGAGGCCATCGTCGGCATCTTTACCGAGCGCGACTACGCCCGCAAGATCGCGCTGATGGGGCGAACCTCGGCGGTCACACAGGTCAAGGACGTGATGACCTCGGCCGTGATGTTTGTGAAGCCAGACCAGACCAGCGAGCAATGCATGCAGATCATGAGCAACAACCGCCTGCGCCATCTGCCCGTGCTGAACAACGGCAAGCTGGTGGGCATGATTTCCATCGGCGACCTGGTCAAGGACATCATTTCCGAGCAGAAATTCATCATCGAGCAGCTGGAGAACTACATCACCGGTAGCCACTAGAGGCAACCCTGTGAGGCGCTGCGCGCCTTCGGCGCGGCGGGGCGGCCCTTGCGCGGGTGCTCTGGCCTGGGGTGTGCGCGTTGTGCGGGCGTCCACCCCTGGCGCAACGCTGAAAAAAGGGCTCTGACCAGATCTGCTCAGAGCCCTTTTGTTGGGGGTGTCCGGGTCACTGCCGGCCGCACGTTCAAGCGGCCTTCTCGACGTGCCCCTGGCGCGTGTACAAAAAGTCGATCACCGCCTTGCGATAGTGCACATACTGCGGGTCCTCGGCCAGTTCCACGCGCTTGCGGGGGCGCGGCAAGTCCACGGTCAGCACCTCGCCGATCGTGGCGGCTGGGCCGTTGGTCATCATCACGATCTTGTCGGACAGCAGCACGGCTTCGTCCACGTCGTGGGTCACCATCACCACGGTGCTTTGGGTGCGTGCCACGATCTCCAGCAGTTCGTCCTGCAGTTTGGCGCGGGTCAGGGCGTCCAGCGCGCCGAAGGGTTCGTCCATCAACAGCACCTGGGGCTCCATGGAGAGCGCCCGGGCAATGCCCACGCGCTGCTTCATGCCGCCCGAGATTTCGCCGGGGCGCTTTTGGCCCGCATGCGTCAGGCCCACCAGTGCCAGCGCGGCATCGGTGCGGGCCTTGAGCTGGGCCTTGCTTTCCTTGCCGCCAAACACGCGCTCCACCGCGAGGTAGATGTTGTCAAAGCAGGTGAGCCAGGGCAGCAGCGAGTGGTTCTGGAACACCACCGCGCGCTCCGGCCCCGGGCCCTTGATCTCCTTGTTGGCGCACAGCAGCGCGCCGTTGGTGGGCGTGGTCAGGCCGGCAATCAGGTTGAGCAAGGTGGACTTGCCGCAGCCCGAGTGGCCGATGAGCGCGACGAACTCGCCCTTGGCAATCGTCAGGTGAATGTCCCGCAGCGCCGGGAACAGGCCCTTGGCCGTCTTGAAGGTCTGCTCGACGCCGTGGATCTCGATGAACTTGGTGCTCATGGAGGGATGTGCGGATGCTGTAGCGCTCGTGTTCATGCTTTCACCTCTTCAAAAGTAAATGCCGTGGCCAACTTGATGAGCGCGTACTCCAGCAGCAGCCCGACGATGCCGATCACAAAGATCGCGATGATGATGTTCTTGACGTTGAGGTTGTTCCACTCGTCCCACACCCAGAAGCCGATGCCCACGCCGCCGGTCAGCATCTCGGCCGCCACGATCACCAGCCACGCGGTGCCCACGGCCAGGCGCACGCCGGTCAGCATGTAGGGCAGCACGGCGGGGAAGAGGATCTTGGTGGCGATCTTCCATTCGCTCAGGTTCAGCACGCGGGCCACGTTCATGTAGTCCTGCGGCACGCGCTGCACGCCCACGGCGGTGTTGATGATCATGGGCCAGATGGAGCAGATGAAGATGGTCCAGATGGCGGCCGGGTTGGCGCCCTTGAAGACCAGCAGCCCGATCGGCAGCCAGGCCAGTGGCGACACGGGGCGCAGCAGGCTGATCAGCGGGTTGAACATGCGCGACAGAAAGCTGAAGCGCCCGATCACAAAGCCTGCGGGAATGCCCACCAGCGCCGCCATGCCAAAGCCGATGGCCACGCGCTGCAGGCTCATCAGCACGTTCCAGCCCACGCCCTGGTCGTTAGGGCCGTTGCGGTAGAAGGGGTTGCTGAACACCTCCAGCGCCTGCAGCCAGGTGTCCTTGGGGCTGGGAATGCTGCCGCCCGTGGTGGTGGAGACCACCGCCCACAGGCCGACGAGCAGGCCCAGGCCACACAGCGGGGGCAGCACGGCCAGCCAGAAGCTGCGCGAGAGGGCCGACCAGTCGCGGCCAGTGGCCGTGGTGGGCGCTGCAGGTGCCTTGGGGGCAGATGTGGCGGCTTTTTGGCTTCTTGCGCTAGTGGATGTTGTGCTTGCAGCTACAGTATTCATAGCATTCTGTGCGGCCACGGGGGCTGCATCCAACGGGGAGTGAAAAACGGCACTGACCATGGTGTTCTCCTGTGCAGGGCTGGCTGGCGGGGTGGTCGGGCGGGCGCTGGGGCAGGGTTGCCGTCAGGCCTTGATCTTGAAACCGTCGCCGTATTTGGCGGGGTCCTTGCCGTCCCACACCACGCCGTCCATGAGCTTGCTGGTGCGCAGCACATCCTTGGGCACGCTGATCTTCATGGCGCTGGCCACCGACTTGTACAGCTCGACCTGGTTGACTTCCTTGGCCACGGCCAGGTAGTCGGGGTGGCTCTTGAGCAGGCCCCAGCGCTTGTGCTGCGTGAGGAACCACATGCCGTCGGACAGGTAGGGGAAGTTCACCGCACCGTCGTTGAAAAACTTCATGTGGTTGGGGTCGTCCCAAGTCTTGCCCATGCCGTTCTGGTAGCGGCCCAGGATGCGCTGGTTGATGGCGTCCACGCCCGTGTTCACATACGCCTTGCCGGCCACAGTCTCGGCCATCTTCATCTTGTTGGAGAGGCTGGCGTCGATCCACTGGCTGGCCTCCAGCACCGCCATCATCACGGCGCGCGTGGTGTTGGGGTACTTCTTCACAAAGTCGGCCGTGGTGCCCAGCACCTTCTCGGGGTGGTCCTTCCAGATGTCCTGCGTGGTGTTGGCCGTGATGCCGATGCCGTCCATGATGGCGCGGTGGTTCCAGGGCTCGCCCACGCAGAAGCCGTCCATGTTGCCTACGCGCATGTTGGCCACCATTTGGGGCGGCGGCACGGTGATGAGCTTGGCGCCCGACAGCGGGTTGATGCCCGCCGCTGCCAGCCAGTAGTGCATCCACATCGCGTGGGTGCCTGTGGGGAAGGTGCCCGCAAAGGTGTATTCACGCTTGTCGCTGGCCATGAGCTTGGCCAGGGACGGGCCATCCACCGCACCCTTGTCGGCCAGGGCCTTTGAGAGGGTGATGGCCTGGCCATTGTTGTTCAGGTTCATCAGCACGGCCATGTCCTTCTTGGGGCCGGCGGTGCCCAGGTGCACGCCATAGATCAGGCCGTAGAGCACATGGGCGAAGTCCAGTTCGCCGTTGACCAGCTTGTCGCGCACGCCGGCCCAGCTGGCTTCCTTGTTGGGGACAATGGTCACGCCGTATTTCTTGTCGAAGCCCAGCACCGAGGCCATGACCACGCTGGCGCAGTCGGTCAGCGGGATGAAGCCGATCTTGACTTCCTTCTTCTCGGGGGCGTCGGAGCCCGCTGCGTGCACGAGTGCGCGCAGCGCGGGGCTCACACCCACGGCGCCCACAGTGGCGGCCTGCAGCACGGTGCGGCGGTTGAGGCTGGTTTTGAGCAAATCGGTCATGGGGCATCCCTGGTGGCATGAAAAACAAAAAAGGCGTCCTCACACCGTGCCTGGCTGGCTGCATCAAAGCAACGCCGGGAGCGGGTGGGGACGCCTTTGTCCTGGTTGGAGTCTGGAACGGGTCCGGGGCTCCTTGCCAACACCGGCCCGCCGTTGGGTCAGTGCTGTCAGTGGTCAGACCTGCATTGGTCTTGCACTGTGCAATGCAAACCGCGTGCCAGCGCGTGCCAGGGCGTGCTGCGCCATGTTGGAGCGCTGGATGCTATGGAATAAATAGCTGTCTGCGCTGGATCAGTAAGCGCTACAGGCCTGTTTGGCTTGCAGCAGGGATGTTCTTGTTGTGAGGAGGGTGGTCGCACTGCCTTTGTGCGGCGCACCATTTGGGAGGGCTGGGAGGGGCCGCCGCGATGGGGCGCGGCCCTGGCGTGGGATGCCGGGCAAGGTCCGCCCGCAGCGATGCGAAAGAAGGGGGAGCGGCACCGCCGCTCAAGGGGCGCTGCCTCTAGCCCAGCAGATCCATCACATCCAGCATGCGCTGCGCTACGTCCACCAGCTTCAGGCCCTTGTCCATGGCCGTCTTGCGCAGTTTTTCGTAGGCGGCCTGCTCGGTCAGGCCCTGGCGCTGCATCAGCAGACCTTTGGCGCGGTCGATGGTCTTGCGGTCGCGCAGCTCGGTCTTGGCATCGGCCAGTTCGGCGCGCAAGGCCTGTTCGTGCTGAAAGCGTGCCATGGCCACATCCAGGATGGGGCGGATGCGCTGGGGTGCCAGCCCCGCCACGATGTAGGCAGACACGCCCGCTGCCACCGCGTCCTTGACGTGCGAGGTGTCCTCGTCATTGGTGAACATCACGATGGGGCGGCGCTCGTCACGCGTGGCCATCACCACATGCTCCAGCGCGTCGCGGGCTTCGCTCTCGGCGTCCACGATGATCAGGTCGGGCTGTAGCTGGGCGATGCGCTCGCTCAGGAACACATCGGCGGGCAGCGTGGCCACCAAGTTGAAGTTGTTCTCCAGCAGCCCGATGCGCAGCGCCCGCGACCGCTCCGCCTGTTCCACGGCGTGTTCGTCGTCAGGGTCGGCGACTGCCAGATCCGGGGCCACCACCACGATGCGCAAAGCCTCATTCATACCCGTGAGCATAAGCAATTTTTACGCCACAAATTGGTGCGCCGGGGTGGTGCATGGCCTTTGAAGGCCCCGCGATGCACTTTCGCTCCGGGGTCGCGCCCGCCCCAAGACCGCCAGGCAGGGGTGCCGTGCGCTGCGTTGCGGGGCCTGAAAGTTGCTAATACTGACACCGTGGGAGGGCATACCCGGTAGCTCACCCAGCAGGGCGTCGCATATACATCTGCTCACACAGACACACTGAAATGGAGTTTTTTGCATGAACAAGCACATCAACCGGCGCCGCTTCTCGGCCAGTCTGGCCCTGACCGCAGTGGCGACTGCCGCACTCCTGACCGGATGCGGCAAAGTGCCGGACACCATCAAAATTGGTGTAGCGCAGCCGCTCTCTGGCCCGCTGGGCGCCCTGGGGCAGGATCTGCTCAACGGCGTGAAGCTGGCAGTGGATGAACTCAATAAGTCCGGCTACACCGTGGACGGCAAGCGCGTGACGCTGGAGGTCGTGTCCGTGGACGACAAGGCCGACGCGGCCACCGGCAAGGCTGTGGCGCAGCAACTGGTGGATGCGGGGGTGGTGGCGGTGGTGGGCCACCTCAACTCGGGCGTGAGCATTGAGACCGCCCCCATCTACGCCGCCAAGGACATTGCGCAGATCGCCATCTCCACCAACCCCAAGTTCACCCAGCTGGGGTTCCCGACCACCTTCCGCATGGTGGGCAACGACACCCTGCAGGCCCGCGCCATTGGCTCGTTTGCCGCCACGCAACTGGGCGCCAACCGCTATGCGGCGCTGGACGATGGCACGCCCTACGGCAAGGGCCTGACCGATGGTGCCGCCGCCCAGCTCAAGGCCGAAAACAAGGAAGTGGTGGTGCGCAAGTCGTTTGACGACAAGACGGTGGAGTTTGACGCGCTGGCCGGTGAGCTCAAGGCCGCGCGGGTCGAGGTCATCGTCTCCACGCTCAACGACTTCCAGGCGCTGGCCTTGCTCAAGGCTTTGCAAAAGGTGGGCCACACGCAAGTCAAGCTGCTGGGTGGCGACACGGTGAAGACCACAGACATGGCCAAAGGTGCGGGCTTGATTGAGGGGTTGTACGCCACATCCCCCGTGCTGGAGGCCAAGGAGTTCACGACCGGCAAGCCCTTCCTGGAGAAGTACATCGACGCCTACCAAAAGCCCCCGGCCTATGGCGGCCACTACAGCTACGACAGCACCTATGTGCTGACGGCCGCCATGCAAAAGGCCAAGTCGGCTGATCCCAAAGACATCATCAAGGCCATGCGCACCATCAACGGCTATGCCCCGGTGATTGGCACCATGAGCTGGGACGACAAGGGCGAGCAGCGCTACGGTGCTGTGGGCGTGTATGAACTGCGCGGCGGGGCCTGGGAACTGCGCATGCGCTCAGACCGCTGGTAAGCCCGCAGGCGTGAGGGCTTGGGGCGCAGCGCCATGCTGTGCCAGGGCGGGGGTTTTACACTCAGGGCATGAGTCTGCTGATCCTGGGTATTGAATCTTCTTGCGATGAAACGGGCGTGGCGCTGGTGCGTTCTGCCGACACTGGCGTGCCCGTGCTGTTGTCGCACGCATTGCACAGCCAAATTGAAATGCACCAGGCCTACGGCGGCGTGGTGCCCGAGCTGGCCAGCCGCGACCACATCCGCCGCGTGCTGCCGCTCGCCACCCAGGTGCTGACCGACGCCGGCCAAACCCTGGCCGATGTGGACGTGGTGGCCTACACCCAGGGCCCAGGGCTCGCCGGTGCCCTGCTGGTGGGCGCGGGCGTGGCCTGCGCCCTGGGCGCGGCGCTGGGCAAACCCGTGCTGGGCGTGCACCACTTGGAGGGGCATTTGCTTTCACCCTTCTTGAGCGCTGACCCGCCTGAATTCCCCTTCGTCGCACTGCTGGTGTCGGGCGGCCACACCCAGCTCATGCGGGTCGATGGCGTGGGCCGCTACGAAATTTTGGGCGAAACCATTGACGATGCGGCGGGCGAAGCGTTTGACAAATCCGCCAAACTCATGGGCCTAGGCTACCCCGGCGGGCCCGCCTTGTCGCGCATGGCGCAGCAGGGTGATGCGGCAGCCTTCAAGCTGCCACGGCCTTTGCTGCACAGCGGCGATCTGGATTTTTCATTCGCGGGGCTCAAGACTGCTGTGCTCACGCAGGCCAAGAAGCTGGGCGACGAGCTGGAAGCCCGCAAGGCGGACCTGGCCGCAAGCACCGAGGCCGCGATTGTGGAAGTGCTGGTGAAGAAGACCCTGGCAGCCCTCAAGCAGACGGGCCTGCAGCGCGTGGTGGTGGCGGGCGGCGTGGGGGCCAACCGGCTGCTGCGCGAACAACTCAACACCGCCTGCAGCAAAGCCCGCGTGCGCGTGCATTACCCCGAGCTGCACCTGTGCACCGACAACGGCGCCATGATTGCCATGGCCGCTGCCATGCGCCTGCAGGCGGGGCAGCAACAGGCCAACACCGCCTATGCCTTTGACGTGAAACCGCGCTGGCCGCTGGATGCCATCACGGCACCTGCTGCCTGATCTGGCCTGTGGGCTATTCGCTATTAAAAATATAGCTGCTGGCGCTTGTTGAATAAGCGCCGGGGCCCTAAAAGACTCGTGTTGCCACGGCGCTGTGAGCGGCCCGAGGCCCTCCCGCCGGTGGAGGGGGAGCGCATCTCGCAGTGGCCTGTGGAGCGGGTGAAATCAGCACGCACAGCCCCGGCGACAAGCCTGGTGGCGCGGGCCGCTCGATTTCTTTACCTCAGGTTGACACAAGCGCATTCAGAGCGACAAGGGAAACCGTGACAATGGACTTTGCTGAGAATGATTTGCAAATAGATCCATGAAATCTTCCCCTTTCCAGTCCCCTGTCGCTGCGGGGCGTTGGCCGCGCTGTGTGCCATCTGCCAGTGCAGCGCTGGCTTTGGCCGTGGTGCTGGCCGGTTGCAGCACCTTGCAGCCTTCCGATGCACAGTTGCCGCCCGTGGCAGTGCCTGCAGGCTGGTCAGCGACTGGGGCAGGAGGCGTTGCCACGCCGCTGGTGCAGTGGTGGGAGCGACTGGGCGCCCCCGAACTGACGGCACTGATCAGCGAGGCCCGGGCCGCCAACACTTCGGTGCGCAGTGCCCAGGCGGCACTGCAGCAATCGCGCGCGCTGGTGGATGTGCAGATGGCTGGCACCTTGCCCCGGCTGGGTGCTTCGGGCTCTGCGCAGCGCAGCCGGGCCTCGGGCAGCACCGGCAACAGCTTCAGCGCCGGGTTTGATGCCAGCTGGGAGCCCGATGTGTTTGGCCGCCTGCGGGCCGGTGTGAATGCTTCTGAAGCCGACGCCCGCGTCGCACAGGCCAGCCTGGCCGATGTGCAGGTGTCATTGGCGGCAGAAGTGGCCGTGAATTACATCGAGCTGCGCGGGCTGCAGCAGCGCCTGCAAATTGCGCGCAGCAATCTGGCCAGCCAGCAAGAAACCCTGAAGCTTTCAACGTCATGGCGCAGCTTAACGAGTCTTCTTGTCGGCAATCGGACAGGCAGATTACAAATCTGTAATCTGCGAACAACGCCTCGCTCGTTGCATCGGCCCGTCAGATCATTTGCCGCCGATGTCGGATTTCTTGATCCAGTCAAGCCGGGCCAGTTCATTGCCGATCATGAGGATGCTCTGGCCATCTTGCGTTTGCATGACTTGTCCCGCCTTCATCGGCACCACACGGCCAACTTTGTCTTCCATGGCCATCTTGCCGTCTTTGAAGATGTACACGGTGGAACCATCCTTCAGGGGGACCGACTTTTCGACCCTGCTCATGTCAACGGCAAATGCGGCGGTAGTGGCGGTGAGGATGAGTGCAGTGATTGCGAGTTTGTTGAACATCATTTTTCCTAGCTAGATAGAGTTTGATTTTGCAGCCCACTTCAGCGCTGCAAAATCAGTTTAGCAGGGGTGATCTCACTTTCCGTGCAGAAAACCCGGTTAAGAGCTACGGGTTAACCCGCATTTTTTTATTGAGGTTGCACAGTGGCGCCTGCAGGCCGGGTTGACCACGTCGCTGGTGGCCGAACAGGCCCGGGCTGCGGCGGAGCAGACCGCCGCCCAGATACCGGCGTTGCAAAGCAGCCTGGCCCAGTCGCGCCACAGCCTGGCAGTTTTGACGGGGCAGCCACCGGCGGCGCTCAACGCGCGGCTGGAGGCCACGGCCATGGTGCCCTTGCCGCCCGACGACCTGGCTTGGGATATTCCGGCCCAGACGTTGCGCCAGCGCCCCGATGTGCGCGCCGCAGAACACCGCGTTGCAGCGGCCGCAGCGCGCGTGGCGCAGGCTGATGCCGCCCGCTACCCGGATTTTTCGCTCAGCGGCACGCTGGGACTCAGGGCCTTGACCGTGGGGGCGCTCACGGCGGGCAATGCGGTGACCAGCTCACTCGCTGCCGGTGTGACGGCTGCGTTGTTCGATGGTGGCGCGGCCCGTGCCCAGGTGCGTTCGCAAGAAGCCGCGCTGGAACAGGTGCGGGTGGCGTACGAGGCCACGGTGCTTGCAGCCCTGAAGGACGTGGAAGATGCTCTGGTGGCCTTGCAAGGCAACCGTGAACGGTTGCAGCGCCTGCAGGCCGCAGCCGATGCCGCCGCCAATGCCGCACTGATGGCGCAGCAGCGCTACGCCAGTGGCCTGATTGATTTCGCCACCGTGTTGGAAACCCAGCGCACGCAGTTGTCTGCACAAGACAGCGTGGCGACCACGGTGGCCAGCGTGGCGGCGGACCATGTGCGGCTCTACAAAGCTTTGGGCGGCGGCTGGCAATAGCCAGGCGCTCTTGGCGCCCTTGCGGGCGCAGTCTGGCGCAGGCCACGGGCTCTTTATCTTGTTGTTTTGATTCTTGATCCATGAACCATCCTGACACTTCTGTGAAATCTCCCAAGGCTGCATCGGCGCAGGCTGCAGGCCTGGCCGGGTTGCTGGGGGCCGCGCCTCGGCGCCGCTGGTGGCAGCGCACCACGCTGTGGATTGGCGTGGCTGCCTTGCTGGTGGCTGCGGGGGGCGTGTATGCCTGGCAAAGCAGCAAGGCGGCCAACGCCGCCCCCAGCTATGTGACGGATGAAGTGCGCCGCGGCAACCTCACACTCAGCGTGGCGGCCAACGGCACCTTGCAGCCCACCCGGTCGGTGACGATTGGCAGCGAGCTTTCGGGCACCGTGCGCAACGTGCTGGTCGATGTGAACGACAAGGTCAAGAAGGGCCAGGTGCTGGTGGAGCTGGACACCGCCAAGCTCGAGGCACAGGTGCTGCGCTCGCGTGCATCGCTGGCTGCCGCCCAGGCCCGGCTGGCGCAGGCCGTGGCCACCACCAAAGAGGCCACCGCGGGCCTGGCGCGCTTGCAGGAAGTGGCGCGCCTGTCGGGCGGCAAGGTGCCGTCTGCCACCGAACTGGATGCCGGCCAGGCCACGCTGGACCGCGCCAAGGCCGACGAGGCCAGTGCCCGTGCATCGGTGGATGACGCCCGCGCGGCCCTCTCTACCGACGAAACCAATCTCTCGAAGGCATCGATCCGTTCGCCCATCAACGGTGTGGTGCTCACCCGCAGTGTCGAGCCCGGCAACGCCGTGGCCGCATCGCTGCAAGCGGTGACGCTGTTCACCGTGGTGGAAGACCTGACGCGCCTGCGGCTGGACGTGAGTGTGGACGAAGCCGATGTGGGCTCGCTCACCGTGGGGCAAAAGGCCAGCTTCACCGTCAGCGCCTACCCCTCGCGCCGCTACCCGGCCGAGGTCACGCGCGTGTCGTTTGGCTCCACCAAAACTGACAACGTCGTCACCTACATCACCTGGCTGGACGTGGACAACAGCGACCTGAGCCTGCGCCCCGGCATGACGGCAGCGGCCACCATCACCTCCACCGAGCGCAACGACGTGCTGCTGGTGCCCAACACCGCCTTGCGCTTCACCCCCGCCCAGGCGGGCGCCGAGGCGGCAGGCAAGCCTGCCAGTGCGAACCGTGGCATCGTCTCGCAGCTCATGCCCGGCCCGCCACGCAGTGCCAATGCCAGCCGCAAACCCGCCAGGGGCGGGGGGCCTGGCGCCGGGCAGACGCGCCAGATCTGGCTGCTCCAGGACGGTGTGCCCCAGCCCGTGAGCGTGAAGGTGGGCATTAGCGATGGCCGCATGACCGAGGTGAGCGCCGAGGGCCTGGAGCCCGGCGCGCAGGTGATCACCGACCAGCGCATGGGCAAGGCGGCACCATGACCGCCCCGCAGGCAGAACCAGGGCGCCCGCCCGCCGAGGCGCCCATCATCGAGTTGCGCGGCGTGACCAAGGTGTATGGCGAAGGGGCGCTGGCCTTCCAGGCCCTCAAAGGGGTGGACTTGCGCATTGCGCAAGGCGATTTCGTGGCCATCATGGGCCCCAGCGGGTCGGGCAAATCCACCGCGATGAACACGCTGGGTTGCCTGGACCGACCCACCACCGGCGAATACCTGTTCAAGGGCGTGCATGTCGAGGCCCTCTCGCGCGACGAGCGGGCATTGCTGCGCCGCCGCTATTTCGGCTTTGTGTTCCAAGGCTTCAACCTGCTGGCGCGCACTTCGGCGCAAGAGAATGTGGAGTTGCCGCTGCTGTACCGGGGTGAATCTGCGGCCACGCGCAAGGCCGCTGCCGCGCGCGCGCTGGATGCGGTGGGCCTCAAAGGCTGGGAGCATCACACCCCGGCCGAACTCTCGGGCGGGCAACAGCAGCGCGTAGCGATTGCCCGGGCCATCGTGACCGAGCCCGTGGTGCTTCTGGCCGATGAGCCTACCGGCAACCTCGACACCCAACGCAGCCACGAAATCATGGAACTGCTGTGGCGGCTCAATGCCGAGCAGGGCATCACCGTGCTGATGGTGACGCACGAGCCCGATATGGCCGAATACGCGCGCCGGATGGTGCGGTTTGTCGATGGCGTGGTGGATTCGGACACCCTCAACCCTCACCCGGTCGGGCTGCGTGGCAAGCCCGCCCCGGTGGTGGCTGCTCACGCCAGCCAGGGAGTCGCGTGATGCTGTTCAACACCATCTTGCTGGCGTTGCGCTCCATCCGGCGCAACCTGATGCGCTCGTTCCTCACCATCCTGGGCATCGTGATCGGGGTGAGCGCGGTGATCACCATGGTGACGCTGGGCAACGGCGCCACCTTGGCTGTGCAGACGCAAATCTCCAGCCTGGGCACCAACCTGCTGCAAGTGCGGCCTGGCCAGCGCATGGGGCCGGGTGGCGGCACGGGTGCGCCGTCATTCAAGGACACTGATGCCGACGCGATTGCGCAGCAGATCGGCGGCATTCTGGCGGTGGCGCCAGAAGCGCGTGCAGGCGCCACGGTGGTGGCAGGCGGGCGCAACTGGACGACCAGCGTGATCGGCAGCACCAATGCCTGGCTGCAGACGGGCAACTGGACGGTTCAGGCCGGAGGTCGCACGTTCACGGACCCCGAACTGCGCGCCGGGGCCGCGGTGTGCCTGATCGGCGAGACCATTCGCCGCGAGCTGTATGGCGGCCGCGACCCGGTGGGCGAACAGCTTCGCGTGAAAGCCTTCTCGTGCGAGGTGGTGGGCGTGCTCGGCTCCAAGGGCCAGGGTGCGTTTGGCAATGACCAGGACGACACGGTGCTGATCCCCCTCAAAACCCTGCAGCGACGCGTGACGGGCAACACCCGCGTGAACACGCTGCTGGTGTCCATGCAGGACGGCAGCGACCCGGTGCGTGTGAAAAGTGCCCTGACCCAGTTGCTGCGCGAATTGCGCAAGCTGGCCGACACCGATGAGGACAACTTCAACGTGCTCGACACCAAGCAGTTGGCCGACACCTTCGCGGGCACCACCAAGGTGATGACCACGCTGCTGGGCGCGGTGGCCGCCGTGAGCCTGCTGGTGGGTGGCATTGGCATCATGAACATCATGCTGGTGAGCGTGACGGAGCGCACCCGCGAAATCGGTCTGCGCCTGGCCATTGGCGCGCTGGAGCGCGAGGTACTGCTGCAGTTTCTGATTGAGGCGGTGGTGCTGGCTGCGCTGGGCGGCCTGGTGGGCATTGTGCTGGCCACCGTGGCATCGCTGGGCCTGGCGCAGGTGATGGGTGTGCCCTACCTGTTCAATCCTGCGGTCAACCTGCTGTCGTTTGTGTTTTCAGCAGGCATCGGCGTGGTGTTTGGTTACTTCCCGGCGCGCCGTGCAGCGCACATGGACCCCATCGACGCCTTGCGCCACGAATAGCCTGGAGGTTGTGGCCGCCCTCGGCTGGTGCGGGGCAGAACGCAAAAAGGCCGCTTTCGATCGTGGCGAAAGCGGCCTTTTTTGACGGCGCGTGCCGTGGTTCAGTGGATGGTCAGCGAGGTGGCTTTGCTGGCGGGCTCCACGCGGGCCAGGGTCAGTGTGAGAACACCGTTTTCAAGCTTGGCAGTGCTGGCGGCGGTGTCAATGTCCTGCGCCAGTTCCCAGGCGCGCTGAACGCTGCGGGGCGCGCCTTCCACGCTTTGCACTTTGACCACATTGCCTTCGATGGTGATGTTCAGTTGCTCGCGTGACAGACCGGGCACATCCAGTTGCAGCGTGGTGTGCTTGTCATCCTGGGTAACGGTGTAGCCCGCTGGCTGGCCAGAACCACCAGCCGTGGCCCCCAGCGTGCCCATCAAAAAACGTTGCAAAGCCAGGTCGGCAGAGCGGGGTGCGTGGGTGTAAGCGGCGCGGCGGATGACGGGGGTGAAGAACATGGAGACTCCTATACACTGCGCGGCTCTCGACGTGGTCGCCGCATGCACAGGAGGTGTGTGCGCCGCCGCAGGATTTCAAGGGAAAAATGAGTATGAATAAATTGCAGACCACGGGCTTGAAATGGCGCCGTGCAGCACTATTTCGGGCTGTTTGTGCCGTCGCCGGCGCAGCAGTGATGGGCTTGGCGCCCGTGGCGTCGGGCTGGGCCCAGACCGCAGCGCCTGCCGCTGCCGCCCCTGCGGGCAAACCCATCAAGGTGGCTTTGATCGAAAGCCTTTCAGGCACCTTTGCCAACACAGGCGAGGCGGTGTTTCGCAACGTGTACTGGGCCATGGAACGTGTGAATGCGCGCGGTGGTGTGGCCTTGCCCGCTGCAGCTGGTGGCAAGCGCCCGCTGGTGCTGGAACGCTACGACAGCAAGGGCCAGAACGAAGAAGCCTTGTCGGCCCTGCGCGCAGCAATTGATGACGGCGCGCAAGTCATCTTGCAGGGCAATTCGTCGGCCACGGCTGCGGTGCTGATCGAGGCCATCAACAAGCACAACGAGCGTGTACCCGGCAAACGCGTGCTGTTCCTGAACTACTCGGCGGTGGACCCGATCCTCACCAACGAAAAGTGCAGCTTCTGGCACTTCCGCTTTGATGCCCACGCCGACATGCGCATGGCCGCGTTGATGGAGGTGATGCGTGAGGACAAAGCCCTCAAGAGCGTGTACCTGATTGGCCAGGACTACAGCTTTGGCCAGGCTGTGCTGCGCGAAGCCAAGAAGCAGTTGGCCGCGCAGCGCCCCGACGTGGCGGTGGTGGGCGACGAGCTGCACCCGGTGGGCCGCGTCAAAGACTTTGCGCCTTACGCCGTCAAGATCAAGAGCAGCGGCGCGCAGGCGGTGGTCACCGGCAACTGGGGCAATGACCTGACCCTGCTGGTGAAAGCCGCCCGCGAGGTGGGCTACGAAGGCAGCTTCTACACCTTCTATGGCAACGCCCTGGGCGCGCCCGCCGCCATGGGTGATGCGGGCATTGGCAAGGTGGTGGCCGTGGCCGACTGGCTGCCCAATGTGCCGGGTGCGCAGAGCGAGGCGTTCTACCAGTCTTTCCGCGAACGCTTTCCCAAGCCGCAGGACGACTATGTGCACATGCGCATGCAGCTCATGATCGAGGCCCTGGCCCAGTCGATGGAGCGGGCCGGCTCCACCGATGTGGTGGCCGTGGCGCGGCAAATGGAAAAGGCCAGCGTGCAACTGGCGGGGCAGGGCGGCACCATGCGTGCTGCCGATCACCAGTTCCAGCAAGCCCTGGCCGTGGGCGTGATGGACAAGAAGGGCGCGCCCGGTGTCAAGTTTGACGTGGAAGGCTCGGGCTATGGCTTTCGCGTGGTGCGGCAGATTCCTGCGGCCAAGGCGCAGCAGCCGCACAGCTGCAACATGCAGCGGCCTTGATAGCGGTGGATCCCGGCAGCCGCCGGGCTCCGCCTTCGTGGCGTGTCAGCGGCTGGAGGCCAAAGTCGCGTTGCGTGCGGCGGCCACTTCGCGCCCCAGCTCGATCACCGCCATGGCGTAGTAGCTGGACCAGTTGTAGCGCGTGATGGCGTAGAAGTTTTCGGTGCCCGCCACGTAGGTGGGCGTATCGCCACCGTTTTCCAGTTCCACCAGGGCCAGCGGGCCAGCGTGTTGGGCGCCGGCCGCATCCAGCAAAGCGCCCTTGGCCTGCATGCTGGTGGCGCTGAAGGTGGGCAGGATGTCGGGGGCCAGCAATTCGTCCATCTTCACCGTGGCGGGGTCGAATTGCACGCTGTAATGCGTGGGCATGCCGGTGGTCCAGCCATGGCCCTTGAAGTAGTTGGCCACGGAGCCGATGGCGTCCGTGGGGCTCCTGAACAAATCGATGCGGCTGTCGCCATCAAAGTCCACGGCAAACCGGGCCCAGCTGGAAGGCATGAACTGCCCCAGCCCCATTGCGCCCGCGTAGCTGCCGCGCACCTCGAACGGATCGATGTTGGTGCGGTTGGACAGGCTCAGCCACTGCTCCAGCTCGCGGCGGAAGAATTCGGTGCGCTCTTTGGCGCGCGGGTGGGCTGCCGGGAAGTCAAACGCCAGGGTGGCGAGCGCGTCCATCACGCGGAAGTTGCCCATCTGCTGGCCGTAGATGGTCTCTACCCCGATGATGCCGACGATGATCTCGGCGGGCACACCGTATTCCTGCTCGGCGCGAGCCAGGGCCTCGCGGTGTTCCTGCCAAAACCGCACGCCTGCGCGGATACGGATGGGATCGATGAAGCGGCTGCGGTACACACGCCAGTTCTTGGCCGTGCCTTTGGCGGGCGGCAGCATGAGCTTGGGCACCGAGCCCAGAAAACGCGCCTGGCCCACCGCTTGGCGCACCCATTCGCGGTCCAGCCCCCGGCGCTCTGCCAGGTCGTCGGCAAACTGCATGGCATCGTCGCGCTGGGCATAGGGGGTGCTGCCCTGCACGGCGTTGCTGCGGCTCGCGTTTTGTGAGGGTTTTTGGGGCTTAGCGCTTGCAGGTATTGCGCAAGCAGCTATCAAAGCAGTAGCAAGAAAAACAGTTTTGAACATGCAGTCAGGTCACTGGCCTGGGGTGGGTTGGGGCCAAGAAAGGGTGTTGAATTCGCGCCGCAGCGTGCCCAGCTGCTGGGCAGGTTGCGGGGCATAGCGTACCTGCTCCAGCCGCAGCAGCCAGTCGTGGATGCGCTGCACCTGGGCTTGTGTGCTCGGTGCCGCCGCGCCACTGGCCGTGCCCCAATGGGCCTGTACGCGCTGCGCGATGGCGCGGGGGGGCAGATGATCGGGCAGTGGCAACCCGGCCGCTTCCAGCCGTTTGCGCGTGCGCCCCAGCAGGCGCAGCCAGGGGTCATGCTGGCGGCGTTCCCACCAGGTCCACGTGGCGCCACCCAGGGCAGCCACACCCAGCAGCGATCCGAGGATCGTGGTCAGGTCTTGCCAGCTGGGCGATTCAAACCCCAGTTTCTTCAACAAGTCCATCTGGCTGTTCTGGCTGTAGTTGAGCACCCACTGGTTCCAGCGGTTGTTCACGGCCTCCCATACCGCACGCATTTGCTGAAGTGCGTTCGCGCCGATGACGTTGCCCACGGCCGACGCAATCGCCCCCTGGGGAATGGGCAGACGCTCAAAAGCACCCACGCGGCCAGGAGCTACCGCGCCCGTGGGGTCCACCCGCACCCAGCCGCGCTCGGCGATCCACACCTCTGCCCAGGCATGGGCATCGCTTTGGCGCACCGTCCAGTAGCCGTCCAGCGAGTTTTGCCCACCGCCCTGGTAGCCGGTGACGATCCGCGCAGGTACATCCATGGCCCGCATCAGCACCACGAAAGCGGAGGCAATGTGTTCGCAAAAACCTTCTTTACGGTCAAACCAGAACTCATCGGCCGTGTGCTCGCCGTACACCCCAGGCTCCAGCGTGTAGGTATAGCCGCCGGTGCGCAAGCGCGCCATGGCGGCTTCGATCAGGGCGGCTGTGTCGTCGCCCGCCAAGGCGGGGTCGGCACGCATTTGCGCTGCCAGTGCCAGCGTGCGCGGGTTGAAGCCTGGCGGCAGGGCTGTGAACTCACGCAGTTGTCGCACGGATGCCGTGGGGCCGTGGCGGAATTCCGGGTAGCTTTCAGCCCGGTAGCGCACCACATCGGTGACCGGTCGTGTGGTCATCCACTGCAAATCCTGCGTCATGTAGGTGGGGTTGCCGGGCAGCTCCGGGGCCTGGGGGGTGGATTCCAGCACCATGAGCCAGGGGCGCTTGTGTGGCTCCAGTGTCACTTCATAGCGCAGCGCAGGGCCTTGCACCTTCAGGTTGGCAGGCAGGGCGGCACGTGCCGCCCAACTGCTGTCTTCACGAAACGGCTCGGCCCGCCATTCACGCCCATCAAAGCCGGATAGCACGGGCCCGCGAAAGTAAAGGGAAGACGCGGGTGGAGTCGCTTGCGCCGGGTCGTCGAACTTGATGCGAAAGGCTATGGCATCGCTGAGCGCAAGTTCGGCAATCGTTCCCACTTGCATGGACCCTGACAGCCCCGTGCGGCCCACCATCTGATCTCCGGGAATACCCCACAGCGGCGCCATGCGCGGGAAGAACACGAACAGCGCCGCCATGATGGGCGCCCCCAGCAGCGCCATGGTGAACGCGGTGCGAAACGCTTGCACCAAGGGTGGGCGGCCCACTGGCATGTGGGCGTTGACCAGCGCCGTGAGCATGCCCAGCAGTGCGAGCAGCATGGCCGCAGCGGTCAGCAGCGACTGCGAGTTGAAAAAGCTGCTGATCATGGTGAAGAAGCCCAGGAAGAAGATGACCAGCGCATCGCGACGGGCCCGCAATTCCAGGGTTTTCAGGGCCAAGAGGGCAATCACCAGCGTTACCCCTGCTTCGCGGCCAACAAACGTGCCGTGCGAAAAAACGGTGCCCGCCACCGCCAGAGGGGCCAGCAGGCCGGAACTGATCCAGCGGCTGGGCAGGGGACGGCTGTGCCAGGCCAGCCACCCGCGCCACACCAGCACCCCCGCCGCGAGCAGTGTGGTCCACACCGGCAGGGTGGGGACTTGCGGGGCGATCACCCAGGCAATCACCACCAGCAAAAACAGCGTGTCGCGCGCGTCGCGTGGTAATTGGGCCAGGGTTTGGCGCAGCGAGGCGCCGCTCTTGATGCTGGAAAGGCTGCTCATTCGGTCACCTCGCAAATGGCAGGCCCAATGGAGGCAGGCGGTATGGCGCTATAAAAAGATGAGCTGCTTGCGCTTTTGCAGAGGGCGTTAGAGGCAGTTTTCATGCTTTACTCCAACCAATGACCGGCGGGACACGGCGAATACCGTTCAGCACAGCGCCAACGCTTCCAGGCATTGCACGCGGTGGGCTGCACCGTTGGCTGGCGGGATTTCTCGCCCGGGCACACGCAGGCCGTAGTCCAGGCCCAGCCGGTCGGCTTGCAACACCCAAGCGGTGACGCGTGAGATGCGGGCTTCCAGGTCGGGCAACTGGGCATGGGCCACGTCCAGCCACAGTTCCTGCCGGTGGCTTTGTTGCGCGTCGCGGCTGACCAGATCGTCAGCTCCGCTGCCCAGGGATTTGGCGGCTTTTTTCCAGACCACGAGCTTGAGAGGATCCCCACGGCGGTAGGCTCGCACGCCGTCAAACTCACCGATGCCTTGGCTGGTGGCGTGGCCCTTGCCCGTGGCGCGGGGCTCTCCCGCTGGCAATGGCGGCGGGGTGGATTCGGGGGCCGGATACACCAGCAGCTGGGCGGCCGGCCGCCAGTAGGTCCAGACGCGGAAGGTGCCCAGCGGAAAGCGCGTCTCGGCCGTCAGGGTAGGCACGGGATGCAGGCCTCGCCGTTGGGGTTGAAAGGCAACGTGCACCACGGCTTGCCCTTGTGCGGGAACGTCCGTCCAGGCCCAGTGGTGGTCTGCGGGGGACGATGGGTCATCGCCACTGTGCACGGCGATGCCAATGCCATACCGTGGGGTGGAGCGCTGGCTGGTGAGTTGCACCTCCAGCGCCGCGCTGCTGCCCATGAATTGCGGTTGGGGCTGCTTCAAATGCAGGGTCAGCCCGCGCAGCGTAGCGTGGCTGATGTGCATGCCAATCACGGCGCTGCCCGCCAGCATGAAGGTGAACAGGTAGCCCAGGTTGAGCTGGAAGTTGATGGAGGCAATGAGCAGCACCACCAGCGTCACCGCCAGCATCCATCCCGGGCCGGTGGGCAGGATGTAGACGTTGCGCTGTGTCAGCTCCAGCGTGTCGGTACGTTTGAGGCGCCCCTGCCACCATGCGCGAATGCGCCGCCGCAGTGCGGCGGCGGGTGACCAGCTTGCCAGCCAGCCCGGGGCGGAGGGGGGAGGGGCAGTGGAGGCCATCACGCAAGCGCAACCGCATCCACCATGGCGCGCACCTGCTCCACGGCGCCACGCCCGGCGTCACCCACGGGTACCAGCCGGTGGGCAATGGTTTGGGGCAGCACCGCTTGCACGTCATCGGGTGCCACGTAGTCGCGCCCGCTGATCAGCGCCTGCGCCTTGGCCGCACGCATGAGCGCAATGCCTGCGCGGGGCGATAGACCTTGCAAAAACCACTTGCCCGAGCGGGTGGCATCCACCAGGTCCTGCACGTAGTTCAGCAGGGCGTCTGACGTGTGCACCGCCAGCACCTGGCGTTGCAGTTCGGCCAGTTCGTGCGGTGTGAGCAAGGCGGGCAGGGTGTCCACCATGTCGCGGCGGTCGGAGCCTGCCAGCAGCAGGCGCTCGGCAGCCCGGTCGGGGTAGCCGATGGAGATGCGCATTAAAAAACGATCCAGTTGCGATTCAGGCAGCGCAAAGGTGCCCAGCTGGTCTTGCGGGTTTTGGGTGGCAATCACAAAAAACGGGTGGGGCAGGGGGCGGGTGGCGCCTTCCACCGACACCTGCTTTTCCTCCATGGCCTCCAGCAATGCGCTTTGCGTTTTGGGGCTGGCGCGGTTGATTTCATCGGCCAGCAGCACCTGCGCGAACACGGGGCCGGGATGGAACACGAAGGATTCCTTGCCGCGCTCATAGACAGACACGCCGGTGAGGTCGCTGGGCATCAGGTCGGCCGTGAATTGCACGCGCGAGAACTGCAGGCCAAAGGTGCGCGACAGCGCATGGGCCAGCGTGGTCTTGCCCACCCCCGGAACGTCCTCGATGAGCAAATGCCCCCCGGCCAATAGGCAAGCGACGCAGTCTTGTACCTGGGCCTTTTTCCCCACGATCACCGTGTTAAGCTGATCCAGAAGCGAGTTGATTTTGTGCTGTGCATCCATGGCACAACGTTATCCGAAAAACTCTGAATCAATCGAGACACGGGGACAAGACTGTGAGCAAGACGGGCTATTTCACGCACAGGGATTGTTGGAAACACGAAATGGGCCCTGGCCACCCGGAATGCCCGGAGCGGCTGGATGCCATTGAAGACCGCTTGCTGGTCACCGGAGTGGGGGATGCGCTGGAGCGTTTTGAAGCCCCCGAAGCCGCCCTGGCCGACATTGAACTGGCTCACGACCGGATGTACGTGGCTGCGCTGCGGGGCATGTCGGATCGGCTGAATGAAGAACTGATGGCGGGCGGCCCCAATTACGCGCAGCTCGACACCGACACCTCCATCAACGCCCACACCTGGAAGGCCGCCTTGCGCGCTGCGGGCGCCGCCCTGGCCGCCACCGATGCCGTGATGGCCGGCGAGCTGGAAAACGCCTTTTGCGCGGTGCGCCCCCCGGGCCACCATGCCACCCGCAGCAAGGCGATGGGTTTTTGCTTTTTCAATAACGTGGCGGTGGCTGCCAAATACGCGCTGCAGCGCTACAACCTGCACCGCGTGGCGGTGGTGGACTTTGATGTGCACCACGGTAATGGCACCGAGGACATCCTTGCGGGCGACTCGCGCGCCCTCATGGTCAGTATCTTCCAGCACCCTTTCTACCCTTACAGCGGCGACGTCGATCCGGCGCCCAACATGGTCAATGTGCCCGTGGCGGCGTACACCCGTGGCATGGACATCCGCGAAATCATCGAGATGATGTGGATTCCGAGGTTGGAGGCGTTCAAGCCCGAGATGATTTTCGTGAGTGCGGGCTTTGACGCGCACCGCGAGGACGACATGGGCCAGCTCGGGTTGACCGAGCAGGACTACACCTGGATCACCCAGCGCATCAAGGACATTGCCCGCCGCTATTCCAAAGGGCGCATTGTTTCTTGCCTGGAGGGGGGCTATGTCATGGGCCCGCTGGCCCGCAGCGTGGAAGCGCACCTGCGCGTGCTGGCTGATTTGTGACGTATTCCCTGGGGTAACAGGCATTGCGCCCCGGGTCGCCTTGCGGTGCTCGCCCTACTGCTGCGGCTTGGCCGATGAAAGCAAAACATGACAACAACGACTTCGAACGATGTACTCCAGGTCACCCGTGATGCGCGCGGCGTGGTCACCCTGACTCTGAACGACCCTACCCGCTTCAACGCCTTGGGCGGTGAGATGCTCTCGGCGTTGCAGCAGGCGCTGGATCATGTGGCGCGGGACGACACTGCGCGCGTGGTGGTGCTGGCTGGCTCTGGCAAGGCCTTTTGTGCGGGGCATAACCTCAAGGACATGGCAGCCAACCCCGATCTGGCTTACTACCAAAAGCTGTTTGCACAGTGCAGCCGCATGATGTTGGCCATCCACAAGCTGCCCGTGCCCGTCATCGCGCGCGTGCATGGCATGGCGACGGCAGCAGGCTGCCAGCTGGTGGCCCAGTGCGACCTCGCAGTGGCGGCCGAAGAGGCCAGCTTCGCCACCAGTGGCATCCACTACGGTCTGTTTTGCGCCACGCCCAGTGTGCCGCTGGTGCGCAACGTGCCGGCCAAGCGCGCTATGGAAATGCTGCTCACCGGTGATTTCATTGACGCACGCACCGCTTTGGCACAGGGCTTGGTCAACCGGGTGGTGGCTGCCGACGCGCTGGATGCCGAGGTGGAAAAGCTTGTTCATTCCATCCTGGAAAAGCCCCGCACCGCAGTGGCCATGGGCAAGGCCCTCGTGTACCAGCAGCGCGAACTGGGGCTGGAAGCCGCCTACCAGCTGGCAGGCCAAACCATGGCCTGCAACATGATGGACGCTGCCGCCCAGGAGGGCGCCCGTGCATTCGCTGAAAAACGCACACCGGATTGGAAGCGCTGATGGCGATGGATACAGGCGACTTTCTGCTGGATGACGTAGGCCAGTGGCTGGGGGCCTTTGCGTCCCCTACGGTGTTGATTGAATTGGCCAGCCTGCTGGTGTGTGTGGGGCTGGCCTGGGTGGTGGTGGCAGGGCTGCGACGTGGGTTTCACCATGAAGGGAACCGTTCCATCCTGTTTGGCCACCGGGTGATAGACGGTGCCTTGTTCCCCATCGTGTTGCTGGCGTCTGGCTATGTGGCGCGTACCCTGTTGATCAAGTGGGTGCCGCTGGCCGTGTTCAAGGTGGCGATTCCGGTGCTGGTCTCGCTCGTGGTCATCCGCATCGGCGCCAAAGTGCTGCAGGTGGCCTTTCCCCAGTCGGCCTGGGTCAAGCCGATCGAGCGCTCGATTTCCTGGCTGGCATGGATGGCTATGGTGCTCTGGGTTACGGGCCTGCTGCCGCGGGTGCTGGGCGAGATGGAGCAGATCCACTGGAAGGTGGGCAACGTCACCCTGAGCCTGCGCACCATGGTGGAGGGGGCTTTGACGGCGGGCGCGGTGCTGCTGCTCACCCTGTGGGTGTCCGCTGCGATTGAGTCGCGGCTGCTGCGCTCGGCCACCGGCGCCGAGTTGTCGCTGCGCAAGGCCATCAGCAATGCGCTGCGGGCCCTGATGGTGTTCTTCGGCCTCATCATCTCGATGTCTGCCGTGGGCATCGACCTCACGGCCTTGTCGGTGCTGGGCGGTGCGGTGGGGGTGGGGATTGGTCTGGGCTTGCAGAAGCTGGCCGCCAACTATGTCAGCGGCTTTGTGATCTTGACCGAGCGCAGCATGCGCATTGGCGACAACGTGCGGGTGGATAACTTTGAGGGCCGCATCACCAACATCAACGCGCGGTACACGGTGGTGCGTTCTTCTGCCGGAAGCGAATCGATCGTGCCCAATGAAATGATGATCACCCAGCGCGTGGAAAACCTGTCGCTGGCCGACCCACGGGTGTGGCTTTCCACGGTGGTGAGTGTGGCTTACGACAGTGATGTGGACTTGGTGATCCGTCTGCTCACCGAGTCTGCCCTGGCCAGCAGCCGCGTGCTGCGCGATCCTGCTCCCTCGGCGGCGCTGTCGGCCTTTGGTGCGGATGGTCTGGAGTTCACGGTCGGCTTCTGGATTGCGGACCCCGAAAACGGCACTTTGGGTCTGCGCTCAGACATCAACCGCGCCATTTTGGCGGCGCTGCGGGCGCACAAGATCGACATTCCATTTCCGCAGCGGGTCATGCATGTGCAAGTGGAGGGCAGCCTGCCTGCGGCGGGCCCCTCCGTTGCGGATTTGGCGGGCGTTGCCATGTCGGGCGAACGGGGGTAATGACCCCGCCGCGCGCAGGGTGCCGAAAACTTTTGCGGTGTGGCCGGTTTGCTGGCCTATAATCCAGAAAAAGCACGGTCGTTCGTTTTTGAGATTTGCAGCATTGGTGCGTACTTTTTGACAGGTTCGCTGCAGTGCGACATAGAATGTTCCGGTTTACGTAAACGTCAATTCAACCAACTCTCTAGGAGCCGCAGCAATGAAGGTTTTGGTCCCTGTCAAGCGCGTGGTGGACTACAACGTGAAGGTCCGCGTGAAGTCGGACAACACGGGTGTGGACATCGCCAACGTGAAGATGAGCATGAACCCCTTTGACGAAATCGCCGTTGAAGAGGCCGTGCGCCTGAAAGAAAAAGGCCTGGTGACCGAAGTCATCGCAGTCTCGTGCGGCGTGGCCCAATGCCAGGAAACCCTGCGCACCGCCATGGCCATCGGAGCCGACCGCGCCATCCTCGTGGAAACCGACGCCGAACTGCAGCCCCTGGCCGTGGCCAAGCTCCTCAAAGCCCTGGTCGACAAAGAACAACCCCAGCTCATCATCCTGGGCAAACAAGCCATCGACGACGACGCCAACCAGACCGGCCAAATGCTCGCCGCATTGGCAGACCTGCCCCAGGCCACCTTCGCCAGCAAGGTTGAACTGGCTGCTGACAAAGTCAGCGTCACCCGTGAAGTGGACGGCGGCCTCGAAACCCTGCAGCTTTCCCTGCCTGCCGTCATCACCACCGACCTGCGCCTGAACGAACCCCGCTACGTCACCTTGCCCAACATCATGAAGGCCAAGAAAAAGCAGCTGGACACCGTCAAGCCAGAAGACCTCGGCGTGGACGTGGCTCCGCGCCTGAAGACCCTGAAGGTGACCGAACCCGCCAAGCGCGGCGCAGGCATCAAGGTGGCTGACGTAGCTGCACTCGTTGAAAAACTCAAGAACGAAGCGAAGGTGATCTAAATGTCGGTACTCGTTATTGCTGAACACGACAACGCCAGCATCAAAGGCGCAACCCTCAACACCGTCACTGCCGCTGCAGCTTGCGGCGGCGACGTGCACATCCTCGTCGCCGGCCACAACGCCGGTGCCGCCGCACAAGCCGCTGCCCAGATCGCCGGTGTCGCCAAAGTCATCCACGCCGACGCAGCAGGCCTGGAACACGGCCTGGCCGAGAACTTGGCCGCCCAAGTTCTCGCCATCGCCAGCAACTACAGCCACATCCTCTTCCCCGCCACCGCAGGCGGCAAGAACGTCGCCCCCCGCGTGGCCGCCAAGCTCGACGTCGCCCAGATCAGTGACATCACCAAGGTCGTGAGCGCCGACACCTTCGAGCGCCCCATCTACGCAGGCAACGCCATTGCCACCGTGCAAAGCAGCGACAGTGTCAAAGTCATCACCGTGCGCACCACCGGCTTTGACGCCGCCGCCGCCACCGGTGGCTCTGCCGCCGTCGAAACCGCCGCCGCCACAGCCGACAACGGCAAGAGCAGCTTCGTGGGCAGCGAAATCGCCAAGAGCGACCGTCCTGAGCTCACCGCCGCCAAGATCATCGTCTCCGGTGGCCGGGCTCTGGGCAGCAGCGAGAAGTTCAACGAAGTCATCACCCCGCTGGCCGACAAGCTCGGCGCAGCCATTGGCGCCAGCCGCGCTGCGGTGGACGCAGGTTACGCCCCCAACGACTTGCAAGTGGGTCAGACCGGCAAGATCGTGGCGCCGCAGCTGTACATCGCTGCTGGTATCTCGGGTGCCATCCAGCACTTGGCTGGCATGAAGGACAGCAAGGTGATCGTGGCGATCAACAAGGATCCGGAAGCGCCGATCTTCAGCGTGGCTGACTACGGGCTGGAGGCGGACTTGTTCACGGCTGTGCCGGAATTGGTCAAGGCGCTGTAAGAACGCCAACTGCGTACAAAGGCATCGCTCGCGATGCCTTTTTTTTGACGAAATATCGCTTTCTCGGAGACATCCATGAGTTACACCGCACCCGTCAAGGACATGTTGTTCGCCATCGAGCACCTGGCCAACATTGAACAGATCGCCCAGATCCCCGGCTTTGAAGACGCAGGCCTGGACACCGCCGCCGCCGTGCTGGAAGAGTGCGCCAAGTTCAATGAAGGCGTGCTGGCTCCGCTCAACTGGGAAGGCGACAAGAACCCCTCGAGCTGGAAAGACGGCGTGGTCACCACCACCCCCGGCTTCAAGGAGGCCTTCCGCCAGTACGCCGAGGGCGGCTGGCAAGGCCTGCAGCACCCAGCCGACTTTGGCGGCCAGGGCCTGCCCAAGACCATCGGCGCTGCCTGCATCGAGATGACCAACAGCGCCAACATGAGCTTCGCGCTGTGCCCATTGCTGACCGATGGCGCGATTGAGGCGTTGCTCACGGCCGGTAGCGATGAGCTCAAGGCCACTTACCTTGAAAAGCTGGTGACCGGCGAGTGGACCGGCACCATGAACCTGACCGAACCCCAGGCGGGCTCGGATCTGGCCCTGGTGCGCACGCGCGCTGAACCTCAGCCCGATGGCACCTACAAAATCTTCGGCACCAAGATCTTCATCACCTACGGTGAGCACGACATGGCCGAGAACATCATTCACCTGGTGCTGGCCCGTGTGCAGGGCGCGCCTGAGGGTGTGAAGGGCATCAGCCTGTTTGTGGTGCCCAAGTTCCTGGTCAACAAGGACGGCACGCTGGGTGCCCGCAACGACGCACACTGCGTGAGCATCGAGCACAAGCTGGGCATCAAGGCATCGCCTACTGCGGTGCTGCAGTTTGGTGACCACGGCGGTGCGGTGGGCTACCTGGTGGGCGAAGAAAACCGTGGCCTTGAATACATGTTCATCATGATGAACGCCGCGCGCTATGCGGTGGGCATGCAGGGCATTGCGATCTCTGAGCGCGCCTATCAAAAGGCCGTGCAGTACGCCAAAGACCGTGTGCAAAGCCGCCCCGTGGACGGCAGCATTGCCGCCAGCGCGCCCATCATTCACCACCCCGATGTGAAGCGCATGCTGATGACGATGCGCGCCACCGTTGAGGGTTGCCGCGCCATGGCCACCGTGGCGGCGGCCGCGTTTGACGCCGCGCACCACCACCCCGATGCCGACACGCGCAAGCAGAACCAGGCGTTCTATGAATTCATGGTGCCGCTGGTCAAGGGCTACAGCACCGAGACCAGCCTGGAGGTGACCAGCCTGGGCGTGCAGGTGCACGGCGGCATGGGTTTCATTGAAGAAACTGGCGCGGCCCAGTACTACCGCGACGCCAAGATCCTGACCATCTACGAAGGCACCACCGCCATCCAGGCCAACGACCTCGTGGGCCGCAAGACGGCGCGTGACGGCGGCCAGGTGGCCAAGGGCATTGCTGCGCAGATCGAGAAGACCGAGGCCGATCTGCTGGCCAGCGGCACCCCTGCCGCGCTGGCCGTGGCCAAACGCCTCACGGCGGCGCGCAAGGCGCTGCTCGATGTGATCGACTTCGTGGCCGGTGGCACCAAGGCCCAGCCCAACGCTGTGTTTGCTGGCAGCGTGCCCTACCTGATGCTGGCGGGCAATGTGGTGGCGGGCTGGCAACTGGCGCGCAGCCTGCTGGTGGCGCAGGACCTGTTGCAAAAGGGACAGGACGAAGCCTTCATGCGCGCAAAAATCACCACGGCCCAGTTCTACGCTGACCACATTCTGGTGAAGGCCCCTGGCCTGCGCGACAGCATTGTGGAAGGCGCAGCCAGCGTGACCGAGCTGGCGCTGGAAGCCTTCTGACAGCGGGCGCCTACCCGCTAGGGAGTGTGACAAGGCCTGTGCAGGGTGCAGGCCTTTGCTATAAAAATAATAGCTGCTGGCGCTTGCTGAATAAGCGCTAGAGGGCTGTTTTGATCAAAACCTGTTTCTGGAAGTCGTTGCCCATGTCCAAATTGCCTCCCGTGTTGCAAAACATGTCATTGCCTGTGATCGGCTCGCCGCTGTTCATCATCAGCAACCCCAAGCTGGTCATTGAGCAGTGCAAGGCGGGTGTGGTGGGCTCCATGCCTGCACTCAATGCCCGCCCCGCCGAGCTGCTGGACGAATGGCTGGCCGAAATCACCGAAACCCTGGCGGCCTACAACAAGGCCAACCCCGACAAGCCCGCCGCGCCCTTTGCCATCAACCAGATCGTGCACAAGAGCAACGACCGCCTGGAGCACGACATGCAGGTGTGCGCCAAGTACAAAGTGCCGATCGTCATCACGTCCTTGGGCGCGCGCGAAGATGTGAACCAGGCGGTGCACAGCTGGGGTGGCGTGGTGCTGCACGACATCATCAACAACAAGTTTGCCCACAAGGCGATTGAAAAGGGCGCAGACGGCCTGATCGCTGTGGCCGCAGGTGCAGGTGGCCACGCGGGCACCAAGAGCCCGTTTGCCTTGATTCAGGAAATCCGCCAGTGGTTCGACGGCCCGCTGGCGCTGTCGGGCTCCATCGCCTCGGGCGGTGCCATCCTGGCGGCGCAGGCCATGGGGGCAGACTTTGCGTACATCGGCTCGGCCTTCATCGCCACGCACGAGGCGCGCGCGCAGGACGCCTACAAGCAGGCCATTGTGGACAGCAATTCGGACGACATCGTCTACAGCAACCTCTTCACAGGTGTACACGGCAACTACCTGGCGCCGTCGATCCGCGCTGCGGGCCTGGACCCTGACAACCTGCCCGAGTCTGACCCCAGCAAGATGAACTTTGGCGGCGACGCCAAGAAGGCCTGGAAAGACATCTGGGGCTGCGGCCAGGGCATCGGTGCCATCAACGCCGTGACCAGCACCGCCGAACTGGTGGGCAAATTGCGCCGCGAATACGAAGAGGCCCGCGCACGCCTCAAGCTGTAAGCCTTCGCGCGTTCCAACCAGCCAAAGCGGGCCTCGGGCCCGCTTTTTGTTGTGCCGCGTTGGCTGTGGCTGTGCGGCCTCCCTGCGAGCGCGCTCCACGCCGCGTTGATCGCCAAGGCGTGCTGGATGGCGCTGTTTGAGCAATTTGGTCTGTTTTACCCGCCGGGTGGACAATAGAGGGCTTTACCTCAACGCCCTCCTATCGCCCAAGCCCACTGCTATGGCTGGCGAGCGCCGGCAATTTCGCTGTCTGCATGTCTCAAGTTTCCTCTCGCCTGCCACTTCTGGACACCGCCAAGGGTTTGGCTTGTGCAGCCATCGTCGCGCACCACCTGGCGTTCTATGGCCCCATGTCCGACATCGCGCAGCCGCTGGCGCCTGACCTCATGGCCTGGCTGTACGACTACGCGCGCATGGCGGTGCAGATCTTCCTGGTGCTGGGCGGCTATCTCGCCGCAGGTAACCATCCCCCGGCAAAGCCGGGGGCATTCGGGATGTGAGCCGCTCAAAGCGGCTGTAAGGGGTCGCTAACGCGGCCCCTCATTCTTGGGGCCACCTATCGGTGGCTACTCACCTCCATAGACCGAGTTGGTCCAACCTCTCGTCTTCCTTCTCCTGGTTTCGGATGTACTCCCGTATCACCGCTTCGTCGCGTCCCACCGTCGAGACGAAGTACCCTCGCGCCCAGAAGTGCTGACCCACGAAGTTGCGCTTTCGCTCTCCGTACACCCGCGCAAGGTGGATTGCGCTCTTGCCTTTGATAAAGCCCACCACCTGCGACACCGAGTACTTCGGTGGGATCGACAGCATCATGTGCACGTGATCGGGCATCAGATGCCCCTCTTCAACCCTGCATTCCTTTTGCGCGGCCAACTTTCTGAATACCTCACCCAGGTGTTCGCGTAGCTGCTTGTACAGCGTTCGCCTTCGACACTTGGGGATGAAGACCACGTGATATTTGCAATCCCAGGCCGTGTGACTCAAACTTTCATACTTGTCCATCGTGTTTCTTCCTTTCGTTTGCTTGGCGGCTCACGATTGAAAGTCTCTACGGTGGACAACCTCCTGAAAAGTCAAACTTCTACTGCCTCCCCGGCAGAGCCGGGGGGCCTCCTTTTGGTAGCTAGTCTGGCTCCGGAAGGCGTGGCGCGCTTTGACTCGGCAGGGCAGCAGGTGGGCAAGCGGTTTGTGCGGCTGGTGGTGCCCTACGTGGTGGCGTTGCTGGTCACGGTGCTGGTCAGTGCCTTGGTACGGCCCTGGTTCGATCACCCCTCAGTGCCCGGAGACCCAGATGTCGCCCAACTGATCACCCACGCGCTGCTGCTGCACAGCGTGGCAGACCACGAATCGCTGTCGGCAGGCGTGTGGTACGTGGCCATCGACTTTCAGCTCTTCACCCTCAGCGTCCTGGCATTCGCGGCGGTGCGTGCGCTGCCGCAGGGGCTGCCTCGCCAACGCGCCGCATGGGTGGGCCAGGGGGCAGTGGTGGCCGGGGTGGCGGCCTCGCTCTGGGGCTTCAACCGCGACGCCCAGTGGGATGTGTGGGCGGTGTATTTCTTTGGCGCCTACGGCCTGGGCATGATGGCCTTCTGGGCCAGCCGTGCGCCGCGCGCTGCGGGCTGGGTTGTGGCCATGGCCGTGCTGGGCGCTGTGGCCCTGGTGCTGGACTTCCGGGGGCGCATTGCGCTGGCGCTTGCAACGGCCTTGCTGTTGGTGTGGGCCATGCGCACCCCTGCGGTACGCCAGTGGCAGGGCGTGGCCCCGCTGGTGCGACTGGGGCAAATGTCGTACTCGGTGTTTCTCATCCACTTCGCGGTGTGCCTGCTGGTCAACGCGGTGGTCAGCAGCCTGTGGCCCACTTCGCCCGGCGTCAACGCGCTGGGCATGGTGGCGGCGTTTGCGCTGTCGTTGGTGGCTGGTCAGTGGCTCTACCGTCGGGTGGAGCGGCACACGCCGTCACTGCCCACATTGCTGCGCTGGCAGGCCAGCCTGGTGGCGGCCGGGGTGCTGGTACAACTGGGCAGCAACTGGGCTTGAACGCGGGGGCGCACGGTAGGGGCTTGCGCCGCCGCCCCATGCCCGCGCTCAGCGGTGCAACTCGCCCGAGCTTTCGGGCTGGTACACGATTTCCTTGACCTGCACCGTCATGGCCTTGCCGCCAGGGCCAGGCCAGGCCAGCTCGTCGCCCACCGCCAGGCCCAGCAGCGCACTGCCCACGGGGGCCAGGATGGAAATCTTGTCGGCGCTGCCGTCCATGTCGCGTGGGTAGACCAGCGTCAGGCAAAACTCCTTGCCCGTCTCGACGATCAGGAACTTCACTGTGGAGTTCATGGTGACCACGTTGGGCGGAATCTCCTCGGGCGCCACCACGTCTGCCCGGTCCAGCTCGGCCTGCAACTCCACCTTGCCCGGAAAGACACTCGCGGGCATCGCAGCAATCAGGGCTTCGATACGGTCAACATCCAGAGAAGAGAGAACGATTTGGGGCTTGCGCGCCATGGCAGTACCTTGCGTTGATTGAAAGGGCGGGACTGTAGCCCACCGGGCAATCTCGCACTGGGGTGTGCGGGCATTGGCAGAGGCGCTGCAGCGTCACCGACGGTGCCTGTTGCGCGATGGCTTGGCGTGCCATGGCGGGCAGTGCGGCCAGAGTTGCGCGGGCTGTTACAGCCAATTTGCTCAAAAAACTGTATATTCATAAGGGGTATCTATTTAGCTCCAGCAGCCCCGTTGATACTGTGATTTCATCCAGCAATAGTATCCGATTGCCTATCCCCGGTGTTCTTGCTCACGACATCCCCATACGTCACTGGCGGCGTAACCACCGCTTGCTGCAGCAAGCGGTAAAACAGCATCCCGCGTGAGCTGGATGTGCGCCGGTTGAAACGGAACACGAATTCATCGAGATAGGCGTCCAGGTGGTCTGGCTGTACAGAGCCATGATGTGTTCCCAGCACCCAGCGCTGTACCAGTGAGGCGACCCGGTGCACTCCCGCCATGGAGACATGGGCAGGTACGCCTGAGCCGAGCATGACGGTGCGCTGGTGGGTGTAACCCAGTTCTCCCAGAGCGCGGTATGCCGCCGAACCATCCGTGCGTACCTGGGCTCCAGGCTCGACCACCTCCTGCACAAAGGGGATTACGTGGGTGGCGGCGTCTCGGTCAATGCGGCGTAACCGGATGCGCCCAAACCCCTTGGGCTCCACGATCTCCACCGCCATGACCATCAACACTTTGGTGGTGCTGCTCTTGCGCCCTGCAGGGGTGGCGGGATTCTTGCGATCCGTGATGGACAGGTACGTTTCATCCACCTCCACAAGCCCCTTGAGCTTGTCCCGGCCCGGGCGGACCATGGCACGTCGAAACCGGTGCAGCATGGTCCAGGCGGTCTGGTAGCTCCCCAAACCCAATACGCGCTGCAGCCCCAGGGCGCTCACGCCTTGTTTCTGATTGGTCAGGTACCAAGCTGCAGCCAGCCAGACACGCAGCGGTGTGCGCGTCTTGTCAAAGATGGTTCCAGATGTCACTGTGCCTTGGTACTGGCATGAGCGGCACATCAGGCGGGTGCGGCTGGCGCGGTACACATCGCCAGCGTTGCCGCAACGCGGGCAGACGAAGCCTTGGGGCCACCGAAGCTTCTCCAGGAACGCCTGGCAAGCCTCTTCGGTGGCAAACCAGTCAAGAAATTCGTTCCAGGTGCGGGGGTAGTCCCGTCCAGGAGTTGGCGTTAGCATCTGGGTTTCCATCCAGCTATTCTCACGTCACTGGAGCTAAATAGATACCCCTTATATTCATACAGTTATGAGCCATGCCGATGACACCTTCCCCGACGACCTCCCGGCGCCCCCGGCAGAGGTGCGCATTCCGCTGCAGGCCCTGCGGGGGCGGGGTGCGGCGTCCAGCATGGCGCACCGGTTCAGCCCTGATGTGCGCGAAGTGGCTGACGATGGGTGGGGGTACACCGGCACATTGCACATGCCCGGGTCTGTGGTGGCAGAGCGCCGCGCGGAATATGCCGAGGCGGCCCAGGACGGCGAGGCGCATGGGTGGCACAGCAGCGGGTTGATTGCCCCCGCCACCCGCGTGCATCTGGAGACAGCGCGCAGCGCCCTGTGTGCCAACGATTCGCCCGATATCTTTTTTGAGCTTTCGGTGAACCCCTACCGTGGCTGTGAGCACGGGTGCATTTACTGCTATGCCCGTCCCACGCACAGCTACCTCAACTTTTCGCCGGGGCTGGATTTTGAAACGCAGATTGTGGCCAAGCACAACATTGCCGAGGTGCTGCGCAGCGAGCTGGCCCAGCCGCGCTACGTGCCCAGGCTGGTGAACATTGGCTCAGCCACCGATTGCTACCAGCCTGTGGAGCGCGAGCTGAAGCTCACCCGCAGTCTGATCGAGGTGATGCAGCAGGCGCGCCACCCGTTTTCGCTCATCACCAAATCCAGCGGCGTGGAGCGCGACCTGGATCTTCTGGCCCCTCTGGCCGCGCAGCGCCTGGCGGCGGTGTACGTCACCATCACCACGCTCGACCCGGTACTGGCCCGCCGCATGGAGCCGCGCGCCGCCGCGCCCCACCGGCGCTTGCGCACAATTCGCGCGCTGGCTGACGCGGGCGTGCCCGTGGGCGTGAGCGTGGCGCCGCAAATACCGTTCATCACCGAAGACATGGAGCAGGTGCTCGAAGCTGCCCACGAGGCGGGCGCGCGTTCGGCCTTCTACACCGTGCTGCGCCTGCCGTGGGAGCTGGATTCGCTGTTCCGTGAATGGCTGTCTGTGCATTACCCGCAGCGCGCAGCGCGCGTCATGGCCCGCGTGCAGGATTTGCATGACTTGAGCGATGCGCAGCGCGGCGCTGGCAAAACCTACGACAGTGACTTTGTCACCCGCATGAAAGGCAGTGGGCTGTGGGCAGACTTGCTGCGCCAGCGCTTCGCGGCCGCCTGTCGCCGCCTGGGGCTGAACCGCGAGCGCGAGGGGCTGGACCTGACCCAGTTTCGCCCCGGCCTGCTGCGTGGGCAAAGCAGCTTGTTTTGACGCCGGGGCTGTTGCTGCTTTTGCCTGTGGTGTGCAGCAGGCGCCCCATAGGTTTTTAATGAAAATCGGCTCTAGCGCTCATGGGTAAAGCGCTAACAGCTATTTAATTGATAGCGGTACAGGTTGCCTCAGTCCGCCTCTCCACGAAAGCCGCCGGGCAAACTGCTCGGCTGCCCCATGCTCAACCACCCCACAGGCGCAACACCACCTGCGTGTACAGCGGAATGCCCACCAGGATGTTGAGCGGAAACGTCACCCCCAGCGACAGGCTGACGTACAGCGAAGGGTCTGCCTCAGGAATGGCGTAACGCACCACGGCGGGCACGGCGATGTAAGACGCGCTGGCAGCCAGCACCATCAGCAGCGCCGCGTCGCCTGCGGGCACCCGGGCCAGCCACGCCAGGGCCAGGGCCAGCCCGGCGTGCACCAGCGGCCCCAGCACGGCATAGGCCAGCAGCCACGGCGACTGCTTGCGCACGGCAGGCAGGTTGCGCGCTGTGGAAAGGCCCATGTCCAGCAGAAACAGGCAGAGCATGCCCTTGAACAGGTCGCCCGAAAACGGCTGCATGGCAGCCTTGCCCGCATCGCCCGTGACCAGGCCGATGACCATGGCGCCCAGCAACAGCAGTTGGGTGCCGTCGGTGAGGGATTCATGCAGGATCTTGCCCACCGACAGATGCGGCCCAGCCTTGCCCGCAGTGGCTGAGCCTGAGGCACCCAGGCTGCCCGGGCTGGGCAGGGTGGCTGCACCGGAGGGGGACATGGCCACCATCTGCGCTGCATGGGTGGCGGGCACCCCCTGCCGCTGGCGCAGTGCGTTGGCCAGCATCACGGCCAGGATGATGGCGGGCGACTCCATCAGCGCCATGGCGGCGGCCATGTAGCCGCCATAGGGCACGGATTGCGATTCGAGATACTGCGTCGCCGTCACAAACGTCACCGCGCTGACCGAGCCATAGGTGGCTGCCACCGCCGCGGCGTTGAAGCCCGACAGCATTCGCCGCAGCAGCGCGTAACCCATCAGGGGCACCACCACGGCCAGCAGCACCGCCAGCCCCAGGCTGCTAGCCACGCTGGCGGTGAATCCCGAGGCAGCCAGCGCAAAGCCGCCCTTCAGGCCCAGTGCCATCAGCAGGTAAATCGACAAGAACTTCGAGATGGCCGCAGGCATTTCCAGGTTCGACCGCACCAGGCCCGCAAACACGCCCAGCGCAAAAAAAAGGACCGCAGGGTCCAGCAAACTTTGCATTTTTCTACTCCAAAGGGATGACTGGGGTGGATGCTAGAGACAGCAGAGCGCAAAGTAAAATCGATTCGAATGCGGTTATCTATAGATAAAAATCTATGAACATCACCTTTCGCCAATTGCGACTGTTCCTGGCGCTGGCTGAAACCGGCAGCGTGAGCGCCGCCGCCAAGGTCATGCACGTGACCCAGCCCACGGCCTCGATGCAGCTGCGCGAGGTGACGCAGGCCGTGGGCGTGCCGCTGTACGAAGTGGTGTCGCGCCGCGTGTACCTGACCGAGGCCGGGCAGGCCCTGGCCCGCACGGCGCGCGCCATTGCCGGGGAGTGGGATGCGTTTGAGCAAAGTATTTCGAGCGCCAAGGGCCTGACCAGCGGCCGGCTCAAGGTGGCGGTGGTGAGCACCGCCAAATACTTTGTGCCCCGTTTGCTGGGCAGCTTTTGCAAGCTGCACCCGCAAATCGACATTTCGCTGGAAGTGCTCAACCGCGACCATGTCATCACCCGCCTGCGCGCCAACCAGGACGATCTCTACGTGATGTCCATGCCCCCGGGGGATTTGCCGCTGGAGGACCAGATCCTCATGCCCAACCCGCTCGTGGTCATCGCCGCCGCAGGCCACCGGCTGGCCGCCAGGAAACGGGTGACGCTGGCGCAGTTGCAGGGCGAGCGGTTCATCTTGCGCGAGAAAGGTTCAGGCACCCGCATGGCTACCGATGCACATTTGCGCCAGCTGGGCTTTACGCCCAGTGCCGTGCTGGAGCTGGGCAGCAACGAGGCGATCAAGGAATCGGTAGAAGGGCAACTGGGCGTGTCCATCGTGTCCCGGCATGCGCTGGGGCCGCATTGGGATGGTCTGGCCATCCTGAACGTGCAGGGCTTTCCCATCCAGTCGCAGTGGCACCTGGTGTGGCCCAAGGGCAAGCGGCTGTCGCCCATTGCCGAGGTGTTTCGCGGCCACCTGATCGCCCAGGCCGCGGTGTGGATGCAGGGCCGCTGACGGGCGGCCGCTCAGCTCTTGGCTGGCGCGGGGGCCGCCTGCTTGGCGGCCACGGTCTTGCGGCAGGCGCTGAAGATGTCCAGCTCGGGCTGGTACGCGCCCGTCTTCACATCCATCAAGCCCAGCACCGAGTGGAAGTAGTTGTCGTGCGTGATGCGCTGCTGGGCCAGTTCTTTTTGCAGGCAGGGTGTGGCCGTGCCCGTGCGCGACTGCATGGCGGGCGAGAGCCAGGTGATCCATGGCACATGCTTTTGCACGTCAGGTGCAATGGAGTAGGGTAGGCCGTGCAGGTAGATGTTGTTCTCACCCAGCGATTCGCCATGGTCTGCTACATAAATCATAGCTGGTTGCGCTTGATTGGATTGCTTTCCAAGCCAGTTGAGCACTGAATCCAGAAAGTGGTCGGTTTCCACGATGCTGTTGTCGTAGGCGTTCACCACCTGCTGGCGGTCGCATTCCTGCAGCGCGTTGGATGTGCATTCGGGCAGGAACTTCTTGCGCTCTGGGGCTGAACGCTTGGAGTAAGCGGGGCCGTGGCTGCCCATCTGGTGCAGCACCACCACAGTGCCGCGCTGGCGCTGCTCTGCGGGCAGGTCTGCCAGGCGCTGGTCCAGGCCCTTGAGCATGATGTTGTCCAGGCAGTCGCTGCCAGTGGGGCACAGTTCGGGGTCTTTCTGGGCTGAGGTGTTGGCGTTGGGAATGCGGTCGCAAGTGCCCTTGCAGCCCGATTGGTTGTCCACCCACAAAACGGCCAGGCCTGCGTGCTGCAGCACGTCCATCAAGCCTTCGAAGTTGGCGCGGCGCGCCTCGTAGCCATTGCGGCCCAGGTGCGAGAACATGCACGGCACCGAGGCCGCCGTGCTGGTGCCGCAAGCCCAGGCGTTGCCAGCGCTGATGAGGTCTGGCCGGGCCGCCAGCAGCGGGGTGGTGTTGCGTTCGTAGCCGTTGATGCCAAAGTTGCCCGCGCGGCCGGTTTCGCCCAGCACCAGCACCAGCAGCGGTGGTTTGGACTGGCCTGCGTAGCTGGCACCCAGTTGGGCATCGCGCCCCACGGGCAGGATGGTGCGCGTGTCCATGCGCAGCGGTTTGGTGGCAATGTTGCCCAGCGCATAGACGGTGTTGAGGGGATTGATCAGGTAGCGCAGCTGGGTGTGGTTGCGCATGGTGGAGGCAAAGTCCTGGAACACCAGCAACACCGCACCCACGGCCACCAGCACGGCGGCGACGAAAAGCCCCGCGTTGTGCAGCGTGTGCCGCAGCGGTGCCACCGCGCGCACGGGTTGGCGAACCAGCCACGCCACTGGTGGCACGGCCAGGGCGCCGACGGTCAGCGGCAGTTGCCAGTTCAGCAGGTCGCCCGCTTCCTTCACATCGGTTTGCAGCACGTTGGTGAGCATGCTGGCGTCAATCGCAATACCGTAGGCCAGCATGAAATAGGCGCCAAAGGCCGCCATCAGCACCAGCAGGCCAGCTGCGGGCTTGAGCGTCCAGCGCCAGGCCAGCAGGCTCAGCAAGGCGGCGTTGCCCGCAGTGACCAGCACCATGAAGGCCGCCAGGAAAGCCCAGCCGCGAACGCCGGTGTTACCGGGCAGGTGGAGCACTTCTCGCCACAGCGGCACATTGCACACCACGGCCATCCAGACACTGATCCACAGCACGACCCAGGCGGGGTGCAAACCCTGCGCCGAGGGCTGTGATGTGGAAGAGGCGTGGGAAGCACCAAAAAATGGGGCGCGCGGCAGCAGCCGTTGCAGGATGAGGGGCATGCGGACGATTGTTGAAACCGCCACTTAACCCCACATTAAGAAACTACCCCGGCATGCGAATGTCCAGCGCCAGGTTCAATCCTTCGGCCATCGCGTATTTGCGAATGCGGCTGATCATGTCTGCGCTGAGCACATGCCCGGCAGACAGCAGCATCACCCCTTCTTTCGAAAGCAGATCCTTGCCCAGCACCATGCCGGGCTTGAGATGGTCGGTGCTGACGGGCTCGATGCGCACGGGCTTGGGCTTGACCTCTTGCGTGATGTGCAGGAAGACGTCCACCACCTCGGGGTCGAATTGCGTGCCGCGCCCGCGCTGCAAGATGGTGCGCGCTTCCGCTTCCGTGAGCGACGCGCCGGTGAGGTGCCCGTGCGTCATGTCGTCGTACGTATCCACCACCGCCAGGATGCGCGCGCCCCGCGGAATCTGCGTGCCCTGGAGTTGGTCCGGGTAGCCGGTGCCGTCAAAGCGCTCGTGGTGGGTGCGGATCAATGTGGCCACGGTCTGGTGGTCGTCCAGCGCCATGAAGGCCTGCGCGCCCAGCACCGGGTGGCGCTGGTAGCTGGCCAGTTCTTCCGGGGTGAGCTTGCCCACGGGCTTGCTCATGATGGAGTCCGGCAAGGCCATGAAGCCCATGTCGTGCAGCAGCCCGGCCACGAAAATGTCCTGCACTTCGTCTTCGGGCAGGCCCATGGTCACCGCCACCTTGCGTGCCAGGTTGGCGCAGCGCTTGCCATGCCCGGCCAGCACGCCGCTGCGCAGTTCCATCACGCTGGAAAAGATCTTGATGCTGGTGAGGTAGTTGCGCCGCAGTTGGTCGTTGGCCTGGCGCAGCTCGCTGGTGCGCTCTTGCACCCGCTGCTCCAGCCCGGTGTTCAGGGCTTTCAGCTCTTCGTTCTGCGCGCTCGTCAGGGCTTGCAGGCGGTCGCGTTCACGCTCCAGCTGCCTGCGCTCGGCCGCCTGGCGCACGGTCAGCCGCAGTTCGGTCTCGTCCCAGGGCTTGTGGATGTAGCGGTAAATCTGCCCTTCGTTGATGGCCGCAACCGTGGCCTTCATGTCGGCATACCCCGTGAGCAGAATGCGCGCGGTGGCGGGCCAGCGGGCTCGCACCTGGGCCAGCAGGGCGGCGCCGTCCATGCCCGGCATGCGCATGTCGCTCACCACCACGTCCACTGGGTGTTGCTCCAGCACGGCAATGGCTTCCGCGCCGCTGCCCGCTTGTAGCACCTTGCAGTCTTCGGCCCGCAGCACGCGCTTGAGGGCCGACAAGATGCTGGGCTCATCGTCCACGCACAGCACGGACCAGGGCTCGGCCGGCGGGGCGGGCGGCTGGCTGTGCGCTGGCGCCGCAGCCTCGGCGGGGATCAGTGGGGTGTTGTCGGTGTCCATGGCTGCAAAAAGGGTACGGGGCTGGGCGGTACTGGCAAAGGCACTGGCCCGCCGTCAAGCGGCTGGCTGGGTGGCTGCTTCTTCGTGCTTGATGGGCAGCGTGACCCTGAAACGGGTGCCCACTCCCAGTTCGCTGTGCACTTCCATGCGCCCACTGTGCTTTTGCACGATACCGTAAGACAGCGACAGGCCGAGGCCCGTGCCTTTGCCCACCGGCTTGGTTGTGAAGAAGGGGTCAAAAATACGCTTCAGGTTTTCTTGTGCAATGCCTGCGCCAGTGTCGGCCACCTCCACCCACACGTTGGGGCCATCGACTCCGGTGCTGATGGTGATGGTGCCGCGTTCTGCCGTGATGGCATGGGCTGCGTTGACCAGCAGGTTCATGAACACCTGGTTCAGCTCCGAGGGCAGGCACTGCACTTCGGGCAGCGCCCCGTAGTGCTTGACCACGTCGGCCTTGTACTTGATCTCGTTGTTGACGATGTTGAGTGTGGAGTCGATACCCGCGTGCAGGTCCACGCTTTCCCACTCCTGGCGTGCATCCACGCGTGAAAAATCTTTCAGGTCCTGCACGATTTTGCGCACGCGCTGGATGCCGTCGCGCGACTCGCGCATCAGGTTGGGAATGTCCTCTTTCAGGTAGTCAATGTCCAGATCTGCCTTGAGGCTGCGGATGCGTGCCAGTGCTGCGCTGTCGCTCACGCTCGCCTCGGCCTGCTCGTAGGCGTCCAGCATCTGGAAGAGGTCTTCCAGGTACTGCTCCAGGGTGCCGAAGTTCGAGAAGATGAAGCCGATGGGGTTGTTGATCTCATGTGCCACACCTGCTGCCAACTGCCCGATGGAGGCCAGCTTTTCCGACTGGATGAGCTTGCTCTGTGCATCAGACAGCTTGGAGTTCACCTCCTTCAAGTCCCGGTTGGTTTTGATCAGCTCGCCCACGATGGCGCGGATCTGCACGTCTGACATCTCGGCCAGCGTCAAATCCTGGGGCAGGGGGGATAGTCCGTTGTGGGTCATGGGGCCTCCTTGGCGGGCTTCAGCACGGCATACAAATCGTGGAATTCGCTTTCAATGCTGGCCAGCAGCGCCGGTAGTTCGCGCTCTTGCAGGCCCAGCCGTGCCCAGGCTGCAGAGCTGATTCCAGGCACGGCCTCGTTGGGGGCATCGGCCAGGTCCAATGCGTGGGTGATGGCGTCGGCCACGTGAACGATGTCAATCAGCGTCAGCGCGCCCGAAGGCGGTGGGTGGTGGTGGCCTGCGATGGCATCGGTCACATCGCTGGTAAACCGCCAGTGGCGGCACACCCAGGACCCCAGTTCTGTGTGGTCAATACCCAGCAGCATGTACTCAGCATCGCAGTGGGGCGTGTCACTGGCCTCTGCCCAGGCAATGGCCTGCGCGGCTTCCAAGGGATGGTGGCTGTCTACCACCAGTCGGCCCACGTCGTGCAGCAGGCCTGCGGTGAAAGCTGCTTGCTCATCCAGGCCCGTGCGTTTGGCCAGTTGGCGGGCTGCGGTGGCGCAGCCAATCGAATGCCGCCAGAACGCATTCATGTGCAAGGACTGGCCGTGCAGCTTTTCGAACTGCAGCGTCAGCGCCGCGGCGATGACCAGACTGCTGAGCTGGCGCATTCCCAAAATATTGATCGCATCACGAATGGAACGCACCCGGCCGGACAACCCGTAGAACGGAGAGTTCGCCAGATGCAGCACTTTGACCGACAAAGCCTGGTCCAGGCTCAGCGTGTTGGTGATGGTGTCCAGCTGCACCTCATTTTTCTGCACCAACATCATCAGCTCCTGCACCACAGTGGGCAGAGAGGGCAGCGCGCGCACATCGCGTGCGAGGGCTTCGCGATCAAGCTTCAAGAGACGGGGTGGCGGGATTTTCATGGCAGCTCAATTCCGCGGTATTCGAAAAGCGCTTTCTTCAGCACATGGGTCTGGCCTTCGGCATCCAGGCGGCGGAACAGGTGGCGCAGCCGTTGTGCAGCAGGGTCCAGGGCCTCGGCGGCAGGGAGTGCTTGCGTTGCGGGTGACGCGGCTTCAGGCGTGGTGCCGCTGGGTGCATCCGGCGTTGTGGGGTCGAAATGGGAGGCCATGGACAAGGGCTGGTGTTTTTGATCGGTGCCGTGTTCGCGCTCGCGTCTTTCGCGTCTTAACAGGGCGTTTCATTGTCGGGCTGTGGCTGTGCTGGGCTATGGTGCTCCGTCAACACCACCATCAGGCCACGCGGCGGCGTGGCATTCAGAACGCGCACCTTGCCGCTCCAGTGGGGCCCTTGCCAGAGCAGGGGCGGCTGGCAGGCGTCTGGGTCGCGCAGGTCTGTGGTTGCAGGCAATTCTCTCGCCATGGGCGGCAGGGGCTGCTGCAGTACGGCCTCGGCAGGTTCACCCAGCACGGCAATCCGGTGGCCCAGAACGCGCTGGGCCTCCTGGTTGGCCAGCACAATCACTCCGTCGGGGTCCACCCCTAGCAACGGCGCGGGCACCAGGTCGAGCATGTCGCGCACGGCGTTGGCGCGGGCGGATTCCTGGTCGATTTGCTGCTGCCGGTTGTTCAGCACCATCTCCAGCCGTTCGTTGGCTGCGACCAGTGCCTCGCTGGCCGTGACGACTTCGGTGGCCAGGCGCTTGTTTTCGTCGCCCAGCTCCTTGTGGGCAAAGGCCTCGCGCACATGCACGAGCAGCCGTTCGTCATCCCACGGCTTGGTCAGAAAGCGGTAGATGGCGCCTTCGTTGACGGCGTCGGTGATCGACTGTAGCTCGGTGTAGCCAGAGAGCACCATGCGCACGGTGTCGGGGTACAGCTCTTTGGCGCGGCGTAAAAATTCAACGCCGGTCATGCCGGGCATGCGCTGGTCTGACAGCACCACGTCCACTTCGTATTCGGCCATGCGCTGCAGCCCTTCGGCTCCGCTGCTGGCGGTGACGATGCGGTAGCCCTCGCGGCGGAACAGGCGCCGCAGCGCCGAGACGATGTTGGGCTCATCGTCCACCAGTAGCAAGGTGCGTTCACGTCGGCGAGTGAGCAGGTGGGCGGGCAACGTGATCTTGCTGGCCAGCAGTTGTACGAGTGCATTGGCGTCCACGGGTGGCGAGAGCACCGGGCCCTGCATGCGGTCACAGCCATTGGCAATCAGCAGCGTGAGCTGGCCCGTGGTTTCCACACCGTCTGCCATGACCTTCATCTGCAGGCTGTGCGCCATGTTGATGATGGCCCGGGTGAGCGAGACATCACCGGTGGCTGCTGTCACATCGGGCACGCATGAGCGGTGCACCTTGATCACATCCACCGGCAGGGTGCGCAGCAGGCCCAGGTTGGTGGCGCCCGCGCCAAAATCGCCCAGCGAAATCTCCAGCCCCAGCCCGCGCAGCTGGTTCAAGGTCTGCACCAGTTCGGGCGATGCATTGAACAGCGCCTGCTCGCTGATCTCGATGCCGAGCGCTTGCGCTTGAAGGCCGTTGGCCAGAAGGCTTTGGCGCAGCTTGTCCACCATGTCGGGCTGCTGCAGCTCCAGTTGCGAGATGCGCAGACACAGGCGCGGTACACGCACGCCCGCCTGCTCCCAGGCACGCAATTGCTGGCAAATCGCTTCGCGTTTCCAGTCGCCCAGCATGACGATCAGGCCGGTTTGCGTGGCAATCGGCACAAACTCATGGCCTGGAACACTGCCTAGCTACCAAAAGGAGGCCCCCCGGCTCTGCCGGGGAGGCAGTAGAAGTTTGACTTTTCAGGAGGTTGTCCACCGTAGAGACTTTCAATCGTGAGCCGCCAAGCAAACGAAAGGAAGAAACACGATGGACAAGTATGAAAGTTTGAGTCACACGGCCTGGGATTGCAAATATCACGTGGTCTTCATCCCCAAGTGTCGAAGGCGAACGCTGTACAAGCAGCTACGCGAACACCTGGGTGAGGTATTCAGAAAGTTGGCCGCGCAAAAGGAATGCAGGGTTGAAGAGGGGCATCTGATGCCCGATCACGTGCACATGATGCTGTCGATCCCACCGAAGTACTCGGTGTCGCAGGTGGTGGGCTTTATCAAAGGCAAGAGCGCAATCCACCTTGCGCGGGTGTACGGAGAGCGAAAGCGCAACTTCGTGGGTCAGCACTTCTGGGCGCGAGGGTACTTCGTCTCGACGGTGGGACGCGACGAAGCGGTGATACGGGAGTACATCCGAAACCAGGAGAAGGAAGACGAGAGGTTGGACCAACTCGGTCTATGGAGGTGAGTAGCCACCGATAGGTGGCCCCAAGAATGAGGGGCCGCGTTAGCGACCCCTTACAGCCGCTTTGAGCGGCTCACATCCCGAATGCCCCCGGCTTTGCCGGGGGATGGTTACTGTCTGGCTCGTCCAGTTCATGATGACCTGCGCGCCGGCAATCTCGCCGGTGGTCAGGTCGGCCTGCAGTTGGTAGGAAAGGCTCAGTTCACCGCGTTCTGCGGCATGTCGCAGGCCCGATTCGACGGCCAGTTTGCGCAACGCTGCAGCCCGGGTTTCGGGGGTGAAGATCGCGACCTGCTCACCGGTGGCTGGAATGCCCATGCGTGCCGTTTGGGCGGCTTCCAGCAGTTCGCTGGCGGTTTGTGCATCGGCCGGAAAGCGCGCCACACCCACGCGCCCGCCAGGAACAATTTCGGCCGCGCCCAGGCGCTCGGGCTTGGACATGGCCTCCACTACCGCGCGGGCGTGGCGGTAGCCTTGGGGGTCGAGCGCGCTGCTTTCGGGGCTCAGCAAAATTGCAAATTCACCGCCGTCCAGGCGCGCCACGATGTCGCTGGGCTCGGTCAGCGTGCAAAGGCGTGATGCCACGGCCATGGCCATGGCATCACCCGCGCCATAGCCCATGGCCTGCTTGAGCTGGTCCACCTGATCGACCTGGATGGAGAGCAGCAAAAACGGTTGCGGGTCCCACTTGGCAGCGTGCACGGCGGCATCAATGCGGTCGAGCAGTTGCGTGCGGTTGGCCAGGCCCGTGACTTCGTCGTGGTTGGCCAGCTCCTGGATGCGCTGCTCGGCTTCACGCTGGGCGGTGATGTCCTGGATGATGACGTAGCCATGGCGGCGGCCAGAGCCGTCGGTTTCGACCATGCCACGCTGCAGCACTTCAAGCCGCTTGCCATCGCTACAGACCAGCCGGTGCTGGAACTCGAACGGCTCGTCGGGCAGTGCGCCTTGCCATATCGAGGCCGCATAGCCGCGCTCTTTCGCGGGCAGCCGCTGCAGCAGGCGCCAGCTGGGCACAGCTTTGGGGTGAAAGGGCAGCCCCAGCAGCGCATACAGGCCCTTGGACAGCACGGCCTTGCCTTGGTCCAGGTCGATTTCTGCCGAGCCGCTGCGGCCCATGGTCTCCGTCTGCTCCAGCATGCGGGCACGCCAGTGCGAAGAAAAAGCAATTTGCGCGCGCTGGGGTTCGTCCACCACGGTGATCAGTTCGGCCCCTTCGGCCAGTGCGGGCAGCACCCGCGCATAGGCACGCCCATTGAAGATGCGGCCCGAGGCAGTGGCACAGCTCACATGCCGTTGGCCGCGGCCTATGCCGAGCAGTTGCGGCCACAGCTCTGGCCACTGTTGCTGCAGCCAGGTGGCAGGGCGCAAGGCGTCTTCAGGGGCTGCCCCGAGCAGCTCAGCGAAGCGCGCGTTGATGAGCACGGGCTGGGCACGGATCAGCAGGCAAAGCCCCATGGGCGTCGCGTCGAAGATCCGTTGTTTGAGTTCATCGACAGACGCGCACACCTCGGCGGTGGCGCCGCCTGGCGTGGGGGAAGTTTCTGTCGACAAAGAAGAGGTCGTCGTCATGCAATCTTTCCGGTGCCTGCGTCTGCTGGTGGCTGTCGCTGGAACCCGTGCACCAGCGGTGCGCATGGTTACATTATGTGACGAATTTGCTAAATTTCAAGCATATCTATCAAATAAATGGTTATTTGATAAATGTATCAATTTTTGATATCAAGAAGCATCGACCTTGTCCGCGCGCTCTACGGCAGATCAGCGTGTGCAAGTCGCTGACCGAGTGCCGCGCGGGAGATGATCTTCTGCGTGCCTGTCATGCCTTGGTCATACGCCGCGCCTACAAATGCCGCGCGTGCTGCCGACCCCCGGCAGCGCAGTCACAACCAAGTAAGCACGATGGCAAAAGATTTCTCCCTGATGGAAGACAGCAACCGTTCTTCCAACCCCAGCATCCATGAGGTGTCAGCCCCTTCGCGCCGCACCTTGTTGCGTGGCGGTTTGGGCGCGTTGGCCGGCAATTTTCTGGCGCCGCTGAGCACGGTGGCCGGTGCGGCTGCGCTGGTGGGTTGTGCCACCCCTGGCTCTGGTGCTGGCCCCCTGCTGGGCTTCAAGAGCGTGGCTCTTTCCACGGCCGACACGGTGACGGTGCCCGAGGGCTACACCGTGCAGGTGATCGCACCCTGGGGTGACCCGGTGGGCATGTCTGGTGAAAACGCTGCGTTCAAGGACGACGCCAGCAACAGCGCCGCCCAGCAGGCAACCCAGTTTGGCATGCACCACGACGGCATCCACTACTTTGCGCAAGAAGGCTCCAAGGTGGGCTTGCTGGCCATGAACCACGAGTATGTGGACCACGGTCTGCTGTTCCCTGACGGTGCAGCCAACTGGAGCCTGGAGAAGGTGCGCAAGTCGCAGGCAGCCCACGGCGTGTCGATCTGCGAAGTGCAGGAAAAGAACGGCAAGTGGGAGGTGGTGACACCCTCGCCCTGGGCACGCCGCATCACTGCCAACACGCCCACCCTGGTCAGCGGCCCCGCCGCAGGTCACGCGCTCATGAAAACCGCGGCCGACCCGCAAGGGCGCTCGGTGCTCGGCACCCTCAACAACTGCGCCAGCGGCATCACGCCCTGGGGCACGTACCTCACGTCTGAAGAAAACTTCATCAACTACTTCAGCGGTGGCGACACACTCAGCGCCCACGAAAAGCGCTGGGGCCTGAAGAAGGGCGGCTCTGGCTACCGCTGGCATGAGTTTGACGCGCGGTTTGATGCCACCAAGAACCCCAACGAGCCCAACCGCTTCGGCTGGATCGTCGAGATCGACCCCAACAACCCCAGCTCCACCCCCGTCAAGCGCACGGCCATGGGCCGGGGTGCGCACGAAGGCGCCACGGTGGCCGTCACGCGTGACAACCGGGCTGTGGTCTACATGGGCGAAGACGCACGCTTTGAGTACATCTACAAGTTCGTGAGCCGTGATGCCATCAAGCCCGGCGGTGCCGCGGCCAACGCCACGCTGCTGGACCATGGCACGCTGTACGTGGCACAGTTCAACGCCGACGGCAAGGGCCGCTGGATTGCGCTGACGCATGGCGAAGGCCCGCTCACAGCCGCCAACGGCTTTGCCGACCAGGGCGAAGTGCTGATCAAGGCCCGCCAGGCCAGCGACCTGCTGGGCGCCACCAAGATGGACCGTCCCGAGTGGATTGCCGTGGACAAGCAAGGCTGGGTCTACACCACGCTGACCAACAACAGCAACCGCGGCGGCGCCAACCAGCCTGCGGTGGATGCGGCCAACCCCCGTGCCAACAACACACAAGGCAACATCATTCGCTGGAAGGAAGATGGCGACTTCAGCGGCCAGACCTTTGCCTGGAACCACTTCGTCATGGCGGGTGATCCATCGCTGGAGCGCGCCGAGGCCAAGGGCAACATCAAGGGCGACATGTTCTCGTGCCCCGATGGCCTGTGGGTGGACGGCCGCGGTGTGCTGTGGATCCAGTGCGACATGTCCACGTCGGCCATGGGCAAGGGCGACCTGAAGAACTTTGGCAACAACATGATGGTGGCTGCCGATGTGAACACGGGCGAAGTGCGGCGCTTCCTCGTCGGCCCCGCAGGCTGCGAGGTCACCGGCGTGACCACCACGCCGGACGGCAAGACCATGTTCGTCAACATCCAGCACCCCGGTGAGCCCGCCAACGAGCTGTCCGACCCCGAGAACCCCCGTGCCGTGTCCAACTGGCCCGAGAAGAAGGCCAACGGCCGTCCCCGCTCGGCTACGGTGGTCATCCGCAAGGCAGACGGCGGCGTGGTGGGCACCTGACCCGCACTGGGCGCTGAGTAAAAAAAGGGCTGCCCCTTGCGGGACAGCCCTTTTTGCCATTGGAAGGCGGTACGAAACAGCCCGCTCAGGCTGCTACGCCCAGGCCCTTGGCGTGGTGCTGCAGGTGGTCGTCGATGAACGTCTGGATGAAGTAGTAGCCGTGGTCGTACCCCGCGTGGCGGCGCAGCGTGAGGGGCTGGCCAATCTGCGCGCATGCTGCCTCGAACAGGTGGGGGTGCAGTTGCCCTTCCAGAAACTTGTCCGCCAGGCCCTGGTCGATGAGGATGCCGCCAGGGTAGGGGGCCAGGGGCTGGTTTTCCATCAGCACGGTGGCATCGTGCTCACCCCAGCTGGTGCGGTCTGCACCCAGGTAGCCGGTGAACGCCTTCTCGCCCCAGGGGCATTGGGTGGGCGCGCAGATGGGCGCAAACGCCGAGAGGGTTTTGAACCGCCCAGGGTGGCGCAAGGCCAGGGTGAGCGCGCCGTGCCCGCCCATCGAGTGGCCAAAAATACCCAGGCGCTGCGCGTCGATCGGCAACTGTGCCGTGCACAGCGGCAGCAACTCGTTCATCACGTAGCTTTCCATGCGCCAGTGCGTGGCCCAGGGTGCCTGGGTGGCGTCCAGGTAAAAACCTGCGCCCACGCCAAAGTCCCAGCTCTCGGCTTCGCCGGGCACGTTGGCGCCGCGCGGGCTGGTGTCGGGCGTGATGAGCGCCAGGCCCAGTTCGGCTGCGCGGCGCTGGGCGCTGGCCTTGGTAGCGAAGGTCTCTTCGGTGCAGGTCAGCCCGGCCAGGTACAGCAGGGCCGGGACGGGGCCCTGGCTGGCCTGGGGCGGCAGGTACACCGCAAATTTCATCGGCAGGCCGATGGTGCCCGAATCATGGCGGTAGAAGCGTTGCTCGCCGCCAAAGCAGGCATGGCTGCTCAACAGTTCTAGATGGGTGGACATGGGTTGCTCACAAAAGAATAGCTGGTGGCGCTTGCTGAATCAGGGTTTCAAGGGTTTTATGGCTTGAATGCTTATCCAGCAAGCGCAAGGTGCTCTTGTTTTTGTAGTGCCTGGGTCAGGCTGCGTACTTCACCACCGAGCGGATGGACTTGCCTTCGTGCATCAGATCGAACGCGGTGTTGATCTCTTCCAGCCCCATCGTGTGGGTCACGAACGGTGCCAGCTGGATCTTGCCGGCCATGGCGTCTTCGACCATGCCGGGCAGCTCGCTGCGGCCCTTGACGCCGCCAAAGGCCGAGCCCAGCCACTTGCGGCCAGTGACGAGCTGGAAGGGGCGGGTGGAGATTTCCTGGCCCGCGCCGGCCACGCCGATGATGACCGACTGGCCCCAGCCACGGTGCGCGCATTCCAGCGCGGCGCGCATCACGTTCACGTTGCCAATGCACTCAAAGCTGTGGTCCACGCCCCAGCCTGTCATCTCCACAATCACTTGCTGGATCGGCTTGTCGAAGTCCTTGGGGTTGACGCAATCGGTGGCGCCAAACACCTTGGCCAGGTCGAACTTGGAGGGGTTGGTGTCAATCGCGATGATGCGCCCGGCCTTGGCCAGCTTGGCACCCTGGATCACAGCCAGGCCAATGCCGCCCAGGCCAAACACGGCCACCGTGTCGCCTTCCTGCACCTTGGCAGTGTTCTTCACGGCGCCCAGGCCCGTGGTCACGCCGCAGCCCAGCAGGCAGACCTGCTCGGGGTTGGCGTTGGGGTTGACCTTGGCCAGCGACACTTCGGCCACCACGGTGTATTCGCTGAAGGTGCTGCAGCCCATGTAGTGGTAGATGGGCTGGCCGTTGTAGCTGAAGCGCGTGGTGCCGTCGGGCATCACGCCCTTGCCCTGCGTGGCGCGCACGGCCACGCACAGGTTGGTCTTGCCGCTCTTGCAGAACAGGCATTCGCCGCATTCGGCGGTGTACAGCGGGATTACGTGGTCGCCAGGCTTGACGCTGGTCACGCCTTCGCCCACTTCCACCACGATGCCGGCGCCTTCGTGGCCCAACACCACGGGGAACAGGCCCTCGGGGTCTTCACCGCTCAGGGTGAAGGCATCGGTGTGGCACACACCGGTGTCGGTGATCTTGATGAGCACTTCGCCCTTCTTGGGCGGAGCGACATCGATCTCGACGATTTGCAGGGGTTCTCCGGCTTTGAAGGCAACGGCGGCGCGGGATTTCATGGGGTGGTCCTTTCGGTCAGTCGGGGGTGGTGGTTTATTTGAGGTATGACCGCAGCAGCGCCAGTGTTTCATCCACGGCCTGCTGCGACGGTGCGGGTTTTTCTGCCAGCGTTTCGCGCACATGGCTGTCCAGCAGGTCGGCCATCAGCCCGTGCACGGCTCCCCGCATGGCGGCCAGCTGCTGCAGGATGGGGGCGCAGTCTGAACCAGCCTCCACCGCGCGCTCCAGCGCCTCCGCCTGGCCTTTGATGCGGCGCAGGCGGGTAATGGCGCGTTGCTTGTCTTCTGCGGTGTGGGGCATGGGGTATTCCGTTCTGGCGCCTCTCAATCGTGGATCAAGAGGTGTACTGGGTGGCAGTATAAATTACCAGCGCTTTAAATATAAGCGCTGGCATGGCACAAAGTGTGGTTACTAGGGGGGAGTACGTGCGTGCCTGTGAAAAAGAGGTTATGCGTTTTGGCGGAGCACGCTGACTCTTCAAGGTATCGGGGGTGAGTTGGGTTGGCGTCCTGGCCCCTCGGGTTGATCCACCTAGCGGCCGGTGCGGGCCTGCGCTGCCGCTACCAGCCCAGCCAGCGTTTCCAGAAATTCCGGGCAGGCCGGGCGGCAATCCCCATGCGGTCCAGTTGTTCTTGAAGGCGCGGAAGGTTGCTGGTGGCCAGCAGATCCATGGGGGAGGCGCCATCCACTTCAGACACCCGCAGCGGATCTGCGCCGCGCTGCAAGATGAAGAGCGCCACTTCTTCACGCTGGTTGCGTATGGCTGCCACCAGCGGGGTGGAGAAGAACTCTGGGTGGGCGTAGTTCACATCAATGCCCGCTTCGATGTAGTGCCGCACCAGGCGCATGTCGCCATCACAGACCGCCTGGTAAAAGCGCTTCCAGTCACCTGCGGACATAGGAACTTCCTCCGTGTAGGGTTTGGCTGTGAGCAGGGACATAAGCGTCATGCTGGCGCGCTGGTCCCATGGGGCCGGGGGCGGTCAGCGCGTCCAGCGATCCATGTCTGGCTTCTGCCGCAATGGCTGCATTCTGCGGTGCGCTGGCAGCTGGCGCGGTGATGGAAATCCCTTGGAATCCTCGGCGCTCAACACTGCGCTGTGGGCCGTGTCGGCCGTGTGGCTTGGACTGCTGCGTTGCAAAGACTCGCCATCACTGCGGGTGTTGCTTCGCTCAACGGCTGGCGGCTCCGAGGGATGCGCGGTGCTCTTGGGCCGCAAGGTTCCTGCCAATCACCCTGGGGTCATTTCCCTGGTCTGAACCCCATCGCAGGCTCAAAAGAAGCGGCAGCAGGCGTAAAAAAGCCCGCAGGGGGCACCTGCGGGCTTTGGGGTTCAGGCCTGGGCGCCATGCGCGCCAGGCACTTCACCGATCAACGCTTGCTGATAGGCAGCACGTCGCGGCGCTCAGCACCGGTGAACAGCTGGCGTGGGCGGCCGATCTTGTACTCGGGGTCGCCAATCATTTCGTTCAGTTGGGCAATCCAGCCCACGGTGCGAGCCAGCGCGAAGATGGCAGTGAACAGCGACACGGGGATGCCGATGGCGCGTTGCACGATGCCCGAGTAGAAGTCCACGTTGGGGTACAGCTTGCGCGACACGAAGTAGTCGTCTTCCAGCGCAATCTTCTCGAGCTGCTTGGCCAGCTTGAACAGGGGGTCGTTTTCCAGGCCCAGTTCCTGCAGCACTTCGTTGCAGGTTTCCTGCATCAGCTTGGCGCGGGGGTCGTAGTTCTTGTACACGCGGTGGCCAAAACCCATCAGCTTCACGCCGGAGTTCTTGTCCTTGACCTTCTCCATGAACTCGCCGACCTTGGCCACGCCACCGTTGCGCTGGATGTCTTCCAGCATGTTCAGGCAGGCTTCGTTGGCGCCACCGTGGGCAGGGCCCCACAGGCAGGCCACGCCCGCAGCGATGGCTGCGAAGGGGTTGGTGCCCGACGAGCCGCACAGACGCACGGTCGATGTGGATGCGTTTTGCTCGTGGTCAGCGTGCAGGATGAAGATGCGGTCCAGAGCGCGTTCGAGCACCGGGTTGACCTTGTACTCTTCGCAAGGCGTGGCAAACATCATGCGCATGAAGTTGCCAGCGTAGCTCAGGTCGTTGCGTGGGTAGATGTAAGGCTGGCCCACGCTGTACTTGTATGCCATGGACACCAGCGTAGGCATCTTGGCGATCAGGCGGATCGCGGCGATTTCGCGGTGCTCTGGGTTGTTGATGTCGGTGCTGTCGTGGTAGAAGGCCGACAGACCACCCACCAGACCGGTCAGCACAGCCATGGGGTGTGCGTCACGGCGGAAGCCACGCAGGAAGAACTGCATTTGCTCGTTGACCATGGTGTGGTTGGTCACGCGGCTGGTGAAGTCCTTCTTCTGGGCTTCATTGGGCAGGTTTCCGTACAGCAGCAGGTGGCAAGTTTCCAGAAAGTCGCAGTTCACAGCCAGCTGCTCAATGGGGTAGCCGCGGTACAGCAGCTCGCCCTTGTCGCCATCGATGTAAGTGATGGCGGACTGGGTTGCGGCTGTGGACAGGAAGCCGGGGTCATAGGTGAACATGCCCGTTTGTGCATACAGCTTGCGGATGTCGATGACGTCCGGGCCGATGCTGCCCTGATAGACCGGCAGGTCCACGCTGGGGCTGCCGTTGGAGAACGACAGGGTGGCTTTGTTGTCAGCTAGCTTCATTGTTACTTTCCTTAGGTTTGCCGATGTCAATCCGGTCTAGGGGCGCCCTGCGTTTGTCAGGCTCGCAGGGCAGGGGTGCCGCCACTCAAGCGCAGCATGCTGAGCACTTCGTTCACTTCGGCGCTGGCCAGTGTCTCGTCTGGTTCGCGGCGGCAGAGCAACAGGTCCAGCAGGTCGTTGTCTGCCAGGGCCATGAGCGCCGCCAACCCCTGAGCATGGCGTTGCTTCAGCTCAGGTTCGAAACGTTTGAAGAACTGCTGAATGAACAGGTCGTTCTCCAGCAAGCCGCGCCGGCAGCGCCAGTGCAGCTTGCTCAGTTCGCGCTCTGTCAGCAACTCGTCGGCGGCTGCAGGCGCTGTGGTGGCGATATCGCTCATGGTGAGGCCCTGAAAGGATCAGATGGCGCGGCGCACCATCAATTCCTTGATCTTGCCGATGGCCTTGGTGGGGTTCAGGCCCTTGGGGCAAACGTCCACGCAGTTCATGATGGTGTGGCAACGGAACAGGCGGTACGGATCTTCCAGGTTGTCCAGGCGCTGGGCTGTGGCTTCGTCGCGGCTGTCGGCGATGAAGCGGTAGGCCTGCAGCAGACCAGCGGGGCCCACGAACTTGTCGGGGTTCCACCAGAAGCTGGGGCAGCTGGTCGAGCAGCTTGCGCACAAGATGCACTCGTACAGACCGTTCAGTTCTTCACGCTCTTCGGGGCTTTGCAGGCGCTCACGATCAGGTGCCACCAGATTGTCGTTAATCAGGTAGGGCTTGATCGAGTTGTACTGCTTGAAGAACTGCGTCATGTCGACGATCAGGTCGCGGATCACTGGCAGGCCGGGCAGGGGCTTCAGAACAATCGTGCCCTTGAGGGTGTTCATGTTCGTCAGGCAGGCCAAGCCGTTCTTGCCATTGATGTTCATGGCGTCAGAACCGCAGACGCCTTCGCGGCAGGAGCGGCGGAACGACAGCGTAGGGTCTTGTTGCTTCAGCTTGATCAAGGCGTCCAGCAGCATGCGTTCGTGGCCGTCGAGTTCGATCTCGATGGTCTGCATGTAGGGCTTGGCGTCCTTGTCCGGATCGTAGCGATAGATTTGGAATGTGCGCTTCATGATTCTGCTCTCGTGGGGCTACTGTTTAGAACGTCCGGACCTTGGGTGGAATGCTTTCCACTGTCAGGGGCTTGAGGTTGACCGGCTTGTAATCCAGGCGGTTGCCTTCGCTGTACCACAGGGTGTGCTTCATCCACTCCTGATCGTTACGGCCCAGTGGGAACTCTGGGTGGTCGGCAGGATGCTCGTAGTCGTACACGGTGTGGGCGCCACGGCATTCCTTGCGGGCAGCGGCAGACACCATCGTGGCCTGCGCCACTTCGATCAGGTTGTCCACTTCCAATGCCTCGATGCGGGCGGTGTTGAACACCTTGGACTTGTCTTGCAGAGTGACGCTTGCCACGCGATCGCGCAGCTCGGCAATCTTCTTGACGCCTTCGTCCATGCTGGCCTGGGTGCGGAACACGCCAGCGTGCTGTTGCATCGTGGCGCGGATGTCGCCGGCGAGGGTTTGGGCGTAGGTGCCGCTCTTGGAGCTTTCGAGCTGGTTCAGGCGTTCCAGCGTGCGGTCTGCCGCGTCGGCAGGCAGTGGCTTGTGCTCTTTGTTCTTGTTGTTGAACTCAACGATGTGGCGGCCAGCGGCCTTGCCGAACACCAACAGGTCCAGCAGCGAGTTGGTGCCCAGGCGGTTGGCGCCGTGCACGCTCACGCAGGCACATTCACCCACAGCGTACAAGCCGTTCACCACGGAGTTGTTCACACCGTTCTTTTGCTCCACGACCTGGCCGTGGATATTGGTGGGCACGCCACCCATCTGGTAGTGGATGGTGGGAACCACGGGGATGGGTTCCTTGGTGATGTCCACGTTGGCGAAGTTCACGCCGATTTCGTACACCGAAGGCAGACGCTTGTGGATGGTTTCCGCACCCAGGTGATCCAGCTTGAGCAGGATGTAGTCCTTGTTCGGACCGCAGCCACGGCCTTCCTTGATTTCCTGGTCCATGCAGCGCGACACGAAGTCGCGGGGAGCCAAGTCCTTCAGGGTAGGCGCATAGCGCTCCATGAAGCGTTCACCATTGCTGTTGAGCAAGATGGCGCCTTCACCGCGGCAGCCTTCGGTCAGCAGCACGCCGGCACCGGCCACGCCGGTGGGGTGGAACTGCCAGAACTCCATGTCTTGCAAGGCGATGCCAGCACGCGCTGCCATGCCCAGGCCGTCACCGGTGTTGATGAAGGCGTTGGTGGATGCCGCGAAGATACGGCCTGCGCCACCCGTGGCCAGCAGCACGGTCTTGGCTTGCAGGATGTGCAGGTCGCCGGTTTCCATTTCCAGGGCCGTCACACCGACCACGTCGCCGGATTCGTCGCGAATCAGGTCCAGAGCCATCCACTCCACGAAGAAGTTGGTCTTGGCCTTGACGTTTTGCTGGTACAGCGTGTGCAGCATGGCGTGACCAGTACGGTCAGCGGCTGCGCAGGCGCGTTGCACGGGCTTTTCGCCGTAGTTGGCGGTGTGGCCGCCGAAGGGGCGCTGGTAGATGGTGCCGTCGGGGTTGCGGTCGAACGGCATGCCGAAGTGTTCCAGTTCGTACACCACCTTCGGTGCTTCGCGGCACATGAACTCGATGGCGTCCTGGTCGCCCAGCCAGTCAGAACCCTTGATGGTGTCGTAGAAGTGATAGTGCCAGTTGTCTTCGCTCATGTTGCCCAGCGAGGCAGACACGCCACCTTGTGCGGCCACGGTGTGCGAGCGGGTGGGGAAGACTTTGGACAGCGAGGCCACGTTCAGGCCTGCACGGGAGAGTTCCAGCGCGGCACGCATGCCCGAGCCGCCTGCGCCGACGATGACTACGTCGAACTTGCGCGTGGTGATGTTGGCTTTTGTATAGCTCATTTTGTACCTTCAATCGCGGGAATCAGAGACGCCACAGAACCTGGATACCCCAGCCAGCGCAGCTGACCAGCCAGACAATGGTGAAAACTTGCAGGGCCAGACGCAGGCCCACGGGCTTGATGTAGTCCATGAAGATGTCACGGACGCCCACCCACACGTGCCATGCCATGGCCACGATCACGGAGAAAGTCAGAACCTTCATCCATTGGGCAGAGAAAATGCCGGCCCACAGGTCGTAACCGATGGGGCCCTTGGACGCCACGAGCTGAACCAGAACCACGACGGTGAACAGAACCATCAGGGCGGCGGTGACGCGCTGGCTGAGCCAGTCGCGAAGGCCATAGTGGGCGCCGACGACCGTGCGCTTGGAGCCGTAATTGACGGACATATTGGTTTCCTTTTTTGCGGGGGCTATGGTGCCTTCAATGGCACGCACGCCTTGTTGTTTGAAATCAGTACAAGCCGAAAAGTTTGGCGCCCAGTACCAGCGTCAGGCCGATGCTGACTGCCAGCGTGAAAACGGCAGAGGTCTTGCCGAATTCCTTGTTCACGGCGTCGTGGCTGACGTCCATCCACAGGTGGCGCAGGCCGGCGATGAGGTGGTGCATGTAGGCCCAGATCAATGCCAGAACCACGAGTTTGATGAACCAGCCGGGGACAAAGCCCAAGCCCGCATTGAAGGCTGCTTTGAATTTTCCGAAAGAGATTTCCGACGACAGCGAGGTGTCGAACATCCAGATGACAAAGGGCAGCAGCAGGAACATGATGGCCCCGCTGGCACGGTGCAGGATCGAAACCCATGCTGCTGGTGCCATGCGATAGGTCGTCAAGTCCTTGAAGGCATTGATGTTGCGGAATTCAGGCCGTTTTTTGGCTAGTTCAGTCATGTCTGGTGCTTTCGTGGATGTAACTGCTCTGTAATTGGAAGATGCAAACAACACAAAATTCTATTGCAATGCAACAACCGCGCTTTTGTATCGGGATCAAAAATCGACGTTTGTAATCAGGTGCCAGCCTGCTGTCAGCTCAGTTCGTTACGGTAATGGTGGGTGTCGGTGCGGTAGAGGCCACGTCGTAACTCCATGGGAACATCGTTATAGGTGTAAGCGATGCGCTCCACACTCAACAGGGGGGTGGCTGTGGTGACCTGTAGCAATTGGGCCTGCTCTGCATCGGGCAGCACGGCGCGAATCTTTTCTTCGGCACGCACCATGCGTACTCCGAAATCCATCTCGAACATGGCGTAGGTGGGGCCTTGGTAGTTGGCCATCTGCTCGCCCGTCAGTCCTTTGAAAGCGTGGCCGGGCAGCCAGATGTCTTCCAGAATGGTTGGAACACCGGCAAAAGACAAGATGCGTTTGGCCTGCATGACGGGGTCACCGCTGCGCAATGCCAGCACCCGTGAAATGTCGGCGCTGGCGCGCACGCGGCGGCATTCGATCACGGAGCGCTGGGCCGGACCTTCCACGCTGGCGTCGCCTGTATCGGGGAGCAGCTTCAGAAACCGGTACTGAACATGTTGCTCGGCGTGGGTGGCAACAAAGGTGCCCTTGCCTTGCCTGCGCACCACTAGGTTTTCGGCAGCCAGTTCATCAATGGCCTTGCGCACGGTGCCTTGGCTTACCCGAAAGCGCGCTGCCAGCTCCATCTCGCTGGGAATCGATTCCCCAGGCTTCCACTCGCCTTGCTGCAGGCTCTGCAAAATCAAGCCCTTGATTTGCTGGTACAGCGGGCTGAACGCAGGCGTCGGCAACCCGGCGCCTTGAGGGGCGGGCGAATTGTCGGCAGCGAACGGGAGCGAGGACATGTGGAGTTGGTTGGGCGGGATGGGCGGTGAACCGCGGCGCTCGCAATCATATCTTATATAAGACATAAGACAAATTGACCGAGGCCATGAAACGGGGGTAAACTCCAAGGCTGTTTGCGGGGCACGGGCTGCTGGTAACAGGCGCTGGTGCTGCGTTGCACCTTTACCTGTTTTTGTCACTTCCTGGAGTTTTTCACCATGAGCAAGAAGCCTGTCCGTGTTGCCGTTACTGGCGCCGCTGGTCAAATCGGTTACGCACTGCTGTTCCGCATCGCCTCCGGCGAAATGCTCGGCAAGGATCAGCCCGTCATCCTGCAACTGCTGGAAATTCCTGACGAAAAGGCCCAGAACGCACTCAAGGGCGTGATCATGGAGCTGGAAGACTGCGCCTTCCCTCTGCTGGCTGGCATCGAAGCCCACAGCGACCCCATGACCGCTTTCAAGGACACCGATTACGCCCTGCTGGTGGGTGCCCGTCCTCGCGGCCCAGGCATGGAGCGCGCTGATCTTCTGGCTGCCAACGCCCAGATCTTCACCGCCCAAGGCAAGGCTCTGAACGCCGTGGCTTCCCGCAATGTGCGCGTGCTGGTGGTGGGCAACCCCGCCAACACCAACGCCTACATCGCCATGAAGTCGGCTCCTGATCTGCCAGCCAAGAACTTCACCGCCATGCTGCGTCTGGACCACAACCGCGCTGCTTCGCAAATCGCCGCCAAGATCGGCTGCGCTGTGGGCGACATCGAAAAGCTGGCCGTGTGGGGCAACCACTCGCCCACCATGTACGCTGACTACCGTTTCGCTACAGTGAACGGCAAGTCCGTGAAGGACACCATCAACGACCACGACTGGAACGTCAATACGTTCCTGCCCACCGTGGGCAAGCGCGGCGCCGCCATCATCGCAGCCCGTGGCCTGTCGTCGGCTGCCTCGGCCGCCAACGCTGCCATCGACCACATGCGCGACTGGGCCCTGGGCACCAACGGCAAGTGGGTCACCATGGGTATTCCTTCCAATGGCGAATACGGCATTCCCAAGGAAGTCGTGTTCGGTTACCCCGTCACCTGCGAAGGCGGCGAATACAAGATCGTCGAAGGTCTGCCCATCGACGCATTCAGCCAAGAGTGCATCAACAAGACCCTGGCTGAGCTCGAAGGCGAGAAGGACGGCGTCAAGCACCTGCTGTAAAGCACGTAGTCGCTAGCGCTTTGTGGCGGGCGGTTTGAGGGTTTTTGCCCTCTAGCGCCCGCCAATCAAGCGCTAGCAGCTCTCAATTTGAGAGCGGTGAGAGACATGCTGTGGCCCTTGCTTTCGATTTGCAGTGGCCACACGATTTTTCTCCCCCTGGGCATTGCACATAGCCCTGTAGCTGATGATGGACGCACTCCACCCCCGTGAAATACTGCTCGGCGCCCAGGCGGGTGTACAGGCATTGCCTGTGTGCGATCACTACAGCGGTGTGGAAGCTCGCATGCGCAAGAGCCTGCAGATGCAGGCTGAGCTGACCGAAGAGTTTGGCGCTTGCGTGGTGGATGTGACGCTGGACTGCGAAGACGGCGCTCCGGTGGGGCAAGAGGTGGAGCACGCCCGCCTGGTGGCTTCGCTGGCATCGGGTGCCTCGGCCACTGCCCGGGTGGCAGCGCGTGTGCACGCCACAGACCACCCTGCTTTTGCAAGCGATATCGACATCATTGCCGGCGCGGCCGGTCAACGCCTGTGTCACATCATGGTGCCCAAGGTGGAAACGGTGGACGACGTGGTTGCTGCCGAACAAGCCTTGCTGCGTGCAGGCGCCACCCATTTGCCTTTGCATGTGCTGATTGAATCGCCCTTGGCGGTATCACACGCTTTTGAGATCGCATCCCACCCCCAAGTGCAGAGCATCAGCTTTGGGTTGATGGACTTTGTCTCCTCCCACGGTGGCGCCATTCCTGCCCACGCCATGACATCGCAGGGGCAGTTCGCCCACCCTCTGGTGGTGCGTGCCAAGCTGGAGATTGCAGCAGCCTGTCATGCCTACGGCAAGGTGCCCTCGCATTGCGTGGTGACGGAATTCACCGACCCTGCCGCGATGCAGGCTGCGGCCCAGCGCGCATCCCAGGAACTGGGTTACACCCGGATGTGGAGCATCCATCCGTCGCAGATCCGCCCCATCCTGCGTGCGTTTGCGCCGGCGTTGGCTGAGGTGGAAGCGGCGGCGCGCATCCTGCTGGCAGCCCAGGCCGCCCAGTGGGCCCCCATCAGCCACGATGGGGTGTTGCATGACCGGGCGAGTTACCGCTACTACTGGCAGTTGCTGGAGCGTGCGCACTACACTGGTGTTGCGCTTCCTTCCTCGGTGGGCCACTGGTTTGATGTGGTTACCCCCGTGAGCCACGTTACTGCATGATTTTTACTGGAGCTTTGACGCCATGAAACAACTTTTCGCCTCCGCTCTCCTGCTTTTGGCGCCTGCTTGGGTGATGGCCCAGGGTTCCGGCGCCGCAACGCCTGCCAAGCCTGCATCGGCCAAACAGGCGACGGCGGCCAAGGCCAAGCCCGCCAACACCACCAAATCCTCTACCGCTGCGGCAGGCAATGGCAAGACTGTAGTGGCCAAGGCCCAGCAGACCAGCAGCCGCACCCAACTCAAGAGCGCGGCCAACCAGGTGGCTACCGGCATCATCGCCGCAGAGGCTGCACTGTCCCCCGAAGAGTTGGCCATTGCCGAGCGTGTGCATGTCGGGCGCATCGCCTGCGAACTGGGCGCTTTCGTCAATGTCTCAGCCGACAAGGCCAATCCAGGCCACTTCCAGGTCGAAGGCAAGGGCTTCAAGTACCGCATGATTCCCGTGGCGACCACCACGGGTGCGGTGCGTCTGGAAGACACCAAGGCCGGCGCGGTCTGGCTGCAGATTGCCAACAAGTCCATGCTGATGAACCAGAAGCTGGGTCAGCGCATGGCAGACGAATGCATGAGCCCCGAGCAGTTTGTTGTTGCTGAAGCCATCAAGAAAGCTCCCCCGCAGAGCGTTTTTGACGCCCCCAGCGGCAGCAAATAAGAACCTTGAAAACGCAGCACTTTCTTGCCCGGCCAGTGGGCAGGGAGGTGCGCTGTTGCCCCACTTTAGAACGTAACCGGAGAGAAGTATGTTGAAAGCCTACCGTGACCACGTCGCCGAGCGCGCCGCCCTGGGCATCCCGCCGCTGCCCCTCGACGCCAAGCAAGTGGCCGAGTTGATCGAGCTCATCAAGAACCCGCCCGCAGGCGAAGAAGCCTTTCTGCTGGACCTGCTGACGCACCGTGTGCCTCCAGGCGTGGACGATGCCGCCAAGGTCAAAGCCAGCTTCCTGGCCGCTGTGGCGCATGGCGACATCAAGGTGGACCTGATCTCCAAGGCCAAGGCGACCGAGCTGCTGGGCACCATGGTGGGCGGCTACAACGTGCACCCTCTGATCGAACTGCTCGACGACGCGGAAGTCGCTGGCGTGGCCGCAGAAGCCCTCAAGAAGACGCTGCTGATGTTCGACTTCTTCAACGACGTGGCCGCCAAGGCCAAGGCCGGCAACGCCAAGGCCCAGGAGGTCATGCAGAGCTGGGCCAATGCCGAGTGGTTCACCAGCCGCCCCGAGGTCGAGAAGAAAATCACCGTCACCGTGTTCAAGGTGCCCGGCGAGACCAACACCGACGACCTGTCGCCCGCCCCCGACGCCTGGAGCCGCCCCGACATTCCGCTGCACTACCTGGCCATGCTCAAGAACACGCGTCCTGACGCGGCCTTCAAGCCCGAGGAAGACGGCAAGCGCGGCCCGATGCAGTTCATCGAAGACCTGAAGAAGAAGGGCCACTTGGTTGCCTACGTCGGTGACGTGGTGGGCACCGGTTCTTCGCGCAAGTCCGCTACCAACTCGGTGATCTGGGCCACCGGCCAGGACATCCCCTTCGTGCCGAACAAGCGTTTCGGCGGCGTGACGCTGGGTGGCAAGATCGCCCCCATCTTCTTCAACACGCAGGAAGATTCCGGCGCTCTGCCCATCGAAGTCGATGTGTCCAAGCTCGAAATGGGCGACGTGATCGACGTGCTGCCCTACGACGGCAAGATCGTCAAGAACGGCGAAACCGTGGCTGAGTTCGCGCTCAAGAGCGACGTGCTGCTGGACGAAGTGCGCGCCGGTGGCCGTATCAACCTGATCATTGGCCGCTCGCTCACCGCCAAGGCGCGCGAGGCCCTGGGCTTGCCCGCATCGACCGTGTTCCGCCTGCCCAAGGCGCCGGCTGAATCCAAGGCCGGCTTCACGCTGGCGCAGAAGATGGTCGGCCGTGCCTGCGGCCTGCCCGAAGGCCAGGGTATCCGTCCCGGCACGTATTGCGAGCCGAAGATGACCACCGTGGGTTCGCAGGACACCACCGGCCCGATGACGCGCGATGAGCTGAAGGATCTGGCCTGCCTGGGCTTCTCGGCCGACCTCGTGATGCAGTCCTTCTGCCACACCGCTGCGTACCCGAAGCCGGTGGACGTGAAGACCCATCGCGAACTGCCGGCCTTCATCAGCAGCCGCGGCGGCGTGTCCCTGCGCCCGGGCGACGGCGTGATCCACAGCTGGCTCAACCGCCTGCTGCTGCCCGACACAGTGGGCACGGGCGGTGACTCGCACACCCGCTTCCCCATCGGCATCTCCTTCCCCGCAGGCTCGGGCCTCGTGGCTTTCGGCGCTGCCACCGGCGTGATGCCGCTGGACATGCCCGAGTCGGTGCTGGTGCGCTTCAAGGGTGAGATGCAGCCCGGCGTGACGCTGCGCGACCTGGTGCACGCGATCCCGCTGTACGCCATCAAGGCGGGCCTGCTGACCGTGGCCAAGGCCGGCAAGAAGAACATCTTCTCGGGCAAGATCCTCGAAATCGAGGGCCTGCCGGACCTGAAGGTGGAGCAAGCCTTCGAGCTGTCCGACGCCTCGGCCGAGCGTTCCGCCGCCGGCTGCACGATCAAGCTCAACCCCGAGCCGATCGCTGAGTACCTGCGCTCCAACGTCGTGCTCATGAAGAACATGATCGCCGATGGCTACCAGGACGCGAAGACCCTGCAGCGCCGCATTGAGAAGGTGGAAGCCTGGCTGGCCAACCCCAACCTGCTCGAAGCCGACAAGGATGCCGAGTACGCCGCCGTGATCGAGATCGATCTGGCCGACATCAAGGAGCCGATCGTTTGCTGCCCGAACGACCCGGACGACGCCAAGTTCCTGTCCGAAGTGGCTGGCACCAAGATCGACGAAGCCTTCATCGGCTCGTGCATGACCAACATCGGTCACTTCCGCGCCGCAGCCAAGCTGCTGGGCGGCCAGCGCGATATTCCCGTCAAGCTGTGGGTGGCACCGCCCACCAAGATGGACCAGAGCGAGCTGATCAAGGAAGGCCACTACGCCGCCTTCGGCACGGCTGGTGCGCGTACCGAAATGCCCGGCTGCTCGCTGTGCATGGGCAACCAGGCGCAGGTGCGCGAGGGTGCGACGGTGATTTCCACCTCCACCCGCAACTTCCCGAACCGCCTGGGCAAGAACACCAACGTGTTCCTGGGCTCTGCCGAGCTGGCCGCCATCGCCTCGCGCCTGGGCAAGCTGCCCACCAAGGAGGAATACCTCCAGGAAATGGGCGTGATCGATGCTGACAAGGCCAGCGTGTACCGCTACATGAACTTCGACCAGATCGAGGAATATGCTGAGGTTGCCAAGGGCGTGACGGCCTGACAGGCTGCGCTCAGCGCATGAATGCAAACGGCCCTTCGGGGCAATGCCGCTCAGTTAAGTCTGAGCGGCATTTTTTTGACGGGATACTGGGTCTTGGTCATACGAACCTCACGCGGATACCGCCTGTGGGATCTGCGAGGCGGCAGCACGAAGCGGCGGATGTTCTTTCTCATGGCCGCAAGCTTGGCCGGGATGGCCCCAGGGGTGTGTGATCCTGAACTCCACAGCCACTCATCCACGATGTAGCGCAGCGCCGTGATGAAGCTGATGCGACAGGGCTGCACTTTGGCCTCGTCTGCGATGCGCGTGATCTCCAAGCGGATCAGGTTGTACATCAACAAGGTTGCCCACAGCTCTTGCTTGACCCCATCGGGTTGCTGGCTGCGCAACGTCATCGCCTGGCCCAGCATGTCCGTCTTCATCTCTCCATAGGCCAGCTCAATCTCCCAGCGTTCGTGGTACAGCGCGAACACCTCCTCGGCCTTGTAGCGTGCCGGATCCATCAGGGACGTGAACAAGGTTCTGGGTTTGCCATCGAGTTCACGGGTGATGGCGCGCACCTCCCACGTGAGCGGCAAGCCGGGGTCTTTCTTGCGAGCTTGGGGCGAGACCTTCATGCGCAAGCTCACATCGCCAGGGCCATGCGTTTGCACCACCTCGCCCCTGAGTCCGGCACGCGCAGGGATCAGCCAGTGACGTCCCTGGCGGTGTTGCAGCGGCCACAGCAGACTTGCCGAGTAAAACCCTTTGTCCACAATCACCAGCGAGTCAGGCGGCAACTTCGGCCACAAGCGTTCAGCCAATGCGTACTCACTGGTGTCGTAGGCATCCAGGCTGGCATCTACCAATAAACGAGCTCTGGCATCGAGCAAGCAGGCCATGCGCACCAGGGGGAAGGGACTTTGGTGGTCTGCGTGGTTGCGCTGGCAACCAAAGTGCTGGCGGTTGTCTTGTGTGTCGGGGGTACGCCAGACCACGCCATCCAATGCGTACAGCGCCAAGCCTTGCCAGCGGTGGCGAGCGGCCTGCTGGTGCGCCCAATGGGCAGCAGTGTGGCGAAACAGCCATTGCAGGGGCTCACTGCCCAGCCGTTGGCGCGCCTGGCTCAGCGCGCTGGAGCTGATGGGTTCATTGTGCTGCCCAGGCAGTGCCAGCTCCAGTACCTCGGCCACGTTCACGATGGAGCGGTCTCTAAGCAAGGCCACACCCAATACCAGCCAAAGTGCCTGCTCCATGGGCAGTCGCCGCTTGCGCAGCGTGGCTACACCCGTCATCTGCAAGGCCTGTTCAATCCACTGCTGGGGTATGTTGCTTTGAACGACACCCCATTGTTCGGGGCTCGCAAACTCATGGGTATCGTTCAGGTACTCTTGCAGCAGCATTGGCTATCGCTTGACCTCTATGGCCAAAGCTCAATTGATCAAGCCTGCACTGTACAAACAACAAAGACCCCGAAGGGCCTTTGCTTAACTTACTGGCATTGCCCTTCGGGGCCGTTTTTTGTTGGGCGTTGTCACCAAATCGTCATGAATTCGTCACTATGCTAAAGGCCATAACAACAAAAAGGAGGAGCCATGGCAGAAGGAAGAACGGCAGTGGGGCGGGGCGTGTTGCTGGTGTTTTGTGCCGTGTTTGTGGTCCTCTTCACGGCCGTGGGTTACTGGGCCGGGCTGCGTCCCCTGGCCTCTACCTTGCAGGCTGCGTTGTCAGTCCAGTCGTGGCAGCCTGTGCCAGCGCAGGTGCTGGACGCCCAGATTCGCAAACATGCGGGCAGTGAGGGAGGCACCGCCTACCAGGTGCTGGTGCGCTATCGCTACGAAATCGCTGGCAAATCCTACGAAAGTCAGCGCGTGGGGTTGGCCCCCCAAGCGGGTGCCGACAACGTGGGTGATTGGCAGGAGCGATGGTTTCAGACGCTGCACCAGGCGCAGCAACAAGGGCGCCCCATCACGGTCTGGGTCAACCCCGCGCAGCCCTCTGAGGCCCTGGTAGACCCGTCCATCCGCTGGCGGTTGCAAATCTTTCGCTTGCCGTTTGCACTGGTCTTTACCGGGGTGGGCTTGGCCGCTGGCTGGATGCTGTGGCGGCTGCTGTCGGGCCGCGTTGCAAAGGCGCCAGAAGATTCACCGCCCAACCCGCTGACCAACAGCCATTGGGGTCTGTGGGCCTTCACGCTGTTCTGGTGCGGTATTTCTTTTCCCATGGCGGCGCTGTTCTGGAGCGACGCTCGCGCACCCTGGTGGGTCAAGGCGCTTTTGGGAGGTTTTGTGGCCATTGGCGCGGGCATGGTCTGGGCTGCTGTTCATCAAACCCGCAAGGTCTGGCGCTACCGTGGTCTGGCCATGACGGCACTGCCGTCACGGCCCAGGGCTGGGCAGCCCGTTGAAGTGACGCTGGTGCTGCCGCCCCGCGCGGCGCAGCACCCGGCTGCTGACCAATTCCAGCTGCGCGTGGCGCAATACCGTGTGGACGAAGCCAGTTCAGGCTCACCCGAGCGGCGCGTGCAGACCCTGGAGGCTGGCACGCGCCGCCTGGCACTGGGTGATGGGCATCTGCGCCTAGTGGCCCGGTTTTCCCTTCCAGACGATGCTCCTACCCATGGCGCCCAGCGCAGTGGCGAGCGCGTGGACTGGCGGTTGGAGTTGTTGGGGGCAGAGGGCGGGCTGGAGCTGGCTTATGACTTGCCTATTCAAGCATCCACCGCGATAGAGGTGCGGTTGGATGTCGATCCGTACGCTCCTTCGGCTGCCTGGCAGGAGGAGATCCCTATTGGACCGGTCGACGCGGCGGAAGAGGGCGGCGCGGCTTCACCGGGCGTATCACGGCTGCCTGTCAATGTTCAGGTGCGCGAAGGGGCCGGTGGATGGAGTCTGCAGTTTGGGCAAACGCCTTGGCGCTGGTCTGCCGTGGTGGCTGCTGCCGCATTGGTAGGCGATGGGTGGAATCATGCCCGCCTGCAGCCCGGCGCATTCGTGCTACCGCAGAGCCTGTGGGGCATGTTGGCCTGGCTGGTGTTGCTGGGGTGGCTGCTGCACGCTGCAACCCGGCGCTGGACTTTGAGCGTGCTGGACGATGGTCTGCTGGTGGCAAGAGGTTCGTGGTTCTGGTCGCGACGGGTTCAGTTGCCCGGTGCTGCCAGCCAGTCCCTGGTCTACAAACTGTTTTTTACGCATGGCGCAGGCGCCGCGAAGCGAGACTACTACGCCGTGCATGCCAAAAATGCACAGGGTGAGTTGACCAGGCTCACCCCTGGTGTGCATGGCACGGGCACTGCGCGTGCCGTAGGTCAAGCTATCGCGCAGGCGTGGAAGGACCGTCAAGGCCGCTTCACGCCAGGGTTGCAGCGGGCGGTGGCAACGGAGCATTCCCGGCCTGCGTGGGGCGGCTTCTTGGTCGCGGCGCTGGCGTGCGCATGGGTGATGGATACCCGGGTTCTGGCCTGGAACCCCGCCCGGCACCAGCAGTCTGCCCGTGCTCCACAGGTGGAACGCATCTGGGCCCCCGCAGATGCCCAGCTCATCGACGCCCAGAACGCAGGAAATGCACAAGCCCTGGCGCAGGCGCTGCAGCAGGGCGCCAACCCCAATTTGCTGGCCGACAGTGGTTCTTCCATGCTCATGCTCGCGGCCCATCGCGGGCAGCAGGAGCATGTGGAACTGTTGCTCCAGGCAGGGGCGCAGGTGGATTTTCGACAGATGCAAAAAGACAGTGAGCGGGGCGACACCGCCTTGCTGCGGGCCTTCTATGGCGGCCACCTTGGCGTGGCGCAACGGCTGGTGCAGGCGGGTGCCAGCTTGCAGGCCCGCAACCGCTGGGACTGGGGCCCCGTGCACATGGCCGCGCAAAGCGGCTGTGTGCCTTGCCTGGCGTGGCTGCAAGGGCAGGGCCAGTCACTGGTGGAGCCTGCCCCGGCAAGCCGTGGCGAGACACCGGCCATGCTGGCGGCGGCCAAAGGGCGCCTGGCCGCTTTGGAGTGGTTGCAAGCGCAAGGCGTGGATTTGTGGAGCCGCGACGCGCACGGCAAAACGGCGCTGGACTGGGCCCAGTTTGGCAAACAGGCAGATGCGGTGCGCTGGCTGCAAGAGCGCCAGCCAGTGGCGCCTTGAGGTGCAGGTTTGATCATATGCTATAAAAAATATAGCTGCTTGCGCTTGTCTGACAAGCGCTGGAGGTCGTTTTGTGGCTCTTCTAGCGAATGCTAGTGATGCCCCTTTAATTGCGCCCCATGGCCCCAATGCCAGTAAGTTAAGCAAAGGCCCTTCGGGGTCTTTGTTGTTTGTACAGTGCAGGCTTGATCAATTGAGCTTTGGCCATAGAGGTCAAGCGATAGCCAATGCTGCTGCAAGAGTACCTGAACGATACCCATGAGTTTGCGAGCCCCGAACAATGGGGTGTCGTTCAAAGCAACATACCCCAGCAGTGGATTGAACAGGCCTTGCAGATGACGGGTGTAGCCACGCTGCGCAAGCGGCGACTGCCCATGGAGCAGGCACTTTGGCTGGTATTGGGTGTGGCCTTGCTTAGAGACCGCTCCATCGTGAACGTGGCCGAGGTACTGGAGCTGGCACTGCCTGGGCAGCACAATGAACCCATCAGCTCCAGCGCGCTGAGCCAGGCGCGCCAACGGCTGGGCAGTGAGCCCCTGCAATGGCTGTTTCGCCACACTGCTGCCCATTGGGCGCACCAGCAGGCCGCTCGCCACCGCTGGCAAGGCTTGGCGCTGTACGCATTGGATGGCGTGGTCTGGCGTACCCCCGACACACAAGACAACCGCCAGCACTTTGGTTGCCAGCGCAACCACGCAGACCACCAAAGTCCCTTCCCCCTGGTGCGCATGGCCTGCTTGCTCGATGCCAGAGCTCGTTTATTGGTAGATGCCAGCCTGGATGCCTACGACACCAGTGAGTACGCATTGGCTGAACGCTTGTGGCCGAAGTTGCCGCCTGACTCGCTGGTGATTGTGGACAAAGGGTTTTACTCGGCAAGTCTGCTGTGGCCGCTGCAACACCGCCAGGGACGTCACTGGCTGATCCCTGCGCGTGCCGGACTCAGGGGCGAGGTGGTGCAAACGCATGGCCCTGGCGATGTGAGCTTGCGCATGAAGGTCTCGCCCCAAGCTCGCAAGAAAGACCCCGGCTTGCCGCTCACGTGGGAGGTGCGCGCCATCACCCGTGAACTCGATGGCAAACCCAGAACCTTGTTCACGTCCCTGATGGATCCGGCACGCTACAAGGCCGAGGAGGTGTTCGCGCTGTACCACGAACGCTGGGAGATTGAGCTGGCCTATGGAGAGATGAAGACGGACATGCTGGGCCAGGCGATGACGTTGCGCAGCCAGCAACCCGATGGGGTCAAGCAAGAGCTGTGGGCAACCTTGTTGATGTACAACCTGATCCGCTTGGAGATCACGCGCATCGCAGACGAGGCCAAAGTGCAGCCCTGTCGCATCAGCTTCATCACGGCGCTGCGCTACATCGTGGATGAGTGGCTGTGGAGTTCAGGATCACACACCCCTGGGGCCATCCCGGCCAAGCTTGCGGCCATGAGAAAGAACATCCGCCGCTTCGTGCTGCCGCCTCGCAGATCCCACAGGCGGTATCCGCGTGAGGTTCGTATGACCAAGACCCAGTATCCCGTCAAAAAAATGCCGCTCAGACTTAACTGAGCGGCATTGCCCCATGGCCCTCATTTTTTAAGTATGACGCCTTTGCGTCTGCCCCAGGAGAAGGCCATGCGACAGCAACAGATGACGCGCTTGATCCACAGCTTGCCCCAGCTGACGCACCACCAGCTCCAGCAACTGGCAAGCTCTCTGCAGGCTCTGCTCGATCACAGTCAAGCCATCGCCGTTTTAGAAGCACACGGTGATGCTCCTCGGGCTTGCCCGCATTGCAGCAGCTCCCTGCTCGTCAAGAACGGCTCGGCCAATGGGCTGCAACGTTTCAAGTGTCGCCATTGCGCACGCACCTTCAACGCCTTGACTGGCACACCGCTGGCGCGTTTGCATCTGCGGGACAAGTGGATGGGTCAGGCACAAGCTCTGAGCGAGGGCCTTTCGCTAAACCAGGTGGCCCAGCGCCTGGGCGTGGCGCAAAGCACCGCCTTTCGCTGGCGCCACCGCTTCCTGGCCTGCCCAAGCCACCAGCAGGCTCACCAGCTTGTGGGCATTGCCGAGGCCGATGAGTCCTACTTCCTGGTCTCCTGCAAAGGCCAAAGAGGGTTGCTGCGCCGTCCTCGCCGGCGGGGCGGCAAGGCACTGGCTGGCTGCAAGGGTTCGGAGTACACACCCGTACTGATGGCACGAGACCGGGCGGGAGCAACGGTCAACCTCATTCTGCAGACGAGCAAGGCCGTCAGTGTGCAAGCAGCACTCAAGCCCTTGTTGCCACCGGACACCATCCTGTGCACCGACGGCAGCGTCACTCTGGCCAGTGCAGCGCGGCTCTTGGGTGTGCAGCACCGGGCAGTGAACGTGAGCCGGGGCCAGCGGGTGAGGGGGCCCTGGCATGTCCAGAACGTCAATGCCTATGTCAGCAGGCTGCGCGGGTGGATGCAGCGTTTCAAGGGCGTTGCAACGAAATACCTTGATTCGTACCTGGGCTGGTTCAGGATGCTGGACCGATCAGGCCCCACGGGGCTGCAGCCCGCGCTGGTGCTGGGTGCGGCCATGGGGAATCAAAGTGTCACTAGCATTCGCTAGAAGAGCCCGTTTTGTCTTGAAATCGCGGCCCACCTGGGTGGCTTGTGGTGGCAAGCCCCAGGCGCCACTCTCTCGTTCAATCCTGTGGCCTGAAGCCAATCTCCAGTGAGGAAGGTACACGCCCATCCACATCGCGTGGCAAGGTTTCCGTCTTTTCCAGGGCGCGCAACACGGCGTCGTCCCATGCCTTGTTGCCACTGGACTGGATTAGCTTTTTGCCGACGATGGTTCCGTCGGGCGCCGCACGCACTTCCACCACGGCCCGGGGGTTGCCCGAAATAGCATCGGGGTACACGATGTTGGGCTTGACCTTGGCTGCCACCTTGCCGCCGTAGCTGCCTGAGGGGCCCGAGGTAACCTTGTCTTTGCCCGTGGCATGTTCGCCGCCAGTGGCGCCCGCCAGGCCTTGCATGCGGCGCATGTTGGCGTCACGCAAGGCGGCCAGTTCCTTGGCTTCGGCATCGGCCCGGCGCTTCGCATCGGCTTCCGCCTTGCGTTTGGCCTCCGCGTCTGCGGCGGCCTTGCGCTTGGCTTCTGCTTCTTCGGCACGGCGCTTTTCTTCGGCCTGCTTCTTTTGCTCGGCGCGTTTTTGTGCTTCCTGCTTTTCCTTCAGCTCGCGCTCTTTTTCACGTTCCTTCTCGCGTTCTTTTTCTTTTTGCAGGCGCTCTTTCTTTTCAGCTTCCAGCTTCTCGCGGCGCTCGCGTTCGCGCTTTTCTCGCTCCTGCTGTTCGGCGCGTTCACGCTTTTCCTGCGCCAGCCGCTTTTTCTCGCGCTCGATGGCAATGTCTGCTTCGCGGGTGTCAGGCTTTTCCTGAGCCCGTGGCGCAGGTGGAGGCGGGGGCGGCACCACGGCAGCGGGTGGCGGAGGAGGCTCTGCGGGCGTGGGAGGCGCAGGCGGTGGGGGCGGGGCCACGAGGGCAGGCGCGGCCTGCTGCGGAACCGCTGACCACAGCTCGGCCTCCACTGCTGGCTGGTCGGTCGTCGTGGTCCAGTTCACCCCCATGGTCAGCGCCGCGATCAATGCGGCGTGCACCACAACGGCCAGCGACACCGCGCGCAGGCGGCCGGGCGGCGAGGGGGGGGAGAACTGGTCGCGTTCGTCGTGAGCGTGCATGGATGGTCTGGTGACGCTGCGGTATCAGCCGCCTTGCTTGACGGAAAGGCCCACGCGCTGCACGCCGGCTTTTTGCAGGGCATCCATGGCTTTGACCACGGCTTCGTATTGCACGCCCTTGTCGGCACTGATGATGACGGCGGTGTCCTTGCTCTGGTCTTTTTGCCAGCGCAGGGCAGCCTCACCCACTTCGCGCTGGGTGACGGTGCGCGTGGCCTCAGGTGTCTTGAGCTGTAGCGACCCGTCCTTGTTCACGATCACCTGCGCCACCACCTTGGGTACATTTTTGCCTTTGCCCACGCTGGGCACATCGATCATGCCGGGCGTGAGCATGGGCGCTGTCACCATGAAGATGATGAGCAGCACCAGCATCACGTCGATGAAAGGCACCATGTTGATTTCATTGATGGTGCGACGGCCTCGGCCGCGGGACGCCATGGCGGGCATGCGGGCTCCTTAATGGCCAGAGGCCGATTGCGAAGGCTGTGCGCCCAGGTTGCGCTGCAGAATGTTGGAGAACTCTTCGATGAAGGTTTCGAGGTGCGTGGCCACGCGATCAATGTCACGCGCAAACCGGTTGTAGGCAATCACCGCAGGAATGGCAGAGAACAGGCCAATGGCCGTGGCGACCAGCGCTTCGGCAATGCCAGGGGCCACGGTGGCGAGCGTGACCTGCTCCATGCCTGCAAAGCCGGTGAAGGCGTGCATGATGCCCCACACGGTGCCAAACAGGCCGACGTAAGGCGAGACGGAGCCTACCGATGCGAGGAACGACAGGCTGGACTCCACCACATCCATCTCGCGCTGGAAGCTCGCACGCATGGCGCGGCGGGCGCCGTCCAGCAGCGTGCCGGGGTCGGTGATGCGGCGCTCGCGCAGCTTTTGGTATTCGCGCATGCCGCTGGCAAAAATTCGCTCCATCGGGCCTGCGTTCTTGGCATTCTGTGCTGCGCTGGCAAACAGGTCATTCAGGCTGGTGCCCGACCAGAACTCGCGCTCAAAATCCTCGTTGAGTGACTTCACCCGCTTGAGTGCAAACAGCTTGCGGAAGATGGCCGCCCAGCTAGCGATGGAGACGCTAAGCAGCAGCAACATCACCAGCTGCACCACCCAGCTGGCCTGCAGCACCAGGTTCAAGATGGACATGTTTTGAGGGGTCATGAAAGTTGTTCCAGAAGGGTGCTCGGTATTCTTGCGGGCCGCATCGTTGCAGCATCCACCCAGCCAATGCGGATGGTGCCTTCGGTCAGCAACGTGGGCTTGTCTTCGGTCATGTGCTCTGGTTTCAGGAGCGCTTGCTGCGTGATTGTCAGGGATGCGCGGCCCTTGTCGAGCAGGCTGGCGGTAACAATCAGTTCGTCGTCCAGCTTGGCGGGCCGCAGGTAACGCAACTGCGCGTCGGTTACGACAAACATGCCGCCGGTTTGTTCCCGCAAATTGTGCTGGCCAACGCCCAATGAGCGCAGCCATTCGGTGCGCGCGCGCTCAAAGAACTTCAGGTAGTTGGCATAGAACACGATGCCGCCGGCATCGGTGTCCTCCCAGTACACGCGGATCGGGAATTCAAAAGCCATGCCGTTCCCTCAATGCCGCTCAGGCCAGCAGCTTGCGCAGGCGCGCGACGGATTCCTGCAATTGCTCCATGGAGTTGGCCGTGGAGAAGCGCACAAACCGTTCGGGCTCAAAGCTGCCAAAGTCACGGCCCGGTGTGATGGCCACATGGGCGCGGCGCATCACTTCCAGGGCAAAGTCCCAGCTGCCTTGCACGCCCAGGCGCTGGGCTGCGTCGGTGCAGTCGGCCCAGGCGTAGAAGGCGCCATCCGGCATCACGGGCACGCTCAGCCCCAGCGACTGCAAGGCCGGGATGAAGTAATCGCGGCGCGCCTTGAACTCGGCGCGGCGGCGTTCGTATTCGGCAATGCTCTCGGCTTCAAAGCAGGCGAGGGCGGCCTGTTGCGACACGGTGCTGGCGCAGATGAAAAGGTTTTGTGCCAGCCGCTCCACCACGGGCACCATGGCATCGGGCACCACCATCCAGCCCAGGCGCCAGCCGGTCATGTTGAAGTACTTGCTGAAGCTGTTGATGCTGATGATGTGCTCATCGATGGCCAGGGCGGTGTGGCCAAACTCTTCCTCGTACGACAAGCCCAGGTAGATCTCGTCGATCATGGTCACGCCGCCACGCGCCTGCACCACCTCGTGAATGCGGCGCAGTTCGGCGGGGGCAATCGATGTGCCGGTGGGGTTAGAGGGCGATGCCAGCAGCACGCCCCGCGTGTTGTCTGTCCACGCGGCTTGCACCTTGTCGCTGCTCAGCTGGTAGCGCTCGGCTGCCGTGGTGGGCACCAGCACGGCCCGGCCTTCGGCAGCGCTCACGAAGTGGCGGTTGCAGGGGTAGCTCGGGTCGGGCATCAGGATTTCGTCGCCACGCTCAATCAGCGCCAGGCAGGCCAGGTGCAACGCGGCAGATGCGCCAGCCGTGACCACAATGCGCCGTGCCGGAACGTCCACCCCGAAGCGGCTTTGGTACCAGCCGCTGATGCGTTCGCGCAGTGCATCCAGGCCCAGGGCGTTGGTGTATTGGGTGGCGCCGTCGCGCACCGCCTTGGCGGCAGCTTCCTGCACCAGCGGCGGGGCGGTGAAGTCCGGTTCGCCGATGTTCAGAAAGATCATGGGCTCGCTGGTGCCCGCCACCTCGCGTGCCATCGCCTGGGCGGCCTTGGCCACTTCCATGACATAAAACGGATCAATGCGCTCTGCGCGGCTGGAGAATTTCATGCTCGGGAATCCTGCGGCCCGCGAGGCTGCGGGCATGGCTCAAAAGAGAAAGACTGCGCCGGAGGCGCGGCCTCTGGCTGGCCGGTGCAGCACCCATCGACAGATAGGCGCAGCACGGGAAGGGCTCAGGCCCCTTCGCCTTCGGCGGCTGCGGCTTCGGGGCCGGGCTTGCCAGCCGCTTTGTCGGCAGCGACTTCGTTGGCACGCAAGCGGGGGGCCAGGCCGTTGAGCACGGCATTCACGTACTTGTGGCCGTCGGTGCCACCAAACTCCTTGGCCAGCTCAATGCATTCATTGAGCACCACGCGCCAGGGCACGTCCATGCAGTGCATGAACTCGTACACGCCGATCCACATGGAGGCGCGTTCGATGGGCGAGATCTCGCCCAGCTTGCGGTCCAGCAGCGGCGTGATCAGGGCGTCCAGATCATCAGCGGTGTTGATGCAACCATGCAGCACGGCGTTGTAGTGCGCCGCGTCGGCCTTGTGAAAGCCTGCAAGGTCACGCGTGAAGGAGTCGATGGCAGCCGCGTCGTTGCGGCCCACGATGTGCTGGTACAGCGCCTGCAGCGCAAATTCGCGCGCACGGCTGCGGTTGGATTTGGATGCCGCCTTGCGCGTACCGTTGGCCTTGAGGCCGGTGCGCGATTGCTTGGGTGGGCGCGTTTTGGACGATGGGGTGGTTTCGGTCATGACAATTCGTCCAGCAGGTTGGCCATCTCTACTGCCACACGGGCTGCATCGGTGCCCTTGTCGCTTTGGCGGGCAATGGCTTGCTCCATGTTTTCGGTGGTGATGATCGCGTTGGCGATGGGGATCTGGTAATCGAGCGAGAGTCGCGTCACGCCGGCGCCAGACTCGTTGGCCACCAGCTCAAAGTGATAAGTCTCGCCGCGGATGATGCAGCCCAGTGCGATGAGGGCGTCAAAGCTGTCGCTCTCGGCCATGGCTTGCAGCGCCACGGGCACTTCCAGTGCGCCGGGCACTTTCACGTGGGTGATGTTCTTTTCCTGCACGCCCAGTGCCTTCAGCTCTGCCAGGCAGGCAGAGGCCAGGGTGTTGGTGATGCTTTCATTGAAGCGGGCCTGCACGATACCGATGTGCAACTTCTTGCCGTCCAGCTTGTCCGCTGTGCCTTTTTCTGCGCCAAACATGTTTATTCCTTGGGGATGAAGCCGGTGATTTCGAGGCCGTAGCCGGCCATGCTGGGCATGCGGCGGGGCTGGCCCATGAGTGCCATTTTTTGCACGCCGCAGTCGCGCAGGATTTGCGCGCCCACGCCATAAGTGCGCAGATCCATGCGGCCGCGCTCTGGGGCCTGAGATGCGCGGGCCGTGCCTTCAAACTGGGCCAGCAATTGCTGCGCGGTTTCGCCGCAGTTCAGCAGCACCGCCACGCCCTTGCCCTGCTTGGCCAGGTACTGCAGGCTGGTGTCCAGACCCCATGAATGCATGGAGCGGTTGATTTCCAGCGCGTCAAGCACCGACAGAGGTTCGTGCACGCGCACGGGCACCACTTCGTCGGCCGTCCATTCGCCCTTGACCAGGGCCAGGTGCACGGCCTGGCTGGGCTTGTCGCGGAAGGCGTGGGCGGTGAAGGTGCCGTATGCCGTGGTCAGCGGGCGGCTGCCCACTTTTTCCACCAGCGATTCATTGCGGCTGCGGTATTGGATGAGATCGGCAATGGTGCCAATCTTCAGGCCATGCTCTGCGGCAAACAGCTGCAGGTCAGGCAGGCGGGCCATGGTGCCGTCGTCCTTCATGATCTCGCAGATCACCGACGACGGGCTGCAGCCGGCCATGGCGGCCAGATCGCACCCGGCTTCCGTGTGCCCGGCGCGCATCAGCACGCCGCCATCCACCGCCTGCAGCGGGAAGATGTGGCCTGGCTGCACCAGGTCGGAAGGCTGGCTCTTGCGGTCCACGGCCACTTGCACGGTGCGGGCACGGTCAGCGGCGGAAATGCCGGTGGTGACGCCTTCGGCTGCCTCGATGGACACAGTGAACGCGGTGCTGTACACCGTGCCATTGCGCGCTGCCATGGGGGGCAGCTTCAGGAACTCGCAACGCTCGCGGGTCAGCGTCAGGCAGATGAGGCCACGGCCAAAGCGGGCCATGAAGTTGATGGCTTCTGGGGTGACGTGGTCGGCGGCGAGCACCAGGTCGCCTTCGTTTTCACGGTCTTCTTCGTCCACCAGGATGACGATGCGCCCAGCGCGCATGTCGGCCACGATGTCTTCGACGGGCGAGATGGACACAGGGGTGAGGGGGGTGTTCATGGGAGAGGGCTTTCGTTAGGGCCACAGCGGGGTTGTGCAGCGCGAAACCACACGCCCTCATGGGCCGCACAACCGCAAAGGGTCGCCTAGCCATCCAAAGAACATGTTGTGCGGCGCTGCCGCAGCGCAAGGGGCCAAGCGTGCAGCCTCTTGCAAAGCTGAGTATTTTAGTTCAGCCGGGGCCGCGCTTTGGTGCGCCGGATCAATGGCCTCTGTCATGGCTGGCAAAAAAACGGCGTTGCCATGGGCGGCTGCAGAGCTTGCGGCTGAGTCGGCCTTTTGTGCCAGCCCTTGGGTCAGATGGCGCTGCCCTGGATCACTACATCCGACTCGGGGTAGGCCACGCAGGGCAGTACGCAGCCTTCGGCCTTTTCTTCAGGACTCAGGCCCGGCCATTCGATGTCATAGCGCACGCTTCCTTCAACCAAATGGCCGATGCAGGTGCGGCAGGTGCCATTGCGGCAGGAACTGGGCCAGTCGATGCCGCCTTGCTCCATGGAAGTCAGCAGCGGTTGTTCGGGCCAGGCATCGCACTGGGTGCCGTCGGGCTCGATGCGGGCGATGAAAAAGGGGGCAGCTTGGGTCATGGTGGTTGGGGCCGAAGTGAGCGGTGGGTGGAAGGGGTAAGTGGCAGAGGGAATGATCGGGTCAACGCGAGCGCCGCCACACCAGCAGCAGGTTGTTGGCAGGCATGGCGTGGCGCTCGCTCAAACGGAGGCCGGCCGCCTCTGCCTGCCGGGCGACATCTTCCAGCGCGCGCAGGCCCCACTGGCTGTTTTGGGCTCGCAGGCTGGCGTCAAAGGCCAGATTGCCTGGAGAAGTGAGAACCCCTTGCTCCAGATAGGGGCCATAGGTCACCAGCATTCCGTCGGCGGCCAGGTGGCGGGCGGCGCCGCGCATCAGTGCCACGCAGCATTCCCAGGGCGCAATGTGGATCATGTTGGCGCAGTAAATCAGGTCAAACGGCGTGGAGAAGGGCTCGCCCTCGCTGGGCCATTGCGCCTGGGTCACGTCCAGCCGCAGCGGCGGCAATACCTGCTGCGCACCGCTGTGCGCGCACCATCCGGAGATCGACGCGAACAGATCGTCTTGCCAGTCAGTGGGCTGCCAGCGCCAGCCGGGCAGGGCGGCGCCAAAGTGCGCTGCGTGCTGCCCCGTGCCGCTCGCAATCTCCAGAGCGTTGCCATGGGGGGCGAGCAGCGCTTGCAGCACCGCAAGGATGGGGCCCTGGTTGCGTTCAGCAGCGGGGCTGTGGGCCCATGGCGGTGTTTGCATAAAAAAGGGGGTTAGCGCTTTACAGTCAAGCGCAAGATGCTATCAAAAATAGAGCGCCGCAGTGTTGCCCGGTTTTTTCCGGGCCGGCAGCCCATGTGCCAATTTGCTTAAAAAATGTGCAGCGGATAGGCGGCCCTTGTAAATCAATGACTTGCGACGCTCATACAGCACTTGTTCAGAGTTATCCACAATTTTGTCCAAAAAAGAACGGGATAACCGCTGAAAACTGGCGTGTCAGCACCGGGTGGTAGATTTGCTTAATTTTTCAGCATTTCGTTGAAAGTCTTTGAAAATCAAAGGGTTGCATCGCTCATACAAGACTTGTCAAAACTTATGCACAGGCTTGTTCAGCGTGAACAGGGAAAACTGAGCGCCTGAGTGGTTTGCGTTGATGAAAAATTAAGCAGCACAAGTGGCTTCTTGATAAATCAACCACTTAGCAGTCTCATACAAGACTTTTCCCCACTTATCCACATGCTTGTCCAGTGCTGTCAGGGATAACCCGTGCACGGCGTTCTGTCCCCTTCGCAACGATGCCGCGGCGGGCGTTGCCGTACAGTGCTGCCAGCAGTTTTTGTTCCGACATTCATCCCATTCCCCCCCTTTTTTTGATACGGAGAGTTTTTCCATGGCAGACATCGAATTCAAAGGCCGCGTAGCCATCGTCACGGGTGCAGGTGGCGGCCTGGGGCGTCAACATGCGTTGGCCCTGGCGGCCCGCGGCGCCAAGGTGCTGGTCAATGATCTGGGTGGCGCCGTGGATGGCAGCGGTGGTACAGCAGGCGCGGCGCAAAAGGTGGTGGATGAGATTCGTGCTGCGGGCGGCGAGGCCCTGGCCAACGCAGCCTCGGTGACCGACTTTGCAGCGGTCGAAGCCATGGTGCAGCAAGCTATCGACGCCTGGGGCCGCGTGGATGTACTGGTCAACAACGCCGGCATTCTGCGCGACAAGAGCTTTGCCAAGATGAGCATGGACGACTTCCGGCTCGTGGTGGATGTGCACCTGATGGGCGCGGCCTACTGCTGCAAGGCGGTGTGGCCGCACATGGTGGCCCAGCAATACGGGCGCATCGTGATGACCACTTCGTCCACTGGCCTGTATGGCAACTTTGGGCAGAGCAACTATGGCGCTGCCAAGCTGGCCCAGGTGGGGTTGATGCAAACCCTGGCCCTGGAAGGCGCCAAGCACAACATCCACGTCAACGCCCTGGCCCCGACAGCCGCCACGCGCATGACTGAAGGGCTGATGCCCCAGGAAGTGCTGGACGCCCTCAAGCCCGAGGCCGTAGTGCCCGCCATGCTGGTGCTGGCGCACGAGTCCGCGCCCACCCGCACCATCCTGTGCGCTGGGGCTGGCACGTTCGAGGCGGCCCACATCACGCTCACGCAGGGCGTGCACTTGGGCATTGGCTCTGAGGTGCCCGAGCGGCTTGCAGCCCGCCTGGCCGAAGTCACGAATCGCGCGGGGGAGCAGGTGCCGCAAAGCGGCGCGGCCCAGGGCACCAACGAGGTGGCCAAGGCGATGGCCGCCCGCTGAGTGCTGGCGAGGTGCCAAGGGTGAGGGTGGGGGTTGCGAGCAGCCCCCAACCACAGCCTTCCGATGCGTGTGCGGGGCGGCGTTTTCAGCCGTTTTGCGACAAGGATTTGAGCAGGGTTCAGGCGCAGGGGGCCGGGCCGTGCTAAGTTCCGGGCCAATGAGAAGATGGACCGGTATTACCTTATGAGCAAACTGCAGGACAGACTGAACGCCCTCCCCACGGATTCCCTGCGCGGCATTCGCCGTGGTGTGGAAAAAGAGGGGCTGCGCGTGCAGCCCACCGGAGGACTGGCGCTCACCCCCCATCCCAAAGCCCTGGGCTCTGCACTCACCCACCCGCTGATCACCACTGACTACAGCGAATCCCAACTGGAACTCATCACCGGCGCACACCTGGGTGTGCAGCAGTGCATGGATGAGTTGACCGAGGTGCACCAGTTTGTGCACCACACCTTGAAGGACAGCGGCGGCGAGCTGCTGTGGGCGTCGAGCATGCCGTGCGGGCTGCCCACGGACGAGACCATTCCGCTGGCCCGCTATGGCGGCTCCAACGTGGGCCGGGCCAAAAGCGTGTACCGCATGGGCCTGGGCCACCGCTATGGCCGGCGCATGCAGACCATTTCGGGCATCCACTACAACTGGTCGCTGCCCGGCGTGAGCAGCGAGCAATATTTCTCGCTCATCCGCAACTTCCGTCGCCATGCGTTTGTGCTGCTGTACCTGTTTGGCGCATCACCTGCGCTGTGCCCTTGCTTTGTGCAAGGGCGTGAGCACCGCTTGCAACGCCTGAGCGACAGCGCCTTGTACCTGCCACACGCCACATCACTGCGCATGGGGCGGCTGGGCTACCAGAGCGATGCCCAAGCCACCCTGGCCGTGAGCTACAACGGCCTGCAAGGCTATGCCAACTCGCTGCACGAAGCGCTGACCAAGCCTTACCCCGCCTACGAACAGTTGGGCGTGCGCAACCCGGGTGGCGACTACAACCAGCTGGGCACCAGCCTGCTGCAGATTGAAAACGAGTTCTACGGCACCATCCGCCCCAAGCGCACGGTGCGCACGGGCGAGCGCCCCTTGCACGCCTTGCGAGAGCGCGGGGTGGAATATGTGGAAGTGCGGTTGATGGACATCGACCCCTTCGTTCCCGTTGGCATCACAGCGCCCACCATGCGTCTGCTGGATGTGTTTTTGCTGCACTGCCTGCTGTCAGACAGCCCACCGGACACCCCTGAAGAAATCGCGGAGCTCAAGCAGAACCAGCACCTTACGGCAGAGCGTGGCCGCGAGCCCGGCCTGCTGCTTCAGCGCCAGGGCCAGGCTGTGGCCTTGACCCAATGGGGTGACGAAGTGCTGGCGGCGTGCGAACCCCTGGCGGCCGCGCTGGACGCCACCCACGGTTGCACCGACTACAGCGCCGCCTTGCGCGAGGCCCGCGCGCTGATGCAGGCGCCCGAGCGCACCCCCTCTGCCCGGGTGCTGGCCACCATGGTGCGCGAACATGCCAGCAGCTTCGAAAGCTTCGCCTTCCACCAGTCAGAACTGGCCCACGACACCTTGCTGAACTTGCCCTGGACGGCCGAGCAGCAGGCACGCTACGTGGCCATGAGCGAAGAGTCCATTGCCGCCCAGAAGGCCATTGAAGCCGCTGACACCCTGCCGTTTGAGGCTTGGCGCGAGCAGTACATGGCGGTGGAGGGGTTGGGCTGATTCGCCGGGGCTGACCGGTGTGATGCTGGATTGCTATTGAAATGTGAGCTGGTGGCGCTTGCTGTGTAAGCGCTAGAGCCCATTTTTAGGCTCTTCTAGCTACCAAAAGGAGGCCCCCCGGCTCTGCCGGGGAGGCAGTAGAAGTTTGACTTTTCAGGAGGTTGTCCACCGTAGAGACTTTCAATCGTGAGCCGCCAAGCAAACGAAAGGAAGAAACACGATGGACAAGTATGAAAGTTTGAGTCACACGGCCTGGGATTGCAAATATCACGTGGTCTTCATCCCCAAGTGTCGAAGGCGAACGCTGTACAAGCAGCTACGCGAACACCTGGGTGAGGTATTCAGAAAGTTGGCCGCGCAAAAGGAATGCAGGGTTGAAGAGGGGCATCTGATGCCCGATCACGTGCACATGATGCTGTCGATCCCACCGAAGTACTCGGTGTCGCAGGTGGTGGGCTTTATCAAAGGCAAGAGCGCAATCCACCTTGCGCGGGTGTACGGAGAGCGAAAGCGCAACTTCGTGGGTCAGCACTTCTGGGCGCGAGGGTACTTCGTCTCGACGGTGGGACGCGACGAAGCGGTGATACGGGAGTACATCCGAAACCAGGAGAAGGAAGACGAGAGGTTGGACCAACTCGGTCTATGGAGGTGAGTAGCCACCGATAGGTGGCCCCAAGAATGAGGGGCCGCGTTAGCGACCCCTTACAGCCGCTTTGAGCGGCTCACATCCCGAATGCCCCCGGCTTTGCCGGGGGATGGTTACCGAATGCTAGTGTGGTGTCTCAAAAATAGATAGAACTATCTTGACCGGTGTTGGTCGAATCAGCTTCCTTATAGGAGACTACGCTGATGGCCCACCCTGGACGCCCCGCCACGAAGCTGCAGATCACCGATGCCGAGCGCGCAGAGCTGCATGCGCGACTGCGCGTACGCAAAGCGCCCGAGGACGAGAAGCTGCGCATGCGAATCGTGCTGGGCTGCGCAGATGGGGAGTCGGGCACCATGATTGCCCAACGCTTGGGCACGACGGTGCAAACTGTCTCCAAGTGGCGGCGGCGCTACCGGGCGTATCGTCTGGCGGGTTTGACCGATGCCCCGCGCGCTGGCCGCCCGCGCAGTGTGGGCGACGAGCAGGTTCAGCTCATTGTGGACAAGGTTCGCCAGAGCAAGCCTGACAACGCCACGCACTGGAGCGTGCGCCAGATGAGTCGGCACGCTGGCGTATCGCCCGCGACGGTGCAGCGCATCTGGCATGCCTTTGGGCTGAAGCCGCACCTGCAAGAAACCTTCAAGCTATCGACGGATCCCCATTTCGTGGACAAGGTACGGGATGTGGTGGGGCTGTATATGGCACCACCCGATCGCGCCTTGGTGCTGTGCGTGGACGAGAAGAGCCAGATCCAGGCTCTGGATCGCACCCAACCAGGGTTACCACTGACGTTTGGCAAACCCAGCACGCGCACGCACGATTACAAGCGCCATGGCACAACGTCGCTGTTTGCAGCGCTGGATGTGGCCACTGGCAAAGTCATAGGACAGCTCAAGCGCCGTCACCGCAGTGTGGAATTCCTGCAGTTCCTCAAAGCCATCGATGCAGCGGTGCCTGGCGAACAAGACATTCACCTGATCATGGACAACTACGGCACGCACAAGACGCAGGCAGTGCGGGCCTGGCTAGCAGCCCATCCTCGCTACCACGTTCACTTCACGCCCACCTCAGCGTCCTGGCTCAATCTGGTCGAGCGTTTCTTTAGCCAGATCAGCGAGCAGTGGATCAAGCGCAGCGCCCACACCAGCGTTGCTCAGCTGGAGCAATCCATACGGGAATACATTGATCGTCACAACGAGGATCCCAAGCCGTTCGTGTGGCATAAAAGTGCGGACACCATCTTGGCATCTGTGGCGCGGGCAGCGAGTACCATTATTTGATGCTTACTTTTGAGACGCCACACTAGTGATGCACTCGATAAATGTCGTACGTCGAAATCGTCGTTTACAGACGTGCGGCGATTTCCATCACTACTATTCGCTAGAAGAGCCCATTTTTATTCATAACCCAGCACCAGCAGCGCTTCCTGCCGCCAGTACTCTGCAGCGTCTGCAAAGCCTTCCCACACGCAGCCGTTGCAACCCCGCCCGCAGCAGGTGGTGGGCTCGGCCGGTGGTGGTCGCAATGCCAGGCCCTGCGCAAGTGCTTGGGCCTGCAGCGCGGCAAACATGGCGCTTGCGCTGGGTCCGTCCGTTGCGCGGGTCGCAGCCACGGCGGGCAGGGCAGGCCGCGTGCTCACTGGCGGTGTGCCCCGGCACGCACCCGGCGCACCACGTATTGCACGATGAACGCCCCGCCCAGCACCAGCGCAAACCAGCCCACGGCTGCTACCTGGCCCATCAGCTCGCGCACGTCGCCCGAGCGGGCAATGTACGGCGCCAGCACAATCACCAGCCCGATCAGCGCGCAGGTCACGCCTTTGAACAGCAGTTCCTTGTCGGCCTTGCTGGGCTGCCGGGTGTTGGGGGGCGTGGGTTGGCGTGGTGGCATGGGCTTCTGAAAAAGGTGGCGTGCCGGTTTGACCGGTTGCCGCAATAGAAATGGTGGCGCAGGAAAGCGCAGCGCGATTATCCTTGCCGCCTCTGTCTGAACTGAACGAACAAGAAAGATCCCGCATGTCCATCCAGTGGTTCCCCGGTCACATGCACCTGACCAAAAAAGCCATCTCAGAGCGCATCAAGGACATTGACGTGGTGATCGAGGTGCTGGATGCGCGCCTGCCGGGCTCCAGCGCCAACCCGCTGCTGGCCGAAATGACCGACCACAAGCCCAAGCTCAAGGTGCTGAACAAGCAGGACGTGGCCGACCCCGAGCGCACGGCCCTTTGGCTGGACTGGTACAACGCCCAGAGCGAAACCCGTGCCGTGCCGCTGGATGCGTCTGACCCAGCCCCGGCGCGCAAGCTCATCGATGCCTGCCACCTGCTGGCACCCAACCGGGGCGGCATGGCCAAGCCCATGCGGGTGCTGATCTGCGGCGTGCCCAACGTGGGCAAGTCCACGCTGATCAACACGCTTAGCAACAAGCGCCAGGCCAAGACGGGTGACGAGGCGGGCATCACCAAGCTGGAGCAGCGCATCACACTGGCCGATGACTTCTACCTGTGGGACACCCCCGGCATGCTGTGGCCCCGCATCATCGTGCCCGAAAGCGGCTACAACCTGGCCGCCAGCGGCGCCGTGGGGCGCAATGCCTACGATGAGGAATTGGTAGCGCTGGAGCTGCTGCGCCGCCTGCAAGCGCACTACGCCCCTTTGCTGGAAGCGCGCTACAAGCTGGGCTTGCCGCCCGGCGCCATGGCCGAGATGCAGGACGACGAATTGCTGGAAGCCATTGGCCGTAAGCGTGGCGCCATGATGAGCGGTGGGCGGGTGAACCTGCAAAAAACAGCAGAAATCGTGATGACCGACTTCCGCACGGCCACGCTGGGCCGCATCACGCTGGAAACCCCTGAGCAATTCGAGTGCTGGCTGACTGCAGGCTTGGCCAAGGATGCCGAGCGCGCTGCCAAAAAAGAGGCTCGGCTCAAGTCCCGTGGCAAGGGTTCAGGCAAGCGAGAGCCAGGATCGGGCGACCCACGGGCGCAATAAGCTTTACGCGGTGCGTGGCTGTGTCCACGCACTGAAATGCCAGGGGTTCGCGGCCATCGGCCCGACCTTGCCTTGGACTGGTTTTTAGGTGGGAGAGCCGTCCACCGGCGCTATCGCAATCTGGTTGCGGCCCCGGTTCTTGGCGAGGTACAGCGCCTGGTCGGCGCGGTCCAAAACGTCCCGCAAACTGCGGTCATGGGGGCTGATGGTGCCCACCCCTACGCTGACTGTGATGCGGTAGGGGCGGCCTGCCTCATCGGCCAGTGGCGTGCAGGCAACCCCGTGCATGATGCGGGTCGCAATCTCGATGGCTTGGTCGTGCGGCGTCAGGGGCAGCAGCACACAGAATTCTTCACCGCCCAAGCGGCCCACCGCATCCGTGGCCCGGAGCTGGGCTTTGACCACATGGGCAAACTCTGCCAGCGCTCGGTCACCCTCCAGGTGGCCCAATTCGTCGTTGATGGTTTTGAAATGGTCCAGGTCCAGCATGAGCAGGGCAAACGGCGCGCCATCAGCGCGCGCCTTTTCGTACACCTGGGTGGCTGCTTCCAGAAAAGCCCTGCGGTTGGCCATGCCGGTGAGCATGTCGGTGGTGGCCAGCCGGTGCAGCTCGCGCTCCAGATTTTTGCGCTGGGTCACGTCGCGGTAGATGCCCTCCACGCCCGCAAAATTGCCGGCATGGTCGTACAGGGCGTGGCTGCTGATGGAGATGTCGATCACCGAGCCATCGCGCCGCACCATCTGCCCCGGAAAGTCCGACACCTCGCCTGTTTGCTGGATGGCCGCCTTGAAGGCGTCGCGGTCTTTGCTTTGCGGGTAGTACGACTCGGCCGTGCGGCCCTCGATCTCGTGGGGCTCGTAACCCAGCACGCGCCGCACACCGGGCCCCACATGCTGGACGACGCCGTTGGCGTCCGTGCGGTAGTACACGTCCTGCATGTTTTCAAAAAGACGGCGAAAGTTCTGCTCACTCTCGCGCAGTTGGGCCTGGATTTCACTTTGGTGGGTCATGTCCAGCCCGCACACCAGCACGGCGGGCTTGCCATGCCACTCCACGGCGACGCTGGAGATCAGCACCATGCGCAAATGGCCTTTGGCCGTGCAGATGCGAAATTCGGAGGACTTGTTGGGGCGCCGCTCCTGGTCAGGGTCAGCCACTTGCTGGATGCGTTGGGTGGAGCGGATCTGGTCCACCAGGTGCACGAATTCGCCAGACTGCCGCCCGATCAGGCATCCAGCGCTTTCCACTTCAAGCAATGCCACCGCGGCCGCGTTCGTGTACTGGATGGCTCCGTCCTGGGTGATCAGCACAGCCCCAGGCAGCGCGTGCAGCAGATCTAGTGGGTCAGACATGTGGTGGGCTTGCCGGAATAGTCGGTGCATTGTGGCACCCGCCATGGCCCGCTCGCACACATTTTTTTGCAAACTGTCACGCATGTGCCAAGCCCAGGCGCTGCCGCGTTGCGGCCTGGAGCCTGTCGCTGACGCGCTGGTGGCGTCAGTCTTTGGAGTCGGCCTGGGCGCTGGCGGCCAGGGCTGCCGCAGCGCGCAGCTTGTCTTTCTTGCTGGGGCGTTTGCCCTTGATACCGCCAGTGCCGGGCGGCTGCTTGCTCACGGCCACGGCCGTGGGCTCAAAGCCCGCCACGGTTTCACGCGCCAGCCGCTGGTTCTGCCGCTTCTCGATCAACTGAAAATGTGCTTCGGCTTCCGGGGTGATGAAGCTCACGGCCACACCACTCTGCCCTGCACGACCGGTGCGGCCGATGCGGTGGGTGTAGTCGGCCGCAGAGCGGGGAAGGTCGTAATTCACCACGGCGGGTAACTGGGCAATATCAATCCCGCGTGCGGCCAGATCGGTGGTCACCACCACCTGCCAGCGTTCATCCTTGAACTCCTGCAAGACTTGGGCGCGCGAGCCCTGGCTGAGCCCGCCGTGAAACGGCGATGCGTAGATGCCTGCTTTGTAGAGCTTTTCTGCGACGTGATCTGCGGCGTATTGGGTGGCCACGAAAACCAGCACCCTGGACCACTGGTGCTGCTCGATCAAGTGCTTGAGCAACTGGGTGCGCCTGGGGGCATCCACCACGATGGCGCGTTGGGCAATATCGGGTTGGGTTTGCTCGGTGGCGGCAATCTCGATGCGCACGGGGTCGCGCAGCAGGCTTCCCGCCAGCGCTTCCACCTCTTGGGGGAAGGTGGCCGAGAAAAACAGGTTCTGGCGGCGCTGCGGCAGCAGTTGCAGCACGGCTTGCAACTCTTCGGAAAAACCCAGATCCAGCAGGCGATCGGCCTCATCCAGCACCAGGTGTTGGACCTGGCCCAGCCGCAGTGCGTTGTTCTGCACCAGATCCAGCAGCCGGCCAGGCGTTGCCACGACCACATCTGCGCCCCCGCGCAGGCGCATCATCTGCGGGTTGATGGAGACTCCCCCGTACAGCACGGCCACCCTGGTGCGGGTGGGCAGGGCCAACGCGAACTGGCTGAATACCTCGCCCACCTGGGATGCCAGCTCGCGCGTGGGCACCAGCACCAGAACGCTGGGGTCCCTTTGCTGGGGGGCGCTTTGCAAGGCCTGGAGCAAGGGCAGGGCAAAGGCGGCGGTTTTTCCCGACCCCGTCTGGGCACAGGCCAAGACATCGCGTCCTTCCAGCACCGATGGAATGGACGCTGCCTGCACAGGCGTGGGTGCAGTGAAACCGCTGGCCACAGCGGCCTGGGCAAGTGCTGGGGATAAACCGAGGGAGGCAAAAGGCATGGGTTGGAGTCTGGCGAGGCAAATAAAGCGCGAAACACGGTGTGTGCGGGAGCACCTGCGCCCCCCCTGAACCGTTGGCAGGTCGTGATGCCCAGACCCGTCGCGCAACGGGCATGGCATTTCGCGGTGCAGGGATCGCCTGATTGTCGGGCGCTTCGCGCCAGGCGGCACAGGCCTGTGGAAAAGTTTGTTTCTCTCGTACTTCAGCGGCAGGGGGTGGGTGCCCTGTCTGGAGCCACGGGAACACACCGATAATCGCTTCCCCGCTCTTTTGCAGCGTTGATTTCTTACCGGTAGCCGACCATGAGCATTGCCCCCGAACCCAGCACCATCACCCACGGCATCCAGCTGGCCGTGGCCCCGGTTTTCTTGTTGACCGCCGTGGCCGGCATGATTGGCGCGGTGGCTGGGCGGCTGGCGCGCATCATTGACCGTGCACGCGTGGTGGAAGACAGGGCCCGCAATTCCAGCGATGCCGAACACCACGACCACGCCATGCTGGAGTTGGGCTACCTGCGCACCCGTGGGCGCTTGGCCAATGCCTGCATCGGGTTGCTGACGCTGTGCGGCTTCTTGATTGGCGTGACCATCGTCTTGCTGTTTCTGGGCGAAACCATGGATTTCCGGGGGCACAGCTGGGCGGTGGCCAGCTTTCTGTCGGGCGTGATTTCCTTCCTGGCCGCATTGGTGCTGTTTTTCACCGAGACGGTGATGGCCACCCGCCTGCTCAATTTCCAGCTACTGAACGCGAGAGGGAAGTGAGCCATGGCCTCGTTGCGCGACCTTCAAAGCCTGGGTGGGCTGGTGTATTCCACCGACCATGGCCGCATGTGCCCTGCCTGCAGCAAGCCACAGGCGCAGTGCGTCTGCAAGCAAATCAAGCCAGTGCCCACGGGCGACGGCATCGTGCGCGTATCGCGTGAAACCAAAGGCCGTGGGGGCAAGGCTGTCACCTTGGTCAAAGGCGTTCTGGTGGATTCAGACCAACTGGAGCAGCTGGGCAAGCAGCTCAAAACCGCTTGTGGTACCGGTGGCACCGTCAAGGACGGTGTGATCGAGGTGCAAGGCGACCATGTCGAAAAGGTCATGGCCGCGCTGCAGAAGCTGGGTTACAAGGTCAAGCGGGCAGGGGGCTGAAGGCGTGAACATTCCTGGGCTAGACCCGGCCGCGTTGCAGCGCCTGGTCACGGTGCAAATGCCCTATGGCAAGCACAAAGGCTGTGTGTTGGCAGACTTGCCCGGCAACTACCTGAACTGGTTTGCCCGCGAGGGCTTTCCGAACAACGAGCTGGGCCGTTTGCTGGCGTTGATGCACGAAATCGACCACAACGGTTTGAGCGAGCTTTTGACGCCGCTGCGGCGGCGGTAGCCCTGCCTCAAGCCGCATCGCGGATGCGTGGGGGCCCGGCACCATAATGGCTGCCGATCAATTCATAAAAAAAAGGGAGTGCAGATGAAGGGCAACGTCGCAGCCATCGTGCTGATTGTTCTGGGCGTATTTTTTCTGTTGACCAACCTGGGGCTCATCAGCATCAGCTTGCGCGAACTGCTTCGCGTCTGGTGGCCTGTCGCGTTGATCGCCGTCGGCGTGGCACTTTTCTTCACCCCCGGGGGCAAGGGGCGGTAAGACAAAAGCCTGCGCTTGCGGCGCAGGCTTGTTGAAAGGCAGCAGGGGTTTCCGGTCACCAACCCCGTGACTGGAGAATGGGCGCGAAGCGCTCAAGCCCCGTTGGCATGGGCGTCTTGGCGCGGCGTGGCAAAGCCGGGCAGCTCCCCAAAATACCCTCGGAAGAGATTGCGGGCCACCCCATGCGCTGCGGCCTGCAGCCCGTGTGCCACTTCCGGAGCAAACAGCCGGGCCGTGTGCTCGTTCCACAAACGCACCCAGGCCGCAAAGTGGGCGGGCGTGATGCCTTGCAGCTGCATGTGCTTGCCCAGCACATTGCCTTTAAAGCTGCGACTGCCCAGCAGCACTGTGCTCCAAAAATCCACCAACCTGTGCAAGTGCTCGTCCCACTGGCCGTTCAGGGCCTCGTCAAACACCGGGCCTAGCAGCGCGTCTTGCCGCACATCGGCATAAAACGCGTGCACCAACTCGGAAATGCTTTCAACAGTGGGGGTGTGATAGGTCAGGTTGGCTTGCATGGCGCGCAGTGTGAGCGATCAGCTGCAGCTACATGCTGACGTACCGCAACCCCCGGCCTTGGAAGACGCCTCAAACTGAGGGAAAAGCACGTTGTTTTCCAGGTGGATATGATTGATCAGGTCATCGTTGAGCTGGGCGATGCCGGCATACAGGGCGCGCCAGGTGTTGCACGCGCCCTGGGGGGGCGTGGCATCGTTGGTCAGGGCGTTGAGCTTGTCGAGCGCCTCGCCGTGGTCCACATGCTCGGCACGCATCATGCCAATAGGGTGCACCACGAAGGCATTGCCGCCGGTCTTCAGCATGGGGAACAGAATGGTTTCTTCCTTCTCCATGTGCGACAGCAGCTCTTCGTGCATGGCTTCCAGCGTATCGGCCAGGCCCGCTGGCACCTCGGGGTTGTCGCGGTGCACGGCTTCCACTCGGCGCGCCATGCGAATCAGTTCTGGAAGCTGCGCGCGATGCACTTCGTGGTAGCGGGCCAGGATGTGGTCTACCAGTTCGGCTGGCGAAGTAATGCCAGGCAGGTCAGTGCTGCGCTGCAGTTGCGACAGCTCGGCAAGGATGGCGTCCACGTCCAGCGATTTCTGTGCAGCCGCCTCGCGCAGGCTGATCTGGCCGCCGCAGCAAAAGTCCAGCTTCAAACGGCGAAAAACGGCGGTGGAACCCGGCAGCTCCACAGCGATCTGACCGATGGCTTGCTCTGCGCTCAAAGCGGGTTGGGTGTCTTGCAGGCGGGCATTCATGGGGCTTTCCTTAAAGATTCATTTGGTATGAATATTTTATTCAATAAAATTCACGTTGCAAGCATCTTTTAATTTGAGCCAGGAACAGGCTCTTCTAGCGAATGCTAGTGATGCACTCGATAAATGTCGTACGTCGAAATCGTCGTTTACAGACGTGCGGCGATTTCCATCACTACTATTCGCTAGAAGAGCCCAGGAACAACGCCATGCGCCTTACCCAATGGACTGACTACACCTTGCGTGTACTGATGTATTGCGCGGCTACGCAGGGCCGTGAACAACCTGTGACGATCACCGAGGTGGCCGAGGGCTATGGCATCTCCCGCAGCCACCTGATGAAGATCGTGCAAGAGCTGGCAGCGCAGGGCTTGCTCGAGACGACAAGGGGCAGAGGAGGCGGCATGCGCCTGATGAAGCCGCCCAGCGAGATCAATCTGGGCGCCGTGGTGCGCCAGACCGAAACCGACTTTCACCTGGTCGAGTGCTTTGACCCCCGGGTGAACCGTTGCCGCTTGAGTGACAACTGCCGGCTCAAGGGTGCCTTGGGGGCAGCCATCAACGCTTACCTGGCGGTGCTGGATGGCGTGACCCTGGCGGATTTGGTGGATGCGCCCACTTCCACCATGGAGGTGTTGCCGCTGGTTCAGCATCCCCGGCGCAGCGCCAAGCCTGCGTCTGGCCTGGCGGTGAAATGATCCGGTGAGCGTGCTTGAGGTGGCCTAGGGCCTGGCCGGGCCTATTCCACCTGCATTCAATACTGCCCCTGACGGGGCGGCGCTGCGATGTGGGGCCGCGCTGATTGGATGCTTTGTGTGTGTTCGAAAAGGTTTGTTGCCAGACCTTTTCGAAGGAGTTTACGGAGTCACCACTTCCAGCAAACGGTCCAGGCCGCCCTGGTTGATGGCCACATGGGCTTGCGCACGCACGGTGGGTTTGGCGTGGTAGGCCACTGAAAGACCGGCGACGCCCATCATGGGCAGGTCGTTGGCACCGTCGCCCACAGCAATGGCCTGCTTGGGGGAAATGCCCATCAGCGATGCCAGCTCCAGCAGGGTGCGGCGCTTTTCGGCGCCATCGCAGATGTCTCCCCAAGCCTGGTCCACCATGCGCCCGGTCAGTTGGCCGTTGTCCACTTCCAGCATGTTGGAGCGGGCGAAGTCGATGCCCAGGCCCGCGCGAACGCGATCGGCAAAGAAGGTGAAGCCGCCCGATACCAGCAGCGTGGTGAGTCCGGCGGCTTTCGCGGCGGTGATCAGCTCTTTGGCTCCGGGGTTGAAGCGCAGCCGTTCGGTGAACACATGCTCCAGATGGCTCACCGTCACCCCTTTGAGCAGGGCGACGCGCTGGCGCAGGCTTTCCTTGTAGTCGGTGATCAGTCCTTGCATCGCTGCTTCGGTGATGGCGGCCACTTCTGCCTTTCGGCCAGCGGCATCCGCAATTTCATCCACGCATTCGATGTTGATGAGCGTCGAGTCCATGTCAAAAGCAATCAGCTTGAAATGGGACAGCGAGAGCGGCGCTTGAATGCCCTGGACAACGAGGCCTGGGGCCAGTTCGGTGGCTTGTGTCATGAAAAAACTGCGGCTAGACGGAAATGGAAAACCGCAATGGTAGCCCTGTGGCATAGGGCTGCTGCTGTGCCGCAGACATTGGGCACAGGGCGCATCGCTTTGTAAGCGCACGCTCAGCCAGCCCACGTCACTAGTGGGTGGCTACAGGATTTAAAGCGAAAAAAGGCCCTAAGGCCCATGGATAAAGCGCGAGCAGCTATCAAAATCGAAGCAAACGCTTGCGCCCAAAGCGCCATCACTGCAGGCGCCTCTCAAAGCAACTCAGCGCGTGGACGTCTGTCCTTCTCGGTTGCCCTTGCCGACCTGTGCGGGGTTGGGCGCTGGTGGCTCGTTCATCTTCACCACAAACATGCGCACGAAGAACGCGGCCATGCACAGCATGAATCCAATGCCGATGATGCTCATCAGGCCGTAGTCGGTAGAGAAAAGGTCGTTCAGCAATTTCATGGGGAAACCCTCTTTCTTGAATGGATATCCCACTATCGTGCCCCAGAGGCGTGGGCGGCTTGCGCTATGTCAAGAATCCACCAGCCACGGCGGTCGGCTTCAATCGGGTTTGCGCAAGTACAAACGATCCGACCATGTGGCCAGCCACTCGGGCTTGAACGCCACAAAGATCGCCGTCAACATGCCCGTGACGAAAGCGTCGCCCCAGGCCATGAGCCAGCGTGCGACCAGCGACAGGTCGCCTTCCACGCCTGGGAGCGAATGTCCGCTCCACTGCCCCAGCACGTTTGCCAAAAACAAGCACACGGCCGTGCCGAGAAAGGCGCGACCCAGCACGTAGACAAAGGGCTGTGTGCCGATCAGGCGCCGGATGACCGCACCCAATGCCAGCGCCAAGGTGGCAGGCACAACCCCTTGCCAGGCAATCGTGCCCACGGCGTCAGCCCAGTCGAGCGAGGGTGAAAGCACGGCCGCAATGCCGCCCACGGCCACCAAGGCCGGTATGGCCAGCGGCCACCCCAGCATCAGCACCACCAGGCAGGCACCAGACCATTGCAACTGCAGCGGCATGCGATGCAGTGTGGGCAGCGCCCACAGCCAGGGCAGCACCACCAGCGTGGCCAGCAGCGGCGTCACGAGCGGGGAGGGCTCGCTGGGCCCGTCTTTCCCCAGCGCCTGACGGCTCAGCATGCGCCAGGGGCGCAGCCATAGCGACATGACCAAGGCCACCGCGATCAGACAAGCTTCAAGTTCCATAGCGTTCCTGGCGCGGTGTTGCCGATGGTGTGGCGTTTATCCGAGGGCGGGCTGGGCCAGCGGCTGCCCGAGCCCGCGCAAGATATCGCGCACCAGTTGTGCCCGGTCCTTGGGTTCTTTCAGCTCGCGCTCGATGCGCAGCTTCTCGTTGCCCGCCAGCTTGATGTGCTTGTTCTTCTGGATCAGTTCGATGATGCGCATCGGGTCGATCGGCGGCTGGGGCTTGAAGGTGATGTTGATGACGCCGGGCGCGGCGTCCACCTTCACCACGCCGTAGGGCTGGCTCAGCACGCGCAGGCGATGCACGTCAATCAAGGTCTGGGCCTGCGGCGGCAGTTTGCCAAAGCGGTCCACGATCTCTTCGAGCAAGCCGTCGATCTGGTCAGGTGTCTTGGCCGTGGCCAGCTTCTTGTAGAACGACAAGCGCAGGTGCACGTCGCCGCAGTAGTCGTCGGGCAGCAGGGCGGGGGCGTGCAGGTTGATGTCGGTGGTGACGGACAGGGGCGAGAGCAGGTCGGGCTCCTTGCCCGCCTTGAGCGCCTTGACGGCTTCGTTGAGCATCTCGTTGTACAGCTGGAACCCGACTTCGAGCATGTTGCCGCTCTGGTTTTCGCCCAGCACCTCGCCCGCACCGCGGATCTCCAGGTCGTGCATGGCCAGGTAAAAGCCGCTGCCCAGTTCTTCCATCTGCTGGATGGCTTCGAGCCGTTGCTGCGCCTGCTTGGTCAGGCCTTCCACGTCGGGCACCATGAGGTAGGCATACGCCTGGTGGTGGCTGCGGCCCACGCGCCCGCGCAGCTGGTGCAGCTGCGCCAGGCCGAACTTGTCGGCGCGGCTCATGATGATGGTGTTGGCCGTGGGCACGTCGATGCCGGTCTCGATGATGGTCGAGCACAGCAGGATGTTGAAGCGCTGGGCCACGAAGTCGCGCATCACGCGTTCGAGCTCGCGCTCGGGCATCTGGCCGTGGGCCACGGCGATGCGGGCCTCGGGCAAGATCTCTTCGAGCTTCTGGCGGCGGTTCTCGATGGTCTCCACCTCGTTGTGCAGGAAGTAGACCTGACCGCCGCGCTTCAATTCGCGCAGCACCGCCTCGCGGATCACGCCCGTGCCTTCGTTGCGCACAAAGGTCTTGATCGCCAGGCGCCTCTGCGGCGCGGTGGCGATGACCGACAGGTCGCGCAGCCCTTCCAGCGCCATGCCCAGCGTGCGCGGGATGGGGGTGGCGGTGAGGGTGAGCACGTCCACCTCGGCGCGCAGGGCCTTCATCTGCTCCTTGTGGCGCACGCCGAAGCGGTGCTCCTCGTCGATGATGAGCAGGCCCAGGTTGTGGAACTTGGTGGATTCACTGAGAAGCTTGTGCGTGCCCACCACGATGTCTACCGTGCCGTCGCCGATACCCTTGATGGCGGCCGTGATTTCCTTGCCCGACCGGAAGCGCGAGACCTCGGCAATCTTCACCGGCCACTTGCTGAAACGGTCCACCAGCGTCTGGTAGTGCTGTTCGGCCAGCAGCGTCGTGGGCGCGAGGAAGGCCACCTGCTTGCCGCCCGTCACAGCCACGAAGGCAGCGCGCAGCGCCACCTCGGTCTTGCCAAAGCCCACGTCGCCGCAGACCAGGCGGTCCATGGGGCGGGGGCTGATCATGTCCTGGATCACCGCGTGGATGGCGGCATTCTGGTCGGCCGTTTCTTCAAAGCCGAAGTCGTTGGCAAAGGTCTCATAGTCCTGCGGGCTGTAGCGGAAGGCATGGCCTTCGCGCGCCGCACGCCGGGCGTAGATGTTGAGCAGCTCGGCCGCGCTGTCACGCACCTGCTCGGCAGCCTTGCGTTTGGCCTTTTCCCACTGGCCGCTGCCCAGCTTGTGCAGCGGCGCCTCGTCGGCGCTCACGCCGGTGTAGCGACTGATGAGCTGCAGCTGGCTCACGGGCACATACAGCACGGCCTTGTCGGCATATTCCAGGTGCAAAAACTCCTGCATGGCGGGCGAGCCATCGGGGTTCTTGTTGCCCACGTCCATGTTGACCAGGCCCCGGTAGCGGCCGATGCCGTGCTGGCTGTGCACTACGGGGTCGCCCACGTTCAGCTCGGCCAGGTCCTTGATCAGCGCTTCGACATCGCTGACTTGCTCCTGCTTCTTGCGGCGGCGCGTGGTGGGGCCCGCGGCAAACAGCTCGGTCTCGGTGACGAAGTCGATGCCGTCCTCGATCCAGCTGAAGCCCGCGGTCAGCCCGGCGGTGGCGATGCCCACCTTTTCGTCGGCTGCTCCCTGAAACTCGGCCAGCGAATCAAACGCGGGCGGATTCAGTTGCGACGCGCGCAAAAAGTCCAGCAGACTTTCGCGTCGGCCGTCACTCTCGGCCAGCAGCAGCACGCGGTGCTGGGTGTTGCGGATGTGGGCGTGCAGGCGGGCCAGCGGGTCTTCCGCACCGCGCACTACCGACAGGTCGCCAAGCTTCTGGAAGTGCGGGTTGTCATCCACGTCCTGCACGCCGGGGCGCAGCGACAACTGGGCATGCTCGTTGGCGCGGGTGTAGAACTGGTCTATCGAGAGAAACAGCGATTCGGGCGGCAGGGCAGGGCGCTCGGGGTCGCCCTGCACCAGACGGAAGCGGTCTTTCGTGTCCTGCCAGAAGCGCTGAAAGGCAGGCTCCAGGTCGCCGTGCAGCACCACCGTGGCTTCGTTGCCCAGGTAATCAAATACGGTGGCCGTCTCGTCAAAAAACAGCGGCAGGTAGTACTCGATGCCCGCCGTGGCCACGCCCGCGCCCATGTCTTTGTAGATGCGGCTCTTGGTCGGGTCGCCTTCCAGCATCTCGCGCCAGCGGCTTCTGAATTTGGCGCGCGCCTCGTCGTCCATGGGGAACTCGCGGCCGGGCAGAAGGCGCACCTCGGGCACGGGATACAGGCTGCGCTGGCTGTCGGGGTCGAAGGTGCGGATGCTGTCGATTTCGTCGTCGAACAGGTCTACGCGGAACGGCACGAGCGAGCCCATGGGGAACAGGTCGATCAGCCCGCCGCGCACCGCGTATTCGCCGGGGCTTACCACCTGAGAGACATGGCTGTACCCGGCCAGCGTGAGCTGCGCTTTGAACTTGGCTTCGTCCAGCTTTTGCTTCGTCTTGAAGTGGAAGGTGTAGCCGGCCAAGAACGAGGGGGGTGCCAAGCGGTACAGCGCAGTCGTGGCGGGTACCAGCACCACATCGGCTTCACCTTGCGAGATGCGCCACAGTGTGGCCAGCCGCTCGCTGATCAGGTCCTGGTGCGGGCTGAATGTGTCGTAGGGCAGCGTCTCCCAGTCGGGGAACAGCGCGCAGCGCAGGCCGGGCGCAAAGAAGGCCATCTCGTCGATGAGGCGCTGCGCGTCGGCAGCGTCGGCGGCGATGATGGCCGTGGTGCGGTGAGAGGCTTTGTCACGCTCGGCCAGGCGGGCCAACAGCAGGGAATCGGCGCTGCCCACGGGGCGGGGCAGGGAGAAGCGTTTACCAGGGGTGAGTTTTGGCAGTTCCATGCGGAGACGGTGTCGTCAGCCCCGCAGCACCCCCTGGGGCGCGAAGCGCGCACGGGCTGGGCGGGGCGGGGGAGTGGGGATTTTAGAATGCTCTCCTCATGACCGCTGCGCTCCTGCCCTCCACCCCTTCTGATCCTGTTCCTTTGTCGGCCCACGGCCGTTTTTGGGGCCTGGTGCCCTGCGCAGGCATGGGGCTGCGCGCGGTCGCTGCGCCCGCAGCGGGCACGGCGCCTGCACCCTCGCTGCCCAAGCAGTACCACTTGGTCGCGGGCCAGCCCATGGTGCTGCACACTTTGGCTGCTTTTTCTGGTGTCAGCCGTTTGTTGGGCACGCTGGTGGCGGTGGCGGCGGGTGACCATTTTCTGGACGCCTATGCCCATCCCTCTTTCTTCAGGGTGGAGTGCGGCGGCCCTACCCGGGCTGATACGGTGCTGGGAGGGCTGAAGGCGCTGCTGGCGCGCGGCGCGCAGCCACAGGACTGGGTGCTGGTGCACGATGCGGCCCGCTGCCTCATTACCTCGGCGCAGATCGACACCCTGATTGACACTTGCGCGACTGATGGCGTGGGCGGTCTGCTCGCCCACAAGCTGGCTGACACGCTGAAAACCTCGATTGATGGCCCAGGCGGCGTGCGCGTGGCCACCACGGTGGACCGCAGCGACAAATGGCTGGCCCAAACCCCGCAGATGTTCCGCATCGGGCCACTGATGGCCGCCATCGAGCGCATTGGCCCTGCTGCAACCGATGAGGCCAGCGCGATGGAAGCGATGGGGCTGCACCCTCGGCTGGTGCCCGGGGGGGCGCAAAACTTCAAGGTGACCTACCCCGACGACTTTGCCCTGGCCAGCGCGGTGCTGGCCCAGCGCGGGCATGGCACGACGCTGGAGCGTTTTGGCGGCGGGCGAGTGGCGCCCACCCTGGGCGGCTGAGCCTGGTCTGCTCCACAAACCTATTGCGAACGATTTCTGAAACAGGTTGCCTCTACGCAGGCAGAAGGTGAAGCGATGAATTTCCGGATTGGTGAAGGATGGGACGTGCACGCACTGGTGCCCGGCCGCCGTTTGGTGATTGGTGGCGTGGTGATTGAGCACAGCATGGGGCTTCTGGGTCACTCAGATGCCGATGTGCTGCTGCACGCCATCACCGATGCCCTGTTGGGCGCGGCCGGTCTGGGCGACATTGGCACGCATTTTCCAGACACCGACCCCACCTTCCGTGGCGCGGATTCGTCCGTGCTGCTGGCTGAAGCAGCCCGCCGGGTGCGCGCGGCTGGCTACGAGATTGGCAACATCGACAGCACCGTGGTGGCCCAAGCGCCGCGCTTGGCAGCGCACATTCCTGGCATGCGCGCCTGCATTGCGCAGGCACTGGGTGTGCAACCTGATCAGGTCAACGTGAAAGCCAAGACCGCAGAGCGCCTGGGCCCGGTGGGGCAGGGGCTGGCCATGGAAGCGCGTGCCGCTGCGCTGATCTACCGCGCCTGACAGTGCTTTTAACGGGCCGAGCCGCCCGCCTTGGCGCGCAATACTTCAGTGCGCGTTCGCGGCTTCTTCAAACCGGTCTACCGTGCGCAGTTGCTTGAAGCCCAGGGTCCATCCCCCCACCACGCCCGGCGTGCACAGCCCACCCAGCACGGCGGCGGGCACGACGCCTAGCCAGGCGGCGCTGGTGCCGGCGCGGAACTCACCCAGCTCATTGGATGAGCCAATGAACAGCATGTTGACCGCGTTCACGCGGCCCCGCATATGGTCGGGCGTGGAGAACTGCACCAGCGCACCGCGGATGTAGACGCTGACCATGTCGGCAGCGCCCGCCACCAGCAAGGCCGCGAACGACAGCCAGAACCAGGTGGACACCGCAAACAGCAGGTTGGCCAGCCCAAACACGGCCACCGCCACAAACATGGTGCGCCCCACCTTGCGGTTGAAGGGGCGCATGCTGAGGTACAGCCCTGCACCCACTTCACCCACCGCCAGGGCACTGCGCAGCGCACCCAGCCCCGCCGGGCCTACGTGCAGCACTTCGCTGGCGTAGATGGGCAGCAAGGCCACCACACCGCCCAGCAGCACCGCAAAAAGATCCAGCGAAATGGTGCCCAGGATGATGGGGCGTGAGCGGATGAAACGAATACCTGCGCCAAACCGTTCCCACATGGTGCCCGTGGCCGCCGCTGCATTGCGGGCCTGCAGGGTGACAACGCGTGACAGCAGCGCGGTGCCCAGCGCAAAGCACACAAAGCACAAGGCATAGGTCAACCGGCCCCCGCCCAGCGCATACAGCACCCCACCCAGCAAGGGCCCGCCAATACTGGCAGCGCGCATGAGCATGCTGTTGGCGGCAATGGCAGCGGCCAGCTGTTCGCGCGGCACGACTTGCGGCAGCAGGCTTTGCAGTGCGGGCCCAGAGAACGCCCGCGAGCAGCCGAACAACACCAGCACGGCATAGACGCCCGTCAATCCCGCCACGCCTGCTGCGGAGTGGCCTGAAAGCCACCACAGTGCGCCGCTGCACACGGCTCCCACCGCCCAGCTGCTGGCCAGGATGGCTTTGCGGTTGAAACGGTCAATCAAATCCCCGGCCGGCAGCAGCAGGCACAGCATGGGTAAAAACTGCGCCAACCCTACGTACGCGAGTGCGAGTGGGTCTCGTGTCAGGTCATACACCTGCCAGGCCACCACCACGGCCTGTATCTGCGTCGCAAACACCGCCATGAGCCGTGCACTGATGAACGCCAGAAAGCCCGGGTGGCGGTAGATGCTGGCGGACGGCTTGGCAGCGAGGGCGGGGCTGGGGATGGTCACGTTGCTTGGCGGGCCCAGAGGCCTGCAGAGAGGGGAGGAGGATGCTAACGCTTGGCCTGGCGCAGGAGCGCGCAAGGGTTGGCCGCATTGACTGCTGGCGCCTTAGGCCCGGTGCCGTTGCCGATAAGTCCATGGCGCCAGAGGGCGCTTTTGCGACCAAAGCCCCAGACGCTGCGATCGCGCGCGCTGCTGCAACGGCTGCAGCTGGGGGTGTTGCTGTGCATAGGGCGCGTAGACCCAGGCCATCCCAGCGGCAACCTGGGCGGCCGCCACATCTTTGCCCGCACACTGCACATTGGCCACGGTGCGGCCGTAATCGTCCCGGGTCAGCGGCTGTAGCCGGGCCTTTTGCCGAAAGCACAGCTGCGCCAGGTGCTGCTTGGAGCGGGTGCCAAACGCCTGTTTGGTTTCGGGGGCATCAATGGCGGCGACGCGTACCTTGACGGGGCGATACGCCCCCGGTGCGCCGCAGCGGGCGGTGAGGGTGTCGCCATCGCTGATGGCAACAACCAGGCAGAACATGACAGTGAGAGACACGAGCAAAGGCGCGCGGGAACAAACCGTGGCGCAATGGAACCAAAAGGGGCGCCACTATACGGTGATCCCGCTCGGCGGCGCATGGTGGGCTACAGTTCTTTACGCTCGCAGTTCACAAAGTGGCCAGAAAAACCGGCTACCCTTTCACTACCTTTCCAGTCTTGTCGGAGAACACAGATTTGAACCAGTTTTCAAGCGCCTCGCGTGCCGGGGCCATGCCCCTGCCCATCGGGCGCCGGGTGATGAGCGCCATCGCCCTGTGTGCGGTGACCTTGCTGGCTGGTTGCGCCACCACCGGCAGCGTGCCGGTGTTTTACGGCCCGCAGGAGAAGTTTGGCTCGCTGGCCACCTATTCGCGCCTGTTTGACGCCACCCCTGCGCAGACGTGCGAGGCCTCGCGCCGCGCCTTGCTCAGCCAGGGCTACCTGATCAACACCACCACGGCCGAGATGGTGGAGGGGAAGAAGAGCTTCCAGCCCAGTCCAGAAACCCACTTGCAGATGGTCATTCGCGTGGTGTGCGTGCCTGACAGCCCCAGCGGCAAAGTGAGCCTCGGGTTTGTGACGGCCTTGCAGGACAGCTATGCCCTGCGCAAGACCAACAACTCCGCCAGTCTGGGCGTGGGGGCCCTGGGGTCCGTGTCGTTGCCCATAGCGGCCAGCAGCGATTCGTTGGTCAAGGTGGGGAGCGAAACCATCGCCTCCGATGTTTTCTACGACAGCTTCTTTGACCTGATCAAGCGCTACCTGGCGGCCGATGACCTGCCGCCTGAGGCGTCGGCCAGCGGGGGCTGATGCCCGGGTTGTGAACCCCCATGGGCTGGGCCTGAATGGCCGCAGCCTTTACTTTTGTGCGCAGTTGCATGACCATTTGGTTTTTATGCACTGCAACAGGAGACAGCCATGGAATCTGTTCAGCCCCGCGCCGATGCCGCCACCCGATACGGCCCGCTGACCGCCACCACCGCCGTTCAGTCTGCGGGCAACGCCCGCCGCGAAGCCGCCGCACAGCCCGGCAATGCGGCCAGCCCCTCCAGCGACGCCGGTGAAACCACCGCCACCTTCAGCCGCCGCGCGCAAGAGCTTTCGGCCCGGCAGACGCAAGAGGTGCGACAGGCGCAGGACACACAAGACCAGGATCGCATGACGGCCCGTCAGACGAATGACGCCATGCAGGCGCGCCAAGTGGCTGAGACCGATGCGGCTGCCGAGGTCAATCGCAGGGCCACGGCCCAATCCACTTCCACTGAAGTGGCAGGGGCCCTGGGTGCGCAGGCCCGCCGGGCCTACCAGGGTGTGGACAGCATGTCGGCCGCTGGCTGACGCAGCCGCGCTACCGCACACCGCAGGTTCACCCCCAGCACCACCCCCAAGCGCCAGGAGTTCGCCATGGTTTCCGCCGTTCGCAGTGTGGCCCCTGCCGCCAATACCTCCTTGGCTGTGCAGAGTGCTCGGCGCGAAGCGCAGCAGGCCGAGCAAACGGCGCGCGCGCTGCAAAGCCAGGCGCAGGCCGCCCAGCGCAGCGCAGACCAGGAGCAGGCCCGTGCTGACGACCTCAGCAGCCAGTCCGCCACCGCCGACCAGCGTGCCAACCGGGCGCGTAGCAGCTTGGCTGCGGCCACTGATGCAGCATCGCGCCCTGCCGCCACGCCGCCGGGGGGGACGCTGGCGCCCCCACCGTCGGACCCCACGCTGCTCAGGGCAGACGGGCGCGTGGCGGGGTCTTCCAGCACGGGGCGCTACGTCAACGTGTTTGCTTGATGGCTGGATTGAGCTGATTTAACGATTCAGCACTGTTGCCTCACACCCCGCAGTCGCACGCTGGCAAGCGTGGCTGCAACTTAGCGGCTGGGCGTTGGTTACCGCGCGCTCACCTGTTTCCACAGGCCGGGCGCAAGCCCTTCCAGTGAATACGGCCCCACGGCCGCCCTGACCAGGCGCAGGGTGGGGTAGCCCACCGCTGCCGTCATGCGGCGCACCTGGCGGTTGCGACCCTCGCGGATCACCAGCTCCAGCCACGACGTGGGGATGGACTTGCGCTCACGGATCGGGGGCACGCGTTCACCCACATCGGGCGGTGGGTTCAACAGGCGTGCGCGGGCGGGCAGGGTGGGGCCGTCATTCAGCACCACGCCCTGGCGCAGGGCGGCCAAGGCGGCTTCGTCGGGCGTGCCCTCCACCTGCACCCAGTAAGTCTTCTCCATTTTGAAGCGCGGGTCTGCAATGTGCGCTTGCAGCTTGCCGTCGTTGGTCAGCAGTAGCAGGCCCTCGCTGTCCGCATCCAGCCGCCCGGCCACATACACGCCGGGCAGGTCGATGTAATCCTTGAGGCCTTGCCACTTGCCCTCGGGCGTGAACTGGCTGAGCACGCCGTAGGGTTTGTAAAAGCAGATCAGCAGCGCGTCTTCGGGCGCGATGCGTTCGGCTACCGGTCTGCGAGCGCCGGCTCGTGCGGGGGCCGTGTCGCGCGTTGCCCGCGCCGCCGGTTTGCCAGGGCGGGTGAGCTTCGGGCGGGGGGTAGGTTGGGTCATGGCGCGGGCAGCGGAAGGCGCTGCGTCAGTCCTCGTCTTTGCCCACCACGGCCCGCACACCGGCAGCGCCCACGTCCACCGTGGTGCCCACCACGGTCGCGCCCACCTTCACGGTGGTGCTCACTACGGTGACGGCTGCGTCGGCCACAGCTACCACAGCACAACCTGAGCACAGCATGGCAGCCGCGCAGGCCAGGGCAGGCAGTGTGGAGCGACACCCTGGGATATGGCACGGGCGTGCAGACGATGGGGCTGGGAGCATGGGCTGGACGATAGGAAGGTGAGTGGGGGCTTCAGCGCCCGCGTTCAACGGTTGAGGGGCGGATTGTGCTCCAGCCCCGGTCAGTCCATGAACAGGGCTGGGTCCACCATGGTGCGGTTGAGCATCACGCCCCAGTGCAGGTGCGGCCCGGTCACGCGGCCGGTGGCGCCCACCTTGCAGAAAGCGTCGCCTGCGCTCAGGGTGTCGCCCACCTGCACGTCGATGCTGCTCAGGTGGCAATACATGGTGAGCACGCCGTGGCCATGGTCCAGCCAGACCGTGCCGCCATTGAAGAAATAGTCGCCCGTGTCGATGACGGTGCCCGGCAGCGGCGCCACGATGGGCGTGCCGGTGGGGGCGGCGATGTCCATGCCGCTGTGCGGATTGCGGGCTTGCCCGTTGAACACCCGCCGCAGGCCAAACGAGCTGGAGCGCCGCCCCGGTGTAGGCTGGCGCATGTGCAGTGACGGAAGGGCGCCGCCTGCGGGTTCGCTCCAAGTGGCCATGACGCGGGCCTGGTGGTCACGCTCGCGTTCGTAGCGGGCCTGGTCTTGGGGCGACAGGTCTACCGTGCGGGGCGAGACGGTGAGCTTTTGCTCCGCATACCGTTTGGGGGCCACGGTGTAATGAATCTGCCGTGTCTGCCCTTCGGCCGCTGTGGGCAGCACCGTCACATGGGCGTCGCCCGTGGGTGCGGCCAGTGGAATGCCCAGCACGGCCGTCCACTCGATGGCGTCGCCCACCACCAGCACGGGCACATCCGCATCGCCCTGGCGCACCTGCACACGGGGCCGCTGCGCTGCGGGGCCCAGCGACAGCCGCGCCACCCCGCCTGGCACTGCCAACGCGCGCGGCCAGACACCTGCGGGCGCGGGCCGCTGCTTGGCCGCCAGGCCAATGCCGGGCAACGATGCCAGGGTGAGGGACGCGAGCAGGTGGCGGCGGTTCAAGAGCGGCATGGAAGGGGGCGGTGTTTGAAAGAAAAATAGCTGCCAGCGCTTATTCTATAAGCGCTGGCAGCTATCAAATTTGAAGTGAGTTGCTGGCTGGCTGGACGGCTAGCAGCGCCGCGTCAGACGGGGGTGAATTCGTAGGTGACGGATTCGCTGTCCACCATGTCCAGCACATCGTTGAGCACCTCATCGTCGTCGGTGCTGCTCCAGGTCTCTTCGGGGTTGGTGGCAAACAGGGGTTCGATGGCCAGGTCCATGAACGTGCCGTCGGGCAACTGGAGCACGGGCGTGCCTTCAGACGTTTCCACCAGGCTCCAATCGTCGGGCACGGACATTTCAAGCTGGATGGTGACGTTGAGTTTTTTCATGGTGCATTCCTAAAGAGTAAGCTGCCAAGGGTAACCGAGTTTGAAGAAAAAATGGTGCTGGGGCACGGTGAATAAGCGCTGGCAGCTATCAATAAAATAGCGAAAAAGCGTGGCTGGGCCAGCACTGGCGCACACCCGCCTTGCTTGGGTTCACGGTGCAGGGTATGGCCGCCAGCGTTGTTGGCGCACTGGTTCAGGCCGCGGCTTGCAGGCGCACTTCGTAGCTGGTGCTGCCCTGGGCCCATTGCACCAGGCGGTCAATGTTGGGGTGCTTGCCGGGGTTGGCGTGGGCGTCGGCTGTGTGCTCGGCGTACCACTCCAGGCCCAGGCTGGCGGCGGCGGGGGTGATGTGGCCGCCGTACAGCGCGGCCAGCGCGGCATACAGTGCCAGCGAACCGGCCTGGCCCGGCTTGTTTTCGAGGGTGGCCACCACTTGGCCGCCAGCGTCCAGCACTTGCAGGGACGTGAGGTGGGCGGCAGAGGGCAGTTGCTTGAGGCGGTCAGCGAAGTTCATGGGGGCAAGTTCCAAAAGAAGAAGGGGCCGGCGCATTGCTGCGCCAGCCCCAGGGGTGATCCAACGGGCCTGCCATCTCAAAGGCAGGCCACAGCGCAGGGGCGTGAAGTTAACCCACTTTCGCGCCCTGCGTCGCGTTCCTCCGCAACGCTCGCTTACTTCTTCAGGTCGAAGCGGTCGAGGTTCATCACCTTGGTCCATGCGGCCACAAAGTCGCGCACAAACTTGGGCATTGCATCGGCCTGGGCGTACACCTCGGCAATGGCCCGCAGTTGCGAGTTGGAACCGAACACCAAGTCCACTCGGGTGCCTGTCCACTTCACAGCGCCGGTTTGGCGGTCGCGGCCTTCATACACCTCGTTGGCGGGCGATGCGGGGCTCCAGGCGGTGCCCATGTCCAGCAGGTTGGTGAAGAAGTCGTTCGTCAACTGCCCGGCACGCTGGGTGAACACTCCGTGCTGTGTGCCACCCACGTTGGTGCCGATGACACGCAGGCCTGCCACCAGCACGCTCATTTCGGGCGCGCTCAGGGTCAGCAACTGTGCTTTGTCGATGAGCAAGGCCTCGGCGGGCACGCTGTACGTCTTCTTCTGGTAGTTGCGGAAGCCGTCGGCCACGGGCTCCAGCACGGCGAACGATTCCACATCGGTCTGCGCCTGGCTGGCGTCGGTGCGGCCGGGGGTGAAGGGCACTTGCACCGACTGGCCTGCGGCCTGGGCAGCGGCTTCCACACCAGCGTTGCCCGCCAGCACGATCAGGTCGGCCAGGGATACCTTCTTGCCACCGGTTTGTGCAGCATTGAATGCAGCCTGGATGCCTTCGAGCACGCCCAGCACCTTGGCCAGCTGGGCGGGCTGGTTGGCTTCCCAGTCCTTTTGCGGTGCCAGGCGGATGCGTGCACCGTTGGCACCGCCGCGCTTGTCCGACCCACGGAAGGTGGATGCCGAGGCCCAGGCGGTAGACACCAGCTCGGCCACCGTCAGGCCCGATGCCAGCACCTGGGCCTTGAGTTCGGCCGCATCCTTGGCGTCGATCAATGCGTGGTCCACCGCAGGCAGCGGGTCTTGCCAGATGAGGTCTTCGGCCGGCACTTCAGGGCCCTTGTACAAGGCCTTGGGGCCCATGTCGCGGTGGGTCAGCTTGAACCAGGCGCGGGCGAAGGCGTCGGCAAACTCGGCGGGGTTCTGGTGGAAGCGGCGGGCAATCTTCTCGTACGCTGGGTCCATGCGCAGCGAGAGGTCGGCCGTGGTCATCATGGGCGGGTGCTTCTTGCTGGGGTCGTGCGCGTCAGGGATCATGTGCTCGGGCTTCACGTCCTTGGCCACCCACTGGTGCGCGCCGGATGGGCTCTTGGTCAGCTCCCACTCGTAGCCAAACAGCATGTCGAAGTAGCCGTTGTCCCAGGTGGTGGGGTTGGGCTTCCAGGCGCCTTCAATGCCGCTGGTGGTGGTGTGCACGCCCTTGCCGGTGCCAAACTGGTTGATCCAGCCCAGGCCCTGCGCTTCCAGCGGGGCGGCTTCGGGTTCGGGGCCCACCAGCTTGGGGTCGCCCGCGCCGTGGGCCTTGCCAAAGGTGTGGCCGCCAGCCACCAGGGCCACGGTTTCTTCGTCGTTCATGGCCATGCGGGCAAAGGTTTCGCGCACATCGCGGCCGCTGGCCACGGGGTCGGGCTTGCCGTCCGGGCCTTCGGGGTTCACGTAGATCAGGCCCATCTGCACGGCGGCCAGGGGGGGTTCCAGGTCGCGCTCGCCGCTGTAGCGGCTATTCGGCTTGTCGCTGGTGGCCAGCCATTCGGCTTCCGAACCCCAATAGATGTCTTCTTCAGGCTGCCAGATGTCGGCACGGCCACCGGCAAAGCCGAAGGTCTTGAAGCCCATGGATTCGAGCGCCACGTTGCCCGCCAGGATCATCAGGTCGGCCCACGAGATGGCGTTGCCGTACTTTTGCTTGATGGGCCACAGCAGGCGGCGGGCCTTGTCCAGGTTGCCGTTGTCGGGCCAGCTGTTCAGCGGGGCAAAACGCTGGTTGCCCGTGCCTGCGCCGCCACGGCCATCGCTGGTGCGGTAGGTGCCGGCACTGTGCCAGGCCATGCGGATGAACAGGCCGCCGTAGTGGCCCCAGTCGGCGGGCCACCAGTCTTGCGAATCGGTCATCAAGGCCTGGAGGTCCGCCTTGAGGGCGGCGTAATCCAGTTTTTCAAAAGCAGCGGCGTAGTCAAAGTCCTCGCCCAGCGGGTTGGATGCAGGGGCGTGCTGGTGCAGGATGCCCAGGTTCAGCTGGTTGGGCCACCAGTCGCGGTTGGATTGGCGGGTGGTAGCAGTCTTTGCGCCTTGCACGCTGGCTTGCGCGCCGGTGAAAGGGCATTTGGCTTCGTTGCTCATGGTTCTCTCCTTCTGAAACGGGTGTCTTGCTCAATAGTGAATGAAGGATATTTCAATCGAAGTGCGATGGCCATTTGTTAAAACTAATCGCTTGTATGCACCTGGGCTATGCGGCGCGGCATTGATAAGCATGCAAATGGTTTCTACGCATTGGCACCCCCTTTGCTTTGGCATACCGTGTGCCGCTGGTTCTGCTTGCACGTTCACCCTTTTGGAGCTTTTTGAAAATGACCCCCAACAAATTCCTGGCAGTGGCTGCTGCTGCCGTGGTGGCTACCTTGTCGTTCACCCAGGCAGCCGTGGCTGGCCCCCGGCTCGACAAGATCATGGAGACCAAGGTCATCCGCGTGGGCACGCCGGGCGACTACCGGCCGTTTGCCATCAAGACCGATGGCGGTTATTCGGGCCACGACATCGACGTGATCGAAACCATGGCCAAAGAGCTGGGTGTGAAGATTGAATACGTGCCCACCTCGTGGCCCAACCTGGTCAAAGACCTGCAGGGCGACAAGTTCGACGTGGCCGTGGGCGGCATTACCCGTAACGTGAACCGCATGCGCCTGTTCGACATGCTGCCCGGCTACGCACCCTTCGGCAAAGTGGCCCTGGTGCGCGCGGCCGACAAGGCCAAGTTCACCAGCGTGGACGCCATGAACCAGCCCGGCGTGCGCGTCATCAAGAACCCTGGCGGTACCAACGAAACCTATGTGCTGGCCAACCTGAAGGCCGCGCAGGTCAGCACCCACGACAAGAACGCCGAAATCCCCGCGCTGATCGCGGAAGGCAAGGGCGATGTGATGATCACCGAAACCTACGAAGCCCTGCACTACGCCCGCGTGGACACCCGCCTGCACGCCGCGTTTGTGGATGCACCCCTCACCCCCAAGAACTACCTGGGTTTCATGGTGCCCACGGATGACGCGGACTACACCCGCGTGATGGGCTTTGTGTGGGGTTTGATAGAAAGCCGTGGCGCCATCAAGCAAGCCGCCGACAAGTGGCTGAAGTAACGCCCTGATGCCGCTGGGGCGGGGGCCAGGCACTGCAAAATAAGCGCACCGGCAATGCGCCGGTGACCACACCGGCCTGGCCGCCGTGGCCTTCATACGGCTTTGCCTTCCAACGTATAACCGCGTTCGTTCGCCTTGCCGTGCTGCAGCACCGCCTGGTTATCCGATTGAATGCAAACCCCCATCCCATGACTGCACCCAGCACCGCCAACCCCTCGGCTTTCCCCCCGTCGTCCTACCCCATCGGCACCCCCGGCCAGGCCTGGGGGCCTGCCGAGCAAGCCCAGTGGCGCGCGCGGCAAGTGCGCCAGCGCAGCTATGCCAATGATGTGCTGGCGGTGGTGGAAGGCCTGCGCACGCGCTTTGACGTCAGCTGCTACGGCGAAGTGGCCTACGGCGATGACCGCTACCCCGTTCACGCCATTCGCCCCCGCCAGTGGGTAGCAGGTCTGCCCACGGTGCTGGTCACCGGCGGAGTGCATGGTTATGAAACCAGCGGCGTGCTGGGCGCCTTGCGCTTTGTGGATGCGCATGGCGAACGCTACGCAGGCCGCGTGAACTGGCTGGTGGCTCCCTGCGTCAGCCCCTGGGGGTGGGAGCGTATCCAGCGCTGGAACCACGACGCCATCGACCCCAACCGCAGCTTCCGCCCCGGCACCACGGTGCAGGAATCTGCCGCGCTCATGGCCCTGGTTGCGCCCCTGCGCGGGCAGTTCGCTGCACACATTGACCTGCACGAAACCACCGACACCGACGAATCCGAATACCGCCCCGCACTCGCCGCGCGGGACGGCAAGGCATTTCAGCCCGGCACCATTCCCGACGGCTTCTACTTGGTAGACGACACCGAAAACCTGCAACCCGCCTTCCAGCAAGCCGTGCTGCAGGCCGTGACCGCCGTCACCCACATCGCCCCGGCAGATGAACGCCAGCAGATCATCGGCTCGCCCGTGCTGGCGCCCGGCATCATTGCCTACCCCCTGCAAGCCCTGGGCCTGTGTGCCAGCGCGACCGGCGCGCGCTACACCACCACCACCGAGGTCTACCCCGACAGCGCCCGCACCACACCCGAGGAATGCACCGCCGCACAGGTGGCCGCCGTCTGCGCGGTGATGGATTTTGTGCTGCGGTAGTTTTGAATCAAAAGCGGCTGTAGCGCTTGCCCAACAAGCGCTACCAGCTATGAAATCAATAGCTAACCGCCGGTGGCCTTGGGCAGCGTGCGCTTGCAGCGCGGGTAGTTGGTGCAGCCCCAGAACAGGCCGCCATCGCTGCTGCGGCTGCGCTCCACCATCTTGGTGCCGCAGCTTGCGCAGGTGGGGCGCCAATACTCTCCCTCATAAGCCACTTGCAGCAGTTCCTGCTGCTGCGCAGGCGTGCGGCGGCTGATGAGTTGCAGCAGCCCGGCGCCGTCCAGCGTGTGAATGCTGTTGGCCCGCGCAAACGCCAGGGCCTCGGGCGTGTAGGTGGACGTGGTGGCAAACGTGCCGCGCTTGAGCTTGTGCGATGCCATCACCCCATAAAACTCGCGCAGCTCGCGCACGCCCACGGGTTTGCTCTGCCAGTGCTTGCATTGCACCACCGCCGCCGGGCCCGGGCTGTTGCGGCTGTGCAGCCAAATGTCCACGCCACCATCGGCCCCGTGCGATTGGGCATGCGTCTCAAACCCCGCCTGCGCAAACAGCGCCTCGCACACCGCTTCAAAGCGGCGCCACTCAATCGCGGCAAACACTTCCATGTTCCATGCCACCGCGGGTCCGGCCGGGGTTGCTGTGGGGGCCGCCGTGTCGGTCAGCGTGGGCTCGGTGCGTTGCGCCGTGTTGCGGGTATCGGCAGCAGGGTGGCTTGCAACGCTGTTGGCGGTTTGCAGCGTGGCGCGCCCGTTGCGCTTTTGCGCTGCCGGGCGCGAGTTGGCGGGGGGCACCGCGCGCAGTTTTGCTTCTTTGCCTTTCAACACATAGTGCAGGGCCAGCAGCACCACCCCCAGGCCCAAGGCCGTCCACCCCACCGGGCGCAGCCCTTGGCTGACGGCGGTACCGAAGGTAGTGTTGCCAGCCACCAGCGGGAACACTGTCAGCAGCGCCACACCCAGCACGCACGCCGCCCAGCCCTTTTCGCGCAGCGCACCCCGCGCCCGCTCATGCCGCCTGCTGCGCCCCACCGATCGTGAATAAGTGCGTGCCACGTCGTTCTCCTTGCTAACACGATGGTCTGCGGCCTGCCCGGCAGTTTTAGGCCGCATCAAGTGGGGCAATCCCAACGCCTCAAAGCTTTCTAGGGCTTGTGCAGAAAGCGCTGGGTGCTATCAGTTACGTAGCGCAGAAAGCGGGGTGCCAAACACCTCCCACGCCTGCGCTGCTGCCATGCAACCGCTACGGCAATCCGTATCAAATTACATTTTGTTAACATTGTAAGCAGGTGCGGAGGTTGTATCCAACTTTCCTTCGCCGAACGCTTCAAGCCGTGACGTCGATGGGGACACGCGGCCTTCTTTCGGGCGGCCATGAAGGCAAGCGCGAGCGCACACCTGCTAGCCAGCACAAGTGCGTTGCTGGCCAAGCGTGCGCAGCTTGCGCCACCAGATTTTTGAAGTAAAAAGTGCCTGTAGCGCTCAGCTAGTAAGCGCTGCTAGCTATAAATATGAGAGCAATTTCAGGGCTGTGCCGAACGACAAGGAGAGCCCTTGCAAATTCGCTTCAGCGCCAGCTGCGCCCGGTGCGTAGGCCACTCACTGCAGGCCCACAACCCCCGGCGCCACAAAGCGTGCCGAGGGCTTTCAACCGTCAACACCCCGCGCCAGATTCACCCTCCAGCGCCCCCAGCAGCCGTGCACTCACCTCGGCCGCATCGGGCGTGGAAAACGCCATGTTGTGCTGGTCCGTCAGTGGGCCGTGGCCCGGCTCCATGCTGCCATCAGCGCCATAGCCCATGGCCTTGAACTTCCACACCCCGCCCAGCTTCTTGAGCGAACCCACATGCGCCCCGGTGGCGGTGTGCACCGCCATCACATCGGCGTTCACGGGCAGCAACTGCAGCGGCCCCGCGAGCGGGCCGGGCGGCACGGGGCCGTAGGTGGGGGTGAAGGGATGTGTCATTGATGGCCTGGGCTCTGCAAATTTATGAATAAAAATGCCTCTGGCGCTTGATGAGAAAGCGCAAGCAGCTATCAAAATAATAGTTCAACCACACCGAAACGGCGCTTTTGCTCAGCCACGCCGATGCTTCCAATAGCCGGGTTTGCGGTGCTGGTGCGCGATGGCGAGCACCAGAATGTCTGGGCCATCTCGCGTGTAGACCACGCTGTAGGGAAAGCGCCGCAACCGGCAGCGCCGAATCTCAGGGGAGAGCGGGTGCCACGCTTCGGGAAACTGCTCTACAAGCCGCAGGGTCTTGAGCGTTTCGACCAAAAAAGCATCACCCAACCCTGGCGCTTGTTCTGCATACCAGGCAATGGCTTCGTCCAGCTCTGCTTGTGCTGGCTCCAGCAAGCGGATGTTCATGTGCGCTGGGCGGCGGCAGAGTACTTCGCAATCACATCGGACAAGGCCACCGCCTTGATCTCGCCGCGCCGGTAGGCGGCCAGCCGGTCACTTGCTTCATGGGCCCAGAGCGTATCGAGCGCGGCGTCAGGCTGATCCAGGCTGTCCAGGATGCGCTCTACCACTTGCATGCGCTCTGCGGGCGGCAGTAGGGCGGCTTGGGCGCTGAGGGCTTCGGCGGTGGTGGTCATGGCGGCTCCGGTGGCGTTGGCAGAAGGCTTGACTGTAGCGAGAGGGAAAACTCAGAGGGCATCGAGCGTGTCATGGACGCTGGGCTTTGTGCTTGAAAGCAAGGGCTGCTCACTGCGCTTGCGCAAATATTCCTGCGGACTCTCGTGCAGCACTTTGCCGTCTTCCTCGACCACCATACAGGTGTTGGCACGCCGCGCCTCTTCGGCTGCACGCAACCCTGCGCGTGACAGGGCGGCCAGTGCGGCCTGCGCGGGGTCGAAGTTTGACGAGTTCGCTACGTTGCTCATGGGTTACTCGGCGAAAGGCAAGACCTGACCCTGTTTCACTCTTGTCGTCTCCACGCAGCGCCGAGCCAAACACCCGAACGCTGTTAACGTGGTGGCGAAGCGCGATCTCGCGGATTTGCGAGCGGTGCAGCGAAAGAGCTTCTGAGGGGCGCATGGTTTCGGCTTAGCTAAGCTGTTGTTTGCTGGGTAGACCGGTCGTCGGTTTTGGTGAGGTTTGAATTTGGAATACCTATTCTTCTGAGGCGGGCGCTTGGGACTGCTCGCCGGTCGATCCTTCGATTAATCCAAGTCTTTTGATGAGGCCAGGGTGCACTTTGAAATATCCGGTATCGTCAAAACCTTGGTTTGGATAAAAACACTTATAGCGCCAAGTTTTTGATTCTCCAACTGTTATCCCAAGAATTGAATTGTCGAATAAAAATCGGGCAATTTTTCTGTACTCTGACGTATCGGTTGCAAGTTCTTTTTTCTTGAGCTCCGCTTGATACTCTAAAGATTGAAAGATTGTGTATTTTAAATTTTCAATGCCGGCGAGATATTCCGAGAACTCGGGATTTTGAGTTCTCCATTCGTCGCTCAATTCGTCAAAAAGATACTCGCTATAACCAGGCTCCGCGCTGTAAATAGCCTTTGTGGAGAGCTTTGTGGCTTGATCGTTTACTAAAAAATCGTCTTTTGCTGCTTGGAAAGTTCGACGCAGAAACGCAACCATATCCCTAGGGCGGCACATGGTTCGGTTGAAGAGGTGCCTTACCGGAGGAGTTCGACTCCGCATCTCTTTTTCTTGGAATAAATCTTGAAGTGAAGTGATTTTTGGCTGATTTGCCAAATCTGCATAATAATTTATGCGTGTTAATATTAATTTTTCGATCGAATCTGTGTTCCAGCGGAGATTCTGACTGCAATCTTCGCGGAATTTATTCCTGTCATTTATGTCAAAGGACCAAAATATATCCTCGCGTAAAAAGATGATCGGGCGGATCTTTCCGTTGAATTTCTCTAGCAGGCTGCTGAAATACTCCCCGCCGCAGCCCAGCCCACCTCCCCGCTTTTGACGGAACCGCCTGATTTTTCAGCAGTCTGGGCCTGTTTTGCTCGTTTTTGAGCCCTTTTCTTCGCCCTTTACACCCCGCTGGCACCCTGCAGACGCACCTGTCCCAAGGTGCGCATGCGCGTGAGGTTGTACGCAGCCATGTTCAGCACAAACAACTGGTCGACCTTTTGCAGTCCGCGCACCATCACTTGCCGGATGCTGCCGATCATCTTGGCCCAGCCAAAGCCTTGTTCGATCAGCTTTCTCTTTTGCTGGGAGATGGCGTAGCCTTCGCTGTTTGCAATCGCGTCAGGAACTGCCGACTGGCGCCCCGACTTGTTCTGCGCTACATGGGGCAGCACGTTCATCTCTTGCAGCGCGTCGATGAACTCCCTGGCGTCGTAACCCTTGTCTGCGCCCAGCGTGATCGTGATGGGGTCATCGCCGGGCAGTGCCTGTCGCGCATCGTTGATCATGGCCTTGGCCGCTTCGCGCTCTGCATATCCGTCGGCCTGTGTGACCACGGCGCTGACCACCAGCCCGTGGCGGTTGTCGGTGAGTGTGTGGCCCATGAAGCGCAACTCACTGGCCGTCTTGCCCTTGCGGTACAGCCTTGCATCCGCGTCCGTTGTGGACTCGTGGGTGTCGTTGCTGCGCTTTTGGTCTTTGAAGTTCCCCGCGTCGGTATCGTCGTCGCCCTGGCGGTCTTTGCGCACAAAACTCTTGTGGCCCGCCCAGGCCTGGATCAGGGTGCCATCCACGCTGAAGTGCTCGCCCGAGAGCAGTTCCTGCTCCTGGGCTTGTTGCACGATCTGATTGAAGAACTCGATGACCGCATCGTGCTCGATCAGGCGTTCGCGGTTCTTGCTGAAGACGGTGGGCACCCAAACGGCATCGTCCATGGCCAGGCCAATGAACCAGCGAAACAGAAGGTTGTACTGGGTCTGCTCCATGAGCTGGCGCTCCGAGCGCACGCTGTAGAGCACCTGGATGAGCATGGCGCGCAGCAGCTTCTCGGGGGCAATGCTGGGGCGCCCGCCCTTGATGTCGGCCGCATACATCTGGGCAAACAGATCGTCCATCTTCTGCAGGGCCTTGTTGACCATGATGCGGATCACCCGCAGGGGGTGATCAAGGGGCACGAAGTCATCGAGATGGCGCATCGTGAACAGGCTCTCGGTGAAGGTGTCGGCTCCGCGCATGGATGGCTCGTCTGTCTGGTCAGTGGGGGGCTTGATTGTCGCGGCTGGGCGGCTGTCGCGGACTGTCGGTGGGGAGTATTTCAGCAGCCTGCTAGAGCATGTTCAGATGCGTGCAGCAGGCCAGAGATAATTGTTTTGGATTCTTCAATAAATGAGGTGGTCCATGCTTCATCTAATCGGTCAAAAACGAGAAAAATCCTAATGTTTGAGGGGATTTCTTTAAGGCATAATTCTAGCCAGTTTGTTAGCGCGCTTATGTTGCGGTTCATTATTGTCCGAAGATCGCGCTTTTCCTTTAAATCTTCGAATGAAATTGCTCCGCCTGTTGCTGAAATCCCATCTGTACTGGCGTCTAGTCCTGGAAGCTCAAAGCTAGCTAGGTTGTATAGCTTTTCTCCGAGCAAATCGGTCCAAGACGGAACTGGTTTAGAAAATAAACTTTCTAAAACCTGCGCCGCTTTTGATAAATTTTTGGGTATCTTGAGTTCACGATCTTGCAAGTGTGTAACAACGGCTCTTATAGATTCAATTGATAAAACAAAACGCCAAGAATCCCTATGTTGAAAGCCACCTTCCTTTTGTGAGTCGATCAACAGTTGATGTGCCTGCCAGTTGTAACTTTGCAGCGAAAGGCCAACAACAATATCAGCCTCTTCGAATAGTTCTTTGGGCTTTCTAGTTAGATGCAGAAATACTGCTGTTTTACCAGCGCCTTTGCGTCCGAGTAGTAAATATTGTTTTGGATTGTCAATAATTTCTTTTGATACCCCAGCATCATAGAAATAATGAGTGAGATTTTTGTCTCGCTCGGCAGAAACTTCACCTACGTTGATCCAATCAAGTATGCTGGTCATGTGGATTCCCTTCGGGATTTGAAAGTCACACTGTCATCCGATTTTTGAGGGTCACTTACCCCAAGAATCCTTCAACCCCACCGCCAAGTTAAACACCGGCTTACCCGCCTTGTGGTCAATACGGTCCGCCACAAAGTACCCGTGCCGTTCAAACTGAAACTTGTCGTCGGGTTTGGCATTGGCCAATGACGGTTCCACGATGGCGGTCACCACCTTCAGGCTGTTTGGGTTCAGGCTTTCCAGGAAGTTTTTGCCGCCCGCGTCGGGGTGGGCGTCGCTGAACAGGCGGTCGTACATACGCACTTCGGCGTTCACGCCGTCGGCCACGCCCACCCAGGTGATGGCGGCTTTCACCTTCACGGTGTCGGCGCCGGGGGTGCCGCTCTTGGTGTCGGGCACCACGGTGGCCAGCACTTCGGTGATGTTTCCATCTGCATCTTTAGTGCAGCCTGTGCATTCAATGACGTAGCCGCCCTTCAGGCGCACAGTGTTGCCGGGCAGCATTTGACCGTCCGCCCCTGGCCGGGGCGGATAAAGGCGCTTGTAGCCCTTGGGCGGCACTTCGGCGAAGTCTTCGCGCTCAATCCACACTTCCTTGCCGATGGTGAAGTGGCGCACGGGGCTTTCCACACCTTCGGGTGGATGGGGCAGGGCGGGCAGTTGGCAGGGCTCCAGGTGGCCGGGGCCCATCACTTCGTCCCAGTTGGTCAGCACCAGCTTGACGGGGTCGAGCACGGCCATGCCGCGGTGGGCCTTGGCTTCCAGGTCTTCGCGCAGGCAGCCTTCCAGGGTGCTGTAGTCGATCCAGCTGTCGGACTTGGTGACGCCAATGCGCTCGGCAAACATCTGGATGGCGGCGGGCGTGTAGCCACGGCGGCGCAGGCCAACGATGGTGGGCATGCGGGGGTCGTCCCAGCCGTTGACTTTGCCCTCCTGAACCAGTTGGGCCAGCTTGCGCTTGCTGGTGATGACGTAGGTGAGGTTCAGGCGCGCAAATTCGTACTGCTTGGGGGCGGGGGCGGCCAGCAGGCCACCTTCGCAAAGGCGGTCCATCAGCCAGTCGTAGAAAGGGCGCTGGTCTTCAAATTCCAGCGTGCAGAACGAGTGGGTGATTTGCTCCAGCGCATCTTCAATGGGGTGCGCAAAGGTGTACATGGGGTAAATGCACCATGTGTCGCCCGTGTTGTGGTGCGTGGCGCGGCGAATGCGGTAGATGGCCGGGTCGCGCATGTTGATGTTGGGCGAGGCCATGTCGATCTTGGCGCGCAGCACGGCAGCGCCGTCGGCCAGCTTGCCACCCTTCATTTCGCGAAAGCGCGCCAGGTTTTCTGCCGGGGTGCGGCTGCGGAAGGGGCTGTTCACGCCGGGCTTGCCAAAGTCGCCGCGGTTCACGCGCATTTCTTCGGGGGTTTGCTCGTCCACGTAGGCGTGGCCGGCTTCAATCAGGTATTCCGCCGCGCGATACATGAAGTCGAAGTAGTCGCTGGCCTGGTAGGGCGCGGCGCTGCCGGGGGGCTGGCCGAGCTGGGCCCAGTCAAAACCGAGCCATTTCACCGCGTCGATGATGCTGTTGACGTATTCGGTGTCTTCTTTTTCGGGGTTGGTGTCGTCAAAGCGCAGGTGGCACACGCCGCCGTAGTCACGCGCCAGGCCAAAGTTGATGCAGATGCTCTTGGCATGGCCCACGTGCAGGTAGCCGTTGGGCTCGGGCGGGAAGCGGGTGCGGATCTTGGCGGGGTCGGGCTCGCCCTTGGCGTGGTGGGCGGCGTCGCCGGGGCTGCCTGCCCAGCGGCGGGTGGCATAGGTGCCTTTTTCCAGATCAGATTCGATGATCTGGCGCAGAAAGTTGCTGGGCTTGACGGCTTCGGGGGCTGCAGCGGCGGCTGCAGGTTGTGTGTTGGCGGGGGTGGGGGTACTCATTCGCCCATTTTAGGCGGCGCTTACGTGGCAAATGGCACAGGGGCTGCTGGCGCGTGTACGTCCAGAAACAATATTGCGGCGGTTTTGTGCCATCCTTTTGGCCACCTGGTGCGTTATGCACGGCAGAGGCCAACCCCGCCCGTGGGCCGCCTCCCCTCAAAAAGGAGATTTCCATGACGAAAACCCGTTCTATCCAAGCCATGGCCGCAGCGGCCGGCGTGGCCCTGGCGCTGCTGACTGGCGCCGGTGCTGCCCAGGCGCGTGATGTCAATTGGTCGATTGGCGTGAATTCGCCTGGCGTGTCGGTGGGCGTGAGCAACGGCTACGGTTACCCCGTTTATGTGGCTCCCCCGCCGGTGTACGTGGCGCCACGCCCCATTTATTACGCGCCACCGCCACCCCGCGTGTACTACGCGCCCCCCCCAGCGGTGTACTACGCGCCGCCCGCCGGCCACTATTACCGTGAAGGCCATCGCGGGCATCGCCACCACCGCCACCACCGCCACCACGGTGACCGTGACTGGCGCTGAACGTTAGGGGCCCCTGCGGCCCTGGCTGCGCACCATTCCCCTCGCGCTTCGTGCGTCGTCACCGCCGAAGCGCCTTCCCAGCGCCTTGCCTCTTTGGGGCAGGGCGCTTTTTTGCGGCCTGTGCAAACGGCGCGGCAAAAAGGCGCGGTATTCTGGTGCCGCGTGTTTCTTGTGTTTCCAGAAGAAGCCGCGCTCAGCCTTGCTTGCACCATCATCACCGCCCTATGTCTACTGCCCCGTTGGTTCGCCCCATTCAGCCTGAAGAGGTGGAGTGGTGCGCCGTGCGTGCGCAGGGGCCGGGTGGGCAGAACGTCAACAAGGTATCAAGCGCAGTGCATCTGCGCTTTGATGTGCGGGCCTCTGCGTTGCCAGAGGCGGTGAAAGAGCGCCTTCTGGCCTTGCACGATTCACGCATCACGCAAGACGGGGTGGTGGTGATCAAGGCGCAGCAGTTTCGCAGCCAGGAGCAGAACCTGGCTGACGCCATGGCCCGGCTCAACGCGCTGGTGCAATCGGTGGCTGCGCCGCCGCGCGTGCGCCGCGCCACCAAGCCCACATACGGTGCGCAGCAGCGCCGCCTGGCAGGCAAGAGCCAGCGGGGCGAGACCAAAGCGCTGCGCGGGCGGGTGCGCGGCGGGGATTGAGCGGCCCGCGCACACCGCGCGGCGGCTACCACCGCTGGGGTGCCACGAAGAGGGTTGATTCGCAGCATAGGCGGAACAATCCGTCCTTGTTCGGCGGCTTTTTCGGCGGGGCGATCTCTTTTACAGTACGAATACTCACAAGAGGTGTTCCATGTCCACGCATTCTTCCGCTCTTTCTACCCCCGCTTCCGCAACCGTGCCTGCACTGTTCGTGTCGCACGGTGCCCCCTTGTTTGCGCTGGAGGCAGGTGAAACCGGCCCGGCGCTGACCCGCTGGGGCCAGGAGCTGAAGGCGCAGTTTCCGGGCCTGCGCGGCGTGGTGGTGATGTCGCCCCACTGGATGGCGCGATCACCCCTGGTGATGGCGGGTGCGCAGCCCGCTACGTGGCACGACTTTGGCGGCTTTCCGCCCGCGCTGTACCAGTTGCAGTACCCGGCCCCAGGCTCGCCTGCATTGGCGTCTGAAGTGCTGGAGTTGCTGGGCGCTGCGGGCATTGCCGCGCAGGGCGATGCAGCCCGGCCCTTTGACCATGGTGCCTGGGTGCCGATGATGCACTTGCTGCCGCAAGCCGATGTGCCCGTGGTGCAGGTAGCGCTGCCCGTGGGCGCGGGCCCGGCAGAGGTGTATGCCATGGGCGCTGCCTTGCGCAGCCTGCGCAGCCAGGGCGTGCTGGTGGTGGGCTCTGGCAGCATGACGCACAACCTGGCGGAATTCTTTGGCGGTGCGCGCGAGCCTGCCCCGTATGTGCTGGAATTCAGCCGCTGGATTGAAGACGCCTTGGCTCGCGGCGACCTGAAGGCCCTGCTGAACTACCGCAGCCAGGCCCCACACGCTGCCCGCGCCCACCCTACGGACGACCATTTCCTGCCCTTGTTCTTCGCCCTGGGCGCGGCGGGCGACGATTTGCGGGCAAACTATCTGAGCCGCGAAGTGATGTACAGCATGCTGGCCATGGATGCCTTTTCGCTGCACCCGGTGCACTGACCGCCACCTGTTGGCTCCTGCACCAAGAGCCCGCCTGGCGGGTGCTGGCGCCCAACTTTTCAACCTGCCTGAGGTGACTGGATATGCTTGATTTGCCACTGACCTTTTTGCAACGCCCCGCCATCGCCACTACGCCCCATCCCTGGTTGCTGGTGCTGATGCACGGCGTGGGCAGCAACGAGCAAGACCTGTTCAGCCTGGCGCCCCAGATACCAGACCGCTTTCATGTGCTGAGCCTGCGAGCGCCGTTTCGCATGGGGCCGGGTTCGCATGCGTGGTTTGATTTTTCCATCGAGCCTAATGGGGAGCGCACCATCAACGAAGCGCAAGAGGCACAAAGCCGCGCGCTGGTGGCGCAGACGATTCAATCCGCCAGCGAACAACTGGGCATTCCGCCTGAGCGGGTGGTGGTGGGCGGTTTCAGCCAGGGCGGCATCATGGCGCTGTCGCTGCTGCTGACCCAGCCTGCGTTGATGCACGCTGCGCTGGTGTGGCACAGCCGCCTGTTGCAACAGGTGGTGCCCCTGACGGCGCCTGCAGATGCACTGCACGGCAAGCGACTGTGGCTGAGCCATGGCACCTACGACAACGTGATCCCGCTGGCCCACGCCCAGGCCATCGCGCACCACATGGCTACGCTGCCTGTGTCGGTGGCGTACCACGAGTTTCCCAGCGCGCACGAGATCCGGCCATCCGAACTGGCGGCCACGGTGGCGTGGCTGGAGTCCCTTTCGACCACGCCGATGGCGTTCTAGCCGTGGGGCGAGCGGGGCGCGGTCTACATCGCGTTACCGGCGCCTCACCCAGCGGGTTTCCAATTCAGCAAGCCCCACTGCGGTAGGGGCGGGGAACGCCTGGCGCCTCAGCCACTCGGACAAGGGTTGTTCCTGTTTTGACCTGAGGAGACCTGATGCCCGATCACGAAACCCCCGAGTTCCGCCCCGCGCCGGAGCGCGCATCGTCCACCCCCCGGGTCATTGCGGCCGCGCTGGCCTGCGCGGTAGCGGCCGCAGCTGTCTGGTGGTACTGGCTGCGCCCTGAACAGGCCACCGTGGCGCCGCCCCCTGTGGCTGCAGCGCCAGAGGCCCCAGTGGCCCCGCCGCCCATGCACGAGGCATCTGGCCCCCAGAATCCTGTGGACGCCCTGGCACCGGCAGACCCTGCCTTGCCTGCGCTGGCCGAGTCTGACCAACGGGTCACGGCCCTGCTGGCCGAACTGCTAGGCCGCGACAAACTGGCGTCGTTTTTGGTGAGCGATGGCTTCGTTCGCCGTGTGGTCGCCACCGTGGACAACCTGGCCCGCGCCCATGCACCCTCGCGCATGTGGCCGGTGCAGCCCATGCCGCAGCGCTTTGTGGTGGATGACCAAGGGGACGCTGGCACCACGATCTCTGCCGCCAACGCAGCCCGCTACAGCGCTTTTTTGACGTTTGCCGAGGCGGTGCCGCTGGATTCTGCCGTGGCGCTCTACGCGCGGCTGTACCCGCTGTTTCAGCAAGCGCACGAAGAACTGGGCTACCCCAAGCAGTACTTCAACGACCGCCTGGTGGCCGTGCTGGACCACCTGCTGCTGGCGCCCGAGCTGCAGGGCCCGCTGCGCGTAAAGCTGACGCCAGTGAACACCGATGTGCCCAACCTGCGCCCGTGGGTGCGGTATGAACTGGTGGACCCGGCGCTGGAATCGCTCTCGAGCGGGCAGAAAATTCTGGTGCGCATGGGGCCCGCCAACGAGGCGCGGGCCAAGGCGCTGATTCGCGAGCTGCGCAAGCGTGTGGCCACCAGCGCGCTGCAACTCCCGCAACGCTGAAGGGTTGGAGCGGTGGCTGCCGCGCAGCTTGCTACAGCGGCAGCGCCATGGTGCGCTTCACTTCCTTGAGCGAAAAGCTCGTCGAAATCTCGCGCACGCCCGGCAGGCTGCGCACATGGGTGCGCACGTAGTCGGCAAACGATTCCAGGTCGGCCGCCACCACCTCCAGCTGGTAGTCGTAGCGGCCTGACAGGTTGTGGCACGACAGCACCTGGGGCATGGCCATTACCTCGCGTTCCAGCGCCGAGGTGGTTTCGGCGGTGTGGTCGTGCAGCGCCAGTTGTACAAAGCCCAGCACGCCCCAGCCCACGCGCTGGCGGTGCAGGTGGGCGTGGTAGCCCGCAATCACCCCGGCTTCTTCCAGCGCACGCACGCGCCGCCAGCAGGGCGAGGTGGAAAGCGACACCGCCTCGGCCAGGTCGCCCACGGTGGCGCGGCCGTCGCGCTGCAGGGCGTTGAGCAGGGTGCGGTCTACGGGGTCGAGCGGGTAGGGGTGCATGGTGGCTCGCAGGGTGATTGTTTGAGGCAAATTTTGCCCTTTGAATATGTTATTGAGGCAAAGAAGGCGAAATTTTGCCCGCCGATGAGGCCAAGAATCTCTACATCCGACCCGCACCCCGCCTGTGGTCGGCCCATCAGGAGACAAGCATGACCCGCACCATCAACCGCACCACCGCCACCGGCTTCAGCACCCGCGCCATCCACCACGGCTACAACCCCGCCGACCACCAGGGCGCGCTGGTGCCTCCCATCCACACCTCGGCCACCTATGCCTTCCCGGACGTGGCCTATGGCGCGCGCTGCTTTGCTGGCGAGGAACCCGGCTACTTCTACACCCGCATTGCCAACCCCACGCTGGCGCTGCTGGAAGGGCGGCTGGCTGCGCTGGAAGAGGGCGCGGGCGCGGTGGTGTTCGGCTCAGGCATGGGCGCCATCACCGCCACACTGTGGTCCATGCTGGAGCCGGGCGACGAAATCCTGGCCGACCTTACGCTCTATGGCTGTACCTTCTCGTTTTTGAACCACGGGCTGGGGCGCTTTGGCGTCACGGTGCGCCATGTGGACATGACCGACCCCGCCCGCGTGGCCGAGGCACTAACCGCCAAGACCCGCGTGGTTTACCTGGAAACCCCCGCCAACCCCAACATGCGTCTGGTGGACATCGTTGCGGTATCCGCTTTGGCCCACGCCCAGGGCGCCAAGGTGGTGGTGGACAACACCTACTGCACACCCTACCTGCAGCAGCCATTGCTGCTGGGTGCCGATGTGAGCGTGCATTCCATGACCAAATACCTGGGCGGCCATGGTGACCTGACGGCAGGCGCAGCCGTGTTTGCCGATGCCGAGCTGGCCCAGCGCGTGCGCCTCTACGGACTCAAAGACATGACCGGCGCCGTGATGTCGGCGCAAGATGCCCACCTGGTGATGCGCGGCCTGAAAACCCTGGCGCTGCGCATGGACCGCCACTGCCAGAGCGCGCAGAAGGTGGCCGAGTTCATCGCAGCCCACCCCGCTGCGGCGGCCGTGCACTACCCCGGCCTGCCCAACTTTGCGCAGCATGCGCTGGCGCAGCAGCAGATGCGCCAGATGGGCGGGATGATCGCCTTTGAGCTGCGCGGTGGTCTGCAGGCAGGTGTGCGCTTCATGGATGCGCTACAGCTCGTCACCCGCGCCGTGAGCCTGGGCGATGCCGAAACCCTGGCCCAGCACCCGGCCAGCATGACGCATTCCACCTACACGCCCGAGCAGCGTGCCGCCCACGGCATTGCCGAAGGGCTGGTGCGCCTGTCGGTGGGGCTGGAAGACCTGGACGACCTGCTGGCCGACATCGGCCAGGCGCTGGACCTGGCCCATGCCATGGACCTGAGCGCAGGCATCAACGCTGCTATCAGCCCCGAGCGTGCGGCAGCGGCAGCGCCGTTTTGTAGCGCACCTGCTTGAGCGCAAAGCTGGAGCGGATCTTCTCGATGCCCGGAATCGGCGTGAGCTGCTCCAGGATGAACCGCTCCAGCGCCGCAATGTCAGGCAGTGCCACGCGGATGAGGTAGTCGGAGTCGCCGCTCATCAGGTAGCACTCCATCACCTCGTCGTGCTCGGCAATGCGCCGCTCGAAGTCGGCCAGCGCCTCCTTGCTCTGCGTCTTCAGGCTGATGTTGATGAACACATTCAGCCCCAGGCCCAGCGCCGCCGCATTGGCCAGCGCCACATAGCGGGCAATCACGCCCGCAGCCTCCAGCGCCTTCACCCGCGCCAGGCAGGGCGAGGGTGACAGGTGCACGCGGCGCGCCAGCTCCACGTTGGAGAGCGAGCCATCGGCCTGCAACTCGGCCAGAATGCGCAGATCGGTTGCGTCAAGCTTCATATGCTGCGATTTCGTTTTGATGCAGCATATTATGCTTTTGAAGTTGTAAATCCTGCGCGTTTCGGCATCCTATTTTTGGAAAACCTTTCTACAGTGTGCTCTCATGAACGCCCCACTGCCCCCCCATCTCCTCAGCCCTCAGGACACTGTGGCTGACATTGACCCCCAAGAAACCGCCGAATGGCGCGACGCCTTTATGGCCCTGGTGGCCACCGAGGGGCCCGAGCGCGCTCGCCTCATCTTGGCCGAGCTGGTGCACCTGGCGCGCACCCAGCAGATTGGCTGGCAGCCGCAGCTCAACACGCCCTACGTGAACACGGTTGCGGTGCAGAACCAGCCCGTGTTCCCGGGCGATTTGGCGGTGGAAGAGCGGCTGGCGTCCATCATGCGCTGGAACGCGCTCGCCATGGTGGTGCGGGCCAACCAGGCGTATGGCGAGCTGGGCGGGCACATCGCCAGCTATGCCAGCGCAGCCGATTTGTTTGAGAGCGGCTTCAACCACTTCTTCCGCGCCCGCGAGGGCCTGGGCGCGGGGCAACACCGGGGCGACCTGGTGTTCTTCCAGCCGCACAGCGCGCCGGGCGTGTATGCGCGGGCGTTTCTGGAAGGGCGCTTGTCCGAGCAAGACCTGATGCACTACCGCCAGGAGCTGACAGCGCCCGCCGCCGGGGCGCAGGGCCTGTGCAGCTACCCGCACCCATGGTTGATGCCCGATTTTTGGCAGTTCCCCACCGGCTCGATGGGCATTGGGCCCATCAGCAGTATCTACCACGCACGCTTTATGCGCTACCTCACGCACCGCAACTTGCTCAACTGCGAGGGGCGCAAGGTGTGGGGCGTGTTTGGCGACGGCGAGATGGACGAGCCCGAGAGCATGAGCGCGCTCACGCTCGCCGCGCGCGAGGGCCTGGACAACCTGGTCTGGGTGGTCAACTGCAACCTGCAGCGGCTGGACGGCCCGGTGCGTGGCAATGGTCGCATCATCGACGAGCTGGAGCGCCTGTTTGCCGGGGCGGGCTGGAACGTGATCAAGCTGGTGTGGGGCAGTGACTGGGACGGCCTGTTTGCCCGCGACCTGACAGGCGTGCTGGTGCGCACGCTGCAAGGCACGGTGGACGGGCAAATGCAGACCTTTGCTGCGAAAGACGGGCGCTTCAACCGCGACAACTTCTTCGGCCAAAGCCCCGAGCTGGCCGCGCTGGCCCAGGGCATGACGGACGAGCAGATCGACCGCTTGAAGCGCGGCGGGCACGACCTGGTGAAGATTCACGCCGCCTACGCCGCCGCTGCCGCCCACAAGGGCCAGCCCACCGTGATCTTGGCCCACACCAAAAAGGGCTACGGCATGGGCGCGGCGGGCCAGGGCAAGATGACCACGCACAGCCAAAAGAAGTTCGACGATACGGACCTCATCGAATTCCGCAACCGTTTTAACCTGCCGCTGACCGACGCGCAGGCCACGGGCCTGGCCTTCTACAAGCCTGCTGAAGACAGCCCTGAGATGCAGTACCTGCGCCGCCACCGCCAACAACTGGGTGGCTACTTGCCGCGGCGCGAGACCGTGTGCGATGCGCTGCCCGTGCCCGCCATCGAAAGCTACGCCCAGTTCGCGCTGCAGGCAGACGGCAAGGAGATGAGCACCACCATGGCCTTTGTGCGCATGCTGGGCACGCTGCTCAAAGATGCGCAACTCGGCCCCCGCATCGTGCCCATCGTGGCCGACGAGGCGCGCACCTTTGGCATGGCCAACTTGTTCAAGCAGGTGGGCATCTACAGCAGCGTGGGCCAGCGCTATGCGCCCGAAGACATCGGCTCGGTGCTGAGCTACCGCGAGGCGCTGGATGGGCAAATCCTGGAAGAAGGCATCAGCGAAGCGGGTGCGATTGCGAGCTGGACGGCCGCCGCCACCAGCTACAGCGTGCACGGCCTGGCCATGCTGCCGTTCTACATCTACTACTCCATGTTTGGCTTTCAGCGCGTGGGCGACGCCATCTGGGCGGCTGCCGACCAGCGCGCTCGTGGCTTCTTGCTGGGCGCCACCTCGGGCCGCACCACGCTGGGCGGCGAGGGCCTGCAGCACCAGGACGGCAGCAGCCACCTCGCGGCCGCCACCATCCCCAACTGCAAGGCCTATGACCCGGCCTATGCGGGCGAGATGGCCGTCATCATCGACGCCGGCATGCGCGAAATGGTGACCGAGCAGCGCGACGTTTTCTACTACGTCACGCTGATGAACGAGAATTACGCCCAGCCCGACTTGCCAGCGGGTGCCACCGAAGGTGTGCTGCGTGGCTGCTATGTTTTCAGGAGCTACCAGCGCTTGATGGGCGGGCGTGAGAGCCCGATTTCATCCAAATCCGTCACCCTGATGGGCTCGGGCGCCATCCTGACCGAAGTGGTCAAGGCAGCCGAGCTGCTGGCGGCTGAAGGCGTGGAGGTGACCGTGCTGAGCGTGACCAGCTGGAGCGAGCTGGCCCGCGATGGCGTGGCCTGCGAACAGCGCGCCTTGAGTGGCGAGGCCGAGCACGGCACGCCTTGGCTCACGCAACAACTGGCAGGCACCGCCGGGCCGGTGATTGCCGCCACCGACTACGTGCGCGCCGTGCCCGAGACGGTGCGTGCCTTCGTGCCCGAAGGCCGCCGCTACATCACCCTGGGCACGGACGGCTTTGGCCGCAGCGACACGCGCGCGGCGCTGCGCCAGTTCTTTGGGGTGGATGCACAGGCCGTGGCGAAGGCGGCGCGGTTTGCGTTGGGTTTATAGCCAAAATGGCTGCTGGCGCTTGATGGATAAGCGCCAGCAGCTATTGAAAATATAGCATTCACACTGCGCAGCCCAAGGTACTGCGGGCCATCGCTGGCGCACAGCTTGTGGGCCATGGCCTTCAGTCGGCCATCGCCTCACGCCGGAAGAACGCATCCAGCACGGGCACCAGGCTGGCGAACTCTTGCGCAAACCGGGCGCGGTTTACAAAGTAGGCCTCGCAGGCCACGGCAAAAAACTCGGATTGCGATGTGGCGCCGTACGCATCGAGCCAGGGCTTTTCCGCGCCAAAACGCTCGGCCAGGATCACGCGCTCGCGAAAGTCCTGGTAGGCGGGCTCCCACGCATTCCACCATGCCTCATACGCCCCGCGGCCCGTGCGCGCGCCCATGAAACCTGCAGGCAGGGGCGGGCAGCCGTTGGCGTTGCCGCTGCGCATGTCCAGCTTGTGCACAAATTCGTGCACCACCACGTTGTGGCCGCGTGCGGTGTTTTCGTGGGCATTGGCAATGTGCTGCCAGCTCAGCATCACCGGGCCGCGCTCCATGGCCTCGCCCAGCAGCACCTGGGCGTGTTCGTGCACCACGCCCGCCTCGTCCATCATCTGCCGCCGGGCCACGGCTTCACCGGGGTGGACCACAATGGTCACGAAATCGTCGTACCAGTCCAGGGCCTTGGCAGCATCGCCCAGGTGCAGCAGGGGCAAGCAGGCCTGCGCCGCTATGTCGATGGCCATGGCATCGGTCACTTCCAGGCCATGGGCGCCGTGGAACTGCTTTTGGTCCATGAACAGTGCGCTGAGCGCGCGCAGCTTGCCCTGCTCGGGCAGCGACAGGCGGGCCAGGAAGGGGTAGCGCTGCAGGGTTTGCAGCCAAAGCTCTGCCGAAATGTCGGGCACGGGGGCCACGGTGGCACGCACACTGCGCCAGAGCCGGTTGAGAAAAGGGGGCATGGTGGGCTGGATCGGGGCCTGCCGTGGGCACGCCCCTGAGTTCAAGACACCCGCTACATGGGGCCCAGCACCACGCGTTCCAAGCCCGTGGCCGACAAACGCAGTGTTTCCAGGCGCGGGGGTAATGCGGCCGCGTCCCAGTCGCTCAGCACCACGCGCTGCAAGCCGGGTGCCAGGGCATGGTCTGCCGGGCGGTGGGTGTGGCCGTGGATGAGTGTGTGCGCGCCTGCGGCCTGCAGCCAGGCGATGGCGCTCGCGTGGTCCACATCGGCATAGACCGTGCCCGACTGCTTGCGCGCTTCACTCTCTTGCCGAATACCGCGCGCCTGTGCGCGGCGCGTAGCGAGCGGTTGCGACAGAAACTGTTGCTGCCAGGCGGGGCTTCGGGCCTGCACGCGAAAGCGCTGGTAGTCCACATCGTCCACGCACAGCAGATCGCCATGGCTGAGCAGGTAGCGCTGGCCTGCGAAGCTCAGCACGGTCGGGTCTTGCAGGCCGGTGATGCCGCAGTGCTTCAAGAAAGCGCCGCCCGCCAGAAAATCGCGGTTGCCATGCATGAAGTACAGCGCAGTGCGTTGTGCAGCGGCCTGGAGCTGAGCGCACACCTGGCCCTCAAAACTGCCAGGGTCGTGGATGGCATCGTCGCCCACCCACACTTCAAAAATGTCGCCCAGTAAAAAGACGGCGTCGGCGGGTGTGGTTAGCAGGTACTGCTGCCAGGCGGCCACGGTGGCGGGCTCGCTGGCCTGCAGGTGCAGGTCGGAAATGAAATCGACCGTGCGCCAGTGTGAGGGAGCAACAAGCTCCTCCAACGGGGGCACGGTCGGGGTCACGGAGTTCGTTTCTCTCAGAGCTTCATGCGCACAGCCATGAGCGCGGCGCATGAAACCGGCGCGATGCAAGCCAGTGGCCGCCGCGCAAGGGCCGCCCCGCCGCGCTGGCGGCGTCTCCCTTCCCGAATTGCGCAGCAATTCGAGAGAAGGGGGAAGGCGCGCAGCGCCTCAGGGGGATGAGGCTCAAAGCGCCACAGCCTTGTCGATGACCACGGGGTCAAAGGGCACGTCGTCGTGGAAGCCCTTGCGGGTGGTGCGCACGGCCTTGATGGCATCGACCACTTCCTGGCCCTTCACCACCTTGCCGAACACGGCGTAGCCCCAGCCTTGGGGGGTGGGCGAGCTGTGGTTCAGGAAGCCGTTGTCCACGGTGTTGATGAAGAACTGGGCGGTGGCGCTGTGGGGGTCACCCGTGCGGGCCATGGCCACGGTGTACTTGTCGTTCTTCAGGCCGTTCTTGGCTTCGTTTTCGATGGGGGCCTGGGTTTCCTTTTGCTTCATGTCGGCCGTCATGCCGCCGCCTTGGACCATGAAGTTCTTGATCACGCGGTGGAACACGGTGCCGTTGTAGAAGCCGCTGTTCACGTAGGCCAGGAAGTTGGCGGTGGACTTGGGCGCGTTCACGGCGTCCAGTTCGAGGGTGATGACGCCTTGGGTGGCGGTTTCAGCCACGTTGATGGTGACGTGGAGTTCAACTTGTGGATTGCTCATTGCAGTGCTTTCTTCAAAAAATCACTTCACCACGGTGGCAGAGGTGATGGTGACGGGGGTGTTGGGAACGTTCTGGTGGGGGCCCTTGTTGCCCGTGGCCACGGCCTTGATCTTGTCGACCACGGCAGTGCCTTCCACCACCTTGCCGAACACGGCGTAACCGTGGCCGTCAGGGTTGGGGGCGTTGAGCATGGCGTTGTCCTTCACGTTGATGAAGAACTGCGAGGTGGCCGAGTTGGGGTTGCCCGTGCGCGCCATGGCGATGGTGTAGGTGTCGTTCTTGAGGCCGTTGTTGGCTTCAAGCGGAATGGGCGCCTTGGTGGGCTTTTGCACCATGTCGGCAGTGAAGCCGCCGCCCTGGATCATGAAGCCGTCGATCACGCGGTGGAACACCGTGCCGTCGTAGTGCTTGTCGTTCACGTAGGCGAGGAAGTTCTCCACCGTCTTGGGAGCCTTGGCAGGGTCGAGCTGCACCACGATGTCGCCCAGGGAGGTGGTCAGCTTGACCTTGGGGGCAGTCTGAGCGTGGGCAGGTGCTACGGAAAACATAGCTGCCAGCGCAAGTCCAGCAAGCGCCAGCACCGATTTTCTTTTGGAAATCATCCAATCACTCCTTCAAAAAAGATTTGCCACTGCTGGCCGCGTCGCGTCCAGTACTGGCGTTTGATGGGGCCGGTGCGCGCACCTTCTGCCACTTCGCCGAACGTTACCACCATGGTGTCGGCCGAGTCCGTCCAGCGCAGGTAAGCCTTGTCCTTGAGGTGGACAGGGCGGCCCTTGAGCGCCTGGGATTCAGCCTGCAGCACGGTGGCCCATTCGGACAGGGGCTTTTTCTTGTGGCTCTGGAAATCAGGCGCGTAAAAGCCGAGCAGACGGTTCATGTTGCCTTCGGACTTGGCAGCGCTCCAGGCGTTGAGCACGGCTTCGAACGAATTGCGCTCGGCCTGCACGCTGTGGGCCTGCACCCACTGCAGTTGCTTGGCGATCACCACGGGGGTGGAGCGGGGCTCTACCGTGCGCAGGATGCGTTCCAGGTCCGGGTTGGCCAGGGCCACGCAGCCATCGGTGGCCAGCGGTGCGCGAGAAAACTGGTCGGGCGGCGTGCCGTGCAGCCAGATGCCGCTGCCGGTCTTGCCCCGCACCTGGTCCAGCGGGTTGGGGTAATTGATGGGCAGGGCACCCGCACCGTAAAAGTCCTTGAGCGTGGCGGGGTCCAGACGGCTGGTGATGAAGTACACGCCCAGGGGGGTGCGCTGATCGCCTTCCGTCGCCTTTTCAATGCCCAGCTTGCCTACCGAGGCGTAGTAATCCGCCACCAGCTTCAGGCCCTTGTCGGTGTTCTCGAACAGGTACAGCCGCGAACGCGAGGCATCCACGGCAATCGCATGCTTGTAGCGCGGCGCCAGTTCCACAAACTGCGCCGGGATGTGGGTGGACGCCGGGCGGTTGCGCTGCGCCTGCACACGCTGGCGTGATTCGGTGCGCAGTTCGTCCAGCGTGGCAATCACCTCGGGCGGGTAGGGCAGGGGGGGCTCCGGGACATCGCCCAGTTGCTTGACGGGGCGCACGCGGGCCGCCAGCAGGTCGCCCACGGCCAGTTGCGCCAGTTGAAAGTTGGGATGCTCGCGCGCCAGGCTTTCGGCCTGCGCCAGTGCTTCGCGCCCCCGGCCTTCGCTGGCCAGCTGGTACACCTTCAGCAACCGCGCCTCGGCCTGCCCGTCTCGCAGTGCGGGGGGTGCCACAGGTGCTGCAGGCTTGGCTGCAGCGCGCTTGGAGGGGGCCGCAGAGCGCTGGTTTTTGGCTGCAGCTTGCTGGGCCTGGGCTGATGTGCGCTTGGGCGGCTGAGACGGTTGTGCGTAGGCGCTGGCCTGCACGGCCATGGCAAGCAGCGTCAGGGTGCTGGCGGTGTGACGAATCCAGGTGGGCATTCCCACCCTGTGGCGCTGTGTCAAGGGGCTGTCAAGATAAAGGAAAGAGGGGCATGAAAGGTGAAGCGCCCGCTGCACGCATCACTGCCCGTGGGCAGGGTTGGTGCAGCGCAGGCGATTTGCAGGTCAGCCGCCAGTGGCTTCGCGCACGATAAGCCAGCGGCCGTTGCTCTCGACCAGATCCAGCGTCTTGCGGCTGGAGACGTTCAGCGAGTCAGCGCTGTAGGCTTGGCGGAAGCGCGCGGTGGCCTTGTTGCCGTTCACCGAAACGTTCAGGTCGGACACCTGCACGGTGATCTTGGATTTGCCCACGATCCGGGCCTCACGTTCTTTCTCCCACGCGGCGCGGGTCATGCGGCCTGGTGGGTCAAAGTCTTTGCCGTATGCGGCCAGGTAGGCCTTCATGTCTTTGGCTGCCCAAGCGGCAGCCCAGGCTTGCACGGCTGCGGTGACTTCCTTGGCATCCTTCGCGGCCTCTTGCTTGGCTGCGTCTGGCGCGGCGGGTGCCGGGGCTGGTGTGGCAGCCGGTGCAGCCGCTGTGGCGGCAGGGGCGGTTGTTGGGGCAGGGGCCGCAGCAGGTGCTGGGGCCGCAGCAGGTGCAGGGGCCGCAGCAGGTGCAGGGGCCGGTGCCGGCCGCTGGGTAGCCACCACGGCCGGGGCAGGCGCTGCCGCTGCAGGCTTGGCACCCTTGGCAATGTCGGCCGAGAACAATTCGCGGATCAGGGCCAGCTTGGGCTTGACCGATGTGGCGTTGGCCGCATCCAGCTGCAGTGCCTTGTTGTAGGCCTGGCTGGCCAGCTTGGCGTAAATGTCGCCCAGGTTTTCGTGCGCGGTGGCGTAGCTGGGGTTGGTGCGGATGGCCATTTCCAGCGCGGTGCGGGCCTTGTCCAGCTGGTTCTGGTTGGCATACAGCACAGCCAGGTTGTTGTAGGGCTCGGGCAGCTCTGGGTAATCTTCCGTCAACTTGGTGAACGTGGCCACGGCGTCTGCCGGCTTGCCCGAGTCGGCCTGGGCCACACCCTTGAGAAAGCGCAATTGCGGATCGCGGGGCGTGGCAGACAATCGCTGGTCCGCCTTGGTCAGGGCTTCGGCCGCTTTGCCAGCCTTGAGCAGCTGCGTGATTTCGGCATAGTCGTTGGCCTGCGCCTGGGCAGCACCGGTACCGACAAGGGCCGTCAGTGCCAACAGGCGCAGTAGTCGGGGAAGGGTGCGGCGGACTTGCTTCATGGGGGTTCTGGAGGGGTTGAACGGCGTGAAACCCGGGCCGGGCTTATACTGCGGCGGATTGTAGCTGAGGGGGTTGTCATGACGGAGCACTGTTGCCGCTGGTGATTTCATCGGTCGCCCACTTGAGGCGCCGTCCCCCGCGAGGGACCGATTCCTCGCGCTACAGGGCGATCCGCATCGCCCATCCACACCCCCGATCCCGACCCTGACATCCCATGAGCTTGCGCATCTACAACACGCTGTCGCGTGCATTGGAAGACTTTTCTCCGCTCGAACCTGGCCACGTCCGCATGTACGTCTGCGGCATGACCATTTATGACCTGTGCCACATTGGCCACGCCCGCATGATGATGGCGTTTGATGTAGTGCAGCGCTGGCTCAAGGCCAGCGGCATGCGCGTGACCTATGTGCGCAACATCACCGACATTGACGACAAGATCATCAAACGTGCGCTGGAGCGTGGCATCACCATCCGCCAGCTCACCGACGAAATGATCGCTGCCATGCACCAGGACATTGGCGCGCTCGGCATCGAGCCGCCCTCGGTGGAACCCCGCGCCACGGAATACGTGCCGCAGATGCTTTCGCTGATTGGCCAACTCGAAGGCAAAGGGCTGGCCTATCGCGCCAGCAATGGCGATGTGAATTACTCCGTGCGCAAGTTTGCGGGTTACGGCAAGTTGTCGGGCAAGTCGCTCGACGAACTGCGCGCGGGCGAGCGCGTGGCCGTGCAAGACGGCAAGGAAGACCCGCTCGACTTCGTGCTGTGGAAGTCTGCCAAGGCCGATGAGCCGGACGACGCCAAGTGGGCGAGTGAGTTCGGCACGGGCCGCCCCGGCTGGCACATCGAGTGCTCTGCCATGAGCTGCGCCACGCTGGGCGAGACGTTTGACATCCACGGCGGTGGTGCGGACCTGCAATTTCCCCACCACGAAAACGAAATTGCCCAGAGCGAAGGTGCTACGGGCAAGCCGCTGGCCAAGTTCTGGGTGCACAACGGGTTTGTGCGCGTGGACAACGAGAAGATGTCCAAGAGCCTGGGCAACTTCTTCACCATCCGCGATGTGCTCCAGCAATACGACGCCGAGACGGTGCGGTTTTTCATCGTGCGCGCCCATTACCGCAGCGCACTCAATTACAGCGATGCCCACCTGGACGACGCGCGCCAGGCCCTCAAGCGCTTGTACACCGCGCTGAGCCTGGTGGAACCCGCCGCCGTGGCTGTGGACTGGAGCAACCCCTACGCTGCCCGCTTCAAGGCCGCCATGGACGAAGACTTTGGGACGCCCGAAGCCGTGGCAGTGCTGTTTGACTTGGCCAGCGAAGTCAACAAGACCCGGTCTGCCGAACTGGCTGGTCTGCTCAAGGCCCTGGCCCAATGCCTGGGCTTGCTGCAGGGCGATCCCAAGGCGTTTTTACAGGCGGGTGCTGGACTCGACGAAGCCGCTATTCAGGCGCAAATTGCCGCTCGCGCTGCTGCCAAGGCCGCGAAGGACTTTGCTGAGGCCGACCGCATCCGTCAGGCCTTACTGGCCCAGGGCATCGTGCTCAAGGACTCTGCAGCGGGTACGACCTGGGAAGCTGCACAGTGATTCTTTTTATGAAAAAAACCGCCATCAAGGCAGACTGGATGAGCGGTGGCAGCTACTAAAAATATAGCATCTGCGGATGCAGCTCAGCCATCGCCTGATCTGGCGACGCCGGCCTACTGGGCCGAGGCCTGCAAACACCTGGTCAAGAAAGACCGGGTGATGAAGCGCCTGATTCCTCAGTTTGGGGATGCAGCGCTGCAAACCCGGCGCGATGCATTCACCACGCTGGCGCGCAGCATCGTGGGCCAGCAGTCGTCGGTCAAAGCCGCACAAGCCGTGTGGGAACGCTTTGCCGCGTTGTCGCGAACCCTGAGCCCGGCCCATGTGCTCAAGCTCAAGGTGGACGATATGCGCGCCGCAGGCTTGTCGGCCCGCAAGATCGACTATCTGGTGGATTTGGCCCTGCACTTTGACAACGGCAAGCTGCACGTCAAGGATTGGGAGTCCATGGACGACGAGGCCATCATTGCCGAGCTGGTGGACATCCGCGGCATTGGCCGCTGGACGGCCGAAATGTTCTTGATCTTCTATCTGCAGCGCCCCAATGTGCTGCCGCTGGATGACCCTGGACTGATCACCGGTATCAGCCAGAACTATTTTTCGGGCGAGCAGGTCAGCCGCAGCGATGCGCGTGAAGTGGCCGAGGCCTGGAAGCCTTGGTGCAGTGTGGCGACTTGGTATATTTGGCGGTCGCTGGACCCCGCACCCACTGCCGATTGACGGCGGACAACCGACCCTTGTTTGACATCGGTTACATTGCGTGCCGTTCGCGGCTGCCCCGCAGTGCGCGACCTAAGGAGAAAAACGTTGGCGAAAAAAACCTTTCTGGATTTCGAACAGCCGATTGCTGAGCTCGAATCCAAAATCGAAGAACTGCGCTACGTGCAGACTGAAAGCGCTGTCGATATTTCTGAAGAAATCGATCAGCTCAGCAAGAAGAGCCAGCAGCTCACCAAAGACATCTACAGCGAGCTGAGCCCCTGGCAGATCACCAAGATTGCCCGCCACCCCGAGCGTCCCTACACGCTCGACTACGTGCGCGACATCTTCACTGACTTTGTGGAACTGCACGGTGACCGCCACTATGCCGATGACCTCTCCATCGTAGGTGGCTTGGCCCGCTTCAATGGACACGCCTGCATGGTGATGGGCCACCAAAAGGGCCGCGACACCAAAGAACGCGCCATGCGCAACTTTGGCATGAGCAAGCCCGAGGGCTACCGCAAGGCGCTGCGTCTGATGAAGACGGCCGAGAAGTTCAAGCTGCCCGTGTTCACCTTTGTGGATACGCCCGGCGCTTACCCCGGCATCGACGCCGAAGAGCGTGGTCAGTCTGAAGCCATCGGCCGCAACATCTTCGAGATGGCGCAACTTGAAGTGCCCATCATCACCACCATCATCGGCGAAGGCGGCTCGGGCGGCGCGCTGGCTATCAGCGTGGCTGATCAAGTCGTCATGCTGCAATACGCCATCTATTCCGTGATCAGCCCTGAAGGCTGCGCCTCCATCCTCTGGAAGACGAGCGACAAGGCTCAGGAAGCGGCCGACGCTTTGGGCATCACCGCCCACCGCCTCAAGGCCCTAGGCCTGGTGGACAAGATCGTGAGCGAGCCCGTGGGCGGCGCCCACCGCGACCACAAGCAAATGGCGGCTTTCCTCAAGCGCGCTTTGGGCGATGCCTTCCGCCAATTGGCCGACCTCAAGACCAAAGACCTGCTGGATCGTCGTTATGAGCGTCTGCAAAGCTATGGCCGCTTCAGTGACACCAAGGCAGACAGCCGCTGAACGCCTGACTGTGGCCGCGAGTTTCGCGCTACGTAGCACCGCTGCAAAGGCCCCGGATGGGGCTTTTGCATTTGTGCCGATGGCTGGGCTTCTCTCTCGCCTTCGGTGGTTTGTTCAATGGTGCCAGTGCGGGGCAGGGCATGCGGAGGTCTGGGCATGACCATCTCCGTGGATGCCGCTATGGCGGCGTTTTCGCCCAAGCTACCTTTGGCGGTGGGGCTCAGTGGGGGCGCAGACTCCACGGCGCTGTTGTTCGCTGCGTCACGAAAGTACCCGGGACAAGTCAGCGCCATCCATGTGAACCATGGCCTGCAAGCGGCGGCAGTGTCTTTCGAGCGGCATTGCGTGCAGCTGTGCAACGCTCTCGGTGTTCCCTTGTTCGTACAGCGTGTGGACGGCCGCCACGCCAGCGGCCAGAGCCCGGAAGATGCTGCACGCCAGGCGCGCTATCAGGCATTTGATGCTGCACTGGCCTCTGAGCCTGCGCTAGCTGCTATCAAGACTGTAGCGCTGGCGCAGCATGCAGACGATCAGGTGGAAACCATGCTCCTTGCCTTGTCGCGCGGCTCAGGGGTCGCCGGCATCGCAGCCATGCCCGCCCACTGGCAACGGCAAGGGCGCGTTTGGTGCAGGCCACTGCTCCAGGTATCCAGTCATGACGTGCGCGACTGGTTACGCCAAGGTGGGCATGCATGGATAGAAGACCCCAGCAACACAGACCAGCGTTTCACCCGCAATCGCATTCGCGCCCAGCTATTGCCAGCGCTTCAGGCAGTTTTCCCCTCGTATCGGGAAACGTTTGGGCGAACCGCGGCCAACGCAGCCCAGGCAGACGAGTTGCTGCAAGAGATCGCAGAGCAAGACCTCGCTGCCACGGGCTTGCCTCCCACGATACAGCGCCTACAGACGCTGACCCGCTCAAGGCAGGCCAACGTCTTGCGCTACTGGCTGCGGATCCATCACCAAACCACCCCATCCGCCGCCCAGCTGGCGGAGCTGCTGGATCAGATAGCTGCGTGCACGACCCGAGGACACCGTTTGCGGCTGAAAGTGGGGCGTGGCTTTGCGCTGAGGCAAGGGGCTGTACTTGAATGGAGTGCGGCCTGAAACCTCTCCGGCAAGCCTCCAGGTTTTCCTAGAAAGCCTCAAAAATGAGGCATAATAGCGGGATTGGAAACGTGACCGAGTGGCCGAAGGTGCTCCCCTGCTAAGGGAGTATGGGGTGTAGAGCCTCATCGAGGGTTCGAATCCCTCCGTTTCCGCCAAGATAAGCCCTGAGCAACAAAGTTGTTCAGGGCTTTTTCGTTTGGATCCCCATCTGCGCATTGAGGCGGTATCGACAGCATCCCGTCATCCCAGTACTTGGGATATTGAAGCCAGGACGTATGCCATCTTGTGGACCGCCGACCCCAACCTACGGTGAATTTGAGGCGTAAGGGCCGTGATATGAGCAACGGTGTTCCCTCGCCCGCGACCAAGCACCAGGGCGATCTGTACAAGGCCACCAAAATGCGCGCCGGACCCTGTGTGGGCTTGTTTGAAGACGTTCATAGCGTGTTCTTGCAGATCTTGCCGTCTTTCATGACCAATTTCAGATTTCTCTCAGGGGCCTCACGCGCTATCGCCCCGCCCGTGGCAAACCAGGGTGGTACTTTTGGGAGTGCGCGGCTCATAATCAGCCATCACGTTTCTGGGGGACACACGATGACGCCACCTACCGCCTCTGACCGAAGTGCTTTCGGTAAAGCCAACCCCCACGCTCTGGCCACCATTTTGGAGGCGAGCGAAACCCGCCGGATCATTTCCGCCACCGACATCTACGACATTTCCGGCGTAAAGCTTTGGGCTGGCAACCAGCCTGTGTCCACCTCGCTGCAACGCAAGCTGCTGGACCGTGAGTTGCGTCAGCCGCTGGAAACCAGTTTGGTGGCGGAAGATGGCGTCAGCGCCGCGAGCCTGGCGCTTGCGTTCGAAGAATTGCTGGGCGGCGGCTCCGCGCTGCTCCCTTTGCTGCAACCCCATGCCCAGCGTTTGGCCAGCTTGATCAAAGGGCTGACTCTGCACCCTGTAGCCCAGCTTTTGCTCACCGCCGCGCAGACCGCGCGGCCTGAACACTACGCTCATGCTGTGGCCGCAATGGCTCTGAACGGGGCTCTGATGGCTGCAGGAGGTGGAGACGACGCCGCGGTGCGCCTGGCGTTGCTCTGCGGTCTGTTGCACGATGTGGGCGAGATGTACATCGGCCCGGAGCACGGCGAAGCCGAGGCCGACCGGGATCTGGACTTTGCCAGTTACCAGCAGCTGGTGGTGCATCCGCATGTGGGGTCGCTGCTCTTGGCGCAGTTGACCAACTATCCCGCCGACGTGGCCAGGGCTGTGGCAGAGCATCACGAGCGGCTGGACCAGTCGGGCTACCCCAATGCGTTGGCTGGGGGGCAGATGTCCACGCAGGGCCGTCTGTTGGCGGTGACGGAGGCCACCCTCCACGCGCTGCGCAGCCCCTACAGCCACCTGCTGCACGCCAGTGTGGCGTTGCGTGCGGTTCCCGGAGAATTCGATTTGGTCTGGGTCGGAAAAATCACCCAGGCGGCCAGCGCACAGCCACCCCAATCGGCAGTGATGGAGCCTGAAGACATTCAGCAGCGACTGGCTGCCTTGAGTGAGGTGCTGGCGTCAGCAGAAAGCCGGGTGAGTGCTTTGGCAGCGCAGGCCCAGTTGCCTGCGTTGCAGCAGGCGCTGGAGCTTGCAGAATTTTTGTTGGGACGACTGCGCACCGGCTGGAACGAGAGCGGTTTGTGGAACCCATCGGCCCTGCTCAGCGCAGATGCGGCGGAGGTGGAGGCACTGGAAGACGAGCTCTACTTTCGCTTGCGAGGCGTGCAGCGCGCCGCTTTGCTGCGTGCGGGCACGCTTCCAGCACCGCAGGCGCAGCAGTTGCAAGACCTGTGCGACTCGCTGGCCATGGGGGGCTAGCTACCACGCAGCGCAGACCAGCGAAATCACCGAGCTGCGCTGGCTGGTGCAACAAGTGATGGATGAGCTGGCCTTGCGCCATGGGGCTGCGCCGCAGGTGCACCTGAAGTGTTGTCGCCAAAAGGGTGGGGCGGACGAGGGACAAAGCCTGCCGCTGCTCACGCTGGATCGTTCGCGCACCAGGCTACTGCGCAACTTGCTGGACAACGCTTCGCGCCAGAGCGACCCTGCTGGCCAACCCTTGCAGCTGCGCTGCACATCGCCAATGCTGGCCGGGGCCTGCTGGTCGAGGCGGTGTTGCCTGGCACCGCTTTCTGACGGGCGCAGCGGGCGGTGTGCCGCAGTGATGCGTAGGCGGCCCATTTTCTGCAGGCCCAGGTTGCACTTATATGGTGCAAGTTGATATCTACGTTTGTTAGAGATTTACGTAAAAAGTGCCGCTAACGCACGCTGAATAAGCGCTGCAAGCTATCAAATAAATAGCATTGCTGATTCGTGGTCTGGGGGCATGGCCCTCTGTTTGGGCTGGCCTCGTTCTTGCTGTTCTGTTCGCTCCCACTTGGCCGTGGTTCGTTGGTGATTACCCTGTATAGACAGGTGTTTCCGCAATGTCATCATGGCGCGGTGTTGCTGGGGTGTCCTGGCCACGCGTGGGCGACGACGAATTCTTTTTTCGAACAGGAGCAGATGATGACTGGATCGGTTGTAAAGATGGCAACGCTGGCTGCGGCCGCTGCTTGTGTCCTGGCTGTGGCCACGCCCGCGCAGGCGCAAAACACCAAGATCGTGTTGGGCATGTCCGGCTGGACAGGTTTCGCACCGCTCACGCTGGCCGACAAGGCGGGCATCTTCAAGAAGAACGGCCTGGATGTGGAGATCAAGATGATCCCGCAGAAGGACCGCCACCTGGCCCTTGCCTCCAAGTCCATCCAGTGCGCTGCCACCACCGTGGAGACCCATGTGGCCTGGAATGCCAATGGCGTGCCCATCGTGCAGATCTTCCAGATGGACAAGTCCTACGGCGCCGACGGCATCGCGGTGCGCGGCAACATCAACAGCTTTGCAGACCTCAATGGCAAGACCATCGGCGTGGATGCGCCCGGCACCGCCCCTTATTTCGGCCTGGCCTGGATGCTGAGCAAGAACGGCATGAGCCTCAAGGATGTGAAGACCACCACGCTGTCGCCCCAGGCGGCCGCGCAGGCCTTTGTGGCTGGGCAGAACGACGCTGCCATGACGTACGAGCCGTATCTCTCCACCGTGCGCGACAACCCTGCGTCGGGCAAGATTTTGGCCACCACTCTCGACTACCCCATGGTGATGGACACCGTGGGTTGCGACCCCACCTGGCTCAAGGCCAACGGCAAGGCCGCGCAGGCACTCGCCAATTCGTATTTCCAGGCGTTGGACATGATCAAGGCCGACCCGACCAAGTCCAACGAGATCATGGGCGCCGCCGTCAAGCAGACGGGCGAGCAGTTCGCCAAGTCGTCGTCCTTCCTGCGCTGGCAGGACAAGGCTGCCAACCAGAAGTTCTTTGCGGGCGAGCTGACCAGTTTCATGAAGGACGCCACGGCCATCCTGCTGGAGGCCGGCATCATCCGCAAGGCGCCTGAAGACCTGAACGTCACCTTTGACGCCAGCTTCATCAAGTAAATAGACGGAAGAAGAGAGCTCCATGTCCGCCGTGCAACCCCTTTTCGTTTCTGAGCCAAAGGCCACCGTGCGTCGGCGCTCGCTCGCCCCGCTGGAGCCTGTGAGCAGCCGATCCCGCTGGATGCTGGGGCTGGCCTTTTTCGCCCTGTTCGTGGCGGTGTGGGCGTTCTTCACCTTGGGCGGCTTCGTGTCGCCCACCTTCCTGGCTAGCCCCGTCACCATGGTGAAGGAAGGCTGGCTGCTGTTCACCGAGTACGGCTTCGTCAAAGACATCGGCATGACCATCTGGCGTGTGGTCGGTGGCTTCATCCTGGCAGCGGTCATTGCCGTACCGCTGGGCATTGCGATGGGCGCGTACAAGGGGGTCGAGGCGTTCTTCGAGCCCTTCATTTCGTTCTGCCGCTACCTGCCGGCCTCGGCCTTCATTCCACTCCTGATCCTGTGGGCGGGCATTGGCGAGGCGCAGAAAATCCTCGTCATCTTCATCGGCTCGGTCTTCCAGATCACGCTGATGGTGGCCGTCACCGTGGGCGGTGCGCGGCGCGACTTGGTGGAAGCTGCATACACATTGGGTGCGGGCCACAAGGGCATCGTCACACGGGTGCTGATCCCCGGCGCAGCGCCCGAGATCGCCGAGACCCTGCGCCTGGTGCTGGGCTGGGCCTGGACCTATGTGATCGTGGCCGAGCTGATCGGCTCGTCCAGCGGCATCGGCCACATGATCACCGACAGCCAGTCGCTGCTCAACACCGGCCAGATCATCTTCGGCATCATCATCATCGGCCTCATCGGGCTGGTGTCCGACTTCGCCTTCAAGGCGCTCAACCACCGTCTGTTTGCCTGGAGTTTTGTACGATGAGCAGCGTATCCATTCAAGCCGTCTCGCGCATCTTTGAAGGGCACAAGGGCCAGCGCACGCAGGCCCTGCTGCCCGTCGATTTTGAAGTGCGTGACAACGACTTTGTCACCATCCTTGGCCCCTCGGGCTGCGGCAAGTCCACGCTGCTGCGCATCGTCGCGGGCCTGGACCACGCCACCAGCGGCCGGGTGCTGCTGGACGGCGTGCCAGTGGAAGGCCCGGGCGCAGACCGGGGCATGGTGTTCCAGAGCTACACGCTGTTCCCCTGGCTCACCATCGAGCAGAACATTCGCTTTGGCCTGCGCGAGCGGGGTATGCCCGAGGCGCAGCAAAAAGAGCGCGCCGCGTACTTCATCGCCAAGGTAGGCCTGCGCGGCTTCGAGCAGCACTTTCCCAAGCAGCTGTCGGGTGGCATGCAGCAGCGCACCGCCATCGCGCGCGCCCTGGCCAACGACCCCAAGATTTTGCTGATGGACGAGCCCTTTGGCGCGCTGGACAACCAGACCCGCGTGCTCATGCAAGAGCTGCTGCTGGGCATCTGGGAGGCCGAGCGCAAGACGGTGCTGTTCGTGACCCACGACATCGACGAAGCCATCTTCATGGCCAACCGCGTGGCCGTGTTCAGCGCCCGGCCCGGCCGCATCAAGACCGAGCTGGCGGTGGACTTGCCGCACCCGCGCCACTACACGATCAAGACCAGCCCCGAGTTCATGGACCTCAAAGCGCGCCTCACCGAAGAGATCCGCGCCGAATCCATGGCGGCGGACCTGCACTGATCTGAACCTGAACCCACCCGGCATCCACCCATGAGCGCACGTCCATCCCGCCGCACCACCGCCGCTGCACCGCGCAGCGCCACGCCTGCCAAGGCCGTGGCCGTGGCCGTGGCCTCTGCGGCTGCGCCCGCGCAGGCCATGGCGCTGTACGAGCAGGTCAAGGACCACATTGCGCGCAAGATCCAGGAAGGCATCTGGCGCGCGGGCGACCGCCTGCCGTCCGAGAGCGAACTGGTCACCCAGTTCGGCATCTCGCGCATGACGGTGAACCGCGCACTGCGCGAGCTGGTGGAGCAGGGGCGCATCGTGCGCGTGGCCGGTGTGGGCAGCTTCGTGGCCGAAGACAAGCCCCAATCCACGCTGCTGCAGATTGCCAACCTGGCGAGCGAGATCCGCCAGCGCGGGCACGACTATCGCTGCGATGTGCTGACGGTGGAGCGCACCTCTGCCACGCTGGAGGTGGCCGCCGCTCTGGACCTGCGCACGGGCGAGTCGGTGTTCCACTCGCTGTGCATCCACCGCGAAGACGGCCTGCCCGTGCAACTGGAAGACCGCCACGTCAACCCACGCCAGGTGCCCCAGTTCGCCGCGCAGGACTTCACGCAACTGCAGCCCTCCGAATACCTGGTGCGCAACGTGCCCTTCGACCAGATCGAGCATGTGGTCGATGCCGTCATGCCCACCGCCGAGCAGGCCGCGCTGCTGGAGATGTCTCCGCAGGAGCCCTGCCTGTTGCTCACCCGCCGTACCTGGTCGCGCGGCGTGCCGATCACCGTGGTGCGCTGCCTGCACCCCGCCACCCGCTACCGCCTGGGCAGCCGTTTCCGCGCCGACGGCAACCCCGTCGCTGGTTAAAAGTTTTTGCCAAAAGCACAGAATTTTTTTGCTTGTACCTACTTGTATATACAGGACCAACGCCATGACACACAACGCATCGCCCATCACCCTGCACCCCGGCCGCGTCACGCTGGCCGAGCTGCGCCGCATCCACGCCGGCCCCGTGCAGCTGGTGCTGGATGCTTCGGCCCGCGCGGGTTTGCAAAAGTCCCTGGCCACGGTGCAGCGCATCGTTGATGAAGACCAGGTGGTCTATGGCATCAACACCGGCTTTGGCAAGCTGGCCAGCACCAAGATTGCGCACGACCGCCTGGCTGAACTGCAGCGCAACCTGGTGCTGTCGCACAGCGTGGGCACGGGCGACCCGCTGCCTGATGACGTGGTGCGCCTCATCCTCGCGACCAAGTCCGTGAGCCTGGCGCGCGGCCACTCGGGCGTGCGGCCCGAGCTGGTGGATGCGCTGCTGGCCCTGGCCAACGCCAACGTGCTGCCGGTGATCCCGGCCAAGGGCTCGGTGGGGGCATCCGGCGACTTGGCGCCGCTGGCGCACATGGCCTGCGTGCTGATTGGGGAAGGTCAGGCCAAGGTAGATGGCAAGGTGGTGCCCGGTGCCGAGGCCATGCGTTCCATCGGCATGCAACCGTTTGTGCTGGGCCCCAAGGAAGGGCTGGCGCTGCTCAACGGCACGCAGGTGTCCACCTCGCTGGCGCTGGCCGGGTTGTTCGGCGCCGAGAGCGTGTTTGCTGCCGCGCTGGTCGCAGGCTGCCTGTCGCTCGAAGCCATCAAGGGCTCGGTCAAGCCGTTTGACGCGCGCATCCATGAGGCACGCGGCCAGGCCGGGCAGATCGCAGTGGCCGCCGCTGTGCGCGCGCTGCTGGACGGCAGCGCCATCGACCCCTCGCACCCCAACTGTGGCCGCGTGCAAGACCCTTATTCGATCCGCTGCGTGCCGCAGGTGATGGGTGCGTGCCTGGATAACCTGCACCACGCGGCGCGCGTGTTGACCATCGAGGCCAATGCCGCGTCGGACAACCCTCTGGTGTTCGACAACGGCGATGTGATTTCCGGCGGCAACTTCCACGCCGAGCCCGTGGCCTTTGTGGCCGACATCATCGCGCTGGCCGTGGCCGAGATCGGTGCCATTTCCGAGCGCCGCCTGTCGCTGCTGCTGGACCCAGGCCTCTCGGGCTTGCCCGCGTTCCTGATCCGCGACAGCGGCGTCAACTCTGGCTTCATGATCGCCCAGGTCACCGCCGCCGCATTGGCGACCGAGAACCAGTGCCTCGCCAACCCCAGCAGCGTGACCAGCCTGCCCACATCGGCCAACCAGGAGGACCATGTCTCCATGGCCACTTACGGTGCACGCCGCCTGGGCGACATGGTGCGCAATGCGGCGGTGATGGTCGGCATCGAAGCCATGGCCGCCGCACAAGGCATGGAGTTCGACCGCTCGCTCAAGAGTTCACCCCTCATCGAAGCGCAATTCGCCGCCATCCGCGAGCGCGTGGCCTACCTGGAGCAGGACCGTTACCTCGCTCCCGACATCGAAGCCATGCGCGCCTGGGCCCAGCAGTCCACATGGCCCGCAGCGCTCACGCAATGCCTGCCCAGCTTCGCCTGATTTTTTCCACGCACACCCACTGATTCACAGGAGCCCACCATGAATGCCAACGACGCCATCATCGCCGCCGCCTCCAACACTGACCCCCGCCACGACGCCAGCCGCGTGATCCGCGCGCCGCGCGGCAGCCAGCTGACCTGCAAGAGCTGGCTCACCGAAGCGGCCTACCGCATGATCCAGAACAATCTCGACCCCGAGGTGGCCGAGCGCCCGCAAGACCTGGTGGTGTACGGCGGCATCGGCCGCGCCGCGCGCAATTGGGAATGCTTTGACCAGATCCTCGCCTCGCTCAAGGACTTGAACGACGACGAAACCCTGCTCATCCAGTCCGGTAAGCCCGTGGGCGTGTTTAAGACCCACGCCAACGCGCCTCGCGTGCTGCTGGCCAACTCCAACCTGGTGCCCAAATGGGCCAACTGGGAGCACTTCAGCGAGCTGGACCAGAAGGGCCTGTTCATGTACGGCCAGATGACGGCGGGCAGCTGGATCTACATCGGCACGCAGGGCATCGTCCAGGGCACGTACGAAACCTTTGCCGAGGCAGGCCGCAAGCACTTTGGCGGATCGCTCGAAGGGCGCTGGATCTTGACCGCAGGCCTGGGCGGAATGGGCGGCGCGCAGCCGCTGGCCGCTACCTTTGCGGGCGCGGTGTCGCTCAACATTGAGTGCCAGCAAAGCAGCATCGACTTCCGCCTGCGCACGCGCTACGTGGACAAGCAGGCGCGTGACATTGACCACGCGTTGGAGCTGATCCAGCAGCACACGGCGGCCAAAGAGGCCGTATCGATTGCACTGCTGGGCAATGCTGCCGAAATCCTGCCCGAGCTGGTGCGCCGCGCCAAGGCCGGTGGCTTGAAGCCCGACCTGGTCACCGACCAGACCTCGGCCCACGACCTCGTCAACGGCTACCTGCCCGCAGGCTGGACGGTGGCCCAGTGGCGCGCCGCGCAGCAGGACGTGACGCAGCACGAGGTGCTGAAGAAAGCTGCCGCCCAATCGTGCGCCGTGCATGTGCAGGCCATGCTTGACTTCCAATCGATGGGTATCCCCACGGTGGACTACGGCAACAACATCCGCCAGGTGGCGTTTGACGAAGGCGTGAAGGACGCATTCGACTTCCCCGGCTTTGTGCCTGCCTACATCCGCCCCCTGTTCTGCGAAGGCAAGGGCCCATTCCGCTGGGTGGCCCTGTCGGGTGACCCGGAAGACATCCGCAAGACCGACGCCAAGATCAAGGAGCTGTTCCCCGAGAACAAACACGTGCACCGCTGGCTCGACATGGCGGGCGAGCGCATCGCCTTCCAGGGCCTGCCCGCACGCATCTGCTGGCTGGGCCTGGGCGAGCGCCACATCGCGGGTCTGGCCTTCAACGAGATGGTGAAGAACGGCGAGCTGAAGGCCCCCATCGTGATCGGTCGCGACCACCTGGACACCGGCAGCGTGGCCAGCCCCAACCGCGAGACCGAAGGCATGAAGGACGGCACGGACGCTGTGAGCGACTGGCCGCTGCTCAACGCGCTACTCAACACCTCGGGCGGTGCCACCTGGGTGAGCCTGCACCACGGCGGCGGGGTGGGCATGGGCTACTCGCAGCACTCGGGCATGGTCATCGTGGCCGATGGCACTGATGCGGCCGCTGCACGGCTGGCCAATGTGCTGGTCAACGACTGCGGCAGCGGCGTGATGCGCCATGCCGATGCTGGCTACCAACTGGCGGTGGAGACGGCCAAGAACCAGGGCCTGAAGCTGCCCATGGTGAAGTGAAGGGGTGAGGGAGGGAATGACAGGAATGTGAAAAAAGGGAACTGCATTCCCATTCGTTGGGAATGTTTGGTTTGAATGCCGCTGCAATCCTTTGATACTGAGTCCATGCTCACCCGTGGACCAACCTCCGTTGCCGCCGCCGACCGTGTTCTGCACGTGCTGGCGGTGCTGGCGCAACATGGGCAGCCCATGTCGGCGGCCGAGTTGATGGAAGCCACGGGCCTGGCGCGCAGCACCCTGTACCGCCAGTTGGCGCGGCTCAAGCAGTGGGGCTTTGTGCTGGAGAGTAGCGGGCACTACGCGCCCGGGCCGCTGAGCCTGCAACTCGCCCTGGGCTTTGACATGGCATCGCACCTGGTGCACCACGCGCGGCCGGACATGCAGGCCCTGGCCCGGCAGTCCCACGAGAGCGTGGGGCTGGTGGTGGCGGTGAACGACAGCGTGGTGTGCCTGGACATTGTGGACAGCACGCAGGCCCTGCGCTGCTCGTTTGAAAAAGGGCGCAGCGTGCCGCTGCGCGCGGGTGCCTCCGCCAAGTGTCTGCTTGCCCATGTGGCACCGGCTACGCGCAATGCCATTCTGGACCTGCACTACGGCGCAGACACTGCTGAGCGCCAGGCGGCGCTGTCCGAGCTGGAGGGCATTGCAAAGGCGGGTTACGCCGTCAGCTCTGGCGAAGTGGATGCCGGTGTCTGGGGTGTCAGCGTGCCCGTGTTCGGATCTCCCCGGCAGGCTGCAGGGGCCATCACCCTGATGGCCCCGATCTTGCGGGCCCAAGGGCAGGAGGCCGCGCTCACCGGCATGGCCGTCGTCGCCGCAGCGCGCATCTCCCGCCAGCTCACTTCTCCCTGATTTCCCTCACCCCTCCCCAGGAGCTTTTCCCATGAACCTTCGTCGCAACCTTCTTCTGGCCAGTCTGGCCGCCGCAGCTGCCTTGTTCACCGCGGGTGCACAAGCCCAGGACAACGTCCTGCGTGTGGGCACTGATGCCACGTTCCCGCCCATGGAGTTTGTCGAGAACGGCAAACGCACAGGCTTTGACATCGAGCTGGTGGAAGCGATTGCCAAGACCATGGGCAAGCAGGTCGAATGGGTGGACATCGATTTCAAGGGGCTGATCCCCGGTCTCATCTCCAAGCGTTTTGACATGGCCGTGTCGGCCATCTACATCACCGATGAGCGCAAGAAGGTGGTGGACTTCACCGACTCCTACTACGCCGGCGGCTTAGTGGTGATGGTGAAAGCCGACAACAAAACCATCAACAAGCTGGCTGACTTGGACGGCAAGAAGGTTAGCGTGCAGGTGGGCACGAAATCCGTGAGCTACCTGACTGAAAAATTCCCCAAGGTGCAACGCGTCGAGGTCGAAAAAAACCAGGAGATGTTCAACTTGGTGGACATTGGTCGCGCCGATGCCGCCGTGACCGGCAAGCCCGCCGCTTTCCAGTACGTGCGCACCCGCCCGGGCCTGCGCGTGCTGGACGAGCAGCTCACCACCGAGGAATACGGCATGGCCCTGCGCAAGGACACGCCCGAGCTGACGAAGGCGGTCAACGGCGCCATTGCCAAGCTCAAGGCGGATGGCACCTACGCGGCCATCGTCAAGAAGTGGTTCAGCAACAGCGCTGCCAAGTAAGCCAACCACGGTTGCCGAACTGAGCCATGGAACTCGATTTTTCTCCTGTCTGGGCCGGGGTGCCGCAGTTGCTGGCGGGTGCGCTGGTCACTGTGGAAATCACGGCCGCCTCGCTGCTGCTGGGCTGTGTCATGGGGCTGCTGGTGGGCATTGGCCGCCTCAACCCCAAGCGCCGGGTGGTCTATGCCCTGTGCACCGCCTACGTCGCTGCCATCCGTGGCACGCCGCTGCTGGTGCAGCTGTTCATCCTGTTCTTTGGTTTGCCACAGTTCGGCATTTTGTTGCCCGCTTTTGTGTGCGGGGTGATCGGCCTGGGCATCTACTCGGGCGCTTATGTGTCCGAGGTGGTGCGCGGCGCCATCCAGTCCATCGACAAGGGGCAGATGGAAGCTGCGCGCTCCATCGGCATGTCGTCGGGCCTGGCCATGCGCACCGTAGTGCTGCCGCAGGCGGTGGTGCGCATGATTCCGCCGCTGGGCAATGAGTTCATCGCGCTGATCAAGAACTCGGCGCTGGTGTCACTGCTCACCATCCATGACCTGATGCACGAAGGCCAGAAGATCATCAGCGTGTCGTACCGTTCGCTGGAGGTGTATCTGGCGATTGCGGTGGTGTATTTCATCCTGACGGGGGCCACCACGCTGGTGCTGCGCCGCATCGAACTGCGTCTGCGCGCTGGAGGGATGGTGCAATGAAGAAAGACGCTGTGATGAACGGAACGGGCCAGGCAGCCGAGCCCATCGTGCGCATTCGCGGGCTGCGCAAGTCTTTTGGCAGCCATGTGGTGCTGAGCGGCATTGACTTTGACGTGCTGCCCTCGCAGGTGGTGGTGGTGATTGGGCCCAGTGGTTCTGGCAAGAGCACGTTCTTGCGCTGCTGCAACGGCCTGGAACAGCCCGAGGGGGGCACTGTGGAGATCTGCGGCCGCACGCTGGTGCAGGACGGCCGCATGCTGCCCGACCATGACCTCAACGCGCTGCGCGAAGAGGTGGGCATGGTGTTCCAGTCGTTCAACCTGTTCCCGCACCTGTCGGTGCTCGACAACGTGACGCTGGGCCCGCGCAAGCTGCGCGGCCTCTCGCGCAAGGAGGCCGAGGAGCGCGCACAGGCCCTGCTGACCAAGGTGGGCCTGGCGCACAAGGCTTTGGCCATGCCTGCCAGCCTGTCGGGCGGGCAAAAGCAGCGCGTGGCCATTGCCCGTGCGCTGGCCATGGAGCCGCGCGTGATGCTGTTCGACGAGCCCACGTCGGCGCTGGACCCGGAGCTGGTGGGCGAGGTGCTGCAAGTCATGAAGCTGCTGGCCAGCGAAGGCATGACCATGATGGTGGTCACGCACGAAATGGACTTTGCACGCGAGGTGGGCGACGTGGTGGTGGTGATGGACGGCGGCGGCATCATCGAGGCCGGTGAACCTGCCACCATCTTCACCAACCCGACGCAGGAGCGCACGCGCTCTTTCCTGCAAGCTGTGCTCACGCGCGCCTGAGGCCTGAGGCTGGGAGCGGCGTGGTGCACCATGGTCAATAACAATCAAGGAGACAACCCCGATGCCCCAGCCTTCATCTGCTTTGGACACACCCTTGCCAGCACGCTTTCAGCAGCGCTTGCAGGAGCGCCTGACCGCAGACGACATTGCCCGCTTTGACCGCGATGGCGCGCTGTGCATCAAGCAGCTGCTCACGCCCGATGAAGTGGCCTTGCTGCGCGACGGCATCGACGCCAACCTGGCCGCGCCCAGCCCGCGCGCCAAAGTGGCCAGCAGGCCGGATGACCCAGGCCGCTTCTTCGAGGACTTCTGCAACTGGCAGGACATCCCGCAGTTTGGCCGCTTTGTGCGCGAGACACCGCTGGCGCTGGTTGCGCAGCGCCTGATGCAGTCGCGCACCGTGCGGCTGTACCACGACCATGTGCTGGTGAAGGAGCCGGGAACCCGCCAGCGCACGCCCTGGCACCAGGACCAGCCGTACTACAACATCGACGGCATGCAGAACATCAGCATGTGGATACCGGTCGATCCGGTGTCCCGCGCTGCGACGCTGGAGTTTGTGGCCGGTTCGCACAAGGGCCCATGGCTCATGCCGCGCACCTTCATGGACAACCAGGCGAAGTGGTTCCCCGAAGGCAGCCTGCAGGACCTGCCCGACGTTGAGGCCGACCGTGCTGCATACCCCATCGTGGGTTGGGAGATCGAGCCCGGCGACGTGGTGTGCTTTCACATGCTCACGCTGCATGCGGCGGGTGGAGTAGAGGGCACTAACCGCCGCCGTGTGTTCTCGGTGCGCTTCCTGGGTGACGACACGCGCCATGCGCCCCGGCCATGGAAGACATCACCCGAGTTTCCTGGCCTGGCGGATGAGCTACCTGCCGGGGCAGAGATGAACCATCCTCTGTTCCCGTTGCTGGTCGCGGACGCAGATCAGTCCACGGCCCATGGATGAGGGGCATGACAACGATGGCGATGCATTTTTTTGATCTGGCGTCCACCCCCAGCATGCCCTGGAAAAACGGCGGCGGCAGCACGCAGGAGCTGGCCTGCTGGCCCCCGGGCGCCGACATGAACAGCTTTGAGTGGCGCGTGAGTCTGGCCACGGTGGACCGGCCCGGGCCGTTCTCGGTATTCCCGGCCATCGACCGGCAGATCATGCTGCTGGGGGACGGCGGCCTGCACCTGCGCAGCCCTGGCTGGGAGCACCGGCTGGAGCAGCGCTGGCAACCGTTTGCGTTCTCGGGCGATGACGCGGTGGATGGCGCGATGCTGGGCGGCACCTCCAAGGACTTCAACCTCATGTTGCGGCGGGGCCTGTGGCATGGGCCTCTGCAGGTGGTGAGCGATGCGCAGTCGCCCGGCGACACGCCCGCAGGCCTGTGCCTGGTGCTGCAGGGCGATTGGCAGTGGGTGGTGCCGGGCGCCGGGCCGCGTGCGCTGGCGGCAGGACAGGGCTTTTGGTGGGCGGGCGAGGGCGGTGCAACGCCGGGCCAACTGGAGCCGCTGCATGCAGGGGCCGAAGCCGATGCGCCCGCACTGGTCTGGATCGCCTTGCAGCGCGGTGCAGCTCCCAAAATTTGAATAAAAATGGCCGCCACCGTCCGATGGATAAGCGTTGGTAGCTATTATTTGTATAGCATTTAACACGGAGCCCACGGGTGGGCAGGCAGATGCAACACATGGACAACCACAGCCACCCGAACGGGGCGGCCGTCAGCCAGAACGCCGATGGCGTGTGGCACAACCTGAAACCCGCGCCCGGCCTGTGGGCGGCCGACGTGGCAGTGCCTGAGGGCCAATCGGCCTGCGTGGTGGTGCAGCAAGGCCAGATGGCCTGGGTGGGGCCCGAGGCGCAGTTGCCCGCAGCTTACCAGGCATTGCCGCGCCACGATGCGCGGGGCGCGCTCGCTACCCCCGGGCTGGTGGATTGCCACACGCATTTGGTCTACGGCGGCCAGCGTGCTAACGAATTCGCCATGCGCCTGGCCGGTGCCACGTACGAAGAAGTGGCCAAGGCGGGCGGGGGCATTGTGTCGTCGGTCAAGGCCACGCGTGCGGCGTCGGAAGACGAACTTTTTGCCCAGGCCGCCCCGCGCCTGCAAGCCCTGCTGGCCGAGGGCGTGTGCGCCATCGAGATCAAATCCGGCTACGGCCTGGCGCTGGCGCACGAACGCAAGCAACTGCGCGTGGCGCGCCGCCTGGGCGAGGTGTTTGGGGTGACGGTGCGCACCACCTTTTTGGGCGCGCACGCCTTGCCGCCCGAATACGCAGGGCGCAGCCAGGATTACATCGACCTCGTCTGCAACGACATGCTGCCCGCGCTCGCCGCCGAAGGCCTGGTGGATGCGGTGGATGTGTTCTGCGAGCGCATCGCCTTCACGCTGGCCGAGACCGAGCAGGTCTTCCGGTCTGCGCAAAAGCTCGGCATCCCCGTCAAGCTGCATGCCGAGCAGCTGTCGGACATGGGCGGCGCGGCGCTGGCGGCCCGCTACGGCGCGCTGTCGTGCGACCACATCGAGCATTTGTCGGAGAGTGGCATTGCCGCCATGCAAGCCGCAGGCACCGTGGCCGTGCTGCTGCCGGGCGCCTACTACGCGCTGCGCGACACGCATTTGCCGCCCATCCAGGCGCTGCGCGATGCGGGCGTGCCCATGGCGGTATCGACCGACCACAACCCCGGCACTTCGCCCGCCCTCAGCCTGCTGCTCATGGCCAACATGGCCTGCACGCTGTTCCGCCTGACGGTGCCCGAGGCCTTGGCAGGCATCACCACCCACGCAGCGCGTGCGCTGGGGCTGCAAGATTCGCATGGCCTGATCGCATCCGGCAGACCCGCCAACTTTGTGCTGTGGCCACTGGCCGATGCGGCCGAGCTGGCCTACTGGTTTGGCCACAAGCCCGCCTGCACCATCGTGCGGCAAGGGCGTATTCACGGAGTCCAGCCATGAACCAGCTCTTTGCAGCCGATGCGCTGCTGCCCACGGGCTGGGCGCGCAATGTGCTGATCGCATGGGATGGGGCAGGGCGCATCGCTCAGGTCACCCCCGGCGCCACAGCCCCTGCGGGCGTGCCCACTGCCGCAGGCCCGGTGATCCCCGGCATGCCCAACCTGCATTCGCACGCCTTCCAGCGCGCCTTTGCGGGGCTGACGGAATACCGGGGCCAGGCGGAGGACAGCTTCTGGAGCTGGCGCAACCTCATGTACCGCTTTGCGGCGCGCATCACGCCCGAATCGCTGGAGGCCATTGCGACCTGGCTGTATGTGGAGATGCTGGAGGCGGGCTACACCAGCGTGTGCGAGTTCCACTACGTGCACCACGACCAGGGCGGCACACCCTATGCCGATGACGCCACGCTGTCGCTGGCACTGCTGCGTGCAGCGCAGCGTGCGGGCATCGGCATCACGCTGCTGCCGGTGCTGTACCAGACGAGCGGCTTTGGCGCCAAGCCACCGCGCGCGGACCAAGCACGCTTCATTCGCAGCACGGACAACATGCTCTCCTTATTGGAGCGCCTTGCGCCCACCGCACAAGCGCAAAAGGCTGTTTTGGGTCTGGCTCCGCACTCATTGCGCGCGGTGCCGCCCGACAGCCTGGCGGCTGCCGTGCAGGGCCTCACGGCACTCAATGCGCAGGCGCCCATCCACATCCATATTGCCGAGCAGACGCAGGAGGTGGATGACTGCGTGGCCTGGAGCGGCCAGCGCCCGGTGCAGTGGCTGCTGGAGCACGCCCCCGTGGACGAGCGCTGGTGCCTGGTGCATGCCACGCATATGACCCCGCAGGAGTACCAGGACGCAGCGCGCTCAGGCGCCGTGGCGGGCATCTGCCCCACCACCGAGGCCAACCTGGGTGACGGTATCTTCGCCATGCCGCTGTGGCTGCAGCACGGTGGGCGCTGGGGCGTGGGCTCGGACAGCCATGCCTGCGTGAATGCGGCCGAGGAATTGCTGGTGCTCGAATACGGCCAGCGCCTGTCGCTGCGCCAGCGCAATGTGCTGGCCACCGCTGCGCAGCCCGAGGTGGCCACTGCCATGACCTTGCAGGCCGTGCAGGGCGGGGCGCAGGCTGCGGGCCGGGCTATTGGCGGCCTGGCCGTGGGCCAGCAGGCCGATCTGGTGGCGCTGGATGCGCAGCATGTGGCGCTGTGCGATTTGCCCGCACCCAGCATGTTGTCGGCCCATGTATTCGGCAGCCACCGCACCTCGGCCATCGACAGCGTGTGGGTGGCGGGCCAGCAGCGCATTACGGGCGGCCGGCACACGCTGCACGATGCGGCGGCCCATGCGTTTGTAGCAGCGCGCTCGGCCACCATTGCGCCCGATTGAAGCGTCCGATTGAGATTGAATTCATACCCCCGAGCTTGTGATGACCGATACCTCTCCACCTCCTTTTGTCTTTTACCCCGGCACTGCACCGCTGCTGGTGTCCATGCCCCATGCAGGCACCTACGTGCCGCCTGCGCTGGCCGCGCGCTTCACCGATGAGGCCCGCCAGGTGCCCGATACCGACTGGCACATGGAGCGCCTCTATGCGTTTGCGAAAGATATGGGGGCGTCCATCCTCGTGGCCACGCATTCGCGCTATGTGGTCGACATGAACCGCCCGCCCGATGGCGCCAGCCTGTACCCGGGGCAGAGCGTTACCGGCCTGTGCCCGGTCGATACTTTCGACGACACGCCCATCTACGCAGCAGGCGATGTGCCCGATGAAGCAGAGATCGCTGCGCGCCGCGATGCCATCTGGGCGCCGTACCACACGCAACTGCGTGCCGAGCTGGACCGCATCCGTGCGCAGCACGGTGTGGCCGTGCTGTGGGATGCGCACTCCATCCGTTCGGTGTTGCCGCGCTTTTTTGAAGGCAAGCTGCCCGACCTGAACCTGGGTACCGCCAACGGTGAAAGCTGCGACCCGGCGCTGGCCCAAGAGCTGCTGCAGATTGCCGAAGCAGCCCCAGGCTACACCGCCGTGCTCAATGGCCGCTTCAAGGGCGGCCACATCACCCGCCATTACGGCCAGCCGGGGCAGGGCGTGCATGCCGTGCAACTGGAGATGACGCAATGCAGCTACATGCAGGAATGCCTGCCGTTTGACTACCTGCCAGAGCGCGCAGTGCAGGTGCAGCCGCATCTGCAGCGCATGCTGGCGGCGGCCCTGGACTTTGCGCGGGCAAGCCGCATCTGAGTGGGTGAACCAAGAAGCGAGCCTGCGGCCCAAGCGATGGTCCTTTTGCCTGCTGGACTTGCGTCAGTTTTCGGGTGGGCGTGTGGCTTAGATTGTGTCCGAGGTGTTACCATCGGCTTATCAACCCCTTCGCCTCGAAGGGGGGCGGTGGTTGCACCACCCATGCGGATGGAGCCGCACACCATGCACGATGCGGCTTATTACTACATGCCTTTATTCAGCCCCGGGGCCTCTGTCCTGATGGGAGCGAAGCGTGAAACCGTCAGCCACGTCGTGATCCGACGTTGTGCCCTGATGGTGTACCTGCAAGGGCACGACAATCCGGTGCGTCCCGAGTCTCTCCAACTCGAACCCACCGCGTTTCACCTGACACGCAGACCAGAAAAAGAGTGACGCAGTCACTGAAGCAAAACAGGCGCCTCGGCGCCTGTTTTGCTTGAGAAGAGCTTCTAGCTGCGGTGCGCCATGGCTTCGCCCAGGCGAATAGGGCGTGCAGGAGCCCACGCAGGGTTGAAACGCATGGGGCCCTTGGGGAAGAGCATCACCACGGTGGAACCCAGCAAAAAGCGCCCCATTTCCTGCCCTTGCTGCAGGCTGACTTGGCCGGGGGCATAGTCCCACTGGCGCAGTTGGCCGGTGCGTGGCGGGTTCACCAAGCCATGCCATACCGTGGCCATGCTGCCCACGATGGTTGCGCCCACCAGCACCATCACAAAGGGGCCTTGGTCAGATTCAAAGAAACACACTACACGTTCGTTGCGCGCGAACAGCCCAGGCACGCCCCGCGCCGTAGTGGGGTTGACCGAGAACAGATCGCCCGGTGCGTGCACCATGTGCGTGAGCTTGCCTGCACAGGGCATGTGGATGCGGTGGTAATCGCGGGGGCTGAGGTACAGCGTGGCGAAGTAGCCATCGTCAAAAACTGCGGCCCTGGCTGCATCGCCACCCACCAATGCGGTGGTTGAATACGAATGTCCCTTGGCCTGAAAGACTTGGTCCCGCTCTATGCGGCCAAATTGACTGATGGCGCCATCCACGGGGCAGATCCAGTCGGCATCTGCCAGCGGGCGAGCTCCTGGCTTGAGTGCGCGTGTGAAGAAATCGTTGAACGTGGCGTAAGCCGCCGGGTCGGGATTTTCCGCCTCGGCCATGTTCACCTGATAACGGGCAATGAAGCGCTCAATGGCTGCGGTGGTCCAGCGCCCGGCCCGCGCCCGTGCGAAACGACCTGCGGTAGAGGTCAAGGCCTGTTTGGGTAAAAGATACTGGGGCAGAACGGCAAGGCGGTCAGACAAGGGCGCTTCCTTCATTGGGGGCAGTGCGACGCATTCTAAGCGGGTGGTTTCTGTGCAAAAAATTGGGCGCGTCGCTCGCTGCCTGTGCCACTGCTTTTGTCCCTCATGGTTGCGATCAAGCGCATCCTGCGACCCCTGGGGTGTTGGCTGAGTTCTGAAGGCAGTGTCTTGCACGAGTGGGTGCTCTTGTGGGGAGGATGGTGGCACGTAGGCAAAAAACATTGGTCGCGCTACAATCGATAGGCTCATGCACAGCGCCAAGCCTGTTCATCGAAGCCGTCTCATCCAGGCCACTTTTCTTTCTGATCTGCGCCCCGGGTGCAGCGACTCCCCCAGCCCGCAAAGCACCGTGCTCAGAGTTTCCCGGTCACCACCGAGGAACTGCCAGGCAAGCATCTTGTGTGCCGGGCGCACTTACAAAATTTGTTTTTGAGATCACTAGATAGAAACACATGGCTAAAGAAGAACTCATTGAAATGCAAGGCTCCGTTACCGAAGTTTTGCCAGACTCGCGCTTTCGCGTAACCCTGGACAATGGGCACCAACTGATTGCTTACACCGGTGGCAAGATGCGAAAGCATCACATCCGCATCCTGGCGGGCGACAAGGTTTCTTTGGAGATGTCTCCCTACGACCTGACCAAGGGCCGTATCACCTTCCGCCACCTGGCAGGCCGTGGACCAGGCCCCGCAGGCGGTTCCCGCTGATCTGAAGGTTTTCGGGTAAAAATTTCGAGCTATAATTTTTAGCTTTTTCAAAGCTTCATCTCTGAAACTTTGAACTGGCTTCTCGTAGCAGGCAAGTTTTGAAAAGTTCAAAAATCTGCCTTTAAAGCCAGAACCCGTCGAAAAACAGGTTATAATACGAGCTGTCGGAGCGTAGCGCAGCCTGGTAGCGCATCTGCTTTGGGAGCAGAGGGTCGCGAGTTCGAATCCCGCCGCTCCGACCATTGTTCAAGGCCCTGCAACTGTGTTGCAGGGCCTTTTTACATTGGGCTTTTGGGGTTATGTGCTTCAGCACCTACCGTCGTTCGATAAGCATGTGGCTTCGCTCACTCGCTTTTTGTTGAATGCAGCTACGCTTGCGTTTTCAGCCAATGCCGTTGGTGCGCACTGAACGCGTCCGCCCTTGTTTGTCGCATGTTCCCACACTCGTCTATCCTGTCCCCAGGTTCACCCCGTTACGCCGCCATTGATGCCCTGCGCGGCGCAGCCATGGTGTGGATGACGGCGTTCCACTTTGGTTTTGATCTGGCCCATTTTGGGCTGTGGAACCAAAACTTTCGTCTGGACCCTTTCTGGACGCTTCAGCGTACGGCCATCGTGAGCCTCTTCCTGTTTTGCGCAGGCTTTTCACAAGCCGCTGCTGTGCAACATGGGCAAGACTGGACGCGTTTTTGGAAGCGGTGGGCGCAAATCGCTGGGTGTGCGGTGCTGGTCAGTGGCGGCTCATACGCCATGTTCCCAAACAGCTTCATTTACTTTGGTGTGCTGCATGGCATGGCGGTGATGTTGATCGTGGCCCGCCTGACCGCCGGATGGGGCCCCTGGCTGTGGTTGGCTGGTGGGTTTGCCCTGGGTCTGCCCACGCTAGCTGCGTATGCGTTGAGCCACGGCTGGGAGTCTTTGGCGCCTTGGTTGAACGGCCGTCCTTTGAACTGGTTAGGTTTGGTCAGTCGCAAGCCATTCACCCAGGACTTCGTGCCAGTGTTCCCCTGGCTGGGCGTAATGTGGTGGGGCTTGGCTTGCGGGCAATGGGTGCTGGCCCGGCGCCTGCATTGGATACAGCGGCCTATGGTGGGGCTGTTCGCGCCTTTGGCCGTGTTGGGGCGGTGGAGCCTGAGCTACTACATGCTGCACCAGCCCGTGTTGATCGGGGGGCTGATGGCGTGGTTGTGGTTTGCTGGGCGTTGAGCACGCCATGCACCGTCTTGGACGAATCGCTTTGTTTGTCGCAATGACGAAGCGAAACGATACGGGGCTCTTGCAAGATCCACACGGCGAATCTTGATGCCTTGAAATCTCGCGTGCGAGCGGCATGCCCATAAAAAAACGCGGCCACAGCCCAATGCCAGTCAGTTAAGCCCGCAGGCGGCTTGATCCAGTAAAAGGGAGCGTGTTCAACACGTTCCCTTTTTTCTTGATGAGCCTGCTTGCAAACGCCTTGCGCGAGACCCTGCCCCGAGTACCTGATCGCCTCGAGCAGCTCAGCGCGTTGATAGACCCTGCCTGGATCGCACAGGCGCTGGGGACCAGCGGCAAGGCCTCCATCCGCCGGCGCAAGCTGCCTGCCGAACATGCCGTGTGGCTTGTGATCGGACTGGCGCTGTTTCGCGACCGGCCACTGTGGCAGGTGGTGCAGCAGCTGGATTTGAGCCTGGATGGACAAGCGCCGCCTGCACCGAGTGTCAGCGTGCAAGCCCGCCAGCGCCTGGGCGAGGAGCCTTTGGCCGAGCTGTTCGCTCTACTGACCCAAGCCTGGAGCCGTCCTGCGGTGAATGTGCGCCAGCCACTGCGCGTACTGGCTGTGGATGGTGTGGTCTGGTCGGCGCCGGACACCCCTGAGAATCGAGTCGAACTGGGCAGCTGCAGCAACCAGCATGGCCTCTCGCCCTGGCCGCAGATCCGCGCCACTTGCCTGATGGACACACACAGCCACGAGATGCTTGATGCCAAGCTCGGCGCCATGGACTGCGGCGAATTGAGCCTGGCAGCGCAGTTGCGCGGCGAGGATCACTCCGTGACCCTGTTTGACCGAGCGTACTTCTCGGCAGCGTTCCTGTTGGACTGGCAGGCTGCGGGTACGCAGCGCCACTGGTTGATGCGCGCGCGGGACAATCTGCGCCATGAGATCGTCCAGCAACTGGCGTGCGGCGATGCGCTGATCCGCATGCCGGTGTCCCCGCAAGCGCGCAAGGCACACCCGCATCTGCCCAGCCACTGGCAGGCACGCCTGATCGAGGTGAGCGTGGGTGGACGGCTGCGCCGCTTCATCACATCCTTGCTGTGTCCCCGCACGCATCCGGCGCAGGAGCTGGCCGAGCTCTACCACCAGCGCTGGGAGATCGAGTTGGGGTTCCGGGAGATCAAGCAGACCCTGCAGGAGGGTGAGCCGGTGCTGCGCAGCAAGCAGCCCGCGCTGGTGCGCCAGGAGCTGTGGGGTGTGCTGATCGCCTACACACTGCTGCGCCGCTGGATGCGCGAGATGGCAGCGCACGTCCAGGTCGAGCCCCAGCGCATCAGCTTCCATACGGCCAGCTACGCCATCGTGAACTTACTGGCGGTCCCCAGCCTGGACTCTGCGGGCACCTTGCCCAAGCAGTTGGCAGCCCTGTTGGCGCAATCGCGACACTTCGTGCTGCGGCCACGCCGCACTGGGCGCCGCTTCCCAAGGGTCGTCAAAAAACGCGCTTCCAAATTCCCAACGAAAAAAATGCCAGTCAGCTCTTAACTGACTGGCATTGGGCCAAGGCCGCGTTTTTGAGCAAAGCGCTCCTTTGGGGGGAGCAATGCTTATTACTCGACCTTTGCCTTGGCGCGCAGGTCTTCCTGGAACTTCACCAGCTTTTGCTGTTGCAATTGCTGAGCCACTTGGGGCTTCACGTCTTCCAGCTTGGGCAACTCTGCTTGGCGCACATCCACCAGGCGGATCACGTGCCAGCCAAATTGGCTCTTCACGGGCGTTTCAGTGGTCTTGCCCTTTTCGAGCTTCAACAGGGCTTCGGTGAACTCGTTCACGTAGCTGGCTGGATTGGCCCAGTCCAGGTCACCACCTTTGGCGGCAGAGCCGGGGTCCTTGGATTGTTTCTTGGCCAGGTCTTCAAACTTGGCACCCTTCTTCAGCGAAGCGATGATGGCCTTGGCGTCAGCTTCTTTTTCGACCAGGATGTGGCTGGCCTTGTATTCCTTGCCACCGTTGGCCGCCACGAATTTGTCGTATTCAGCTTGGATTTCAGCGTCGGTCACGGGGTTGTTCTTTTGGTAGTCATTGAACAACTCGCGGATCAGGATGGTCTGGCGCGCCAGTTCCATTTGCGCCTTGAAGTCTGCCGAGCCTTCCAGACCACGCTTTTGCGCTTCCTGCATGAAGATTTCGCGGGCAATCACTTCTTCTTTGATCTGGCCTTCGACGTCGGGGGTCACAGGGCGACCGGAGCGTTCCACTTGCTGGCGCAGCACTTCAGCGCGTTCCTTGGGAACGGCCTTACCGTTGACGATGGCGATGTTCTGAGCGGAAGCGGGCAGGGCCATCGTGCCCAGCACGGCAGCGGCCACGAGGCCGGACAGGAGCTGTTTCTTCATGCGAAATCCAAAAATGAGAAGTTGTTTGCGGCTGAGCGCCGGTCATCACCAAAAACTGCAGACCGCCTCAGAGAATTTCAATGGCGAGTGCGTGGACGCCCTGGTCAATAAATTCCTGCAGCGCATCATACACAAGGCGATGCTGGGCCACGCGCGACTTGCCTGTAAAGAAAGGTGACGCGATGCGCACCCGAAAGTGGGTGCCAAAGTCGGTTCCGTTGGAGCCCGCGTGGCCTGCATGCGCGGCGCTTTCGTCGATCACCTCCAGGACGGTGGTGGACAGGGTCTGCGCCAGCTGGCGGTGCATTTGTTCTGCAATCGAGGACATGGTGGGAATTGGTAGAGGGGATGCTCAACGGGCGGGTTCGTCGCCCTTGATGTGGGGCGCGATGTAAAGACCTTGACCCACCAGGAACACGAGAGGGAAGGCATAGCCCCACAGCTTGAAGTCGACCCAGAACTCGGTGCTGAAGTTCATCACCACATAGGCGTTGACCGCCGACATGAAGGCGCAATAGGCAATCCATGCCTGGTTTAGGCGCATCCAAACACCGTCGGGCAGGGTTAGTTGGCTGCCCAGCAGCATTTGCAGGATGTTTTTCTTCATGCCCCATACCGCGACGGCCAAGGCCATGGCCATGGCGCCGTACAGCACGGTGGGCTTCCACTTGATGAAGCGGTCGTCCTGCAACACCAGGGTGAGCGTGCCAAAAAGCAGGATCAGCACCAGAGTGATCTTGTGCATGGCCTGCAGCTTGCGGTCAATGGCGTAGATCAGCCCCATCTGCAGCACGGTGGCGGCCATCAGTACGCCTGTGGCGGTGTAGATGTTGAACATCTTGTACGCGCCAAAAAACAGCAGGATGGGGAAAAAGTCGATCAATATTTTCATGGGGCGAGGCCGCACGCGGGTGCGGCTTATCAGGAGGCGTCGGGTTCAAAGTCCAGTGACGCGGAGTTCATGCAATAGCGCAACCCAGTGGGCGCGGGGCCGTCTTCGAAAACATGGCCCAGGTGAGCCCCGCATTGTGCACACACTGTCTCGGTGCGCACCATGCCGTGGCTGCGGTCTACCACTTCGTGAATGGCGCCAGGAATGGCCTGTGCAAAGCTGGGCCAGCCGCAGCCAGCGTCAAACTTGGTGTCAGAGTCAAACAGCTTGGAGCCGCAGCAAATGCAGTGGTAGCTGCCATCAGCCCAGTGGGCCTCGTACTTGCCGCTGAAGGGGCGTTCGGTGGCCGCGTGGCGCGTGACTTGCAGTGCCACGGGCTCTGCACCCTTGCTGCGCAGTATTTCTTGCCATTCGGCTTCGGATTTTTGGATCGGAAAGTTCATGATGAGCAACTGATAGAGATGGAGGATGCCCAGTCGGGCGGAAAGTCGGCATACGCCTCGTGGCCAGGGTGCTCGTCAAAAGGGCGCTCCAGCAGGCGCTGCAGGGTGGCGAGTTCCGAGAAATCACCCCCCTTGGCTGCGCGTATGGCTTGCTCACCCAGATGATTGCGCAGTACGAACTTGGGATTGCTATTGAGCATCAAATCGGCCGCTTGCGCTTTATCCTCAAGCGCAAGTAGCTCTGAATATGATAGCAACCAGGCGTCGAAAGTCACCCGGTCGGCAAACAGGTCACGAACGGGTTCAAACTGCCCCTCGGCCACGGCATGGGATAGGCGCCGCCAAAAAATCGTGTAGTCCACCGCGTTTTGAGCCAGCAGTTGCAGCAGTGGTTCCACCAGCGCTTCGCTGGAATCCTGTGCCTGCGTCAACCCCAGTTTTTTGTGCATCTGTGCCATGAAGGCGTCGGGGAATACCGTCTTGTACGACTCCAGCGCGGCCAGTGCGATGTCCTGGTCTTCGATCAGCGGCAGCAGCGCCTGCGCCAGGCAAAACAGGTTCCAGTACGCAATGTTGGGCTGGCGGTTGTAGGCGTAGCGGCCATGGTGGTCGCTGTGGTTGCAGATGTGGCGGGGCACGAACGCATCGAGAAACTGAAACGGCCCGTAGTCCAGCGTGAGGCCCAGGATGCTCATGTTGTCGGTGTTCATCACCCCGTGGCAAAAACCTACGGCCTGCCACTGGGCCATGAGCTGTGCGGTGCGCTCACTCACGCTGTGCAGCAGTGCTGCGTAGGGGTTGCCGCCCCAGGGGCTGGTGGCCTCGGGGCTGCGGCATTCGGGGTAATAGCGGCCGATGACGTAGTCGGCCAGTGTGCGCAGCTGCTCTTCCTGGTCGTTGGCCGCAAAGTGCTCAAAGTGGCCAAAGCGCACGAAGCTCGGGGCCACGCGGGTGACGACGGCGGCGGTTTCCAGCTCCTCACGCCGCACCAGCCCAGGCGAGCCCGTGATGCACAGAGCCCGCGAGGTGGGAATGCCCAAGCCGTGCATGGCCTCGCTGCACAGGAATTCGCGGATGCTGGAGCGCAGAACAGCCCGCCCATCGCCCATGCGGGAATAGGGCGTGCGGCCAGCGCCCTTGAGTTGGATTTCGTGCCCGCCAGCCAGCTCGCCCAGCAAAATGGCCCTGCCGTCGCCCAGCTGACCCGCCCACACGCCAAACTGGTGGCCGCTGTACACGCTGGCTAGCGGGGTAGAGCCTGCCAGCACCTGGTTGCCTGTGAGCGCCTGCAGGGCTTCTTCACTGTGATGCCACCCTTCGGGCAGCCCCAGCAGCTGCGCCACCGAATGGCTGGTTCCCACCCAGTGGGGGGATGGCAAGGGAGTGGGGCGCAGCTCGGTGTAGAAGTCGCTTCCCAGCGCGGCAAAGCCTTTTTGCCATGGCAAAGACAGAGAAGGCGCAGAGGGGCTGGGGATGGAAAAACTCATGCGGCATTGTCTCGCAGCCGTCAAATTCCCCGATCTTCCGGGGCCATGTCCAGAGGTTGATGGCCGGGCCGTACAGCAAGGGATTTCACGAGCCCCTTTGCGACACAGCGGAGGGTCTGCGCGCAGTACGATGGCTGCTTTGTCCACAACAACATCTTAGGAGCCAACATGCTGGGTTTGATGCAGAGCCAACCGCTGCTTATTTCGTCGCTGATCGAGTTTGCCGAGCGCCACCACGGTGATGCAGAAATCGTCTCTCGCCGGGTGGAAGGCGATATCCACCGTTACACCTACCGCGACCTGGCGGCCCGCGCCCGCCGGCTGGCCAACGCACTGGATGCCCAGCAGTTGCAATTCAGCGACCGTGTGGCGACCCTGGCCTGGAATGGCTACCGCCACATGGAGATGTACTTTGGCGTGAGTGGCTCGGGCCGCGTGCTGCACACCATCAACCCCCGCTTGCACCCTGACCAGATTGCCTGGATCGTAAACCACGCCGAAGACCAGGTGCTGTGCTTTGACATGACCTTCCTGCCGCTGGTGCAGGCGGTGCATGCCAAGTGCCCCACCGTGAAGCAATGGGTGGCACTGTGCGATGCCGACAAGCTGCCTGCTGATTCGGGCATTCCAGGGTTGCTGAGCTACGAGGCCTGGATTGGCGCGCAATCGGCGGATTACAGCTGGCCCGAGTTTGATGAGAACTCTGCGTCGAGCATGTGCTACACCAGCGGCACCACAGGCAACCCCAAGGCGGCGCTGTACAGCCACCGCTCCACCACGCTGCACGCCTACGCTGCGGCGCTGCCCGATGTGATGTGCCTGTCGGCGCGCGACTCGGTGCTGCCCGTGGTGCCCATGTTCCACGTCAACGCGTGGGGGATTCCATATTCTGCGGCGCTGACGGGCTGCAAGCTGGTCTTCCCAGGCCCCGCACTTGATGGCAAGTCGGTGTACGAACTGATCGAAGCCGAGCAGGTGACCTACGCCGCAGGCGTGCCCACCGTGTGGCAGATGCTGCTGGGCCACATGAAGCCCGCCGGGCTGACGTTCTCGTCGCTCAAGCGCACGGTGATTGGTGGCTCGGCCTGCCCGCCGGCCATGATCACGGCCTTCCAGGAAGGCTATGGCGTCACGGTGCTGCACGCCTGGGGCATGACCGAGATGAGCCCTCTGGGCACGCTGTGCACCCTGAAGAACAAGCACCTTTCCCTGCCCAAGGAAGAGCAGATGAAGATCGTGCAAAAGCAGGGCCGCGCCATTTATGGCGTGGACATGAAGATCGTGGGCGGCGATGGGGAAGAACTGCCTTGGGATGGCAAGACCTACGGCGATTTGCTGGTCAAGGGCCCGTGGATTGTGGGCAGCTATTTCAAGGGCGAGGGCGGTGACCCGCTTATCAAGGATTCGCGTGGCCGGGGTTGGTTCCCCACGGGTGACGTGGCCACGATTGATGCCGATGGCTTCATGCAGATCACTGATCGCAGCAAGGACGTGATCAAGTCTGGCGGCGAGTGGATCAGCTCCATCGACATTGAAAACATCGCCATGGCGCACCCCTCCATCCAGATGGCAGCCTGCGTGGGCATGCCCCACCCCAAGTGGGACGAGCGCCCCATCGTGGCGGTGGTCAAGCGCCCCGGCACCGAGGTGACCCGAGAGGAACTGCTCGCGTTCTACGAAGGCAAGACAGCCAAGTGGCAGATCCCCGATGACGTAGTGTTTGTGGATGCCATCCCGATCGGTGCCACCGGCAAGATGCTCAAGACCAAGCTGCGCGAGCTGCTCAAGGACTACCGTCTGCCAGGACTTTGAAGCTTGCGTGACATGGGGTTTTTCCTTGGTCAGTCGCGTGTGCGATAGCTGCTAGGGGCAATCCCTGAGGGATCAGGGATTGCAACAAGGTACGCTGAGCCCTGTCCGATTCACAAGGAGAAAAAACCATGAAATTTGCTATCAAGACCGTAGCGGCATCCGTCCTTTTGATGGGCGCTAGCGCAGTTTTTGCCCAACAGGGGCAGACCGTCAAAATTGCCTGGCTTGACCCTCTCTCGGGCTTGATGGCAGCGGTGGGAACCAACCAGCTTAAGAGTTTCCAGTTCCTGGCAGAAGAGTTCAACAAAAAGAACCCTGCCGGCGTCAAATTTGAAATCATCGGCATCGACAACAAGCTCAGCCCCCAGGAGACCACGAGTGCGTTGCGCTCTGCCATGGACCAGGGTGCACGCTATGTGGTGCAAGGCAATGGTTCAGGACCGGCTCTTGCCATCATGGACGCGCTGGAAAAGCACAACGCCCGCAACCCCGGCAAGGAAGTGCTGTTTCTGAACTACGCTGCGGTGGACCCAGACCTCACCAACAGCAAGTGCAGCTACTGGCACTTCCGCCTGGATGCCGATACTTCCATGAAGATGGAAGCTCTCACGACCTACATGAAAGACCTGCCCGAGGTCAAAAAGGTCTACCTGATCAACCAGAACTATTCGCACGGTCATCAGGTATCCAAGTACGCCAAAGAAATGATGGCCCGCAAGCGCCCTGATGTGCAGTTCGTGGGTGACGACCTGCACCCACTGGCACAGGTACGTGACTTTGCCCCCTATATCGCCAAGATCAAGGCTTCGGGCGCAGACAGCGTGATCACCGGCAACTGGGGCTCTGACTTGGCTCTGCTGATCAAGGCCGCCAACGATGCTGGCCTGAACAACGTCAACTTCTACACCTACTACGGTTCCGTCACGGGTAGCCCCACCGCCATGGGCGCCGCTGCCGCCGGCCGCGTGTACATGGTCGCCTATGCCCACATGAACTTGCCTGGCCCGCTGAACAAGATCGTGCTGGACTACAAGAAGAAGTTCAACGACGACATGTACACCGGCTCCATCTACCACGCGTACACCATGCTTTCCGAAGCGTTTGTGAAGGCCAAGTCCACCGACCCCGTCAAGGTGGCGGCTGTGATGGAAGGCATGAAGTTCAACAGCTTCAACGGCGAAGTGGAAATGCGCAAGACGGACCACCAGCTGCAGCAAGGCCTGTTCATCTCCAAGTGGGAAAAGGCCGGCGGCAAGTACCCCATCGACTCGGAGAACACCGGCCACACCTTCGTGCCCGTGAAGTACTACGAGCCCTATGTGGCCAGCACGCCCACGTCGTGCCAGATGAAGCGCCCTTGAGTTCGGCCGCTTAGCTTCGAGGCCCGACATACTCGGGCCTTTTTTTTACCCAGCATTGAAAAATTCCCATGAATCTTGAGTTTTTCGTGATCTCTTTGCTGAACGGCGTCAGCTACGGGCTGCTGCTGTTCATGCTGAGCTCAGGCCTCACGCTGATCTTCAGCATGATGGGTGTGCTCAACTTTGCGCACACCAGCTTCTACATGTTAGGTGCCTACTTTGCGTACACCATCTCAGGGGTCGTGGGTTTCTGGCCAGCGCTTGTCTTGGCCCCGCTGGTCGTGTTTGCGCTGGGTGCCGGGTTTGAGCGCTACTGCCTGCGCAGGGTGCACAAGTTCGGCCACGTGCCAGAGTTGCTGGTCACCTTTGGCCTGTCGTACCTGATTCTGGAAGTGGTGCAGTTGGTGTGGGGCCGTTCCACCGTGCCTTATGGCCTGCCCGAGCAATTGCAGGGCCCGCTGTTCACGCTGTATGGCACGCAGTTCCCCAAGTCGCGCTCTTTCGTGATGCTGGTGGCGCTGTTGATGCTGCTGTCGGTGTGGCTGCTGCTCACCCGCACCCGCATCGGGCTGGTGATTCAGGCCGCGCTGAAATACCCTGAGATGGTGGAAGCCCTGGGCCACAACGTGCCGCGCGTGTTCATGCTGGTGTTTGGCGGCGGCGCTGCGCTGGCGGGCCTGGCGGGCGTGATCGGCGGCAACACCTATGTCACCGAACCGGCCATGGCGGCCTCGGTGGGCTCCATCATCTTCGTGGTGGTGGTGGTGGGCGGCATGGGTTCGCTGGCCGGGGCGTTTCTCGCTTCGCTGCTCATCGGCATCGTGCAGACCTTTGCGGTGGCGCTGGACTACTCGCTGATTCACGCGTTCAAGATGATCGGTGTGACCGTCACCGAGCAGACTTTTGGCTACCCCTTGCTCAAGCTCACCGTCTCGCAGGTCGCGCCCATCTTGCCGTACCTGTTCCTGGTTCTGATCCTGATCTTCCGCCCCAAGGGCCTGCTGGGTACCCGGGAGGACTGACCCCATGAATGCATCCACCACATCATCGGCCGCAGGCCCTGTGTCGTACTACCGGTTCAAGCCCTGGAACATTGGGCGCTTCGTGATCTGGTCGCTGTTTGCGATTGCTCTCATCGTGGCGCCCATGCTGTTTCGCAGCAGCCTGGCGCTGACCATGCTTTCGCAAATCGGCTACCTCATCATCATCTGCCTGTCTTACAACATGCTGCTGGGGCAGGGGGGCATGCTCAGCTTCGGGCACGCGGTGTACACCGGGCTGGGCTCCTTCATCGCCATCCACGCCATGAACATGGCCACCAAGGGCTCGGCAGGTATTCCGCTGGTGCTCATTCCACTGGTGGGCGGCCTGGCTGGGGCGTTCTTTGCCATCTTGCTGGGCTTTGTGACCACCAAGAAGTCTGGCACCACCTTCGCCATGATCACGCTGGGTGTGGGCGAGCTGGTGGCTGCCATGGCGCTGATGTTCCCCGAGTTCTTCGGGGGCGAAGGCGGCATCACCACCAACCGTGTGTACGGCACGCCCTTCTTCGGCATCACCTTCGGCCCGGCCATCCAGGTGTATTACCTGATCGCTGCGTACTGCTTTGTGTGCACTGCAGCCATGTTTGCGTTCACGGGCACCCCGCTGGGCCGCATTTTGAATGCGGTGCGCGACAATCCCGAGCGTGTGGAGTTCATTGGCTACAACACCCAGCGCGTGCGCTACTTTGCGTTCATCATCGCGGGCTTTTTTGCAGGCATTGGCGGCGGCTTGGCCACCATCAACTTTGAAATCATCACCGGGGCCGACAGTCTGAGCGTGTTGCGTTCCGGGGGCTACCTGCTGTTCACCTTCCTCGGCGGGGCCACATTCTTCTTTGGGCCCATCATTGGTGCAGTCCTGCTGGTGTTGGCTTCAGTGCTGCTGTCCGAGCTGTCCAAGGCCTGGCTCTTGTACCTGGGGCTGGTGTTCCTGTTCATGGTGATGTACGCGCCTGGCGGGATTGCCAGCCTGATCATGATGAATCTGCGCCTGGCCAAGTACGGCAAGTTGCGGCCCTTGTGGGTTTCGTACCTGGGCTTGGCTGGCACGGGCCTGGTGGGTGTGCTGGGTGCAGCCTGCATGGTGGAGATGACCTACCACCTCCAACTCAACGCAGCCGTGGGGCCCGAGATGAACTTCCTGGGTGCCACCATCAACGCCAAGAGCCTGACCAGCTGGTTTGGCGCGGGCTTTGTGCTGCTCACGGGTGGCGGGTTGTTTGAGCTGTGCCGGCGGCAGTTTGCCAAGCAGTGGAGTTCCATACAGGAAGAGATCGAGCATGAAATCAAGCGCGGGGAGGCTTTGTAACCATGGCGGCTGACAACGCAACCTACGCGCTGGAACTGCGCGACTTGCGCAAGAGTTTTGGCAAGACAGAAATCATCCGCGGCGCCAATCTGGCAGTGGCTTCTGGCGAGCGAGTGGCCATCATTGGCCCCAATGGCGCGGGCAAGTCAACGCTGTTCAACCTCATCAGCGGGCGCTTTGCCCCCACCAGCGGCGACGTGATCTTGAACGGCCAGCGCATCAACGGCATGGCCCCGTACGAGATCAACCGCAGGGGCCTGTCGCGCAGCTTCCAGATCACCAACATCTTCCCCAAGCTGTCGGTGTTTGAGAACCTGCGCTGCAGCGTGCTGTGGAGCATGGGCTACAAGTACACCTTCCTGCGCTTTCTCTCGAACCTGGACGATGCCAACGAGCGCGCCAAAGAGCTGATGGAGATGATCAAGCTCGACAAGAAGCGTGACACCCTGGCCATGAACCTGACCTATGCCGAACAGCGTGCGCTGGAAATCGGTATCACCATCGCAGGCGGTGCCAACGTGATCTTGCTGGACGAGCCCACCGCCGGCATGAGCAAGAGCGAAACCACGCGCTTCATCCACCTCATCAAGGAAGTGACCGTGGGCCGCACACTGCTGACCGTGGAGCACGACATGGGCGTGGTGTTTGGCCTGGCCGACAAGATCGCCGTGGTGGTGTACGGCGAGGTGATTGCATTCGATACGCCTGCCAAGGTGCGCGCCAACCAGCGCGTGCAAGAGGCCTACCTCGGCTCTGCCGTGGCAGATGCGCAGGGAGCGGGACACTGACCTATGCTGAAAATTGACAACCTCCACGCCTACTACGGCAAAAGCCATGTGCTGCATGGCGTGAGCTTTGATGTGCAACCCGGTGAGATCGTGGCGCTGCTCGGGCGCAACGGTTCGGGCCGGTCCACCACCGCCAAGGCCATCATGGGAATGGTGGACTGGGAGGGTTCCATTAATTGGAAAGGGCAGGAACTGCGGGGCAAGAAGGCTTACGAGATTGCCCACCTGGGCCTGGGCTACGTACCCGAAAGCCGCGATGTGTTCCCCAACCTGACGGTTCACCAAAACCTGATGCTGGGGCAAAAGGGCAACGGCAAAAATAGCCGCTGGTCGTTTGACGACATGTACCAGATGTTCCCGCGCCTCAAGGAACGCCAGCACACAGAAGCGGGCGTGATGTCGGGTGGCGAGCAGCAGATGCTCACGCTGTGCCGCACGCTCATGGGCGACCCCGACCTCATCATCATCGATGAGCCGACCGAGGGATTGGCGCCCAAGATCGTGGAGCTGGTGGGCGAGTATCTGCAGGCCCTCAAGGCCCGGGGAATCTCGGTGCTGCTCATCGAGCAAAAGCTCACCATCGCCATGACCATTTCCGACCGCGCCCTGGTGATGGGTCATGGCGCCATCGTGTTCCAGGGAACGCCCGACAGCCTGCGGGCCGACAACTACATCCGCAAGGAGTGGCTGGAGGTTTGAACGCCGGGGGTGATCCCCTGGCGTAGATCAGCCATTCCTTCTCGCTTCATCGATTTGTCACTGCGAGTGACTTCAAGCCTCGGCATCGCTGCCGGGGCTTTTTTTGTGATGCGTGCTTTTGTCTTGATCTGTGTCGGGAACTTGTTTCTTTGGCGCTGTGACGTCACGGGGGAGACTGCGGGTAGGTGTATAAATCTTCTGTCGCCAGCGTTAGGTTTTTTGCCAACGGGCGACTGGGCACCCGCAGGCCACGCAGCCACAGGGCGTGATCACCTGCTTGATCGCTCTGCAGCCCCTCTAGTGCTTTGCGGATGTTCAACTTACCCAAGGGACGTCAGAAACAAATGAAAAAACATACCAAAAACTCATCTCCCGCCAACCCCCAAACCGCCCAGCTGTGGATCGTGGGGGGCGGCATCGCAGGCATGTCTGTGGCCGCCTTTGCCATTCGCGATGGCAAGGTGCCCGCCAGCCATATCCACATTCTGGAAGAAACGGGCATGCCTGGCGGCTCGCTCGACGGGGGCGCCGCGCCCAACGCGCCCGCCCCTCAGACCTGGGTGACACGCGGTGGCCGCATGCTGACCGACGAAACCTACCTGTGTCTGTGGGACTTGTTTGAGAGCATCCCGTCGCTGGAAGACCCCACGGTTTCTGTGCGCGAAGAGTGCCGCCAATTCAACGCCCACGTGCACACCCATGCCCAGGCGCGCCTGATAGATGCACAGCACGTCATTGCTGATGCCGAGAAGCTGGGCCTGTCGATGGGGCACCGCGTGCAGATGCTGCGCCTGTTGGCCCTGACCGAGGCGCATATCGGCAGCCGTCGCATCGACGAGTTCTTTGATGAAGCGTTTTTCCAGACCCATTTTTGGCGCATGTGGCGCACCACCTTTGCCTTCCAGAAGTGGCACAGCGCCATTGAGCTGCGCCGCTACTTCTTGCGCTTTGTGCAAGAGTTCTCGCGCATCCACACCCTGGCGGGCGTCAAGCGCACCAAGTACAACCAGTACGACTCGATGGTTGTGCCGTTGCAGCGCTGGCTGATGGAGCAGGGCGTGGACGTGCGCTTTGGCCATCGGGTGACCGACGCCACTTTTGCCACCCAGAGCGACGGCACACGCCGCGCCACGGCGCTGCAGGTGCAAGCGGTGCAGGGTGGGGTCGCCGTGGATACCACGCTGGACCTGGGGGCAGACGACCTCGCCTTCTTTACCCTGGGCTCCATCACCTCGGACGCGCGCTACGGCGGCAACGACGACGTTCCTGCCCTGGTGCGTGGCCGCGAGGACCATGGCTGGACGCTGTGGGAAAAGATCGCGCAGAAGGCCCCTGACTTTGGCCGCCCTGCGGCGTTCTGCGGCAATGTGGACGAGCACAAGTGGGAGTCGTTCACCCTCACCATGCGCGACGACCGGCTGCTGCAGCGCATCACTGAATACTCGGGCAACCAGCCCGGCACGGGGGCGCTAATGACCTGGTACGAATCGGGCTGGCACCTGTCGGTGGTGGTGCCGCACCAGCCGCATTTTTATGGCCAGGCCGATGGCACTTACACCTTGTGGGGCTATGGTTTTCAAGTGGACAACGAGGGCGACTATGTACGCAAGCCCATGTCGCAGGCCACGGGCCGTGAAATCCTCACCGAACTGATTCACCAGATGGGCTTTGACGACCTGCTCGACCATGTGCTGGCCACCACCGATGTGACCACGGTGATGATGCCCTATGCCTCGGCACTGTTTGCCTGCCGCGCGCCGGGCGACCGGCCCCTGGTGTTGCCCGAGGGCTCGCAAAACTTTGCCTTCCTTGGCCAGTTTGTTGAGATGGAAGACGACGTGGTGTTCACGGTGGAATATTCGGTGCGCTGTGCGATGGTGGCTACGTACCACCTGCTGGGTATTGAGCGGGAGATCCCCGCCATCTACAACGGCATGCTGAACCCCAAAGTAGGGTTGCATGCGCTGGAGGCGGCCTTCCGCTGAGAGGGCGGCTTCGCTCCCTCGAACCAAGCCCCTTGCGAGGGGCTTTTTGCATGGGGGTGCGAGTTCCATTTCCGCCGTCAAACTCGATCTTGTCCCGGGCGGGACAAACAGACACGCTCTGTCCCTGGCAAAGTCACCCTCAGCCACTACAATAAAATCGCACGACCGTTCTTTTTTACTTTGCAAGGGACAACAGCATGACCGCTGAATACAAAGTCCACGGCTCCATTGCCGTGATCACCATGTCGAACCCGCCCGTCAACGGGCTTGGTCTTGCCACCCGGCAAGGCATTGTGGACGGTTTGCAGCGGGCCAATGCCGATGCTGCCGTCAAGGCCATCGTCATCACGGGCGCTGGCGGTGCCTTCTCCGGCGGGGCCGACATCAAGGAATTCGGCACTGATAAGTCGATGCAGGAACCCAACCTGCACTCCGTCATCAACGCGGTGGAGAACTCTGGCAAGCCCGTGGTGGCTGCCATTCACACGGTGTGCATGGGCGGGGGGCTGGAGCTGGCCCTGGGCTGCCACTACCGCGTGGGCGCCCCTGGTTGCCAGGTGGCCCTGCCCGAAGTGAAGCTGGGCATCCTGCCCGGTGCCGGCGGCACGCAACGCCTGCCCCGCGTAGTGGGTGTCGAGGCCGCGCTCAACATGATCGTGAGCGGCGAGCCCGTCAAGAGCGAAATGATCGGTGCGGTGCCCGGCCAAAAGCTGTTCGACAAGATGGCTGCATCGCCCGAAGCCCTGGCTGAAGAAGCCCTGGCTTTTGCGGCCAGCGTTGCCGATGTGCGCCCACTGCCCCTGGTGCGCAACCTGCCGTGCAAGCACCCCGAAGGCGACGCGTACTTCCAGTTTGCGCGCAACATGGTCAAGGGCATGGCCAAGAATTTCCCTGCGCCCGCCAAGTGCGTGGACGCCGTGGAAGCTGCCACCAAGCGCAAGTTTGCCGATGGCCTGGCGTACGAGCGCGAGCTGTTCATCAACCTGATGTGGACGCCTGAATCGCGCGCACTGCGCCACCTGTTCTTTGCAGAGCGTGCTGCCAGCAAGATTCCAGACGTGCCTTCTGACACCCCCAAGCGCGACATTCAAAAAGTGGGCGTGATCGGTGCAGGCACCATGGGTGGCGGTATCAGCATGAACTTCCTGAACGCAGGCATTCCTGTCACCATTCTGGAAACCAAGCAGGAAGCCCTGGACCGTGGTGTGGCCACGATCAAGAAGAACTATGAAGCCCAGGTCAAGAAGGGTAAGCTCAAGGAAGACAAGTACGCACAGCGCATGGCGTTGCTGAGCACCACGCTGAGCTATGACGACCTGAAAGACTGCGACCTCATCATCGAAGCCGTGTTTGAAGAGATGGGCGTGAAGGAAGCTGTGTTCAAGCAGCTCGACGCTGTGGCCAAGCCCGGCGCCATCCTGGCTTCCAACACGTCCACACTCGATGTGGACAAGATCGCTGCGTTCACCAAGCGTCCGCAGGACGTGGTGGGCATGCACTTCTTCAGCCCTGCCAACGTGATGAAGTTGCTGGAAGTGGTGCGTGGCAAGGAAACTGCCAAGGATGTGCTGGCCACCGTGATGGCTGTGGCCAAGAAGATCAAGAAGACCGCCGTGGTCTCGGGCGTGTGCGATGGCTTCATCGGCAACCGCATGATCGAGCGCTACAGCCAGCAAGCCGGCTTCCTGCTCGACGAAGGCTGCACGCCCCAGCAGGTGGACAAGGCCATCGAGAAGTTCGGCTTTGCCATGGGCCCCTTCCGCATGGGCGACCTGGCAGGCAACGACATTGGCTGGGCGATTCGCAAGCGCCGTGCGGTAGAGCAGCCCGACATGAAGTACAGCAAGACGGCAGACCTGCTGTGCGAGATGGGCCGCTTCGGCCAGAAGACTGGCGCAGGCTGGTACGACTACCAGGCCGGCAAGCGCGATGCGATTCCGAGCGATGTGGTCAACAAGATGATCGAAGAACACCGCAAGACGCTGAGCGTTCCTCCGCGCAAGGTGTCCGACGAGGAAATCGTGCAGCGCCTGGTGTTCGCGCTGGTGAACGAAGGCGCCAAGATTCTGGAGGAGGGCATTGCCAGCAAGTCCGGCGACATCGACATGGTGTACGTGACGGGCTACGGCTTCCCCATCCACCGTGGTGGCCCCATGCACTACGCCAGCGAAGTCGGCCTGTTCAACGTGGTGCTAGCCATGAACCGCTTTGCCCAGAACCCCATGGACGACGCCAGCGCCTGGGCGCCCGCACCGCTCCTGGTCAAGCTGGCCGCTGAAGGCAAGGCCTTCCAGTAAGCAGCCGCTTGCACCGCATTACCGAATAAAGGAATTCACATGACATCCGCAGTGATTGTTTCCACCGCCCGCACGCCGCTTGCCAAAAGCTGGAAGGGCTCTTTCAACATGACCCACGGCGCCACGCTGGGTGGCCACGCCGTGCAGCACGCTGTGCTGCGTGCAGGCATCGACGGCGCCGACGTGGACGACGTCATCATGGGTTGCGCCACGCCCGAGGGGGCCACGGGCAGCAACATCGCGCGCCAGATTGCGCTGAAGGCTGGCCTGCCCATCACGGCATCGGGCGTTACCGTCAACCGCTTTTGCTCGTCGGGCTTGCAGACCATTGCCATGGCCGCCCAGCGCATCATCGCTGGCGAGGCCGATGTGTTCGTGGCCGGTGGCGTCGAAAGCATCTCCTGCGTGCAGCAAGAGATGAACCTGCACATGATCCAGGACCTGGCCTTGGCCAAGCAAAAGCCCGAGATCTACTGGAGCATGCTGCAGACCGCCGAGCAAGTGGCCAAGCGCTACAACATCGGCCGCGAAGCCATGGACGAATATGGCGCCGCCAGCCAGCAAAAGGCTTGCGCAGCCCAGGCCGCTGGCCTGTTCGATGCCGAAATCGCCCCCATCACCGTGACGGCCGGTGTGGCCGACAAGACGCTGGGCCTGATCACCAAGCAAGTCACGGTGAGCAAGGATGAAGGCACGCGCGAAGGCACGACGGTGGAGGCGATCCAAGGTCTGCGCTCGGCGCTGCCCGGTGGCCTGATTTCGGCCGGCAATGCCAGCCAGTTCTCTGATGGCGCCGGTGCCTGCGTGGTCACCAGCGAAGAGTACGCCAGCAAGAAGGGCCTCAAGCCCCTGGGCCGCTTCCTCGGCTTTGCGGTGGCCGGTTGCGAGCCTGACGAAATGGGCATTGGCCCTGTGTTTGCCGTGCCCAAGGTGCTGAAGAAGCTGGGCCTTACGGTGCAGGACATCGACCTGTGGGAGCTGAACGAAGCCTTTGCCGTGCAGGTGCTGTACTGTCGCGACAAGCTGGGCATTCCGGCCGACCGCCTGAACGTGAACGGCGGCGCCATCGCCCTGGGCCACCCCTATGGTGTGTCGGGCCAGCGCCTCACGGGCCACGCCCTCATTGAAGGCAAGCGCCGTGGTGCCAAGCGCGTGTGCGTGACCATGTGCATTGGTGGCGGTATGGGCGCTGCGGGCATTTTTGAAGTGTTTTAAGCGCTGATCCTTACCCTGTCAGCAATCCAAACGCCCCGCACAGCCAACGGCCTACGCGGGGCGTTTTGCTTTGTTTTTGATAGCTGCTGGCGCTTGCTGGATGAGCGCTGGGTGCCGAAAAGGCTTGAATTACAGGTGGAAGTCGCCAGCCGCCTCGGGCTGGTACAGCACTTTTTCAATCCGGATGTGGCGGGTGCGGTTCCGCAAGCGCCACGCAAAAGTGTCGCCTTCCTTGTAGCCCAGGATGGCGGTGCCCATGTCTGCGAAGACCGAGAGTTTGCCTGCGCTGTCGTCTGCGTCTTCGGGGTAGACCAGTGCCACTTCCATGGCCTCGTCGTCCAGTTGCACCACGGCCTTGGAGTTCATGGTCACCACATCGCTCGCTACGGCCAGCGGGTCCACCACGATGGCACGCTCGATTTCGTGCTCCAGCTCGAAAATGCCCGAGGGTTCTTCGAAGGCGAGCATGTTTCTGAGCCGCGCCTTGTCAATTTCGGTGATGTGGATGTGGGTGACGTGTTCTGCGGGGTTTTCGCGCAGCAGGCGCAGGTAGCGCTCCGACGTCATGGCCAGGGAGTGCAGGGCAGGGGTCTGGGTTTCGAGCAGAAAGCCGCAGCGCTCAAAGGCCTTGCGCGAGCGTGCGTTGTCGGCATGGATCTTGGCGATGAGCTTTTCTGCCCGCATGTCGAAGAAGGCCAGCTTCATGCCTTCGCGAATCGCACTGGCGCCCAGCTTGCGGCCCCAGTTCTCGCGGTTGCCGATGACCAGCACCATCTCACAATCTCTACCCATTTTGACCAGGCGCACAAACCCCACCGGCACATCATCACGGTCATACGCCATGAAGAAGCGGCCGCCCTGGTTGAACAGATGGGTGAGGATGGGGAGTTGCACCCGGCCGACGACTTGCTCAATGAAGCGGGAAACGTGGCGGGAATCGCTCAGGTAGCGGGTGACGTGCTCGTCCTCCAGCCAGTCCATGAGATTGAACGCGTCGGCCCGAGTGATCTCGGGGCACAGAGATATGAAAGGCTTAGTCATCTTCACCACATTTGGCTGCAAGAATGAAAGCCTTTCATGGCTATGGCCATGACGGTTCTTTCGAGAAGTTGCGCATTTTAAAGTGCCGCCCCAACAAAAGCACCTTCGCGCGCGGGTGTCGCACTAGAGCGAGGGGGTTTAGCGTGCCATCGCAGGCCCATGCCCGTCGCGCACAAGACAGGGATTGCGGGGCTGCATTCCCCATAATTTCTGCATGACCTCCTCCCTGCGCCACACCCTGGATTTCCTGCTCTACCAATGGCTTGAGGCCGAGACGCTGCAGCAGCGTTCGCGCTTTTCCGACCATTCGCGTGAGACCTTCGATGCCGTGCTCGACACCTCCGAACGCATCGCCCGCGAGAAGTACGCGCCGTTCAACCGGCTGGTCGATCTGGAAGAGCCTCGCACCGAAACCGAGCCCGATGGCACGCTGCGCGTGGTGCTGCCGCAGGCCACTTATGAAGCACGTCGCGCCTATGCGGAATCCGGCCTGCTGAGCGCCGCGCAGGACTACGACATTGGCGGCATGCAACTGCCCTACACGGTCGAGGCTGCGGCCAACAGCTTCTTTGCGGCGGCGTCGATCAGCATCGGGTCCAACCTGCTCACCTCGGGCAACGCCAACCTGCTGATGGTGCATGGCACCGATCTGCAAAAGCAGGTGTTCGCGCTCAATGAATTCAATGGCCGCTGGTCAGGCACCATGTGCCTGTCAGAGCCGCAGGCGGGCTCTTCCTTGTCGGATGTGGCCACGCGCGCCGTGCCGGATGGTGAGGGCTTTGAAGCCGATCCGCTGGGCCCGCGCTACCGCCTCAAGGGCAACAAGATGTGGATCAGCTCGGGCGACCATGAGCTGACGGAAAACATCGTGCACCTGGTGCTGGCCAAGATTCCAGGGCCAGACGGCAAACTGATTCCGGGCGTCAAAGGCATCTCGCTGTTTATCGTGCCCAAGAAGCTGGTGGACACCGAAGGCCATCTGACCGGCGAGCGCAACGACGTGGCGCTGGCGGGCCTGAACCACAAGCTGGGCTGGCGCGGCACCACCAACACGTTGCTGAACTTTGGCGAAGGCAAGTACCCCGTGCGCGGCGCTGCGGGCGCAGGCCTGGACGGCGCCGGCAGCGGCGCCATTGGCTACCTGGTTGGTAAGCCGGGCGATGGCCTCAAGTGCATGTTCCACATGATGAACGAGGCGCGCATTGGCATTGGCATGGCTGCCACGATGCTGGGCCTGGCGGGCTACTACGCCAGCCTGGATTACGCCAAGAACCGCCCTCAGGGCCGCCCCATCCAGTCAAGCAGCGCCAGCGCTGCGGGCAAGGGCGGCAAGGACGCCAGCGCCCCCCAAGTGCGCTTGATTGAGCACGCAGACATCAAGCGCATGCTGCTGGCGCAAAAGGCCTACGGCGAGGGTGCCCTGGCGTTGAACCTGTATTGCGCTTTGCTGGTGGACGAGCAGCACACGGGCACGCCCGAGGCCGCCGACGAAGCCCGCCTGCTGCTGGAGGTGCTCACCCCCATCGCCAAGAGCTGGCCCAGCGAGTGGTGCCTGGAGGCCAACAGCCTGGCCATCCAGATTCACGGTGGCTACGGCTACACGCGCGATTTCCCGGTAGAGCAGTACTGGCGTGACAACCGCCTGAACATGATCCACGAAGGCACGCATGGCATCCAGGCCATGGACCTGCTGGGCCGCAAGGTGCTGATGGAAGGTGGCAAGGGCCTGGCCTTGCTGGCGGGCCGCATCAACGGCACCGTGCAGCGCGCACTGCAGGTGCCGCGCCTGGCCGCACATGCCAACGCACTGGCTGGCGCTTTGCAGCAGGTGGGTGCCGCCACCAAGGCTGCGTGGGCCACGGGCGAGCCCGGTGATGCATTGGCAAATGCCGTGCCCTACATGCAGGCATTCGGCCACACGGTGCTGGCATGGGTGTGGCTGGACCTGGCCTTGGCAACGTTGGCCAAAGACGCTGCCGTGGCACAACCGGCCAGCGTGGGCCGCATGGGTGCCATGCAGTTTTTCTTCCATTACGAGTTGCCCAAGATTGGTGCCTGGCTGCAGGTGGTCAGCACCCGCGACGCCACCTGCGCACAGATGCCGGAAGACGCGTTCTGAGGCGCCCAGCACCGTGCGCGGGAAGCCCCCGCGCGCAGGATCGCGCAGGCGACACGGTTGTGCCGCCTGCATCACCACAATGTGCGGCACACACCGCAAAGGCCGCTGCCACAGCGGTGCGGCGCCAGGCCGTGAACCGTTAGCGGCGCCCAACCCCGATTGCAAACACAAGGAGACACACCATGACCCATCGCACCATTCAGCAACTCTTCGACCTCAAGGGCAAGACCGCCCTGGTCACCGGCGGCTCGCGCGGCCTGGGCCTGCAACTGGCCCACGCGCTGGGCGAAGCCGGTGCCAAGGTGCTGCTCAGCTCGCGCAAGGCGTCTGACCTGGAAGAGGCCGTTGCCGAGCTGAAAGCCGCTGGCATTGATGCGCAATGGATTGCCGCTGACTGCGCCAACGAGGCCGACATCCGCAGCCTGGCCGACGAAGCCATTCGCCGCCTGGGTGGCCATGTGGACATCCTCGTCAACAACGCAGGCGCCGCCTGGGGCTCGCCCGCCGAAGACCACCCTGTGGACGCCTGGGACAAGGTGATGAACCTGAACGTGCGTGGCTATTTCATCCTGAGCCAGCACATCGCCAAGCACAGCATGATCGCCCGCAAGCAGGGCAGCATCATCAACGTGGCGTCCATCGCTGGCCTGGGTGGCAACCCCAGCGGCATGAACACCATCGCCTACAACACGTCCAAGGGCGCGGTGATCAATTTCACCCGCGCGCTGGCGGCCGAATGGGGCAAGTACAACATTCGTGTGAACGCCATCTGCCCTGGCTTCTTCCCCAGCAAGATGACGGTGGGCACGCTCAAGGCCCTGGGCGAGGAAAAACTCAAGGCGGGCGCACCGTTGGGCCGCCTGGGCGACGATGAAGACCTGAAGGGTCTGTGCGTGCTGTATGCGTCGGATGCGGGCAAGCACATCACCGGCCAGTGGCTGGCGGTCGATGGGGGCGTGAGCGTGGTGACTGGCGGTTGAACTAGAGTACAACTGCCTGCGCGGCCTTGCCGGTGTCCCCCTCTCTCGGCTTTGCCGGGAAGGGGAGCTCACCAGCGCGGCGGGACGGTCCCTGGCCTGCCTCGCGCGCGTCTCTTAGTTTGCCTACCGAGGAATTGTTTTGAAAAGTTTTGGCGTTGAAATCCCCTTTGTCACCCACCTGGGCTTCACCCTGCACCGCATGGAAGGTGGTGAGTCAGAGTTGCACTACGAGGCCAAGCCCGAGCATTTCAATTCCTTTGACGTGACGCACGGCGGTGCGTCGATGACCCTGCTGGACGTGGCCATGGCCACGGCCGCGCGCAGCGAAACGCCGGACATGGGCGTGGTCACCATCGAGATGAAGACCAGCTTCATGCAGCCCGCCAAGGGCCCGCTGGTGGCCAAGGGGCGGTTGATTCACCGCACGGCCACGCTGGCTTTCACCGAAGGCTCGGTGTATGACGCGGCAGGGCGCATCTGCAGCCATGCCACTGGCACGTTCAAGTACGTCAAGCGCCTGCCGGTAGACGGGCGCAACATCAACCAGCTCAAGTCTGTCTCGACGGACTGAAGCGACGTAGTACAAATCAGCACTTCAAGTACTTTTGGCCTCTGGCGCTTGCAGATAAAGCGCTGGCAGCTATTGAAACCATAGCAAAAGGATTTTCCATGCCCATCAATCAGCAGATCCTCCTCGACAACCGCCCCCAGGGCGAAGCCGTGGCCAGCAACTTCAAGCTGGTGTCGGCAGAGACCCCTGCGCTGGCCGACGGCCAGGTGCTGGTGCGCCACCATTACCTGAGTCTGGACCCCTACATGCGCGGCCGCATGAACGAGAGCAAGAGCTACGCCGCATCGCAGCCTCTGGGCGAAGTGATGATTGGCGGCACGGTGGGCGAGGTGGTGGAAAGCCGCAACGCCAAGTACGCCGTGGGCGACAAGGTGGTGGGCATGGGCGGCTGGCAGGAGTACAGCGTGGTGGATGCCAATGCCCCTGGTGCGCTGCGCAAGGTCGATACAACCCATGTGCCGCTGTCGCACTACCTGGGCGCCGTCGGCATGCCGGGCGTGACGGCCTGGTATGGCCTGGTCAAGATCATTGCCCCCAAAGAAGGTGACACCGTGGTGGTGAGCGCTGCGACCGGCGCGGTGGGCAGCGCGTTTGCTGCCCTGGCCAAAGCCCGTGGCTGCCGCGTGGTGGGCATTGCCGGTGGTGCGGACAAGTGCAAGTACGCCACTGAAGAGCTGGGTTTTGACGCCTGCATTGACTACAAGGTGCATGGCGATGTGAAAGCCATGGCCAAGGCACTCAAGGAAGCCTGCCCCAACGGCATCGACGGCTACTTTGAGAACGTGGGCGGCTGGATCATGGACGCCGTGATGCTGCGCATGAACGCCTTCAGCCGCATCGCCCTGTGCGGCATGATCGCTGGCTACGACGGCGCACCCTTGCCCATGGCCAACCCTGCGCTCATGCTGATTAACCGCATGAAGGTCGAGGGCTTCATCGTGAGCGAACACATGGAAGTCTGGCCCGATGCGCTCAAGGAGCTGGGCACCCTGGTCGGCACCGGCAAGCTGCGTCCGCGCGAAACCATTGCCCAGGGCATCGCTGCCGCACCAGAGGCGTTCTTGGGCCTGCTCAAGGGCAAGAACTTTGGCAAGCAACTGGTGAAGCTGGTCTGATGGCGCTGCGTTGGGTCTGGGCCCGCTTCGACGACCTGGGCGTGCATGCGCTGCACGATGCGCTGGCCCTGCGCTACAAGGTGTTCATCCTGGAGCAGGGGCCGTACCAGGACCCGGATGGCGCTGATAAGCAGTCCTATCACCTGCTGGGCTACGACGAGGCGGGCGTGCTACAGGCCTGCCTGCGCGTGGTGGACCCGGGCGTGAACTACCCCGAGCCCTCCATTGGCCGCGTGGTCACCGCCAAGGAAGCGCGTGGCAACGGCACCGGCCGTCTGCTGGTGGCCGAAGGGCTGACCCGCTGCCAGCAGGTGTGGCCGGGCAGGGCGGTGCGCATCAGTGCGCAGGCGCACCTGCAGCGCTTTTACGGCAGCTTTGGGTTTGTGGCGGTGTCGGACGAATACCTCGAAGATGACATCCCCCACATCGAAATGCTGTGGACCCCACCCGTGGTGCAGGGCTGAACGGGCGCGCCGCGCGTGTGCCCCAGCTTGTTACGCCGCAGTGCACACGCAAGTGCTTTTGGTTGAAAACGCTGTACAGGAGATTTCGCCATGTCTGCCCTGATTCTTCACCACTACCCCTCATCGCCCTTTGCGCAAAAAATCCGCTCAGTGCTGGGGTTCAAACAGTTGGCGTGGAAGTCCGTCATCATCCCCAGCATCAGCCCCAAACCTGATCTGGTGGCCCTGACGGGCGGCTACCGCAAAACCCCCGTGCTGCAGGTGGGGGCGGATATTTATTGCGACACCGCACTGATCTGCGACGTGCTGGAGCACATCCAGCCTGAACCGGTGCTGTACCCGCCGCACCTCAAGGGTGTGTCGCGCGTGTTTGCGCAGTGGGCCGACAGCACGCTGTTCTGGGCCTCCATGGCCTACAACCTGCAGCCCAAAGGCGCTGAGATACTGTTTGCCAGCCTGCCGCCCGCTGCCGCCCAGGCGTTTGCAGAAGACCGCAAGGCCATGAGCGCAGGCATGGTGCGCCAGCGCCCGCAAGACGCTACGGCCGCCTACCGCTCGTACCTGCGGCGCATTGCGCACATGGTGGAGGAGCACGACTTCCTCTTCGGCACCGAGCCTTGCGTGGCCGACTTTGCCGCCTACCACCCGCTGTGGTTCACCCGCCGCGTGGTGCCGTTGATGGACAGCATCTTTGACGCCACCCCCGCCGTGCTGGAGTGGATGGACCGCATCGAGGCACTGGGCCAGGGGCGCATCGAAAAATTCAGCGCTACCGACGCGATCACCGTGGCGGCAGGGGCCGAACCCATGCCGCTGCTGGACGATATTTTTCAGGACGAGCACGGCATTGCACTGGGCAGCCAGGTGCAAATTGCTGCCGAGAGCTTCGGCACTGAAGTGACCGAAGGCGAGCTGCTGGCCGCCACCCGCACCCGCTACACCCTGCGCCGTACCGACCCGCGCGCAGGCACCGTGCATGTGCACTTTCCGCGCATCGGATACGTGCTGAAGAAGGCTGCTGGCTGAAGCACGGCGCGGGCCGTGCCCTTCACAGAACATCCAACAACAAACTCAAGGAGATAAAAACATGATCGACAACTTTGCTGGCAAGACGGCGGTGCTGACCGGCGCAGGCTCGGGCTTTGGACTGGAATGTGCCCGCATTGGCGCGCGCCTGGGCATGAACCTGGTGCTGGTGGATGTGCAGCAAGACGCGCTGGACGCCGCCGCTGCCGAGATGCAGGCCGCAGGCAGCCAGGTGCTGGCCCGCAAGGTCGATGTGTCGAACGCCGCCCAGATGGAGCAACTGGCCGCTGATGTGCAGCAGCGCTTTGGCGCCCCCCATCTGGTGTTCAACAACGCCGGTGTGGGCGCTGGTGGCCTGGTGTGGGAGAACTCCGTCAAAGACTGGGAATGGGTGCTGGGTGTGAACCTGTGGGGCGTGGTGCATGGCGTGCGCCTGTTCACCCCCGTGATGCTGGCGGCTGCCAAGGCCGACCCCGCCTGGCGTGGCCACATCATCAACACGGCCAGCATGGCTGGCCTGCTGAACGCGCCCAACATGGGCATTTACAACGTGAGCAAGCACGCCGTGGTGTCGCTGTCTGAAACGCTGTACCAGGACCTGTCGCTGGTCACCGACCAGATTGGCGCTAGCGTGCTGTGCCCGTACTTTGTGCCCACCGGCATCAGCCAGAGCCACCGCAACCGCCCGCAGGACCTGCCTTCTGAAAAGCCCACCAAGAGCCAGCTCATCGGCCAGGCCATGAGCGACAAGGCCGTGGGCAGCGGCAAGGTCACGGCAGCCGAAGTGGCGCAGAAAGTGTTCGACGCGGCAGCGCAAGGCCAGTTCTACATCTACAGCCATCCTCAGGCGCTGGCTTCGGTGCAGACGCGCATGGAAGATGTGCTGCAGGTGCGCAACCCCACTGACCCCTTTGCCGGCAAGCCTGAATTGGGCGCCAAGCTGCGCGCGGCTTTGCGTAGCGAAGACTGAGCACCGGCAGTGCTGGCCGAGCGTTTAAGGTCAAATAGGCCGCTAGCGCCTGATTTATAAGCGCATGCAGCTATTGTTTGTATAGCAATGCATGAGCCATCCTTGCGGCCCAGCCCCGCGCTGGGCCATGCCTTGTTCGACACGGCCGTGGGCCGCTGTGCGCTGGCGTGGGGCGCCGCAGGCGCGCGCGCGGTGCAGTTGCCCGAGCAGGACGACGCGGCCACGGTGGCGCGGTTGCTGCGCGCCAGCGGCCCTTGTCATGCAGCGACCCCGCCACCCGATGCTGCCGCTGCCATCCAAGGCATACAGGCGCTGCTGCAGGGGCATAAGCTGGACTTGCGCGAGGTGGTGCTGGACATGACCCAGGTGTCAGACTTTCACCAGCGCGTGTATGCCGTTACCCGCGCCATACCGCCCGGCCAGGTGCGCACCTACGGCGACATCGCCGAGCAACTGGGCAGCAAAGGCCTGGCGCGCGCCGTGGGCCAGGCGCTGGGGCTGAACCCGTTTGCGCCCGTGGTGCCTTGCCACCGGGTGCTGGGGGCGGGGTTTCAGGCGGGCGGCTTCTCTGCCACCGGCGGCACGGCTACCAAGCTGCGAATGCTGCACATCGAAGAGGCTTGCTGGGGCGACACCCAAGCGCTGCCTGGCTTTTGAAAAGTGCCGCGACAGGCACGCCCAAAGAAAAAGCCCGATGGCGCAAGGCACATCGGGCTTTCAATATTTTTGGAGCGGGTGAAGGGAACATCATCGTGTTCCCAACTCGTTGATTGATAACGAGTTTTCCGCACTCGGCGAACCGAGATGGACATAACTATGGACTGAAAACCACGCTTGGTCAACGCGCGCTCCGAGCAAGTCCAGTGCGAGCCATGGACAGCCAGCTGTAGCCAATGTACCCGAGCGCTCAACGTCACGAGGCCGGTTCATCTCCCTTTAGCAGGAACTCCTCGCGGGCGCGCTGCAGAAACCGCTTCATGGGCTCAGAGGGTTCGGCGCTGCGGCGCAGCAGGTAGGTGGACAGCATGGGCGGCGTGCCGGCCAAGGGGCGAACGGTTATGTCGGGGCGGTTCAGGGTCTGCACCTGCGAGGCAATGGCGAAACCTAGGCCATAACCGGCACCGACCAGAGTCAGCATCACGCCTAGGCTCGTCACCTGATCTACCAGCTTGAGCGGCTTGGACGCACCTTGAAGCACCGCCTGGATCTGGTGGTGGCAGCCCGATCCCGCGTCCTGATGGCACAGTACCAACGGAAACTTCAAGGCTTCATCCAATGGCACTTCCGCGTGCGCCAACAAGGGGTGGCGCACGGGCACGATCACCGACAGAGGATCGGTCCACACGGGCTCGGCGACAAGGCCTTCGCTCACCGCGTCCGACAGCGCAAAACCGATGTCCAGCAGATCGTTGTGCAGGCCCTTGAGCTGCTGCGCGAAAGGCAGCTCGAAGACGCGAATCTCCAGTTCGGGCTCTTCCTCGCGGCTGCGCGCCAGCAAGGTGGCAATGTGGGGCTGCGCCAAGCTGTCGCAGATGGCGATGCGCAGATAACCCTGATAGCCCTGCGCCGCCGCCTTTGCGGCACTCACCGCCTGCTCCACGGTGGCCAGCACGCGCCGGCACTCACCGAGGAACACTTGACCGGCGCAGGTCAGTCGCGTCTGGTGCGCGCTGCGGTCGAACAACTGCACGCCGAGCGTGGCTTCGAGATTTCGCATTGCGCGCGACACAGGCGATTGTTCTACGCCAAGGCGCTCGGCCGCTCGCGCGAAATGCAGTTCTTCCGCGACCGCAACGAAATAGCGCAGTAGTCTGAGTTCCAATGCGGCCTCCTGTTTGCCTCGTTCCTGGCCTGCGTCCACCTCATGCGGATTGCGCCTCGCTTTCTCCTTCGATGATTGGCAAGAGGCTCCGGCGTTGCATGCTTGCCTATTCGGATAGGCAGATCGCATCCGAAAATTACGGAGGTTGAGGCGGAACGCTACCTGGCCGAAGACCTGAGAACCTCAATCGCCGCGACGCTGCACTACCGCCTGATCCACAGGTTCAGTTCAATCAATTCCCGGGTTGCAGCTCCACACGCACCTCGCGCGATTTGCCGGCCCGTTCCACTGACAAGACCACCACATCGCCGACCTTCCTGTCGTCTAGCCGCGCGAGCAGCTTGGCCACATCGTCCGTCGCCTTGCCATCAACACCGGTGATGCGGTCGCCGGGCACGATGCCTTGCGGCGTGACTTCGACACCCGCGAGCCCGGCTTTGTGTGCTGCCGAGCCGGGGGTGACACGCAGCACGAACACGCCCTTGCTTCCCGTCAGTGCCAGCAGGCGCTGATTGAGCTGTTCGTCCACTTCAATGCCCAGCGCCGGACGGATGTACTTACCGGTCTTGATGAGTTGCGGGACTACGCGCATGACGGTGTCCACCGGCACGGCGAAACCAATCCCGGCCGAGGCGCCGGAGGGGCTATAGATCGCCGTGTTGATGCCGATGAGCCTTCCTGCCGAATCGAGCAGCGGCCCACCGGAGTTGCCAGGGTTGATGGCGGCGTCGGTCTGAACCAGGTGATCGATGGCCGGGCCGCCCGCTTCTCCGGGTAACGAGCGGTCGAGCGCGGAGACGATGCCGGTGGTGAGCGTCCAGTCCAGGCCGAAGGGGTTGCCGATAGCGAACACCTTCTGACCCACCTTGAGGTCGGCACTGGTGCCGACCGGCACGGCCGGCGGGCGCTTGAAACCGACGCCGATCTTGAGCACAGCGATGTCGTGCGCGGGGCTCGTCCCCACCAGTGCGGCCTGGTAGTCGCGGCCGTCGGCCAGTTTGACGGTGGCTTCGGACGCGCCCTGGATGACGTGGAAGTTAGTGACGACGTGGCCGGCGTCGTCCCAGATGAAGCCCGAGCCAGTGCCGCGCGGCACGGAGAAGACGTTGCGCGTCCAGACATCGCGTACCAATTGTGCGGTAGTGATGTAGACCACCGAGGCGCGCGATTTCTCGAACAGTTCGATGGTGGCTTTCTCGTCCGCCGCCAGATCGCCACGCGCCGTCACGGTGCGATCTGCCGCCTCGCGCGGACTGAACCAGGCCTCGATGGCGGGCAGGAACTGCCACACCAGCATGAGCGTGGCAATACAGGCGGTGATGAAGAGCCAGCGCCGGATGAAGGGGTCCGGTGCGGGGCGTGGGTACGGGTCGGGGTAGGCCATGAGAAGTCTCCTGTTGATAGGCAATCAGCGCCACAGCCCGCTCGGGTGCCAGCGCGGCGGGCGCGGCGTCACAGCGGATTCCGGCAAGAAATGGGGCGCGTGGAATGGCAACGCTGATGCTGGCCCAGGCGCCAACGTCAGCAGGCGTGCGATACGCTCTTGCGTTGCCGGATGCGTGCGCAAGCAGGAGGGCTCGGGATTGCCCCATCCCGGCCACAGCCAGGCACGCCAGGAGCGGCTGACCCGCTCGATTTTCGCCAGCGCGGACGCCAGCCCCTGCGGGTCGCCCGTCAGTTCCGCCGCGAGGCGGTCAGCGTCGAACTCACGCACGCGAGACAAGCCGAGCTGTGCGAGCAGGGCCAGCTGGGGCGATGCGGCCAATAACAATAAACCAGGCCAATAGACCTCCGCCGCGCCAACCAGCAGCGCGGGCAGGCTCAGCAGGATCGCGATCTGTCCCATAAGGGCCAGTAGGCTCGTGAAGCGACTGACGGAATCCGCCAGCCCCATGACGCGCAGATCCTCACTGGCGATGTGCGCGATCTCGTGCGCGAGCACACCCGCCAGCTCGCGTGGGCTCAGGCTGCGCAGCAGGCCATCGGTGAGGGCGATCGATGCCTCCTGCTTCGATCCGGTGGCGAAGGCGTTGACGACGGCACTGGGCACATAGTGCGGCACCGGCGTGGCGGGCAAACCGGCACGGGCGGGCAGCTCGCGCAACAGGGCCCACATCTCGTGGGCTTCTTGCGGGTGCAAGGCCCGTACGCGGTACAGGCGCAAGCTCAGCGCCGACGCGGCTACCGGTTCCAGCAGCAACGCACCTGCAACGGCAAACAGCGCGAGCCACAGGCCGCCTTCCCCAAACGGCAGTCTCCCTGCTACGGCTGCGATCCCGACCAGGGTCAGGACCAACAGCCCGGTCTGCAGGCGGTTGAGCCAGCGGTGTTGCAACAACGCCGCGCGCGGGTCACTGGGATGATGACGGGTCATGCTCAGATGTCTCGGCGGCGCGGTCGTCGCGCTCGCGCAGCAGCCAGTAAGTGGCACCAAGCGCCAGCGTGGCGCCTGCCAGCGCGGCTATCTTTGCGGGGCTCGCCTCGGGGTCAAGGATCACGAACTTGCGCGCCAGCGCGATCAGGCCGATGAGGATCACGGTCTTGACCTGGATGATGCTGTCCCGACGCAGCGCCGCGCGCACGATGGAATGCTTGAACTCCATCGCGATCAAGAGCGTCATGATAATGCCGAACACACTCTGGAATACCTTGTGATCCAGGGGATTGAAGGCATCGAGAACCAGCAGCGTGAAGACGATGGAGATGAGCTGGAACAGCGACACCACGATGATGACGGCAATTACCGCCGACAGCACGAGCGCGACGACCTGCTCGAAGCGCTCGTAAAAACTCATGATGGCCCATTGGTCGCGGAAGACCTGAAATGGGTTAAGGCGTGTTGATTTCATGACGATGAACTCCCTGGAAAACGGCTGCTGTCGAGACGGCGGCGCATTGCGCTGATGTGTCCTTCAATCAGCTCGGTCGACATGCCAAGCGTCGACATCACCTGTTCCGCCAGCCCAATAGCTGCGGCAAAGGATTGATGGTACACGCGCACGTTGGGCATGGCGCGAAATGCATCGGCCGCGGTCGTACTTCTGCATGAAACCCACAAGGTCAGCGCCGGACGGCGCTCGGCAATCGCCTGGGCGATGCGCAACGCTTGCTGGGCATGGGCGAACGTCAGCACCACCATGTGCGCATGCGTCAAGCCGGCAGCCAGCAAGGTATCGGGCCGACTGGCATCGCCATGGAACACCGGCGCGCCGGCGGCACGCGCGGCCTCGACCTTCTGCGCGTCCGCCTCCAGCAGCAGATGCGCCACGCCGGCGTGGCGAAGAATCTCGCTGACTGTCAGGCCAAGCTCGCCCGCGCCGCAAACGATGACATGGTCTCGATATCGCGCCGTCTGCGCGGCGATCTCGACTTCTTCAGCCTGGGGTGGCTGAATGACGCCGCCGGTGCGGCTCAAGAACCGGGCAAGTACATCGTGATGGCGGATCAGTAGCGGTGCCAGGGCCATGCTGAGCACCAGCGCAACTAGCATGGGTTGTACGACGGTCGCGGGAATCAGATGCTGCTGCAAGACCATGCCCAACAACAGCAGGGCGAACTCGCCGCCATGCCCCAACGCTATGCCCGTGCGCCAGGCATCGAGGGCGGACAAGCGCGTCGCCCGCAAGGCCAGGGTATTGAACACGATCTTGACCGGCACCAGCACTGCCAGCCACGCCAACACCGTCAGCGGTGCCGAAAGAATCTGTACTCCGTCCAGCTGCAGGCCGACAGTCACGAAGAACACCCCCGACAACACATCGCGAAACGGTTTGAGGTGGTTTTCCATGTGGTGCCGGACGTCGCTCTCGCCCAGCACCATCCCGGCCAGAAACGCGCCCAGGGCGGCGGATACGCCGACGGCGTGCGCAGCGGCGGCCGCGGCCACGACCACACACAAGGAGGCTAGCATGAACGCTTCCTCATGACCTTGGCGAGCCACCCAGCCCAGCAGGCCATGCAACAGACGGCGCGAAGCAACCGCCGCTGCTGCGAACAACACCAGCACGCCCAACACTTCGAGCAGCATGCTCTCGACCTTCGGCGACTCGCCGCGCGCCCAGATCGCCAGCAAGGCCAACAGGGGCACGCTGGCCAGATCCTGAAAGACCAGCACGGCGATGGCGCTGCGGCCATGGCGTGTGGTGAGTTCACCCTGGTCGGCCAACTCCCCGGCTGACCAGCGCCGTGGAAGACATGGCCGCCGCAGCGCCGAGCAGCGCAGCGCTCTGAGCTGGCTGCCCCAACCCCATCAGCATCAGGGTCAGAGGTGCGGCCACAACGACCATCTGCAAACTGCCAGCCACCAGTACGGTCTTGCGAGTGAGCCAAAAGTGCCCGAGGGAGAATTCCAGTCCGACCATGAACAGCAGCAGCGCCACTCCCAGCTCGGACAGAAAATCAAGCGCTTCTCCCGGCGCGATCACGCCGGTGACTGAGGGGCCCAGTAAGGCGCCGACGGCGAGGTAACCCAGCAAGGCGGGCACTCTGAGCGCAGCCGTCACCACAGCCGCCAGACTGCACGCCGCCAGCAGACTCAGCGTAACGCCCAGCAGGCCCTGCATCGGTCAGCGCCCAAGCTGTGCCGATACCCAGCGCACGATGTCCTGCACGCCCAAGGCGCCGGCCTGACGCCCGATCTCCCGCCCACCCTGGAACAGGGCGAGCGTCGGAATGCTGCGGATGCCGAACTGCGCGGCCAGGTGGGGTTCTGCCTCGGTATTGACCTTGGCCAGCCTGACCCTGGGTTCGAGCTGGCGCGCCGCTTGCTGGAACTGCGGGGCCATCATCTTGCACGGCCCGCACCAAGGTGCCCAGAAATCGACCAACAGTGGCAGGTCGCTGCGCTCCACGTGGCGCGAGAACGTCGCCGTGGTCAACTCGATGGGTTCGCCCGTGAACAAGGGCTGCTGGCAGCGGCCGCAGTTGGGACGATCCGCGAGCTTGGCGGCCGGCACGCGGTTGATGGACTGGCAGTGCGGACAGACGAGGTGAAGATCATTCTTCATGGTTCGCCTCCTTGGACCACAGTGAGGCTGCCGCGCTTCGGGTCACAGACAATGCCGACCAATCAACGCCTTGGAGCCAAGCGTTCCCGTCTTTGCTTACTCCGGCCTCTTCCAAATGAGCAGCGATGAACGCTTCGGCCTGAATGAGCCACCTTTGGACAGTATCTTCCTTACTAGGAATCAGCAGGATTTCAGAGACGCTGCTGGCATCCAGCCCGTCCACACGGATAAGCAGAAAAATGCGCCGCCACAAACGCGGCATGTCCTTCAGCAGGTCGAATGCAAAAGCGAACTCGCTCGACCGATCAACTAGCTCCTCCTGTTCCGCGATCGTTGCGGCATCGGGATGCTGACTGTCAGCGATGATATCGGCCAGCCTGAGTGTGTCATCGGGCTGATAAAATTCGAAGACTTCCTCTTCCACCATGGCCTCGGCGACGTCCTGGGCATCCGCTTCGACCGGCGCGTCCAGAGAAACGAATTCGCCAAATTGCCGGCTGTTTGCCACTTCGTTATCCAGGACGGCGAACAGATGCTTCAGAAGACCGATGTAAGCCTCTTTTTCTTCCGGCACGGATTGCCATTCCACCTCAGCTCGGACAATCGCTTCATCCACCACGTCGCGCAGCGTCGGATAATCGCGCGGTAAATCGCCGACGGCCCGCAGATAAGCCAGCTCACGCCTTGCGACAGCCTCAAGTTTCGACAGTAGAGGCATTCGGGTCTCTTTGGCCTCATGGGCGGCTGACGCGGGTTTTGCGGCAATCCGCACCTTGAGCTCGCGCAAGCGCTCGCGTCGTGCTTTGCGCTTGATTTGATCCTGAGCATGCAGTCGGTCAAAATGCTTCTTGGCCTGACGGAACAACGACTGTGCGAGCATCTGCGCGAGGGGCGTCAGCTCGTCATGTGATGCAGTAACGCTGACAGTCTTTTTGCCGGGCAGGTGCATATAGCCACTGGCCAGAAATTGCCGCTTGATCTTGTCGCGATCAAGGACGATTTGAAGTCGCACTGAATCTTTAGTGTGTTTGTCGAGCAATGGCTTGAGGGCGTGCTCGATCACATTTCCCAAAGCTCTCTGCCAAGGTTCATGAAACTCTTTGTCGATAGCTCGATAGCTATATTGCATATGCATGTATGACTCCTTCGATGTCATTTCTATGGAGGTATGAATCGAGGATGCTCATATCCATAGAATTTAGTTTGACCCGCTCTTATCCCTGGCGCGTTTTGCGAAGACGCCAACTCAAGAACAAAAGCGTGACACCATAGACTGCCGCATAGAAGCCCAACAGCCAGCCTGCGGCCAGGAATGACTCGACCGGACGGGAAAAAAATATCCACAAGACGATAGCGCCAAGGACAATCGAGAGCAGTCCACTGAAGGCAAGCCAAATTTCACCCTTGATTTCTTGACGCAGCCGAACGGCGGCGGATATCTCCAGCACACCGGTGAAAATCGCCCAGAAGCCCACGCTAGCCCATAAAAAAGAAGCCAAGACTATCGTGGCGACCCAAGGAGCAACCAGGACGACGACGCCGGTAAGTATGCCGACAATGCCGCTGAACAGCAGCCAGCCCCAGCGCTCTTTTTTCTGGATATGGCGCACCGCTGCAACCAAGTTGAAAGCGCCATTGACCAAGGAAAATGCGCCGAACATGATGGTCATGGCCAACAGAGCCGATTGTGGCATCCAGAACGCAAGGGCTGCAAAAATCAATGCCAAGACACCGCGCAGCACAAAAAGCCACCAATTTTGGCTCAGCGAACACAGTGCTTTGGTGGGGTCATCCGCATTGGAATTAGCGATGGTGTCTGTGTTCATGCAATATCTCCTAAAGATCTATACAAAATAAAAAATCAAACACTCATGGGACAAGAGAGGGGGCGCTATGCGCCCCCTCTCCAGGGGTTTCAGAACAACTTGGACAGTTTTGCCTTGATTTCATCGAGCCAGCCTTTTCCGCCGCCTCCCCCAGCCGTCTTTTGCTTGACTTTCTTGAGTTCAGCATACAGGGGCTCAAAGTCCTTCTTCTTTCCATAGCCCAGCAGTTCTGCCATTTCCAACTGCTGCCGCGCTTCGTTCAATAATGTCTCCAGGCGCTCATTGGACGCTTCGCTCCGCTGACCATCTTCTACCAAGGTCTCGGCGCGCTTCAGGAGCAGCTTCGCACGCAGGACGGGCAGCGGAAGCACGCTGCGCTCCTCGACCAGCGTGCTGAGCGCTGACTGCAGCGCGGCTTTGGCTTCTTCGATCTTGCCCTGATCGATCAGCGGCACGACTGCCTTCACGGCTGCGGGATAGGACGCCAGAGGGATGTTGGTGGCCGCGATCACGATTTCACTGGCCAGCAAAGCCAGCACGTGACGTGCCTGTTGCACCTCGCCATGTTTGAGGGCATCCAGCGCCTCGTCGGTCATCGCCTCAATGGTTTCCGTGTTGGCGAACAAGTCGTGCACGATGGTGCGCACATCAACGGGGGCCAGGGCGAGCGTGGGTTCGCGCGCGACGATCAGCTCCAGCTTTCCCGTCACTTCGGCCAGCGTTGCCAATGCGCGTGCAGCGTCCTTGCCGTCAAGTGCGGCCAGCGCTGATTTGGTCAGCGCCAAGGCCGAGACTGCCTCATCGAGGACTTGTTTACGTTTGTCTGCCGCCTGCGAGTCCGTTTCCTTCTGAACCTCAGGCTGTACCTCCGTGACGACTTCAGCCTTGGCCTCTGGACTGACAGGAAGGCTGCTTACCGCGGCCTGTTCGTTTATTTCTTTGTTCGTCGCATTGGGATTCGATGTTTGCTCATTCATGGTGATATACCTCGTGTGAGTTAGTGAAAATAGGCGAATCTATTGGGGCTGACTGCGAACATCGCGAAACTGACCGACCGAACAGTCGGCCCCTTCATCACCTCAAAACAGCTTTTGGAGGCGCGTCTTCAACTCGTCGAACCATCCCTTGCCGCTTTTGCCACCAGCCGACTTTTGCTCAATGGACTTCACATGATCGAAGATGGGTTTGAAATCCGCCTTCTTGCCATAACCCAGGATCTGCGCCATCTCGATCTCCGTGCGCACGGACGACAGCAAGGTGCTGAGCTCCTCGTTCTGCTTGGCATCGCGCTTGTCGGTCTCGGCCAGCTTTTCAGCTTTTGCCATCGCGGCTTCAGCCCGTAGCACGGGCAGAGGAAAGGCGACCGAGGTCACCACCAGCGTGTTCAGTGCTCGGGCGAGTTCCGCCTTGGCGTCGTCGATCTTGCCGCTGTCGATGAGCCGTGCGGCCGACTTGATCGCTGCCGGGTACGTTGCCATCGGCAGGTTGTCGGTTTCGATCACGATTTCGCTGGCCAGATTGGCGACGATGGGCCGGGCCTTTTGCAGCTCGCCATCACCCAACAACTCCCGAGACAACTTGACCGCTTTCTTGACCGATTCCACGTTGGCGTGGATATCGTGGGTGATGACGCGTACATCGACCGGCGCCAAAGCAAGTTTGGCGTCGCGTGCCAATACCAGTTCCAGCTTTCCGCTGGCCAGTTCCAGCGCAGCGAGCGCCTCCTTGGTCTTCTTTGCATCAAGAAGTGTCAAAGCCTCCTGGGTCTTGGTGAGCGCCGTGATGGCGTCCTGAGTGAGCTCAGCACGCTTTTTTTCGGCTTCCCGGGCGGCCTTGTCATCTACCTGTGGCTGCGCCGCCTTGGAAGCGGCAGAGGGTGCTGCAGCACCTGGGCTAGAACCTGCCGCCGATTGGGCCTGAGCCGGTCCGCTCAGTCCGACGACGACCGCCAGGGCAAGTGCGGAGAAGGTGTATTGTGGCTGTTTGATATTCATGATCTTGGGCTCCTAATTAAAGTTAGTTGACTGAGATTTCAATCTGTTTCGGTTTGGCTTGCTCGGCCTTGACAAGCCGCACTTCCAGCACGCCGTCTTTCATGGAAGCCGTCACCTTGGTCGGATCAACGTTGTCAGGCAAGACAAAGCTGCGCACAAAGCGGCCATACGCACGTTCGATGCGGTGGAACTTCTTGCCCTGCTCCTCTTTTTCCAGTTTGCGCTCGCCGCTGATGGTGAGCACGCCGTTTTCCGCGCTGACGCGCACGGCATCCTTGGGGACCTCCGGCAGATCCAGCTTGAGGAGGAATGCGTTCTCATCCTCGCTGATGTCCACCATTGGTGCCCAGTCCGCCGTGGTCATGGCTTCGTTGCCGGTACGGGCGCCCTGTCGCTGGGGTGTCCCTCCCAACATCGTCGCCAGGCGGTTTTGCAATTCTTCCAGTTCCCGGAAGGGGTCCCACGGAGTCAATGCAGACATATCGGTTCTCCTTGAACAATGCCGGCGACTTGGATGACGCACCGAACAGAGCCGCCGGCTTACTCTGAATGGCACCTACTACTGTTTTCAGTTCCGAACAAGTCCTTGAGTCAATTGACGGATATCGCTTTCGTCGAGCGTTTCCCGCGCCAGCAGTTCGCGCGCACAACGCTCCAGCACCGCGCGGTTGGTGTCGAGGATCCGGTAGGCGCGCTCGAACACGCCCATCACGATGTCGCGGATGGCCTGATCGATGCGCGCCTGGGTCGATTCGGCCACCCGGCAGCCGCCTTGGGCCAGTTCCGGTGTATCGAGAAAGCGTGGCCGCTGCGCCTCGAAGGCGATGTAGCCCAGTCCTTCGTCCATGCCAAAGCGGGTGATCATGTCGCGGGCAATGTCGGTGGCCCGTGCGAGGTCATCGGCAGCCCCGGTGGACAGCTCTCCGAACACGAGCTTCTCGGCCGCACGACCGCCCAGCAGCACGGCGATCTTGTGTTCCAGATCGGCGCGCGTCATCAGGAAGCGGTCTTCGGTGGGCCGCTGCAGGGTGTAGCCGAGTGCACCGATGCCACGCGGAACGATTGAAATCTTGTGTACCGGATCGGTGCCGGGCAGCGCCAGCGCCACCAGCGCATGGCCCATCTCGTGATAGGCCACGGTTTCCCGCTCCTTGGGATTGAGTACTCGGTTCTTCTTCTCCAGGCCCGCCACGATGCGCTCGATGGCGGCGGTGAAATCCTGCAACTCCACGGCGGACGCTTTGCGCCGGGTCGCGGCCAGCGCGGCCTCGTTGACCAGGTTCGCGAGGTCTGCACCCGAAAAGCCCGTGGTCAGCGCCGCCACCTGTTCCAGATCTACACCGTGGGCCAGGGTGATCTTCTTGACATGGACCTTCAGGATGTCCAGCCGTCCCTTCTTGTCGGGCCGGTCCACCAGCACCTGACGGTCGAAGCGACCGGCGCGCAGCAGCGCCTGGTCGAGGATTTCGGGGCGGTTGGTGGCGGCGAGGATGATCAGCCCGACCGAGCTGTCGAAGCCGTCCATCTCCGTGAGCAGCTGGTTGAGGGTCTGCTCACGCTCGTCGTGTCCACCGATCGGTCCTCCGACACCGCGTGCGCGGCCCAAAGCATCCAGCTCATCGATGAAGATGATCGCCGGCGCCTGCGCACGCGCCTGTTCGAACAGGTCGCGCACGCGCGCTGCCCCCACGCCGACGAACATCTCGACAAACTCTGATCCGGAGATGGAGAAGAAGGGCACCGCCGCCTCGCCGGCAACAGCCTTGGCCAGCAATGTCTTGCCGGTGCCCGGTGGGCCGACCAGCAACACGCCCTTGGGAATGCGCGCCCCGAGCCGTCCATACTCCTGCGGATTCTTGAGGAAATCGACGATCTCAACCAACTCCGCCTTGGCTTCATCGACGCCAGCGACATCGGCAAAGGTCACGCCGGTGTTCTTCTCCATGAATACCTTGGCGCGGCTCTTGCCGATGCTCAGGAAGCCACCCATGCCCTGCTTCTCGGCGAAGCGGCGGAACAGGAAGAACCAGACGCCGAAGAAGGCCACCGCCGGCAGAATCCAGGAGAGCACATCACGCAGCCAGGTGCTTTCCACCACCCGCGTATAGGGCACCTCGTACTTGGACAGACGCTCGGCCAGGTCGGGTTCGACGCGGGTGGCCACGATGGTGGTCTTGCCCCGGCTGTCCGGTGATTTCAGACGCCCGGTAACCGTGCGGTCCGACACCAGCACTTCGGCGACGCGCCCCTCGGCCAGTGCCTTCTCGAATTCGCTGTAGGGCACGGGCTCGACGGTCTTGGCCGCCTGCCAGTAGTTCTGCAGCGTCAGCAGCAACAGGCCGGCGACGATCCAGTAGCCAATGTTCCATTGATCTTTCTTTTCCATGGGCAATGTTCCTCGCAAGTCGTGTCGCTAGAGAATGGGGGTGAACAGACGGGCCACCCCGTCGCGCAAGCGGATGGCCAGCGGGCGGGCGCGCAACGCCTTCGCCGATATCTCGTTCGATGCATCACGGGCGGCATCAAAAAGGGATTCCAGCCGCGTAGACAGCGCGGTGTCGTACACCTCCACATTGAACTCGAAGTTGAGGCGCAGGCTGCGCGCATCCCAATTGGCCGAACCCAGGCAGCACCACTGGCCGTCTATCAGCATCAGCTTGCTGTGGTCGAACGGGCCAGGCCGTTCGAAGATGCGTACACCGTGCTCCAGCACCTGCCAGTAGTGGGCGCGCGCGGCCCATTGCACCGTGGGATGGTCGCCGTTTGCGGGCGTCAGCACCTCGACGCGCACGCCGCGCAACGCGGCCGTGCTCAGCGCCGCGATCATCGGCTGATCGGGCACGAAGTAAGGTGTCCAGATGCGCACCGAATGCTTCGCCGCGCTCAAAGCGCCCATGAAGGTCCAGCGCATCCTGTCCAGGGCCTCATCGGGACCGGCCTCGATGCCGCGCGCCCAAGAGGTTCCTTGCTCATCAGCCGTTGCGGGCGGTTCGCCCCAGAAACCCTTGCTGAGCCGCTCGCCCGTGGTATCGCACCAATCGTCGGTGAAGCACCGCATCAGATGCGCAACCACCGGCCCGCGCAGACGAAAGTGCAAATCGTGACAGGCCTGGCCCGGCGCATCGGGCCGCCAATACGAACCGAAGATGTTCATGCCGCCGGTGAAACCCGTCTCGCCATCGATCACCAGCAGCTTGCGGTGATTGCGCAGATGCGCGGCATGCAGGCGCGCGGGAATCAACGTCGGGTTGAACGTCGCCGCCGGAACGCCGGCGCGCTGCAAGGCGCGGTAGGCGCTGCGGGGCGTCCAGCGGGCATACACGTCGTCGATCAGCACCCGCACTTGCACGCCGCGCTCATGAGCCCGGCGCAGCGCATCGACGAACTGCGCCCCGATGCCTTGGCTGTCGAAGATGTACGAGGCCAAGGCGACGCTGTACCGCGCCGATTCGATGGCGGCGAGCATGGCCGGGTAGGCCTGCTCGCCATCGACAAGCGGCTCGATGCGGTTGCCGCTGGTCAGCGACTGGCCGGTGGCGCGTCCCACCAGGTGGGCCAGACCGGCAAGCGGCGGCGATACAGCCTCGGGCATCGTGGGCGAGAGGTCCTGCCGAACAGCAGGATCTGCCCCCGGGAAGAGCCGCCGCGCCCGCCGCTGGTAACGGTTGATGCCGAACAGCCCATACAGCAGCGAACCGCCCAGCGGCAACAAGGCGATCAGCAGTACCCACAGCGTGGCCGATCGAGGGTCACGCTTGTAGATGACCGCGTGCCCCGCTGTGGGGATAGCGACCGCCAGCGACACGAGGGTGGCTGCCCATGTCAGCCCGTTGGGGTCGGACACGACAGCCTCCTCATGACTCAAGATTCGCCGCCCGCTGACTTCTTCTTGCGCGCAGGCTTGCTCGCGTCGCTCGGCGGCGTCTCGGCCACGTTCGCGGCATCGGGCTTCTCAGGCTCGGCCGGCTTTGCGGGTGGCTCCTGGCGCTCGAAGACCACCCGTTCGGCCTTGTCGTCCCAGCGGGCGCTGGCGTGATCGGCCTTGCCGATACCGCCACCCAGCATCTCGCGCGCCAGAGCAGTTTCCAGCTCGCTGCGGATCAGCCGCTTGAGCTCACGCGCGCCGAACTCGGGCTTGTAGCCTTCCTCCGCGAAGTGATCGATCAAGGTCTGATCGAAGGTCAGCGTCACGCCCTGGCTGGCGGCGTTGCGGGCCACACGATCGAGCTGCAGGCCGACGATATGGCGGATCTCCTCCTTGCCCAGCGCATGGAAGACGATGATCTCGTCGATGCGGTTGAGGAACTCGGGGCGGAAGTGTCCGCGCAGCACGTCCATCACCTCGCCCTTGGTCTTCTCGTATTCCTCGCCGACGGCGCCACGGGCCTTCAGCCGACGCTGGATGATGTCCGAGCCCAAGTTCGAGGTGGCGATGATGATGGTATTGGTGAAATCCACTACCCGGCCCTTGCCGTCGGTGAGCCGCCCGTCGTCGAACACCTGCAGCAGGATGTTGTAGACGTCGGGGTGAGCCTTCTCGATCTCGTCCAGCAGCAACACGCTGTAGGGCTTGCGACGCACCTTCTCGGTGAGCTGGCCGCCCTCGTCATAGCCCACATAACCCGGAGGCGCGCCCACCAGGCGTGCCACGGTATGGCGTTCCCCGTACTCGGACATGTCGATGCGCAGCAGCGCACCTTCATCGCCATAGATGGACTCGGCCAGCGCCTTGGCGAGCTCGGTCTTGCCCACGCCGGTCGGCCCGAGGAACAGAAAAGTCGCCACCGGCTTGCTGCCTTCGCGCAGGCCCGCGCGCGACAACCGCACGGCATCGGCCACCGCGCGCACCGCTTCGTCCTGGCCCACGAGGCGCTCGTGCAGCCGCTGCTCCAGATGCAGCAGCTTCTCGCGTTCTTCCACCGTCAGCTCGTTGACCGGAATGCCGGTCAGGCGCGAGACGATCTGCGCGACATGCTCGGCTTTGACTTCGGCACTGCCCGAGGCGCGCTCGCGTTCCCATTCCTCGACAAGCTTCTTGAGTTCGGCCTCTTTGGCCTCGATGTGCTTGCCCAGCTCGGCGGCCTTGTCGTATTGCTTGCGCGAGGCCACATAGTCCTGCTCACGCCGCAGCTGGTGCAGTTCGGACTCCAGCTCCTGCACCGCCACCGGGCGGGCCGTGGCCGACAGCTTCACGCGTGCGGCAGCCTGATCGAGCAGGTCGATGGCCTTGTCCGGCAAAAAGCGCGCGGTGATGTAGCGGTCCGACAACTCGGCGGCGGCGATGATCGCATCCTCGGTGATGCTGACCTTGTGGTGCGCCTCGAAGGTGTCGCGCAGGCCGCGCAGGATCATCATGGTCTGCGCCACGGTCGGCTCGGGCACCATCACCGGCTGGAAGCGACGCTCCAGCGCGGCGTCCTTCTCGATGTACTTCTGATACTCGTTGAGCGTGGTAGCGCCGATCAGGTTCAGTTCGCCGCGCGCCATCATCGGCTTGAACACGTTGGCCACGTCCAGCCCGCCTTCGCCGCCACCCTGGCCTGCACCGACGATGGTGTGCACCTCGTCGATGAAGAGAATCAGCTCGCCCTGGTGCTCGGTCACTTCCTTGAGCACCTTCTGCACGCGCTCCTCGAACTCGCCCCGGTACTTGGCGCCTGCCACCATGGCGTTGATGTTGAGTTCCACCAGGCGCTTGTCGCGCAGCGTCTCGGGCACTTCGCCGGCGACCATGCGCTGCGCCAGCCCTTCGACGATGGCGGTCTTGCCGACGCCGGGCTCGCCGATCAGCACCGGGTTGTTCTTCTTGCGCCGGGCCAGCACTTCGATGGTCGTCTCGATCTCCTGCGCGCGGCCGATGACCGGATCGAGCTTGCCCTCGCGCGCCATCTTGGTGAGGTCGCGCGAATACTTGTCGAGTTCCGGCGTGTTGGTCGGCGTCTCGGCGCGGCCATCCTCGGCCCCTTTGCCGACCACCTTGCTTACCTGCTGGCGCAGCGCTTGCGGCGTGAGGCCGTAACGGCGCAGCAGGTTGGCCGCCAAACCTTCGCCTTCCTCGGCGAGCCCGATCAGGAAATGCTCCGGCCCGACATAAGAGTGGCCGAGTTCGTTGGAGGCCACGAAAGCACGGCTGAGCGCGTCCTTGACCCGGGGCGACACGCCGATCTCGCCCTCGAACGGCTTCTCGCCGCGCTTGGCTTCGGATTCGATCTGTCGCTTGAGGTCATCGACCTTGATCTTGAACTGCCCCAGGATGGTCTTCACCACATCGCTGTCGGATAGCGCCAGCAGCAGGTGTTCGGTATCGACTTCGGCGCGCCCGAACTCTGCAGCGTGTCGGGCGGCCTCCTGCAATAGGGCCTCGGACTGTTCGCTGATGCGGCTGGCGAGCCCACTGCCGCGACGGCGCGCGGTGCCCGTACCGGCCGGGGCGGGTTCGCCGAACGAGGCATCGACGACCTCGTCGGTATCGGCCGCCATGGACGGTGCGTCGTCACCGATGCGGAAGAAGTCGCTGCCAAGGAAGTCTTCGAACAGCCCGCTGCGCGAGCCGAACAAGGCTTCCAGCGGTGAGACGGTGCGCTTTTGCTGGCGCACCAGTTGGCGATAGTGATCGTCACACAACAGCATGGTGCTGTGGCGACCATTGAGATTGGCTTCCACCCGCACCGTGGCGGGCTGGCCGCAGACTTGGCATTGTTTTCTGGCCATGCTGATGCTCCTGTAAAGATTGATCTGACGAGGCACCGCCGATCACGGTGCCTCATCTCTTTGTGGTTTTTGAGAAAAACGCGCTGCCCCGCGTCAGCCGTTGATCGGGATCGAGCGCCCCTGCTTGGGCGTACTGGCCTCGCGCTTTTCCATCGTGATCGTGAGCACGCCGTTCTTGAAAGCGGCCTTGATCGTGTCCTGGTTGGCATCGGCCGGCAGGTTCAGAGCGCGCTGAAAGCTGCCGTAGGAGCGCTCCACCCGGTGGAAACCACCGTCTTTGCTTTCCTGCTCCTGACGCTTTTCACCGCGCACCAGCAGCACGTCGTTGTCGAGCGTGATCTGGATGTCTTTTTCCTCGATGCCGGGTACTTCCAGGGCGATCTTGTACTGCTTGTCGGTCTCCTGGATGTCCAGCGCCGGCTTCAGCATGCCCGGCCAGTCCGACGGCCAGCGTGGCATGGCCAGCGTCGGGAAACCGAAGCCTCGAAACGCGTCGTCGAACAGGCGGTCGATCTCGCGATGCAATTGCAGGATGGGACTGACGGGCCCACCCGCCACCGGCAGGTCATTGCGCTGCACCGGCAGCGAGGCAGTGCTCTGTTGTTCTTCCTGCTCCTTTTTGAACCAGTTCCAGGGAGCCAATTTCTTGAAATCAATGTCCATGTCATACCTCCAGAAATCAATTGAAGACTCACTCAATCCGCTTGCCTGCGGCTATGGATAGCGCGCCCAGGCGACACGGGATGTTTCGCTGACTTCGGCTGCTCATCTGTGCGTATCACCTCCTTCTTTCTGCCTGCTTGGATCTGATCATTGATCCATTGATCGATTTCACTTTGACGAAACCGCCACGTCCCGCCGACCTTGAAGGCCGGAATTTCCCCGTGCGAGGCGAGCCGGTAAAGCGTCCGCTTGCCGACCTTTAAGTAGGTAGCCAACTCGTCGAGTGTGAAGATCGCCTGCTGGCGCGCTGTCATACCACCCCCACAAGTTCCGTCGTTACGCGGCCTCGCTCGAGGAAATTCTTGCAAGACTTTGCAAGATATTGCGCCTAATATGCCGAAAGTCAAGAGTCAACATCCAGCGATCTGCTGGCCGATTGATGTGACTCAATCGTAAGCAGCCAGGAAACAAATGTTGGCTGCCACCGCGATGGTGCTCCCCAAGTCATCAATCTGCAGCCATGTGAAAGGGGAAGTCCATGAACGAGATTGCCCGAGTCGGGGTGGATCTGGCCAAGCGGGTTATCTAGGTGCATGCGGTGGATGCGCGCGTGGTGGTTGCCAAGGCGCTGGCCGCTGACAAGTTTGCGGCCCGGTGCGCGCAGTTGCCTCCCGGCTGCCTGGTGGCCCTGGAGGCCTGCGGCGGTGCGCATCACTGGGCACGCAAGCTGCGCGGCTATGGGCTGGATGCGCGGCTGATTGCAGGCCACTTCGTCACGCCCTACCGCATGGCCGGCAAGGGACGCAAGAACGGTGCGGCCGATGCCGCAGCGATCTGCGAGGCGGCAACCCGCCCGCACATGCGCTTCGTGCCGGTGAAGCCGCCGGCGCAGACGCTGCTGGCCAGCCATCAGCTACGCAAACCTCCCGATTCACTCACGCAGCTTATTCCTGCTTGCCTAGGGACGACCATGTAAGCGGCAGATGGTCGGAGTCCTTTGCGACCAGCACCTACGCGAGCAGCCCGGAGGTGGGGATGCCCTTGGCGATGATCTCCGCCGGGACCGGCGCCTGGGTCAGCGTTCGGCACCTATGCGCAGGTCCACTTGCCGCGGATGTGGCACTCGACCGTGAACACGCCCGGCGTGTAGTCCAGCTTCTCGCTGATGCGCTTGAGCGCACAGCCGCACGCGCAGCGGGTGTTCTCGGGCTCGTGGTGGCAGTCCACGCGCGGCAGGTCCGCCGGCAAGGCGGTGCGCTTAGGCATCGCGCCAGGCGTAGCCGGCGGCTTCTTCTTGCCCAGCAGTTCCTGGAGCTGCGCCTCAGCCGCGGCAAGGTCGGCGTCCAGAGCCTCGTCGAACAGCGCGCGTTGTTCGGCATCGAGCTGCTCGCTCTTCTTGCCGAACTTCAGGCGTCGCAGCTGGGCGATCTCGAACGAGAGCTTCGCCGTAGGCGCTGACATGGGCGAAAAGCATCCGAGCATCACCCCCCAGGATGGCTCTCATCTCGATACAGAGGTGAATCCTCCGCACTATTCGGCTCCCTACGATGATATGGACTGATCACATCGGCAGGGAGAAAGCATGAACTTACGCCATCTTCGCTGCTTCATCGCCGTAGCCGAGGAACTGCACTTCGGCCGGGCTGCTCGACGGCTGCACATCGAACAGTCTCCACGGTCGCGCACGATCCGCCAGATGGAGGCGGATTTAGGGGTGCCGCTGCTCAACCGCTTGCCACGCAGTGTTCGTCTCACACCGGCGGGACAGGTCTTCCTCGAAGAAGCCCGGCGCGTACTGCTGGCCTTCGAGCAAGCGCAGACCAAGGCACGCGCCGCAGCGAACCAGCGGAACACGCTGCGCATCGCACTATCTGGTGACATGGGGCAGGCCCGCTTGTCGGCGTTGCTTGCGCTTTGCCGCGAGGAGGCACCACAGGTCGGCATTCGGATATTTGAAACGCCACTGGCGCAGTTGGTGACTGGACTGCGCAACGACTTGTATGACGCAGGTTTTGCATTGGCTGGTGAAATGGACGCCGGCATCGTCGCCATGCCGGTGTGGCGAGACCCGCTGGTGGTGGCTTTGCCCGCCAGGCATCCGCTGCTGGCTTTCAAGGAAGTGCCGCTGGAGGAAGTGGCGAGCTATCCGCTGGTGCTGTGCGATCCCCAGGTCTGCGAAGGTTGCAGCCGGCAGCGCGAACGGCTGCTCCGCACGGTGGATGCGCAGCCGACGGTAGCCGAGTACGTCAAGACCCATTCCCTGATGCTGGCCCTCGTGGCCGCCGGCTACGGCGTGGGCTTTTCGAGCGCGGCGCATCTGGCGGGTTGCCATCAGGCCGATGTCGTCGTGCGGCCGCTGGCCGACGAGACCGCTTCGCTGACGACCTATCTACTGCGACCCGAAGGCGAAATCATGGAGCCGCTGCGGCAGTTCATCGACCGCGTGGAGCGTGTCGGACGCCCGCAAGGCACCGATCAACGCCCGATGTGACGCGGGGATTTTGGACGGTACGATTCCCTTTCGGTCTGGACCTTGACCCGCATTGCATCGGCGGCCGACCTTTTGCGTCACGGGCATGGATGGCGAATCGGGCCTATCCACCCGGCATCAAGCAAGGCACCTTCAAGCTGTCGAGGTCACAGCAGTGACGCAGAACGCATGAGCCCTTGCTGGATGCAAACCGGCTCAGCCGGAAGTCGCATTGGCGCTTTACCCCGCCCGTATTCCTACGAAAACTTTGCCCTGGTTTTCCGGTAAAGCGCGGCATCCCTTCCTGATCGAACTTGGATGCGCGGCTTTTCAGACCGTTGCGCCGGTAACAAGATTTTTCGCAGGTGCATTATGGTTGAGGTGTAGCGGGCTCCGCAAGGAGGTTTGCCCCCTGCGTAACGCTCGGCGACATCGCCGCACCCAACGTCCACCGCGCTGCTCGATCGCCTCACCCACCACTGCCACATCGTGGAGACCGGCAATCAGAGCTGGCGGTTTCGCAACTCCAGTGCCCACGCACCCAGCACAGCAAAAACCACTCGCACCAAAGCCCAGAAAGGAGCACCACAGACCGACCACACAGTAGACTTGTCCACAACCGAGCAAGCCATTTCTTCTTCAACCTAGTGGCTCAGTTTTGAACGTGACGCCCGGCTCAGTTTTGAACGTGATTCAACAGCCCGTCCGACCTGCCCGTCGGGCTGGGGCTGGAAGAGGGTGACGGCAAGCGCTTCAACCGCGGCGTCGGTGGCACGCAGTGGGTCGAGCCCGACGATGCCAAGGTCGACGTCAAGAGCGGCAGCAAGGAGCCGAGCTTTCCCCTGAGCTTCGGGCCGGCCCAGAAAAGCCTGTCGGCCGCTGTGGAATCCGTCGCCGACGCCGGCAGCCGCGCGGTGGGCGCATCCACGAAGGCTGTCTACACCGTGCCGTCGAACTCGACGCTCATGGGGTCGATTGCCATGACGGCGTTGATCGGGCGCGTGCCGATCGATGGAACCGTCAACGATCCCTATCCGTTCAAGGTGCTGATCGGCCCGGACAACCTCACGGCCAACGGCATCGACATCCCCGACGTGGCCGGCGCCGTGGTCAGCGGCACGGCCTCGGGCGACTGGACGCTCTCGTGCGTGCGCGGGCAAATCCGCTCGGTCACGTTCGTGTTCCAGGACGGCACCATCCGCACGGTGCCGGAGGACAGCAGCAAGGGCGGCAGCAACGGCGGCAACTCGGGGCACAACGGCGCCAGCATCCAGGGCGGCCTGGGCTGGATCAGCGACCCCTACGGCATTCCCTGCGTCAGCGGCGAGCGGCGCAGCAACGCCCAGCAGTACCTGGGCAGCCAGGCGCTCATCACCGCGGCCGGCGCCGGCGCGGCCTCGCTCATCAAGTCCGACAACGGGAGCGTGGCCGTGGTCGCCAACAGCAACGGCTCACTGGGCACCGTCGGCATCAGCGGCAACGAAGCGATGGGCCGCATCCTCGCGGGCCGCGTGCGCGACATGGCCGATTGGGTCAACAAGCTCTACGGCCAGGCCTTCGCGGCGGTCTACGTGCAGCCCGGCGCCAGGGTGGCCGTGCATCTGGAGCAGCCGCTCGACATCGACTACGACGCCAAGGGGCGTCGGGTCCACCACCGCACCGGAGAAGCCCATGCCTCGGATCTGGATTGACGCGGCCGCCGTGCTGCTGGCGGCCACCCTGCTCGGCGGCTGCGCCACCAGCAAGGAGAAGCTGCTGCCACACGGCGACAGCACCATGCTCGACATCTGGCATCAGGAGACTGGCGGCAGCGCGGGCAGCGGCCAGGCCGCGCGGCAACTGCTCGATGCGCGCCAGGGCCTGCGCCGGCCGCTGACCGAGGCCGATGTGCAGGCGGTGCCCGGCGTGCAGGCGCGCTACACCCGCACCGCGCAGAACGAGATCTACCGCCAGTTCCACCGCCTGCCGAACCCCGACCTGGTGATGTACGTGTTCCCGCACCTGGCGGGCACCGACCCGGTGCCGGTGCCCGGCTACAGCACGGTGTTCCCGCTCTACCAGCGCGTGCAGTACGCGATGCCGGGCGAGCGCGTGGAGGACTACTGATGGCCTGGTCGCTGCCGTGGTCACGCAAGCCCGGCGCATCGCCTGCTGCCGCCGTGGATGCGGCCGATGATGCCTGGGCACGGCACGTGACGGCCCTGGCGGCACAGGGTGTCGCCGAGCCGGGCAGCGCGCTCCGCCGGGGCCGGCGCAGGCCGGCCACTCAGGCCGACCACGATGCGCTCTATGGCGTCGCGCCGTCGTTCGCTGACTTGCTGCCCTGGGTCGAGTACCTGCCCGACACCAAGTGCATGTTGCTGGAAGACGGCCAGTCGGTGGCGGCCTTCTTCGAGCTGGCGCCGGTCGGCACCGAGGGCCGCGAGATGGCCTGGCTATGGCAGGCGCGCGATGCGCTGGAGAACGCCCTGCAGGACTCCTTCGACGAGTTGGACGACAACCCCTGGGTGGTGCAGCTCTACGCCCAGGATGAGGCCGATTGGGACAACTATCTGCGGTCCCTGGCGAACTATCTGCAGCCGCGTGCGCAGGGCAGCGCGTTCAGCGACTTCTACCTGCGCTTCTTCGCCCATCACCTGCGGGCCATCGCCAAGCCGGGGGGCCTGTTCGAGGACACCACGGTGACGCGCCTGCCGTGGCGCGGCCAGGTCCGGCGCGTGCGCATGGTGGTCTACCGCCGCACGTCCGCGGCGCCGACCCCGCGGCGCGGCCAGTCGCCCGAGCAGGCACTGACCACGATCTGCGACCGTCTGCCGGCGGGCTGGCCAATGCCGGCGTGAAAGCCCGGCGTCTCGGCGCTGCGGACATTCACGCCTGGCTGCTGCGCTGGTTCAACCCGAATCCGACCCTGCTCGGCGCCACCGCCGAAGATCGGGAACGCTTCTACGCGCTGACCCGCTACCCGGAAGAGCGGGAGGAGGGCGAGATCGAACTCGCCAGCGGCACCGACTTCGCGCAGCGCCTGTTCTTCGGCCAGCCTCGCTCGGACGTGCCCAACGGCCTGTGGTTCTTCGACGGCATGCCGCATCGGGTGATCGTGATGGATCGTCTGCGCACGCCACCCGTGACGGGCCATCTGACGGGCGAGACGCGCAAAGGCGGCGATGCCATGAACGCGCTGTTCGACCAGATGCCCGAGGATACGGTGATGTGCCTGACGCTGGTCGCCACGCCCCAGGACGTGCTGGAGGCGCACCTCAACCACCTCGCCAGGAAGGCTGTCGGCGAGACCCTGGCCTCGGAGCAGACGCGGCAGGACGTGCAGCAGGCGCGCGGCCTGATCGGCAGCGCGCACAAGCTCTACCGCGGCGCGCTGGCGTTCTACCTGCGCGGCCGCGACCTGGCCCAGCTCGATGCGCGCGGCCTGCAGCTCGTCAACGTGATGCTCAACGCCGGCCTGCAACCGGTACGCGAAGAGGACGAGGTGGCGCCGCTGAACAGCTATCTGCGCTGGCTGCCGTGCGTGTTCGATCCGGCTGCCGACAAGCGCCAGTGGTACACCCAGCTCATGTTCGCGCAACATGCGGCGAACCTGGCGCCGGTCTGGGGCCGCAGTCAGGGCACGGGGCATCCGGGTATCACGTTCTTCAACCGCGGCGGCGGCCCGATCACCTTCGATCCGTTGAACCGCCTCGACCGGCAGATGAACGCGCATCTGTTCCTGTTCGGCCCGACGGGTTCGGGCAAGAGCGCGACCCTCAACAACATCCTGAATCAGGTGACGGCGATCTATCGGCCGCGCTTGTTCATCGTCGAGGCTGGCAACAGCTTCGGCCTGTTCGGCGACTTCGCGGCACGGCTGGGCCTCACCGTGCATCGGGTGAAGCTCGCGCCCGGCGCGGGCGTCAGTCTGGCTCCGTTCGCCGACGCCTGGCGCCTGGTCGATACGCCGAGCCAGGTACAGACGCTGGACGCCGATGCGCTCGACGAAGACCAGACCGATGCCGGCATGGCCGTGGAAGGCGACGAGCAGCGCGACGTGCTCGGGGAGCTGGAGATCACTGCACGGCTGATGATCACCGGCGGCGAGGACAAGGAAGAAGCGCGCATGACGCGCGCCGACCGCAGCCTGATCCGCCAGTGCATTCTCGATGCGGCACAGCACTGCGTAGCGGAGAAGCGCACGGTACTGACCCGCGATGTGCGCGAGGCGCTGCGCGAGCGCGCCCGCGATGCGACGCTGCCGGAGATGCGGCGCGCACGGCTGCTGGAGATGGCCGACGCCATGGATATGTTCTGCCAGGGCGTGGACGGCGAGATGTTCGACCGGTCCGGCACGCCGTGGCCCGAGGCGGACATCACCATCGTGGACCTGGCCACCTTCGCGCGCGAGGGCTACAACGCCCAGCTCTCGATTGCCTACATCTCGCTCATCAACACCGTCAACAACATCGCCGAGCGCGACCAGTTCCTGGGCCGACCGATCATCAACGTGACGGACGAAGGCCACATCATCACCAAGAACCCGCTGCTCGCGCCCTACGTGGTCAAGATCACCAAGATGTGGCGCAAGCTCGGCGCCTGGTTCTGGCTCGCCACGCAGAACCTGGACGACTTGCCGAAAGCGGCCGAGCCCATGCTCAACATGATCGAGTGGTGGATCTGCCTGTCGATGCCACCCGATGAAATCGAGAAGATCGCGCGCTTCCGCGAACTCAACGCTTCGCAGAAGGCGCTGATGCTCTCGGCACGCAAGGAGGCCGGCAAGTTCAGCGAGGGCGTCATCCTGTCCAAGTCGATGGAAGTGCTGTTCCGCGCTGTGCCGCCCAGCCTCTACCTGGCGATGGCGATGACCGAGCCCGAGGAGAAGGCCGAACGCTTCCAGTTGATGCAGCAGCACGGCATCAGCGAGCTGGATGCCGCCTTCCGCGTGGCCGAGAAGATCGACCGTGCGCGGGGCATCGAACCGCTGGCGCTGGACACGTTGGCCTGACGGGAGCGACACGATGCGCATGCCTTCCTTCGCCCGCCGTCATCCCTGGATCGGTCTGCTGATCGTGGTGACGATTGCGGTGGCCTCGTGGATGCTGCTGCGCGCGCAGCAACCGGCAACCGAGTCCATGCCCCTGGCCGCCGCCGGGTCCGAAGCGTCGAAACCGGCCGGCCCGCCCTGGCTGTATGGCCGTGCCGATGCGCGCTTCACGGTGGTCGGGTACGCCGACCTGGAGTGTCCGTACTGCCGGGCCTACTTCCCCGAACTCAAGCGCTGGATCGACGCCCATCCCGAGGTGAACTGGCAGTGGCACCACCTACCGCTGTCCATGCACGAGCCGGCTGCGACTGCCGGGGCACGCCTGGCCGAGTGCGCGGGCGAGACGGGCGGGCATGCCACGTTCTGGCAAGCCGTGGCGTGGCTCTACGCGAACACCCGTGGCGACGGGCAGGGCCTGCCGGAAGGCCTGCGCTATCCCGACCTCACGCCAGCCATGCAGGGTTGTCTCGACAGCGATCGCCCCGATGCCGTCATCCGTGCCCAGGCGGCGGAAGCGGCACAGCAGGGCATCGCGGCCACGCAGGCCCTGCAACTGCGCGACCGCGAGTCCGGCAAGACCCTCCTGCTGCACGGTCCCGTCGAAGGCGATACCTTGCTGTCGGCCATCGACCTGCTCGCCGCCGGCAGCACGACCGCAGCCGAACCCGCCCATTCCCCAGACATGCCCGCCGGCGTTGCCGGTGACATGCCCAGGTAGCCATCGATCTTCAAGGCTGCGGCGCGGCTCGTCCGCGTTGATCGAAACCCGTTCGCATCGCATCCCTTGACGCGAACAGCCACCGCATCCGCGGTGGTGGATGCCCGCTCGTCACCTGTTCCATCCCCATCGTCCCCAGGAGGGTTTGCCCTCCAGGGGCAGGCGCCCTCCGATCTCATCCATTGGAGGTTCGCCATGTCTCTCGTCATCGCCGACTCCCGCCCGGAGTCGCTCACCCTGATCGCCGCCCAGCACGAAGACTGGATCATCCGGCAGGCCATCACCCTGCTGGAGAACCGCGTGTTCAAGGCCGGTCCGGCGCTGGGCAGTCCCGCCGCCGTGCGCGACTACCTGCGCCTGAAACTGGTCGCGGAGCCGAACGAAATCTTCGCCGTCGTGTTTCTCGACAACCAGCACCAGGTGCTCGCCTTCGAGCCGCTGTTCCAGGGCACGGTCGACCAGACTTCGGTGTATCCGAGGGTGGTGGTCCAGCGTGCGCTGGCGCTCAACGCTTCGGCGCTGATCCTGGCGCATCAGCACCCCTCGGGGAACACCGAGCCCTCGGCCGCTGATCGTGCGATCACCGAGCGGCTGAAGAGCGCCCTGGCCACCGTCGATGTCCGGGTGCTGGACCACTTCATCGTCGGCAAGGGCAGCCCGTACTCGTTCGCCGAAGCCGGCTTGTTGTAGCAGCACCAGCCGACGCGCATTCATGTCATCACCACGGGAGCCCTTGGCTCCCGTTTCCTTTCGCCGACCCGCAGAGAAATCGGGACTGACCGGTTTCGGTTTCTTTGTCGTCCCCTGATCTGCGTTGCGCTCGACTACGAGTCTGCATCGACTCCGCGGAGGCGCGACATGCCGGCTCATTCCCTCAACCTTCCTGCCGCCTCGCGGCGCCTCCTGGCCGCCCGGCTGGCCGGTGGACTGTGCGCCGCGCTGCTCAGTCCCATCGCGGCGGCCGCCGATGTGCTCGTCGTCACCGACAGCCGTCATCCGGTGCAGGCCCCGGCCGGCGTGCGGATCATCGAGCTGGACCAGGCCACGCGCATCGAGGTCGAACTCGCGGCGCACCTGCCGGCCGACCCCCAACAGGCCGCAGCCCTGGTGCGGCAGCGGTTGCATGACGGCGGCGAGGCCCTGCAGCGCCGCATCGGCCATGCCTACCAAGGTGTCGCGGATGCCTGGGGGCTGGGAATCGCCAAGATTCCCGCCGTGGTGGTCGATCGACGCTACGTGGTCTACGGCGAGCCCGACGTGCCCCGCGCCGTCGCGCGCATCAACGCCTACCGGAGCACGCAGCCATGAGCCTCCTGCTGGCATCCCGGCGCCTGCGCGCCACCGTCGCCTCGCTGCTGCTGTGCGCGGCCACGTCGACGTTCGCCCTGGACACCGCCACCATCGTCTCGTCGGCGTTGTCCCCCGACTGCCTCGAACACCGCGTGGTCGGAATCTGCTACTGGCTGTACTGCACGCCCTTCGGCTGCTCGGTTCGCACTTCCGTCAAGGTGCGCCACTACGTCCCCGATGCGGTGGTGTCGAGCTACTCGAACACTGGCGAAAACCCGTGGCTGGAGGTTAGGGCGATGAGCATGCCCAACCCGACCGCCAAGGCTGGCGGTGACGGCACGACCAATCACGACAACGAGAACAACCTCGCCAAGTTCAAGAACGCCGATGTCATCGGCCATCCGGCCGGGATGGTGTTCAGCCAGTTCGCCAGCGCCTCCGGCTACACCTGCGAAGGCGCTGGCACGGCCTTCATGCCGTATCTGCTGAGCACGCTCGACACGATCGCCTGGCGCTACAACATCCCGGAAGCGTTCTACCCCGAAGCGCTCATCCCCGGCCGGCGCGAAATCGGTACGCGCACCGGCCTGAACCTCTGGGGCAACGTGTATCCCCGCGGCGGTTTCTTGCACCAGACCGACGACCACAAGAGCGGCGCCGTAGTCGCGCAGCGCGCCGGCGACATCGTGACGCGCCGCAACCAGATTCACGTGTATCAGCCCCTGCTGGCCAACGCCCGCGACGGCTACTGGCCGGCCGGCGCGCTGATGGAGACCGACGCCTCGACGGGCAAGTGGCAGGAGCTGACGCCCACGCTCTCGAACAGTTGCGTGGTCTTCCCGCACAGCCGCACCCGCGTGCAGGCCCAGCAGGGCGACTACGCCTGGGCCTTGTGGCGGCCGTACTCCTGCTGCCGGCGCCGTGGCCAGGTCTTCCTCGGCAGCGTCGATTTCATGTGAGGAACCCACGATGACCGCATCCCTCCCTGACTTCCTGCGCCGCGCGAAGTCGCCCCTGCGGGCCACGCTGCTCGTGGCGGCCATCACGCTGGTCGTCGGCGTCGCCTGGGCGCAGACCCGAATCGATCCCAATGGCGTGAACGTCAGCGGCAGCGTGATCGGCGACGACGTGCTCTACAGCATTGGCGGCGGCCGGGCCGTGTCGATGGGTGGTGCCGGCAACATGCAGAGCATCGGCGTGGGGATCGGCTGGAACAGCAACCTGATCTGCGGCGACATGAGCATCACCACGACGCTGCAGAACCAGCTCAACGGCATCACCAACGGCTTCCAGACGATCATGAGCAACGTGATCCAGAACGCCACTGCCGCGGTGGCGTCACTCCCGGCGCTCATCATCCAGCGCGCCGACCCGGGCCTGTACAACCTGCTCACCAACGGCATCCTCCAGGCGCGCCTGGATTTCGACCGCTCGAAGATGACCTGCCGGGCCATCGCCAATCGCATGGCGGACATGGCCGGCGGCCAGGCCGGCTGGGACCAGCTCGCCGAAGGGATGGCGCTGCGGGATGCGGTCAGCAGCACCGATGCCGTCTCCGCCATCGAGCAGGCCGAGTCCAACAAAGGAAACAACGGCGTGCCATGGGTCGGCGGCGGCAACGCGGGTGGCTCCGGCCAGAGTTCGATCAAGGTGGTCGGCGACGTGACGCGAGCGGGCTACAACCTGCTCAACGGGCGCAGCGTCACCGATACCTCGTCGATCGCGCGCAGCGCCTGCGGCAACCGCCTGACCTGCCAGACCTGGTCGTCGCCTGGCGCGGCCGCGGCCTTTGCGAACCGCGTGCTGGGCGAACGCGAGCAACGCACCTGCGAAAACTGCACGAAGACCCAGACCACGCCTGGCGTCGGGCTCACGCCAGTGATCCAGGAAGAGTACGAGACCAAGCTGCAGGTGCTGCAGGAGCTGGTGACGGGCGCCCGGCCGACGACGCCGGCCAATCTCGACGCAGCCGGCAGCAGCTCGCTGCCGATCACCCGCGGCGTGATCGAGGCCCTGCGGGACGAACCCGACCAGGACGTGCTGGGCAAGCGCCTGGCGTCGGAGGCGGCGCTGTCCAGCGTGCTGGAGAAAGCCCTGCTGCTGCAACGCACGTTGCTCACCGGCAAGAAGGAGCCGAACGTCGCCGCCAACGAACTGGCCGTGCGGGCGGTCGACCAGGAGAACAGCGCGCTGGAGCAGGAGATCAACAACCTCAAGACCGAGCTGGAGCTGCGCCGCACGCTGGCCGGCAACTCGGCGATGGCGATCATCCAGCGCCACAGCACCCGCGCTGCCGGCTCGCGCGGCGTCTTCGAGGGCGACACCACGCGCGACCGGCTGCGGGAAGTCCAGAAGCCGCGGAGCGGTACGCCATGAGCCGGCTGGTCTGGCTGCGGTTGCCATGGCTGTTCAATCGCCGCGTCGGCGTGGCGCTGCTGTGGACTTTGCTGGTGGTGGCCGCAGCAGTAGCAGTGAACATCGCCGGCATCCACCTGGTCGGCGGCGTCGAGGGCTGGCAGCACTGGCTGCAGGCGCATGCCGGCCACTTCTTCGTGTGGCGGCTGTGCCTCTACGGAGCGACGGCCTACGGCTGGTGGTGGATGCGCCGGCGCCTGCTGCGGCGGGAGCCGTCCCGCGAGACGCATCAGCGCCTGCTGCGCACGGAGATCGCGGCCGTGATCGCCGTGGTCGCGCTGGAAGCCAGCCAACTGTTGCGGCACGGCTGAGACCGGGAGGCAGGCATGACGCTCTACACCACGGACTACCTGGAGTATTACCTGACCCTGGTGGCTTGGGTGGTCAACAACGGCATCTGGAGCATCCTCGTGGCCAGCGGCGTGTTCGCGCTGCCGTTCGTGGCCATCGTGATCCAGGAATGGCTCAAGGCCCGCAGCGAAGGTGCGGACGAGGGCAACAAGGGCGTGCTGTCGTCGATGCGCATCGAGAACCGGGTGTGGGTGGCGATCGTGGTCATCCTGTTCGCCGGCATCCCGTTCATCCCGGTGGATCTCGCCACGATCAAGTTCGACACCACGCGGTCCGCGCAATGCCAGGTCAACGTCCCGCTGCCCAACGACACGGGCTGGTCCAACGTCTACACGGCGCTCAACGACCAGAGCGCGCTGGTGCCGGTGTGGTGGTTCTTCATGCACGCGCTGTCGAAAGCCGTGACGGGCGCCGCGGTGGCGGCGATTCCCTGCGGCACGGACCTGCGTCAGATTCGCATGGATGTCGATGCCACGCGCATCGACGATCCGGTTCTGGCACAGGAGGTCGCCGACTTCACGCACGACTGCTACGGGCCGTCGCGCGCCAAGCTGTTCATGAACCGGCCGACGCTCTCCGACGAGCAGATGAACGACGTCACCTGGATCGGGTCGAGTTACTTCCTCGACACGCCCGGCTTCTATGACACCTATCGCTCCAAGACCCCACGCACGGCCTGGCCCTACGACGCGACCCGCGATGCAGGGCTGGCACAGGTGGACAGCGGTGGCGGTTATCCGTCCTGCCGACAGTGGTGGGCCGATGGCGGCCAGGGACTGCGCAGCCGGCTGCTGGCACAGGTCGACCCGGATCTGCTGACCCGCATCGGGCGCTGGGCGGGCTTCCTGTCGCAGAGCGAGGTCAATGACTCGGTGATCCGCGCCGTGGTCTCACCGCGACAGCAGAAGATGAACCAGGGCGTCGTCTACACCGACTACGGCGGCCAGATCGACAAGACGCTGCCGAACGTCGTCACGCGCGGCGTGGGCGACCTGGGGCTGACCGTCGGCTCGCTGGCTTTCTTCCCCGCGATGGACGTGGTACGCCAGGCGCTGCCGATGGTGCTGACGATGCTCAAGATGGCGCTCGTCATCTGCATCCCGCTGGTGCTGCTGATCGGCACCTACGACCTGAAGACGGTGGTGACGGTGAGCTGCGTCCAGTTCGCGCTGTTCTTCGTGGACTTCTGGTTCCAGCTCGCGCGCTGGATCGACAGCACGATCCTGGACGCGCTCTACGGCTGGGGGTTTGGCGCGGACAGGCCGCACGCCAACTTCGACCCATTGATCGGCCTGAACAATGCGTTCGGTGACATGCTGCTGAACTTCGTCATGGCAACGATGTTCATCGTGTTGCCGACGTTCTGGGTCATGGCACTCGGATGGGCAGGAGTTCGCGCTGGAAACTTCCTAGGCGGTCTCATCACTGGCACGTCCGATGCGAAGTCGGCCGGAGGTAGTGGCTCTCGCCTTGCGATGACGGCCGTATCGAAAGGTGCGGCGAAGTAAGGAGCACTCTCTCGCGTTGATGCGACAACTACAGCTCGTCGGGATCGCCCATGTCGATCCGCCAGTCATCTTTGTCGTACAGGCCGACGCCCGAGTGTCCGTCTCTGAGTTCCGGCTGCTTCTCGTCGTCCTCATCGGCATTCCGCGCGAGCCATGCGGCGACCACAGCAAAGGCCAGCAGCAGGACAAGCCAGGATACGGAGTACAGCAGCATACCAAGCACGGCCAGCTTGACGATCCAGAGCACCGCCGTCGCCGCGCCTGCGGGCACCCCGCGCGTCACCAGCCAGCCGGCGACACGCTGCTCGCGGCGCAGGTATCCACGCCAGGCACGGCCAGCCCCCCGGCCCAGCCGGTGGCTCCAGCGCCCGTTGTGCGTGTTGGTGGTCATGCTCATGTGCCTCGGTTTCAGTGGTGCCTCACCTCAAGAGCGGCCGGTTGGGGCTTGCCCTCCAGCATAGACCGCGATCAGGAGGCCGGGTTGCGGCTGGCAGAGCGGTCGCAGGTCGATTAGATTCTGCACTATAAATCAAACTTTATGCTACTTTCCCTGCACGTTCTTGCGATAGCTCTAGAGGCTGATTTGATTCCATGCTATTTTTATAGCATGGATGGAAATTCTAGGCACCAGGTAATCAAGCGGCTGCAGGCGGGACTCCCCCGCGGGGCGCCGTTCGACCTTGCCACCCTGAGCCAGTTCGGGGTGTCGCCCCAGCTCGCCGCCCACTATGCCGACGGCGGGTGGCTCGTGCGCCTGGCCCATGGCGTCTATGCCTTCCCGAACGATGAGTTCGGGGTCTACGGTGCGCTGAAGTTCCTGCAACAGCGCGTGCCCGGCCTGCACGTCGGAGGCAAGAGCGCCCTGGCCCTGCAGGGCGTGCGGCACAACCTGGGCAGCCGGGAGACGCTGGTGCTGTGGGGCGACGGTCGTTTCGCGTTGCCAGCCTGGTTCACCTCGCGCTTTCCGGCCCGCTACGTCCACGCCCGCCTGTTCGACTGGCCGGACACGGCGCTGGCCAGCAAGACCCTGACCACGCCGCCTGGCCTGCCCGAGGATCTGCGGGTGGCTGCCTCCGAGCGTGCCGTTCTGGAACTGCTGTACGAAGCCGGCGTCAAGCAGAGCCTCGAAGAGGCCCGCAACCTCTTTGATGGACTGCGTTCCCCCCGCAAGGACTTGCTCGGACAACTGCTGTCCTGCTGCACCAGCGTGAAGGCCGTGCGCCTGTTCCTCACCTGGGCGCGCGAGACCAGCCTCGTGGATGTCGATGCCCTGCTGGAGCAGTACCCGGTTCGCACCGGCAGCAACACGCGCTGGATGAGCCGGCTCGATGACGGCACCTTGCTGAGCCTGAGACCTCATGGATAAGACCTACGCGGACACCGTTCGCCTGCTGCTGGCCGTCGCGCCCGACGTGTTCGCCAACGACATCTTCGCTATGAAGGGCGGCACGGCCATCAACCTCTTCGTGCGGGACATGCCGCGCCTGTCGGTGGACATCGACGTGGTGTACCTCCCGTGGCAGACGCCGCGCGACGAAGCGCTGCAAGCCATCAACCAGGAGCTGGCCGCCATCGCCACGCGCGTTGCACCACTGGGCGTGCAGACACGCCTGGTTCGCGCCAAGGATCTGGGGGACACCAAGCTGATCGTCGAGAACGACGCCAACCAGGTGAAGATCGAGGTCAACGTCGTGTTCCGAGGCAGCGTGCTGCCCGTGGAGCGGCGGCCGCTGAGTGCCAAGACCAGCGATCTGTTCGGCGTCGAGTTCGAGCTGCCGGTTCTGGCAGGCGTTCCTGATAGCCCATGCGCTTGAGGGCACCATTGAGCGTGTTCTCGCTGATGCGCTTCTTCAAGTCGCTGTCGTGCCGGAACAGGTAGCGCTGGGCCGGCTTGAACTCATCCAGCAGGTGCCGGACGATCTCCATGGCCTGAATCGACAAAGGCACGATGTAGGGCAGGATGTCCTTCGGCTGCTGCCGCTTCTTGCGCATATCCAACTGGAGTTGCTTCACGACGTCGGGCGGGATGATCCACAACCCACGGTCCAGATCGAATTGATCCGGCATCGCCTGTCGCAGCTCGCCGGTTCGCACGCCGGTCAGCAGCAACAGCCGCAGCCCGAGCTGGGTCTGCCGCCTGCCGCGATAGCTGCGCAGCCGCTGCAACAGCTTCGGCAGCTCGGCCATGCGCAGGAACGGGTTGTGGTTGACGGGTGGCAGCGGCAGCGCCACCACATCGAGATCGGAGGCAGGGTTCTGCTCCAGGCCCGGCACGATCACCAGCGCGTAGCGGAACAGTTGGTTGAACCACGTCCTGACTTTCTCGGCGACGGAGAGCGCCCTGCGCTTCTCGATCTTGGCAATCACCTCCAAGAGGTCGGGACGCTTGATCTGATAGACCGACCGCTTGCCCAAGGCGGGCAGCACATCCTTGTCGAAGATGCGCGGAAGTATCGAAAGGGTCGTCTGCCGGCCTTCCTTGAGGCTGAGCCCGCGATGCTTGAGCCACTTGCGATACACCGCCTCGAAGGTGTTTTCGTCGGCGAGCCGGACAGCGGTGCGCTTCTGCTTGCGGTGAACGCGAGGATTGGTGCCTTTGGCCAGCAGGGCGCGCGCTTCGTCGCGCAGGCTGCGGGCCTCGCGAAGCGTCACCTCCGGGTAGGTGCCGAGCGACATCCGCTTCTGCTTGCCCGCCCAGTAGTAGCGGAAGTGCCAAGTCCTGCCCCCTGCAGCCGTGACGGCCAGGGAGAGGCCATCCAAGTCAGGGAGGGTGTATGCCTTGCCAGTTGCCTTGGCCTGTCGAACGGCCAGGTCTGAGAGTGCCATGCTCTTGCTCCTGAACATGAGTCAGGAACCAGATGCTGGTCACGTCGACCTCGCCCCTCCATCAACAATCCGGAATCAGCCGCGCCCGCAAAAATGGACTTGTTTGTGGACTTAAAAGTCCCGGCTGTAGATGGATCGCAGTGGACCGCGGCAGAACGTCAAAGAGAGGAAAAGTCCTTGTGTGGCAACGACTTGCAGACTCTCTTGGACTTCTGCGGAAGTCCGCAGAATGATGCAGTGGAGCGGGTGAAGGGAAAAAAATCCGATACACCTGCTAGTCATACAAAACAACAACTTACATACTTTGCTGCTTAAAAAATAGGCAAAAAAGTGTGGGTTGGATTTGTGAGTTCCATTATATCCGCGTATCCGCTACTCGCGTCCAAACTTCGGATACTTCGGCAACTGCTCCCGCTGACCGACCAGCGCGTTTATCTGGGCCATGACGGCCGCGGCCTGTGCTGACCACGGCTCACGCTCCAATAGCCCCAAGACGTGTCATCAATTCGTCATATTTTCTAGCCAAATATATGTTCTACTCACAGCCGAAATTTAGAGCGAGGTTCCTGTGAAACCTCTCTCACACCTTGAGGAAAATAATGAGTGAACATGAAGGCGTGCTTAAAATGCTGGGAAACGCAAAGATCTATCCACTTGGCCATAGATACAGCGTAATTGAGTTTGACAATAAAATATTTACAGATGTATTGGTGCCCACCAAACTTGACAATTTCCTTCAAAGAGGACTTGAGACAAACAAGCCAATTAAAGTTTGGATTATGAAGATGGGTTTTGGCAACAAAACCATTCCTTGTTTTGAATTGGATGGAAAGAAATACTGCTCGGCACCCTTTGGTTTCGGAGATCTTTTTTTTATGACCTTTTTATCCCTCATTTTTTTGCTGGTGTCTCTGTTTGGTGATTTTCCTTCAATTGTTAAATTGATTTTCGTTCCCGTATTCTCTTTAGGGGTGTATACGATGATTTCACCCGTGCTTTCTTACTCAATGCTCGCTTTGAAAGCCGATGTAAAGTTGTAAAGTTGCATTCATATTCAAACATCAGCCGCGTCCAAATTTTGGCCCTCTGGGCAACTGCTCCCGCTGACCAACCAGCGCATTGATTTGAGCCATGATGGCCGCAGCCTGTGCTGACCAAGGTTCACACTCCAAAAGCTGCATACCCAGTTCCCTTATCTGTTCATTGATGGTTTGCCCATAGGTTGGTAGGGGCCCCCTTCCGAGCTGCCCCCACTGCCCCCCTGAGTGGCCGCGAGACGCATGGCCAGAATGTTGACTTGGGACATCAACTTTTTGTGGTCGGTAAGCACCTTGCGCACTGCCTCCGTCATCTGCATGGCCCCACTTTCTTGCACCTGCTTGAAACACGTCTCGCTCCAAGCTGTGCGCTGTGACAGATACTGAATGGCCGCTGCTAGGTTGCGCACCTCGGCGGTCAAGTGGATTAGGTCCTTTTTCATTTCTTCCATTTTTCTTCTCCTTGGTAATGGTTATGGGTTGGCTGGCAGGTCTGTGACCTGACAGGTTGTGGGCACGCTCTGAAAGCAGGGTGTCCAATCGTTCGGCGGTGTGCGCGGATTGACTGACGGAAAGCACTTCGCCTCCCTGTTTCTGTGCCATCGCTGCACGCAATGCGGCGTAATCCGTGGCACTCTCAAACATGGCTCCCTTGAGACGCACGGCCTTGGCAGCGCCGGGGAACTTCACCGAAACATAGTCGGCGCCAGTGCGTGTGATGGTCAGGCCAAGCAACTGGTCCATGTGGCTGCAAAGCTCATCACGGCTGTTGATTTGCCCACTGCGGATACCCTTGTTCAGTTCCTTGCGCAACAGTTCCGCTTTCTCCGCGTTGCTGGTGTTGCCCGCTTTGAGCAAGAAACTGTCTACGCTGACACGCCCCGGCTTTTCAACGACCTGTGACCAGCCATGTTCATGGTTCACCATCTTGGTAAACAGCGCCATGGTTTCAATCGTCTTCTTTCCTGGTGGGTGCGGGTTCCATCTGCGCCCAGTCATATCCTTGCCACTGGCTGTGGTGCCCGCCAGAATGGTCATGGGCATGATGAAATGAACATGAAAACCTGACTGCCCAGTCTTTGGGTCTGGTGGCTCACGGTGCAGCACAAACAAGCTGTTGAACTGGTCGGGTGCAAGACCCGGCGCCACCACGGCCTTGAACTTGTCAATGATGGTGTGTAACTCTGCTTTGCTGGGTTGCTCGCCGGTCCTGAATGCAAGGCACCCACTGGCGTATTTGTGCTGGCGTGCAATGCCATTGATAAGGTCAATGGTCAGTCGTGGACTCCCCTCCAACACTTCGGGCTGTTCTGCACGCAGTTCTCCCGCATGGTCACGCAAGCGCAAAAGGTAGTTCACGGGTGCCTCCCCATGGGACTGGCCAGTTTTGAAAAATCGCACAATCATGGCGCACCCGCTGGCTGTGCGTTGGCCTTTTCGTAGAGCATTTCTGCATGCTCCAAGAGCTTCACCAATACCAACAAAATTTCACCATCGGGCGTGCCGCCAGAATTGAGATGGCGCGCAATCTGATTGATGTTGGTGCCCATGCGGTTGAGCTGGTGCATGCAGGCGTATTGCGCCTGACGCTGTGCATTGGGGTTCTCTGCACCTGGCGTCATGGCCTGGGTGCGCACATACTGTGCTGTGGTCTCAAAGCCGCGTTCAATGCTGAGTTGAGTGATACGCTTTTTTTCGTGGTGATTGACGCGGACCTCAATGCGGTCCTGACGCACAAACTCACTGCTGTCTGCGCTGCCTGACTGGCCAGGTCGTTTTTTCTTGACGGGTTCTCTCATTCATGCCTCCTTTGTTCTTCTTCTTATGGGGCGCGTGGCACTGCGCCACGCTGCTTTCAAGGGGTATGGGGGAACCCCATCAAGTAACCATCAGTGGCGTTCAGCCATGTGATGGGTTAACCTTGCTTGAGACTTCCGGCCCCCTGCATTCATTCAAACGCATTGCAAAGCGAAGTCAAGTTTTGAAGACCCCGTTTGCCAGATTTCGGACGGGCGGTAAGAAATGCAGATGTGGGGTGCTGGTGGATTTCAGTGCTGTGGTGATGACCAATTTGAACGACGCAGCGTGTGAGTGAAAATTGCGCAAAAGTGGCCGCCGTCCTTTTTTTGTTCACTATCGTTCACCAGACCCATGCAAAGCATGTCTTTGCTACGCATTGGGTTCTATTCTTTTTTGGGATTGGTTTTTCCGTGCCTTCGGCGCTAAATCAGGCTTTTCGGATAGAAACAGCCCAGAACTTGCCCACACGATTCCGGGAAAGTTTTTCCCTTACCCACTGATTTTTGGTCAGTCGGTTTCGGGCTTTCGCGGGTTCATGTGGGCGCCACATCTATCCGGGATTGACCAGCTACAAGGGTCAATCAAGTTCGGTTCAAGTGCTTGTCCACTCCCATGCGCGGTCCGAACAATAAGCCTCTCGCTTTCGTTGTGCATGGTGCCCATTCTTACGAATTGGGTCGGGCTTTGTTATCCGCTGCTGCTTTGGTTCGGCTGACAGCCACTGAGTGACTGTTAGGCAGTTAATGTTTGATTTGCCGGTCTTTCTGCTCCAAAGCGGTCCACATCGGGGAACACCCTAGACAATGCGAATCGGGAGCGTGTGAGCACTACAGGTCAAGTTCAGAGAAGGTCTCATGTTCACATTGGCTGACGCATAACATTGTCACTTCTCAATAAAGCAGAAAATTTCTGGATGTCAAGAGCTAGTGAAAAATATTTTTCAATCTCAATTTTCATGAAAAAAAGGCAGCCACTATTTAAAGTACCTGCCCTAGTTCAACCCATTGTTCGGACTATTCCTCTGTCAAAAAAGCAAATACGGTATCTTCAATATTCAAAAAGGTGTACGGTCCAAAAGTATTGACTTCTGATTCAAAAAAGTTCACTCCAACGGTGCTTAGCAATTCGCAAAAACAACGAAATTCATGACCAACAGCCATCCTTGATGTGTGTATGGTTACCTCTCCATCTCGCAAAATTGTCCCCACAAACATACGCAGACATTGAAGGGGTGTAGCCCGAAAGTCAATCTTAAATCTATAGAACAAAACGACCATTTTTTCATGCAAGCTAAGAGGCAAAAACTCACTGTCTATGTTTGAAATCTCCGTAGCACCCAAATATTTTTTTGCTAGCTTTTTATAGTCTTGGTTCATCTTTTCAATGGCAACCGCCATCTCTTTTGTATCTTGCTTCTTCATGAAATTTCTCCTTGTTTTTTGCCAGCATGATTGCTGGTCTTTTTTTTGTGCAACGGTGAACCTACACTGTTGACACGCATGGCTTTTGGCAGGACACCGCATCAGTGATGCGGCACCCATTCCCATCGGCCAATTTCTAGTTGCGTCGGAAGGCTCGCACTTTGCGGCCCTTTTCAACAAAAGTAATGTCTCCGCCCAATCTGCAATCACGGGCGAACTGTTCGTAGTCAATGTAGTTCTGGGCAAATTCTGGGAGCTGGTTGACCATGCCTGTATGGTCCCAGAAGTCTCTGGCCCAGTCCTCTTCACTGTCATGCTCGCCTTCGTAGCATTCCAATGCTGTTTCAACAGGGGCGTCCTGGTCCACTTCGTCCATATAGATGGCAACGATTTCGCGCTCGTCTTCACTGAGCTCTAACCAGTCCCATGTTTTTTCATCAATGTGGGACTCGCCGATAAATCGGGTGGGTATGTCTTCCCAGTCTTGGAACATCAATTCTGGGTCGCTCTCATCGCTGTGCAACTCGGTGCACGCCTCCAGAAAAGCGTCCTTGTCGGCGTAGTCGGCTAGGTCTAGCCACTCGCCCTTTAATGAACCTTCGTTGTATTTGCGGTATGTGCCGACGTAAACCTTGCTCATGCTGCACCCCCTTCCATGTGGGCAGTGCCTGAGCTAACACGGGTAGCTCCCGATGTAGTGGCAAGTGGACAAACCGTTGCAGCACCCTTTGTGGCGCGGACACTGCTGATGGTGACCGCTTGGGTGATGGCTGACTTCTTACCTAAATGCGCAAATTGAATACCTTTCATATTAACTCCCTCTAAAAATGCCGACTGATGTCGGACTTTTTTGAAGGAGATTACCCGCTGCCTTTTCTGTTTTGACTGCCTGTAACCTCTTATCCCCCCGAAACCTATCGGAGTTCGCTTCGCCTTACAGACAAGCCAATGGCTTGCGAGAATATATGACTAGTATTTCGTAGGTATTTTCCTGAAAATCAGTTGGTTTGCCTGTAAAGTGAGAATAGTATATAAAAATGAATAATAAATGTCAATATATAATGCCAAAAATAACTCAAAAATATATTATCTCCGAGTGAAAAAGTATTATCTGCGGGTTATTTAATATAACCATAATATAAGTATGGTCATTTGGTCTGGGTTCTAGCCTTGCCCAGTCCAACCGATTTGCAATGACAACCACAGATAGGCAAAGGGTCTGCCACCACTGTGGTTCCATTGGCTTTTAGTCAATGCTCACGAGACTGGCCTTCTTGGGGTCGTAGGCGAATTCGGTGATTGAGCCATCAAGGATGCGCTCCACGGCATCGTCAATCACTTGCAGTGGCACAAGGAACCATTCCCTTGGTTTCACTGGATTGCCAAATCGGTCATCAATGGTGATGTCAATCTGTGCATTGCTGAAAATCCGATGGAAGAGGTTTTCCATGCGCACCCGGTTGATGTTGTGCAGCTTGTAAGTTGCCACCACTTCAACGCCAGCCAAGAGGTAGGTCGCATCCTTGTCCGCACCAGATATGCGAGTTTCCACCTTTCCACCAGTGACGCCGATTTTGTGGATGAGCTCACGGTGTTCGGCTACATACGGGTGCGTGGACAAACTGCGCAGCACATAGATGGTTCCCGTTTCTATGTCTTCTGGCTCTGTCTCATCAGAAAACAACGGCCCCATGCTTGGGCTGGTCAAACGGCGTCCAGTGTCATCCTTCCAAAGTGCCTTTTGCAGGGATCGCAGCAGAAGGTTGCTTTCAGTGCCGTTGCTGTAAATCACCCGCATGTTGTTTTTATTCGTGGGTATAGGCGGATTTTCGCTTCAAAACTTGGTCGGCCACTTCTTGCGTGGCATGGCTTTGCTGGCCAGCCGTTCTGCGCGCAGGCGCTTGCTTTCTGCCGTTTGCGCACGCTTGGCCTCGCGTGCCAGGACCTGCTGCAATGACGGTTTCCAGTCAAAGCTGTTGAGGTTCAGCAGTTCGTGAAAATCCAGCGCCTCCACCGCTTCGTGCAGTGCCTTGATGGGGAGGTCATGCAAATAGTCAAAATGTGTGGAGTTGTCGCTGGTGTGGCCCGACAGCTTGTAGATGGTGCTGTTGTTCACCTTGCGGGCCACGAACCGTGTAATGGTGGTGTGGCGCAGCGAGTGAAAGCAGTTGTCGTCCTCTTTGACCTTCACATCGTTCAGGTATTGCGAGAAACGGCGTGAGAGGTTCTTCTTGGTGCCGTTGTGGTTGGTCAGCTTGCCCATGGCCCCATCGGATAAATACCAGAACAGCCCTTCGTGCCCCAGCTTGCGCACTTCTTCCACGTAGTCCAGAAAACCCAGTTTGATGAGGAAGGAATGCACTGGGACAAACCGGATGCCAGTCGGGGTCTTGGCGTCTTTGATGTGCATGAGGACCACGCCGTCGTCGGTCTTGATGTTCTTGACTTCCAGTGAGGTGCATTCCTCAATGCGCATGCCCGAAAACAGGCAAACCAAAGGACCCCAGTAATAATCGGGGGTGATGGCCATGGGGCCGTAGGTTTCCCAGTTGTAGATGGCCTTGAGGTCGTCGTCGTAGAACTTGTCCCGGCTCTTGATGGCCTTCTTGGAGTGCGGGATCAGGTGGTTGGCAGCGGGGTTCTCGCCCTTGATGTAGCCGTTTTTCAGGGCAAATTCAAACAGGGCGTGCAGTCGGCCCAAGTGCCCGTTGATGGTGTGGGCCACCATGCCGTTGCTCAGGAGCTGGTCTTTGTATTGCTTGATTTCGGCACGGGTGATGTCTTCCACGAAACGGTTGCCCGCATGTTCGCGGAAAGCGTCGTAGGTGCTGCGGTATTTGTCCACGCTGGCTTTTTTCAGCGTCAGGCTGATTTCCCGAATGAGCTCGTCGGCCACGGCCCGAAAAAGGGGGCTTTTTGGGGTCATGGCTGGAGTGGGGCGCAGAGCGGGTGCGTTGTTCTGCTGTGGTGTGCTGGCCCGCAGACGGCCCAGGTTTTCCAGAATTTGCAGGCCACGCTCCTGTTCTTCTGGGGTGTCGGCGCGAAAGATGCCGCGCTCCATGTCAATTTCCAGGAGCTTGCGTATGGCGTCTTCGTTCAGATTGGGGATTTTTTTCATGGCCTCCACTCGCAGGTTCAGCAGTGCTGCATGGGATTGTGCCAGCCGCGCGTCGCGGGTCCGCAAGGTGATGTAGAGCGTTTTTTGGTTCAGGTTTTGCTGGTGCGACTTGGGCAGTGACCAGCGGAAAAACCAGATGCCCGATTTGCCGTCTTTGACCAGACGGGGCATAGGTGCTCGCATGAAAGTGGCTCCTTGAGCCTACTTTCTGAGCAACTTGTGGGTAAGAGTTGTGGGTTGAATGACCCTGCGTCAACCAATAAGTCTTTTAAAATCAATGACTTATGGTGACTGGAGCGGGTGAAGGGAATCGAACCCTCGTATGAAGCTTGGGAAGCTGCCGTTCTACCATTGAACTACACCCGCACAGCCACGCATTATAGGCATGTCCTGCGCGGATTCAGGGGCGCTGGCGCGCCCTGCGCGGGGTGGTCATTTCTGAATGTCGCCAAGGCACAGGTACTTGATTTCCACGTAGTCATCCATGCCGTGGTGTGAGCCTTCACGGCCCAGGCCGGACTGCTTCACGCCGCCGAAGGGCACATGTTCGGTGGCCAGAATGCCCACATTGATGCCCACCATGCCGTATTCCAGCGCTTCGCCCACGCGGAAGATGCGGCCTACGTCGCGGCTGTAGAAGTAGCTGGCCAGGCCAAACTCGGTGTTGTTTGCTGCGTCGATGGCCTCTTGTTCGGTCTTGAACTTGAAGACCGGGGCAAAGGGGCCAAAGGTTTCCTCGCGGGCGCATAGCATGTCGGCCGTGGCGTTGGCCACCACCGTGGGCTCGAAGAACTGGCCTGAACCGAGGCTGGCGAGGCGCTGGCCACCGGCGACCACTTTGCCGCCCTTGGCGATGGCGTCATCCACGTGGCGCTGTACCTTGGTCAGCGCCGCTTCCTCAATCAGCGGGCCCTGGTTTACGCCGTCTTCAAAGCCGTTGCCCACCTTGGCGGTTTTGACCTTGGCAGCGAACTTGGCCACGAACTCGTCGTACACGCCTTCCTGCACGTAAAAACGGTTGGTGCACACGCAGGTCTGGCCCGCGTTGCGGTACTTGCTGGCAAACGCGCCTTCCACGGCGCTGTCAATGTCGGCGTCGTCAAACACGATGAAGGGCGCGTTGCCGCCCAGCTCCAGCGACATCTTCTTGACCGTGGGAGCCGACTGCGCCATCAGGATGCGGCCCACTTCGGTGGAACCCGTAAAGCTGATGTGGCGCACCACGTCGCTCGCGCAAAGCACCTTGCCGATGGCAATCGAGTTATCGCTGTCAGCGGGCAGGATGTTGAACACTCCGGCCGGGATGCCTGCGCGGATGGCCAGCTCGGCGGCGGCCAGGGCAGTGAGTGGCGTCAGCTCGGCGGGCTTGATGACCACGGGACAGCCTGCAGCCAGCGCGGGCGCCACCTTGCGGGTGATCATGGCCAGCGGGAAGTTCCACGGTGTGATGGCGGCGCACACGCCGATGGGTTGCTTCAAGACCAGCAGGCGGCGGCTGTTGTCGAACTGGGGCAGCGTTTCTCCGTTGATGCGTTTTGCCTCTTCGGCAAACCACTCCACAAAGCTCGCACCGTAAGCGACTTCGCCCTTGGCCTCGGCCAGCGGCTTGCCTTGCTCAGCCGTCATGATCCGGCCCAGGTCGTCCTGGTTGGCCATCAGCAGATCGAACCACTTGCGCAGGATGATGCTGCGCTCCTTGGCGGTCTTGGTCTTCCAGGGGCCCCAGGCGGCGTTGGCGGCGTTGGCGGCGACAATGGCGGCCTCCGCGTCCTGCGGTCCCAGGTTGGCCACGTCAGCCAGTTTCAGTCCCGTGGCCGGGTCGTTCACATCAAAGCGGCTGCTTCCCGCCACCCACTGGCCGTTGATGAGGCCATCGGTCTTGAGCAGGCTGGGGTCATTGAGCTGGGCGAGGGGGGAGGTCTTCATGTCCATGTGGAAGCTTTCGATGTCTGCGAGCGCAACGTGGGATTGTGATCTCAGGTGGCCGTGAGCGCAGTCTCCAGCATGACCAGTGCCTCTCCGAAAACGGGCTGTTCGATGGTCAGAGGGAACAGGAAGCGCAGCACATTGCCGTCCATGCCGCAGGTTAGCAGGATCAGGCCCTGGGCCAGTGCGCGCGCCTGGACCGCCTTGGTGAAGTCGGCATCGGGGCGGCCGTCGGCGTGGCGGAACTCGGCTGCCACCATGGCGCCCTGGCCGCGCACGTCGGCCAACTGAGGCACGCGGGCCTGCAGGCTGCGCAGGCGCGTCTGGAGCTGGTCGCCGAGTTGCTGGCCGCGCTCGGGAAGCTTCTCATCGCGCATGACGTCGATCACCGCGTGCGCGGCTGCCACGGCCAGCGGGTTGCCGGCGTAGGTGCCGCCCAGACCGCCGGGGGCCGGCGCATCCATCACTTCAGCACGGCCGGTCACAGCGGAAAGATTGAGGCCAGCAGCCATGGATTTGGCACTGGTCATCAGATCCGGCGTGATGCCCTGACTCTCGTAATGTCCCATGGCAAAGAGCTTGCCGGTGCGGCCAAAACCCGTCTGCACCTCGTCGGCGACCATCAGGATGCCGTGCTGGTTGCAGAGCTCTCGTATCCAGCGCACGGCTTCGGGGTGGATGATGTTGAAGCCACCCTCGCCCTGCACGGGCTCGAAGATGAAGGCCGCCACGCGGCTGGGCTCAATGTCGTACTTGAACAGGCGCTCCACACCCTTGCGTGCTTCAGCCAGGCTCTCGGCGTCGCTCGGGAAGGGCACGTGGTAGACCTCCGCAGGCATGGGGCCGAAGGCGTTCTTGTAAGGGGCGACCTTGCCGGTCAGGGCCACGGCGTAGAGGCTGCGGCCATGGAAGGCTCCGCCAAAAGCGATCACGCCACTGCGCCCGGTGGCGGCACGGGCAATCTTGATGGCGTTTTCCACCGCTTCGGCGCCAGTGGAGAAGAACGCGGTCTTCTTGGCGTGCGAGCCAGGCGTGATCTCGTTGAGCTTTTCAGCCAGGGCAATGTAGCTCTCGTAGGGCACGATCTGGTAGCAGGTGTGGGTGAACCGCTCCAGCTGGGCCTGCACCGCAGCGAGCACCTTGGGATGGCGGTGGCCCGTGTTGAGCACGGCGATGCCGCCGGCAAAATCGATGTAGCGACGACCTTCGACGTCCCAGAGCTCGGCGTTCTGCGCGCGGTCGGCGAAGAAGTTGCCCATGACGCCGACACCACGCGGCGTGGCCGCAGCCTTGCGCGCCAACAGGGCTTCATTGGAAGAGTGTTTCATCTCTGCATCCCCAATTCACAGCTTGACCATGACGTGGCGCGGGACTGTGTAGTCCTCCAGCGCATACATGGACATGTCCTTGCCGTAGCCCGAGGACTTGAGCCCGCCGTGCGGCATTTCATTGACCAGCATGAAGTGCGTGTTGATCCAGGTGCAGCCGTACTGCAGCTGTTTGGCCACGCGCATGGCCTTGCTGACGTCCTGCGTCCAGACGCTGGAAGCCAGGCCATAGTCCGAATCATTGGCCCAGCCAATGACCTGTTCGGCATCGGAGAAGCGGGTGACAGAGACCACGGGGCCAAAGACCTCGCGGCGCACGATCTCGTCGTCCTTCCTGGCGCCTGCGATCACCGTGGGTTCGTAGAAGAAGCCATTGCCCTGGCGCAGCTTGCCGCCGGTCGTGACTTCCATATGGCCGGTCATCTGCGCGCGTTCCACGAAGCTGGCCACGCGGTTGCGCTGGCGGTCGGAGATCAGTGGGCCCAGCTCCACGCCGTCCTCGTCCTGCGTGCCCATCTTCAGTGTGGCCACGGCGGCGCTCAGTTCGGCGACCAGCTTGTCGTAGATCTTGGGGCCGGCGTAGATGCGGCAGGCTGCCGTGCAGTCCTGACCGGCGTTGTAGTAGCCGAAGGTGCGCACACCGGCCACTACCTCCTCGAGGTTCGCGTCGTCAAAGACGATCACCGGGGCCTTGCCGCCGAGTTCCAGATGGGTGCGCTTGAGTGTGCCCGAGGCCGCCTGCAGGATCTTGCGGCCGGTGGAGACGTCACCTGTGACCGAGACCATGCGCACCTGCGGGTGTTCCACCAGAGGCTGGCCCACGCTGGCGCCGCGACCGCAGATCACGTTGAGCACCCCCTTGGGCAGGATGTCGGCTGCCAGGCGGCCGAAGAGCAGGGCGGTCAGCGGCGTCTGTTCGCTGGGCTTGAGCACCACCGTATTGCCGGCTGCGAGGGCTGGAGCTGCCTTCCAGGCCGCCATCATCAGCGGGTAGTTCCAGGGGGCGATCGAAGCGACAACGCCAATGGGGTCGCGCCGGATCATGCTGGTGTGACCGGCCAGGTATTCACCGGCGATGGTGCCGCTCATGCAGCGTGCCGCACCGGCGAAGTAACGGAAGCAATCGGCAATGGCCGGTATCTCGTCACCGAGGGCTCGTGCGTAGGGTTTGCCGCAGTTCAGCGACTCCAGGCGTGCGAACTGTTCCGCGTTGGCCTCCACCGCATCTGCCAGCTTGAGCAGCAGGTTGGCGCGTTCAGCCGGAGTGGTCTGCGACCAGGATTCCCAGGCGCGACTGGCGGCCGAGACGGCGCGTGCCACCTGTTCGGCCGAGGCCTCGCGCACGGAGCACAGGGTCTCGCCGGTGGCGGGGTTGAGGACGGGTTCCTCGGCGCCTTCACCGCGTACCAGCTGCTGGTCGATCAGCAACTCGGTAGGGAACTGCAGGGTGGGTTCAGACGGGTGTCCCATGGTCAGGTCTCCTAAAAAATTGGGTTCAGCGGTTGTGGCTGTCTTCGTCGGCGCGGGTCAGCCAGTAAGCCAGCACGATGGGGATGAAAGTGAGCGCGATCATGATCACGGCCACCACATTGGTCACAGGGCGCTGGCGTGGGCGGATCAGCTCCTGCAGCATCCAGATCGGCAGCGTGGTTTGCTGGCCAGCAGTGAAGGTGGTGACGATGACCTCGTCGAAACTCAGCGCAAAGGCCAGCAGGCCACCGGCCAGCAGGGCCGAGCCCAGTTGGGGCAAGAGCACGTAGCGGAAGGTCTGGAAGGCGTTGGCGCCCAGGTCCATGGAGGCCTCGATCAGCGCCGGGCTGATGCGGCGCAGCCGAGCCACCGCGTTGTTGTAGACCACCACCACGCAGAAGGTGGCGTGGCCGATCACGATGGTCCAGAAGCTGAACGGGATCTCCATCGCGTGGTAGGACGAACGCAGTGCGATACCTGTGATCACGCCAGGCAGGGCGATGGGCAGGATGAGCAGGAGGTTGACGGCGTCGCGGCCAAAGAACTGCGTGCGGGCCAGAGCGCCCGCCGCCAGCGTGCCCAGCACCATGGCGATGCCCGTGGCCCAGAGCGCGACCTGGAAGGACAGCTTCATGGCGTCCCACACATCCTGGCGCTCCAGGGCGACACCGAACCACTGCGTGGTCAGGCCCGGCGGCGGGAAAACATAGCTCTTGTCTTCGCTGCTGAAGGCGTACAGGGCGATCAACGCCAGCGGGATGTGCAAGAAGAGCACGCCCGTCCAGGTGGCCAGCTTGAGCCCAAGCGAGGCGCCGCGCTGCGGCTTGGAAAATTTCTTGTCAGAGCGCATCGAAAGCTCCCTTGCGCTTGGCCAGCCAGAGGTAAAGGCCGATGATCACGATGGGCACCAGCGAGAAGGCCGCCGCAAAAGGCAGATTGCCCGCTACGCCTTGTTGGCGATAGACCACCTGGCCGATGTAAAGCGTGGAGTTGCCGATGACCTGAGGAATGATGTAGTCGCCCAGGGTCAGCGAGAAAGAGAAGATGGAACCCGCAGCGATGCCCGGCATGGCCAGCGGGAAGATCACCTGGCGGAAGGTCTGGGCCGGGCTCGCGCCCAGATCGGCCGAGGCCTCCAGGTACGAACCTGGGATGCGCTCAATCGCCGCCATGATCGGCAGGATCATGAAGGGCAGCCACATGTAGACGAAGACAATGAAGGTGCCCATGGGGGAGAAGCTCAGCGAGCTGCCGCCCACGACGGGCAACGACAGCAGGCCATCGAGCAGGCCCTCCAGATGCAGCGCGTGCAGCAGCCAGGAGATGGCACCTTCCTTGGCCAGCAGCAGCTTCCAGGCGTACAGGCGCACCAGGTAGCTGGACCACAAGGGCAGCATCACGGCCACATAGAGCAGGGCCTTTTGCGGACCGCGCGCGTAGCGGGCCATGTAATAGGCGATGGGAAAGCCCAGCACCACGCAGGCCACAGTGACGAGGATGGCCATCACACTGCTGCGCAGGGCCACATCCAGGTTGGTGGGCGTAAAGATCTCGACGAAGTTGCTGAACCCGATCTCGCGCACCACCTGGCCGGTGAAGTCGTCCAGGCGAAAGACGCTGTTGGCCAGGAGGCTGAACAGCGAACCCAGGTAGATGACCCCGAACCACAGCAGCGGGGGCGCCAGCAACAGGCCCAAAAGCAGCCCTCGGCGCGTATAGATCAGCGTGGACAGCTGATCGGCCAGACTGTCGCGTGCGGAAATGACGGCTGCGTTCATGCTTGCGTGGCCGTTTCGATGACGTGCATGGCCGTGTCGCTCCAGTAAAGCTGGGCGCTGGCGCCGGGTTCGGGTGTCACGGTGCTGCCCTGCACGGGCAGGTCCACCAGCAACGTGGCTCCGCCCTGGTCGGGCTGCACCTGCACGCGCCAGAAGGAGCCGAAAAACTGCACCTCGCGCACAGTGCCACGCGTGCGCGGAGCGCCGTTGCCTGCTTGCGGGCCGAGTTCCAGGTCGATCTGCTCGGGGCGGATCATCAACGCCTCGGCCGGGGCGTACCGGCGGGCGTCGCCGCCCTGCAGCACGTTGGCGGCACCGACGAATTCGGCCACGAAGCGCGTGGCTGGGCGGTTGTAAAGCTCGGCCGGCGTGGCCACCTGCTCCAGGCGGCCCTTGTTGAAGACGCCGATGCGGTCACTCATGGACAGGGCTTCGTGTTGATCGTGCGTGACGAAAATGAAGGTGATGCCCAGCTTGCGCTGCAGGCTCTTGAGTTCGCTCTGCATTTGCTCGCGCAGCTTGAGGTCCAGCGCGCCAAGGGGCTCGTCGAGCAGCAGCACCTGGGGCTCGCTGATCAGCGCACGGGCCAGTGCCACGCGCTGGCGTTGGCCGCCCGACAGTTGAGGCGGCTTGCGCTGGCCAACCTCTGGCAGCTGCACGGTCTCCAGCAATTGCTGGGCTTTCTTTTCGCGCGTGGTGCTGTCTACGCCACGCACCATGAGGCTGTAAGCCACGTTCTCCAGGATGGTCATGTGCGGGAAGAGTGCGTAGTCCTGGAACACGGTGTTAACCGGGCGTGCATAGGGCGGAAGCAGGCTCACGTCCTGGCCGTGGATGGCGATGGTGCCGCTGGTGGGCAAAGTGAAGCCGCCAATCATTCGCAGGCACGTGGTCTTGCCCGAGCCCGAGGGGCCGAGCAAGGTGAAGAACTCACCAGGGCGGACCTCCAGATCCACACCGGCCACCGCGTTCACGGTCTTGCCCGCAGAACGGAAAACGCACGACACGTCGCGCAAACTCACAGCCGAAGTCATCGGTTCACACTCTTTCACGAGAGAGGATGGGGAGAAGCGGGCTGGAGCGCCTTGGCGCCAGCCCGCTCAGGCGGGCAAGCTCTGATCAGCGGCCGCCCAGGATGGCGATGTAGTCAGATGCCCACTTGTGGTACGGCACGCACTGGTTGTTCTGCGTCTTGCACTGGGTGGTGGGGGTCTTCCAGAAGGAAATGCGCTCGAAGTCGTTGTAGCCCTGGCGCGCGCAGCCATCGTCACCCAGCAGCTTGTTGCCCTTGCAGGCGGCAGGCACGGCAGGGACCGAGCCGAACCAGGCCGAGAGGTCGCCTTGCAGCTTGGGGTTGAGCGAGTGTTCCAGCCACATGTAAGCACAGTTGGGGTGCTTGGCATCGGCGTGCATCATGGTGGAGTCGGCCCAGCCTGAAGCGCCTTCGACCGGTACCACGGTGGCGATCGGAGCCTTCTTGGAGCCCAGGATGTTGGCCTGGAACTGCCAGCTTCCGGAGGCCACCACACCCTCGTTGGTGAAGTCGTCGATCTGCACGAAGGCGTCGTGCCAATACTTGCCCACGATCTTGCGTTGGCCACGCAGCAACTCCAGCGCTGCCTTGTACTGGGTCTCGTTCAGTTCGTAGGGATCCTGGATGCCCAGTGCCGGGTTCTTCTTCATCAGGTAGAGCGCGGCATCGGCGATGTAGATCGGGCCGTCAAAGGCTTGCACGCGGCCCTTGTTGCTTTTTCCGTCGGGCAGGGTTTGCTCTTCGAACACAACGCTCCAGCTGGTGGGCTTCTTGTCACCAAAGACCTTGGTGTTGTACATCAGCACGTTCCAGCCCCACTGGTAGGGCACCCCGTAGTGGGTGTTGCCCTCGTAGTGCCAGGGTGCCTTCTGCAGGCGGGGATCGATGTTCTTGTAGCTGGGGATCAGGCCCACGTTGATCGGCTGAACCTTCTTGCCACGGATCAGGCGTGTGCTGGCGTCGCCAGAGGCGGTCACGAGGTCGAAGCCGCCTTCGTTCATGAGGGCCACCATCTCGTCGGAGGTGCCCGCGGTCTTGACGTTGACCTTGCAGCCCGTGGCTTTCTCGAAGCCTGTCACCCAGTCAAAGTCATTGGATGTGGCACCGCGCTCGATGTACCCGGCCCAGGCCACGATGTCGACCTGGCCTTCGCCCTTGCCGACTTTTTGCACCATTTTTTGGGCTTGGCTGGCGCCGGCCATGGCCAGCAATCCGGCGGTGATCGCCGCGTACTTCAGTAGCTTCATGTCATCTCCACACGTTCAGGTTGATCGGATTCCAGTCGGGCTGGGCGGGCCTTCGCGGGCTCACCCTGGTGACCCTGGTTCATGCGAAAGCCAGTGAATGGTGGCTTGACCCCCGCTCACTGACTAGTTCAATATTCGGAGTCCTATCTATCTATAAAGTAGATATCAAGGGTTAACCCTCTGATTTTTTGCACCAAAATGCAGCGCCACATCACGCTCAAACAGTTCCGTTACTTCCTCGCTGTGTCCGAAACGGCCTCTGTGGCGGCCGCAGCGCGGATGATCAACATCGCGCAATCGGCTGTCACCAAAAGCATTCAGGAGCTGGAAGACTCCCTCGGGGTGAAGCTTTTTGAACGCACCGCAAAGGGGATGGTGCTGACCCAGGATGGGCACCGCTTTCAGGTCAGTGCGCGCAAGGTGATTGCTGCGGTGGCAGAGGCGGGGCAGCTAGAGCGTGGTAAGCCCGAGACACTGTCGGGCAATCTGACCGTAGGGGTCACGAGTTTGGTGGCCGGTTACTACCTTGCGGAACTGTTTGCGCGGTTTCAGCGCTCGCACCCTTCGGTCACGATCTCGGTGGTGGAGGACGCGCCGCAGTTTCTGGAGCATCTGCTCATCAACGGTGAGGTGGACCTGGCCATCATGGTGTCCAACGCACTGGGCGAGCCGCAAGCGCTGGAGGTAGAGGCGCTGACCCGCTCGCCCAATCGGGTGTGGATGGCTTCAGGCCATGCCCTGGCAGAGAAGACCGAGCTGACCTTGCACGAATGTGCTGCCTATCCCCAGGTCGTACTGGAGGCAGACCGGGTGGAGAACGTGATGAACGCGCTGTGGTCGCGCCATGGCCTGCGCCCGCCTGTGCTGATGCGAAGCAGTTCGCTGGAGGCAGTCCGGTCTTTGGTGGGTATTGGCGCGGGCATTGCCCTGCTGCCGGATTTTCTTTACCGGCCCTGGACCCTGGACGCCGAGCATGTGGAGGCACGCAGCCTGCGTGACGCGTCTCCCATCATCGATGTCGGCCTGGTTTGGCGCAGGGGCTCACGCAGTCGTCCGGTGGTGACCGAATTCATTGCATTGGCGCGTGAGCAGTCGCGCAGCCACCGTGGGCGTTGAGGAGCAGGGCGGTGCGGCAGCTGAAATACATCTTCCGCCCATTGGTAAACGGTTCATTGCTATAACAATAATAGCAAAAATGCTCTGTGGGTACCTTGTGCCCACGGAGGGATGGAAACTGGCTCAGCGGTCGATGATGCGTCGCGCAAACCGCTCCAGGTACTCCATCAGCTGCTCAGCCCCGGCCATGGCCTGGGCTTCGTCGCCCGAGGCAATGCCCTGGGCCAGCTGGAGGTGAGCGCGGGCGCCTTCGGACACTTCGCCCTCGTGCTGGTAGGCATACCAGAAGCGGCGGCACTGCACGATGAGCGGCTGCACGCATTTGACGGCCGAGTGGTTCTGGCTGGCCTGGTGGATGACGAGGTCCAGCTCATGGTCGGCCAGCATGTAGTCGTCCAGGTGACCGCGTGCTGCGGCTTCCACCATGTTCTCGGCACAACGCACGATGGCCTGGCGCTGCGGCGCGGTGGCGCGGCGCGCGGCGTTGGAGGCCAGCAGCCGCTCCAGCACGCGGCGGGTCTGGATCACGTCCAGGTGGTCGGCCAGGTCGATGTTGGACACCTGCAAACCCCGGCGCGGCTGCTGCACGATGAGCCCAATCGACACCATGCGCAGCAGGGCCTCGCGCACCGGCGTGCGGCCCAGGCCTGTGCTTTCGGCGATCTCGGCCTCCACCACGGGGCTGCCCGGTTGCAGTTGCAGCGTGGAGATCATGGCCTCGATGGCGTCATAGGCCACGTCCGCCGCGCGCCGCTTGGGCGCGGGGTCTGGCTGGGGTGCGGGAGTCGTTGTCATCGTGCTCAGTCAGGCGGGAGTGCCGGCATCTTAGGTCACAGCGGGCTTAGCTTTGGGCCCTTCATTACCTTGGCCGGCGGGAGGCGCCGCTGCAGCGGCCGCCAGCGTGCCGATGCGTGTTGGCGCCAGCAGATGCCGTGGGGGCGCGGAGGTCCAGCCAAACAGGTGCTGCGTGGCCGCGCCGCAGATGCGGCCCTGGCAGGCGCCCATGCCGCAGCGGGTGTGCAGCTTGGCGTCTATCCAGCCCTCGCGCTCCGTCAACCCGGCGTAGGGCACGTCTTCGCAGCGGCACACCAGGGTGTCGGGCTGCGCCAGGGTTTTGAGTGTTTCGTTCAACGGAAAAGAAGCCTGTAGCGCCTGCGCAAAGTCCTCCCAGCGGGCCAGTTGTGGGCGCAGCGCCTATGCCTGTTGCACCTGTCCGGCCGCTGCATGGCCTGCCATGGCGCCCTGAACCAGTGCACGTTCGCTGCCGCCAAAGCCGGTGGCTTCACCCGCGGCGAACACACCGGGCACGCTGGTGCGCATCAGTGCATCCACGGCCAGGCCCTGGCCGCCGCTCAGCGGCCCGCCCAGCGCGCAGCCCAGCATCTGCCCCAGGTGGGTATTGGGCACCAGCCCGAACCCGCAGGCCACGCGGTCGCAGGCAATGGTTTCTTCGGTGTGTGGACCTTTGCGCAGCCGCACGGCTTGCACCTGGGTGGTGCCCTGTACCTCCAGCACATGGCTGTTGGCACGCCAGCGGGTGTTGAGCAACGAGAGCGCCTGTACCGCCTTGGTGGGCCAGCGCGGCAGTTGCATCGCAAAGCCTGCGAGCGCGCTCCAAGGCGCTTGTTCGGCCACGCGCACCACCGTGGCGCCCGCTTGGGTGGCGGTGGCCGCAGCGGCCAGCAGCAGCGGGCCTGTGCCTGCGATGACGATGCGCTGGCCGCGCACGTCGAGCCCCACCTTGATGAGGGCCTGCAAGGCGCCCGCGCCCGTCACACCGGGCAACGTCCAGCCCGGAAAGGGCAGCAGCAGCTCGCGGGCTCCGGTGCACAGGATGATGCGGTGGCTGTGCTGGGTCCAGCCCCGGTCTGCGTCTTCCAGCAGCAGGGTAGGGGCCTTGTCGCTGGGTTGGAAATCACCCAGGCCCACCACGCGGGTGCCCGGCAGCAGGCGGATGTTGGTGTGCCGGGCCAGCGCCGCGCGGTGCTGTTGCGCCAGGGCGGGCAAGACCACCTGGGGGCCGTCGCGCCAGATTTGCCCACCGGGCTGTGGGTTGTCGTCTACGATGGTGATCGCTGCCCCGCTGGGTGCGGCAGCGAGGGCGGCCGCCAAACCTGCAGGGCCAGCGCCGATGATGAGGGTGTCGCAGCGCTCGTGCGTCGAGTGTTGCTCGTTCATGGATGGGGTCACGGGCTGGTTCACGGCGTGGCGCTCCCGGGTGCTGTGCCGACATCGGTGTGAATCGACATGCCCTCGGTGCAGACCGTCTGGCACGCCAGGCGTGTGCGGCCGTGGATTCGGACCCGGCATTCGTGGCACACCCCCATGCCACACAGCGGTGCCCGCGCCGCGCCGGTGACCGAGGTGCGTGTGGTGCCGGGTGTTTGCTGCGCCAGCGCGGCGGCGACGCTGGTCCCTGGGGGCACCTGCAGGGGTGTGCCATTCACCACGATGTGCACCAGGGCGGGTGTTCTGGATGGGGTCATGGTGTGCTCAGGCCCGCAAAGCGGGCAGGTGCATAGGGCGTGGGGTCGATCGCCGGGGTGCCCCCTGCGATCTGGGCCGCCAGCAACTGCGCGGTGGCCGGGGCGGTGGTCACCCCCAGTCCTTCATGTCCCACGGCCAGCCACAGGTGCGGGTGTTCGGGGTGCGCGCCAATCAGCGGCAGGCTGTCTTGCGTGGCGGCGCGAAAGCCGGTCCAGGTGCGGATGGCGTTGAGGTCGGCCAGGCCCGGCAGGTAGTCGAGTGCCCGTTGCAGCATGCGCGCCATCACGGCGTTGTTGACGGCGGGGTCGGTGGTTTCGAACTCGCGCGACGAGCCGATCAGCAACTGCCCCGTGGGCCGGGGCTGCACGTTGAAGGCCACCGAGGTGCCGTCGCTGTGGTGGGCGCTGGTGATGTAGCCCAGCTCCACCAATTGGTGGTGCACGGTGCCCGGGTAGCGGTCGGTAATGACGAGGTGCCCCTTTTTTGGGCGCAGCGGCAGACCGGGGCACAGGTGGGGGGCGTGGATGCCACTGGCCAGCACGATGGCGCCCGCGCTGCGCTGGCTGCCATCGCGCAGGGTGACGGTGTGGCCGTCGATGTGTGTGGCTTCAGCCTGCTCAAAGATCAAGTGTCCTTGCGCTGCAGCCTGGTCCAGCAGCCACTGGGCTGCGCGCGGGGCATAGACCACGCTGTCGCCCTGCACCTTCAGCGCGCCCGCCAAGCCAGTGCGCAGGGCGGGTTCGGCACGGGCCAATGCGGCCGCGTCGAGCATCTCGCAGGCGATGCCGTGCGCTTGCAGGGTGCTGCGCTTGTCATGTGCGGCCTGTAGTTCGGCATCGTTAGCGGCTAACCAGAGCGTGCCGCAGGCCCTGAAGGCGCAGCCCGCATCCAAGTGGGGCGCCCAAGCGTGCCAGAGGTCCAGCGATGTCTGGCTCAGCGCCAGTTCAGCCGGGTTGTCGTCCATCACCACCAGGTGGCCCATGCCTGCCGCCGTTGCGCCGCCGAGGCGCGCATCGATCACACGCACCGAGAGCCCGGCCTGTGCGAGGGCGTGGGCGCAGGCGGCGCCCACGATGCCGGCGCCAATGACGAGAACGTCGGTGTGTTGCATGGCGCGCGTGTGTTTTGGGACGAGCGGCGGATTACAGCCGGATGCCCCAGCCAAAGGGGTCGCTGTCTTCGATCAGCAGCGTGGCTTCGGCACTCACGTGGGCGCGGCCGCGCAGTGTAGGTATCACTTTTCCGTCGCCCTCCAGCGTATAGCTGGCCTCGAACTGGCTACCGATGATGCTGGCCTGACGCCAGGGGGCGCCCGGTGCCAGCTTGCCGTCGGCAGCCAGGCAGGCCACCTTGGCGCTGGTGCCCGTGCCACAGGGCGAGCGGTCATAGGCTTTGCCGGGACACAGCACATAGTTACGGCTGTCGGCCTGGTCATCGTCGGCAAACAGCTCGATGTGGTCAATCTCGCCGCCATTGTCGCCCCGAATGCCCTGGCCTTTGAGGGCTTGCTGCACGGCGCAGCTGTAGTCCATCAACGCCTCCAGGTTGTCGCTGGCTACACGCTGGCCGTGGTCAGAGATCAGGAAGAACCAGTTGCCGCCCCAGGCCACATCGCCCACCACGCGGCCATAGCCGGGCACGTCCACCGCCAGCTGATGGTGCAGGCGGTAGGCCGGCACGTTGCGCACGCTGACCGAACCATCGGTGTGCAGGGTGGTGGTGACGGTGCCCACCGGGGTTTCGATGCGGTGCTCGCCGGGCGTGATGCGGCCCAGGTAGGCCAGTGATGCCACCAGCCCGATGGTGCCGTGGCCACACATGCCCAGGTAGCCGCTGTTGTTAAAGAAGATCACGCCCGCTGCGCTGGCCGGGTCTTGCGGCGCACAGAGCAGGGCCCCCACCACCACATCACTGCCACGCGGCTCCAGCACGGTGGCGGCCCGCCAGGCATCGTGGCGCTCGGCCAGCAGCGCACGCCGCTCGGCCATGGTGCCGGTGCCCAGGTCTGGAAAACCGTCGATGACAAGCCGGGTCGGCTCGCCGCCCGTGTGGGAGTCGATCACGTGGATGCGTTGCATGATGCTCTGGTAGTGGTGGGGCAGGGGGCTCAGTGTCTCAGGCCACAGACTGGTATTTTGTAGGGCGCGTGGCCAGGGCCTTGCGCACCACGCTCTCCACAAACGCGCGTTCCTCGCCCACCAGTGGCAGGCGGGGGCGGCGCATGTGTTCGGTACCCACGCCCACCAGCGCGTCGATGAGCTTGAGGTTTTGCACCAGCTTGTTCGATACATCCAGGTGCAGCATGGGCGTCATCCACTGGTACAGCGGCAGCGCCTCGGCAAATTTGCCCGCCTTCATCAGGTCGTACAGCGCCACGGTTTCGCGCGGGAAGGCGCAGCCCACGCCGGCCAGCAGGCCGTCGCATCCCAGGGCCAGGCCTTCGTAAGCCAGGTCGTCCACGCCCAGGAAGAGCTGGTAGCGGTCGCCCACGGTATTGCGCAGGTCGGTGATGCGGCGGATGTCGCCCGTGCTTTCCTTGATGGCAGCGATCCACTCGCAGTCGGCCAGCTCGACCATGTGCTCGGGTTTCAGGTCCACACGGTAGGCCACGGGGTTGTTGTAGACCATCAAGGGGCGCTGGGCGGCGCCCGCCATGGCGCGCACGTTGGCCATGGCCTCGCGGGCGTCGGCCACGTAGATCACCGAGGGCATGACCATGTACCCGGCCACACCGAGCTTGTTGCCGCCATCGATGTAGCGCAGGGCGTCGCGGGTGCTGGTCTCGGACACATTGGCCAGCACGGGCACACGGCCGTCAGTGGCTTCCAGCGCGATCTTGGCGACCTGGAGCTTTTCTTCCAGGCTGAGCGTGCTGGCCTCGCCCAGCGAGCCGCAGGTGACGAGGCCATGAATGCCGTTACGGATCTGAAAGTCGATGTGGCGGGCCGTGCCCTCGGCGTCGATGGATTCGTCGGCGTGGAACTTGGTGGTGATGGCCGGAAAGATGCCTTGCCAGCGGGGTTGTGGGTTCACGGGGTGCTCCTTGGGTGCGTTGGTCGGTTGCTGTTGTTAATATATTAACAAGATATTTGAAGTCTGCAAGCGGATTTTCAGGATTCGCTCTGCCTGAAATGACACCGCTCCCGTGGCCTGTCTCCCTCCAGCCACGGACCCGCAGACCGCAAACCTATAATGAAAGGTTGGTCCCCATAGGGGCAGCGACAGGCCACGCAGGCGCGGGTCCTGCGGGCTGCCTGCTCCGTGCAACCACTCCATAACACCATGAGCACTCCCACTTTTTCTGTCGCTGACATCCGCAAGTCCTTCCTGGACTTCTTCGTCTCCAAGGGCCACACCGTGGTGCCGTCGAGCCCCCTGGTGCCCGGCAACGACCCCACGCTGATGTTCACCAACTCGGGCATGGTGCAGTTCAAGGACGTGTTCCTGGGCACCGACAAGCGCTCGTACAACCGTGCGGTGTCTGTGCAGGCCTGCCTGCGTGCGGGTGGCAAGCACAACGATCTGGAGAACGTGGGCTACACCGCACGCCACCACACTTTCTTTGAGATGCTGGGCAACTGGTCGTTTGGCGACTACTTCAAGCGCGAATCGCTGAAGTGGGCCTGGGAGCTTTTGACCGAGGTCTACAAGCTGCCACCCGAGCGCCTGCTGGCCACGGTGTACCAGGAAGACGACGAGGCCTATGACATCTGGACCAAGGAAATCGGCCTGCCGCCCGAGCGCGTGATCCGCATTGGCGATAACAAGGGCGGTCGCTACAAGTCCGACAACTTCTGGATGATGGCCGACACCGGCCCTTGCGGCCCTTGCTCTGAAATCTTCTACGACCATGGCCCCGAAATTCCTGGCGGCCCTCCAGGCAGTCCTGAAGAAGACGGCGACCGCTTCATCGAGATCTGGAACAACGTGTTCATGCAGTTCGACATGAAGGAAGACGGCTCTGTGGTGCCGCTGCCTGCGCCCTGCGTGGACACCGGCATGGGCCTGGAGCGCCTGGCTGCCATCTTGCAGCACGTGCACAGCAACTACGAAATCGACATCTTCGACCAGCTCATCAAGGCCGCAGGCCGTGAGACCGGCGTGACCGACCTGGACAACAAGAGCCTGCGCGTGATTGCCGACCACATCCGCGCCACCGCCTTTCTGGTGAGCGACGGCGTGATCCCCAGCAACGAGGGCCGAGGCTACGTGCAGCGCCGTATCGTGCGCCGCGCCATCCGCCATGGCTACAAGCTGGGCAAGAAGACCCCGTTCTTCCACAAGCTGGTGGCCGACCTGGTGCGCCTGATGGGCGATGCCTATCCCGCCATTCGCGAGCAAGAGCAGCGCATCACCGACGTGCTCAAGACCGAAGAAGAGCGCTTCTTCGAGACACTGGCCAACGGTATGGAAATTCTGGACGCGGCCCTGGACGGCGGTGCCAAGGTGCTGCCCGGCGAAGTGGCCTTCAAGCTGCACGACACCTATGGCTTCCCGCTCGATTTGACCAACGACGTGTGCCGCGAGCGCGACGTGGAAGTGGACGAGGCTGGCTTCAAGACCGCCATGGAAAAGCAGAAGGCCCAGGCCCGCGCTGCCGGCAAGTTCAAGATGGACAAGGCGCTGGACTATGCGGGTGACGCCAACCGCTTCACCGGCTACGAGCACCTGGCTGAAACTGCAAAAATCGTAGCACTCTACGTAGATGGGGTAAGCGTTGCAGCCCTGAAAGCCGGTCAAAACGGTGTGGTGGTGCTGGACACGACCCCGTTCTACGCCGAAAGCGGCGGCCAGGTGGGTGACGAAGGCGTCATCACCAGTGGCTCGGCCCGGTTTGCGGTGGGCGACACGCTCAAGATCAAGGCCGATGTGTTCGGCCACCACGGCACGCTGGAAGAAGGCACCCTGAACGTGGGCGACACCGTGCAGGCCCAGGTCAACACGGCCGTGCGTGCTGCCACCATGCGCAACCACTCGGTCACGCACATCATGCACAAGGCTCTGCGCGAAGTGCTGGGCAGCCATGTGCAGCAAAAGGGCAGCCTGGTGAATGCCGACCGCACCCGCTTTGACTTTGCCCACAACGCTCCCCTCACCGACGCCGAGATCCGCGAGATTGAACGCCGCGTGAACGAAGAAATTCTGGCCAACACCGCTACCGATGCGCGTGTGATGGACATCGAATCCGCCCAGAAGACCGGCGCCATGATGCTGTTTGGCGAAAAGTACGGCGAGACCGTGCGCGTGCTCGACATCGGTACCAGCCGCGAGCTGTGTGGCGGCACCCACGTGCAGCGCACGGGCGATATCGGCCTGTTCAAGGTGGTGGCCGAAGGCGGCGTGGCCGCTGGTGTGCGCCGTATTGAGGCCGTGACGGGTGCCAACGCGCTGGCCTACCTGCAAAGCCTGGAAGACACCGTGAACCAGGCTGCTGGCGCGCTCAAGTCCCCCGTGGCCGAGCTGAATGCCCGCATCGCGCAAGCGCTGGAAAACGCCCGCACGCTCGAAAAAGAAGTGGCAGCCCTCAAGGGCAAGCTGGCTTCTGCCCAGGGCGACGAGTTGCTGACCCAGGCTGTGGACGTGAAGGGCCTGAAGGTGCTGGCCGCGGCACTGCCTGGCGCTGACGCCAAGACCCTGCGCGACACCATGGACAAGCTCAAGGACAAGCTCAAGACCGCCGCCATCGTGCTGGCCGCGGTGGACGGTGACAAGGTGCAACTGGCTGCTGGGGTGACGGCTGACAGCGTGGGCAAGGTCAAGGCTGGTGAGCTGGTGAACTTTGTGGCCCAGCAAGTGGGCGGCAAGGGCGGCGGCAAGCCCGACATGGCCATGGCAGGCGGTACAGATGCCAGCAAGGTTCCTGCCGCGCTGGCATCGGTGCAAGCCTGGGTGGCAGAGCGCGTGTAACCACGGCGTTTGCCCCTGGCACGGCGCTGAGCGGTGTTCCTCAACAAAGCCGCTTCCCCGCACGGGCAAGCGGCTTTTTTGTTGATCTGCCTTGTGCCGGGTGTGGCTTGCGCTGCAGCTCGCCCTGGCAGGCCCGCGCTGCGGTTAAGCTCGGCAGCTCTATGAGCCAAATCACTTTTTCACCGCCTTTTGTTCGTCCTTCCCAGGTGTCTGAGCAACTGCGCAGTGCCGGTTACGCGGTGCTGGCCCCCGCCGATGTGGCCGCCTGGGCTGGATGCGACTTGCAAGCCTTGATGGCGCTGAATGCCGACTGGAGTGGCTTGCCGCCCGATGAATTCCTGAAAGACGGCGGGCGCTACCGGCGCAGGCGCCACTCGTGCTTTGTGGTGACGGGCGCGGAGGTGCAACAGGTGCCGCATCGACCCCACTGGCAGCCGGTGGAGTACAACGCCTTGCACGGCGGCATGCAGCGCTTGTTTGCCCCCATGCAGGATGCGACAGTGACAACCCCCGTGTGGAACCAGCTGCTGCGCTCTTTGGCGGGTGTGTCTGGTGAAGTCTTTGCCCATGCCGCAGGTGCTGAGCCCTGGTACCTGGAAGCGCACCAGTTCCGCATCGACACCAGGGACGGCATTGGCCGCCCGACGCCGGAAGGCGCGCACCGCGATGGTGTGGATCTGGTGGCTGTGTTCCTGGTGGGGCGCCACGCCGTCAAAGGCGGTGAAACCCGTGTTTTTGAGGCCGACGGCCCCAGCGGCGTGCGATTTACCCTGACCGAGCCCTGGTCCTTGCTGCTGCTGGATGACGCGCGCATGATCCACGAAACCACGCCAATCCAGCCTGTGGCCGAAGGTGGTTACCGCGACACACTGGTCGTCACCTGCCGGCGCGGCAACTTTCAGGGCGCTGATGTGCTGGGGGCGTGAGCCTCTGGTTTATAAACACCCGAGCCTGATCAGAACGCCACGCAATGAACCGCCCAGATTTGATGCGAATCAAGTCGCTGAAGGCGGTGCGGGGTCACACTCTGGCTTGTATTCGGGCCACCGCCTGATTTCCACTACCTAAGGAGCAACACCATGTTCAAGCACATTCTGGTTCCCATCGACGGTTCCGAAACCTCCATGCTCGCCGTATCCAAGGCGACTGCTCTGGCCAAGACTTTCGGCAGCGTCGTAACGGCACTGTACGTGGTGGACCCTTATCCCTTTACCGGCGTGGGCGCTGATTTTGCCTACGGCCAATCGCAGTACCTGAGCGCCGCTACGGCCGAAGCCAACACTGCCCTGGACGCAGCGCGCAAGGCCATGACCGAAGCGGGCGTTTCCGTGACCACCGTGGTGGGCGAAGGCCACGCAGTGCACGACGGCATCGTGCGCGCACTGGAAAGCACTGGCGCTGACCTGATCGTGATGGGCTCCCATGGCCGCCGTGGCCTCGAAAAGCTCGTGCTGGGCAGCGTCACACAACGCGTGCTGGGCCTGGTGCATGTGCCTGTGCTGGTGGTGCGCGACTGACCCGTCAAATCACTTCTTGCAGAGCATGCACCACCACGTGTGTAGCATGTGCTGAAAAACAAAATGGCTCCAGATTGGAGCCATTTTTCATTGGATATCTCGGACACTGCGCCGTCCGTAGAGCAAGCGCGTCCTCAACCAATGCACCCGTGGAACTGGCTCTGCCAGGCCACCGGGTGCGTCCCCCTTCAGGGGGAAGGCGCAAAGCGCCTCAGGGGGTTACTCAATCTTAGCGCCAGAGGCCTCGACGATGCCCTTCCACTGGGTGTATTCCTTCTTGAGCAAGGTGCCCAGCTGTGCGGGCGACATGGCTTCAGGCTCAGCGCCTTGGGCCTGGATGGCCGCCTTCATGTCGGCGGTGGCCAGCAGCTTGTTGATTTCTGCGTTGACGGTGGTGACTACCGCAGCAGGCGTGCCAGCGGGGGCAAACACACCGTACCAGGTGCTCACGTCAAAGTCCTTGAAGCCCGATTCGGCCACGGTGGGCACATCGGGCAGCGAAGAGCTGCGCTTGGCAGAGGTAACGGCCAGCGGACGCAGCTTGCCCGCCTTGATCTGACCCATCGCCGACGGCAGCGAAGACACGAGCAAGTCCACATTGCCTGCCAGCGCGTCCATCAGCGCAGGGTTGGAGCCCTTGTAGGGGATGTGGCTGAGCTTGACTCCGGCTGCCTGCTCAAAAAGGTGGCCCGCCAGATGGATGGAGGTGCCATTGCCTGGAGAGCCATAGGTGATGGTGCCGGGCGCGGCCTTGGCGCCGTTCACCACGTCGGCCAGCGTCTTGTACTTGCTGTTGACGCTGGTGGCGATCACCACGGGGGTGTAGGCCACGTGCGCCACGGGCGTCAGGTCTTTGGTGGGATCCCAGCTCAGGTTCTTGTACAGCCAGGGGCCGATGACGAGGTTGTCCTTCTGGCCCATCACCAGGTCGTAGCCTGTGGGGGCTGCCTTGACTGCTTCACCAATGCCGATGGTGCCGCCAGCGCCCGCCTTGTTGTCGGCCACCACGGTCCACTTGGCGCCTTCGGTGAGCTTGGTCGCCACCAGGCGCGAGAGGATGTCGGTGCCGCCGCCGGGAGGGAAGGGCACGATCAGGCGAATGGGCTTGGTGGGGTAGGCGGCCGCTGGAGCAGGGGCCTGGGCATACGCAGTGGCACCCAGTACGAGTGCGAGGGTGGAGAAGGAAAGCAGTTTGCGAATCATGGTCGGTGATGTCTCGGAAATTGTGGGGAAAGGCAGCTGCGCAAGGTGCTGCCTGGCGTGCTGGTACGGTGCCGGCACGGCGGTCGATGATCGCTGATCACCGGCCCGTGGGGCCTTGCCGATCCGGGATGGCAGCATCGCCACGGGCGATGCTGCCGCCGGGGCGATCAGAGGCGTTCAAAAATCGCCGCAATGCCTTGGCCGCCGCCAATGCACATGGTCACCAGCGCATAGCGGCCCTGGATGCGTTGCAGTTCATGGATGGCTTTGACAGTGATGAGCGCGCCCGTGGCACCGATGGGGTGGCCCAGCGAGATGCCCGAGCCGTTGGGGTTGACCTTGGCGGGGTCCAGGCCCAGGTCTTTGGTCACAGCGCAGGCCTGGGCGGCGAAGGCTTCGTTGGCTTCGATCACATCCAGGTCGTTGACGGTGAGGCCCGCCTTTTTCAATGCCAGCTGGGTGGCGGGCACGGGGCCGATGCCCATGTACTTGGGGTCCACGCCCGCGTGGGCGTAGGCCACCAGGCGGGCCAGGGGCTTCGCGCCACGGGCCTTGGCAGCGGCTGCGTCCATCAGCACCACCGCAGCGGCGGCGTCGTTGATGCCCGAGGCGTTGCCTGCCGTCACGGTGCCGTTTTCCTTCACGAACACGGGCTTGAGCTTGGCCATGTCGTCCATGGTGGCGCCGGGGCGGAAGTGCTCGTCGGTGGCGTATTGCACATCGCCCTTTTTGCTCTTCAGGGTGACGGGAACGATCTGGTCCTTGAATAGGCCCGCCTGCGTGGCGCGTTCGGCGCGGTTGTGGCTTTCCACGGCCAGGCGGTCCTGGTCTTCGCGGGTGATGCCCCACTTGGCGGCTATGTTCTCGGCCGTTACGCCCATGTGGATGGTGTGGAAGGGGTCGTGCAACGCGCCGATCATCATGTCCACCATCTTGGTGTCACCCATGCGGGCGCCCCAGCGCATGTTCAGGCTGGCGAAGGGCGCGCGGCTCATCACCTCGGCACCTGCGCCAATGGTCACATCGGCATCGCCCAGCTGAATGGCTTGCGCGGCCGACACGATGGCCTGCAGGCCCGAGCCGCACAGGCGGTTCACGTTGAACGCGGGCGTGCCTTCGGCGCAGCCGCCGTTGATGGCCGCCACGCGGGAGAGGTACATGTCCTTGGGCTCGGTGTTCACCACATGGCCGAACACCACGTGGCCCACATCCTTGCCTTCCACGCTGGCGCGTGCCAGCGATTCCTTGACGACCAGCGCGCCCAGTTCGGTGGGAGGCACATCCTTGAGGCTGCCGCCAAAGGTGCCAATGGCCGTGCGCACTGCGCTGACGACGACGACTTCACGGGTCATGGGAAAGTCCTTTCAGATCAACTTGGAATCAAATAGGCCGCCAGCGCTTGATGGATAAGCGCTAGCAGCTATGAAAAGATGAGCAAATCGTGCTCAGGCATCGCGCACATCGGCCACGGGGTTGGTGCCGAAGTCTGCGCGCTCCAGCCAGGCGAGCACGCGGGTAGCGGCGTCGGCAGGCGAGGTGAGCTGGCCACCCGTCTTGAGGTTGGCGAAATTCTGGCGGTCCGGGAAGGCGGCCGGGTCGGCGCCGCGCAGCTGGACCTGCATGTCGGTGTCTATCACACCGGGAGCCAGTGAGCATACCTTGGCCCCATGGGGCTTGATGGCTTCGTCCAGCGCCACGCAGCGCGTGAAATGGTCCATGCCCGCCTTGGCAGCGCAGTAGGCGGCCTGCGAGGCCATGGCCCGGCGGCCGAGGCCTGAGGAAATGTTGAGCACCTTGCGGGGCACAGTCCAGCTTTCGGTGGCCGCCAAAAATGCGGCGGTCAGCAGCATCGGCGCCTCCAGCCCCACGCGCAGCGCGTTGGCCAGGTCGGCCGCGTCGCTGGCAGACAGCGGCGCAATGCGCGGGATCACGCCAGCGTTGTTGATCAGTGTGGCGCTGGCAAACGCTTGCGGGCCCTGGGCATTCAGCCACGCCTGCAGCTGGTGCGCCGCCTGCTCGCCTTGTGACAGGTCTTGCTGCCATTGCTCCAGCGTGACGCCAGCGGCCTTGGCTTCCAGCGCCAGGTCGGGGTTGGCACTGCGGGCAATGCAGATCAGGGTGTTGCCACTTTTGAGCAGCTGCTGGGCCATGGCCAGGCCCATGCCGCGCGAGGCGCCGGTGAGGATGGTGAGGTGGTTTTGAGGCATCCCACCATGTTACTGCGCTGGGCGCAGGATCACTGCTCCTCTGGGGACTCCAGCGCCGCCAGCAGCAGCGCCAGCCTGTGGTCCAGCGCCGCCAGATCGGCCGCCTTCAGGGCCGAAAGAATGCGGTGTTCGTTGGCCACGTGGGTTTCCACCGCACGGTCGATCAGCGCCAGCCTTGGGAGCGTGAGTTGCACCAGTGAGCTGCCGGGAACGGCCGGGTTGTGTAATGGCGCCCGCCAAGGCTGGTTGTTATGGTGTCGCGGCATTGCACGGTTGCCGTCGGTGGCGGTGTCATCGCTGGGTTTGCTCAGCCCCGTCACGGCCGTGTTGCTGGGTTGGGTGCTGCTGGGGCAGGCCATGACGCGTGCAGCGCTGCCAGCGGTGCGCTGAATGCACGGCTTTGAATGCTATTAAAAGTATAGCTGGTAGCGCTTGCTGGTTGTGCGCTAACGGCCGATTTTCTTAAAAATCAGCGGCCCACTTCAGCGCCACCGCATCCCCCGTGCTGGGGTGCGCAAAGGCCAGGTGACTGGCGTGCAGCAGCAGCCGGGGGGCAAGGGTCTGCACCTCTGCGGGTGCATACAGCGCATCCCCCAGGATGGGGTGGCCGATGGCTGCCATGTGCACGCGCAGCTGGTGTGTGCGGCCGGTGACGGGTTCCAGTTCGATGCGTGAGGTGCCAGTGGCCGCGTGGTGGCCCAGCAGGCGCCAGCGGGTCAGGCTGGGCTTGCCGTGTGCGGGGTCGATGACGCGCAGAGGGCGCCTTTCCCAGTCGGCAGCGATGGGTAGATTGATCTCGTTCCATGCGCCTTCCTGCGCCGCCAGCAGGCCCCACACCACCGCCTGGTAGCGCTTGTGCACTTGCCGCTCGGCAAAGGCATGGCTCAGGCGGCGCTGGGCGTCGATGTGCCTTGCCATCAGCACCAGGCCTGAGGTGGCCTGGTCCAGCCGGTGCACGATGAGTGCGCCCGGCCAGTGTTGCTGGGCGCGTGCGCTCAGGCAGTCTTGCTTGTCGGGGCCGCGCCCGGGCACGCACAGCAAGCCTGCGGGCTTTTGCAGCACCAGCAGGTCGGCGTCTTCATGCACCGCCTGCACATCAGCCTGCAACGTCATCCCCGGCAATCAGTCGCTGCACGGTGGCGCACAGCTCTTCCACATCGTTGGGCTTGTGAATCAGCGCGCGTGCGCCTTCGGCGATGGCGGCCTGTTCAATTTCGGCAGTGACGTAGCCAGAGGCCAGGGCTACCGGCAGATCGGGGCGGATCAGGCGCGCCTCGCGCACCAGATCCACGCCACAAAAACCGGGCATGTTGTAGTCGGTCACCAGCAGGTCGTAGTGGTGCGGTGCTTCGCGCAGCGCGGCCGTGGCCTCATGGGGGTCGGTGAAACCGCTCACGTCGTAGCCCCGGCGGCGCAACAGGCGCTGCACCAGGAAGACCAGCGCCTGGTCGTCATCCACGTACATGACGTGCGGCTTTTGGCGGGCTGCGGTGGGCGCGGCTGCAGGTGCCTGGGCAGGTGCGGCGGGCAGGGCGGCAACCGCCGTGCTGCTGGCGGTGGCTTGAGCGGTAGCGACCGGAAAGTACAGCGTGAACCGGCTGCCTTGCCCCGGCACACTTTGCACATCAATGCCGCCTTCGTGGGTGCGCATCACCCCATGCACCACGGCCAGGCCCAGGCCTGTGCCCTGGCCCACAGGCTTGGTGGTGAAAAAGGGCTCGAAGATGCGTTCCAAGGTTGCCGCGTCCATGCCTGGGCCGCTGTCGTGCACCGTCAGGGCCACATAGTCGCCGGGGGTCAGGCCCAGGCGTTCGCTGAGGCGCTGGTCGGGGTGCACCAGCGCGGCTTCCACCAGAATGCTGCCGCGTTCACTGCCCTGGCCTTGAATGGCATGGACGGCGTTGGTGCACAGGTTCAGCACCGCCTGCTCCACCTGCGTGGCATCGGCCAGCACCGGTGGCAGGCCCGGCTGCAGTTGCATGTGCAGCTCAATGGCGGGGGGCAGGGTCACGCGCAGCAGGCGCTCGGTGTCGTGCACCACTTCGGCCAGCGACACGGCGGTGCGCTGCGGTGGCTCGTTGCGGCTGAAGGTAAGGATCTGCCGCACCAGGTCGCGCGCGCGGCGGCCGGCCTTGTCGATTTCAAGCAGGCTCTCCAGCACGGGCGAGCCGGGGGCGCAGTCGGCCTTGGCCAGTTCCACGTTGCCGAGGATGGCGCCCAGGATGTTGTTGAAGTCGTGCGCAATGCCGCCCGCCATGGTGCCCACGGCCTGCATCTTGTGCGATTCGCGCAGCTGCGCTTCCAGCTCACTGCGGTGCGCTTCGGCTTTCTTGCGGCCGGTGAGGTCGCGGGCGAATACGGTGGTGGTTTCGCCTTCGGCATGGCGCTCGAACGACACGCTCACCTCCACCGCCAGCTCTTTGGCGCTGGCGGTCAGAGCCGTCATTTCGCCCAACATGGCCTGGGTGGTGAGCTGCGCAAACGCCAGCGCCTGCCCCGCTGCTGGCAAAAAACGCTCCAGCGGGCTGCCCAGCGCGTCTTGCGCGCTGCACTGGAACAGCGCCGCCGCCGTGGGGTTGAACACGGTGATGAGGCCGTTCTGGTCCACGCAGATGATGGCGTCGAGCGCGGAGTTGATGACGGCTTCCAGCCGCTTTTCACTGGCGTGTAGCTGCTCGTTGCGCTGTTGCAGTGCCTGCGCGCTTTGCTGCAGCGCGTGGCGCTCGGCCAGCAGGGGGCCCTGGTCGATCACCGCACACAAAAACTGCAGCTGCATCGGGCCGTCGCCCTGGTGGTCTTCAATGCGGGCGATGTGCAGGTCGCCGGTGATGCGGGTGTGTGGCGCGATGGTGAACACCACCTCGGTCACCTCGCTGTGCCCCTGGGCGCGCGCCTGCGCAAACGCCTCCTGCACGCGGGGGGCGTCGGTGTCTGACACGAACGGCATCAGCGCAGTGAGGGGGCGGTCGCGCTCGGTGGGCTGAAACGAGCGGTGCGCCATCGAATTGGCCTGCACCACCATGTCGTATTCGTCCACCACCATCAGCGCCAGCGGCACGCTGGCAAACAGGGTTTCAAACCGCTCAGACGCGCTCTCCGCCACCGTCTGGCTGTAGCGCAGCACCTTGTTCTGGCTTTCCAGCTCGGCCTGGTAGGCGCGCAGCTCGGCAATCAGCGCTGCCACCGAGCCCTTGGGGCGGTCGGCCCGGCGGCGCTCCACCGGCACGGGTGAATCGCCACTGCCTGGCTCAGCGTTCATCAAAAAGGAGAGGTCCGGTTGGCTCATGAATGCGTGGCGCGACAAATTGCTGCGATGGGCGCGGGGCTTGATGGGGCAGTGTGCGGCTTAGAACAGATTCTTAGAGAATGCGAGCCGATACAGCCTGCGCAGCGCCATACCGGTGCGACGCCATTTCACTGCCTCTGTACCCTGAACAATGCCAGTGTAAGTGCATCGTGCCACCAGCCCAGGTGGGGTCATCAACGGCCAGCCGGTAGTGAGCACAAGGTTGGCGCCGCTCGTGAGGTGTGAGCAAGGAGTGCCAAGACCGAAGCATGCGCCTTGCCGTCAAAAAATCACCCCATTGTTGACCGTTTGGGAACAATCAATTTCCCAACGCCCGCTTTTTGCCGTGGGGCATCAAATCTACATTTGCCAATGTGCGTGGTAGTCCTGCTGCCGCGCAATTCTTGATCCTCATCCAACGAAAGCCGCATTTCCATGACCACCACCCATTCCGTTGCCGACAACGCCCTCATCGACAAGCTGCAATGGCGCTACGCCACCAAGAAGATGAACCCCGCCAAGGTGGTGCCTCAAGACAAGGTGGACCGCATTGTCGAAGCCGCGCGCCTGGCGCCCACATCCAGCGGCCTGCAGCCGTTTGAGGTGTTTGTGGTGACCGATGCCGCTGTGCGCGAACGCATCAAGCCCATCGCCTGGAACCAGGGCCAGATCACCGATGGCTCCCACCTGCTGGTGTTTGCTGCGTGGGACGACTACACACCCGAGCGCATCAACGCCATGTTTGACTACACCAACGAGGTGCGTGGCTTCAAGAACGAAGGCTGGGAAAACTACCGCAACATGCTGCTGAGCACCTACCCCCAGCGCGGCGCCGAAGTGAACCACCAGCATGCAGCCCGCCAAGCCTATATCGGTATGAGCGCCTCCATCATTGCTGCCGCCTTTGAAGAAGTGGACAGCACCCCCATGGAAGGCTTCGACCCCGCCGCCCTCGACGAAATCCTGGGCCTGCGCGCCAAGGGCCTGCGCAGCGTGGCCATCCTGCCGCTGGGCTACCGTGCGGATGAAGGCGATTGGCTGGTGAACCTGAAAAAGGTACGCCGCCCCCGTGAGCAGTTTGTGACCAACGTGTAAGGCACACCGCCTGCAAGGCATAACAAAAAGCCTCCCGACCAAAAGACGGGAGGCTTTTTGCTTGGCGGCGCCAGCTGCCCATTTACTGCGGCTGGTGCTTCAATTCCAGCACGTAGGGGCGACCAATATCCGTGCGGGCTGGACCTACCAAGGCCTTGCAAAGTGCATCCGGCCATGTGGGCGAAGTCAACTGCCGCTCAGCGCCTCACAGAAATCAACTCGACCTCAAAGTTCAAAGTGGTGTTTGGCGGAATCACCCCGCCCGCGCCACGCTCGCCATAGGCAATGCTGGCAGGGCAGGTCAGCTTGGCCTTGCCGCCCGGCTTCATGCGCTGCACACCTTCCGTCCAGCAAGGAATGACGCGGTTCAGCGGAAACTCGGTGGGCTCGCCACGCTTGTAAGAGCTGTCGAATTCCTTGCCGTCCAGGAACATGCCCTTGTAATGCACCTTCACGGTGTCAGTGGCCTTGGGCGACTCGCCCGCGCCGTCCTTGATCGACTCATACACCAGGCCACTGGCGGTGGTGACAGGCTTGGCTTGTGCCATGGCGGCGGGGGCGATGGCCAGCGAAGTGAGCAGGGCAAAAAGAACGCGCATGAAGAAAGCTCCGAAAAAAACAAAGGCCGATGGTAGGGCCTTGGGTGTGACGTGAGGGAGGCAAGGCGATGCGGATTGAGGCGCTATCTGCCTGCAGGGGTGGGCAGCCGGTAGTGCAGAGGGGGCGCAACGCTTTAAAAGTAATAGCTGCCAGCGCTTTCTGTGAAAGCGCTAGAGGCGAAACAGACCGCAAACCCAATCGAAGCTCGGAGAAATGGCAATCTCAGCGCCCACCGGCGCACGAGAAGGGAAATGCTTTTTAGATAGACATGGGCTGACCAAAGCGGGGCTTTTCGCAGGACTAATGGACAAGGTAAGCGGCCCGCAGAATGCGGGCCCGCTTGAGCGCAGAGTTAGACCCGAAGGCCAAAAGGAAGCGCCCAGCCTTGGAGAAGGGGGCGGCCCATGAAAAAGCGCTGCGCCACGGAAGCGGCGCAGCGCTGCAAGAATGATAGCTGGTAGCGCTTGCGATACAAGCGCTAGAGGCCAAAAGGGCTTGGAACCAGCGCAGCGAATGCAGGCGAAGCCCAGCACGGTGCCAAAAACCCAAAGGAGAAACCTCTGAGAAAGGCGAAGCGCTGGAATAAATGCTGGCCTGCATAAAGCGGAGTATGAAGGGACTAACGGCCAAGGTAAGCGGCTGGCTGAAAGCCAGTCCGCTTGAGCGCAGAGTTAGACCCGAAGGCCAAAAGGGGGCGCCCAGCCTTGAAGACGTGCGCGGCCCACGAAAAACCGCTGGGCCACGAAAGCGGCGCAGCGCTGCAAGAAGGATAGCTGGTGGCGCTTGCTGCACAAGCGCTGGAAGCCCAAAAGGCTAGAAAGCCTTTGGAACAGGGCCGAGCGCTGAAATAAGTGGCTGCGCGCATAGAGCGGGTGATGGGACTAACGCCCGCGGTAAGCTGCGCCGGAGCGAAGCGGAGGGTACCAACAGGCGGAGCCTGTTGGCGTCAGCTTGACCAAACAGTTAGGCTGGGGAGCGGAGGCAGCTTGTTGCACTTGATATCCCCTATGTTTTTGCTGATAGCGGTTCATAACCAGCATCCAAAGGCGCAACCACTGAAATGAACCGAAGTGGGCCAACGCTGGTGCAAAGAACACCGTGCACCTGCCCTTTGTTTGCAACTACGATATCCCCCGGAACAATTGCAACGGTGTTGCCTTGCTCGTCAATTTGATATTGACCTTCCCCTGAAAGGATGGTCCATGTATCTTGTCCGTCGGGGTGAATATGTGGCGCAATAGTTTGGCCGGGCTCCACATGCCAAGCCACGATAACTGAATGCGAAGATTCAACAACAACAGACCGTATTGGTTCTTTCTCGGCTGGCTGCATGAATTCATGGGACTTATACACGCGGTGAGTGCTCATTTTTTGCTCCGTAAATGCAAGCCTTTGGGCAGCAAGATTCGCGCCGCCCAAAAGTCTAACGCACAAGGTAAGCCGCCCGCCGTAGGCGGGTCGGCTTGAGTGAATGGTTAGATATATTTAAGACTGATCATTTCCGCAGCACCCACACCCACAGGTACACCAGTCATTATCACGACAACCACGGCAGCAATCACAGCCACAACCATCTTTTGGCTTTTGATATGGCAAATAGTCTCTATCCTTTTGTATATTTTGATTTTCTAAAAGAGAAGAAAACATAAGACTCCTTGATTCCATCTTAAATAAAGGCTAGAAGCTAGATGGCGTCACCTCTAACGGCCAAGGTAAGCGGCTGGCTGAAAGCCAGTCCGCTTGAGCGCAGAGTTAGACCCGAAGGCCAAAAGGGGGCGCCCAGCCTTGAAGACGTGCGCGGCCCATGAAAAAGCGCTGGGCCACGGAAGCGGCGCAGCGCTGCAAGAATGATAGCTAGCAGCGCTTGCTACACAAGCGCCAGAGGCCCAAAAGGCCTGAAACCGACCAAGCGAACGCAGGCGAAGCCCGGCAAAGCGCCAAAAACCCAAAGGAGAAACCTTGGATAAAGGCGAAGCGCTGGAATGAATGTAGGCCTGCATAAAGAGGAATATGAGAGGACTAACGGCCAAGGTAAGCGGCCCGCAGAATGCGGGTCCGCTTGACCGCAGAGTTAGACCCGAAGGCCAAAAGGGAACGCCCTGCCTTGAAGAAGGGCGCAGCCCACGAAAAAGCGCTGGGCCACGGAAGCGGCGCAGCGCTGCAAGAAGGATAGCTGGTGGCGCTTGACTGGCAAGCGCTGGCGGCCAAAAAGGCTTGGAAAGCCTTTGAGACATGCGAAGCGCTGGAATAAATAGCGGCCTGCATAAAGCGGGAATATGAAGGGACTAACGGCCAAGGTAAGCGGCCCGCAGAATGCGGGTCCGCTTGACCGCAGAGTTAGACCCGAAGGCCAACAGGGAGCGCCCGGACTTGAAGACGGGCGCAGCCCAGGAAAAAGCGCTGGGCCACGGAAGCGGCGCAGCGCTGCAAGAATGATAGCTCGTGGCGCTTGCTGCACAAGCGCTGGAGGCCAAAAAGGGTTGAAACTTGCGCAGTGCAGACAGGCGAAGCCCGGCGCAGCGCCAAAACCCCAAAGGAGAAACCTTTGAGATTGGCGAAGCGCTGGAATAAATGCTGGCCTGCATAAAGCGGAATATGAAGGGACTAACAGCCAAGGTAAGCGGCCCGCAGAATGCGGGTCCGCTTGACCGCAAGGTTAGACCCGAAGGCCAAAAGGGAGCGCCCTGCCTTAAAGAAGGGCGCAGCCCAGGAAAAAGCGCTGGGCCACGGAAGCGGCGCAGCGCTGCAAGAATGATAGCTGGTAGCGCTTACTGCACAAGCGCTGGAGGCCCAAAAGGCTTGAAACTTGCGCAGTGCAGACAGGCGAAGCCCGGCGCAGCGCCAAAACCCCAAAGGAGAAACCTTTGAGATTGGCGAAGCGCTGGAATAAATGCTGGCCTGCATAAAGCGGAATATGAAGGGACTAACGGCCAAGGTAAGCGGCTGGCTGAAAGCCAGTCCGCTTGAGCGCAGAGTTAGACCCGAAGGCCAAAAGGGGGCGCCCAGCCTTGAAGACGTGCGCGGCCCATGAAAAAGCGCTGGGCCACGGAAGCGGCGCAGCGCTGCAAGAATGATAGCTAGCAGCGCTTGCTACACAAGCGCCAGAGGCCCAAAAGGCCTGAAACCGACCAAGCGAACGCAGGCGAAGCCCGGCAAAGCGCCAAAAACCCAAAGGAGAAACCTTGGAGAAAGGCGAAGCGCTGGAGTTAATGGCGGCCTGCATGACGCGGAATATGAAGGGACTAACGCCCTGAGTTCAGCCGCCGCCGTAGGCGGTCGGCTGCGACGAACAGTTAGACCCGAAGGCCAAAAAGGGGCGCCCAGCCTTGAAGACGGACGCGGCCCAGGAAAAAGCGCTGCGCCACGGAAGCGGCGCAGCGCTGCAAAAATGATAGCTGGTGGCGCTTGCTGCAAAAGCGCTAGAGGCCAAAAAGGCTTGAAACTTGCGAAGCGAATGCAGGCGAAGCCCGGTGCAGCGCCAAAACCCAAAAGAAGAAACCTTTGGGAAAGGCGAAACGCTTGAGTTAATGGCGACCTGCATAAAGCGGGATTTCAAAGGGACTAACGGCCAAAGTAAGCGGCTGGCCGTAGGCCAGTCCGCTTGACTGCAGAGTTAGACCCGAAGGCCAAAAGGGAGCGCCCAGCCTTGACGACGTGCGCAGCCCAAGAAAAACCGCTGGGCCACGGAAGCGGCGCAGCGCTGCAAGAATGATAGCTAGCAGCGCTTGCTACACAAGCGCCAGAGGCCCAAAAGGCCTGAAACCGACCAAGCGAACGCAGGCGAAGCCCGGCAAAGCGCCAAAAACCCAAAGGAGAAACCTTGGATAAAGGCGAAGCGCTGGAATGAATGTAGGCCTGCATAAAGAGAAATATGAGAGGACTAACGGCCAAGGTAAGCGGCTGGCTGAAAGCCAGTCCGCTTGAGCGCAGAGTTAGACCCGAAGGCCAAAAGGGAGCGCCCAGCGTTGAAGACGTGCGCGGCCCATGAAAAAGCGCTGGGCCACGGAAGCGGCGCAGCGCTGCAAGAATGATAGCTAGCAGCGCTTGCTACACAAGCGCCAGAGGCCCAAAAGGCCTGAAACCGACCAAGCGAACGCAGGCGAAGCCCGGCAAAGCGCCAAAAACCCAAAGGAGAAACCTTGGATAAAGGCGAAGCGCTGGAATGAATGTAGGCCTGCATAAAGAGGAATATGAGAGGACTAACTAGAATTAGACGACGGCCATTGTAAGCAAGTTGGTCTGCCAAAACAAGATGTATCCATTGGTACATAGGGATAGTACCCAGGTGATGCCGTTTAGGCAAACCTAAAATTTTCCGGATGACATCGTCTTCCGATCGTGCGGCAACCACCCCATCTGCCTTGCCCGGGCCCGCCCCAGCGCCCAAACTTTTGGATCGTTTGCGTGATCATCTGCGCACGCGCCATTACAGCATTCGCACCGAGACGGCTTATGTGGATTGGGCGCGGCGCTTTATTCTGTTTCACGGAAAGCGCCATCCGCAAGAGATGGGTGCGGCGGAGGTAGAAGCATTTTTGACACATTTGGCGGTGCAGCGCCAGGTATCTGCATCAACCCAGAACCAGGCCAAGGCGGCGATTTTGTATTTGTACAAGCAGGTGCTGGGTGTGGATTTGCCCTGGCTGGAAGATGTGGTGCAGGCCAAAACGCCCAGACGCCTGCCGGTGGTATTGACGGCCACCGAGGTGCGTACGTTGTTGTTGCACATGCAGGGCACGACCGGGCTGATTGCGCAGTTGCTGTATGGCACGGGTATGCGGTTGCTGGAGGCGCTGCGCCTGCGGGTGAAGGATGTGGAGTTTGCGCGGCGCGAGATACTGATTCGCGAGGGCAAGGGCAACAAGGACCGCATCACGGTGCTGCCTGAAAACCTGATCGCGGATTTGCAGGCTCAGTTGCAGCGTGCACGGGCGTTGCATGAAAAAGACCTGCAGGCGGGGCTGGGGCGGGTGTATTTGCCCCATGCGCTGGCGGTGAAGTACCCGGACGCCGACCGCAGCTGGGCGTGGCAGTACGTGTTTCCTTCGCCGGTGCGGGCGATGGATCCGCGCCCCGATGCGCGTACGGGCCAGCCGATGGAGCGGCGCCACCATGTGTACCCTGAATCGGTGCAGCGGGCGTTTCGGGAGGCTGCGCGGGCTGCGCAGATCGCCAAGCCGGTGAGTCCGCATGTGCTGCGCCACTCGTTTGCCACGCATCTGCTGCAAGCGGGCTACGACATTCGAACGGTGCAAGAGTTGCTCGGCCATGCGGATGTGAGCACCACCATGATTTACACGCATGTGCTGAGCAAGGGAGGGCGCGGAGTGCTCAGCCCCCTAGATGCGCTCTAAAGCACAAAGGCCCGTCACCGGGCCTTTGTTTTTATGGGCAACGCCATTGCAGCGCTGCATCAGCGGGCTTTACGCCAATTCGCTCACCGGCAAGCAGCTGCAGAACAGGTTGCGGTCGCCGTAGACGTTGTCCACCCGGCCCACGGGCGACCAGTATTTGGACTGGCGCAGGGCGGCCACAGGGTAGGCGGCGGCTTCGCGGGTGTAGGGGCGGTTCCACTCAGTGCCCAGCAGGCTCTCAGCCGTGTGGGGCGCGTTCTTGAGCGGGTTGTTGTCCTGCGGCAGCTTGCCCGCTTCGATCTGGCGGATTTCCTCGCGGATGGAGATCATCGCGTCGATGAAGCGGTCCAGCTCAAACAGGGTTTCGCTCTCGGTGGGCTCCACCATCAGCGTGTTGGGCACAGGGAAGCTCAGCGTGGGGGCGTGGAAGCCGTAGTCGATCAGGCGCTTGGCCACGTCTTCGGCCATCACGCCGCTGGTGTCCTTGAGGCCGCGCAGGTCCAGAATGCACTCGTGGGCCACGTGGCCGCTTTTTCCATCCTTGCCTTCGCTGGCGTACAGCGTGGGGTAGTGGTCCTTGAGGCGGGCGCTGATGTAGTTGGCGCTGAGGATGGCGGTTTCGGTCGCGGCCTTCAGGCCTTCGGCGCCCATCATGCGGATGTACATCCAGCTGATGGGCAGCACGGCGGCGTTGCCCAGGGGCGCGGCGCTGACGGCACCCACGCCGCCCTTCACGCCGCCGGTGTCATGGCCGGGCAGGAAGGGCACCAGGTCTTCCACCACGCAGACGGGGCCGACGCCGGGGCCGCCACCGCCGTGGGGAATGCAGAAGGTCTTGTGCAGGTTCAGGTGGCTGACGTCGCCCCCAAACTCGCCGGGGGCGGCCACGCCGACCAGGGCGTTCATGTTGGCGCCGTCCACGTACACGCGGCCGCCGTGGCTGTGCACCAGGGCGCAGAGTTCCTTTACGCTGGTTTCAAACACGCCGTGCGTGCTGGGGTAGGTGATCATCACGGCGGCCAGATTGGCGCTGTGCTGTTCGCACTTGGCCTTCAGGTCGGCCATGTCCACGTTACCGTTGTCGTCGCACTTGGTCACCACCACCTGCATGCCCACCATCTGGGCGCTGGCGGGGTTGGTGCCGTGGGCGCTGCTGGGGATGAGGCAGATGTTGCGGTGGCCTTCACCCCGCGATTCGTGGTAGCCCTTGATGGCCAGCAGGCCGGCGTATTCGCCTTGAGAGCCCGCATTGGGCTGCAGGCTGATGCCTGCGTAGCCGGTGGCCTGGCACAGCCAGGCGCGCAGCAGCTCGTCCAGTTCCTTGTAGCCTTGCTGCTGGTCAGCGGGGGCGAAGGGGTGCACGTTGGCAAACTCGGGCCACGTGATGGGGATCATCTCGCTGGTGGCGTTGAGCTTCATGGTGCACGAGCCCAGCGGGATCATGCTGCGGTCCAGCGCCAGGTCTTTGTCAGACAGCGCGCGGATGTAGCGCAACATGCCGGTTTCGGAGTGGTGGGTGTTGAACACCGGGTGTGTGAGGTAGCTGCTGGTGCGGCGCAGGGCGGCGGGGATCAGCGACTCCACGCCGTTTTCAAAGGCGTCGAAGGTGGGGAGCTGCTGGCCGTCTTTGGCGAACACCTTCCACAGCAGCTCGATGTCGGCGCGTGTCGTGGTCTCGTCCAGCGAGATGCACAGGTATTCTTCAAAGTAAATTCGCAGGTTAGCGCCCATGGATACAGCGCGGGCAGCTATTGTTTTGGTAGCGGCGCCGGTGTGCAGGCTCAGCGTGTCGAAGCTGGCTTGTTCACGCACGGGGGCGCCCAGTTGCTTCAGGCCTTGCGCCAGGATGGCGGTGTAGCTGGCCACGCGCTGGGCAATGCGCTTGAGGCCTTCTGGGCCGTGGTACACGGCGTACATGCTGGCGATGACGGCGGGCAGCACCTGCGCAGTGCAGATGTTGGAGGTAGCCTTTTCGCGGCGGATGTGCTGTTCGCGCGTTTGCAGCGCCAGGCGGTAAGCGGGCTTGCCATGCACGTCCACGCTCACACCCACGAGGCGGCCGGGCATCGAGCGCTTGAATTCGTCGCGGCAGGCCATGTAGGCGGCGTGGGGGCCACCGGCGCCCATGGGCATGCCAAAGCGCTGGGTGGTGCCGACCACGATGTCGGCGCCTTGTTCGCCGGGGGGCGTGATCAGCGTCAGGGCCAGCAGGTCGGCAGCCACGATGAAGGCGGCTTGCTTGGCGTGCGCCTTTTCCACATCAGCGCGCAGGTCGTCGATGCGGCCGCTGGTGGCGGGGTATTGGGCCAGCGCGGCGAAGTAGTCGCCATCCAGCAGGGTGTTCCACTCTTCGGCCGAGTTGGCCAGTCGCACTTCCAGGCCCAGGGGCTTGGCGCGGGTCTGGATCACTTCAATGGTTTGCGGATGCGCGTCGCCTGCCACCACGAACACGTTGCTCTTGCTTTTGACCGAGCGCTTGGCCAGCGTCATCGCCTCGGCGGCCGCAGTGGCTTCGTCGAGCATGGATGCGTTGGCAATGGGCATGCCCGTCAGGTCACACACCATGGTCTGGAAGTTGACCAGGGCTTCCATCCGGCCTTGGGAGATTTCAGCCTGGTAGGGCGTGTAGGCGGTGTACCAGGCGGGGTTTTCCAGAATGTTGCGCAGGATGACGCCCGGCGTGTGCGTGCCGTAGTAGCCCTGGCCGATAAAACTCTTGAGCAGCTGGTTCTTGCCCGCGATGGCCTTGAGCTCGGCCAGCGCTGCCGCCTCGGTGGTGGCCGGGGGCAGGTCCATGGCCTGCGTGCGCGCGATGGAGCGCGGCACGATGGAGTCGATGAGCGCGCGGCGCGAGGCCTCGCCAATCACAGACAGCATGTGGGCTTCATCCGCTGCGTCGATGCCGATGTGGCGGGGCAGGAATTCGGCGGCGTTCTCAAGCGCAGACAGGGGCAGGGCGGGCGCGTTCATGGTGCGGGCAGGGGTGGGCAGGTGAAAGAAAAGCCGCCGCGCTGTGCGGCTCCTGTTTCAGAGGTTTTTGGCTCTGAAGGCTTCAGGAATAAGCGCTGGCAGCTATGTTTTTTATAGTGAAAGAATCAGGCGCTGGCAGCAAAGGCGCTGTAGGCGGTCTCGTCCATCAGGTCGTTGAGCTGGGCAGCGTCTGCCAGCTTGACCTTGAAGAACCAGCCAGCGTTCAGCGGGTCGCTGTTGGCGAGGGACGGGTCTGCTCGCAGGGCTTCGTTCACTTCCACGATTTCGCCGGTGACGGGCATGTACACGTCTGCAGCGGCTTTCACCGACTCGACCACGCCAGCCACTTCGCCCTGGTTGAATGTGGCACCCACTTCGGGCAGGTCCACAAACACCACGTCGCCCAGCGCGTCTTGCGCATGCACGGTGATACCCACCACAGCGGCGTTGGCATCAGCGGCGTTGATCCACTCGTGGTCTTTGGAGAATTTGACGGTCATGGGGAGCTCCTCAAGCAATTGAAAAAGTTTAGGAATCTGCAATGTAAGCGGCTTGGCCCGTTTTGTGGCGGGCCGTTCTGCGCCGGGGGGTGGCGCGCTTGGGGCGCTTATCCGCGGTAGTAGTTGGCGGGCACGAATGGCATGGCGCGCACTTCCATGGGCACGGCCTTGCCGCGCACCATGGCGTTGACGCGTGTGCCCACCGCTGCGAAGGCGGGCGTGACGTAGCCGATGGCGATGGGTTCGTTGACGGTGGGGCCCAGCAGGCCGCTGGTCACTTCGCCAATCTTCTGGCCGCCTTCGCTTTGCAGTTCGGTGTGTTCGCGCACGGGCACGCGCTCCAGCGCCACCAGGCCCACGCGCTTGCGTGCCAGCGTGGCGGGGTTGTCGATCTGGGCCAGCACCTTGTCGGCGCCGGGGAAGCCGCCTGCACGGGCACCGCCGGTGCGGCGCACCTTCTGGATGGCCCAGTTCAACGCGGCCTCGGGTGGCGTGGTGGTGGTGTCGATGTCGTTGCCATACAGGCACAAGCCGGCTTCCAGGCGCAGCGAATTGCGAGCGCCCAGGCCAATGGGCTTGACTTCGGGCTGGGCCAGCAGGGCGCGGGCCAGGGTGTCGGCCTGTGCTGCGGGCACCGAGATTTCAAAACCGTCTTCGCCGGTGTAGCCGCTGCGGGTGACAAAGCAGTCGCAGCCCGCAATGCTGAATGCGCCACCGGTCATGAACACCAGCTTTTCCACGCCGGGTGCCAGGCGGGCGAGGGCGGTGGCAGCTTGGGGGCCTTGCAGCGCCAGCAGGGCGTGGTCGGGCATGGGCACGACCTTGCAGCGCTGGCCGATGCGGGCCTGGATGTGGGCAATGTCACCCACCTTGCACGCGCCGTTGACGATGACGAACAGCGTAGGCTCGCCGTCCACCACGCCCTGGTTGAAGAACATCAGGTCGTCGATGATGGTGCCTTCGTCGGTCAGCAGCAGGCCGTAACGCTGCTTGCCCACGGGCAGGTCGATCACGTCCACAGGCATCAGCGTTTCAAACGCGGCAGCAGCATCCGCTCCGATGAGCTTGAGCTGGCCCATGTGCGACACGTCGAACAGGCCTGCAGCGGTGCGGGTGTGTACGTGCTCGGCCATCAGGCCAGCGGGGTACTGCACGGGCATGGAGTAACCGGCAAACGGCACCATGCGGGCACCCAGTTCGATGTGCAGGGCGTTCAGCGGTGTGGTGAGCAGGGGAGCGGCTGGCGTGGCAGGTGCGGAAGAGGCTGCGGACATAGGATGACTCCAGGGCAAATGGGGGCCGCAACCCGGTGGGTTACGGAATTTGCCCTGCTGTCCGCTTTACCTGAGAGATTCACCGCAGCGCCTTGGCTGGCCGTGCGGTTTGCTCCTTCGGTGGATGGCTTCATCACGCACTGTGCGAGCCACCTCTCTCCAGCAAGGGAACGCCCGCATCACTGCGGGCGGTTGTCAGTCCTTTTGCCTGAGCGTTCGGCTGCTGCCTGCGCCTTCGGCGGTGCCGCGCTGCCTTCATCGAAGGTGGGGCACTCTCTCCTGACGGCCGCGATTGTAAGCCTACTTTGCGTAGACGAGGTCGCGCAGTCCCAACGATAGCGATGGCACATAGGTGATGATCAGCAGGCATACCAGGATCACGCCCACGAACGGCAGCAGGTGGCCGACGATGCGATCGAGCGAAATCTTGGCCACCGTGCAGGCCGCAAACAAGTTCACGCCGAAGGGCGGCGTGATCATGCCCAGCGCCAGATTCACCACCATGATGAGCCCGAAGTGCACCGGGTCCACACCAAAGTGCATGGCCACCGGCGCGAGGATGGGCGCCAGCACGATGATGGCGGCGCTTGTCTCGATGAACATGCCGATGACGAACAGCGCAGCATTCACGCCCAGCAGGAACATGGCGGGCGATTGCAGCACGGCTTCAAGCCAGCGGCCAATCGCATCGGGCACCCCAGCGCGTGTGATGAGGAAGGCAAACAGCCCGGCGTTGGCAATGATGAACATGATCACCGCCGACGAGAGAGCCGACTTGCGCAGGATGGCGTACAGGTCTTTCACCTTGATCTCGCGGTAGATCACCACGCCCACGATGAGTGCATAGAACACCGCCACGGCCGAGGCTTCGGTGGGAGTGAACACGCCGCCATAGATGCCGCCCAGGATGATGACCGGCATGAGCAGTGCCCAGCCCGCCTGCAACGTGGCCTTGCCAAAGGACAGGCGCCCATCGCCATCGTTCTTGCCCCAGCCTTTGATCTTGCAGTACACCCACACAAACGCCATCAGCGCCAGGCTGATGAGGATGCCGGGGCCAAAGCCCGCGATGAACAGCTCGCCAATCGACACTTCGGCGCTCACGCCGTAAAGAATCATGGGGATGGAGGGTGGAATGATCACGCCCAGCTCGGCACTGGTGGCCTGCAGGGCTGCTGCGTAGCTGGTGGGGTAGCCGTGCTTGATGAGCGCCGGGATGAGGATGGCGCCAATCGCAAACGTGGTGGCCACCGACGAGCCCGACACGGCGGCAAAGATCATGCAGGTGAGCACGCAGGTCATGGGCAGGCCGCCTTGCACGCCGCCCACAATGCTCTTGGCAAATTCCACCAGGCGGCGCGAGATGCCGCCGGTTTCCATCAGGTTGCCGGCCAGAATGAAGAATGGAATGGCCGCCAGCGGAAACTTGTTGATCGAGGCGAACATTTCCTTCACCGAGATCAGCATGTTGGCGTTGGACACCTGAATGCCCAGAATGGACGCAAGCCCGATGGACACGGCCACCGAGACGGTGAGTGCAAAGCACAACACCATGGTGAAAAGCATGGTGGTGGTCATTGCGCTGTCTCCAGTTCCTGGCGTTGGGGGTCAATCCAGTTGCCGATGATTCCTACGGCGCTGAACAGCCCACCCACAGGCAGCGCCAAATAGGCCCAGAACATGGACACCGATTCCAGCCCCGCCATGGTCTGCACACCGCCGCGCTTGGCATAGTCCCAGCCAAACCAGACGATCACGGCAATCAACGCCAGCGCGGCCAGGCTCACCACCGCATCCAGCACGCGGCGCAGGGCTGGCGGGCTCCAGCGGTAGAGGACGTCCACGCTCACCATCGCCCCTTGGCGAAAGGCGGCGGGAATGGCCAGAAACACCATCCAGATGAGGCTGAAGCGGATGAGCACCTCGGTCCACTCGGCAGGCTGCTCCAGCACGAAGCGCATCACGATCTGGAACATGCCCAGCGACGAGGCGATGGCCAGCATCAGGCAGGCCGCTGCCATGGCTGCGCCGGTGGTCCACCGCTCTATTTGAAGGAAGGTTTTTTTCATGAATGAAAAAGCCCGTTGGCGCAATGCCAACGGGCGGTGCTAGCTATGATTTGTGTAGCGAAAACGCCAGGGCCATGCGATTACTTCACGGCACGGATCTTGTCGAGCGTGGCCTTGCCGAACTGCTTTTCAAACTCGGCGTTCACTGGGGCCAGTGCCGCCACAAACTTGGCCTTGTCGGGGTTGTCCACCACTGTCATGCCCTTGGCGCGCAGGTCGGCAACGCCCTTGGCGTCGTCTTCGTCCACACGGGCGCGGTTGGCCTTGGTGCCTTCCTTGGCGGCGTCGATGAAGGCCTGCTTGTCTGCAGCGCTGAGCTTGTCAAACGCGGCCTTGTTCATCACGAAGATGCAGGGCGAGTAGACGTGGCCCGTCAGCGTCAAGTGCTTTTGCACCTGGTCGAACTTGGCCGAGATGATCACGGGCAGCGGGTTCTCCTGGCCGTCCACCGTACCTTGCTGCAGGGCAGTGAACACTTCAGGGAAGGCCATGGGCGTGGTGATGATGCCAAAGCCCTTGTAGGCGGCGATGTGCACGGGGTTCTCCATGGTGCGCATCTTCAGGCCCTTGAGGTCTTCAGGGCCGTTTACCGAACGCTTACTGTTCGTCATGTGACGGAAGCCGTTTTCTGCCCAAGCCAGGGCCTTGAAGCCCTTGGCGTCAAACTTGGCCAGCAGCTCTTGGCCGATGGGGCCATCGAGCACCGCGCGGGCATGGGCCTTGTCGCGGAAGAGGAAGGGTACGTCGAGGATTTTGGTCTCGGGCACAAAGTTGGGGATGGGGCCGCTGGAGCTGAAGGCCAGCTCTTGCGTGCCCAGCTGCACAGCTTCGATGGATTCGCGCTCACCGCCCAGTGCGCCGTTGTAGAAGGTTTGAACCTTGTAGCGGCCGCCCGTGCGCTTTTCCACTTCCTTGGCAAACGTGTCGATGGCCACGCCCTGGTGCGAGTTCTGGGCCGTAGAGATGCTGATGCGCATGGTGGTCTGTGCGGCCGCTGTGGCAACAAAGCCCAAAGCAAGGCTCAGGCCGACGACGAGTTTGGTCAATTGCATGGTGTCTCCTGTGGTGGGGCGCAGCCACGGTGGCGCGCCGGTACAGGCCCATTATGTTGGCCTCTGTCGCGCCAGAGCATCGGGGTTTGTGCTGGTAAGTGTGCTTATCAGTCGCCTGGGCAACTGAGCAGTCTGCCCTGCAGTGCAGTGGGCCCCAAATGGCAAGCGCCCCGTGCTGGCGGTAACCAGCCGGGGCCTTGGCAGTTGGGGCGGCTCCGGTAAGAGCGCCTTGATGCAGTGAGTATGCAGACCGCGCCCCGGTTTTGTTTTCTGTTTTGTCTTCAAATTTTGAATAAAACAGAAATATCTTCTGATTTGGTGTCCGTGGCGGAATAATGGCTGCCATGGACAAGATTGATCGAAAAATTCTCGCTGTATTGCAGGCCGACGCCCGAGCCAGCCTGCAAGAGATTGGGCAGGCCGTGGGGCTGAGCCCTTCGCCTTGCTGGGGGCGCATCAAGAAGATGGAGGAGGCCGGGGTGATCCAGGGCTACACGGTGCGCATCAACCCGCAGGCGCTGGACTTGGCCGATACGGTGCTGGTGCAGGTCACGCTCGACAGCCATTCAGACAACACGCTGGAGAAATTTGGTGAGACGCTGGCCAGCATCCCGGAGGTGATCGAGGCGCACCTGGTGTCGGGCGACTACGACTACCTGCTGCGCATCGTGGTGAAAGACACGCGCGACTACGAGCGCCTGCTGCGTGAGAAGCTCTACAAGATCAAGGGCATCCGCCACAGCCGATCGAGCTTTGTGCTGCGCACGCTGAAAAAGGCAGACCTGCCGTTGGGCGTGTAATGGGGGCGTTATGAACAAAAATAGCTGCTGGCGCTTACCCAGTAAGCGCCAGCAGCTATCAATTCAGTAGCGTTTTGGTGGGATGGCTGGCTGCTGTCAGCCCAGCAGCAACGCGTCGTCGGCCAGCTTTTCGCCGCGCACCTTCTCGAACATCTGCAGCAGGTCGGGCACATCCAGGCGCTTGCGCTCTTCGCCCGACACATCCAGCACCACCTGGCCCTGGTGCAGCATCACCGTGCGGTCGCCCACATCCAGCGCCTGGCGCATGCTGTGCGTGACCATCATGGTGGTGAGCTTCTGTTCGGCCACGATGCGTTCGGTCAGGCGCAGCACGAAGTCGGCGGTGCGCGGGTCGAGTGCGGCGGTGTGCTCGTCGAGCAGCAGGATGCGCGAGGGCTGCAGCGCCGCCATCAGCAGGCTCACGGCCTGGCGCTGGCCGCCCGAGAGCAGGCCGATGCGGTCAGTCAGGCGGTTTTCTAGCCCCAGGCCCAGTGTGGCCAGGCGCTCGCGAAAGCCCTCGCGCATCGATGCCTTGACGGCGCGGCCCAGGTTGCGGAAGCTGCCACGGCGCTGCGCCAGTGCCATGTTTTCTTCGATGGTGAGGTCTTCGCAGGTGCCCGCCATCGGGTCCTGGAACACGCGGGCCACGCGCTCGGCACGGGCCCACACGGGCATGCGCGTGACGTCCACGCCATCGATGGCGATGCGGCCGCTGTCCACCGTCTGGTCGCCCGAGATGGCGTTCAAAAAGGTGGACTTGCCGGCGCCATTGGAGCCGATGACGGTGACGAACTGCCCGGCCGGAATGTCCAGCGACATGCCGCGCAGGGCGCGGGTTTCGATCGGTGTGCCGGGGTTGAAGGTGATTTCGAGGTGTTGGGCGCTCAGCATGGGGCTCTTTCGGTGCGCGGGTTCAGGACGGCTTGCGCTTGGCGAACTTGCGCTTGAGCTGCGGAATCACCAGCGCCACGGCCACCAGCACGGCGGTGACCAGGTTCAGGTCTTGTGCCTTGAGGCCGATGAAGTCGCTGTTGAGCGCCAGAGCAATGAAGAAGCGGTAGGCGATGGCGCCGATGATGACCGCCAGCGTGGCATAGATCAGGCGGCGCGAGGGCAGGATGCTCTCGCCCACGATCACGGCAGCCAGCCCGATGACGATGGTGCCGATGCCCATGGAAATGTCGGAGCCGCCCTGCGTTTGCGCAAACAGCGCACCCGCCAGGCCCACCAGCCCGTTGGAGATGGCCATGCCCAGCAGCAGCATGGCGCCGGTGTTCACGCCCTGGGCGCGGGCCATGCGGGCATTTGAGCCGGTGGCGCGGATGGCCAGGCCCCGTTCGGTGGCGAAAAACCAGTCCAGCAGCAGCTTGGCGGCCACCACGATGACGGCGAGGATCAGCGGGCGCGCAATGTAGTCCTGCATGCCTTCGGGCTGCAGCAGCACGAACAGCGTGGGGTCGTTGATCAGGGGCACGTTGGGCCCGCCCATGATGCGCAGGTTGATGGAGTACAGCGCAATCATCATCAATATGCTGGCCAGCAGGTCCATGATCTTGAGCTTGACGTTGAGCCAGCCGGTGATCAGCCCGGCCACGGCGCCAGCCGCCGTGGCAGCCAGTGTGGCCACCCAGGCGTTGGTGCCGGTGGAAATCAGAATGGCGCAGACGGCGCCGCCCAGCGGGAAGCTGCCATCCACCGTGAGATCGGGAAAACGCAGCAGCCGGAACGAAATGAAAACGCCCAGGGCCACCAGGCTGAAGATCAGGCCGATTTCAACGGCGCCGAGCAGGGAAAAGAAGGACATGGGCAGCGGGGCCAGCAAGGGGAAAAACAAAGCAGGAGCCACGCGGTGCATGGCTCCTGCCGGAGGGGCCGGGCATGCGCCCAGCCCTGCAGCACGGGGTGCTTACTGCACCACTTGCGCGGCCGACTTGACCAGCGCGTCGGACAGCTTCACGCCCTGCTTTTCGGCAGCGCCGGGGTTCACGAACAGCTCCATCTTGGTGCTGATCTCGGGCTTGATGTCGCCAGGCTTTTCGCCCTTGAGGATGCGCGCCACCATGCGGCCGGTCTGCTCGCCCAGGTCGCGGTAGTTGATGCCGAAGGCGGCGATGGCGCCGCGCTTGACGCTGTCGGTGTCGGATGCCACCAGCGGGATCTTGGCGTCCTGGCCGACCTTCACCAGCGCTTCGTAGGCCGACACCACGTTGTTGTCGGTGCTGGTGTAGATCACATCGACCTTGCCGATCAGGCTGCGTGCGGCGCTGCTCACATCCACCGAGCGGGGCGCTGCGGCTTCCACCAGCGTCATGCCCAGCTTGGGCAACAGGGTCTGCAATTGCTTGACCACGACCACCGAGTTGGCTTCGCCGGGGTTGTAGACCACGCCCACGCGCTTGGCGTTGGGCACCACCTGCTTGACCAGTTCCATCTGCTTGTCCAGAGCCAGCAGATCCGACACGCCAGTCACGTTGCCGCGCGATGGCTCCCAGTCCTTGACCAGCTTGGCGGCGACGGGGTCGGTCACGGCGGAGAAGACCACGGGCACCGTCTTGGTCGATGCAATCACGGCCTGGGCCGAGGGCGTGGCAATGGCCACGATGGCGTCGGGATTGTCACCCACGAACTTGCGGGCGATTTGCGCAGCGGTGCCGGTGTTGCCCTGGGCGCTTTGGTACTGCCACTTCAGGTTTTTGCCGGACTCGAAGCCTGCCTTTTTCAGGGCTGCCTGCACGCCGTCGCGAACCGAGTCAAGGGCAGGGTGTTCCACGATGGCCGTCACGGCCACAGATTTTTGCTGTGCGCTGGCGGGGGAGATGGCGGCTACGGCCAGGGCGAGGGCGCCCAAGGACATCCAGGGCAATTGCTTCAAGTTCATCTTCGGGGACTTTCTGAGGAGGAGAGATACCGCGGGCCCCGGTGAGGCTGCGTTGGGGCCAGCCCATGAGTTTACTTCGCTGGGCCTGGCGGGCCGCCTGCTGGCGGCAGCCGTCCCACGCGGGTGCTCTGCTATTCGTGCCGCCATCGGTTATCCAAAGAAAAAGGGCCTGCAAGGCAGGCCCGTTAAGCGCAATGCGCTATGGTTTTTGCAGGCTTACATGCCCGCGTAGTTCGGGCCGCCACCGCCTTCGGGCGTCACCCACACGATGTTCTGCGTGGGGTCCTTGATGTCGCAGGTCTTGCAGTGCACACAGTTTTGCGCGTTGATCTGCAGGCGCTGGGCATCGCCGCCCTTGGACGTGTCGGGCACAAACTCGTACACCCCGGCCGGGCAGTAGCGTGCCTCGGGACCGGCGTACTTCGCCAGGTTGATCTTCACCGGCACGCTGGCATCTTTCAGCGTCAAGTGCGCAGGCTGGTTCTCTTCGTGGTTGGTGTTGCTGATGAACACGCTGGAGAGGCGGTCAAACGTCAGCTTGCCATCGGGCTTGGGGTAGTCGATGGGTTTGCACTGCGCTGCAGGCTTCAGGTAGGCGTGGTCGGGCTTGTCGCGGTGCAGCGTCCAGGGGATATGGCCGCGCAGCACGAATTGTTCAAAGCCGTTCATCAGCGTGGCGGTGGTCAGGCCGTACTTGAACCAGTTCTTGAAGTTGCGGTCCTTGTTCAGCTCGGTGTGCAGCCAGCTGGCTTCAAACGCCTTGGGGTAGGCGCTCAGCTCGTCGTGCTGGCGGCCTGCCACCACCGCTTCATAGGCGGCTTCGGCCGCCAGCATGCCGGTCTTGATGGCGGCGTGGCTGCCCTTGATGCGGCCCACGTTGAGGTAACCCGCATTGCAGCCCACCAGTGCGCCGCCGGGGAACACCGTCTTGGGCAGCGCGTTGATGCCGCTGGCGTTGATGGCGCGCGCGCCGTACGACAGGCGTTTGGCGGTGACTTCGCCCTTTTCGTTCTCGAAGTAGTAGCGGACGTTGGGGTGCGTCTTCCAGCGCTGGAATTCTTCAAACGGGCTGAGGTAGGGGTTGGAATAGCCCAGACCCGTCACAAAACCGACGGCGACCTTGTTGCCTTCCAGGTGGTACAGGAACGCACCGCCGTAGGTGTCGTTCTCCATGGGCCAGCCAGCGGTGTGCATCACAAAGCCGGGCTGGTGGCGCTTGGGGTCGATTTCCCACAGTTCCTTGATGCCGATGCCGAAGCTTTGCGGGTCACGGCCTTCGTCCAGGTGGTACTTGGAAATCAGCTGCTTGCCCAGGTGGCCGCGTGCGCCTTCGGCAAACACGGTGTACTTGCCCAGCAATTCCATGCCCAGCTGGAAGTTGTCGGTAGGCTCGCCTTCCTTGCTGATGCCCAGGTTGCCCGTGGCCACGCCGCGCACCGAGCCGTCTTCGTTGTACAGCACCTCAGCCGCCGCGAAGCCGGGGAAGATTTCCACGCCCAGGGCTTCGGCCTGCTCGGCCAGCCACTTGGTGACGGCGCCCAGGCTCACGATGTAGTTGCCGTGGTTGTGTGCAAAGGGGGGCAGCAGCGGGTTGGGCACGCGAAAGCCCGACTTCTTGCTCAGGAAGATGTAGGCATCGTCGGTCACCGGCTGGTTCAGCGGGGCGCCCTTGGCCTTCCAGTCGGGGATCAGCTCGGTCAGGGCCTTGGGGTCCATGATGGCGCCCGAGAGAATGTGCGCGCCGGCCTCAGAGCCTTTTTCCAGCACGACCACGGACACATCCTTGCCGTTTTCAGCAGCCAGTTGCTTGAGGCGAATGGCTGTCGACAGACCGGCAGGGCCACCGCCCACGACCACCACGTCGTACTCCATGGATTCGCGGGGACCGTACTGGGCAAGAATTTCTTCGTTTGTCATGAGCGTCTCGTCGGGCGTTTGATAATGGTTTGATTTTCTACCGGCAATGGTGCGTCCACTGTCTGGCTGGGGACTGATTGTATGCAAGCGAACGCACACAATCGAACGATCGTTCTATTTTTCGGAATTTGGAGGAAATTCAAATGGCATACAGCATCGACCTGTCTGGCCGCGTGGCCTTCGTGACCGGCGCTTCCAGCGGCCTGGGCGCTCAATTCGCGCGCACCCTGGCCCGTGCGGGTGCGGGCGTGGTGCTGGCCAGCCGCCGCATCGAAAAGCTCAAGGAGCTGCGCGCCCGCATCGAAGGCGAGGGCGGTGACGCCCATGTGGTGGAGCTGGACGTGACGGACCACGATTCCATCAAATCCGCCGTGGCGCACGCCGAGACCGAGATGGGTTCGATTGACATCCTGGTCAACAACTCGGGCGTGAGCACGACCCAGCGCATTCAGGACGTGACGCCCGAGGATTACGACTTCATCTTCGACACCAACGTGAAGGGCGCCTTTTTTGTGGCGCAAGAGGTGGGCAAGCGCATGCTGGCCCGCTCGCGCGGTGCCGCGCCGGGCAGCTTCACGGGCGGTCGCATCATCAACATTGCGTCGATGGCGGGCCTGAAGGTGCTGCCGCAGATCGGCGCCTACTGCATGAGCAAGGCCGCCGTGGTGCAGATGACCAAGGCCATGGCCTTGGAGTGGGGCAAGTTCGGCATCAACGTGAATGCCATTTGCCCTGGCTACATCGACACCGAAATCAACCACCACCACTGGCAGACCGAGCAGGGCAAGAAGCTCATGGACATGCTGCCGCGCAAGCGCGTAGGCCAGCCGCAGGACCTGGACGCACTGCTGGTCATGCTGGCCAGTGACCAGAGCCATTTCATCAATGGCGCGGTGATTGCGGCGGACGACGGCTTCGCGGTATGAAGATCGAAATCCCCGAGGTCAAAAAGCTCGTTTTTGAGACACGCTTCCCGGTTCGCTGGGGCGACATGGACGCCATGGGCCATGTCAACAACACCGTCTACTTTCGCTACCTGGAAACGGCCCGCATCGACTGGATGGTGTCGGTGGGCTGCAACCCCGACCCGCGCGGGCAGGGGCCGGTCATCGTCAATGCGTTCTGCAACTTCTACAAGCAGCTCGAATACCCCGCCGATGTGCTGCTCAAATTCTACGTGAGCGACCCGGGCCGTACCACGTTCGAGACCTGGGGCACGATGGAGCGGGTGGACCAGCCGGGCGTCATCTGTGCGGCCGGTGGTGCCACCACCATCTGGGTGGACTTCCCGCAGCAGAAGGCGGCGCCGCTGCCGGACTGGATGCGGACGTTGGTGACGGCGGACTGAAAATTTAGTGAAATAGGGCTCCAGCGCTTTATGGATAAGCGCTGGCAGCTATCAAAAATGCAGCAATTGTGTCGTGCTGATCACTTCTGCTTGGGCACCCGACCCATCAGATAGAACTCGGGATTGGGCTGCATGCCCGCAAAGCTGGCCATGCGGTTGGACAGGCCAAAGAACGCCGTGATGGCCGCGATGTCCCAGATGTCCTCGTCGTCAAAGCCATGGGCGTGCAGGGCGGTGAAGTCGGCGTCCTCCACCTCGTGCGAGCGCTGGCAGACCTTCATCGCAAAGTCGAGCATGGCACGCTGGCGCGGCGTGATGTCGGCCTTGCGGTGGTTCACAGCCACCTGGTCGGCCACAAACGGTTTTTTCTCGTAGATGCGCAGGATCGCGCCATGCGCCACCACGCAATACAGGCACTGGTTGGCCGCGCTGGTGGCAGTGACGATCATCTCGCGCTCGCCCTTGGTCAGGCTGCCTTCTTCCTTGAGCATGAGTGCGTCGTGGTAGGCGAAAAACGCCCGCCACTCGGCCGGGCGGCGCGCAAACGCCAGAAACACGTTGGGGATGAAGCCCGCCTTCTCCTGCACCTCAAGGAAGCGGGTGCGGATGTCCTCGGGCAGGGTGTTCAGATCGGGAAAAGGGTAGCGCGCGGCCATGGGGGTTGTCTCCTTACGAATGTCAGGGCTCCAGCATAGCCATGAAAAAGCCCCCGCACCGCCAGCTCGGTTGCGGGGGCTGCTGCGCTGGTCCGCGCAGGGGCGTTTTAGAGGCGACCGGCGCGCTGCGCTTCGATGGCGCGCGCCACGCCTGCGCCGTAGGCCGGGTCGGCCTGCGTGCAGTGCGCGATGTGCTTGTCAACAATGTGCTGGGACACCCCGGCAATGTTGCGTGCCGTGTTCTCGCAGAGCAGCTGCTGCTTGTCGGGTGTCATCAGGCGGAACAGGTCGCCCGGCTGGGTGAAGTAGTCGTTGTCGTCGGCGCGGTAGTCCCAGCGGTCGGCGGGGCCGTGCAGGGCCAGCGGTGGCTCTGCGTAGGCAGGCTGCTCTTGCCATTCGCCCTTGGTGTTGGGCTCATACGCAATCGTGCCGCCGTGGTTGCCGTCCACGCGCATGGCACCGTCGCGGTGGTAGCTGTGCACGGGGCAGCGGGGCGCGTTCACCGGGATGGAGTGGTGGTTGACACCCAGGCGGTAGCGCGCCGCGTCACCGTAAGAGAACAGGCGCGACTGCAGCATGCGGTCGGGCGAGGGGCCAATGCCCGGCACCATGTTGGCGGGGGTGAACGAGGCCTGCTCGACATCGGCAAAGTAATTGCGCGGGTTGCGGTTGAGCTCGACGATGCCCACTTCGATGAGCGGATAGTCCTTCTTGCTCCAGACCTTGGTCAGGTCGAACGGGTGGAAGCGGTAGGTGGCGGCATCTGCCTCGGGCATGATCTGCACGCACAGTTTCCATTGGGGGAACTCGCTCCGGTCGATGGCTTCGAGCAGGTCGCGCTGGCTGCTTTCGCGGTCACCCGCGACCACGGCGGCGGCTTCGGCATCCGACAGGTTTTCAATGCCCTGCTGGCTCACGAAGTGGAACTTGACCCAGAAGCGCTCGTTGGCCGCGTTGATGAAGCTGTAGGTGTGCGAGCCGAAGCCGTGCATGTGCCGGTAGCCGCGCGGAATGCCGCGGTCGCTCATCACGATGGTGATCTGGTGCAACGCTTCGGGGAGGCTGGTCCAGAAGTCCCAGTTGCTCTCGGCGCTGCGCATGTTGGTGTACGGGTCGCGCTTGACGGCCTTGTTCAGGTCGGGGAACTTGAGCGCGTCGCGAAAGAAGAACACCGGCGTGTTGTTGCCCACCAGGTCCCAATTGCCTTCTTCGGTGTAGAACTTCATGGCGAACCCGCGGATGTCACGTTCGGCATCTGCCGCACCGCGCTCGCCGGCCACGGTAGAAAAACGCGCGAACATTTCGGTCTGCTTGCCCACTGCAGAAAAGATTTTGGCCGCCGTGTAGCGCGTGATGTCCTGGGTGACGGTAAAAGTGCCAAACGCGCCCGAACCCTTGGCATGCATGCGGCGCTCGGGGATCACTTCGCGGTTGAAATGGGCCATCTTTTCCAGGTGCCACACATCCTGCAGCAGCATGGGGCCGCGCGGGCCGGCGGTCAGCGAGTCCTGGTTGTTGGCAACCGGCGCGCCTGCAACGGTGGTGAGTTTGGTCATGGCGATGTCCCTTTCATTGGTGGTCAGACTGGCTGGAAAACGCTCGTGCCACAGCAATGCCAAGGCGCAAGCGGGAAGGCTTGGCGGCACCTGATGAATAGATCATCTGTATCGCCAGTGAAATGATTATCAATTTTTGCTATTTTTACCGCAAGGTCGCGGGGATCGTATTTCTGCATGGTGGCGATAGGCATTCCAAGCCTTGCCGCATGATAACGGTTTTGTATAAAGGTACAAGACCATGGACGCGCACCAACAGGCCCAGTACGACGCTGGATTGATTCAGCGTAAAGCGGTGATGGGAGAGGATTTCGTTGCACGTGCTCTCGACGGTGTGACAGAGTTCACGCAGCCTATTCAGGAGTTCATCACTCGCAATGCGTGGGGCGATGTATGGCAGCGCCCAGGACTCGACATGAAGACGCGCAGCCTGATCACGGTGGCTTTTCTTACCGCCTTGGGCAAGCAGCACGAGCTCAAGGGCCATGTGCGCGGCGCGCTCAACAACGGTGCGACGGCGGCAGAAATCCAGGAAGTGTTGCTGCACGCCAGCATCTACTGCGGCGTGCCCACGGCGGTGGAGGCTTTTCGCACGGCCGCTGAGGTGATCGACGGGCCGAAGCAGGGCTGAACGTCTTTCTTTCAGCCCCCGGCCAGCAGCTTGTGCACCAGGTCTGCTGCGGTGGACGCGTTGTACTTGCGCATGAGGCGTGCCCGGTAAATCTCCACCGTGCGATGGCTGATTTCCAGCGTCCGGCCGATCTCCTTGGAGGTCAGCCCCTCCAGCAGGCGCGCTGCCACTTCGCGTTCGCGGCCCGTCAAATCGGCCTTCACGGGGCGCTGGGCGCTCAGGTCTTCAAAACTCCAGATGCCCGATTCATGGGGCGCATCGCGGTTCAGCGCGCGGCCCGAGACATGGCACCAGAAGACCTCGCCGTTGGCGCGCTTCATGATGCGGTTGTCGGCGTAGTGGCCCTTGGCGTTGAGGATGGGCTCCATGTGTGCGCCCAGGCGCTCATACTCGTCTGCGCTTGGATACAGTATCTGGAACGACTGGCCGATCAGGACCTCGCGCGAAGCGCCAAACATCTCGCAGACATGCCGGTTGCAGTCGACCATGGTGCGGTTGCGTGAGAGCACCAGGCCTACGGGGGCCATATCGAAAGCGAGTCGGTAATCAACGTCCATAGTGCAAATCTTTACGGGGTACTACTTATTCGGATAAGTAGTATCGTAGCGCATCCAAATACACAAGGAGATCGTGGTGAACAAGTTATTTCCCTCCGCGGCCGAAGCCCTTGAAGGCGTGGTTGCAGATGGCCAGCTCATGGCCGTGGGTGGATTCGGGTTGTGCGGCATTCCGGAGGCACTGATCGACGCATTGCGTGATTCGGGCGTCAAGAACCTCACCGTGATCTCCAATAACGCCGGCGTGGACGGCTTTGGTCTGGGCAAGCTGCTCGAAACCCGCCAGATCAAAAAAATGATTTCGTCCTATGTGGGCGAGAACAAGGAGTTCGAACGCCAATACCTGGCCGGCGAACTGGAGCTGGAATTCACCCCCCAGGGCACGCTGGCCGAAAAGCTGCGCGCGGGCGGTGCTGGCATCCCGGCCTTCTTCACCAAGACCGGTGTGGGCACGGTGGTGGCCGAGGGCAAGGAGCTGCGCGAGTTCGATGGCGAAACCTACGTGATGGAGCGTTCGCTGGTGCCTGAAGTGGCGCTGGTCAAGGCGCACCGCGCCGACAAGTCGGGCAACCTGCAGTTCCGCCTGACGGCCCGCAATTTCAATCCTGCCGCAGCCATGGCCGGCAAGATCTGCATTGTTGAAGTGGAAGAAGTGGTGGAAACCGGTGCCATGGTGCCCGACCAGATCCATCTGCCGGGCATTTACGTACACCGCATCGTGCACAACCCTACGCCCGAAAAGCGCATTGAAAAGCGCACCATCACCGAAAAGGCTGGCGTCTGAGCCCGCACCACTGAACCGCTGGAGAACGAACTATGTCGTGGAGTCAAGACCAAATGGCGGCCCGTGCCGCCCACGAGCTCGAAGACGGCTTTTATGTGAACCTGGGCATTGGCATCCCCACCCTGGTGGCCAACTTTGTGCCTGCCGACAAGGAAGTGTGGCTGCAGTCCGAAAACGGCATGCTGGGCATTGGCCCCTTCCCGACCGAAGACGAAGTGGATGCCGACCTGATCAACGCCGGCAAACAGACCGTCACCACCATCAAGGGCTCATCCATCTTTGGCAGCGACCAGTCGTTTGCCATGATCCGGGGCGGCAAGATCAACCTGTCCATCCTGGGCGCGATGCAAGTCAGCGAAAAGGGCGACCTGGCCAACTGGATGATCCCTGGAAAGATGGTCAAGGGCATGGGCGGTGCCATGGACCTGGTGGCGGGCGTCAAGCGCGTGATCGTGCTCATGGAGCATGTGGCCCGCAAGAAGGACGGCACCGAAGACCTGAAGATTCTGCCCAGCTGCACCTTGCCCCTGACGGGCGTGGGCGTGGTGGACCGCATCATCACCGACCTGGGCGTGATGGATGTGACGCCCGAAGGCCTGAAGCTGGTGGAACTGGCTCCTGGCGTGAGCTTTGAGCAGATTCAGTCCAAAACCGGCGTGACCTTGCTGCGCTGAACCACCGCTGTTTGCTAGCTGAATGAAGAGGCCGATTGCCCCGCGTGGCAGTCGGCCTTTTTTGTTTGCATTTCCGCCTCGCGCTTGAATGCAGGGCCTTGCAGACCCCGACCAGCGCTTCGTTGACGAAGTCGTGACAATCGCCGCCATGCATTCCACTTCCCCTGAATCCACCCAACGCACGTTGCGCTTCATGGCGCTGGCGGCTTTTGCCAGCATGGCCTCGATGCGCGTGTGCGACCCGATGCTGCCGGCCTTGTCCCAGGAGTTCAACGTCAGCACCGGTGATGCCTCGGCCGTGATCGCGGCCTTTGCGGTGGCGTATGGCGTGCTGCAACTGTTTTATGGCCCGCTGGGCGACCGTCTGGGCAAAACCCGCGTGGTGCTGGGGGCCACGTCGGCGTGTGCGTTCTTCAGCGCCATCACGGCGCTGGCGCCCAACCTCACGGCGCTGGTGGTATCGCGGGCGGCCATGGGCGCTTCGGCGGCGGGCATCATCCCGCTGTGCATGGCCTGGATTGGCGACCAGGTGCCCTACGAGCAGCGCCAGGAGACTTTGGCCGGGCTGATGGTGGCCACGGTGTCGGGGATGATGGCCGGCCAGTGGTTTGGCGGCTTTGCGGTGGAGGCGCTGGGCTGGCGCGTGGCATTTGCGGTGCTGGCGTTCCTGTTTGCCACGGCTGCCACACTGCTGTGGCGGCAGGTGAATGCGTCCACGCCAGGTGTTGGCAGCGCGAGTCAATCCTCTGCGCCTTTTTCATTGGCCGCTTACCTTGCCAACACCCGCCAGCTGCTGGCCATGCCGCGCGTGCGCTGGGTGCTCACCGTGGTCACCATTGAAGGCGCGCTGGCGTTTGGCACGCTGGCCTTTGTGCCCAGCCGCATGGTGGAGGGGTATGGCCTGTCGGCAGCGGCGGCGGGTGGGGTGATGGTGTTGTATGGCATTGGCGGTCTGGTGTACAGCCTGTTCGCGCGCCGTTGGCTGGCTTTGCTGGGAGAGCACGGGCTGGCGCTTCTGGGGGCCAGCGCCATCGCCACCGGCTTGTTGTTACTGGCCTGGTCGCCCTCTGTGGCATGGGCTGTGGCGGGCTGCTTTGCGGCGGGGCTGGGCTTTTACATGCTGCACAACACCCTGCAGACGCAGGCCACCCAGATGGCGCCGCAGGCGCGGGGCATGGCGGTTACGCTGTTTGCGTGCCTGCTGTTTCTGGGGCAATCAGCCGGGGTGTTTTTGATGGCGTTGAGTGTGGACAGGGGCTGGCTGGTGCCTGTGTTCACGGCGGCGGCAGTGGGGGTGATTGCCTTGGGCGTGGTCATTTCGCGGTCGTTGCGCCAGCGCAGTGCGGCAGCCTAATAACCTGCGTTTCTTATGACGTAATTATTCGATGGTTTGATTTTTTATAGCGAAGTTATACAGTCCAGCCCCTTACCCAACTTTCCAGCGCCGCAGCGGGTGATGCACCTGGGCGGCGCGATTTGTTTGCATGATTCATTTACGGGGCATCACCCAGACGTACCAGGGTTCACAAGGCCCGGTGGAGGCCCTGCGGGGCATTGACCTGCAGATCACCCCAGGCGAGGTGTTCGGCATCATCGGGCGCAGCGGCGCGGGCAAAAGCTCGCTGGTGCGCGTTATCAACCTGCTCAACCGGCCCACGCGGGGCGAAGTCATCGTCAATGGCCGCGACCTGACCAAGCTGAACGACTCGCAGTTGCGCGAGGCGCGCCGCGACATTGGCATGGTGTTCCAGCACTTCAACTTGCTGTCGTCACGCACCGTGTACGACAACGTGGCTTTGCCGCTGGAGCTGGCGGGCATGGACAAAGCCGCGATTCGCGAACGCGTGAGCCCGCTGCTGGAGCTGGTGGGCCTGGCCGCGCTGGCCGACCGCTACCCCGCGCAAATCAGCGGCGGCCAAAAGCAGCGCGTGGGCATTGCACGCGCGCTGGCCAGCCGGCCCAAGGTGCTGCTCAGCGACGAGGCCACCTCGGCGCTGGACCCGGAGACGACCCGTTCGATCCTCGACTTGCTGCGCCAGGTGAACCGCGAACTGGGCCTGACGGTGGTGCTCATCACCCACCAGATGCAGGTCATCAAGCAGGTGGCCGACCGCGTGGCTGTGATTGACGCCGGCCAAATCGTGGAACAAGGGCGCGTGCTGGACGTGTTCACCCGCCCGCAGCAGCCCATCACCAAGAGCCTGATCGACGAAATCCTGCCGCAAGAGCTGCCCGCCAGCGTGCTGCAGCATGTGCACCAGCTGGCCAGCCAGTTGCGCACCACGGCGCCGGGGCATGTAGGCCAGTTGCTGCGCCTGTCGTACTCGGGTGACAACGCCTACCAGCCGGTGCTCTCGCGCATGGTGCGCGAGTACGGCGTGGACATGAGCATCCTGCACGGGCAGGTCGATGAAATCCAGGACCAGACCTTTGGCTCGCTGGCGCTGTATGCCACGGGCGAGCCAGCGCGCCTGAACGGGGCGGTAGAGCATTTGCGCGCCAGCGGCGTGGAAGTGCAAGTTGTTGAGAGCGGGAGGTAAGGGCCATGTTTGCAAATTTCACCGAAGCCATGCTGGAGCTGTTCGTCACCTCGCTGTGGGAAACCATCGTCATGGTGGGCATCTCAGGCGTGGTGGGCGCTTTGCTGGGCATTCCCCTGGGCGTGTTTCTGCGGTTGACTGACCACGGCGGCGTGCTGGAAAACGGCCCCGTCAACAAGCTGGTGGGCTGGGTGGTGAACGCGGTGCGTTCCACGCCCTTCATCATCTTGCTGGTGGCCATCATTCCGCTCACGCGCTTTGTGACGGGCTCGTCAATCGGCACGGCCGCTGCCGTGGTACCGCTCACCATTGCTGCGGCGCCCTTTGTGGCGCGCCTTGTGGAAGCCGCCTTGCGTGAGGTGGACCACGGTTTGGTCGAGGCCGCACAGGCCATGGGCGCAACCACCAGCCAGATCGTCTGGAAGGTGCTGCTGCCCGAGGCGCTGCCCGGCATTGTTGCGGGCCTGACCATTACCTTCGTGAGCCTGACGGGCTACTCTGCCATGGCGGGCGCCATTGGTGGCGGTGGGCTGGGTGACCTGGGCATCCGCTACGGCTACCAGCGCTTCCTGCCGGAAATCATGCTGGCCGTGGTGCTGGTGCTGATCTTCTTCGTGCAGGCCGTGCAAAGCCTGGGCGACTGGGCGGTGCGCAAGCTCAGCCACCGGTAAAGCCTGCGGGCTTCACAGCCTACGGTTGCGATTTGCTTCTCTTTTGATAGCTGCCAGCGCTTGCTGCATAAGCGCTAGCGGCTATTTTTGTTTGAGGTTGATTGGCGGCTGCCGACCATAGACCCGAAGCCTATGGCAAAAGCAGGGCAGGGCCTCAGAGCATTTCGTTGGATCTGCATCAGAGCGCGCCGTGGTGAACTGGGCAAAGTGGCCGCGCGGATGTACAAACGCATTACCGGCCTGGCCGGGTGCATGAAAGAATGGCTGCCATGAAACGTCTTCAACCTCTGTCCATCTCTCGCAGGGCCGCTGTGGCCACGCTGCGGGGCGCGTGCATGGCCTGGCTGGGGCTTGCCAGCGCGGGTGCCGCAATGGCGCAGGCCGAACCGGTGGCTGCCAACGGGCTGGTGGTGTCTGCAGACGGCACCTACGTCACCGATGAGCGGCTCAAACTGATCTGGGCGCGCTGCGTGGAGGGCATGGCCTGGGATGGCAAAACCTGCACCGGCAAGCCGCTGATGCTGGACCGCGCCGAGGCCCGGGCCCGTGCGGTGGAGCGCTGGAAGGCCGAGGGCGTGAACTGGCGCCTGCCGCGCGTTCCAGAGCTGCAGCGTCTGTTCAACAAATCGGCCCAGCCACCGGGGCTGGATTTGACGGTGTTCCCTGCCGCGCCGCTGGACTGGACCTGGACATCGACCTCCGACGTGAAGTCGGCGCAGCAAAACCAATACGCCTATGGCAACGCGATGCAGAGCCGCACCGGCAGCACGGTCAACCAGATGTCGTATTTGCATGGCTGGGCGGTGAACCTGCGCACGGGGGAGTCGCGCAAGGACGTGAGCAAGGACGCGAAGCTGCCGGTGCGGCTGGTGCGGCCGCTGCCTGTAGAGCCCTGAATCCGCAGAAGCCCGCCGCCCTCAGTGCTGCGGGCTCGCCTGCAGGGGGCCGGATGCTGATGCCGGGTCGGCCTCGAAGCGCTGCAGGATGTGCCGCGTCATGGCCTGGGTGAGGGCTTCGTCGCGCACCACCACCGTGCCGACCTGGTCGGCGCGCAGCAGGGCCGATTCTTCTTCGCTGTGGCTGCGCACCACGATCTCGATGTGGGGGTTCAGCGCACGGGCAATTTCAACCATCTGCCGCACATGCAGGGTGTCTGGGATGGCAATGACCAGGATGGCGGCGTTGGCGATGTGGGCCTGGATCAGCACTTCCGGCTCTGCTGCGTTGCCCGACACGGCGGCAATGCCCGCGTGGCGCAGTGATTCCACCAGCTCCCGGTTTTGTTCGGCCACGATGCAGGGAATGCTGGCTGCAGCCAGTGCCTTGGCAATGCCCCGGCCCACCTGGCCGTAGCCCACCAGCACCACTTGCCCTTCCAGATATTTGCGTTCGGTACTCATGGGCAGCTCGGCAAAGGGGTCATCGCGCCTTTCCAGCTCGCGGGCCAGTTCCGAGCGTTTGAGCAGCCAGGCTTGCAGCGGCGCGATGGCAGCAAACAGCAAGGGGTTCAGCGCAATCGAGATCAAGGCCCCCGCCAGCACCAGGCTCATGCCCACGGCAGGCAGCAGCCCCAGGGCTACGCCCAGGCCGGCCAGGATGAACGAAAACTCGCCAATCTGCGCCAGACTGGCCGCCACGGTCAGGGCCGTGTTCAAGGGGTAGCGGAACGACAGCACCAGCGCCAATGCCGCCAGCGATTTGCCCACCATGATGATGGCCACCACGCCCAGCACGGGCAGCGGCTGCTCCACCAGCACCCTGGGCTCGAACAGCATGCCCACCGATACAAAAAACAGCACCGAGAACGCATCGCGCAGCGGCAGCGACTCTTGTGCGGCGCGGTGGCTGAGGGCCGATTCGCGCATCACCGTGCCAGCAAGGAAGGCCCCTAAAGCGAACGAAACGCTGAACAGTGCCGAAGCCCCGTAGGCAATGCCGATGGCCGCAGCAATCACCGACAGCGTGAACAATTCGCGCGAGCCCGTTTTCACCACCTGCCACAGCAGCCAGGGCAGCACGCGGCGGCCCACCAGCAGCATCAGGGCGATGAATGCCGCCACCTGCAGCAGCGTCTGGCCCAAGGCCTGCCACAGCGGGCGTGCCTCCTCGGCAGGCGCTGCGCCACCACCCAGCAAACCGGCCAGCGGCGGCATCAGCACCAGCACCAGCACGCAGGCCAGGTCTTCCACCACCAGCCAGCCCACGGCAATGCGGCCGTTCATCGAATCGAGCACGCCCCGCGCCTCCAGCGCCTTGAGCAGCACCACCGTGCTGGCGCATGAGAGCGACAGCCCAAAAATCAACCCACTGCCCACGCCCCAGCCCATCCACCACGCCAGCCCCATGCCCAGCAGGGTGGCCACGCTCATCTGCACCACCGCGCCCGGCACCGCCAGGCGGCGCACCGAGAGCAGGTCGCCCAGGGAGAAGTGCAGGCCCACGCCAAACATCAGCAGCATCACGCCAATTTCGGACAACTGCGAGGCAATGTGCACATCGGCCACAAAGCCCGGCGTGGCAGGGCCAATCAGAATGCCGGCCAGCAGGTAGCCCACCAGGGCCGGCAGGCGCAGCTTTTCGGCGAGGAAGCCAAGCACCAGCGCCCCGCCAAATCCGGCAGCGATGGTGGTGATCAAGGTCAGGTTGTGGTCCATGCCTGGTGGAAGGTGTGGGTCAGCCAAGAAAGGGGGGAGGCCGCAGAGAATCCCGGCGCGATGGCCGGCAGCCAAGCGCGGCACAACGTTGGTGCAGTATCAAGCAAAGCAGCTTCTGTTCCAACCGTTCTGCTCTGGCAAGGGCTTTACCGCGTGGCTTCTCGGTGTGTTCGCGCCATACTTGGCATACAACAACGTGCCGCATGAGCACGCCACTCAACCCCGATTGGAGACAACACCACCATGCCCATTCCGTTCCAGACCTTCGACCCTGACCTGTTTGCCCGCGCCCAGCCCCTGCTGGACGACGAGTGGCTGGCCCGCGACCCTGAACTGGCGCCCGTGCTGCCCACCGTGCTGGCGCGTAATGTGGGGCAGGACTGGCACAAGGCGGGCACCTTCCGGCACCACCTGGTGGGGGTAACCCGATCGCTCACCGTGTGGCAGCAACCGCGCGATGTGCGCCTGCTGGGCTTGCTGCACAGCGTGTATGGCAATGCGTTTGTGGATCTGGTCAAGTTTGACCCCGCCAGCGAGCGTGCGCGCCTGCGTGAACTGGTGGGCGAGAGTGCCGAGCACTTGGTCTACCTGTTTTGCACGCAGTCGCGCACGCAGTTTGTGCAGAAGGTGCTGGGGCAGGGCATGGAGGCGGATGGCAGCCTGCTGCTCGACAAAGACGGCACGCAGCACCGGCTCACGCCCTACGAGGTGGCCGCCTTCACCATCGTGAGCATGGCAGACACCATTGAGCAGTGGTTCAGCTGGCAGGACGATATCTACTCGCGCTTTCCGCATGTGCAGCACCGGCCGCAGGCGGTGCACTGGGCGGCGTCGCTGTGGCCGGGGCCCATGCGCCCCACCGGCCGCATGGTGCACCAGATCAATGGGCTGTCCAAAGCGCTGAAGCATCCCGGCCTCAAGGACTTGCTGCCCACGCCGCCGGTGTTTGGCCATTGCAATCACCATTTGTCGGCAGCCAACGAGGCCGCAGCGGCGTCGCTGTATTGGTCGGTCATCCAGCAAGACCAGCCTTTGGTGGACCTGGACGTGGCCACGGGTGTGCTTGAAAGCGCGGTGCGCCACAACCCCTGGGTGGGCGAGCCGCAAATGGTGCTGGCGCAGCTGTACCTCTCCGCAGGCCGCCACGACGATGCCAAGCAGGCCGCCAGCAGCGCGCTGCACCTGTTCAGTGCCTGGGGCAATTCGTGGGACAAGCGTGTGCAGTGGGACGCCTGGGTGGCCTGGACGCGCATCCTGCTGCAAGCCGCCGAGGGCGGGCCCTGGCCAGAACGCCTGGACAAGCTCAACAACGTCGCGCTGCGCGGAGCGCATTGAGGCTGGCGGGCCCAGTTTGCATGCGACCGTGGCTGCCACGGCTGATGCCCTTCATGCTAATTGCTGGCTAAGATAATTAAAACTTATTCTTTTGAGTTTTAAGAATTGCTGCGTACGATCGGAAACATCTCCATACGAAAGGTGTTTTCCGTGAACAAGCGCTCTCTGTTGCAATCCGCCCTCGCTCTGGCCCTGGTGTCTGGTTTCTCTGCCAGCGCCATGGCGCAAGACAAGCCCTTGAAAATTGGCGTGACGGGTGGTCCCCACGCACAGATTTTTGAAGTGGTGAAGAAGGTTGCCGAGAAAGACGGCCTGAAGATCCAGGTCATCGAGTTCAGCGACTACGTGCAGCCCAATGCCGCGCTGGCTTCGGGTGACCTGGACGCCAACAGCTACCAGCACAAGCCTTACCTGGACCAGCAGGTGAAGGACCGTGGCTACAAGTTCGTGTCTGCGGGCTACACCGTCAACTTCCCCATCGGTATCTACTCCAAGAAGATCAAGAGCCTGAACGACCTCAAGCAAGGTGCGAAGTTCGGTATTCCGAACGACCCCACCAATGGCGGCCGCGTGCTGCTGGTGCTACAGGAAAAGGGCCTGATCAAGCTGCGCCCCGAAGCGGGCCTGAAGGCTACGCCGCTGGACGTGATCGACAACCCCAAGAAGATCAAGTTCGTGGAGCTGGACGCCGCCCAGTTGCCCCGTTCGCTGGATGACCTGGACGCGTCTGCCATCAACACCAACTTCGCTCTGTCCGCAGGCCTGAACCCTGGCAAGGACGCCATTGCGCAGGAAAGCGCCAAGAGCCCCTACGTCAACCTGATCGCAGTGCGCGAAGCCGACAAGGACAAGCCCTGGGTGACCAAGCTGGTCAAGGCCTACCAGTCGGAAGAAGTGCGCAAGTTCATCCAGACCGAGTTCAAGGGCGCTGTGATCCCGGGTTTCTAAGGGTCAGGTGGGTGCTGGTGGCGACGCCGGTACCAGGCTCCAACATTCAGCGGGCTTCGGCCCGCTTTTTTTCGGCCGTGATGGGGTGAATGCGCTGAATGACGTGCCGCCGCCCGCTCAGGCTGTGGAGTGAGTGATGTAGCCCCCACGCCGGTCATTTAAGCAAAATTGGCCTCTAACAGGCCGTTGAAAAATCCCCCGCCGACGCTGGCGTCGGCCAGTACGATCTGAAGCCATCGGCGAACAACCCAGACGAGGACGATGAGAGGCAACCAAGACTTCCAGGGGGCGATGTTCAGCTACATCAGCCTTGAAGAGCGCGTGCCGCAGACACACCCGCTGCGCAAACTGCGCGCCGCAGTCGATGCGCTGCTGGCGACGATGAACCGCGAGTTCGACGCGGTGTACGCCCGCCGGGGCCGCCCCTCGGTGCCGCCGGAGATGCTGCTCAAGGCCCTGCTGCTGCAGATCCTGTTCTCCATCCGCAGCGAGCGCCAGTTGGTCGAAGCGGTCAACTACAACCTGCTGTACCGCTGGTTCGTGGGCCTGAACATCGAGGACAAGGTCTGGGACCACTCCACCTTCAGCGCCAACCGCGAGCGGCTCTTCAACGAAGACTTGGCCCGCGCCTTCTTCGAGCGGGTCAAGCACACCGCCGATTGGGCGAAGTTGACCAGCGACGAACACTTCAGCGTGGACGGCACGCTGATCGAGGCCTGGGCCTCGCACAAAAGTTTCAAGCGCCGGGACGACGACCAAACCCCGACTGAGGGGCGCAATCCCGAGGTGGACTTCAAAGGACAGCAGCGCTGCAACGACACCCACGCCAGTACCACGGACCCCGATGCCCGGCTGTTCAAGAAGAGCGCGGGCGACAAGGCTCGCCTGTGCCACATGGCGCACATCCTCATGGAAAACCGCAACGGTCTGATCGTGGACGTGGAGATCACCCATGCCAGCGGCACCGCCGAGCGCGAGGCGGCGCTCGCGATGCTTGGGCGCCGGGACAACAAGAACAAGCGGGCTACGGTCGGGGCCGACAAGGGCTACGACAGCAAGGCCTTCATCAAGGGCTGCCGAAAGCTCAAGGTCACGCCGCACGTGGCGGCCAAGGACAAGCACTCGGCGGTGGATGCCCGGATCACCCGACACGAGGGCTACAAGACCAGTCAGAAGGTGCGCAAGCGCATTGAGGAGGCCTTTGGCTGGATCAAGACCGTGGGTGGTCTGGCCAAGACCAAGCTCATCGGTCAGGCCAAGCTCACGGGTCAGGCGCTGCTGTGCTTTGCCACCTACAACCTGGTGCGCATGGGCAGCATCGGCGGCTGGTGGGACGCGCATCATGCGTGAGCCCGGGGATACGTGCGCCCGAAATGGGCGAGATGGCCTGCAAACAGGCCAGATTGGCCGGTGCAATCGCTGCGCAGACGCGTCTGGGCCACTCGTTTCTTCGAAAACAGCGTCCCTGATGCGTTCGATGCCCACTTTTTCAACGGCCTGCTAAGGCGCTCTGGGTAAGCGCTGCCAGCTATGGTTTTGGTAGCGATTGTGCCCGTTGGGCGACTTGCGCGTTCAAGCGCCAGCCACCACCTGTTGCCGGCCTGCCGACTTGGCCTGGTAGACCAGGGTGTCGGCGCGCGAGAGCAGGGCAAGGGCATCCTCACTCGGCCGGTAGGCCGTGACCCCGAAGCTCGCGCTGATGTACACCGAGCCCCCCCGGGGGTTGGGCACCGCGTGCTCTGGCAGGGCGTCGCACAGCCGGTGGGCTATGGCGATGGCGGCTTCGAGTGGGGTTTCGGGCAGCACCAGCACAAACTCTTCACCGCCGTAGCGCGCAATCCAGTCCACCCCCTGGCGCAGCGTGCCGGCGACATGCTTTGCCGCGCTGCGCAAGACTTCATCGCCCAACTGGTGGCCGTGCTGGTCGTTGAACTGCTTGAAGTGGTCAATGTCCATGAACACCACCGCCAGCGGGCGGTGGTAACGCTGGGCGCGTTCGATTTCCTCGGGCAGCTTGTCTTGCAGCGCACGCCGGTTGTAGCAGCCGGTCAGGCCGTCGGTGGCGGACAGGTGGCGAATTTCTTCCAGCAGTTTTTCGAGCTGGGCCGTGCGTTCATTCACCAGATCGTCAAGGTTGTGGATGTGCTCGTGCAGGGCCTTCTGCAGCTTGACCACGCCTTGCTCCAGCAGGTCAATCTCATCGCTGTGGGGTTGGGGGGGGCTCGGTTCAGCCGCAAGGGCGTGGTCAGCTGGTGGGGTGTGAGTTCGCTCGCAAACCCGGCAACGGTGGACAGCGGTTTTTGCAGTAGTTGCTTGAGCATGAAGGCGATCAGCGCGCAAATGCTGGCGGTGAGTGCGCTATAGCCCAGCAAAATGCGCAGCGCCTCGGCCTTCAATCCTTGCCAAAGGTACTGCGGGTTGCCGCTCAGGTGCAGCACGCCCAGCGCCTGGGTGCCGTGCGGGGCGTAGATGGTGATGCTGCGTATTGCCTCTTGCTGTGCCAGTTCGGAGTTGCCTGCCTCAAACACCTGGCCCCCGGCGGCCTGCAGCCGGGCAAAACCGATGGCGGGCTTTTTCGCAATGAATTGCAGCTGGGCCTGGACGGCCTGGGTTTCAATGTCCCACAGCGCGGCGGCCAGCAGGGGCACGCTGGTGTTGGCCACATCGCTCATGACGGCATCGAACTGCCTTTGGTGTTCGGAGCGCAGCAGCCAGCTTTGCACGCAGAAAAACACCACCATGCACAGCACCGCCAGCACGATGGTGCGCTGAATCAGCACGCTGGCAATGGAGCGAAAGGGACGCGCGGTCATACAGCGATTAAAGCAGCTGCTCGAAGCCAAACTGGTAGCGCTTCACCTTGGGATTGAGCACCTTGCTGTAGCTGCGCACGTTCAGGCTGGCAAAACCGTTACCGAAGCGCTGCTGGTAGCGCTGGGCCAGATCAGGGGTAAGCAGGGCGAACATGGGGCGTTCCAGCTCCAGCCCTTCGGAGGCGAAGTCGCGCCCGCGATGGTAGTCATAGACCATGACCAAGGCCCACGCACCCGCAATGAAGTGCCCGCCTGCCAACGCTGTGAGCTGCCCGTTGCGCAAGCGCTTGATGGCTTCTGTGGTGGTATTGACGGAGCTGAACCACATGTCCTGGCCAGGCGCTGCCGTGCCGGCCTTGGCCAGTGCATCCATGGCACCAAAAGCCATCAGGTCGCTTCCTGTCCACACCAGACGGGCTTGGGGGTGGCGCTGCAGCAGCCAGGTCATCTGCTCTTCGGCTTTGGTGCGCGACCAGCCCGCGTACACCGTCTGGTGCAGCACCACATCGGGTGCCTCACCCACAGCCTTGAGCATGCCTTCGTTGCGCTGGATGGAGGAGGTGGTGGACCGGTCCCCCGCAATCGCCAAGAGATGCAGCTTGCCATCCGGGCCGTGGGCGCGTTGGGCTCTGCCAGCAGCAATCAGTGCCTGGGCGGTGAGATAGCCGGCATCCGTGGCCCGGGGTTCCAGTGATCCGATCCAGTGACTGAAACGCTCCCGTGGCCCGCCGTGCTCTGCCTTCTGGGCAGCGGTGAGGGTGCTGAAGGCCAGGAACACGCGGATGCCGCTGCCTTCGAAAATCCGCAGCATCTCGGGGCCGGTGCCGTAGTCGTTGGTGACGATGACGTAATCGGGCCGTTTTTCAGCCGGGCGGGCCACGATGGAGCGGGCGATTTCAAACGAGCGCAGGTGCTCTCGCCGCACAAAATATTCTTCCAGTGGCACACCCAGGCTGCGCGCCGCAGCGTTTATCGACTCACTGACGGTGCGCCAATACGGCTCGTCTGGATGTCCGGGATTGATGAATGCTACCGCCTGGGCCCAGCCCATGAAGGGAAGGCCACAGACCAAAAACGCCAACAACCGACGCACATACGAAGCTGCCAAATCAATCGTCCCAGGTACCCACTCACATCTCGTACATCACCGAAAGATGCATACAGTGTAAGTGTGACATTACTGCGTGGTTTTTTGTGCGTGGGGGTAATAATTGTTTGCAAATGAAAAAAGCCCCGGCTTCTTTCTGAATGTTGCGCATGGGTGCAACATTCAGAAGCCGGGGCTTTGTAGAGACGGTCAGGCCGCTGTGTGCTGGCGCGTGTGCTCAGCGGCGGCAGCCAGGGCTTGCGCCTTGGCTTCCGGGCCCATGGCGACGCCTTCGGCGCGCACGAAGCGCACGTCCGTCACACCAAAGAACCCCATCACGGTCTGCAGGTAGCTTTCCTGGTGCTCCATGGCCTGGCCACCAGCGCTGGTCGAATAAACGCCACCCCGTGCAGATGCCACGATCACGGTCTTGCCCTTGGCCAGGCCTTCGGGGCCGTTGGCACCGTATTTGAACGTGCGGCCTGGCTGGGCGATGCGGTCAATCCAGGCCTTGAGCTGGGTGGGGATGCCAAAGTTGTAGAACGGGGCGCCAATGACCACCACGTCTGCTGCCAGGAACTGGCTCACGAGCTGTTCGGACACGGCGTTTTCACGCTTCTGCGCTTCTGTCAAACCGTCGGTCTGGCCAGTGCGGGGGGCCATTGCGTCCATCGTGAAATGGTTGGGGGCGTTGACAGCCAGGTCCAGGTAAGTGACTTGGGTGCCTGGGTGGCTGGCCTTCCAGGCTTCCACGACCTGGGCCGTGAGTTGACGCGAAACGGAAGCATCGCCAGTGATGGATGAGTCGATGTGAAGCAGTTGCATGGGGTTCTCCTCGTTGAAGTGCCGCGACGGTTACGGCTTGAGGTGAATTGTCGATTTGTTCACAAAATTTGATAAGCCGCCCGAATCGCGATAGATTGTTCTATTAATGGAACAGTATTCAAGCTGACAACGGAGGGAGCGCGACGTGCAAGATCTGAATGACATGCTGTACTTTGCCGAGGTGGTGGAGCGTGGCGGCTTTGCTGCCGCCGGCCGGGCGCTGGGCATTCCCAAATCGCGACTGTCCAGGCGCGTGTCTGATCTGGAAGCCCATCTGGGCGTGAGGCTCTTGCAGCGCACCACCCGCAAGCTGTCATTGACCGAAGTGGGAGAGGCTTACCTGCGGCACTGCCAGTCCATTCGCGAATCGGCCCAGGCGGCGGCTGATGCAGTGGCCCAGGTGCAGACCGAGCCGCGTGGCACCGTGCGGGTGAGTTGCCCCGTGACCCTGGCCCAGACCGTACTGGCTGAGTTGATGCCCGCCTTCCTGGCCCAGCATCCTTTGGTTCGCGTGGAAATGCAGGTGACCAACAGGGCGGTGAACGTGGTGGAAGAGGGCATTGACGTGGCGCTGCGGGTGCGTCCCTCGCTCGAAGACAGTGCCAGCATGGTGGTCAAACGCCTGGACCAAGCCCGCCAGGTGCTGGTGGCCAGCCCTGACTTGCTCATTCGCCAGGGCACGCCCACCAAGCTGGAAGACCTTGCCAAACTGGACAGCATTGCCATGTCGGCGCCCGACGGACGGGCTTCCTGGAACTTGATCGGCCCCGGTGGCGCCCACCAGGTGGTGCATTACACCCCGCGCTACGTCGCAGATGACCTGCTCACCCTCAAGTTTGCTGCCGTGGCGGGTACTGGTATTTGCTGGCTGCCCGATTACATGTGCCAGGAGGAGATGCGCGACCGGCGGCTGGTGCGCGTGCTGCCCGACTGGGCGCCTCAGCCTGCCATCGTGCATGCAGTGTTCGCGTCTCGCAGGGGGCTCTCGCCTGCAGTGCGGCGGTTTTTGGACTACCTGGGCGAGACCATGCCGGGGCGCAACAGCCTGGACAGCCGCGCGGGACTGCAAGGCGTGGGCGGCGCTGGTATTTGAGGTGCTGGGGAGTCCGGCATTGCGCAATGCCCCCTCGTTACCGTGCGGCAGATGCTTCTGCCGATCTTTTGGCTGCACAATGCAACCAATTGAAACCGTGTCGAACCCGTACCGAAAGCGCGACCATGCCGGCTTTGATGTCAGTGCGATCCCCCGCCGCGACCTCCCACTCCATAGACCATGACATCGAGACCGCCCGCGCCCACCCCAGCGTGCGCGCCATCGTCATTCCGCCCTGCCCAGACTCGCTGGTGAGGTTGCAGGAGATTGCGTCGGCCCCCGAGCTTGATTCGCAGGCTTTGGAGCAACTGGCTTCGTCAGATGTGGCCATGGCGGCTGCGGTGATCCGCACCGCCAACAGCCCGTTGTACGGCTTGGCACAACCGGTACAGACCGTGGGCATGGCACTCACGGTGCTGGGCTTGCAGCCTGCCCTGGAGTTGCTTACTGCGTTCATCACCCGCAATGCCCTGCATGTGCGCACTCCGCTGCTGGAGCATTTTTGGGAAAGCTCGCAGCGTAAGGCCATCGCCTGCGAACACATTGGCCGCCAGCTTTACAGCTTTGACCCGGGGCTGGGCTACAGCTTCGGACTTTTTTGCCACGTGGGCATGCCCGTGCTGGTCAAGGCCGTGCGCGGCTATGCGGGCACAGTGACAGAGGCCTTGGCGCGCAAAGACCGCACCTTCACGCAAACCGAGAATGCCGCACACCGCACGGACCATGCGGTGATGGGTGCCATCGTGGCGCGCACCTGGCATCTGCCCCCTGATGTGGCCCAGGCCATCTGGCTGCACCACGACTTTTCCTGCCTGAGCGATGAGCGATTCGATGCCACCGTGCGGCATCTGGTGGCGCTGGGGTTGCTGGCGGAATATTTGGTTCACCACCACGAAAACCTGACGCCGACCCGTGAATGGACGCTGCACGGCCAGGCATGCATGGACCACCTGTATGTCACGCAGGATGAGCTCAACCACTGGATCGACGAGCTTTACCCGGCTTTTGAGGCCGTGGCGTTGTAGTCGCTTTGGGCCGTCAGGGCTGCCCGGCATGGCTGCATTTGCAGCTCGCAGGGCAGGAAGTCAAAGCTTTTTCACGAGCACCTGGCTGCGGCGATCCCAGTTGTACTTGCGCTTGCGTGCATCGGGCAACCAGTCAGGGTCCACTGGCTGGAAGCCGCGTTTGATGAACCAGTGCATGGTGCGGGTGGTCAGCACAAAGATGCTGTCCAGCCCCATGGCACGGGCGCGCTGCTCAATGCGCTTGAGCAGCTTTTCACCGTCGCCCGTGCCCTGGCTTTGGGGGGACACGGTGACGGCTGCCATCTCCGCTGTCTTGGCTTCAGGGTAAGGGTAGAGGGCAGCACAACCAAAAATCACCCCATCGTGCTCGATCACGGTGTAGGTGGCGATGTCGCGCTCGATTTCGGTGCGGTCGCGCTTGACCAGCGTGCCATCTTTCTCGAACGGCTCGATCAGTTGCAAGATGCCGCCCACGTCGTCAATCGTGGCCTCGCGCAGCTCTTCCAGCTTTTCGTCGATGACCATGGTGCCGATGCCGTCGTGCACATACACCTCCAGCAGCAGCGAGCCGTCGAGTGCAAACGGAATGATGTGGCTGCGCTCCACGCCGCCTTTGCAGGCCTTCACGCAGTGCTGCAGGTAAAAGCCCGTGTCGGTAGGCTGCTGCGCGGGTGGCAGCTTTGCCAGCAAGGCCTGGGCCGCAGCCAGCGGCAATTCGGTGTCGATGGGGTTGTCCTCGCTCTCTGGCTCGGTGGGCTGCATGCGAATGCCGGGCACTTCCGTGAGGAAAATCAGCTTGTCTGCCCGCAACTCAATCGCCACGCTGGTGGCTACTTCTTCCATGCTCAGGTTGAACGCCTCACCCGTGGGGGAAAAGCCAAAGGGCGACAGCAGCACCAGCGCGCCCATGTCCAGCGTGCGCTGGATACCGGCCACATCCACCTTGCGCACCAGGCCCGAGTGCTGGAAATCCACCCCATCCACAATGCCCACGGGCCGTGCGGTGAGAAAGTTGCCTGAAATCACCCGTACTGTGGCGCCTGCCATGGGGGTGTTTGGCAATCCTTGGCTGAAGGCGGCCTCAATCTCGTAACGCAACTGGCCAGCGGCTTCCTGCGCGCAATCCAGCGCCACCGAATCCGTGATGCGGATGCCGTGCGAATACTTGGCAGCGTGCCCCTTGGCAGCCAACTGCTCATTCACCTGGGGCCGAAAGCCATGCACCAGCACAATCTTGACCCCCATGGCCTGGATCAGCGCCAAGTCTTGCGCAATGTTGTGCAGCTTGCCGGCGGCAATGGCCTCACCCGTCAGCCCGATCACAAAGGTCTGGTTGCGAAACTTGTGGATGTAAGGCGCCACCGACCGGAACCAGGGCACGAAAGTGAAATTGAAAACGGCAGACATGGCGGTGGGCAAGAGGCCTTGGAATATGCAGGGGCACAGACAGCGAAAGGCGACCGGCTGGGTCGCCAAGTCGCGCATCATAAGCATGCGAAGCGCTGATGTGTGGAAAAAAGAAGTGGCATGAAACCGTGGAAACAGCGTGCCCACAGTTTGATTCGAACTGGAACAGGGGCGTGGCTATCGATAATGCAGGGCTATGTCTTCAGAACAGCGTCCGCCAGAGCTTCCCCGCACCCCTTCGCGCCCCGCAGCCCCCCTCCGTATCGAGTTTCCTGAGTCGCTTCCGGTCTCAGGCAAGCGCGAGGAGATCATGGCTGCCATCGAAAAGCACCAGGTCGTCATCGTGTGCGGCGAGACGGGTTCGGGCAAGACCACGCAGCTGCCCAAGATTGCGCTGGCACTGGGCCGGGGTAAGTGCAATGCCAAGCCGGGTCAAAAAGGCCAGCTCATCGGCCACACCCAGCCGCGCCGCATTGCCGCCAGCAGCGTGGCCAAGCGCATTGCCGAAGAGCTGAAGACACCGCTGGGCGAGGTGGTGGGCTACAAGGTGCGCTTCCAGGACCGGCTGAGCCGCGATGCCTCCGTCAAGCTGATGACGGACGGTATCTTGCTGGCAGAGACGCAGACCGACCCACTGCTGAAAAACTACGACACCCTCATCATCGACGAGGCGCACGAGCGCAGCCTCAACATTGACTTCCTGCTGGGCTACATCCGCCAGATCCTGCCGCGCCGGCCAGATCTGAAAGTCATCGTCACCTCGGCCACCATCGACGCCGACCGGTTTGCCAAACACTTTGAGAGCGCCAAAGGCCCCGCGCCCGTCATCATGGTGTCGGGCCGCACCTTTCCGGTGGAGCAGCGCTATCGCCCGTTTGAAGACAGCCGCGACTACGGTCTGAACGAGGCCATTGCCGATGGGGTGGATGAGCTGTGGCAGGGCAATGCGGGTGGCGACATATTGATCTTCCTGCCCGGTGAGCGGGAGATTCGCGAGGCCGCCGATCACCTGCGCAAGCACTTGTCGCACCAGCCGGTGATGCGCAATGCCGAGGTGCTGCCGCTGTTCGCGCGCCTGTCACAGGCCGAGCAAGACCGTATTTTTGATGGCCACACAGGCCGCCGCATCGTGCTGGCCACCAACGTGGCCGAGACTTCGCTCACGGTGCCAGGCATCCGATACGTGATTGACGCAGGCACAGCGCGCGTGAAGCGCTATAGTTTCCGTAGCAAGGTGGAGCAGTTGCTGGTGGAGCCCATCAGCCAGGCTGCTGCCAACCAGCGCGCGGGCCGTTGCGGCCGCGTGGCCAACGGTATCTGTATTCGCCTGTATGACGAGGCGGACTTCAACAGCCGCCCGCGCTTCACCGACCCGGAAATCCTGCGCTCGTCCCTGGCCGGTGTCATCCTGCGCATGAAGTCGCTGCACCTGGGCGACGTAGCGCAGTTTCCGTTCATCGAGGCGCCCTCGGGCCGCGCCATCGCCGACGGCTACCAACTCCTGTCCGAACTGGGCGCGGTGGACGATGCGAATGAGTTGACGCCCATGGGCGTGGAACTGTCCAAGCTGCCGCTGGACCCGCGCGTGGGCCGCATGATTCTGGAAGCCCGCGAACGCCGAGCGCTGGACGAGGTGCTGGTGATTGCCAGCGCCCTGAGCGTGCAAGATGTGCGCGACCGGCCGCTGGAAGCGCAGCAGCAGGCCGACCAGGCGCACGCCAAGTTTGATGACGAAAAGAGCGAATTCAGCGGCTACCTCAAGCTGTGGAAGTGGATCAACGAGGCCCGGGGCGGGGCGCCCAGCCTGCCCTCGGCCCGCGCGCAGAAGGCCATGGCGCTCAAAAAAGCGCCTTCGCAAGCCATCTTGCCCGTGGGGCAGCGGGCCGCCGCGCCAGCGCCTGCGCCCGCCGCAACGCCGGAGGCCGCGCCCACGCACAAGCTCAGCAACCGCCAGTACGAAGCGCTGCTGCGGCAGAACTTCATCAGCATCCGCCGCCTGCGCGAGTGGCGCGACATCCACACCCAGCTGCTCACGGTGGTGACGGAGCATGGCTGGCGCATCAACACGCAACCCGCGAGCTACGAACAGATTCACCTGTCGATGTTGGCGGGCCTGCTGGGCAACGTGGGCTGCAAGAGCGACGAGGACGACTGGTACCTGGGCGCGCGCGGCATCAAGTTCTACAAGCACCCCGGCGCGCACCTGAACAAGAAACCGGGCCGCTGGATTGTGGCGGCCGAACTGGTGGAGACCACGCGCTTGTTTGGCCGGGGCATCGCCGCCATCGAGCCGCAGTGGATCGAGCAGATTGGCGGCCACCTGCTCAAAAAGCAGATGCTGGACCCGCACTGGGAGAAAAAGGCCGCCCAGGTCACCGCGCTGGAGCGCGCCACGCTGTACGGCATCGTCATCTACAACAACCGCCGGGTGGACTTTGGCAAGGTGGACCCGCACGGCGCGCGCGACATCTTTCTGCGCGAAGCGCTGGTGCAGGGCGAGTGGGAAACCCGCCTGCCGTTTTTGGCGGCCAACCAGAAGCTGATTGCCAAGGTGGAAGAGCTGGAGCACAAGTCCCGCCGCCAGGACGTGCTGGTGGACGACGAGCTGATCTACGCCTTCTACGACCAGCAGGTGCCGCAGGACGTGTGCAGCGGGGCGAGCTTTGAGCGCTGGTACAAAGACGCGAGCCGCGCCAACCCCGACCTGCTCAAGCTCACCCGCGATGAGCTGATGCGCCACGAGGCCGCAGGCATCACCACCAGCGCCTTCCCCAAGACCGTGCGCCTGGGCGGTGTGGACTGCACCGCCAGCTACCTGCACGAGCCCGGCGACCCGCGCGACGGCATCACCGTGACGGTGCCGCTCTTCGTGCTGAACCAGGTGAGCGAGGAGCGCTGCGAATGGCTGGTGCCCGGCATGCTCAAGGACAAAATCCAGGCCCTGCTCAAGAGCCTGCCCCAGCGCCCGCGCAGCCGCTTTGTGCCGCTGCCCGAGTCGGCCACGCGGCTGGCCGAGCTGTTCACCGCGCCTGAGCGGTTTGGCACCGGCAGCCTGACGGATGCTCTGCTCAAGCAAGTGCGGGACGAGACTTCGCTGGATGTGAAGCGGGCAGACTTCAAGCTCGACATGCTCAGCCCGCATCTGTTCATGAACTTCCGCGTGGTGGACGAGCATGGCCGCCAGCTCGGCCATGGCCGCAACCTGGGCGCGCTCAAGGCCGAATGGGGCGCCAAGGCGCGTGGTGCCTTCCAGGCGCTGGCAGGCCTCAAGCTGGGAGGTCAGGGCGGATCAGGGCAAAAAACGGCTCCAGCGCCCGACGGTAAAGCGCAGCAAGCTAGCAAAAATGTAGCAAAAGTTGCACCTGCACCGGCTTCAGCACCAACCGCCCCGGCGGGCCAGCGCTACACCAGCTGGACGTTTGGCGAGCTACCCGAGCTGATGGAAATCAAAAAGGGAGGGCAGACGCTGGTGGGCTTCCCGGCGCTGATCGATGGAGGTGATGCCGTCACCATCGAGGTTTTCGACGAGCCCGAGGTGGCGGCCACCAAGCACCGTGCGGGTCTGCGTCGCTTGTTTGCGCTGCAGATCAAGGACGCGCTCAAGTACCTTGAAAAGAACATCCCCGACCTGCAGAAGATGGCTGTGGCCTATATGCCGCTGGGCACGCAGGAAGAGTTGCGCGCCCAGATCATCGATGTGGCACTGGACCGCGCTTTTCTGCTGGACCCGCTGCCCACCGACGAGGCTGCCTTCAAGCGCCGCGTGGACGAAGGCCGGGGCCGCCTGACGCTGATTGCCAACGAGGTGGCTCGGCTGGCGGGCACCATCCTCATCGAATACGCCGCCGCTGCCCGCAAGCTCAAGGACACCAAGAACGCGCCGGACGCCACGGCCGACGTGGCCCAGCAGTTGCAGCGCCTGATGCCCAAGCAGTTCATTGCCCAGGCCCCATGGGCGCAACTGGCGCACTTTCCGCGCTACCTCAAGGCCATTACCCTGCGGCTGGACAAGTACCGGGCCGACCCCGCCCGCGACGCCGCCAAACTGGCCGAACTGCGCCCGCAAGAGCAACGCTACTGGCGCCTGGTGGCCGAGCGCAAGGGCGCGGTGGACGCTCGCATGCAAGAGCTGCGCTGGCTGCTGGAAGAGCTGCGCGTGAGCTTTTTCGCGCAAGAGCTGCGCACGCCCCAGCCCGTGAGCGTGAAGCGGCTCGATAAGCTGTGGGCGCAGGTGAACAGCTGACGGTGGGGCTTTGCTGCATGCGCTGTGCCTTGCCCATCAAGGCACACGAGGCGCTCAGCAGATCACGCAGGCGGCGGTGACGGCGATGCCTGTGTCTTGGTCACCTTGGCGACGGCCTGGCGGGCGATCCCCATTGCCCGCTTGCGTGTAGGCATCTAGGCTTGCAGGCAAAGGAGACTATTCGCCCTATGCGCTCGCACCACAAGTTCTGGCCCCGTCGTCTGCCCCATTCCATCACTGTTCCATCCACCTCGCTGTGGGACAACCTGGCCATCAGCGCCCAGCGTTATCCGGACAAGGTGGCGCTGGTTTTCTTTGGTCGTACGCTGACTTACCGTCAGCTCAAAGAGGGCGCTGAACGCCTGGCTGCCTACTTGGCGACTTTGGGCGTGAAACGGGGCGATCGCGTGGCGCTGTGCATGCAGAACTGCCCTCAACTCGTGATGGCGCACTTTGCCATTTTGCGGGCCAATGCGGTGGTGGTGCCCGTCAACCCGATGAACCGGGCCGAAGAGCTCAAGCACTACATCACCGATCCCGACACCAAGGTCGCCATCACCACGGGCGACCTGGCAGCGGAATGGGTTCACGCCAGTGATGCATTGCCACCAGCCGAGCGCCTGGCGCACCTTGTCGTTACCCAGTTCACCGATGCGTTCGATGCCGGCGTGAGCGGTGATGATGCTCCGCCCCCTGCGTGGGCAGACTGGCTGGGCACGCGCCACCCTTTGCCTGCGCTGCAGCAAGGGCAGGCCCATGCCTGGAGCGATGCCATCGCCTGCACCAGCGAACCGCCCGCCCTGGTGGTGGGGCCGCAGGACTTGGCTTTGTTGCCCTACACCAGCGGCACCACCGGGCTGCCCAAGGGGTGTATGCATCCTCACAAAAGCATCATGCACAACGCGGTGGCCAGTGCGCTGTGGGGGGCTGGGTCGGCCGACAACGTTACTCTGGCGGTGGTGCCCATGTTCCACATCACTGGCATGGTCAGCGTGATGCATGCCTCTATCTACAGTGCCGCCACCATTGTGATCATGCCCCGATGGGACCGCGATTTGGCGGGCCGCCTGATTTCACGCTGGCAGGTGACGAACTGGACGAACATCCCCACCATGGTGATTGACCTGCTGGCCAGCCCGCATTTTGCAAGCTATGACCTGTCGAGCCTGGTCTACATCGGCGGTGGCGGTGCTGCCATGCCGCAGGCGGTAGCACAGCGGTTGCTGGAGCAATATGGGCTGCGTTATGCCGAGGGGTATGGACTGACCGAAACCGCTGCGCCGTCACACTCCAACCCGCCCGACAATCCCAAGCAGCAGTGCCTGGGAATCCCCTTCTTGAGCACGGATGCCCGTGTGATGGACCCTGACACGCTGCAGGAGGTGCCTGTGGGTGAGCAGGGTGAGATCATCATCCACGGCCCCGAGGTGTTTGAGGGCTACTGGAAGCGGCCCGACGCAACGGCTTCGGCGTTCATCGAGTTCGAGGGCAAGCGGTTTTTCCGCTCGGGCGACTTGGGGTGCATGGATGAAGACGGTTATTTCTTTTTGACCGACCGGCTCAAGCGCATGATCAACGCCAGCGGCTTCAAGGTCTGGCCTGCCGAGGTAGAGGCGTTGATGTTCCGCCACCCAGCGATTCAAGAGGCCTGCATCATCGCCGCCAAGGACAGCTACCGTGGCGAGACAGTGAAGGCGGTGGTGGTGCTGCGTGCATCGCACAAGGACACCACCGAGCAGCAGATCATTGACTGGTGCCGCGAGAACATGGCGGTGTACAAGGTGCCGCGCATCGTGCAGTTTGTGTCCGCCTTGCCCAAGAGCGGCAGTGGCAAGGTGATGTGGCGCGCGTTGCAGGAAAGCGAGCTGGCCGCTGAGGCAAAGGCCTGACGGTCGCCCCCGTCAACGCGCGGGGGATTACTCGGCAGAACTCGATGACTGGATGAGTTCTGCCAGATCGCGCTCCAGCAATGCGGGGTCGCCCAGTTGCAGTTCAATCAAGCGCCGCAGGTGGGTGACGCTGTCCAGGTCAATGCTCCTGCACAGCAGCCCTGCGCGATTCTCGTCCACGTGGGCAATGCCTGCGGTCATCGAAATGCAGTCCTCCGTCTCGGCCAACGGCACGTCGAGCTTGCAGGGCATATCGGCAGGTACCTGCGCGTTTTCAGGCAGGGTGATCAACGCACCCTTGAGAGACAAGTCCAGCACCTGCACGTTGAAGGCTGCAGTGGCCAGGGTCAACACAGCGGGTGCATCAAACTGCACGCGCACGTAGTGGCGTCGTTCATAGGGCATGGCAGGCTTTCATGAGGGTGGGTTTTGCGCATGCTAATTCACTGCGCCACTCCTGTTGCCAAATATTTAGTACCGTCTGTACTTGCTATCGGTGCGTGAAGTGACGCGATAGCCGTTTCATTTTCTGGACGGCTGCCAACAGCCGCTTACAAAAAAACATCGTGGAGCAATGTTCAGCCCAGCGGAGGCGGTTACAAATGATGATGAAAGTACTTTGGAGTGAACAGATGATCGTGAATTTGTTGCCGCACAAGCTCTTGGCTGCTGGCGCAGGGCTTTTGCTGGGGTTGGCGGGCAACGTGGCTTGGGCGCAGAGCTACGTAAACGCTACCGTGGATGGGCAATTGGCGCCGGGTGTGTACGGTCGGATTCAGATCGGAAGCGGTGGTCCACCTCCGTTGATCTATGCAGAGCCCGTCATCATTCAACGGCCCCCGGTAGCGGTTCACCGCTCTCCTATTTACATGTATGTGCCGCCAGGGCATGCGAAGAACTGGGCCAAACACTGTGGGCGCTACAACGCCTGTGGTCAGCCGGTGTACTTCGTGAAAGAGCCTGGAAGCCGTCCGCCGAAGCGGGGCGGTCACCATGCGGGGCCGCATGGCGATGACCACCGTCATGGGCACCGTGATGATCGGCACCCTCGTGGCAATGGCCGCGGGCATGGCGGCCACAAGGACTGACGGATGGAAGGGGGCTCGGAAGGGCCAATGCCAGTAAGTTAAGCAAAGGCCCTTCGGGGTCTTTGTTGTTTGTACAGTGCAGGCTTGATCAATTGAGCTTTGGCCATAGAGGTCAAGCGATAGCCAATGCTGCTGCAAGAGTACCTGAACGATACCCATGAGTTTGCGAGCCCCGAACAATGGGGTGTCGTTCAAAGCAACATACCCCAGCAGTGGATTGAACAGGCCTTGCAGATGACGGGTGTAGCCACGCTGCGCAAGCGGCGACTGCCCATGGAGCAGGCACTTTGGCTGGTATTGGGTGTGGCCTTGCTTAGAGACCGCTCCATCGTGAACGTGGCCGAGGTACTGGAGCTGGCACTGCCTGGGCAGCACAATGAACCCATCAGCTCCAGCGCGCTGAGCCAGGCGCGCCAACGGCTGGGCAGTGAGCCCCTGCAATGGCTGTTTCGCCACACTGCTGCCCATTGGGCGCACCAGCAGGCCGCTCGCCACCGCTGGCAAGGCTTGGCGCTGTACGCATTGGATGGCGTGGTCTGGCGTACCCCCGACACACAAGACAACCGCCAGCACTTTGGTTGCCAGCGCAACCACGCAGACCACCAAAGTCCCTTCCCCCTGGTGCGCATGGCCTGCTTGCTCGATGCCAGAGCTCGTTTATTGGTAGATGCCAGCCTGGATGCCTACGACACCAGTGAGTACGCATTGGCTGAACGCTTGTGGCCGAAGTTGCCGCCTGACTCGCTGGTGATTGTGGACAAAGGGTTTTACTCGGCAAGTCTGCTGTGGCCGCTGCAACACCGCCAGGGACGTCACTGGCTGATCCCTGCGCGTGCCGGACTCAGGGGCGAGGTGGTGCAAACGCATGGCCCTGGCGATGTGAGCTTGCGCATGAAGGTCTCGCCCCAAGCTCGCAAGAAAGACCCCGGCTTGCCGCTCACGTGGGAGGTGCGCGCCATCACCCGTGAACTCGATGGCAAACCCAGAACCTTGTTCACGTCCCTGATGGATCCGGCACGCTACAAGGCCGAGGAGGTGTTCGCGCTGTACCACGAACGCTGGGAGATTGAGCTGGCCTATGGAGAGATGAAGACGGACATGCTGGGCCAGGCGATGACGTTGCGCAGCCAGCAACCCGATGGGGTCAAGCAAGAGCTGTGGGCAACCTTGTTGATGTACAACCTGATCCGCTTGGAGATCACGCGCATCGCAGACGAGGCCAAAGTGCAGCCCTGTCGCATCAGCTTCATCACGGCGCTGCGCTACATCGTGGATGAGTGGCTGTGGAGTTCAGGATCACACACCCCTGGGGCCATCCCGGCCAAGCTTGCGGCCATGAGAAAGAACATCCGCCGCTTCGTGCTGCCGCCTCGCAGATCCCACAGGCGGTATCCGCGTGAGGTTCGTATGACCAAGACCCAGTATCCCGTCAAAAAAATGCCGCTCAGACTTAACTGAGCGGCATTGCTCGGAAGGGCTCCCTTTTTTATTTCAGCAGATCACGGGTTGGGCGGCGGCGCTCCAGAACCTTCCGCAGGAGCAAACAGATCCCAGCAGGCCATGAAGAGGGCGGCAATGACCGGGCCGATCACAAAGCCGGTCAATCCGAACAAGGCCATACCTCCCAAGGTGGAGATCAGCACGACATAGTCGGGCATTTTGGTGTCCTTGCCGACCAAAATCGGGCGCAGCACGTTGTCCACCAAGCCGATGACGAAAACGCCGAAAAGAGTGAGCACTGCGCTTTGCCAAATGGCCCCCGTAGCCAAAAAGTAGATGGCCACCGGCACCCAGATCAAGCCAGCCCCGACAGCGGGCAGCAACGACAGAAACGCCATGAGCACGCCCCACAGCACCGGCCCCTGGATGCCCAGAATCCAGAAAATCAGCCCGCCCAGAGCCCCTTGAGATGCTGCCACAACGATGTTGCCCTTCACGGTGGCCCGGATCACAGTGGTGAATTTGCTCACCAGCTTTCTCTTGTGGTCGTTGTCGAGCGGCGTGGCATGGTTGATGCGAAGCGCCAGAGCGCGCCCATCGCGCAGCAGGAAAAACAGCAGGTACAGCATGATCCCGAAGCCGACGAGAAATTCAAGCGTGTTTTGGCCAATATTCACCGCCTGGGAGGCCAGGAATTGGCTGGCTTGAACAGCCACGGACGAGAGCTTTTGCTGAAGCTCTTCCAAAGTGGTGAGGTTCAGGCGTTCCAGCAGCTGGGTGACCCAGGCGGGGAGCGCCGCTACCACCTGCTGAACGTAGGCCCCAAAGTTGAGTTGCCCGCTTTTGAGCCGTTCATAAATGGCCGTGGCCTCCTGTATTAATGAGACGCCGATGAGCGTCATGGGCAAAATCACCATGACCATGCACAGCCCCAGCGTGCAAAGGGCGGCCAAATTTTCGCGCCGGGGCATGCGCTGCAGCATTATGCGGTGCAGGGGGGTGAAGAGGATAGCCAGCACGATTCCCCAGAAAATTGCGCCATGGAACTGCCAGAGGATGGCGCCAAATGCGACGCTCACGATGGCCAGCAGCAGCAGAAATGCCTTGTTTTGAAGTGGGTGTTGAGTCATTTACCAGGTTGCATTCGGGCAATACAGCCCCGCAATGTACGACACGCCACCTGATTATTTCGCGGCAGAGCAAAGGCACTTTCCAGCTCGACCTTGGTCAATGCCCGGTTCAGTGGCACAATCGCCACCGCAACCCTAGGCCCTTCCCCAGCCACAGTCGCATCCGCCAACCGGTTCAGCCGTGTCGCGGAAGGTTTACCAACCAGCTAATGCTCCCTGCAGGGGAGCGGAGGTCAGCGGAATATGAGCGATACGACATCCGTCTATCAAGCCTACCAAGGCAACACCTACCTCTTCGGCGGCAATGCGCCGTATGTCGAAGAGATGTATGAAAACTACCTTGCCAATCCTGGCAGCGTTCCAGACACATGGCGCGAATACTTTGATGCACTGCAGCACGTACCCGCTGTGGATGGCTCCAATGCCAAGGACGTTCCGCACCTTCCCGTGGTCAACGCGTTCGCTGAGCGCGCAAAGGCTGGCGGCACCAAAGTGGTGGTTGCAAGCGCTGACGCCGAAATGGGCCGCAAGCGCACCGCCGTTCAGCAGCTGATTGCCGCCTACCGCAACGTGGGTCAGCGCTGGGCTGATCTGGACCCCCTCAAGCGCACTGAGCGCCCCAACATTCCAGAACTGGAGCCTTCGTTCTACGGCTTCAGCGACGCCGACCAGGAAACCGTGTTCGACACCAGCAACACGTTCTTCGGCAAGGACAAGATGCCCCTGCGCGAGCTGCTGAACGCGCTGCGCGAGACCTACTGCGGCACCATCGGCGTGGAGTACATGTACGCCACCGACCAGGTGCAAAAGCGCTGGTGGCAGCAAAAGCTGGAAAGCATCCGCAGCAAGCCCAACTTCTCTGCCGACAAGAAAAAGCGCATCCTGGAGCGCCTGACGGCCGCCGAAGGCCTGGAACGCTACCTGCACACCAAGTACGTGGGCCAGAAGCGCTTCTCGCTCGAGGGGGGCGAGTCCTTCATTGCCGCCATGGACGAGTTGATCAACTCCGCAGGCGCAAAGGGCGTGCAGGAAGTGGTGATCGGCATGGCCCACCGCGGCCGCCTGAACGTGCTGGTCAACACCCTGGGCAAGATGCCCAAGGACCTGTTCGCCGAGTTCGAGCACACCGCCCCCGAGGACCTGCCCGCCGGTGACGTGAAGTACCACCAGGGCTTTTCCTCCGACGTCTCCACGACCGGCGGCCCGGTGCATCTGTCGCTGGCCTTCAACCCCTCGCACCTGGAAATCGTGAACCCCGTGGTCGAGGGCTCGGTGCGCTCGCGCATGGACCGCCGCGGCGACCCCAAGGGTAAACAGGTGCTGCCCGTGCTGGTGCACGGTGACGCGGCCTTTGCCGGCCAGGGCGTGAACCAGGAAACCCTGGCCCTGTCCGAAACCCGTGGCTACACCACGGGCGGTACGGTGCACCTGATCATCAACAACCAGATCGGCTTCACCACCTCCGACCCGCGCGACCTGCGCTCCAGCACGTTCTGTACCGACATCGTGAAGATGGTCGAGTCGCCCGTGTTGCACGTCAATGGCGATGATCCAGAAGCCGTGGTGCTGGCCACCCAGCTGGCCCTGGAGTTCCGCATGGAATTCCGCCAGGACGTGGTGGTGGACATCACCTGCTTCCGCAAGCTGGGCCACAACGAGCAGGACACTCCTGCTTTGACCCAGCCGCTGATGTACAAGAAGATTGCCCAGCATCCCGGCACGCGCAAGCTGTACGCCGACAAGCTGGCTGCTCAAGGCCTGGGTGAGACTCTGGGCGATGAGATGGCCAAGGCCTACCGGGCCGCCTTGGACGCTGGCAAGCACACCGTGGATCCTGTGCTGACCAACTTCAAGAGCAAGTACGCAGTGGACTGGTCGCCCTTCCTGGGCAAGAAGTGGACGGACGCTGGTGACACCGCCATTCCTCTGACCGAGTGGAAGCGCCTGGCCGAGAAGATCACCACGATCCCCGAGACCGTTACCCCACACCAGCTGGTGAAGAAGGTATACGACGACCGCGCCGCCATGGGCCGTGGCGAGATCAACGTGGACTGGGGCATGGGCGAGCACATGGCCTTCGCATCGCTGGTGGCCTCGGGCTACCCGGTGCGCCTGTCGGGCGAGGACAGCGGCCGCGGCACGTTCACGCACCGCCACGCCGTCATCCACGACCAAAAGCGCGAGAAGTGGGACGAAGGCACCTACGTGCCGCTGCAGAACGTCGCCGAGAACCAGGCTCCGTTCACTGTCATCGACTCCATCCTGTCCGAGGAGGCCGTGCTGGCCTTCGAATACGGCTACGCCTCTAACGACCCCAACACCCTGGTGATCTGGGAAGCGCAGTTCGGTGACTTCGCCAACGGCGCGCAGGTGGTGATCGACCAGTTCATCGCCTCGGGTGAGGTGAAGTGGGGCCGCTTGAACGGCATCACGCTGATGCTGCCGCACGGCTACGAAGGCCAGGGCCCGGAGCATAGCTCGGCCCGCGTGGAGCGCTTCATGCAGCTGGCCGCTGACGCCAACATGCAGCTCGTGCAGCCCACCACGGCCAGCCAGATCTTCCACGTGCTGCGTCGCCAGATGGTGCGTGACCTGCGCAAGCCGCTGGTCATCTTCACGCCCAAGTCGCTGCTGCGCAACAAGGACGCCACTTCGCCGCTGACCGAGTTCACGAAGGGCAGCTTCCAGACGGTGATTCCTGAGCAGGATGACGCCATCGAGAAGAAGGCAGCCAAGGTCAAGCGTGTGATCGCTTGCTCGGGCAAGGTGTATTACGACCTGGTGAAGAAGCGCACCGAAAAGGAAGCCGACGACGTCGCCATCATTCGCGTGGAACAGCTGTACCCCTTCCCGCACAAGGCGTTTGCCGCTGAGCTGAAGAAGTACCCCAATGCGACCGAGATCGTTTGGTGCCAGGACGAGCCCCAAAACCAGGGTGCCTGGTTCTTCATCCAGCACAACATCCACGAGAACATGCTCGATGGCCAGAAGCTGGGTTATGCCGGCCGCGCAGCCTCCGCATCGCCTGCGGTGGGTTACTCGCACCTGCACCAGGAACAGCAAAAGGCTCTGGTGGATGCCGCCTTCGCCAAGCTCAAGGGTTTTGTCCTGACCAAGTAAGGCCGGAAACCCGAATACAGAACAAAACCCTCACTGAAAGAATTTGTCATGGCTATCGTAGAAGTCAAAGTCCCCCAGTTGTCTGAATCCGTGGCGGAAGCCACCATGCTGACCTGGAAGAAAAAAGCCGGTGAAGCTGTTGCTGCCGATGAAATCCTGATCGAAATCGAAACCGACAAGGTCGTGCTCGAAGTGCCCGCACCTGCGGCTGGCGTGCTGGCTGAGCTGGTGGTGGGTGATGGCGGCACCGTGGTGTCTGACCAGGTCATCGCCAAGATCGACACCGAAGGCAAGGCTGGCGCGGCTGCGCCTGCTGCTGCCCCCGCAGCCGCAGCTGCGGCCCCTGCTGCCGCAGTGGCAGCCGTGGCGGCACCTGCTGCTGGTGGCTCCAAGGGCGACGTGGCCATGCCTGCCGCCGCCAAGCTGCTGGCCGACAACAACCTGTCTGTTGGCGACGTGGCTGGCTCCGGCAAGGATGGCCGCGTGACCAAGGGTGACGTGTTGGCCGCCGTGGCCGGCGGTGCCAAGCCCGCTGTCGCTCCTAGCGTGATCCCCACAGGCGTGCCCACCAAGGCGCTGCCCCAGGTGGCAGCTCCTGCCGCCCCCAACCTGGGCGACCGTCCAGAGCAGCGTGTGCCCATGACCCGCCTGCGCGCCCGTGTGGCCGAGCGTCTGCTGCAGTCGCAATCGACCAACGCCATCCTGACCACGTTCAACGAAGTGAACATGGCCCCCGTGATGGACATGCGCAAGAAGTTCCAGGACGCATTCACCAAGGAACACGGCGTGAAGATCGGCTTCATGAGCTTCTTCGTGAAGGCGGCTGTGCACGCCCTCAAGAAGTTCCCCGTGCTGAATGCCTCGGTCGACGGCAACGATATCGTCTACCACGGCTACTTCGACATCGGTATCGCCGTGGGCTCGCCCCGTGGTCTGGTGGTGCCCATCCTGCGCAATGCCGACCAGATGAGCTTTGCCGAGATCGAGAAGAAGATCGCCGAGTTCGGCAAGAAGGCGGCCGAAGGGAAGCTGGGCATTGAAGAAATGACTGGCGGCACGTTCTCGATTTCCAATGGCGGCACTTTTGGTTCGATGATGTCTACCCCCATCATCAACCCACCCCAGTCCGCCATCCTGGGCGTGCACGCGACCAAGGATCGCGCTGTGGTGGAAAACGGCCAGATCGTGATCCGTCCGATGAACTACCTGGCCATGTCTTACGACCACCGCATCATCGACGGCCGCGAAGCCGTGCTGGGCCTGGTCGCCATGAAGGAAGCGCTGGAAGACCCAGCCCGTCTGCTGTTCGACATCTGATCGAGCTTTGACACCCGTCCTCTGAAACCGGAAACCCACCTGTGAAGCCCCTGGCGCAAGCACTGCGCGGCGCTGTTCACTGGTGGGTTTTTCTTCAACTGAATCAACGAGATTTCTTATGAGCAAGCAATTCGACGTCATCGTCATCGGTGGTGGCCCTGGTGGCTACATCGCGGCCATCCGTGCCGCCCAGCTGGGCAAGAACGTGGCCTGTATCGACGAATGGAAGAACGAGAAGGGTGGCCCCGCACCCGGCGGCACCTGCACGAACGTGGGCTGCATTCCCTCCAAGGCATTGCTGCAATCTTCCGAACATTTCGAGCACGCCAACCACCACTTTGCCGACCATGGCATTTCCGCCAAGGACATCAAGATCGATGTGGCCAAGATGATCGGCCGCAAAGATGCGGTGGTGAAGCAGAACAACGACGGCATCCTGTACCTGTTCAAGAAAAATAAGGTCAGCTTCTTCCACGGCCGTGGTTCGTTCGTGAAGGCTACCGAAGGCGGCTATGAGATCAAGGTGGCTGGCGCCGCCGAAGAAACGCTGGTGGGCAAGCACATCATCGTTGCCACGGGTTCCAATGCGCGCGCGCTGCCTGGCGTGCCATTTGATGAAGTGAACGTGCTGTCCAACGATGGCGCACTGCGCATTGGTGCCACCCCCAAGAAGCTGGCCGTGATTGGCTCTGGCGTGATTGGCCTGGAAATGGGCTCCGTGTGGCGCCGCCTGGGTGCAGATGTCACGATTCTGGAAGGCCTGCCCACGTTCCTGGGCGCCGTGGACGAGCAGATCGCCAAGGAAGCCAAGAAGGCGTTCGACAAGCAAGGCTTGAAGATCGAACTGGGCGTGAAAGTGGGCGAGATCAAGAACAGCAAGTCTGGCGTGAGCATTGCCTACACCAATGCCAAGGGTGAAGCCCAGACATTGGACGCTGACAAGCTGATCGTCTCCATCGGCCGCGTGCCCAACACCATTGGCCTGAACGCCGAAGCCGTGGGCCTGCAACTGGGCGAGCGTGGCGAGATCGTGGTGGACGGCGATTGCAAGACCAACCTGCCCGGCGTGTGGGCTGTGGGTGACGTGGTGCGTGGCCCGATGCTGGCGCACAAGGCCGAAGAAGAAGGCGTTGCCGTGGCCGAGCGCATTGCTGGCCAGCATGGTCACGTCAACTTCAACACCATCCCCTGGGTCATCTACACCAGCCCTGAGATCGCTTGGGTGGGTCGTACCGAGCAGCAGCTCAAGGCCGATGGCGTGAAGTACAAGGCGGGCACGTTCCCCTTCCTGGCCAACGGCCGCGCACGCGCGCTGGGTGACACGACTGGCATGGTCAAGTTCCTGGCCGACGCCACCACGGACGAAATCTTGGGCGTGCACATTGTGGGCCCCATGGCCTCCGAGCTGATCTCTGAAGCCGTGGTGGCCATGGAGTTCAAGGCCAGCGCCGAAGACATCGCGCGCATTTGCCACGCCCACCCGTCCCTGAGCGAAGCCACCAAGGAAGCGGCGCTGGCCGTGGACAAGCGCACACTGAACTTCTGATTTCAGAATTTCAGTCAAAATGGCCGCTAGCGCACTATGGATAAGCGCTGGCAGCTATTAAATTAATAGCTAACCCTCGCGCCGCTGCGGGGGTTAGCCTTTTCTGAGGCATCAACACCGTGAGCGTCAAACAGGCGTACCTGGCCGAGCTGGCCGCCAAAGGCTTTCAAAGTGACCCTGCGCAGCTGCGTGCGATCGACGCTTTGCAGCGCTGTGCCGACGATTGGGCTGCGTACAAGTCCAAGCGGTCGAATGCCCTCAAAAAGCTGCTGAACCGGCCCGACATCCCGAAGGGCGTTTACATGTACGGCGGGGTGGGGCGCGGCAAAAGCTTTTTGATGGACTGCTTTTTCAATGCGGTTCCCATCAAGCGCAAGGTGCGCCTGCACTTTCACGAATTCATGCGCGAGGTGCATCGCGAACTGGTGGCGCTGCAGGGCACGGTCAACCCCCTGGATGTGCTGGGCGCCCGCATTTCCAAGCGCTACAAGCTCATTTGCTTCGATGAATTTCACGTCGCTGACATTACGGACGCGATGATCCTGCATCGCTTGCTGGTGTCCCTGTTTGACAACGGTGTGGGGTTTGTAACCACCTCGAACTTCGTGCCCGATGGCCTGTACCCAGACGGTCTGCACCGCGACCGCATTCTTCCCGCGATTGCCTTGCTCAATGAGCGCATGGAAGTCGTCAACGTAGACAACGGCACCGACTACCGCCGCCGCGCGTTGGAGCACGTCAAGCTCTATCACACCCCGCTGGGGCCCGAGGCTGACGCGGCCATGAACGAAGCGTTCAACCAATTGGTCGGTGTACATGATGAAGACCCGGTGCTGCACATTGAGGCGCGCGAGATTCGTGCGCGCCGCAAGGCGGGCGGGGTGGTGTGGTTTGACTTCACTACGCTGTGCGGCGGCCCGCGTTCGCAGAACGATTACCTCGAAATTGCCACTCAGTTCCATACGGTGCTGCTGTCGGGCGTGCCCTACATGCCAGTCAACATGGCTTCGCCGGCACGCCGTTTCACCTGGCTGATCGATGTGCTGTATGACCGCCGCGTCAAGCTGATCGTCTCAGCTGCCGTGTCGCCAGAGCAGTTGTATACCGAGGGGCCGCTGTCCCACGAGTTTCCTCGCACGGTATCGCGCCTGAATGAAATGCAGTCCAAAGAATTCCTGGATCTGGAGCGGCGCTTGGTGGACACGGGGCTGACATGAAAGCACGACAACTCACCACCATAGCGGTCCTTGCCCTCTGGCTGGGGACGGCCGGGGCCCAGTCGGGCGAGCAGGAGGCTCTCGGTCAACACGCCGCAGCGGGTCAGGAGGCTTCGGCAGCCTCCCAGCGGGATGCTGAGCGCGCAGCGATTGAGCAGGCACGCCGACGTAATGCAGAACAGCGCACGCAAGCGCAAACGAAGTGCTACCAGTTGTTTGCGGTGGAGGACTGCTTGCGTGATGTTCGCAACCAGTGGCGAGAGGTTGAGTCCCGGCTGCGCGCGCGCGAGGTTCAGCTCAATGATGCCGAGCGCAAGGAAAAAGCCCAGCAACGTCTTCGGCAAATCGAGGAGAAGCAGGCCTCAGCTGCTGCGGCGACGACACCGCCTGCATCGGCTGTAGTGCGCAAGGCTGAACCGACAGGCAGGTCTGGGGCACGTGAAAATACCTCCAATTCTGTGAAGCTGCGCGACCGAGAAGCCGCAGCCCGCGCCAGCCAGCAACGCGAGCGTCAGCAAAGCCAGGCGGCAGAGCAAGCCTTGCGAGAGAAGGAGTCGACAGAGCGTGCGGCCCAGGCTCGCCAGAGGCAGTTGGAGGTGGAGAAGGCCGCTCAGGCCCGCCGCGCAAAGCGCGAGCAGGAGAAGGCGGATGCTGCAGCCAATGGACACAAGCCAGCGGCCACCCTGCCCACGCCTCCTTGAGAGGCGTTGAGCCTGGAGAGTGATCGGCTGACTGTCTTTTAGGTCGGCACAGCGTGCCAGCTACTCGCTTTGCAAGAGCTGGAGCACTCTTGGCTAGAAGCGGGGCAGAAAGCATACCGCCTGCATCACTGCAATTGCAGTGCAATGGTTTGGGCGGATGGGGGGCGACTGGCGCCCATTTCTCTCAAGGCGCGGTGGAAGCCAGGCGCGGTATCTTTTTCTCTTCGACCAACGCTTCGATCTTGACGATGACGAGCGACAGGTTGTCGCCGCCGCCTCGGGCTCGTGAGCGTGCTTTCTCGATCAGAAATTCCGTCGCTTCGCGAGGGGAGAGCGAATCGACCACGGAGGCCAGCTCGGTGGGCGAGAAATAGTGCCACACGCCGTCACTGCAGGCCAGCAGGACATCCCCTGGGCGCAATTGCGAAATCATGTGGGTTGTGACGGGTGGGTCACTTTCTGTGCCCAGGCACCCGACCAGAATGTTCGAATGCGGATGGTTGTTGGCCTCAGCCTCTGTCAGCTCTCCGCGATCTACCAGTGCCTGAACGTAGGAGTGGTCACTGGTGCGGTGGAGTAACCGACCACCCTGGAAATGGTAGATGCGCGAATCCCCGGCGTGCACCCAGTGGCAGTCGCCCCGCGGGTTGATGAGGAATGCCGCAATGGTGCTGTGCGGTTCCTGCTCTGCCGAAATGGCGGTCAGCCGAATGACGATGTGCGCTTCTTCCACCATGGCTTTGAGCATGGCGGCAGGGTCGTCGGTTTCGGGGGAGTAGCGCTCAAAAAGCTGGCGCGCCGTCATCATGACCTGGTCAGACGCTTTGCGGCCACCACTGCGCCCGCCCATGCCGTCCGCCACAACCCCCAGCACGCAGCCGTTGTGACGGCTGTGAGCGATCAAGGACACCTGATCCTGCTGGTACTCCCGGTCTCCTTTGTGGATACCGGTGGAGGCGATAAGACGGAACGCTTTGGTCATTCTGAAGATTGTGGTGCGTGCGGGAGCGCTGCCGGTCGTTTTGAGGTGCTGAGCCGTTTATTATCGGCGCGCCTGTGGCATTTTCGCCATTTTGATGTTCACCGGACTTTGGTGAAAAGTACGGCAAGCTCCGTCTGCTCCAACATCTCCTCACAAATTCACTGGTTGGCCCCGTTTCGCCAGCGCACCTGGTGCACTGGAACATCTGCTTGAGATACGCATGACGATGACCGATTCCCAGACCTCAGCTGTGGAGCTTTGCGCCATGGTGGAGTCGGTGTTTTCCGTGGACGGCGTGTTGGCACGGGCGGACCCGCATTACCAGCCGCGGGAAGGTCAGCTGGCCATGGCCCAGGCTGTAGCCCATGCGATGGGAGCAGGGGAGGTGTTGGTGGCCGAGGCAGGTACTGGTGTGGGTAAAACCTATGCGTACCTGGTGCCCGCCTTGCTCAGCGGTGAGCGGGTGCTGTTGTCCACGGCCACCAAGGCATTGCAGGACCAGTTGTTTTCACGCGATATTCCCCGCCTTGTGAAGGCGCTGGAGGTTCCCGTACGCGTAGCGCTGCTCAAAGGGCGCAGCAGCTACATGTGCCTGCACCGCCTTGGTATGGCGCGCCATGCAGTGGGGGAAGGGGCGCCGCAGCAGATCCGTGTGCTCGCAAAGATTGAAGAGTGGTCACGCAGCACCCGCAGCGGCGACTTGTCGGAGCTCACGGGCCTGGACGACCGGTCGCCCGTCATTCCCTGGGTCACTTCAACGCGCGAAAACTGCCTGGGCAGCCATTGCCCCAATGCCAAGGACTGCCACGTGAACCAGGCCCGCCGGCAAGCCATGGCCGCCGATCTGGTGGTGGTCAACCACCACCTGTTTTTTGCCGACATGGCCGTGCGCGAGTCGGGGGTAGCAGAGCTGTTGCCATCAGTGCGCGTGGTGGTGTTTGACGAGGCGCACCAGCTCAGCGATGCAGGCCTTCAGTTTTTGGGGATTCAACTATCGACCGGGCAGTTCGTTGAATTTGCCCGCGATGCGCTCTCAGCCGGTCTGGCGCATGCCCGTGGCTATGCCGATTGGCCACAACTTGCAGTTGGCCTGGAAGGCGCGGTCTTGCGGTGGCGCCATGCAGCGGGCGATGGTCTTGCATCTTCAGGAAAGCGCGGCTGGGCACAAGGTGCGCCCGACGGTGTTGTTGCACCTGACTGGGAAGCTGCCATGGCTGCGGTGCTCCAGGCATGCAGCCTGCTGGCGCAGGCGCTGGACGCGTACCATGACATCGCCCCGGACATCACCCGCCTGTCGGAGCGCGGTACGTCCCTGTTGGCGCGTCTGGAGCGCTTTGGCCAGCCTTGCCCGCAGGGCAGTGTGCGGTGGCTTGATGTGGGCGGCGGCTTGCGGCTCGTGGAGTCCCCCCTGGATATTGCCGATGCCATGCGCACCCGTTTTTTGCCCCAGCCGCAAGAAAGTGTGGACGACGATGGCTGGCCTGCCACCAGTGAAGGCCTGGGGCGGGCGTGGATCTTCACCTCTGCCACGCTGGGCCATGATGCAGAGCTTTCATGGTTTGTGAAACGCTGCGGATTGGAAGGGGCGCGCATTTTGCGAGTACCCAGCCCATTTGACTACGCCGCGCAGGCCGCTATGTATGTGCCTGAGGATTTCCCGTCACCCTCCGACCCACGGCACGGTAGCGCTGTGGCTGCGCTGGTCGCGAATGCTGCCATGTCGCTGGGTGGTCGAACCCTGGTCCTTACGACAACGCTGCGCGCTATTGCAGTGATTGCCCAGGTGCTGCGGCAGCAGTTGGCGCAACTGGGTTCATCCCTGGAGGTGTTGGCGCAAGGGGAGTGGCCCAAACTTCGTCTGATGGAGCGGTTCCGCGCAGGGGCAGGGCCACAGGGCGGCTGCATTCTCGTGGCTTCCGCCAGTTTTTGGGAGGGGTTTGATGTGCCAGGGGACGCGCTGCAATTGGTGGTAATTGACAAGCTGCCCTTCCCCCCGCCGGGTGACCCTCTGGTGGAGGCCCGTACCTTGCAGATCGAGCAGTCTGGCGGTAGTGCGTTCAAAGAATACGCGCTTGCAGAAGCTGCCGTGGCGCTCAAACAAGGGGCCGGACGCCTGATTCGCCACGAAAGCGACCGAGGCGTTCTGGTCGTTTGCGATTCACGCCTGGTGCGCATGGGTTACGGCAAACGACTGATTGCCGCGCTGCCGCCCATGCGGCGGCTGTCAGGTGCTGAGGAATTTCATGCTGCCCTGGAAGACTTGGCGTCTGTCACCAGAACTTCCACCACGGATCAGACTTTTCTCTGAACTTGCCGTCGCGCAAGTAGGTGCTTTGAGGATAAGAGGCGCTCATCACGCGGCGAGCGTCGTCGCGCAGTTGCGTCATGCCCAGTGCGTCGTATGAGCGGATCAGGATGAACAGCGCTTCTTCCAGCGCTGGCACATCCTTGTAGTCGGTCAGCGCCATCTGCGCGCGGCTGATGGCTGCCACGTATGCGCCGCGCTCGTAGTAGTAGCGGGCCACATGCACCTCATATTGGGCCAGCGAATTGACGATGTACGTCATGCGCTGACGCGAATCTTGGGCATAACGCGACTCAGGAAAACGGGTGACCAGCTCGTTGAAGGACTCGAACGAGTCCTTGGCCGCTTTTTGGTCGCGCTCCGACAGGTCTTGGCGCGAAATCCAGGAGAACAGTCCGAGGTTGTCATTGAAGTTGACCAGGCCCTTGAGGTACAGCGCGTAGTCCAGCGCGGGACTGGCGGGGTGCAACTTCATGAAGCGATCGAGCGTGGCAATGGCCTGGGCTTTTTCGCCGCCTTTGTACTGTGCGTAGGCTTTATCGAGCTGCGCCTGTTGCGCCAGCGGAGTGCCTGCCGCACGGCCTTCGAGCTTTTCCAGCAGCGGGACGGCCTTGTCGTAGGCACCGCTGTTCATTTCGTCCTTGGCTTCAGAATGAATGCGGTTGGGGCTCCAGCCCGCAGTTTTGTCTTCTGGCGTGCTGGAACACCCGACAAGTGCCAGAGATACAAGCACAACGGAGCAAACAGGCAGGGGAGCAAAACGCATCGCAAGCAGCTTTCAGGCAATTAGAGGAACGCATCTTCCACGGTAGTTCGAATCGCTCCGGCAAGAGCGTTCCGCCCACCAGGGCAATGGACCGAATCGGCATTGTAATGGCCCTGTTTGCGCCCGACATTGGGCGCGGGTGGGGATTTGCAGCATGGGCGCTTTCTACAATGGCGGCATGTACGTTCACTTGCGCCTGCACACAGAATTCTCCGTCGTTGACGGCACCACTCGTATCGATGAAGTGGTCAAAGCCGCTGCGGCAGACGGGCAACCCGCCCTTGCCATCACTGATCTCAACAACCTGTTCGGAGCCATCAAGTTTTACAAGGAAGGGCGTGGCAAGGGTGTCAAGCCATTGCTGGGCGCCGAGATTTACCTTGAAACCGAGGGAGGTAGCGACCCATCCCGGATGCTGGTGCTGGTGCAGAACAAGCAGGGTTATCTGAATCTTTCAGAGCTGCTCGCCAGGGCATGGACGAAAAACGTCGTCAAAAACCTGGCGGTGTGCACTTGGGCATGGCTGCAAGAACTGTCCGAAGGCTTGGTGGCGCTTTCGGGGGCGCAGGCCGGGCCTGTGGGGCAAGCGCTGCTCAAAGGGGATGAAACAAGAGCTGCCAGCTTGGCGTTGAAACTCGCGGGCATCTTTCCCCATCGCTTCTACATGGAGCTTCAGCGTGCTGGGCGGGCTGATGACGAAAGCCATGTGGCGGCAGCCGTGCAATTGGCTGCAAGGCTCCAGTTGCCGGTGGTGGCGACCCATCCCATCCAGTTTCTGACGGCTGATGACTACGAGGCTCACGAGGCGCGGGTGTGTATTGCCGGCGGTGAAATACTGGCCAACCCGCGTCGCGTGCGGCGTTTTACCCGAGAGCAGTACTTCAAGTCGGCACAGCAGATGCAAGAGTTGTTTGCAGACGTGCCCTCAGCGTTAGCCAACACCGTAGAAATTGCCAAGCGCTGCAGTTTGACGCTGGTGCTGGGCAAACCGCAGTTGCCGGCTTTCCCTACGCCCAACGGCATGCCGGCGGAGGAGTATTTCCGCTTTGCCTCGTTTGAAGGTCTGGAAGAGCGCCTCAAGCACTTGTATCCGGACGAGGCACGGCGCGACAAAGAGCGGCCGCGTTACGTCGAGCGCCTGGAGTTTGAGTTGGGCACCATCCTCAAGATGGGGTTCCCAGGGTACTTTCTCATCGTGGGTGACTTCATTCAGTGGGCCAAGAACAATGGCTGCCCCGTGGGTCCTGGTCGGGGGTCGGGCGCAGGTTCGTTGGTGGCCTACGCCCTCAAGATCACGGATTTGGACCCGCTGGAATACAACCTGCTGTTTGAGCGTTTCTTGAACCCCGAGCGGGTTTCGATGCCCGACTTCGATATCGACTTCTGCCAGTCCAATCGCGACCGGGTGATTGACTATGTGAAGGAAAAGTACGGCAAAAATGCCGTCAGCCAAATCGCCACTTTTGGCACCATGGCTGCCAAGGCGGCGATTCGTGACGTGGGCCGTGTCATGGGCATGAGCTACACCTTCTGCGACGGCATCTCGAAGCTGGTTCCCGGAAAACCGGGTATGTCGTACACCCTGGCGTATCCACCGGAAGTGAAGAAAGAAGGCGACAAGAACAACTACGCGCTCGAGCTGGAGCCCATGCTGTACGAGCGTGTGCGCAAGGAAGAAGACGTCAAGACCGTGATCGAGATGGCACAAAAGCTCGAAGGCATGACGCGAAACATCGGTATGCACGCGGGCGGGGTGCTCATCGCCCCGGGCAAGCTCACAGACTTCTGCCCGCTATACCAGCAGCCAGGCAGCGAATCGGCAGTGAGCCAGTACGACAAGGACGATGTGGAAGCCATTGGCCTTGTGAAGTTCGACTTCTTGGGGCTGGCCACGCTCACCATCCTGGAGATTGCGCGCGAATTCATCATCAAGCGCCACAAGGGCCAGGAAAACTTCGCCTACGAAAACATACCGCTGGACGATGGCCCCACTTACCGGCTGTTCTCCGACGGCAAAACGGAGGCCGTGTTCCAGTTTGAAAGCCGAGGCATGCAGGGCATGCTCAAAGAGGCACGTCCGAGCCGTCTGGAAGATCTGATCGCGCTGAACGCGCTGTACCGCCCAGGGCCGATGGACCTGATCCCCACCTTCGTGAACCGCAAGCACGGAAAAGAGCCGGTGGAATACCCGCATCCGCTGGTGGAGCCTGTGCTGGCCGAAACCTACGGGATCATGGTGTACCAGGAGCAGGTGATGCAGACCGCCCAGGTGCTTGGTGGCTACAGCCTTGGCGGCGCCGACATGTTGCGCCGGGCCATGGGCAAGAAAAAGGCCGAAGAAATGGCCGAGCACCGGGCCATCTTCCGCAAGGGAGCTGCTGAAAAGGGTATCGATCAAGACAAGGCGGACGAGGTCTTCGACTTGATGGAGAAGTTTGCGGGCTACGGCTTCAACAAGTCGCACGCGGCTGCCTATTCCTTGCTGGCTTACCACACCGGCTGGCTCAAGGTCCATTACACGGCGGAGTTTTTCTGCGCCAACATGACGGTGGAAATGGACGACACCGACAAGCTCAAGGTGCTCTATGAAGATGCCGTCAAAAACTTCGGGCTGAGTTTTGAGCCGCCTGACGTCAACCGTGGCACTTACCGTTTCGAGCCGGTGACCGACAAGGTCATACGCTATGGTTTGGGTGCGATCAAAGGCACCGGTCAGCAGGCGATAGAGGCGATGGTGGCTGCGCGCGAAGGCCGCGGTGAAGGGCCTCAGGGCTCCACCAAAGGCCCTTTCAAGAGCTTGTTCGACTTCTGTGTTCGTGTAGACAAGGCGCGGCTGAACAAGCGCACGCTGGAGGCCTTGATCAAAGCTGGGGCGTTTGACTCCATGAACATGAACCGTGCCGCGCTCGTGGCGTCGATTGACCGGGCCTTTGACTTTGCCGCAGCCACTTTGGCCAATGTGAACCAGGGCGGGTTGTTTGACATGATGGGCGACGACGCCCATGGCTCCAGCACACAAGAGCCCGACCTGGTGGATGCGATTCCGTGGGGCATCAAGGAGCGCCTGACCCAGGAGAAAACCGCCATTGGTTTCTACCTGTCCGGCCACCTGTTTGATGAGGTGGCGTCCGAGGTGCGCAAGTTTGTCCGCACGCAGATCGACGAGTTGATCGACAGCCGCGAACCGCAGGTGCTGGCAGGCATCGTGAGCGATTTCCGGGTCATCAACGGTCAGCGGGGCAAGCTGGGCTTGTTCAAGATTGACGACAAGTCGGGGATGATCGAAGCCTCGGCGGATGAAGCGTTGCTCAACACTTACCGAAATCAACTCAAGGAAGATGAGTTTGTGGTGGTGGTGGGCCGCCTGCAGATGGATCATTTCAGCGGTGGCTTGCGGGTCAAGGTGCAACAGGTGTGGGACTTGGCTGGTGCGCGTTGCCGCTTCGGCAAGTATCTGCACATTGCCATGGGGGATATGCAGCCCGATGTAAAGCGTCTGGTGTCGGAGTTTCCGCCGCGCCGCGAAGAAACCGAGGAGGGTGAAATCCTGCACGGCCTGCGCGTGCGCATGGGCGTGCGCTGCCAGTCCGACCAGGGCGGTGCCGTGGCGGAGCTGCAGCTGGGTGAAGGAAGCCGGTTTTTCCCGACGGACGCCGCGCTGGCGGCCTGGAGCGCGCAGGCGGGAAGCGGCTCCGCCACCGTGGTTTACGAGTGAGCGGCTCTGAAGCAGGGCACCACTTATCACGTCATTGGTACGCGGGGCTGCAGTCACTTGAAAAATAGACTGCAGTCACCAGTTTTCTCATGCGGCCATCGGTCTCGAGGGTCGCTAGAATGAATTTCATGGCAACAAAACCACCTTCTCCCCCCACCGCGCTGCCCATCTCCCGGCCTGCGCGGGATGACGGCGGTTCAGTCGTGCTTGAACGACGTACCCAGAAAACCAAGCCTCCGCAGATGTACCAGGTGGTGATGCTCAACGATGACTACACCCCCATGGAGTTTGTCATCGTGGTTCTGCAGGAGTTTTTCAGCAAAGACCGCGAGCAGGCCACCCAAATCATGTTGAAGATCCATCTGGATGGCAAAGGCGTTTGCGGGGTCTACTCCCGCGACATTGCTGCCACCAAGGTGGAACAGGTGCTCGATGCCGCAGCCAAGGCGGGGCACCCCCTCCAATGTGTCAGTGAACCTGTTGAATAACAGGTCTTTGATCCCGATCTACAGTCATCCCTTCCACGCAAGCACAAAGGAGTTCATATGATTGCCCAGGAACTGGAAGTCAGCTTGCACATGGCCTTTGTTGAGGCCCGCCAGCAGCGCCACGAGTTCATCACCGTGGAGCATCTGTTGCTTGCACTGCTTGATAACCCCAGCGCAGCCGAAGTGCTGCGCGCGTGTTCGGCCAACATCGACGACCTTCGGTCCTCGCTGGCCAATTTCATCAAAGACAATACCCCTCAGGTGGCTGGCACCGACGAGGTGGACACCCAGCCCACGCTGGGCTTCCAGCGCGTCATCCAGCGCGCCATCATGCACGTGCAGTCCACGGGCAATGGCAAGAAGGAAGTCACCGGCGCCAACGTGCTCGTCGCCATCTTTGGCGAGAAAGACTCGCACGCGGTGTACTACCTGCACCAGCAGGGCGTTACCCGCCTCGATGTGGTGAATTTCATCGCCCACGGCATTAAGAAGGGTGAGCCGCCAGAGCCCACCAAGACTGACGGCCCCGCAGAAAGCGAAGAGGGTGGTGGTGAGCGCAACGAGAAGGCGTCGCCTCTGGAGCAGTACACCCAAAACCTGAACCAGGCTGCCAAGGACGGCAAGATCGACCCGCTGATCGGGCGCCACTACGAAGTGGAGCGCACGATCCAGATCCTGTGCCGTCGCCGCAAAAACAACCCGCTGCTGGTGGGTGAGGCTGGCGTCGGTAAGACCGCGATTGCCGAGGGCCTGGCATGGCGCATCACGCAAAACGATGTACCCGAGATCCTGGCCGAGGCCACGGTGTACTCGCTCGACATGGGCGCACTGCTGGCGGGCACCAAGTACCGCGGTGATTTCGAGCAGCGCCTCAAGGGTGTCCTCAAGTCCTTGAAGGACAAGCCAAACGCCATCCTTTTCATCGACGAGATCCACACGCTCATCGGTGCGGGTGCCGCATCGGGTGGCACGTTGGACGCGTCCAACCTGCTCAAGCCGGCGCTGTCCAGCGGCCAGCTGAAGTGCATCGGCGCGACCACTTTCACGGAATACCGCGGCATCTTCGAAAAGGACGCGGCCCTGTCCCGCCGCTTCCAGAAGGTGGATGTGGTGGAACCGACCGTGGCAGAGACGGTGGACATCCTCAAAGGGCTCAAGAGCCGCTTCGAGGAGCACCACAGCGTGAAGTACGCTGCAGCCGCCCTGCAAGCAGCGGCGGAGCTGAGCGCCAAGTACATCAACGACCGTCATTTGCCCGACAAGGCCATCGACGTGATCGATGAGGCAGGCGCAGCGCAGCGCATTCTCGTGCCCAGCAAGCGCAAGAAGACCATTGGCAAGGCCGAGATCGAAGAGATCGTCGCGAAGATCGCTCGCATTCCGCCCGCCAATGTGTCCAATGACGACCGCGGCAAGCTGCAGACGCTGGAACGCGATCTCAAGAGCGTGGTGTTTGGTCAGGACAAGGCTCTGGAAGTGCTGGCCTCCGCGGTCAAGATGGCACGCTCCGGCCTGGGCAAGGGGGATAAGCCGATCGGTTCCTTCCTGTTCAGCGGCCCCACCGGCGTCGGCAAGACCGAAGCGGCCAAGCAACTAGCCTACATCATGGGCATCGAGCTGATCCGCTTCGACATGTCCGAGTACATGGAGCGCCATGCCGTGAGCCGCCTGATTGGTGCGCCTCCCGGCTACGTTGGCTTCGACCAGGGTGGTTTGCTGACCGAGGCCATCACCAAGAAGCCGCACGCCGTGCTGCTGCTGGACGAAATCGAGAAGGCCCACCCGGACATCTTCAACGTGCTCCTGCAGGTCATGGACCATGGCACATTGACGGACAACAACGGCCGCAAAGCCGACTTCCGCAACGTGCTCATCATCATGACGACCAACGCGGGCGCAGAGACGATGAACAAGGCCACCATCGGCTTCACCAATCCGCGCCAGGCGGGTGACGAAATGGGTGACATCAAGCGCCTGTTCACGCCCGAGTTCCGCAACCGGCTGGATGCCATCGTCAACTTCAAGGCGCTGGACGAGCAGATCATTCTGCGTGTGGTTGACAAGTTCCTGCTGCAGCTGGAAACCCAGCTGGCCGAGAAAAAGGTGGAAGTCACCTTCACCGACGCCTTGCGCAAGCACTTGGCCAAGAAGGGCTTCGATCCGCTCATGGGTGCACGTCCCATGCAGCGCCTCATCCAGGACACCATTCGCCGTGCCCTGGCTGACGAGCTGCTGTTTGGTCGCTTGACGGAAGGTGGCCGCCTGACGGTGGACATTGACGTCAAGACCGATGACAAAGGTGTGGAGACTTCTGAGGTGCGCTTGGACATTCAGCCACTGCCCAAGAAAGAGCGCTCAGCCAAATCAGAGCCTGCGGAGCCTGAAGAGGCAACGACCGATTGATGGAGGGGCGAAAGCCCTGGCGCCCCTCTGGGGCGCTCCCCGTTGCTGAAAAGCCGGCCCTTGTGGCCGGCTTTTTCTTTGGCGATGTGCCACGGGCCTGGGGCGTAGGCAGACGGGGGCGAGCTGTGCGTGTGGCCATGCAGTGTTCTGGTTTCCGAACAGGGCCGAGGCAGATGTTCGAAATACCGAACGCAGTGCGTGGGATGGGCACTGATGACGCTCGGTAAATCAATGACTTAGAGCGCAGTGCATCAGCGCGCAGGCTTGGCACGTTGCGTGCAATGACAGCGGCAAGCCGCGCAATAGCCGGCCCAACGTTCTTTGGAGACGAGCCATGCAACAACTCACGGTGGTCAACGCGCTGATCTGGACCTGGGCGCAAGTCCCGCTAGTGCAGTGCCATTGCACCTGCAGCCCGGAGCCCCGGTGCAGCGCCAATCGTGTGGAGCGTTGCTGAGCGCTACCCGGTGACCCTGGTCTGTGCACGGTGTCTCATGGGGCGCAGAGACCTGGGTTTTCTTTACTCATCCATCACACATCGCATGAAACTCAATCGCTTGACCACCCTGGTCATCCTGGCCATGGTTCTGGGGGTACTGGTCGGCTATGCCTGCCACGCCTGGGCGCCGACACCCGAAGCCGCCAAGGAAATCGCGGGTTACTTTGGCCTGCTGACGGATATCTTCTTGCGCATGATCAAAATGATCATCGCGCCCCTGGTGTTTGCGACCTTGGCTGCGGGTATGTCCACCATGGGCGATTCGCGCACCGTAGGGCGTATCGGCACGCGGGCGCTGGCTTGGTTCATGGGCGCTTCGCTGATCTCGCTGACGCTGGGCCTGCTGATTGCCAACCTCACCCAGCCCGGCAGTTCCATGTCGATTCCGCTGCCAGAGGCGGGCACCGCCACGCAGCTCAAGACCGGAGCGCTGAACCTGCGCGATTTCATCACCCAGGTGTTTCCGAAGAGCATCGTGGAGTCGATGGCCAACAACGCCATCTTGCAGATCCTGGTGTTCTCGCTGTTCTTCGGCATGGCCCTGGGTCACTTGCACAACCAGGCTGCGCGCACGCTGGTCGCCACGCTGGACGAGGTGGTCCATGTGATGCTCAAGGTCACCGACTACGTGATGCGCTTTGCACCTGTGGGCGTGTTCGGCGCAGTGGCCGGTGCCATCACCACGCAAGGCCTGGGGATGCTGGGTGTTTTTGGTAAGTTCATGCTCAGCTTCTACCTGGCGCTGGCGGCGCTGTGGCTGGTGCTGGTGTTTGCGGGTTATGTGGTGCTGGGCCGCGATGTGTTTCGCCTGCTCAAGCTCATCCGCACGCCCATGCTGATTGGCTTTTCCACGGCCAGCAGCGAGTCTGTGTATCCCAAGCTGATGGAACAGCTGGAGAAGTTTGGTGTTCGGCCCAAGGTGACGGGCTTTGTATTGCCCCTGGGTTATTCGTTCAACCTCGACGGCTCGATGATCTACACCACCTTCGCGGCAATTTTCATCGCCCAGGCCTATGGCATTGACATGCCGCTGTCGGCGCAGATCACCATGCTGCTGGTACTGATGGTGTCCAGCAAAGGGATTGCGGGCGTGCCGCGCGCTTCGCTCGTCGTGGTGGCGGCGGTGTTGCCCATGTTCAACCTGCCAGAGGCCGGTGTGTTGCTGATCTTGGGTATTGACCACTTCCTGGACATGGGCCGTACCCTGACCAACGTGATGGGCAACGCCATTGCCACCGCCGTGGTGGCCAAGTGGGAGGGGGCCATCGATCCCGTGCCAGATGCCTTGGCCGAGCGTGAGGAGATGATTCCCGCCCCAGGGGATGACGAGGCAGCGCGGGCCACGGCCTGAGCTTCACTGTGCGCAGTGCGTTCATCACTGCACACCAAGGCTGGCGTTGGCCAGCCTTTTTTCATCCCGCCGTCACCCTGCGGCCCATTCCAGAGGCACTGCGTGACGGGTGGCCGTCTTTCATCGCACTGCTACCATCGCCCACCTGACTTCTGACATGCCTTTGCGCCGATCCCTGCGTCACTTGATGGTTTTGTTGCTGCTGTGCGGGGTGCTGCTCAGCGGCTGGCTGGCCTATGTGGTGGCATTGCGTGTGGGGCAGGCGCAGATTCAGGCCACGGGGCTGCACCGGCTGGAGCTGTACACCGCCAGCTTGCAGCGTGAGATCAGCAAATACGCCTTTCTTCCTGGCACGCTGGACCTGGAAAAAGAGGTGCTGGCCCTGCTTGCGCCCGATGCCTCCGCCGCGCAGGCCGAGGAAGTCAGCGCCTATCTCGAACAGCTGAATGAGCGCGCAGGCACGCTGTCCATCTACGTCATCAACCTGGATGGCCGGGTGGTGGCCACCAGCAACTGGCGGCGGCCTGACAGCTTCATGGGCGAGGACCTGCAGTTCCGCCCCTACTTTCGCGATGCACTCAGCAGTGGCACCGGGCGCCTGTTTGGCATCGGCACCACGCGCGGAGAGCCTGGCTACTACCTGGCATCTGCGCTGCTCGACGGCAACCGCACCGTGGGTGTGGCGGTCACCAAGGTCAGCCTTGACCAGCTGGAGCAATCGTGGTCCACCGTTGAGGCCCCGGTCATCGTGACCGACGAGAACGGCGTGGTGATTCTGGGCTCGGTGCCCGACTGGAAATTCACGGCGCTGCGCCCGCTGGATGAGAACACGCGCAAGGCGTTTGACCAAACCCTGCAGTACAACCGCCGTGCCCTCTCGCCCCTGGGCATCAAGGTGCTGAGCGATCTGGACCAGGGCGCGCGCGTGGTGCGCGTGGCGCGTGAGGGCACCGAGATGGCATCGGTGTACCCGGTCACTGGCCGGTTCCTGACCCAGGCGCGTGCCTTGCCGGGCACACCGTGGACGATCACCGTGTTCTCGCACATGGCGCGGGCCGACGAGGCGGCCCAGAGTTACGCCCTGATTGCCAGCACGGGCACGGCCTTCTTGGCGCTGCTCGGTTTCATGCTCAACCAGCGGCGCCGCCACCAGCGCGATCGCGTGCGTGACCGGCTGGCCGCACGCGAGGCGCTGCAGGCCGCGCACGATGAGCTGGAGCGCAAGGTGCAGCAGCGCACGTCCGACTTGCAACAAACCAACGAACGCCTGCAGCAGGAAGTGCAAGAGCGCATCCGCGCAGAAGCCACTCTCCGAGCCGCACAGAACGAGCTGGTGCAGGCGGGCAAGCTGGCGGTGATTGGGCAGCTCTCCACCGGCGTGGCCCATGAACTGAACCAGCCCCTGACGGCGCTGCGTACTTTGTCGGGCAACAGCCTGCGGTTTCTGGAGCGGGGCGACCTGGCCACCGTGCAGATCAACCTCGAACGCATTGCCCAGCTGGCTGACCGCATGGGCCTCATCACGGGCGAATTGCGTGCGTTTGCGCGCAAGTCTTCCGGCGAGCCGGGTGCCGTGCCGGTGCGCGCAGCCCTTGGCAATGCCCTTGCGGTGCTGGAATCACGAATCCAGCAATCCAGCGCCCAGGTCGAAGTTCAGGTGGCTGAACCCGAACCCATAGCCTGGTGCGACGGCAACCGTCTGGAGCAAGTGCTTGTCAACCTGATCAACAACGCGCTTGATGCCATGGCGGGCGCGCCCACGCCGTGCGTGCAGGTGCGTTGCGAGTTGCTCCATGGCCAGGTGCATGTGCAGGTGCGTGACCATGGGCCAGGGCTGTCTGAAGAGGCGATTGCCCATTTGTTTGAGCCGTTCTTCACAACCAAGAGCTCAGGTGACGGCCTGGGCCTGGGCCTGGCCTTGTCGGCCGGTATCGTGCGCGAATCGGGCGGCACGCTCGGCGGTGCCAACCACCCTGGCGGTGGTGCCGTGTTCCATCTCACCCTGCCTGCGGCACAGCCGGGCCAGCCACAACCATCATGACCGATGACCTCAAGGTGCTGATCGTCGAAGACGATCCCGACATTGTTCTGGGTTGCGAGCAGGCCTTGCAGCTCGAAGGCATTGCCATCGAAAGCGCCCCCAGCGCAGAGAAGGCGCGTGCGCGGCTGGGGCGTGATTTTCGGGGTGTGGTGGTTAGCGACATTCGCTTGCCGCAAATGGATGGCATGGCTTTTCTCCAAGAAATCATGCGCACCGACCCCGAGCTGCCGGTGGTGCTGATCACGGGCCACGGCGACATCTCCATGGCCGTGCAGGCCATGAAGGATGGCGCACACGACTTCATCCAGAAGCCCTTCACGCCAGAGCAGCTGGTGAGCGCGGTGCGCCGTGCGCTGGACAAGCGCCGCCTGGTGCTGGAAGTGCGTGATTTGCGCAGCCAGCTGGCGCAGCGCGACGCCATTGAGCGGCTGGTGATGGGCCGCGCGCCCAACATGCGGCAACTGCGCGAAGTGCTCTCGGGGCTGGCTGCCAGCTCGGTGGATGTGCTGATCCACGGCGAGACCGGCACCGGCAAGGAGCTGGTGGCCCGCTGCCTGCACGAAGCCAGCCCACGCAGCAAGGGCCACTTTGTGGCCATCAACTGCGGCGGGCTGCCCGACACGCTTTTCGACAGCGAAATGTTTGGCAACGAAGCCGGGGCCTTCACCGGCGCGGGCAAGCGGCGCATTGGCAAGCTGGAACATGCCAGCGGTGGCACGCTGTTCCTCGATGAAATCGAGAGCATGCCCATGGCCATGCAGATCAAGCTGCTGCGCGTGCTCCAAGAGCGTGTGCTCGAACGCCTGGGCTCCAACACCCTCATTCCCATCGACTGCCGCGTGGTGGCCGCCACCAAGGTGGATTTGCTGGACCTGTGCAAACAAGGCAAGTTTCGCGAAGACCTGTACTACCGCCTGAGCATCGCCACGGTGGATCTGCCGCCGCTGCGCGAGCGGCGTGAAGACGTACCGTTGCTCTTCGAGCACTTTCTGATGCTGAGCGCGGCGCGCCACCAGCTGCCCGTGCCCGAGCTGGCCCCCGGCCAGCTACAGCAACTGCTGGGCTACCACTGGCCCGGCAATGTGCGTGAACTGCGCAACGTGGCCGAGCGGGCGGTGCTGGGCATTGCCGCCAGCGCTGCGCCATTTGCCGCGAAGGCGGGCGAGGGCACAGAACCCGCGCCCGTGCAGGCCCTGGCTGCCGCGGTGGATGCTTTTGAGCGCACCTTGATTGCCGAGGCCTTGCGCCAGCACGGCGGCAACCTCACCCGCACGGCCGAGGCCTTGCGGGTACCCAAGACCACACTGCACGACAAGGTCCGCAGGCATGGCCTGGGCTCTTGACCTCAGCGGCTGCGTGCAAGCGCCGCTATGGGGTGGTGCCTGCAGCCGCCAGCGAGCGCAGCAACTCCAGCGTGGGATAGCCATCGGCCACCAGCCCCTGGCTTTGCTGGTACTTGCGCAGCCCGGCGCGTGTGGCGGGGCCCAGAACACCGTCAGGGGTGCCCGTGTCAAAGCCCTTGGCGTTCAGCGCCGTTTGCAGTTGCCGCGTTTGCTCGCGCGACAGGGGTTGCAGGTCGCGCGGCCATTCAGCCACCACGCCAGGGCCGCCGCTCAGGCGTTGCGACAGCAGCGCCACGGCCAGTGCGTAGTTGGTGGAATTGTTGTAGCGCAGGATGGTGCGGAAGTTCTTCCCCACCAAAAATGCAGGGCCCCTTGCACCGGCGGGCGCCAGGATGGAGGCAGAGGCCAGGTCGGGCAGGGCGTTGCCGTCCATGGCGCGCACCCCTTCAGCAGCCCACTGGGCAGTGCTTTGCCGCACGTTCAACTCGGCCCTGGCGTGGTCAAAGCCCGGTGGCAGCTGCACTTCAGTGCCCCAGGTTTCACCGGGCACCCAGCCTTCTCGCACCAGAAAATGCGCGGTCGATGCCGCCACGTCGGGGATGCTGCCCCAGATGTCGCGGCGCCCGTCGCCATCGGCATCTACCGCGTAGGCCTGGAACACGGTGGGAATGAACTGCGTGTGCCCCATGGCCCCGGCCCAGGAGCCGATCATGGCTTCTGCCGCAATGTCGCCCCGGTCAATGATGCGCAGCGCTGCCAGTAGTTGAGAGCGCGCCCAGTCGTGCCGTCGCCCCTCATAGGCCAACGTGGCTAGGGCGTCCACGGTTTTGAAGGTGCCGAAGTTGCTTCCGTAGTTGCTCTCGATGCCCCAGATGGCGGTGACCACGCTGGCGGGCACGCCGTAGCGCTCCGCGGCAGCCTGCAGTGGGGTGCTGTGTTGCTCCAGCTTGGCAAGGCCCTGGCTGACCCGCAGGGGTGACACGGCGCTGTCCAGATACGCCCAGGGCGTGCGTGTGAATTCGGGCTGTGAGCGGTCCAGCTCGATGACGCGGGGCTGCCATTGGGCCTGGGCCAGCACGTTGCGCACCGTGTCGGGGCGAATGCCCTCGGCCAGCGCCTGCGCGACAAAGGCATTGCGCCATTGAACAAAGCCTTCTTCATGCCCGTCCGCCGCTGCGGGGGCTGCGAGCACGGCCTGGGCTGGGGGCGGAACGGCAGGCGCAGCAGGCGCAGCGGGCGGCTGGGCTGCGGGTGTGCCTGCGCCTGGCGCCGTGGCGCAGCCGCCCAAAGCCAGGGCGCAGGCCAGTGCCAGTGCAGATACCTTGGCCGTGAGTTGGGCTGGAGAGCGGCGGCAGAGCAGGGGGGGGGTGGGGTGAAAGTGACGCATGCCCCATTGTCCCGCCTCGCCGGTGCGCCCCTGTGTCAGTTGGCATAAGAGCGGCTAACAAAACTCTTCTGGCGTCGTTGCTGTGTCTTGTCGTACCACTCGTACTGCCGACGACACAGCGCCTAGCCAGAACCGCTTCGCTGAGTTTTGTTAGCCGCTCTAACAGGCTGCTGAAATACTCCCCGCCGCAGCCCAGCCCACCTCCCCGCTTTTGACGGAACCGCCTGATTTTTCAGCAGTCTGGGCCTGTTTTGCTCGTTTTTGAGCCCTTTTCTTCGCCCTTTACACCCCGCTGGCACCCTGCAGACGCACCTGTCCCAAGGTGCGCATGCGCGTGAGGTTGTACGCAGCCATGTTCAGCACAAACAACTGGTCGACCTTTTGCAGTCCGCGCACCATCACTTGCCGGATGCTGCCGATCATCTTGGCCCAGCCAAAGCCTTGTTCGATCAGCTTTCTCTTTTGCTGGGAGATGGCGTAGCCTTCGCTGTTTGCAATCGCGTCAGGAACTGCCGACTGGCGCCCCGACTTGTTCTGCGCTACATGGGGCAGCACGTTCATCTCTTGCAGCGCGTCGATGAACTCCCTGGCGTCGTAACCCTTGTCTGCGCCCAGCGTGATCGTGATGGGGTCATCGCCGGGCAGTGCCTGTCGCGCATCGTTGATCATGGCCTTGGCCGCTTCGCGCTCTGCATATCCGTCGGCCTGTGTGACCACGGCGCTGACCACCAGCCCGTGGCGGTTGTCGGTGAGTGTGTGGCCCATGAAGCGCAACTCACTGGCCGTCTTGCCCTTGCGGTACAGCCTTGCATCCGCGTCCGTTGTGGACTCGTGGGTGTCGTTGCTGCGCTTTTGGTCTTTGAAGTTCCCCGCGTCGGTATCGTCGTCGCCCTGGCGGTCTTTGCGCACAAAACTCTTGTGGCCCGCCCAGGCCTGGATCAGGGTGCCATCCACGCTGAAGTGCTCGCCCGAGAGCAGTTCCTGCTCCTGGGCTTGTTGCACGATCTGATTGAAGAACTCGATGACCGCATCGTGCTCGATCAGGCGTTCGCGGTTCTTGCTGAAGACGGTGGGCACCCAAACGGCATCGTCCATGGCCAGGCCAATGAACCAGCGAAACAGAAGGTTGTACTGGGTCTGCTCCATGAGCTGGCGCTCCGAGCGCACGCTGTAGAGCACCTGGATGAGCATGGCGCGCAGCAGCTTCTCGGGGGCAATGCTGGGGCGCCCGCCCTTGATGTCGGCCGCATACATCTGGGCAAACAGATCGTCCATCTTCTGCAGGGCCTTGTTGACCATGATGCGGATCACCCGCAGGGGGTGATCAAGGGGCACGAAGTCATCGAGATGGCGCATCGTGAACAGGCTCTCGGTGAAGGTGTCGGCTCCGCGCATGGATGGCTCGTCTGTCTGGTCAGTGGGGGGCTTGATTGTCGCGGCTGGGCGGCTGTCGCGGACTGTCGGTGGGGAGTATTTCAGCAGCCTGCTAAGCAAATTGCTATCTATTTGGTAGCTGCTCGCGCTTGCCCAATAAGCGCTGCGTGCCAAAATGGCTGTAAACCCGGTTACAGTTGACGCTTTTCGCGGGCCCGCCACTGGCTTTGGGGGGCTTTCTCCATCGCGCTGGTTTCCAGGCGGAAGTTTTCCCACCGAGCACCATGGCCTCTCACACCTTTCTCTGGCACGACTACGAAACCTTTGGTGCCAACACGCGGCTGGATCGCCCGGCGCAGTTTGCCGCCATCCGCACCGATGCCGAGCTCAACGAGATCGGTGAGCCGCTGATGATCTACTGCCGGCCCGCCAACGACTATCTGCCCGACCCGCAGTCGTGCCTCATCACCGGCATCACCCCCCAGCTGTGCCTGGAAAAAGGCCTGCCCGAGCGCGAGTTTGCCAACCGCATCGAGGCCGAGTTTGCCCAGCCCGGCACCATTGGCGTGGGCTACAACACCATCCGGTTTGACGACGAGATCACGCGCTTCATGTTCTGGCGCAATCTCATCGACCCCTATGCGCGCGAATGGCAGAACCAGTGCGGCCGGTGGGACTTGCTGGACGTGGTGCGCATGACGTATGCGCTGCGGCCCGACGGCATCACCTGGCCGAAAAAGGAAGATGGCTCGCCCAGTTTCAAGCTGGAACACCTCTCCAAAGCCAACGGCCTGGTGCACGAGGCCGCGCACGATGCGCTGTCGGACGTGCGCGCCACCATTGCGCTGGCGCGGCTCATTCGCCAGCACAACCCCAAGCTGTTTGACTTTGCCCTGGCGCTGCACAAGAAAGACCGCGTGGCGGCCGAGTTGCGCCTGCCCGCCACGGCGCTCACGGCGCGGCCTTTTCTGCATGTGTCGGGCATGTTCCCGGCAGAGCGGGGCTGCCTGGCGGTGATGTGGCCGCTGGCCAGCCACCCCACCAACAAGAACGAGCTGATTGCCTGGGACCTGGCGCATGACCCGCGCGAGCTGGCGACCTTGAATGTGGACGACATTCGCCTGCGCTTGTTCACCCGCGCGGCAGACCTGCCCGAGGGCGTGGCGCGCCTGCCCATCAAGACCATCCACCTCAACAAATCCCCCATGGTGGTGGGCAATGTGAACACCCTCACGCCTGCACTGGCGCAGCGCTGGGGGATTGATCTGGCCCAGGCCGTAGCGCATGCCGAAGTGGCACGCAGCCTGCCGGACATGAGCGGCATCTGGCCCACTGTGTTCGCCCGGCCGCAAGAGCCTGCGCCCGATGTGGACCAAGACCTGTACGGCGGCTTTGTGGGCAACAACGACCGGCACCACCTGAACGACTTGCGCACCATGAGTGGCGCCAGGCTGGCCACCGCCCGCACGGGGTTTGACGACCCGCGACTGACGGAGCTGGTGTGGCGCTACCGGGCCCGTAACTTCCCGGAAACCCTCACGCCCGAAGAGCAGGAACGCTGGGAAGCCCACCGCGCTGCCTGCCTGTTTGACGGGCAGGGTGGGGCGCGCACGGTGGAGCAGCTGTTTGCGCAGATCGACGAGATCTCTGAAACCGCTGACGACGAGCGTACGCAGGACATTTTGGGCGCGCTGTACGATTACGCCGAACACATCGCGCCCGAGCGCTGATCCGGCGCACCGCCCCGGCCATCCCAGCGCGCTGAACACCTTTTTCTCTTTTTCCAGTTTTCGCATTCGCCACCATGAGCACCAAGCCTGCCGTTGATTTCACGACCCAGATCGTCCACGCCGACCGCTGGGGCAGGGCCGAAAAGGGCGCCATCCACCAAGCCATCCATTCGTCCGTGCAGTACGGCTACGACCAGGTGGAAGACTTGATCGCCGTCTTCCAGGGCACGGCCAAGGGCGGCTACAACTATGCGCGCCAGGGCACGCCCACCACGGCGGCACTAGAGGCCAAGATCACGCAGATGGAAGGCGGCACCGGCTCCATCGTCTTTTCTACCGGCATGGCCGCGCTGTGCGCCATGTTCTTCACGCTGCTGAAGGCGGGCGATCACCTGGTGGCCAGCAAGTTCGTTTTTGGCAACACCAACAGCGTGTTTGGCACGCTGGCTGACCTGGGCGTGCAGGTGACCACGGTGGACGCCACTGGCGCAGCCCAGGTACAAGCGGCCGTGCGCCCCAACACCCGCATGGTGTTCGTCGAAACCATTGCCAACCCCGGCACGCAAGTGCCCGACCTGGAAGGCATTGGCGCCCTGTGCCGCGACAAGGGGCTGCTGTACGTGGTGGACAACACCGTGGCATCGCCCTACCTGTTCCGCCCGGCCACGGTGGGCGCGGGTCTGGTGATGAATTCGCTGACCAAGAGCATTGGCGGCCACGGCGATGCGCTAGGCGGCGCTATCACCGATACCGGGCTGTTCGACTGGGCCGGTTACCCCAACATTTTCGAGGCCTACCGCAAGGGCGATCCCAAGGGGTGGGGCCTGCAGCAGGTGCGCAAAAAAGGCCTGCGCGACATGGGCGGCACCCTGGCTTCGCACAGCGCCCACCAGATCGCTGTGGGCGCCGAAACCCTGGCCCTGCGCATGGAACGCACCAGCGCCACCGCGCTGGCACTGGCGCTGTGGCTGGAGCAACACCCGGCCGTGGCCAAGGTGCACTACCCACTGCTGCCGTCGCACCCGCAATACGCGCGCGCCCGCAAGCATTTCAAGGCAGGCTCGTGGCTGCTGTCGTTTGAGCTGAAAGACGCGGGCGATTGTTTGCCCCTGTGCAACCGCCTGCGCCTGCCCATCAAGGCCACGGGCCTGGCCGATACCCGCACGCTGATCATCCCTGTGGCCCACACCATTTTCTGGGAAGCGGGCCCCGAGGTGCGCGCCAACATGGGCATTGGCGACAGCATGATCCGCCTGTCGGTGGGCCTGGAAGACGCGCAGGATCTGCTGGCTGATTTTGCACAGGCGCTGGCGGGCTGAGGCGGCCTCGACGTTCACGGCCATGAACGCGCCCTCGGCCTTGCCCCTGCACATTGGCAAATACCAGGTGCAAGCCGAGCTGGGCCGGGGCGCCAGCGGGGTGGTGTACCGGGCGGTAGATGCGTTCAAACGCCGCCAGGTGGCTATCAAACAGTTGCACGCCCACCTGCTGCGCCAGCCCGAGCAGGCTGAGCGCTACCGCAAGCTGCTGCGCAATGAAGTGATGCTCACCGCGCGGCTGCGCCACCCCAACATCGTGCGCTTGCTGGATGCGGACGAACACGCTGCGCAGCCATACCTGGTGCTCGAATACGTGGCCGGGCAGCCGCTGTCGGCGTTTGCCAGTGCAGACACCTTGTTGCCCCTGGCGCAGGTGCTGGACATTGCCTACAAATGCTGCAACGCGCTGGAACACGCCCAGCGCGAAGGGCTGGTGCACCGCGACATCAAGCCCGCCAACGTGCTGCTGTCCGAGCAAGGCGAAGTCAAGCTCACCGACTTTGGCGCTGCCCTGGCGGTGCGCAGTGATGCCACGCAATTGGCAGGGCTGGTGGGCTCGCCCTCGTACATGTCGCCCGAGCAGGTGCAGGAGCAGGACCTGGGCCACCACAGCGACATGTTCTCGCTGGCGGTGGTGGTGTATGAACTGCTGACCGGGCGCCGCCCGTTTGATGGCGACACCGACTTTGCCACCCTGTACCGCATCACGCACGAGGCGCCTACGCCGCCCCGGCTGTTGCGCACCGACTTGCCCGAGCACCTGGACGCCGTGCTGCTGCGCGCGCTGGCCAAGCGGCCGCAAGAGCGGTTTGCCACCTGGGCGGATTTTGCCAGTGCCTTGCTGGCCGTGCAGCACGCGCTGCCCGCCACACGCCCGCAAGATTCCGAAGCCCAGCGCTTTGCACTGCTGCGCGCACTGCCGTTTTTTGCCGACTTCCACGACGTAGCGCTGTGGGAGCTGATGCGCCTGGGCCGCTGGCGCTGGGCGCCCAAAGGCAAGGTGATCTTGCAGGAAGGGTTGGCTGGGGATTCGTTCTACGTGCTGGTGGAAGGCCAGGTCAGTATCACCCGCGAAGGCTGGCACCTGAGCACGCTGGGCCCGGGCGCCACGCTGGGCGAGATGACCTACCTGCAACCCGACAACCGGGTGCGCAGCGCCACGGCGGTGGCGCAGACGGATGCCCTGGTCATCAAGGTGCCGAACCCCGCATTGCGCGAGGCATCTGCCGACCTGCAGTCCCGGTTTGACAAGGCCTTCATCAAGGTGCTGGTGTCACGCCTGGCGGCCACCAGCAAGCAACTGGGGGCGGCGGATTTGGGGTCAGGTGCCGACTGAAGTGCTGGTATTGAGGGTGCTATGTTTTTAATAGCTGGTAGCGCTTGACTATATTGCGCTAGCGGCTATTTTTCCTTGAAAGCCGATCACCCAAAGAACTGGTAGCACACCGCAATGGCGGCCACCACGCCCGCCAGTTCTGCCAGCAGGGCGCAGCCCACCGCATGGCGCGCACGCTGTATGCCCACCGCGCCAAAGTACACCGCCAGCACGTAGAACGTGGTTTCGGTGCTGCCCTGGATGGTGGCGGCTGCCAGTGCCGCAAAGCTATCCACGCCCTGCGTTTGCATGGTTTCAATCAGCATGGCCCGCGCCGCGCTGCCGGAAAAGGGTTTGACCAGCGCGGTGGGCAGGGCATCCACAAACCGGGTGTCCATGCCAATGGCTTCCACGCACCAGCGGATTCCCTCCAGCGCGTACCCCAGGGCTCCTGAGGTGCGCAGCACCCCCACGGCGCACAGCATGGCCACCAGGTAGGGCAGCAGGCCCTTGGCCACGTCAAAACCTTCGCGGGCGCCCTCTACAAACGCTTCGTACACGGGCACCTTGCGCCACGCCCCCACCAGCACAAACATCACCACCAGGCTGAACAGGGTCAGGTTGCCCAGCAGCGATGACAACTGCGCCAGCGCCGCCGCGCTGAGCGTGGTGAGCAGCGCCATGAACCCGCCCAGCACCAGCGCCACCGGCAGCAGGTAGGCCAGCACCACCGGGTGCCACAGGGGCAGCCGCTGCACCACGGCCACGGCCAGCAGCCCGGCCAGGGTCGAAGCCGAGGTGGCCAGCAAGATGGGCAAAAACACCAGCGTAGGGTCGGCCGCCCCTTGTTGCATGCGGTACATGAAGATGCTTACTGGCAACAGCGTGAGTGACGAGGCGTTGAGCACCAGGAACAGGATTTGCGCGTTGGTGGCGGTGTCGGGCTTGGGGTTCAGCTCTTGCAGCGCACGCATGGCCTTGAGGCCCATGGGTGTGGCCGCGTTGTCCAGCCCCAGGGCGTTGGCCGCAAAGTTCAACGTCATCAAGCCCAGGGCAGGGTGGCCACGGGGCACCTCGGGCATCAGGCGGGCAAACAGGGGCGCCAGCCAGCGCGCCAGCACATCCACAATGCCGGCCTTTTCTGCGATGCGCAAAAAGCCCAGCCACAGCGTGAGCGTGCCAAACAGCAGCACCATCACCTCCACCGAGAGCTTGGCCATGGCAAACAGCGACTCGACCATGGTCGCAAACACCTGGGCCTGGCCGCCCAAAAGCCATTGCGCCAGCGCTGAAATGGCAGCCGTGATGAAAAAGCCCAGCCAAAGGGTGTTGAGCATGTGGAAGCCAGGTGCAGGGGGAGATCGGAAATGCCAGAGGTGGTGCAGGGTGCCCTACAGCCGTTGGCAGTTTAAGGCACCCAACAGCGCCCTGTGCCACGCCCGTGGCAACGTTGGGTGGACGATGGGCAACATTCCCACTTTGTTGACCAGCTTTAAAAATCATTTTGCTTTTATCACGTTTGCTGCATTTTTGATAAGTTACAGTTGTTGCTTCTAGCAAAGAACTCAGGCGTAAACTTCTAAGCGAGACCGCCTGTGCACCCTCCTGTCATTGCCTGGGGTGTGTTTTGCAAAAGGGTGTTGGGTTCGTCTGCGCAGTACTGCCGGTGCGTGCCTTGGTTCAAGTCGTTTTAAAGAAGGTTCTATGAAAAACTTGAAGATTTCCACTCGCCTGTCTGGCGCATTTGCACTGCTGGTGCTGATGCTGGTGGGGTTGGCTGTCGCGGCCATGGCGCAGCTGTCTAGCATGCGCGCCGCCACGGTTGAAATCAGCGAGAACTGGTTGCCCAGTGTGGAAGTGGTGAACGCCATCGACGCACAAACGGCCGAATTGCGCATGATCGTGCTCACCCACATCATGAACACAGACGCTGCGGAAATCGCCAAGACCGACAAGCGCCTGATGGACGGACGGGCCAAGCTGGTGGAGCTGCGCAAGCAGTATGAACGCCTGATCAGCACACCGGAAGAGAAAAAGCTCTACGACGAGTTTGCAGCCAATTGGGGCAAGTACATTTCCGTCAACGATGGTGCCCTGGAGTTGTCTCGCAAGAACCAGAACGACGACGCCCGCGCCATCGTAGAGGGCGAGTCGCAGCGGCTTTACAACACCAGCGGCGAATACCTGGACAAGCTCGTCAAGATGAACAATGACGGCGCCGAGCAGGCCAGGAAGGCGTCTGAACGCACCTACAACCAGGCCCGCACCACCTTGGTGGTGGTGGCCGTTTTGGCTATTGCGCTGGCAATTGCCGCAGCCGTCTGGCTCATCCGCTCCATCACCGCGCCTCTGGCCCGTGCGGTGGAGGTGGCCGACCGCGTGGCGGGCGGCGACCTGACGGCCCACATCGATGTGGACTCGCGCGATGAAACCGGCCAGCTGCTCAGCGCCTTGCAACGCATGCAGCAAAGCCTGGTGCGCACGGTGAGCGTGGTGCGCCAAAACTCGGAAAGCGTGGCCTCGGCCTCGGCCCAGATTGCCTCAGGCAACAACGACCTGAGCGCACGCACAGAACAACAAGCCAGCGCCCTGGAAGAAACCGCCGCGTCGATGGAAGAACTCGGCTCCACCGTGCGGCAAAACGCAGACAACGCCCGCACCGCCAACCAGCTGGCCATGAACGCATCTACCGTCGCCGCCCAGGGCGGAGAAGTTGTGGCCGAAGTGGTGGAGACCATGAAAGGCATCAACGCCAGCAGCAACAAGATTGCCGACATCATCAGCGTGATCGACGGCATTGCGTTCCAGACCAACATCCTGGCGCTGAACGCTGCCGTGGAAGCCGCCCGTGCAGGCGAACAAGGGCGAGGCTTTGCGGTGGTAGCCAGCGAAGTACGCAGCTTGGCCGGGCGCAGCGCAGAAGCGGCCAAAGAAATCAAGAGCTTGATCATGGCCAGCGTAGAGCGGGTAGAGCAAGGCACCCTGCTGGTAGACAAAGCAGGAGCCACCATGACAGAAGTCGTCACTGCCATCCGGCGCGTGACCGACATCATGGGAGAGATCAGCGCGGCCAGCAGCGAACAAAGCGCAGGCGTGGACCAGATAGGAGAAGCCGTCACGCAGATGGACCAGGCCACGCAGCAGAATGCGGCTTTGGTGGAAGAGATGGCGGCGGCAGCGGCCAGCCTGAACACCCAGGCGGGCGAGTTGGTCAACGCCGTGGCCGTGTTCAAACTGGCGCAAGACTCAGCTTACAGCGCAGGAACACGGTTCGGTGCCACAGCGGGGCCTGCGGCCAGTGCTCCATCCAGCCGCCCCGTGCTGGGTGCCGCCAAAGCCGCCGGTGCGCTGCGCCCCGCAGCAACGAAGGCCCCCAAGCCAGCCGCCAGCCTGGCTGCACCGGGTGGGAAGGCCCACGCGCCCACCCCCGCAGCAGCAGGCAAGGGCGGTGCGGATGACGAGTGGGAAAGCTTTTAAGCCCACTGGCTGAACATTGCCAGTAGCGCTGGTGCCGCCCCAGCGAAAACCTGGCGGATCACTCCAAAAGCACGCTGCAACCCAGCGTGCTTTTTTCTGGGCCCATGGTTCTTGCTCGATTCAGGGACGGCCCTGCAGTCACCGCCATAAAGATAGTTTGGTCATTAAGTAAAAGCCATATATTCGTTTGGGTTTTAACGTTGCCCTCCCAAAATCAGCCCTGACTTCCAACCACACAAACCCGAAACCGCACTGAACCAGCCCGCCAAAAGGGTGGGGCGGGGCGGTCGGGGCAGGGACTGCCGTGACTTCCACCTCCATCATCATCGTGCCCGGCTGGCGGGATTCCGGGCCTGGGCATTGGCAAACGCTGTGGGCCGAACGGCTGCCGCAGGCCCGGCGGGTCGTGCAGGACGACTGGCACACGCCCACCCGCTCTGCCTGGGTGGCGCGGCTGGAAGAGACCGTGCTTGAACAACCAGGCCCCGTGGTCATCGTTGCCCACAGCCTGGGCTGTATCACCACCGCCCACATGAAGCCCGAAGTTGCAGCGCGGGTGCGTGGCGCCTTGCTGGTGGCGCCTGCCGACCCCGAGCGCCGCGCGGTGCTGAGCGACTTTGCCCCGGTGCCCTACGCCGCGCTGCCTTACCGCAGCATTCTGGTGGCCAGCAGCAATGACCCGTACTGCCCCATCCGCTTGGCCGGCGCCTATGCGCGTGCCTGGGGCAGCGAGTTTGTGCGCCTGCAGAACGCAGGGCACATCAATGTGGATTCAGGCCATGGCGAATGGCCGCTGGGCCGTGCGCTATTGCAATCGCTGACGGAGGTGGAGTTGCCCTTGCAACCGACGCCAGCAGAAGAGCTGGCGCAGGGTGCGATGACTTGATGTTGCTATTGAATTGATAGCTGTTTACGCTTTTATAACGAGCGCTGGAGCCACTTTTACTTAAAAGCCGGTGACATTGCCAAGGATTGGACTTTTGCGAGGCCAGGGAGCCTGTTCATCAGGATCCATGTCTTCATATTCCAAATCTTGATTAATTAACAAAAATATATTCTTTTGAGTTTTAAGCATTGCATGGGGACAATGAAACATCTACAGCTTTTTGCGAGCGACGCGACATGACTTCTTTGAAACTCAAGACCCTCCTGGCTTCTTTGGCTCTGGCTGCCAGCGGCCTGGCCAGTGCCCAGAACACGCTGTTGAACGTGTCTTACGACGTGGCCCGCGAGTTCTACAAGGACTACAACGCCGCCTTCGCTGCGCACTACAAGAAGACCACCGGCCAGGACGTGAAGATCGACCAGTCGCATGCGGGCTCCAGCGCTCAGGCCCGTGCCGTGAACGACGGCCTGGCGGCAGATGTTGTCACCATGAACACCACCACCGACGTGCAGTTCCTGGCCGACAACGGCGTGGTAGCGAAGGATTGGACCAAGAAATTCCCGCACGACGCATCGCCCACCACCTCGACCATGCTGTTCCTGGTGCGCAACGGCAACCCCAAGGGCATCAAGGACTGGGAAGACCTCATCAAGCCTGGCGTGCAGGTGATCGTGGTGAACCCCAAGACCGGCGGTAACGGCCGCTACGCCTACCTGGCCGCCTGGGGCGCCATCCGCGAGAAGGGCGGCACCGAAGCGCAAGCCGCCGAATTCGTGAGCAAGCTCTACAAAAACGTGCCGGTGCTGGCCAAGGGCGGGCGTGACGCTACTGCCACCTTCCTGCAACGCAACCAGGGCGATGTGCTCATCACCTTCGAATCCGAAGTGGTGTCCATTGACCGTGAATTCGGCGCCGGCAAGGTCGATGCGATCTACCCATCGGTCAGCATCGTGGCCGAGAACCCCGTGGCAGTGGTCGAACGTACCGTGGCCAAGAAGGGCACGGCGCAGCTGGCCAAGGCTTACCTGGACTACCTGTATTCGGACGAAGCCCAGGAAATTGCCGCCAAGCACGCCATTCGCCCCCGCTCTGAAGCGGTGCTCAAGAAGTACGCCGCTACCTTCAAGCCGCTGAAGCAATTCACCGTGGCGAAGTACTTTGGCTCGCTGACTGAAGCGCAAAAAGTGCACTTCAACGATGGCGGTCAGTTTGACAAGCTCTACACCCCTGGCGCCAAGTAAGCCCATCTCGCTGCAAATTCACCTATGACCACCGCGACTGCTGTGGCCGCAGCCCCGGCCGGACGGCGTGCGCCCAAGCGCGTGCTGCCCGGCTTTGGGCTGTCGCTGGGCTACACCCTGTTTTACCTGAGCATCATCGTGCTGATTCCGCTGTCAGCACTGATCTTCAAGACCTTCACCCTCACCTGGGAACAGTTCTGGGCCGCCATCAGCGCGCCGCGCGTGCTGGCGTCGTACCGGCTGACGTTTGGCGCATCGTTCATCGCAGCGCTGGTCAACCTGGTGTTCGGTCTGCTGATTGCCTGGGTGCTGGTGCGCTACAAGTTCCCGGGCAAGAAGATCGTGGACGCGCTGGTTGATTTGCCGTTTGCGCTGCCTACGGCTGTGGCCGGCATCTCGCTGACCGCCTTGCTGGCGGGCAACGGCTGGGTGGGCAGCATTCTGGAGCCCATGGGCATCCAGCTCGCGTTCAAGCCCGCTGGCATCGTGATTGCGCTCATCTTCATTGGCCTGCCGTTTGTGGTGCGCACGGTGCAACCGGTGCTGGAAGACGCCGAGAAGGAACTGGAGGAAGCCGCCACCTGCCTGGGCGCCACGCGCTGGCAGACCTTCACCAAGGTCATCCTGCCTTCCATCACCCCCGCGCTGCTCACCGGCTTTGCCATGGCGTTCGCGCGGGCCGTGGGTGAATACGGCTCGGTGATCTTCATCGCGGGCAACATGCCCATGGTGTCTGAGATCACGCCGCTCATCATCATCGGCAAGCTGGAGCAGTACGACTACGCAGGTGCTACCGCCGTGGCGGTGGTGATGCTGGTCATCTCCTTCATCCTGCTGCTCATCATCAACGCGCTGCAAGCCTGGCAGCGACGCCACGCGGGGGCACCAGCATGAGCGGCGCCAACTCTCGAACCGTTCGCCGTGCGCAAGCCGGCACGACCGAAGCGCCGTGGGTGCGCTACACGCTGATCACGCTGGCACTGGCTTTCATGCTGCTGTTCCTGGTGCTGCCACTGGCTGCCGTGTTTGCCGAGGCGCTGCGCAAAGGCTTTGGCGCGTATCTGGAAGGCCTGCGCGAGCCCGATGCCTGGTCGGCCATCAAGCTCACACTCATCACGGCGCTGATTGCGGTGCCGTTGAATCTGGTGTTTGGCGTGGCAGCGGCCTGGTGCATTGCCAAGTACGAGTTCAAGGGCAAGGCGTTTTTGACCACGCTGGTAGACCTGCCGTTTTCGGTGTCGCCCGTGGTGGCGGGTTTGATCTATGTGCTGATGTTTGGCGCGCAGGGCTGGTTTGGCCCCTGGCTGCAGGCGCATGACATCAAGATCATCTTTGCCGTGCCTGGCATCGTGCTGGCCACCGTGTTCGTGACGTTCCCGTTCATCGCCCGCGAGCTGATCCCGCTGATGCAGGCGCAAGGCAACGACGAGGAGCAGGCCGCCATCGTTCTGGGGGCCACCGGCTGGCAGACCTTCTGGTATGTGACACTGCCCAACATCAAATGGGGCCTGCTGTATGGCGTGATCTTGTGCAACGCGCGGGCCATGGGCGAGTTTGGCGCGGTGTCGGTGGTGTCGGGCCACATCCGGGGCCAGACCAACACCATCCCACTGCACGTCGAGATTCTCTACAACGAATACCAGTCGGTGGCCGCGTTTGCCGCTGCCTCGCTGCTCGCCTTGTTGGCCTTGGTCACGCTGGTCATCAAGACGATTGCCGAACACCGCAACGAGCAGGCTTTGAAGGCTGCCGCAGAACTTCCCCCCGAGCGACCCTCGCAAGAAACGACACCATGAGCATTGAAATCCGTAACGTCAGCAAGCAGTTTGGCGACTTCCAGGCCCTGCGCGATGTGAGCCTGGACATTGCCTCGGGCGAACTCATCGCATTGCTTGGTCCCTCGGGTTGCGGCAAGACCACATTGCTTCGCATCATCGCGGGCCTGGAAACAGCCGATGTGGGCACCATCCACTTCAGCGGCGAAGACACCACCGACGTGCATGTGCGCGAGCGCAACGTGGGTTTTGTGTTCCAGCACTATGCGCTGTTCCGTCACATGACCGTGTTTGAGAACGTGGCCTTTGGCCTGCGCGTCAAGCCCCGCAGCGAGCGCCCGAGCGAAGCGCAGATCAAGAAAAAGGTGATGGACCTGCTCAAGCTGGTGCAGCTCGACTGGCTGGCCGAGCGCTATCCCTCGCAGCTCTCTGGCGGCCAGCGCCAGCGCATTGCCCTGGCCCGCGCCCTGGCGGTGGAGCCCAAGGTGCTGCTGCTCGACGAACCCTTTGGCGCGCTCGACGCCAAGGTGCGCAAGGAACTGCGCCGCTGGCTGCGCCGCCTGCATGACGAGCTGCATGTGACCAGCATCTTCGTGACCCACGACCAGGAGGAAGCACTGGAAGTGGCCGACCGCGTGGTGGTGATCAACCAGGGCAAGATCGAGCAAAGCGGCTCGCCCCAGCAGGTGTGGGAGCATCCCGCCAGCCCGTTTGTGTATGGCTTTTTGGGTGATGTGAACCTGTTCCATGGGCGCGCCCATGAGGGCCTGGTGCACCTGGAAGGCATGCAGATCGACTCGCCCGAACACCAAGCGGCGCAGAACGCCAAGGCCTTTGCCTACGTGCGCCCGCACGACCTGGATGTGGAGCGTTATGCTCCTGGCGCCGGGCTGGACGCAGAAGGCCGTCCCCGCGGCATCGTGGCCCAGCTGTGCCGCGCCATCGTGGTGGGGCCCATCGCACGGCTGGAACTTATTCCCTCTGACGATCACAAACCAGCGGACAATGCGTCCCCAGACTCCTTGATCGAAGCGCAGATTCCAGCGCAGCAGTTCAAGGAAATGGGTTTCAAAGAGGGTGAAACGCTGGTGGTCACACCACGCCGCGCCCGCGTGTTCTTGGATCACGCCGCTGGAATCTGACTCCCCCTGAGCCGCTTCGCGTCTTCCCCCAAGGGGGACGACGGCCTTTGCTGCGGGGCGGCCCTTGCTGGCCGTCCGCGCGCTGGGGCTGTGACGGTTTCAGAGAGCAATGCTCTAGCGGCGACTGTTGGATGAGAGATAAGAATGATGGTGTTGAACTGGATCGATCAGGCCCCGCGCCGTGTGCTGGCACTGATCAGCGTGGCGTGCGTGGCCATGCTGGCGTTTGGCATGTATTTGCAGCATGTGGTGGGCCTGGAACCATGCCCCATGTGCATCGTGCAGCGTTATGCTCTCATTTTGGTAGCTGTCTTCGCTGGTCTGGCAAGCGCTAGAGGCTCAAAAGGCTGGTGGATGAGTTTTGCGGCGCTGGCACTGCTCGCGGCTGGCTTCGGTGCGTTTGTGGCCGCCCGCCAGAGCTGGCTGCAGTGGTACCCGCCTGAGGTAGCCACCTGCGGCCGTGACTTCTACGGCATGATCGAAAACTACCCCATCGGCCGCGCCATTCCCATGATTTTCCGTGGCTCGGGCGATTGCACGGCCATTGACTGGACTTTCCTGGGCGGCTCGATTGCCAACTGGTCCTTCCTCTGCTTCATGGGCTTTGGTCTGGTGTTGCTGGCGTTGTTGGCCCGTGCGGGCCGCAGCAAAAACGATGGGCGCGCAGCCCTGGCCTGAGCTTGATCAAATCCTCCAAGGCGCCCATTGCGGCGCCTTTTTTTATGGGTGGGGCTTGGGTGCAGCGCCTACCTCAGGCAGGCGGAAAAGTAATCCCTGCTTCTCCGTCCACCCAGGCGGGGTATTTCTCCATCACGCTGGCAAGCAAGCTGCTGGCTTGCCACTGCGCCAGCCAGGCCTGCAGACGCGGCCAGGGCTGGGCCTGCCACCAGGCGGGGTCCACCCCCGCAAACTGCCGCACAAACGGGGCAATCGCCATGTCTGCCAGAGCGCAGTGTTCTCCAAACAGAAAAGGATGCTCGTTCAGGCGGGCTTCCAGCGCGCCCAGCCAGCGGGCGGCTTGTGCCCGTTCATACGCCGGGTCGCATTCTGGATAGCGCGTGGGGTACTTGGTGCGGTCCAGGGCCTGTTTGAACGGGCCATCGCATTCGGCGATCAGTGCTTGCATCTCTGCCTGCGTGCCCTGGCTGGGGTGCAGCCAGCTTTGTGGGTCGTGCTGGCCCAGCGCCCACAGCATGATGTCCAGGCTCTGCTCCAGCACTTGACCACCCGGCAGCACCAGCACGGGCACCGTGCCTTTGGGCGATGCCTGCAGCAAGCCCTGGGGCTTGGCCTTGAGCACCACCTCGCGCAGCTCGCATCTTTGGCCGCTCACCGCCAGTGCCAGCCGCGCACGCATGGCATAGGGGCAGCGGCGGAAAGAATAGAGCACGGGCAGGGCGCTCATGCAGAAGTGTCCTCGTCGGTATGCGGGGGTGGGGGCGTGGCCTGCTGTGGTTTGGCACCAATGTGCGCTTGGCCGCGCTTTGCAGCCAGTTGCACCTGCCGTTCGCGTTCTGCCAGGGCCCGTTCCTGCTCGGGTGTGCGGGTGCCGTGGCAGTAGGGGCAGCTCACGCCCGGCACATAGTGGGGCGATTGCAGCTCTGCCTCGCCCAACGGCATGCGGCAGGAGCGGCACAGCTGGTGGTGGCCACGCAGCAGGCCGTGGCCTACGGAAACCCGTTCGTCAAACACAAAGCAGTCACCATGCCAGCGGCTGGACTCCTCAGGCACTGTTTCCAGGTACTTGAGAATGCCGCCTTCCAGGTGGTACACCTCCTCAAAGCCTTGTGATTTGAGAAAGGCCGTGGATTTTTCGCAGCGAATGCCACCCGTGCAAAACATTGCCACCTTGGGGTTGCCAGCCAGCACACCACCGGGCTGCGATTGTTCTGCCACCCACGCCGGAAATTCAGAAAAGCTGCGGGTGTGCGGGTTGATGGCGCGGTCAAACGTTCCGATGCCCACTTCGTAATCGTTGCGTGTATCGATCACCACCACGCCGGGGTCGTCGATCAGTGCGTTCCAATCCTCAGGCTTCACATAGGTGCCGGCATTGCGTGCAGGGTTCAGGCCGGGCACGCCCAGCGTGACGATTTCCTTCTTGAGCCGCACGCGCATGCGGTAAAACGGCATGGCATCGGTCGCGGCCTCTTTGTGCTGCAAGGCTGCAAAGCGGGGGTCTTTGCGTAGCCAGGCCAGTACGGCTTGCACACCCTCTGCCGGGCCTGCAATAGTTCCGTTGATGCCCTCGTGGGCCAGCAGCAGCATGCCGCGCACGCCGTGGGATTCGCACAGTGCCTGCAGCGGCGCACGCAGCTCGGCAAAGTCGGGCAGGTCCACAAACTGGTAGAGGGCGGCGGTGAGGTAGCGGGGGGCGACAGGGTCCACAGGAAAAAACGCAGGCAGGCAAGAAGGTCGCCATGATAGCGGTCACCTTTCGTTACGATGCAGGGATCACCAACGCTGCATCCGAGGCGGGCGCATGAGCAAGGAATCCACTCTCAATCTGTTCCGGCGGCTGGAACAGCTCAATGGCATCGGCGCCGCCCTGTCACGCGAGCGGGACATTGAGCGCTTGCTGGAAAATATTCTGGAGGCGGCCAAAACCATCACCGGTGCGGATGGCGGCACGCTGTACAGCGTGACCGAGGACCAGTCGGCGCTGAAGTTCGAGATTCTGCGCACGGATTCACTTGGCATTCGCCTGGGTGGCACCACGGGCAAAGCGGTGGACCTGCCGCTGCTGCCCTTGCGCACGCCCGATGGCGCGCCCAATGATTCGCTGATAGCCGCCCATGCGGCCATTCACGACCGCACGGTGAACATTGCCGATGCGTACAGCGCCAAAGGCTTCGACTTTTCTGGCACGCGGGCCTTTGATGAGCGAACGGGTTACCGCTCGCAGTCCTTCCTGACAGTACCGATGAAGAACCACGACCGGGAGCTGATCGGCGTGCTGCAACTTATCAACGCGCGCGACCCGGAGACGGGCGCCATCATTCCCTTCTCTCAAGCCGACCAGAGCCTGGCGGAGTCGCTGGCATCCCAGGCAGCCATTGCGCTCACCAACCGGCTGCTGGTCTCCCAACTGGAGCGGTTGTTCGAATCGTTCGTCAACCTTATCAATCTTGCCATTGACGAAAAGTCGCCCTACACCGGCGGGCATTGCCAGCGCGTGCCCGCCCTCACGATGATGCTGGCCGAAGCGGCGCATGCGGTGCAGGAGGGGCCGCTGGCAGGTTTTCACATGACCGAGCGCGACCGGTACGAGCTCAAGATGGCGGGTTTGCTGCACGACTGCGGCAAGATCACCACCCCCGTGCATGTGGTGGACAAGGCCACCAAGCTACAAACACTGTATGACCGAATTGGTGTGGTGGAAACGCGTGTTGAGGTGCTCAAGCGCGACGCTGAACTCGCGGCATTACGGCGCCAATTGGCACTGAGGCCGGTGGCCGATGCTGCTGCCGAGGCCAGCATCCAGCAGGCGCTGCAGCAAGAACTGACGGCGCTGGACGAAGACCGCGATTTTTTGCGTGCCGTGAACCAGGGTGTGGAGGCGATGAGCCCGGCCGACCAGCAGCGGGTGCGTGACATGGGAGCGCAACGCCAATGGCGCAATCCGCAGGGCGTACAAACCAGTTTTCTGACGGCGGACGAGGTGGAGAACCTCACCATCCGGTCGGGCACGTTGACCCAGGCAGAGCGCGACATCATCAACCACCACATCGTCGCCACCAACCGGATGCTTGAGACCTTGCCCTGGCCGCGCCACCTCAAGAACGTGCCCGAATACGCGGGCGGGCACCACGAGCGCATGGACGGGCGCGGTTACCCCAAAGGTCTCACGCGCGAGCAGATGTCCCTGCAGGCCCGCATGATTGGCGTGGCCGATGTGTTTGAAGCGCTCACGGCCGCTGACCGGCCCTACAAAAGCGGGATGAGCCTGTCCCAAGCGCTGGACATCATGGTCAAGATGCGCAACGGGGGCCACATCGACCCGGACTTGTTCGACGTGTTCGTGAGCCAGGGCGTGCCTCAACGCTATGCGCAAGAGTTCCTAGACCCTGCCCAGATCGACGTTTGAGCGTACTGCCGAGGGTGGCTACCGTCAGTGGGACTGCTCCAGAAGCCACTGTCCAAATGCCTGCATGGCGGCGGTGGGCGTGCGCGACTGCAGGTGAGTCAACCAGTAGGCGCCCCGGTGCAATTCCAGGGCAAAGGGCCGCACCAGCCGCCCCTGTTGCAGCTCGCGCGTGAACAAAGCCACTGGCAACAGTGCCACCCCTGCGCCCTGCGCTGCAGCCTCGGCCAGGGTGAGGGACGAGTCAAACACCGCGCCCCGCAGCATCGGGCAGGGCATGCCCGCTGCCGCAAACCATGCCGTCCACTCATCGGTGCAGTAGCTGCGCAGCAAGGGCAGCCTGGCCAGGTCACTCGGCTGCTGCAACCCCTGGGCCAAGGTGGGTGTGCACATGGGCGAGAGTGGTGCCTGAAAAATCTGCTGGGCGTGGGTGCCATTCCATGCCCCGTCTCCAAAGCGGATGGCATAGTCCAGCCCTTCTCCAGCCATGTCCACCCGGTTGTTGTGGGTGAGCAGGCGCAGGTCCACAAACGGGTGGGTCTGCTGAAAGTGTCGCAGCCGAGGCAGCAGCCAGCCCACGGCGAACGTGCCCACCACGCCCACGGTCAGCACTTCGCGCGGCCGTTTTTCGCGAATCTGTTCCAGTGCCGTCTCCATGCGTGCGAAGGCATCGCTCAACGTGGGCAGCAGCGCCAGCCCCTCGTCCGTCAATGCCAGGCCCCGGGGTAATCGCCGAAAAAGCGGCTTGCCCAGGTGATCTTCCAGCTTGCGAATGTGCTGGCTCACCGCAGTTTGGGTGACGTGCAGCTCCAGCGCTGCGCGGGTGAGGCTCAAGTGCCGTGCGGAGGCTTCAAACGCTCGCAGGGCATTGAGAGGCAAGTGCATGGTGATGTATTAGTTTTTCTTGGGTCTGCTCTCAATGATTGCCATTGGCGCAACGCGCAGCGGCGCTATATCGTCGCGATCTTTCAAAATGACGGAGTTTCAGAATGCAAAGGCGAGAGTTTTCCTTGGGTTTGGCCGCGCTGGGGCTTTCCCCGTTGGCGGGTTGCGCAGTTCGGGCTGCACCTGGCGCAGGCATCTCCAAAACTTGGAACAGCGCCATGGAAGGGATTGAGCACAACGCGCAGGGTCGCCTGGGCGTGTCCATGCTGGATACCGAAACCGGCCTGGCTTTGGGCTGGCGTCAGGACGAGCGTTTCGCCATGTGCAGCACCTTCAAGCTGCTGTTGGCGGGGTGGATGCTGTCGCTGGTGGACCAGGGCCGTGAAAATCTGAATGCACGGGTGCATTACGCGCCAGCAGATGTGGTGGAGTATTCACCCGTCAGCGCGCCGCGTGCGGGCCCAGGTGGGGGCTTGACGGTGGGTGAACTGTGCTCTGCCACAGTGAGCCTGAGCGACAACACCGCAGCCAATGTCTTGCTGGAACGCCACGGCGGCCCGGCTGCGCTCACCCGCTACCTGCGTATGCTGGGCGACCCCATCACGCGCCTGGACCGCAATGAGCCCACCCTGAACGAGGCCGCCATTGGCGATGTGCGCGACACCACCACCCCGCGGGCCATGCTCCAGACCATGCAAAAGCTGGTGTTGGGCGAATCACTGTCTGCCTCGTCCCGCGCGTGGCTGCAGCGTTGGCTCATTGAAACCAGCACCGGCGACAAGCGCTTGCGCGCGGGGGCCCCGGGCTGGAAGGTGGGGGACAAGACAGGCACTGCCGGCAGCAGTGGTACTGCCAACGATGTGGCCGTGCTTTGGCCGCCAGGCGCCAGCGGTCACCGCGGGGCAGTGCTGGTGACCTGCTATCTCACCCGATCTGCGGTAGCGCCAGAGCAGCGAGATGCCGCGATTGCTGCTGTAGGCCGCGCGGTGGTGAGGGCAAGCTTGGCATCGCGCGGAACCTGATCGCTGGCGTTCAGGCGGCCTGCAGCCGCCTGAAGCGCTTAAAAAAGCTCTACGTCGTCGTTGGCCACCTTGGTGGCCAGCTCGCCAGAGGCGACCAGATCTTCGTAGAAGCGCACCTGGTTGCGACCATGTTCCTTGGCGTAATAAAGCGCCTGGTCTGCCTGGCCCAGAATTTCCACTGGCGACCCGCGCGAGGTGCCGACAAAACCCAGGCTCACCGTGACGTTGCCCACCTGCGGGAAGTGGTATTCCTGCACCGCTTCGCGGAAGCGGTTGAACACCTTGTGGGCTTTGGAAAGCGTGGTGTTGCGCAGCAGCACCACGAACTCTTCACCACCAAAACGGAAGATGCGGTCGTGCGAGCGGAAAGAGCTGCGCAGAATGTTGGCGACCAGAATCAGCACTTCGTCGCCATACAGGTGCCCGAAGCGGTCATTGACTTGCTTGAAGTGGTCAATGTCCACCACCGCCAGCCAGTTCTGTACGGGCTCACTGGTGGGGCTGACTTCTTCTGAAATCATCGACTCCGCGCTCTGGGGCTTGCTGCTACTCAGGCCGGGCAGTGCGTTGCGAGCAAATTGCTCGTCGAAGGTCTTGCGGTTGAACAGCCCGGTCAGCGCATCGCGCTCGGAATAGTCCAGCAGGCTCTGGTAGTTCTGGTAGACGAGGAATATCCCTTTGACCACATCCAGCTTATGGGCCGAGAAGGGGCGCGACTGCGTGATTTCCAGGCAGGTGGTGACTTTTTCGTGCATCCACACCGGCAGCCACAGCGTGTGTCGACCAGGGCGCGGGTGCGCCAGGGCGCTGTCGCCCTGCGTGGTCACGCACTGCATCAGTTCGGGGTAATGCTCCAGCGGCTCCTTGCGCGGGTCTGCGGCGGCCTCGGAGTCGGTAGACACCAGCTGGCCGTCCTGCACCCAGGTGCGTGGGCGGATATGGGGCTGGCCGTCGTCGGTGAACAGCTCCAGCGCCCGCACTTCCTTGATGCCGCTGAGCTTTTGCAGGGTCGAGAGCACCGACACTTCCAGCCGCAAGTGGTCGCGGTGGCCAGTCATCTCGACCAGGTGTTGCAATATGGGCTTCATAGGCGGGGAAGTGCGTGCGGCTCAGGCAGAGGTCAACGGCGCTTGAAAACGATGTCCCACACCCCGTGGCCCAACCGCAAACCGCGGTTTTCGAACTTGGTGAGAGGGCGATAGTCCGGCTGGGGCGCGTAGCCTTCAGCCGTATTGGCCAGCAAGGGCTCCTGGCCCAGCACTTCAAGCATCTGCTCTGCATAGGGCTGCCAGTCGGTGGCGCAGTGCAGATACCCGCCGGGCTTGAGGCGTGCCGCCAGCTTGGCGACCAGCGGGCTCTGGATCAGGCGGCGCTTGTTGTGCTTTTTCTTGTGCCAGGGGTCTGGAAAGAAAATGTGGATGCCGTCCAGGCTGCCTGGGGCCAGCATGTGGTCAATGACTTCCACGGCGTCGTGCTGGAGGATGCGAATGTTGGTGATGTCTTGTTCACCAATGCGCTTGAGCAAGGCACCTACGCCTGGCTCATGCACTTCGCAGCACAAGAAGTTGTCAGCGGGCCGCACACGGGCGATGTGCGCCGTGGCCTCACCCATGCCAAAGCCAATTTCCAGAATCAACGGAGCATTGCGGCCAAAGGCGGCAGTGGCGTCAAAGGGCTCTGCCCGGTAATTCAGCAAAAAGCGGGGGCCCAGGTCTTCAAAGGCCTTGGCCTGCCCTGTGGTGGTGCGGCCGGCGCGCCGCACATAGCTCTTGATGGTTTTGGGAAATGCCACGCCAGCGGGTGCAGCGCCAGCGGCTTGTGGCGCAGCGGAAGGCTCTGCGCTAGTGGAAATATTGTTCTGTTCGGTCACGGTGCGTCATTGTAGATTCGTGACCAAGCCTGAACCCAGTGCGCAAGCGCATCGGACACCGAAATGTGGTGTGAATCTGCCACTGCGGGTAAACCCAGAGCCTGTGCCGCCTGGTTCAACGCCATGAGCGGGTTGGACAGGTCCACCGCAGCAGCGCCGTTTTGCTTGGAGAGCTTCTCGCCATTCACATCCAGCACCAGGGGGGTGTGCAGGTAGGCAGGCGTGGGCAGCCCCAGTGCTTTTTGCAGCAGGATCTGGCGCGGAGTGTTGTCGGCCAGGTCTTCGCCGCGCACGATGTGGGTGACCGATTGCTCGGCGTCATCCACCACCACGGCCAGCTGGTACGCCCACAGGCCGTCTGCACGCTTGAGAACGAAGTCGCCCACGGCGCTGACCACGTCTTGCACTTGCCGGCCCAGTCGCCGATCCTTCCATGGCAGGAAGTTTGCTTCTGAATTGATAGCTGCTGGCGCTTGTGGCGTAAGCGCTGGAGCCACTTTTTGGTAAAAGTCGCTCGTATTGAAACGCCAGGCGCGCGGGCTTCGGCCATGCAGGCCCTGACGGCAAGTGCCTGGGTAGGGCAGGGCGGCGTGGCGCTCTTTGGCGTGGCCCAGTGCGAGCTGGGCAGCTTCGATCTCCTTGCGGGAACATGCGCAGGGGTAGGCCAGGTGTTGTGCGATCAGCGAGTCCAGCGCCTGCTGGTACAGCGCGCCGCGCTGAGACTGCCACACGACGGCCCCATCGGGGTGTAGCCCGCACTGGGCCAGCTGGCTCAGGATGGTCTGGTCCGCCCCGGGAATGCAGCGCGGCGTGTCCACATCTTCAATGCGCACCAGCCAGGTGCCCTTGGCCGCGCGGGCATCTAGCCAGCTGGCCAGCGCCGCGACCAACGAGCCCGCGTGCAGCGGCCCCGTGGGTGAGGGCGCAAAGCGCCCGATGTAAGGGTGTAGTGCGTGGGGCACATTGCGGCTGCTGGCGGAGGACGCAAGGGCTGTGGAGCCCTGGTGAAGGGCTCCCATCACGCTCCCCCCACTCATTTCACGGCAAGTGCCAGTTCCAGGCCCGAGATGAAAGCGTCTTCCAGGCGGTGGCCCAGGCACCAGTCGCCGCAAGCGCCCAGGCCCATGCTGGCGTCCCACAGGTGGCTCAGGCCCAGTGGATGCGTGGTCTGCGCATAGGGCCAGCAGTGCAGGGCCACATGGGCTGGCTCGGCACGCAGGCCGGTCACCTCGCCAAAGGCCTTAAGCAGCTTGGCTTGCACGCGGGCTTCATCGTCTTGCAGATGTTCTGCGGACCAGGCCGGGTTGGCCTGCACTGTCCAGCGCTCTACCGTGCCGCGGCCGGGCTTGGACGATTCGCGGGCCAGCCAGGCAATGCGGTGGTGGGTGCTGCGCGCCACGTTCCACTGGGGCCCCAGCGTGGTCAGCCCTGGCCGCACGGCCTGGGGGTAGGCCAAAGTCAGCGTCCAGCAGGGGGCCATGGCCACCTGCGACAGAGGCGTAGTCAAGGTGCAGTCAATGGCCGACTTGACCAGCAACGCCTGCGCTGCCGTGGCGGGCTGGCTGAACAGCACCGCATCAAATCCCGCATACACATGCTGGGAGCCATCTGCGCCTTGGGTGCGCAATTGCCAGCCTTGTGGGTTCAGGCTGTCGCGCTCCACGCGCTGCACTTGTGTGTTGAGCTGTACTTGACCCGCCTGTTGCAGCGGCTGAGCCCAGGCGGCCACCAGCGATTGCATGCCGGGGCTGGGCACCCAGTGCGCTTCGCGCGAGAGCAGGCCCTGGGAGGTGACCCGGCCGGTGGCGTCGAGCACGCGGACGTTGTTTGCGCTCCAGGGCTTGCAAAGCCCGGGCACGGTGTCGATGGCGCGGGCAAAGCGCGGGTCGCGCACGGTGAAGTATTGCGCGCCAATGTCAAACGGGCCGAACACTGTGTTCACGGTGGCCGTGCGGCCCCCTGGCGCATCAGCCTGCTCGAACACCGTGACGCGGTGGCCTGCCTGCACCAGGGTGCGGGCGCACGCAATGCCAGCCATGCCTGCGCCGATGATGGCGAAGTGGCGCGGGCCGGGCGCCGGGGTGGAGGTGTCGTTGCGTCGGGGCCGCTTGGAGGGGCGGGAAACGGTTTTGCTCATGGTTTGCCTTTCAGGGACTTTCAGAGACAGCGGAAGTGACGTTCGACGTTGAATACTTGACGGTACCCACTCTACACGCGCGCCGGTCTGTCGCGGCTCAAAAATGGTGGTGGTTTTCCAGCAGGGCCTTGCGCGTGGCGGGGCTTTGCAACTGCTGCAGCCACCACTGCAACGCTCGCCCAGGTGCCGTGAAGCCCGGGCCGCCCCAGGCATAGTGCAGGCGCAACTGGCGCTCGGGGCGGGCCACGCGCTTGGCCACCAGGCGGCCGGCTTCCAGGTAGGGGCGCACCATGGGTTCTGGCAAAAAGCCACCGCCCAGGCCGCGCAACTGCACTTGCACCTTGGCTTGCATGGTGTCCACCGTCAGCACATCCTGCCCGCCCAGCAAGCCCATGGTCATGCCCCCACGCTGGGCCGAATCGGCCACCGCCACGGCCCGGTGGCGCAACATCACGGCATCGGTGATGGGCTCGGGCATGCTGGCCAGCGGGTGGTGGGGGGCTACCACGTAGATGAAAAGCAGATCACCCAGTGGTGCCTGCTGCAGCCCGGCCACGTCGGATGCGATGTTGGACACGCCAATCGCCAGGTCAGCCCGGCCCGAGGTCAATGCCTCGCGCGTGCCGCTCATGATGCCGTCGCGCAGCTTCAGGCGGGTGGGGGGCGACATGGCGTAAAACGCCTCCACCAGTTCCAGCATGGTGTGCGGAGAGATCACTCCGTCAATCGACAGCGTGAGCTGCGGCTCCCAGCCCGTGGCCACCCGGCGCACGCGGTTGGCCACGGCATCAATGTCCTGCAGCAGCCGGCCGCCCTCGCGCAGCAGCTCGGCCCCGGCCTCTGTGGGCTTGGCCTGGCGGGCGCTGCGGTCGAACAGCAGTACATCCAGCGCGTCTTCGATCTGCCGAACGCGGTAGGTGAGGGCGCTGGGCACCAGCCCCAGTTGCCGGGCGGCGGCGGCAAAGCTGCCGGCTTCGGCAATCACCTGCAGCATGGTCAGGCTGTCCGGCGTGAGGACGTCGCGAGCGTTTTGCATGGTCGGCTCATTTTTGTTCAAGCGTTTTGAATGATGCCATCAATCGGACAGAGCCTGTGCAAGCCCCGCGCGTCCTACAGTGGAGGCATTGAAAGGAGCAATCACCATGCTGACGATTCGCAAATCACAAGACCGGGGCTATGCCGATCATGGCTGGCTGCAGTCCTTCCACAGCTTCTCTTTTGCCGGCTACTACGACCCCCGCCACATGGGCTTTGGCAACCTGCGTGTCATCAACGAAGACCGCATTGCGCCCGGCACCGGCTTTGGCACCCATGGCCACCGCGACATGGAGATCATCAGCTACGTGCTGTCGGGTGAACTGGCCCACAAGGACAGCATGGGCAACGTCAAGGGCATTCCGCCCGGGGACGTGCAGCGCATGAGTGCAGGCACGGGCGTGATGCACAGCGAGTTCAACCACGCAGCCGGGCAGACCACGCACTTTCTGCAAATCTGGATCGAGCCCAATGTGCGCGGCATTGCACCCAGCTACGAGCAAAAGAGCTTCACCGATGCCGAGAAGCGCGGCAAGCTGCGCCTCGTGGCATCGCCCGATGGGGCGCAAGGCTCGGTGTTGATCCATGCCGATGCGGCTATTTACGCTGGCTTGCTGAGCGGTGACGAGACGGCCACCTTGCCCATGCAGCCAGGGCGCAAGGGCTATGTGCAACTGGTGCGCGGTAACGTCATGGTCAATGGCGAATGCCTGAAGGCGGGCGACGCCGCGATGCTGGAAAATGAAACGCAGGTCTCGCTGTCTGGCGGGCAGGATGCGGAAGTGCTGGTGTTTGATCTGGCGAACTGATCGCTCGTCTTTTTAGTCTGTTTACATTGGTCTGTTGATTTAAGGAGTTTCTGATGTCCCAAATCGTGGTGGTTTACCACTCTGGCTACGGCCACACCCAGCGCGTCGCCCAGCAAGTGGCCGATGGCGCAAATGCCCAGTTGCTGGCGATTGACGCCGAAGGCAACCTGCCCGAAGGCGGCTGGGAAACGCTCAACGCCGCAGATGCCATCATCTTCGGCACACCCACCTACATGGGCGGCCCCAGCTGGCAGTTCAAGAAGTTTGCCGATGCGTCATCCAAAGCGTGGTTTTCTCGCGCTTGGCAAGACAAGGTGTTTGGTGGCTTTACCAACAGCGCCAGCCTCAGCGGCGACAAGCAGGTCACGCTGATTGCGCTGCAAACCTTGGCGTCGCAGCACGGTGGCGTATGGGTAAGCTTGGGCATGTTGCCCAGCAACAGCAAGGCCGCCACGCGCAGCGATGTGAACAACCTGGGTGGCTCGGTGGGCTTGCTGGTGCAGTCGCCATCTGACGCGTCGGTGGCAGAAATTCCCCAGGGCGACCTGGACACCGCCAAGCTCTACGGCAAGCGGGTGGCCGACATCACGGCGCGCCTCAAGGGCTGACGCTCCCCGGCTTGATCTGCCCTGGCGCTGGATGGGGGCAGGGCCACTACAGAAAGGGCAAACACCATGGCAGCCATGCAAACCATCACGGCGCACGACAAAGACCTGGGCGGCGGGTTCAAGGTGCGCAGGCTGTTGCCTGCCATGGGGCGCCAATCCGTCGGGCCGTTTCTGTTCTTTGATCACTTTGGCCCGGTCACCGTCACGCCCGAGTCACAGCACGATGTGCGCCCGCACCCGCACATTGGCCTGGCCACGGTGACCTACCTGTTCTCGGGCGCCATCATGCACCGCGACAGTCTGGGCTCGGTGCAGCAAATCGAGCCAGGCGCCATCAACTGGATGACGGCCGCCAAAGGCATCGTCCACTCCGAGCGTCGCCCCCAAACGCTGGCGCAGACAAGCTATGTGAACCACGGTATTCAGCTGTGGGCGGCGTTGCCGGTAGAGGCAGAGGAGGCGGAGCCCAGCTTTGTGCACACCCCCGCAGATGCCATACCGCAGCTGCAAGTGGGCGATGCCACGGTGCGTGTGCTCATCGGCCAGGCGTGGGGGCAGCAGTCCCCGGTTGTCAGCCTGGCGCCGGCTCTGTACCTGGATATCCAGCTGCCTGCCGGTGGGGCGCTTGCGTTGCCTGCGGCCTTGGCACAAGAGGCGGGCTTGTACACCGTGGATGCTGCTGTCACCCTGGACGGCGTCACGCTGGCCGCCCAGACGTTGACGGTGCTGCCCACAGGCCACGCCATGCTGCTGCGTGCGGGAGACAGCGCCGTGCGCTGCATGCTGGTAGGCGGCGACGCTTTGCTCCAGCGCCTGCACATCTGGTGGAACTTTGTCTCCACCCGCAAAGAACGCATCGTTCAGGCAGCCGACGACTGGGAGGCCCAGCGCATGGGCCATGTGCCGGGCGAGACAGAGTCCATACCGCTGCCCGAGCGCCGTTTCAAGCCCTGACAGGGTTTGAGTTAAAAGTGGCTCTGGCGCTTATTTGACAAGCGCAAGCAGCTCACTTTTTGATAGCAAATTCAACTGGATGCACCGGCATCTTCGTCGCCAGCCTTGGCAGATGGCTGTGCAGAAAGATCGGGCGCCAGCACGGTGCGCTCGTCAAACACAAAGCAGCCGCCGTGGTAGTGCGCTCCATCGGTGTGTTCAAAGTATTTGAGGATGCCGCCTTCAAGCTGGTAAACATGCTCCAGGCCTTCTTCCCGCATCAGGATGGCCGCCTTTTCGCAGCGGATGCCCCCGGTGCAGAAGCTCACCACGGTTTTGTCCTGCAGCTCTGCCTTGTGCGCGCGAAAGGCGTCAGGAAACTCCGTGAACTTGGCAATGCGCCAGTCAATCGCATCGGCGAATGTCCCGGCGTCCACCTCGAATGCGTTACGCGTATCCAGGGTCACCACCTCACGGCCGGCATCGTCATGGCCTTGTTCTAGCCAGCGGTGCAGCGTGGCTGGCTCCACCGACGGGGCACGCCCCTGCGCCGGGCGGATGGTGGGGTGGTCCATGCGGATGATCTCGCGCTTGACCTTGATCAGCATCTTGCGAAATGGCACCGTGTCGGACCAACTCTCCTTGGGCTCCAGGTCGGCAAAGCGCTCGTCCACCCGCATGCCGTCCACAAAGCCCCGCACTGCTTGGGCGGTGCCCGCCAAAAAGAAGTTGATGCCTTCTTCGGCCAGCAAGATCGTGCCCTTCAGGCCCGCAGCCACTGCTTGCGCGTGGAGCCGTTCACGCAACTCGGCTGCGTCAGGCAGGGGCACGAATTTGTAGCAGGAAATATTGAGTACGGACGTCACGGCGGGAAGGGGGTAAACAGGCTGAGCGGCGGCTCTGCCGAAACCGGTGATTGGTTGTCGAAAGCGCTGGCCGCCCAAAGAGCCGGGCGCGGGGCACGAAGCCCGCCCTGGCAGGTAAGCACGGCGAGAATTATGCCGTGGGGGTCAGCAGCGCTGTCTCGATCTTGTTCGCCAGCTGCGAAATGGCAAGCGCCGCAGGGCAGCCGGGCGTGTTCACCAGCAAGAGCTGGCGGCGCATCACCGCATCACGCACTGATGGGTCGGCAGGAATGTCGCCCATGTGGATCAAGCGCACGGGGCGGCCCGATTGGGTGCTGACGAAGCGGTCGAGCACCTGCTGCAACTGGCTGGTAATGGCCCGCCCGTCACCCGGACGCGCCGCCTGGTTGATGACCATGCGCACATGCTGGCGCTGTTGCTGCATGGCCAGCACCTTGATGGCGGCGTAGGCGTCTGTCAGCGAGGTGGGCTCGGGCGTTGCCACGATCAGCACTTCAGAAGCCAACGACACGGAAAAGAGCACAACGTCGGAAATGCCAGCGCCGGTGTCCAGCAGCACCACGTCGTATTGGGGTGTCAACGCCTGGATGACGCTCAGGAACTGGTTGCGCACCTCGGGGGTGAGGCGCGAGTACTCGACCATGCCCGAGCCCGCCAGCAGCACCGAAAACCCGCCAGGGGCTTTGATGATGGCGTCTTCCAGTCGTGCCTTGCCCGTGAACACGTCGTGCAGCGTGATCTTGGGGTGCAGGTTGAGCACCACGTCCAGGTTGGCGAGGCCGAGGTCAGCGTCCAACACCAAGACGCGCTGGCCTCTGCGGGTCAACGCCGCCGCGAGGTTGGCTGAAACAAAGGTTTTTCCGACGCCACCTTTGCCACTTGTGATGGCAATGATGCGCGCTCCCGTGGCAGGGACTGCCTGCACGGGCGCTGCGTTGGGCGTCATGGGTTGGGGGGACAGCGCGTCGCTCATCATCTAACTTTCAGTAGGCGCTGCCTGTTGCATCCAGCGGGGGCGGTAGATCGCCCCAGCCCGAAGGAGAATACAGCGGGCCAAACAACAAGCTCTTTTCTTCAGCACTGACGGTGCTGTCGGGCTGCTCCTCGATGCTCACGCGGTTGCGTCCTAGAGATTTTGCCTGATAGAGCTGATTGTCAGCCCGATCAATCCACAGCAGAGTGGTAGAGCGGATCCATTGCAGCGCAAATGCGCCGCCAATGCTCACGGTGACATTCAGCTCGACCGAGGGAGAAATTCGAATTGGCGTATTGGCCACGGCACGGCGGATACGCTCGGCAACCACGTGCCCAAAAGCCGACTGGCAGGCAGGGAGCACCACGGCAAACTCTTCACCGCCGTAGCGGGCCAAGGTGTCCATAGGACGCACACAGGCGCTCAGGGTGCGCGCTACCGATTGCAGCACCATGTCACCCGCAGAGTGTCCGTGTACATCGTTCACCTTCTTGAAGTGGTCGATGTCCAGCATCAGCAGCAGGGCCGCTTCGCCAGAGCGTGTCACCCGGTCAATTTCTCGTTCCAACACCGCGCGAAAATGCCTGCGGTTGGCCAAGCCTGTCAGAGGGTCTTTCAGGGAAAGCTCGCACAGCCCGTCAATCAGGCCTTGCAGGTACTGCCGTGGGTGGGCGTAGTCGGAGGCGGTAGCTGGCCCGCTGCCGTTGACCTGGGAGACCAGGGCGTGGGCAGTGTCCAGGCGCAGATCACGCAGGTCTACAAGGTAAGGGGCCGCCGAATCAGACACAAATGGTTGCTTCTAAAGTTGGTTCAAGTGTAGCAGCGGGCAAGCCTTGCCTAACGCAATCAGGGCGTGGGTAACGGGGTTAGCGGCCACTCGGCAGCTGCTGCAAGGCTACAAGCGCTTCGGTGTCCGTACGGTAGGTGATCAGACCTGCCGCAGCGGGCAGAACCCCCGCTTTGCGCAGCGCTGTTTCCACCGGCAGTTTGAGCCCGCTCACATGCAGACAGCCGCCGCGGGCCAGCATCAGCGCGTGCAGTTGGGCAAATACCTCCAGGCCCGTCACGTCGATGCGATTGATGGGCTGGGCCAGGAGGCACAGGTGCCTGACGTCGGGGTGCGCGCCAAGGTCTTGCGCCACCCTTTGTTCCAGCGCGCTGGCCGAGGCAAAGTCGAGTTCGGCATCCATGCGCAGGGCCAGCACGTGCGGCGCCAGTGGCTCCAGGCCCCAAAGGTGCCGATCACGCAGGCTTCCGTCCGGGTGCAGGCCTACTTCAATGATGCGCGGGTGCAGACGCTGGTACAGAAAATGGCACAGGTTCATCAGCAAGCCCGCCAGCCCCCCCCAGTACATGCGTGGCGCAGTGGCCAGGGTGAGGCCGAACGTGACGATGGCAATCAACGACTCAACACGCGACACACGCCAGAGCCGGGTGATGGAAGAGGGCTTGATGAGGCTGAACACCGCGGTGACCACAATCGCTGCCAGCGCCGAGGTAGGCACGTAGTACAGCGCAGGTGTGAGCCACAGCAGCACCACCAGCACCACGCCAATCGAAAACACCGTGGCCCAACCCGTTTGTGCGCCCGCATACAGGTTGATGGCAGAGCGCGAAAAGGATGCGCTGGTGGCGAAGCTGCCGCACAGACCGCTGCTGATTTTGGACAGACCCTGGCCGATCAGGTCCTGGTTTTCGTTCCAGCGCTCGCTCGAGCGCTGGCTTTCCACCTTGGCGCTGGAAGCAGTCTCCAGAAAGCTCACCAGTGTCACGACCAGCACCGGCATCAGCAGTGAGGCCAGGTCAGACCAGGGCAGCCAGCCGGGCCAATGCAGCGTTGGCAGGCCTTGGGGCAGATGCCCCACCACCGCGCCGCCCGCATCGGCATAACCGGTGGCCCAGCTGATGGCGCCTGTAGCACCCACCACGGCGATGGCGGCGGGAAACGTCGGCTTCAGCTTTTTGGCCAGAAGCAGCGCCCCCACGCTACCGACACCAAAGGCCAGCGCAGCCAGGTCAAAAAGCCCTAAGGACGGGGTGGCCAGCAACGCCCCCCAGTTCGACCGAAGCCCCGTGAGGGCCCCTAGCTGAGAAGCCAGGATCAACAACGCCGCCGCTTGGGTAAAGCCGTTGAGCACCGGCGACGTGACGATGTTCACCACCCAGCCAAACCGGGCCAGCCCCATCACGCACTGCAAGGCACCTGACAGCAGCGCAATCCACACCGCCATCTGAACCCACTGAGCGCTGCCCGGCTCGGCAAGACCCGTGAGCGAAGCCCCGATGAGCAGACTGGTCAGCGCCGTGGGGCCCACGCCAAGGCGGGTGGAGGAGCTGAACAGCACAGCCACCAGGGCGGGCAGCAGCGATGCGTAAATGCCGGTGATCAGCGGCATACCCGCCAGCGCAGCATAGGCCACCCCTTGGGGCACCAGCATCAAGCCCACCGTCATACCTGCCAGGAACTCACCACGCAGCAAAGAGGCAGATGGCCGAGGCCAGGACAAAAACGGGAGCCAGGATCGGAGAACGGAGCGCAGCATGGGGAGGGATTGTCGTTGTAGCGGCCTTCTCGGTCGGCGTGAGGGACTCTCTTTTGCCGGTGGCGGCACACATCGATCCGCTGACCGGGCGCGTTCTTGGGCTGACGGGTGGCTTCAGCCGCGTCCTACACGGTTTTGGCAGGCATCCCACACGGCCGGGGGCTAGGCCTGCCTACAGTCTCTCCATCTTTGTCATTACGAGGAACTTGTCATGAACATCAACGGATTGAACCCACAGGAAGTCACCACCTCTCGCCCCCAATGCAGCAAGGTTGCTCGCATTGCCTCCATTCTGGCCGTGAGCGCGCTGGCCTTGGGCTTGACCGCATGTGGCCGCAACGAAGAGCCCACCGTGGGGCAGCGCCTGGATTCTGCTGTCGAAAAAACAGAACAAGCCGCGGCAGACGCGAGGGCGAAAACCGAGGCTGCCATGGAAAAGGCTGATGCCCGCATGGACCAAAGCGCTGAGCGCGCCGAAGCCATGGCGAAGGACCTGGGTGAATCTGCCAAGCAGGCCGCCAACGCCGCGATGGACAAGGTGGACGATGCGACCATCACCGCTCAGGTGTCTGCGGGCCTGGCCAAAGACCCGGATCTGAGTGCCGTCAAGATCAACGTGGACACCAAAAACGGTGCCGTCACCCTCAATGGCCCAGCGCCCAACCTGGCCGCCAAAGACCGCGCACAGACCATCGCCAAGAGCATCAAGGGCGTCACTTCCGTGACCAATTTGCTGGTGATTTCTGGCGGTTAAAGACTGCCATGGGTCGGTGCAGGTGGCGCTAACATGCACGCATGAAAGCATCAGCCCCTGCACCCCACATCTCCACCCGCCTCATCCACCACGCCTACACGCCCCCCGCTGAGTTCGCAGCGCCCCAACCGGGCGTGTTCAAAGCCTCCACCGTCATCTTCCCCAACGTTGCCGCCATGCGCGCCCGCGATTGGAAAGACAAGAGCGGCTACACCTACGGCCTGCACGGCACGCCCACCACCTTTTTGCTGGAAGAACGTTTGTGCGAGCTGGAAGGCGGCACCGAATGCGTGCTCGTGCCCAGCGGTTTGGCTGCCATTGCCACCGTGGGTTTGGCATTGCTGAAAGCGGGCGATGAAGTTCTGATCCCCGACAACGCGTACGGCCCAGGCAAAGACTTTGCCGTGGTGGAACTGGCACGTTATGGCATCACCCACGCATTTTTCGATGCCTTGAATCCTGACGACCTGGCCCAGCGCATTACGCCCAAAACGCGGCTGGTCTGGCTGGAAGCCCCTGGCTCTGTGACCATGGAGTTTCCTGATCTGATTGCCCAGGTGCACATTTGCTGTGAGCGTGGGGTTCTCACGGCTCTGGACAACACCTGGGGCGCCGGATTGGCTTTTGCGCCATTTGATTTTCTGGGCGATGGCTCACTGGGTGTGGATGTGTCTGCCCACGCGCTCACCAAATACCCCAGCGGCGGTGGTGACGTGCTGATGGGCAGTGTGATGACCCGGTCGAACGCTCTGCACATGAAGATCAAGCTCACGCATATGCGGCTGGGCTTGGGGGTGGGGGCAAATGACGTCGAGGCGGTTTTGCGCTCATTGCCCAGCGTGGAGCTTCGCTATGCCGCGCACGACCGCGTGGCCCGCGAATTGGCCCATTGGCTGCAAACCCAGCCCGCCATTGCACAGGTGCTGCATCCGGCCATTGAAGGCTCGCCCGGCCATGAACATTGGCGCGCCTTGTGCGGCGCAGCCAACGCGGGGCAGGGCGCGGCGGCCGGGTTGTTCAGTGTGATGATCGATGCACGCTACAGCCAGGCGCAGGTGGATGCGTTCTGCGATGCGCTGCGTTTGTTCAAGCTGGGTTACAGCTGGGGCGGCCCGATCAGCCTGGTGGTGCCCTACAACCTGCCGAGCATGCGCAGCGGCCCCACACCGCACCTGAAGCCGGGCACCTTGGTGCGCTTTGCGATTGGCCTGGAAGCCGCCCCGGATTTGCGTGCCGACCTGGCCCAGGCGCTTGAGGTGATGGAGCGCGCTCCAGCCTGATCACCACGGCACAGAACCCCCAGACATCTTGTGCAGAGATGCAGGGGCGCGCGGAGGGCGGGGGGAGGGGCGGGGTGGTAGTTTCCTCAGTGGTAAAGCACGGCAGGCTGCATTACGGTGTGGTCAGCGCCCACTTGATGTGGGTTAAGTCCTCGTTTTACCTCGCAGTGCCCCCTCATGTCAGACACCCCCGTCCCCGAGGTTCCTCCCACCCGCGATGCTGCCCCCATCGTTCTGCAGCGTCTGACGTTGGCAGACCCCTTCCGCTGGCTGGCACAGGGCATTCAGGATTTGCGCGCTGCGCCGGGTATTGCCGTGTTTTACGGCCTGTGTTTCTGGTTCATGGCGATGGTGCTGGGCTGGGTGTTCCGCACGCGGCCGGAATACACGATGTCCCTGGCCAGTGGCTGTCTGCTGGTTGGGCCCTTTCTGGCGATGGGGTTGTACGAAACCAGCCGCCGGCGCGAAGCAGGCATTCCGCCACAGCTCAGCGAGTCCCTGACTTGCTGGGACAGCCACATGGGCAGCATGGGCATGCTGGTCTTGGTGCTCATCGTGCTGGAGTTGTTGTGGGGCCGGGCGTCGCTGGTGGTGTTTGCCGTGTTCTTCAACACGGGCATGCCGTCCACCACGGGCGTGTTGCAGGCGGTGTTCAACCGTGAGAACTGGAGCTTTGTCGCGGTGTACTCGGCAGTGGGCGGGGTGTTTGCTGCCCTGGTGTTCTCCACCTCGGTGGTGTCCATTCCCATGATCCTTGACCGCGACACCGATGCCCTGACGGCTGGGATCACCAGCATTCGCGTGGTGCTGGAGAACCCCTTGACGATGCTGCTGTGGGGTGCTCTCATCACTTTGCTGGTGGGCGCATCATTGTGGGCGGGCAGTGTGGCATTGGTGCTGGTGGGGCCGCTGCTGGGCCATGCCAGTTGGCATGCCTACCGTGCCGCTGTGCAGCGCGTGCCTGCCGCTGCCATGCAGCCCGAATTGGCTTGAGCCTTGGCCCCGAAAGCCAAGCTGTTACAGTGGGCCTCTACTTCAGAAAGCAAACACCTTGGCAACACCTAACTACGGATACGAAAAACGCCAGCGCGAACTCGCTAAGAAACAAAAAAAAGAAGAGAAGCTGAGAGCCAAAGCACAACGCCGGCCGGACGATCCGCAGACGGGAAACGCTGAGGGCGATCAGGATGCAGCGCCCTCCGCAGCACCCAGTGAAGGCACGAACAACTGACACTTTGGGCCCGGCGCGCAGAAGGTTTTTTCTGGTGCCCAGGCAAAGTCTCGCTCACAAGCCCCGCAACCGCTGGTTTCAGCGTTTGCAGGGCTTTTTGTTTTGGCGCGTCAGCGCAGCATTTTCTTCAGCTCTGGCCACACATTGGCCAGCATGAGCGGGTGGGCCTCGGCCTTGGGGTGAATGCGGTCGGGCTGGAACATGCCGGCGGGGTCGGCTTCATCGGCCACACCTTTGAGGAAGAACGGCACCACCGCCGCTTTCTGCGCCTTGGCCACCGTTTCAAACAGCGCGGCAAAGCGGTTGGCGTAATCGGTGCCGTAGTTGGGCGGCACCTGCATGCCCACCAGCAGCACTTTGGCGCCCGCTTTCTGGGCGGCCTGGGTCATGAAGGTCAGGTTGTCCTGGGTGTTTTGCAGCGGCAGCCCGCGCAGCGCGTCGTTGCCACCCAGTTCGATTACCACATGGCTGGGCTGGTGCTGCTGGAGCAGCGCCGCTATGCGCGAGCGGCCGCCCGAGGTGGTTTCGCCGCTCACGCTGGCGTTGACCACAGACGCGCTGATCTTGTCGGCAGCCAATTGCTTTTCCAGCAGGGCCACCCAGCCCGAGCCGCGCGGCAAACCGTACTCGGCGCTCAACGAGTCGCCCAGCACCAGAATGACCGCTGACTTGGCTGCTTTGGGGGCTGCGCGCGCTGTGGTTTGGGCCCCGATGCCAGGCGCGTAAATCCCCATGGCGGCAGCCATGGAGGCGGTGAGGATAAAGTGACGCCGATGCAGATCGCGAATCAAAGTAAAGAGCCTTTCATGCCTGAATCTCCCTCGTTGCCCGTAACGCCCATTATTGCTGTCGAGCATGTGTTCAAGTCGGTGACGGACTCCACCGGGACGCTGGACATTTTGCGGGATATTGATTTCCGTCTGGCGCCAAGGGAGACGGCGGCCATCGTGGGGGCCTCGGGCTCGGGCAAGAGCACGCTGCTGTCCATCATTGCCGGGCTGGACACCCCCACACGCGGCACGGTGCGGCTGGATGGGCAAGACCTGTTCGCGCTGAGCGAGGACGACCGGGCCGCCCTGCGGGCGCAAAAGGTGGGCTTTGTCTTCCAGAGCTTTCAGCTCATGGGCAACCTCACCGCGCTCGAAAACGTGATGCTGCCTTTGGAGTTGGCCGAACGGCGCGATGCCCGCAAGGCCGCTGCCGAGATGCTGGAGCGTGTGGGCCTGGGCCAGCGCCTGGGGCATTACCCCAAAGTGCTCTCGGGCGGCGAGCAGCAGCGCGTGGCCCTGGCGCGTGCCTTTGTGGTGCAGCCCGCTTTATTGCTGGCCGACGAGCCGACCGGTAGCCTGGACTTTGCGACGGGTGAATCCATCATGCGGCTGATGTTTGAACTCAACCGCGAATTGGGAACCACGCTGGTGCTCGTGACCCACGACCGGGCTATCGCCGCGCAGTGTGAGCGGCGCATCACCATCGACGCAGGGCGTGTGGCCGAGGGTTGATGGGTTTTTTGCCCTTGGCGCTTATCCTTCAAGCGCAAGCAGCTATTGATTTAATAGCAATTCTTTGCGCGAAGTGAAATGCCAGCGCTTTGGCTGCGTGGCCCCGGAAGGGGGCCGCGCCAGGGCAACGATAATCCCCGCATGTCCTCCCCCAAAGTTCTCTTCGGCTTTCATGCCGTGGGCGTGCGCCTGAAGACCGCGCCCCAATCGATCATCGAGATTTATTACGAAGCCACGCGCCGCGATGCGCGCATGCGGCAGTTTCTGGACCGCGCCAAAGAGGCCGGTGCCCGCCTGATCGAAGCCGACAGCGTTCGCATCGCCAAGCTGGCGGGCAGCCACGGCCACCAGGGCGTTGCAGCGCGCGTGGAGCCCGTGGCCCAGATCACCTCGCTGGACGAGCTGCTGGAGAACCTGGAAGCCGCAGGCATCGAGCAGCCCTTGCTGCTGGTGCTGGACGGCGTGACCGACCCGCACAACCTGGGCGCGTGCCTGCGCGTGGCAGACGGTGCCGGTGCGCACGCAGTGATTGCCCCCAAGGACCATGCCGTGGGCATCAACGCCACCGTGGCCAAGGTGGCCAGCGGCGCGGCTGAAACCATGCCCTACTTCATGGTGACCAACCTGGCGCGCACCCTGAACGAGCTCAAGGAACGCAACATCTGGTGCATCGGCACCAGCGATGACGCGCCCAAAACCGTCTATCAGGTAGACCTCAAAGGCCCGGTGGCATTGGTGCTGGGCGCGGAGGGTGACGGCATGCGCCAGCTCACCCGCAAAACCTGCGATGAACTGGTCTCCATCCCGATGAAGGGCGCGGTCGAGAGCCTGAATGTTTCGGTGGCCAGCGGTGTTTGCCTGTACGAGGCACTGCGCCAGCGTTCGCTGTAAACCCGCCCAAGGCTGGTAGCCCTGCTACCGGCTTGGGCCAGGGCTGGCGGCCCCGGCCGTTCAGATCCAGCCCATGCCCCCGGCCACGGCGCCGGCCCCCAGCATCCACAGCAGGTGCAGCTTGGTGCGCCACACCAGCAGGGTGGTGGCGGCCGTGATGGCCCACAGCGGCCAGTTGGCCAGTTCAGGGCCATGGGCATGTGTCAGCACCCATGCCGTGGCCAGCAGCAAGCCAATGACCACCGGAGCCATGCCCTGCTTGAAGGCGCGCACGCTGCGCCGGTTGCGGTTGCGGTGCCCCCAGCGGGTGGCCTGCCAGGTCAGCAGGCTGCTGGGCAACATCACACCCACCATGCACACCAGAATGCCCAGCAGGCCCAGCGCCGAGCCTGCGGCGCCCGGGCCACCGGCGTTGATGCCGATGTTCCACCCCAGCAGGGCAATGAACAGCACATTGGGGCCTGGCGCGGCCTGCGCGATGGCGATGGAGGCGTTGAACTGTGGATCGGTGAGCCAGGCGTTGCGCTCCACCAGAAAACGGTGCATGTCCGGCGCGGTGCTGATGGCCCCGCCCACCGCCAGCAGCGACAGCGACAGGTAGTACAGGAACAGTTGCAACCAGTCCCACGAAGAAAGGGCCACGATGGCGGGCGCAGCGGTGGTCATGGGGCGATCTTTCTCCAGGTCAGCACGCAGGCGAGCAGGCCCACGCTGGGCAAGGTCCAGAACAGGGGCCAGCGCAACACCGCCATGGCAATCACCGTGAGCGCGACCAGACCTACACAGACCGCCAGGCCCAACGGGTGCTTGCGCAAGGTGGACGAGAGCTTGAGGCCCATGCCAGCAATCAGCCCGGCGGCTACCGCCCCCATGCCCCGCAACGCGCCAGCCACCGCGGGCTGGGAGGCAAACTGGGCATACACCACGGCCACCGCCAGCACCAGAATGAGTGGGAAGGTCAACATGCCCGCCAGGGCCGCCACGGCGCCGCGCCAGCCAAAGTAGCGTTCGCCAATCATGATGGAGAGGTTCACCACGTTGGGGCCCGGCATGATCTGGGCCACCGCCCAGTCTTCCACGAACTCGTCGTTCGTCATCCAGCGTTTTTTCTCGACCAGTTCGCGTTGCACCACGGCCAGCACGCCGCCAAAACCTTGCAGCGCCAGCCAGGTGAAGGACCAGAACAGATCGGCGCAGTCGCGCGGCTGGGGGCGGGGGGCGGCGGGGTCGGTGCCAGCAGCGGTCACATCAAGGGCGTCGGCCATGGGGTTGGGGCAAAATTGGCCTCTGGCGCTTATCCATCAAGCGCAAGCAGCTATCAAATCAAGAGCAGACCTGCGACTCGGCTGGCCTGTCAGGGCAGCGCAGAGCGCCCTGACAAGGCGCAGAGCCAGGCCGCGTCAAGCCTGCGATGTTAGCCCGCAAAGCAGGGCCGAGCGCTCGGTTGCCCTTCGCATTGCGGCAAGGCCGGGGCGATGAATGGCGCGCCCCGGCCGCAGCCGCTCACTTCCCCAGTTTGCCTTCCAGCACATGCCCCTGCGTGCGCCAGCCCGCCTGCGCCAGGTGCTTGACCTTGAAGATGCGCAGATCCGCCTGGGCTTCGTACTTCACCTTGAAAATCTTGAAGGTGGCCTGGCTTTCATAGTGAACCATGTGCCACACGGCGTCGCCTGTGGCCTGCTGTTCGTAAGGTACCTCCAGGACGGCAAGGTCCGCCTGGCTTTCATATGGGGTTTCAAACACTTTGGCGTCGGCCTGGTTTTCGTACTTCACGACGAGGACTTGTGCCATGGGTCAGTTCCTGTGACGGGGTGAATGGGTGCCACGGGTCAGCACCCGAACGATGCCCATCAGGGTACCGCGCAAGCGCTAATCCTGGTCCACCGGCTGGACAAGCGAGCCGTTTGGTTGCCCTATCGGCATGCGCACGCCGCGCTACCATGTGCCCACGCGGTCCCAGCGCATCCGCTGGGCGCCTTCCTAACGCACCCCACCACAGCGACGCAACCCATGCAGACAGCAGACTACATCGTCATTGGCGCCGGTATTGCAGGCGCTTCCATTGCCTGGCAGCTTGTACAAGACGGCCGCAGCAGCGTGCTGCTGCTGGAGCGGGAATCGCAGCCCGGCTATCACACCACCGGGCGCTCGGCTGCGCTGTACATGGCCACGTATGGCACGCCCAACATCCAGGCCCTGACGCGTGCCAGCCGTGCGTTCTACGACGCGCCACCGCTGGAGTTTGGCGCAGACCCCATCCTCTCGCCGCGTGGCGTGATTTACGTGGCGGGGCCAGACCAGCTGGATCTGCTCAAACGGGCCTACGACGATGCCCGTGCGGCATCCCCCAATGTGGAATGGGTGGACAAGCCCGCGCTGCTGGCCCAGCTGCCTTGCCTGAAGCCCGAGGCCGTGGCCGCTGGCATGAGCGAGCCCGAAGCGGCCGACATCGACGTGCATGCGCTGCACCAGGGCTACCTGCGCGGCCTGCGCCAGCAGGGCGGGCAGGTGCTGACCCAGGCAGAGGTGGTGGGCTTGCAAAAAGAGGGGGATGCCTGGCACGTGGCGCTGGCCGATGGCCGGCAATTGCGGGGCAGCACCATCGTCAATGCTGCAGGCGCGTGGGCGGATGTGGTGGCCGCCATGGCGGGCGTGCCACCCATTGGACTGGAGCCGCGCAGGCGCACCGCTTTCACGTTTGCCGTGCCCGAGGGGATGGACGCCAGCCATTGGCCTGCCGTGATTGGCATTGACGAGAGCTTTTACTTCAAGCCCGATGCCGGCCAGTTGCTGGGCTCGCCCGCCAATGCCGACCCCACCCATCCACACGACGTGGTGCCCGAAGAGCTGGACGTGGCCACGGGCATCTACCACATTGAAGAATTGACCACGTTCCAAATCCGCCGCCCCTCGCACACCTGGGCAGGGCTGCGCTCGTTCGTGCCCGACGGCGACATGGTGATTGGCTGGGACAACCACGTGTCCGGCTTTTTCTGGCTGGCGGGGCAGGGTGGGTACGGCATCCAGAGCGCGGCAGGGGCGTCACTGCTGGCCAAAAGACTGCTGCGGGGTGAGCCGCTGGGCCCAGAGCTGGAGGCTGAAGGCGTTGAGCTGCAGGGGCTTTCGCCAGCCAGGTTGCGTTAAGGGTGGTGCGGGGCGCGCCCGGCCGACCCTGTGAGCAGTTTCTTACGCGAAGGTGTTGAGCTGGGTGCCCAGCGTGCCCGAAGTAGCCAGCGCGGGCTGGGCATGGATTGCTGCATGGCATCGATCATGGTGGCGGCGCTTGATGCCTGAACGTCCAGCGCTTTTTTCAGCACCGCCATGTTCAAGGCGTCAGAGGTCTGAGCACTGGCAAGGTTGGTGGCGGTGGCCACGATGCTGTTGGAGAGGGCGACGTCCATGAAAGGCTCCTGCTGGGTTACACAGCCCTATCGGCTGTTTTTGCCATGCACTTGGCCGTTGTTACATCTGTCGCGCTCATTCCAGTGCCGGCACACCGATGCCGCCACAGGTGGCCAGGTCGGAATCCGCAGGCTGCGGCAGTTGCCGAGCGGCATCACGCAGGGCCGTGCGCAACCCTTCCTCGTAAGTGGGGTGGTAGAAAGGCATCGCCAGCAGGTCTCGCACCGTGAGTTTTTGCTGAACGGCCAGCGCCAGAAGATGTGCCATGTGCTCTGCCTGCGGGGTGCACATCTCCGCGCCCTGCAGGCGGCCCGTGGCATGGTCAGCGTAAATGCAGAGCCGCCCCGCGTTGCGCAGGGCAGTGCGCGCACGCCCCTGATCATGAAAACTGGCGCAACCGGTGACGGTGGTGTGGGCGTCCAGGTCCGCCCACCGGCGGCCCACGGCAGCCACCTGCGGGTCTGAAAAAACAATGGCCAGCGGCGTACGACGCCGGAACTTGCGCGGTGCACTGGCCAGCGCGTTGATGCCTGCAATGTGGCCTTCGTCGGCACCCTCGTGCAGCAAGGGCAGGTGGCCATTGGCATCGCCCGCCATGAACACGGGCAGGTTGCCGATCTGCTGGGTTTGCGGGTCTATGGATGGCAGGCCCCGTTCATCCAGCGGCACGCCCAGGGTTTCCAGCCCCAGGTGTTCGATGTTGGGCGTGCGCCCCATGGCCGCCACCACCTGATCGACCACCACGGTTTGGTTGCCGCTGCGCACCTCGATGCCGCCAGCCACCTCCCGCAGCTCCGCGGGTGCCCCGGTGTACAGCCGCATGTCGGCTTTGAGCACCTGGGCCAACTCAGTGTTAATGGCGGCGTCGCGAATGCCCGCGAAGTGGTCGCCTGTGCTGAAGGCGGACACCTGCAGCCCCAGCCGTGCCAGGGCCTGGGCCATTTCCACCCCCAGCGGGCCCATGCCGATCACGGCGATGCGTGGGCCGAGTGTGGGCTGTTCAAACAGCGTGTCGGTGGTGAGCATGCGGTCGCCAAAGGCCAGCCATGCGTCGGGCAGCAGGGGGCGCGATCCGGTGGCAATGATGATGCTGCGCGTGGCATGGGCTTTTCCGCCAATTTCTACCAGCCCGGGCCCCAGCAGCGTGGCACGGCCCGACTTTTGCGCGCTGCCCAGGTTCTGGGTGGCCTTCAAGGCCCCGGCGACCAGCTCATCGCGCAGTGCGCGCACCCGCTGCAGCACGGCGGGAAGGTCGGCCACCAGCGCCGTGGCGCCGCGCAGACCCAGTTCATTCCAGACGTGGCGCCGGTGGAGCGTGCTGGCCGCCTCGATGAGCATCTTGGAAGGCATGCAGCCCACCCGAGCGCACGTGGTGCCCCAGGGGCCGTCGTTCACGATGAGGTAGCGGTCGGTGCGCTTGCGCACCTCGCGCAGGGCTGCCAGCCCCGCGGTGCCCGCGCCGATGATGATGGTGTCCAGGGGTGCCCCCATGTGCCCTTCTCCAAAGTGAAGTGAGAGCAGCGAGTGTGAGCGGCCCATGGCTGGGCGCGTGTAGGCCTACAGCCCAAATTGGGTGAACCGCGCTAGGGTGTGACCCACCCCACGCGGCCCTGCCCGTGGTCGTTGATGCGCTGTACGAAGGCCGGTGCCTGCACTTCCGGCAAACGCAGCTGAAGGCTGACGAGCGAGCCGTGCTGCACATCGAGCAGCTGCGCTCCTGCGGCTTCCACTTCGCGGCGAATCATGCCTTCCAGTGCGTAGGGCACCTGGCATTGCAGGGTTTTCATGCGCTGCAGGGTGATCTTGGGGGCCGTGAGCAGCGCCTGTGCCACTGTATCGGTATAGGCCCGCACCAGGCCGCCCGCGCCCAGCTTCACCCCGCCAAAGTAACGCACCACGGTAGCCAGCACGCCTTCCAGGTCCTGGTGGCGCAGCACGTCCAGCATGGGCCGCCCTGCGGTGCCGCCCGGTTCGCCGTCGTCCACTGCGGCAGATTGACCACCCGCCAGCAACGCCCAGCAAATGTGTGCGGCGCCAGGGTGCTGCTTCCAGAGCGCATCTACCACGGCCTGGGCGCTGGCACGGTCAGCCATGGGCTGCACGCAGCCGATGAAGCGGCTTTTCTTGATGATGAGTTCGCTGTGGGTGGGCTCGGCCAGGGTGTAGGGCATGGGGGCGCAAGTGTACGGCGGCAAATCAGGGGGAAGTCTGCCCTGCGCAGGCGGCTTACAGTTTCAGCTCCCAGGTCTCCCCCACCAGATGCTGCTCAAAGCCCTCGTAGGGCTCGGACTTCACCAGCACAAATCCCCGCCGCGCGTAGATGTGGCGGGCGGTGGTCAGGCAGCTGTTGGTCCACAGCACCATTTTTTTGTAGCCCTTGGCGCGGGCGAAGGCGATGCACTCGTCGGTGAGCCGTGCCCCCAGCCCAGGTCGCCCGGGGCCAGTGCGCGCAGGGTGATGGGGCTTTGAGGCATGGGGTGCGTCATGGCAAGACTCAGGGATGGGGCTGCCTGCAGTATAGAAACAGGCCGCCAAGCCAAGGGGCCATCGGCCCATGCAGCGACAAAAACCGGCGGGCGCCGTAAAATCGCGGCCTCCCCACGATATGACGGTGGCCGCCAAGCTTCTTCGGCGGCCATTCCCCATTGCATGAACGCCCCCGTTGACGTCTCCTTTTTTGCGCGCGCCGCAAAGCCCTTGACCAGCTACCGTCCGTACTGGGCCAAGCGCTTCGGCACGGCCCCATTCCTGCCAATGAGCCGCGCCGAGATGGAGAAACTGGGCTGGGACAGCTGCGACATCATCCTGGTCACAGGCGATGCGTATGTGGACCACCCCAGCTTCGGCATGGCTGTGATCGGTCGCACGCTCGAAGCGCAAGGCTTTCGCGTGGGCATCATTGCCCAGCCCGACTGGCAAAGCGCCGAGCCCTTCAAGGTGCTGGGCAAGCCCAACCTGTTCTGGGGCGTGACGGCGGGCAACATGGATTCGATGATCAACCGGTACACCGCCGACCGGAAGATCCGCAGCGATGACGCCTACACCCCGGGCGACATTGGCGGCAAGCGCCCCGACCGCGCGGCCATCGTCTACAGCCAGCGCTGCCGCGAAGCATTCAAAGACGTGCCCATCGTCCTCGGTGGCATCGAAGGCAGCCTGCGCCGCATTGCGCATTACGACTACTGGAGCGACAAGGTGCGCCGCTCCATCGTGGTGGACAGCAAGTGCGACCTGCTGCTGTACGGCAACGCCGAGCGGGCCCTGGTCGAAGTGGCCCACCGCATTGCTGCCCGCGAACCTGTCGAAAAGATCACCGATGTGCGCGGCACGGCCTTTGTGCGCCGGCCTGATGATGAAAGCGGCAAGGGCTGGTTCGAGATCGATTCCACCACCGTGGACGAGCCCGGCCCGGTGGAAGCACACATCAACCCCTACATGACCACCAGCGAGCAGGCCGCCGCCCAAGGCGCCAGCTGCAGCAAGGAAGAGGGCGGTGCTACTGATTCAGGAGCTGCCAGCGCTTGTGGGACGGGCGCTAGCGGCCAAAATGACCCCAACCCTGTGATCGCGCCGATCCAGTTTGTGGCCAACCCTGCGCTCAAGTCCAAGCTCAAGGTGCCCCCGCGTGAGAAGACGGTGATCCGCCTGCCCAGCTACGAGCAGGTGAAAAGCGACCCGGTGCTCTACGCCCACGCCAACCGCGTGCTGCACCTGGAGACCAACCCCGGCAACGCCCGCGCGCTGGTGCAGGCGCATGGCGAAGGCGTGACGGCGCGCGACGTGTGGATCAACCCGCCCCCCATCCCGCTGACCACGGCTGAGATGGACTACGTGTTCGACTTGCCCTACGCCCGCAGCCCGCACCCCGCTTACGCCGACGAAAACGGCAGCCACGACGGCGCGACCAAGATCCCCGCGTGGGAGATGATCCGCTTCTCGATCAACATCATGCGCGGTTGCTTTGGCGGCTGCACCTTCTGCTCCATCACCGAGCACGAAGGCCGCATCATTCAGAGCCGGTCGGAAGATTCGATCATTCAGGAGATCGAGGACATCCGCGACAAGGTCAAGGGCTTTACCGGCACCATCAGCGACCTGGGCGGCCCCACGGCCAACATGTACCGCCTGGGCTGCCGCAGCCCCGAGATCGAGGCCGCCTGCCGCAAACCGAGCTGCGTCTACCCCGGCATCTGCCAGAACCTCACCACCGACCACGGCCCTCTCATCAAGATCTACCGCCGTGGCCGCGCGCTCAAGGGCATCAAGAAGATCCTGATCGGCTCGGGCTTGCGCTATGACCTGGCCGTGAAGTCGCCCGAATACGTGAAAGAGCTGGTGCAGCACCACGTGGGCGGCTACCTGAAGATTGCGCCCGAGCACACCGAGCAGGGCCCGCTGTCCAAGATGATGAAGCCGGGCATTGGCAACTATGAACGTTTCAAGCAGATGTTCGAGAAGTTCAGCGAAGAGGCGGGCAAGAAGCAGTTCCTGATCCCGTACTTCATCGCTGCCCACCCAGGCACCAGCGACGAGGACATGATGCACCTCGCCATCTGGCTGAAGAAGAACGGTTTCCGTGCTGACCAAGTGCAAACCTTCTACCCCAGCCCGATGGCCACAGCCACGGCCATGTACCACTCGGGCCGCAACCCCCTGACCCGTGTGCGCCGCCAGATGCGCGATGAGGCAGAAGAAACAGTGGACATCGTGCGCGGTGAAAAGCGCCGCCGCCTGCACAAGGCGTTCTTGCGCTACCACGACCCCAACAATTGGCCGCTGTTGCGCGAAGCGCTCAAGGCCATGGGCCGCGCGGATCTGATCGGGAACGGCAAGCACCACCTGATTCCGACCTTCCAGCCGTTGACGGACGGCGGCTACCAAAGTGCGCGCCGCAAGAACTCCACCCCCGTGGGGCAAAAGGCTGTAGCGGCCAAGCCGCAAGGGCAGGCCGCCAAACCGGGCCAGCCCCAAAAGGGCCGGTTGCTGACGCAGCACACAGGGCTTCCGCCCCGGGTAACGGGCAGCGGCAAGCCTTCCTTCAAGGCAGCAGCCCGCAAGCCACGTTGACAGGGCGGGTCGCGCGCGGCTCCGCTAGACCGGCCCCGCGTGTGTTCCCACCACCACCGATTGGCTTTCCTGCTCCGGCGCCTGTGGCACCAGGTCTTCAATGATGAAGGTGCGGTAGTAAAACGCCGCAGCGGCGCCCTCGGGCGCAATGGCCGCCACCACACGTTCGGGTGCGTCCTTGTCGGCCATGCGGATCAGCACACCGTGGTGGCCGGTGCCCGCCAGGTCGGCAATGCGCCGCACCATGTCGCCTTCCGCGCCCACCGATGGCAGGGGAATGTCGGTGCCCCCCAAGGTGCGAACGATTTCTTGCAGGATGAATTCAGGGCTGGCGTGTGCCAGCTCGCCCTGATGGCCGGCGCTGTGCAGCGCCGCGGCCGCCTGCCGCGCGCAGTCCTCATCGGGGAACAGCGCGAACACATGGCCGGTGGGGTAGAACACGCCGGACATGTTGGTCATGCTGGAGTCGAGGATGAGTGGCTTCATGGAGCGGTTCCCGTGGTGTTGCAGACACTGCCATTGAAGCCTGCGCGGAAAAGGTGGGGTGTAGACGCCGGGGCCCTTCGGGTGTCAGCCAGCGGTTTGACTGCGAACTGCGGGGAACGCAGCACTCGGTATCCGAGATTCACATCAAAAGCGCCTCTGGCGCCCATCCATCAATCGCCAGCAGCTATGATTTTTGGAGTGCTTGCGTGCTCACTCTGCCTGGTTTGCCACCCAGGCCAGCTCATCCAACCAGCCCCAGCAGCCAGGCTGCCAGGGCGCCGCAATGCGCCACCACCGTCAGGGCGTAGACCGCGCGAAACGCTGCTTTTTGAGACTTGTGCCGCAGCGTTTGCTGCGCCAGCCAGGCGGCAGGCCAGCCACCCACCAGGGCCAGCAGGTGCAAATGGCTTTCCTTGGTGCGCCACATGCCACGCTGCGCTGCGTTTTTGTCAGAGGCGTAGGCCAAAAACGTGAACAGGTTCAGCCCCAGGGCTGCACCCACCGCCCACAGGGGTAGGCGCTGTGCCCAAACGGCCCAGGCCAGCATGGCCATCCACACCACAGCCGTGGCGCTGATGAGCAGCAGTTCCCCGGCAGGCAAAGACGTTACCCGCTGGGTACGCCGCCGCACCTGGGCGGCTGGCCGCGAAGCCGCGCGCGGGTGTGCTCCGGTGGTGCGCTGCGCAGCGGAAGGGCCTCGGCGTGCAGACAGCGGTGCTTCGCGCGAGGCGGCGCTACCCGCACCGCGCGGGTCGGCTGCGCGGCCCGGCGCGCCCACCGCCTGCGCACTGGGGCGCACCGCCATCGCTCGTGGCCCTTTGCCGCCCACATGGATTTCTTCAAAAACCACCGCCATGCCCATGCGCGGTGCGGCAGGGCCTTGAAAGTCGCGCAGATGAAAAAACACATCGGCCACAGAGTCTGGGCTGCGGATGAAGCCGAAGGCGCGCTCGGCATCCCAGCGGGTGATTTGCCCTGTCTTTTGCATGGCTTACTTTCAGCCTTTCACGCCAGCGTGTGCAGGGGAATGTCCTGGCCCAGCGCCAGCGCGTCCAGTTGCGCGCGAGTTTGGGTGCGGATGAAATTCGCCACCGCCTCGTGCGTGGCAGGGGCACGCAGCGTGGGCCCGTCGCCCACGGCGGGCAGCCCAGCGGCTGCGCACAGGCGGGCAGCAAAGTGGGGTTCCAGCGCGGCCACGGCCACGCGGCCATCGGCGCAGGGGTAGATGCGATAGCCAGCGTGGGCGCCGCCCACATCGCCGTCGGGCGTGGTCAGGCCCCAGTGCCGGGGCTGGGCCAGCCAGGCGGCGGTGTCGGCCAGGGCCACTTCCAGCAGGGTGCCCTGGCCGGTTTGGGCGCGAACCAACAGGGCTTGCAGCACGGCCTCGCTCGCCATCAGGGCGCCGCCCATGTCGGCGTAGAGCGTGGGGGGCATTTCCGTGCCCGTGGCCAAGCCAGCGTCGGCCAGGTAGGTCAGGTCGTGGCCGGGCTCTTCGGCCCGTTCACCCGCGGCACCCACGATGCGCACCAGGGACAGGCGCGGGTAGCGGGTGTGCAAGGCATCCCACCCCAGGCCAAGTTTGATGAGGGCCGAGGGGCGGAAGGAGGTAATCAACACATCCGTGCGCTGCAGCTCGGTGTGCACGGCGGCCTGGCCTTCCTCGGTTTTGAGGTGGGCCTGCACCACGCGAATGCCCTGGTGCATGTCGGTGTAAGCCTGTGGGCTGTAAAGCGCCATGGGGTCTGCGCTGGTGTGGGGCGCGGCGGCCAGGGGTTCGAGCTTGGTGCAGGCGGCGCCCATGCGCGCGCAGCGCATGAGGGCGGCTGGGCCGGGCAGATTCAGCGCAAGGCTCAGAATGCGGGTGCCGTTCAGCGGCTGGGGAGCGGAAGAGGACATGGGTGGCATGCTGCGGTTGAAAGGGCGGGTAGGGGGAGTGATCGCTGGGGATTGCGGAACTTTGCCCGCAGTCTCCTTCAAAGGGTTATACATAAATTGTTACCGGTGCTGCAATTGAGCATGGACTACCGCCGTCCGCCTGCCGAGCACTACGTGCTGGGCCAGCAGCTTCAGCGCCTGCGCGAGCGGGGCGTGCTGATTGTGGGCAGCGGCAACATCGTGCACAACCTGCGAGCCACCCGCAGTGGAACCGCCGCCAACGAGGCATATGACTGGGCCACAGAGTTCGACACCGTGGTGCAAGACCAGATCAAGAAGGGCCAACTGGCGGCGCTGCCGAACTTCATGGGCCTGGGCGCGGTGGCCAGGCAAGCCCATCCCACGCACGAGCATTACTTGCCGTTGCTGTATGCCGCAGGGGCTGTGCAACCCTCTGAAATGCCCCGGTTCTTCAACACGGGCTACCAGTCGGCCTCGATCTCCATGCGCTCTGTGTTGTGGGGATAGCTATTGAATTGATAGCTGCTGGCGCTTGATGGATAAGCGCTAGAGGCATAAAAAGCAAAAAACCGCCCGAAGGCGGTTTTTTGTTGTGGTCAAGCGCAAGGGGGTAGATCAGATGACCTTGGCAATCGCTTGGCAGACGTAGTCGATGTTCTTGCTGTTCAGGGCGGCCACGCACATACGGCCGGTGTCGGTGCCGTACACGCCGAATTCCGTGCGCAGGCGCACCATCTGGTCCTTCGAGAGGCCGGAGTAGCTGAACATGCCGATCTGGGTGGTGATGAAGGACATGTCCTTGGTCACGCCGGCGGCCTTCAGGCCATCAACCAGCTTTTGGCGCATGGCCTTGATGCGCACGCGCATTTCGCCCAGTTCCTTTTCCCACAGGGCGCGCAGCTCGGGGTTGCCCAGCACGGCAGCCACGATGGCGCCACCGTGGGTGGGTGGGTTGGAGTAGTTGGTGCGGATGGCGATCTTGAGCTGGCTCAGCACGCGGTCGGTTTCTTCCTTGGTGCTGCCGACCACGCTCAGGGCGCCCACGCGTTCGCCGTACAGGCTGAAGCTCTTGGAGAAGCTGGTGGACACGAAGATGTTCAGGCCAGCGGCCACAAACTTGGCGATCACGGCGCCGTCTTCAGCAATGCCGTAGCCAAAGCCTTGGTACGCCATGTCCAGGAAGGCGGTGAGGTTGCGTTCCTTCACCACGGCAATCACCTGATCCCACTGGGCGGGGGTGATGTCGTAGCCGGTGGGGTTGTGGCAGCAGGCGTGCAGCAGCACGATGGTGCCTGCTGCAGCGGCCTTGAGCTTGGCCAGCATGCCGTCAAAGTTAATGCCGCCCAGGCCGCCGTTGGCGCTCTGGTCGAAGTAGGGGTAGGTGTCAACGGTGAAACCGGCGTTGGTGAACAGCGCACGGTGGTTTTCCCAGCTGGGGTCAGAGATCAGCACGGTGGCGTTGGGGCTGATCTTCTTGAGGAAGTCGGCACCGATCTTCAGGCCGCCGGTGCCGCCAATGGCTTGCACGGTGGCCACGCGGCCGCTCTTGACGACTTCGGAGTCTGCGCCAAACACCAGGCCCTTCACGGCTGCGTCATAGGCAGCGATACCGTCGATGGGCAGGTAGCCACGGGCGGTGGGCTTTTCCATCATGGTCTTTTCAGCGGCTTGCACGCACTGCAGCAGGGGCAGCTTGCCGTTGTCGTCGAAATACACACCCACGCCCAGGTTGACCTTGTTGGGGTTGGTGTCGGCGTTGAATTGTTCGTTCAGACCCAGGATAGGGTCGCGGGGGGCCATTTCGACGGCGGTGAACAGAGACATGAAAATCCTTGAAAGGTTGTCAGTAGCGAAGAATCCGGGCGTGGTGTACTGTGCCGGGTTCCGCCGATTTTAACGGGCGGCCTGCTCCATCTGTTGACCACGCCCCATGCCAGATATCACCGAAGTCATTCCTGAAAAGCAAGACGGCGAGTTCGTCCGCTTCCCAGACTCGCCGTTTGAGTTGTTTCAGCCGTACCCCCCCGCTGGCGACCAGCCTGAGGCCATCAACAAGCTGGTGGAGGGGCTGCGGGATGGCGAAGCCTTCCAGACGCTGCTGGGCGTGACTGGCTCGGGCAAGACCTTCACCATGGCCAATGTCATCGCCCGCATGGGCCGCCCGGCCATCGTTTTTGCGCCCAACAAGACCTTGGCGGCACAGCTGTACAGCGAGTTTCGAGAGTTCTTCCCCAAGAACGCGGTGGAGTATTTCGTCAGCTACTACGACTACTACCAGCCCGAAGCCTATGTGCCGCAGCGCGACCTGTTCATCGAGAAAGACAGCGCGATCAATGAGCACATCGAGCAGATGCGCCTGAGTTGCACCAAGAGCCTGATGGAACGGCGCGATGTGGTGATCGTGGCCACCGTGTCGGCCATCTACGGCATTGGCGAGCCCGAGAGCTATCACCGCATGGTGATGACGCTGCGCGTGGGGGACAAACTGGGCCAGCGCGACGTGATTGCGCAGCTCATCCGCATGCAGTACCAGCGCAACGAAGCCGATTTTTCGCGTGGCAAGTTCCGGGTGCGCGGCGACACGATCGACGTGTTCCCGGCAGAACACTCCGAGCTGGCCATCCGCATCGAGCTGTTTGATGATGAGATCGAGAGCCTTCAGCTGTTCGACCCGCTCACGGGGCGCGTCAAGCAGAAGATTCCGCGCTTTACCGTGTACCCCAGCAGCCACTACGTCACCCCGCGTGACAAGGTGCTGGCAGCGGTGGAGACCATCAAGCTGGAGTTGGCCGAGCGCCTGCAGCAACTGGTGGCCGACGGCAAATTGGTGGAAGCCCAGCGGCTGGAGCAACGCACCCGGTTTGACCTGGAAATGCTCAGCGAAGTAGGGCACTGCAAGGGCATTGAAAACTACACGCGCCACCTGTCTGGTGCAGCGCCGGGAGACCCGCCCAGCACGCTGACCGACTACATGCCCAAGGACTCCATCATGTTCCTGGACGAGAGCCACCAGATGATCGGGCAGCTGTCGGCCATGTACAACGGCGACCGCGCGCGAAAGACCACATTGGTGGAATATGGCTTTCGCCTGCCTTCGGCGCTGGACAACCGGCCGCTCAAGTTCGAGGAATTTGAGCAGCGCATGCGGCAAGCGATTTTCGTAACGGCCACTCCAGCCGACTACGAGAAAACCCACTCTGGCCAGATCGTGGATCAAGTGGTTCGTCCTACGGGGCTGGTGGACCCGGTGGTGGAGGTGCGGCCCGCCACCCATCAGGTGGACGACGTGCTGCAGGAAATCCGCATCCGCGTGGAAAAGCACGAGCGCGTGCTGATCACCACACTGACCAAGCGCATGGCCGAGCAGCTCACCGATTACCTCACTGACAACGGCGTGAAGGTGCGCTACCTGCACAGTGATGTGGACACCGTGGAGCGGGTGGAAATCATCCGCGACCTGCGGCTGGGCGCGTTCGATGTGCTGGTGGGTATCAACCTGCTGCGCGAGGGGCTGGATATTCCCGAGGTGTCGCTGGTGGCGATTCTGGACGCTGACAAGGAAGGTTTTTTGCGCGCCGAGCGCAGCCTGATCCAGACCATTGGCCGCGCGGCACGCAACCTGAATGGCCGGGCCATTTTGTATGCCGACCGCATCACCGACTCCATGAAAAAGGCCATGGACGAAACCGAGCGGCGGCGCACCAAGCAGATCGCCCACAACGAAGCCCACGGCATTACGCCGCGCGGCATTGTCAAGCGGGTAAGAGACCTGATTGACGGCGTTTACAGCGAAAAAGCGGGCAAAGACGCGGAGCGCCTGGAACAAGAGGCCATGCAAAGGGCGCAGGTGGAAGAGATGTCCGAGAAGGACATTTCGCGCGAGATCAAGCGCCTGGAGAAGCTGATGCTGGAACACGCTCGCAACCTCGAGTTCGAACAGGCAGCTCGTGTGCGAGACCAACTGACAAAACTCAAGGACCGAGCCTTCGGTGCGCCTGGAAGCGACTCGATCACGGCCTGATCCGCTTTGCCGACGTCAATACGGATCAGGGGGAATTGTGACCCGTTGGTTTTTTAACCTGAGCAATTCGATAGGGATTTGTGATATACTCTTACAAAATACTCAACAACAAAGCCCAACGATGAAGGGCTCCGTGACAGGCAAGGCTGAGCGGAGTAAGGGGCGGAGACGGTGCCCGTGCTGACCATTTGCCAGCGCAGGCAGTTTCTTTAACGAACGAGCCTCAGCACAAGGAGCTTTCCATGCGTCTCACCACCAAAGGCCGGTTCGCGGTCACCGCGATGATCGATTTGGCCCTGCGCCAAAACAATGGTCCCGTCACGCTGGCGGCCATCAGCCAGCGCCAGCAAATCTCCCTGTCTTATCTTGAGCAGCTGTTCGGCAAACTTCGCCGTCATGAACTGGTCGAGTCCACCCGTGGCCCCGGCGGCGGCTACACGCTGGCCCGCAAGGCTGGTGAGATCACCGTGGCCGACATCATTGTGTCTGTGGATGAGCCCATCGACGCCACACAGTGCGGCGGCAAAGAGAACTGCCTGGGTGAAGCTGGCCGTTGCATGACGCACGAGCTGTGGGCTTCGCTGAATCAGCGCATGGTGGAGTTTCTGGACTCCGTCACGCTGCAAAAGCTGGTGGACGAGCAGCTTGCCAAGGGCGTGCAAATTGAAGACAAGCCTATCGTGCGCCGCGCTATTTCCACCACGCCTGTGGTCAAGCCGATCCGCGTGAATGCCCCGAACTCCGTGTTCGCGCTGGGCAACGCATTCGCCAAATCCTGACAGCCATGCGAGGCGCTTGGCCTCAAAGGCCAGCAGCGCCCTGTACGTTTACCTGTTTTTGACAACCGTTTTTGCTGCCAGCCAGAAACGCAACTGAGCCAGCCATCAACATGACCCCACACTTTCCTATCTATCTCGACTACGGCGCCACCACCCCCGTGGACCCCCGCGTGGTGGACGCGATGATCCCTTGGTTGCGCGAGCACTTTGGCAACCCCGCTTCCCGCAGCCACGCCTGGGGCTGGGAAGCGGAAGAGGCCGTGGAGAAGGCGCGCGCCCAAGTGGCCGACCTGATCGGTGCGGACCCCCGTGAAATCGTGTGGACCAGTGGCGCTACTGAATCGATCAATCTGGCCCTGAAGGGCGCTGCCCAGTTCTACAAAGGCAAGGGCAAGCACCTGATCACGCTCAAGACAGAACACAAGGCTGTTCTGGACACCATGCGTGAACTGGAACGCCAAGGTTTTGAAGTGACTTACCTGGATGTGCAGGAAGATGGCCTGGTGAGCATGGACGCCCTGAAGGCTGCCATCCGCCCTGACACCATCCTGATCAGCATCCTCTTCGTGAACAACGAAATCGGTGTGATCCAGGACATTCCTGCGATCGGCGCCCTCTGCCGCGAAAAGGGCATCTTGCTGCATGTGGATGCAGCGCAGGCCACAGGCCGCGTCGAGATCGACATGAACGTGCTGCCCATCGACCTGATGAGCATGACCGCCCACAAGACCTACGGCCCCAAGGGCGTGGGCGCCCTCTACGTGCGCCGCAAGCCTCGCGTGCGTCTGGAAGCCCAGATGCATGGTGGTGGTCACGAGCGCGGCATGCGCTCGGGCACCTTGCCTACGCACCAGATCGTGGGTATGGGTGAAGCCTTCCGCATCGCCAAGGAAGAAATGGCCGAGAGCAATGCCAAGGCCCGCGCATTGCAACAGCGTCTGCTCGACGGTCTGAAGGACATCGAGCAAGTGTTCATCAACGGCAGCATGGAGCGCCGTGTGCCGCAGAACCTGAACATGAGCTTCAACTTCGTCGAAGGCGAATCGTTGATCATGGGCATCAAGGGCTTGGCTGTGTCTTCAGGCTCGGCCTGTACCTCGGCAAGCCTGGAGCCCAGCTATGTGTTGCGCGCCCTGGGCCGCAGCGACGAGCTGGCACACAGCAGCCTGCGCATGACCATCGGCCGTTTTACGACCGAAGAAGAAATTGATTACGCGATCTCCACCATCCGTGAAAACGTAGCCCGTCTGCGTGAACTCAGCCCCTTGTGGGAGATGTACAAGGATGGCGTCGATCTCAGCACCATCCAGTGGGCTGCGCACTGATCGCGCCCCGAAACGACCTAAGAGGACTTGCCATGGCTTATTCTGAAAAAGTGGTTGACCATTACGAGAATCCCCGTAACGTGGGTTCTTTCGACAAGGGTGATGAGTCGGTAGGCACCGGCATGGTGGGTGCGCCTGCCTGCGGTGATGTGATGAAGCTGCAGATCAAGGTGAACCCCCAGACGGGTGTGATTGAAGACGCGCGCTTCAAGACCTACGGCTGCGGCTCTGCGATTGCTTCTTCGTCGCTGGTGACGGAGTGGGTGAAGGGCAAGACCCTGGACGAAGCAGCGGCCCTGAAGAACAGCGTGATCGCTGAAGAGTTGGCGCTGCCGCCCGTGAAGATCCACTGCTCCATCCTCGCGGAAGATGCCATCAAGGCAGCCGTGAACGATTACAAAGCCAAGCACGCTACCCCTGCAGCCTGAAGCAATGGCCATTACCCTCACAGAAGCGGCGGCACGCCATGTCAGCAGGTACCTTGCCCGCCGCGGCAAGGGCCTGGGTGTGCGCCTAGGAGTCAAGACCACTGGCTGCTCGGGCTTGGCCTACAAGCTGGAGTACGTGGACGAGTCGGAGCCTGAGGACGTGGTCTTCGAGAACCACGGCGTCAAGGTGTTGATCGACCCCAAGAGCTTGGCCTACATCGACGGGACAGAGTTGGATTTTGTGCGTGAAGGCCTCAACGAAGGCTTCAAGTTCAACAACCCCAACGAGCGCGACCGCTGCGGCTGTGGAGAGAGCTTCCGCGTTTGACACACAGGCCTTCCGGCTTGGCTGTCCCCCATGAAACCGCCAGCGCACTGTGTGTTGGCGGTTTTTTCTTGAGCACGACTGATCTTTCTGCGAGCACTGCAGCATGAACCTGCAATCCAATGACTTTGAACTCTTTGGTGTACCTGAGCGCTTTGCTCAAGACCGGGCGACCCTGGATGCCCGCTGGAAAGAACTCCAGAAAGAAGCCCACCCCGACAAATTTGCGGCGCAAGGTCTCGCAGCCCAGCGGGTGGCGATGCAGTGGTCAGTGCGCATCAACGAGGCGTACCAGCGCTTGAAAGATCCGCTGCGGCGCGCAGCCTACCTGTGCGAGCTCCATGGGGCGCCTATCCAGGCCCACGACAACACCGCCATGCCCCCTGCGTTTCTGATGCAGCAAATGGAATGGCGCGAAGCCCTGGAAGATGCCTCAACCCCGGCTGCTGTGGATGCTCTGGAAGATGAGGTCATGCAGGCACGCAAAGCAGGTTTGGCGCGGTGTGAAGCGCTGATTGACCAACAAGGTGATTACCCGGCGGCCGCGCAGCAAGTGAGAGCCCTCATGTTCATTGCGCGATTTGCCGACGATATCGATCGCCGGCGCGAGCAACTGGGACAATAGCAGCTGTTACCTTTTCGACCTTTGGTCAACGTGCCAAGGTCACTCACGTAGAACAAACGAATTCCATGGCGCTTTTGCAGATCTCCGAGCCCGGACAGTCCCCCGACCCCCATCAGCGCCGCATTGCGGTGGGTATTGATCTGGGAACCACGCACTCCCTGGTGGCAGCCGTTCGCAACGGCGTGGCTGAATGCCTGCCCGACAGCGAAGGCCGCGTGCTGTTGCCCTCCGTAGTGCGTTATCTGGGGCAAGGTGGGCGCCAGATTGGCTACCAGGCTGTTGCCGCCCAAGCCAGTGATGCGGGCAACACGATTGCGTCGGTCAAGCGCTTCATGGGCCGCGGGTTGCAAGATGTGGCACAAGCCGGGCAATTGCCCTATGAGTTTGTGCAGTCAGCAGAAGGCGGCATGGTCAGCATTTCCACGGCCGATGGCGTGAAAACCCCCGTGGAGGTCAGCGCCGAGATCCTGGCCACACTGCGCTATCGGGCGGAAGACACCTTCAACGATGATTTGTACGGCGCTGTCATCACGGTGCCTGCGTACTTCGACGATGCCCAGCGCCAAGCGACCAAGGATGCAGCCAAGCTGGCAGGCATCAATCTGCTACGCCTTATCAACGAACCCACCGCCGCTGCCATTGCCTACGGTTTGGACAATGCCAGCGAGGGTGTGTATGCGGTGTATGACCTGGGCGGCGGTACCTTCGATATCTCTATCCTGCGACTGACGCAGGGTGTGTTCGAAGTGATTGCCACCGGCGGCGATTCTGCCTTGGGGGGGGACGACTACGATGCGGCGTTGGCCGATTGGGTGGTGTCCCAAACTGGTTGCAAGGTCCAGAGCCCTGCAGACAAAGCAGCCATTCGGCTGGCGGCGCGCGCTTGCAAGGAAGCCTTGACTGCTACAGAAAAAGTAGCATTTAGCGCTGATCTGTCGGGCGGTAGCGTGCAATTTGATGTGAATCGCGCTGATTTTGACGCAGCCACTGCCGCGCTCACCGCGCGCTCCATGGCAGCTGTGCGCAGAGCACTGCGCGACGCCCAGCTTGAACGTGAAGAGGTGAAGGGCGTTGTGATGGTGGGCGGCTCGACCCGCATGCCGCAGGTTCAACGTGCTGTGGCCGAATTTTTCGGCCGTGAACCACTGACCAACCTGAACCCTGACGAGGTCGTGGCGCTCGGCGCAGCCATCCAGGCCAACCAGCTCGCTGGGAACAACACCGCAGGCGACTTGCTGTTGCTGGACGTGATCCCCCTGTCGCTGGGCATTGAAACCATGGGCGGCCTGGTGGAACGGATCGTGGCTCGCAATGAAACCATCCCCACGGCCAAGGCACAGGACTTCACCACCTACAAAGATGGGCAAACCGCTCTCGCCATCCATGTGGTGCAGGGAGAGCGTGATCTGGTGCAAGACTGCCGCAGTCTCGCGCGCTTTGAACTGCGGGGCATTCCGCCCATGGCGGCCGGTGCTGCCCGCATTCGGGTGACGTTCACGGTGGATGCGGATGGCCTTTTGTCCGTCAGTGCGAAAGAGCAGGGCAGCGGTGTGGAAGCGCGCATTGATGTGAAGCCGTCGTATGGCCTCTCGGATGAGCAAATCGCGCGCATGCTGCAAGACGGTTTTGCCACCGCTGCGCAAGATATGCGCGCCCGCGCCGTGGTGGAAGCCCGGGTAGACGCGGACCGCATGCTGATGGCCACCCAAAGTGCACTGGATGCTGATGGTGATCTGCTCACAGCGCAGGAGCGTGCTGGCATTGACGCGCTGATGCAGACCCTGCGCGAGCAGCTCCAATCGGAGGATGCAGCAGTCATCGAAGCGGCGACCGAAGCATTGGCCAAAGGTACCGAACCTTTCGCAGCACAACGGATGAACCGAGGCATTCAGCAGGCACTGGCCGGCAAGAATGTCCAATCCCTCTAATACCAAGCACTGAACCAGACGCCATGCCCGTCATCAAAATTCTTCCCCATCCAGAATACTGCCCCGCAGGCACCGAAATCACGGCCCCCGCAGGTACATCCATTTGCGAGGCTTTGCTGGACAACCAGATCAACATTGAGCACGCCTGCGATATGAGTTGCGCCTGCACCACCTGCCATGTGATCGTGCGCGAGGGGCTGGCTTCTTTGAACGCAGCGGAAGAAGAGGAAGAAGACCTGCTGGATCGCGCGTGGGGTCTGGAGCCGCAGTCGCGCCTGTCGTGCCAGGCCATCCTGGCCCAGAAAGACCTGGTCATCGAGATTCCCAAGTACACGATCAACCACGCCAAGGAAAACCACTGATGTCCCGCCAGATTGTTCTGGACACGGAAACCACCGGCCTTTCGGCCGAGGGTGGTGACCGCATCATCGAATTGGGGTGCGTGGAGCTGCTCAACCGCAAGCTCACGGGCAACAACCTGCACCTGTACTTCAACCCAGGGCGCGACAGCCATGAAGATGCGCTCAAGGTTCACGGCATCAGCAACGAGTTCCTGAAGGACAAGCCGAAGTTCGCCGATGTGGCCCCCCAAATCTTGGACTATTTGCAGGGCGCCGAGATCATCATCCACAACGCGGCGTTCGACGTGGGCTTCCTCAACAAGGAACTGGAGTTGACCGGGCGGGCGCCCTTCAGCACCTATGTGGCCAGCATCACGGACACCCTGGCCATGGCCAAGGAGATGTATCCGGGCAAGCGCAACTCCCTGGATGCACTGTGTGACCGCCTTGGCGTCGACAACTCGGGCCGCACGCTGCACGGAGCCTTGCTGGACGCAGAACTGTTGGCCGACGTCTACATCAACCTGACCCGCGGCCAGGATGCGTTGCTCATCGTGGACGACGCGCAGGAAGGCGCGGAGGGCGGAGCCTCGGCACAAGTCGACCTGAGCCGTTTCACGCTGCAGGTCATCACGGCCAATGAGCAGGAATTGGCCGCGCATGAAGACGTCATGACGCAGATCGATAAATCCAGCGGTGGCAAAACAATTTGGCGAAAATTGTCGGCGACCGTTTAATTTGTGCCATAATCTAAGGCTTGACGCAAACGGGTGATTAGCTCAGCGGTAGAGCACTGCCTTCACACGGCAGGGGTCACATGTTCGATCCATGTATCACCCACCATTTGCAGTTTTGATTGATGTGTTGCCCAAATCTTGGGGCAGCGCAACGGGTGATTAGCTCAGCGGTAGAGCACTGCCTTCACACGGCAGGGGTCACATGTTCGATCCATGTATCACCCACCAAATTCAAAAGCGCCTTGCAGCATTGCAAGGCGCTTTTTTCTTTGTGTCTTCACAGAGACACGTTGGCGTGCTCGGGACAGGGGCAGGTTGCAGGCACAATGATCAAGCGCCTGTCTCAACAAATGTTCGCTTTCGTTTTGCACCAGATGCACGCCTGCTCAGAAGGGCTACTGGGTGCCAATCGCGGCGGAGCCACCACATGATCAGCTTTCATAACCCACTACATCACCTGCACGCTCCGGCACACGAGTTTTTTCGTGGCAATCGCGTGGACTGCTTTGAGAAACCCGCGCGCGCCGATTACGTGGAGCAGGCACTGCGCCAGGCGGGCTACAAGCTGCTGGCCCCCGACACAGATGCCACAGGAGCGCTAAAAAAGGTACATAGTCAGCGCTACCTCGACTTTTTGGCATCCGCCTGGGTGCAGTGGGTGGCGCTGGACCCGGTCAACGCCACCACGCAACCATTCCCATCGGTCTGGCCCGTGCGCACATTGCGCAGTGATGTGGAACCCACCAACTTCATTGCCAAGCTGGGCCTCTACTCGATGGACAACGGAACGCCCTTGGCCCAAGGTACCTGGGAAGCAGCCAAAGCGGGCGCAGATGCCGCAGCCAGTGCCGCCATGCGCATAGCCGCAGGCGCGCCCGCAGCATTTTGCTGCACCCGACCACCGGGCCACCATGCCGGCCCTGATTTCATGGGCGGCTACTGCTTTCTGAACAACGCAGCGGTGGCCGTCCAGACTTTGTTAGACCAAGGAGCCAAACGGGTGGTTGTGCTCGACGTGGACTACCACCACGGTAACGGCACGCAGAGCATCTTCTACCAGCGCGCAGATGTGCTTTTCATCAGCATCCATGGCGACCCGCTGACCGAATACCCTTTTTATCTGGGGCATGCGGACGAACAGGGCGAGGGCGCCGGGTTGGGTTTCAACCTGAACCTGCCGCTGCCCGCAGGCAGCTCCGTCGCGAAGTGGTTTGCGGCCCTAGATGCGGCCTGCATTCGCATTTCTCAATATGCTCCCGATGCCTTGGTGGTGTCGTTGGGGCTGGACACCTATGTGGGTGATCCCATCTCGCAATTTGCGCTGACCACGGAAGACTTCTCAACCCTGGGCCGCAGATTGGCAGGCCTGGGCCTGCCGACAGCCCTGGTGCTGGAAGGCGGGTATGCAGCCACCGAGCTGGGTGCCAACGCCCTCCAGGTTATTCACGGCTTTGAAGCGGGTCGGTGAGACCGCAGCCACAAACAGCAGAACCCACAGAAAAGGTGAGGAACGATGGATCAAGTGGAATGTGTGGTGGTCGGGGCGGGTGTAGTGGGTTTGGCTATCGCGCGAAAACTTGCTTTGCAAGGGCTCGAAGTGATGGTGCTGGAAGCTGCAGATGCCATCGGCACAGGTACCAGTTCCCGCAACAGCGAAGTCATCCATGCGGGCCTTTATTACCCCACCGGCTCGCTCAAGGCGCGCTTGTGCGTTGCAGGCCGTCAGCAGCTTTATGCCTATGCCCAGGAGCGTGGCGTGGAGCACCGGCGGTGCGGCAAGTTGCTGGTGGCTACTTCAGATGAGCAGCGCGAAGGCCTCCGAAGCATTTACGACCGTGCGCTCAGCAATGGTGTCACGGACTTGCAATGGCTGGATCGAGCCCAGGCGCAGGTCATGGAACCCGCGCTGGAATGCGTCGCTGCCTTGTTTTCGCCCAGCACCGGCATCATCGACAGCCACGGGCTGATGTTGTCGCTGCAGGGGGACCTGGAGAACGCGGGGGGGCTTGTTGCATTGAATTCGGCCTTGGCGCACGCCGGTATTGCGCAAGGCGCTATTGATTTAGTAGCGATTGATGGTACCCGTTTGAGAACCCGCTTGCTCATCAATGCGGCGGGGCTGCACGCCCCTCAACTTGCGCGGCAATTTGCCGGCTTGGATCCGGTTCATGTGCCCGAGCCACGGTTTGCCAAAGGCAACTACTTCACCCTCTCTGGCAAGGCCCCCTTCAGCCATTTGGTTTACCCTGTGCCCGAGGCGGCGGGCTTGGGCGTGCATCTGACGCTGGACTTGGGCGGGCAGGCCAAATTTGGGCCAGATGTGCAGTGGGTGGACTCCGCAGATGACCTGGTAGTCGATCCTCGCCGGGGCGATGCGTTTTACGCCGAAGTGCGCAAATATTGGCCTGCGCTGCCCGACGGTGCATTGGTCCCCGGCTATGCGGGCATCAGGCCCAAAATTCATGGCCCCGGAGAGCCTGCGCCTGATTTCTGTATCCAGGGCCCTCAAGACCATGGCATCGCGGGCCTGGTGAACCTCTTCGGCATCGAATCCCCTGGCTTGACCAGTTCACTGGCAATTGCTGACCATGTTGCAGAGTTACTCGGCCAGGGTGGGTGATCAACTCCCTGCAAAGTTTGTAACCCTACGCGACGATGTCCTACAGGCTGGCAGGGTGTAGCGGCGCTAAGATGCTTTCACACGGACACTTCCAATGGTTACCTCATTGATGTCAGCATCCAATGCGGACACCGTTGGTGCTTTGCAGGTTTAGGTCTCAACTTGTCTTTTTAAAAAGGAAATGCCATGAACACATCTGAACACTTCACCACTCAAGGCGAACTGGAGAAACTGGTGTCTGACTTGCGCGGCTTGCTGGCCAACAAAGACCTGGACGTCGTTCCCGAGATCAAGCTGCTGCGTCAACGCCTGGACGACGGCATCCACTCCGCCCGTGAATCCGCCATTCGTGCAGCGCAAGACGCCGCTCGCCAAGCCAAGGACGCAGCGATTGCTGCCGACCGCTACGCCCATGACGAACCTTGGCGCGTGGCCGGTGCCGCCTTGGCCGTTGGCGCCCTCGTGGGCTTTTTGCTGGCCCGCCGTTAAAGCGCGGTGGCTTCCACTCCTCCGATCTACAGCATGCTATGAATTGGCTGGCTTTGTTAGGGCTGGATGTGATCGTCGCCCGTTGGCGTGTGGCGGCGATCGAAGGCGCCATCGCGGTGGAAGACCGCATGGAGCTGGCCAAGCTGGAGTGGCAAGACCAGAAACGCTACATCCGGCGCGTATTGGCGCTGGCCATGGCGGTGGCTGGATTGACCGTGGTGAGCATGGTGATGGTCTCCATGGCCGTGCTCGTCCAGTTTTGGGACACCCCGTACCGCAGCGTTGCGGGCTGGGTGGTGGCCGGGGTTTGGTTGGCCGCTTGGCTTGGCCTGCTCGTCGCGCTACTGCGCAGCGTACAGCGGGCGGAAGACGGATTTCCTTTAACGCGCCGCGAGCTTGCGCAGGACTGGCGTGACATCAAGGATATGCTATGAGTGACCCAACCCCTTCTATGCATCCAGAGGAGCCTCAGGGGCCTGCCACGCCTGCACAGCAAAAGATTCTCCATCGGATCGCTGCGCAGCGGGAACGGATTCAGGCCCGCCGCAAGGCCTATGCGCAAGCCAACAGCGCTGCGGAGGCCGGTGCTGCTGGAATTGGCGACGATTCACTCGTACTGCGCTGTGTGGCATTTGCCAAGCAGCATCCAGCGGCAGTGGTCGCTTTGGCAGGCGCTGCAATGGCACTTGGCCCCAGCCGCCTCGTGCGCTGGGCCAGCGTCGCGCTGCCTTGGATATTGCGCTTTCGCCGCTGATCACGCCAGAACAGGGCGCCCGCTGCAAGTGAGGCCAGGCCAGTGTTGCGGCCAGCAATTCGCATGCAGCCGGGTCTTTCCACAGACCCACCACTGCACTGCTAACTTCAGCGTTTAATCCGTGAAGCCTTGATGGCCTTGGCGGCCTGCTCTACCAGTGCAGGGCCTTCATAAATCAGCCCGGTGTAGATCTGCACCACGTCGGCACCCGCCTCGATTTTGCTAGCGGCATCTTTGGCACTCATGATGCCGCCGACACCCACAATCGGAAAGTCACGGCCCAGCGCTGCTCTGAGCTGACGAATCACACGGTTGCTGGCCTCCAGCACCGGCGCTCCGCTGAGACCACCCGTTTCTGTGGAGTGGGGCATGCCCTGCACGGCATCGCGCGCGATGGTGGTGTTGGTGGCGATCACTCCGTCCATGCCATGGCGTTGCAGGGTGCTGGCAATCACCCCGACCTGTACCTCGTCCAGATCGGGAGCAATCTTCACAAAAATAGGGACCCTGCGTTTGGTGTGTCCAGCGCTACCTGCGTGTGGCAACTCCTGGTTCGCCAGCCACTCACGCCGCTCGGCAATGGCTCCCAACAAAGCATCCAGTGCTTCGTCGCTTTGCAGAGCCCGCAGGTTTTGCGTGTTGGGCGAGCTGATATTGACGGTCACGTAATCGGCATGCGGGTATACGCCATCCAGGCACGCAAGATAGTCGCTGGTGGCATTTTCGATGGGCGTGCTGGCGTTTTTGCCAATGTTCAGCCCCAGCAACATGGGTGTTGCGCGATGCTGCTTGCGGAACTGAGCCCGCTGCACGTTGTGGATGAATGCATCAAGGCCCTCATTGTTGAACCCCAGGCGGTTGATCAGTGCACGGGCCTCGGGCAGTCTGAACATGCGCGGCTTGGGGTTGCCTGGCTGGGGCTTGGGGGTGACGGTACCCACCTCGACAAAGCCAAAGCCCATGGCGCCCAAGGCGTCGATGCACCTGGCATTTTTATCCAGCCCGGCAGCCATTCCCACCCGATTCGGAAAACGCAAACCGGCCAGTTCCACAGGGTCGTCCACACGCGTTTGGCACCAGGCCCACTGCAACGGGGTTCGTTGCCCCTTGGCCAGCATGTCCATGGTCAGGTCATGCGCGGCCTCCGGGTCCATGCCAAACAGAAAGGAGCGGGTGAGGGAGTAGGGGATGAGGGACATGGAACGATAATTGAAGAATTACCTTCGATTTTCCCCCATGACGACACCTTCATCACTCACCCAAGACGAACTCAAGACCCTGGTAGGCCAAGCCGCGCTGCAATACGTGGTGCCCGGCGACATCGTGGGCGTGGGCACGGGCTCCACCGTCAACAAGTTCATTGATGCTTTAGCCAGTATCAAGTCGACCATCAAGGGGGCTGTATCCAGCTCTGTGGCCAGCACAGAGCGTCTTCAGGCTCTGGGTATTCCGGTGTTTGATGCGAACGAAGTGCAGTCGTTGGCGGTGTATATCGATGGTGCAGACGAAATCGACGGCAACGGCAACATGATCAAGGGCGGTGGTGCCGCCTTGACCCGTGAAAAGATCGTGGCTGCCCTGGCGCAGCGGTTTGTTTGTATCGCAGACGAATCCAAGCGCGTGGAAGTACTGGGCAAGTTTCCGTTGCCAGTGGAAGTCATCCCCATGGCCACACAGCACATTGCCCGCCGCTTTGAAGCCCTGGGCGGAGTGGCCAAGGTGCGGCTGAAAGATGGCAAGCCCCTCGTGACCGACAACGGCCAGCACATCCTGGATGTCACGGGCCTCTCCATTCAAAACCCGCTGGAATTTGAATCGCAAGTGAACCAGTGGCCTGGCGTGGTGACTGTGGGCGTTTTTGCCCACCAGAAGGCGGCCGTGTGCTTGCTGGGCACCGCCCAAGGGGTGCAAACCTTGATTTATTGATCTGCGCCGATCAACAGTCAGCTGCAAAAAAGGGGTGCCAGAAGGCACCCCTTTTTGTTTACAACCTGAGTGTTATCAGAACTTGATTCCCGCAGGGTTGTTCGGGTTGGGGGCATTCGGATCGGGTGCGGCCACAGGGGGGCGGGCCAATCGACGCACAGTTTCGGTCGCAGCAGGAGCCGTATCAGCCGCTGCCGCAGCAGGCGCTGGCTTGGGTGGTGTCAGCGGAGTTGCTGCAGGACGGCGGTAGTTGCTGGGCAACTGCGAAGTCTTTGGGTAACCCGCTGCGTCAAGGTAGGAGTTCCATTCCGAATCCGAATAGCCCGACAGTTGCTGCCCGCCAATGGTGGCGAAAGGCAAGCTCGAATCGCTGCCCAGCTTCGTCAGGGCTTGCAGGTCTTCCGACGTGTTGATCGTGCGTTCAGAGAAGGGCACACCCCGGGCTTCCAGCATGCGCCGTGCCGTATCGCAGGGTGCGCAGTTCTGGCCGGTGTACAGAGTGACCGGAAAACGCGCTGCCACTTTGCCCAGTTCAAAGGGCAGACCCGCGCCCGCAGCAGAGGAGCCACTGGGAGTGCCTGCTGTCGTTTGCGCCGGTTTGGCGGCCGTATCGGGGGCCCGGTCAGAGAACGTCACCTTCCCGTCAGGGCCAACGATGCGGTAGACGGTTTGCGCATGGGCTCCCATCGACAGCAATGCAAGCATCAGGGACAAAGACAAAACTTTGGGCAGCATATGGTTTCTCCTCAAGAAGGGCTGTATCCCAGGAATGGGGGCTTATTGGCTCATTCCTTGGTGGCGCAGCAGCGCGTCCAGCTGCGGCTCACGGCCACGGAATTCTTTGAATGACTCCATGGCTGGGCGGCTACCGCCGGCTTCCAGAATTGCCTTGCGATAGCGGCGACCTGTTTCAATGCTCGGCTGGCCGTCAGCCCCCACCGTTTCTTCAAAGGCTGCGTAGGCATCGGCACTCAAGACCTCGGCCCACTTGTAGCTGTAATAGCCCGCCGCGTAGCCGCCCGCAAAAATATGGCTGAAGGTGTGGGGTGTGCGGCTGAAGGCCGGGGGCTGCAAGACGGCCACTTCATCGCGCACCTTGGCCAGCAAAGGCATCACGTCATTGGCTGGGTCGTGCTCGGTGTGCAGAAGCATGTCAAACAGGGCAAATTCAATCTGGCGCAGTGTCTGCATGCCTGCCTGGAAATTCTTGGCGGCAATCATCTTGTCAAACAACGCGCGGGGCAACGACTCTCCGGTCTCGACGTGAGCCGTCATGTGCTTGAGCACATCCCACTCCCAGCAGAAGTTCTCCATGAACTGGCTGGGCAGCTCCACTGCATCCCATTCCACACCGCCAATGCCCGACACGTCGCGCTCGTTCACCTGCGTGAGCATGTGGTGCAGGCCGTGGCCAAACTCATGGAACAGGGTGATGACGTCGTCGTGCGTCAGCAGCGCAGGTTTGCCATCCACGCCATCGGCAAAGTTGCAGACCAGATGGGCTACGGGGGTTTGCAGCTTGCCGGTATCCGGGCGCAACCAGCGGGTGCGCACGTCATCCATCCAGGCGCCGCCGCGCTTGCCGGTACGGGCGGGCTGGTCCAGGTAGAACTGGCCTACCAGTTCACCGTTACGTTCAATGCGGTAAAACTCCACCGAGGGATGCCACACGGGTGCACTGTCACGGCGAATCGCGACCTCAAACAGCGTTTCGATGATCTTGAACAGCCCCGCCAGCACTTTGGGGGCTGTGAAGTACTGCTTGACCTCTTGCTCGCTGAAGGCGTAGCGTGCCTCCTTGAGCTTTTCAGCAATGTAGGGCCAGTCCCAGGCTTCAGGCGCCGCAAGACCCAGCTCCGCGCGGGCAAATTCGCGCATGTCAGCCACGTCTTTTTCAGCGTAAGGGCGAGCACGGTGGGCCAAGTCACGCAAGAAGTGAATGACTTCGGCGGGCGACTTCGCCATCTTCGGCACCACAGACACCTCGCCAAAATTGGCGTAGCCCAGCAGCTGCGCTTCTTCCTTGCGCAGTGCCAGGATTTCGTTGATCAGCGCGGTGTTGTCAAACTTGCGGGCATCGCCCTCGGCTTGTTCGGAAGCGCGTGTCACGAAAGCGCGGTACAGCTTTTCACGCAGATCCGCACGTTGGGCGAATTGCATGACCGGCAGGTAGCAAGGCATCTTCAGCGTGAGCTTGTAGCCATCTTTACCCTCGGCCTTGGCAGCGGCCAGCGCTGCCTGCTGCACATCGGCCGGTACGCCTTCCAGTTCTTCGGCAGTGGCGTAGTAGGCAAAGGCATCCGTCGCATCCAGGGCGTTTTCGCTGAACTTCTGGCTCAACTCTGCCTGGCGCTCCTGGATTTGCGCGAAGCGCTCTTTGGCGGGGCCAGTCAGTTCAGCGCCGCTCAACACAAAATTGCGAATGGCGTTGTGGTGAGCACGCTGCTGCTCGGCGTTGAGCGTGGCGGGGTCAATGGCCTTGTACTTGGCGTACAGGCGCTCATCCGCACCCAGGCGTGTCCAAAACTCGGTGACCTGTGGCAGTGCCGCGTTGTAGGCCGCACGCAGCTCCGGCGTATCGGCCACGCTGTTGAGGTGGCTCACGCTGCCCCAGGCAATGCCCAATTGCTCGGTGGCAACATCCAGCACCTTGGCAATGGCGTTCCATTCGGCCGGAAAGTCCGGCGCGGTCACGGTTTCAAGCGCTGCGTTCGCTTTTTCCAGCAGCGCATCGACGGCGGGGCCGACGTCGGCAGGCTGGATGCGATCAAACGCGGGCAGGGCGGAGAAGTCGAGAAGGGCGTTGCTCATGCGGATGTAGATAGCGGCGCAGCGCGCAGGTTCAAGTTGCAATACAGCCGAAAAGGCTTTCTGCCCGAATTAACCGGCAGCGCGCTCTGCGGCTTCCATGGTGTTGACCAGCAGCATGGTGATGGTCATGGGGCCCACACCACCGGGCACAGGGGTGATGTGGCCGGCCACGGCCTTCACGCCTTCAAAGTCCACATCACCGCAGAGCTTGCCTTCGTCGTTGCGGTTCATGCCCACGTCCAGCACCACGGCGCCGGGCTTGACCATGTCGGCAGTCAGCACGTTGCGCTTGCCCACGGCGGCGACGATCACATCAGCCTGCAGGGTCTGGGCCTTGAGGTCAGCCGTGCGCGAGTGGCAAATGGTGACGGTGGCGTCTTTTTGCAGCAGCATCAAGGCCATGGGCTTGCCCACGATATTGCTGCGGCCAATCACCACCGCGTGCTTGCCCTTGAGGTCGTAGCCAATGCTCTCCAGCATCTTCATACAGCCGTAAGGCGTGCAGGGCCAGAAGCCAGGCATGCCGGTCATCAGTGCGCCTGCGCTGGCAATGTGGAACCCGTCCACGTCCTTGGCGGGGGAGATGGCTTCGATCACCTTTTGTGCATCAATGTGGGCAGGCAACGGCAATTGCACCAGGATGCCGTGGATGCTGGGGTCGTTGTTCAACGCCTCTACACGCGCCAGCAGCTCTGCCTCGGTCATGCTGGCATCGTGCTTTTCCAGCACAGAGTACAAACCACTGTCTTCACAGGCCTTGACCTTGTTGCGCACGTACACCTGGCTGGCCGGGTTGTCGCCGACCAGGATCACCGCCAAGCCGGGAGTCACCCCCCGGGCTTTGAGGGCAGCGGCACGTTCGGCCACTTGGGTGCGCAGTTGGCGGGAGAGGGCGTTGCCGTCGATGAGTTGAGCAGTCATTCTGTTTTACAAATAAAAACAGGCTCTTCTAGCGAATAGTAGTGATGGAAATCGCCGCACGTCTGTAAACGACGATTTCGACGTACGACATTTATCGAGTGCATCACTAGCATTCGCTAGAAGAGCCTAAAAACAGCTGCCAGCGCAGATTGGATAAGCGCAGGCAGCTATGAAAATAGGAGCAATCAGGCCTTGGGCGCGTTCTGGCCCAGAGCAATTTTCAGCAGATCGGCCACGGTGTTGGCATTGAGCTTTTCCATGATGTTGGCACGGTGCGCCTCCACGGTCTTGATGCTGATGCCCAGGTCGTCGGCGATCTGCTTGTTCAGGCGGCCTGCAACGATGCGTTCGAGCACCTGCGCTTCGCGGCTGGTGAGCTTGGAGAGCAGGGCATCGCGGCTGGCGGCTTGCTGAAAGCCGGCAAAAGCTTCGCGGGCATGGTCCAGCATGCGCTCAACCAAGCCCAGCAGTTCTTCTTCGTCGAAAGGCTTCTGGATGAAATCCAGCGCGCCTTTTTTCATGGTGTTCACCGCCATGGGCACATCGCCGTGGCCGGTGATGAAAACGATGGGCAGTGGCGACTTGCGCTCGATCAACCGGTCTTGCAATTCAAGGCCCGTCATGCCGCCCATGCGGATGTCCACAATCAGGCAGGCCACTTCGCGCGGGTCATAGCGCGAGAGGAAGGTCTCAGCCGAATCAAAGCAGCGTACGCGGTAATCCTTGCCCTCCAGCAGCCATTGCAGCGAATCGCGCACGGCCTCGTCATCATCTACAACGTAAACAGTGCCTTTTTTCGGAATCAAGCTCATGCAATTGTCCTCGGAGTTTGCTCGTTTGCTACAGAGTTTGTAGTGTCATCGGCAGGCTTTGCCAGCGGAAGCCAGAAGGAGAACCGGCAGCCAACGACCTCTGTTCCATTGTAGATGTTCTGCGCCTGCATCCTTCCCTGGTGGGACTCGACGATGCTGCGGCACAAATTCAGGCCCATGCCCATGCCTTCCTGCTTGGTGGAGAAGAAGGCTTCAAACAGCCGCTCCAGCACTTCAGGGGCCAGGCCTTTGCCCGTGTCCTGCACCGAAAATTCGACAACCTCGCCTTCGTCCGTGTGCTTGGGAACCACGCGCAACTCCACACTGCGGCCCGAAGGAGGGCGCTGCGCATGCTGGATGGACTCGGCGCCGTTCTTCATCAGGTTGACCAAGACCTGCTCAATCAGGATGGTGTCGGCCATCACGGGGGGCAGGCGGGCTGCAATGTAGTGGGTGAGGCGCACGTTGTGACGGCGCAGTTCAATGTCTGCCAGCTCCACGGCTTCAGACACCATGCTGTGCACGTCGGCCAACGTGCGGTTGGGTTCGCTCTTTTTCACAAAGGCGCGGATGCGCTGGATGATTTGGCCCGCACGCTGCGCCTGGTGGGCGGTTTTTTGCAGTGCCGACAACAACGCTTCTTCCGTGATCTGCCCACTTTGGATGCGCGAGACCATGCCCGAACAGTAATTGTTGATGGCGGTGAGCGGTTGGTTGAGTTCATGCGCCACGCTGGAGGCCATTTCACCCATGGTGATGAGGCGGCTGACCGATTGGGCGCGCTCCGCCTGGCGCTCGGCTTGCTCTTCAGCCAGGCGACGGGGGGTGATATCAGTGGCAATGACCATCTGAGCCAGGCGGCCGTCCACCCAGTTCAGGTAGCGTGAGCGAACCTCCAGCCATTTGCCCAGGTCGGGCAGGTAAATCTCGGCGTTTTCAGACCGCGCGCTGGTCAACGGGTCGGTGGGCAGCCCCATCAGGCCATCTTCGTCATCCACCCCGCTGTTGCTGGCGACCGGCAGCACACCGGCCTGGGCCACCAGTTGCAAGTGCCCCGCCGTCTGGGATCCGAACCATTGGCGATAGAGCTTGTTGGCAAACAGCAGTTCTTCGCTGCCCAGCGGCGCCACCGACACCGAGGCGTCCAGCGACTCCAGCACGATGGTGAAACGCTCATGCGCAGCCGTGAGTTGCTGGCGCACGCGGTTGGGCTCGGTGATGTCGGTCATCGACGTCATCCACCCGGTTTGCTGGCCGTGGGCGTCAATCAGGGGCGAGACATACAAGCGGGCATCGAACAGCGTGCCGTTTTTGCGCTGCACGCGCACCTGGAATCCGCCGGACCCGCTGCGGCCGCTCAGCTCGTCGCGCAGCTTGGCATGCAGGGATTCATGGTCTTCCTTGGGCCAGTAGGGGTAGGGGGGCTTCAGGCCCACCAGTTCGGCTTCGCTCCAGCCAGTCATCTGGCACAGCGCCGCGTTCACGTAGGTGATGCGTCCTTCCATGTCCAGCGCGCGCATCCCGGTCAGGATGGAGTTTTCCATGGCGCGACGGAAGTTGGTCTCAGCCACCAGGGCTTGCTGCGCCTGCATGCGCCTGCGGGTGTGGCGCCAGGTGGCAATCAGCATCCAGGCCGTCATGGCGCTCAAAGTGCCCACCAGCCAGAACAAGCCGCTACCCACCACGCCCAGCGAGGTGCGGTAAGCCTGCGCACGCAGCACCAACCCATTGCCGACGGGAGACACCGGCACTTCGTATTCGTTGGCCTTGGGCGTCCAGGGCAGTAACTGGGTGGCAGGGTTGCGCGGAGGCAGGGGGGTACCTGCCAGCACCTGGCCACGGGCATCCATCAACGTAACGGCATAGCGCGCCAGCACTTCGGTAGGAGTGCCATAGCGCAGCAGGCTGTCGATGGAGTACTCGCCCAGCACGACGCCTGCGAACTTACCCTGGTTGTTCAAAGGCACCTGCAATTGCAGCAAGGGCGACGCATCCCCCTTCGCGGCAGCTGGCTGGGCGTAAACCGGTTGCTGCAGGTCACGGGCCAGGCCGTAGGTGTCTGCGGTCTCTCCAGGCTTGAGCAGCTCGCCCGCCACCCGCAACTGCTGGCTCGACAGCGTGGGCGCCGCATGGCTGGCGCGAATCTTTCGGCGCTCATCAATCCAGGTGATGGCCTGCAGCTCGGGGTATTGGCTGATGAGGGCCTCGGCCCTGTTCACAAATTCAGCCCGCTCCAGCTCCTGGTTGGAGATGTCGCGGGCAATGCGCATCAGTTGTTCCTGGCGTTCCAGCAGGCGCAGGCGAACCCGCTGCTGCGCATATTCCACGTCACGGCGAAGGGCTTCTTGCTCGCGCTCGGCCTCCTCCGCGCGCAGATACCAGAACGCGGCCACGATGGCGGCCAGAAACATCATCACCGCAGCCAGGGGTGCCAGGGCGGCAAACCGGTCCTGGCGCGTGGGCGATAGGCTGCGCCACCACTTGCGCCACCAGCGTGCGGGCGCGGCAATGGCCGATGGCTCGGGGGCTGTTGTGGTCTCTGGGCTTGTCGTTTCCATGGCTGAAGTGTAGGGGACGGCCATGCCCTTTTCAGCAGCTGAAATTATGTGCGCTTGCAGCAATTTATCGCAATATGAAACATACGGGCACCATTTGAAATGAAGGCGAATTGTGCGAAACTACGCCACAATTTTTGCCAGCTGCAACTCACAGGAGACAAAGCATGTCAGCTCAGCCCGACCCACAGGCCGGCCTCGGTATCGGCACCGACGCGGATCAACAAGAAACCCGCGAATGGATGGATGCCCTGTCCGCCGTCATTGAAAAAGAGGGCCCCGAGCGCGCCCACTCTCTGTTAGAGCAGCTGCTGGAACATGCCCGGCAAAGCAGCATCGACCTGCCGTTTTCTGCCAATACCGGCTACGTGAACACCATTGAGCCCGAGCAGGAAGCCCATTGCCCCGGCAACATCGCCATTGAAAAGCGCCTGCGCGCCTATATGCGCTGGAACGCCATGGCCATGGTGGTGCGCGCCAACCGCCTGAACCCTGCGGACGGCGGCGATCTGGGTGGCCACATTGGCTCCTTCGCTTCCGTGGCCAGCATGTTCGGTGCCGGCTTCAACCACTTCTGGCATGCCGCCAGCGAAAACCATGGTGGCGACCTGCTGTACATCCAGGGCCACAGCGCCCCCGGCATCTACGCCCGCGCTTATCTGGAAGGCCGCCTGAGCGAAGCGCAGCTCGACAGCTTCCGCCAGGAAGTGGACGGCAAGGGCCTGTCCAGCTACCCGCACCCCAAGCTGATGCCCGAGTTCTGGCAGTTCCCCACCGTCTCGATGGGCCTGGGCCCGCTGATGGCGATCTACCAGGCCCGCTTCCTCAAGTACCTGCACGCCCGTGGCATTGCCAACACCGAGAACCGCAAGGTCTGGGTGTTCTGCGGCGACGGCGAGATGGACGAACCCGAATCTTTGGGCGCGATTGGCCTGGCCGCGCGCGAGAATCTCGACAACCTCGTGTTCGTCATCAACTGCAACCTGCAGCGCCTGGACGGCCCTGTGCGCGGCAACGGCAAGATCGTGCAAGAACTTGAAGGTGAGTTCCGTGGTGCAGGCTGGAACGTCATCAAACTTCTGTGGGGCAACGGCTGGGACGAGCTGCTGCGCCGCGACAAGACCGGCAAGCTCAAGCAGCTGATGATGGAAACGCTGGACGGCGACTATCAGGCCATGAAGGCCAACGACGGCGCTTTTGTTCGCAAGAACTTCTTCGGAAAGTACCCCGAGACCGCCAAGCTGGTCGAGCACATGACCGACGAGGAGATCTTCGAACTGCGCCGCGGTGGCCACGAGCCCGCCAAGGTCTACGCCGCCTTCCACGCCGCCAACGAGCACAAGAACCAGCCCACTGTGCTGCTGGTCAAGACCGTGAAGGGCTACGGCATGGGCAAAGCCGGTGAAGGCAAAAACACCGTGCACCAGACCAAGAAGCTCTCAGACGAGGACATCAAGTACATCCGCGACCGCTTCAACATTCCGATTCCGGACAGCCAGCTGGCCGACATTCCGTACTACAAGCCCGCCGATGACACGCCCGAAATGCAGTACCTGCACGAGCGCCGCAAGGCCCTGGGCGGCTATTTGCCCCAGCGCCGTCCCCAGGCCGATGAAAGCTTCACGGTGCCGTCGCTCGACACCTTCAAGGCCATCCTGGAGCCCACGGCGGAAGGCCGTGAAATCTCCACCACCCAGGCTTACGTGCGCTTCCTCACGCAGCTGCTGCGCGACCAGGCCCTGGGCCCCCGCGTGGTGCCCATCCTGGTGGACGAAGCCCGCACCTTCGGCATGGAAGGTCTGTTCCGCCAGATCGGGATCTACAACCCCAAGGGCCAGCTCTACACCCCGGTCGATCGCGACCAGGTGATGTACTACAAGGAAGACAAAGCTGGCCAGATACTGCAAGAAGGCATCAACGAAGCCGGCGGCATGGCCAGCTGGATTGCAGCGGCCACCTCGTACAGCACGAACAACCGGATCATGATCCCGTTCTACGTGTATTACTCGATGTTCGGCTTCCAGCGCATCGGCGACCTGGCCTGGGCGGCGGGTGACATGCAGGCGCGCGGCTTCTTGCTGGGCGGCACTTCGGGCCGTACCACGCTCAACGGCGAAGGCCTGCAGCACGAAGACGGCCACAGCCACATCCTGGCGAACACCATCCCCAACTGCGTGAGCTACGACCCGACCTTCGCCCACGAAGTCGCGGTGATCATGCACGACGGCTTGAAGCGCATGGTGGAACGCCAGGAAAACGTCTTCTACTACATCACCTTGCTCAACGAGAACTACGCCATGCCCGGCCTGCTGCCCGGCACGGAAGAGCAGATCATCAAGGGCATGTACCTGTGCAAGCCCGGCGCCGACGGCGACAAGCGCGTGCAGTTGCTGGGCTCGGGCACCATTCTGCGTGAATCGATGGAAGCCCAAACCCTGCTGGCCGCCGACTGGGGCGTGCAGGCCGACGTGTGGAGCTGCCCAAGCTTCAACGAATTGACCCGTGAGGGCCAGGACGCCGACCGCTGGAACCTGCTGCATCCGCTGGAAACCCCACGCGTGCCGTTCGTTACCCGCCAGCTGGGCAGCCGCAGCGGCCCCGTGGTGGCATCGACCGACTACATGAAGGCCTATGCCGAGCAAATCCGCCCCTTCGTGCCCAAGGGCCGCAGCTACCGCGTGCTGGGCACCGACGGTTTCGGCCGCTCAGACTTCCGCAGCAAGCTGCGCGAGCACTTCGAGGTGAACCGCCACTACATCGTGATCGCCGCCCTGAAGGCGCTGGCCGACGACGGCGTGGTGCACGTGTCCAAGGTGGCAGAAGCCATTGCCAAGTACGGCATCAACGCCGACAAGATCAACCCGCTGTACGCCTAACCCGAGACGGAGACAACAATGGCATTGGTCAACATTCAAGTCCCGGACATCGGGGATTTCGACGAAGTCGGCGTCATCGAGTTGCTCGTGAAGGTGGGTGACACCGTCAAGGCCGAGCAGTCGCTGATCACGGTGGAGTCCGACAAGGCCTCCATGGAGATTCCCTCCAGCCACGCTGGCGTGGTCAAGGAACTCAAGGTGGCGCTGGGCGACAAGGTCAAGCAAGGCTCGGTGATTGCCGTGGTGGAAGCCGTTGGCGCCACTGCCGCAGCCCCAGCGGCTGCGCCCGCACCTGCCGCGTCCCCCGCAGCCGCCCCGGCTGCTGCAACGGCCGCCCCTGTGGCCGCCGCACCTGCGCCAGCAGCCGCAGGCCCCGTGGAAGTGCGCGTGCCCGACATTGGCGACTTCAAGAACGTGGCCGTGATCGAGCTGCTGGTCAAGCCCGGCGACACCGTAGCGCTGGAGCAATCACTCTTCACCGTCGAATCCGACAAAGCCTCCATGGAGATTCCTTCGCCCGCCGCTGGCGTGCTCAAGGAACTCAAGGTCAAGATCGGTGACACCGTGAACATTGGCGACCTGGTGGCTGTTCTGGAAGGCGTGGCCAGCGCCGCTGCGCCTGCTGCCACCGCACCTGTTGCAGCAGCCCCTGCGCCCGCATCAACCGCGACTCCAGCTCCCGCCATGGTGGCAGCAGCCCCTGTAGCGGCTGCGACGACGGTGGCAGCCCCCGCCCACCAGCCCGGCGCTGCCACGCTGGGTCTGCCCCACGCCAGCCCCTCCGTGCGCAAGTTCGCCCGTGAGCTGGGCGTGCCGCTGGAAGAAGTCAAGGGCAGCGGCCCCAAGGGTCGCATCACCCAGGACGACATCCAGAACTTCACCAAGCAGGTGATGAGCGGCGCCGCCCAAACCAAGGCCCAGGCCGCGAAGGCACCCGCACCGGCAGCCAGTGGTTCTGGCGTGGGTCTGGACCTACTGCCCTGGCCCAAGGTCGATTTCGCCAAATTCGGCCCGGTGGAACGCAAGGACCTCTCGCGCATCAAGAAGATCAGCGGCGCCAATCTGCACCGCAACTGGGTTGTCATCCCGCACGTCACCAACCACGACGATGCGGACATCACCGACCTGGAAGCCTTCCGCGTGCAGTTCAACAAAGAGAACGAGAAGAGCGGCGTGAAGGTCACCATGCTGGCCTTCATGATCAAGGCCGCTGTGGCCGCGCTCAAGAAGTTCCCTGAGTTCAACAGCTCGCTCGACGGCGATCAGCTGGTGATGAAGAACTACTTCCACATCGGCTTTGCGGCCGACACGCCCAACGGGCTGGTGGTTCCCGTCATCAAGGATGCCGATCAGAAGGGCATCGTGCAGATCAGCAAGGAAATGGGCGAACTCGCCGCCAAGGCGCGCGAAGGCAAGCTGGCCCCGGCAGACATGCAGGGCGGCTGCTTCTCCATCAGCTCGCTAGGCGGCATCGGTGGCCGCTACTTCACGCCCATCATCAATGCGCCGGAAGTGGCCATCATGGGCGTGTGCAAGAGCAGCATCGAACCCAAGTGGGACGGCAAGCAATTCGCCCCGCGCCTGATGCTGCCCCTCTCCCTGAGCTGGGACCACCGCGTGATCGACGGCGCCGCCGCCGCGCGCTTCAACGTGTACTTTGCCTCGCTGCTGGCGGACTTCCGCCGCATCGTGATGTAACGCGAGGGCCCGACACATGGCAATCATCGACATCAAAGTGCCCGACATTGGCGATTTCGCCGAAGTCGGTGTGATCGAAGTGCTGGTCAAGCCTGGCGACAGCATTAAGGCCGAGCAGAGCCTGATCACCGTGGAGTCCGACAAGGCCTCCATGGAGATCCCCTCCAGCCATGCTGGTGTGGTGAAGGAACTGAAAGTGAAGCTGGGCGACAAGATCGCCGAAGGCGCCGTGGTGCTGACGCTGGAAGTGCAGGGCGCTGCCGGTGCGGCACCGGCTGCAGCACCCGCCCCCGCAGCCCCGGCTTCTGAGTCAAAACCGGCTCCAGCGCCCGCTGCACAAGCGCCAGTAGCTCCTAATATTGCAGCAGCCAGCTTCGGCGGTTCTGCGGATCTGGACTGCGATGTGCTCGTGCTGGGTGGTGGCCCTGGCGGCTACTCGGCGGCGTTCCGTGCGGCCGACCTGGGCCTCAAGGTCATCTTGGTAGAGCGCTATGCCACCCTGGGCGGCGTGTGCCTGAACGTGGGCTGTATCCCCTCCAAGGCGCTGCTGCATGTGGCGGCGGTGATGGACGAGGTGTCGCACCTGTCTGCCGCTGGCATCGACTTTGGCGCGCCCAAGGTCAACGTGGACCTGTTGCGCGGCCACAAGGAAAAGGTCATCGGCAAGCTCACCGGCGGCCTGGCCGCCATGGCCAAGATGCGCAAGGTGACCGTGGTGCGTGGCTACGGCCACTTTGTGGGAGCCAACCACCTCGAAGTGGAAGAAACCACCGGCACCAGCCAGGACAAGACGGGCACCAAGAAGGTGGTGGCGTTCAAGCGCGCCATCATCGCTGCGGGCAGCCAGGCCGTGCGCCTGCCGTTCATGCCCGAAGACCCACGCGTGGTGGATTCCACCGGCGCGCTGGCGCTGCAGGGCGTTCCGAAGCGCATGCTCATCCTGGGCGGCGGCATCATCGGCCTGGAAATGGGCACGGTGTACAGCACGCTGGGCGCACGCCTCGATGTGGTCGAGATGATGGACGGCCTGATGCAAGGCGCTGACCGCGACCTGGTCAAGGTGTGGCAGAAGATGAACGCCCACCGTTTCGACAACATCATGCTCAACACCAAGACGGTGGCGGCCGAGGCCACACCCGAAGGCATCAAGGTGAGCTTTGCGCCCGCCAAGGATGGCGTGACAGTGCCCGAACCCCAGGTGTACGACCTGGTGCTGCAGGCCGTGGGCCGCACGCCCAACGGCAAGAAGATCGCCGCCGACAAGGCTGGTGTGGCCGTCACAGACCGTGGCTTCATCAACGTCGACATCCAGATGCGCACCAACGTGCCGCACATCTTCGCCATTGGCGACATCGTGGGCCAGCCCATGCTGGCGCACAAGGCGGTGCACGAGGCGCATGTGGCGGCCGAAGTCATCGCGGGTGAACTGCAGGGCAACAAGGAACTGGCAGCCGCCGCGTTCAACGCCCGCGTGATCCCATCGGTGGCCTACACCGACCCCGAAGTGGCGTGGGTGGGCCTGACCGAAGACCAGGCCAAGGCCCAGGGCATCAAGGTCAAGAAGGGCCTGTTCCCCTGGTCTGCCTCTGGCCGCGCCATTGCCAATGGCCGCGACGAGGGCTACACCAAGCTGCTGTTCGACGACTCGCCCGAGGCCCATGGCCACGGCAAGATTTTGGGCGGTGGCATCGTGGGCACCCATGCGGGCGACATGATTGGCGAGATCGCCCTGGCCATCGAGATGGGTGCCGACGCGGTGGACATCGGCAAGACCATCCACCCGCATCCGACGCTGGGCGAGAGCATCGGCATGGCGGCGGAAGTGGCGCATGGCAGCTGCACGGATGTGCCGCCTGCGCGCAAGTAAGTCCGCAGCCAAGCTACCCTGACAAGGCCCGAACTGGCGACGGTTCGGGCCTTGTGCTTTGCGTACCCAAACAATCGCCGCAGAATACTGTGCATTTGTAAGGGGTATCTATTTAGCTCCAGCAGCCCCCATTGATACTGTGATTTCATCCAGCAATGGTATCCGATTGGCTCTCCCCGGTGTTCTTGCTCACGACATCCCCATACGTCACTGGCGGCGTAACCACCGCTTGCTGCAGCAAGCGGTAAAACAGCATCCCGCGTGAGCTGGATGTGCGCCGGTTGAAACGGAACACGAATTCATCGAGATAGGCGTCCAGGTGGTCTGGCTGTACAGAGCCATGATGTGTTCCCAGCACCCAGCGCTGTACCAGTGAGGCGACCCGGTGCACTCCCGCCATGGAGACATGGGCAGGTACGCCTGAGCCGAGCATGACGGTGCGCTGGTGGGTGTAACCCAGTTCTCCCAGAGCGCGGTATGCCGCCGAACCATCCGTGCGTACCTGGGCTCCAGGCTCGACCACCTCCTGCACAAAGGGGATTACGTGGGTGGCGGCGTCTCGGTCAATGCGGCGTAACCGGATGCGCCCAAACCCCTTGGGCTCCACGATCTCCACCGCCATGACCATCAACACTTTGGTGGTGCTGCTCTTGCGCCCTGCAGGGGTGGCGGGATTCTTGCGATCCGTGATGGACAGGTACGTTTCATCCACCTCCACAAGCCCCTTGAGCTTGTCCCGGCCCGGGCGGACCATGGCACGTCGAAACCGGTGCAGCATGGTCCAGGCGGTCTGGTAGCTCCCCAAACCCAATACGCGCTGCAGCCCCAGGGCGCTCACGCCTTGTTTCTGATTGGTCAGGTACCAAGCTGCAGCCAGCCAGACACGCAGCGGTGTGCGCGTCTTGTCAAAGATGGTTCCAGATGTCACTGTGCCTTGGTACTGGCATGAGCGGCACATCAGGCGGGTGCGGCTGGCGCGGTACACATCGCCAGCGTTGCCGCAACGCGGGCAGACGAAGCCTTGGGGCCACCGAAGCTTCTCCAGGAACGCCTGGCAAGCCTCTTCGGTGGCAAACCAGTCAAGAAATTCGTTCCAGGTGCGGGGGTAGTCCCGTCCAGGAGTTGGCGTTAGCATCTGGGTTTCCATCCAGCTATTCTCACGTCACTGGAGCTAAATAGATACCCCTTGCATTTGTACAGTATTCATGTCAGCCACTTCCAAGCCCAAGCTCTACAACCCACGCCACCCCGAACGCACGCTGCTCTACCAAACGGTAGCCGAGCACTACGAGACCTGGCTAGAGTTGGCCAGCGCGGGTCAGTTCGACGGCCAGGGCGACCACCACACCCCCAAGCCCTTCGTGCGCAAAGCGTTTGCCAAGTATCTTGAGTGCGGCATCTTTGCCCATGGCTTTGCCCGCGCTCGCTGCGGCGACTGTGGGCACGACTACTTTGTAGCCTTCTCCTGCAAAGGCCGGGGAGTCTGCCCCTCGTGCACCACCCGGCGCATGGTGGAGACAGCAGCGCACCTGAACGATCACGTATTCCCCCGCCTGCCGGTGCGCCAGTGGGTGCTCTCCGTGCCCAAGAGGTTGCGGTAGTTCATGCAACGCGACGGGCCAGTGCTCAATATGGTGCTGCGCATCTTCCTGCGGGTGATTGCGCAAAGCCTGCAGGCGCACTGCATTGGCGCGGCCAATGCAGACAAGGAAAGCCTGCACATCGGCGCAGTGGCCTTCATCCACAGGTTCGGCTCCAGCCTGAACGAACACGTCCACTTCCACGTCTGTGTGGTGGACGGGGTGTTTGAGGAGGTGGCAGGCGAGGGCAGCGCTGATGCCGCAATGCAAGTCTCTGCGTCAGGTGTCGTATTCCACCCTGCCACCGGCATCGATGCGACACCCGTGGCACAAGTGCAGACCACACTGCAAAAACGTATCCTGCGCGCCTTTGTGGGCCGTGGGCTGCTGGAGAACTTCGAGGCAAAAGAGATGCTGGGGTACAAACACAGCGGTTTCTCGGTGGATGCCGGGGTGTGCATTGAATCCCACGACCGTCCAGGCCTTGAGCGGCTCTTGCGCTATTGCGCCCGCCCACCCTTTGCGATGGACAGGCTGCGCAAAGAGGGAAGCAAACTGGTGTACCGCTGCGGCAAGCAGCGCAGCGAACCCACCAGCGACAAGCGCGGTGCCAAGGTTGATGAGCTGCACCTCACACCGCTGGAGCTGATCGACCGCATTGCCGCGCTGGTTCCCCCGCCACGCACCCACCGGCACCGCTATTTTGGCGTGTTGGCACCCAACTCGCCGCTCAGGGCTGCGGTGACGGCGCTGGCGACACCGGCGCAAGCCGCTCCCGTGCTGGGCGCGTCGATCAGCACGGGGGAGTGCGCGCCTGGTGTGGTACCGATGAGCAGCGCGCTGCCATCCCAGAGCGAGCCGGTGCTGCCCAAGCGTGCAGCGCACTACCTGTGGGCGGTGCTGATCGCCCGCATCTACGAGGTGTTCCCCCTCTTGTGTCCGCTGTGTGGCGGGCATATGCGCATCATCGCGTTCATTACGCACAGCGCTGACATCCGGCACATCCTGGACCACATCGGGGCAGATTCAGAGCCACCCCGCATCTCCCCGGCGCGCGGGCCACCGCTGTGGGATGACTGTAGTGATGCGCAGATGGATGACGGGGCGCAAACCGAGCCAGCAGACTGGGACCTAGCGGCGCAACCGGCACCGGACTTTGAGGTCGATCAGCGCATCAGTTGGTGAATGAACAAAGCGGCGATTTTGACTTGCCGCGAACTGGCTCTGCGCCCGGTACACGCCGAGCGCCGCAAATCACTCTCCTGAACGCCAAACCCTGGTGGTGAACCTGACACCTGGGCGGGAAAATCGAGTGTCTCAGCCGGCTTGATGGCGCTTCCGCGGTGCGATACTTGGCCTCATGCGGTTAAAACGCCTATCCGTTGACGCGATAACCGGTGTTGGCGTTCGAAATCGCCAAGCACGTCCAAATCCTGAAGAGCGATTGGTCTGCAATCGCCCATTCAGTGCATCGATTTATCGATGCACGGTTTACCCGTTAAAACAAATGCCGCACGCCGACCGCAAACACCGATGGATCGGTGCCGAGCGCCGCTGGCGCTAGCTTCGTGCCCGACGATTCCATACCGAATTGGCCGATAGCGTTGTTGCGCAGCGTGGCATACGAGGTATACAGGCTGGTCCGCTTCGACAGCGGATATGCATATGCAACCGCAAAACCCTTGCCCTTGGCGCCGGATTCGATCTTGTTCTGCTGGAGGTTGGCATACAAGCGGCCGCTACCCAAGCCAACCGATGCGCCGAGGTTGAACTGTTCGAACTTGATGTTTGCTCCGTCCGGATCGGAGACCAGATAGTTTGCCTTCACGTCAAACGCGCCGAAATTGTAGCCGGCGCCAACTGCGTACTCCTTGTCGTCGCCGGCGGCAACGCGCTTGGACGTCTGGTAGGCGGCGCCCAGGAACAGCTTACCATTTGAGTAGTTGACCCCCAGGCCGAGCAAATCTTTCGACGGTCCCGTGGCTTGTTCGCCCAGGGCATACGCGAGGCTGCCCACCAAGCCGTTGAACGACGGCGTTATGTAATTGATCGAATTGTCTAAACGGCGTGTCAAACGATTACGGGCGCTACCGAATGCACTCAGGGAGCCACCAGCAAAGCTCAGTTCCATAATGTCGGAAGGGCTAGCCACGCTCTCGATCGGCGAGTACTCGCGGCCCAGCGTCACTGTGCCGAAGCCGCCTTTGAGACCGACGATCGCACGGCGATTAAAAAAAGTAGACGTGCTAGAGATTTGTCCGGTAGTGAGATCGATGCCGGACTCAAGATTGAAAAGGGCATTCAGGCCGCCTCCCAGATCTTCGGTACCGCGAAAGCCCAGACGGCTGCTGGACCGACCGCCGTTGTTGAGTTTCACGACCTTGTTGCTGCCGTCATTCTCGGCCGCTACGGCGGCATCAGCGATGCCATACATCGTGACGCTGGATTGCGCGACAGCCGCGAACGGAATTGATGCGAGCAGTGCCGCAGCCACAAATTTATATTGCATTTAAATCTCCGGGAAGTCAGCAGGAAAAAATTTTCAACATTGATGCTGTATTCACATCGGCACCGATGGTATCAATCCTATATTACAGTTGCGTGACATGCGACGGCAATGTTGGTAAAATGCAACACTGCCCTGTGATTCAGAAGCCAGTATGGTAACTGTTCAGCCCACTATAAGAGCCTGTCAAGACTCGTGTGATCATGTACCCATCAGGCGCGCACATTCACGCGGGGTCAGGCGGCGCGGATTTTTCTGCTCTCCCTGATATACCAGAATTTCTGATCCATCCTTGTGATAACGCGCTGATAAGGTACGTGTGACTGAATCTTTATGCGCCAGCCCATAGCCAAATCCATTGCCAAATCCATTGCCAAATCCATTGCCCGCTGCGCGGTGCTTGGCCGCATAGTTTTGCAGATAGACCCACAGATTGTCGGTCAGTGTGTATTTGGCAGGGATGCATTGATTAGCATGGTCAAAAAATTTACTTCCGTCCCACGCCAGCACTGACTCGCTGCCATCGGTTTTGTGCAGAATACTGCCCAGTTTGATCTGATTTTTTTCCGGCAGGTTCAGCATATCCCAGTCAAACGCTACCGGTTCGCGGAAGCCGACGATGATGATACGTTCGCGGTGTTGCGGGACAAAGTGTGCGCCATCGATGACTTTGCAGTGGATGTGATAGCCCAATTCTTGCGTCAGCGTTCGTTTGATGACATCGAAGGTACGGCCTTTTTCATTGCGACATCAGGTTCTTGACGTTTTCCAGAAGAAAAGCACGCGGGCGCTTGGTCTCGATGATGCGTGCTACATCAAAAAACAACGTGCCCTGCGTTTCATCGGCAAATCCATGCGCGCGTCCCAGAGAATTTTTCTTTGAAACACCGGCGATAGAAAATGGCTGGCACGGAAATCCTGCCAGCAATACATCGTGATCAGGGATATCTGCAGCGTCAATTTGTGTGATATCGCCTGCAATCATGTGCTCTGCAGGATAATTTTCTGTATAGGTTTTTTGCGCATAACTGTCCCATTCACTGGTAAACACGCAACGGCCCCCGGCTGACTGAAAGCCCCTACGGATACCGCCAACGCCTGCAAACAGATCAATAAAACGAAAATCACCTGCTCCCGCCGCCAGATCATGCAACGGCAAGATGAGTTGTCTGAGTGCTGCAACAATATATGGCGGCGGTGCAGACTGGCGCGCCTCCCAGCGTCGTATTGTGCGGGCATCGACTTGAAGTTGTCTGGCAATGTCGCTTTGTGTAAATCGTTCGCGTGCCAATGCCAGATAAGACATGGCCTCTTCGTGACTGGCTGTTTGTAGTACGGTAACCATATAAGTCGCATAAAAGGGAATAATTCAGGACAATACGTCCTAAATTAAACTCGATCAAGCAAAATATACTGTGTATACATTCAGTTGTCAGGCGGCTCTTCGGTAATTGCTTATGCATTTCAGTCACTTAAGCATCAAACGTGTTATGACGTAAGCCGGGGTTAAATATCATGTCAGACGTACATAAGTAATCACAAAAAACTGATTTGAAATTTTGAGCCGAAGCCATCGAGCATATCGCTGATTTTTTCCTTGAATGATTCCTTGCTCCAAGTTTCAAATTTTCGCCAAAAGTATTTGGCTTGCTTCCATAAGATTTCGATCATGTTTAATTCAGGGCTGTAAGGTGGCAAATAGCAAAGCACAGTCTTAAATTGTATCAACCAGCGTGCAGTGATTTGCGCATCAAGATTATGATGAATTCCGGCGTTGTCAAGAATGATGAAAGTAGGTTCTGGCTTGGCGATTTTGGGAATCAGATCATCCATAAAAGCAACGAAGGTTTCACGGTTAACTGAACCCGTGACTTGCTGATGACGAAGACGTTGCGCCCCAAAATCGAGTGCGCCCATGACTGTTACGCGCTGATGATGCGCTGGTACAACCTCATGTGTTTGCCCAATTTTTGACCAAGCACGTTGTACCGGTGGTGATGCACAGAACCCAGCTTCATCGTAATAAATGAGTCATCGAGGTGCGCCAGCTGGGGCGCTCCAGCCGCTACGAACTGCTGGTGCACAAGGATGGCGTGGCTGCCAACCTGCGCGACGTGGGGGTGGGTGTGGCGCAGGTGCTGCCGGTGCTCACGGTGGCCTACAGCGTGCCGCCCGGCAGCACGGTGCTGCTCGAAGAGCCCGAGATCCATCTGCACCCGCTGGCCCAGGCGGTGCTGGCCGAGCTGTTTGCTGACGTGCAGGCCTTCACCCAGCGCGTGATGACCGGCAGCGTGCAGACCAAGGCCCAGGCCGCCAAGGCCCCGGCGGGTGGTGGCGGCACGGGCGTGGGCCTGGACCTGCTGCCCTGGCCCAAGGTGGACTTCAGCAAGTTCGGCCCGGTGGAGCGCAAGGAACTGGGCCGCATCAAGAAGATCAGCGGCGCCAACCTCACGCGCAACGCGGTGGTGATTCCCGCCGTGACCAACCACGACGACGCCGACATCACCGATCTGGAGGCGTTCCGTGTCCAGCTCAACAAGGAAAACGAGAAGAGTGGCATCAAGGTCACCATGCTCGCGTTCCTCATCAAGGCCTGCGTGGCCGCGCTCAAGAAGTTCCCCGACTTCAATAGCAGCCTGGACGGCGACAGCCTGGTGTACAAGCAGTACTTCCATATCGGCTTTGCGGCGGATACGCCCAATGGCCTGGTGGTTCCCGTGCTGAAGGACGCAGACAAGAAAGGCATCTTCCAGATCAGCCAGGAAATGGGCGAACTGGCCAAGAAGGCGCGCGACGGCAAGCTGGGCAGCGCCGACATGCAGGGCGGCTGCATGTCCATCAGCTCGCTCGGCGGCATTGGCGGCACGCACTTCACGCCCATCATCAACGCTCCCGAAGTGGCCATCCTGGGCCTCTCGAAGAGTGCGATGAAGCCCGTGTGGGACGGCCAGCAGTTCGTTCCGCGCCTGATGTTGCCGCTCTCGCTGAGCTACGATCACCGCGTGATCGATGGCGCCCTGGCCGCGCGCTTCAACGCCTACCTCGGTCTGGTGCTGGCGGACTATCGCCGTATCCTGCTGTAAAGGGAACCGCACCATGGCAACGATTCAAATCAAGGTGCCCGACATTGGCGACTTCGCCGAAGTGGGCGTCATCGAAGTGCTGGTTCAACCCGGCGACACCATCAAGGCCTAGCAAAGCCTGGTCACCGTGGAGTCCGACAAGGCCTCCATGGAGATTCCGTCCAGCCACGCGGGCGTGGTCAAGGAGCTCAAGGTGAAGCTCGGCGACAAGATCGCAGAAGGCAGCGTGCTGCTCACGCTGGAGACGGCGCAGGCCGCAGCGCCCGCTGCTGCACCCGCAGTTTTGGAGCAAAAACCAGCTCCAGCGCCCGCAGCGCAAGCGCAAGCAGCTATCAAAACAGAAGCTAAGAGCTTTGCCGGTAGCGCCGACCTGGAGTGCGACGTGCTTGTGCTTGGCGGTGGCCCCGGCGGCTACAGCGCCGCTTTCCGCGCTGCCGACCTGGGCCTCAAGGTCGTGCTGGTCGAGCGCTATGCCCAGCTGGGCGGCGTGTGCCTGAATGTCGGCTGCATTCCCTCGAAGGCGCTGCTGCATGTGGCCGCCGTGATGGACGAAGTGTCGCACATGGCCGACCTGGGTGTGGACTTCGGCGCGCCCACCGTAAACGTGGACAAGCTGCGCGGCCACAAGGAAAAGGTCATTGGCAAGCTCACCGGCGGCCTGGCCGCCATGGCCAAGATGCGCAAGGTGACCGTGGTGCGCGGCTATGGTCACTTTGTGGGTGCCAACCACCTCGAAGTGGAAGAAACCACCGGCACCAGCCAGGACAAGACGGGCACCAAGAAGGTGGTGGCGTTCAAGCGCGCCATCATCGCTGCGGGCAGCCAAGCCGTGCGCCTGCCGTTCATGCCCGAAGACCCACGCGTGGTGGATTCCACCGGCGCGCTGGCGCTGCAGGGTGTTCCGAAGCGCATGCTCATTCTGGGCGGCGGCATCATCGGCCTTGAAATGGGCACCGTCTACAGCACGCTGGGCGCACGCCTGGACGTGGTGGAAATGATGGACGGCCTGATGCAGGGCGCAGACCGCGACCTGGTGAAGGTGTGGCAGAAGATGAACGCCCACCGTTTCGACAACATCATGCTCAACACCAAGACGGTGGCGGCCGAGGCCACGCCCGAAGGCATCAAGGTGAGCTTTGCGCCCGCCAAGGATGGCGTGACAGTGCCCGAACCCCAGGTGTACGACCTGGTGCTGCAGGCCGTGGGCCGCACGCCCAACGGCAAGAAGATCGCGGCCGAAAAGGCTGGCGTGGCCGTCACAGACCGTGGCTTCATCAACGTCGACATCCAGATGCGCACCAACGTGCCGCACATCTTCGCCATCGGCGACATCGTGGGCCAGCCCATGCTGGCGCACAAGGCGGTGCACGAGGCGCATGTGGCGGCGGAAGTGATCGCCGGCGAATTGCAGGGCAACAAGGAACTGGCCAGCGCCGCCTTCAACGCCCGCGTGATCCCCAGCGTGGCCTACACCGACCCCGAAGTGGCCTGGGTGGGCCTGACCGAAGACCAGGCCAAGCAGCAGGGCATCAAGGTCAAGAAGGGCCTGTTCCCCTGGTCGGCCTCGGGCCGCGCCATCGCCAATGGCCGCGACGAGGGCGTCACCAAGCTGCTGTTCGACGACAGCCCCGAAGCAGGATCAGGAGACGGCCATGCTGGCCGGGGCCACGGCAAGATCCTGGGCGGCGGCATGGTCGGCACGCATGCGGGCGACATGATCGGCGAGATCGCCCTGGCCATCGAGATGGGTGCGGACGCTGTCGACATCGGCAAGACCATCCACCCGCATCCGACGCTGGGCGAGAGCATCGGCATGGCGGCGGAAGTGGCGCATGGCAGCTGCACGGATGTGCCGCCTGCGCGCAAGTAAGTCCGCAGCCAAGCTACCCTGACAAGGCCCGAACTGGCGACGGTTCGGGCCTTGTGCTTTGCGTACCCAAACAATCGCCGCAGAATACTGTGCATTTGTAAGGGGTATCTATTTAGCTCCAGTGACGTGAGAATAGCTGGATGGAAACCCAGATGCTAACGCCAACTCCTGGACGGGACTACCCCCGCACCTGGAACGAATTTCTTGACTGGTTTGCCACCGAAGAGGCTTGCCAGGCGTTCCTGGAGAAGCTTCGGTGGCCCCAAGGCTTCGTCTGCCCGCGTTGCGGCAACGCTGGCGATGTGTACCGCGCCAGCCGCACCCGCCTGATGTGCCGCTCATGCCAGTACCAAGGCACAGTGACATCTGGAACCATCTTTGACAAGACGCGCACACCGCTGCGTGTCTGGCTGGCTGCAGCTTGGTACCTGACCAATCAGAAACAAGGCGTGAGCGCCCTGGGGCTGCAGCGCGTATTGGGTTTGGGGAGCTACCAGACCGCCTGGACCATGCTGCACCGATTTCGACGTGCCATGGTCCGCCCGGGCCGGGACAAGCTCAAGGGGCTTGTGGAGGTGGATGAAACGTACCTGTCCATCACGGATCGCAAGAATCCCGCCACCCCTGCAGGGCGCAAGAGCAGCACCACCAAAGTGTTGATGGTCATGGCGGTGGAGATCGTGGAGCCCAAGGGGTTTGGGCGCATCCGGTTACGCCGCATTGACCGAGACGCCGCCACCCACGTAATCCCCTTTGTGCAGGAGGTGGTCGAGCCTGGAGCCCAGGTACGCACGGATGGTTCGGCGGCATACCGCGCTCTGGGAGAACTGGGTTACACCCACCAGCGCACCGTCATGCTCGGCTCAGGCGTACCTGCCCATGTCTCCATGGCGGGAGTGCACCGGGTCGCCTCACTGGTACAGCGCTGGGCGCTGGGAACACATCATGGCTCTGTACAGCCAGACCACCTGGACGCCTATCTCGATGAATTCGTGTTCCGTTTCAACCGGCGCACATCCAGCTCACGCGGGATGCTGTTTTACCGCTTGCTGCAGCAAGCGGTGGTTACGCCGCCAGTGACGTATGGGGATGTCGTGAGCAAGAACACCGGGGAGAGCCAATCGGATACCATTGCTGGATGAAATCACAGTATCAATGGGGCTGCTGGAGCTAAATAGATACCCCTTGCATTTGTACAGTATTCATGTCAGCCACTTCCAAGCCCAAGCTCTACAACCCACGCCACCCCGAACGCACGCTGCTCTACCAAACGGTAGCCGAGCACTACGAGACCTGGCTAGAGTTGGCCAGCGCGGGTCAGTTCGACGGCCAGGGCGACCACCACACCCCCAAGCCCTTCGTGCGCAAAGCGTTTGCCAAGTATCTTGAGTGCGGCATCTTTGCCCATGGCTTTGCCCGCGCTCGCTGCGGCGACTGTGGGCACGACTACTTTGTAGCCTTCTCCTGCAAAGGCCGGGGAGTCTGCCCCTCGTGCACCACCCGGCGCATGGTGGAGACAGCAGCGCACCTGAACGATCACGTATTCCCCCGCCTGCCGGTGCGCCAGTGGGTGCTCTCCGTGCCCAAGAGGTTGCGGTAGTTCATGCAACGCGACGGGCCAGTGCTCAATATGGTGCTGCGCATCTTCCTGCGGGTGATTGCGCAAAGCCTGCAGGCGCACTGCATTGGCGCGGCCAATGCAGACAAGGAAAGCCTGCACATCGGCGCAGTGGCCTTCATCCACAGGTTCGGCTCCAGCCTGAACGAACACGTCCACTTCCACGTCTGTGTGGTGGACGGGGTGTTTGAGGAGGTGGCAGGCGAGGGCAGCGCTGATGCCGCAATGCAAGTCTCTGCGTCAGGTGTCGTATTCCACCCTGCCACCGGCATCGATGCGACACCCGTGGCACAAGTGCAGACCACACTGCAAAAACGTATCCTGCGCGCCTTTGTGGGCCGTGGGCTGCTGGAGAACTTCGAGGCAAAAGAGATGCTGGGGTACAAACACAGCGGTTTCTCGGTGGATGCCGGGGTGTGCATTGAATCCCACGACCGTCCAGGCCTTGAGCGGCTCTTGCGCTATTGCGCCCGCCCACCCTTTGCGATGGACAGGCTGCGCAAAGAGGGAAGCAAACTGGTGTACCGCTGCGGCAAGCAGCGCAGCGAACCCACCAGCGACAAGCGCGGTGCCAAGGTTGATGAGCTGCACCTCACACCGCTGGAGCTGATCGACCGCATTGCCGCGCTGGTTCCCCCGCCACGCACCCACCGGCACCGCTATTTTGGCGTGTTGGCACCCAACTCGCCGCTCAGGGCTGCGGTGACGGCGCTGGCGACACCGGCGCAAGCCGCTCCCGTGCTGGGCGCGTCGATCAGCACGGGGGAGTGCGCGCCTGGTGTGGTACCGATGAGCAGCGCGCTGCCATCCCAGAGCGAGCCGGTGCTGCCCAAGCGTGCAGCGCACTACCTGTGGGCGGTGCTGATCGCCCGCATCTACGAGGTGTTCCCCCTCTTGTGTCCGCTGTGTGGCGGGCATATGCGCATCATCGCGTTCATTACGCACAGCGCTGACATCCGGCACATCCTGGACCACATCGGGGCAGATTCAGAGCCACCCCGCATCTCCCCGGCGCGCGGGCCACCGCTGTGGGATGACTGTAGTGATGCGCAGATGGATGACGGGGCGCAAACCGAGCCAGCAGACTGGGACCTAGCGGCGCAACCGGCACCGGACTTTGAGGTCGATCAGCGCATCAGTTGGTGAATGAACAAAGCGGCGATTTTGACTTGCCGCGAACTGGCTCTGCGCCCGGTACACGCCGAGCGCCGCAAATCACTCTCCTGAACGCCAAACCCTGGTGGTGAACCTGACACCTGGGCGGGAAAATCGAGTGTCTCAGCCGGCTTGATGGCGCTTCCGCGGTGCGATACTTGGCCTCATGCGGTTAAAACGCCTATCCGTCCAGTCGATCAGGGCGGCACGTTCTTGCGCCGACACGCTGCCGCGTTCGGACTTGGTGATGAAGCCGCCATGGGCCCAGCCGCCAAATTCCAGGCCTTTGGGCTCGATCACTTCTTCCAGCAAGGCGTCCACGAACAGCTCCTCGCGGGCGCCTTCTTTCAGCTGGGTCTTGAAGGCAAAGCCGAATTCTTGAAATTCGCCGACGTGCAGTTTCTTGCGTTGGCGGCGGCTGCGGTGTTTGGTCATGGGGGGCTCCGATAAGGTGATCTGGTCATGCGACCAGGATGCTGGAGTATCCCTCACGCGCCAGCACTGCCGATCGGTGGCGATGTTGCCGGCGCGATCCGAGGCGAGAGCTCAGAACTTGTAGCTCATCCCGACTTCGACATGGCGTTCTGCACCCGGAAAGATGCCGTCCGGATTCCGGCTGGCGATGTACTTCTTGTCGAAGAGGTTCCGCACGGTGCCGAAGAACTTGACCTGCTTGGACAGTGTGTAGTTCGCACTCAGGTTGAACGTGGTGAAAGCCGGAATCAGGCCACGACGACCATCCACGCTTTCAGTGCGCGTGTTCTCAGGGTCCACATACTGCTGGGACGTGTGATGGGCAAACACACTGCCTTGGAAGGCACCCTGGCGGTAGCTGACGCCCAGGTTTGCCACCAGTTCGGGCGCATAGGGCAAGCGATTGCCTTGCCGGTCAACGCCGCTGACGACCTTCTGGCTGTTGTAGCGGGCCGTCGGCACATACGTGGCGTTGGCGTTCAGGCGCCATCCCTGACCGAAGTCGAATCCGACTGCAGTCTCGACGCCGCGATTCAGGGTCTTGCCCGCATTGGTAACGGTCGCCCCTACACCGCCCGATTCAGACTGCGGCACGATCTGGTTGGAGAAGTCCATCTGGAAGGCCGTGGCCTCGTATTGCCAGCGATTGACCGTACCGCGGATGCCCACCTCCACATTGTTGGACCGCTCGGCGTCGAGCTCCTGGTTCTGGCCGGACGAGCTGATGGCGGTGGCCACCATGGCGGGCGAGAAGGCCTTGTACGCCCCGGCAAACAGCTGCGCCTGGGGGCTCAGCTGCCACGTAACGCCCAGGCCCGGCATCACCTCGGTGTTGCTGGACTGGCCCGACGCCTGGGTCAGTTCATTGCGGCGCTTTTGGTCATACGACTCGATGCGCAGACCCAAGGTGGTCGCCACGGTCTCCGTCAGCAGGAACCGATTTTGGCCATAGAAGGCGACGCTGTCGGCTTCCTGGGAGTCGTCGCCGGTGAGCGTGCCCGTGCGTGCATTCGGATCGGTCTTCGAGCTGACGGTCTGGTTGCTCAGCTTGTCACGGTGCAGGCGCACGCCCAGCTCGGCCTCGTTGCGGATGCCGAAACCGTCAAAGTTGACAAACAAGCGGCTATCGGCGCCCATCATCTCAAAGCTGCGGTTGCGGCCCACCATGCAGTTGACCGAGCCGCCACAAGGCTTGAAGGTCGTGCCCTCTGCCGTGCGTGCCGCCACCTCCCGGCGCCAGTAATCCCGCTCCAGCTGGCTCCAGTAGGCAACGGTTTGCAGCTTGACGTCGGGGCGGATGTCCCACTCGTGGTTCAGGTCAAACGAGGTGCGGTTCGTCAGGAAATAGTCATCCGGGGCGGGGTTCTTGCTGGGGTCGTTGCGGTACTCGCTGGGGCGCAGTCCCACGTAAGAGGTGTTGATGTCGTTGTCGTAGTAGGACAGCTTGGCGCTGAGCCACTGTCGGTCTCCCAAGGCCATGCCGCCTTTGAGCACCACATCGTTCATCTTGAAGCCGTTGTTGCGCAAGCCGTCGCCCTCGGCGGTGACGAGGCTGATGCCGCCCACAGCGTCACCGGAGGAAGTGACCCCGCCGGCATCAAGACCCAGCAAGCGATAGCCGTGCGTGCCCGCCTTGCCCGTGACCTTGACGCCTTCCTCAGGCTTCTTGGTCTTGTAGTTGATGACGCCGCCGATGGTCGTCGGACCGTAGCGCAAGCCTGCGGCGCCTTTCAGCACCTCGATGCTCTCCATGCGTTCGATGCGAGGGCTGTAGTAGGACTCGTTGGCCAGGAACAGGCCAGGCGCCACCGGCACGCCATCTTCCAGGACCAGCAGTTTCTGACTGCGGTTGGGATTGAGCCCGCGCATGCCAATGTTGGGGATGAAACCATAGCCGTCTTCGTCGCGCACCACGATGCCGGGTACGGCTTTCAGGGCGTCCTGCGTCGAGGCCGGTTGTGCGAGCTCAAGGTCCTGCTTGCTCAGGCGGCTGACCGAGCCGGGTTGCTTGGCCATGGCGCGTTCGCCTTCGCCCACCACGGCAATGGTCGGTAACTCGACTTCACGCGCATGAAGCTGAGGCGAGAAGCCCAGGGCGGCAGCCACCAGCAAACAGAGTTCTGTCTTCCTGGGGGCCTCGACCCGGCAGGCTTTGTACGGAGTCAAACAACGCATGTGCATCCTTGTGGTGAAAATTGAAGCGGCTCTTTTGAGCAAGGATGCAAATTATAATGCGAGGAATTCCTATTCACACACGTACGCACCTGATCTTCGATCTCGTTTGACGTGGCGCAAGTTGGGCTCGCGCGCGCACTGGCCGATGCCATCACAGCGCTCAAGGCTTTTGTGACTGCTTGAGACTGGTTATATTGGTCTACAAATTAAATCAAACGGGGTGCAACATGACAGAGCAGCGTTATCGACACGAGATGCGTCGCATGATTGACCGGGCCTTGCAGTTGCTGGAGCGCGGCGAGCTCACCTGGAAGGCCGTCGCTCAATGGTTTGAAGCCTATCGGGTGCCGTTTGAGGTCACTTGCCGAGTGCCGACGAACGACAAAGCCCTATGCCATCAAAGCTGCTTGGTCTGTACGACCCAGTGGACACATGGTTTGTCGCACTCAATGAGCACCGAGAGATTCTCGAAGCGATCGAAGCTCGCGATCCCATTCAGGCTCAAGCGGCAATGCAACGGCACTTGAAAACCGCACTCAAACGGACAATGGCACGCCGCGATCATGGCTAGCAACAGAGCGCGCCATAGCTTGTAACAGATGCCAATAATGGAAGACTTGAGCGCATCCGGCACGTGCGGGATCAGCGTTGCGGCATCGACCGCTTCGCCATAGGTCTGCGCATGCAGCGAGGCGTAGCAGTGGTCGGCTTTCAGGTTAGCGGGAAAATGAAAATCAGTTCATGGGCTAGCTTGGACCGCATTCCTAAGTGGACCATCTCCTGCCCGACTGACTTGATGGTGCTGACTTGTACCGTGATCGCGATGCGATTGCCATCTTGCGAAGTATCTAGCTGCGCCAAGCTCACGGAGTGCTACTTGCCTGACCAATGTGCAACTGACCATGGGACTTCCTCTATCGGACGACCGGTGGCCAAGTACGGATGTTTTCGAGGACCCAATCCGCCATTGCATGCCGCGTCGCGTGCGTGCCGCTGCCGATGTGAGGAGCCAGTACAACGTTGTCCATCGCTTCAAGACCCGGGTATGGGCGTGGATCGTCCTCGTACACATCGAGCCCGGCGCCAGCGATTCGCCCGTCCTGCAATGCATGTACGAGTGCTCGTTCATCGACCACGCTGCCACGCGCCACATTGATGAGAAAGGCAGTCGGGCCGAGCGCATCCAGTACGTTCGCATCGATCAAGTGACGCGTCTGCTCGCCACCTGCCACGGTCACAATGAGAAAATCGGCCCACTGGGCCAACCCATGCACAGATTCTGTATAGAGATACGGTGAACCTTCCACAGGCTTGCGCTTGTGATAGCTCACCTGCATGTCGAAGGCTGTGCCCCGACGCGCCACCGCATGGCCTATGCGTCCCATTCCCAGGATGCCTAGACGCTTCCCATACACACGGTGGTGAATGCCAAAGCGCTGCTGTGACCAGCTCAACAAGGAAAACGAGAAGAGTGGCATCAAGGTCACCATGCTCGCGTTCCTCATCAAGGCCTGCGTGGCCGCGCTCAAGAAGTTCCCCGACTTCAATAGCAGCCTGGACGGCGACAGCCTGGTGTACAAGCAGTACTTCCATATCGGCTTTGCGGCGGATACGCCCAATGGCCTGGTGGTTCCCGTGCTGAAGGACGCAGACAAGAAAGGCATCTTCCAGATCAGCCAGGAAATGGGCGAACTGGCCAAGAAGGCGCGCGACGGCAAGCTGGGCAGCGCCGACATGCAGGGCGGCTGCATGTCCATCAGCTCGCTCGGCGGCATTGGCGGCACGCACTTCACGCCCATCATCAACGCTCCCGAAGTGGCCATCCTGGGCCTCTCGAAGAGTGCGATGAAGCCCGTGTGGGACGGCCAGCAGTTCGTTCCGCGCCTGATGTTGCCGCTCTCGCTGAGCTACGATCACCGCGTGATCGATGGCGCCCTGGCCGCGCGCTTCAACGCCTACCTCGGTCTGGTGCTGGCGGACTATCGCCGTATCCTGCTGTAAAGGGAACCGCACCATGGCAACGATTCAAATCAAGGTGCCCGACATTGGCGACTTCGCCGAAGTGGGCGTCATCGAAGTGCTGGTTCAACCCGGCGACACCATCAAGGCCTAGCAAAGCCTGGTCACCGTGGAGTCCGACAAGGCCTCCATGGAGATTCCGTCCAGCCACGCGGGCGTGGTCAAGGAGCTCAAGGTGAAGCTCGGCGACAAGATCGCAGAAGGCAGCGTGCTGCTCACGCTGGAGACGGCGCAGGCCGCAGCGCCCGCTGCTGCACCCGCAGTTTTGGAGCAAAAACCAGCTCCAGCGCCCGCAGCGCAAGCGCAAGCAGCTATCAAAACAGAAGCTAAGAGCTTTGCCGGTAGCGCCGACCTGGAGTGCGACGTGCTTGTGCTTGGCGGTGGCCCCGGCGGCTACAGCGCCGCTTTCCGCGCTGCCGACCTGGGCCTCAAGGTCGTGCTGGTCGAGCGCTATGCCCAGCTGGGCGGCGTGTGCCTGAATGTCGGCTGCATTCCCTCGAAGGCGCTGCTGCATGTGGCCGCCGTGATGGACGAAGTGTCGCACATGGCCGACCTGGGTGTGGACTTCGGCGCGCCCACCGTAAACGTGGACAAGCTGCGCGGCCACAAGGAAAAGGTCATTGGCAAGCTCACCGGCGGCCTGGCCGCCATGGCCAAGATGCGCAAGGTGACCGTGGTGCGCGGCTATGGTCACTTTGTGGGTGCCAACCACCTCGAAGTGGAAGAAACCACCGGCACCAGCCAGGACAAGACGGGCACCAAGAAGGTGGTGGCGTTCAAGCGCGCCATCATCGCTGCGGGCAGCCAGGCCGTGCGCCTGCCCTTCATGCCCGACGATCCGCGCGTGGTGGACTCCACCGGCGCACTGGCGCTGCAGGGCGTGCCCCAAAAGATGCTCATCGTCGGCGGCGGCATCATCGGCCTGGAAATGGGCACGGTGTACAGCACGCTGGGCGCCCGCCTGGACGTGGTCGAGATGATGGACGGCCTGATGCAGGGCGCGGACCGCGACCTCGTCAAGGTCTGGGAGAAGATGAACAAGCACCGCTTCGACAACATCCTGCTCAAGACCAAGACCGTGGGCGCCCAGGCCACGCCCGAAGGCATCCAGGTGCAGTTCGAGGGCCTGGACGGCACGAAGAGCGAAGGCACCTACGACCTGGTGCTGCAGGCCGTGGGCCGCACGCCCAACGGCAAGAAGATCGCGGCCGAAAAGGCTGGCGTGGCCGTCACAGACCGTGGCTTCATCAACGTCGACATCCAGATGCGCACCAACGTGCCGCACATCTTCGCCATCGGCGACATCGTGGGCCAGCCCATGCTGGCGCACAAGGCGGTGCACGAGGCGCATGTGGCAGCCGAAGTCATCGCGGGTGAGCTGCAGGGCAACAAGGAACTGGCAGCCGCCGCGTTCAACGCCCGCGTGATCCCATCGGTGGCCTACACCGACCCCGAAGTGGCGTGGGTAGGCCTGACCGAAGACCAGGCCAAGGCCCAGGGCATCAAGGTCAAGAAGGGCCTGTTCCCCTGGTCGGCCTCGGGCCGCGCCATCGCCAATGGCCGCGACGAGGGCTACACCAAGCTGCTGTTCGACGACTCGCCCGAAGCCCATGGCCACGGCAAGATTCTGGGCGGCGGCATCGTGGGCACGCATGCGGGCGACATGATCGGCGAGATCGCCCTGGCCATCGAGATGGGTGCGGACGCTGTCGACATCGGCAAGACCATCCACCCACATCCCACCTTGGGCGAAAGCATTGGCATGGCGGCGGAAATTGCCCACGGCAGTTGTACCGACGTGCCGCCCCAGCGCAAATAACGCGCTGTTGCACAGGAGCCCGGCCGCACCGTCTGGAGAAACGCCATGGCAGCCGTCAAGAAGTTTCCCAAAGCCCCCACCCACCCCGAGCGGGTGTGCTGGGGTTGCAACTTGTACTGCCCGGCCAAAGACATGCGGTGTGGCAATGGCTCCGACCGAACCCAGCACCCGGCAGAGCTGTTTGGGGATGACTGGGATCAGTGGGGGCTGGATGCAGACGAAGCCTTGGCAGCGTCTGCCCCCGCTCCCGAGGTTCCGCCCAAGCCTTGAGGCCTGGCAGCGCAAGCCAAAATCAAAAGTCGCACGGTTTTTACGACTGTGCGACTTTTTATTTTGTGGCGGCAGATGCGTTGGCACCAGCGGCGCTGGCCGTCCCCAGCAATTGGTCCTGCATCAAAACGGCACTGGCGAAAACTGGTGGAAAATACCGGGTTTGCTGCCACCGTGCTAGCAGGCAGCAATTTCGCCCCGGCCTTCCACCCTTTTGCTCTCCTGAGCCTGTCCATGCAAGACGTTCAAAACTCCAAGATCTCTGTCGAGAAGATCGGCGGCACTTCCATGACCGCCTTTGGCGATGTGCTGCGCCACATCATGTTGTACGACCGTTCTCGGATTTACGGCCGCATTTACGTGGTGTCTGCCTACTCGGGCGTGACGAACCAGTTGCTGGAGCACAAGAAAACGGGCGAGCGCGGCATTTACGCCCTGTTTGCCGAAGGCAAGGGCTATCAGGACGCACTGGCCAATCTGGCCACCAGTCTGAAAAAGCTCAACGCAGGCTACGCCGACCTGGGCCTGCCGCTGGATGTGGCCGACGCCTTTGTGGACCAGCGCATTGGCCAGGCCCGCGAATACCTGAACGCCATGCACCATGTGCTGGCCAGCGGCTACCTGAGCCGCAAGGATGTGCTGCTGGCAGCGCGCGAAGTGCTGGCATCGATTGGTGAATCTCACAGCGCGTTCAACTCGGTCGAGATCCTCAAGGCCAATGGCGTCAATGCCGTGTTGATGGACCTGGCCGGTTTTGATGACAACGAAGCCTGGACGATTGACGAGCGCATTGCCCACAGCTTCAAGGGTCTGGACCTGAGCGACAAGGTGGTGGTGGCCACCGGCTACACCAAGGGCACCGAAGGCATCATGCGCGAGTTTGACCGCGGGTACTCCGAAGTCACCTTCAGCAAGATTGCCGTGGAAGTGCGTCCCGCCGAGGCCGTGATCCACAAGGAGTTTCACCTGTCCTCTGCGGACCCCAACCTCGTCGGCCTGGAAAACGCCATCGTGGTGGGTGCCACCAACTACGACGTGGCCGACCAGCTGGCCGACGTGGGCATGGAAGCCATCCACCCCAAGGCCGCCAAGCCCATGGAGCTGGCAGGCATTCCGATCCGCCTGAAGAACACCTTCGAACCCGACCACCCCGGCACCCTCATCACCAAAGATTTCGTGGGCGAGCGCGCCCGCGTCGAGATCGTGACCGGCACCGACAAGGTCACGCTGATCGAGATCCACGACCCCAGCATGGTGGGCACGGTGGGCTTTGATGCCGGACTGATGGAAGTGTTCTGCAAGCATGGCGTGAGCTACATCCTCAAGGCCACCAACGCCAACTCCATCGCCCACCTGGTGTGGGACAGCCAAGCCACCCAGGAACTGGTGGCCGAGCTGGAGGAGACCTACCAGGTCGTGACCATCAAGCCCAGCGCCATCGTGTGCGCTATCGGCTCCAACATCAGCATCCCCGGTGTGCTGGCCAAGGCAGCGCAGGCGCTGGCCGATGCCCACGTCAACGTGAACTGCGTCTCTCAGACCCTGCGCCAGGTGAACATGCAGTTCGTGATCGAGCGCGAAGACTACAAGACCGCCGTGAAGGCGCTGAACATGGCACTGTGCGTCAATTCAGGCACTCCTGTGCCTCGCGTCTGACCCGCAACGTTTTGACCGCCTCAAGCCCGCCCAGCGCGGGCTTTTTTGTGAGCGCGGGGGCCTGTAGGGGGATCAGGGGTTGCAGCATGGCACTTTATCTTTTTTTATCCAAAACAGATAATTAACCTGTAAAAGATAAAAAGAGGTAAGCATGGCCACCGACGTTTTTCACCGCACCGCCTACGCCGAGCAGATGGCGCAGCAACTGCTACAGCCGTCGCCCCTGCAGATGAACGTGCGCTCGGGCGTGCTGCTGTCGGGCATACGCCGCGTGGGCAAAACTACCTTCCTGCGGCAGGATCTGGTGCCCGCGCTGGAGGCACGCGGCGCGCTGGTGGTCTACGTGGACCTGTGGGTCGACCGCAGCAAGAGCCCGGCCACCCTGGTACTGGACGCTGTGCGCGCCACACTGCAGCAGATGCAGACCCCCGGCTCGGGCCTGCTGCAGCGCTTCAAGGGGCTGAACCTGGGGGCCGTGGGCCTGACCCTGGGCTTTCAGATTGAACACCTGGGCACCCCCGGCGGTGCCACGCTGGCGCAGGCGTTCTCTGAACTGGTGGCCAAAGCCAGGGTGGATGTGGTGCTGATCGTGGACGAGGTGCAGCAAGCGCTGGGCACCGAAGACGGCACCAGCCTGCTGCACGCCCTGAAGGCCGCGCGGGACGCGGTGAACGCCCAACCGGGCACACCAGGGCACTTTCTGTTTTTGGGCACCGGCTCACACAAGTCGCTCATCACCGACATGGCCACGCGCCATTCACAACCCTTCACCGGCGCGCTGACCACAGCGTATGAGCCGCTGGGGCAGGATTTTGTGCAGTGGCAACTGCAGCGCATAGCCAGTGCACCCGGCGTGGTGCTGCCCAGCGCTGCCACGGCCTGGGCAGGGTTTGAGGCGCTGGGCCACCGGCCAGAAGAAATGCTCAAGGCTCTGGTGCAGTTGCAAAGCTCCCCGGCGCCAGCCGACCAGGCGTTCCCTATCATCTGCGCCACGCTGGCATCGGCCGCGGCCGATGTGGAGCTGCGCGCCATCGAAGAATTTGGCGAGTTGGGCCAGGCGGTGTTTGACTTTATTGCCCAAGGCAGCGAAACCGGAGTGTCTGGCCTGTTTGGCGAAGAAGCCATGGCCAGCTACGCGGCCCGCACGGGTGGCAAGGTGCCCACATCGCAGGTGCAAAAGCTGGCCGAAAAAATGATCAGCGCCAACCTGATTGCACGCCCCGGCCATGGCATCTACACCGTGGCCGACCCGTTTGTGCGCAAGGTGTGGCTGGAGCGGCGCAAGCTGCTGCAGCGCTAGGTCGCCACAATTTGCTATTAAATCAATAGCTGTTGGCGCTTTGCCAGTAAGCGATACAGCCATTTTTTGCTTGAATCACACCTTGCGGCGGCTGATGAGCAGCACCCCCGCCAGCACCAGCCCCGCCCCCATCATTTGCCACACCGACATGGGCTCGGCCAGCAGCCAGTAGCCGAAGAAGATGGTGAGCATGGGCCCCAGCGTGCCGATGAGTGCGGTGCGCGCCGCACCAATGCGCCGAATGGCGGCCGAGGTCATGAACACCGGCAGCACGGTAGAAAACACCGCCATGCCCACCGCGTGCAGATACACCGGAGCCGGTTGCGCCAGCGCCTGCAGGGGCTGTCTCACGGCAAAGTGCAGCAAGGTGGCCACGGTAGACACCAGCATCGCCAGCGCGGTGAAGCGCGCCGCGCCCAGGCGCCGTATCACGGGCTCGCTGCCCGCCTGGTAGAGGGCGTAAGACACCGAAGAGCCCAGCACAAACGCCGCGCCGATCAGCACGGCCCGCATCTCGCCAGCGATGTGCAAGTCGTGCGCAAACGCCAGGCCAATGCCTGCGTAGGACAGCAGCAGGGCACAGATCTCGCGGCGCGATGCGGTTTTGCCCAGAAAGACCACGCCGATCAGGATGGTGAGGGTGGGGTAGGTGAACAGAATCAGCCGCTCCAGGCTGGCGGTGATGTACTGCAAGCCCATGAAGTCCAGAATGCTGGCCCCGTAGTAGCCCAGCAGCCCCAGCGCCGTCACCCAGCCCCATTCGCGCAGGCTGAGCGGGGGCAGGTTGCGGCTGGCCTTCCAGCCCACCCAGGCAAACGCGGGCAGCGAAAACACCATGCGCAGCGCCAGCAGCGTGACCGAATCCACCGGCACGGCCTGCGGCACTGCATAGGCCAGCTTCACAAAAATGGCTTTGAAGGAAAAACCCAGCGCCGCCAGAATGGCGAGGGCAATGCCGAGGCGTTCGGCGGACCAGTGTTTCCAGGGCATCAGTGGGGGCGCAATCCAGAAAGTGCGAGGCGGGCGGTCAGGTACCCGCCTTCATTGAGTGGACGTGATGATGGGGCAAACCCGCTGCACCCGCCCTTGCCCATTTCCACAGCGTGCATTCGCCAAAAGCGAATGGTGCTACCGTGCGTGCCGCATTCGGGCAGGCGGCTCATTCACCCGCTGCAGCCGGTGGAACAGTGGGGCGCAAGGCGCAGATACTTTCCACTTGCTTCAAAAAACATAGCTACCTGCGCTTGTTAGCATTGCGCTGGCGCCCATTTTTGTATAAAACCCAGCCTCCCCATGCGGGTGGCGTTGTTGCCCCCGGCCATTCGATCCATCCATTCGCTTGCACCCGCACTGCACCCTGGCGGGGGCATGACCGTTCCATACCGCTTCCTCTATGCAAGCCCTGCTCAGCGCCATTGCCTCCATGCCCCTGCCCACCGATGCGCAGCGCATCTTCCACGGCCGTGGGGGCCGCTACCCCGGCTGCGAGCAGTGGACGCTGGACGCCTACCCGCCCGTGTTCGTTCTCACCAGCTTTTTGCCAGCCACCGACGAGACCGACGCGCAGTTGGCCGCTATTGGGCAGGCCCTGGCCGAGCGCTGGGCCGTGCTGGCCCCAGGGCAGCCGCTGAACTGGGTCTTCCAGTGCCGTAACGAAGCGCTGCGCACCCAGGGCCGCACCGAAACGCGGCTGATGCAAGGCGAGGTGCCTGACCCGCACGTGGTGACCGAGAACGGCGCGCGCTTCAAAGCCCATGTGCTGCGCGGCCAGAACCATGGTCTATTTCTCGATATGGCCGAAGGCCGCCGCTGGGTGCGCCAGTACGCCGAGGCCCGCAGGCAAGACCGCTACGGCCTCAAGGTGCTCAACCTGTTTGCCTACACCTGCGCGTTTTCGGTGGTGGCATTGCAGGGTGGGGCCAAACAGGTGGTCAACGTGGACATGAGCCACGGCGCCATGGCCATTGGCCAGCAAAACCACCAGCTCAACGGCATCACCACCGGCGCCAGCTTTTTGGCGCACGACATTTTCAGCAGCTGGGGCAAGATCACCCGCAGCGGGCCCTACGGCCTCGTCATCGTGGACCCACCCAGCTACCAAAAGGGCAGCTTCGTCGCCACCAAAGACTACGCCCGCCTCATGCGCCGTCTGCCCGACTTGCTCGCACCCGGCGGCCACGCCCTGCTGTGCCTGAACGCGCCCGAGCTGGGCGTGGACTTTTTGCAAAGCCAGATGCAGGAACTGGCACCCGAGCTGCATTTTGTGGAACGCGTGGCCAACCCCGCCGTGTTTGCCGATGTGGACGAGGGCAGGGCGCTGAAGGTGCTGGTGTACGCCATGCCCGACCTGCCACAGCCCAACGCGGCAGACCCAGCCCCTAGCGGGCCAGCCGCTCTGTAATCTCGGCCCATTCCTCGGGCTCCACCGGCGTGATGGACAGCCGGCTGCCTTTTTGGAGCACCCGCATCTGCGCAAGTGCCGGGGTGCTGCGCAGCTCGGCCAGGCTGATGAGGCGCGTTTTGCGCAGGGCCTGCACATCCAGCAGCAGCCAGCGGGGCGCATCGGCGGGTGATTTGGGGTCGAAGTAGGGTGAGGCGGGGTCGAACTGCGTAGGGTCCGGGCGGGTGCCGCTGGCCACGCGGGCGATGCCGGCAATGCCCGGTTCGGGGCAGCTGGAGTGGTAGAACAGCACGCCGTCGCCCACCTGCATGCCATCGCGCATGAAATTGCGCGCCTGGTAGTTGCGCACGCCCGTCCAGGGTACGGTGGCGTTGGGCGCGGCCAGGGCGTCGTCGATGGAACACTCGTCGGGCTCGGACTTCACGAGCCAGTAGCGGGGCGCTGGGGCAAGGGTGGATGTGGTCATGGGGTCGGCAGCTGGCTTAGCAGGGTTTTGATGCTATTGATTTAATAGCTGGTCGCGCTTATTCCATAAGCGCCATGTGCCATTTTGGCTTGAAAAACGGTGTGGCCGTTAGACTGGGTTCCACAAAAGTCAGCGCACCCGCACACATACCGCGCGCCGAAGCCCGCGCGAAACACAACAACAAACGACGCTTGAGGGAGTCTGTGATGGGTTCATCCGCAGAAAACGGGACTGTGCATGCCCCGCAAGGCCAACCCTGGCTGACGCGCAAGGCATGGGCAGGCAACCGCATTCGGTCGCACAAGCGCTGGGAGGTCATCATCCTGTGGGGCTTTGCCGTGGTCTGGAGCGCTCTGTCCATGCCCCTGGCCTATGTGCAGATTCCAAAGGCTTTGGCACGGGGCGAGACGCTGGTGGCCTGCATCATCGGCGTCATGCTGGTGGTGGCGGTGGGGTTGCTCATCGGCGCCATCCGCACCACGCGTGATGCACGCCGCTTTGGCGATGTGGCGCTGCAGCTAGACCCGTTTCCAGGCAGCATTGGCGGGCACTTTGGCGCCACCACGGTGCTGCCCGTGGCGTATCGGCCGGGGCTGCTGTTTGCCGCCACGCTGGCCTGTCTGCACCACAGCACCCGCCGCACCACCGACGCTGACAACGATAACAACACAGAGGTCCGCGAAAACGTGCTGTGGCAAAGCGAGGGCATGGCCCAGGTGCGGCCGCAGGGCGATGGCATTGCGCTGAGCTTTCGGCTGGATGTGCCCGCAGGCCTGCCAGAATCCGAGCCTGCCCACGGCGACCACCACGCCTGGCGCCTGACGCTGGAGAGCCGCAGCGACCCACCATTGGCATTTGTGCGCCACTTTGACGTGCCCGTTTACGCCACGGGCGAGGCATCGCAACGGCTGGTGGCTGATGCTGTCCAGCACCCGGCAGCAGTGCAGTCGCGCAAAGCCCGGCTGGACGAGGTGGTCCACCTGCGGCGCACCCCCGGTGGGGTGGATCTGTATTTGCCCTATGGCCGCACCTGGCAAAAAAACCTGGTCTGGCTGGTGTTTGGCGTGACCTTTGGCGGTTTTGGCCTGCTGGCTGGCCGCCTGGGGGCACCGCTGCTGTTTCCCCTGGTGTTTGGGGGCGTGGGCGGCGCTTTTACCGTGTGGGCCTTTTTTGCGCTGGGCAACAGCCTGAAGGTGCAGTTCAGCCCGCAGGGCCTGCGCACCGATCGGCGCCTCTTGGGTTTCATGTTGGCCTGGCACCAGGTGCCCCGCCGTGATTTGCAGGGGCTGCAGCTGGTGCAGAGCTACACCTCGCAATCCGGCTCGCGGCACACCGTGTGGTACCGGATACGGGTAGCGCTGAAAAGCGGCAAAACCATCACCGTGGCCGACAGCCTGCGCGGCGAGGCCGTGGCAGAGCAGATGCTGCAACAACTGGCCCAAGCCACCGGGCTGCCCGTACGTGCGGACTGACAGCCATTCATCCTCTCTCCAGCCCCATGTCTCGCACATCCACCCCCGCCACGCCCCTCGCCAGCACAAATCCTTCTCACGCGGGGGAGACTTCCTCGCCGCTCAAGCTCGGCCTGGCGGCGCTGTTCATGCTGCCCTTTGTGGTGCTTGGGCTCAGCCTGCTGCTGTTCGGTGTGACCCCCACGCTGGTGGACTGGGCCCGCGCCCAGCAGTGGCAGGCCACCCCGGCCATCGTTGAATCTGCCGCCGCCCTGTGGGAGCGTAGGCAAGAGGGCGCTGGAGGTGCGCTTTCGCTACACCGTGGCGGGCCAGGAATACCGTGGGCAGCGAGCATCACTGCACATAGGCAATGGCAACGCCAGCCTGTATTACCAACAACTGGGCGAAAGGCTGGAAGCCGCGCAGCGCACAGGCACACCGGTGCCGGTGTGGGTTAACCCCGCGCAGCCCACCGAGTCGATCGTGGACCGCAGCCTTCGACCTGGGCTGCTGGCCTTGCAGTTGGGGCTGGCCCTGGCGTTTGGGGGCGTTGGCGGCAACCTTTTGGTGCGCATGGGGCGCACGATGTGGGTGCGGCTGCGTACCCCAGGCTGAACGCTAGCGCCGGGCGGCTACAGCTTGGCCGCCTGGCTGGCCTGCCCCAGTGCAATGCTCTTGTACAGCGCCACCAGCAGGTCCGACTGCGTGACCATGCCCACCACCTTGCGCTGTTCATCCACCACCGGCACATGGGGCAGGGCACGCTGCGAGATCTGGCGAATCAGCTCCGACAAGGGCGTCTGCGGCGTGGCCGTGAAAACGTTGGCGCTCATGATCTGGCCCACCACTTCCGGCTTTTGCGCAAACAGGCCCGGAGTGCGTTTGAGCAGCACCTGAATCCGCGTGGCCAGGTCTTTGGGGGTGGCCTGGCGGTCAATCTGGCGCAGAAAATCAGCCACCGTGACGATGCCGATCACCCGCTCAAACCGGTCCACCACGGGCAGGGATTTGATCTTGTGCTGGCGCAACAGCCTCCAGACCTGGGCCAGCTCGGTGTCGAAGTGGGCGGTGATCACATCGCGCGACATGATGTCGGCGCAGGTCAGTGCCACATGGCGGCCAAAGGCGTGGTCCACCGCCAGGTTGTAGATCTCGACCAGCTCGTCCTCTTGCACGTCCACAAAGGTGTTGAGCGTTTTGACGGCGCTTTCCAGATCCGTGTGGTTCAGCCCCATGCGCTCAATCGGCGGCCGGTCTTGCGTGCGGTGGCTGGGGCCGGGCGGGGTGTTGCTGTGTGGGTAGCGGCGGCGCAGCAGCATGCGGTTGATGAGCAGCGCCACCAGCAGCAGGGTGCCTGCGTTGACGACAATCAGCTCAGCCACCGACACCATGTCGGCGTTGGAATACGGGCCGTTGAGCACCAGCAACAACGCCAGCGCGCCCCCCGGCGGGTGCACGCAATTGAGCCAGGCCATGAGCCAGATGGTCAGCGCCACCGCCAGGGCGGCCGCCAAAATGGGCTGGGTAACCCAGTGCGAGCAGGCCAACCCCGTAGCGGTGGCAATCAGGTAGCTGCCCAGCAGCGGCCACGGCTGGGCCAGCGGGCTGTGAAACTGCACAAACAGAATGACCACACTGGCCCCCACGGGCGCCAGCAGCCAATGCGCGTCCAGCGGCAGGCTGCGCAGCAGCAACCCGCAGGCCGCTAGGCACAGCAGTGCACCCAGGCTGGCTTTCCACCGCTCACTGCTCGATAGGGAAAGGGTGTTGCTCAACACCCTGGTGTGGAACCAGGCGTTTATTCTTTTGTGCACTTGAAACGAAGAGCAGGAAGGCTGGGGGAGGGACGAACGCTTGCCGCCGTGGCGCACCACATTGGGGCGGGCGCACATGGTACCGCTCAGGCCGCGCCATCGCGGCAGTAGGGTTTCCGTCGCCCGCGCTGCAGATTTGCTATCTTATTGATAGCTTGCTGCGCTTGTCAGTAAAGCGCTGGGGGCGAAAAAAACCTAATTTTCGGGCGGCTGCAGCGGCCGAGGCCGCCGCTGGCCGGTGCCGCCCCAGCGCAGTGCATCGTCGCCTGGAATGCCCAGCGGGTTGTTGGCGGGCTCGGTCAATGGCGCCAGCAGCGCGTGCAGGTCGGCCTCGCTGAACTTCACCGCGCCCTCGGCATCGTGGCCCAGCACGCCATGCGCCAGCGCGGCCTTGCGCTCCTGCAGTTCCAGCATGCGTTCTTCAATGCTGCCTTCCACCACCAGTTTGTAGACGAACACAGGCTGGCCTTGCCCGATGCGATGGGCGCGGGCGGTGGCCTGCTCTTCCACCGCAGGGTTCCACCAGGGGTCGAGGTGGATCACGGTGTCGGCCGCCGTCAGGTTCAGCCCCACGCCGCCGGCCTTCAGGCTGGCCAGCAAAATGGGCGCGCTGGTTTCGTCCTGCGCCTGAAAGCGCTTCACCACGGCCCCACGCTCGCGCGGCGGGGTCTGGCCAGTGAGCGTGAGGTAGGGCAGGGCCAGGGTGTCGAGCATCTCGGCCGCCAGCGCCAGCATTTCGGTGAACTGCGAGAACACCAGCACGCGGCGGCCTTCATCGACCAGGGCGGGCAACAGGTCGGCCAGCAGTTCGAGCTTGGCGCGCTCCATGGTGTGGGCGGTCTTCGTCGTTCCTTTGACGAGGCGAGGATCGCAGCAGACCTGGCGCAGCTTGAGCAACGCGTCCAGGATGGCGATTTGCGAGCCTTCAAAGCCTTGCCGCTCCAGTGCGCGGCGCACCTGCTTGTCGGAGGTGGTGCGTACGGCCTCGTACAGCTCGCGCTGCTTGCCTTGCAGCTGCACGCGCAGGATGGTTTCGGTGCGCGGGGGCAGTTCGGTGGCCACGTCCTGCTTGCGGCGGCGCAGGATGAAGGGGCGCACGCGCTGGGCCAGCAACTGGGCGCGCAGGGTTTCGCCGTTTTCCTCGATGGGCTTGCGCCAGCGGGCGTTGAAGCTGCGCACATCGCCCAGAAAGCCGGGCATCAAAAAGTCAAACTGTGCCCACAGCTCGCCCAGGTGGTTCTCCAGCGGCGTGCCCGTCAGGCACAGCAGGTGCGGTGCCTGCAGCTTGCGCAGGGCGCGGGCGCTGCGGCTGCCGGCGTTTTTCACCATCTGCGCTTCGTCCAGGATCAGCAGGTGAAAGGGCTGCGCGGCCAGCGCCTCCACATCGCGCCAAAGCAGGGGGTAGGTGGTGAGCACCAGGTCGTGGTCTGCAATGTGTGGGTAGCGTTTGGCACGGTCGGCACCATGCAGCGCCAGCACGCGCAGGCCGGGCGCCATGCGCGCAGCCTCGGCCTGCCAGTTGAAGAGCAGCGAAGTGGGCAGCACCACCAGCGCGGGGCGGGTGAGCCGGCCCGCTTCCTTCTCGGCTAGCACATGGGCCAGGGCCTGCGCGGTCTTGCCGAGGCCCATGTCGTCGGCCAAGATGCCGCCCAGGCCTTGCTCGCGCAGGTATTGCAGCCAGGCCAGGCCCTCCAATTGGTAGGGGCGCAGTTGCACTTGCAGCCCCTGCGGCGCTGCCACCGGCTGGGGCGTGCCGATGCGGCGCAGGCGCTGGGCCAGGTGGGCCAGGCCCGCATCGCCCTGCAGCTGCCAGTCGTTGCTCCAGCCATTCACGGTGCCCACACGGTGGGCTTGCACCAGCCCGGCGCGCAGGGCCTCGATGCGGCGGGCCTCCCACGCGCCCAAGTGCAGCGGATCGCCATCCTTGCGCTGGTTACGGGTCGGGTCGGTCAGCAGGTCCACCATGGCGCCCACGATGGCCTTGAGCGGCCCGGCGGGCGCGTCGATGCGTTTGCCGCCGGGTGCGCGCAGCGAAATGATGGCGATATCGTCGATGGCGGCCATCTGCTGCGCGTTCAGCCAGCGGGCATCGCGGCGCAGCAGGTCGGCCAGCAGCGGCGCCAGGTCCAGGGTTTCGCCGTCGATCTCGATGCCCAGCGTCAGCAGCCAGGCGCCTTCGCGCTCGGGCAGCATGAGCTTTTGCACGGGGCGCGCGCGCGCGGCTAGCGGGCCATCCACCTCCTTGCCCAGTATTTCGCCAGTGTCGGGGGCAATGTGCAGCTTCCAGCGCTGCACGGGCACGCTTTCGTGCGCAAAGCCGGGGCACACCACCACGCTCCAGCCTTCGGTGCGCAGCTGGGGCACCACGTCGGCCCAGAAGTCGCCAAACTGCGCCTCCTGCGCCAGCGTCCACACGGGGCCCAGGCTGCTGGCGGCGGCGCGGTGGCGCCATTGCAGCTTGGCGGGGTCCACGGGGACCAGGCCCAGATCCCACACGCGGTCCATGGCGTCGGCCTCGGCCGCCAGGTTGCGCTGCATGCGCAGCACGGGGCCACCGGTGTCGAACAATTCCTGGACTTGGGCAGGGCGGGCGCCCAGAACGGACGTGGGAGCAGGCGTAGCCCAGGTGGCGCCACTGTCGGTGCGGTACGTCCAGTCGATCTGCACCAGCGTCACGCTGTCGCCGCGCGGGCCCAGCTTGCCCTGGGGTTGCATGCCCAGCAAGCCATCGCCACGGCCCAGGGTCATCAAAGTGAGCCGGGGGCGGAACTGGCCTGGGGCCACGTCTGAGGAAGCGGCGCCGCCCGAGTGCGCCACTGCGGGGGCAGCGCTTCGCATCAACGCCATCACCTGCGCGGCTTCGCTGTCCGTCAGCGGGGCCATGGCCCGCAATTGAGCGGCGTTGGCTCCATCGCGCAGCGCCTGCACCCACGACTGAACCACCGCCGCCCGATCAGCGCCCGGGGGTGGCATCGTCCCGCACCCGTGTGCGCCCCCAATCCAGCCGCCCGCCTGCAGACCAGCCAGTGTCGCTTTGCAAAGGCACCCATTTCAGCCCAAAGCCCAGGCCCCGGTAGGTGGTGGCGGGTTCGTACTGCTTGTCTTTGGCGCGGCCCAGCACAGCTTCCATCTCCAGACCTGGAAGAACGCCTGCGCCCACCACCAGATCCACGCCCCGGGTCTTGTCGTCACGGAACGCAACGGCTTCCAGCTTCATCGTGCCCTGAGCAAGGGTGCCCGCGTCATCCGTGTGCATGGGCGACTCGGCCGCAGCGGGCACGGCGCAATTCAACCCGGCCAGGGCAATGCACCAGGCGATTGCTGGAAATGTTTTGAAAGGAGGGAGGGGAAAGGTCATAGGGCGCTCAAACGTAGAGCGCCCATTTTGCAACGACCGGGATAGCGCGAAAACCAAGGCGGCCCGCAAGCCGCCTGTAACTGCTTATTTGATGTCGTCCACCTGGCCGACCTGGGTGCCAGCCGCAGGCGTGACCCGGCGGGCGCCATCAAAGCGGCGCTGCCAGTAACTTTGGCGCATGTCTTCCACGCGCACTTCTGAGCCACTGCGGGGGGAATGGATGAACTTGCCGTCGCCCACATAGATGCCTACGTGGCTGAAGGTGCGGCGCATGGTGTTGAAAAAAACCAGGTCGCCCGGCTGCAGTTCTTTCTTGTCGATCACCTGGGTGGAAGCCGCTTGCTGGTCTGCACGGCGGGGCAAGACCAAACCCACGGTTTGCTGATAGATCGCCCGGACAAAGCCGCTGCAATCAAAACCGGTTTCTGCACTATTGCCACCGCGCTTGTAGGGCACGCCCAAAAAGCCCATGGCGTTGACCACCAAGTCGCCCGCACGGCCGGCAACGGTCTGAGCCTTGTCTGCCACCTTGTGGCTCACGTCTTCGAGTCGTGTGAGAAGCCCTTTGTCCGCGAGCAAGCGGTCCATATCGTCAGAATTGGTGCCTTGGGGGGCAGCGTGCGCTGCGGTTGCGCAGGCAAGGATAAGGATGCATAACCATTTGGACATGGGGGCGAAGGGTAACACGATATGGTCATTTATCAAAAATAATCGGTCTTACAAGCTGTTGATTTCATTCAGATAAACCGGTGGTTCCAGCCTTTTCCCAGGCAACTGCCGCTTGACACATGCGCGCCATGCGCACGCTGTACCGCGCTGGTGCCGGATGGAACGCATGGCCGGGGAATCCAAGGAGGTGGAAGGCATGGATTGGAGATCAAATCGGCCGGTAGCGCCAGTGCACAAAGCGCTGGTAGCTCTATTTTTGATAGTAACGAGCGTACAGACCGGCGCCCATGCCCAAGATGCGGCCGTCCCTGCGCCAGCGGTGTCGCTGGTGCCGGTCGCCACCGGTCTGGTGCATCCCTGGGCGGTGGCCTTTTTGCCCGGCGGGCAGTTTTTGGTGACTGAGCGCCCGGGGCGCCTGCGCGTGGTCAGCGCAGCGGGGCAGGTGGGGCCTGCGCTGGCAGGGGTGCCGCCGGTGGCAGCGGGCGGGCAGGGCGGTCTGCTGGACGTGGTGACCGACAACGATTTTGCCCGCACCCGCCGTATCTATTTCTGTTTTGCCGAGCCTGCAGCGGGTGGCGCGGCGGGCAACAGCACGGCGGTGGCGCGCGCCACCTTGTCGGCAGATGCCAGCAGCCTGCAGGACGTGCGCGTCATCTTCAGCCAGCGGCCCAGGGTGGAGAGCGCGCTGCACTTTGGCTGCCGCATTGCCCAGGCCAGTGATGGCAACCTGTTTGTGGCGTTGGGCGAGCGCTACCACCGCAAGGACGACGCCCAAAAGCTCGACAACCACCACGGCAAGGTCATCCGCATCACCCCCGATGGAGCGGTGCCGCCAGACAACCCCTACGTGAAGCAGCCCGGCGCGTTGCCCGAGATCTGGAGCTACGGCCACCGCAACCCCCAGGGCGCCACCATGGGCCCCGACGGCAAGCTGTGGATGCACGAACATGGCCCGCAGGGCGGCGACGAAATCAATCTGCCCCACCCCGGGCGCAACTACGGCTGGCCCGTGATTACCTACGGTGAGAACTATGGCGGCGGCAAGATGGGCGAAGGCACAGCCCGCGCCGGAATGGAACAGCCGCTGCACCAGTGGACACCGTCCATCGCCCCCTCGGGCATGGCGTTCCTGACCAGCATGCGCTACGGCACGGCGTGGCAGGGCAGCCTGTTTGTCGGATCGCTCAAGTTTGGCATCCTGCACCGCCTGGAGGTGGCGGGCGGCAAGGTGCAGCGCGAGGAAAAGCTGCTGCAAGGCAATGGCGAGCGCATTCGCGATGTGCGGCAGGGCCCCGATGGCCTTCTTTATATGGTGACCGATAGCCCGCAGGGCCGGTTGCTGCGCCTGCAGCCCCTGTGAGCGGGGTCAGAATCTTGATGCAGATCGCGCGCCGCTGCTGGCCGACTGGATCGTGCAGCAGCGCCCCGGCGCGCTGCTGATGGGTCCCGACGGCGAATCTGCCCAATGGGTGGCCCAGGCAGCCGCGCGCCACGGCCTGGAGCACGCCGTGTGCACCAAGGAGCGCCACGGCGACCGCAGCGTCACCATCCACCTGCCACCCGTGGCCGTGCAGGGCAGGGCGGTGGTGCTGCTCGACGACATGGCCAGCACCGGCCACACCCTGGCCCAGGCGGCGCGGCTGCTGCTGCAGGACGGTGCTGCCTCGGTGGACGTGGCGGTGACGCACGCGCTGATCGACGCAGAGGCCCTGGCCGCGCTGCACGCGGCAGGGGCGGGAGAGTTCTGGAGCACGGATTGCGTGGCGCACCCTACGAACGCGGTGGCGATGGCGGTGGCGCTGGCGCGGGGGGGGCAGTTGTGGGGCTCGAGGGCTGATATTCCCGGTTGCATGTGTTTGCCCGACTGAATATGTAGCACTGTCGGCCATGGTCCAGCAGCCGGTTTTCTGGTGGCCGGCTTGTGTGACACGACGGTTTGCAGCAGCCGACTCGTTCCAACTGCTGGTCAATTTTTGGCGAGCGACCGCTTGGGCAAGCATCGGGGGGTGCCAAAACTCCAAATTCATCGGCCCGATTTCACCCAACCCTCTGGGCAATTGCCTTGCCGGGCGGTCTGCGGCGTTACGGCGCTTGTGGATAGCCGAGCTGTACGCAGCGCCCCGTGCCTTGCATCCCAACCCAGCAAAGGACTCGTGCAACTCCAAAAAGACTTTGAACCAAGGCTCTTGGAAGATTTAGCGTGGCCCACAAGGGGCTCTCAGTCATGCAGATGCTCGGCTACAAACTGGCGAAAAATTCCCATGGCAGGCGCTTCAGTACGGTCGGCCAGGGTAACGAACGCAAAGTGTGCGCCCTCGTTCAACGCCGGAGTGATGGGCAACTCCACCAAGGTACCGTTGGCGATGGCTTCACGCGCGGGGCTGATGAGGCCGAGGAACACCGCGTCACTGCCGTGTACCGCGTGTAGCAAACTGTTGATATCGTTGCAGCGCAGGGTCACCGCGACCTGGGGGTCAGCTGCGGGCCCATAGCGGGTGATCAGAAGACGTGCCAACTCCGGATTGAGTGAAGTCGACGCTAACGGATAGCGTTGGAGGTGTGCAAATGTAATGGGGGTGTTGAGTTTGGTAAGGGGGTGACCCGCGCGACAGATGAAACCACCGCGCATTTGACCCAAATCTTCGATCAACAGGTCATCAGCTGGCGTGACGCTGCGTAGATCCACAACCAGTGCGTCGAATCCACGTTCGCGCAAACGGTTGGTCTGCAACTCGGGGGGGCCTGATTCGAGGCTGACCTGCACTCTTGGATGCATGCAGGCCATGTAACGCAGAAAGGGCTGCATCAGCAGTGCAGTAGGCCCCGCGCCGAGCCCAATGCGGATGACCCCCAAGTAGCCCTCTTGCAATAGCTGTGCGCTGCGTTTTAGCTCAACGGCATCCAGCACCATGCGGCGCGCCCGGCTTGCAACGGTCTGGCCGAACGGCGTCAACTCGTTGCGCTTGCCCATTCGGTCGATCAGACGTGCTCCGAGGTCGTCTTCGAGGGTCTGGATGCTGCGACTCAGGGCGGACTGGGTGATGTGGCACCGCTCCGCGGCGCGGCTGAACGAACCGGTGTCCGCCACAGCCAGCAGGTACTCCAGATGGCGCAGGTTCATTTCGTTTGTCGTATGAGTTTTTTGAATGCATTCCGAATAAATTATGCATTAGACGCATTTGATCATGATTCATATGATTTCGCACGCTGTCGTCCAGGGCAGCAGCAATCATCCGGAGACAAATTCATGGGCGTTCAAAATTCCAGTACGGGCGACGTCGCGTTGCCGCCCACATCCCAGCGCGTATCGAACAATTCAACTGCCGCGAAGAGCAAGGTGCAGCCCCGCGTCGTGGCTGCAACAGTGGCGGGCAACGCGCTGGAGTTCTTTGATTTCACCACCTACGCGTTCTTCGCGGTGTATATCGGCCAGACCTTCTTTCCTGCTGACGAGCCGCTGGTCACAGTGATGCTGTCGGTAGCGGTCTTTGGCGTTGGCTTCATCACGCGCCCTCTGGGCGGGCTGCTGATCGGCTCTTTTGCTGATCGTGTCGGCCGCAAGCCGGCCATGCTGTTGACCATTGCGCTCATCACGATCGGCACGATCGGCATGGCGCTCACCCCCTCGTACGCAAGCATCGGGTTGGCGGCACCCATCATCGTCATTGCCTGTCGGCTGGTGCAGGGGCTGGCACTGGGCGGCGAGGTCGGGCCGTCTACCACGTATCTGATCGAGATCGCACCCCAGGGCCGGCGCGGCCTGTATGGCAGCTGGCAGCTTGCCAGCCAGGGCATAGCCTCGCTGGCGGCTGGCGTCGTCGGCATTGTGCTCACGCTGGCGCTAAGCAAGGAGCAGATGCTGGCGTGGGGTTGGCGTATCCCTTTCTTGCTCGGTCTGGCATTGATCCCCATTGCTTTCTTTCTGCGCCGCCACATGCCTGAGAGCCTCGAGCAGCCCACGCATAGCGGACCCATCAAGAGCCCGCTGGCCGATATCCGGCACCATCTGCGACCGATCATGCTGGCGCTCATGGTCATCCTGGGTGTGACGATCTCGACCTATGCGGCGATCTACATGACCACTTATGCCGTGACCACGCTCAAGCTCTCCGCGACGATCGCCATGTCGGCGACCATCGTATTCGGCGTGGCGACCTGGGCGGGTGCGCTGCTGGGGGGCTGGCTGTCAGATCTGTATGGGCGCAAACCTGTGATGCTCTGGGCTCGCGTAGCGTTGTTTGTTCTGGTCTATCCGGCTTACATGCTGCTCATCGACCATACCAGCGTTGCCACTCTGGCACTGGCGACTGCGCTGCTGGCATTGCTCACGGGCATTGGTGGCGCGCCAACGCTGGTGGCCATCCCGGAGCTGTTCCCTGGTCATGTACGCGCGCTCGGGCTGTCGATTGCCTATGCCTTTGGTGTGGCGCTGTTTGGCGGCACCGCGCAACTGGTGATCACCTGGCTGATCAAGGTGACCAACAACCCGGCGGCGCCAGCGCTCTACGTACTTGTCACCAGCTTGATCGCCATCGTCGGCATTCTGCTCATGCGCGAAACCGGCGGTGACAAGGAACTACAGAAATGATCACCAGGCGAATTTTTGCGGACTGTGAGTTCATAGCATGACTGTTCAAGACACCTTGCAGGCGGTACGCGCACACGAAGACGAATTCATCGCTTTGCGCCGTGATATCCATCAGCACCCCGAGCTGCCATTCGAAGAGCTGCGCACGAGTGATTTGGTGGCTGCTCGACTGCGGGACTGGGGTTACCACGTTGAGCGCGGCCTGGGCGGAACCGGTGTGGTCGGGCAACTCAAGCGTGGCGACGGCACGCGCACGCTGGGCCTGCGTGCGGACATGGATGCACTGCCGATCCAGGAAGCCACGGGTCTGCAGTACGCAAGTCGCAACCAGGGCGTCATGCACGCCTGCGGCCACGACGGACATACGGCCATGCTGCTGGCGGCAGCCAAGGTGCTGGCAGAGCAGGGTGACTTCTCAGGGACACTCAACCTGATCTTCCAGCCCGCGGAGGAATACGGCACCAGCGACTGTGGCGCCGTACGCATGATCAACGACGGCCTGTTCGACAAATACCCATGTGACGCTATCTTCAGCATGCACAACATGCCCGGCTGGCCACAGGGGCACTTGATCTTTCGCGAAGGCCCAATGATGGCCTCCTCAGACAAGGTCTACATCACGCTGGTAGGCCACGGTGGTCACGGTGCTGTGCCGCACAAGACAGCCGATCCGGTGGTGGCGGCGGCCAGCCTGGTGATGGCGTTGCAGACCGTGGTCTCTCGCAACGTCGATCCACTGCAAACAGCGGTGGTTACTGTGGGGGTGCTGCAATCCGGGCGCGCCAATAACGTCATCCCCGACAGCGCACATCTCGAGCTGAGCGTGCGCGCGCTCGATTCTGAGGTGCGCAGCCTGCTGCAGCAGCGCATTACCGAAATCGCCCACGCTCAGGCGCAGAGCTTTGGCGTCAAGGCTGAAATCGACTATCGGCGCGGCTACGCGGCACTGGTCAACAGCAAGGACGAAACCGACTTCGCCCGCCAGATTGGCACCGAATTGGTTGGTGCCGAGCGCGTTGTGCTGCAGGCCCCGCCTCTCACCGGCAGCGAAGATTTCGCTTTCATGCTGGAGAAGTGCCCCGGCAGCTACCTATTGATCGGAAACGGGGATGGCGACAAGCTGGGCGCCTGCATGGTGCACAACCCGGGTTACGACTTCAACGACGCCAACCTGGCCATTGGCGCTGCATACTGGACGCTGCTGGCGCGGCGTTATCTGGTTTGAACGATGGACCGCGCCGCTTTGGAAACGCTCCAGGGCTTTCTGGTAGGGCTCGACGCGCGCATGAAGCGCGCGCACAAACGCGGCCAGGTGGCGCACTACATTCCGCAACTGGCCAGCGTTGATGTGCATCAGTTCGGGATCAGTGTGTGCCTGGCCAGTGGTGAGCAGCTGAGCGCGGGCGACGCTGCGACGCCGTTTTCGATCCAGAGCATCTCAAAGGTCTTCTCGCTGGCGATCGCATTGGGCCGTCACGGCGACCGGCTCTGGAAGCGGGTGGGCAAGGAACCATCTAACTACACCTTCAACTCGGTCATTGAGCTTGAGCAGGAAGGCGGCAAACCGCGCAATCCTTTCGTCAATGCGGGTGCACTGGTCACCACCGACGCCATGCTTGATGCGCCTGACGCGGGCGGCGGACTCGACGAACTGATGGATTTCGTTCGCACGGCGGCTGGAGATGACCGGATCTCGATTGATGAACAGGTTGCCGCCTCGGAATACCGCACGGCCTACCGCAACTTCTCCCTGGCGTACTTTCTACGCTCGTGCGGCAATCTGCACACGGAATGCGAACGGCTGCTGCAGATTTACTGTCGCCAATGCGCGATCACGATGAACTGCCAGCAATTGGCCAGCGTCGGCCGGTTCCTGGCCGGTTTCGACTCCGCAGCCCACCTGCTGAACCCAGCTCAGGCACGCAGCATCAACGCCTTGATGCTGCTCGCGGGGCACTATGATGGTTCAGGCGACTTCGCCTATTCGGTCGGCTTCCCCGGCAAGAGTGGCGTTGGAGGCGGCATTCTTGCCGTCGTTCCGGGACATGCATCGATCGCGGTCTGGTCTCCTGGCCTGAATGCGTTTGGCAATTCACTGCTCGGCACGCGCGCGCTGCAAGAGTTGTCAGAGTTCACAGGCTGGTCGGTGTTCTGACGTGCAGACTTTATCGTTTGCCTCGACATGAACAGCCCCGGATTTTGAGCAGGCTGGCTGGTTTGAATGAAGGTCGGTGAGACTGCCTCGCTGGCCCATTGCCGCCAGACTGCTTTGAGTGCTGGCATGGTCGGCTCAGCCTCAGCAAGGCAATCCCAGCAGCTCTGCGATCACTTTACACTCCAGCTTGGCAAGGTACTCCTGAATCAAGGGAGGCCCGGCGCGATCGGCCCATGATGTGTTGTCCTTCGCGTCATCCCGCGTGGTCATGACGACCGCAGCTCCGGGGTTCGTCGCGGTAAAAGCCTTGTTCAGAGCCAAGGGTTGCATGAAGCTACCTCCCATGCTCCTGCCAGGCAAGCGCGCTGGGGCCTGCCCGCAAAGTTCAAGATACGCCTGCTGGTGCAAAGCCCCCGGCGCTGCGCTACGGCTGCGACAATCCGGCCCTTGCAACCACAAGAGAGAAAGACCCTGCCATGCTGCTCGACGCTGACGAATCCCAACTTGTGCTGGTGGACTACCAGGCACGCTTGATGCCCGCCATCCACGATGGCCCGGCCGTTCTGGCCAACGCCCGCTTGCTGGCCCGTGTGGCGCGCACGCTGGGCGTACCGGTGTGGGGCACCGAGCAAAATCCGTCGCGTCTGGGTGCCAACGATGCCGACTTGCGCGCGCTGTGCGACCGCACCCTGGCAAAGATGCACTTCAGCGCTGCGGAAGAAGGTTTGGGCGAATGGCTGCGCCCGCCCGCCAAGCCCCAGCAGGGCGGCAATGCCCGCAGCCTGCCCAAGCACCTGCAAAAGCCAGTGCAACAGGCCCCTGAGCGCGGCACGATTGTGATTGCCGGATGCGAAGCCCATGTCTGCCTGTTGCAAACAGCGCTGGACTTGTTGGAGGACGAGTTTGAAGTGTGGGTGGTGACCGACGCCTGCGGTTCACGCACCGAGCGCAACCGCGATGCAGCGTTTGACCGGCTGGCCGGCGCGGGCGCAGAGCTGGTCACCACCGAAATGGTGGCCTTTGAATGGCTGCGCACTTGCGAGCACCCTGACTTCAAGGAAGTGCTGGGCTTGGTGAAGTAATCCTGCCGAGAAAATTTCAATAAAAATAGCTGCTAGCGCTTATCTGGAAAGCGCCAGCAGCTATTATTTTGAGAGCAACTGGCAAGAGGGCCAGCACCTTGCCAATGCGCTTGGTGACCAGGTTCAGGTCAGCGCAAGCCAGCGCCCGCAGCGCCCTCGGCCCGCTGAATCAATTCGATCTTGTACCCGTCTGGATCGGTGACAAAGGCAATCACGGTAGTGCCGCCTTTGACGGGGCCTGCCTCGCGCGTGACGTTGCCGCCAGCGGCCTTGATCTTTTCGCAGGCGGCATACGCGTCAGGCACGCCCAGTGCGATATGACCATAGGCGTTGCCGTGGTCGTAGCTTTCCACGCCCCAGTTGTAGGTCAGTTCAATTTCTGCCTGGCCAGGGTTGCCCCCCTCAAAGCCCAAAAACGCCAGCGAATACTTGTATTCGGGGTTTTCAGACTGGCGCAGCAGTTGCATGCCCAGCACCTTGGTGTAGAAGTCGATAGAGCGTTGAAGGTTGCCAACGCGCAGCATGGTGTGAAGGAATCTCATGCCTTCGATTGTGCCGGCAAGTCAAAAACCAAGCAGGTGGTGGTGGCATGCGCGTACAGCGTGCCATCCGGCCCCGCCAGGCGCGCTTCGGCCGTGGCCAGCTGGCGCCCGCAGTGGATCACGCGGCCTTCGGCGCGCACGCGCTGCACCTTGGGCGTGATGGCCTTGACCAGATCGATGCCCAGCTCCGCCGTGGTGTAGCCGCGGCCCGGTTCCATGCGCGTGTGCACAGCGCAACCCAGTGCTGAATCGAGCAGCGTGGCAAACCAGCCGCCATGCACCGTGCCCATGGGGTTCAGGTGCTCTGGGCGGGGCGTGCCCTGGAAAACGGCCTTGCCATCGTCCACCTCCACGATCAGGAAGTCCAGCGTCTTGGCAATGGCCGCGTAGGGCAGTTCGCCCCGCAGCATGGCTTGCATTTGCTGCAGGCCATTGAGGTGGGCGATCTGCTCGCGGGTGGCTACACCCGGGCCCGGGCCTGCGTCCAACGCGGCCAGGACCTCGCGCTCCTGCGCCAGCCAGTGTTCAAGGTGGTTGTGTTGGGTCATGGGGTGTCCGGATTGTGGGTGGGGCCAAAACTTATTAATTGCATATGCAATTATTGCAGATACAATTAAATCCATGCAAGCCGACTCATCCACCCAGGCCTCCGTGCTGCCGCAGGGCTGCACCAACTTCAAGCTGCGCCAGCTGATGCGCCGCGTGGCCAACCACTACGACGCCGAGATGGCGAAGTGCGGGATCAAGACCACGCAGTACTCGCTGCTGTCGCATGTGCTCAAGCTGGGGCCAATTCGCCCCGGTGATCTGGCCACAGAGATGAAGATGGATGCCTCCACGCTCACGCGCAACCTGCGCCCACTGGTCGATGCAGGTTGGGTGACGCTGCAGGCAGGCACGGACGCACGCAGCCGCTTGGTGCACATCACCGATGCAGGCCGCGACAAACGCGCCGAGGCCCAGCGCCACTGGAAGGCTGCGCAACTGGCGCTGAATGAAACGCTGGGTGTGGAACGTGTGCTGGCCTTACACGCACTGGTGGATGACTCGCTCGATTTGCTGGCGGCGCTGCCTGCGCAGGAGGCCGGGCATGACGAATAACGCGACACCTCAAGCCGCAGCCAGGTCCGCCGCGCCCGCTGGCCCTGTGGCTAGCTACCAAAAGGAGGCCCCCCGGCTCTGCCGGGGAGGCAGTAGAAGTTTGACTTTTCAGGAGGTTGTCCACCGTAGAGACTTTCAATCGTGAGCCGCCAAGCAAACGAAAGGAAGAAACACGATGGACAAGTATGAAAGTTTGAGTCACACGGCCTGGGATTGCAAATATCACGTGGTCTTCATCCCCAAGTGTCGAAGGCGAACGCTGTACAAGCAGCTACGCGAACACCTGGGTGAGGTATTCAGAAAGTTGGCCGCGCAAAAGGAATGCAGGGTTGAAGAGGGGCATCTGATGCCCGATCACGTGCACATGATGCTGTCGATCCCACCGAAGTACTCGGTGTCGCAGGTGGTGGGCTTTATCAAAGGCAAGAGCGCAATCCACCTTGCGCGGGTGTACGGAGAGCGAAAGCGCAACTTCGTGGGTCAGCACTTCTGGGCGCGAGGGTACTTCGTCTCGACGGTGGGACGCGACGAAGCGGTGATACGGGAGTACATCCGAAACCAGGAGAAGGAAGACGAGAGGTTGGACCAACTCGGTCTATGGAGGTGAGTAGCCACCGATAGGTGGCCCCAAGAATGAGGGGCCGCGTTAGCGACCCCTTACAGCCGCTTTGAGCGGCTCACATCCCGAATGCCCCCGGCTTTGCCGGGGGATGGTTACTGCTGCTGGCTGCAGCAGGCACCTTTGCGATGACGATGGGCACGCGCCAGACGATGGGCCTGTTCCTGTCCGCGCTCAACACCTCCACCGGCCTGGGCATTGGCAGCATCAGCCTGGCGTTTGCATTTGGCCAGCTGTGGTGGGGCCTGACCCAGCCGTTTGCCGGTGCAGTGGCCGACCGCATCGGCACAGGCCGCGTCATCCTGCTGGGCGTGGCGCTGGTAGCGCTGGGCACCTTCATCACGCCGTACATGACCACCACGGCCGGGCTGATCTTTGCGATTGGCGTGCTGGCCGCAGGTGGTGCGGGCATGGCCGGGCCGTCCGTGCTGATGGCAGCTACTGCGCGGCTGGTGCCGCTGCAAAAACGGGGCCTGGCCAGCGGCATCGTCAACGCAGGTGGCTCGTTCGGCCAGTTTGTGATGGCCCCTATCGCCATCAGCCTCACGGCCGCCGTGGGCTGGGCCAGCGCCCTGCAGTGGCTGGGCGTGCTGGTACTGCTGGCGCTGCCTGCGGTGTGGGTGCTCAAGGGCAACTCCAATGCGCTGGCAGCGCAGGCTGCGGCAGCCTCCGGCCAGAAGACATTGACCGCGCGCGAGGCCATTGCCCAGGCACTGGCCACACCCAGCTACCAGTACCTGGCAGCGGGTTTCTTGGTTTGCGGCTTTCATGTGGCGTTTTTGGCTACGCACTTGCCTGGCGTGATTGCAGCGTGCGGGCTGGCGCCCGAAGTAGGGGGCTGGTCGCTGGCGGTGATCGGGCTGTTCAACATTGTGGGCAGCCTGGGCATGGGCTGGGCAGTAGGGCGCTGGCGCATGAAGTCGCTGCTGTCACTGCTGTATACGGTGCGTGGCCTGGCGGTGCTGATCTTCCTGTTTGCCCCCAAAACGCCCGCCTTGGTGCTGATCTTCGCCGCCGTCATGGGCATCACCTTCCTGTCCACCGTGCCCCCCACGGCCGGGCTGGTCGCCAAGATGTTTGGCACGGCCAACATGGCCATGTTGTTCGGCATCGTGATGCTTTCGCACCAGGTGGGCGGCTTTCTGGGTGCCTACCTGGGCGGCAGCGTGTTCCAGGCCACCGGCAGCTATGACTGGGTCTGGTACATCGACATCGTGCTGGCCCTGGGTGCAGCGCTGGTCAACCTGCCGATCCGTGAAGCACACCTGGCGCGGCCTGCCGCCACGGCCGCGTGAACCCAAAACCTCGCACCAAGAAAGCCATCGACATGACGCAGACCCCGGCCAGCCACGCCTCGACGACCACCCAGCCCCCGATCTACCTGGAAGACCTGACCGCGGGCGACCAGTTCACCAGCGGCGAACACGCCATGGACGAGGCGCAGATCACCAGCTTTGCCGCGCAGTTCGACCCGCAGCCCTTTCACCTGGATGACGCTGCGGCCCGCGATACCCTGTTTGGCGGTCTGGCGGCCAGTGGCTGGCACACAGCCGCAATCACCATGCGTTTGCAAGTGACGAGCGGTTTGCCCATCGCCGGCGGCATCATCGGAGCAGGTGGCGAGCTGAGCTGGCCACGGCCCACCCGCGCTTCAGACGTGCTGCATGTGGTGAGCGAGGTGATAAAGGTCACGCCATCGCGCTCCAAACCCGACCGGGGCATGGTCTCCGTGCGCAGCGAAACACGTAACCAGCATGGCGATGTGTTGCAGGTGGCCACCGTGCGCATCGTGGTGCCGCGCAGGCCCGGCGCCAGCAAAGCAGCCCCCGCATGACTGCCACGCTCGACCCGCGCACCCGGCTCCTGCTGGAAGCCCCCATTGCGCCCACGCTGCTGCGCCTGGGCGCACCCAATGTACTGGTGATGCTGGCCCAGGCTGGCGTTGGCCTGATGGAAACCTACTTTGTTGGCAAGCTGGGCACCGATGCGCTGGCCGGCATGGCACTGGTGTTCCCGGCTGTGATGCTGATGCAAATGACATCGGCGGGTGCCATGGGTGGAGGCATTGCTTCTGCCATCGCCCGGGCCTTGGGCGCCCGGCGTCGCAATGATGCCGATGCGCTGGTACTGCACGCGCTGTTGATTGCGGCTGTGTTTGCATTGGTTTTCATGATCACGGTGGTTGCAGGAGGGCGCTGGCTTTACACCCGCATGGGCGGCAGTGGCGGGGCGCTGGATGCGGCAATGGTCTATTCAAACTGGGTGTTTGGTGGCGCGCTGCTGGTCTGGCTGTTCAACACGCTGTCGGCCGTGATCCGTGGAGCCGGCAATATGGCCTTGCCCGCCTATGTGACGGTAGCGGGAGCCGTGTTGCTGCTACCGCTGTCTCCGCTACTGATCTTTGGGTGGGGCCCGTTACCGGGCCTTGGCATCGCCGGGGGCGCCATTGCGCTGCTGATGTATTACCTGGCAAGCAGTGCGGTGTTGGCTGCTTACCTCTGGTCGTCGCGCAGTTTGCTGCGGCCATCGCTGCGCGGTCTGCAGTTACGGTGGGCACTGTTTGCAGACATTTTGCGTGTGGGCTTGGTGGGCACGGTGTCCACCGTGGCCACCAACCTGGCCATCGGAATCACCACAGCCTTGGTGGGTGCATACGGCACTGCGGCGATTGCAGGGTATGGCACCGCATCACGGCTGGAGTATCTGCTGGTGCCGCTGGTGTTTGGCCTGGGCGCACCCCTGGTGGCTATGGTTGGCACCTGCATCGGCGCCGGTCAGCGCGAACGCGCCTTGCGCGCCACCTGGATCGGGGCGGCGATTGCATTCGCGATGACCGAGGCCATTGGTCTTTGGGCTGCGGCGTATCCGGCAGCCTGGCTGTCGCTATTCAATACGGAGCCTGCCATGATCGAAGCAGGTTCACAGTATCTGCGGATCGTCGGGCCCTGGTACCGTTTCTTTGGTCTGGGCCTGGTGCTGTACTTTGCTTCGCAAGGGGCAGGACGCTTGCTGTGGCCGGTGCTTGGCAACATCGCACGCCTGGTGGTAGCCGTGGCCGGAGGTTGGTTGGCTCTGCACGGCGGCTACGCCATTGCAGGCGTGTTCGCTGCCCAGGCCGCCGCCATGGTGGTGTACGGCATCGCCAACGCCTGGACCATTGCCGGTGGCGCGTGGTTTGGCCCTGTGGGCTGGCCCCGGGGCATGGCAGCGTTGCTCAGACGTTTGCCGCAGGGTTGAAACAGGTATGAGGCTGGCTGCTAGGGCGCTGGGAGAGTGTTGTGCGCTGGCCGCTGGTCTGTGAAGTCCACAAGATACGCTGCATGTTCAGGTTTCAATCGACCGCGCTGGCTTACGGGATGACGATACCGAGAGCATCAGCGGAAGTTATGTGACTAGATACGATGTATATTATGTTAAATAGCTCAGCAGCAAACATCGAAAAAAATTAAACGCCTGGTGGAGATACGCCGCTTGCCCGCCCGGCATCTGCTGCTGATGACTGGATGCCTACCTCTAGGGCCAGGGCCGAGCTGACTGCCGGAACTGGCGACGTACCGATCTGCGGGACGTTTCAACGAATGTGTTGGACGGCAAAATTTCTTTTCAGCCGACCCAACACATTAATGTGCGGACTTTTCACAGAGACGCTTCACGATTTCCAGAAGCTTCATGGAATTGAAGGGTTTCACCAGATAGGCATCAGCGCCAGCAGCAAGCCCCGCTTCAATATCACGCGGTTGCCCCCGCGCTGTCACCAACACCACCGCAGGCAATCCCAGAGCTGGGTTGGTTTTCAAGAGACGACACAAGTCCAAGCCATTCATGCCACCCGGAAGCATGATGTCGAGCACCAGTAGATGCGGACGCACTCGGTGAACCATCTCTAAACCTTCAGACGCATCTGAAGCCTCATAGATTTCATAGCCATCGAACTCCAGCATCATTCGAATCAAATGGCGGAGGTCGGCATGATCTTCGACGATCAGAATGCGTGCGCTCATCGTGTATTTATTTTTTGCCTGCCGAGGAAAAAGAAAAAGCACCTTCATCAAGGTGCGATTCAAGAAGACTTTGCGGTTTTCCTCGATGGGAAGTGACTTGGCAAGAGACCCTGGCGGCACTTCGGCACCCCGCCAAAGCAATCGGCCCAAGGCTCCAAGCGAAGCCTACGCGATCTCACTGGTTTCAGGCACACAAAACTGCTGAAACAGCACGCTCATGACGGCCAAGGCCTGGGGGCTGGCGATCTGGTAATAGATGTTTTTGCCCTCACGGCGGGTACTGACCAAGCCTTCTTCGCGCAAGACCCCCAATTGCTGCGACAGCGTAGGCTGACCAATGCCGACCAGCTCCTCCAGCTCCCCTACCCGCTTCTCGCCCTCGGTGAGTTGGCACAGCAAAAGCAAACGGTCGGGGTTGGACAACGCCTTCATCAGCCTGCAAGCCGTATCTGCCGAACGCCGCATGGTTGCCAAGTCCATGGCAGTGGTGCCGTCAACGTCCATTTCCATCGACTCCATATTCAATTTCATTGACTATAGTCTATTGACTGACAATATATAAGTCAACATACTATGTGCCAGTTCATTCAGCCCGATCAATCCCGTCCCCCTACTCATCTTTGAGGAAACATCCATGAAAAATGCCCATGACCTCGTGCAAGACGCCAAGCTGCACGTGCAGGAGGTGCCGCTGGACCTGGCGGAAAAAGCCATTCAGCAGGCGGACGTTCTGATCGATGTGCGTGAAGCCGAAGAGTACATGGCTGGGCACATTCCGGGTGCTGTGCACATGTCGCGCGGCGTGCTGGAATTCAAACTCAGCGGCACCCCTGCTCTGGCAGCGCGCGACACCCGAATCACGCTGTATTGCAAGACGAGCGGCCGCGCCGCGCTGGCAGCCTGCGCGCTGCAAAGCATGGGCTACTTGAACGTGCAGTCCATTGCTGGCGGATTTGATGCATGGGTGGCTGCCGGCAAGTCGGTAGCGCAGCCAGAGCAGCCATCGTTTGAATAACCCACAGGCCGTCCACGCCACCTAATTTTCCCTTTTCCCAAAGGTGCCTCATGGTGGGGCACCACAACTCTCTGGAGGAACCATGAAATTCAACGTCGGAACCATAGATCGCGTATTGCGGATCGTTGCCGGTCTCGTGCTCATCGCCCTGGCCGCGACCGGCACCGTAGGGTGGTGGGGCTGGCTGGGGGTCATACCTCTTGCCACCGGGCTGTTTAGGTTCTGCCCCGCGTACACCCTGCTGGGCATCAACACCTGCCCACTGAAGAAGTAACCCCAGCGCGGCACTGCCGCGCGCACCGCGAGGAACATGCAATGAGTACTCTTGACCACGCAGGCCTGATCCAGGGCATCAACGAGAGCCTGGCCACCTTCCGCAAGGCCCAGCCTGAGACCATGCGAGGCTTTTCACAACTGGCGCAGGCCTCCATGGCCGAGGGCGCGCTCAGCAGCAAGCACAAAGAATTGATTGCCCTTGCCATCGGCGTCACCCAGCGCTGCTCTGGCTGCATCGGTTTTCACGTCAAGGCACTGCAAAAGCTGGGCGCTACCCGCACCGAGCTGGAAGAGATGCTAGCCGTGTGCGTCTACATGGGCGGCGGCCCAGCACTGATGTACACGGCCGAGGCTTTGAAGGCCTGGGACACCATGGCCGCAGCCGCCGCTTGATTTTCATGCCACCGGGGAGCGACAAATCCTCTCCGGCCTGACGCAGCAAAAGCACGCGGCGCTACAAAGGGCCGCGCGCAAGAAACCTTCATCCCAGCACCCCCCCCCGCGTCCTTATCCCTCGGCTCATGGCCCATCGTGTGCCGACCTCCTCTGGTAACGCCTTTGGCGGATTCCTTCCTCGCCCTGTCCGAAGACTTCCGGCGCATCGCCCAGGAGTTTGCCGACGCAGAACCCGCAAGGCTGGCCGAGGTAGACCGCCTGGCCGCTGATCTGCCCATCGAGCGCATTGAGCTGACATCGCGCGACGAGCCGCTTTGAAGGCCATGCTGCCCTGGCAACGCCCGCCGCAGCGGAGTGCGCTTCAGGCAGCGAGGGCGTGGTCGTCTTGGGTGGTTGTGGTGCGGTGGCCGTTCAGGCCCAGCTTGGCCAGCAACTGCACATCAGCATCCACATCGGGGTTGCCCGTCACCAGCAGCTTGTCGCCGTAAAAAATCGAGTTGGCCCCGGCCATGAAGCACAACGCCTGCACTACTTCGCCCATTTGCTGGCGACCGGCCGACAGGCGTACGCGCGCCTTGGGCATGGTGATGCGGGCCACCGCAATCACGCGCACAAAGTCAAACGGGTCGATAGGTTCGCTGTCGGCCAGCGGCGTGCCGGGCACGCGCACCAGGCTGTTGATGGGCACCGACTCGGGGTATGGCTGCAGGTTGGCCAACTGCGCAATCAGGCCCGCACGGTGCACCGGCGCCTCGCCCATGCCCACAATGCCGCCGCAGCACACGCTGATGCCTGCAGCGCGCACGTTCTGCAACGTGTCCAGCCGGTCCTGATAGGCCCGGGTGCTCACCACGTCGGTGTAGTACTCGGGGGCGGTGTCCAGGTTGTGGTTGTAGTAGTCCAGCCCGGCGTCCTTCAATGCCTGCGCCTGGTGCGATTCGAGCATGCCCAGCGTGGCACAGGTCTGCAGGCCCAGGCCTTTCACGGCGCCAATGAGGGCGCTGACTTTTTCAATGTCGCGGTCTTTGGGCGCGCGCCAGGCGGCGCCCATGCAAAAGCGGGTGGCGCCTGCGTCCTTGGCGGCCTGGGCGGCGCGCACTACCTCCTCCACTTCCATGAGCTTTTCGGCCTTCACGCCGGTGTCGAACTCGGCCGCCTGCGGGCAGTAGCCGCAGTTTTCAGGGCAGCCACCCGTTTTCACCGACAGGAGCGTGGCCAGTTCAATGTCGCCCGCAGGCCAGTGCTGGCGGTGCACCGTCTGGGCCTCGAAAACCAGCTCCAGCAAAGGCTTGTCGAGCAATTGCTGAATCGCTTCGACAGACCACGGGCCCGCCTGGCGAGCCTGAGGCGACGAGGGGCGGTGGATGTGTACGGTTTGGGACGTCGTGCCGGGGTTCATGCTTGCTCCTTGAATGGTGTTTGTGGAAATCGCCCTGGGCCTTGGCGGTCACCACGCCATGTGTGGTGCCGGGCCGCTGGGCTTGCAATGGGGCGGATTCTGGTCCAGAAAGTTGCACAAATCCAGCCTTCAAGGCCATAAAAACCGTCATAAAAATGGTGCAGCAAAAGACGGCAAATTGAAGAATATTTAGAAGCACTTAGAAAGTTTTTGATGTTTTTTAGACGAACTTGAAAGCATCTGAAAAGTCACTTTTTCTGCCACACGCAACCTGCCCTCATCTGCTGTCTATTGCCGGCAAACTCCCGCGCCAGTCTTCCAAAAATGAGCGCTTTTAACGGCAGACATCTGCGCCATGCAGACGAAAAAAAGCCAACCTCAAGGGTTGGCTGTTTCGGGGCGTCTGCTCAATCCCCCTGTCTGCCGTTGGGACCCTGTCCCAGGGCGGTGGTTCAGCCCAGCGCCGCAATCACATCGGCAGGTGCCTGCACCAGTTCAATCAGCACGCCCTCCCCCGCAATCGGAAACTCGTCATTGCTCTTGGGGTGCAAAAACGTGATGTCGTAGCCGGCAGCGCCCTTGCGGATGCCACCGGGGGCAAAGCGCACGCCCTGGGCGGTGAGCCATTCCACGGCCTTGGGCAGGTCGTCAATCCACAGGCCAATGTGGTTCAGCGGCGTGGTGTGCACGGCGGGCTTTTTCTCGATGTCCAGCGGTTGCATGATGTCCACCTCCACCTTGAAGGCGCCCTTGCCCATGGCCAGGATGTCTTCGTCCACGTTTTCGCGCTCGCTCTGGAAGGTGCCTGTCTGCTCCAGGCCCAGCATGTCCACCCACAATGTCTTCATGCGTTGCTTGTCGGTGCCGCCAATGGCGACTTGCTGGATGCCTAGGACTTTGAAGGGGCGTTGTGTTGCGCTCATGAATGCTCCTGATTTGATAGCTACCAGCGCTTATAAATCAAGCGCCAGAGGCCAAAAAGACTAAAAGGGGCGCAAGGCCCCTCTGGAATGCCTGGCAAACCAAGCGGCAGATCACTGGAATTCCAGGATCACCTGGTCTACCGCCAGCGACTCGCCCTTACCCGCCACGATCTTGCCCACCACGCCATCTTGCGCGGCAAAGAGGATGTTCTCCATCTTCATGGCTTCGATCACAGCCAGCTTTTCGCCCGCCTGCACCTTCTGGCCAGGCTGCACCGCCACATCCACCAGCAGGCCGGGCATGGGCGAGAGCAGGAACTTGGACAGGTCTGGCGGTGCCTTGTAAGGCATCAGCCGGTGCAGGCGCGCGCCCAAGGGCGAGAGCACCATGGCTTCGATCTGCGTGCCGTTGTGCTGAATGCGCAGGGCCAGCGGGTTCTTGCCCGCGCCGCGCTCGACCTGGGCGGTAAAGCCCTGGCCGTTGCAGGCGCCCTGCACGCGGATCTGGCCCAGCGTGGCAGTGCTACTGATTTGATAGCTTTTGCCGCTTACTGTGACTGCGCTGGAGCCCGATTTGTCTTCAAAGTCAGACACCGTCACCTCGTGGTGCTGGTTCTGCCCTTCGGCCCCCAAAACCACCACCACGAACTGTTCACCCACCTTCACCTCGTGGCCTGCCAGCTGGCCGCTGATGCCCGAGGCGCGCGCGCGGTAGCGGCGGTTCATGAACGCGGCCAGGGCCACCAGGAACAGCGGGTCGTCGTGCGGCACATCTTCGGCCGCAAAGCCCTTGCCGTAGTGCTCGGCAATGAAGCCGGTGTTGAACTGGCCCGACACAAACTTGGGGTGTGCCAGCAGCGCGGCCTGGAATGGGATGTTGCTGCTGATGCCGCGGATCACAAAGCCGTTCAGCGCCGCGCGCATCTTGGCAATCGCGTCGTTGCGGTCGGTGCCGTGCACGATGAGCTTGGCGATCATCGAGTCGTAGTACATGGGGATCTCGCCACCTTCGTACACGCCCGTGTCCACCCGCACACCCAGCTTTTTGCTGGTGTCGGACTGGAACATGGATTCCTCCGGCGGCTGGAAGCGCACCAGGCGGCCAGTGGAAGGCAGGAAGTTGCGGAACGGGTCTTCGGCGTTGATGCGGCACTCAATGGCCCAGCCGTCGCGCTTCACGTCGGCTTGCGTGAGCGGCAGCTTTTCGCCAGCGGCGACGCGGATCATCAGCTCCACCAGGTCCAGGCCGGTGATGCACTCCGTCACCGGGTGCTCCACCTGCAGGCGGGTGTTCATCTCCAGGAAGTAGAAGTCCTGGTCCTTGCCCACCACAAACTCCACCGTGCCCGCGCTCTGGTACTTCACTGCCTTGGCCAGGGCCACGGCCTGCTCGCCCATGGCCTTGCGGGTGGCGTCGCTGATGAAGGGCGATGGCGCCTCTTCAATCACCTTCTGGTGGCGGCGCTGGATGGAGCACTCGCGCTCGTTCAGGTAAATCACATTGCCGTGGCTGTCGCCCAGGATCTGGATCTCGATGTGGCGCGGCTCCTGCACGAACTTCTCGATGAAGATGCGGTCGTCGCCAAAGCTATTGCGGGCTTCGTTCTGGCAGCTGGCAAAGCCTTCAAACGCCTCTTTGTCGTTGTAGGCCACGCGCAGGCCCTTGCCGCCGCCGCCGGCCGAGGCTTTGATCATCACGGGGTAGCCAATGCCCTTGGCAATTTCCACCGCCTGCTCGGGGCCGGCAATGGCGTCGTTGTAGCCAGGAATGGTGTTGACCTTGGCTTCGTTGGCCAGCTTCTTGGAGGCGATCTTGTCGCCCATGGCCGCAATCGAATGCGCCTTGGGGCCGATGAAGGCAATGCCTTCGTCTTCGCAGCGCTGGGCAAAGGCCTCGTTCTCGGACAGGAAGCCGTAGCCGGGGTGGATGGCCTGTGCGCCGGTTTGCTTGGCGGCAGCAATGATCTTGTCGGCCAGCAGGTACGACTCGCGCGAAGGCGCGGCACCAATGTGCACGGCCTCGTCGGCCAGCTTGACGTGGCGCGCTTCCTTGTCGGCGTCGGAGTAAACGGCCACCGTCTTGATGCCCATCTTGCGGGCGGTAGCGATGACCCTACACGCAATCTCGCCACGGTTCGCGATCAGGATTTTTGTAAACATTCTCTTCACTCCTCAGGCGATGGGATGGCGTGTAGCAGCCCGCTGTGCGGTCTGCGGCAGGCAATTTGTCGAAACGTCCGCTGTGCGGCCGTTTTCGCCACGGTTGGCGATCAGGATTTTGGTGAACATGTTTTGTCTCTTTCCAAGGGCTCTTACCCGAAACGTATTGGGTTAGGTGCTGGCACAGCCCAGCGAAGCGGTTGGGGCTAGGCGCCGGACCGCAGGCAGTAGCAGCGCTACGACAAGGTCCGGTAACGACGCCCCAAGGGCTGTGGCAGTGCCGCTCAAAGGGGAATGTTCCCGTGCTTGCGCCAGGGGTTCTCGATCTTCTTGTTTTGCAGCATCACCAGCGAGCGGCAGATGCGCTTGCGGGTTTCGTGCGGCAGGATCACGTCGTCGATAAAGCCACGCGCACCGGCCACAAACGGGTTGGCAAAGCGCTGCTTGTATTCGGCTTCGCGCGCCGCCAGCTTCACCGGGTCGTTCTTGTCTTCACGGAAGATGATTTCCACCGCGCCCTTGGCGCCCATCACCGCAATCTCGGCGTTGGGCCAGGCCAGGTTCACGTCACCGCGCAAGTGCTTGGAGGCCATCACGTCATACGCGCCGCCATAGGCCTTGCGGGTGATGACGGTGATCTTGGGCACGGTGCACTCAGCGTATGCGTAGAGCAGCTTGGCGCCGTGCTTGATGATGCCGCCGTACTCTTGAGAAGTACCTGGCATGAAGCCGGGCACGTCCACAAACGTGACCACGGGGATGTTGAACGCATCGCAAAAGCGCACGAAGCGCGCGGCCTTGATGCTCGACTTAATGTCCAGGCAACCGGCCAGCACCAGCGGCTGATTGGCCACGATGCCCACCACCTGGCCTTCCATGCGGGCAAAACCGATGATGATGTTCTTGGCGTACTCGGGCTGCAGCTCGAAGAAGTCCCCATCGTCCACCGTCTTGAGGATCAGCTCCTTCATGTCGTAGGGCTTGTTGGGGTTGTCGGGCACCAGCGTGTCCAGGCTCATGTCCATGCGGTCGGCCGGGTCGTTGCTGGGGCGCACCGGGGCTTTTTCGCGGTTGTTGAGCGGCAGGTAGTTGTACAGGCGGCGCAGCATCATCAGCGCCTCCACGTCGTTCTCAAACGCCATGTCGGCCACACCACTCTTGGTGGTGTGGGTGATGGCGCCGCCCAGTTCTTCGGCCGTGACTTCTTCGTGCGTCACGGTCTTGACCACTTCGGGGCCGGTCACGAACATGTACGAGCTGTCCTTCACCATGAAGATGAAGTCCGTCATGGCGGGCGAGTACACGGCGCCACCGGCGCTGGGGCCCATGATCATGCTGATCTGCGGCACCACGCCGCTGGCCAGCACGTTCTTCTGGAACACGTCGGCATAACCGCCCAGGGATGCCACGCCTTCTTGGATGCGGGCGCCGCCCGAGTCGTTCAGGCCAATCACCGGTGCGCCGACCTTCATGGCCTGGTCCATCACCTTGCAGATCTTTTCAGCGTGTGTTTCGCTCAAAGCACCGCCGAACACCGTGAAGTCCTGGCTGAAGACGAATACCAGGCGGCCGTTGATCATGCCGTAGCCGGTGACCACGCCGTCGCCCGGCACCTTGTTGTCCTGCATGCCAAAGTCCGTGCAGCGGTGCTCCACGAACATGTCCCATTCTTCAAAGGTACCGTCGTCCAGCAGCAACTCAATGCGCTCGCGGGCGGTGAGCTTGCCCTTCTTGTGCTGGGCGTCGATGCGCTTCTGGCCCCCGCCCAGGCGGGCAAGTTCGCGCTTTTTCTCCAGTTGGTCCAGGATGTCTTGCATGGTCGTCCTTCGGTGAAATGCTGTCTCGTTGGAATGAATTTGCTATTTATTCAATAGCTGCTGGCGCTTGTCCAGACTGCGCCAGCAGCAGATTTCTTGCTGCAGTGGAAGCCGCGATGCGCCCCGCCACCACGTCTTGCTGCAACTGCGGCAGCAGCGCGCGCACCTGCGGGTGCTGGCGGAAGGCGAGCTTGAGGCCCGCCTCAATCCGTTCCCACATCCAGGCCAGAGCCTGCTTTTCGCGGCGCTGGGCGAGGCGGCCGTTGGCGGTTTGCAGCCTCTGGTATTCGCTCACTGCGGCCCAAAAGCCATCCACGCCCTGCCCCAGCAGCGCGCTGATCTGCACCACCTTGGGGTGCCACTGGGTTTCGTTGTGGTGGGCGTTTTCGGGGTTGCCGTGCTGGCCCAAGAGGCGCAGGCTGGAAGTGATCTGCGCCTCGGCCCGCGTGGCAGCGTTCTTGTCGATGTCGGCCTTGTTGATGACCACCAGATCAGCAATTTCCATCACGCCCTTCTTGATGGCCTGCAGGTCGTCACCCGCATTCGGCAGCTGCATCAGCACGAACATGTCCGTCATGCCCGCCACGGCAGTCTCTGACTGGCCCACGCCCACGGTTTCGATGATGACCACGTCGTAGCCAGCGGCCTCGCACACCAGTAATGCCTCGCGCGTCTTCTCGGCCACGCCGCCCAGCGTGCCGCTGCTGGGGCTGGGGCGGATGTAGGCGCGTTCGTTGACAGAGAGGTGCTCCATGCGCGTCTTGTCGCCCAGGATGGAGCCGCCGGACACCGTGCTGGAAGGGTCCACCGCCAGCACCGCCACGCGATGCCCCTGGCCAATCAGGTACAGGCCCAGGGCTTCAATGAAGGTGGACTTGCCCACGCCCGGCACGCCGCTGATGCCCAGGCGGAACGCCTTGCCCGTGTGGGGCAGCAGCGCCGTGAGCAGCTCGTCTGCCTGCGCGCGGTGATCGGCGCGGGTGGATTCGAGCAGCGTGATCGCTTTGGCCATGGCGCGGCGCTGCAAGGGGCCATCGCCCCCCACAATGCCGCGCTGGATCGCTTCAGGTGTCACGCCGCAACCGCCTTGCGAATCTGCTCCAGCACATCCTTGGCGCTGGCAGGGATGGGCGTGCCGGGGCCGTAGACGCCCTTCACGCCGGCTTCGTACAGGAAGTCATAGTCCTGCGCAGGAATCACGCCGCCCACGAACACGATGATTTCATGAGCGCCCTGCTTCTTCAGCTCGGCAATGATGGCGGGCACCAGCGTCTTGTGGCCCGCGGCCAGGGTGCTCACACCCACGGCGTGCACGTCGTTTTCAATCGCCTGGCGGGCGCATTCTTCGGGGGTCTGGAACAGCGGGCCCATGTCCACGTCAAAGCCCAGGTCGGCAAACGCAGTGGCCACCACCTTGGCGCCACGGTCGTGCCCGTCCTGGCCCAGCTTGGCAATCATGACCCGGGGGCGGCGGCCCTGGTCTTCAGCGAAAGCGTTGATTTCGGTCTTGAGTTTTTCCCAGCCTTCGGCTGAGTCATAGGCAGCTGCGTACACACCGGTCACCTTTTGCGTATCGGCGCGGTGGCGCCCGAAAACCTTTTCCAGCGCATCAGACACCTCGCCCACCGTGGCGCGCAGGCGGATGGCCTGGATGGACAGCTCAAGCAGGTTGCCCTCGCCCGACTCTGCTGCAGAAGTAAGAGCATCCAGCGCTTGCTGCACCTTGGCTGCATCGCGTTTTGCCTTGATTTCCTGCAGGCGGGCAATCTGGCCGTCGCGCACCTTCACGTTGTCGATTTCGAGGATATCGACCTTGTCTTCCTTGGCCAGCTTGTACTTGTTGACGCCGACAATCACGTCCTTGCCACTGTCGATGCGCGCCTGCTTCTCCGCAGCGGCGGCTTCGATCTTGAGCTTGGCCCAGCCGCTGTCCACGGCCTGGGTCATGCCGCCCATGGCTTCGACCTCTTCGATGATCTTCCAGGCAGCATCCGCCATGTCCTGCGTCAGCTTCTCCATCATGTAGCTGCCAGCCCAGGGGTCGATCACGTTGGTGATGTGGGTCTCTTCCTGGATGATGAGTTGCGTGTTGCGCGCAATGCGGGCGCTGAACTCGGTGGGCAGTGCAATGGCTTCATCCAGCGCATTGGTGTGCAGCGATTGCGTGCCGCCAAACACGGCTGCCATGGCCTCGATGGTGGTGCGCACCACGTTGTTGTAGGGGTCTTGCTCAGTCAGAGACCAGCCCGAGGTCTGGCAGTGTGTGCGCAGCATCAGGCTCTTGGGGTTCTTGGCGTTGAAGCCCTTCATGATGCGGCACCACAAGAGGCGCGCGGCGCGCATCTTGGCCACTTCCAGATAGAAGTTCATGCCGATGGCCCAGAAGAAGGAGAGGCGCCCGGCAAAGTCGTCCACGTCCATGCCCTTGGCAATCGCTGTCTTCACATATTCCTTGCCATCAGCCAGGGTGAAGGCCAGCTCCAGCGCCTGGTTGGCCCCGGCTTCCTGCATGTGGTAGCCCGAAATCGAGATCGAGTTGAACTTCGGCATGTTCTTGGCCGTGTACTCGATGATGTCGCCAATGATCTTCATCGACGGCTTGGGCGGGTAGATGTAGGTGTTGCGCACCATGAACTCTTTCAGAATGTCGTTCTGAATGGTTCCGCTGAGCTTGTCTTGCGACACGCCCTGCTCTTCTGCCGCCACCACGTAGCCCGCCAGCACGGGCAGCACCGCGCCGTTCATGGTCATCGAGACCGACACCTTGTCGAGCGGAATCTCGTTGAAGAGGATCTTCATGTCCTCCACCGAGTCAATCGCTACACCGGCTTTGCCCACATCGCCCGTCACGCGGGGGTGGTCAGAGTCATAGCCACGGTGGGTAGCCAGGTCAAACGCGACCGACACGCCCTGCCCGCCTGCGGCCAGCGCCTTGCGGTAGAAGGCGTTGGATTCTTCGGCGGTCGAAAAGCCTGCGTACTGGCGAATCGTCCAGGGGCGCACCGCATACATGGTGGCCTGCGGGCCGCGCAGGAAGGGCTCGAAACCGGGCAGCGTGTCGGCGTAAGGCAGGTCTTTGGTGTCTGCCGATGTGTAGAGAGGTTTGACGGTGATGCCATCGGGAGTGACCCAGTTCAGGGCATTCACGTCGCCACCGGGGGCCGATTTGGCCGCTGCCTTGGCCCAGGCCTCCAGGGAGGTGGGGGCGAACTCGGGGGCGTTGTTCTGGGGGGTGTCACTCATGGCGAAGGCTTCTCCGAAGATGGCGTTGGGGGTCGTCGCACGCGACGCTCGGCTGTTACCGATGTGGCGGCAAGTTTACATCATTCATAATTATTCATTCAAAATATTCCGCGCAGCTTACAATCTGGCCCATGTCAGCTATTACCCTCACGCCCAAAGCCCTGTACGAAGAAGTTGCCGAGCAATTGCGCCAGCGCATCTTCCGCCGCGAGCTGGAGCCTGGCAGCTGGATTGACGAACTCAAGATTGCGGAAGAATTCGGCATCAGCCGCACGCCCCTGCGCGAGGCGTTGAAGGTGCTGGCCGCCGAAGGCCTCGTCACGATGAAGGTGCGCCGTGGCGCCTATGTGACGGAGATGAGCGAGAAAGACCTGCGCGACGTGTACCACCTGCTCAGCCTGCTGGAGAGCGACGCCGCAGGCGTGGTGGCCGAGCGCGCCACGCCCGAGCAACAGCAAACCCTGCGCGATTTGCACGCCGAGCTGGAATCGGCCGCAGGCAACCGGGAAGCCTTCTTCTCAGTGAACGAGCGTTTTCACATGGCCTTGCTCGACATGGCCGACAACCGCTGGCGCAGCCAGATGGTGGCCGACCTGCGCAAGGTAATGAAGCTCAACCGCCACAACTCGCTGTTCAAGCAAGGGCGGATTGAAGATTCGCTGAACGAGCACCGCGCCATTCTGGACGCCATGCTCTCGCGCGACCCCGAAGGCACGCGGCGCGCCATGCAGGCGCACTTCGCGCAGGGGCTGCAAGCCGCCACCTAGAAACCTGTTCTAAGTGGCGGAGGCACACCGCCGCGTTAAGCCACCACCGCCACCGCGCCCCCGGCGTAGGCCACGCCAAAGCGGTTGTCCAAAAAGTCGGCCAGCGGTACAGCCTCCTGCCCCACAAACCCTTTTTGCGGCAAACGCCCCTGGGCCACCAGGTCCAGCGCCGTGCAAATGCCTGCCGCCGTGGTGAGCTGGATGGCGCTGAGCGTATGGCCCGCCACGGGCGCGCCCACGATGCGTGCTGAATACGAATGCTGCACCAGCCGCCCGCCGCGAAGCCCCGATGCGGTGGCAAACACCACGATCACGTCCTGGTCGGTGGTCGGAATGGCGGTTTCCAGCAGGTCTTTGAGCAAGTCGCGCCGATCACGCAGGCGCAGGTCATTGGGGAGAATAGGGAAAACGGAAAAAATCGGGCGCTAAGCCCTGTTACCGATTCTTGAAGTCCGCAGCGGCCGATATTTTTCTCATCAACCTTCTTGCTCTTCCTTCAAATGTAATATCCGGTCCCGTAGATGTGCTCCCAGGCCAACGAGGACACGAAACTGCAGCATACTGGCGTCGGGGAGCTGCCAGGACCGCGCGCAACCTGTGTCGCCCGCTCCAGAAACACCGCATGCCAAAGAACGATGGCGCCCGTCACCAGGTTTAAGCCGCGGTCGCACATATCACCTAAGAGACGGTTTAATAACTCACCGGAAACGCATCCGGTGCAGTAATGAAGAGCCGAGCGCGATGAAAATCATCGCTTCCGACACATCAAGGCGCTGCTCGTAGTCCCGGACAAGACGGCGATAGCGCATCAGCCATGCAAACGTGCGCTCGACGACCCAGCGTCGCGGTTGTACCTGAAAGCCGTCCTGGCCCTGTAAGCCACGTACGACTTCGACGGTAAAGTCGAGATAGGCTGCCTTGTCGAGCAAGGTGCGTCGGTCGTAAGCCGCATCGCCGAACAGATGCTTGACCCATGGCCAACGCTTGACTAAAGCATCGAGGACCGATTGCGCACCTGTTGAATCGGCGATGTCGGCAGGCGTCAGATTCACTGCCAGCAGTCGCCCGTCGGTATCGACCGCGATATGTCGTTTGCGGCCGCTGATCTTCTTGTGTGCGTCGTAGCCGCGCTCACGTGCGCCTGGTGCCTTGACGGACTGGCTGTCGACGATGCCGGCCGAGGGGACGACTTCGCGCTGTTCGCACATTCGGTCCAGCATCAATGCCAGATCGTGGATCGTTCGGAAGAGGAAGCGTCGCACTAGCCGACGGAACCAGTAATACACCGTTTGATAGGGAGGAAAATCGTTTGGCAACATGCGCCATTCGCAGCCCGAACGGACCAGATAACGAAGTGCATTGATCACCTGGCGAAGTTCCGTCCTGCGGGGGCGACCAGTACGAGCAGCGCCCGGCAGTAATGGCTCGATGAGTTTCCATTCCTGATCACTCACATCAGTAGGATAACCCTTGCGCTCCTTGGGAACCCGGACCTTATGCCGTGTTCGTTGCTCTGCTGTCCACATGGCGTACTCCTATCGAAGAGGACCATTTGGACATCATAGTTGCTTCCGAGTTTTCAAACCGTCTCTAAGCGATGAATCAAGACCGCTCTGGCAAGCGCATTGCGCGACTGCTTGCCAAGCGTATCAGACTGTAACTTTCTGCAATACCACCAAGTTTCTCGTATTAAAAAAATACAGATCCTCGATTTCTAACGGTAGCCGCTAATCGGGCAGTGCTTCAAACGATGCCGAGCATTTTTATCAGGAAAAAACTGATGACTGCCAACGCCAGCAGCGACAACACGACAACTGCGGCGACCCGGCAACCGGCCCGCATGACTGAGCGCGCATCGACGCCGAGTCCGAGTGCGGCCATCGACATAATGGTGAGGAAATTCGCCGTCACGTGCATCGGCGCAATTGCCGCCTCTGGAATGGCGCCGAACGAGCGCAAGGTCAGCAGTAGCAAAAAGCCGACGATGAACCACGGGACCATATGCGACAGCGCAGGACGACGACCACCTTCGCGCCGACCAATCAGCGACAGTACCAGCACGACTGGGCCCAGCATCAGCACCCGCACCAGTTTCACCAGGGTGCCGATGTGGACGCTGCTAAGCGATATCGATGAGGTCGCGGCCAGCACCTGGGGCACCGCGTAGACGGTCAGCCCGGCAAAGACACCGAACTGCGTTGGTGAAAACGACAACAGTGACACCATTAGCGGCAGCACCAGCACCACGACAACGCCAAGCACGGCAGTGAAGGCGATCGCCGCAGCGACGTCCTTTCCATCCGCATCGATAACCGGGGCCACCGCGGCAATGGCAGAGTTACCGCAAATCGAATTGCCGCAGGCAATCAAGATGGCCATCTTGCGCGGCAGACCAAAAGCACGGCCAAGGGCAAAGCTGAGCGCAATCGCGATGGCGACCACTGCCGCGATGCCGCTCATCAGACCGATGCCGTTTTCGAGCAGCGCACCGGCGCTGACCGAAGCGCCCAGCAGCACGACCGCGATTTCCAGCAATAATTTCGCACCGACTTGGATGCCGTCTTCGAAGCGAGTATCGAGCCGATGCACCGTCCGCACGGCGGTGCCTAGAAGAATGGCCAGCACCAGGCTTTCGAGCCATGCGTGGCCAAATAAAGCGCTTTCGATGTTTTCCATTGCGTAAGCTATCGCAGTAACCACAGCGCAAAGTGCCAAGCCTGGCAGCGCGTTGCGAACGAGTTTTAGTGGTTGCTTGACCATTTGCCGCTCCTGATTCTCGAATTCAATAGAACGATTATCAAGTCGACAGATTGTTATGTCCATCTTACAATATCGAATATATCGTTCAATAGAATTGAACAATCAGATGACACTAGAACAATTGCGGATTTTTGTTGAAGTCGCCGAGCGACAGCATTTGACCCAGGCCGCCGCAGTGTTGGCGCTCACCCCTTCAGCGGTAAGTGCTTCGATCAAGGTGCTGGAAGAACGCTATGGTACTGCCCTATTCAATCGCGTCGGCCGCGGCATCGAGATCAGCGAAGCGGGCCGTATTTTCCTGATAGAAGCACGCCGCACGATCGCCAGCGCGCGCGCCGCCGAACTGACATTGGCCGAGCTGGGTGGAATGAAACGTGGCACGCTGACCATTCATGCGAGTCAGACTATCGCCAGCTATTGGCTACCCGAGTACCTCGTGCAATTTCGCCAAGCGCATCCGGCGATCGCACTGAGCGTGACCATCGATAACACCCATAATGTCGCCCAAGCAGTGCTTCAGGGGGGCGCCGACCTTGGCTTTGTCGAGGGCGCCATCGACGAGCCGACACTATCGGTCGATGCCATCGCATCCGACCAGATCGTCGCTGTAGTCGCAGCGCACCATCCATGGGCTTCAGGGAGGAGGCTGCTGCACGCGGATCTTCTTGAGGCACAGTGGATCTTGCGCGAAAAGGGGTCCGGCACGCGCTCGGCGCTCGAGTGCGCACTTCAGGCGATGCATGTCGACTTCGATGCACTCGATATCGCACTCACATTGCCGTCCAACGAAGCGGTCCGCTCCGCTGTGATGGCCGGCAAGTTCGCCACCGCCATGTCGGAACTGGTAGTAGCCTCGCATCTGCGGGCAGGTTTGCTGGCGAAAGCAAACATCGACTTGCCGGAGCGCGCGTTCTACATGTTGCGCCATCCCGAACGGTACAAGACAAAGGCATCTCTGGCGCTGGAAGCGATGATCCGCCTCTCCCAAATAGCGCGCGACGAAACGCCTGCGAAAATTAATTTGAAATAGATGGAATAAATCGGCTTTGTTGCATAAATCGGCCATAGGCCAAGGCATCCCCAATCCCAAATAGATTTACGCAGCAGCGACCGTCTGGGGCGTGCCCAGATCGGTAAATTGATTGAGGATTGAAGCTCGGATGTGCAGCTCGGTCACCTGGCGCTCAAACGTCCTGGCCATGACCTTCTCGCCCAGGCGCTTGAAGCAATTCATCTTGGTCTCCACCAGTGACCTTCGGTGGTAGCCGCTCCAGCGTTTCCAGATAGCCCGCCCCAACTGCCTACACGCCTTGACCGCTTCATTGCGGTGAGCAAATGCCAGCCCTTTGCGCAGCTTCGCTCCTTTGCGCGGCGGGATGATTGGAATGGCTCCCCGCAGGTAGCACGCCTTATGTACATCCTGCGTGTCGTACGCCCCATCACCGGTAAAGCTAGCTATCTCTTCATTGCTTGGAATTTGACCTAGCAGGTCTGCTGCCATGGGCGAGTCGCCCACTTCATTGGTTGTTACTGCGATGGCCCGAATCTGCAGTGTCTGGGCATCAATACCCAGATGCACCTTGCGCCACTGGCGGCGCCGCTGTGCGCCGTGCTTTTTGGTTTTCCACTCACCTTCGCCCAAGAACTTGATGCCCGTGGAGTCGGCCAGCATGTGCAAGCCTTTGTCACTTGCACGGTAGCGCACCTGCACATCCAAGCTCTTTTGCCTGCGACACACCGTGCTGTAGTCGGGCACTGGCCAATCCAGGCCTGCCATACCCAATAGCGACTCAACCAGGCCCAGTGTCTGGCGCAAGGGCTGGCCAAACAAGCACTTGATGGTCAGGCAAAACTGAATGGCCGCATCTGAGAATTTTTGGCAACGACCACGCTTGCCCGTGGGCTGAGCTAGCCACTGCATATCCCTATCGAGCCAAATGGTCAGCTCACCTCGCGCCTTCAACGCTGCGTTGTAAGCCTTCCAGTTCGTTGTGCGGTACTTAACCCGACCCCAGCTCGTCTCTCTCATCTCCCGAGCCTACATCAGCTGCGACCGGCATTTGTGCAACAACGCCCCTATGGGGCGCTAGAGCCTGTTTTTGTATAAAACCGGCTCACACCTCGAACTGTGTCGGGTTCTTGCCGCGAATGGGTGCGTAGAAAGCCTTGATGGCAGCCATGTCCAGCTCCAGGTCGCCAGTGGGCTCAAACACCGGCCCCAGCCCCCCCCACCTTGCGGCCGTAATCGACAAACGCCAGCACGATGGGCACGCCCGCCTGCTGGGCAATGAAATAAAAGCCCGTTTTCCAGCGCTTGGTTTTGCCGCGCGTGCCCTCGGGCGGCACGATCAGCTGCATGGGCCCGGTGGCCAGGCGCATGGCCTCTGCCGACGAGGCCACCAGGTTGTTGGCCTGCTCACGGTTCACCGGAATCCCGCCCAGCCAGCGCATCACCGGCCCCAGCGGGCCTTTGAACAGGCTGTGCTTGCCCATCCAGTACACGCGCAGGCGCAGCACAAAGGCCAGCATCAGCGTATATGGCAAATCCCAGTTGCTGGTGTGGGGCGCGGCAATCAGCACGCTCTTGGTCGCCTTGTCGGGCAACTGGCCCTCCACCGTCCACCCCGTCAGGCGCAAAGTGATTCGCGAAAACGCGCGCAGGAAGGTGTTGACCACCGGTGTGTCAAAATGGTGCGGTGCATGGGAAGGGGCGAGGAAAACGCCAGAACAGGGGGCAGCGAGAAAAGCAACAGAAACGTTTCGCTACATTTTGCCCAAAAAATCAAGAAACCTCGGCAAGAAATGCAAAAAATGAACCCTGCACATGTTCGCTATCAAATCGAGCTCGGCCCATCGCCCCAGGCCGCGCGGTGGGCAAGCCCACCACACGACGCGGTCAGGACGCCAATGGGATAATCCCACCCCCGCAAGGCCGCAGGCCCATGCCAGCCGCTTGCCCCGCCCACCCTTTTCCTTACCCTACAACCCGTGCCCTCCCCCACAAGCCCCTGGCGTATGTCCATCGCCCCGATGATGGACTGGACTGATAGGCATTGCCGCTACTTTCACCGCCTGCTGACCCGGCACACCCTGCTGTACACCGAAATGGTGAATGCAGGCGCCATCATCCACGGGGGCACAGAGCGCCACCTGCGCTTCAATGCCGAAGAGCACCCTGTCGCCTTGCAGCTGGGCGGCAGCGAACCCGCCAACCTGGCCCAGGCCGCACGGCTGGGCGCCCAGTGGGGCTATGACGAAATCAACCTGAACTGCGGCTGCCCCAGTGACCGCGTGCAGCGCGGAGCCTTTGGCGCCAGCCTGATGAAGGCCCCGCAACTGGTGGCCGACTGCGTGAAAGCCATGCGCGATGTGGTGGATGTGCCCGTGACGGTGAAGCACCGCATCGGCATCGACAAGGAAGAAAGCTACAGCTTTGTGCGCGACTTCGTGGGCACCGTGGCGGATGCAGGCTGCACCGTGTTCATCGTGCACGCGCGCAATGCCTGGCTGCAGGGCCTGAGCCCGAAGGAAAACCGCGATATTCCGCCCCTGCGCTACGAGGTGGTGCGCCAGCTGAAGGCCGACTTTCCGCAGTTCACCTTTGCCATCAACGGCGGCTTCACCACTGACGAGGCGGTGCAGGAACAGCTGGAGCACCTGGACGGCGTGATGGTGGGCCGCGAGGCGTACCACAACCCCTGGTGGCTGGCCCGCTGGGACGCGCTCTACTACGGCGAACAAGGTGGTGTGCACTGCCCCCTGACGCGTGAAGAGGTGGAACTGGCGATGGTGGAGTACATGGAGCGCGAAGCCGCCCAGTACGGGACGCCCTGGGCGCACATTGCACGGCACATGCTGGGCCTGCGCCACAGCCTGGCAGGTGCGCGCATCTGGCGGCAGGTGTGGAGCAACCACCTGCTCAAAGACCGCCCCGCCCGCGAGGTGTATCACCTGGCGCAGCAGGCCGTGGCCGAGTCGCTGGCCAACCACCAGGAACACTGAGGCGGCGAGCGCTGGTCGGCAGGAGCCATATCCACCGACCACGCCAACCCGCAAGCGCCTGGGCCTTTGAGGCCAATCACTTCAAAAAGCATAGCTGCTGGCGCTTGCGTGGTGAAGGTTACAGCCTGATTTGGCTTTGATTCCCTCTGCGAAAAGGTGCTGACGAATGGGGTGATTTTTCACCTGAATTGAAGCCCAATCGGCATCCAGGCCAAACGCCATCAGCGGCAGCAGCTATTGATTCAATAGCAAACCAATCCACCGTCGCCTTGCGGTAGCGAACCCCAGTGGTGGCCGGGGCAAGCCATGGGGTTCACGCAGACAGTGCCGTGAATCGCCTGCAACACGCCAGCCGGGTGACCCGTATCCTGGGCTTGCACCAGACGAAACTCAAAAAAGCTCGGCCGTGCCCTGCAGGGTGAGCCAGCCTTCATGGTCATTGCTCCAGAGGCGCACAGATTTCCCATCGGCCGATGGCGCGCCGTTCAAGCCAAACGGGTGCAAGTCAAACGTGGGCCGCACGGCTTTGAAGTGAAAACTCTTCACGCGGGCGCTGGGGCACTGGCGGCGCAGCAGGTCGATGAGCAGTGTGGCAATGAGCGGCCCATGCACGATGAGGCCTGGATAGCCCTCGACTTCAGTGACGTAGCGCCGGTCGTAGTGGATGCGATGGCCATTGAAGGTGAGCGCGGAATAGCGGAACAGCAGCACATCGTCTGGCGTGATGCTACGGTGCCAGGGCGCGCCGGTTTCCGCAGCGGTAGGCACTGGCACCGGGTCACCGGGCTGGGGCGCAGCGCGGTAGACGATGTCGTGCTCTTCGGTCAGCGCAAGGCCCTTGGCATTGGAAATCTCGTGCTTGACCAGCACAAACACCAAATCCCCCGTTCGGCCCGCCTTGTGCGTGATGGATTCGATGCGCGAGGTGCGCTGCACCGCATCGCCCACCAACAGGGGGTTGTGCTCTTCCCACCGCAAACGCCCACCCGCCCACATGCGGCGCGGCAGAGGCACCGGGGGCAGAAAGCCGCCGCGCGCCGGGTGGCCGTCGGGCCCGAGACCGCTTTGGCGCACCTGGGGCAAAAAATAAAGCCAGTGCCATAGCGGCGGCAGCGCAGTGCCCGGAACAGGAGCGGGGTCTTCCCGGTCCAGCGTGGCCGACAGGCCGCTGACGGGAGCGCTGGTGATGGTGTCGCGCAAAGTTTCGGCTCTGCCCTGCCAGGTTTGCAGGTGGCTCAGCAAGGCAGCGTCAACGGTGCGGAGTTCTTCGGTCATGGGCGGCACCGTACGGCAAGTGGTAGCAAGTGGTAATGCAGGGTGCTGCCGGAGGCTGGGCCTTGCGCACCGACACGACGAACAGATTCAACGAGGCCCAGCGGCAGCAATTTGCGCGCTCAACCATCCCTGTAGCGGTTGCGGGCGGCTGTAGAGATAGCCCTGCAGGCATTCGCAATGGTTCTGGATGAGGAAATCTGCCTAGGCCTGCGTCTCCACCCCTTCGGCTACCACGCGCAGCTTGAGGTGGTTGGCCACCGCCAGGATGGACTGCACGATGGCCGTGTCGCTCGGGTCGTCCGGTGCGTCCTGCACAAAGCTCTTGTCGATTTTCAGCTCGTACAGCGGCAGGCGTTTGAGGTAGGCCAGACTGGAATAGCCGGTGCCAAAGTCGTCGATGGAGAAGCGCACGCCCAGGTGCACCAGCTCGGTCATACGGGCGATGGTGTCACTGAGGTTTTCAATCAGCAGGCTCTCGGTCACTTCCAGAATCAGCAACTCTGCCTTCGCTCCGGTGGCCGAGAGCACGTTGCGGATGCGTTCCACAAAATCTTCTTGCCGGAACTGGCGCTCGCTCACGTTCACCGAGATGGTGTATTCCAGCCCCTGCGCCTGAAGCTGGGCCAAGGCCTCGCAGGCCTTGCCAATCATCCAGTCGCCCATGCGCAGGATGAGGCCTGAGGCCTCGGCCACCGGGATGAAGCGGCTGGGTGGCACATTGCCACGCTCGGGGTGGTTCCAGCGCATCAGCAACTCGCCGCCCACCACTGCGCCGCGCGCATCCACTTGCGACTGCACGAACACGGCCAGCTGGCCCTCGGCGCTGGCTTTTTTCAGGTCCTGCTCCAGCGCCAGGCGCTCCTGCACATCGGCCTGCATGGCCGCTTCATAGAAGCGAATGCGGTTGCGCCCCATGTCCTTGGCGCGGTACATGGCCGTGTCGGCCTCGCGCAGCAGGTCTTCGGCACCTTCCTGCTGCTTGGGGAACAGCGTAATGCCGATGCTGCAGGTGTTGCTGTAGTGGTGGTTCTGGATGTTGTAGGGCACATCCAGCGCGGTGCGGATGGCTTCGGCCGCCAGCAGCGCAGTGCGCCCTGCACTCTCCATGTCCAGCCCCAGCTGGCCAATCAACATCACAAATTCATCGCCCCCCAGCCGGGCCACCGTGTCCCCCGGGCGCTGCAAACCAAGCAGGCGCTGTGCGACCTGCTTGAGCATCACGTCACCCACGGCATGCCCGCGTGCATCGTTAATTTGCTTGAAGTTGTCCAGGTCCACAAACAGCAAGGCGCCAATTTGCCCCGACTTGCGGGCACCGGCCACGGCTTGCTCTGTGCGGTCGAGCAGCATGCGGCGGTTGGGCAACTGCGTGAGCGCGTCGAAATACGCCAGATGGTGCGAGCGCGCCTCGGCTTGCTTGCGCTCCGTGATGTCCCGCGACAGCGCGATGAAGCGCTGGATCGACTCGCTGGGCCCGGACTTTCTGGCAATCGAGAGTTCAAACCAGTACGGACGCCCCTGCAGGCTCAACGCGAACTGGTGCCCTGCCGAATACCCTGTGGCGCTGGCCGCCTGCAGCGTGGCGCGGCAGCCCGCAACGGCTTCCGGCGCCACGATGTCTTGCAGCCGCTGGCCCTCAAAACTGTCTGCCACCTCGGCCAGCAAAGCCTGGTGGTCGCTACGGCAGTGAAGAATGCGGCCTTCCTCGTCGATTTCCATCAACAGATCGGGAATGGCGTTGAGGGTGCTGGCCAGTTCGTCGCGCGTACCGCGCAGCTCGGCCGTCATGCGGTAAGCAAGGGCTTCAGCCCGGGTGCGGCCAGTGGCCAGCAACCACGCAAACCAGCCCAGTACGATGCTGAGCACCACGCCAAACAACGCAGAGATATGGTGCGTTTCGTACTCGTAGCGGTCTTCAAAGGCTGGCAGTGGCCTCATGCGCAGCGTCCAGGTGCGGCCACCAAACTGCACTTGGCGAAACAGCTGGCGTGGAGTGTTGACGGACTGCACCCGCGGGTCGGCAAAAAGCTGCTGCCGGCCTTCAGGGGCTGAGCCGTCGATCACATCCAGGGCAATGTCGGATTCAAATTCGCGCGAGAGCCCGGCGATGACATCGGCCATGTAAAACGGGGCCGACACCCAGCCGCGCAAAGCGTTGCGGCGCTGCTCGGCGCTTTCCGGCGCAGCACCCTTGGCATAGATAGGCAGGTACATCACCAGTCCCTTGGGTGCGGCAGAAGTGTCTTGCTCCAGGGCCAGCATTCCCGATACTGCCAGCACACCTGTGTCGGCAGCACGCTCCAGGGCATCTCGGGCCGTTGGGATGGCGTAGGCATCCAGCCCCAGCGCACGCTGGTTGTCAGCATCCAGGGGTTCAATGTGCGTCACGGCCGCATACAGGGGCCGCACCCCGGGTGGGCGGACGGTGTAGTCAGAAAAGCCGCGCTGGCGCATGTCCTGGATGTGCGCGGGCAGCTCTTCCTGCGATAACTTGAGAATCAGCGAAATGCCCCGCAGGCCCGGCCGTACCTCTTGCAGCTGCAGAGAGCTCACGTAGGTCTGAAACTCCTCGCGGTCAATGCGTTCCGAGCCTTCGAAGTACCCCCGCAAACCGCGCAGTACCAGCTCGTACGACGCCATGCGGTCTGCCAGGTTGTAGGCCATGCGATCGGCAGCCACCCGCAGGTCAATTTCGCGCCGCTCGCTGCTCGCCCGCTCTTCACTGCGCCAGTGGGCGAACGTGAGGCTAAGCATCACCAGCGACAGAATGGGCGCCAACAGCCATCCCCACCGGCGCTGTAACAGTCCGGTAGATTCTGGCAGTGCAAAAGGAGCGTCAGGGACAGGCATCGTGCATTCAAGGCGTGCCCGCCCAACGGGTGGCACAAAAGCGAGGGCCATTATCAACGGGGGAAACGGTGTGCGACATGCTTTTTAACGATTTTCAAGCCCCGTGACGGCGCCCGCACAACACCTTTTTCTGCGCCTGACACCTGGGGTGTGGTGGACAATCCACGCCTGGTACCGCCCCCTCGGGCGGCAAATCCCCAGCTGCACTACCCTGTAAACACCCATGGCCCAGATCCCCCTGGAGCTGGAAGAAACCCAGTTCCGCCACTTCTACGCCGACCACCTTACGCAACTGCAAGCCGCGTGCGCGCGGGTCGTGAGCACGGTTCGGGCACTGGTCGAGGCTGCGCCGGGGCTGGAAATCTCCAAGGTCGAGGGCCGCGTCAAGGACGTGGAAGAGTGCATCCGCAAATTCCGCCGCAAATACCGCGCAGCCCTGGAAGAGCGCAACACGCCCTACGAGATCCAGCACTGGATCACGGACCTGATCGGTGTGCGCGTGGTCTGCCTGTACGAAGACGAAATCGAGAAGGTGGCCCACCTCATGCAATCGCACTTTGATGTGATTGAAGTGACCGACAAGGTGGCAGCCGTTGAGTCCACCGAAGCGGAATTTGGCTACAAAGGCCTGCACCTGGACCTGCGCTGGAACAATGCGCAACGGGCCACGCCCGAACACGCGGCAGAAGCCCCATGGCCTTTTGAGCTGCAGATCCGCACCATCATCCAGGATTCGTGGAGTGTGCTGGACCACAAGATCAAGTACAAGAAATCCATTCCCGGGCAGCTCAAACGCCGTATCAATGTGCTGTCTGCCCTGTTCGAGCTGGCTGACCGGGAGTTTTTGCAGATTCGCGACGCCACCGCTGCCGAGCTGCTCAAGGCCCCGGACGAAACCGCCGAGCCCGCACCAGAAACGCAGACCGATCCGCTGGAGCCCACCAAATCCCCCAGCCTGGGCAGCGAGCTCAACGCGTTCACCTTCCTCAAGATTGCCAACCACTTTTTCAAGGACTTCGAGTTCGAGCCTTCCAAGGTAGACAGCTTTGTGGCCGACATCCACCAGTGGCAGCCGGGCATGACACGCGCCCAGCTCAATGAGCTGTTGCGCCACACGATTGGCACGGTCAAGAAGTACAAGCTGCACTTCGAGGAACAAAACCCTGACGCGTCCTTCAACCCCTTCACCGTGATTCGGCATTGCCTGTACCTGGGGGACAAAAAGCTGTTTCGCACCGCGTTGCGCAACGTGGCCCGCCAGGCCTTTGAAGCCTGGCTGGCAGAAAACCAGGTTTGATGGACTTCTGGCCGAGATGCCGAACCGCCTGTGCGGCACTGGCAGAAAATAGAGTAAAAATCAGCTCTAACGCCCAATGACAAAGCGCCAGCAGCTATTCTATTGATAGCAAATCAGTTGTTTTCAAAGGCTTTGAGATGCCAAAGCCAGTGCCTTCGAACGCACCCAACCTGTCTCCAAGGCGACTACAGATTGGTGGTTCTACTCCATTCTTTTGTTACGGAGTGCTGCTATATTGCACCGCAACATAACGGAGTTTCGCCCCATGCTCTACCAGATTTACGAAACCCAGCGCTCCTTGATGGAGCCTTTTGCTGACTTCGCGCAAGCCGCGTCCAAATTGTTCAGCAACCCCCTGTCGCCATTCAACCAGATCCCGATGGCACAGCGTATGTCTGCGGGGTACGACCTGCTGTACCGGCTGGGCAAGGACTACGAAAAGCCCACCTTTGATATCCCCAGCGTGGAGGTGGACGGCGTGGGCGTGGCCATCCATGAACGGGTGGAGCTGGACAAGCCCTTTTGCGAATTGCGCCGTTTCAAACGCTTTTCCGACGACCCCGCCACGCTGACCAAGATCAAGAACCAGCCAGTGGTGCTGGTGGTGGCACCGCTTTCCGGGCACTACGCCACGTTGCTGCGCGACACCGTGCGCACCATGCTCAAGGACCACAAGGTCTACATCACCGACTGGAAAAACGCCCGCCTGGTGCCGCTGTCCGAAGGTGAGTTCCACCTGGATGACTACATCAACTACGTGCAGGAGTTCATTCGCTACCTGCAGGGCGTGTACGGCAACTGCCACGTCATCAGTGTGTGCCAGCCTACGGTGCCTGTGCTGGCAGCGGTGTCGTTGATGGCCAGCCGCGGTGAAACCACCCCGCTGACCATGACCATGATGGGCGGCCCCATTGACGCGCGCCGATCGCCCACGGCCGTGAACAACCTGGCCATGAACCGCAGCTATGAGTGGTTTGAAAACAATGTGATCTACCGCGTGCCAGACAACTTCCCCGGCGCTGGCCGGCGTGTGTACCCAGGCTTTCTGCAGCACACGGGCTTTGTGGCAATGAACCCTGACCGGCACGCCACCAGCCACTATGACTACTTCAAGAACCTGATCAAGGGCGACGACGCCAGCGCCGAAGCCCACCGCAAGTTCTACGACGAGTACAACGCGGTGCTCGACATGGACGCCGACTACTACCTGGAAACCATCAAGACGGTGTTCCAGGAATACAAGCTGGTGCACGGCACCTGGGATGTGCGCTCGCCCGAAGGCAAGATCGAGCGCGTGCGTCCCCAGGACATCACCACCACGGCCCTGTTCACCGTAGAGGGCGAACTGGACGATATCTCGGGCTCCGGCCAAACCAAGGCCGCCCACGACCTGTGCACCGGCATTGTGAGCAAGGAACAGCGCCACCTGGAAGCCAAGGGTGCCGGGCACTACGGCATCTTCAGTGGCCGCCGCTGGCGCGAACTGGTGTACCCGCAGGTGAAGGCCTTCATTCTGGAACACCAGGCAGGCTTGAAACCGGCAGCTGCTGGTAAATCGGGCGCTGCTGCCGAGGTGGCTCCATCGGATACAGACGCCATGGCTGCGGCCAACGTGTCAGCCAGCCCCGCGCAGCGCCCGCGCCGATCCTCGGCGCGCAAGGCTTGAGCCCTGTCGTGCCCGCCAGGGTGGGCACCCCGATGAGCGATTTGGCGCGTCGGATCGACGCAGCCCTACCGCAAACGCAGTGCACCCGCTGCGGCTACCCCGATTGCGCGGCCTACGCGCGCGCTGTCGCGGCTGGTGAAGCAGGAATCAACCAGTGCCCTCCCGGCGGCGCTGAAGGCGTCGCGCGGCTGTCGGCCATCACCGGCCTGCCGGAGGTCACCCTCAGCCCCGAACACGGCGTCGAGTCGCCACGTGCCGTGGCGTTGATTGATGAAAACTGGTGCATAGGCTGCACGCTGTGCATCAAGGCCTGCCCCACCGATGCCATCGTGGGCGCCAACAAGCTGATGCACACCGTGATGGAATCACACTGCACCGGCTGCGAGTTGTGCGTGCCGGTGTGCCCGGTCGACTGCATTCAGCTGGAGAACGCCACAGGCTCACGCACCGGCTGGGCCGCCTGGAGTGCAGAGCAAGCCGACGAAGCCAGACAACGTTACGCAGCCCGAACCTTGCGGCTGGAGCGCACAGCACCAGAAGCGGATAAAGATGTAGCAACGCTCTGCGACCCGGAACCTGCCAGCGCAACACCGCAGCCGGCTGCTGCTGCACCGGCGGCCGACGCAGCGGAGGCCCGCCGCGCCGCCATTGCCGCCGCCATGGAGCGCGCCAGGCAATTGCGGGCGCGAAGCTAAGCCTTCCAAGCCCGCAACGCAAGCCCAGCGGTTGGGCTGACGGGCGCTGGGGGCTTGTGCGTACCGCGCCTACCAAGTGCCTCTCAGCGCGCAGCAAGCGTCTTGTAGACGCCGCAGCCTACATATCCCGCATCCACCTGGCTCACAAAAGACATCTTGGTCTGCACCACGCCAGTGGCGGGATTGGTGATGTCATATTCCACCCAGCCAGGCCCATGCTGCGCCTGTGCCACGATGTCGTGCACCAGTTGATCGCCTGCGATCCCCGGAATGTCCTGCACTCGGGTGCCCACCTTGGCAGGGTTGCCACCAAAAGCCAGGTAGCGGCCGGTTTCGTCGAGTACGAACACATACATATCGCGGTCATGAAAACTGCCCGCCTTGTCGGTGATGCGGCTCAAAAACTGTTCCCTGGATGTGGATCGGTGCAACTCAACCGCTTTGCGCACCAGGCCCACCGCTTCTTCCGCGGTACCCTGTTGCAGTCGGAAGGCGGCCACCGCACGGTTCAACGTGCTGGCACGCTGCTCAAGAGCTTCGGCCTGCTGCACGGCCAGCCCCACCATCTGGGCGTTGTCCTGTGTGATCTGATCCAGCTGCTGGACCGCGCCGCTGATTTCCTTGAGGCCCGTGCTCTGCTCGTTGCTGGAGTTGGCAATCTCGCTCATGCTGGCGGCCACGCTGTGGATGCCCCCGGCCATCGCCGAAATGCCCTCGCCTGCTGAGCGGATCAGGCTGGCACTGGATTCGACCTGCCCCACCGACGTCTGGATCAAGTCGCGAATCTCGCGGGCCGCCTCGCCAGAGCGCTGCGCCAGCATGCGAACCTCGGACGCCACCACGGCAAACCCCCGGCCTTGCTCACCAGCCCGGGCCGCCTCGACTGCAGCATTGAGCGCCAGGATATTGGTTTGAAAGGCGATGCCATCGATCACGCCAATGATTTCGCTCATGCGCCGGGCGCCTTGCTGAATGGCTTCCACCGACTGCACCGCACGGGCCATGGCCTGCGCGCCGGTGTCCGCCGCCTGCCGCACTTGTGCGGCTTTCTGGTCGGCACTCAAGGCGGTATGGGCATTGTTTTGCACAGTGGACGAAAGCTCTTCCACACTGGCTGCCGTCTCCTCCAGGTTGGCTGCCTACTGCTCAGTCCGGTCGGCCAACGCGCGGTTGCCATGCGCCAGGCTCTGGCCGGCGTGGGCCACCAGGGCTGCGTTGCTGCGAATGTCAGCCACCATGGCCGATAGCTTGTAGACCATCTGGTCCAGCGAACGGGCCATCTCGGCCATTTCGTCATGCCCCTGCAGGCTGGCGTGCACGGTCAGATCACCCTGCGTGGTTTGCTGCATCGACCGCGCGACCAAAGCCATGTCGTGCGACAGAGTCAACCACAACACCAGCTGCACATACAGCATCAGAACGCAAGCCACCGCAGTGAGCCACCAGGGCGCCGCCATCACGGCAAGCACCACGGCCACCAGCGACTGGGCAGCGCACCAGCCGAGTTTTCCGGGCAGCTTGAGCCGCCTCATCAGCCATGCACCCGGCCGCAAAGGTGAAAACGCCACCATGTCTCTTGTCTCCTGTTTCTAGTTGTATCTAACCCATGCTAGGGGCCGGCTCTTACGCTGCGTTGACGACAGGCTGACATTCAGGGTAACCACCCAGTCGAAAGCGTCGGTTGCACCCGTGCTTTGGTAGCCCACGGTAGTACAGGCATCCACCATAATGCAACCCCATGAATTCCCTGCTTTCTCTCCTGCAGCCCTACCCTTTTGAGCGGTTGAAGCAACTGTTTGCCGAGGTGACGCTCCCGGCCAACTACTCCGCGATCAGCCTGGGCATGGGCGAACCCCGCCATCCCACACCCCAGTTCATCAAAGATACGCTTTGCAGCCACCTGGAGGGATTGGCCAGCTACCCGGCCACCGCAGGAGACATCCGCTTGCGCACCGCTTTCACCGAGTGGATCCAGCGCCGCTATCAGCTCGACCTGAGCCCCGCCACGCAGGTGCTCCCGATCAACGGCTCTCGCGAAGCGCTGTTCGCATTTGCTCAAACAGTCATTGACGGGGCCCAACCAGACCCCATGGTGGTCTGCCCCAACCCGTTCTATCAAATCTACGAAGGCGCAACCCTGCTGGCGGGCGCCAAGCCTTATTACGCCCCCAGCGACCCGGCCCGCAACTTCGCGGTGGACTGGGACGGCGTGCCTCTGGACGTATGGCAGCGCACCCAGTTGATCTTTGTGTGCTCGCCCGGCAACCCCACAGGTGCGGTCATGCCGCTGAACGAGTGGCACAAGCTGTTTGCCTTGAGCGACCGTTACGGCTTTGTCATCGCATCGGACGAGTGCTACAGCGAAATTTACTTCCGTGACGAGCCACCGCTGGGCGGCCTGGAAGCGGCCAAGAAGCTGGGGCGGCACGATTTCAAGAACCTGATCTCCTTCACCAGCCTGTCCAAGCGCAGCAACGTGCCCGGCCTGCGCAGCGGCTTCGTGGCTGGCGACGCGGCCTTGATCAAGAACTTCCTGCTCTACCGCACCTACCACGGCAGCGCCATGAGCCCCATCGTGCAAGAGGCCAGCATCGCTGCTTGGGGCGATGAGGAACATGTGGCGCAAAACCGGGCCCTGTACCGCAAGAAGTTCGCACAAGTCACCCCCTTGCTGGCAGGCGTGATGGATGTGGCCTTGCCCGATGCAGGTTTTTACCTCTGGGCCAAGGTGCCCGATGCACTGGGCATGACCGATGCTGAGTTCGCGAAGGCCCTTTTGGCTCAATACAATGTCACCGTGCTGCCTGGCAGCTACCTGGCCCGCGAGGCGCAGGGCAGCAACCCCGGCGCCCAGCGCGTGCGCATGGCCCTGGTGGCCGACACCGAAGAATGCGTGGAAGCCGCCCTGCGCATCGTCCAATTCATCCAATCCCGTACTGCTTGAACAACATGAGCCAACAACTGCAAAACACCATCGAAACCGCCTGGGAAAACCGCGCCAACCTGTCCCCCGCCTCTGCCCCCAAGGAAGTGGTGGATGCGGTGGAGCAAGTGATTGCCGAGCTGAACAACGGCACGCTGCGCGTGGCTACCCGTGAGGCCGTGGGCCAATGGACGGTACACCAGTGGATCAAGAAGGCCGTGCTGCTGTCCTTCCGCCTCAAGGACAACGACGTCATCCAGTCGGGCGACCTGACTTTCTACGACAAGGTGCAAACCAAGTTTGCCCACCTGAGCGCTGATGAACTCAAGGCGACCGGCGTGCGCGTGGTGCCTCCAGCCGTGGCCCGCCGCGGCAGCTACATCGCCAAGGGCGCCATCCTGATGCCCTCTTACGTCAACATCGGCGCCTATGTCGGCGAAGGCACCATGGTGGACACCTGGGCCACCGTGGGTTCCTGCGCACAGATCGGCGCTGGCGTGCACCTGTCGGGCGGCGTGGGCATTGGCGGCGTGCTGGAGCCGCTGCAAGCAGGCCCCACCATCATTGAAGACAACTGCTTCATCGGTGCGCGCTCCGAAGTCGTCGAAGGCGTGGTGGTGGAAGAAAACTCGGTTCTGGGCATGGGCGTGTACCTGGGCCAAAGCACCCCCATCTTCAACCGCGCTACCGGCGAAATCAGCTACGGCCGCGTGCCTGCAGGTTCCGTGGTGGTCAGCGGCAACCTGCCCAAGACGGCCGCCAACGGCGCGCCTTACAGCATGTATGCCGCCATCATCGTCAAGCAAGTGGATGCGCAAACGCGTTCCAAGACCAGCATCAACGATCTGCTGCGCGACTGATCGCGCAGGCCCAGGGCTGGCGCGCGCGCCGCGCCGGCCTTGAAAAGAGCCGCCTAGGCCGCTGGCAGACCCAGAACGAGAGGGAGATACCCATGAGTACGATGGAGCGGATTCTTCGCCTGATGAGCGAAAAGAAAGCGTCAGACGTTTACCTGTCTGCCAACGCCCCGGCGCTGATCAAGATCAACGGCGAGTGCATACCGATCAACAACCAGGTGCTGCCGCCAGACGCTCCACGCAACCTGCTGTCTGAAATCGTCCCCGCCGAGCGCATTGAAGAGCTGGAGGAAACCGGCGAGCTGAACATGGGCGTGCCGCTCTCAGGCGTCGGGCGCTTCCGTATCAGCGCCATGCGCCAGCGCGGCAGCTATGCCGTGGTGGTTCGCTTCATCTCGCAGCAGGTGCCCGATTTTGAATCGCTGAACCTGCCGCCCGTCCTGACCGAACTGATTCTGGAAAAGCGCGGCCTGATTCTGGTGGTGGGCGCTACGGGCTCTGGCAAAAGCACCACCCTGGCCTCCATGATCGACACGCGCAACGCCTTGATGTCCGGGCACATTCTCACCATCGAAGACCCGGTGGAATACCAGTTCCGCAACAAGAAATCGATCGTGAACCAGCGCGAGATCGGCAGTGACACCCAATCGCTGCAGACCGCCCTCAAGAATGCACTGCGCCAAGCCCCTGACGTGATTCTGATCGGGGAAATCCGTGACCGGGAAACCATGTCCTCGGCCATCGCGTATGCGCAGTCGGGCCACTTGTGCCTTGCTACCTTGCACGGCAACAACAGCTACCAGGCACTCAACCGCATTCTGAGCTTCTACCCTGCCGAGGTGCGCCCCACCATGCTCGGTGACCTGGCCTCGTCCCTCAAAGCCATCGTCTCGCAACGCCTGGTGCGCACGGTGGAAGGCGCACGCGTTCCTGCCGTGGAAGTCATGCTCAATACCAAGCTGGTGGCTGATCTGGTGGAAAAAGGCGACTTTTCCGGCGTCAAAGACGCCATGGAGAAATCCATGGCCGAAGGTTCGCAAACCTTTGAAGAAGACCTCGCGCGCCTGATCATGGAAAAGAAGATCGACCGCAAGGAAGGCATGGCCTATGCCGATTCGCCCACCAACCTGATGTGGCGCCTGCAAAACGACTTTGCCCAGGCCGCCAATGCCGCGAAAGCGCAAAAAGAAGCCCGCGACACCCCCGACGACCAGCCCTCGTTCACCGAGATCGTGCTGGACGTCAAAGGCAGCTGAGCCCGTTGGGCCCAGCGCGCTTGAAACCTGTGATTGCCAATGACCCGTACCCTGCACCTTGCTGAACAACTGATCGCCCTGCCCTCCATCACGCCGCTGGACGAAGGATGCCTGGAACTGCTCGCGCAGCGCCTTCAACCCCTGGGATTTGTGTGCGAACGGCTGGACAGCGGGCCTGCCGATTTCCGTGTCAGCAACTTGTGGGCAAAAAGGCCTGCAGCGCAATCTGGACAAGCGCCAGCAGCTATCAAAACCATAGTATTTGCAGGCCATACCGACGTGGTGCCCACAGGCCCGTTGGCCCAGTGGAGCAGTGACCCGTTCACCCCCACCCACAAGGACGGCAAGCTGTACGGGCGTGGCGCCAGCGACATGAAGACGTCCATTGCCGCGTTTGTGGTGGCCGTGGAAGAATTTCTGGCTGCCTACCCTGATGCACCGCTCAACATCGCTTTCCTGCTGACCAGCGACGAGGAAGGCCCTTCCGTGGATGGCACGAAGGTGGTGGTGGAGCAACTCCGCGCGCGTGGTGAGCCTCTCGACTATTGCATCGTGGGTGAGCCCACCTCGGTCGAGCGCACGGGCGACATGATCAAGAACGGCCGCCGCGGCACCTTGAGCGGCAAGCTCACCGTGCGCGGCATCCAGGGCCACATCGCCTATCCCCAACTCGCCCGCAACCCCATCCACCAAGCCCTGCCTGCGCTGGCCGAACTGGCAGCCACCGTGTGGGACCAAGGCAACGCCTTCTTCCCGCCCACCAGCTGGCAGATCAGCAACATCCACGGGGGCACGGGCGCCACCAACATCATCCCCGGCGATGTGGTGGTGGACTTCAACTTCCGGTTCTGCACAGAATCCACAGCCGAAAGCCTGCAGCAGCGGGTGCACGCCGTGCTCGACCGCCATGGACTGGAATACGACCTGCGCTGGACGCTGGGCGGCCAGCCCTTCCTGACCACGCCTGGAGAGCTGGTCACCGCAGTGCAACAAGCCATTGCCGGCGAAACGGGGCTTTCCACCGAACTGTCCACCACGGGCGGCACCAGCGACGGGCGTTTCATCGCCCAGATCTGCCCCCAGGTCATTGAACTGGGCCCGCCCAACGCCACGATCCACAAGATCGATGAGTATGTGGTGGTGGCCGACATTGAACCGCTGAAGAACATTTATCGCCGCACGCTGGAAAACCTGCGTCAGCAAGCGCTGGAACGCATGGCGGTGGCAGCATGAGCCACACCCCCACCCAACCCCTGACCGTCGCTGCCGCCGTCGCACGGGCTGCTCAGCGGTTGTCTTCTGCCGGACTGGCTTTTGGCCACGGCACGACCAACGCCGAAGACGAAGCCGCATGGCTGGTGTTGTGGCGCCTGGGACTGCCCCTGGACAGCGACCTGTCTGACGCGCCAGATTCCATCGCCCACCGCACCGTGACTGCCGAAGAAGCGGCTGCGGTCGATGCGTTGATCGACCAGCGCATCCAGACGCGCAAACCTGCGGCCTACCTCACGCATGAGGCCTGGCTGCAAGGCGTGCCGTTCTACGTGGACGAGCGCGCCATCGTGCCCCGCAGCTTCATCGCTGAACTGCTGGCCGACGGCAGCATTGACGACTTTTTGGGGGAACACACCCGCCGTGTGCTCGATTTGTGCACCGGCAATGGCAGCCTGGCCATCCTGGCCGCCATGGCGTACCCGGAAGTAGAAGTCACGGGCGCTGACATTTCTGCCGATGCGCTCGCCGTTGCGCGCATCAACGTGGACAAGCACGGCTTGGCGCAGCGCGTGCAGTTACAAATCTCGGACGGCATGGAGTCGCTACCCGGCCCGTGGGACTTGATTCTGTGCAACCCGCCCTACGTCAACGCGCAAAGCATGTCGAACCTGCCTGCCGAATACCGGGCAGAGCCTGAACTGGCCCTGGCAGGCGGCACCGATGGCATGGATTTCATTCGCAGGCTGCTGCGCGATGCGCCCGCACGCATGAGCGAACACGCCGTGTTGGTGCTGGAAATCGGCAACGAACGGGAATTTTTTGAAGCTGCCTTCCCGACATTGCCCGTGTTCTGGATCGAAACCAGCGCCGGTGAAGACCAAGTGCTGCTGGTCACCCGCCAAGCCTTGCTGGGACAAGGCTGACGGCAGGTGGGCGGCGCATCTTGAGCTTCCGCCCTCTTCCCGAAACCGGGCCCAGACCACCCGGTCACTGAAACCCCGATAATAGAAGGCTGCCTCCAGCCCACCGCACACACTCACCGTGTGCCGCGTTGATGGGCCAGGGGCCTACCCTACACAGGGTGGACAGGGCAACGCACTGCGCAGCCCCCGCCCTGCCTGCACTCTCATGATCACTCTCAAAAATATCGTCCTGCGCCGGGGCACCAAGGTGCTGCTGGACAACGTCTCCGTCACACTCAACCCCGGCGAAAAAGTCGGCCTGGTGGGCCGCAATGGCGCAGGCAAATCCACCCTGTTTGCCCTGCTCAATGGCACGCTGCACGAAGACGGCGGCGATTTCTCCATTCCCAAGCAGTGGCGCATGGCCCAGGTGGCGCAGAACATGCCGGAAACAGACGAAACCGCCACGGCCTTCGTTCTGGCGGGCGACACCCGACTGGCGGAACTGCACGCGCAGCGCCTGCAGCTCGAAAACAGCGACGCCAGCTACGACGACCCGGAGCATGGCATGGCCATTGCGCAGGTCTACACCGACCTGGCTGACGCAGGCGACCACGATGCAGAACCACGCGCCCAGGCGCTGATCCTGGGGCTGGGCTTTCAGGCGCATGAGCTTGACCGCCCCGTCAACAGCTTCTCGGGCGGCTGGCGCATGCGGCTGCAGCTCGCTCGCGCGCTGATGTGCCCTTCTGACTTGTTGCTGCTGGACGAGCCCACCAACCACTTGGACTTGGATGCGCTGGTGTGGCTGGAAGCCTGGCTCAAAAAATACGCCGGCACGATGATCGTCATCAGCCATGACCGCGAGTTTCTGGACGCCGTCACCAACGTCACGCTGCAAATTGATAGCGCCAAGCTGACACGTTACGGCGGCAACTACAGCAAATTTGAAGAGCTGCGTGCCCAGCAAATGGAGCTGCAACAGGCCGCCTACGCCAAGCAGCAGGACAAGATTGCCCACCTGCAGAAGTTCATCGACCGTTTCAAGGCCAAAGCCAGCAAAGCCAAGCAGGCGCAGAGCCGCGTCAAGGCGCTGGAACGCATGGAACGCGTCGCGCCCCTGCTCGCCGAGGCCGAGTTCACCTTCGAGTTCAAGGAACCGGTCAACCTGCCCAACCCCATGCTGGCCATCAGCGATGCTTCGTTTGGCTACCAGACTGAAGACGGCACCAAAACCATTCTGCAAGGCGTCAACCGCTCGGTTCTGGCCGGCCAGCGCATCGGCATCCTGGGTGCCAATGGCCAGGGCAAGTCCACGCTGGTCAAAACCATCGCCCGTGAAATGGCGCCGCTGGCCGGTACGGTGACGGAAGGCAAGGGCCTGTCCATCGGCTACTTCGCCCAGCAGGAACTGGACGTGCTGCGCCCCGGCGAAAACCCGCTGGAGCACATGATCCGCCTGGCCCGCGAGATGGGCGCCAACGCCCGTGAATCCACCCGCGAACAGGACCTGCGCAGCTTTCTGGGCAGCTTCAACTTCAGCGGTGACATGGTCAAACAGGCCGTGGGCACCATGAGCGGTGGCGAAAAAGCCCGCCTGGTGCTGGCCATGATGGTCTGGCAGCGCCCCAACCTGCTGCTGCTGGACGAACCAACCAACCACCTTGACCTGGCCACCCGTGAAGCCCTCTCGATGGCACTCAACGAATTTGAAGGCACCGTGATGCTGGTCAGCCATGACCGCGCCCTGCTGCGCGCGGTGTGCGACGAGTTCTGGCTGGTCGGGCGCGGTGTGGTCGGCCCCTTCGACGGTGATCTGGACGACTACCAGCGCTACCTGCTGGAAGAATCCAAACGCCTGCGCGAGCAAACGCGCCAGGACGAGGCCGCCGCCCGCATCGCAGCAGCAGCCCCTGCCACCCCCGCGCCAGAAACGACGCCTCCTCCATCTGCGGCTGCTGCCCCCGCGCCTCAGATCAAGGACAGCAAAGAACAGCGCCGCCTGGATGCCCAGGCGCGCCAGCAACTGGCAGACAAAGCCCGCCCGCTCAAGAAAGAGCTGGAGCAGATCGACAAACGCTTGGCCACCTTGGCCGCCGAGCGTGCTGAACTGGAAACCCGACTCACCCAGCCCCTGCCCCCTGCGGAAATTGCCGACTGCGGCAAACGCCTAAAACAAGGGCAAGACGAAACGGAAAAGCTCGAAGAGCGGTGGCTGGAGATTTCTGCGGCCCTGGAAGACATGGGTGCCAGCAGCCCTGCTTGAATGAGCATCACCGGCTATTGCTGACGATTTTTGGGCCTAGCGCTTACCCAGAAAGCGCCAACAGCTATCAATTCAGGAGCAAATCAAGCCATACAAAAAACAGAAATTTTTTGGATCAGGGTGTCAACCGGGCATGCACGGCGCACGTTGTGGTTCCATCACAGGAGTTTTCCAGTATGAACACCACCCACATGTTGAACGCTTGGCCCGACGACGAACGCGATCGCAAACGCTCTCCTGCCCGCTGCTGAGCAACAGGCGACATTGGCGTCGCATCTCCAGGTTCCTCTTTCAAAGCCCCGGACTCCGGGGCTTTTTTCTGCCTGCGAGTTTCTGGAAGGTGGCGCAGCCCCCTCCATCTCTGACCGAAACCGGTGCAAGTTTTTGTGTTTGTGAAGGCGATGCTGTCAACCACCCATCCGGTAAGTGCGTTGACTGACTATCTCAGGAGCTTTTCCCATGAACACCACAATTTTGAACGCTTGGCCCGACGACGAACGTGACCGCAAACGCGCACCGGCAGCGCTTTGATTGGCATGTTGAGCATTCGGTATGTGGGTCTTTTTTAGCCCCATGAAATGCTCACCCTAGGTGTAGAAAAACGCTGAATCTCCTACCGCCGATACACCCAAATTACCAAGGGAACGTGATTGTCACGTTCCCTTTTTTCATGGCGCCGCCTGCAAGCCCACCGCAGTGGAAAGCTGGGCAGACCCCCACGCACACACAGTGCGAAGCTGGAGCAGCGCGCTGCTTCTTCCCAGCACCAAGCCAAATCTGCCGCGGCTTGCAATCATAAAATTTGATTTATTTGAAAAAAATTTATGATAAAAACATAAAATATAGACTTCATCTCAAAGTGGCGAGCACCATGCCCATCTCCCTGCCCAGCGTCATCAGCATGCGTGCGTTCCAGATACGCCTGCTCAACTGGATACTGCTGGCCAATGTGGGGTTCAGCCTGGTTCTGCTAGTTCTGGGGCTGACGCCGCTCATCGTGCCGCCGCCCTATTGGAGCCAGGTGCTGATTGGGGGCATATTGCTCATGCTGGCGTTGTGGGCGATTGTGCGGACAGCCCCCCAGCACTACGTCGCGGTATCTGTCGTGATGACGGTGGCGGCGCTGTTGCTGTTCACCTATGCACTCACGCAATCTCAGGCCAATGAGCTGCGAGCCGTCTGGTTCCTCACGGGGGTAGGCACCGCTTACATCCTGTTGGACAAGCGAGCGGGTATTGCTTACACGTTTGCCAGTCTGGCACTGGTGCTGGGTACCAACAGCATCCAGTCCCACCCTTACACGCAGCACGCGCTGATCGTTTTCACGCTGGCAACGCTGTTGTGCAGCATGTGTTTTCATATCTTCGTTTCGCATGGCGAGCGCCTGTACAAGCACCTGTCCAAGCGCGAGCAGCAGTACCGGCTGCTCACTGAAGGGGCCGAGGACGTGATCTGGCGCCTCAACTCAGACATGACGGTGGCGGATGTGAGTTCTGCCGACGAGCGGCTGCGCGGCGTGCCTGCGCATGAAGTGATCGGGCGACCCATCTCCGCTATCTTGACGGCCGAGGGCGCGCAGAGCCTGGACCAGGCCCTTCGCCAGAAAGAACGGCTGGCCATCCTTCCGCTGCCTTGCAAGAACGGCGAAATCCGCTGGTTTGAAATGACTGGCCGGGCCTATTTCGACGCCCGTGGCCGGCCCGCCGGGTACCACAGCATTGGCCGCGATGTGACAGAGCGTGTGCGCCTGGAGAGCGTGCTGCAGCAAGAGCGGCAATTGCTCGAAGAGCGGGTCAAGGAGCGCACGTCTGCTCTGTCTGTGGCCAAGCAGGCGGCTGAAGCCGCATTGCGCACCAAAACCGTGTTCCTGGCGAATATGGGGCACGAGCTGCGCACGCCCATGACACTCATCATGGGGATGACGGAACTGGCACTGAAGCGTGCGGCCGTAGCCGATGTACGGCCCATGCTGCAAGAAGTGCAGACGGCCGCGAAAAAGCTCATGGTGCTGCTCAACGATCTGATCGACCTGGCGGCGCTAGAGGCACACCAGGTCCCCTTCCAGCAAGAGCCTTTGTCCGTGCCCGATGTAGCTGCCAGCTCGGTACGGCTGATCGCCCCGCTTGCGGCACAAAAAGGCTTCTCGCTGGAACTCGTGCCCGCACCAGGCCTGCCCGCACAGTGGCATCTGGGTGACGCAGAACGCATCCAGCAAGTGCTGCTGAACCTGCTCGACAACGCCGTGAAGTTCAGCCACAGCGGCGCCATCCGCCTGGAGATCCATGCCCAGGAAGCGGGCGAGCGCACCACATGGTCGTTGCGGGTCATCGATCAGGGGATTGGCATTGCCGCCGCAGACCAACCCAGGCTGTTCACGATCTTTGAACAGATGGACGGGTCGGCGACGCGCTCTTTTGAGGGCGCGGGGTTGGGGCTGGCACTTTGCAAGCGCCTGGTGGAGGGCATGGGCGGACGCGTGGGCGTGGAGAGCGAGCTGGGCAAAGGCAGCTGTTTCTGGTTTGAGTTGACCTTGCCAAGCGCGCCGAGCCTGGACGACGCTACTCGTCCAACAGATCTACCCCCAGCCTAATCCCCAGCCAAGTCGCCGCGGATTGGCACAGCGCTCGCCTACCGCACGGCCTTGGGCTTGAGCAAATCTTGCTGAGCCGCCACGGTATCGCGCAGAAATGCCCAGGTCACCTGCATGCGCGCCAGGTGTTTGGATTCAGACGGCATGCTCATCCAGAACGTGCGGGTGAACTGCCCCTCTTGCGGCAAAACGCGGGTGAGCACCGGGTCACGGTCGGCCAAGAACGCGGGCAACACCGCCAGGCCCGCCCCCGCGCGCACGGCTTCGTATTGCGCCGTAATGCTGGTGCTGCGAAACGCGAAGCGCTCAGGCTGGTGCAAAGCGTCCAGAAACTGCAGCTCTTTGGTGAACAGCAAATCGTCCACATAGCTCACGAACGCATGGTGGCGCAGGTCTTCGCGCGTGGCCACCAGCGGCTTGCGGGCCAGATACTCGCGCTGGCCGTACAGATACAGGCTGTAGTCAGAAAGCCGGCTCACGATGACCGAGCCGCGTGTGGGCCGCTCCAGCGATATCACGATGTCCGCCTCGCGCCGCGACAGGTGCAGCATGCGCGGCAGCGCCAGCAGGTCAATCGACAAATGCGGGTGCTTGCGCGTGAGCTGTGCCAGGTGTGGCGCCAGTATCAACGTACCGAACCCTTCGGTTGCCCCCACGCGTACCAAGCCTGAGGGCCCCTCGTGCGATGCTGGCGCGGCGCGCTCGGCCCCCATCACGGCGGATTCCATCGCCTCCACCACCGGCAGCAACTGGCGCCCGGCCTCGGTCAGCCGGTGGCCCCCGGCCTCACGCGCAAACAGCGCTGCGCCCATCTGCTTTTCCAGCGCCTGGATACGGCGCGACACCGTGGTGTGCTCCACCGCCAGACGCCGGGCCGCCGCAGCCAGCGTGCCCGCGCGGGCCAGCTCCAGAAAATAGCGCAGGTTGTCCCAATCCATACCGGTCGTCCTCTCTCGCGGCAGTTTCATGCACCGCCCGTGATGTGCATTTTTGCAGATCAAAAGTGCACAAATTCATATTGTTATTTGTTTTTTGCACACATACCATGCGGCAGCTGGCTTTGCTAACGCACTGCTGTCCTGAAGCACCCCTTTGAGGAGACAACATGAACGCACCTACATCCACGGCCGTCCTGGCCCCCACCGTCAAGCTGCTGATTGGCGGCAAGTTTGTCGAATCCCAAACCACGCAGTGGCGCAACGTGGTGAACCCCGCTACGCAAGAAGTGCTGGCCCGCGTGCCCTTCGCCACGCCTGAAGAAATCAACGCCGCCGTGGCCAGCGCCAAGGAAGCGTTCAAGACCTGGAAGAAGACCCCCATCGGCACCCGCTCGCGCATCTTCCTGAAGCTGCAGCAGCTGATCCGCGAAAACATGAGCGAGCTGGCCGCACTGCTCACGGCCGAGCAAGGCAAGACCCTGCCCGACGCCGAAGGCGACGTCTTCCGCGGCCTGGAAGTGGTGGAACACGCCGCTGGCATTGGCAACCTGCAACTGGGGGAGCTGGCCAACAACGTGGCCAATGGCGTGGACACCTACACCGTGCTGCAGCCCCTGGGCGTGTGCGCGGGCATCACGCCCTTCAACTTCCCTGCCATGATCCCGCTGTGGATGTTCCCCATGGCCATTGCCACGGGTAACACCTTCGTGCTCAAGCCCTCTGAGCAAGACCCCATGGTGACCATGCGCCTGTGCGAACTGGCGCTTGAAGCCGGTACCCCCCCAGGCGTGCTCAACGTGGTGCATGGCGGTGAAGACGCCGTGAACGCCATTTGCGACCACGCTGATATCAAAGCCATCAGCTTCGTAGGCTCCACCAAGGTCGGCACCCATGTGTACAACCGCGCCAGCCTCAACGGCAAACGCGTGCAGTGCATGATGGGCGCGAAGAACCACGCCATCGTGGTGCCCGATGCGAACAAGGAACAGACCCTGAACGCCCTGGCCGGTGCCGCCTTTGGCGCAGCAGGCCAGCGCTGCATGGCCCTGTCGGTCGTCATTCTGGTGGGCGAATCGCAGAAGTGGATTCCGGAACTGGTGGCCAAGGCCAAGACCCTGAAGGTGAGCGGCGGCACGGAAAAAGGCACCGACGTAGGCCCACTGATCTCCTGCGCCGCACGCGACCGCGTGGTGGGCCTGATCGAGCGCGGCATTGCCGACGGCGCCACCCTGGAACTGGATGGCCGCAACCCCAGCGTGCCCGGCTATGAAAAGGGCAACTTCGTCGGCCCCACCATCTTCAGCGGCGTCAAGCCCGGCATGTCCATCTACGACCAGGAAATCTTTGGCCCCGTGCTGTGCCTGGCCGCTGCCGACACGCTGGACGAAGCCATTGAATTCATCAACAGCAACCCCAACGGCAACGGCACCGCCATCTTCACGCAAAGCGGCGCTGCGGCGCGCAAGTTCCAGGAAGAGATCGACGTGGGCCAGGTCGGCATCAACGTGCCAATCCCAGTGCCTGTGCCCATCTTCTCGTTCACCGGTTCGCGCGCTTCCAAGCTGGGCGACCTGGGCCCCTACGGCAAGCAAGTCGTGATGTTCTACACACAGACCAAGACGGTGACTGCACGCTGGTTTGACGACAGCACCGTGAGCCAGGGTGTGAACACCACGATCAGTTTGAAGTGACATCCCCCTGAGGCGCTGCGCGCCTTCCCCCTTCTCTCGCGCTTTGCCCGGGAAGGGGGATGCTACCCGTGCCTGAACCTCTGGATGGCGGCCCTTGCACGGTGGCACTGGCCTGGACAGCGCCGGTTTCGAGCACTGCAGGCGGTGGTAAAAGCAGGGCATGCAAACTTTTCAGACAACGATGCGGAAATGGACCATGGTCTTCGGTACTGCGTGCGTGATGCAGATGGACACCCTGGCCCACGCCCAGGCGGGCGCAGCCTGCCAACCCGGCGGCACGGTTGCCGAAGTCAATGCCTGCGCGGTGCAAGACTTTCAAGCGGCAGACACCACCATCCAGATCCTGTACGAAGACGTGATGCGCGCCCTCTCGGCCCACGAACGCCCGCAACTGCGGCAAGAACATTCCGCCTGGGTGCGCGAGCGCACGGTGCAATGCAAGCGCGAGACGCAAGCCACCGAAACCCAGCCCGAAGGCCCGCGCCTGTACCACCAGTGCCTGACGCGCAAAACGCAAGAGCGTCGCAAAGGCCTGATGCGCTGGCTGAGCAACGACAGCCCGGCCAGGCCCTGAAGCCTTGACGCCCCATTCACCCAAAGCCCCACAACAAGACAAGAGACAACGCCATGGACTTTGAGCTGACCGAAGAACAACGCGCCTTTGCCCACACCGCCCGCGACTTTGCCCTGGCCGAACTGGCCCCCCACGCGGCTGAGTGGGACGCCGAAGGCATCTTCCCCAAAGAGGCCATCGCCAAGGCGGGCGAACTGGGCTTTTGCGGCCTGTATGCGCCTGAAGCCGCAGGCGGCCTGGCCCTGCCCCGGCTGGACGCCACGCTGGTGTTTGAAGAAATGGCGGCGGTTGACCCCAGCACCACCGCCTTCATCACCATCCACAACATGGCCACCTGGATGCTGGGCACCTGGGCCACACCGGCGGTACGCGACCACTGGGGCCCGCTGCTCACCACCGGGCAAAAGCTCGCCAGCTACTGCCTGACCGAGCCCGGCGCGGGCTCCGACGCCGCCTCGCTCAAGACCCGCGCCGAGCTGGTGGGCAACGAATACGTCATCAACGGCAGCAAGGCCTTCATCAGCGGCGCGGGCAGCACCGATGTACTGATCTTGATGGCACGCACGGGTGACGCAAGCTCGGGCGCCAGCGGCATCAGCGCCTTTGCCGTGCCCGCCGATGCGCCCGGCATCACCTACGGCAAAAAAGAACACAAGATGGGCTGGAACAGCCAGCCCACCCGCACCATCAGCTTTGACAACGTGCGCATCCCCGCCAACCACTTGCTGGGGCAAGAAGGCGAAGGCTTCAAGATCGCCATGAAGGGGCTGGACGGCGGGCGCATCAACATCGCCACCTGCTCCGTCGGCGCAGCGCAAGGTGCCCTCGCTCAGGCGCAGCAATACATGCAAGACCGCAAGCAGTTTGGCAAAAGTATTGCCAGCTTCCAGGCCCTGCAGTTCAAGCTGGCCGACATGGCGACCGAACTGGTCGCCGCCCGCCAAATGGTGCGCCTGGCCGCCAGCAAGCTCGACGCCGGGGCGCGCGACGCCACCACCTACTGCGCCATGGCCAAGCGCTTTGCCACCGATGCAGGCTTTACCGTGGTGAACGAGGCCCTGCAGCTGCACGGCGGCTACGGCTACATCCGCGAATACCCGCTGGAGCGCCTGCTGCGCGACGCCCGCGTGCACCAGATTCTGGAAGGCACCAACGAAATCATGCGCGTCATCATCGCCCGCCGCATGTTGGATGGCGATGCGCCGGAGGCGATTCGCTGATGCCCCAGCGCTCGCCAGAACGCTCTGTTTTTGATAGCTGCCTGCGCTTACCCATCAAGCGCTAGCGGCCTATTTCATTCAAAGCCATGGCCACCCGCCCACTCAGCGACGAAACCCTGCACCTCATCGGCGCCCTGCGCACGGCCCTAGCGCAGCGCAGCGATGTGGACGAGCGCACCATGTTTGGCTGCTACTGCTTTTTTGTGGACGGCAAGCTGTGCATGGGCGTGAAGGGCGAAGAGTTGCTGGTGCGCCTGCCGCCAGATCGCCATGGCGAATTTCAAGAGATGCAGAACACCCGCGAACTCTCGCCCGGCGGCGGTATGCAAGGCTACTTCTGGGTAGAGCCCAACGGCTACGCCACCCGCGCGCAGTGGCGCTTGTGGCTGGACGAAGCCCTGGCCTACAACCCGCGGGCCAAGGCATCGCCGCGCCGCAAGCCCGCGGCAGCGAAAACAGCAGCCAGCGCGGCGCCCAAGGCAACGGCCAAAAAGTCAGCCACCGTGCCGAAGCGGCAATCAGGAAAAGCAGGCAACGCAGGCAAACGGCACAGCATTTTTGACGAGGACGACTGAGGCAGAGAAATCACAGTCAAATAGACCTCCTGCACTTATCTAGCAAGCGCTAGCAGCTACTAATTCAATAGCAATCACTTTTCACTTCACCTTAGACCGACCACAGGAGACAACACATGAAAATCGCATTCATCGGCCTCGGCAACATGGGCGGACCCATGGCACACAACCTGCACAAGGCAGGCCACGAAGTGCGCGCGTTTGACCTGTCCCAACCCGCCCGCGACAAGCTGGCCGCAGACGGCGTGCCCATCGCCGCCGACGCCAAAGCCGCCGTGCAAGGGGCCGAAGTCGTCATCAGCATGCTGCCCGCCAGCCAGCATGTGGAAGGCTTGTTTTTAGGCGAGGGCGACCTGCTGACCCAGCTGCCCGCAGGCACGCTGATCATCGACTGCTCCACCATCGCAGCCGCCACCTCCCGCAAGGTGGCCGAAGCCGCCAAGGCCAAGGGCGTGGCCTTTATCGACGCCCCCGTCTCGGGCGGCACCGGCGGCGCCATCGCAGGCACGCTGACCTTCATGGTGGGCGGCGACGCCGCCGACCTGGAACGCGCCCGCCCCGTGCTCGAAAAAATGGGCGCCAACATCTTCCACGCAGGCAGCGTGGGCGCAGGCCAGACGGCCAAAATCTGCAACAACATGCTGCTGGGTATCTTGATGGCAGGCACCAGCGAAGCCATTGCCCTGGGCGTAGCCAACGGCCTGGACCCCAAGGTGCTGAGCGAAATCATGCGCCGCAGCTCAGGCGGCAACTGGGCGCTGGAGAAGTACAACCCCTTCCCCGGCGTGATGGAAACGGCCCCCGCCAGCAAGGGCTACGCGGGGGGGTTTGGCACGGACCTGATGCTCAAAGACCTGGGCCTGGCGCAAGAGAACGCGATGGCGGTGAAGGCCGCCACGCCGCTGGGGGGCTTGGCGCGCAACCTGTATGCCATGCATTCGATCGCCGGCAATGGTGCGCTGGACTTCTCCAGCATCATCAAGACGGTATTGAAATAAGCCGCTGAAGTGATCCGATGCGGTGGGCAACTACCGCATCCGCAAGTTCACTATCAAAAAAATAGCTGCTTAACTTAGCGGCATTGCCCCGAAGGGTGCTTTTTCATTTGCTCCATGCACTGAATGATGCTAGAAGATCTGCATGCGATTCAATGATGGCTTGGCAGAATTCAGGATTTTCCGACAAGAAGCGATACAAGGGATATTTGTCAGGCTCAATTTCAACCTCTTCCTTTTTCACATTAACCACCGCATCTACAAAATATGGTGCAGGGCCAATAAGAATTACTTGTGGGTAGGCCAATGCAATCAGCGTGTCACCAATGGTTGTGTTGGTATCCTTGCGAAAAACTGGTTTGATATGGTTCTCAAAGAATGCAAAATGACTTTTCATGATTTCCATGTGAGTTGCAAAAACGTATTCGCTCTTCAACATGTAGTTTCAAGATGGCCATATCAGACTTTGAGTCGGGAGTCAGTAGAATTTCAGTCATGTCGCATTGACACAATTTTTAATCGATCTCGGATACGGGGAAGTTTCCCCGTATCACTATTGGCCCCAGAAAACTTTTAGATCATTGTTTTGCGCAAATTCCAATGCCACGTGTACTTTGATTTTCCACCACAGCCATGCTGGCAGACAGAGGCAGAATCAGAGCACTGCTGGATGGTTTGCCTGACATTTGAATTGTCATATACCCTGCAAATGTCAACTTGGAATTGTCCGAAGCATTGACGGTGTTGTAACTCAAGTCTTCAGACCAAGTGGAAGGGTTCTCGTTAGGATTGGTAATGGTGGCTTGACCTGTACCGGCAATCACTGTTGCAGTTCCATTGGATGTTCCGCATTTCCAGGTCCCGTTGAATTCAGAGCCCTTCAATGTCTGGCTCTTCACTGCATAGAAGTTGCCGACACGAACCGTACTGCTCGTACCGTTGTCGCCATTGCCAAAACGGTCAATCAGAAGCACCGGCCCCAGATCCCCGTTGCCCACCAGCAGGTTGCCAAAGTCATGAATGAGGTTGTCACTGCCAGTAACCGAGAGCTTATAGAAGCCACCATTGGCACCCGTGTCCTTGGCAATAGCAATCACCCCCTTCTCCGGTGTCTTGGTGTCAGTCTTGTCCACATCAATGCAGTTGCCAGAAGTGTCCACCTGCCCCCCAATGCACAGCGTAGCAGTTGCACCATCAGTTGAAATCAGCATTTGACCCGCAAAGAACTCAGGACTAGATCCGCCCACTTTTTCGCGTGTTGTACCCATGAAGGAGTAGATACCGGCAAGCTTGCTTGAGTTGGCAACTTGGTAGGGTGTGCCTGAGACAGTAGCACTTTGACTGCCCACCGTCATGCTGCCTGTGAGAGCACCAGTGCGAGTATCTTGCTTGAGATCCACCTTGTTGGCCAATGCGTAGGTCACGAAGTCACCAGAGACTGTGCGGGTCAAGGTGCCCGATTCAGCAGTCAAACCGTACTGGGAGTTGTTGGGGGTCAAGGTATAGGCCCCCGTGTCCTTAGTCACGGTCAAACGCCATGTGTCACCAATGCTGGCCAACACATCGAAGGATTCGGTGGCAGGATCGTTTGAAATGAGCGTTCCTCCCATAGTGGCCAAGTTGGTAGCCGCAGCGTCTGAGACTGTGGGAGCAGTGGCTTGGTCATCAGCATCTGCACCGCCTCCACCACCACAAGCAGCCAAGACCAAAGCCACGACAGACAGAGCAAATGCGACAGGTGTCTTTTTCTTCATAAGAAGCTTTCAGGTCAAAAAGTTTAGGAACACAACCTTGTAGTTCGTACCCCAACTTTAGCGCATGTTCAACTTCTTCGGTTGACTGACGACCATATGGGTAGACAAAAGGACGTCAAACATGCACCCAGACAACACCCACCGAGAGCTTTTCAAGAGCATTGGCCGCGTCTTGGCCCAAAGACGAGAGAGCACGGGACTGACACAGGAACAGGTAGCTGAGGTGCTTCAGATCGGCACAGAAGCCGTGTCACGCATGGAGCGAGGGATCACCATGCCCACCATCCAACGGATGGCGGAACTGGCTGACATCTATGGATGTGGCATTGAAGAGCTCGTGATCGCCACCAGCACCAGCGACCAGGCAGAGCTGATCTCACAGATCCTGCATACCCTGCCAGAAGCAGACAGGGCCATGATTGTTGAAGTAGTGCAGAAGATAGCTGAACGACTCAAGCACCACCTATAAGAATGCACAACCAAGGTAACGGCATGGACAAGAACGAACAACGATTGAAGATGATCGGCGCAAGCATCAAGCGTAAGCGCGAAAAATCAGGCTAGAAGAGCCTTTTTTATATCAACCCCTAGCGAAGAACCTCAACGCGAGGGATGGGAGGGTAGTGCACCGACCTGCGGTGACGCGGGTCACATCTGGTCGATCATCACCTGACCAAAGCCCGAGCAGCTCACCTGCGTGGCACCGTCCATCAGGCGGGCAAAGTCGTAGGTCACCTTCTTGCTGCCAATGGCTTTTTCCAGCGAGGTCAGGATCAGGTCGGCCGCTTCCTTCCAGCCCATGTGGCGCAGCATCATCTCGGCGGAGAGGATTTCGGAGCCGGGGTTCACATAGTCCTTGCCCGCGTACTTGGGTGCCGTGCCGTGGGTGGCTTCAAAGCAGGCCACCGAGTCGGACATGTTGGCCCCCGGCGCAATGCCGATGCCGCCCACCTGTGCGGCCAGCGCATCAGAGATGTAGTCGCCATTGAGGTTGAGCGTGGCCACCACCGAGTACTCGGCGGGGCGCAGCAAGATCTGCTGCAGGAAGGCATCGGCAATGCTGTCCTTGATGATGATTTCCTTGCCCGTCTTGGGGTTGGCAAACTTGCACCATGGGCCGCCGTCGATCAGCTCGGCGCCAAACTCCTTTTGCGCCAGGGCGTAGGCCCAGTCGCGGAAGCTGCCTTCGGTGTACTTCATGATGTTGCCCTTGTGCACGATGGTCACGCTGGGCTTGTTGTGGTCAATGGCGTACTGGATGGCCTTGCGGATCAGGCGCTCGGTGCCTTCGCGCGAGACGGGCTTGACGCCAATGCCCGAGGTGTTGGGGAAGCGGATCTTGGTGGCGCCCAGTTCGTTCTGCAAGAACGCGATGAGCTTCTTGGCCTTGTCGGACTCGGCGGGGAATTCAATGCCCGCGTAGATGTCTTCCGAGTTCTCGCGGAAGATGACCATGTTGGTCTTTTCAGGCTCTTTCAGCGGCGATGGCACGCCCTTGAAGTACTGCACGGGGCGCAGGCACACGTACAAATCCAGCTCCTGACGCAGGGCCACGTTCAGCGAGCGGATGCCGCCGCCCACGGGCGTGGTGAGCGGGCCTTTGATGGACACCACGTAGTCGCGCACGGCCTGCAGGGTTTCGTCGGGCAGCCACACATCGGGGCCATAGATGCGGGTGGCCTTCTCGCCCGCAAACACTTCCATCCACTGGATCTTGCGCTGGCCGCCGTAGCTCTTGGCCACAGCAGCATCCACCACCTTGATCATCACGGGCGTGATGTCGCGGCCCACGCCATCGCCCTCGATGAACGGGATGATGGGCTGATCGGGCACGTTCAGCGACATGTCGGCGTTGACGGTGATCTTCTGCCCCTCGGCAGGAACCTGGATGTGCTGGAAAGTGGTCATGGGCAAGGGTCTCCGTAGCGGCTAAACAGGGTTCAACCGGTGAATCAGGGGTTAGCGGGATGGCCTGCGGGCGGCAAGCGCCCGGCCAGGCGGCAAACTTTTTCATTTTAGGGCTTGTTGTTCGGCCCGGCGCACAACGCGGAACCTGCGCCCAGGGCAAGCCTCCAAACACAAGCCTCCAAACCCGCGGCGGCGCCCGTCAGAGTTCGATGAAAATGCGGGCCAGTCGCGCAGCGCGCAACCCAGCAACCTTTCCTGAAAGCCACCATGCCCCGCCTTTCACCCGCCACCGCCCGGCTGCTTGCCACCAGCCTGATTGCCCTGGCCAGCACAGCCCCCGCCGCCGCCCAAGGCCAACCCCAAATGAACTTGCCGCGCATCGAAATCACGGCGGGCATGCACCGCATTGAGGCGCAGGTGGCGGCATCGCCCCAGGAGCGCCAAGCCGGCCTGATGCACCGCAAGGAAATGCCCGCACATGAAGGCATGTTGTTCGTGTTTGAACAGCCCGCCACGCAGTGCTTCTGGATGAGGAACACGCTGCTGCCACTGACGGCTGCCTTTGTGGCCGATGACGGCACCATCGTGAACCTGGCCGACATGAAGCCACAAACCGAAGACTCGCACTGCTCTGCCAAGCCCGTGCGCTACGTGCTGGAGATGAACCAGGGCTGGTTTGCGCAAAAGGGCATCAAGCCGGGCAGCAAGCTGGTAAATGCGGCGGTGTTCAACCCCAGGAAGTGAGCAGGCGACAAAGCCTGCGCCCATAAAAAAACGGCCTCGCGGCCGTTTTTTTATGCTCTGGTGAAACCAGACATGAAGCGAAATCAGGCGAAGTTGGCTTCGGCAAACTTCCAGTTGACCAGCTTGTCCAGGAAGGTTTCCACGAACTTGGGACGCAGGTTGCGGTAGTCGATGTAGTAGGCGTGTTCCCACACGTCCACGGTCAGCAGGGCCTTGTCGGCGGTGGTCAGGGGCGTGCCAGCAGCGCCGGTGTTGACGATGTCCACGCTGCCGTCAGCCTTCTTCACCAGCCATGTCCAGCCCGAGCCGAAGTTGCCCACGGCGCTCTTGACGAAGGCTTCCTTGAAAGCGGCATAAGAGCCGAACTTGGCGTTGATGGCTTCAGCCAGGGCGCCCGTGGGTTCGCCGCCGCCGTTGGGGGCCATGCAGTTCCAGAAGAAGGTGTGGTTCCAGATTTGGGCTGCGTTGTTGTAGATGCCGCCGGAGGACTTCTTGATGATCTCTTCCAGAGTCATCGATTCAAACTCGGTGCCCTTTTGCAGGTTGTTCAGGTTGACCACATAGGCGTTGTGGTGCTTGCCATGGTGAAACTCCAGCGTTTCCTGGCTGTAGTGAGGGGCCAGTGCGTCGATGGCGTAGGGCAGCGGGGGCAGGGTATGTTCCATGGTGGTGATTCCTCGTGGTTTGCAATGCTGGAAGAGCGGCAGCCGTCTGATGGGCAGCGGGTCGCCGCGCTGGCGCGCAATTTGACGCGACGGAGCATTGTAGAAAGATCCATAGCCCTGTGCTGAGAAGTGGCGATCAGGCGACGGTCATTCGCCCGTAACGCACGGCGCTATCACCGCCGCAGCGCGTTACAGCAGGCGGGGCTGGTCTACGGTCACGTCCAGCACCCCGTCTGCCAGCGTGGCGCGCAAGGCATCGCCCAGGCGGGCCTGGCCCACACTGGTCACCGCGTGGCCGTGGCTGTCGGTCAGCAGGGCATAGCCGCGCTGCAGCACCAGGTGCGGGTTCAGCAGCTCCAACTGCATGCGGGCGCGTTCCAGCCGGTCAGACTGCAGGGCGATGTGGCGCGCCGTTTTTTGAGCAAAATCGGCCTCCAGCGCTTTATTCTTCAGCGCAAGGCGCTCTAAATTCAATAGCATTCCGTGACGCAGGCGCTGCGCGCAGCGGGCCAGGCGCAATTGCTCGCGCGCAGCCAGGCCCGATGGGCGCCCCAGCCGCTGCGCAGCCTGGTCCAGGCGCTGGTGGCGCAGGTCGATCTGGCGCTGCACGGCGCTCTCCAGCCGGTCGGCCAGCAAATCGAGGGCGCCGAGCCACACCTCGCGCGGCTGAGCCACCAGTTCGGCGGCGGCCGTGGGGGTGGGCGCGCGCAGATCGGCGCAAAAGTCGGCAATGGTGAAATCGGTCTCGTGCCCCACCCCGCTGACCAGCGGCACCGGGCTTTGCACAATGGTGCGCGCCAGTTGCTCGTCGTTGAAGGCCCACAAGTCCTCCATCGACCCACCGCCGCGCACCAGCAAGATCACGTCCACCACTACCGGCGTTGCTTTGCCATCTGCCGGAGCCTCGCCTTCGGCCAATGCGTACATCTGCCGCAGTGCGGTCACCATGGATTGGGGCGCCGCAGCGCCCTGCACCTGCGCAGGAATCAGCACCACGGGGATGTGCGGCACGCGGCGCCGCAGGGCGGTCACCACATCGTGCAAGGCGGCTGCGCCCAGCGAGGTGATCAAACCGATGCCCCGTGGCTGCACCGGCAGCGGGCGTTTGCGCCGGGGATCGAACAGGCCTTCACCTTCCAGCTGGGCTTTGAGGCGCAGAAACTGCTCGAACAAAGCGCCCTGCCCCGCGCGCTGCATGCTTTCAACGATGAACTGCAGATCGCCCCGGGCCTCGTACACCCCCAGGCGCCCGCGCACTTCCACCAGTTCCCCATCGCGCGGCGAAAAGTCAAGCAGGCCTGCCGCCCGGCGGAACATGGCGCAGCGCAACTGGCCGTTGGCGTCCTTGATGGAGAAGTAGCAATGCCCGCTGGATGCGCGTGAGAAGCCGGTGATCTCGCCGCGCACCGCGACAGGATTGAACCGGGCCTCCAGCGCATCAGCAATGGCGCGGCACAGCGCGCCAACTTCCCAGATACGCGGCGCCGCTGCGGGCTGTGGCGACTCAAACATAGCCCAGCCCTGGGGTTGACAGAGCGCTGAAGGGGTCAGTACTCCACAGCTCGGGGCGTGCAGCGGTGCAACATAGACCTGCGACACCCACACCGCGCAAAACAAGAAGGCACGTACAAGTTATTGATTTATAAGACATTTTTGCTGTTCAATTTTTCAGCAATCTGTTCCAAGCACGGATTGGCGCGGGTTCAAGTGGGATACCCACCCGCTTACCCACAAAGTTATCCACAGATTTTGTGAGCGAGTGGCACATGCCAGACTGGCAGTTTTCTCGTAACGGTTTGTGACCTCAAAGCGCCAGCCACGTGGGCCATAATTGCCGGCTGACTACATCCGAGCGGAGAGAGAATTGCTGTCCATCATACAAGCCGCAGGCTGGCCCATCTGGCCCCTTATTGCCTGCTCTGTCCTGGCGCTGGCCTTGATTTGCGAGCGCTTCATCTCTCTGAAAACAGCGCGCATCGCGCCCCCGAAGCTGCTGGATGAAGCCATCACCGTTTCGTCGCGTTCGCTGCCCACGCCCGACGTGGTGAACCAGCTGGCCCAAAGCTCTGCGCTGGGTGAGGTGCTGGCTTCCGGGCTGCGCGCACTCAACAACAACCCCCAGTGCAGCGAGGCCGACCTGCGCGCCACCATGGAAGGCAACGGCCGCGCCGTGGCCCACCGGCTTGAAAAGTACCTGAGCGCGCTGGGCACCATCGCCTCTGCAGCGCCTTTGCTGGGCTTGCTGGGCACAGTCATCGGCATGATCGAGATTTTTGGCTCGCAAACGGGCGGAACCGGTGCCATGGGCAGCGGCAACCCTGCGCAGCTGGCGCACGGCATCTCTATTGCCCTGTACAACACGGCGTTTGGTCTGATTGTCGCCATCCCTGCGCTGATCTTCTGGCGCTACTTCCGTGGCCGCGTGGATGCCTACCTGCTGACCCTGGAGCTGGCGTCCGAGCAGTTTGTGCGCCACATCCTGCGCCACCGCAAGTAAGCAGCGCGGGGTATGCCCATGAACTTCCGCCCCCGTGCGAAGGATGAGCCCGAGATCAACCTGATCCCATTCATCGATGTGCTGCTGGTGATCCTCATCTTTCTGATGCTGACCACCACCTACAGCAAATTCACCGAGCTACAGCTGACCCTGCCCGTGGCCGATGCCGAGCAGCAGCGTGACCACCCCAAGGAAGTCATCGTGGCGGTGGCGGCCGATGGCCGCTACGCCGTGAACAAAACCGGCGTTGAAGGCAAAAGCGTGGACGCCGTGGCCCTGGCGCTGCGCAGCGCTGCCAGTGCCGGCAAAGACAGCGTCGTGATCATCAGCGCAGATGCCACGGCCCCCCACCAGTCCGTGGTCACCGTAATGGAAGCTGCCCGGCGCGTAGGGCTGACCCAGATCACCTTCGCCACGCAATCCACCGCGGGCGCTCGCGCGGGCAGCCGCTGAGCGGCATGGCAACGCAGCCGCCCTTGCCCCCTTCTACCGGGCAGGCCGCGCAGACCAAGGCCGCTGGCAGTGCTCCGCAGGGCTGGCCAGCCATGTGGCTGCACCGCAACCTGCGCAGCTGGGCGCTGTGGCCCGTGTCCCAGCTGTACCGCGCCCTGATCGCATTACGGGCAGCGCTCTACAAGATGGGCGCGCTCCGTTCCCAGCATCCCGGCAAGCCGGTCATCGTTGTGGGCAATGTGGTGGCGGGCGGGTCGGGCAAAACCCCGGTGGTGATGGCCTTGGTGCGATACCTGCAGAACCAGGGGCTGCGCCCCGGCGTCATATCGCGCGGATACGGCCGTACCACCACGGACTGCCGCGCCGTGCTGCCCCATGCAGTGGCCAGTGAGGTCGGCGATGAACCCTTGCTGATCGCCACCCAGTGCCAAGTGCCGGTGTACGTGGCCCGCCAGCGCATTGAGGCGGCGCGTGCGCTGCTGGTGCAGCACCCGGACACCGACGTGCTGGTGTGTGACGACGGCCTGCAGCACCTGGCGCTGGCACGCGATATCGACATTTGCATCTTCAACGCACAAGGCACGGGCAATGGCTTTTTACTGCCCGCAGGCCCCTTGCGCGAACCCTGGCCGCGCCCCGTGGACTGGGTGCTTTACGCGGGCGACACCCCTCCCCTGCCAGCCGCCACTGGTGGCAACAAGGGCGGCTCAAAGGCTCCAGCCTTTGCCGTCCACCGCAGCCTGGCCGACCATGCCGTGGCGGCAGACGGCACAGCCGTTGCGCTGAGCACCCTGCGCGGCCGCCCCCTGCATGCCGTGGCAGCGATTGGCCAACCGGGTGCCTTTTTTGCCATGCTGGAGGAAGCCGGCCTGACGCTGGCACATGCAGAAGCCCTGCCAGATCACTATGATTTTGATAGCTGGTCGCGCTTGCCCAGCAATGCTGAGGTGCTGATTTGCACTGAAAAAGATGCCGTCAAACTGTGGAAAAAGCACCCCGAGGCACTGGCAGTACCGCTGGAACTGGCGCTGGACGCGCGTTTTTTGCAAGGCCTGAAAGATCAATTGCTCGCGCTTGCGGCGCCGCTATCATCGACCACCCCATCTGCGCGCTGAGCGCATGGCCCCCTGTCTGATTCTGAATTGCCCGCCATGGACCCCAAGCTGCTCGAACTGTTGGTATGCCCAGTCACCAAAGGCCCATTGACCTATGCCAAAGAGACCCAAGAGCTGATCTCCCGCAGCGCGCGTCTGGCCTACCCTGTACGCGATGGCATTCCCGTGCTGCTCGAAAACGAGGCACGCCCCCTGACGGACGAGGAGCTGGAGGCATGAGCCACGGCGTCCAGCCGACCTCATCCACCAATCCGTCGGCTTTCACCGTGCTGATTCCGGCACGCTTGGCATCGACGCGCCTGCCCAACAAACCCCTGGCAGACATTGCCGGCCTGCCCATGGTGGTGCGCGTGGCACAACGCGCACAGCAAAGCAAGGCCGAGCGCGTGGTCGTGGCGGCAGACGACGAACTCATCCTGCAAGCCTGCCAGCAGCACGGCGTGCAAGCCCTGCTGACGGACAAAGACCACGCCAGCGGCAGCGACCGCCTCGCCCAGGCCTGCGCCCAGCTGGGTCTGCAGGGTGACGATATCGTCGTCAACGTGCAGGGCGACGAACCCCTGATGGACCCTGCGTTGATCGACGAAGTGGCTGCGCTGCTGTCGGCCCACACCGATGCCAGCATGGGCACGGCCGCGCATGCCATCGCCTCGCAATCCGACTACCTCAACCCGAACGTGGTGAAGGTGGTGCTGGACGCCCGCAACATGGCGCACTATTTCAGCCGCGCACCCATCCCGTGGTCCAGAGACCAATCCGATCTGGCCTGGTGGCATGAAGAACAGATGGCACCTGCCGTGCGCAGCGCCTCTGCAGGCTTTGCACCGCTGCGCCACGTCGGCATCTACAGCTACCGGGCCGGTTTTCTGAGGCAGTTTCCGCAGCTGCCCCCTGCGCCTACGGAAGCTGTCGAGGCACTGGAGCAGCTCAGGGCCCTGTGGCATGGCCACCGCATTGCCGTTCATATCGCCGCTGCGACCCCTGGCCCCGGTGTGGACACCCCCGAAGACCTCGAAAAAGTTCGCGCTATTTTGGCGTTGCAGGGCCAAGCCCACTGAGCCGCGTGCAAGGGGTGGCGCAAGTGCCAAGCGTAAGCCAGAGCCAAGCTGTCACATGCTATCCTTGCCCGCCACAAGAGCACGGCATCCTGGACGCCGCACCGCGCCCCTGCTAGCCGTGCCACACGATTTCTAACCTTGAGGACCTCCATGAGACTGATTCTGCTGGGCGCGCCGGGCGCCGGAAAGGGCACGCAAGCCACCTTCATCTGCCAGAAGTACGGCATCCCGCAAATCTCTACCGGCGATATGCTCCGCGCAGCAGTCAAGGCAGGTACCCCCTTGGGCCTGCAGGCCGATGCCGTGATGAAGGCTGGCGCCTTGGTCAGCGATGAGCTGATCATCAATCTGGTCAAAGAGCGCATTGCCCAGCCCGACTGCGCCAAGGGTTTCCTCTTTGACGGTTTCCCCCGCACCATTCCCCAGGCCGATGCCATGAAGGCTGCCGGCGTCAAACTGGACTACGTGCTGGAAATTGATGTGCCCTTCGAAGCCATCATCGAACGCATGAGCGGCCGCCGCTCCCACCCCGCCAGTGGCCGCACCTACCACGTCAAGTTCAATCCTCCGAAGGTGGAAGGCAAAGACGATGTCACCGGTGAAGACCTGATCCAGCGCGAAGACGACAAGGAAGAAACCGTCAAGAAGCGCCTGCAGGTGTACAGCGACCAGACCCGCCCCCTGGTGGATTACTACAGCAACTGGGCCAAGAGCGAGCCATCGCTGGCTCCCAAGTACCGTGCCATCAGCGGCACCGGCAGCGTCGAAGAGATCACGGCGCGCGCGCTGGAAGCGCTGAGCAGCTGAGTTCTGCCATGCATTCTGGCGTGATGTAACAGGCACTTCTGCACATTGCTCTGGACTGCGACCCTCAAAAGCCCCGGTAGGCAGCCAGCCTACCGGGGTTTTTTGCGTTCAGCCAGCCCAATTGGTGTGCGCTCTTGCCATCAGAAGCCTTGGCGATCGAAAAAGCAGATACAAGGCAATAGCAAGACAGCGCAGCCTGTGACGGCAGAGGTCATACGCCGGAAATCTGCATGGCTCGCTCCGCAAGCAAGTCAAGCAACAGTGCCACCCTTGCCTTGATGGGCGAAAGCCCGGCATAGCTGGGGAAGTCCCCTAAATCCCCGACCAAGGACTGACCCTGGCCGCAACGGGTTGCCTTGACGACGCGAACACCGCGCTCACTTGCGCGCAGCAACGCGTCCTTCAATTCATGGTGCAGTGATCCATTGCCCGTGGAAGCCACCACCAGGCCCTTCACCTGCGCGTCTACCAAGGCATCTACCGCACGGCCGCTGACGCCCGCGGCGCTCAGCACCACCTCAACCCAAGGCCAACCCTGCGCCGCAGGCAGATCATTCAACAGGGCTGTGTGGGTTGAATTGGCCTGCGTTGAGGGGCGCCGCAGCCAGCGCACCTGGCCTTCTTCTACCCAACCGCAAGGCCCTGCCTCACCAGAACTGAACGCATCGACCCGGTAGGGAAACGCCTTGTGAACCCAGCGCGCTTCATGAACGGTGCCTGCAGCCACTGCCAGCACGCCCCTGGCATCTGGCTCCAAGGCGACAGCCACAGCGTCCAGCAAGTTTTGCGGCCCATCGGGCGACAAAGCCGTCGCAGGACGCATGGCACTGGTCAACACCACGGGCTTCTCGGGGCTCAAGATGCACTGCAGAAACCAGGCAGTTTCTTCGAGCGTGTCTGTGCCATGGGTAATGACAATACCGCGCACCTCAGGGTCTGCCATCGCATCCCGGCAGCCCATCGCCAGTGCACGCCACACGTCAAAACCCATGTCCTTGCTATCGATCTGCGCCACTTGTTGTGCAACCAGTTCGTGGCCTTGCAACGCCGCCTGCATGCCGGGAATATTCGCCAACAACTCGCCTATCGCGACCTCACCAGCTTTGTAGCCCACGTTGTCAGACATGGAGGCTGCCTTGCCGGCAATCGTGCCACCCGTGCCAAAAACGACGATTTTTTGCTTACTCACTTGCGCACTCCAAAAAACTGGTCAAAAATACAGTTACTGGATTAAAAAACAGTAATCAACCACCTCGCCCTTACCCACACCGCCATGCTCGACAACCCCAAACTCACGGCCCGGCAGCAGCAGATTCTGGACTTGATCCAGCACGCAATAGCGCGAACCGGTGCCCCACCCACACGGGCCGAAATTGCGACAGAGCTTGGATTCAAATCCGCAAACGCTGCTGAAGAGCATTTGCAAGCACTGGCCCGAAAAGGCGTCATTGAACTGCTCAGTGGAACCTCCCGTGGTATCCGCCTGCGCAATGACACCGTCAGGGCCATCAACGCAGCCCGTGGGCAACACTTTGCCAACCCCCTGCAGCAGGCAACCCAATTGTTTTTGCCCTTGATCGGACGCGTTGCCGCAGGCTCGCCCATTCTCGCGCAGGAACATGTGGACCAAACCTACTGCCTAGAAAACAGCCTGTTCCAGCACAAGCCTGACTATCTCCTCAAAGTCAGAGGTATGTCGATGCGCGATGCAGGGATCATGGACGGTGATTTGCTCGCAGTGCAAGCGACCAAAGAGGCGCGCAACGGTCAAATCGTGGTGGCGCGTCTGGGCGATGAAGTCACCGTGAAAAGACTCAAGCGCACCACCAAAGGCGTTGAACTGCTGCCAGAAAACCCAGATTACCCCGTCATCACAGTCCAGCCGGGCGAAGTGTTTGAAATTGAGGGGCTGGCGGTAGGTCTGATCCGCAACACCATGCTGATGTAACGCACAAGGTCAGTGCACAGGTTCCAGGTGGCGGGCGTTTGGCGCAGCAAGTTTGTTTGCGCCAGCCCTGGGACATTCTGTTGTTTTCAATCCTGCCTATGTTCGTCCACCGATTTTCGGAGAATTCACATGGGAACTGGAACCACGCCCCTTTCATCCATCCGTAAACCGCTGCAGGCAGTAACGCGCTTTTTGTGGTCGCTCAAGGGCAGCAAACAACACATCGGCATCGTTTCCAAGCAGCTTGATGGCGATGCGCCACCCAAGCCATTGCCCACACTCGCCACCGGTCATGCGGAAGTGCACTTAACCCTAGCCACCCAAAGCGCTGTGGCTACCACCGTGTCTCGCCGCAAGCAAACTTCGCCACCCAAAGGTCGGCATTTGTACGTTGCGGCGAGCAAACCGATTCAAAAAGGCGAGACTGCAGACCTCTTTGCCACGCCTTCGGAGCAAGATGCCCCCGCAGGCTCAAAGCAGACCCTCAAGCCTCTTCGAATCGTTCACTCACGCGGCGGCAAAGATGGAGGCAGGCTGGTCATTTCCGGACGAATGGCAGACGTATGTGCCGAACTGGACCGTATGGCCGCCAGAGAAGCCGCTTTGGCGTACGGATGACGCCAACGCGCTGACTGACCACGCCGCCATGGCCCGCCAACGCGCTACATCACGTTGCATATGGCGCTTGCGAAGCGACATCCTGCAAGGAATTGGCGGCGTCTACAAGGCACAATACCGGGATGAATATCGTTATCCTGGACGACTATCAAGACGCGGTACGCAAGCTGCATTGCGCCTCGCGGTTAGACGCCTACACAGCCAAGGTCTATACCAACACCGTCAAAGGGCTGGGCCAACTTTCGGTGCGGCTGAAGGATGCAGACATCATTGTGCTGATCCGGGAGCGAACCCAAATCACCCGGCAGCTGATAGAGAAACTCCCTCGACTCAAGCTGATCGCCCAGACCGGGAAGATCGGCAGTCATGTGGATGTCACGGCTTGCACCGAGCGAGGTATTGCGGTCGCTGAAGGTGTGGGCTCGCCAGTAGCGCCTGCCGAGCTGACCTGGGCTCTGATTATGGCAGCCAGCCGTCGCCTACCCCATTACATCGCCAACCTCAAACATGGAGCATGGCAGCAATCCGGCCTCAAAACAGCATCCATGCCGCCCAACTTTGGGATCGGCTGCGTATTGCGTGGCAAGACCCTGGGGATTTGGGGCTATGGCCGTATCGGACAGTTGGTAGCTGGCTATGGGCGGGCGTTTGGTATGAACGTCCGAATCTGGGGGCGCGAAGCCTCGCGTGCGAAAGCGCTGACCGATGGCTACCAGGCAGCCAGTACGCGTGAGGAGTTTTTTGCCCAGTGCGATGTTATTTCCCTGCATCTGCGCTTGAATGATGAGACCCGCAACATCGTCTCGCTCGAAGATCTCTCATGCATGAAGCCCACGTCTTTGCTGGTGAATACATCACGCGCTGAACTCATTGAACCCGATGCCCTGATTGCAGCGCTGAACCGCGGACGCCCGGGCATGGCCGCCGTGGACGTCTTTGAGAGTGAACCGATCTTGCAGGGCCATGCGCTGCTCAGGCTGGAGAACTGCATTTGCACCCCGCACATCGGCTACGTTGAGCAAGACAGCTATGAGCTGTACTTTGGCGCTGCTTTTGACAACGTCGTCAATTTCATCAAGGGAACGCCCACCAACATCGTGAACCCTGGGGCTCTGCAAGTGCGCCGATAAATGCTCTGCCACTGAGGTGCCGCCTGGCAAACTGAAACCAGGTAGCGCAAGAACAAAGGCCTTCTGCTTTCATCAAGCAGAAGGCCTTTTTAGCGAGACCGCTGAGCAGACTTTAGTTCAGAGGAGTCTTCTTGCCATCCTTGTAAACGTACAGGGTGATGGCAGGGTTTTTCATTTCGCCGTTGGGTTCAAACTGGATCGTGGAAGTCACGCCCTTGAAGTTGGCCTTCAGCAGCTCAGGGGTGTAAACCTTGGGATCCCAAGAATTGGCGCGCTTCATAGCGTCAACCAGCAGGAAGGTCGCGTCATAGGTGTAGGGGCTGTACACCTGGAACTGGTTGGGGTACTTGGCATCGTACTTGGCCTTCCAAGCCTTGCCGCCAGGCATCTTGTCCAGCGAAGAGCCGCCTTCGGCGCAAACCACGTTGGCCAGTGTCTTGGCGCCGGCAGCGAGCTTGGCGATTTCGGACGTGCAGACGCCATCACCACCGAAGTACTTCACGTTGCCCATGCCCAGCTGTTCCATTTGGCGCAGCATAGGGCCAGCCTGTGGATCCATACCGCCGAAGAAGATGGCGTCTGGGTTCTTGGACTTGATGGCAGTCAGAATGGCCATGAAGTCTGTAGCTTTGTCGGTGGTGAACTGCTCGTCAACCACTTTCATGCCCTTGGCTGCAGCGGTCTTCTTGAACACGTCAGCAACGCCTTGACCATAAGCGGTACGGTCGTCCACGATGGCGACAGTCTTGAGCTTCAGGGTGTCGGCAGCGTAGGAAGCCAGACCAGCGCCCAGTGCGTTGTCGTTGGCAATGATACGGAAGGTGGTCTTGTAACCGGGCTTGGTCAGGTTGGGGTTGGTGGCCGCGCCGGTGACGTGAGGAATGCCACAGTCGTTGTAAACCTTGGATGCAGGGATGGTGGTACCGGAGTTCAAGTGGCCCACAACGCCAGCAACCTTGGCATCGCACAGTTTCTGAGCGGCTGCAGTGCCTTGCTTCGGATCAGCAGCGTCGTCTTCAGCAACCAGTTCAAACTTGATCTTCTTGCCGCCGATGGTGACACCTTGTGCGTTCAACTCTTCAATGGCCATGCGGGCGCCATTTTCGTTGTCTTTGCCGTAGTGAGCCTGGGCGCCGGAAACAGGAGCCACGTGACCGATCTTGACCACCTGCTCTTGTGCAGAGGCAACGCCGGCAACAGCTGCGATAGCAGCAACCACGGTCAGTTTCAACTTCAATTGCATATCTATCTCCAGTAAAGGTAAACGCTGAGAATTGTTCTTGTGTCTCAACGCAGTGAAACATATCGCAATTTACAGGCCAGCTCATTAGGGAACACGATTAAATGCAGCGCGAAACCACAGGGGATTACCCTGTTACCGTTGCGCCAAGTCACTTTTGACCTGATGCCAGCTCGTCTGCAACGGCTTCGTACACCGCGTGGCGCACCACCGATTCGATTTCTTCGCGCAGGCGCGGAAGCACCGATCTGGTTTGCTCTTGCACCACCGTGGCGATCGCCTCGCGCAACCTTTGGTCAAGCACCACATCCACGCGCTGCATGACGCGATGAATCATGTATTCCTCGACGCCATCCGGCATGCGCTGGGCGGGTGGCTGCGGGGTCGCGGCCGCCGGTGAAGGGACTGCTGCGGGCATAACAGGCGGCCTCTGAGCCAGACTGGCCGGGGCTGCCCGCACTGGCGCAATCGGGCGGGTGACAGGCCTCGAGGAGGCTGGAGGCATGACCGGTGCAGCCGCAGGCCGTGGGACACCAGCCACCGGGGCTTGCACCACTTCGGTGAGGGTTGGAACAAATTTCGGAGGAACTCGGGGAGGAGAGGTTGCCACATCAACCCCCTTTCAACACCAAGTCATGCCGGGCGATGGCATAGCCGCGAGAGGCGTATTGCTTCCAACGCAATCGAGCATGCCCCCGATCCTGCTCATCGACGGAACTCACCACCTCGATCAAACGCAAGAAACGCTCGAAACCCGCCGGCACCTGGCTGTCCAGATTCAAAAGCACTTCATGGTGCGGAACCTGGCGCAGCTCACTGGCCAGCACGACCGGGGTAGCGGCAATTTGGTCTTCATCCGCATCGGCAAAGCAATGGGCAACAAAGTCCTGCGGTGAAAAAGACCAGAGCATGCGGTCCAGCTCAGTCAGCACAGGCCGTGGGGCGAGGATCACCAACCGGGCGCCCGCGCGCTGGGCCTTGCGTGCAAAGCGGCACGCGTAGGCGAGCTTGTCCGGGGCGTTGAAGTGGAAGGCAATCTCTGTCATCTCTTCTTACTTGGCAGAAGGTGCCCGCCGCACGGTTTTGACAGCCTTGGCGCGCGCTGTGGCGGCGGGCTTGGACTTGGCAGAGGCAGCAGCGTTGCTGGCGTGCGCGAGCAGGTACTGAAGCAGCAGCCCCACAGGGCGACCCGTGGAGCCCTTGGCTGCGCCACCCTTCCAGGCCGTGCCTGCGATATCCAAGTGCGCCCATGGCAAGTCGCCCACAAATTTTTGCAGGAACTTGGCTGCAGTGATGGAGCCACCCGCCCGCCCTGCCACGTTGCCCATGTCTGCAAAATTGCTCTTGAGTCCCTCGGCGTATTCATCGTCGAGGGGCATGCGCCAGCACGGGTCGAGAGACGCTTCACCGGCTTGGTGCAATGCATGCGCCAGCTCATCACGGTTGGCATACAGGCCGCTGCGCACCCCGCCCAGCGCAATCACGCAGGCGCCGGTCAGCGTGGCAATGTCCACGATCGCTGCAGGCTTGAAGCGGGCCGCATAGGTGAGGGCATCGCACAGCACCAGACGTCCTTCCGCATCGGTATTGAGAATTTCGATGGTCTGTCCACTCATGCTGGTAACCACATCACCAGGCTTCACGGCGCGGCCATCGGGCATGTTTTCGCACGCCGGGATCAAACCCACCACGTTCAATGTGGGCTGCAGCTCGGCCAGTGCCTTGAACACCCCCAACACACTGGCCGCCCCGCACATGTCAAACTTCATCTCGTCCATTTCGCCCGCAGGCTTGATGGAGATACCGCCCGTGTCAAAGGTAATGCCTTTGCCTACCAGTACCACGGCAGGCACATCCTTGCCGGCACCACGGTAATGCAGTTCAATGAAGCGCAGGGGCTGCTCAGTGCCTTGGGCGACCGCCATGAAAGCGCCCATGCCCAGCTTGGCCACTTCCGCCGGGCCGTGCACCTTGCACTGAACGCGGGGCTGCTTGGCCAAAGCCTTGGCCGCATCGGCAAGCATCGTAGGGGTGGCGTAATTGGCGGGCCGGTTGCCCCATTCGCGGGCCAGTTCGATACCCGCCACCAAAGCGACTCCGGCATCAAATTCCGCACGGGCTGCAGCCACATCGGCTACACCCACCACACAGCGGGTCAGCGCACGCGCTTCGGCTTTGGATTTGGTGGTGGTGTAGACATAGCTGGCTTCTGCCACCGCCTGCACCGCAATGCTGACGTGGGAAGCTGCCAGCGGCGATGCAGACAACACCACCATGCGCTTGATCTGTGGCCCTTTCAGCAAACCAGACAAAGACAACACCGCTTGCCGCACAGCACGCGCCGAGCCGTCTCCTGTTCCCAGAAACACCACACGCTTTGCAGCCGCTGCCGAGGTCCCATAGCACTGCAGGTGTTTGCCAACCTTGGCGCTGAAGTCCCCCTGCTTGATCGCCTGCGCCACCAGGGCCGACAGCTCATCCCGGCCAGGCTTGAACTCCTCTGGCACCAAAACAGCGAGCAGGTCGCATTTTTCGATGGCGGCCGCTTCCAAATCCAGTTTCTTCAGATCAAAGTTCATAATCGGTGTTTTCCTTCGAGCCAATGTTATTCGATTCATCTATTCGCAAGGAGCTGGCGCGCAGCTTCGGCGCGACGCTGGTGGTGCTGGTCACGGTCGTAATGACCATGATGCTGATCCGCACCCTCGGGCAGGCCTCCCGTGGCAGCGTCAATCCCTCAGACGTCATGCTGGTGATGGGGTTCACCGTGCTCGGCCAGCTGCCCATCATTCTCAGCCTGAGCCTGTTCGTTGCGGTGGTCAGCACCCTTTCCAGAATGTACCGCGACAGCGAAATGGTCATCTGGTTTGCCAGTGGGCGCGGCCTGGCCAGCTTGCTTCGCCCCTTGCTGCGATTCGCCTGGCCTGTCATGGCCGTCATCGCTGTGCTGTCGCTTGCAGTATGGCCCTGGTCCAACACGCAGATTCAGGAGCTGAAGACACGTTACGAGCGGCGCAGCGACATTGACCGTATTGCCCCAGGTGAATTCCAGGAATCGGCCAACGGCACACGGGTGTTCTTCATCGACAAGGACACTCCTGATGAACAAGCGGGCAACAACATCTTCATCGCGACCTCGACGGGTGACAAAGAGACCGTGACCAGCGCCCGCAGCGCCCGCATGGAAATTCGTGGGGAAGACCGGATTGCCGTGCTCAGTAACGGCCAGCGGCTGGAAACCACCCGCAACCAGCCGGGGTTGAAGATCAGCGAATTTGAGGAATATTCGACCCGCATCGGCTCAGCCCCGCCCGGTGCAGCGGAAGAGTTTTCCGTCAAAACCCGCTCGACCCCTGCCCTGCTGGCGCAACCCGTGCCTGTGCACATGGCAGAGTTGGGCTGGCGCGTAGGGCTGGCACTGGCTGCGCTCAATTTCGTCGTACTGGGGCTGGCCCTGGCCAGCGCCAACCCCCGTGCCGCGCGCAGCACCAGCATGGTGCTGGCACTGTTTGCCTTCATTGTTTACTACAACCTCATGACGCTGGGCCAGAGCTGGGTGGGCTCTGGGCGCATGGGCCTGCTGGCGTTCATGGCTCTGCTGCATGGCGGCACGTTCGGAGCAGGCATGCTTTTGTTGGCGATACGGCACAACCAATGGACGCCCCGCCGCCTTTGGGCACAAAGGAGCCCCGCTTGAATACCCTGCGCCGCCTGATTCACCGCGAAGCCGTGTTCGCGGTTGCGTTTGTCACGATGGGCTTTCTGGCCCTGTTCTTTTTCTTCGATTTGGTCGATGAACTGCGCTGGATTGGCCGCACGGGGTCAGACGGCTACCAGCTGTCCCATGCCCTGCTGTTTGTCGCGCTCAGCATTCCCAGCCATTTGTATGAGTTGCTGCCCATCACCGTGCTCATCGGCACCATTTTTGTGATGGCGCGCCTGGCGCAGAGCTCTGAATTCACCATCATGCGCACCAGCGGCATGGGCCCCTGGCTGGCATTGCGCACGCTGCTCACACTGGGTGGCTTCTTTGTGCTGCTGACCTTTGCTGTGGGTGACTACCTGGCTCCACTCACCGACAAAGCGGCCCAGCTGATCAAGGTGCGCCACCTGGGCAAACTCAGTTCGGGTGCCACCGGGGCGTGGCTCAAGGCGCGCCAGGACGACCACTCCTTCGCCGTCAACGTGCGTGCCATCGGCGCCGATGGCGGGCTGATCGACGTGCGCATCTTTGAGTTTGACGAGCAGGGCAAGATCGCCTCGCAAACCCGTGCAGCAACAGGACAAGTGCAGGGTTCGGACGACGCCGCCTGGGTGCTGCGCGATGTGCAGCGCAGCGTCTTTCACCAACGCGCGGCGGATGAAGCCCAGGTAGAGCACCAAAAACTGCCAGAGTGGCGCTGGCCCACCAACATCAGTGCCGACATGATTGCCGCATCGCTGCTCAAGCCTGACCGCATGGCGACGTTTGATCTGTTCCAGTACATCCGCCATCTGGACGACAACGGGCAGTCCGCGCAGCGTTATGAAATCGAGTTTTGGCGCAAGGTCTTCTACCCCTTGAGCTGCCTGGTCATGGTGGTTTTGGCGCTGCCCTTCGCATACCTGCACTTCCGCTCAGGCAGCATTGCAGGCTACGTTTTCGGGGGCGTCATGGCTGGCATCAGCTTCTTTTTGCTCAACAACGTGTTTGGCTACGCGGGCAACCTGCAAAACTGGTCTCCATGGCTTACCGCTGCCGCGCCGGGGCTCATTTACTCTGTGTTGTCACTGGCCGCCTTTGGCTGGCTAGCTACCAAAAGGAGGCCCCCCGGCTCTGCCGGGGAGGCAGTAGAAGTTTGACTTTTCAGGAGGTTGTCCACCGTAGAGACTTTCAATCGTGAGCCGCCAAGCAAACGAAAGGAAGAAACACGATGGACAAGTATGAAAGTTTGAGTCACACGGCCTGGGATTGCAAATATCACGTGGTCTTCATCCCCAAGTGTCGAAGGCGAACGCTGTACAAGCAGCTACGCGAACACCTGGGTGAGGTATTCAGAAAGTTGGCCGCGCAAAAGGAATGCAGGGTTGAAGAGGGGCATCTGATGCCCGATCACGTGCACATGATGCTGTCGATCCCACCGAAGTACTCGGTGTCGCAGGTGGTGGGCTTTATCAAAGGCAAGAGCGCAATCCACCTTGCGCGGGTGTACGGAGAGCGAAAGCGCAACTTCGTGGGTCAGCACTTCTGGGCGCGAGGGTACTTCGTCTCGACGGTGGGACGCGACGAAGCGGTGATACGGGAGTACATCCGAAACCAGGAGAAGGAAGACGAGAGGTTGGACCAACTCGGTCTATGGAGGTGAGTAGCCACCGATAGGTGGCCCCAAGAATGAGGGGCCGCGTTAGCGACCCCTTACAGCCGCTTTGAGCGGCTCACATCCCGAATGCCCCCGGCTTTGCCGGGGGATGGTTACTGCTGCGGCGCTAGCCAGGCGCAGCCCATTTTGGCGCGCCAATTCTTTGATTCCACATCCATGACCGAGCCCACCTCTGCTGTCGTTCTTTTTTCGCACGGCTCTCGCGACCCTCTCTGGCGCGCCCCCATTGAGGCCGTGGCCGCGCGCATCAAGGCAGACCACCCGCAGCGCCCGGTGGTTTGCGCCTATCTGGAACTGAGCGAGCCTCCATTGGCGCAAGCGGTGGCAGGCCTGGTAGCTGCAGGCGCAACCCATGTCACCGTGGTGCCCATGTTCCTGGGCACCGGCAAGCACGCCCGCGAAGACCTGCCTGTCCTGGTGCAGCAACTGCGCGACAACCACCCCCAGGTGGCCATTCATGTGCAACCCGCTATTGGCGAAGACCCGCGCATGACGGCCTTGATGGCCGACATTGCCTGCGAACGCCCCGCTGCCTGAAACGCAATACGGCAAGCGCCACAGGTTGCGCTCTTGGGCGGATCCGCGCCAGTTCTTTAGATGAATGAAGCATAATGATGCAAATCTTTAGCCTTCATCAGATATGAACCTGCACCAATTCCGCTTCGTGCAAGAAGCCGCCCGCCGCAATCTCAATCTGACCGAAGCTGCCAAAGCCCTGCACACCTCCCAGCCGGGCGTGTCCAAGGCCATCATTGAGCTAGAAGAAGAGCTGGGCGTGGACATCTTTGCCCGCCACGGCAAACGCCTCAAGCGCATCACCGAGCCCGGCCAGCATGTGCTGCAGAGCATCGAAATCATCATGCGCGAGGTGGGCAACCTCAAGCGCATTGGCGAACAGTTCAGCGCCCAGGACAGCGGTACCCTGAGCATTGCCACCACCCACACCCAGGCCCGCTACGTGCTGCCCGTGCCCGTGGCCCGCCTGCGCGAGTCCTATCCCAAGGTCAACATCAGCCTGCACCAAGCCACACCGCACGAAGTAGCCCGCATGATCATTGACGAGGGGGCCGAGATCGGCATGGCCACCGAATCCCTGGCCGACTACCCCGAGCTCGTCACCCTGCCCTGCTATGAATGGCAGCACGTGCTGGTGGTCCCCAACGGCCACCCGCTGGCACAGAAAGAACGCATCGGCCTGGACGACCTGGCGCACGAGGCCCTCATCACCTACCACCCCTCCTTCACCGGGCGCGGCAAGATCGACCATGCCTTTGCCGCGCGCAAGCTCACGCCCCGCATCGTGCTTGAAGCGATTGACTCCGACGTGATCAAGACCTACGTGCGCCTGGGCCTGGGCATTGGCATCGTGGCCGAGATGGCCATGCGCGACGACCCGCTGGGCGACCTGGTGGTGCGCCCCGTGGGCCATCTGTTTGGGCAAAGCGTGGCCCGCGTGGCCTTCAAGCGCGGCGCGTACCTGCGCAATTTCGTCTATAAATTTGCCGAACTGCTCAGCGACCGCCTGAGCCGTGAACTGATCGCCCGGGCCATGACCGGCCATGTGAACGACTACGAATTCTGACCCGCCCCACCATGACCAACGCCACTTCTGCCGCACGCACGCCCGCCTTTCCCAGCAAGCTGCCCAACGTGGGCACCACCATCTTCACGGTGATGTCCGCCCTGGCCACCGAGCACAACGCCGTCAACCTGGGGCAAGGCTTTCCAGACTTTGAATGCGCCCCTGAACTGGTGGACGCCGTCACCCAGGCCATGAAGGCCGGTCACAACCAGTACCCGCCCATGCCCGGCGTGCCCGCACTGCGCGAAGCCGTGGCACGCAAGATCGAGGCACTGCACGGCCGCGCCTACCACCCTGGCACGGAAATCACCATCACCGCCGGGGCCACGCAGGCCATCATTACCGCCATTCTTGCCATCGTGCACGCGGGTGATGAGGTGATCGTGCTCGACCCCTGCTACGACAGCTACGTGCCCAACATCGAGCTGGCAGGCGGCAAGGCCGTGCGCGTGCCCCTCACGCCCGGCACCTTCCGCCCCGACTTTGCCAAGATCAGCGCTGCCATCACACCGCGCACCCGGGCCATCATCATCAACAGCCCGCACAACCCTAGCGCCACCATCTGGACGGCCGACGAGATGCGCCAGCTCGAAGCCCTGCTCGCGCCCACCGACATCCTGCTGATCAGCGACGAGGTGTACGAACACATGGTGTTTGACGGTGCCGAACACCAAAGCGCCGCGCGTTTTGCCGGCCTGGCGGCACGCGCGTTCATCGTGTCCAGCTTTGGCAAGACCTTCCACGTCACAGGCTGGAAAGTGGGCACCGTGGCAGCGCCTGCAGCACTGACGGCCGAATTCCGCAAGGTGCACCAGTTCAACGTGTTCACCGTCAACACTCCCATGCAGCATGGCCTGGCCGCCTACCTGCAAGACCCTACGCCCTATCTGCAACTGCCCGCTTTCTACCAGGCCAAGCGCGACCTGTTCCGCCAGGGCCTGGAAGGCTCGCGCCTGAAGCTGCTGCCCAGCACCGGCAGCTACTTCCAGTGCGTGGACATTTCGGCCGTGAGCGACCTGAACGAATCAGATTTTTGCCAGTGGCTCACGCGTGAAGTGGGCGTGGCGGCCATTCCGCTGTCGGCCTTTTATGGCGACGGCTTTGACCAGCGCGTGGTGCGTTTTTGCTTTGCGAAGAAGGATGAAACCCTGCGCGCAGCGCTGGAGCGCCTGCGCAAGCTTTGAAGGCACTGCCAGGGCACTTTGATGCCTTTTAGCGCTCTGGCGCTTATCCGACAAGCGCCACTAGTGTGGTGTCTCAAAAGTAATCATCAAATAATGGTACTCGCTGCCCGCGCCACAGATGCCAAGATGGTGTCCGCACTTTTATGCCACACGAACGGCTTGGGATCCTCGTTGTGACGATCAATGTATTCCCGTATGGATTGCTCCAGCTGAGCAACGCTGGTGTGGGCGCTGCGCTTGATCCACTGCTCGCTGATCTGGCTAAAGAAACGCTCGACCAGATTGAGCCAGGACGCTGAGGTGGGCGTGAAGTGAACGTGGTAGCGAGGATGGGCTGCTAGCCAGGCCCGCACTGCCTGCGTCTTGTGCGTGCCGTAGTTGTCCATGATCAGGTGAATGTCTTGTTCGCCAGGCACCGCTGCATCGATGGCTTTGAGGAACTGCAGGAATTCCACACTGCGGTGACGGCGCTTGAGCTGTCCTATGACTTTGCCAGTGGCCACATCCAGCGCTGCAAACAGCGACGTTGTGCCATGGCGCTTGTAATCGTGCGTGCGCGTGCTGGGTTTGCCAAACGTCAGTGGTAACCCTGGTTGGGTGCGATCCAGAGCCTGGATCTGGCTCTTCTCGTCCACGCACAGCACCAAGGCGCGATCGGGTGGTGCCATATACAGCCCCACCACATCCCGTACCTTGTCCACGAAATGGGGATCCGTCGATAGCTTGAAGGTTTCTTGCAGGTGCGGCTTCAGCCCAAAGGCATGCCAGATGCGCTGCACCGTCGCGGGCGATACGCCAGCGTGCCGACTCATCTGGCGCACGCTCCAGTGCGTGGCGTTGTCAGGCTTGCTCTGGCGAACCTTGTCCACAATGAGCTGAACCTGCTCGTCGCCCACACTGCGCGGGCGGCCAGCGCGCGGGGCATCGGTCAAACCCGCCAGACGATACGCCCGGTAGCGCCGCCGCCACTTGGAGACAGTTTGCACCGTCGTGCCCAAGCGTTGGGCAATCATGGTGCCTGACTCCCCATCTGCGCAGCCCAGCACGATTCGCATGCGCAGCTTCTCGTCCTCGGGCGCTTTGCGTACGCGCAGTCGCGCATGCAGCTCTGCGCGCTCGGCATCGGTGATCTGCAGCTTCGTGGCGGGGCGTCCAGGGTGGGCCATCAGCGTAGTCTCCTATAAGGAAGCTGATTCGACCAACACCGGTCAAAATAGTTCTATCTATTTTTGAGACACCACACTAGTGTCCTGAGTTAGAAATTCGCAGACAAAATCTCTCGATACTCGCCAGGATGTCATCGGCAGACTTGACCCACGCGAACGGTTTGGGATCTGAATTGTTCAACTCCAGGTATTGGTGGATTGCCTGCTCAAGCTGTCTTGTCGATCGGTGTGTGCCGCGACGGATGCACTTCTCGGTCAGGGTTGCAAACCAACGCTCCACCTGATTGAGCCAGGACGCGGAGGTTGGCGTGAAGTGCACGTGGAACCTGGGATGTCTTGCAAACCATGCCTTGACCGCAGGGGTCTTGTGCGTGCCGTAGTTGTCCATCACCAAATGCACATCCAACTGGGCTGGCACATTCGCTTCAATGGAGCGCAGGAACTGCAAAAACTCCGTGCTGCGATGGCGCCGGTGTAACTCTCCAATCACTTGGCCCGTGGCAATGTCCAGTGCCGCAAACAGCGTCGTCGTTCCATGGCGCATGTAGTCGTGGGTTCTGCGCTCAGGGATGCCCGGCATCAGCGGCAAGATCGGCTGTGTGCGGTCCAATGCCTGTATTTGACTCTTCTCATCCACGCACAACACCATCGCCTTGAGTGGCGGGTCCATGTACAGGCCGACAATGTCGCGGACCTTTTCGACAAAAAACGGATCACTGGAGAGTTTGAACGTCTCCTGGCGGTGCGGCTGCAAACCGAAAGCCCGCCAGATTCGACTCACAGCCGTCTGTGACATGCCCATTGCGCGGGCCATGGTGCGACTACTCCAGTGAGTCGCGCCAACTGGCACAGACTCCAGCGTCTTGGCGATCACTGCATCGACGCGCTCATCTTCAATCGTGCGCGGAGCGCCAGGGCGCGGCGCATCCAGCAAACCCTCCAAGCGCAGTTCAACAAAACGGCCCCGCCACTTGGAAACCGTCTGCTGCGTGACCCGCTGGCGCGCTGCCACCACCTTGTTGTCCAGGCCCTCAGCGCACGCGAGCACGATGCGCGCGCGCAGGGCCAAGGCCTGCGCGGTCTTACGGCGCTTGGCCAACGCAATCAATTGCTCTCGCTCCGTTGCGCTCAACACCAATGGAGTCTTTGGTCTTCCGCTCATGGCCACCTCGTCGTGTAACACCCTACACGAATGATTGCCATCAGGGAAAATAATTCAATGAATTTTTAACTCAGGACACTAGTGTGGTGTCTCAAAAGTAATCATCAAATAATGGTACTCGCTGCCCGCGCCACAGATGCCAAGATGGTGTCCGCACTTTTATGCCACACGAACGGCTTGGGATCCTCGTTGTGACGATCAATGTATTCCCGTATGGATTGCTCCAGCTGAGCAACGCTGGTGTGGGCGCTGCGCTTGATCCACTGCTCGCTGATCTGGCTAAAGAAACGCTCGACCAGATTGAGCCAGGACGCTGAGGTGGGCGTGAAGTGAACGTGGTAGCGAGGATGGGCTGCTAGCCAGGCCCGCACTGCCTGCGTCTTGTGCGTGCCGTAGTTGTCCATGATCAGGTGGATGTCTTGTTCGCCAGGCACCGCTGCATCGATGGCTTTGAGGAACTGCAGGAATTCCACACTGCGGTGACGGCGCTTGAGCTGTCCTATGACTTTGCCAGTGGCCACATCCAGCGCTGCAAACAGCGACGTTGTGCCATGGCGCTTGTAATCGTGCGTGCGCGTGCTGGGTTTGCCAAACGTCAGTGGTAACCCTGGTTGGGTGCGATCCAGAGCCTGGATCTGGCTCTTCTCGTCCACGCACAGCACCAAGGCGCGATCGGGTGGTGCCATATACAGCCCCACCACATCCCGTACCTTGTCCACGAAATGGGGATCCGTCGATAGCTTGAAGGTTTCTTGCAGGTGCGGCTTCAGCCCAAAGGCATGCCAGATGCGCTGCACCGTCGCGGGCGATACGCCAGCGTGCCGACTCATCTGGCGCACGCTCCAGTGCGTGGCGTTGTCAGGCTTGCTCTGGCGAACCTTGTCCACAATGAGCTGAACCTGCTCGTCGCCCACACTGCGCGGGCGGCCAGCGCGCGGGGCATCGGTCAAACCCGCCAGACGATACGCCCGGTAGCGCCGCCGCCACTTGGAGACAGTTTGCACCGTCGTGCCCAAGCGTTGGGCAATCATGGTGCCCGACTCCCCATCTGCGCAGCCCAGCACGATTCGCATGCGCAGCTTCTCGTCCTCGGGCGCTTTGCGTACGCGCAGTCGCGCATGCAGCTCTGCGCGCTCGGCATCGGTGATCTGCAGCTTCGTGGCGGGGCGTCCAGGGTGGGCCATCAGCGTAGTCTCCTATAAGGAAGCTGATTCGACCAACACCGGTCAAAATAGTTCTATCTATTTTTGAGACACTACACTAGCTACTTTTTTCATAGCAAAGAGCCAGCAAGCAGGGTGAAGCCTGGGTCACGGGCCACCCGCCCTGGCCCGTTGGCTACAGCAGAACAATGTCGTACTGCTCTTGCCCCATGGCGCTTTCCGCCTGCAGGGAAATGGGTTTGCCGATGAAGTCCGACAGGCCCGCCAAGTGCTGGCTTTCCTCGTCCAGAAACAGCTCCACCACCCGCGGTGAGGCCACCACGCGAAACTCGCGCGGGTTGAACTGGCGGGCCTCGCGCAGGATCTCGCGCAGGATGTCGTAACACACGCTGCGCGCCGTCTTCACGCTGCCCTTGCCCTGGCAGGCTTCGCAGGGCTCGCACAGCATGTGCGCCAAAGATTCGCGGGTGCGCTTGCGCGTCATCTCTACCAGGCCCAGTTGCGAGAAGGTGCCGGACGACATGGTCTTGACCCGGTCTCGCGCCAGTTGCTTCTTGAACTCGGACAACACAGCCTGCTGGTGGTCCTCGCGCACCATGTCGATGAAGTCCACGATGATGATGCCGCCCAGGTTGCGCAAGCGCAGCTGGCGGGCGATGGCCTGGGCGGCTTCCAGGTTGGTCTTGAAGATGGTGTCGTCAAAATTGCGCGCACCCACGTAGCCGCCTGTGTTCACGTCGATGGTGGTCAGCGCCTCGGTCTGGTCCACGATGAGGTAGCCGCCCGATTTCAGCTCCACCCGCCGCCCCAGCGCCTTGGCCACTTCTTCGTCAATCGAATACAGGTCAAAGATCGGGCGCTCGCCTTTGTAGTGCTGCAGCTTGCCCGCAGCCGCCGGCATGAACTCCTGCCCAAAGGCACGCAGGCGATGGAACTGCTCCATCGAATCGAGCCGGATGGTCTGCGTATGGTCGCTCACCAGGTCGCGCAACACGCGCTGCAGCAAGTCCAGGTCCTGGTGCAGCAACGACCCAGCAGGCAGCTTGACGGAAGCCTCCTTGATGCGCGCCCAGGTCTTGCGCAGGTAGGCAATGTCTTCGGCCAGCTCGGCATCGGTCGAGTCTTCTCCGTTGGTGCGCAAAATGAAGCCACCGCCGCCGCCCGCGGATTTATCGCCCACCAGCGCCTGTAGCCGTGCCCGCAGCGCATCACGCTCGGCCGGGGGAATCTTCTGCGACACGCCCACATGGTCGTCCTGCGGCAAAAACACCAGCAGGCGGCCTGCAATGCTGATCTGCGTGGACAGGCGCGCACCCTTGGTGCCAATGGGGTCCTTGATGACCTGCACCATGAGCGACTGGCCTTCAAACACCTGTTTTTCAATGGGCAACTGCGGCTCGGTCTTGCGGGCGAAGGCGGGTGGCTCGCCATCAGGCTGGCGGTGCCACACATCGGCCACATGCAAAAACGCCGCACGCTCCAGCCCGATGTCGATGAACGCCGACTGCATGCCCGGCAGCACGCGCGAAACCTTGCCCAGGTACACGTTGCCCACCAGCCCACGCTCCAGCGTGCGCTCGATGTGCAGCTCTTGCACCGCCCCGTGTTCCACGACGGCCACGCGGGTTTCTTGGGGCGACCAGTTGATCAGAATGTCTTGTTGGATAGCGGCCATGGCAGATATGCGTTGAATCTCACACAGAGAAGCCGATGGCACGCAGCAACTGGGCTGTCTCGTACATCGGCAGGCCCATGATGCCCGAATAGCTGCCATGCAGCACCGGAATAAACGCGGCCGCGCGCCCCTGAATGCCGTACGCCCCCGCCTTGCCCATGGGCTCGCCAGTGGCCACATAGGCGGCGATCTGATCAGCCGTGAGCGGCGCAAATGTGACTTCTGACACCGAAAGCGCCTGCAGCCGCTGTGCACCTGCGCCATCACCCACCTGCACAGCCACCGCCGTCAGCACCCGGTGGGTTTGGCCCGCTAGCTCGGCCAGCATGCGCTGGGCGTGCGGGGCGTCGTCGGGCTTACCATAAATGGTGCTTCCGAGAGCGACCGTAGTGTCTGAGCACAGGATGGGCGCCATAGGCAGCCCGCGCCGAGCACACCGGGCCACAGCGGCGTCGAGCTTCAGGCCGGTGACGCGGGCTACGTAGTCGTCCGGGCTTTCGTCGGGCAGCACAGCTTCGATGCCTTCGGCGTCTTCGGCCACATCGCCATCCACATTGGGCAGCAGCAATTCGTTGCGCACGCCCAGCTGCTCCAGCAACTGGCGGCGGCGCGGGCTTTGGGAGGCAAGGTAGATGAAGTCAGGCATGAAGGGATTTTGAAGAAAACCGACTCCAGCGCTTATCCATCAAGCGCCAGCAGCTATTAATAGTGAAGCAAATGACGGGCCAATACAGGGCATGGGCAAGTCACTCGCGGTGGTAGGGGTGCCCTGCGTTCACCGACCAGGCCCGGTACAGCTGTTCAATCAGCAGCACGCGCACCATGGCATGGGGCAGTGTCAGATCGGACAGGCGAATGCGCTCGTGTGCCGCCTGCCGAAAGGCAGGGTCCAGGCCATCAGGGCCGCCAATGACCAGGGCCACATCGTCACCGCCCAGTTGCCAGCCTTTGAGCCGCTCTGCCAGGGCCTTGGTGGTGAGGTTGGTACCGCGCTCGTCCAGCGCGACCACGCGGGTGCCGCGGGGAATGGCGGCCTCGATGCGCTCACGCTCGGCGGCGTACAGCGTCTCCAGTGTCTTGGAGCCACGCGGCTCGGTCTTCACGGCCTTGAGCTCCACTTTGAGTTCCGGTGGAAAACGCTTGGCATAGTCGTCGTAGGCAGTTTGCGCCCAATCGGGCACCCGCTGCCCCACGGCAACAATCAGCAGCTTCATGAGTCAACCTGAATGTGTGAAAGACCAACGCGCCGCACACCCACGCGATGGGTGCACGGCGGCAGGGCCATCAGCCCTTGCGGGCCGGTGCCTTCTTGGCAGCGGGCTTGGCCGCAGCCTTGGGGGCTGCTTTGGCAGCAGGCTTGGCAGCTGCGCGTGCAGGGGCCTTGGCGGCAGGAGACTTCTTGGCTGCAGGCTTCTTGGCGCCGCCCGGCTTGACGACCACGGTCTTCACGGGAGTCTTGGCGGCTGCGGGCTTCTTGGCGGCGGCAGTGCCAGCGGTTTTGCTGGCAGGTTTGGCTGCGGTGGTCTTTGCAGCCGGTTTGGCCGCCGCAGTTTTTGCGGGTGCAGCTTTGGCAGCAGTCTTTGCCACAGCCTTCACCGTGGCCTTGCCAGAGCGGGCGGGTGCTGAAGGGGCAGCTGCCGCTTTTTTGGCCGGAGCCTTTTTGGCTGCAGTTTTCGCATCCGACTTGGCGGCCTTCTGGGCAGACTTTTTGTCAGCCAGATCGGCGGCAGCCGTCGAAGACGGCTTGGCGGCACCCAGCTTCAAGCGCACTGGCGTGTCACCCCACAGCTCTTCCAGGCGGTAGTACTGGCGAATGGCGGGCTGCATGATGTGCGCCACGGCCGAGCCGCAGTCCACAATGATCCACTCGCCATTGTCTTCGCCTTCAATCCGCGGCTTGGGAAAGCCTGCTTCCTTAACGGCATCGCGCACGCTGGAAGCCAGCGCTTTGGTCTGGCGGTTAGAGGTGCCCGATGCCACGATCACCCGTTCAAACAGCGGCGACAGATGCTCGGTGTTGAAGACCTGGATGTCTTGCGCCTTCACGTCTTCCAGGCCATCAACGATGGCGCGCTGGAGTTTGGCAACGTCTTTTTTGGCCGCGGTTTCCGATTTGGTGGATGTGGTCATCAGGCAGTGAAATAGATAGGAATGGAATCAATATAGCGCGCAACGCGGCGCACAGCCAGAGGGGCTACGCCTTGGGTGTTGCACATGGGCGCAGAGGCGTTTTACGGTGTTTTTGGCCTCTTGCGCTCATGAATCAAGCGCTGCCAGCTATTGAAATTATAGCTTTTGGGCCTTTGGGGGTGGCAAGGGCTGGCTGGCAACTGCCCCCAGCCCTTGTGTTTAGTGGTGTCGCGTGGCGCTTACAGCCATTCGCGCCGCACCAGAAACTGCTGCATCAGTGCGGCCTCGGGCGAGCCTGGTTCGGCAGAACGCTGGTACGACCAGGACACCAGCGGCGGCATGGACAGCAGGATCGATTCGGTGCGCCCACCCGACTGCAGGCCGAAGTGCGTGCCCCGGTCCCACACCAGATTGAACTCGACATAGCGGCCCCGGCGGTACAACTGGAAGTCGCGTTCGCGTTCGCCGTAAGGCATGGCCTGGCGGCGCTCAACGATGGGCAGGTATGCACTCAAAAAGGCATCGCCCACCGATTGCGTCATGGCCAGGCTTTGCTCAAAGCCCAGCTCTGAAAAATCGTCGAAAAACACACCGCCCACGCCGCGCTGCTCGTTGCGGTGTTTCAGGAAGAAATATTCGTCGCACCATTGTTTGAAGCGCGGGTACTTGTCTTCGCCAAAGGGCGCCAGCGCGTCGCGGCATGTGCGGTGGAAATGCACGGCGTCTTCCTCAAAGCCGTAATACGGCGTGAGATCCATGCCGCCCCCAAACCAGCAGATAGGTGCCTGACCAGGGTGCCCGGCGGCAATCATGCGCACGTTCATGTGCACCGTGGGCACGTAAGGGTTGCGCGGGTGAAATACCAGCGAAACGCCCATGGCCTCAAACGGCGCGCCTGCCAGTTCGGGCCGGTGCTGCGTGGCCGAGGGCGGCAACTGTGGGCCACGCACATGGCTAAAGCCACAGCCCGCGCGCTCAAACACCCGGCCGCCTTCCATGATCTTGGTAATGCCATCCCCCTGCAGCGGCTCGCCGGGCGGCTTGCTCCAGGCATCGGCCAGGAAGCGGGCACCGCCCTCGCCTTCCACAGCCTCCAGCGCATCGGTGATGCGGGCCTGCAGGCCCACCAGGTAGCCGCGCACGCGGGCCACGGTGTCTGCCGTGTTCAGAACTTGTGCTTCAGCCATCAGTTTTTGATGGCCCGGAAGCCAATGTCACGGCGGTACTGCGCACCTTCGAAGTGAATGCCGCGCGCCACGTCGTAAGCACGCTGCTGCGCTTGCTTGACGCTGTCGGCCAGCACGGTCACGCACAGCACACGGCCGCCCGTCACGCTGACCACGCCGTCTTTTAACTGCGTGCCGGCGTGGAACACCACCGCATCGTCCGCGTCGGCGGGCAAGCCGGTGATGAGGTCGCCCTTGCGGGGGCTTTCGGGGTAGCCGTGCGCAGCCATCACCACGCCCAGCGCGGTTCGGCGGTCCCACTGCACCTCGATCTGGTCGAGCTTGCCATCCACCGCCGCGCTCAGCACATCCACCAGGTCGCTCTTGAGGCGCATGAGGATGGGCTGCGTTTCGGGGTCGCCCATGCGGCAGTTGAACTCGAGCGTCTTGGGATGGCCCTTGGCGTCGATCATCAGGCCGGCGTACAGGAAGCCGGTGTAGGGAATACCGTCTTTTTCCATGCCGCGAATGGTGGGCAGGATGATCTCGCGCATGGCGCGGGCATGCACATCGGCCGTGACCACGGGCGCGGGCGAATACGCGCCCATGCCGCCGGTGTTGGGGCCTTCGTCGCCATCCTTCAGGCGCTTGTGGTCCTGGCTGGTGGCCAATGCCAGCACGTTCTTGCCATCGCACAGCACGATGAAGCTGGCTTCTTCGCCTTCCAGGAACTGCTCAATCACCACGCGCGCACCACCTTCGTTGTGCGTCACGCCGTATTTGTTGTCCACCAGCATGAAGTCCACGGCATCGTGGGCTTCCTGCAGCGTCATCGCCACGACCACGCCCTTGCCCGCCGCCAAGCCGTCGGCCTTGATGACGATGGGCGCGCCCAGGCGGTCAATGAAGGCGTGGGCTGCAGCGGGGTCGGTAAAGGTGTCGTAATCGGCCGTGGGAATGCCGTGGCGGCGCATGAAGGCCTTGCTGAACGCCTTGGAGCTTTCCAGCTGCGCAGCAGCCTTGGTGGGGCCAAAGATACGCAGGCCGTTGGCGCGAAACTCGTCCACCACCCCTGCAGCCAGCGGGGCTTCGGGGCCAACCACCGTGAGGGCGATCTTCTCGGCCTGGGCCCAGACGCGCAGTTCACGCACGTCAGAAATGGCCACGTTTTCGAGCTTGGGGTTGAGCGCCGTGCCGCCATTGCCTGGGGCCACGTACACCTTCGTCACCTTGGGCGACTGGCTCAGCTTCCAGGCCATTGCGTGTTCACGGCCGCCGCCACCAATCACGAGTACTTTCATAGGAACCTTTGGTGAGTCCTGCAGGCGCCTTGTGGAGACGCCCCCCGAGGAACTCAGAGAAATATCAGTCGAAAAACCTGCTCGCGCAAGAAAAAAGCAGCCGGATCAGAGCGCCGCGTTGTGATAGACCTCCTGGGCGTCGTCCAGGTCTTCCAGCACGTCGAGCAGCTTTTGCATCTTGGCGGCATCGTCGCCCGTCAGCTCAATCGTGTTCTCGGGCCGCATGGTCACGCCAGCCACTTCGGGCGTCAGGCCGGCAGCTTCCAGGGCGTTCTTCACCGCTTCAAATTCAGCCGGGCTGGTCAGCACCTCCACTGCACCGTCTTCATCGGTGATGACATCGTCTGCGCCCGCTTCCAGCGCCACTTCCATCACCTTGTCTTCGCTCGTGCCGGGGGCAAAAATCAGCTGGCCACAGTGCTTGAACTGGAACACCACCGAGCCTTCAGTACCCATGCTGCCGCCGTGCTTGCTGAACGCGTGGCGCACCTCGGCCACGGTGCGCACACGGTTGTCGGTCATGGTGTCGATGATGATGGCGGCGCCACCAATGCCGTAGCCTTCGTAGCGGATTTCTTCGTAGGTCAGGCCTTCGGCGTTGCCAGTGGCCTTGTCGATGTTGTATTTGATGCGGTCGGCGGGCATGTTGGCCGCCTTGGCCTTGTCCACCGCCAGGCGCAGGCGGGGGTTGGCAGACAGATCGCCGCCACCGGCGCGGGCTGCCACAGTGATTTCACGAATGATGCGGGTCCAGATCTTGCCGCGTTTTTCATCCTGGCGCCCTTTGCGGTGCTGGATATTCGCCCATTTACTGTGTCCTGCCACGAGAGATCCTTTGGTATTGATTTAATCTAGCCTGCTGATTTTACTTTTTGCCAGACCGTATCCCCGAGGAACCCCCAAATGGCAGACCCCATGCTGATCGCCAAACACGCCACCACCGAATGCCACCTGTTGCCCGGCCTGGCCAACCGACACGGTCTCATCACCGGCGCCACGGGTACAGGCAAAACCGTGACCCTGCAGACCCTGGCAGAAAACTTCTCGCGCATCGGGGTGCCTGTGTTCATGGCCGACATCAAAGGCGACCTGACGGGCGCCAGCCAGCCCGGCAAGATCGGTGACAAGCTGGCAGGCGTGCTCAAAGAGCGCGGGCTCGACTTGCCCACGCCCCAAGCCTGCCCCACCACGCTGTGGGACGTGTTTGGCGAGCAAGGCCACCCGGTGCGCGCCACCATCTCGGACATGGGCCCGCTGCTGCTGGGGCGCATGCTCAATCTCAACGAGACCCAGCTGGGCGTGCTGAACCTGGTGTTCAAGATTGCCGACGACAACGGCCTGCTGCTGCTGGACCTGAAAGACCTGCGGGCCATGCTGCAGTACGTGGGCGACAACGCCAAGGATTTCACCACCGAGTACGGCAACATCAGCTCGGCCAGCGTGGGCGCCATCCAGCGCGGGCTGTTGCAAATCGAGCAGCAAGGCGGCGACAAGTTCTTTGGCGAGCCCATGCTCAACATCCAGGATTTCATGCAGACGGTGGACGGCCAAGGCGTCATCAACATCCTGGCGGCCGACAAGCTCATGAATTCGCCGCGCCTGTACGCCACCTTTTTGCTGTGGATGCTGTCCGAGCTGTTCGAAACCCTCCCCGAAATTGGCGACCCTGAAAAGCCCAAGCTGGTCTTCTTCTTCGACGAGGCCCACCTGCTGTTCAACGAGGCGCCCAAGGTGCTCATTGAGCGCATCGAACTGGTGGTGCGCCTGGTGCGCTCCAAGGGCGTGGGCGTGTATTTCGTCACACAGAACCCGCTCGACATCCCTGACAGCGTGCTGGCCCAGCTGGGCAACCGCGTGCAGCACGCGCTGCGGGCCTTCACTCCGCGCGACCAGAAGGCAGTGAAGGCCACGGCCACCACCATGCGCCAAAAGCCTGGGCTCGACATCGAAACCGCCATCACCGAGCTGGCCGTGGGCGAAGCCCTGGTGAGCTTTCTGGACGCCAAGGGCCGCCCCAGCGTGACCGAACGCGTGTTTGTGCTGCCCCCCGCCAGCCAGCTCGGGCCCATCACGCCCCAGCAGCGCCAGGCGCTCATCGCGCAATCGCTGGTGGCCGGGATCTACGAAAAAGTGGTGGACCGGGAATCGGCCTACGAAAAGCTCAAAGGCCGCACCGAGGAAGCGGCAGCGCAATCCCCCGCCGCCACCGGTGCGGGCAAGACGCCAGCTGGAGACAATGCCAACGACGGCGGCGGGCTGCTGGGCGGCCTGAACGACGTGCTGTTTGGCTCCACCGGCCCGCGTGGTGGGCGCCGTGATGGCCTGGCGCAAACGATGGCCAAGTCGGCCGTGCGCACCATGGGCACCACCCTGGGCAAAGAGATTTTGCGTGGCGTGCTGGGCAGCATCTTTGGGGGCAGCGGCAAGCGGCGCTGATTTCAAAAAAGCTGGCAACCAACCAAACCCGGGCGGTTGCCAGCGCAGGCACCGCCCGGTGTGCTTCTGTCGCCACAGTACGCTGCCAACAGATGCATGACTTCCATATGACATTCACCATTTCGTCATAAAACGGGCGTTGAATCGATCCCAACAAAAACAACAACAAAGGAGGATCGATGACAAAAACCGAAATCGCGCTGCTGCGCTGGGGCCAGCTGCCCATGTTTGCCGCCATCATGGGCTGGATACTGGGCTTTGTCGGGGTGGCTGCGGGCCTGTGGCGCCCCCAGTGGTACTGGGTCCTCTATTTCATCGCCACCGTGGCCATGACAGCGCTGTGCATCCAGCAGACCAACGCAGCGCGTGAGCGCTACATCCGCGAAGCCCCCCTGCCCCGCTTCTTGCAGCGCAAACTGCGCGAGGCCTACCCGCAGCTGAGTGCCAAGGATGGCGAGCTGGTCGAACGGGGTCTGCGGCAGTTCTTCCTTGCCTGCCTGCGCAGCCGCCAGTTCGTCGCCATGCCCTCACAGGCGGTGGATGTGCTGTGGCACGAGTTCATCCTGCACACGCAGGCCTACCAACGGTGGTGCACCCACGCGCTGGGCCGCTTTTTGCACCACACCCCGGCCGAAGCCCTGGGGCGCAAAGGCATGCACAACGACGGCCTGCGGCGCGCCTGGTTCTGGGCGTGCAAGGAGGAATCCATCGACCCCAAGGCCCCCAGCCGCCTGCCGCTGCTGTTTGCACTGGATGCCAAGTTCGCCATCCCCAACGGGTTCCACTACGTGCCCGACTGCCGATTGACGGGTGCGCAAAGCAGCGCGGCGGCCAACGCGAGCAGCGGCGGCTGTGGCGGCTCCCCCTACTGCGGCACCGATTTTTCGGATGGCAGCTACAGCGGCAGCTCGGGCGACTTTGGCGGAGCCGACTGCTCGGACGGCAGTGGCGGTGATGGAGGCGGCGACGGCGGAGGCTGTGGCGGGGGCGGCGATTGAGCCGCACAAGGCAAGCCACGGCGGGCCACCTTGGCTGCACAGCGCCGAGATGCCAATGCTATTAAATCAATAGCTACCAGCACTTTCCAATCAAGCGCGAGCGGCTGATTTCATTCAAAGTCGCCCAGGCGACGAACGCCGAAGCGCGGCCGCCCTAGAGTGTCAGTCCATGCACACCGACATCAACGCCCTCACCTGCTTCACCCTCAGCACCACCGCGCAGGTGGCCCACCTGGTTTTGAACAAGCCAGAAGCGCTGAACACCATGCACCCCACCTTCTGGCGCGAGCTGGACACGGTGCTGGCCCACCTGCATCAGACAGGTACGGCACGGGCGCTCGTCATCAGCAGCACGGGCAAGCATTTCAGCGCGGGCATGGCGCTCGAAACCTTTGGCGGCGCCATCACCATGGACGACGAAAGCCCCGAAGGCCGCGCCGCCATTTTTGACCTGCTGACCGACATGCAGGTCACCTTCACACGGCTGGAGAACCTGCGCATCCCGGTCATCATGGCCATCCATGGCGGCTGCATCGGCGGCGCGGTGGACATGGTCACGGCGGGCTGCATCCGCTACGCCACGCAGGATGCGTTCTTCTGCATCCAGGAGATCAACATCGGCATGGTGGCCGATGTGGGCACGCTGCAGCGCCTGCCCAAGCTCATCCCGCTGGGCGTGGTCAAGGAGTTGGCCTACACCGGCCGCCGCCTGAGCGCGGCCAAGGCGCAGGACTACGGCCTGGTCAACGACGTGTTTGACACCCAAGAAGCCATGGTGGCCGCAGCCCTGCAATGTGCACAAGAAATTGCCAGCAAGCCGCCCGTAGCCATCTGGGGCACCAAACAGGCCATTCACTACGCCCGAGACCATTCGGTGGAAGACAGCCTGCGCCAGATGGGCTGGTTGCAGGGCGCCATCTGGAGCAACCAGCATGTGCGCGAATCTGTTACCGCCATGAAGCAAAAGCGCGCGGGTGACTTCCCCGCACTCACGCCGCTGCAACGCTTTGCAGATCTGGGCTGACGCAAAACAGCAGGCCACACAGAGACACTACGAGCGAAGCGGCCCCTGGGCCGCTTTTGCGTTGAGGCATGGCAGTGCCTATGATGCAAGGCATTTCCTGATTGATTGCGGAGCCTTTCATGAACCCAGCCGCCCTGCCTGCGCCCACCTTTGATGACCTGCGTGCGGCGGCGCAGCGGCTGCACGGCATTGCCCACCGCACACCCGTGCTGCGCTCTACCAGCGCTGACGAAAGCACCGGGGCGCAAGTGTTTTTCAAGTGCGAAAACCTGCAGCGCACGGGGGCGTTCAAGTTCCGTGGGGCTTACAACACGCTGGCCCAGTTCACCCCCGAACAGCGCGAACGTGGCGTGCTGGCCTTTTCTGCGGGCAACCACGCACAGGCCATTGCGCTGTCGGCACGCCTGCTTGACATGCCCGCCGTGATCGTGATGCCGGAAGACGCCCCCGCGACCAAGATGGCTGCCACGCGCGAATACGGCGCGCAAGTGGTGACCTACAACCGCTACACCGAAGACCGCGAAGCCATCAGCCGCCGCTTGGCGCAAGAACGCGGCATGACGCTGGTGCCACCGTTTGATCACCCCCATGTCATTGCAGGCCAGGGCACAGCAGCGATGGAGTTGCTGGAAGATGTGCCGGGGCTGGACTACCTGTTCGTCTGCGTGGGCGGTGGCGGCCTGCTGGCGGGCAGCACGTTGGCCGCGCAGGTCATGGCGCCGGGGTGTCGGCTGGTGGGTGTGGAGCCTGAAGCAGGCAATGACGGCCAGCAGTCGTTCAAGGCCGGGCACATCGTGCAGATACCCACACCCCACACTATTGCCGACGGCGCGCAAACACAGGCGCTGGGCCAGCTCACCTTTCCCATCATTGCCGAAGGCGTGGAAGACATGGTGACTGCCACCGACGAACAACTGGTGCAGGCCCTGCGGTTTTTTGCAGAGCGCATGAAGATCGTGGTGGAGCCCACGGGTGCGCTGGCATTTGCCGGCGTACGCAATGGCAGTGTGGATGTGCGTGGCAAGCGGGTGGGCGTGCTCATCAGCGGTGGCAATGTGGACTTGCCGCGCTATGCACGCTTTCTTGCAGAGTGAAGACCCGCCTTTTGCACTGCGAGTTTTACCGGTTGGTGGAAAATACCGGGTGTTTTCCAAGTCATCTATTCGCTAATTCAGGTTTTTCATGAGCAACGTCACCGTCATCACCCACCCCCTCGTCCAGCACAAGCTCACGCTCATGCGCAAGAAGGACGCCAGCACCAACAGCTTCCGCCGCCTGCTGGGCGAGCTGTCCACGCTGATGGCTTACGAGGTGACGCGCGACATGCCGCTGCAGGACGTGCAGATCGAAACCCCGCTGGAGACCATGACCGGCAAGATGATCGACGGCAAGAAGCTGGTGCTCGTCTCCATCCTGCGCGCGGGCAATGGCTTTTTGGACGGCATGCTCAACGTGGTGCCCGGCGCCCGTGTGGGCCACATCGGCCTGTACCGCGACCCCAACACGCTGCAGCCGGTCGAGTACTACTTCAAGATGCCTTCCGAGATGGAAGAGCGCGACATCATCGTGGTGGATCCCATGCTGGCCACCGGCAATTCGGCTGCCGCCTGCGTAGACCGGCTCAAGCAGCTTAAACCCCGCTCCATCAAGTTCGTATGCCTGCTGGCTGCGCCTGAAGGCGTGGCCACGCTGCAAAAGGCCCACCCCGATGTGCCGATTTTCACTGCCGCCATCGACCGCGAACTCAACGACCACGGCTACATCCTGCCGGGCCTGGGTGACGCAGGCGACCGCATCTTCGGCACCAAGTAAGGCGAAAGCCCTGCGCCTGCGCCGCAGGCGTTGCGCGGGCAAATAAAAAACGCCGCAGGGTACAAAACCCTGCGGCGTTTTTTTGTGCCCCGGTTTTCAAGCCGAGGCGCTGATACCTCTACCCACTGTGCGGGCAAGCCGCACAGTGCCTTGGGCCATCAATACACGTCGTACTGCGTGTTGTAGACGTTGAAGTGGCCCGTGGGGGTAATCAGGCGTGGATCCTTGATGACCTTCTTGAGCTTGAGGGTCTTGTCGTCCACCACCACGATCGCGCTTTCCTTGTTCTTGGCGGACCAGACAGAGAACCAGACCTCGTCACCAGCCTTGTTGTACTCAGGCTGCACCACGCGCTTGGCACCGTCGTCCTTCAGGTCAGCCCACTCAGCGATAGGAAGCGTCTTGTAGCCCTTGTCCAGGTTGTTGATGTCGTACACCACCACCGACTGCGAGATCTTTGGATCAGGATTCAGTGGAGCGTCTGAGTACAAGTGCTGCGACTTGGGGTGGCTCTTGACGAACAGAGCACCGCCGCCAGGCCCCTTGAGCTTGGCCACTTCCTTGAAAGCGTACTGCTTGAACTTCTTGGGGTCGGTGCCGATCAGGGAGATCGTATCGTCGCCCAGGTGGCCGGTAGACCACACGGGACCGAACTGCGGATGGGTGAAGTTGGCGCCACGGCCGGGGTGGGGGATCTTGCCCACATCGGTCAGGCCAGCCAGCTTGCCGTCCTTGGTATCGATCGCAGCAATCTTGTTGCTGTTGTTGGCAGCCACCATGAAGTAGCGCTTGGAAGCATCCAGACCACCGTCATGCAGGAACGGAGCAGAACCGATTTCGGTGATCTTGAGGGCGTCCAGATTGGAGTAGTCCACCATCAAGGTCTTGCCGGTTTCCTTCACGTTCACGATGAATTCGGGCTTGTAGTGGGAACCCAGAATGGATGCCACGCGGGGCTCAGGATGGTATTCCTGCGTGCCCACGACCATGCCGCGGGTGGAGACGATCTTCTTGGGCTCCAGCGTGTCGCCGTCCATGATGGTGAACTGGGGCGGCCAGTAAGCACCAGCGATCACCAGCTTGTCCTTGTAGCCCTTGGCCTTGGAGGTTTCCACCGAGCGGGCTTCCAGGCCGATGCGCACTTCTGCCACGCTGTCGGGTTTTGCCATCCACAGGTCGATCATGTTGATCTTGGCGTCGCGGCCAATCACGAACAGGTAGCGGCCCGAAGCCGACATGCGAGAGATGTGCACCGCATAGCCGGTCTTGATGATGCTGATGATTTCCTTGGTGTCGCCATCGATCAAAGCAATCTCACCCGTGTCACGCAGCGTGGTGGAGAAGATGTTCTCGATGTTGAAGTTGTTCATCTTCTTGGTCGGACGGTCCTTGGGCGCAACCGTTACCTTCCAGGTCTTCTTGGTGTCGTCCAGACTCCACTCGGGTGGCGTAGGCGCGTCGTGCTGGATGTAACGGGCCATCAGGTCCACCGTGGCTTCATCCATTTCACCAGAGGTCTGCCAGTTGGGCATGCCAGCGGGCGAACCGTAGGCAATGAACACCTTCAGGTAGTCGGTGCCCTTGGCCATGGTGATGTCAGGGGTCAGGGGCTTGCCGGTGGCGCCCTTGCGCAGCACACCGTGGCAGCCAGCGCAACGCTCGAAGTAGATCTGGCGAGCGCGATCGAACTCGGCCTGCGTCATCTTCGGCGCTTTGGGGTTCGTGCTTTGGTACATCGGTACATCGGCCAGAGGTGAAGAACCTGCCTGGTATTTCACCTCAGGGTCCGTAGCACCATCTTTGTGTTGTGCAGCGGCGGCCAGAGCCAGAGTGGACAGTGCCAGGGCCGCAAGGCGCGCCAGCTTTCGGGTTGTCATGGGGACTCCTTGTATGTCGCGGCCCAAGATGGCTCAATCTCCATCCCTCCAATAGGCCCGCCGCGGGCTGCGACGACTGGGGTTCGGCAGGCTCAGAGGCATTCTTTGTCAGCCAAACCGCCAGCGCTTTGATACCTATCAATGATTCATGTTAGATACCCATTTGGTTCAGGTGGCCCGATTCCGCGTGTCGTTTTCATCACCATGACATCAAGAGCCATACACGCCTCCGCAACCACAATGCAAGTGCATATCTCCCGCGCCCAACACTGAAGCGCAGCACCTCTGCAAATCGCAAAAACAACGTATCCTGAGCAAAACCCGTCCTGCCCCCTCTAATCCCATGCTTGACCTGCTCATCACCCATGCCACCCTGCCCGACGGGCGCCAGAACATGTCGATTGCCGTGCAAAACGGCCGCATCACCGAAGTGACTGAAGGCCTGCAAGCCCCAGCGCATGAAACAGTGGACGCAGGCGGCCTGCTGGTGAGCCCGCCGTTTGTGGACGCGCATTTCCACATGGATTCGACCCTGAGCTACGGCCAGCCGCGTGTGAATGAAAGCGGCACCCTGCTCGAAGGCATTGCGCTGTGGGGCGAGCTCAAGCCCCAGCTCACGCACGATGCCATCGTGCAGCGCGCATTGCAGTACTGCGACTGGGCCGTGGCGCGCGGGCTGCTGGCCATCCGCAGCCATGTGGACACCAGCGACCCCAGCCTGCTGCCGGTGCAGGCCCTGCTGGATGTGAAGCAGCGCGTGGCACCTTACCTGGACTTGCAGCTGGTGGCCTTTCCGCAAGACGGCGTGCTGCGCCGCCAGGGCGGGCTGGACAACCTGAAGCGGGCGCTGGACATGGGCGTGGACGTGGTGGGCGGTATTCCGCACTTTGAACGCACCTACGCCGATGGCACCGAGAGCGTGCGGCTGCTGTGCGAGCTGGCTGCCGAGCGCGGAAAACGCGTGGACATGCACTGCGACGAAAGCGACGACCCGCATTCGCGCCACGTCGAGACCCTGGCCTTTGAAACCCAGCGCCTGGGCCTGCACGGCCGCGTCACGGGCTCGCACCTCACCTCCATGCACAGCATGGACAACTACTACGTGAGCAAACTCATCCCGTTGATGTGTGAGGCCGACCTGGGCGTGGTGGCCAACCCGCTCATCAACATCACCCTGCAAGGCCGCCACGACACCTACCCCAAGCGCCGGGGCATGACCCGCGTGCCCGAGCTGATGGCCGCCGGCCTGACGGTGGCCTTTGGCCACGACTGCGTGCTCGACCCCTGGTACAGCGGCGGCAGCGGCGACATGCTGGAAGCCGCGCACATGGGCCTGCATGTGGGCCAAATGACCAGCCAGGCGGGCATGCGCCAGTGCTTTGATGCGGTGACCGTGAACCCTGCCCGCCTGCTGGGCTTGGAGGGCTACGGCCTGGCCCCCGGCTGCCACGCGGACTTTGTGCTGCTGCATGCGCGCAACCCGGCAGAAGCCATTCGTCTGCGGGCGGCGCGCCTGGGCGTCTGGCGGCGCGGCCAGCGCGTGGCGAGCCAGCCGGCGCCCACGGCGGCATTGAACTTGCCTGGGCGGCCGGGCACCGTGGAATTTATGTAAAAAGCGGCTCCAGCGCTTATCTAGAAAGCGCAAGCAGCTACCAAATCAATAGCAAACCCCATAGCAACTGGCGCGCAAGATCAAGCCATCTGCGAGATGGTCTTGCGAAAGCGCGCCAGTGCCAGGGCAAACAGCACGGCGCCAATCGCCAGCAGCCACACCAGCGACGACCACACCACCGACAACCCCGCGCCCCGGTACAGGATGGCCTGAGACAGCTCGGTGAAATGCGTGGTGGGCGCCAGCGACATCACGTACTGCACCCACAGCGGCATGCTCTCGCGCGGGGTGATGCCGCCTGAGAGCATCTCCAGCGGCATCATGGTCAGCACCATCAACAGGCCAAACTGCGGCATGCTGCGCGCCAGGGTGGCCATGTAGATGCCCATGGACGTGGTGGCAAACAGGTGCAGCACCGTGCCCAGCAAAAACAGCGGTATCGAGCCTTCAATCGGCACCCCAATCGCCCAGCGGATCACCACGGTGAGCGACACCCAGGTGGCCACCAGCACCACCAGCGCCATGGCCCACACTTTGGCCAGCATGATCTCGGCCGGGGTGACGGGCATGACGAGCAAGTGCTCCACGGTGCCGTGCTCGCGCTCGCGGATCAGCGCCGCGCCGGTGAGGATGATGGAGAGCATGGTGACGATGTTGATCAGCTCCATCACCGAGCCAAACCATGCGGGCGTGAGCGCCGGGTTGAACCGGGCGCGCACGGCCAGATCGATGGCAGGCGCAGGCACAGACCGGTAGCGCTGCACAAACTCGGCCACCTCCAGCTGAACGATCTGCTGCACCGCACCGTTGGATGTGAAGGCCTGCATCATGCGCGTGGCGTCCATGTTGAGCTGCACGCGCGGCACCTTGCCTGCCAGCACATCGCGCTGGAAGTTGGGCGGTATGTGCAGCACCAGCGTGTAGCGGCCGGCGTCCAGGCCAGGGTCCACATCCTGCGGGGCAATCAGGTCTGGCCCCACAAACTGCGGCGCAAA
>NZ_VFPV01000002.1:772500-1430447 GCF_006716905.1 Acidovorax temperans | reverse complement strand
TTACCGCCTGGGCGACAAGGCGGGCGCGGGCAGCAAGGTCAAGATCATCAACCAGCTGCTGGCCGGTGTGCACATCGCCGTGGCCGCCGAAGCCATGGCCCTGGCCTGCGCGAAGGCGTGGAAGCCAGCGCCTTGTATGAAGTGATCACGAACAGCGCGGGCAACAGCTGGATGTTTGAAAACCGCATGGCCCAGTTGCTGGCGGGCGATTACACGCCGCTGTCGGCCGTCGATATCTTCGTGAAAGACCTGGGCCTGGTGCTGGACACCGCACGCGCCAGCAAATTCCCCCTGCCCCTGGCGGCTACGGCGCACCAGATGTTCATGCAGGCATCGACTGCAGGCTTTGCCAAGGAAGACGACAGCGCCGTGATCAAGATCTTCCCGGGCATCACCCTGCCTGAAGGCAAGGAGAAAAGGCATGACACGCGCACGTGCACTGTTGGGCTGCATTGCCGACGACTTCACCGGCGCGACCCGACTTGGCCAACAACCTGGTGCGCGCAGGCATGCGCGTGGTGCAAGCCATGGGCGTTCCCACGGCGCCGTTGGATACCGAGGCCGATGCCATCGTGGTCGCGCTCAAGTCGCGCACCATTCCCAAAGAAGAAGCCATTGCCCAGTCGCTGGCTGCGCTGCAGTGGCTGCAGGCGCAAGGTGCCGAGCAGATCTACTTCAAATACTGCTCCACCTTTGACAGCACGGCCGAAGGCAACATCGGCCCCGTGACCGATGCGCTGATGCAGGGCCCTGGGCACCGACTTCACCATCGCCACGCCCGCCTTCCCCGACAACAAGCGCACCGTGTTCAAGGGCTACCTGTTTGTGGGCGATGTGCTGCTGAACGAGAGCGGCATGCAGAACCACCCGCTCACGCCCATGACCGACCCCAACCTGGTGCGCGTGCTGCAGGCGCAAACACCCAGCCGCGTGGGCCTGATCGACCACAGCGTGGTCGCGCAGGGCGAGGCCGCTATCCGTGCACGCATCGATCAACTGAAGGCCGAGGGCGTGCGCATGGCCGTGGTGGATGCGGTGTCCAACGCCGACCTGCTGCGCCTGGGCCCCGCGCTCAAGGGCATGCCGCTGGTCACCGCAGGCTCGGGCGTGGCCATTGGCCTGCCGGGCAACTTTGGCGTAGCCCCCAGCAACGAGGCAGCCCGCCTGCCCGCCGCGCAAGGGCTGCAGGCCATCGTGTCGGGCAGCTGCTCGTAGCGACCAACCAGCAGGTCATGGATTTCATCAAGGCCGGCAAACCCGCTCTGGCCATCGACCCGCTGCGCATCGCCGCAGGCGTGGGACGTGGCCGCCGAAGCGCTGGCCTGGGCTGAGGGCCACATCGGCCAGGGCCCGGTGCTGGTGTATTCCACCGCCGAGCCATCGGCCGTGCGCGCCATTCAGGGCAAACTGGGCTCCGAAAAAGCCGGTGCCATGGTGGAGGAAACCATTGCCGCCATTGCACGCGGCCTGGTGGAGCGCGGTGTGCGCCAGCTCATCGTGGCGGGCGGTGAAACTTCCGGTGCCTGCGTGCAGGCCCTCGACATCACGCAAATGCGCATTGGCGCGCAGATTGACCCCGGCGTGCCGTGGTGCCATGCCGTGGCACCCGACGCGAAGGACGGGCTGCACATCACGCTCAAGTCGGGCAATTTCGGCAGCACCGACTTTTTCACCAAGGCTTTTGCACAATTGCAGGCATGACCTCACCCCCCGCCTTCATGGATGAGAGCCAGGCCCGCGACGAGATCTGCCGCGTGGGCCGTAGCCTGTTTGAGCGGGGCTATGTGCACGCCACCGCAGGCAACATCAGCGTGCGCCTGGCCGACGGCTACCTCATCACCCCCACCGATGCCTGCCTGGGCACGCTGCAGCCCGAGCGGCTGGCGCGCCTGGACGCACAAGGCCAGCAGGTGGCGGGCGACCGGGCCAGCAAGACCATTGCACTGCATCGCAGATTTACGAGACCTCAGCATCGACAGCCTCCCAGCGCGCTGCGTGATCCACACACACAGCACGCACTTGGTGGCCTGTTCGCTGCAAGCCGACACCGCTGCAGACGGGGAATTGGCAGCGGATGCGCAATTGCTGCCGCCCATCACGCCCTACTTTGTGATGAAGGTAGGCCGCGTGCCGCACATCCCCTACCACCGCCCCGGCGATGCCGCAGCGGCAGCACTGGTGGCGCAGACCATCACCCGCTATGCCGCCCAGGGCAGCCCGGTGCGCGCCGTCATGCTGGCACGCCTGGGCCCCAATGTGTGGCACGACACGCCAGCAGCCGCCATGGCGGTGCTGGAAGAGCTGGAAGAAAACCGCCCGCCTGTGGCTGCTGTGCCAGCCCCGCCCCACGCCACTGAGCGAGCCCCAGATTGAACAACTGCGCCAAACCTTTGGCGCGCAGTGGTAAGGCCCTGCCTTCACCATCAGACAGAAAGACACCCATGCCCCGCTTTGCCGCCAACCTGTCCATGCTCTACAACGACGTGGACTTTCTCGACCGCTTTGCCGCCGCTGCGCGCGATGGCTTCAAGGCGGTGGAGTACCTCTTCCCCTATGCCTACCCTGCGCAAGAACTGGCCGCGCGCCTGCAAGCCAACGGCCTGCAGCAGGTGCTGTTCAATGCACCACCCGGTAACTGGGACGCGGGCGAGCGCGGGCTGGCCTGCCTGCCGGGACGTGAGGCCGAATTCCGCGAAGGCATCGCCAAAGCCATCGACTATGCCCAGGCCTTGCAATGCCCCCGCATCCATGTCATGGCCGGGCTGGTACCCCAGGGGGCCGATGCAGCCACCGTGCGCGCTACCTACATCGCCAACGTGCGCTACGCCGCCGAGCAGGCTGCGCCGCACGGCATCCAGATCCTGCTGGAGCCCATCAATGGCCGCGACATGCCCGGCTTCTTCCTGAGCCGCCAGGACCAGGCCCATGCGCTGATCGCCGAGATCGGCGCCGCCAACGTGAAGGTGCAGATGGACCTGTACCACTGCCAGATCGTGGAAGGCGACCTGGCCATGAAAGTGCGCCAGTACCTGCCCACCGGCAACGTCGGCCATTTCCAGATTGCCGGTGTGCCCGAGCGCCACGAACCCGATGTAGGCGAGATCAACTACACCTACCTGTTCCAACTGCTGGACAGCCTGGGCTACGACGGCTGGATTGGCTGCGAATACCGCCCCGCGCGCGGCACAGCAGCCCACGCCACCAGCGACGGGCTGGGCTGGCTCAAGCCCTGGCTGTGAGGGAACGGGCGTATTTCAACCCGCCACGGGCAGCGATTCAACGCACACGAAGTCACCCAAGCGGGCATCAAAATCCCAGCGCTGAGCAAAACGATTAGGGTATTGCCGCCCCAGCGAACCCGTGGGCTCTGACTGCATCTGCAACACCACCAGACTATTGGGTTGCCCACTGCGCAGGCGGCGCGACACGGCCGTGCCGGCCTGCATGGACCACAAACCTAGCTGGGGCTGCAACAAGGCCGGATGGTGCACATGGCCTGAGAGCAACATGTGGGCACCCGCATCGCGCCAGCGTTGCACGGCAGTGTCGGCGCCGTGGGGCCGGTGGGATCGATCCTCTGCACTGCGAGCCACCAAGGGGTGGTGACTGACCACAATGCGCCATGCCTGCGCGGGCGCAGACCGCAAGTCTTCCGCCACCCGCGTCACCTGCGCGGCCGAGAGCGTGCCGCGCTCATGCCGCCAGGGCCGGGTCGTGTTCACACCCACAATCCAGAACGGCCCCACCTGCCGCTGGGGTTCCAGCTGGGCGCCAAACTGCGATGCAAACCGTTGGTAGGCGCGGCCCCAACGCAGCCACCAGGCAAACAGGGGCAAGTCGTGGTTGCCGGCCAGCACCACGCGCTCATCCACACCGAGGCCGCACACAAAATCGTGCGCCAAGGCGAACTGCTGGTGTGTGGCACGCTGGGTCAGATCGCCCGAAACCACCACCACATCCACACGCAGCCGGTGCGCAAGCCGCTGCACTGCAGCGCACACCAGCGGGTCGTGCGCTCCAAAATGCAGATCGGAAAGATGCATCAATTTGTGCGTGGTGGCGATTGCCGTCGCTTGTGCTGAATGCAAAACTCCCGCTTCGTTCTTGCCAAGCCCCAGCTCCTTGTCAGCTTCCACCTTCAACGACGGGGGAACGGGCGCTGCTTCATGACCTTCGTGGCGAAGCATGGCACCTTCGTGCCACCCCACGGCACCGGCACTTCCTGCGACTGCGGGCAGTTCCTGGCGCATGGTATTCAGGCAGGCGCCAGCGCAGGTTCAGCCAAGGGCGGCGCTGCGGCAGGTGGTGCGTTGGCAGGGTCGCGCTGCGGCAAATGTTCCAGCAGCGTTGGTGCCACCAGCCACAGGGGCCGCGTGTGTAGCGAAAAACACAGAGGCGCTTTCATGCGTTCGCGCTCGCCATCAAAAGCCACCTTCACGCTGGCCTTGCGCCACCCAGCGGGAGCCACACTCAGCTCGGCACAGGCCAGGCTTTGCACGGCCGGGTCGCCCTCCAGCTGGCCGGTAGCGGCGCGCCATACCGTGCGAGCCATGGCCCAGCGGCTTTGGGGTTTGAGCAACACCACGGCCAGCATCCCGCCCTGCGCCACCGATTCGGCTTGCGCCAAACCCACCTGTTCCAGTTGCAAGGGGTTGTTGCCCACAAACAGCGTGCTGACTTCGTGTTCCTGCTCTTGCATCTGATTTCCCTGGCGGGTGCGCACCACCACGCGCCAGCGTCGCCGCGCCGAGGGGCGCAGCATGCTCCACACCGCAGCGGCCATGGCCACCGCGCGAGAGCGGCCCAGCTTGCGCGTGGCCTGCTCGCGCTCTGCCAGCAACCGGGGGTACAGCCCCACGCTGGCGTTGACCAAAAACACCCGGTCATTCACAAAGCCGACCTGCACCGGCCGCAACTCGCCCGCGCGCAGGGCTTCCAGCAGCTGCAGCACGGCGGCTTCAGCGTCCAGCTCCAAGCCTTGCTCGCGGCTGAAATAGTTGAAAGTCCCCATGGGCACCACGCCCATAGGCACACCGGCACGCAAGGCGGCTGCGGCCACCGCGTTGATGGTGCCATCCCCCCCCGCCGCCACCAGCAAACCAGCGTTATCACGTGCAGCCTCTGCTGCGTGATCCGCCAATTGAACGATGTCACCCCGCTCACGCGGTATGTGCCACACCACGGGATGGTCGTGCTGAGCGAATGCACCACTCAGCTTTGCGCGCACCAGATCCAGATCAGCCCCTGGCCGCAGTGGAACCACCACATGGATGGGACTGTGGTGATGAAGGATCATGGGACTGTGCAAATCGGTCATGGGGATGAAAAGCGTGGTGGGCGTAACGATGCCTGTGAGGCCAAAGACCCGACACGGGGCCGCTATTCAATGATCACGGCGCAGTGGCTACAGCGCAGCCAGCGGGCGGCGCCTTGGCGCGTCGGCGTGCGCCTACAGGCAGAACTGCGCATCGCAGCGCTAAACCCTGTGATCGCAACGGCCCCCCTTGCTGGGGTAAAAACCACGCTGCCAAAAGCTGCACAGGCTGGCCATTCGCTCGGCTGAAGACGATTGCAGAGCATCCGCTGCGTACGCAGTAACAACGCTTCCCCGCCCCGGTTTCCTTACCCCAAAAACACCTTTGAATTCATGGACCTGCACACGCTCGCCACCACTGTAGCCCGCCACCCCATTGCCCTTTGGCTGCTGGGAATGACTGCGGGCGCCTTGCTGGGCAGTGGCGCCTTGTGGGCCTTGAAAACCCTGCGCCACCGCCCCTCGCCTGTGCGGCATTTGCTTCACGCAGCCAGCGCCACCACTGTGATGCTGCTGAGCATGGCCGCAGCCGCTTGCGCCCTGCTGGCCGGGGGCGCATTGATGGCAGAGCTGGCCGAGGGCTGGCAGCGCACGGGCACCTGGAGCCGGGTGGACGAAAGCATTGCGCAGCAACTGCGCCTGCATGCAGACATGGCGGCCCTGCGGTGGTTTGGCGCACTCACCCACCTGGGAGACACCGCCGTGCTGACCACGCTGACCCTGGCGGTGACGGCCGCCCTGTGGTGGCGCAGGCACCGTTTATTGGCCGTTGGCTGGCTGGTGGCCATGGCGGGCAATGGGCTGCTGACCAAAATTTTGAAAGACGTGTTCGCCCGCGTGCGGCCAGAGCATGTGCATGGGGCAGCGCAGGCCGATGGGTTCAGTTTTCCCAGCGGGCACAGCAGCGCATCCATGGTGGCCTATGCCATGCTGGCGTACTTGGCGGTGCGGCTGCTGCCACGGGCCTGGCAGGTGCCCGCCGTGTGCTGCGCGGGCGCGCTGATCTTCACCACCGGCTGGAGCCGCGTGGTGCTGCATGTGCACTACGTGAGTGACGTGCTGGCCGGCTGGGTGCTGGGCGGCACCTGGATGGTGTGCACCGTGCTCATCATGGACAGCATGGCGCGCTGGCGGGGCGCGCCCGCCGCCCTGGCGCGGCAGTAAGACGGCGCGTCTCAGGCGATTCGGGCAATCACCGCACCCAGCGCTTGTGCGGTGCCAGCTGCTGCCGCCAAGGCCACGCGCCCAGCGCGGTGTGCCGTCACCTGCATCTCCATCTTCATGGCCTCCATCACGGCAATCACGTCGCCCTCTTGCACCGTGTCGCCATCGGCCACCTTCCAGGCGTGCAGGTTGCCGGCGATGGGCGAGGTGACGGCGGCGGCATCCACCGCTGCCTCGGCTGGTGCGGCAGCAGCGCCCTGCCCGCCCGCAGTCGCCAAGCCTTGCAGCAGCACGGCAGGCAGGCCCAGCTGCACACGGCGGCCATCGATCTCGATGGCGGTGCGCAGCAGGCTGGTGTCTGCCACGGGCGCGGCCCGTACCGCAGCAGCCAGTGGCGTGGCGAAGTCGGATTCGATCCAGCGGGTGTGCACCTTGAATCCATCAGCCCCTACAAAGTCGGGGTGGTCGATGACGGCGCGGTGGAATGGCAGCACCGAGGCCACGCCTTCAATCTGAAACTCGCGCAGCGCACGGCGGGCGCGGGCCAGAGCCTGCTCTCGAGTGGCGCCGGTGACGATGAGCTTGGCCATGAGCGAATCGAACGTGCCGGGCACGACGGAGCCCGACTGCACGCCCGTATCGAGCCGCACGCCGGGGCCCGAGGGCGCATCAAAGCGCTGCACGGGCCCTGGCGTGGGCAAAAAGCCCCGGCCCACGTCTTCGGCGTTGATGCGGAACTCGAACGAGTGGCCCAGCGGCGCGGGCGTTTGCGTGATGGACAGCGGCAGGCCATCGGCCACGCGCAGTTGCTCCACCACCAGGTCCACACCCGTGGTTTGCTCGGTCACAGGGTGCTCCACCTGCAGGCGGGTGTTGACCTCCAGGAACGAGATGGCGCCGCTCTGGCTCAGCAAAAACTCCACCGTGCCTGCGCTCACGTAGCCTGCGGCGGCGCAGATGTCGCGCGCAGCGGTGTGGATGCGTTCGCGCTGGGCATCGCTCAAAAAGGGCGCGGGGGCTTCTTCCACCAGCTTCTGGTTGCGCCGTTGCAGCGAGCAGTCGCGCGTGCCCAACACCACCACGTTGCCGTGGGTGTCGGCCAGCACCTGGGCTTCGATGTGGCGGGGTTTGTCGAGGAACTGCTCCACAAAGCACTCGCCCCGGCCAAAGGCCGTGACAGCCTCGCGCACCGCCGATTCGTACAGCTCGGCCACTTCGTCCATGCGCCACGCGATCTTCATGCCCCGCCCACCGCCACCAAAGGCGGCTTTGATGATGATGGGCAGGCCGTTTTGCTCGGCAAACGCCAGCACCTCGCTCGCATCTTTCACCGGGTCGGGCGTGCCCACCACCAGCGGCGCGCCCACCTGCAGCGCAATCTTGCGTGCAGACACCTTGTCGCCCAGCTGGGCAATGGTGGCGGGGCGCGGGCCAATCCAGGCCAGGCCGGCATCGATCACAGCCTGGGCAAAAGCGGCGTTTTCCGAGAGGAAGCCGTAGCCGGGGTGCACCGCGTCCGCTCCGCTCTTTTTGGCGATGGCCAGGAGCTTTTCGACGTGGAGGTAGGTGTCTGCGGGGCGGTCGCCGTCCAGCCCATAGGCTTCATCGGCCATGCGGGTGTGCAGGGCATCGATGTCGGCATTGGCGTACACGGCGACGGACTGCACGCCGTAGTCGGCACAGGCGCGGGCGATGCGGACAGCGATCTCGCCTCGGTTGGCGATCAAAACTTTTTTCATATCAAGGCTCCAATGTTCTGCTCAGCACAGGGTGGCGAGATCGCCGTCGCCTGCTGCGCAGGCACTGCGATGTGCAGAAGCGCCCGCCAGGCGGCCGCTTTCTCCGCGATTGGCAATCAAAACTTTTTTCATATCAATGTTCCGGTGTTCTTTGAAAGTACAACCAACGCCACGAACCATCAGGGCGCAAGCTCTGCAAACGGCTGAATCGGGTTGAACCGCAACCAGGCCCCCACAGGGATCTGCCCGGCGCGGTCGAGGTGGTACGGGGCCACGCAGCCAATGACCGGGTAGCCGCCCGTGAGCGGGTGGTCGGCCAGAAACAGCACGGGCTGCCCGCTGGGGGGCACCTGCAAGGCGCCCAGGGCTGTGCCTTCGCTGGGCAGCTCGCCGGTGATGGCGCGGTCCAGCGGCACCTCGCCCGCCAGGCGCAGGCCGACGCGGTTGGACTGGGGCGTGACCTGCCAGCGCTGCGCGGCAAAACGGGCAATGGCCTCGGGGGTAAACCAGTCGGTGCGCGGGCCCATCACCACGTCCAGCACCACTTCTTGCTCCAGCGTGGGCAAATCAGCAGGCGGCAGCTCGGGGGCGGCTACCACGCTGGTGGCTGGCGCGGGTTGCACGGCCAGCCAGTCGCCCACGGCCACGGGCGCGGGGCCGACATGGGCCAGGGTGTCGGTGGCGCAGCTGCCCATCACGGGCGCTTCGGCAAAGCCGCCGCGCACGGCGACGTAGCAGCGTGCGCCTGCGGTGGGTTGGCCCACGGCCAGCATGTCGCCATCGGCCAGGGCCACAGGTTCGTAACGTGGCACAGACCAGCGCTGGCCGTCGGCCGTGGTCAGCGTCAGCACGGCATCGGCCCCGGTGACGGCCACCACGTTATCGCCCACGCTGCGCAGTTGCAGGCCGCCGCCCACGGTCTCCAGCGCAGCGGCGTTGCTGGCATTGCCCACCAGGCGGTTGGCGGCCTTGAGGGCGGCCTGGTCCATGGCGCCTGAAGCCGACACGCCCTGCCTGGCCTGGCCGTGGCGGCCCAGGTCCTGAAAGACGGTGAGCAAGCCCGTGGCCCGCACCTGCAGCGCGGTGTGCCCGGCGGCCAGGTGGTGCTGCGTGCGGCCAGCGGGTTTGGGATCTTTTTGGCCTCCAGCGCTTTCTGAATAAGCGCTAGCAGCTATGTTTTTAGTAGCAATATCCACAAAGCGCACGCGGTAGCCGGGCTGTAGCAAGGCGGGTTGCGCGCGGGTGATGTCCCACATGGCCACGGGGGTGGTGCCGATGATTTGCCAGCCACCGGGGCTGGCCTGCGGGTACACGCCGCTGAAGGTGCCCGCCAACCCCACAGAGCCTGCGGGCAGGCGCGTGCGCGGGGTGCTGCGGCGTGGCACGTTCAGGACCGGGTCGCCACCGCTGAGGTAGGCAAAGCCGGGGGCAAAGCCGGTGAAGGCCACGGTGAACTCGCTGCCTGTGTGCCGGCGCACCACTTCCTCGGGCGTGATGCCCAAGATCTGCGCGACTTCGGCCAGGTCTTCGCCGTTGTAATGCACGGGGATTTCGATCAGCGTGTCGCTGCGCTCGGCGCCCTGCGTCAGGCTGCGCGCAGCAATGTCCTGCACCAAGGTTTCGGCCCGGGTGGCCGAGGCGCGGTACTCCACCAGAATGGTCCGCGCAGCGGGGACCAGCTCCTCCACGCCGTGGGGAGGATGCCGCTGTAGCGACGCGAGCAAAGCCAGGGTCTGGTCCAGATCGGCCAGCTCTACCAGCAGCGCGTTGTGGGTCACGGGCAAGAAGCGCAACACAGTGTCTCCAGATTGCAGAGGGGCGTTGGACGTTGAGCGCTGGCGCTTATACGTGGTAGGTGCTATCGGGCACGTCCGAGATAAACATGTGCCCCGGCGCATGGGTCACCGCAAAAGGCACGCGCGATGCCATCACGGCGGCCTGGGGTGTGACGCCACAGGCCCAGAACACCGGCACCTCGCCGGGCTCGATGCGCACCGGGTCGCCAAAGTCGGGGCGCTGCAGGTCTGCAATGCCCAGCGCTGCGGGGTCGCCCACATGCACTGGCGCACCATGCACCGACGGGAAGCGCCCGGAAATCGACACCGCATCTGCCACGCGGTGTGCAGGAATGGGCCGCATCGACACCACCATGTCGCCGTGCAGGCGCCCGGCAGGGCGGCAGGCGCGGTTGGTGCGGTACATCGGCACGTTGCACCCTTGCTCGATATGGCGCACCTCGATGCCAGCTTCTTGCAAGGGCGTCTCGAAGGTGAAGCTGCAACCGATGAGGAAGGTGACCAGATCGGGGTGCTCTTGCCACAGCGGCCGGGCGTCACTCACCTCCTCCACCAGCTGGCCGTCGCGCCAGACGCGGTACAGCGGAATATCCGTGCGCACATCGGCCCCTTCGGCCAGCAGCGTGCGGTGGTCGCCCGCTTCAATCACGTCAAGCACCGGGCAGGGCTTGGGGTTGCGCTGGGCATAGAGCAGAAAGTCCCAGGCCCATTCACGCGGCAGCGCAATCATGTTGGCCTGCGTCATGCCGGGGGCAATGCCTGCAGTGGGTTCGACCTTGCCTTCGCGGTAGGCCTGCCGGGCTGCACGGGCCTGGCGCAGGGCGGCTTGCAGGGATGGGTTTTGGTAGGTGGTTGGCATTGGAAATCCTGTGAGTGATCAGGCCAAGGGTTTCATGCAGGGTCTACAAAGGAGCGCAGCACCACGCCGTCTTGCTCCAGGGCGGCGCGCACGGCTTGCGCCATCTCCACCGCACTGGCGCTGTCGCCGTGCACACAGATGGACTGGGCATCGACACGCGCCAGGCTGCCGTCGATGGCTTCGACCACGCCCTCACGCACCAGGCGCAGCATGCGCTGGGCTACCAGCGTGGCATCGTGCAACACGGCCCCTTTTTCACGGCGCGAAACCAGCGTGCCTTCGGGCGTATAGGCCCGGTCGGCAAAGGCCTCGCCCACCACCGTCAGGCCTGCGTCGCGGGCCCACTGCACCACCGGGGCACCGGCCAAGGCGACCAGCACCAGCGTGGGATCCACCGCCCGCACGGCGGCGATGACGGCTTTGGCCTGGCGCTCGTCGTGGGCGATGGTGTTGTAGAGCGCGCCGTGCGGCTTGACGTAGCGCACCCGCGTGCCAGCGGCCGTGGCCAGCCCTTGCAGCGCGCCAATCTGGTACATCACGTCGGCCTGCAGCTCGGCGCTGGTCACGTCCATATTGCGGCGGCCAAAGCCCACCAGATCAGGGTAGGCCACGTGGGCACCGATCGTGACGCCTTGCGCCACCGCGGCGCGCACCGTGGCCAGAATGCCCGCAGGGTCACCCGCATGAAAACCGCAGGCCACGTTGGCGCTGGTGACCACGCGCAGGATCGCCTCGTCATCGCCCATGCGCCAGGCGCCAAAACTCTCACCCAGGTCGCTGTTCAAGTCCATCGTTGTCATTGGCTGTTTTCCTTCCGCTTGTCTCAGGCCTTCAGTCTCAGGCCTGTTGTCTTGACGCCCCGGCCTACATGCCGGTGGAGCGTGAGGATGAATCATCCCAGCAAAGCCATCATTGTCAATCAATAAAACATCTATTGTTCAACAATACAAGTTACATTAACCCACAAACTTTCACCAACCCCAGGCTCCCAGCGGGAGCCCCCCATGGCCATGTTCAGCCGCATGGCCTGGTCTTGCGAGCTTTGGGCCGCGGCAGTGCCCTTCTCCGCCCAAGCCGCGTTTTGCCGGGTGACTTCATCCAGCGCCGTCACCGCGCGGCTGGCCCGGGCGATGTCATCGCTCTGCCCAAGGCTGGCAAGGCTCAGGCCCGAGAGGATCTGCGCCACGCTGTCCACCGCCTCAGACGTCGTGGCGCCCGCGCGGCCGGCCAGGCTGCGCACCTCCCCGGCCACCACGGCAAAACCCCCGCCTTGTTCGCCTGCACGCGCGGCCTCTACCGTCGCATTGCGCGCCAGGGTGTTAGACATGGCCACCGACGCAGGCCGACGATTCCAAAGACGGAAGACGGTCCATGGAACACCTCTGGGTTGAGTCGAACCGGTGAAGTGCCCACACCAAGCGGGCACTCCTCGTTCACCGTGGCAATTCAGGCAGGCTCACATCCGCGAGGGCAGCCACAGCACAATTTCAGGCACTGCGTACAGCATCAACACCGCAGCCAGCATCACGAAGAACATCGGTGCCGCCACCCTTGCAATCCAGCCGATGTCGCGCTTGGTCAGCCCTTGAATCACAAAGAGGTTCAGCCCCACGGGTGGCGTGATCTGCGCCATCTCCACCACCAGCACGATGAAAATGCCAAACCAGATCAGGTCGTAGCCTGCGGCCTCCACGGTGGGCAGCAGCACGGCAATCGTGAGAACCACCATCGAGATGCCATCCAGGAAGCAGCCCAGCACGATGAAGAAGACTGTCAGCATCATCAGCAGCGCAAACGGCGAGAGATGCAGCGAGCCAATCCACTCGGCAAGGTGACGCGGCAGGCCGATGAAGCCCATGGCCAGTGTGAGGAACGCGGCGCCCGCAAGGATCAGACCGATCATGCAGTACACGCGGCAGGCGCTGATGAGGCCTTCCTTGAACTTTTGCCAGCTCAGCGAACCTTCCCACGCAGCCAGCCCCAGTGCACCGGCCACGCCCAGAGCGGCTGCCTCGGTGGCCGTAGCAATGCCGCTGTAGATTCCGCCCAGCACCAGGCCGATCAAAATCACGGCAGGGATCAAGTGGCGCGACTCATAGATCTTCTGCATGAAGGTCATGGACATGTCCGACACAGGCACCTGGTCGCGATGGAACAGTGCCCAGATGGCGATGTAACCCATGAAGAGCCCCGCCAGCATCAGCCCTGGAAACACGCCCGCCAGAAACAGCTTGGCAATCGAAACGTTGGCCGCCACGCCGTACACGATCATGATGATCGACGGCGGAATGAGCAGCCCCAGCGTGGCCGCACCAGCCAATGTGCCCACGGCCATCGCGTCGGGATAACCGCGCTTTTGCAGCTCGGGCAAGGTCATCTTGCCGATCGTGGCGCAGGTGGCCGCCGACGAGCCGGAGATCGCCGCAAAAATGGTGCAACCCACCACGTTGGTGTGCAGCAGCCGCCCAGGCAGCTTGTCCATCCAAGGCGCCAGGCCCCGGAACATGCTGTCCGACAGCTTGCTTCGAAACAGGATTTCGCCCATCCACAAAAACAGCGGCAAGGCGGTCAGCGTCCACGCAGAGCTGGCACCCCAGATGGTCAGCATCATGCTGTCGCCCACCGGCCGGCTGGTGAACAGCTCCATTCCTATCAGACCCACGGCCAGCAGGCCCAGGCCAATCCACATGCCTGCGCCGAGCACGGCAAACAGGGCCACGATCAATACCACGGCAGCCATCATGTCCATGAGGTTCTCCTTGTTTACTCAGCCACCGAGCCGGGGCCCGCAATGAACCACTCGCGACCCCGCAGCCGCGCCACGATCGCATCCAGAAACGCCAGGGCAAACGCCACACAGCCAATGGCCATGCACAGCTGCGGAATCCACAGCGGTGTGGCATCTGCCGAGGGCGATACGTCGTGCGTGATGTACGACAGCCACACGGCGCGCACGGCATACCAGGCCAGATAGCCCGACAGCAGCTGGGCGGCAATCAGCGCGCCCCATTCAAAGACGGCCCGCGCTTTGGCACCCAGGCGATCCAGGACCAGAGTCACGCGGATGTGATCCCCGTGCAGCAGCGCCGTGGGCAATGCAAAAAACAGGGTGGCAGCGATGGCATAGCCTGCGTAGGCATCCAGCCCCTGGATATCAATGAACGTCACCTGCCGGGCCAAGATGCCCAGCAACACAATGACAAAGGCGGCCACCATGGACACGCAAGCGAGTCCGATGAGCAGGCGATACAAATGACGGACGAGCTGACCCATGGCGGACTCCAGGCGTACGCAGTGCGTGAATGAGGTGAAAAGAAAGAGGAACCCGGCCCTGCATCGCGGACAACGCACCGACGCGGGTCTCGCCGGGGGCCTGTGGCGCCCCGGTTCGGTCAAGCCGATCAGCGCTTGCGGTAAGCGTCCACGATGGCTTTGCCATCGGCGCCCGCGTTCTTGATCCATTCTTCGGTCATGGTGTCGCCGATCTTGGCGAATTCGGCCTTCAGCGCCGCAGACGGCTCGGCAATCACCATGCCCTTGGCAGCGAGTTCCTTCACGTACTCCTTGTCCAGGCGTTCGCTGGTTTCCCAGCCACGCTTTTCAGCGGCGGCCGCGGCCTTCATCACAGCCTCCTGCGTGGGCTTGTCGAGCGCGTCAAACGCTTTCTGGTTTACCACTGTTGCGTTGCGTGGCAGCCATGCGTTCACGGTGTAGAAGTACTTGACCTGTTCGTACAGCTTGCTTTCCACGCCGCTGGCCGACGAGGTGAGGAAGTTGTTGACCGTGTTGGTCGCCAAGGCCTGGCCCAGCTCGGACAACTGAATCGTCACAGGCTGCGCCTTGAGCAACTGCGCAATGCGCGTCGATGCGGGGTTGTAGGCGCGCATCTTGGTTCCGGCAAAGTCCGACGGTGCCTGGATGGGCTTGTTGGAGTACAGCGACTGGCCGGGCCACGGCACGCTGAACAGAAGCTTCATGCCTTGCGAAGCGAGCAGCTTTTCTTGCGCTGGCCTGGCGGCCTGGTACAGACGCCACGCTTCAGCGTATGAAGTGGCCAGGAACGGGACAGAGTCCACGCCGTACAACGCGTTTTCGTTGGCAGCGCCCGACAGGATGAACTCGGCCGAAGGCACTTGGCCCGTCTGCACCGCACGCTTGATTTCGTTGGCCTTGTAGAGCGAGCCACCGGGGTGCAAGGTGATCTTGAGCTTGCCGCCCGTCAGCTCATCGACCTCTTTGGCGAACTGCTGGTTGTTCTGGGTCTGGAAGGTGTTGGCGGCATAACCGGTGGGCAAATCCCACTTCACCTGGGCATGAGCGGCTCCGGCCACAACCAGGGCGAGCGACAAAAGGCTGCGTTTCATGAAATGACTCCTTAAAAAACTCACAGAAACCGATGGTGGGTCCGTCCGTGCAACCCTTACGCGCCAGCGCAGAAAGGGCCATACGTTCAAGCCAATGCATCAAATAATGGATGAATAAAGACAACTTGGCAATGCAAAATGCATACCAACGTTCTTTGGCACCAAATCATTTGTCATTGCATTGATCTTATATTGTTGAACAATATATGCACCACCTGTGATCAGTAGTTACCCTATCTAAGCGCCTGCAAGGTGCACTGTTGCACCCATGTCGTGCACAGATGTGCCAGCCCTTGCCACACCCACCACCCGCCCCCGCCAGAGAGCGAGCCGCGCGGCGCGCGTTTGCAGCAGGCGCCGCAGATACACTCGGATGACCGCACGCCCCTTCGATCGCCCCATGCCCAGCCCGTCTGACACCCTGCTCAACCTCTCTGACCGCATTGCCGAGCAGATGCGCCAAAAAATCGTGCATGGGGAATTCGCGCCCGGCCAGCGGCTGTCGGAGGCCGCACTCAGCGAGCACTTGCAGATCTCGCGCAACACGCTGCGCGAAGTATTCAGGCTGCTGACCAAAGAGGGTTTGCTGCGCCATGAGCCCAACCGGGGCGTGTCGGTCGCCGTGCCCAGCATCGCCTCCATCATTGACATCTACCGGGTGCGCCGACTCATAGAGTGTCAGGCGATGGCCCAGGCCTACCCCCGCAACCCCGCCATCCAGCACATGCGCCGCGCCGTAGAGGCCGGGCAAACATGCCGCGACAACGCCGACTGGCAAGGCGTGGGCACCGCCAACATGGAGTTCCACATGGCCATCGTGGAGCTGGCCGACAGCGAGCGGCTGAACACCATGTTCGCCCATCTGCTGGCCGAATTGCGCCTGGCATTTGGCCTGCTCAACGACCCCGAGTTCCTCCACGCCCCGTATGTGGAGATGAACGTCAAGATCCTGGAGCTGTTTGAAGCGGGCAAATTGGCCGAAGCCGCCGCCGCACTCAACGACTACTTGGTGCACTCCGAACGCATCGTGCTGGCCGTGTATGCACGGCGCATTTCAGACGGCGGTCAGCCCAAGTAGCCACACGCCACCAGCGCGCTGCTTTTGGCTCAGAACCTGTTCAAAGGCGCGGGGCGCGGGCAGGCTTTCAGTGCAAAGCGCCGCCCACTTCGCGCACATCGTCTGCCACGGACAATGCTGTTTCTATGGCCACCTGCAACCCGCGCACCTGCGTGGCCAAAGCCATGCTTGACATACCCGGGTGGCGCGCAGCCAGCTCGGGCAGCGCAGGCACATGGATGAATCCTCCACGCGCCTCGCGGGCCTGCGGGCGGCCATCCTTCGTGGTGGCCTGTGCCAAATGGTGCATCAGCGCATAAAAAACGTGGTTGCACACAAAGGTGCCCGCCGTGTTGGACACAGACGCCGGAATGCCCTCGGTACGCAGATTGCGCACCATGGCTTTGATGGGCAGCGTTGAAAAGTAGGCCGTAGGCCCTTGCAACTGCACCGCCGTGTCCACAGGCTGGCGGCCCGCGTTGTCTGGGATGCGCGCATCGTCCACATTGATGGCCACCCGCTCGGGTGTGATCTCGCTGCGCCCGCCCGCCAGGCCCAGGCAAATCACCAGCACGGGCTGCCACTGCGCGATGGCCGCCTGCAGACGCACCACAGCATCGCCAAAGACACAGGGCAACTGCGCCGCTCGCACCTCGAAGGCATCACCTGCACGGCCCATAACTGCAGGCTGCCACCTGTCCAGCGCGCGGGCCACTTCCCACGAGGGGTTGAGCGGGTCTTGGTCGAACGGTTCAAAGCCTGTAAGCAATACGTGGTGGGTCATGGCAGGTAGCAAGCGGCGAAATTTAAAGCATCTCCCGAGATCCTGTGCCATTTGCACAGGCGGTTGGCTGAGCATACGCTGCAGGAATGCCCCCGTGCCAGCACATAGCGAGCCGACCGCCACACACCTCAAGTGTTGACAGCCTGCGGTAATGGCCCGTCCCCATCCGCCGACGGCCGACCCTTGGTCTGCAATGGCACACTGCTGCGGAACCACCGTACTCCCTACTGAAAGCCTGCAACCCCATGCCCTTCACCCCTTTCCACATGGGCGCTGGCCTGGCCCTCAAGGCCGTGGCCGGGCGCCACTTCAGTGTGCTCACCTTCGGCATTGCCCAGGTGGCGATGGACATTGAGCCCCTGGTGGGCATGCTGCGCGGCGCCGCCGTGCTGCATGGGCCCACGCACACCTACTTGGGCGCGGTGCCCATCGCGCTGGCCACGGCAGTGCTGGCGCCCTGGCTGTGCCGCCCACTGTTAAAGCGATGGAATCAGGAGGTCACCCACTACCGCGCGCCATGGCTGGCTGAAGACGAACGGCGGAAGCCCCGCACCGTGCTGCTCAGCGCGCTGGCCGGGACCTGGTCGCATGTGTTGCTCGACAGCGTGATGCACGCCGACATCACACCCTGGGCGCCGTGGACGGACGCCAATGGCCTTTATGCGTGGATACCGCTGCCCACCCTGCACGCGCTGTGCGTGGCAGGCATGGCGGGCGGCGCGGCGGCGTGGATGCTGGGGCGTTGGCTAGGGCGGAAACGCACGCCTTCGCGGCCGACCTGGCAGCCGCCCGCAGTGGTCATTCAAGCCCTGCGGGCCGCACCCGATGCTCAGCCGATGTGCAAGGCCTTGCGCCGCCCGAGGGGCGGGCCAACAAATCAGCGCCAGTCACTGCTTTTCAAGCCACTTCTTCAATCGTCGCACACCCTCCACCAGCCGCGAGGGGTCCTTGGAGGCAAAGCACCAGCGCAGCCAGCCCTGGGCCTCGGGGGCAAAGGCATCGCCCGGGGCCAGGCCCAGGCCAGCCTCGGCCACCAGGCGCTTGGCCACGGTCATGGAGTCGTCAAACCCTTCGAGTCGGAAAAACGCGTACATGCCGCCATGTGCCGCAGCCACCTGCACGCCGGGCACGGCGGCCAGCAGGGGCACCAGGGTGTCGCGGCAGGTTTTGAAATGCTCCACCACGCGGGGCGTGATCTCTTTGCGGTGGGCGAGCGCCGCCAGCGCAGCGCGCTGGGTGAACACGCTGGCGCACGAGGTGTTGAACTCGATGAGCTTGCCCATGGCATCGGCCAGCGATGCCGGTAGCACCAGCCAGCCCATGCGCCAGCCGGTCATCAAAAAGCTCTTGGAAAAGCTGTGCGCTACCAGCAGGCGGTCTTCAGGCTCGGCAATGTCCAGAAAGCTGGGGGCGCAGCCGTGGGGGGTGGGCTCGTAATAAAGCTTTTCGTACACCTCGTCCGCCAAAATCCAGGTGCCCGTGCGACGGCAGTGCGCCAGGATTTGCTCCTGCTCTTCACGCGTCAGCGTCCAGCCCGTGGGGTTGTTGGGCGCATTCACGATCAGCAGCCGCGTGCGCTCGGTGATGGTCTGGAGCAGCCCAGGCAAGTCCAGCCCCCAGGCCCCGCCCTGCGGCTGCAGTGGCACGCAGCGCACCTGCGCGCCCATGATGGTGGGTTGCGCCACCAGGTTGGGCCACACGGGGGTGATGATCACGGCTTCATCCCCTGCATCTACCAGCGCCTGCACGGCCAGCATGAGCGCGCTGACCCCGCCCGAGGTGACGACGATGCGGCTGGCGTCCACCTCCGCCGAAGGGTGCGATTCCCGGGTGTACTGCGCCAGTGCCTCGCGCAACTCGGGCAGGCCGCAGTTCTGCGCGTAAAAGGTTTCGCCACTTTGCAGCGACTCGATGGCCGCGTTGCGAATCACATCGGGCGTGACCTCATCACTCTCACCAAACCAGAAGGCCAACACATCTTTGCGCCCCATGCCGGCGTTGGCGATCTCGCGGATCTTGGATGCTTCGAGCTGGGCGATGACTGGGCGCATGCAACGGGTTCCTTCAACAAACAACAAACAAGAAAACGCACAGCCCGCAAAAGCCAGGCGCTGTGCCAACCACCAATGTAATGGGCGCCACCACCGGCTGGCGCCCCATGCGGTGGGTTGTTGAGTCTGCGACTGGGCTAACGTGCGGTGACCCGCTCGCAAGACTCCGCCAAAGCGGCGCTCCAACCCAAGGCCATGCGGTTGACGGCATGCTTCGCAAAAAACAGGCCAGCGAGCGGCTAGAATACGTGGCTACCCGGAGACTTGGGTGAGTGGTTTAAACCAGCAGTCTTGAAAACTGCCGACGGGCAACCGTCCGTGAGTTCGAATCTCACAGTCTCCGCCAAATGCAAAAAGCCCAAGCAGTTCAGCTGCTTGGGCTTTTTTCTTGTCAGCGCCGCCCCTGCCCCCTGGGCCAGCACCACAGCTCGGCAGAAGCATCCCCACAGCTCACACCGCAAGCCGCTGTCGCACGATTTCTGCAAAGTAACGTCCGCCAATCGGCAGCACGGCATCGTTGAAGTCGTATTGGGCGTTGTGCAACGGCACGCCGCCAGCCGCCCCTGTGGCGCCATTGCCGATGAAGACGAAGGCACCCGGCACGGCGGTGAGGAAGGCGCCGAAGTCTTCCGAAATCATCATCGGCGCCACATTCGCGTCCACGTTGCTGTGGCCCACCACGGCCTGCGCGGCGCGGATAGCCACCGGGGTGCATTGGGGCCAGTTGATGGTGGGGACGAATTCGTGGGTGTATTGCACTTCACAGGTAGCGCCGTGGGCTGCGGCAATGCCGTGGCAGATTTCGCGCATACGGCGCTCTAGCAACGCCTGCACCTGGCGTGAATAGCTGCGCGTATCACCCTTGATTTCCACATGGGTGGGCAGCGCGTTGCGAATGCCATCGCTGTGGATTTCGGTGCACGACACCACGGCGGGCTCGGCAGGGTCTACCGCGCGGGCCACGATGGATTGCAGGGCCAGGATGATCTCGGCCGCGACGACCAGAGGATCAATGGCCAGGTGTGGGCGGGCCGCGTGGCCGCCCCGGCCAGTGATGCGGATGACGAAGTTGTCTTCGCTGGCCATGATGCCGCCTTCGCGCGTGGCGATATGGCCCACGGGCATGCCTGGGATGTTGTGCGCACCGTAGATTTCATCGACAGGAAAGCGCTCAAACAACCCGTCGTCCATCATGGCGCGTGCGCCGCGCCCATGCTCTTCGGCAGGCTGGAAGATGAAGCGCACCGTGCCGTTGAAGTCACGGCTTTGGCTCAGGAGCTGCGCCGCACCCAGCAGCATGGCCATGTGCCCATCGTGGCCGCAGCCGTGCATGCAGCCAGGGTGGCGCGAGATGTGTTCGCGCCCTTGTGCCGTCTCGGTCATGGCCAGAGCATCCATATCGGCGCGCAGGCCGATCACGCCCTGGCCCTCTCCCGCCGTCAGGCTGGCCACCAGGCCGGTGCCGCCAATGCCCTGGTGCACCTCCAGGCCCATGGCCCGCAACGCAGCGGCCACGAAGGCTGCGGTCTTGTGCTCGTTGAACCCGGTTTCCGGGAACTGGTGCAACTCCCGGCGCCAGCGCACCATCTGGGTGCCCAGTTCTGTGTCCACATACATGCGGTGCCTCCTGTTCAGGCGGGTTGGGTTTGCAGGGCATGCGCGGCTTGCCACGCTTGCTGGCGTTGCAGCACTTGCTCCGCACTCTGACCCACCAGGCGGGTGTATTCGCGGGGTGCAGTAGCGCCTTCGGTGCTGATGATGAGTACACGCGACTCGGCTGTGAGCCCGACCTGCTCTGAGCGCTGCGGATCACTGCGCAGCCACTCCAGCGCTGCCAGCCCGGCAACACCCGATTCACCCGCAACGATGGGGGTGTCACGTTCGCTGCCCTGGGCCAGGGTGCGCATGGCTTCGATGGCCTGCTCGTCTTCAATCGTCATGAAGGCGTCTACGCAAGGCTGCAGAAAACGCCAGGCCAGGGGCGATGTTTCGCCACAGGCCAGGCCAGCCATGACGGAATCGACCGTGCCGGTGGCCTTGGCTGGGCGGCCCTGGATGGCGCTTTGCAGCAGGCAGTCGGCCTGGGCGGGCTCCACCGATATAACACAAGGGCGCTGGGCGCCGTGGTATTCCCAGAAATAGCTGGCCAGGCCAGCCGCCATGCCGCCCACCCCGCCTTGCAGGAAGACGTGGGTGAAAGCCCCAGCCCTGCCACGCTGTGCACTTGTCTGCTCCACGATCTCTTCGGCAATGGCGCCATAGCCCTGCATCACATCGCGTGGAATGTCCTCGTAGCCGTCGTACGAGGTGTCGGCAATCACCTGCCAGCCGTGGGCTGCGGCGAGGCGTGCTGCTTCCTGCACCGATTCATCGTAATTGCCGGCAATGCGCACGATGTCCGCGCCATAGGCGGCAATGGCCTGCTCCCGTTCGGGGCTGACGTGGGCGTGCAGCACGATGACGCAGCGGCACCCGGCGTCTTGGGCTGCGGCAGCCAAGCCCCGTCCGTGGTTGCCGTCGGTGGCGCTGATCACGGTGTAGCCACGCAGCGCTTCTGCATACCGGCCGGTGAGGATGGCGGCAGGTTCAAAGTCGGGGTGCAGCCGCAAGATTTGACGCACCAGGGCGATGGGAGCGCCCAGCGCCTTGAAGCTGCCCAGCGGTGAGCGCACCGATTCATCCTTGAGACACAGGCGGCCCACCTGGCAACGCGCAGCCGCATCGGGCAGGTCGTACAGCGGCGTGGCGTTGGGATGGATGCCACGCCAGGAAGACAACCACTCACGGCTTTGGTGCGCCTGCGCGATGTTCATGATGGCCGACAACTCCGCAGGGTAGTCGGCGCGCGTGGCGCGGGGGTTCAGAAACAACATGGTGGGGCCTTCTGGGTGGGGGAATAAAAAATACACTGGCAATCGGTGGCCGGTCACTGCCCACGCAGGCAGTCTTGCACCACATCCAGCAGCACCTGGGCACCCAGGGCCAGCTGGTCATCGTCGGTGTGCTCGCGCGGGTTGTGGCTGATACCGCCGCGGCTGGGCACAAAAATCATGGCCGATGGGGCGATGCGGGCCAGCATCTGCGCGTCATGCCCCGCCCCGGAAGTCATGCGGCGGTGCGGCAGCCCGCGCCGCTGTGCTGCGGCCTGGATGCGATCGGTCAACACGGCGTCGAACACCACGGGTTCAAAGCGCACCAGTTGCTCGGTTTCAACCGTCACGCCCTCGCGCTCGGCCAGCGCAGCCAGAAAATCGGCCAGACGGCGCTCTGCAGCTTGCAAACGCTGCTCATCGGGGTCGCGCAGGTCCACGGTGAAGGTAGCTTTGCGGGGGATGACATTGATCAGGTCGGGCTCCAGGCGCAGCGACCCGACCGTGGCGAGGGTGGTTTCAGGTGCCGCGCCCACCACCTGCTCGCGCAGGAAAGCTACACAAGCCGCAGCCGCGTAGCCCGCATCGTGGCGCAGCCGCGTGGGCGTGGTGCCTGCATGGTTGGCAATGCCGGTGATGGTCACCTTCTGCCAGGAGATGCCCTGCAAACTATCCACCACGCCGATGAGTTTGCCTTCGGCCTCCAGCACCGGGCCCTGCTCGATGTGCAGTTCGATGTACTCGCGCGGCACGATGGCGCCCGGCAGCATGTCGCCCGCGTAGCCGATGCGGGCCAGCTCGTCACCCAGGCGCGTTCCGTCGGTGCCCACAGTGTTGAGCGCGGCTCGCACATCCATGCCCCCGGCATACACCAGAGAGCCCATCATGTCCGGCTGGTAGCGCACGCCTTCTTCGTTGGTGAACGCCGCCACCACAATGGCACGCGCCGGGCGCAGGCCTGCCTGCCGGTAAGCACGCACCACGGCCAAGCCTGCCAGCACGCCATAGCAGCCATCCAGCGCGCCTGCATTGCGCACCGTGTCGATGTGCGATCCCATCATCAGCGGCTGGGCAGTGCCCTCGGGGTGCTCTGCGTGCAGCACGCCGAAGATGTTGCCGATCTGGTCCACGCGCACCTCCAGGTCCAGCTCGCGCATCCAGCGCACCAGCAGGTCACGCCCGGCTTTTTCCTCGTCGGTCAGGGCAATGCGGGTGCGGCCGCCTTGCGCTGCATCGTGGCCGATGGCACCGAGTTCGCGAAGCTGCTCCAGCAGTTTTGCGGTGTCCAACAAGGGTTCTGGCAAGGCCATGTGGGTTCTTTCACAAGGGGATTGCTGTGAATAATATTTCGCGTGCCAGAATCAGTTTTCGAAAAATCGGTCTGAAAACTGAACGTTTTTCAACATTGGCAACGAAAGCGCCCCGATGAAGCTGGACAACTATGACCGCACGCTGCTGGCGGCCCTGCAAGGCGATGGGCGCGTGCCCCAAAGCGAACTGGGCCAGCGGGCCCACCTCTCTACAGCGGCTGTCAACCGCCGACTCAAGCTGCTGGAAGGCGCGGGGGTGATTGAAAAATTCTCGGCACAACTGAGCCCGCGCGCACTGGGCTACGACCTGACGGTGATCGTGGAAGTGAAAGCCGAAAACGAGCGCGCCCACCTGCTCGACGAGATGCAGCGCCGCTTTGCCGCGTGCCCCCAGGTGCAGCAGTGCTACTACGTCACCGGCGAGTGGGACTTTGTGCTGATCTTCCTGGTGCGGTCGATGGACCAGTACGTGGAGCTCACGCGCGAACTGTTTTTCGAGTCGGGCAACGTGAAGTCATTCAACACCCTGGTGGTGATGAACCGTGTGAAGACAGGCAGCACGGTGCCGGTGGACATGGCCTGAACCGGGCGCATCGCGCCCCAAGACCAGGGCAGCGAGCCAAGACTCAGGCCCGCGCACCCCACACTGCGGGCTCAAACGCCCCGGTTGCGCATCCAGTCGGCCGTGCCCATGAAGCTCTCGCGCAGGCGTGCGCGCAGATCATCGGGCACGCCGGTCTCACCCATGGCCTGGTCCATGCAGGCCACCCACTGGTCACGTTCTTTGATGCCGATGGAAAACGGCATGTGCCGCGCACGCAGGCGCGGGTGGCCGAACTGGTCGGTGTAATACGACGGGCCGCCCAGCCAGCCGCACAGGAACCAGAAGAGTTTTTGCCGGGCGCTGTCCAGTTCAGGGCCATGGGCGGCGCGCAGTTCGGTGTAGGCGGGCTCCAGGTCCATCAGGTCGTAGAAGCGGTCGGTCAGGGCCTGCACGCGGGCCTCACCCCCAATCCATTCAAACGGGGTGATGGTGTTGGCGGCTTGGGTTTCTTCATTCATAGTCAAATTGGCCGCTAGCGCTTGGTAAACAAGCGCCAGCAGCTCTGTTTTTCATAGCATTTTATTCAGCGGCGCGGCGCAGCGTCTCGACCACGGGGCGGCGCAGCACTTCGCGCAGGCCCCACCACCCGGCCAGCAAGGCCAGCACGGCGCCAGCCAAGGCCCCGGCCAGCGGCACCCACAGCGATGCCGTCCAGGCAAAGTCAAACACGTAGCGTGCCAGCGCCCAGCCCACGGCCACGGCCACAGCGCTGGCTAAAAAGCCCGCCAGCAGGCCCACGCCCATCAGCTCGGCCCGCTGCACCTGGCGCAGCAGGCTGGCGCGGGCGCCCACGGCGCGCATGATGGCGAACTCGCGCGCGCGTTCCTCGCGCGTGGCGGTGACGGCCGCAAACAGCACCACCAGCCCGGCCGCCAGGGTGAAGGCAAACAAAAACTCCACCGCTCGGATCACCTGGTCGAGCACGCGCTGCACCTGGTTGATGGTGCTGGCCATGTCCACGTTGGTGATGTTGGGGAATTGGCGCACCAGCGCGTTGTCAAAGCCCTGCACTTCAGGCGCGCGATAGGCTGCGAGGTAGGTGATGGCCACGCCTTCGAGCTGCTGCACCGGGTACATCACGAAGAAGTTGGCGCGCATGGAGCCCCAGTCCACCTTGCGCAGGCTGGTGATGCGGGCTTCGTTCTGCACGCCGCCAATGTCGAACAGCAGGCGGTCGCCCAGCTTCAGGCCCAGGGTCTGGGCAATGCCTTCTTCCACGCTCACAGCACCGGCCTCGTTCTCGGTCCAGCGGCCCGCCACGATCTGGTTGTGGGGGGGCTGCTGCACGGCGGTGGAGAGGTTGAACTCGCGGTCTACCAGCCGCTTGGCACGGTCTTCGGTGTAGTTGTCCGGCCCCACGGGTTGGCCGTTCACGGCCAGCAGGCGGCCGCGAATCATGGGGTACCAGTCGTACTTGGCCACGCCGTTGGTCTGCAGGTTTTTCTGGAAGTCGTCGGCCTGCTCGGGCATGACGTTGATGACGAAGCGGTTGGGCGCATCCGGCGGGGTGGCCTGGCGCCAGCTGCTGATCAGGTCGGTGCGCAGCAGCACCAGCAGCACCAGGGCCAGCAGGCCCACGGCCAGGCTGCTGACCTGCACCACGGCATAGGCCGGGCGGGCTGAGATTTGCCGCGTGGCCAGCACCAGCCAGCGCGGTGCGGTGGTTTCATTCACGCTTTTGCGCAGCAGCTTCACGGCCACCCAGCTCAGGCCCGCAAACAGGGCCACGGCCCCGGCAAAGCCGCCCACGGCGATGAGACCGAGCTTGAGGTCACTGCTGACGGCCAGCAGCAGCGCGGCAAAGCCCGCCACACCCACGCACAGCACGGCCAGGGATGCCGGCTTGAGCCCGCCCACATCGCGGCGGATGACGCGCAGCGGCGGCACCTGCGCCAGTTGCAGCACGGGCGGCAAACCAAAGGCCAACAGCAGCGTAAGGCCCATGCCCAAACCAAAGGCCACGGGCCACAGGCTGGGCGCAGGCAAGGCCGATTCGACCAGGCCCGACAGCAGCAGCACAAACACGTTGTGCACCAGGTAGCCCACGGCCACGCCCAGCGCGCTGGCAAATACGCCAATGAGCGCAAATTCGGTGGTGTAGGCGCCCGCAATGGTGCGCTGGCTTTGGCCCAGCACGCGCAGCATGGCCGATGCGTCCAGGTGGTCAGCCGCAAAGCCGCGCGCGGCCAGCGCCACGGCCACGGCCGAGAGCAGCGCGGCCAGCAGGGCCACCAGGCTCAAGAACTTCTGGGCGCGGTCCAGCGTCTGGCGCATTTCGGGGCGGCCGCTTTCCAGCGATTCCACCCGCACGGCGCGCACGTCGGGCTTTTTGACCTCTTCAGCCGCCCATTCTGCAAACGCCTTCACGGCGGCGGGCTGCCCCGCCACGGCAAAGCGGTAGGTGATGCGGCTGGCAGGCTGCACCAGGCCAGTGGCGGGCACATCGGCCGCGTTGAGCATGACGCGCGGCGCAAAGCTCATGAAGCCCGCACCCCGGTCAGGCTCGATGACGATGATGCGGGCAATGCGCAACTGGGCATCGCCCAAGAGGAGCTGGTCGCCCATGGCCAGGCCCAGGGCATCGAGCAGGGGGGCATCGACCCACACCTCGCCGGGGGCAGGAATGTCACGCGTGGCTTGCTCGGCAGCGCCGGGGGCATCGGCCACCTTGAGCGTGCCGCGCAGCGGGTAGCCCGGCGCAACGCTCTTGAGGGCCACCAGCTTGCTGGCGCCCCCCTGCGCGTCACTGGCCCGCCCCATGGTCGGGAAGCCCATGGTGCCCACGGTTTGCAAGCCCAGCGCCTGGGCTTTGTCCACAAAGGCCTGGGGCGTGGGGTTGTCGCTGGCCACCACGACATCGCCGCCCAGCAGTTGCAGGGCGTCGCGCTGCAGCCCGCCCTGGAGCCGGTCCGCAAAAAAACCCACCGAGGTGAGCGCGGCCACGGCCAGCGTGACGGCCACCATCAACAAACGCAGTTCACCCGCGCGCAGGTCGCGCAGCAAGGTGCGCCACCCAAGGCGCAGGAAAGACAGTTTCATAGGGGGCAAACCTTAGCGCAATTGCGCTGAGTGGTAGGCCATAGGGATTTGCGCGACCAGGCCTTTGCCGCCGGGCCGCAGAACCGGGCCCTCTTCCGCCGCCAGCCGCCGGGCCAGGGCGTTGAGCACGGGGTCGATCTCTGCCCCCACGCGCATCTGGGGGTTGGAGAAGCCATCCTCCTTGCCAGCCTGAATTTCGCGCTGCGCAATGATGGGCACGGCATTGGTAAACGCCTCGGTGAAGGAATAGGTGGAGCGCAGTTGCTCATGGAACACCGCCCGGCCGAAGAAGGTCAGCTCTGAACGGGTGCCGCAGCCGTAGGACGTGTGGGTGGCGTCTGCCGCCGTCATGATGAGGGTGGACGGGGTGGTCAGCGCATCGAGCCAGCCGCCGGAATAGCAGGCAGAAATGGCAATCACCCGGTGGCGAATGCCCGCGTCGTCCAGCATGTGGCGCAGCAGCTCGGGGGTCATGGGTTCCACCTGCAGGGGTGGGTGGGCAGCGGCCAGCTGGTGGTCGCGCGCGCCGTGCGAAGTCATATAGAGCACCAACACATCTTCCTCACGGTCCATGGTGGCCGCCAGGGCATCGATGGCGCTGCGCAGGTTCTCGGGCGTGGCCCACAGGTGGGTATCTGCGGTGTCAGGGTGGTTGAGCAGGTGCAGCACGCGGCCTTCGGCGTCGAAGCGGTCTTGCAGCAAGTCGCTCACCATGGTGCTTTCACGGCGAAACACCTCCTCCCCCGCATAGGGGGCAAACACCAGGCCGTACACATCTACCACACCGGGGCGCTCGGGGGTCAGGTCCTGGGTGTAGGCCTCCAGCATGAGTTGCTGGCCCTCAAACACCGACTGGGACAAACGCACGCCAGCGGGCGTCTCGCCGGTGCCCGGATCAGCGCCCGCAGTTGGTGCCGTGACCACGGACTGCCACGAAGGCTCCACGCCCAGGTAGAACTGCGCGGCCATGCCACCCAGCAAACACAGGGCAAATACCGCCGTGCGCCAGCGCGACTGGATGAAGCGCGCCGTAAGGCGCAGCAGCACTGCCAGAGACAACAACAACGCCAGCAGCGCCAAGCCATCCAGCACCCCATCCTGCCAAGCCCAATGGCCTGCGCCCGCCAATGGGTCAGCCGCCAGGCTGGCATCGACACTGGCAGGCAAGGCAAAGGTGGGCAGTAGCCAGGGCAGCATGGCCCAGTTGCTCAGCAGCAGCCAGGCGGGAAGCCCCCCACCGGGCGCCCGCTGCGGGTTGGTGAACACACCGCTGCGGTCTTGGGCGGGCGCCATGGCCCACCACGCGGCGCCCATCAAAGCCAGCGACAGCCACTGCTGCCCCAGCCACACGCGTGCATTGAACTCCACTGGGCCAGCAGTGGCCCACCATTCGCCCCACAACACCAGCCCCCAGTTGGCGGCCAGCAGCACCAGCAATTGCAATGGCGTGGGTGCAGCTATGCCTGTGCGAGGGGTCAGGAAGGCCGCCGCACGCAGGCCCTCCAGCACCCAGCGGTAGGCGGGTAAACGCTGGGGCGCAGGCGCGGACGGGGGTGGAGGTGCTGCACTGGGCAGCAGAGCAGTGGCAGGGGCTTCAGGGGACGGCGACTCGGCAATCATGGCGCCATCATGCCATGAGACAAAATTGGCACCTGGCGCTTATCCATCAAGCGCCAGCAGCTATCTTTTCAATAGCATCCAACGCAGTACAGGGCGGGCGGCTTATAGCAGGATGCGGGCTCAGGCCAGCTCGGGCTGCAGCACCAGCCGGTGCGCGCCCGCGTAGCAGACAAAGCGGCGGTTGGTGGCGCGGCCAATGGCACACAGGCCCAGCTGCTGGGCCACGGCATGGCCCATCTGCGTCATGCCGCTGCGCGACACCACAATGGGCACGCCCATCTGCGCGGACTTGATGACCATCTCGCTGGTCAGCCGCCCGGTGGTGTAGAACACCTTATCGGCCCCACCTATGGGTTGGAACGACGCGGTATCGGCCTGCCCTGCCTGGGTTGAGGGCGCTGCAGAGGGGGCTTCCGGGTTCATCCACATCCAGCCTGCAATGGTGTCGATGGCGTTGTGGCGGCCCACGTCTTCCACAAACACCAGCATGTCTTCGCCACGGAACAGCGCGCAGCCGTGCACCGAGCCAGCGGATTTGTACGTGGTTTCCTTGAGGCGGATGGCATTCACCAAACCATACAGCTGCGCCTGGGTGAGCTGCGCCTGCGGCAGCTGAATGCTGTCCACCTCGTCCATCAGGCCACCAAACACACTGCCCTGCCCGCAACCGGTGGTCACCACCTTGCTCGCGGTGCGCTCTTCAATGCGGGCGATGCCGTGGCGCGTGCGCACGGCGGCGGCGTTCACCTCCCAGTCCACGGTGATGGATTCAATGTCGAACACCGAATCCACCAGCCGCTGGTTGCGCAGGTAGCCCAGCACCAGCAGCTCGGGGTGTGCGCCCAGCGTCATCAGCGTGACCAGTTCCCGGCGGTCCACATACACCGTCAAGGGGCGCTCTGCAGGGATGTGCACCTGCTCTGTCTCTCCCCGCTCGTTGATCACATCCACCGCCTGGGTGAGGGGGGCTTGCGCCTGAGTCAAGCGGGGCAATACGAAAGGCTGTGACGGGAGGGAGGGGGCCAATGTGGAATCGTTCATGGGCGCAGGGTACACGCAAAAAAAAAGCCGCAAGCTCTTTGGAACTTGCGGCCGGATCAGCGACGGGGTGAACCACGCAGGCACGCTACCGTGCCGATGGCCGCCGGGTCCGCTGTCAGGACTTGGGCGCAGACGCCGCTGGTGTGGTGGTACTGGGCGGGCTGCTGGCCGTGCCTGGTGGCGAATGAGCGCCTGCCGCCTCAATCGGCTTCGCAGCCGGCGGCGTGTAGGCGAATGGCCCGGGGTCGGCGCAAGGTGCGGATGCGGCGGCGGGCTTGGCGTCTTTGGCCGTCTTGCGGTAGTGCGCCGCCACGCGGTCTTGCGCCTGACAGAGCTTGTAGTTGTCTACCTTGCCCGACCAGGCAGCCTTGGCAGCCGCTTCGGCGGCCTTTTCAGCTGCTTCAGGCGTGGGGGCAGGCAGCTTGGCCAGCGCCACAGAACACAGAACACCGGCGCACAGCGCCAGCAGGGACGATCGGAAGATTTGCTTCATGGTGCGTTGCCTCATACCTGCGCGGGCTGGCCCGCAGTGGTTGCTGCAGCATCGCCCTGATGGGCGGCGCTGCGCTGCCGTGGAATCTTGCCTGCCTGCACGTCGTCGTGCCACAGCACGTGGTGCTCCTTGGCCCATTCATCGGTCACGTAACCGGTCTTCATGGCCTTGTACGCGCCCTTCATGCCCACGGTGCCCATGTAGATGTGACCGCAGATCAGCGCCATCATCCAGATCGCCAGGGTGGCATGGATCATGTGGGCGATTTGCATGTCGCTGCGCACATCACCAAAGCCGGGGATGAGCTTGTCGAGCACCAGGCCCGAACCCACCACAAAGATGCCGGGAATCGTCACGCCCCACCAGAACAGGCCCTTTTCACCCGCGTTGAAGCGGTGCGATGGCACCTGGTGGTCGCCACCCAGCATGCCGCCGCCCTTGGACAGCCACACGAAGTCGGCGCGGTTGGCAATGTTGTCCTTCACGAACGTGAGGATGATCACCAGGAGCGAGACGGCAAACAGCGGCCCTACGAAGTTGTGCACGTTCTTGAGCGCGTAGGTCAGCCAGCCAAACAGCGTGGAACCCATGATGGGCAGCAGGAAGAACTTGCCAAACGCCATCACGATGCCCGAAATGGCCAGGGCAATGAAGGCAAAGGCATTCGCCCAGTGGGCTGCGCGCTCGAACGGTGTGAAGCGTTCAATACGGCGCGTGCCAGGGCCTTCCGGGTGGTCATGCCCCAGTGGCCCCTTGGTGAAGTAGAAGATGCCCAGGGCCAGCAGAACAATCGCGAACAGCGCTGCGCCGTACGGAATGATCCACTGGTTGCGCACCTGGCGCCACGCCTCGCCCGCGTTGGTGACGCGTGAGCCGGGGTATTGAACGAAGGGCTGGATCAGGTTGCCTGCTTCAGGCGCCTGCGTTTTGGGCAGACTGCTGTAGCCAGTCACGCCCTGCCCCACCTGCCGCCACATGGGCGCATTGTTGCCGGGCTGCACCTTCATGCGTTCGCCGTTGGTCTGCTCGGCATAGCCGGGTTCGGCGCTCGCGTCGGGCTTCACATCAAAGATGTTTTGCCCTTGCACCCCCAACGCGGCAGGCGCCTGGCCCACAACGCCCGAGGCCGTGGGCCCCGCTGGCGCCTGGGCCTGCGCAGCCAGCGCACCCAAGGCCAGCAGCACGGCACAGATACTGTGTTTCATGGCAGACCTCGCTCAGGGCTTCTGGTTGCGGGAATACTCGTTTTGACCGTACTGCTGGCGCGTGCGCAGCTGCTGTTCCCAGCTGGTCTTGTCACCCGCCGTCCAGCCTGGCTGGGTGAAGTTGCTGCCCGTACCGGCGTAAGGCGCCGCATCGTGCTTGACTGCACCGCCTGTCTGGGGCTTTTCGCCGCAGGCCGCCAGTGCCACGCACAGGGTGGCAGCCGTCAAAAGTGTGGATGCAATGCGTGTCATGACTTGGCTCCGGTTGCGCCTGCTGGAGGCTGGCCTGCCTGCTTGGAACCGTAGGCAGTGCCCCAGCCCCACACCTCGGCACCCTTGCCGCGCTGCACCACGCGGTTGCGGAAGATATCTGCCACCACGTCGCCGTCACCGGCGAGCAAGGCCTTGGTCGAGCACATTTCTGCGCAGGCAGGCAGCTTGCCTTCGGCCAGTCGGTTGCGGCCGTACTTTTCGAATTCGGCCTGGCTGCCATGGGTTTCAGGGCCACCAGCGCAGAAGGTGCACTTGTCCATCTTGCCGCGCACACCAAAGGTGCCCTGCGAGGGGAACTGCGGCGCACCGAACGGGCAGGCGTAGCTGCAATAGCCGCAGCCAATGCATACGTCCTTGTCATGCAGCACCACACCCTCTTCTGTGCGGTAGAAGCAGTTGACGGGGCAGACGGCCATGCAAGGGGCATCGCTGCAGTGCATGCAGGCCACCGAGATGGACTTTTCACCGGGCACGCCGTCATTCAGGGTCACCACGCGGCGGCGGTTCACACCCCAGGGCACTTCATGCTCGTTCTTGCACGCTGTCACGCAGCTGTTGCATTCGATGCAGCGCTCTGCATCACAGATAAATTTCATGCGGGCCATCGCGGTCTCCTCACGCAGCTTCCACGTTGCAGATCGTGGTCTTGGATTCTTGCATCATGGTCACGCTGTCGTAGCCATACGTTGTTGCAGTGTTCACGGCCTCGCCACGCACCACAGGCGCTGCCCCCTTGGGGTAATACGCCAGCATGTCGGCGCCTTGCCAGCGGCCGGAGAAGTGGAATGGCATCCACACGGTGTCGGGCGCCACGCGCTCGGTGACCAGGGCCTGCACATTCAGGCGTGCGCCGGTGGGCGAGCTGAGCCACACGCGGCTGCCATTGCGAATGCCACGGTCGGCAGCGGTCTTGGGGTTGATTTCCACGAACGCTTCCTGCTGCAGCTCGGCCAGCCAGGGGTTGGAGCGTGTTTCCTCGCCGCCACCTTCGTACTCGACCAAGCGGCCCGAGGTGAGGATGAGCGGGAACTTCTCGTACACCTTGTCCGCCATGTTCTTGTCCTGCACCGTCTTGTACAGCGTGGGCAAGCGCCAGAAGGCCTTCTTGTCCTCGTGCGTGGGGTACTTTGCAACCATGTCGGGGCGGGTGCCGTACAGCGGTTCGCGGTGCTGCGGAATCGGATCAGGGAAGTTCCACACCACGGCCCGCGCCTTGGCGTTGCCAAAGGGATGGCAACCATGGTTCTTCATGACCACGCGGATGATGCCACCCGAGGAATCGGTCTTCCAGTTCTTGCCTTCGGCCGCCGTCTTCTCGGCGTCGGTCAACTCGTCCCACCAACCCAGCTTCTTGAGCAGCACATGGTCGAACTCGGGGTAGCCGGTGGTGATGTCGGCACCCAGCGAGTGGGAGCCGTCTTCCGCCAGCAGGTTCTCGCCATTGCGCTCCACACCGAAGTTGGCGCGGAAGTTGCCGCCACCATCCATGACGTGCTTGGAGGTGTCATACAGGTTGGCCGTGCCTGGGTGCTTGAGCTCGGGCGTGCCGTAGCAGGGCCATGGCAGACCAAAGTAGTCGCCAGCAAAGTCGTAGCCGGTTTCCTTGTCCTTGCCGCCCTTGGCCTTGAGGGTCTTCACGTCGAACACATGCATGTTCTTCATGTGGGCCTTCAGGCGCTCTGGGCTCTGGCCGGTGTAGCCAATGGTCCAGACGGAGCGGTTGATTTCGCGCAGGATGTCTTCGACCATGGGCTCGTCCATGCCCTTGACCTTCTGCATCTTGTAGTTCTTGACCAGTTCCTTGTCGAAGCCCAGCTTTTGCGCCAGCTGGTACATGATCATGTGGTCGGAACGGCTCTCCCACAGAGGCTCGATGACCTTCTCGCGCCACTGCAGCGAGCGGTTGGACGCCGTGCAGGAACCGCTGGTTTCAAACTGCGTGGCTGCAGGCAGCAGGTACACCGCACGGTTGGGGTTCAGGTCTTCGGGCTTGCCGGGCATGGCGGCCATGGCAGCGGTGGCCGATGGGTAGGGATCTACCACCACCAGCAGGTCCAGCTTGTCCATGGCGCGCTTCATTTCGAGGCCACGGGTCTGCGAGTTGGGGGCATGGCCCCAATAGAACACGCCGCGCAGGTTGCTGTCCTGGTCGATCAGCTCGTTCTTCTCCAGCACGCCGTCAATCCAGCGCGACACGGTGATGCCGTTCTTGGTCATCATCGCGGGCGTGGCGTACTGCTTTTTGATCCACTCAAAGTCCACACCCCACACGTTGGCGAAGTGCTTCCACGCACCTTCGGCCAAGCCGTAGTAGCCGGGCAGCGAGTCGGGGTTGGGGCCCACGTCAGTCGCGCCCTGCACGTTGTCATGGCCGCGGAAGATGTTGGTGCCACCGCCGCTCTTGCCCACGTTGCCCAGGGCCAGCTGCAGAATGCAGGAGGCACGCACCATGGCGTTGCCGATGGAATGCTGCGTCTGGCCCATGCACCACACGATGGTGCCAGGGCGGCTATCGGCCAGCATCTTGGCGACCTTGAACATCTGTTCTTCCTTGACGCCGCAGGCCTCTTCCACCTTGTCGGGTGTCCACTTGGCCATGACCTCGTCGCGCACCTTTTCCATGCCGTAGACACGGTCGTGGATGTACTTCTTGTCTTCCCAGCCGTTCTTGAAGATGTGATAGACCAGGCCGAACAGGAAGGGGATGTCGGTGCCCGAGCGGATGCGCACGTACTCGTCGGCCTTGGCGGCCGTGCGGGTGAAACGTGGGTCCACCACGATCATCTTGCAGCCGGTTTCCTTGGCGTGCAGCATGTGCAACATGCTCACAGGGTGAGCTTCGGCCGCGTTGGAGCCGATGTACAGAGCGACCTTGCTGTTTTGCATGTCGTTGTACGAATTGGTCATGGCGCCGTAGCCCCAGGTGTTGGCCACACCCGCCACGGTGGTCGAGTGGCAAATGCGCGCCTGGTGATCGCAGTTGTTGGTGCCCCAGAAGCTCACGAACTTGCGCAGCAGGTAGGCCTGTTCATTGCTGTGCTTGGAAGAGCCGATGAAGTACACGCTGTCAGGGCCACTGGCCTTGCGCAGCTCCAGCATCTTGGCGGAGATTTCGGTCAGGGCCGTATCCCAGCTGATGCGCTCGTACTTGCCGTTGACCAGCTTCATGGGGTAGCGCAGGCGGTACTCGCCGTGGCCGTGCTCGCGCACTGACGCCCCCTTGGCGCAGTGGGCGCCCAGGTTGATGGGGGAATCGAACACGGGCTCCTGGCGCACCCACACGCCGTTTTCCACCACGGCATCCACGGCGCAGCCCACCGAGCAGTGGGTGCAGACCGTGCGGCGCACTTCGATCTTGCTGTCGCCCAGGCCCACCTTGGCACCTTCAGCCGCTTGCGACTTCTTGACCAGGGTAAGTTGCGAGGCTGCAATGCCAACGCCTACGCCCAGGCCCGAGCGGCGCAGGAAAGCGCGGCGGTCCATGGTGGGCAGCGCTTGGGACAGGCCCCGGCGCAGGCTGTGAACAAAGGGAGAGGATGTCGATGCACTGTGCGGTGCATGCGCAGACTTTTTGGTGAGCAACATGGCGCGCCCCGAAATCAAAGTTGGGTGGTTTTGTAGTACTGCTTCACGTGCGCCGAGAGGTGGTAGCCACCTCCCTTTTCAGGCGCCACGCGGGCGGGCTCAGCGGCCACGACCTCGGCGGGGATTACACGCGGCAGCACCGTCACGGCGGCAGCACCGGCGCTCACGGCGGCGGCGCCCGCAAAGAAGCGGCGACGGGATGGGGGGGTAGAAGCGGAAGGCTGGCGGTCCTGCATGCTTGTCTCCAGGAGGCTGGCAGTTATGTAAAAGATTGCATAGGCGAGTCTAAGGCAGCCAGGTAACCTTCACAACGAGGCCAACCCTAATCCCACCAATGCACTTGAGCATTGCCGCGCGTCAAGACGCGGCACATCGCAAACACTCTTCAATCGAGCATGTCAAAACCCTGCGCCTCAACAGCAGCAAAAGCCCGCGTAAGGCGCGCCACGGCTGCATAGAAGCTCGCGGCCGGGTGCTGTTCCAGCGCGTTGCACATGGCTGGCAGCCAGGGCTGGATGTGCTCGGCAAAAAATTCACGCTGAGCCGTCAGGTTACAGACAGCCATGTCATCACCCGCAATCAGGTAGCGCATGACTTCGCACAGATATGCGACATGGTCCTCGGTCTCGGGCATGGTGTCGCCCCGCGCAAGCCCCAGGCGGTCCAGGCTGGTGCGCAAACGTGCCAGGGGCTTTTCATTCAAGAAGCCCGCCAGGTAGTGCGATGCGTACACAAACACCTCGGGCTTGCCCACGCCGCCGAACAGGCGATCGTATTCAGCCGCGATGGCGGCGTCGTCCTGCGCGCGGGCCGCTGCCACCAGCTGCTGCCAGGGCTCTTGCAGAAAGCCACCTTCCATGGGCGCTTCGGTCACGGCCACGCGCAGGGCCGACAGCAGCTCGGGGCTGGGCGGTGCGTAATACAGTTGGGACAACACGCCATACAACTCGGCGCGTGCGGTTTCTTCGTCCAGCGCAGAGCTGCCGGGCTGGGTCAATGAAACAGAGGCGCTCACAGGTCGGTCACTTTCGATTCGTTTTGTGCGGAGTACAGATCAATCACGCGGCAGTCACTGCACATCTTGAGCCGCTCCAGCGCTTCGCCCTGGAACATGGCATGCCCAGCCAGCTTGCCCAGCATGGCCTCGATGGCCTTCACGGTGCCAAACGGTTTGCTGCAGCGCACACAGGCCCAGGGCTGCGCTTCGTTGAGCACGCGCAGCTGCGCGCGCTCGGGCGTGAGCGACAGGCGGGGCTGCAGGCTGATCGCGTTTTCCGGGCAGGTGGTCTGGCACAGGCCGCACTGCACGCAGTTCTTCTCCAGAAAGCGCAGTTGTGGCGTTTGCGGGTTGTCCTGCAGCGCGCTTGCCGGGCAGGCGCTCACGCAACTCAGGCACAGGGTGCAGCGGTCTTTATCGACCGTGATGGTGCCCAGGGGCGAGCCCTTGGCAGGCAGCTCAATCGCCGCTGGCAAGGTGGCCGCGCCCAGGGGCGACTGTTCCACCAGATGGTCCAGCGCCATGTCCAGGGTGCTGCGCTTTTCCTGCGCGATGGCAAAGCGTGCGGCCACACCGGGGGTGCGCTGGCGCGTTTGGCTGAGGGTTTGCAGCGCCGCATCCAACTCCGTCGGGTGCTTGGCCTCGATGATGCGCAGGTGGGTGCCCGTGTAGCCAAGCCCGTTGAGGATGCGCTGGGCCACGTCCATCTGCGCCTGCAGCCCTTCCAGGTACTGCGGCGCCTCTTCGGTGGTAACCAGCAAGACGATTTGCGAGGCCCCGTAGGCGACGGCGCTCAGCCACAGGTCCACGCCCGTGCTGGCGGTGTGCCACAAGGCCACCGGAATCACATTCGCAGGCACGCCATGAGCCACCTTCAGCTGCGCTGCGCGGCCCAGCTCATTGACCAACGCCTGGCCACGCTCCTGGCTGTGCAACAGCAGCACGGCGTCCTTGCCGCCCGCTGCGGCATAGGTGGACAGCAGAGTTTTAAAACGCTGCCCCTGCTCCGCCGCAGGCGGATAGGCATAGGTCATCGCGCCCGTGGGGCACACGGTGGTGCAGGCGCCGCAGCCCACGCACAGGTTGGGGTTGACCACCACGCGCTGGCGGGCCTTGTCGCTGCTGATGGCCTCGGCCGAGCAAATGTCCACGCAGGCGCTGCAACCCACGGTGGCGTTGCGGCTGTGGGCGCAGAGCTTCTGCTTGTATTCAAAAAACTTGGGCTTCTCAAACTCGCCCACCAGTTCGCGCAGCTTGAGCACGGTGGGCAGGTCACGCCCATCGCTGCGCAGGTAGCCCTGGGGCAGCGCGTGCTGCAAGAAGGTGGGCGTGGCGTCAGCGCGGCGCATGTCCAGCACCAGATCGAACTGGGCCGACTCGCTCTCGACCGCGCGCTGAAAGTCAATCGCCCCCGCCACCTGGCACGCCTTCACGCAAGCGCGGTGGCCCTGGCAGGCAGCCACGTCAATCTGGTAATCCAGCCCGATGGCGTTTTCCGGGCAGGCGGCCACGCAGGCATTGCAGCGGGTGCACAGGTCAAGGTTGATGGGGTTGTCTTCGCGCCAGCGCAATTCAAACGCACCCAGCCAGCCCGTCAATGCTTCGATGCGCCCGCCCAGCACGGGGTAGCGACGAGCCTGGGCGCCACCGGCCTGGCCGGGGCCTTGGGCGAACACGGTAACGTCCAGCACATCAGACACCAACCCGGCCACCTGCTCTGCCGCATCGAGCGGCCCGATGATCAGCAGGCGCCCGGCGCTCTTATATGTCACCACCGGCACGGGCGGCGGCTCGGGCAGGTGCGCCGCCGCCAGCAGCGCGGCGATCTTGGGGCCGGCCTTGCCCGCATCGCGGCTCCAGCCGCCGGTTTCGCGGATATTCACAAAGCGGATGGGCGAGATGGCGCCTTCCGTCTGGCGGCCCAGGTCAGCGAACAGGCGCTCTTCCTGGGTGCATGCCACCACCACGTCCTCGCCCGAGCGGATGGCCTGGGTGAAGGCGCCCGCCTCGCGGCGGCACAGGGTGGAATGGAGGGTCAGGTCTTCACGAAGCGCTGTGCCCAGGGCCTGGGCGTTCAGCGGCATCGTCTGGTTGCAATCGCAGATGAGCGTGGTCATGTTCTGTGTGGCTGGCTGGGGCAAGCGACGCAGGCTCCCCCGTGGAACCAGCCGACGCTTGCCCGTGCGTGGGTAACCATCCCCCGGCAAAGCCGGGGGCATTCGGGATGTGAGCCGCTCAAAGCGGCTGTAAGGGGTCGCTAACGCGGCCCCTCATTCTTGGGGCCACCTATCGGTGGCTACTCACCTCCATAGACCGAGTTGGTCCAACCTCTCGTCTTCCTTCTCCTGGTTTCGGATGTACTCCCGTATCACCGCTTCGTCGCGTCCCACCGTCGAGACGAAGTACCCTCGCGCCCAGAAGTGCTGACCCACGAAGTTGCGCTTTCGCTCTCCGTACACCCGCGCAAGGTGGATTGCGCTCTTGCCTTTGATAAAGCCCACCACCTGCGACACCGAGTACTTCGGTGGGATCGACAGCATCATGTGCACGTGATCGGGCATCAGATGCCCCTCTTCAACCCTGCATTCCTTTTGCGCGGCCAACTTTCTGAATACCTCACCCAGGTGTTCGCGTAGCTGCTTGTACAGCGTTCGCCTTCGACACTTGGGGATGAAGACCACGTGATATTTGCAATCCCAGGCCGTGTGACTCAAACTTTCATACTTGTCCATCGTGTTTCTTCCTTTCGTTTGCTTGGCGGCTCACGATTGAAAGTCTCTACGGTGGACAACCTCCTGAAAAGTCAAACTTCTACTGCCTCCCCGGCAGAGCCGGGGGGCCTCCTTTTGGTAGCTAGGAATAGCTGTGCATACCCCCGACTGTGCCACGTCTTGCCCCGGTTGCGCTGCCGATGGCACAGGGGGTTCCACGGGTGCGGGGTCTTTCGGGTCATTCCGCCCGGCAGGGGCAGCGGCCTGCCCTGCGGCTGGTGGCTTTTCCGGCTCTTCTTCCACCAGCCCCATAAACTGCGCACTGGCCATTTCCTTGAGCATGGCAGCAGGCAGCGGGTCGGGCTGGGTGTAGTCGTCGATGTAGATGTCCAAGCCGTCCATCACGTTGAAGTGGGGGTCGGTGAAGAGCTTCTTCATCGCAGCGTTGCGCACCTCGGGCGCCACCGCACGGCTGGCGAAGGGCTTGAAATCGGAGTCGATGGACAGCGACTGTGCGTCTTGCAGGGTGGGCAACGGCGGGGCTGCGGGCTCGGGCGGCACGGGTGCCGCAGCAGGCTGCGCGGCCAGGGGCGCAGGCGCATTCACCCCGGCTGGCACAGGTGCCTGTGGCACGGGTGGCGCGGGGTCTTGTACGGGCTTGCCCTCGCGCACCTCCTGCTTGCGGCGCGACCAGCGGCCCAGGAATCCGTCAGCCACGGCCACCTCCACCACGGTGTTTCTCGGTACTCACCGAGGCGGGGTTGCCAAACCGGTCTTGCAGCGGTTGAAAGCTGTCGGGACGCTTACGGCGCTTGGGCTCAGGCTGGTAGTTCTCGGCCACAAAGGCCTGCAACACCTCCAGCACCTCAGGCGGCACGGGCACTTGCTCCACCGTTTCTTGCGCATCCAGCCAGCGGCCGGCCTCGTGATAGCTCAGGCTGACTTCCACCGGGCGGGCCAGGCGGGGGGCATCGCCACCATCGTCTTCGTCCATGCGCCACAGCACGAACCAGCAAGGGGCGGGCGATTCGACATTCAGGTGGTAGCCCTCGGCATCGTCGCGGAACAGCTCCACGCGAAAGCCTGGAAACATCCAGCGCTGTTCGCGCTCGTCGTTCAACAGTTGGCGCGGTTCAGTGCCGAAGGCCGGGTCGTGCATGACCACTTCGGCCAGCGACCACCGCCAGGGCTGCCAGCGGTTGTCAATGCGCTCGCAGCGCATGATCACAGCAACATCGGTGTAGGGGCGCTCAGTCATGGGCAGCGACTGTACTCCGTAGCAGCCCCCGCCATACAGGCGCGCCGCCAAACCCCTGCGCCCTGCTCTTCAATCGCCCTTGGCCGATGGCAGCGCCTCTACCGCCACAGCGCAGTATTTGAACTCTGGAATCTTGCCAAACGGGTCCAGCGCCGCATTGGTGAGCAGGTTGGCTGCGGCTTCCACATACGCAAACGGCATGAACACCGTGCCACGCGGCGTGCCGTCGTCCCGCCGCACGCGCACCTGCACCATGCCGCGCCGCGAGCGGATGCCCACCAGCGCGCCGGGCTGCACACCCAGCCGCGCCAGTTCATCACCATGCAGGGATGCGGTCGCCATGGGCTCGATGGCGTCCAGCACGGTGCTGCGCCGCGTCATGCTGCCCGTGTGCCAGTGCTCCAGCTGGCGGCCGGTGATGAGCACGAACGGGAACTCAGCGCTCGGCTTTTCTGCCGCCGGGATCACGCTGGCAGGCACCAGTTGCAGGCGACCCGTGGGGGTGGGGAATTGATCAGTGAAGACGATGGGCTGGCCGGGGTCGTCAGGTGCAAGGCAGGGGTAGGTCACGCTGGAATCGCGCTCCAGCCGGTCCCAGGTGATGCCCTCGATGCTGGCGTGCATTGCCTGCCGCATTTCCTCGTACACGGCGGCCACGCCAGATTCTTCGCCTTCGTAGTTCCAGTTCAGGCCCGCCCCGCCGCCGGGCCGCCCCAAGGCGGGGCCGGCCCCCTCGGGGGGCAGCGACGACACGAAGTGCGGAGCGTGGGGGCCCACTCGTTGCGCGATCTGCTGAATGATCCACAGGTCCGGCCGCGCATCGCCCGGCGGGTTCAGGGCGCGGCGGCCCATCTGCACCATGCGGTCGGTGTTGCTGGCGGTGCCTGTCTTTTCCGGCCAGGCACTGGCGGGCAGCACCACATCGGCCAGCCAGGCGGTTTCGGTCAGAAAGATGTCCTGCACCACCAGGTGCTGCAGGCTGGCCAGCGCGTGGCGCGCGTGGTTCAGGTCGGGGTCGCTCATGGCGGGGTTTTCGCCCATGATGTACATACCGCGCACCTTGTGCGGGTCGCTGTCGTCGGCCAGGGCCTTGTGCATGATCTCTACCACGGTGTAGCCCGGCGCTTCATCGAGCTGGGTGCCCCAGAATTCTTCAAACCACGCATGCGCCCCGGCGTTGTCCACACGCTGGTAGTTGGGGAACATCATGGGGATCAACCCCGCGTCGCTCGCGCCCTGCACATTGTTCTGGCCGCGCAGCGGGTGCAGGCCCGAGCCGGGCTTGCCGATCTGGCCCGTGACAGCGCACAGTGCGATCAGACAGCGTGCGTTGTCGGTGCCGTGGATGTGCTGGCTCACGCCCATACCCCACAAAATCATCGAGGCCTTCGAAGTGGCAAACGCGCGCGCCACCTCGCGCAGCGTCTCGGCCGGGATGCCGCACACAGGCGCCATGGCCTCGGGGCTGCAGCCCATCACGTTGGCCTTGAGGGCCTCGAAGTTGTTGGCGCGGTCGCGGATGAAGGCCTCATCCACCAGCCCTTCGTCGATCACTGTGTGGATGAGCGCATTGAGCATGGCCACGTCGGTATCGGCCTTGAACTGCAGCGTGCGCCAGGCGTGGCGGCCAATGTCGGTCACGCGCGGGTCGGCCAGCACGATCTTCGCGCCGCGCTTCGCCGCGTTCTTCATCCAGGTCGCCGCCACCGGGTGGTTGGCCGTGGGGTTGGAGCCGATCACGAAGATCAGCTCGGCGTGCTCCACATCGTTGACCGGGTTGCTCACCGCGCCCGAGCCCACGCCTTCGAGCAGCGCGGCCACGCTGGATGCGTGGCACAGCCGGGTGCAGTGGTCCACGTTGTTGCTGCCGAAACCGGTGCGCACGAGCTTTTGGAACAGGTAGGCCTCTTCGTTGCTGCCCTTGGCCGAGCCAAAGCCTGCCAGCGCCTTGGGGCCGTGCGTGTCGCGCAGGCTTTTGAGCTGGCCTGCAGCCAGATCCAGCGCTTCGTCCCAGGTGGCTTCGCGGAAGGTATCCCGCCAGTCGGCGCCATGGGGACGCACTTCCTTGGGCACGCCACTCTTGCGGATCAGCGGCACCGTGAGGCGGTCAGGATGGTGGGCGTAGTCAAAACCAAAGCGCCCCTTCACGCACAGACGGCCGTGGTTGGCGGGGCCGTCGCGGCCTTCCACGCTGATGATCTTTTCATCGCGCACGTTGTAGGTGATGAGGCAGCCCACGCCGCAGAACGGGCAGACCGAATCGACTTTGCGGTCCACCTTTTGCGAGCCGATGTGCGTCTTGGGGCTGAGCGCGCCCGTGGGGCAGGCCTGCACGCATTCGCCACAGGCCACGCAGGTGCTTTCGGCCATGGGGTCGTCGAGGTCGAAAACGATCTTGCTGTCGGCCCCGCGCAGCGCGTAGCCGATCACATCGTTGACTTGTTCCTCGCGGCAGGCGCGCACGCAGCGGTTGCACTGGATGCAGGCGTCCAGGTTCACGGCCATGGCGGGGTGGCTCAGGTCGGGCGCGGGCTGCTCGCGGCGCAGGGCCTTCAATGCCGGGCGCACGCTCACGCCCAGCCGATCCGCCCATTGGCTCAGCTCACCGTGCTGGCCCACCGCTTCCGTATTTTTTGAGTCAAATTGGGCTCCAGCGCTTGATGGATAAGCGCCACCAGCTATCAATTCAGGAGTATCTGACTGGTCATCATTCCATCGGTAGCCCACGTCCGGCATGTCAGACAGCAGCATCTCCACCACCATCTGCTGGCTTTTGCGGGCACGCGGGCTGGCGGCCTGCACTTTCATCCCTGCGGTGGGTGCGCGGCAGCAGCTGGGCGCCAGCGTGCGCTCGCCCGCGATTTCGACCACGCAGGCGCGGCAGTTGCCGTCGGGGCGCAGGCCGTCCGCGTAGCACAGGTGCGGAATCTCCACGCCGTGGCGCTGCGCGGCTTTCAAGATGGTTTCGCCAGGGCGGGCGGTGATGGGCTGGCCGTCCAGCTCGAAGGCCACGCCTGGCGTGTGGGGCAGCGCGCTCATGGCTGGCCTCCTTGGGGCAATTGCTCTGCCAACGGGCTGTTGCGCGGCTTGGGCAGATCACCCGGCCAGGGCCCTTCGCCCACCTCGTGCGGAAAATACTTGTGAATGCAGCGGATGGGGTTGGGCGCCGCCTGGCCCAGGCCGCAGATGGAGGCGTCGGCCATTACCTGTGCCAGATCGTCCAGCAACTCCTCATCCCACTGCGGTGCCTCCATCAGCGTGGCCGCCTTGGCCGTGCCCACGCGGCAGGGCGTGCACTGGCCGCAGCTTTCGTGTTCAAAAAAGCGCATCACGTTCAGCGCCGCATCGCGCGCCCGGTCATGCTGGCTGAGCACGATGACGGCCGCCGAGCCGATGAAGCAGCCGTAGGGCTGCAGCGTGTCGAAGTCCAGCGGTATCTGGTTGAGGCTGGCGGGCAGGATGCCGCCCGAGGCGCCGCCGGGCAGGTAGGCATAGAGCTGGTGGCCGTCCAGCATGCCGCCGCAGTATTCGTCGATGAGTTCCTGCGCCGTGATGCCTGCGGGCGCGAGCTTGACGCCCGGGTGCTTGACCCGGCCGCTCACGCTAAACGACCGCAGCCCCTTGCGGCCGTGGCGGCCAAAGCTGGCAAACCACTGCGGCCCGCGCTCCACGATGTCACGCACCCAGTACAGCGTCTCGAAGTTGTGCTCCAGCGTAGGCCGGCCGAACAGGCCCACCTGCGCGATGTAGGGCGGGCGCATGCGCGGCTCGCCGCGTTTGCCTTCGATGCTCTCGATCATGGCCGATTCTTCGCCACAGATGTACGCGCCTGCGCCACGGCGCAGCTCGATATGGGGCAGCGGGCACGGCAGATCGGCACGCAGATCGTCCAGAGCGCGCTGCAGCAACGCGCGGCAGCCGTGGTACTCGTCGCGCAGGTAGATATAGATGGCCTCGGTACCCACCACCTGGGCGGCGATGAGCACGCCTTCCAGAAAACGGTGCGGGTCGCGCTCCAGGTAAGTGCGGTCCTTGAAGGTGCCGGGCTCGCCCTCGTCGATGTTCACGGCCATCAGGCGTGGCGCGGGCTGGTCCCGAACAATCCGCCACTTGCGCCCCGCCGGGAAGCCCGCGCCGCCCAGGCCGCGCAGGCCCGAGTCCTCCATGGCAGCCAGCACCCCCTCGGCGTCCATCTCGCCGTTGACCAAGGCGGCAGCGGTCTGGTAACCGCCGCGGGCGCGGTAGGTGGCGAGATCAGTGTGCGCGGGGCTGATGCCATCCGGCTGCGCAGGTACGCTGTGCTCTGCCAGCGCTGCAATATCAAAATTGATAGCTGCTGGCGCTGATGGGTGAAGCGCCAGAGCCCGATTTGGCTTCAAAGTGACGGTTTCCAGCACCGAGTCCAAGGTGGCTTGCGGCACAGGGCACTGGTGCACCACGGCCACGGGCGCCTGCTCGCAGCGGCCCACGCAGGGCACGGCCAACACCTGCACGTCGCCCTGCCCGGCCGCTTGCAACCGTGCCGGCAGTACTTCGAGCAGTTCGCGCGCGCCGGTCATGCTGCAGCTCAGGCTGTCGCACACCCGCAGCACCAGGCGCGGGGCCACGGCATCGTCGCCGCGCACGATGTCGAAGTGGTGGTAGAAGCTCGCCACCTCGTACACCTCGGCCATCGGCAGGTTCATCTGCTTGGCGAGCGCAACCAGGTGCCGGTCGTGCAGCACGCCAAAGTGGTCGTTCAGGCGGTGCAGGTATTCAATGAGCAGATCGCGCCGAAAGCCGGTGGCCGGGCGCGGGCCCAGCACTTGCGCCACGTCGGCCATGGCCGCCTCTTCGGGCTGGCGGCCCTTGAGGCGGCTTTTGCGGCGGATGCGTTCGCGCATGTCGTTGACCGATACAGCGGCGACAACGGTTGCGTTGGGGGCTTCGGGGGCAAGGTGCATGGGCCGGGGGCGTGGAGCGCGTTGTTTTGTATGAAGGCGCCTGCATAGGCCAGGCGCGCCGCCGCAGTGTCAGTCAGGGACTCGTGCGGCGTCAAATTGCCGATGCACATGGGGCGATCACAAAAACAAATGAAACGGCCGTTTTTGCAACGGCCCGTGAATCAAACACCGCAACCCGTGGGGTCAGCGCTCAATCGGCGACCAGAAGCCCACTGTGCGCTGCTGCGTGCTGCAGCCAGTCGGGGTCCTGCGCTAGGGCCAGCGCGGCATCGAGGGCGCGCGTGGGCTGCACCTGTCGGTGCGACATGAATCCGATGGGCGTGGTAAGCATTGGAGCGGTCAGAGGCAGCGCCTCCAGCCCCTTATGGCCGCGCACGGCATCCACCAGCGCCCCAGGCAACACACTGCACACCTGGCCAGCCACCACACTCAGCGCCAGGGTCAGCACCGAATCGGTTTCCATCGCAGGCCGCACCATGGCACCTGCCGCGCGAAAGGCTCCGTCCACCAGACTGCGGTTGTGCATCTCGGGAGTAAGCAGGCACAGCGGCAGCGCCGCCGCATCGGCCCAGGCCATGGGCGGGCCAATCTGCAGCCCGCGCGCTGCGCCCTTGGGCGGCTGGGAGGCACGGCGCAGCAGAAAGTAGTGCTCCACATACTGCGGCCAGGCCCGCAGCGGTCCACCACGGGCAGGCATACGGTCGGTGTAGCCCAGTGCCAGGTCCAGGGCAATGCTCTCCAGCCCTGCCTCCAGCGCCTGCGAACTCATCGACAGCGCCACCGGCACAATGCCCGGGTGCCGTGCCTGCAATTGCGCCGCAAACCGCGCGAGGATGGGCATGGCCGTGGGCACCGCGCCCAGGCGCAGCGTGCCGCGCGGGTGGGCGGCGTCGCTGCTCAGGTCCTGCTGCAGCACCTGGTGCTCGTGCAGCATGCGCTGGGCGGTGGCCAGCACGCGCTCGCCTTCGGGCGTAAAGCCTTCAAAGCTGCGGCCCCGGCGCACCACCACCACGCCAAATTCTTTTTCCAGCGCACGCAGCGCGTTGGACAGGGCCGGCTGCGTGATGTGGCAGGCCTGCGCCGCCCGGCCAAAGTGCCGGTGCTCGTGCAGCGCCACCAGGTAGCGCAGGGACGCGAGCAGGTTCATGGCGAGTGGGGGCGGCTCAGGCGGCTCGGGAGGATCAGGTGTTCTTGCTGATCGAGATGGTGGGGAACTTGCTGGAAAAATCCTTGGCCTTCTGCGCAATCTTCACCGCCACATCGCGCGCCACCTTCTTGTAGATCTGCGCGACTTCGCCATCGGGGTCGGCCACCACGGTGGGCTTTCCGCTGTCGGCCTGCAGGCGGATACTCATGTTCAGCGGCAGCGCGCCCAGGTAGTCCATGCCGTACTCGGCGGCCATCTTCTTGCCGCCATCGGCGCCAAAGATGTGCTCCACATGGCCGCAGTTGCTGCACACGTGGGCGGCCATGTTCTCGACGATGCCGAGGATGGGCACACCCACCTTCTCGAACATCTTGATGCCCTTTTTGGCGTCGAGCAGGGCGATGTCCTGCGGGGTGGTGACGATGACCGCACCGGTCATGGGCACGCGCTGGCTCAGGGTGAGCTGGATGTCGCCGGTGCCCGGGGGCATGTCGATGATGAGGTAATCCAGGTCTTTCCAATTGGTCTGGCGCAGCAACTGCTCCAGCGCCTGGGTGGCCATGGGGCCGCGCCAGATCATGGCTTCGTCCTGGTCCACCAGGAAGCCGATGGACATGACCTGCACGCCGTAGTTTTCGAGCGGCTCCATGGTCTTGCCGTCTTCGCTTTCAGGGCGGCGGTTGATGCCCAGCATCATGGGCTGGCTGGGGCCGTAGATGTCGGCGTCGAGCACGCCCACGCTGGCACCCTCGGCCGCCAGGGCCAGGGCCAGGTTGGCGGCGGTGGTGCTCTTGCCCACGCCACCCTTGCCCGAGGCCACGGCAATGATGTTCTTCACCTGTGGCAACAGCTGCACACCGCGCTGCACGGCATGGGCGATGACCTTGGTGGTGATGTTGACCGACACGTTGCTCACCCCGGCCACACCCTTGGCAGCGGCTACCAGGCTGCGGCGCAGCTCGGGCACCAGGCTCTTGGCGGGGTAGCCCAGCTCCACGTCAAACGCCACGTCGCCACCGCTGATCTGCACGTTGCGCAGGGCGCGGGTGCTGACAAAATCCTTGCCCGTGTGGGGGTCGAGCACGCTGGAAAGTGCGGCCAAAAGGCCTTGTTCGGTGACTGACATTCAAATAACTCCTGTGGGGGCCGTAGTCTATCCAAGGGGCTTTCACCGATTTTTCTTGTGGGCAAGCCGTGGAAGGCGCACTTTGGCAGCGCTGCCCCATGCCCGCAAACGCCCTGCAACTGCACGACAATGCGCAGCCATTGTCCCAACGCCCAAGCGAGAAGCCACCGTGAAATTCAAGATGTCCGAAAACTCCCTGTTCGCCTTGCTGCTGCGCTCGCCGTGGTGGATCAGCTTTGTGCTGGTCGCCTGCGTCGCGCTCATCTCCAAGGCGCTGCTGCCATCGGAGTACTTCATTTATGGCGCGCTGGGCGGCTTCCCCTTCTTTGTGGTGGGCTGCATTGCGGCCTGGCGCCAGCTGCGCGCGCCCAGCGCTGCCAAGGTGCAAACCATGCTCGACCAAGCCCAGGCGATGCCGTGGGCCAAGTTCTCGCAGGCCCTCACCCACGCCTGGGCGGGCCAGGGTTATGGGGTGAACGTGGCATCGAAAGGAGCTGTAGACCTGCGATTGACCCAAAACGGCCAGACCACGCTGGTCAGCGCCAAACGCTGGAAAGCCGCCACCCACGGCGTGGAGCCACTGCGCGAGCTGTACAGCGCCATGCAGGCGGAAAACGCCCAGGGCGGCATCTACGTGGCGGGGCAAGGCACCGTGAGCGAAACTGCCGCCCTGTTCGCGCGCGACCATGGCATCACCATCCTGCAGGGGCCCGCACTGGCCGTGCTGTTGCTCGGCTGACACACTGCGGCGCCCTGTGGCCAGGGTTGCGGGTTTTCCCAAAGCCTGCGGGCTGCGGCCCAGCCGCACACTTTCAGCCTTCAAAGCCGCCGCAGCGCATCTGCCACGGTGGCTCTTTCTGATCACCCTCACCAGACCATGCCCCAAGCTGCCCCCAAAGCGCCCACATCCGCCCCGCCCACCGGCTTGCTGCTTACCGGTGGCGGCGCCCGCGCGGCCTACCAGGTGGGGGTGCTGGAGGCGATTGCCGACCTGCGCCAGGCCTGTGGCGCAGGCGGCGAACCCAACCCGTTTCCCATCATCACCGGCACCTCGGCGGGCGCCATCAACGCCGCCGCGCTGGCCTGCGGGGCCGACAACTTTGACCGCGCCGTGCGGCGCATTGCCCGGGTGTGGCGGCAATTCCATTCCAATCAGGTGTATGGGGCCGATTCACTGAGCGTGATGCGCAGCGGCGCGCGCTGGCTCACGCTGGTGTCGATTGGCTGGGCGCTGGCCCGCTGGCGGCGCATGCGCCCGCAGTCGCTGCTGGACAACAAGCCGCTCGAAAAACTACTCGTCAAGATGGTGCCGTTGGTGCGTCTGCCCCGCCTTATCCGCAAGGGGCATTTGAAGGCGCTGGCCGTCACGGCGTCCAGCTACAGCTCGGGCGAGCACGTCACCTTTTTTGAATCGGCCGAGCCCGTGAAACCCTGGGTGCGCTCGCAGCGCAAGGCCGCACGCGATCGCATCACGCACGAGCACCTGCTCGCGTCCTCAGCCATTCCGTTCATCTTTCCGGCCAAGGGCATCGAGGTGGACGACCACATCGAATACTTTGGTGACGGCTCCATGCGCCAGTCCGCGCCCATCGCCCCGGCCATCCACCTGGGGGCCGAGCGCATTCTGGTGATCGGCGCAGGCCGCATGCACGAACCCAAGAACGACGCCGCCGCCACCCCCACGCCCAACTACCCGTCGCTCGCGCAAATTGCGGGCCACGCCTTGTCCAATATCTTTCTGGACGCCCTGTCGGTGGACGTGGAGCGCGTGCAGCGCATCAACCAGACGCTCTCGCTCATTCCCGAAGAAAAGCGCGCCCACAGCGCCCTGCAGCCGATTGAGCTGCTGGTCATCGCCCCCTCGCAGCGGCTGGATGCCGTGGCCGCCCGCCATGTGGGCGACCTGCCCACGCCCGTGCGCACCATGCTGGGCGCGCTGGGCGTCACGTCGAACATGGCCGACGTACGCGGTGCGGCGCTGGCCAGCTACCTGCTGTTTGAGGCCGGTTACACCCAAGAACTGATGGCCCTGGGCCGCGCCGACACCCTGGCCATGCGCGCGCAGGTGTGCCAGTTTTTTGGCTGGACGGACAGCGGGGCCGAAGTGCGCACCCAGCTGCACCAGTAGCCCTGCGGGGCAAGACCGGGTTGCGTGGCAACCGAGCAGGCCGTGGCCTAAAATCGCGGGTTCCGCCTGAGAAAGTGTCTCCCCATGTCGTCACCTGCACGCAAACTCTTCGTCACCACCGCCCTGCCGTATGCCAACGGCAACTTCCACATCGGCCACATCATGGAATACATCCAGGCCGACATCTGGGTGCGGTTCCAGCGAATGCAGGGCAATGCCGTGAACTTTGTGGGCGCGGACGACACGCACGGCGCGCCCATCATGATTGCCGCCGAAAAAGCCGGCGTCACGCCCCAGCAGTTTGTGGCCAACATTGCCGCAGGCCGCAAGCAGTATCTGGACGGCTTTCACATCAGCTTTGACAACTGGCACAGCACAGACGCGCCAGAAAACCACGAGCTGGCCCGCCAGATCTACCGCGACCTGCGCGACCGCGCCGATGGCAGCCTGATCGAGGTGCGCACCATCGAACAGTTCTTCGACCCCGAGAAGAACATGTTCCTGCCTGACCGCTACATCAAGGGCGAATGCCCCAAGTGCCACGCCAAGGACCAGTACGGCGACAACTGCGAGGTGTGCGGCACGGTGTATGCCCCCACCGATTTGATCAACCCCTACTCGGCCCTGAGCGGTGCCAAGCCCGAGCTGAAACACTCCGAGCACTTCTTCTTCAAGCTCTCGGACCCGCGCTGCGTGGAGTTTCTGCAGAACTGGACGCAAGACGGCAAGCTGCAGCCCGAGGTGGCCAACAAGATCAAGGAATGGTTCAGCGTCCGCACCAATCCTGACGGCACCACCAGCGAAGGCCTGGGTGACTGGGACATCAGCCGCGATGCACCCTACTTCGGCATCGAGATCCCTGACGCACCGGGCAAGTACTTCTACGTGTGGCTCGATGCGCCCGTGGGCTACCTGGCCTCGCTCAAGAACCTGCTGGAAAAGCGCGGCGAAAGCTACGACGCCTACATGGCCGACCCGCTGCTTGAGCAGTACCACTTCATCGGCAAGGACATCGTCACCTTCCACACCCTGTTCTGGCCTGCCATGCTGCACTTCAGCGGCCGCAAGACGCCCAACAGCGTGTTCGTGCACGGCTTCCTCACCGTGAACAACGGCGAGAAGATGAGCAAGAGCCGCGGCACGGGCCTGGACCCACTCAAGTACCTGAGCCTGGGTATGAACGCCGAATGGCTGCGCTACTACCTGGCCGCCAAGCTCAGCGCGCGCAACGAAGACATCGACTTCAATGCCGAAGACTTCATGCTGCGCGTGAACAGCGATTTGATCGGCAAGTACGTGAACATTGCCAGCCGCGCTGCGGGCTTTTTGACCAAGCGGTTTGAAGGCAAGCTGACCCAGGACTTTGACGCTGCTGGCAGCGCCCTGCTGGCCGAGGTGCGCGGTGCCAGCGACGCGATTGCGCAGATGTACGAAACCCGCGAATACAGCAAGGCCACGCGCGAAATCATGCTGCTGGCCGACAAGGTCAACGCCTATGTGGACCAGAACAAGCCCTGGGACCTGGCCAAGGACGCCGCCAACAACGAGGCGCTGCACCAGGTGTGCTCGGTGCTCATCAACGCGTTCGACGCCCTCACCCGCTACCTGGCGCCCGTGCTGCCAGGCCTTTCACGTGCCGTGGAAGGCTTCGTCGGCCGCAGCATGACCCAATGGGCCGTGGACGGCAACGTGCAGGCCATTCAACCCTACAACCACCTGATGCAACGCGTGACCCCCGAGCAGCTTGAGGCATTGTTTGAACCTCCAGCGCAAGCAGTACAAGCGCCAGCAGCTACAGAAACCGTAGCAGCCCCGGGTGGCGAAGAACTGGCCCCCACCATCACCATCGACGACTTCACCAAGATCGACCTGCGCATCGCGCTGATCGTGAACTGCGAGCCGGTGGAAGGATCGACCAAACTGCTGCGCCTGACGCTGGATGTGGGCGAGGGCAAGACCCGTAACGTGTTCAGCGGCATCGCCAGCGCCTACAAGCCCGAAGATCTGGTGGGCAAGCACACCGTGATGGTGGCCAACCTGGCCCCGCGCAAGATGAAGTTTGGCGTGAGCGAAGGCATGGTGCTGGCCGCCAGCCATGGCGACGAAAAAGCCAACCCCGGCATCTACGTCCTCAACCCCTGGCCCGGCGCCACACCCGGCATGCGCGTGCGCTGATCGCCTGCGATTGGCTCCAATGACAAGGCCCTCGCTCAGAGGGCCTTTTCTTTTGGCAACACACACTGATAGCAGCGCCAGGCAACCAGCCTCAGGGCAGAAGCGTCAACCGCCCACGTACCGCCCCGGCCGGTGGCTGATCCATAAAAACACGCCCATCACCACGGCCGCCAGCACCGAATAAAACACTCGCTCCAGTGGCACCACAAACAGGGCCAGCAGCAGCACCACGCAGTCGATCGCCAGTTGCACCTTGCCCGCGCGCACGCCGTAGCGGTTTTGCATGTACAGCGACACGATGGTGGCGCCACCCAGGCTGGAGCGGTGCCGAGCCAGGAACAAGCAGCCCGTGCCCAGCAGCAGCCCACCGAGCAGCGAGGCAAACAGCGGGTTGATGTAGCTGACCTGCATCACATGCGGGAACAGCTCGGTCAGCAGCGACAGCAGTGCCACGCTGACGAAGGTTTTGAGCGTGAACTCGCGGCCCATGCGTGTCCAGGCAAACCAGTAAAAGGGCAGGTTGACCACAAAGAACAGCTTGCCGAACGAGATGTCGGTGACGTAGTGCAGCAAAAATGCCACGCCCGCCGTGCTGCCAATGAGCAACCCGGCCTGGTTGAACAGCATGAGCGCCATGGCGACAAACAGGGTGCCCGAGAACAGGGCTTGCGCATCTTCATAAGTGCCGTGGCGCAAAGACACTACGGGGCCGGGGGCAGGCGAGTTGCTGGATTCAGCAGGAGACATGGAGAAAACTCTTGGTTTTGAAAATGGAGAGGGGTCAGGGCCTTGTGAGCCCCAACACCATGGGCCCCTGTCACGGGGGCACAAGAACACAAGCAAACAGCGCGCCAAACGGAATCTGGCTCTGTTGTCAGCGACAATCAACGCCTCAAGCGCTATTAAATATATAGCATCTAGCGCTTACGAATCAAGCGCTGGGCCTTATTTTCTTCTATTTTCAAAATCCAACAGCGCACCAGGCCCTATCGACCGCCGCCCTTGTTTTCGTGGGCATCCATGTCGTCACCCGTGTAGGTGCGCAGCACGCGCTGGTCTGGCCCATGCACCACGGTGAACAGCTTGGGCGAGGTGGCGGGCAAGGCAAAGCGCCAGTCCACTTCGGTTTCGCCCTTGAGGGCAAAGTGCATGGTTTTGGCGGGCTTGCCCAGCATGCGGCGCACCTCGCTCATGGGCATGCCCGGCTGAATGCGCGCGAAATTCTCGGGCGTCAGCACCTGGCGCACCCCGGCCAGCTTGCCGTCGGGCCCCAGCGTGATCATGTAATTGACCTGGCCGGCGGGCTGGCGGTTGTACTCAAAGGTGCGGGCACCGCCTGGCTCCTCCCAGATCATTTCAGGGGCGCCGAAGCGGTCGCGCACATCGGCTTCGGTGGAAACGCCCGGCTGCAGCTCGCTCAGCCGCTGGGGGTCGCACCCCGCTGCGGCAAGCAGGGCGAGGGCCGCCAGCACGGTGGCGGCGGCACGGTGAATACGATCAGAAAGTGGCATGGCATCGTCCCGGTAAAATCCAGCAAAAGAGGTTCACTGCACATGTCTATTTTCCGCCGCCCTGACTACCAATCCGACGCCACCCAGTTCATCAACCAGCTCAAGGCCACCAAGCCTGAACTGGACAAGCAGCAGCAAGCCGGCCGTGCCCTGCTGTGGGACAAGCAGGTAGACCGCCAACTGTGGAACGACTACCGCCAGGCGCGCGTGGCCCAAAAGCCTTACGTCTACCAGACCAACGCGGACTGAGCCTTGCTGGTGCCAGTATTTGCAATGAAATTGGCCTCTGGCGCTTGACTGACAAGCGCCGGCAGCTATTCATTTCATAGCAAAAATGAGCAACGCAGCGCCCACCGGCGCACCCGCCGAAGACCAACCGGAAGCCACTGGCAGCTCCATGCCCGACGTGGTGGATCAGGTGGCCCTGGCACGCCTGTATGGCGAGCCGCTGTTTGCGCTGCCGCAAGACCTGTACATCCCACCCGACGCGCTTGAAGTCTTCCTCGAGGCCTTTGAAGGCCCGCTGGATTTGCTGCTGTACCTGATCCGCAAGCAGAACTTCAACATCCTCGACATCCCCATGGTGGGGGTGACCAAGCAGTATCTGGCGTATGTGGACGAGATCCGCAGCCGCAACCTGGAGCTGGCCGCCGAGTATTTGCTGATGGCAGCGATGCTCATCGAGATCAAATCGCGCATGCTGCTGCCGCCCAAGAAGCAGGCCGAAGGCGAAGAGCCCGAAGACCCGCGCGCCGAGCTGGTGCGCCGCCTGCTCGAATACGAGCAGATGAAGATGGCCGCCGCGCGCCTGGGGCAGCTGCCGCAGTACGGCCGCGACTTTTTGAAGGCCCAGGTCTACATCGAACAAAGCCTGCAGCCGCGTTTCCCTGATGTGCATGTGGTGGAGCTGCAAGAGGCCTGGCGCGACATTTTGAAGCGAGCCAAGCTGGTGCAACACCACAAGATCACCCGCGAAGAGCTGAGCGTGCGCGAGTACATGAGCATGGTGCTCAAGACTTTGCAGGGCCGCCGCTTTGTGGAGTTTGAAGAACTCTTCGAGCCCGAGAAGGGCAGCACCGTGCTGGTGGTGACGTTCATCGCGCTGCTGGAGTTGGCCAAAGAGACGCTGATCGAGATCACCCAGGCCGAGGCCTTTGCCCCCATCTACGTGCGCTTGGCTTATACACCCGTATGACACCCCCTGAGCGGCTGCGCCGCTTCCCCCTCTCTCGCTGCGCGGGAGGGGGACACCACCGGTGGCCTGGCAAAGCCAGCTCCACGGTGGCCCCGGCATGGCGCAGCGCCAGTTTCAACGGCAACTGACACCCTCTATGGCATCCCACGACTTCGACGTTCTCATCGTAGGCAGCGGCCTCGCCGGCCTCTCGGCCGCACTGCACCTGGCGCCCACACACCGCGTGGCCGTCATCACCAAGCGCACGCTGCAAGATGGCTCCAGCGGCTGGGCCCAGGGCGGCATTGCCGCCGTGCTGGCCGACGACGACAGCTTTGCCGCGCACATTGAAGACACACTGGTGGCAGGCGCAGGCCTGTGCGACCTGGCCACCACGCGCTTTGTGGTGGAGAACGCGCCCGAGTCCATCGCCTGGCTGCGCGGCCTGGGCGTGCCCTTCACGCTCGAAGGCGACCAGCTGCACCTGACCCGCGAAGGCGGCCACAGCGCGCGCCGCATCGCCCATGTGACGGACGCCACCGGCGCAGCGGTGCAGCGCACGCTGATCGACGTAGTGCGCGGCACGCCCGGCATCACCCTGTTTGAGCAGCACACGCTGGTGGACCTGATCACCACACGCAAGCTGGGCTTGCCCGGCAACCGCTGCCTGGGCCTGTACGCGCTGGACAGCGACACCGACGAGGTCGTCACCTTCCGCGCACCGCAAACCATCCTGGCCACGGGCGGCGCGGGCAAGGTGTACCTGTACACCACGAACCCCGACACCGCCACGGGCGACGGCATTGCGGCCGCTTGGCGTGCAGGCTGCCGCGTGGCGAACATGGAGTTCATCCAGTTCCACCCCACGGGGCTGTACCACCCGCACGAAAAGTCTTTCCTCATCAGCGAAGCGGTGCGCGGCGAGGGCGGCAAGCTGTTGCTGCCGCCATCGGCCGGTGGCAAGCGCTTCATGCTCGACCACGACCCACGCGCCGAACTCGCCCCGCGCGATGTGGTGGCCCGCGCCATCGACTTCGAGATGAAAAAGCACGGCCTCGACTGCGTGCACCTCGACATCTCGCACCAGAGCCCCGCGTTTTTGCAGGAGCACTTTCCGAACATCCTCGCGCATTGCGCGTCGCTGGGTATCGACATCACGAAGGAGCCCATCCCCGTGGTGCCCACCGCCCACTTCACTTGTGGTGGAGTGCTGACCGATCTGGCGGGCCGCACCGACCTGCCCGGCCTCTACGCCGTGGGCGAAGTCGCCTACACCGGCCTGCACGGCGCCAACCGGCTGGCCAGCAACTCGTTGCTTGAATGCATGGTGTTCGCACGCGCTGCCGCCCTGGCGATTGCCGCCACACCTGCTGCCGAACTGCCCACCGTGCCCGCCTGGGACGACAGCCGCGTGACCGACGCGGACGAGTCCGTCGTCATCTCGCACAACTGGGACGAGCTGCGCCGCTTCATGTGGGACTACGTGGGCATCGTGCGCACCAACAAGCGCCTGGAGCGCGCCGCGCACCGCATTGCGATGCTGCAGGGCGAGATCCAGGAGTTCTACGCGCACTTTCACGTCACGCGCGACCTGCTGGAGCTGCGCAACCTGGTGCAGGTGGCCGACCTGATTGTGAAAAGCGCCCAGCTGCGCCGCGAAAGCCGGGGCCTGCATTTCAGCCGCGACTACCCGGAAGTGGCAGCGCCTGCTGCGCCCACCATCCTCGTCCCCCCGGTGCCCCGATGACCTACAGCGTCAAAGAAATTTTCTACACCTTGCAAGGCGAGGGCGGCCAGGCGGGCACACCCGCCGTGTTCTGCCGCTTTGCGGGCTGCAACCTCTGGACGGGCCGCGAGCAGGACCGCGCGCAGGCCATCTGCCAGTTCTGCGACACCGACTTTGTGGGCACCGATGGCACGCTGGGCGGCAAGTTCGAGACAGCTGCAGCCCTGGCCGAGCTGATCGCGGCGCAATGGCCTGCAGGTGCGGGCCACCGCCTGGTGGTGCTGACAGGCGGCGAGCCGCTGTTGCAGGTGGACCGTGAACTCATCGACGCGCTGCACGCCCAGCAGTTCCGCATCGCCGTCGAAAGCAATGGCACCGTGAAGGCGCCCGAAGGCATCGACTGGCTGTGCATCAGCCCCAAGGCCGGCGCGCCGTGGGTGCAGCGCAGCGGGCAAGAACTCAAGCTGGTGTGGCCGCAGCCGGGCTTCGACCTGCCCACGCTGGAGCAAGACACCGACTTTGCCCAGCGCTACCTGCAGCCCATGGACGGCCCCCTGCAGCGCCAGAACACCGCCCTGTGCATAGACACCTGCATGCAGCGCCCCGCCTGGCGCCTGAGCCTGCAAACCCACAAGCTGACCGGAATTCGCTGATCCGACGCCCATTGCGGATTGCCATTTTCCCGCTCCCCCGTTGAACCGGCCTCTGCCTTTTTTTGCCATGCAACTGACTATTCGCCAACGCTTTTTCTTCGATGCCGCGCACACCCTGCGCCGTGAGATCGAGGCCGAGGGCAGCCGCCGCATCCACGGCCACACTTACCACGCCGAAGTGGCCTTGACCGGCCCGCTCGACCCGGCCACCGGCATGGTGCAAGACCTGGGCCATCTGCGCGCGCGCTTGGCTGAAGTGCGCGAGCAACTTGACCACCACTTTCTGGACGAAGTGCCCGGCCTGGGCGTGCCCACGCTGGAGCACCTGTGCCTTTTCATCGCCCGTGCCGTGGCAGACCTGCACCCCAGCCAGGTACGTGTGTGGCGCGATGCGGTGGGCGACGCGTGCACGCTGGATTTGCCCCAAGCGCCCAGCGCCTGACCCGGCCCGCATGCCATGACCGCACCCCTGTCATCCCTCGCCGAACGCAGCCTGGCCCACGTGTGGCACCCCTGCACGCAAATGAAGCGCCACGAGGCGCAGCCCCCCATTGCCATTGCCCGCGCCCAAGGGCCCTGGCTGTATGCAGAGGGCGGCCAACGCTACCTGGACGGCATCAGCTCGTGGTGGGTCAACCTGTTCGGGCACAGCCACCCGCACATCAAGGCGGCGCTGGCCGACCAACTCGACCAACTCGACCACGTCATGCTGGCAGGCTTCACGCACGCGCCGGTGGTGGAGCTGTCTGAACGCCTGGGCGCCCTCACCGGCCTGGGCCATGCTTTCTACGGCAGCGACGGCGCATCGGCCACCGAGATTGCGCTGAAGATGAGCGCGCACTACTGGCGCAACCTGGGCCGTCCGGGCAAAAGCCGCTTTATCGGCCTGGCAGGCGGCTACCACGGCGAAACGGTGGGTGCCCTGGCCGTCACAGACATTCCGCTGTTCCGCGAGGCTTATGCCCCACTGGTGCGCCTGGCTGCCACTGTGCCCAGCCCCGATGCCCGCCTGGCAGAGCCGGGCGAAACCGCTGCCGATGTGGCCCGCCGCGCCGCCGCCGCGCTGGAGCAATGGCTGCAAGAGCACCACGTCGACACCGCCGCCCTGATCGTCGAGCCCCTGGTGCAATGCGCCGCAGGCATGGCCATGCACGATGCCGAATACCTGCGCCTGGCCCGCGCACTGTGCAGCCGCTACGAGGTGCACCTGGTGGTGGACGAAATCGCCGTGGGCTTTGGCCGCACCGGCAGCATGTTCGCCCACCAGCAGGCGGGCATCCAGCCCGACTTCATTTGCCTGTCCAAGGGCATCACGGGCGGCACGCTGCCGCTGTCGGCCGTGCTGACGACCGACACCGTGTACGCGGCGTTTTACGACGACAGCGTGGCCCGGGGCTTTTTGCATTCGCATTCGTACACCGGCAACCCGCTGGCCTGCCGCGCTGCGGTGGCCACGCTGGAGTTGTTTGAACAGCTGGACGCGTTGAACGCCAACACCGCCCTGGCCCAGCGCATCGACGCGGCCTGCGCCCCCCTCACCCTCCACCCCCGTGTGCGCCACGCCCGGCGCCTGGGCATGATCTGGGCGTGGGACGTGGACACCACGCTGCCCGACTTTGCACGCCGCTACCACCAGCACGCGCTGGCGCAGGGATTGCTGCTGCGGCCTATCTCTGGCGACGCTGGCCGCCACACGGTGTACGCCATGCCACCCTATGTGCTGGACGACGAGGCCGTGCAGTGCCTGGCCCAGGGCGCATTGCATGCCCTGCACGCCACCCTGGCAGAGGAGCCCGCATGACCGCCTGCTTTGTGGTGGGCACCGACACGGGCGTGGGCAAAACCCACGTCTCCTGCGCGCTGCTGCAGGCCCTGGCGCAGCACCACCGCCGCGTGGTGGGCATGAAGCCCGTGGCTGCAGGCGTGGTGCCCTGGGGCGAAGGCTGGGCCAGCGAGGACAGCATTGCCCTGCGGGCGGCGTCCACCATCGCCGTGCCCCCTGAGCTGGACACACCGGTGCTGCTGCCCGATCCTCTGTCACCCCACATTGCCGCCACACGCGCGGGGGTGCAGATCGACATCGCGGCCATCGTGCAGGCCTACCAGGCACTGGCCGCGCAAGCCGATGCCGTGGTGGTCGAAGGGGCCGGTGGCTTTCATGTGCCGCTGTCGCCAACCGAGACCGGGGCCGACCTGGCCCTAGCGCTGAATTTGCCCGTGGTGCTTGTCGTAGGCCTGCGACTGGGCTGCCTCAACCACGCCCTGCTGACGGCAGAGGCCATTGCCGCACGCGGGCTGACGCTGGCAGGCTGGGTGGCCAACCGGGTGGACCCAGACATGCTAGCGCCCGAGGAGAACATTGCCTGGCTGCAGCAGCGCCTGGGCGCCCCGCCGTTGGCCGACATCCCCTGGGGCGAACACACCGCCCACAACCTGGCAGCCCACTTTCAACTGCCCGCAGATTGGACCCGATGAACACCTCTGCCACCACCCCTGCCCTCCCAGCCACTTCACCGACGGCATCCTGGCTGGACGAGCTGCCCGGCCGCATAGCGGACCTGAAGGACGGGCACCTGCTGCGCGTGCGCCGCACCGTGGCCCCGGCGGGCGGCGCCATGCTGCAAATCGACGGCCAGCCCATGCTGGCCTTTTGCAGCAACGATTACCTGGGCCTGGCCAGCCACCCCGCGCTGGCCACCGCCGCGTGCGAGGCCGCCCACGCCTACGGCCTGGGCTCGGGCGGCTCGCCCCTGGTCAGCGGGCACAGCACGGCCAATGCGCTGCTCGAGCATGACCTGGCCCGCTTTGTGGGCCTGCCGCGTGCGCTGTACTTTTACGCGGGCTATGCCACCAACGTGGGCATCGTCCCCGCGCTGGTGGGTGCAGGCGACGCTTTGTTCTCGGACGCGCTCAACCACGCCTGCCTGATCGACGGCGCACGCCTGTCGCGGGCCACCATCCACCGCTACCCACATGCCGACCTGACCGCACTGGAAGCCGCCCTGGCCAGCAGCCCCGCGCAGCGCAAGCTGGTGGTGACAGATGCCGTCTTCAGCATGGACGGCGACGTGGCCGATATCCCGGCCCTGCTGGCGCTGTGCGAGCGCTACGACGCGCTGCTGCTCATCGACGATGCCCACGGCTTTGGCGTGCTGGGTGCGCCCGGCCAGGAAGGACGCGGCACGCTGGCGCACTACGGGCTAACAGGCGAGAACGCCTCGCCCCGCATCCTGTACATGGCCACACTGGGCAAGGCCGCAGGCGTGGCCGGTGCGTTTGTCGCGGGCAGCGAGGTGCTGGTGGAATGGCTGCTGCAAAAAACCCGCAGCTACATCTTTGCCACCGCCGCCCCCGCCCTGCTGGCCAAAGCACTGCAGGCCAGCGTGCAGGTGATGCAAACCGAGACCTGGCGCTACACGCACCTGCAGCAGCTCATCGCCCGCCTGCGCACGGGGCTGGCCCCCTTGCTGGCGCGCACGCAGTGGCAGCTCATGCCGTCGCACACGCCCATCCAGCCACTGGTCATTGGCAGCAATGCAGCCGCCCTGGCCGCCATGGAAGCGCTGCGCTCGCGCGGCCTGTGGGTACCTGCCATTCGCCCACCCACCGTGCCCGAGGGCACCGCCCGCATGCGCATTGCGCTGTCGGCGGCGCACACGCCGTTTGACGTGGACCGGCTAGTGCAGGCCTTGGCCGAGCACGCTGACACCCTTCTTATCCACCCCTCTTAAACACACGAAAGCGAGACAGCCATGCCCCATCTGGTCATTGAAACCACCGCCAACCTAGGCACTTACCCCAAGGCCCAGGTTCTCAAGGAACTGGCCACGTCCCTCACCGCACACCCACAGATTCCGGTCGAGGCCGATCTCAAGATCCGCTTTGTGGACGTGACCGACTTTGAGATGGGCACGGCCCCTGAACTGCGCGGTTTTGTGCACGCCGAGCTGCGCCTGATGACTGGTCGCACACCCGAAGCCAAGACCGAACTGGCCGGACGCGTGCTGGAGGTGCTGCAGCGCCTGACACCCCGCTCTGCGGGCATGTCGGTGCAGTTGAGCGTGGAAGTGCGCGACATGGACCGCGCCACCTACGCCAAGGCGCGGCTCGAATAAAAACCGCTGCGGGGGCTGCCGTGCCCCACGCCAGCAGCCGAGCGAGCGAAAGGGACGGAGCGGGCAAAGCGCCCGCCCGGTCCCTCAATACCCCGCCGCCAGCCCGTCGCGGCGCGGGTCGCTTGCCGCCACGTAGCCTTCCACCGCCGGGTTGCCCGCACGCCAGATGAACTGGCCCGCGCCAAAGTCCTGGTACGAATCGTTGATGACATCGATCTCGTGGCCCAGGTCTTTCAGGCCCTGCACCGTGGCCGCATTCATGGCAGCTTCCACGTTGATGTTCAGGCCCTTGTTGAAGCGCCAGCGTGGCGCATCGCACGCAGCCTGCAGGCCCTGGCGATAGTCCAACATGCGCACCAACGTCTGCATGTGCCCCTGCGGCTGCATGTTGCCGCCCATCACACCGTAGCTCATCACCGGCTGGCCATCCTTGGTCAGGAAGGCCGGAATGATGGTGTGGAAGGGCCGCTTGCCCGGTGCCACCACGTTGGGGCTGGCGGCGTCCAGGCTGAAACCGTAGCCCCGGTTTTGCAGGCTGATGCCGTAGTTTGGTTCGACACAGCCCGAGCCAAAGCCCATGTAGTTGCTCTGGATGAAGCTCACCATCATGCCGTTCTCATCGGCCGCCGTGAGGTAAATGGTGCCGCCCTTGACCGGGTTGCCCGCCTGGAAGTCCTGCGCCCTGCGCATGTCAATGAGGCGCGCGCGCGAGGCCAGGTAGGCGTCGTCCAGCATCTGCTCGGTCGTCACTTCCATGGTGGAGCGTTCCGACACGTAACGGTACACGTCGGCAAACGCCAGCTTCATTGCCTCGATCTGCAGGTGCTGCGACGCCGTGGAATCCACCGGCAGGCTGGCCAGATCGAACTTTTCCAGAATGCCCAGCGCGATCAGCGCGGCAATGCCCTGGCCGTTGGGCGGAATCTCGTGCAGCGTGTAACCCCGGTAGTCGCGCGAAATCGGCGTCACCCACTCGGGCTGGTAGCTGGCCAGGTCCTTCACCGTCAGCGCCCCGCCCTGCTCCTTGGCAAACGCCGCCAGGGCTTCGGCAATCTCGCCTTCGTACATCGCATCGCCGTTGGTGGCGGCAATGGCCTTGAGCGCGCGCGCGGCCGCGGGGAAGCGGAACAGATCTCCCACCTCCGGGGCACGGCCCCAGGGCAAGAAGGTGTCGGCAAAACCGGCAATGCCTTGCAGCACAGGCGTGGCCGCTGCCCACTTCTGCTGCACCACGGGGGGCACCAGGTAACCGCGCTCGGCCACCTCGATGGCGGGGGCCATCAGGTCGGCAAATGGCAGTTTGCCAAAGCGCTTGCTCAGCGCAACCCAGCCGCGCACTGCGCCAGGGATGGTGACGGAGTCCATGCCGCGCATGGGCGGGGTGGTAGCGCCATCGCCGTATTTGGCCTTGAAATATTCAGGCGTCCAGGCCTGCGGCGCGGGCCCCGAGGCATTGAGGCCGTGCAGTTGCTGCCCATCCCACAAGATGCAGAACGCATCGCTGCCCAGGCCGTTGCTCACCGGCTCCACCAGCGTCATCACAGCGGCTGCGGCCACGGCCGCATCCACGGCATTCCCGCCCTGGTGCAGGATGTGCAGGCCCGCCTGCGCGGCCAGGGGGTGCGAGGTGGACACCACATTGCGCGCAAACACAGGAATGCGGGTGGACAGGTAGGGGTTTGGGTGGTTGATCTGCATGCGGTCTCCGGGAAGCGGGTGTGGCTGGGTATAAAGCAGCGGTGAAGCAGTGGTTTATTCGTTGACGATCTTGCGCTCGGCAATGATGCGTTTCCACTTGCCTTGGTCGTCAGCCACCATCTTGGCGAACTGCGCAGGCGTGCTGGTCACGGGTTCAATGCCCAGGGTGGTGAGCTTGGCGCGCACCTCGGGGTCGCTCAGTGCCTGGTTGGCAGCGGTGTTCACCCGGTTGACCACCTCGGCAGGCAAGCCCTTGGGACCATACAGGCCAAACCAGGTGCTGGACTCGAAACCGGGCAGCGTGTCGGCCACGGGCGGCAAATCAGGGGCCAGGGGGGTTCGCTTGAGGGTAGTGACCGCTAGGGCACGCAAACGCCCATCGCGCACATGGGGCATGCCGGTGGGCAGCGAGTCAAACAACACATCCAGCTGCCCAGCCACCAGATCAGGAATCGCCAAGCCCGTGCCCTTGTAGGGGATGTGCGTGACGAATACGCCTGCCTGCGCCTTGAACAGCTCGGCTGTCAGCTGCACGATGGTGCCGTTGCCACTGGAGGCGTAATTGAGCTTGCCGGGGTTCTTCTTGGCGTACTCGATCCACTCTTTCACCGTCTTCGCAGGCGAGCTATTGGGCACCAACATGATGCTGGGCGCATTGCCCACATGGGCGATGGGCGTGAAGTCGCGCACCGTGTCATACGGCAGCTTGGCGCCAATGGCGGGGCCGATGGAATGGGTGCTGGTGGTGGTGAACAGCAAGGTCTGGCCGTCCGCAGCCGCCTTGGCCGCCATGTCTGAACCCAGGCTGCCACCTGCCCCAGGCTTGTTGTCGATCACGACGGAAGTACCCAGCCGCTCACCCATTTTTTGCGACAGGGTGCGCGCAAACAAGTCCGTGGCACCGCCTGCCGGGAACGGAACAATCAAGCGAATGGGTTTGCTGGCCTGGGCCAGGGCGGCTGGCATGGCGGCGCCCAGCGCCAGGGCTGCGGCCAGGCCGCGCAGAAAGTGGTGGCGACGGATCATGGATCGATTCCTCACAAGGGGGACAACAACAACTCAGGGCCTGTAGAACCCTATATGGACGCCCCGAATAAGCCAAGCCCTCACTCACTGCTGCCAAGAAGGTAAAGATTGCACCCGTATATCCGGACTTGTTGTGGCGCGAGCCACGGTCCCTGATGGGAATCGCTGGTGGAGGTCCTATCGGTTCAACGCACTCCAAGTGCCACGTTCTTATCGGATTTCATCCACCACGGTCTGACCTGTCTTGCCATCACTTCATGATTGCTTGAGCAATCGGTTGGTTTTCTCCCGCTCCTCGTTCTTGTCGTGCCGGCGCTAGTTGCTCAGACCGACTCTCGTACGTAGCCCGGCTCGTAGCTCCTGTCATGCGCGAGCAACGCCCACACGATGCGGGCATTCTTGTTGGCCAGCGCCACCGCCGCTACGTTCTTGTTGCGCCGCTGCAGCACACCATTGAGCCAGCCACACTGCGCGCTGCCCTGGCCTTGGTGCTGGTCTTTTTTCTGGGCGTGATAGATCACCGAGCGCGCTCCGTGAATCAGCAAGGTGCGCAAATACGTGTCGCCCCGTTTGCTGATACCCAGCAGGTTTTGTTTGCCCCCGCTGGAGTGTTGGCGTGGCACCAGCCCTAGCCAGGCTGCCACCTGCCTGCCATCCTTGAAGTTCTTTGCATCCCCCAGAGATGCCACCAATGCGCAGGCCGTGATGGGGCCAATGCCGGGGATCTGCCCGAGTTTGCGACTCAAGTCGCTTTGGCGGTGCCAGGCCACGATTTGTGCCTCCAGCTCCTGCACCTGGCAGTCAAGCTCCTTGAGGTGCTCGAGCAGACGTTGTATCAACAGTCTAAACACGCCGGGCAACTCGTTGGCTGCATCCTCAATGAGCATTGGCACCCGTTGGGTAATGTGGCCTATGCCTTGGGGAACGATCACCCCAAACTCGGCCAGCAGGCCCCGGATCTGGTTGGCCTGTGCAGTGCGGGCCTTGACAAAGCCCTGGCGCACCCGGTGCAGGGCCAGCACGCCTTGCTGCTCCACGTTCTTGATCGGTACGAAGCGCATGCTCGGGCGGGTGACGGCTTCGCAGATGGCAGCCGAATCGGCTGCATCGTTCTTGTTGGTCTTGACGTAGGGCTTGACGAACTGGGGTGCCATCAGGCGCACGGTGTGGCCCATGCCCTGAAGCTTGCGCGCCCAGTGGTGGGCGCTGCCGCAGGCTTCCATGCCAATCAGGCAGGGCGGCAGGTTCACGAAGAAGGCAGCCATCTGTTCGCGCTTGAGCGGCTTGTTGAACACGGCTTTGCCGTGCTCATCCACGCCGTGGACCTGGAACACATTCTTGGCCAAATCGATGCCAATGGTTGTAATCTTCATGGTGGACGCTCCTGCTCGTTGAGGTGGAAAAACTGACATCTCCACTGTGGCACTTTCGATGCCGTTTAGGGTGGGGGCGTCCATCCCATTGGTTCAGGATCTTTCAAGCCCCAATGTAGGCGCTGTTGATCCATCAAAACAGATAATCAAAGTTATTTCACTATGACGCCACGTCATGAAACCCACTTTTGCGACGCCTGATGAAGTCTCGCTGCAGCAGTTCCGCGCCCTGGCGGCGATTGCGCAGACGGGCAGCTTCACGCTGGCGGCCGATGCGCTGCAGCTGACGCAGCCCGCCGTGAGCCACCTCATCAAGCGCATGGAGCAGCAACTGGGCCAGCCACTGGTGGTGCGCGGGCGGCGCATTCGGCTCACCGATGCGGGGCAGATGATGGCCGACACCGCGCAGCGCGCTCTGCGCATGATTGACGAATCGGTGCACGCCTGTCGCTCGCAGGCGCAGCTGCAGGAAGGCCGCGTGGTGGTGGCCGTGGGTCACCTCACGGCGGGGGCCTTGCTGCCCGCCTTGCTCACCCGCTTTTCAGCAGCGCACCCGCAGCTGGTGGCCACGCTGCACGACAGCAATGCCGCGCAGATGGTGGCGCAAGTGCTCTCGCGCGAGGCCGATTTGGCGCTGGGCTCCGACATCGGCCAGACGCATTCCGAGCTGGCCACCGAGCGCCTGTTCAGCGAACGCATGGCGCTGTTCCTGCGGCACGACCACCCGCTGGCCCAGCGCGCCAGCGTGCAAGGGCGCGACCTGGATGGCCTCCCGCTGGTGCACGTGAACCCTGACGCCGTGGTGTGGCGCGCCATCAGCCGTGAGCTGAGCGCCGTGGCCAATGTGTACCCGCAGGTGGTGCACCACGTGTCGATGCTGACCACCGCGTTCGGCATGATCCAGGCGGGCGCCGGAGTGGCGCTGCTGCCGCGCTACGTGGCACGCCTGATGCCACCCGACCTGCGCGCCGTGCCCATCGTGCGGCCGGTGCTGGAGTTTCCCATCGTGGCGATCCGTTTGGCCAAGCAACCGCTCAGCCCCGCCGCCATGGCGTTTCTGGCCATGGCGCGGCAGCACCTCAAACCGTCGCCAGTGTGAACAGGATCAGTGCTGGATCAGTTCCGCATCCAGCCAGCCACGCAGGCTGTTGATGAAAGCCCAGCGGCGCACGCGGTGCAGGTCTTGCACGCGCACCACGCCTTCCTGCACCCGGCCTTCCCGCACGGCCACTGCACGCCCCACGCCCGGCAGCAGGCCGCAGGCCAGCGGTGGCGTGAGCCAGCGGCCGTCGTCCATCTGCATTGCCAGGTTACCGAAGGTGGACTCGGTGATTTCGCCTTCTGCGTTGAAGAGCACGGTGTCGAAGATGCCGCTGCCCGGCTTTGGCGCAAAAGCCGCGTAGTGCGCACGCCGGGTGGTTTTGAAGCGCACCCATTCGCCATGCGCCTCAGCCAGTGGCTGGGTGGCCAGTTGCAATCGCACCGGGGTGGCGGTGGGTTGCAGCGCAAAGGCCTCGGCGCGTGGCTGGCCAAAGCGGTCCAGCAACAGGCGCACGCGCCACGGGCCGCAGCCATGCTGCGCGGCCAGTGACTGAAGGCACGCGTGAACGGCAGCGGGCTGCCAGGGGTAGCCAAAGTGCTGCGCCGCCTCAGCCATACGGGCCAGGTGCTCTGCCTGATGGCGATAGACACCATCGACCAGCGCCAGGGTTTCCAGCACCTCGAACGGTTCGCTCGCCCGGGCCAGAAAAGCCTGCTTGTGCAGCCATTCTTGCCACTCGGCACCCGCCGCTGCGCTTGCGGTGATGCCGCTGCCAATGCTGCAGCGGGCCTGGGTGCCGCGCGTCACCACAGTTCGAATCGGCACATTGAAGGTCGCGGCAATGCCGCCGTTGCCATCTGGCCGCACCACGCCGATGGCGCCGCAGTAGATGCCCCGGGGCTGGCGTTCCAGCTCACGGATGAGCTGCATCGCCCGCACCTTGGGCGCACCAGTCACTGACCCGCACGGGAACAAGGCGGCAAACACATCTGGCAGCCGCAGGCCACTGCGGGTGCGGGCCTGCACGTCAGAGGTCATCTGCCACACGGTGGGCAGCGCCTGGGTGTGGAACAGCTCGGGCACCCGCACCGTGTGCGGCTCGGCAATGCGTGAGAGATCGTTGCGCAGCAGGTCCACGATCATCACGTTTTCTGCCCGCTCTTTGGGCGATGCGCGCAGGCGCTCGGCGGCAGCCACATCCAGCGCCGGTGTGGTGCCCCGCGCGGCCGTGCCTTTCATGGGGCGGGCCAAGATGCTGCCGCCAGCCGCGCTGGCCTGCCAGTCAAAAAACAGCTCGGGCGATACGCTCAGCACCTGCTCGTCGCCCGCGGTGAAGCACGCGGCATAGCCGCCGGGCTGGGCGCGCAGCAAGGCGTCGAACAAGGCGGCGCCCTCACCGGTGACCGTGCCCATCCAGGGTGCGGTGTAGTTGACCTGGTACAGCTCGCCGTCACCAATGGCCTGGTGGATGCGCGCGATTGCGGCATCAAAGTCTGGCCGGGCCAATGTGGGCAGCCAAGTGGCGCGGGCCTCTGCGTGGCCAGCGGCTTGGGCCGACGGCCATGCAGACGGTGCACCGTCATGCACCTCAAACCACACCAGCGGGCCGTCTGCCGCGTGCACCTGCAGTGCCGCGTCGAAGGCCGGTGCTGCTTCATAGCGCACATGGCCTACGCACCAGTGACCTGCTTCGGCGGCGGCGTGCACGGCCTCCAGCACGGGCTTGACTTCGTCGATGTGATGGGCGACCAGCACGCGGGCTGGAGCCCCCCACCGCCCACGCAGGCGCGGGTTGCCCGCCGCGCGCGGCTGGGTGAAGTCGATCCAGGTGCCGGGCGTTGCAGCCAGGGTCATTGAAAGCTCCAGAGGCCTCTAGCGCTTATCCAGAAAGCGCAATCAGCTATCAAATAAATAGCAAAATAATCAAGCTGCGCCCAAGTGGGGTACCAGGCTCCCGGTGGGCTGACCGTTCTTGAGAGCCTCCGTGAACGCCAGCATCCGGTCAATGGGCTGGCGTGCGCGCGGAATCAGTGCAGGGTCTACCTGCACGGCATTGGCACCTGTTTCCAGCACACGGGCCACGTCGGCCAGGCCGTTCATGGCCATCCAGGGGCAGTGCGCGCAGCTCTTGCAGGTGGCGCTGTTGCCCGCCGTGGGGGCTTCGTAGAACGTCTTGCCGGGGTTGAGCGTGCGCAGCTTGTGCATCATGCCGTTGTCGGTGGCGACGATGAACTCGGTGGCATCCATCTCGCGTGCGGCCTTGAGGATGGCGCTGGTCGAGCCCACGGCGTCGGCCAGGGCCACCACGTCGGCGGGGCTTTCGGGGTGGACCAGCACCTTGGCATTCGGGTGCTCTTTTTTGAGCAGCTCCAGCTCCAGCGCCTTGAACTCGTCGTGCACGATGCAGGCGCCGTTCCAGAACACCATGTCGGCACCCGTTTCGCGCTGGATGTAGGCACCCAGGTGGCGGTCCGGTGCCCACAGAATCTTCTGGCCTGCGGCCTTCAACGCACTCACGATCTCCAGCGCGCAGCTCGATGTCACAAGCCAGTCGGCCCGCGCCTTCACGGCCGCGCTGGTGTTGGCGTACACCACCACGGTGCGGTCCGGGTGCTGATCGCAAAACGCGCTGAACTCGTCAATGGGGCAGCCCAAATCCAGCGAGCAGGTGGCGTCCAGGTCGGGCATGAGCACGGTTTTTTCCGGGCTCAGAATCTTGGCCGTCTCGCCCATGAAGCGCACGCCACTCACCACCAGGGTCTGCGCGGCGTGGTCACGGCCAAAGCGCGCCATCTCCAGCGAATCGCTGACGATGCCGCCCGTCTCCTCGGCCAGATCCTGCAGGTCCGGGTGCACGTAGTAGTGCGACACCATGACTGCGTTTTTCTCTTTCAACAGGCGGCGAATCTTGTCTTTCAGCGCGGCACGCTCGGCCTGCGATGGCTCGGGCGGCACGCGCGCCCAGGCGTGTTTGGTGGAGCAGACGGCACCCGCAGCGGCTTTGTCGGGCTGCTCGTATTCCACGTCAATACGGTTAAGGGTGGTGGTGTTCATGCCAGCTCCTGCAGGCGCATCGAGAAGTCCGTCGCCTTCACGTCTTTGGTCAGCGTGCCGATGGAGATGCGGTCCACGCCGGTTTCGGCCAGCTCGCGCAGACCTTCCAGCGTCACGCCGCCAGAGATTTCGAGAATCGCGCGGCCCGCGTTGATGCGCACTGCCTCACGCAGCATGGGCAGCGGCATGTTGTCCAGCAGCACCATCTTGGCGCCAGCATCCAGCGCTTCGGTCAGCTGCTCCAGCGTTTCCACTTCAATCTCGATAAAGCGGGCCTGGGCGGCCACGGCCTGCGCAGCTTTCAGCACCGCCGTCACACCACCGGCAGCGGCAATGTGGTTTTCTTTGATGAGCACGGCATCGTGCAGGCCAATGCGGTGATTGGTGCCGCTGCCCACGCGCACAGCATACTTTTGCGCCAGGCGCAGGCCAGGAATGGTCTTGCGCGTGTCCACGATGTGGGCGCGGGTGCCAGCCACCACATCTACATACGTGCGCGTCTTGGTGGCCACGGCCGACAGCAGTTGCAGAAAGTTCAGTGCTGTGCGCTCAGCGCTGAGCAGCGCGCGGGCATTGCCGTGCAGCTCCAGCACCACCTGGTCGGGGGCGCAACGCTGGCCCTCTTGTACATGCCAGGTGATCTGCACGGTGGGGTCCAGCGCCCGCAGGGCAGCTTCGGCCCAGGGGGCGCCGCAGATCACGGCGTCTTCACGCGCCAGGATGCGCGCACGGGCGCGGCGGGCGGGGTCAATCAGGCCGGCGGTCAGGTCGCCGGTGCCTACGTCTTCGGCCAGGGCGCGGGCCACGTCAGCCTGGGCCAGGGCCGTTACGTCGTTGTAGTTCATGGGGAGGGTCGCGGGTTGTAACACTGCTGTCATGGCCCGCGAGCATAGCCGCAATGCAAAACCCATGGTGCGGCCTACCCCGCACCGCCCTGGTGCGGGGCCGCTTGCTTCAGAGTGCGGGCAGCACCGTGCCCCAGCACTCACCAAAGCCCACGCGCGCAGCGCCCGGCTTCTCGCACCAGCCGCGAATCACCACCGCATCGCCGTCTTCCAGAAACACGCGCTGCTCGCCGCCGGGCAGCTGCACGGGGTTCTTGCCGCCAGTGGTCAGCTCAATCAATGCCCCGGCTTGATCGAGCGTGGGGCCCGACAAGGTACCGCTGCCCAGCAAGTCGCCCGGCTGCAGGTTGCAGCCGTTGACGGTGTGGTGGGCCAGCATCTGGGCAATCGTCCAGTACGCGTGGCGGTAGCTGGTGCGGCAGATGGTGGCATCGCCCTGCCCGGCCTGCGCCATGCGCGGCGTGCGCAAGCCCACCTGCAGCTGAATGTCGAATGCGCCCTGCGCCTGGTTGGCGGGTGAGTCGAGGTAAGGCAGTGGGGCCGGGTCGCCCTCGGGCCGGGTGAACGGCACGCGGTACGGAGCCAGCGCTTCCAAAGTCACCACCCACGGGGAAATCGTGGTGGCAAAGTTTTTGGACAGGAACGGGCCGAGCGGCTGGTATTCCCAGCCCTGGATGTCGCGCGCAGACCAGTCGTTGAGCAGGCAGATGCCAAACACATGCTGCTCGGCCTGCGTGATGGGCACGGCATGGCCCAGCGCATTGCCTTCACCCACGAAGATGCCCAGCTCCAGCTCAATGTCGAGCCGCTTGCACGGGCCCACCACGGGCATTTCGGCGCCGGGGGGCATGGTCTGCCCCTTGGGGCGATGAAACGCCTGGCCCGACACACCAATACTGGATGCGCGGCCGTGGTAGCCAATCGGCACCCATTTGTAGTTGGGCAGCAGCGGGTTGTCAGGGCGGAACTGCTTGCCGATGTTGGTGGCGTGGTGCACCGAGGTGTAGAAGTCGGTGTAGTCGCCAATGCGGGCGGGCACGTCGTACTCGGCCTCGGCCTGGGGCACCAGGCAGCCTTGCAACGCCGCCTGCTGGGCACTGCCCTCGCGCAGCGCGCGCGACAAGGCCAGGCGCAGGGCGCTCCAGGCGGCTTCGCCCAAAGCCATCAGGGCATTGAGCTTGTCTTGCGCGCCCGCTTGCGCAGCCGTGGCCGCCACGCCCGTGAAGGCGCCGCTGGCCGCTGCGGCGGCCAAATCCAGAATCTGGTCGCCAATGGCTACGCCGCCCCTAAAGGCTTCACCGCTGCCCTTGCGGCGGAACACCGCAAACGGCAAGTTTTGCAGCGGAAAGTCGTTGCCAGCAGCATTGGCGCTGGCCACCCAACTGCGCAGGCTGGGGTCATGGGTTTCGTTCAACAGGGTCATGGGGTTCTCTTGGGCGATTGCCTTACTGCGCCATGCTGCCGTCGTGCATCCACGCGGCATGGCTAGGGGCGCGGCGGGTTTCGCTCCACTCCTGCAGCATGGCCCACTTCACCTCGTCGAGCTTGGCGTACATCTCGGGTGTGCCCACGTCGGCGGCCAGCTCCAGGCGGTGGCCGTTGGGGTCGAAGAAGTAAATGCTCTTGAAGATGGTGTGGTCCGTGGGGCCCACCACTTCAATGCCCGCAGCTTCCAGCCGCGCCTTGGTGGCCAGCAGCGTGTCCATCGAATCCACCTTCAGCGCCAGGTGCTGCACCCACGCGGGGGTGTTGCGGTCGCGGTCCATGGGCGGCTGGCTGGGCAGTTCGAAAAACGCCAGCACGTTGCCGTCGCCCGCGTCCAAAAAGACGTGCATGTAGGGGTCGGGCGCCTTGGTGGAAGGCACTTCGTTTTCGGCAATGGCCAGCACGAACTTCATGTCCAGGTGCTTGACGTACCAGTCCACGGTTTCTTTGGCGTCTTTGCAGCGGTAGGCAACATGGTGAATTTTTTGAACCAGCATGGAAATCTCCTGGGGTTAAAACTTTGAACGGGTTCTAAGAGCGGCTAACAAAACTCAGCGAAGCGGTTCTGGCTAGGCGCCGCGTCGCAGGCAGTACGCGTAGTACGACAAGACGCGGCAACGACGCCAGAAGAGTTTTGTTAGCCGCTCTAACAGGCCGTTGAAAAAGTGGGCATCGAACGCATCAGGGACGCTGTTTTCGAAGAAACGAGTGGCCCAGACGCGTCTGCGCAGCGATTGCACCGGCCAATCTGGCCTGTTTGCAGGCCATCTCGCCCATTTCGGGCGCACGTATCCCCGGGCTCACGCATGATGCGCGTCCCACCAGCCGCCGATGCTGCCCATGCGCACCAGGTTGTAGGTGGCAAAGCACAGCAGCGCCTGACCCGTGAGCTTGGCCTGACCGATGAGCTTGGTCTTGGCCAGACCACCCACGGTCTTGATCCAGCCAAAGGCCTCCTCAATGCGCTTGCGCACCTTCTGACTGGTCTTGTAGCCCTCGTGTCGGGTGATCCGGGCATCCACCGCCGAGTGCTTGTCCTTGGCCGCCACGTGCGGCGTGACCTTGAGCTTTCGGCAGCCCTTGATGAAGGCCTTGCTGTCGTAGCCCTTGTCGGCCCCGACCGTAGCCCGCTTGTTCTTGTTGTCCCGGCGCCCAAGCATCGCGAGCGCTGCCTCGCGCTCGGCGGTGCCGCGGGCATGGGTGATCTGCACGTCCACGATCAGACCGTTGCGGTTTTCCATGAGGATGTGCGCCATGTGGCACAGGCGAGCCTTGTCGCCCGCGCTCTTCTTGAACAGCCGGGCATCGGGGTCCGTGGTACTGGCGTGGGTGTCGTTGCAGCGCTGCTGTCCTTTGAAGTCCACCTCGGGATTGCGCCCCTCAGTCGGGGTTTGGTCGTCGTCCCGGCGCTTGAAACTTTTGTGCGAGGCCCAGGCCTCGATCAGCGTGCCGTCCACGCTGAAGTGTTCGTCGCTGGTCAACTTCGCCCAATCGGCGGTGTGCTTGACCCGCTCGAAGAAGGCGCGGGCCAAGTCTTCGTTGAAGAGCCGCTCGCGGTTGGCGCTGAAGGTGGAGTGGTCCCAGACCTTGTCCTCGATGTTCAGGCCCACGAACCAGCGGTACAGCAGGTTGTAGTTGACCGCTTCGACCAACTGGCGCTCGCTGCGGATGGAGAACAGGATCTGCAGCAGCAGGGCCTTGAGCAGCATCTCCGGCGGCACCGAGGGGCGGCCCCGGCGGGCGTACACCGCGTCGAACTCGCGGTTCATCGTCGCCAGCAGCGCATCGACTGCGGCGCGCAGTTTGCGCAGCGGGTGTGTCTGCGGCACGCGCTCTTCAAGGCTGATGTAGCTGAACATCGCCCCCTGGAAGTCTTGGTTGCCTCTCATCGTCCTCGTCTGGGTTGTTCGCCGATCGTTTCAGATCATACTGGCCGAGGCCAGCGTCGGCGGGGGATTTTTTCAACGGCCTGCTAAAAGGATTACAGCTCCTGCAGCGCAGCCCGCACCACGGCATCAGACGATGGGCGGTGTGTGCAGCCGCGCGCGATCAGCGCTGCGCCAAGTGATCTTTGGCCGTGACCTGCAGCTCGTAGCTGAAGAAGTGGTTGCGCCCCAGCGCCTTCGCGGCGTACAGCGCCTCATCGGCCCGAGTCACCATGCCCATCGAGGTAGTGCTTTCATCGGGCACACAGGTCGTGATGCCGCCAGACACCGTCACATACGGCGACACCGGCGACGCCGGGTGCGGCAGCTTGCCGCTGGCCAGCAGCTCGGTCAGCGCTCGGGCAAACATCATGGCGCCTGAACGGGGCGTATTCGGCAGGATGAGGGCAAACTCCTCGCCCCCCACACGGCAGGCCAAATCGCCAGGGCGCTGGCAAGTCCGCGCCAGCATATTGGCCACGGCCTTCAGGCACTTGTCACCCTCAGGGTGGCCCAGGTTGTCGTTGTATTGCTTGAAGAAGTCGATGTCGCACATCATCAGCGTGAGCGGCTTGCTTTCACGCCGCGCCAGGCGAATCTGCTCGTGCAACACCCGGTCAAAGCCCCGGCGGTTGACAAGCCCCGTCAGCGCATCGCGCTCGATCAGCGAATTCAACTGGCGGTTGGCTTCGTACAACTCCTCCGTTACCGTCACCAGCCTTCGCTGCATGGTCAACAGGCGCTGCATGGCGCGGATCTTGGCGGCCAGCACCGTGGCCCGCACGGGCTTGACCAGGTAGTCGTCGCCCCCGGCCCGAATGCCCTCCCACAGGTCTTCATCGCGGTCCATACCGGTCAGAAAAATGATGGGGGTCCAGCGGCCATCTTCCAGGTCGCGAATGCGCTCAGCAATCCAGTATCCGTTGTTGCCCGGCATCAGGATGTCCAGCAGCACCAGGTCCGGCTGGTGCTGTTCAAACGCGGCCAACGCCTCTTCGGCCGATGCGGCCTCCAGCACCTGCTCCACGCCCATGCGCAGCAACTCGTGCGACAAATGACTGCGTACCGACTCCTGGTCGTCCACCACCAAAATTCGCAAATCTGTGTTCTGAAGAATCGCCATCGTCTGCCCTGTGTTCACACCCAACGTTACACCCCAATTCTGCGTTTGACTGCCCCGCCCACCCACCGCGTCAGCGCGGTTTTCATTCATGTTCGGCAGCCATTTTGCAGCCAATCATGCGCCAACACCCTGCTCACAACCCGCAGCACGCAAGCGGCTGCGCCTTGCGCCATGGCCCCACCACACCGCAGGCCAACCACTGCCCGGCCCGCACTGACATAGACTCGCGACAATTTTTTTCAGAGACAACACCCCAAGGGTGACCCCGCATGACCGCCACCACTGCCCCCCAGCCGCCCAGCGCCACGCCCTACGGCACGCTGCCGCCCGCATCGCCCCTGCCCCAGCGCCGCCCCGTGAGCCTGCCGCGCCTGGCGCAGATGCGCGAGGCCGGAGAAAAAATCACCATGCTCACCGCCTACGACGCCACCTTTGCCGCCGTGGCCGACGCAGCGGGCGTGGACTGCATCCTCGTGGGCGATTCGCTTGGCATGGTGTGCCAGGGCCTGCCCAGCACCGTGGGCGTCACGCTCGACACCATGGCCTACCACACCGCCAGCGTGGCCCGGGGCCTGCAGCGCGTGCAAGGCACCGCCTGGCTGGTGGCTGACCTGCCCTACGGCACCTACGCCGAAAGCCGCGAACAGGCCCTGCGCAGCGCCTGCACGCTGATGCAGGCAGGCGCCCACATGGTCAAACTTGAAGGCGGCGGCTGGACGGCACCCACGGTGGAATTTTTGGTGCAGCGCGGCGTGCCCGTGTGCGCCCACCTGGGGCTGACGCCCCAAACCGTACACGCCTTGGGCGGCTACCGCGTGCAGGGCAAAACCGACGAGGCCGCCCGCACCCTGCGCAAAGACGCCCACGACCTGCAAAACGCCGGTGCCGCCATGCTGGTGCTGGAGATGGTGCCCGCCCCCCTGGCCGCAGAGCTGACCGCCGAGCTGCCCCACTGCCACACCATAGGCATTGGCGCAGGCAACGGCACCGCGGGCCAGGTGCTGGTGTTGCACGACATGCTGGGCATGAACCTGGGCAAGATGCCCAAATTCGTCCACAACTTCATGCAGGACGCGTGTAGCGTGCGCGGGGCCATGGAAGCCTATGTGCAGGCCGTCAAGCAAGGCCACTTCCCCGACAACGCATTGCACGCCTGGTAAGTCGCCTGGTAAGCCCTTTTGAACACGAACACAAAGCCCCGTCCCATGCTCATCACCCACACCATCGACGAACTGCGCCAGGCCCTGGCCCCCTACCGCCGCCCCGCCTTTGTGCCCACCATGGGCAACCTGCACGAAGGCCACATCAGCCTGGTGCGCCAGGCCAAGCCCCTGGGCGATGTGACGGTGGCCAGCATCTTTGTGAACCGCCTGCAGTTCTTGCCCCACGAAGACTTTGACAGCTACCCCCGCACCTGGGAAGCCGACTGCGCCGCCCTGCAAGCCGCAGGCTGCGACGTGCTGTTTGCCCCGCGCGAGGCCGACCTGTACCCCCAGCCGCAAACCTTCAAGGTGCACCCCGACCCCGCCCTGGCCGACCTGCTGGAAGGCCACTTTCGCCCCGGCTTTTTCACCGGCGTAGCCACCGTGGTGATGAAGCTGTTTGCCTGCGTGCTGGGCCAAACCGGCGGCGTGGCCGTGTTTGGCAAGAAGGACTACCAGCAGCTCATGGTCATCCGCCAGATGGTGCAGCAGTTTGCGCTGCCCATCACCATCGTGGCGGGCGACACTGCCCGCGCACCCGATGGCCTGGCCCTGAGCTCGCGCAACGGGTACCTAAGCCTGCAAGAGCGCCAGGAAGCCGTGGCCCTGTCGCAAGCCCTGCAACACCTGAGTGAACGCTGGCTGCAGGCCCTGCAACACAGCGACCTCACCGCCCCACCCCACGCGCTGGAGGCGCAGGCCATGGACGTGCTGCGCGCCCGTGGCTGGCAGCCCGACTACCTCACCGTGCGCCGCCGCGCCGACCTGCAACCCGCCACCGCCCACGACGGCCCCGGCACCCTGGTAGCCCTGGGCGCAGCCCGGCTGGGCAGCACGCGGCTGATTGACAACCTGGAGTTTTGATCTACCGAGCCCCGCGCAATAGCCCTTGACGCGGTAAGCAAGGCGATCGAGCGAACCCGGCGCACCCACTAGGCTTTGTTGCATAAATCGGCCATAGGCCAAGGCATCCCCAATCCCAAATAGATTTACGCAGCAGCGACCGTCTGGGGCGTGCCCAGAGCGGTAAATTGATTGAGGATTGAAGCTCGGATGTGCAGCTCGGTCACCTGGCGCTCAAACGTCCTGGCCATGACCTTCTCGCCCAGGCGCTTGAAGCAATTCATCTTGGTCTCCACCAATGACCTTCGGTGGTAGCCGCTCCAGCGTTTCCAGATAGCCCGCCCCAACTGCCTACACGCCTTGACCGCTTCATTGCGGTGAGCAAATGCCAGCCCTTTGCGCAGCTTCGCTCCTTTGCGCGGCGGGATGATTGGAATGGCTCCCCGCAGGTAGCACGCCTTATGTACATCCTGCGTGTCGTACGCCCCATCACCGGTAAAGCTAGCTATCTCTTCATTGCTTGGAATTTGACCTAGCAGGTCTGCTGCCATGGGCGAGTCGCCCACTTCATTGGTTGTTACTGCGATGGCCCGAATCTGCAGTGTCTGGGCATCAATACCCAGATGCACCTTGCGCCACTGGCGGCGCCGCTGTGCGCCGTGCTTTTTGGTTTTCCACTCACCTTCGCCCAAGAACTTGATGCCCGTGGAGTCGGCCAGCATGTGCAAGCCTTTGTCACTTGCACGGTAGCGCACCTGCACATCCAAGCTCTTTTGCCTGCGACACACCGTGCTGTAGTCGGGCACTGGCCAATCCAGGCCTGCCATACCCAATAGCGACTCAACCAGGCCCAGTGTCTGGCGCAAGGGCTGGCCAAACAAGCACTTGATGGTCAGGCAAAACTGAATGGCCGCATCTGAGAATTTTTGGCAACGACCACGCTTGCCCGTGGGCTGAGCTAGCCACTGCATATCCCTATCGAGCCAAATGGTCAGCTCACCTCGCGCCTTCAACGCTGCGTTGTAAGCCTTCCAGTTCGTTGTGCGGTACTTAACCCGACCCCAGCTCGTCTCTCTCATCTCCCGAGCCGACATCAGCTGCGACCGGCATTTGTGCAACAACGCCACGCCAAGCCCTTCAAGATAGGCCTTGGGGAGCGTGTACGCATCAAGATGGTCAACGAAACCATGATGGAGCACCCCATGCACCTGCATGGTGTATTTATGGAACTGGTCAATGGCAATGGCGCCTTCGGTCCGCGCAAGCACACCATCATCGTGCCACCGGCGCAAACGGTGGAGCTTGATGTCACCTACGAAGATGAAGGTACCTGGGCCTTCCACTGTCATCTTTTTTACCACGCAGCGACCGGCATGATGCGTCTCGTCGAAGTAGCCTGAACCTTGCCATGACCAACAACTATCCCCAACAAATAGCATCGCTGCGCTGGCTCGTCGCTGCGGCCCTCGGCTTGTCCGCCCTGTCTGCTCAGGCCATGGAAGACGAGTCGATTTACTCCTACACCAGGGTCGAAGCCGGAACCGGTAAGATACGCGGCCAGGCGGGCTCAAGCCAGTCATTCAATGTGGACGGCTGGATCGGTGGCGACTTCAACCGCCTGTGGTATCAGTTTGACGGAGAACGCGCGGGGGGTCGAACCGAAGCTGCGGAACTGCAACTGCTCTACGGCCGCTACATCGCCCCGTTTTGGGACGCGCAGGTGGGCCTGCGTCGTGACGAGCGGCCCGGTCAGCGCACTTACCTCGCCGTTGGCGTGCGCGGCCTCGCGCCCTATGCCTTTGACGTGGACCTGAAACTGTTTGTTCGCGACGATGGCAAGGTGTCTGCGCGCACCCGGTTCGAGAACGACTTTTTGCTGACGAATCGTTTCATCGCGCGTCCGTACATCAATGTGGAGTGGTCGGCCTCGAACCTTGATGCAACCGTGCGCAGGGGACCCTACCAGACCGATGTCGGCCTTCAGGCGCGATACGAGTTCAACCGCCAGTTCGCGCCATATGTCGATGTTTCACGAACCTTCTATCCGCGCGCGCAATCGGGCGGGCAGAGACCAGCCACCACGGTTCGCGCCGGCTTGCGCTTGATTTTCTAGCAACAAGATTGACGGGTGGATTTTGTGTCTGATCAGGATGCCAATGGGATTGGGCGTTATGGACATCCGACCGTCGCACTGCACTGGGTGGTGGCTCTGACTCTGATCGTCGCCGTCGTATTAGGCTTGACGCTCGGCAACACGCCCGAAGAGGCATCTAACCGCAAAGATTTATTTGACTGGCATCGCTGGGTGGGCGTAACGGTATTTGCTTTGGTCCTCGTGCGAATCGTCGTCCGGGCCTTTAACCGGGCTCCGCCACCTCTCGCTTCTATTTCGTCTTTTCAGCAATGGGTTGCGCACTTTACACACGGAAGTCTTTATGTATTGATGGTTGCCGCCCCCCTGACGGGTGAGGTTGCCCCCGAAAAGTGGAGTTCTTAGCTCATGACCACAATGCTGGAAAGGAGCGAAGAAATGGTCGACAAGCAGGTACGTGGCAAGTACACCCTGGAGTACAAACTGGAGGCTGTCAGGCAGGTCAAGGCCGGGCAGTCTGGGGCGGTGGTGGCCAAGGTGCTGGGCATCCCGTCATCAAATGTGTCCAACTGGGTTCGCCTGGATGCCAAGGGGCAATTGGGCGGTGTTGTGCCGAGCCAGAAGGCCCCGGTGGTCACAGCCGAACAGATGGAGCTTGCGCGTTTGAGGGCCGAGGTGGCTCGCCTGAAGATGGAGCGCGACATCGCAAAAAAAGCCGCAGCGTACTTTGCGCAGGATGTGCTGCAAAGTACGCTTGGGTCCGGCAAATGAGCGGCAAGGCATGGCCTGTGAGCCTGATGTGCGAGGTGCTGGAGATCAGCACCAGCGGGTACTTCAACTGGAAGCGAGGTCAGGGTGAACCTGATCATTGCCCCAGCCGGTTTCAGAGCGACGAAGCCTTGCTGGCGCACATACGTGCCATTCACGCGGAGATCAAAGGCGAGTACGGTTGGCCCCGCATGCACAAGGAGCTGTTGGCCAGGGGCATCCGCGTGGGCAAAGAGCGTGTGCGCGTGCTGATGCAGCGCCACGGGATCAAGGCGCGCACCAAGAAGAAGTTCGTCGTTACCACCGACAGCAAGCACCACCTGCCGGTGGCGCCGGATCTCGTGCAGCGGCGCTTCAACCCCGAGGCGCCCAATCTGCTGTGGAGCGGCGACATCACTTACATCCCCACCGATGAGGGGTGGCTGTACCTGGCTGCGGTGCTTGACCTGCACAGCCGCCAGGTGGTGGGCTGGAGCATGCAGCCGCACATGCAGACCAGCCTGGTCAAAGACGCGCTGCTGATGGCCTGCTGGCGCCGCAGGCCAGCCAAGGGGCTGATCTTCCACAGCGACCGCGGCAGCCAGTACTGCAGCCATGAGTTCCAGACCACGATGAAGGCCTGGGGTATCAGTTCATCCATGAGCCGCAAGGGCAACTGCTGGGACAACGCGCCCACGGAGAGCTTCTGGGGCCATCTGAAGGTGGCTTGCGTGCTGGGGCAAAGGTTTGCCACCCGAGAGCAGGCCAGGACAGCCATTCTGAACTGGATGGCCTTCTACAATCACTCTCGTCTGCATTCGGCGCTGGGCTATCTCAGCCCCATGCAATACGAGCAACGCTGGCTGGCGGCTCAGCGCAAGAACGCCGCATGAAACCCGGGCTAAGCGCTCCGAAATTCAGGGGCAACCTCAATCCCTATCGAGCCAAATGGTCAGCTCACCTCGCGCCTTCAACGCTGCGTTGTAAGCCTTCCAGTTCGTTGTGCGGTACTTAACCCGACCCCAGCTCGTCTCTCTCATCTCCCGAGCCGACATCAGCTGCGACCGGCATTTGTGCAACAACGCCGATTGCCGTGGCTCAATCCACCACCGTCAGCTTCGCCACGCTCAACGCCAGCCACTTGGTGCCGTGGCGGGGGAAATTGACCTGGGCGCGCGCGTCGTCACCCGTGCCTTCAATGGCCAGCACCTTGCCTTCGCCAAACTTGGTGTGGAACACGGCCAGACCTGCGCGCAGGCCGTGCGAAGGTGCCGCTTTTTGTGGGGGCACCGGCGGGCTGGCAAAGGTTTCAGACTTGAAGCCAAATTGGCTTCTAGCGCCCGACTGGTAAGCGCTACCAGCTCCTGAATTAGGAGCATACGAGCCAAAGCCTTGCTGCTTGGGCGTGATCCACTTCAGGCACTCCTCGGGCAGTTCGTCAAAAAAGCGGCTCTTGACGTTGTAGCGCGTCTGGCCGTGCAGCATGCGCGTTTGCGAATGGCTGAGGTACAGGCGCTTTCGGGCGCGGGTGATGGCCACGTACATCAGGCGGCGCTCTTCTTCCAGCCCGTCGCGGTCGCTGGAGGAGTTGTCGTGCGGGAACAGGCCCTCTTCCAGGCCGCCGATGAACACGCCGTCAAACTCCAGCCCCTTGCTGGCGTGCACGGTCATGAGCTGCACGGCGTCTTGCCCGGCCTGGGCCTGGTTGTCGCCCGCCTCCAGCGCGGCATGGGTGAGGAAGGCGACCAGCGGCGAGAGGGTTTCGCCCGTGTCGGCGTCGATGATGCCTGCGGGGGTGGCGGGGTTCGTGGGCTTGAGCGGCTCGTCCAGCACCGGGGCGTTCGGGTCCAGGCCTTGGCATACCGGGCTTTGGGTGGGCACGCTCTGCGTGAGCGGCTGGCCGTGCTCATCCAGCGGCAGGGCCACGGCATCGCGGCCAAAGCCTTCTTGCGTGACGAAGCTTTCGGCGGCGTTGACCAGTTCCTGCAAGTTCTCGATGCGGTCTGCGCCTTCTTTTTCGGTACGGAAGTGCTCCACCAGCCCGCTAGATTCCAGCATCTGCTCGATGATGCCGCGCAGCGACTGGCCTTCGGTCTGCTCGCGCAGCACGTCGATCATGGCGACGAAGGCCTTGAAGTTGGTTCCGGCCTTGCCCGGCACGGCGCTCACGGCATCGTGCAACGAGCAGCCTGCGGCGCGGGCTGCGTCTTGCAGCACTTCAATGCTGCGCGCGCCAATGCCGCGCGGCGGGAAATTGACGACGCGCAAAAAGCTGGTGTCGTCGTTCGGGTTCTCCAGCAGGCGCAGGTAGGCCAGCGCGTGCTTGATTTCTGCGCGTTCAAAAAAGCGCAGGCCGCCGTACACGCGGTAGGGCACGCTGGCATTGAACAGGGCCGATTCGATCACCCGGCTTTGCGCGTTGCTGCGGTAGAGCACAGCGATTTCCTTGCGCTCAAAGCCGTCGCTGCGCACCAGTTGCTTGATCTCGTCCACCATCCACTGCGCCTCGGCCAGGTCAGAGCTGGCCTCGTACACGCGCACGGGCTCGCCCGCGCCCTGCGTGGTGCGCAGGTTCTTGCCCAGGCGGCGGCTGTTGTGGCTGATGAGGTGGTTGGCGGAGTCGAGGATGTTGCTGTAGCTGCGGTAGTTCTGCTCCAGCTTGATCTGGTGCTGCACGTCAAACTCGCGAACAAAGTCGGCCATGTTGCCCACGCGCGCGCCGCGAAAGGCGTAGATGCTCTGGTCGTCGTCGCCCACGGCCATCACGCTGGCGTGGCTTTGCAGGCGGCCCGCCACTTCGTCGCCCGCAATCTGCTTGAGCCACAGGTACTGCAGGCGGTTGGTGTCCTGAAACTCATCGACCAGGATGTGGCGGAAGCGCCGCTGGTAATGCTCGCGGATGGGATCGTTGTCGCGCAGCAGCTCGTAAGAGCGCAGCATCAGCTCGCCAAAATCCACCACGCCTTCGCGCTGGCACTGTTCTTCGTAGAGCTGGTACAGCTCGATCTTCTTGCGGCCATCGGCATCGTGCGCGGGCACATCGCCGGGGCGCATGCCCTCTTCCTTGCAGCCCGCAATGAAGTAGGCGAGCTGCTTGGGCGGAAAGCGCTCCTCATCCACATTGAACTGCTTGCACAGCCGCTTGATGGCGGAGAGCTGGTCTTGCGTATCCAGAATCTGGAACGCCTGCGGCAGGCCCGCAGCCTTGTGGTGTGCGCGCAAAAGGCGGTTGCACAGGCCATGGAAGGTGCCAATCCACATGCCGCGCACGTTCACCGGCAGCATGGCGGTGAGGCGCGCCACCATTTCCTTGGCGGCCTTGTTGGTGAAGGTGACGGCCAAAATGCCGCCGGGCGTAGCGTGGCCGTTTTGCAGCAGCCACGCGATGCGGGTGGTGAGCACGCGCGTCTTGCCCGAGCCCGCGCCCGCCAGAATCAAGGCGTGCCCGTTGGGCAGGGTGACGGCGGCGAGTTGTTCGGGGTTGAGGCCAGCCAGCAAGGGCGACGAAGCAGGCACGCCCAATGGTGCAGCAGCGGATGGGGGCACCGACTCATCGGGCGCCCCTGAAAACAGATCGTGTGGGAACATGCAGCCATTGTAGAAAGGCCACCCCCACCATGGTCCGCATTCAACCCCTTGCCCTTGCTGCCGTCGCCCTGGCAACCTGTTATGTGCCCCCTGTGGCGGCGCAGGCCAGTTGCAGCAGCGATGGCGTGCCCCGCCCCACCGCGGTGTTCGAGCGCTTCATCAGTGCCGATTGCGAAGCGTGCTGGGCCGACCCGGCCACGCCTGCGCCGGGGCCATCGGCGCTGGTGCTGGACTGGATCGTGCCCACAGCCCTGGGGGATGAAGCCCCCTTGGCCGCAGCCGCCACCAACGACGCCCTGCTGCGGCTGCAAGCGCTGGGCCGTGCTGCGCCTGGCACCACCGATGTCGCGGTGCTTGCGGTGGAAGGAGCTCCCGCCCACCGCGTGCGCGTAGCCCACGGCCTGCCGCTCAATGACTACCTGGGTACCGGCATCGCCTTCAAGCCGCACCAAGCCAGCCCAGCCGATACCTGGCAATACCACTTGCTGCTGGTGGAGTCCGTGCCTGCGGGCACGGAAGGCACCCCTGTGGAGCGGAATTTGGTAAGAAACATGCTCCAAGGCACATGGGATAAGCGCCACCAGCTATCAAAAGCAGAGCAAACAAGAACCCGTTTCGCCTGGATGGAGAACCGCCCCATGCGCATCCCCGAGGGTGCCAAGGCCCAGCACCTGCACATGGTGGGCTGGGTGCAGAACACCCAGGGCGAGGTGTTGGCGGCCGCCCAATCTGCATGCAGGTAATACAGGTCATACGGATGGCGTTATGACGGCGCTGCGCCATGCGCCTAGAATCAAGCACCGGGCCCAAGTTTCTTGACGCCCGGTTTTTTTGTGCCTGTGCAACCAGGGTTCGGTATTGGCTCCTACGCCCGTACCCACAAAGCCGGACCCAAGCCAAGCGCCCCACGCTGCCGAAATGGTTCGGCAGTGCCTTTTCAAAGGAGCTTGGAATCTCATGGAAATCTTCGACTACGACAACATCCTGCTGCTGCCACGCAAGTGCCGTGTGGAAAGCCGATCGGAATGCGATGCCGGCGTGGAGCTGGGCGGACGGCGTTTTCGCCTGCCGGTCGTGCCCGCCAACATGAAGACGGTGGTGGATGAGCGGATCTGCGAGTGGATGGCGAAAAACGGCTACTTCTACGTGATGCACCGTTTTGATCTGGACAACCTGCAGTTTGTGAAAGACATGCACGCCAAGGGCTGCTACGCGTCGATCTCCCTGGGGGTGAAACAACCCGACTACGACACGGTGGACCAGCTCGTGGCCCAAGGCCTGGTGCCCGAATACATCACCATCGACATCGCCCACGGCCATGCCGACAGCGTGAAGAACATGATTGGCTACCTCAAGCAAAAGCTGCCGCAATCCTTCGTGATTGCCGGCAACGTGGCCACGCCCGAGGCAGTGATTGACCTGGAAAACTGGGGCGCCGATGCGACCAAGGTGGGCGTGGGCCCCGGCAAGGTGTGCATCACCAAGCTGAAGACAGGTTTTGGCACCGGCGGCTGGCAGCTCAGCGCGCTCAAGTGGTGCGCCCGTGTGGCCACCAAACCCATCATTGCCGATGGCGGCATCCGCAGCCATGGCGACATTGCCAAGAGCGTGCGCTTTGGCGCCACCATGGTGATGATCGGCTCCTTGTTTGCTGGGCATGAAGAATCCCCAGGCAAGACAGTGGAGGTGGACGGCGAGCTGTTCAAGGAATACTACGGCTCGGCCTCGGACTTCAACAAGGGCGAATACAAGCACGTGGAAGGCAAGCGCATCCTGGAGCCCATCAAGGGCAAGCTGGCCAACACGCTGATCGAAATGGAGCAGGACGTGCAAAGCTCCATCAGCTACGCCGGGGGTACCAAGCTGATGGATATCCGCAAGGTGAACTACGTCATCCTGGGCGGAGACAACGCAGGCGAACACCTGCTGATGTAAGCCCGGCGTGCGGTGCTAGCCAGCACCGCACTGCCGCCAACACTGCGGGCTCTTTTCAGGCGCGCAGCAAATTCAGCGCCATATGGTGCAGGTCATGGCCCGGTTTGGTCAGGGCATCCAGAATGCTGAAATGGTTCAAGCCCGGCAGGATCTGGCAACGCGGCACGACGTGGGTGCCCCAGGCGTCCTGAATCAGCCGCGCCTGGCGCGCAAACTCCTCACTCTCATCGGCCCCTGCCACGCTGTACAGCAGCCCCTGGGCGGGAGCCTGCAGGCGTGCCGGGCTGGCGTCCTGCACATGCTGCTCGGTCAGGTGCAAGGATTGCTGCAGGAATGGAGCGTGCATGACGGGCTCCAGATCATGCAGGCCCGAAATGGACAGCGCACTGCGCACTAGCCCATCGGGCAAATCAGAAGCCACCAGCGGCCACACGCTGGTCAGCAGCCAGGCGGCCAGTTGCCCACCAGCGGAATGACCGGCTACGGTGATGCGGCGGCGGTCTCCACCATGCTGCCCGATGTGGCGCCACACCCAGGCCAGTGCGGCCTCCATTTGGCGGCCAATGTGGGACACGGTGACCGGGTGTTCAGGGGTGCCTGGGCACAGCGCATAGTTGACGACCACCACGCAGTACCCCGCCAAGGTGAAAGGAGGCGCCACAAAGGAATGGTCGGACTTGTCGAGCGAGCGCCAGTAACCGCCGTGGATGAAAACCAGCACGGGCGCCAGCGCTGCGCCAGGGCGTGTCGCGGGGAAGACATCCAGGGTCTCGCCAGCCTCAGGGCCGTAGACCAAGTCCAGCGCACAAGGGCAGTTGGCGCGCACCTGCGCGGAGTCCTGGGCCCAGCGCTGCAGGTAATCCATGTAATCAGGAACCAGCGCGCGGTTGTTGTACATGCGCTCCAGCCAGGCTGGGTCGTGCAAGGGAATCGACATCGTTCTTATCTCCTCAGAAGCGCCACATCATCCCGCCAAACCACTCCATGCTGCAAGCTACGTGACAGGCTGCTCGTTCCAAATCGGCCCATCATTCAGGACGCAGTTCAAACATCTCACGCATCCAAACCAAGCATGACCACTCCTTCGCTTCGTATCGCCGTTCTGGGCATCGGCATGATGGGAAGTCCCATGGCACGCCGCCTGCATCAGGCCGGGCATACCGTGCACGCCTGGAACCGCACCCAATCCAAAGCCGATCCGCTGGCAGCGTTGGGCATTGCTGTGCATGCCACCGTCGCAGAGGCGGTGCGACAAGCTGACATCGTGGTGAGCCTGCTGGAAAACGGTCCAGCGGTAGAGCATGTGCTGTTCCATGCGGGCGCCGCACAAGCCATGCGCCCCGGCACCCTGTTCATCGACATGGCGTCGATTCAGCCGCGCGAGGCACGCGACCACGCCGCACGGCTTGGTGAAATGGGCCTGGCGCACCTGGATGCTCCAGTGTCTGGCGGCACGGTAGGGGCCGAGAACGGCACCCTCGCCATCATGGCCGGGGGCCGGGCAGAAGACTTCGCTCGCGCGCAACCGGTGTTCGCCGCACTGGGGCGCGCCACCCACGTGGGGCCGCACGGCAGCGGGCAGCTCGCCAAACTGGCCAACCAGATGATTGTGGGCATCACCATCGGTGCCGTGGCAGAAGCCTTGCTGTTTGCCGCCAAAGGCGGCGCCGACATGGCCAGGGTGCGCGAGGCCATCCAAGGCGGGTTTGCCGACAGCCGCATCCTTCAATTGCACGGCCAGCGCATGGTGGACCGCGACTTTGCGCCCAAGGCACGCATGGGCGTTCAACTCAAGGACATGCGCAATGCGCTGGGCACTGCCAAGGAAATAGGTTTTGACGCACCGGTCACGAGCTTGTTTGAAGCCCTGTACGCCGAAGGCGTGGAACACGGCCTGGGCGAACTGGACCACAGCGGACTGTTTGTGGAGCTGGCCAGTCGCAACGCAATGCAATAAATTTTTTGCACGACTTGCGGACAACGCAAAAAATCGTGCATAATACGAGTCTCTGCAGCGATGCAGACAACTTAAAAAGTTTGGGTTCTTAGCTCAGTTGGTAGAGCAGCGGACTCTTAATCCGTAGGTCGAGTGTTCGAGTCACTCAGGACCCACCAAACAAAAAAAGCCGAAGCTACATCGTAGTTTCGGCTTTTTGCATTTCAGCGCCTCTGTATCAATTTCTAACGCGCGGCGTTTCTCTTCCTGATCTGATCACGGCAATGAATCCACAAGCCAATATGCTCTGGACCGGCCCCAAATGGGCCTTAGCGGCTCTGCTCGCCGTTCTGGGCATGCTGGGGCCGTTTTCGATTGATACCTATCTGCCAGCCTTTGCCGGCATTGCCACGGCCCTGGGCGCCACGCCCATTGAGATGCAGCAAACGCTGTCGGCCTACCTTTTCGGGTTCGCTTTCATGAACCTGTTTCACGGCGCCCTGGCAGACAGCTTTGGCCGCCGGCCGGTGGTGTTGTGGGGCATTGCGCTGTTCACCATCGCCTCTGCAGGCTGCGCCCTCTCGCAAAGCATCGGACAGCTGGTGTTCTTCCGCGCGGTACAAGGGCTGTCCACCGGGGCAGGCATTGTGGTGTCACGCGCTGTGATCCGCGACATGTTCCCGCCAGCGCAAGCCCAGCAGGTGATGAGCCAGGTCACCATCTACTTCGGGGTGGCACCTGCCGTGGCACCCATCGTAGGCGGGTGGCTTTTTGTGCACACCGGCTGGCACAGTATTTTCTGGTTTCTGGCACTGGTGGGGGCCATTCTGTGGATCACCAATTTCCGGCTGCTGCCCGAAACCCTGCACCCAAGCCACCGCCAGCCCCTCAACGTGCGGCACTTGATGCGCGGGTATTGGGCGCTGGGCTCCAGCCCCAAGTTCCTCTTGCTGGCACTGGCCAGTGGGGTACCGTTCAACGGTATGTTCCTGTATGTGCTGTCTGCCCCAGCATTTTTGGGCGAACATCTGAAACTCGAACCCACCCAATTTTTCTGGTTCTTCGTTCTGACGATTTCTGGAATCATGGGGGGCGCCTGGCTGAGCGGACGCCTCGCAGGGCGCATCGCACCCAAACGGCAAATCCGCCATGGGTTCGTGATCATGTTCGTGGTGGGCATCGCCAATGTGGCGCTGAACACCGTCCTGGAGCCTCATCCAGCCTGGGCGCTACTGCCCATCGCCATTTTTTCCTTCGGCTGGGCGCTCATGGTGCCCGTGGTCACGTTGCTGGTGCTGGACCTGGTGCCCGAACGCCGAGGGATGGCATCGTCGCTGCAGGCTTTCGTGGGGTCTACCGCGAATGGGGTGGTGGCTGGCGTGATTTCCCCCCTGGTCATGCACTCTGCCCTTGGGCTGGCCACAGCGTCTTTGCTGATGATGTGCATTGGGCTGACATCATGGATGTACCTGCACCACCGCTGGCCTGAAATTGGCAGCCACGCGGGCGTTACACCCGGCGGCTGAGCCCCACCTTCACCCCTTCATGAAGAAGTGAGCAGAAGCGGTCAGCGTCTGCGCTCCAGGCCCTGCTGGTGGTAGTAACGCTTCTTTTCCTCGTACATGGCCTGGTCGGCCTTGTGCAAGGCAGACTCCACTGCCTCGCCCGACTGACAGCACGCGATCCCCATGGCCAATCCCAGCGGCTGCCCTGAATAGAACTGGTTGTTCAACTCCACCAGTGATTGAATGCGGTCACGTATGGCTGCGGCGCCTCGCTCGTCTGCCCCCGGCAGCAACACCGCAAATTCATCGCCACCTACCCGGGCCGCACAAGCTGGTGCATCAACCGCCTTGGCCAGCACTTCGCCAGCGCGGCGCAGCATGGCGTCACCTGCGGCGTGGCCCTGCTCATCATTGATGGCCTTGAGGCCGTTGAGGTCGATGGCAATCACCGCAAATGGCCACGGCCCCTTGCGCGTAAGGCGATTAAGTTCTTCTGCATAAAACGCCCGGTTGCGAAGCTGGGTCAGCACATCGTGCTTGCCCAGGTACTCCAGATAGGCCTCAGCCTTCTTGCGAGCCGTGATATCTACCAGCGAGAGCAGCACCAGGCTCCAATCGTCCTGATGACCACCCAGCACAGAGAACTGCATGTGGATGTGCACCGCATCCCCAGGCAGCGAGTAATTGGTGACCTCACGCTGCTGCACGGTCTTGCCTTCCCACAAATCCTGCAACTGCTCGGCAAACGACTCCGCCATTTCACCCCGAAACACCTGACTCAGGTTGTTGAGCAAGCGGTCTTTGGACCGGGCTCCGAACATTTCCAGCGTCTGCTGGTTCACGTCGATCACACGGATCTCTAGCATGCACCGAGAAACGAATTCTGGGTGTACTTTGAGAAAGGTTTTGAAATCAGCGATTCCCTGCGCACGCACGCCATCGAGCAGCATCTTGATGGCGCTGAAGTCCTCAACCCACAACGACACGGGGGAGTATTCAAACAAGCCGCGGGCATATTGCTCGCTACGTCGCAGCTGGAGGGCATCCTGCATTTGCCGCGTGATGTCTTCCAGTGAAACAAGCACCCGGCTCCAGTCCTCCTCATGACCGGGTAACACCCGCACATTCACCCGTACATCCAGGCGCCGCCCATCCAAGGCGTAGTTCACGCTCTCATTGGAATATTCCAGCCGCCCCTCCCAGAGCTGAACCAACTCACGCACCAAGGAGTGGTGCATGTCATCTCGGAAAATCTGCCCCAGCTGTGCGACCAAAGTGACCTGATCAGGCGCAGCAAACAAATCCAGGGTGCGTTGATTGACCTGAAGCACACGCAAAGCCGCACTGGACTGCGCCAACAAAGAGGGATCGGCACGCAGATAGGCTTCCAGGTCATCGACCCCCTCTTCTCGCCAGCGCTGGAACAAAGCCTTCAAGGCACTGTAGTCCTCCAGCCATAGCGATAAAGGCGCCAGGTTGAACATGTGCTCAAAATCTGCACCAGAAGAAACATAGGGCTGCACGTTGAATCCTTTCGTCGCCCCTTATGCGAGCCTGGGCCACGCCTCCATCCAATGTCGGTGACTCTCTCGCCAAGCGATCAGGCATAAAAAAACCGCCTCATCAGAGGCGGCTTTCATGCGATGTACCCACCAAAGGGTCAGGCACTTGGCAGAGTATCAGCGAGCTGGGCGTGCAGGACGCTTGCGCGCATCGTGGGGCGCAAACGGCTTGCCGCCTGCAGGCTTGGCAAACGCAGGCTTGCGGGGAGCAAAATCACCACGGTCTGCACCACGGGGGGCGCCCATGTCACCACGCGGGGCAAAGCCACGCGGGCCGTTGTCGCCAAAGCCGGGCTTGCGGCCATAGCCTTCGTTGTCACGGCGTGGAGCAAAGCCACGATCTTCCCGAGGTGCAAAGCCCTCACCGCCACGGGGAGCAGGACCGCCACGGCCGGCGAAACCACCACCGAAACCACCGCGATCGTTACCGCCCCGGTCATTGCCGCCACGTGCTGGACCACCAAAACGGCGATCACGCGACGCGTAGTCACGACCTTCAAAACCGCCAGAGCGGCCACGGCCACCAAAATCGCCACGAGGCGTTTGGGGAGCGCGCTGTGCAGGCTCCAGACCTGGAATCACTTCCGACTTGAATTGCTGACGGCTGTAGCCCTCAATGTCGAAAATCTTGCGGCGGTCGCGGAATTCGGCGAACGTCACAGCCAAGCCATCGCGACCTGCACGACCGGTACGGCCGATACGGTGGGTGTAATCCTCAGCCTTCATGGGCAGGCCGAAGTTGAACACGTGGGTGATGGTGGGCACGTCGATACCGCGTGCCGCCACATCGGTTGCCACCAGGATTTGCACCTGGCCGCTGCGCAGAGCCATCAGGCGGCGGTTGCGCAAACCTTGGCTCAATGCACCATGCAGCGCCACAGCAGAAAAGCCTTCTTGCTGCAGGTCGTTGGCCAAGCCATCGCACTCCACCTGCGTGCTGGCAAACACGATGGCTTGGTTGATGGAGGTGTCACGCAGCCAGTGGTCCAGCAGCTTGCGCTTGTGTTGCGCGTTGTCTGCCCAGTACAGCATCTGCTTGATGTTGGCGTGCTTCTCTTGCGGAGAGTCAATCGTCACCTTTTGCACCGATGCGCCGCCATCGTGCATCACACGCATGGCCAGTTGCTGGATGCGCGGGGCAAACGTTGCGCTGAACATCATGGTCTGCTTGCGCTGGGCCGTGAGTTGGTTCAACTCAGCCAGGTCGTCAGAGAAGCCCAGATCCAGCATGCGGTCGGCTTCGTCCACTACCAGGAATTGCACCTTGTCGAGCTTGATCTGCATCGAGCGTTGCAGGTCCAGCAGGCGGCCAGGCGTAGCCACCACGAGGTTTGCATTCTGCAGCTTGGCGATCTGCAATTGGTAAGGCATACCGCCCACCACATTGGCCACGCGCAGGCCGCGGCAGTGCTTGACCAAGTCAATCGCATCGTGCGCTACTTGCTGGGCCAGCTCACGGGTGGGGCACAAGATCAGTGCGCCAGGCGTAGCAGCCTTGAAGTTGCGTGAATTGGTGGGGTCCTTGCGCTTGGCACGCTTGGGAGCTGGCTCACCACGGGCTGCCGCCTCGGCGACGGCACGCTCAAACGCAGCGCGTTCTTCAGCTTCAGCAGCAGCTTGCTGCTGAATCAGCGTGTGCAACACAGGCAGCAAGAAGGCGGCGGTCTTGCCACTGCCTGTCTGGCTGGACACCATCAGATCGATGAAGCTGGTGGAATCATTGCCAGTGCCCATCGCCAATGGAATGGCCTTGCGCTGCACGCTCGTGGGCTGGGTGTAACCCAGGTCAGCCACCGCTTGCACGAGTTCTGGAGCCAGGCCCAGTTCGATAAAGCCGTTAGGATCGGCAGTGACTGCGTCAGCAGCCGCATCAGCCACCACGGCAGCAGCCAGGGTTTCAGCCGCAAAAGAGGATTCAGCAGGCGCGAATTCGCCCTGCACTTGCAAAGTGTCGGTCATATTTTTCTCACACGAGACCTGCCGCAAGCGGGCGCCTGCGGTGGTTTCGTCAATGGTTAAAAAACATCAACCATCAAACGAAACCTGCCATGAACTTGGTCGTAGCGGGTGGGCGAAGAATGCAAAAACTGTACTGCGATGGCAGCGAGCTTGCGAGCCCAGTGTGTGAGGGGAGATGCACAATCTGCAGCAGAAAACTGCGCAGCCCTAGATTATTACACGTTCAGGGTTTCCCCGCAATAGACGCGTGCAAACGGCGGTGATAAGCCCTTGTCGGACTTTCACCAGCCTCCTTCGCCAGCGCAACCAGCGCCGGAAAAATCTTGGCCCTTTTTCAGACGGCCAGGAAGTGGGTTCGGTAATGTGCCAGCTCGTCGATGGATTCATGAACGTCTGCCAGAGCCGTGTGCTTCTGCGCCTTCTTGAAGCTCGAATAGGCTTCCGGCTTCCAGCGCTTGGCCAGCTCCTTCAGGGTGCTCACATCGACATTGCGGTAGTGAAAGAACGCCTCCAGCTTGGGCATGTAGCGCACGAGGAACCTTCGATCCTGACCAATGCTGTTGCCGCACATGGGTGCAACACCCTTGGGAACGTACTGCCGCAGAAAGGCCAGAATTTCCGCCTCGGCCTGCTCTTCCGTCAGGGTGGATGCTTTCACCTTGTCCGTGAGTCCGCTGCGGCCATGGGTTCCACGGTTCCATGCATCCATCTTTGCCAATTGCTCATCAGACTGGTGGATGACCAGCACGGGGCCTTCAACGCGAGGCTCCAGCGAAGGGCCTGTCACTACCACGGCAATTTCCAGCAAGCGGTCGTTCTCGGGGCTCAGGCCCGTCATTTCACAGTCCAGCCACACAAGGTTTTGGTCTGATTTTGATAGCACGTCGGGGGTTGGGGTGTTAGCTTCTGACATGGGGCGCATTGTCGCCGATGACCTAAACTCGCCGCACATGGCCTCTTCCGACGCAATTTCCCCTTCCCTGCTGTTCACACTTCTGTTTGCCTTTGCGCTGAGTGCGGGCATGCTGCTCAAACTGTGGCTCGCTTCGCGGCAAATACGCCACGTGGCACGGCACCGCAATGCTGTTCCCGCGCCATTTGCCGAGCGCATCACCCTGGCCGCTCACCAAAAGGCGGCGGATTACACGGTAGCCAAAGCCCGGCTGGAGCTGCTGGAGCTGGCCCTGGGCACTGCCGTGCTGCTGGGCTGGACCTTGCTTGGCGGGCTGAATCTGCTGAACCAGACGCTGCTGCACTGGCTGGGTGGCGGCATGTGGCAGCAATTGGCGTTGCTGGCAGCTTTTGTGCTCATCAGCGGGCTGATCGATTTGCCGGTGTCGCTGTACAAAACATTTGTGCAGGAGAAGCGCTTCGGCTTCAACAAAATGACCCCGGCCCTGTGGCTTGCAGACCTGTGCAAGTCGATATTGCTGGGGGCTGCCATTGGTCTGCCGATTGCAGCAGCCATCCTGTGGCTGATGGGCCAGGCAGGCCCCTACTGGTGGGCCTGGGCCTGGGCCGTCTGGATGGGGTTCAACCTGCTGCTGATGGTGATTTTCCCCACCTTCATCGCCCCACTGTTCAACCAATTCAAGCCACTGGAAGACGAAGCCCTCAAGCAACGCGTTTCGCATCTGATGGAACGCTGCGGCTTTGCCGCCAAAGGGCTTTTTGTGATGGACGGCAGCCGCCGCAGTGCCCATGCCAATGCCTACTTCACAGGTTTTGGCACTGCGAAACGTGTGGTGTTTTATGACACGTTGCTGCGCCAGCTCTCCGTGGGCGAAGTAGAGGCCGTACTGGCGCACGAGCTGGGGCATTTCAAGCACCGGCACATCATCCAGCGCATCGTGAGCATGTTCGCTTTCAGCCTGCTGGGCTTTGCGCTGCTGGGCTGGCTGTCCACCCAAAGCTGGTTCTACACGGGGCTGGGGGTGTACCCTGCCGTGGGCTTGTCTGCAGACTGGGGCAGCGCGCCCAACGATGCCCTGGCGCTGCTGCTGTTCATGTTGGCGACGCCCGTTTTCACCCAGTTCATCTCGCCGCTGTTCTCGCAACTCTCGCGCAAGCACGAGTTCCAGGCCGACGCCTACGCGGCGGCACAAACGCAGGCAGCAGACCTGGCTTCAGCGCTACTGAAACTGTACGAAGACAACGCCTCCACCCTGACCCCTGACCCGGTCTACGTGAAGTTCTACTACTCACACCCACCCGCCTCCGAGCGGCTGGCACGCCTTTCCTACACCCCCTGAACCATGACCTCCATGTTGAAGAAAAAAGACTGGTCCACCCAGAACCGCCGTGCGCTGAAAGCTCCTGAAGTTGTAGCAAAACTGGCTCAACTGGATGGCTGGAGCCTGAGTGGCGATGGCGAGAACGTCGCCATCGAGAAGACCTACCACTTCGCCAATTACTACGAAACGATCTCGTTCGTGAATGCGGTGGCCTTCATCGCGAATGCACAAGACCACCACCCGGACCTGTCCGTGCACTACAACCGCTGCGTGGTGCGTTTGAACACCCATGATGTGCAAGGCATCTCGATCACCGACATCGAGTGTGCGGCGCAGTTTGACCAACTGCTGGTGCTGGCATGACCTTGGCAGCCCCCACCCATGGCTGAGCGCAGCGCCCTCATGCAAGGAACCGTGGTGGCCAGCCACGGCCGGCACTGCGTGGTAGAGACACCCGACGGCCAGCGCCGCATATGCCACCCCCGGGGCAAAAAAAGCCATGCTGTGGTGGGCGACCATGTGATGTGGCAAGCCGCCCCCCAGGGCCAGGGGGATGAAGGCACGATTGAGAAGGTGCTTGAACGGCGCAACCTGTTCTACCGTCAGGATGAGATCCGCACCAAATCGTTCGCAGCCAACATCGACCAGGTGCTCATCCTGATCGCGGCGGAGCCGGTTTTTTCTGAGAGCCAGCTGGCCCGTGCACTGATCACGGCAGAGGCCACGCACATCACCCCACTGATCGCGCTGAACAAAAGCGACTTGGTGGAACCGTTTGCCCGCGCCTGGGAACGCCTGCAACCCTACCGCCACATGGGCAAAGAAGGGCAGCATTACGGCGTACTGCCCCTGTGCCTGACGCAATCGAACGAGGTGGATCGGGAAGTGCTTTTGCAGCACCTGCGCGGCAAAGTCACGCTGGTGCTGGGGCCTTCCGGTTCAGGCAAAAGCACCCTCATCAACCTGCTGGTGCCAGGCGCCACTGTATTGACGGGAGAAATCTCGCAGGCCCTCAACTCCGGCAAGCACACCACCACCAGCACCCATTGGTACTGGGTGGACGCCGAGCGCACCACGGCACTGATCGACTCCCCCGGCTTTCAAGAATTTGGCCTGCACCACATCGCCCCTATGCAGCTGGCCAGTTGCATGCCCGATATTGCCGCCCATGCCAATGACTGCCGCTTTTATAACTGCACCCATTTGCATGAGCCGGGCTGCGGTGTGCTGGATGCACTGAAAATGCCACCTAGCGCAGGCGGAATAAGCGCGACGCGCTATAAAATTTATAGTGATTTATTCACTGAACTGAGCCAGCCGCGGTACTGAAAAAGAGGAGTTTGCAGCGGCGACAGCGCGGGCCATCACGCTGCCTGCCGCGCGCCTTCCACTAACCCAAAAGCCTGGCCAGCGTCAGCAAGGCAAGCAGCAGCATCCAGACCACCACGGACCGCCACACCAAGCCCACCACGCTGCGCAAATGCCCCACCTCGGGGGCTACGCCTGGCGTGGAATCGCTGTCGCCCAACTCGGCATCAATCTCCAGACCTTGCTGCACCGCGGTGGGTTCTGAGCGCGCCTTCAGAGCCTCTCCGCCCAGACGCACGTTGATGGCTCCCGCCGTGGCCGCCAGCACCACCCCATCGTTATCGTTGGGAAAACGCTGGGCATGAAAGCGCCAGCCTTCGATGGCTTCCTCAAAACTACCAACAACGGCGAAGCTCAGCGCCGTCAGGCGCGCCGGTAACCAGTCGATCAACCACCACGCCTTGGCCGAGGCCGTCTGCAGCGCCTCGCTGGCCTGCGGTGCAGCAGGCTGGGGGCGGTGATGCCAGTAGCGGGAGACAAACTCAGCCATGCGATAAAGCACCGCACCGGTGGGCCCCAGACCCAGCGCCGCCAGAATGGAAAACCAGGCCAGCACACCAAAGACATGGCGGTGTGCCGAGATGACCGAGTATTCAATGACATGGCGCACGATTTCGCTGCGGGGCAGCATGCCGGCATCTACCTGCTGCCAGTGCGCCAGGCGCTCGCGGGCCGCGTCTTCCTGACCGTCTTCCAGTGCATCGCGGATGCCCGTGAAATGGTGGCTGAACTGGCGAAAGCCCAGCGTAACGTAAAGCACCGCCACACTCCAGAGCACCGCAAAAGGCCAGCCCAGCCCCCACATCAAAGCCCCATGGATGGCCAAAGTCACCAGCGCGGGCACCACCACCGCCAAGCTCCAGGCCACCCAGCCGTGGTGGGTTTTGCCAGCGTCGAAATTGCGGCTCACAGACAGCGCCCACGCGCGCAAGCCGGCATGGATGGGATTGGTTCGGGCCAGAGGGCGTGCCTGCTCGATCAGCAGAGCGAACAGGATGGCAAAGAAACTCATGCGGCCAATGATAGCGGGGCCTGATGAGCCACCAAGCCCTGCGCCACCCGCATCCAGTCGCTATGGCTACTCAAGCGCTCAGGAATCGATAGAAATTGCGCAACATGCCTGCCGTGGCGCCCCAAATGAAACGAGACTTGGAGCCATCTTGATAAGGCATGGAAAACCACTGCCGCTCAACGCCCCCGCTCTCAAACACATGCCTGCGATGGTTTGCCGGATCCATCAAAAACGCCAGAGGCACTTCGAACAGATCGGCCACCTCGTAGGGGTTGGGATTCAGCTCACAGTCGGGAGCAACCAAGGCCACCACCGGCGAGATGATGAACGAGGATCCAGTAACGTAGGTGGGCAGCACCCCCAACACTTCCGCGTGCCGCGCGGCCAGACCCACTTCCTCTTCGGCCTCTCTGAGCGCAGTGTGCGCCGGGCTGGCATCTTCTGGATCGGCACGCCCGCCAGGAAACGCCACCTGCCCCGAATGCGTGGAGAGGTGGGCGGTGCGCTCGGTCAGCAGCACCATGGGCTCATCGCGCAGCACGATACCGAGCAACACCGCAGCCCGTGCCGGTGAACGGCTGGCGTACGACTTTTCGAGTACCACCTCTGGCTCCCACTGTGGCGGGGCTACAAAGCGCTGGCGCAGCGCTTCAGGCGTGAGGGCTGCCCGAGGAACGGCAGGCAAATGGATGTCGACCGCTGCAATGGGCACTTGGCGCGGATCAAAATCCGGCAAGGTCGTGGGCGACGCTGCCACAGGACGATCTGAAGGGCTGGGGGGACTCACGGGTGTGGGCGGGTTGGCTGGCAGGAAGCGGGCACGGAGGCCTGATCAAACTTCCTGGTGGTTCGCAAAAAGATTGGCTCTGGCAACCATCGAGACATCAGAAACGAAAAAACCGCTACAGGCCTAAGCACTGTAGCGGTTTGCGTATCAGGGGATGCCTGCGCCTTACGCGGCGGTGGCAGCAGCCTTGACGCGCGAAGGCAGCTTTTCCTTGATACGTGCCGACTTGCCGCTGCGGTCACGCAGGTAGTACAGCTTGGCACGGCGCACGTCACCACGACGCTTGACTTCGATGCCAGCGATCAGCGGGCTGTAGGTTTGGAACGTACGTTCCACGCCTTCGCCGCTCGAGATCTTGCGCACGGTGAAGCCGCTGTTCAGGCCGCGATTGCGCTTGGCAATCACCACGCCTTCGTAAGCCTGCACGCGCTTGCGGTTACCTTCCACCACGTTCACGCTCACGATGACGGTGTCACCAGGGGCGAATTCGGGGATGGTCTTGTTCAAGCGGGCGATTTCTTCCGCTTCCAGGGTCTGGATCAGGTTCATGTTGATATCCAACGATCTTGTCCGCGCCACAAATGGCTGCGTCGGGATTGACGTTCAGGTTTTGCCGAGGTGAAACCTCTCACAAAACGGCCGGCCAGAGGATCGAAAAGCCTGCCATTATAACCCGTTAGCGCGATTTGGCGAGTACCGCCTCGTCGGCTGGCTGCAATGCGCCCGCAGCGCGGGCTGCATCGATCAGGTCGGGCCGGTGGCGGGCCGTAATCAGCAGCCTCTGGTCCCGCCGCCAGCGCTCAATCTGCGCATGGTGGCCCGACATCAAAGGCGCCGGAACCGCCCTGCCCGCCCACTCTTCGGGCCGCGTGTAGTGGGGGCAATCCAGCAAGCCATCCAGCGCCGGGTTGAAACTGTCGAACTGGTGGCTGCCTTCATCGCTCAACACCCCTGGCTGCAAGCGGGCCACGGCATCCAGCAACGCCAGCGCCGCAATTTCGCCACCCGAGAGCACAAAATCGCCCAGGCTCAACTGCGCAGTGACATGCGCATCGATGAATCGCTGATCCACCCCTTCGTAGCGACCACACAGCAAGATGGCACCAGCGCTGGCAGACCAACCCTCTACCTCCGCATGGTTGAGCTTGCGTCCAATGGGAGAAAAAAGCACCAGCGGCGCTTGCGTATCCAGTGCTTCGCCACGTTGTTCACGGATGTGGTTCAGACACCGCTCCAGGGGCTCGGCCATCATGACCATGCCTGGCCCGCCACCGAAGGGGCGGTCATCCACGCGCCGGTAATTGCCCTCGGCATGGTCGCGCGGGTTCCACAAATGCACATCGACCTGGCCACTGGCGTAAGCACGCCGCGTGATGCCTGCCGTCAAAAACGGGGCAAACAGCTCGGGAAACAGCGTGATGACATCGAAACGCATGGCGGGGCGCAACCTCTGCGGCTTCAATAATCAGGCTGCCAGTCCACGGTGATGCGCTTTTCCGCCAGCTCCACCTTGTCCACAAAGGCAGACACAAAAGGAATCATCCGTTCCTGTGCTTTCCCGTCCTGCTCATAAGCCAGCACCAGCACGGTTTGCGGCCCGGTGGACATCAACTCACGCACCTGGCCTAGCGCAACCCCCTCGCGATTGACCACTTGCAGGCCGATCAGATCCACCCAGTAGTACTCGTCCGTACCGGTCGATGGAAAGCTGGAGCGCGGCACAAACACGCGCGCACCCCGCAGTGCTTCTGCGGCATCGCGGTCATCCACACCTTCGGCCCAGGCAACCACAGTGTCCGAGTGGTCCTTGGCCTGGCGGATGTTGAGCAGCACGGTACCGGCGAACGCCTTGGCGCCACGCTCAGACGGCTGCAAAAACCAGCGCTTGGCAGAAAACAAGGCTTCAGGGTCGGCACTGTGCGGCACGACCTTGAACCAGCCCTTCACCCCCCAGGCGTCGGCAATGCGCGCCACTTCAATGGCATCTTCGGGCAGGTTTGCGGCTTCGAGGTGGAGGGATGTGGCCATTTTTCGTTCAGACAAAAAGAAAAGGGCGGGATCCGCCGGGAAAACCCACGGAACCCGCCCTTTTCGGGGGACTTTAAGCAGCCTTCTTGGCAGCTTGCTTGATCAGGCGGTCCACGGTAGGCGAGGACTGGGCGCCCACGCTCTGCCAGTACGTCAGGCGGTCTTGCACGATGCGCAGACCTTCTTCGGTTTCCTTGGCGGTGGGGTTGTAGAAGCCGATACGTTCGATGAAACGGCCATCGCGGCGCACGCGCTTGTCAGCAACAACGATGTTGAAGAAAGGACGGCCCTTGGAGCCGCCGCGAGAGAGTCGAATAACGACCATGATTTATCCTTCGGGTGGTGAGCCAACGTCAAAATGCGCGGGCCACGGAAATTTCGCAACGTTTGAGACACGCGACATGACCACCCGGCCAGCGACACGTTGCAAAGCCTGCAATTATATCCACAACCCTCTTGTATGCCCATCATCCGCCCGAGCACCGACGCAGACCTGCCCGCCATTACTGCCATTTATCGCCACCACGTTCTTCACGGCACAGGCACTTTTGAGATAGACCCGCCTTCCGAAGCTGATATGGCTGCACGCCGCGCAGACGTGCTGGGCCGCAACCTGCCCTGGCTGGTGGCCGAGAAGGACGGCGAAGTGCTGGGTTTTGCCTATGCCAACTGGTTCAAGCCCCGCCCGGCGTACCGCTTCTCGGCGGAAGATTCGATTTATGTGGCCGACGCTGCCCGGGGCATGGGCGTGGGCCGCAAGCTGCTGGCCGAGTTGGCCGTGCAAGCGGAAGCGGTGGGCGTGCGCAAGTTGCTCGCGGTGATTGGAGACTCTGCCAACGCTGGCTCCATCGGGCTGCACCGCGCACTGGGGTTCACCGATGTGGGCGTGATGCGCTCGGTGGGCTGGAAATTTGGCGCCTGGCGCGACATCGTGCTCATGGAAAAGACCCTGGGCGCGGGGGACACCACTTCACCGGAATAATGCGCCCCCATGAAGAACAAAACCCTGGCCGCCTGGCTCGCCTTCGTGGGGGGGCCCTTGGGCCTGCACCGCTTTTATCTGCACGGCCTGACCGACATGCTGGGCTGGTTGCTGCCCATCCCTACCGCACTCGGTCTGTATGGCATTCAGCGGGTGCAGCAGTTTGGGCAAGATGACCAGTACAGCTGGTTCTTGATACCGCTGCTGGGCTTCACCATTGCGGGCTGCGCACTGCGGGGGATTTTGTACGGCCTGCAGACCCCGGAGCGTTGGAACGCCCGCTACAACCCCACCGCCCCCGAACAGGCGGCTGCGGGCCAAACGCGGTGGCTGACCATTGGGGCGATGGTAGTGTCGCTACTGATGGGCACCACGGTGCTGATGGCGAGCATTGCCTTCAGCTTCCAGCGCTACTTTGAATACCAGATCGAAGAGGCCCGCAAAATCTCGCAGTAAAAAACACAACGCCCTGTTTGGCTTGACAACCAAACAGGGCGTTGGCGCTTTATGGACAAGCGCAGGCAGCTATCATTTCAGTAGCAATCAATACAACTGCAGGCTCACCCAGTAAGCAATGGCCGCAACAAAGGCGCTGGCTGGAATGGTCAAGATCCAGGCCCAGACGATGTTGCCCGCCACCCCCCACCGCACCGCGCTGGCGCGCTGGGTTGAACCCACGCCCACGATGGCACCGGTGATGGTGTGCGTGGTGGAGACTGGAATGCCCAGCGTAGTGGCCAGGAACAGGGTCAACGCACCACCGGTTTCGGCACAGAAGCCCCCCACGGGTTTGAGCTTGGTGATCTTCTGACCCATGGTCTTCACGATACGCCAGCCGCCAAACATCGTACCCAGGCCAATGGCCACGTAGCAGCTGACGATGGTCCAGGTGGGCGGAGATGTGTCTGCTGTGGTCGAATAGCCGGTGGCAATCAGCAGCAGCCAGATGATGCCGATGGTCTTTTGCGCATCATTGCCGCCGTGGCCCAGGCTGTAGGCACCTGCAGAAACCAGTTGCAAGCGGCGGAACCACTTGTCCACCTTGTTGGGGCGGGTTCGCCGGAAAACCCAGGCCACCCCCACCATCATGAGCGAGCCAAGCAGAAAGCCCAGCAGGGGCGACACGAAGATGAACGCCACCGTCTTCAAAATGCCGGTGGACACCAAAGCACCCGCACCGGCCTTGGCAATCACCGCACCCACGATGCCGCCGATGAGAGCGTGCGAAGAGCTGCTGGGAATGCCGTAGTACCAGGTGATGACGTTCCAGGTGATGGCACCTACGAGGGCGCCAAACACCACGTGCGTATCCACCACGCCCGGCTGCACGATGCCCTTGCCGACCGTAGCCGCCACGCTGAGGTGGAACACAAAAATCGCGATGAAGTTGAAGAACGCCGCGAACAACACTGCCTGCGCAGGCTTGAGCACACCAGTGGAGACCACCGTGGCAATCGAGTTGGCCGCATCGTGGAACCCGTTCATGAAGTCGAACAGGAGCGCCAACGCGACGAGCAGAACCACAACCCACAGGGCTGTCTGTACGGTTTCCATGTCAGTCAGTCCGGTGGATCAGGAGTTTTCGAGGACGATGCCCTCGATGCAGTTGGCCACGTCTTCACACTTGTCGGTGATGGTTTCCAGCAGCTCGTAAATGGCCTTGAGCTTGATGACTTCACGCACATCGGGCTCTTCGCGGAACAGCTTGCTCATGGCGCTACGCATCACGCGGTCGGCATCCGATTCCAGGCGGTCGATTTCTTCGCAGGTCTTGAGCGCGGCCTCGGCCACGGCGGGGTCGGCAATCTTGTCGAGCAGCTTGACGGCATCGCGCAGGCGCTCGCAGCACTTGAGGCTCAGGTCCGTGAGGCGGGTGATTTCTTCGGTCATGTGGCGCACGTCGTACAGCGCCATGGTCTCGGCCGAATCCTGGATCAGATCAGCCACATCGTCCATGGTGTTGATGAGCGCGTGGATCTGCTCACGGTCGATGGGCGTGATGAAGGTCTTGTGGATGGCTTTGTTCACGTCGTGCGTGACACGGTCGGCAGCGCGTTCGGCGTTGTCCACGTCCTGGTTGTATTTGTCCCGCAGGTGCGGATCACCGTAGTTGGCCACCAGTTGCGAAAAAGCACGCGCTGCTTCGACGATGCGCTCCGCATGCTGGTTGAACATTTCGAAAAAATTGCCTTCGCGTGGCAACAGCTTGGCAAACAGCATGCGGGCTCCTGGTGGGAATTTAAAGATACAAAAGAACGAACGCCACAGGGTATCGTGACGGTTTTGTGACATCTCGAGTTTAACCGTGCGCGTTTGTCCGCTGGCGGGGGCGACCACTCACTTAGGGCAACGCTGATTAAGGTCCACCATTGAGAGGGGTCAAACGTTATCCGCAGATGAAGCAGCAGACCCTGGCAATGGCCGCAGATCAAGACAACGGATTCGAGCATTCGCGCAAACCCACCCGACGCGAAGAGTTCTTGCGGACCATGGAGACAATAGTGCCATGGGCCGCTCTGTGCCAGGTGATAGAGCCGCACTACCCCAAAGCAGGCAACGGCCGCCCGCCCATTGGCCTTGAGCGCATGCTGCGCATCCATTTTCTTCAGCACTGGTTCAACCTGGCCGATCTGGCGTGCGAGGAGGCTCTGTATGACAGTGCCAGTCTGCGCCGCTTTGTGGGGATTGACCTGGGCCGCGAACGCGTGCCCGACGCCACCACGCTGCTGAAGTTTCGCAAACTGCTCCATGAGCACAAACTGGGCGAAGCCCTGTTTGCCAAGGTAGGCCAGCAATTGCAGGAGCGCGGCTTCAAGGTCAACACCGGCACCATCGTGGATGCCACCATCATCGCCGCGCCCAGTTCTACCAAGAACGCCGACAAGGCGCGCGACCCCGACATGCACCAGACCCGCAAAGGCCAGCAATGGTATTTCGGCATGAAGCTGCACATTGGGGTGGACAGCCAAAGCGGGCTGGCGCACAGCGCCGTGGTGACGGCGGCCAACGTGCACGACAAACACCCACTGCCCGATCTGCTGCATGGCAATGAGCGACGCGTGTACGGCGACTCGGCCTATGCCAGCCAGAAAACACTGATAGCGAGCAAAGCCCCCAGGGCCAAGGACTTCACCAACCAGCGCACCCGCCGTGCGGGCGAGGTGGACGAAGTTCAGCGGGCCAAGAACCGCAACAAGTCACGGGTGCGCGCTCGGGTCGAGCATGTCTTTGCGGTGGTAAAGCGCCTGTGGGGATTCACCAAGGTGCGCTACCGCGGGCTGCAGAAGAACGCCACACGCGCATTCACGGCCTTGGCGCTGGCCAACATTTTCCTTGCCCGAGGGCGACTGCAGGGACAGGTGCGCCCGTAAGGGTGGAAATCGGGCCTCAAGGCCCTGCGAACGGCCCAAATGGGCGGCGCAAGAGGCCACAAAATCCAAAAAATGGCGTCTTCCGCGTTCGCGCGGGAAATTTCGAGGGCTTGTTCAGCGTAGCCTTAGAGCCTGGTCAACACCCAGGCAGGTGCACGAAGCCCCGTCAGCAAGGGCCGAACCCGATGCAAGCCTTCGGACGCGAGAGGGTGAGGGCCCTGCCCGGCCGCGCACAACCCACCCGGCGCAAGCCCGCCCGCTCAAGCGCTGCGGAAGATGAAATACACGGCGCCCACCAGGCACAGCCCTGCCCACAGGTAGTCCAGCTTGAGCGGCTGGTCCATATAAAACACTGCAAACGGCACAAACACGCTCAACGTGATCACTTCCTGCATGATCTTGAGCTGCCCCACGTTGAACTGCGTGTGGCCGATGCGGTTGGCCGGCACCTGCAAGAGGTATTCAAACAGCGCAATACCCCAGCTGACCAGCGCCGCCACATACCAGGGCGAAGACGCCAGGTTCTTGAGGTGCCCGTACCAGGCGAACGTCATGAACACGTTGCTGGCAATCAGCAGCAACACGGTTTGCAAAGAAATGGGCAAGGACTGGAGCGTTTGCATAAGGTGGCCAGGGGCAAGCGTGGATGCGATTGATTTTATTGAAAATGGCCTCTAGCGCTTATGCAACAAGCGCTTACAGCTATACAAAAAGTAGCATTCAGCGCTGGCTGAGCGCAGCCATAGAAGAACACGCCCCGCCCTGCCGCCGGATAGGACGGCGCTGACAACCGCATCTCCCTGCCTCCCACGTCCGGCAGTCGGAACGCTTCATACAGTGGTGCTTCGCTCAGCGCTGGAGTGCATTGCTCGCAATCCGCGCCATCGTCCCCCGCAAAGACCACCAAGGAACTGATCCATGAAGTCCGCATTTCGCCTTCTCCCCGTGGCGCTGGTTGCCACATTCGCCGTGGCTGGCGCCCAGGCACAGAGCACTACCTCGTACCCCAGCCAGTCCGGTGAACGCGCATCGATGCTGCCCTACACCCATAACGGCTACACCGGCATCAGCGCCGGTCGCTCGAAGTACGATCTTTCCACCGGCCCTGCAGGCATGGCGTATGACAACTCCGACACAACCTTCAAGATCTACACCGGTGGGTTCTTCCACCCCAACTGGGGCGTAGAGCTGGGTTACCTCAATGCAGGCAAGGCCCGGCGGCTGGGCGGTGATACCGAGGCCCATGGCTTCAACCTGAGCCTGGTGGGCCGTGCACCGCTGAACGAGCAATTCGACCTGTTCGGCAAAGTGGGTACGACCTATGGCCGCACCCGCACCTCCGGCGCCAGCGGCCTGGGCGTGCAGACGGGCAAGGAAGATGGCTTTGGCATGTCGTACGGCGTGGGTGCGCGCTGGGCGTTCACGCCGCAGTGGGCCGCCGTGATCGAGTGGGAAAACCACAAACTCAAGTTCTCTGACGGCAAGCAGGACGTGAAGATGACCACGGTGGGCTTGCAATACCGTTTCTGACCCATCCAGGCTGAGGCGCATCTCGGCTGACTCGAGCAAGAAAAAAGGGACGCGGTGCAAACCACCGCGTCCCTTTTTTGTGTCCGCCGAAACGGCTTATTCGCCCAGGTAAGCTGCGCGCACCTTGGGGTCGCTCAGCAGTTGCTGGCCGGGGCCGGTCATGGTGATCAGGCCCGATTCCATCACGTAGCCACGGTCGGCAATCGCCAGCGCACGGCTGGCGTTTTGCTCCACCAGCACGACGGTCACGCCCAGGGCGTACACATCGCGCACCACCTCGAAGATCTTGTCCACCATGATGGGCGACAGGCCCATGGAGGGCTCGTCCAGCAGCAGCACCTTGGGCTGGCTCATCAGCGCGCGGCCCATGGCCAGCATTTGCTGTTCACCGCCCGACATGGTGCCGGCCAGCTGGTCCTTGCGTTCGCGCAGGCGCGGGAAGATGGTGAACATCTTTTCGATGTCAGCCAGGATGCCCGCCTTGTCCTTGCGGATGTAGGCGCCCATCTGCAGGTTCTCGGTGATGGTCATGCGGGCGAACACGCCGCGGCCTTCCGGCACCATGACCAGGCCCTTCTTCACCAGATCCCAGGCGCCTTTGCCTTTGATGCTCTCGCCCAGGTATTCGATGTCGCCATCGTTGATGGGCAGTGTGCCGGTGATGGCCTTCATGGTCGTGGTCTTGCCCGCACCGTTGGAGCCGATCAGCGAGACCAGCTCGCCTTCGCGCACTTCAAAGTCCACGCCCTTGACGGCCTGGATACCGCCGTAGGCCACCTTCAGGCCCTTGACCTGCAGCAGTACCTTGTTGGATTTCTCGGCCATTCTCAATGTCCTCCGGTGCCCAGATAGGCCTCAATCACTTTTTCATTCTTCTGCACGGTGGCAGGGGTGCCTTCGGCAATCTGCTTGCCGTAGTCCAGCACCGTCACGCGGTCGCACAGGCCCATCACCAGCTTCACGTCGTGCTCGATGAGCAAGATGGTGCGGTTGTCGTTGCGAATACGGTCGATCAGCTCGCGCAGCTGCACCTTCTCGGTGGCGTTCATGCCGGCAGCGGGCTCGTCCAGCGCAATGAGTTGCGGGTCGGTTGCCAGGGCCCGGGCAATTTCCAGGCGGCGCTGGTCGCCATAGCTCAGGGTGCGGGCCTTGTAGTCGGCAAACCTGCCAATGCCCACGTAGTCCAGCAACTCTTGCGCACGCTTGGCAATCGCAGCCTCTTCTTCCTTGAAGCTCTTGGTGCGCAGCACGGCGCCCAGCAGGCCCGACTTGGTGCGGATGTGGCGGCCCACCATCACGTTCTCAAGCGCCGTCATTTCGGCAAACAGGCGAATGTTCTGGAAGGTGCGGGCAATGCCCGCCTTGGCCACTTCGTGCACCGCAGTGGGCTCGTAGGGCTTGCCTGCCAGCTCAAAAGTGCCGCTGTCAGGGGTGTACAAACCGGTGATCACGTTAAAAAACGTGGTCTTGCCAGCGCCGTTGGGGCCGATCAGGCCATAGACCTGACCGCGTTGAATGGTGATGCCAACATCAGAGAGGGCTTGCAGGCCGCCGAAGCGCTTGGAGATACCTGCAACCTTGAGCACCACATCGTTGGTTTTTTCTGCCATGTTCTAACTTTCTGCGATGGGTTCAAGTCTTTTGGGTCAGGCTCTTGCCGTGCTCTGGCGCAGGCCACAGGCCACGGGGACGCAGCAGCATGATGACAATCATGGTCAGTGCGATCAGCAGCTGGCGCAGGATGGCGGAGTCCAGACGACCGTCGGTCATGGCCTGCAGCGGGCCTGCCACATAGCGCAGCACTTCAGGCAGTGCGGCCAGCAAAACGGCCCCCAGAATCACGCCGGGGATGTGACCAATACCGCCGAGCACCACCATCGCGATGATCATCACGGACTCCATCAGGCTGAACGACTCGGGCGAGACGAAGCCCTGGAAGGCGCCGAACATCGCACCCGACACCCCACCAAACGAAGCGCCCATGCCGAAAGCCAGCAACTTCATGTTACGGGTGTTGATGCCCATGGCCTTGGCGGCGATTTCGTCTTCGCGGATGGCCATCCAGGCGCGGCCGATGCGCGAGTCCTGCAGGCGGTAGCAGATCACCACGGTGAAGATCACCAGGATGAGGAACAGGTAGTAGTACAGCGTGACGGAGTTGATGTCATAGCCGAACAGTTCCAGGCGCTTGCCCAGGTCCAGACCGAAGATCTTGACCGAGTCGATCTGGCCAATGCCCTTGGGGCCGTTGGTCAGGTTGACGGGGTGGTCCAGGTTGTTCAGGAAGATGCGGATGATTTCGCCAAAGCCCAGGGTCACGATGGCCAGGTAGTCACCGCGCAGCTTGAGGGTTGGTGCGCCCAGCAAAGCCCCGCAAAAGGCCGCTAGCACCGCCGCCAGCGGGATCACCAGCCACAGCGAGGTGTGCAGGCCGTTCGGGAACATGGCGGCAAAGGCCGCAAAGTTGTCAGCCAGGTGCGGCGAAGCCATCAGGCCAAACAGGTAGGCGCCCACGGCGTAGAACGCCACGTAGCCCAGGTCGAGCAGGCCAGCGTAGCCCACCACGATGTTCAGGCCCAGAGCCAGCATCACGTACAGCAAGGCCAGGTCGGCAATACGCACCCAGGCGTTGCCAAAGTACTGCAGGACCAGCGGGAGGATCAGGAGCGCAATGCCGCCCAGGACCCAATTGATTTTGGTGTTCTTCATGGTGTGAGGCTCCTCAGGCGCGATCGGCCACACGCTCACCCAGCAGGCCCGAGGGGCGCAGCGTCAGGATGATGATGAGCACGATGAACGCAAAGATGTCGGTGTAGTGGCTGCCCAGCAAACCGCCCGTGAGCGTGCCGATGTAGCCCGAGCCAATGGCTTCGATGAGGCCCAGCAAGATGCCGCCCACCACCGCACCGGCCAGGTTGCCGATGCCGCCAAACACGGCTGCCGTGAAGGCCTTGAGACCGGGCAGGAAGCCCATGGTGTGCTGCGCCGTGCCGTAGTTGGAGGCGTACATCATGCCGGCGATGGCGGCCAGGATGGCGCCGATGATGAAGGTGGCAGAGATCACCATGTCGGGCTTGACGCCCATGAGCGAGGCCACGCGGGGGTTTTCCGCCGTGGCGCGCATGGCGCGGCCCAGGTTGGTGTGGTTCACCAGATAGACCAGGGAAGCCAGTGCGATGGCCGTCACGCCCAGAATCAGGATCTGCGTGGGGGTGATGAAGGCGCCACCCACCTGGAAAGGCGTGCTGGGCAACATCGTGGGATAGGGCTTGTAGTTGGGCTTCCAGATGATCATGGCCAGCGTCTGCAGCAAGATCGACATGCCGATGGCGGTGATCAGGGGAGCCAGGCGCGGGCTGTTGCGCAGCGGCCGGTATGCCACTTTTTCAATGACAAAGTTCAGGCTGGCGGCCACGATACAGGCGATGAGCGTGGCCAGAAGCAGGATGACCCAGCCTGGCGCGCCGGGCATGGCCCCTTGCATCAAGCCAATACAGCTCCAGCTTGTGAGTGCACCGATCATGAGCACTTCGCCGTGGGCGAAATTGATCAGTTGAATAATGCCGTACACCATCGTGTAGCCCAAGGCTATCAAGGCGTACATGCTGCCCAATACCAGACCGTTGATGATCTGCTGCAGCAAAATGTCCATAAGAAAAGTCCTTCGTTTGTGACGTGCCCATCGTGCAGACACCGGAATCGGTGCAGCCTTTTGGGCCCGACTGCCATCTAGCAAAAAACCCGCCAGAAATGCAGCTGTGCGGGTTTGTGGTCGCGATTGTAGCGAGTACTCGTTTCGGCTCCACGCCAGCAGTGGCGGGGTTTTCCCGCGGATTTGCGCTTCATCAGCCGCAAAAGCAATCCATAAGGAATTTTGATGCACCACCCACAACCGATGTGCGAACTTATTACCCAGCCCATGCACGATCGGCATAAGGGGCCACGCAGGCCCCAGAAAAGGGGTTATTCAGCGCTAGGCGGGTGCGAAAGGTCTGCGGCGGCGTTGCGCTCGCGCAGGTCGCGCAGCTTCTGGGCGATCTTGATTTCCAGACCACGCTCCACCGGCTCGTAAAAGCCGGGGTCGGCCATGCCGTCGGGCAGATAGCGCTCGCCCGCCGCAAAACCGCCCTCCTCGTCGTGCGCGTAGCGGTAGCCCTTGCCGTAGTCGAGCTGCTTCATCAGCTGCGTGGGGGCGTTGCGCAAATGCATGGGCACAGGCCGGGTACCGTCCTGCTTCACCCAGGCCTTGGCCGCGTTGTACGCCTTGTACACCGCGTTGGACTTGGGGGCCACAGCCAGGTACACCACACATTCGGCCAGGGCCAGTTCGCCCTCGGGCGAGCCCAGGCGTTCGTACACCTCGGCGGCATCCAGCGCCAGGCGCAGGGCACGCGGGTCGGCCAGGCCAATGTCTTCACTGGCCATGCGCACCAAGCGGCGGGCCATGTAGCGCGGGTCTGCACCACCATCGAGCATGCGCACCAGCCAGTACAGCGCCGCATCGGGGTCAGAGCCGCGCACCGACTTGTGCAGCGCGCTGATGGTGTCGTAGAACTGCTCGCCGCCCTTGTCGTAGCGGCGCATGCGCTCACCCAGCACTTTCAGCAGCCAGGCGTCGGTGATCTCTTCCAGCTTTTCCTGGGTGGCCGCCATGGCCAGGGTTTCGAGCGTGTTGAGCAGCTTGCGGGCGTCGCCATCGGCATAAGCCACCAAGCGATCAATTGCTATGCTTTCCATAGCTGGTACCGCTTGATGGGATTGCGCCAGGGCCACAATTTGCTTCAAATCGTCGGCGGACAGCGGTTGCAGCACATACACGGCCGCACGCGACAGCAGGGCCGAGTTCACCTCGAACGATGGGTTCTCGGTGGTGGCCCCAATGAAGGTGAACAGGCCGCTCTCGACATGCGGCAAGAAGGCGTCCTGCTGGCTTTTATTAAAGCGGTGCACCTCGTCCACAAACACCAGGGTGCGCTGCTGCATGAGCCCATCACGCGCCGCCTGGGCGCGCTCCACCGCATCGCGGATGTCTTTCACTCCACCCAGCACCGCGCTGATGCTGATGAACTGCGCATCAAACGCATCGGCCATCAGCCGGGCGATGGTGGTTTTGCCCACGCCCGGCGGCCCCCACAGGATGCAGCTGTGCGGGCGGCCCGACTCGAACGCCAGCCGCAGCGGCATGCCCGGCCCCAGCACATGCTGCTGGCCCACCACCTCGGCCAGTGTGCGCGGGCGCAAGACTTCGGCCAGGGGCTGGTGCAAGCCCAAGGGGGAAGCGACGAGGTCAGTGGGTTTTCGGGTCATAAAGTGGAGTGCACACGGGCCGGAGCAGCTATTGCACCACAGGCCATGCGCACTTGAAGCAAAAACAGCGGGTAGCGCTTTATCTACAAGCGCAGGCAGCTATTGAAATCATAGCACCCACCATTCCACTCATCTGGCCTATGGCCGGGGCTGTCAGTCCACCGGCTTTATTGCTTGACGATGTCTGCACCGGCCGGTGGCTTGAACTGGAAGGTGCTGGCGGGCAGCGCCGGGTTGACCTGCATGCCCTTGAAACGAATCGCCGAGCGCTGGCCGAAGCTGTCCACAATGTCCAGCGCCGCCAGTTGTTCGCCCGCAAACCCCACGCGCACGCTTTGCAACTGGCCATCCTTGGCCTTGGGGGTGGCCTGCACCCACTGCAAGCCATCCTGGTCAGGCGCGGCGGCCAGTGTGAAATCAGCCCGCAGGGCCGACAGGTCTGCCGCCGAGGCAATCAGCGAAGCAGGCGTGGAGCCCAGTGCCTGCGCCTGCGAACGCTGGGTGACCTGGTTCAGGTCCACATCCAGCAACCATAAGGTTTGCCCATCGGCCACGATGGTTTGCTCAAACGGCTTTTGGTAGACGAACTTGAAGCGCCCTGGGCGCTGGAATTCGAAGGTGCCGCTGGAGGTCTTGCTGCGTGCGGCCTGCCCGTCTTTGGGCGGAGAGGTCACCACCTGCGTGAAATCGGCCCGCCCGGTCTGCGTGCCTTTCATGAAGTTTTCAAGGCTTTTTAGCCCATCAGCGCTTGCCAGGCTTGCGCTGGCAGCTATCAAAATTGCAGTGAAAATCTTTTTCAACAAAAACTCCTAGAACGCGATGCTCGCCCCCCTGCTGGCCCACAGACCCTCGCGGGCCGGGGCTGCCACGGGCTACGGGCTGGGTGCAGATCAGCCCTCGCGCGCAGGCACCAGCACTTCGCGCTGGCCGCTGGCCGTAAGGGCGCTGACCAAGCCGGCTTTTTCCATGTCTTCCAGCAGGCGGGCCGAGCGGTTGTAGCCAATGCGCAGCTTGCGCTGCACATAAGAGATGCTGGCCTTGCGGTCTTTCAGCACCACCTCGACGGCTTGGTCGTACATGGGGTCTTTCTCACCGCCTTCACCCCCCTCTGCCGACAAATCGCCGTCGCCCTCTACAGTGCCACCTTCCAGCACCCCTTCGATGTAGTCCGGCTCCCCTTGTTCCTTGAGGTAACTGACGACACGGTGTACTTCCTCGTCTGACACGAAGGCGCCATGCACCCGAATGGGCAGGCCCGTGCCGCTGGCCATGTAGAGCATGTCGCCCATGCCCAGCAGCGCTTCGGCGCCCATCTGGTCAAGAATGGTGCGGCTGTCGATCTTGCTGCTCACCTGGAAGGCGATGCGGGTGGGAATGTTGGCCTTGATCAGGCCGGTGATCACGTCCACGCTGGGGCGCTGGGTGGCCAGAATCAGGTGAATGCCAGCCGCACGGGCCTTTTGCGCCAGGCGGGCAATCAGCTCTTCGATCTTCTTGCCCACCACCATCATCAGGTCGGCCAGCTCGTCGATCACCACCACGATGTGCGGCAGGCGCTGCAACGGCTCGGGCTCTTCGGGCGTCAGGCTGAAGGGGTTGTAGATGAACTCTTCCTTGGCCTTGGCTTCGTCGATCTTGGTGTTGTAGCCCGCCAGGTTGCGCACGCCAAGCTTGGACATGAGCTTGTAGCGGCGCTCCATCTCGGCCACGCACCAGTTCAGGCCGTGGGCGGCCTGTTTCATGTCCGTCACGACCGGAGCCAGCAGGTGCGGAATGCCTTCGTAGACCGACATTTCCAGCATCTTGGGGTCGATCATCAACAGGCGCACATCGCGCGCCTCCGCCTTGTAGAGCAGCGAGAGAATCATGGCGTTGATCCCCACCGACTTGCCCGAGCCCGTGGTACCGGCCACCAGCACGTGCGGCATCTTGGCCAAGTCTGCCACCACCGGGTTGCCCACGATGTCCTTGCCCAGGCCCATGGTGAGCATGCTCTTGGCGTCGTGGTAAATCTGTGAGCCCAGGATTTCGGACAGGCGAATCGACTGGCGCTTGGCGTTGGGCAGCTCCAGCGCCATGTAGTTCTTGCCCGGAATGGTCTCCACCACGCGGATGGACACCAGGCTGAGCGAGCGCGCCAGGTCTTTGGCGAGGCCCACGATCTGCGAGCCCTTCACGCCCGTGGCGGGTTCGATCTCATAGCGTGTGATCACCGGGCCGGGCATGGCCGCCACCACACGCACTTCCACGCCAAAGTCCTTGAGCTTTTTCTCGATGAGGCGGCTGGTCATCTCCAGCGTGTCGGAAGAAACGGTTTCCTGCTTCTGCTGCGGCCCGTCCAGCAGGTCCACCATGGGCAGCTTGCTGTCAGGCATGTCGGTGAACAGGGGCTTTTGCCGCTCTTTCACCACCCGTGCGCTCTGGGGGGTATCCACCAGCACAGGCTCGATGATCTGCACGGGCTCGGGGTGGTGCTCTTCGCTCTCGGTGCGCTCTTCGCGCACCACCACCGCACGTTCGCGCGCGGCCTTGCGGCCCACGGCCACGTCTTTGGCCACCTCGCGCTGCGCCAGGCGCGACTGCACCAGCGCATCAATGCGACCACCCAGCCACTCGGCCACATGCCCCCACGAGAAGCGAAACACCATGGAAGCGCCCACCACCAGCAGCACGATGCTCACCAGGCCCGAACCGGTAAAACCCAGCCACTTCATGGCACTCAAGCCCACCGTGTAGCCCAGTACCCCGCCCCCGTGGCCGCCTGGCAGGTACGACTCGAACCGGTACAGACGCGACCATTCCAGTGCGGCACTGGCACAGACGAGCAAAATCAGCCCCACCCAGAACACCAGACGGCGCATGGCGGGCGATGGAGCGCCTTCGGGCACTTCACCACCGCGCATCCACCGCGCCAACGACGCAAACCAGGCGCACACGGCCGCTGCCACGCACCACCACACCGAAAAACCCAGCGCGAAGTAGCTGCCATCGGCCAGCCACGCCCCTAGGCGCCCCGCCCAGTTGGCCACCATGCGCGACGAGCCCACGCCCGATGAGGACCAGGACGGGTCTTGAGCCGAATAGCTGACCAAGGCCAGCAACCAGAAAATCAGGGCCAACAGCCCCACCAGCAAACTGACCTCATGTCCGAACCGGGCCGCGCCGGTGCGGGGGGGCGACTTGGCCGCCGCAGAAGCATTCAAGGTATTGAGGGAATAAGTCATAACGTGCCGGGCAAGCTTACCCCATGGGCAAGGGCAGACCGCGCCCGCAGCGGTGCGGACATGGCCTTCAGTTCAGGGAGTTCAGGCGCTCTTTGAGCAGGGTCACGCCATTGGGCAGGGTCTGGATAAAGGCACGCTCTTCCAGGTCTTTCATCACGCGGCTGACCATCTCGCGCGAGGCGCCCACCATCTTGGCCAGATCCTGGCGCGAGATTTTCTCGCGAATGACCCACTGGCCCTGAGCATCCTGCACCGCAAACTCCAGCAGGGCATGGGCCACGCGTCCATACACATCCAGTAACGCCAGTGACTCAATTTTGCGGTCGGCATGGCGCAGGCGCTTGACCAGACCGCGCATCACCACCAGCGACATGGAGGCGTTTTCCGCTAGGCAGCGGGCAAAGTCCGCCCGACCGAGCAGCAGCACATCGGTCTGCACTTCGGCCCGCACCGTGGCCGAATGCGGCTCGTTGTCGATGATGCTCATCTCGCCGATGTAGTCGCCCGGCCCCAGCGTGGCCAGAATCACTTCGCGCCCGCGGCTGTCGGCCGACACCACGCGCGCCCTGCCCGTCAGCAAAATGGCCAGGGCGTTGGACTTTTGCCCCTGCTCCACCAGCACCTCACCGCGCTTGTAGCGTTGCTTGGTCACCGCCCCGCTGATCACTTCCGCCTGCGTCACCGTGAGCAACGAGAACAATGGCACCCTGCGCAGCAGGTCCAGGTTGGACAACATGGTCGACATGGAAAAGACTTCTCCTCAACAGCAAAACGAACCCATCCCGACCACCCCGGTTTTGATGGGTTCTTACAATCACCACGATTGAAAACGGCCTGTTCCTGTGTGCCGCCCCTCGGCGGATACTTGGTGGGCTTTCTTTTTATTTTCCAACAGCGCCCAGCCTCCCTGGCAGGCGCGCACAACACAGGCTTGTACCATGTCTATCACCCAACACGCGAAAGTTCTGATCCTCGGCTCTGGCCCTGCCGGCTACACCGCCGCCGTTTACGCTGCGCGTGCCAACCTGAACCCCGTGCTGATCACCGGCATGGCGCAGGGCGGGCAGCTGATGACCACCACCGAAGTGGATAACTGGCCCGCTGACGTGCACGGCGTGCAAGGCCCGGACCTGATGCAGCGCTTTCTGGAGCACGCCGAGCGCTTCAAGACCCAGATCATCTTCGACCACATCAACAAGGTCGATTTCAGCAAGCGCCCCTTCACCCTCACAGGCGACAGCGGTACCTACACCTGTGACTCCCTCATCATCGCCACCGGCGCATCGGCCAAGTATCTGGGCCTGCCCTCGGAAGAAGCTTTCATGGGTCGCGGCGTGTCGGGCTGCGCCACCTGCGATGGTTTCTTCTACCGCGACCAGGACGTGTGCGTGGTGGGTGGCGGCAACACTGCCGTGGAAGAGGCGCTCTACCTGTCCAACATCGCCCGCAAGGTCACGCTGGTGCACCGCCGCGACAAGTTCAAGGCCGAGCCCATTCTGGTGGACAAGCTGAACGAAAAAGTGGCTGCCGGCAAGATCGAGCTGAAGGTGTTCCACACCCTGGATGAAGTGCTGGGCGACGACACCGGCGTGACGGGCATTCGCATCAAGAGCACGCAAGACGGCAGCACCCAAGACATCGAACTCAAGGGCTGCTTCATCGCGATTGGCCATGCGCCCAACACTGAAATCTTCCAGGGCCAGCTGGAAATGGACAACGGCTACATCGTCACGCAGGGCGGCCTCAAGGGCTTTGCCACCCAGACCAGCGTGCCCGGCGTGTTTGCAGCAGGCGACGTGCAAGACCACGTGTACCGCCAAGCCATCACCAGCGCGGGCACGGGCTGCATGGCCGCACTCGATGCGCAGCGCTTCCTGGAACAAGAGGCTTGATCGAAAAGCAGGCCGCAGGCTATAATCTGCGGCTTTGCTGAATCCTGCCCGCCGTCTTGGCGGAACTTCAGGTTCAACAATCGGGTTACCGCCACCCTTTCTGGCGAGGTGAGACCGCTAGCGAGCCCTGCGCAATTTGCCAGGGCGCCCGCAAATGGTCGTTATAAAAGTATCGGAGTGTCCTGATGGCACGCGTCTGCGACGTAACGGGCAAGAAGCCCATGACTGGGAACAACGTTTCCCACGCCAACAACAAAACCAAGCGCCGGTTCCTGCCGAACCTGCAATACCGCCGTTTCTGGGTTGAGAGCGAAAACCGCTGGGTGCGCCTGCGTGTTTCGAGCGCTGCCCTGCGTTTGATCGACAAGAACGGTATCGACTCGGTGCTCGCAGACCTGCGTGCCCGTGGCCAGGCTTAAGGAGTAGCACCATGGCAAGCAAAGGCGGACGCGACAAGATCAAGCTGGAATCCACTGCGGGTACCGGCCACTTCTACACCACGACCAAGAACAAGAAGACCATGCCCGAGAAGATGCTGATCATGAAATTTGATCCAAAAGCTCGCAAGCATGTGGAATACAAGGAAATGAAGCTGAAGTAATTCAGCCTTCATCCCGAAAAAACCGCCCGGCAGCAATGCCCGGCGGTTTTTTTTATGTCTGTGCTATCTGCATCTGAATTGCTGGCGGTCAAAGAGGGCGATGGCCTCAAAGCAAAGCGTCAGGAAATCTTCTGCGTGCCGGGCTGCCATGCCAAAACAGCAGCCCACGCAGCTCACCGCAGCAGTCTGGGACACCCGTAGAGGCCCCCCAGGGCAACCGAGCCTTTACAGAGCCCCCGCTAGATCAGGCCTGCACGGAGCGCAAGCGCAAGGAGAATTCGCGCAGCGCGGCGATACCGCTTTCTTCAGCGCGGCGGCACCAGGCCTGCAAATCTGCAGTGAGCTGCTCGCGCGAGTGCGAGGTGTTGAGCCACAACTGGCGCAGTTCTTCGCGCATGGTGACCATGGTGTCCAGCGCAGGGTACGCGGCACGCACCTGGGCCAGTTGGGGCAAGGCCTGCGCAGGCACTTTCTCGGTGTCGCGGTGCAGCCAGCGCTTGGCGGCCTTGAGCACGGACACATCGCCATGGCGCGCCTTCAAGGCAGCCATTTCATCCTTGCACGCCTGGCGCACACCCCGGGCATAGCCTGCCATCACTTCGTAGCGGTTGGCGATCAAGGCTTCCAGCGTTTTCTCATCGGCCACAGGCTTGGGGGCACCCAACTGCAGCTTGGGAGGTACCTTCTTCACCGTGGCCCAGCCCACTTTTTGCATCAGGCTGATGTACAGCCAGCCAATGTCGAATTCAAACGGCTTGACCGAGAACTTGGCCGCCGTGGGGTAGGTGTGGTGGTTGTTGTGCAACTCTTCCCCGCCAATCAGGATGCCCCAGGGCGAGAGATTGGTGCTGGCGTCTTGCGCCTCGAAGTTGCGGTAGCCCCAGTAGTGGCCCACGCCATTGACCACCCCAGCCGCCCAGAACGGAATCCAGACCATCTGCACCGCCCACACGGCAGCGCCTGCAGCGCCGAACAAGGCCAGATTCAAAATCAGCATCAGGCCCACACCCTGCCAGCCAAAGCGGCTGTACACGTTGCGCTCCACCCAGTCATTGGGGGTGCCGTGGCCAAATTTCTGGAGGGTTTCGGGGTTTTTGGCCTCAGCACGGTACAGCTCGGCGCCGCGCCACATCACGGTATCCAGCCCACGGGTCTGCGGGCTGTGTGGGTCGTCCGGCGTTTCGCACTTGGCGTGGTGCTTGCGGTGAATGGCCACCCATTCCTTGGTTTGCATGCCCGTGCCGACCCACAGCCAGAAACGGAAGAAGTGCGAGGGGATGGCGTGCAACTGCAGCGCCCTGTGGGCCTGTGCACGGTGCAAGAAGATCGTCACGGCAGCGATGGTGATGTGCGTCGTGACCAGCGTGTACAGAACGATCTGCCACCAGGTCAGGTTCCACAGGCCATGGCCCAGCCAATCAATGATGGCGTCAAGCACCGCCCAATCAGGTAACAACATATTCACACTGCCTCTTCCACACACAAAACAGCCCACGCGGGGCACTCGACACAAATTCTAGGACGGCATTCCATTTTTGGGGATCGGGGTTCCCCGCGAATGGACGCGGCCAGGGGCAACACAGTTGCCGGAGGATCAACCCTTGCGCGTCCACACGGCGGCAAAGAAACCGTCCGTCTGGTGGCGGTGGGGCCACATGCGCAAATAGGCTGTGCCAGTCTCACCACCGCTGCACAGGCTGGCGGCCTGCTCCACTTTCAGCTGGCTCAGAACTTCACCCGCATCCAGCGGCACGAAATCCGGGTGGGCTGCGGTAAACGCTTCGGCAATGGCCTCGTTTTCCTGCGGCAAGATGCTGCAGGTGGCATAGACCAGACGCCCGCCCGGTTTGAGCAAGCGGGCGGCGCTGTCCAGAATGGCGGCCTGTTTGACCACCAGCTCTTGCACCGCCTTGGCAGACTGGCGCCATTTGAGGTCAGGATTGCGGCGCAGGGTGCCCAAGCCCGAGCAAGGGGCGTCCACCAGCACGCGGTCGATCTTGCCGGCCAGGCGCTTGATACGCTCGTCGCGCTCGTGGGCAATGGCAGCAGGGTGGATGTTCGACAGGCCGCTGCGGGCCATGCGGGGTTTGAGGGCATCGAGCCGGTGGGCAGACACATCAAACGCATACAGGCGGCCCGTGCTGCGCATGGTGGCGCCAATCGCCAGGGTCTTGCCACCAGCACCGGCGCAAAAGTCCACCACCATTTCGCCGCGTTTGGCGTCCAGCAGCAAGGCCAGCAGTTGCGAGCCTTCGTCCTGCACCTCGATGGCGCCACGGGTGAAGGCATCGAGCTTGGTCAGTGCGGGCTTGCCCTCAATGCGCAGGCCCCAGGGAGAATACGGAGTTGCTACGGATTTAATAGCTGCCCGCGCAAGCTCCTTCTGCACGTCAGCCCGTTTTTCTTTCAAAACGTTGACGCGCAGATCCAGCGGCGCGTTCTGCGCCATGCTTTCAGCCAGTGGCCAGAACTCGTCGCCCAGCTGGTCCTTGAGGGGCTGTACCAGCCACTCGGGCAGGTTGTGGCGGTGGCGCTCCATCAGGTCGGCAGGGTTGATGGCGTCGCACTGGTCAAGCCAGTTCTTTTCCTGCTCGGTCAGCGCACTCTTCAAAAAGTCACGCGGGCCATGAAAGCCCAGGATGGCCAGGCGCCGCTCCTTGGGGCCAGAACCCGATGGCGCGAGGTGGTCGAACAAGAGCTTTTTGCGCAGCACGGTGTACACCGTTTCTGCCAGGGTGGCGCGCTCGCGCGGGCCCAGGCCGCGGTTGTCGCGAAAAAAGCGGGACACCACGGCGTCGGCCGGGTGTTCAAACGTGAGGGTCAGCCGCACCAGCTCGGCACAGGCGTCAAGAAGAACTTTGGGATGCATCCCCCGATTGTCCCACTATGGCCCCAGGCCGACCTGCGCCGGGCCCACCCTACCCCGCCAGAGCCCCTGGCCTTTGCCACAAGCAGGGGCCCTTCAGCGCGAAAACACCGGCTCGAACGCCGAGCGCCGAATCTCCTGCAGCGTGGGCGATTCACCCGCCCACAGCGCCAGCACCGGGCCGGGCAGCCCGAGCGTGCGTTCCAGCGAGCGGCACAGCTCATAACGGTCTTCATCGTCCATGCCGGGCAGCTCCACAAACAACAGATAGGCACGGCGCTGAGGGTGCTCGCGCAGGTTCTTGCGCACCAGCCAGGCCCGCGCAATGGGGGTGCAGCGGGCCAGCTCGGCCTGAAACTCCCCCAGCTCGAACTCGCTCAGATCGTGGCGTGCGATGTGGCTGAAGTAGGCCGGGTGGCTCAACTCTTCCCAGGCGCGCTCCTCCGATTCCTGGGCGCGCTCCAGCCGCTTGCGCCATTGCTTGAAGGCGGCTGCGTCGTGGTCATAGCCCATCCGGGGGGTTTCCAGCTCGGCCAGCGCCGTGCGGGCGGCCCACCAGCGGTCGTTGCTGCCCACGTCCCACAAACGGTGCAGGCAGGCCAGCTTGGCTTCGCGGTCCCCCTCAGGCAGTGCCTGCACCAGGCCGCGCAGGGCACCCGGGTGTTCGGCGCTGCGCTCCAGCGCCAGTTCGTACAGCGGGCGCACGTCGGCGCGTGGATCCAGGTGTTTGCGCAATCGGGCAAGCTCCACCAAGTCGGCAGCGCTGGCCTGGGCCATGCCAGCCTGCAGGGCCTCGGCACGGGCACGCACGCGCTGCAGCCAGGCGTGGTGCAGCTTCCATTCGGTGGCGTTGTCGGCACACCATTGCCGGTCAAAGCGGGCGATCCAGGCTTTGTATTCAGGCCCCAGCAGGGCCAGGGCGCTGCCGCGCGACCACTCCGGCAGCGTGCCAGCGGCGTCCAGCGCTTCCAGCCGGTCTCGCAAACCGGGGTGGGTGTCGTCCAGGTTGCTGATGCGTTTGAGCGACTGGCGCAAGGCATCGTTGGCAAATGCGGCTTCGGGAGCGCGGGCCAGCAGGCGCCGCAAACCACGGAAAGGCCCCACGGGCAACGCCTGGCTGGCCGCCATGCACCAATGGTCACGCCAGAACTCGGTTTGCAGCCAGCGCCCGCGGATCTCCACCTCGATCAATGCCGCAGCCATGACTTCGCGGCCCGCGAGGCGACCGGCAATGTGGTCGGCCTCGTATTCGTCCTGCCGCGCCATCGCAAAGGTTTTGGCAGCAAAGCGGGGAAAGTACCAGCGCAGAAACGCCTGCGTGGCAACCCCAGCCACGCCGGTATCGTCGCCCAGGTTCTTGTTCAGCTGCATCCAGGACCAGCGGGTGCGGTAGATCCAGGCGCCAAAGCGACCATGGTCGCCGCGCAGGTGGCCGTATTCGTGGGCCAGCACCGACAAAAACCGGCCACGGTCCAGCGCCATCAGCAGTGGCAGGCCAATCACAAGGTAATTGGTGCCACCACCGAACAGGCCATAGCGCGGAATCTGCTGGATGCTGGCGTTGAACTCATCGCTGAGCAGCACATGGTGAATCGCCGGGCCTTTCACCTTGCGGCGGATGCGCTCCAGCGCCTGGAACAGTTCCGGGGCGTCTTCGGCGGTGATCTCTTCGCCCTCAGGCGGCGCAATGCGCACCCACAACGCCCGCAGGCTGACCCATAGCAGGCTACCCGCTGCCAGCAGCAGCAACACCAAGCCGAAACGAAAACGCCCTTGCAGCAACTGCGGCAACGCCCAGGCCACCAACGCCAGTGCGACGACGGCGCAGCCCACCACCCAGGCGTAGCCCAGGGCGGCAAAAGCGGCTACGCTGCGCCGGTACGCACTGCTGTTTTCGGCGCTGTCTTGCTCGCTGGTGCGCACCAGATGCACAAAATCTGCCCATTCCATGGCCTAACCCCTCCCTTTTTTTATTTTTTTAGCGGTACCGCCGTGGTCGGCGGCCGCAGCACAACCTTCCATCCTAACCATGAACGAAACGCTTCCTCCCTTGTCCCCCACACCCCCGGGCTTGTACCGGCACTACAAAGGCAACCTGTACGAGGTGGTGGGCACCGCCCGGCACAGCGAAACGCTGGAGCCCATGACCGTGTACCGCGCCCTGTACGGTGAACACGGCTTGTGGGTGCGCCCGGCCGCCATGTTTGCCGAGCAGGTCACGATCGACGGGGTGCTGCGCCCGCGCTTCGAAAAGTGCGCAGATTCCATCCCTGCCAGCCCAGCCACCACTTGATTTGCTATATTTTTAATAGCTAGTAGCGCTTTCTGGTAAAGCGCCAGAGCCCATTTTTCTTCAAAGCACACGATCCGCAGTACAAAGGCTGCCTACCGGGACGGCTTGGCACGTCCTACAACCCCGCAGCACCCTTCACGCTAATTTGAAACCGTCCGCTTGGCCAAGCTGCCGGGCCGGGGTGACCCTGCTGCCCCGCCCCACACCGCAGCAGCCAGGCTTGTTTCATTCCCCACGCCGGAGGTCACCGTGGCTTATTTGCTTCAGGGGCTGTTTGGAGAACGTTCCCTCACCAAGGTGGCTGGCCTTTATCCACAGAAAGGCCAGGCCGAATCATCGATGGCTGCTGTGATGCGGCTGGGTAGCCTCCAGCCGGGTCAGGTGCGGCTGGTGGGCCCGCACGATGCGAGGGCACCGCACCGTGAAATTTTTTCGTACGCGATGGAACCTGAGCCCCAAGGCATTGCCCGCACGTTTTATCAAACGCATCTGGTGGGCGGCATGGCGGGGGCTGTTGCAGGGCTGGCCCTGTGTGCATGGTTCTCGCGCGCGGGGCACCCCATGATCGCCAGCAGCCCGCTGCTGGCGTTGATCGCACTGGTCGGCTTTGGCACCACGTTTGGTTTGCTGGCGGGCGGGCTGCTGTCGATGCGGCCGGACCACATTCGCCTGATCACCCGCGTGCGGTCTGCGCTGCGGCACGACCACTGGGCGGTGGTGGCCCACCCCACTACGCCAGAGCAAGCAGCCAAGGTCAAGGCCGTGCTGCATGGCAGCGCCGCCGAGGTGGTGTCCACCCTGTAAGAACCTGCTGAACTGCGGGTGCTGTTCAGCATCAGGCTTGATTACAAAGCCCGCACCAAGTTGCGTACCGCACGGGGGTAAATGATGTGCTCCTGGGTCAGCACGCGCGCCGCCAGGGTTTGCGCCGTGTCGTCCGGCAACACGGGAACCACGGCCTGGTCCAGGATGGGGCCCACGTCCAGCTCGGCCGTCACCTGGTGCACCGTCACGCCTGCAAACTTGCAGCCAGCGTCGATGGCGCGCTGGTGCGTATGAAGACCGGTGAAGGCGGGCAGCAACGAAGGGTGGATGTTGATGAGCCGCCCGGCGTAGTGCTCTACAAAACCGGGCGTCAGGATGCGCATGAACCCGGCGAGCACCACCAGGGCCGGCTGGTGCTGATCAATCGCCTGGGCCAGTGCCGCATCAAAAGCCTCGCGGCTCTCAAACGCCTTGTGGTCGAGCACGGCGGTGGCAATACCGTGCTCGCGGGCAAACACAAGGCCTTTGGCATCGGCCTTGTTGCTCACCACGGCAGCAATGCGCACACCGTACGCGCGCTCCCACTGCTCATGCTGCGCGGTTTTCACAATGGCTGCCATGTTGGAGCCGCCGCCAGAGATCAAAATCACAATGTTCTTCATTTGCCCGTGATTATCCCAGCCATGTCCACCCCCTTCAGCCCCGCCACCCGCCCCCTCACCCCCAACGAAGCCCGCGTGCTGGCGACGTTGATGGAAAAAGCCCGCACGGTGCCCGACAGCTACCCCATGTCGCTCAATGGCCTGGTCACCGGCTGCAACCAGAAAACCAGCCGCGACCCGGTGATGCAACTGACGGATGCTGAAGCGCAAGAGGCACTGGATTCACTGAAGCTGCTGACCCTGGTGTTTGAGAGCAGCGGCAACCGCACCACACGGTGGGAACACAACTTTCAGCGCGGCGTGGGCGTACCCGACCAGTCGGCCGCGCTGCTGGGCCTGCTGATGCTGCGCGGGCCGCAGACGGCGGGCGAGCTGCGCATCAACGCCGAGCGCTGGCACCGCTTTGCCGACATCTCGTCGGTGGAAGCGTTTTTGGACGAATTGCAAAACCGCAGCGAAGAAAAAGGCGGCCCGCTGGTCGCGCTGCTGCCCCGCGCGCCCGGCGCCCGCGAGCCGCGCTGGGCCCACCTGCTGTGCGGGCCGGTAGACACCAGCCAGCAGGCCTACGGCGGCCACCCGGCCCCCTCACTGGATACCCCTGCCCCCGCCCTGCAAGCCCGCGTACAAGCGCTGGAGGCCGAAGTGGCCAGCCTGCAAGCCACCGTGCGCCGCCTGTGCGACGAGCTGGGCCTGGAGCCTGGGTTGACGAGCATGTCACCACCCGGACAGAACTGAAACGAACGACCGTGCTACAAACACAAAATCAATAGGAGACAAGCTGCATGGATCTCGCATTCACCCCCGAAGAGCAGGCCTTCCGCGAGGAAGTCCGCACCTGGGTTCAAGCCAATCTGCCCAAGGAAATCTCCCACAAGGTGCACAACGCCCTGCGGCTGACCCGCGACGATATGCAGGGCTGGGCCAAGATTCTGGGCAAAAAAGGCTGGCTGGCCTTTGGCTGGCCTAAGGAATTTGGCGGCCCCGGCTGGACGGCCGTACAAAAGCACCTGTTTGAAGAAGAGTGCGCGCTGGCCGGTGCGCCCCGCATCATCCCCTTCGGCCCCGTCATGGTGGCCCCGGTGATCATGGCGTTTGGCAATGCCGAGCAGCAAAAGCGCTTTTTGCCCGGCATCGCCAGCGGCGAAGTCTGGTGGAGTCAGGGTTACAGCGAACCCGGTTCGGGCTCGGACCTGGCCAGCGTCAAAACCCGCGCCGAGCGCGTGGGCGACAAGTACATCGTCAACGGCCAGAAGACCTGGACCACCCTCGGCCAGCATGGCGACTGGATGTTCAACCTGGTGCGCACCAGCACCGAGGGCAAGCCCCAGACGGGCATCTCCTTCCTGCTGCTGGACATGAAGTCCAAGGGCGTCACCGTGCGCCCCATCAAGCTGCTGGACGGCGAGTGCGAAGTGAACGAGGTGTTCTTCGACAACGTCGAAGTGCCCGCCGAGAACCTGATCGGTGAAGAGAACAAGGGCTGGACGTACGCCAAGCACCTGCTGAGCCACGAGCGCACCAACATCGCCGACGTGAACCGCAGCAAGCGCGAGCTGGAGCGCTTGAAGCGCATTGCCAAGACCGAAGGCGTGTGGGATGACCAGCGCTTCCGTGACCAGATCGCCCTGCTCGAAGTGGACATCGTCGCGCTCGAAATGCTGGTGCTGCGCGTGCTGTCGGCCGAGAAGTCGGGCAAGAACTCGCTCGACATTGCGGGCCTGCTCAAGATCAAGGGCAGCGAGATCCAGCAACGCTATGCCGAGCTGATGATGCTGGCCGCAGGCCCCTTTGCCATGCCCTTCATCGAAGAGGCCATGGAAGCCGGCTGGCAGGGCAACTTCCCCGGCGGCGTGGTGGCCAACGCGCCGCTGGCATCCACCTACTTCAACCTGCGCAAGACCACCATCTACGGTGGCTCCAACGAAGTGCAGCGCAACATCGTGGCTCAGACCGTCCTCGGCTGATCCCAAGTTCCAGGAGACAAGAACATGGATTTCGATTTTTCTGACGACCAGGAACAACTGCGCGACGCCGTACGCAAGTGGGTGGACAAGGGCTACACGTTCGAGCGCCGCCGCGCCGCGGTGGCAGCAGGTGGCTTTGACCGCGCCGCATGGAACGAACTGGCCGAACTGGGCCTCACGGCCCTCACCGTGCCCGAAGCGCAAGGCGGCATGGGCCAAGGCGCCATCGACGCAATGGTGGTGGCCGAAGAACTGGGCCGCGGCATCGTGCTGGAACCCATCGCGCAGTCTTTCATTGCCAGCGCTGTGCTGTCCCACCACGCGCCCTCCGAAGTGCAATCGGCCTGGTTGCCCCGCGTGGCCGGCGGCGAAGCCGTCGTAGTGCTGGCGCACCAAGAGCGCAAGGCACGCTACCGCCTGGACGTTTGTGAGGCAAAAGCGGCCCTAGCGCAATCAGGCTATGCGGTAACAGCTATCAAAAGCGTAGTGCCTGCGGGTGACAAGGCGGATGCCTTCATCGTGCCCGCACAGCTGGACGGCAAGATCGCCCTCTTCTTGGTCGAGCGTACTGCGAGTGGCGTGACCACCCAGGGCTACGTCACGCAAGACGGCAGCCGCGCGGCCGAAGTGCACCTGGTCAACACCCCCGCCACGCTCATCACCACCGACGGCCTGGCCGCGCTGGAACTGGCCGTGGACACCGGCATTGCCGCCACCTGCGCCGAAGCCGTGGGCGTGATGGACAAAACGCTGGCCATCACCGTCGAATACATGAACCAGCGCAAGCAGTTTGGCGTGTTCATTGCGAGCTTCCAGGCCCTGCGCCATCGCGTGGCAGACATGAAGATGCAGTTGGAGCTGGCCCGCTCGATGAGCTACTACGCCAGCCTCAAACTGGGCGCCCCCGCAGAAGAACGCCGCGCGGCCATGGCCCGTGCCAAGGTGCAACTGGGCCAGTCGATGCGCTTTGTGGGACAGCAGGCCGTGCAACTGCATGGCGGCATTGGCGTGACAGACGAGTACATCGTGAGCCACTACTTCAAGAAGCTCACGCAGCTGGAAGTGGCGTTTGGCGACACGCTGCACCACTTGGGCGAGGTTTCTGCGCGGATGCAGGATACGGCGGGCGTGTTTGCCTGAGCGCGGCATTCGCGCAAACGGCCTATGGGTCATCCAACCCATAGGCCGATCCCCTGGCTGGTAGCCACTCGGCCAGGAATCAGACGGGCGTATCAGCGATGCCCTGTCTCACGTCAGCAAGTAGTCCACCGGCAACAATGGGGGTGGCAAATCAGTTTCACCCAGGGACTCACGCAGGTTGATTTCAATAGCTCGGCACAGGGTGTCCAGCGGCAGATCGTTGCTCTCCAAACCAAAAGGCTCTTCAATTTCATCGCCCAGCGCATCCAGCCCAAAGAAGGTGTAGGCCACGATGGCGACGACAAAGGGCGTCATGAAGCCGGTGGTATCCACCAGACCAAAGGGCAGCAAAAAGCAATAGAGGTAAGCCGTGCGGTGCAGCAGCAGGGTGTACGAGAACGGCACTGGTGTGTTCCGAATCCGCTCGCACGAGGCAGCGGAAGCCGTCATGGCGGACAAGGTTGTGTCGATACCCGCCGCCAGGCAGGGATCGATGCGCCCCTCGCGCAGGCACTGGCGCAAGTCTTGGCCCAGCCCCTGCATGATCGCCTCGGGCCGTACGCTGGACTGGGCCACGCGTGGCCAATCCTGCGCAGGCAGCCAGCGCTGCAGCAAGGCATCGTCGCTTTGCGAGCGCAAGTGCAGGCGCAGGGCGTGAACAAACGCAATCGCCCGGTGCACCATGCGTACCCGCACGTCCCCGGCGCGGTTGGCAGGGTCCACGGGCTGGTCCAGCTCAATCAGGCTCAGGCATTGGCGCGACAGGTTGCGCGTGCGCAATACCAACTCGCCCCACAGCTTGCGCCCTTCCTAGTAGCGGTCATAAGCCGTGGTGTTGCGAAAGCCAAGAAAAATCGCAAGCGGCAGCCCCATCAAGGTAAAGGGGATGGGAGTGAGCGTGATCTTGAAAGTGAACAGGTTGCCGTGCGCCAGCGTCACGGCCGTGGCCAGCAGGGTGTTGAACAGCAGTGTCCAGCGGATGCGCTGCAGGATGGAACCACGCAGCAGCAAAAACAGACGCAGGCCGGAGGGCCGATCGCGAACGATCATGGGAGGATTTCAGGGAAAACCCTGATTCTCCCACAGGGTTTGCAGCGCCGCAGTGATGCGGTGCAAAGGGATGCTAGGCCGCCAGCCGCGACGACTTGGGCACATGCGCCAGCAAAAACTCCATCTGATCGGCCAAGATACGGCGGTTGCGCAGGATGAAATCTTCCCACAGGCTGGGCACATAAGGGGCATACAGCAAAGGCATGTGAGCCTGCTCGGGCGTGCGCGGCCCTTTTCGGTGGTTGCAGGCGCGGCAGGCGGTGACGACGTTCATCCAGTGGTCCTGCCCGTGGTGGGCGAAGGGCACGATGTGTTCGCGCGTCAACTCTTCCTCGTGAAAGTGCCCGCCGCAATAGGCGCAGATGTTGCGGTCGCGCGCGAACAGCTTGCTGTTGGTCAGGCCCGGCTTCAGTTCAAACGGGTTGATGCGTGGGACGCCTTTGGTGCCGATGATGCTGTTGACAGCAATCACTGATTGCTCGCCCGTGATGGCGTTGTGACCGCCACGGAAGCGGGCAATCTGGGCGCCGGACTCCCAGCGCACTTCGCCTGCAGCGTAGTGGATGACCGCTTGCTCCAACGTGATCCACGATTGGGGCAGCCCCTGGGCTGACAGCTTCAAGACCTTCAAAACACGCCTCCTGGAAACTTACGCTACACAAGGATTCGGAACTCGGATGTCTCGGCGGAAGGCACTGCGCTGGTGCGCTTCCAGTCGGCCTGCAACCTTCGGGCGCCAGGCGACAGGCGCCTGCTGGGCAGGCGTCGGTCACAATATACTCTTTTTCCATGACAAATTGGCGTCTTGCGCTTGATCCACTTGCGCAGGCTGCTATCAAAAAGATAACAAGCCGATGAAGATCTTTCGCGGATTCCACCACCCTGGCATCGCCAGCGCCTGCGCGCTGACCATCGGCAATTTCGACGGCGTGCACCGGGGGCACCAGGCCATGCTGGCGCTGCTGAACAACGAAGCTGCCCACCGGGGCGTGGAGAGCTGCGTACTCACGTTCGAACCCCACCCGCGCGACTATTTTGCTGGCGTGGCGCGCAAGCCCGAACTGGCCCCCGCACGCATTGGCACTTTGCGCGACAAACTGACCGAGCTGGAGCGATGCGGCGTGCAGCAGGTGGTGGTGCTGCCCTTCAGCGCGCGGCTGGCCGCGCAGACGCCCGAGGCTTTCATCAACGAAGTGCTGGTGCAAGGCCTGGGAGCGCGCTACGTGCTGGTGGGCGACGATTTCCGCTTTGGCGCCAAGCGGGCGGGCGACTACGCCATGCTCGACGCGGCTGGGCAAGCCCAGGGCTTTGACGTGGCCCGCATGAACAGCTACGAGGTGCGCGGCCTGCGGGTGTCCAGTTCAGCCGTTCGCCAGGCCTTGGGCGCAGGTGACATGGAAGCAGCCGCTGCCCTGCTGGGGCGGCCGTACACCATCTCAGGCCATGTGGTGCATGGCCGCAAGCTGGGGCGCGCCCTGGGCGCCAGCGCCGACGGCGCGCAAGACGGCTTCCGCACCCTCAACCTACGCTTTGCCCATTGGAAGCCTGCCGCCAGCGGCATTTTTGCCGTGCTGGTGCATGGCCTGGGCGACACCCCCCTGCCCGGCGTGGCCAACCTGGGCGTGCGACCGTCGCTCGACCCTAACGATGTGAATGGCGGCCGCGTGCTGCTGGAAACCCATTGCCTGCAGTGGCCGGCCAGCCTGGGCGCCGAGGGGGCGTACGGTAAAATCATCCGCGTGGAACTTCTGCACAAACTGCACGACGAGCTCAAGTACGACGGTCTCGATGCCCTCACTGCCGGTATCGCCAAGGACTGCGCTGATGCGCGCGCCTACTTTGCCTCTGGCCACGCCCGCTCGTACACCGAGACCCGGCGCCAGACCACGCGCGACCGAATTTAGAGGGCTGCCTTTGCGCAGCGCCCGTGCTTGCGGGCCAGCTTCTCTCGTCCCAGTCACTCCCGTTTTTCGCGCCGGGTACGCCCCGGATTGCACCGCTCTAAGGTACTTTCATGTCCGATAACGCCAGCTCCACCCCCACGAACAGCACGCCCGCCGTGGATTACCGCGCCACACTGAACCTGCCAGACACTTCCTTCCCCATGCGCGGCGACCTGCCCAAGCGCGAGCCCGGCTGGGTGAAGGAGTGGGAAGAAAAAGGCATCTACAAAAAGCTGCGCGATGCCCGTTGTGGTGCGCCCAAGTTCATCCTGCACGATGGCCCGCCCTACGCCAACGGCCAGCTGCACATTGGCCACGCGGTCAACAAGATCCTCAAGGACATGATCACCAAGGCGCGCCAGCTCGAAGGCTTTGACGCGCTGTACGTGCCCGGCTGGGACTGCCACGGTCTGCCCATTGAAAACGCCATTGAAAAGCTGCACGGCCGCAACCTGCCGCGTGACGAAATGCAAGCCAAGGGCCGTGCCTTTGCCACCGAGCAAATCGCACAGCAAATGGCCGACTTCAAGCGCCTTGGCGTGCTCGGCGACTGGGACAACCCCTACAAGACCATGAACTTCGCGAGCGAAGCCGGCGAGATCCGTGCGCTCAAGAGGGTGATGGAGCGTGGCTTCGTGTACCGCGGCCTCAAGCCCGTGTACTGGTGCTTTGACTGCGGCTCGTCGCTGGCCGAGTTTGAAATCGAGTACCAGGACAAGAAGAGCACCACGCTGGACGTGGCCTTCAAGGCCCACAACCCTGCCGCGCTGGCGGCGGCCTTTGGCTTGCCTGCCTTCACGCAAGACGCGTTTGCCGTGATCTGGACGACCACCGCCTGGACCATCCCCGCCAACCAGGCGCTGAACCTGAACCCCGAGCTGCCTTACTCGCTAGTGGAAACCGAACGCGGCCTGTACGTGATCGCCGAAACACTGGTCGATGCCTGCATGGAACGCTGGGGCCTGCAAGGCAAGGTGCTGGCCACCGTTCCGGGCGAAAAGCTGGGCGGCATCGAATTTGAACACCCGCTGTACGACGTGGCCAGTGAAGACGGCAGCCATGGCTACCGCCGCCTCTCGCCCGTGTACCTGGCCGACTACGCCACGGCCACCGACGGCACTGGTATCGTTCACTCGTCGCCCGCCTACGGCGTGGACGACTTCAACTCGTGCGTGGCGCACGGCATGAAGTACGACGATATCCTGAACCCGGTGCAGGGCAACGGCACCTATGCGGCAGACTTCCCGCTGTTCGGCGGCCAGCACATCTGGAAGGCCATCCCCGTCATCATCGAGGCGCTGCGCAACGCCGGTCGCCTGATGGCCACCAAGGACATCACCCACAGCTACCCGCACTGCTGGCGCCACAAGACGCCGGTGATTTACCGCGCCGCCGCCCAGTGGTTTGTGCGCATGGACGAGGGCGAAGGTGTATTCACCACTGACAAGGCCCCCGGCACGCTGCGCCAGACGGCCCTGGCGGCCATCGAGCAGACCAGCTTCTACCCCGAAAACGGCAAGAGCCGCCTGCGCGACATGATCGCGGGCCGGCCCGACTGGTGCATCTCGCGCCAGCGCAGCTGGGGCGTGCCCCTGCCCTTCTTCCTGCACAAGGATTCGGGCGAGCTGCACCCGCGCACCATGGAAATCATTGACCAGGCGGCAGCCATCGTCGAAAAGGGCGGCATCGAGGCCTGGAGCCGCGTGACAACCGAAGAAATCCTGGGCGCAGAAGACGCGCCGCACTACACCAAGAGCACGGACATTCTGGAAGTGTGGTTCGACTCGGGCTCCACCTTCTGGCACGTGATGCGCGGCACGCACGGCACCATGCACCACGAGACTGGGCCCGAGGCCGACCTGTATCTGGAAGGCCATGACCAGCACCGCGGCTGGTTCCACAGCTCGCTGCTGCTGGCCAGTGCCATCTTCGGCCGCGCGCCCTACCGCGGCCTGCTGACCCACGGCTTCACCGTGGACGGCCAGGGCAAGAAGATGAGCAAGTCGCTGGGCAACACCGTCTCGCCGCAAGAGGTGAGCGGCAAGCTGGGTGCCGAAATCATCCGCCTGTGGTGCGCCTCGACCGACTACTCGGGGGACTTGGCCATTGACGACAAGATCCTGGCCCGCGTGGTCGATGCGTACCGCCGCATCCGCAACACGCTGCGCTTCCTGCTGGCCAACGTGAGCGACTTTGACCCCGCCACCGATACCGTGCCCGCCGACCAGTTGCTGGAAATCGACCGCTACGCCCTGGCCCGCGCCAGTCAGCTGCAGGCCGACATCCTGGGCCATTACGAGGTGTATGAATTCCACCCCGTGGTAGCCAAACTGCAGGTGTACTGCTCGGAAGACCTGGGTGCGTTCTATCTCGACGTGCTCAAAGACCGCCTTTACACCACCGCGCCCAAGAGCCTAGCCCGCCGCAGCGCCCAGACCGCGCTGTACCAGATCACCCATGCCATGCTGCGCTGGATGGCGCCGTTCCTGTCGTTCACTGCAGAAGAAGCATGGAAGGTGTTCGGCAAATCCGAGACCATCTTCGTCGAGAAGTTCTGGGACTTTGGTGCCACCGATGCTGCGCTGCTGGACAAGTGGGACCGCATCCGTGCCGCCCGTGAAGTGGTGAACAAGGAGATCGAAGCCCTGCGCGCCGACGGTAAGGTGGGCGCATCGCTGCAGGCCGAAGTCACGGTGACCGCCAGCGGCGAACTGCTCGAAGCCCTGCGCAGCCTGGGTGAAGACCTCAAGTTCGTGTTCATCACTTCCGCAGCCACGCTGGCCGAAGGCGAAGCCCTGGCCGCCAGCGTGACGCCGAGCAGCCACGCCAAGTGCGAACGCTGCTGGCACTACCGCGAGGATGTGGGCCAGGACGCGGCCCACCCCACCATTTGCGGCCGCTGCACCAGCAACCTTCACGGCACCGGTGAAAACCGGGTGTGTGCCTAAATGGCCGCGATTCCATCCGTGGGCGGCAACCAGTCCACCACCCGCAGCATGGCGTTGTGGCTGATATGGGCCGTGGTCATTGTGGCGGCAGACCAGTGGACGAAAGAGCTGATCCTGCGCAACTACCAGTGGGGCGAAGCCACGACCATCACGAACTTCTTGAACATCGTGCGGGCCCACAACACCGGTGCAGCCTTCTCCTTCCTCTCGAACGCAGGGGGATGGCAGCGCTGGCTGTTCACCGGTATTGGTACCGTTGCCAGCCTTTTCATCATCTGGCAACTGTACAAACACCCCACGCAAAAGCTGTTCTGCTTTGCGCTGGCCAGCGTGATGGGGGGAGCCATTGGCAACGTGGTGGACCGCTTGATGCACGGCTACGTGGTCGATTTTCTGGACTTCCACGCCATGGGCTGGCACTTCCCGGCATTCAATGTGGCCGACTCAGCCATCACGGTCGGCGCGGTCTGCCTGATCGTGGACGAGCTGCTGAGAGCCCGCCGGGAAGCCTGAGAGCGACCTGCCCCCGATACGGCCCGCCTCGTGCGGGCCGTTTTGTTTTCAGCAGCCGTCATGAACGGCGATACCCCGGCAGATTGAAGGCAACGCACCTGGCTCACAGCGAGAGCACCAGCCTCTGTGAATCTGCCTGACGAATGCCCCAGTGCACAGCTGTTACCAGCAACGCATTCCGAATGCACCGATTCACCTGGGGGCTTGCGCCTTGCGAGGTGAAATCAGGGGTATGCTTCATGACAGTTTTATGACAATCCACGTTGTGCACGTTGTTTGCTTGTCCGTGGATACATGCGGAGCCTGAGAGCACTACGAACCCAAGTGGTTTTGCGCTGCTGACGGACGCCCTGCGGTACAAGCCCACGCACACCCCCAAGAATAAAAAGAACGACTCCATTCCATGAAGCATTTGTTGAACTTGTTAGCTGCCGTGGCCCTGCTCATCTGGGGCACGCACCTGGTGCGTACCGGCATCCTGCGGGTATTCGGCGCCAACCTGCGCCAACTCATCTCCCGCAGCGTAAGCAACCGGTTCACCGCCGTTCTCTCGGGCATGGGCGTCACGGCCGTGGTGCAGTCCAGCACCGCCACCGCGCTCATCGTGTCGTCATTTGTGGGCCAGGGACTGGTGGGGCTGCCTGCCGCACTGGCCGTGATGCTGGGCGCGGATGTAGGCACCAGCGTGATGGCCGTGGTGTTTTCGCTCGATTTGTCGTGGCTGTCGCCGTTGTTCATCTTTGTGGGCGTGGTGCTGTTCATTTCGCGCAAAGACACCGCTGTGGGCCGTGTGGGCCGGGTGCTGATTGGCCTGGGCTTGATGCTGCTGGCCCTGCGGCTCATCACCGAATCCACCACCGTGCTGACCCAGTCGCCCACCGTGCGGACCCTGCTGGGTGCGCTGACCAGCGATTTGCTGCTGGAAATCTTCACGGGCGCCGTGCTGGCTGTGCTGGCTTATTCCAGCCTGGCCACCGTGCTGCTCACGGCCACGCTGGCGGGCTCGGGCGGTATTCCGGTGGATGTGGCACTGGGGCTGGTGGTAGGCGCCAACCTGGGCAGCGGCTTGCTGGCGGTGGCCACGACCATGCGCTCCAATGTGCAGACGCGGCAGGTGCCGCTGGGCAATCTGTTCTTCAAGATCATGGGCGTCATCATCATGACCCCGCTCATCGGGCTGTGGCTCAAACATGTGCGCCCCTATGTTCCCGACAACGCGTCGCTGGTGGTGCTGTTCCACCTGGCATTCAACGCGGTGGTGGGGCTGGTGTGCATCGGGCTCACAGGCACGGTGGCGCGTGCCGTGCAACGCCTGCTCCCGGTGGCAGACACGCAGGCCGCAGCAGGCAGCCGCCCCCGGCATCTGGATCCATCGGCGCTGGCCACGCCCTCGCTGGCGATTTCCTGCGCTGCGCGCGAAGCGCTGCACCAGGCCGACGTGGTGGAGTCCATGCTGCTGGGGTTGCACCAGGTCATTCGCACCGACGACCAGAAGCTAGCCGAAGACTTGCGCAAACTCGATGATCAGGTGGATGAGCTGTACTCCGCCATCAAGTACTACATGACCAAGATTTCGCGCGAGGCCCTGGACGAGCGCGAAGGCCGCCGGTGGGCAGACATCATCAGCTTCACCATCAACATGGAGCAGATTGGCGACATCATCGAACGCGTGCTCATCGACATTGAGGACAAGAAGATCAAGAAAGGCCGCCAGTTCTCCGAAGCTGGCATGGAAGAGATCAACGAACTGCACACCCGCCTGGTGGCCAACCTGCGCCTGGCAATGAGCGTGTTCCTGAACGGGAACGTGCGCGACGCGCAAAAGCTGCTGGAAGAAAAAGCCCGCTTCCGCGATCTGGAGCGCGCCTACTCGGCCACGCACCTGGCGCGCCTGTCAGACAACACGGTGCAGAGCATTGAAACCAGCTCATTGCACATCGACTTGATCAGCGAGCTCAAGCGCATCAACTCGCTGTTGTGCTCCATTGCCTACCCCATTCTGGAATCGGCCGGGGCCCTGGCGCCCAGCCGCCTCAAACTGCCGTCAGAACCCGTCTGACCTTGGCCATGCGGCTGGCTGGCCAGCGGTGCCGAGCCAACCCGCTACAGGCCCAGAAAACCACCAATCACCAACCCCGCCTCGGGCGTGAAATGGCCCTGAGCCACACGTTCGCACAGCAGCGGAATGGATAGCAACGCGAACTCGTCCACCTCGCCATCCTGGTTGTGGGGCACTTGCCCCTCGGGCACCTGGGCACTGAACCAGTCGATGCGCTCTCGCATGAAGCCAACGCCCCCACCCTCGCGGCTGGGGCGGGAGAAATCCACGTGACCACCGTGCACCACCTGCGTGAGTGCAGCCACTTCCAGGCCCGCCTCTTCCCAGGTTTCACGCGCCAGCGCCTGGTGCAGTGAATCCTGCGCTGACACCATGCCGCCCATCAGGGTGTCCCACTTGCCGGGGTGATTGGGTTTGGTGAGCGAGCGCCGCTGCACCCACATGCGCCCATCCGGCGCCAAACCCACCAAGTGCACCGCGCGCGTGGCAATGCCCAGCACCCGCACAGCACCACGTTCCACCGTGCCCACCACTGCGCCTTGTACATTGGTTACCGCCAGCTGCTCATCGCGCCAGGGGCCACAGCGCCCCACCTGGCGCAGCGCTGCAGCCAGCGCATTCAGGGCGGGGGTGACCTCCGCATCTGGCACAGGCAAATGCCAGGCGAACGCCCCATTTCGCTCCTGAAAAGATAGCTGCTCGCGCTTATCCAGCAAGCGCTGCAGGCCAATATCATCCAAAACCCCTGCAGCCACCGACCCCACTTGGTGGCCAGCCACCACCAGCGGTGTGCGCGGCTGGGCTGGTGGCTGCTGCGCTGCCTGGCGCGCCCCCGCCAGCCACTGCGCGAAGGCTGGCGTCTGAACGGCCGCGTTCACAGCGTCAGGATGGTGCACCCGGTGGTCTTGCGCGCTTCCAGGTCGCGGTGCGCCTGCTGCACGTCGGCCAAAGGGTAGCGCTGGTCGATATGGATCTTGACCTGGCCGCTGGCCACCACGGCAAACAGGTCATCGGCCATGGCCTGGGTGCTTTCACGTGTGGAGATGTGCGTGAACAGCGTCTGGCGGGTAAGGTACAGCGAGCCCTTGGGCCCGAGCTGGCCTGGAGCAAATGCAGGCACGGGCCCCGAGGCGTTGCCAAAGCTGGCCATCAGGCCGAAGGGGCGCAGGCAGTCCAGCGACTTGTCCCAAGTGTCCTTGCCCACCGAGTCGTACACCACCTTCACGCCCTTGCCGCCGGTGATTTCCTTCACGCGCGCGGCAAAGTCTTCACGGCTGTAGTTGATGGCGTGCGCCGCACCATTGGCCAGCGCCAGTTGGCATTTGGCGTCTGAGCCGGCAGTGCCGATGAGCTGCAAACCCAGGGCCTTGGCCCACTGGCAGGCGATGAGCCCCACGCCGCCCGCTGCGGCGTGGAACAGCACGAAATCACCGGGCTGCAGACCTTCCACGGGCAGTGTTTTCTTGAGCAGGTATTGCGCCGTCAAGCCCTTGAGCATCATCGCAGCGCCGGTTTCAAAGCTGATGGCGTCGGGCAGCTTGCACACCGTCTTGGCAGGCATGACGCGCGCTTCACAGTAACTGCCTGGTGGGTTGCTGGCATACGCCGCGCGGTCGCCAGGAGCCAGGTGGGTCACGCCTTCACCCACAGCTTCCACCACGCCAGCCGCTTCCATGCCAATGGAAGCGGGCATATTCAGTGGATACAAGCCCGTGCGGTGGTACACATCGATGAAGTTCAGGCCGATGGCATGGTGGCGAATGCGGATCTCGCCGGGGCCCGGCTCCCCCACGGGTACATCAACAATCTGGAGTTCTTCGGGACCACCGTGCTGGCGGATCTGGACGGCAAGGCTCATGGCAACAGCGCTCCTGTAACAAGAGGGACAAACGGCCGCCATCCTGCCATGAATCTGCAAGCCTTGCCGGAGCGAGCCCGTTACATTCCGGGGCATGACTCAAAGACTCACGCCCGGCACGGCTGCGCTGCTGGTGACCGCGCCCCTGTTGTGGGCGGGCAATGCCGTGGTGGGCCGGCTGGTGCACGCCATGATCCCGCCCATCACCCTGAACTTCTTCCGCTGGGTGCTGGCCTTTGCCATCTTGCTGCCCCTGGCCCACGGGGTGCTGCGCAAAGACAGCCCCCTGTGGCCGCACTGGCGGCGCTATGCAGTGCTGGGGCTGCTGGGCATCGGGCTTTACAACGCGCTGCAGTACATGGCGCTGCAAACCTCCACCCCCATCAACGTGACGCTGGTGGGCTCCAGCATGCCGGTGTGGATGCTGGCGGTGGGGGCGCTGTTTTTTGGTGCCTCGGTCACGCGCCAGCAACTGTTGGGCGCGGTGCTCTCCATTACCGGGGTGCTGATCGTGCTCAGCCGTGGGGAGTGGAACCAGCTGCTGGCCTTGCGGCTGGTGCCCGGTGATTTGTTCATGCTGATGGCCACGGCATCGTGGTCGTTCTACAGCTGGCTTTTGGTGAAGACCAGTGAGCCCGCCAGCCTGCGCGGCGATTGGGCGGCCTTCCTGATGGCGCAGATGGTGTTTGGCCTGGGTTGGTCCGGCGCCTTCACAGGCGTGGAATGGAGTTTGGGCCACACGCAGATCGACTGGGGCGCGCCCTTGCTGGCGGCACTGGCCTTCATCGCCGTGGGGCCTGCGGTGCTGGCCTACCGCTGCTGGGGTGTGGGCGTGCAGCGGGCAGGGCCTGCGGTGGCGGGCTTCTTCGTCAACCTCACGCCGCTGTTCGCAGCCGTGCTGTCGGCGGCCTTTCTTGGCGAAACACCGCACCTGTTTCACGGCGTGGCATTCGCCTTCATCGTGGGCGGGATCGTGGTGTCATCCCGGCGCTAAGCGCTGGCGCGATGTATTGAGCGCTGGCGCGGTCTGGCACGGCAAAGCGAACCAGCGACGCGATACGGTTGCCGGCAAATCCGTATCAGCCCAGCAAAGCCAGGTCATTGCCCAGCAGGGCTTCGATCTCGCTCAGTGGCATGGGCCGCCCTAGCAGATAGCCCTGGAAGTAGTGGCAGCCATACCGCGCCAGCGTGTCGCGCTGCTCGGCGGTTTCCACCCCTTCGGCAATCACATCCAGTTCCAGGTTGCGGGCCATGCCGATGATGGTCTGCACGATCACATCGTCGGTCTGTTTCACGCCCAGGTTGTGCACGAACGACTGGTCGATCTTGAGCTGGTCGAGCGGCAGGCGCGTGAGGTATGCCAGCGATGAGTAGCCGGTGCCAAAATCGTCCACCGAGAAGCGCACGCCCTTGGTCTTGAGCTGGACCATCTTGGCAATGGTGTCGTCCACATCGTCCAGCACCAGCGACTCCGTCAGCTCCAGCTTGAGCAAGTGCGCTGGTGCGCCCGTCTCGCGCAGCACTTCCACCACCCGGGCCACAAAGTCGTGCTGGCGGAACTGCCGCGCACTGACGTTGACCGACACCTGCACATGCTGGCAGCGCGGGTCACCCTTCCATGCCGCCAGTTGCTCGCACGCGGTGCGCAAGACCCAGTGCCCGATCGGCACGATGATTTCGCTCTCCTCGGCCACGCTGATGAATGCCCCTGGCGCCACCAGCCCCCGCTCGGGGTGGCGCCAGCGGATCAGGCCCTCCACCCCCACGATCCGCCCGTCCAGACGCTGCTGTGGCTGGTAGTGCAGTTCAAACTGTTTGCCGGTGATGGCCATCTGCAGGTCATGCTCCAGTTGCACGCGCTGGTTGATGGCGATCTGCATCTGCGGATCAAAAAAGCACAGGGAATTGCGCCCCTGCGACTTCACCTGGTACATGGCAATGTCGGCCTGCTTGAGCAAGTCCACCGGCGGCTGCATGTCTTGCCCAATCAGGGTGGCGCCAATGCTGGGGGTGCTGTGGTACTTGTGGGCATCCAGCAAATAGGGCATGTTGAGGCGGCGCAGAATCTTCTCGCCCACCCGGCGGGCCAGCGAAGCTGCCTCTTCGCTGTTGGTGGCCAGGTTCTTGAGCATGATCACAAACTCATCGCCCCCAAGCCGCGCCACCGTGTCTTCGGTGCGCACACAGGCTTTCAGGCGCTGCGCCACCTGCTGCAGCAGTAAATCGCCCACCTCATGCCCCAGGGTGTCGTTGAGGGTCTTGAAGTGGTCCAGGTCCAGAAACAGCAGGGCCCCGTGCAAACCACTGCGGGCGTTGGCCGCCACCGACTGCTGGATACGGTCCATCAACAGGCGCCGGTTGGGCAGCCCGGTCAGCGGGTCGTAGAAAGCCAGGTTTTCGATCTCTGCGCTGGCCTGGCGCAGCTCTGTCACGTCGTGGTACGTGATCACCAGGCCGCCATCGGGCGTGGCCCGCTCGGTGACCTGGATGACGCGCCCATCGGGCAGGCCCTGCTCATGCGGCCCCTGGGGGTTGCGCTGCACTGCCACGCGCTGCTCCACCCAGCGCTGCTGCTCTTCGTCGCTGGCGTTTTCCAGGTGGTGCCGGGCTTTCTCTTTCAGCAATTCCTTGAACGGAACCTGGGGCGCCAGTTGCCCCTTGAGCCACGGATAAATCTCTTCAAAGCGCCGGTTCCACTGCACCAGGCGAAGCTGGCTGTCGAGCACCACAAAGCCGCTGACCATGGATTCCAGCGCCTCGTCCAGCGTGGCCTTGGACTGCGCAATCGCCAAACGGGCCTGGGTCATGCGGTCAACGTAGCGCAGTGAAACAACCCCCACCACCACAATCATCACCACAAAACCCAGCGCCGTCAGCACGATGCCATCACGCGCTGCACGCCAATTGGCCAGCGCGGCGTGCAGCGGCACACTGGCAGCAATGCGCAAGTCCTGGTACATCAACGGGCGGTACACCACCAGGGCCTGCTCTCCGCCCAGACGCGCACGGGCATTCCACTGGGGCCCGGTCACATCCAGCTCGGCCAGCGGCGGGGCGAGCACCCTGGCCAATGCCTCTTCCTGCCGCGGCATGGTCAGAAGTACCTGACCCGAGGCACGCTCCAGCGTGACCTGCAACCCGGCAATGTCCATGCCCTGAACCAGAACATCAGCCAGCGAACCCACGGGCATTTCGGCCACTGCCAGCAATGGCGTTCCATCGGCCAACCGAAGCTGCCGGGCCAGATAGAGCACACGCTCCGCGCTCACAAAGCTCACGGCTGGCGCGCTCACCATCAACATCGGCAGCGGCTGCTCAAACACCGACTCGGCAAACCCCAAAGGCAACGACACGGCCACCGCAGCACCTGCGGCGTCTGACGAACCCAAAACGCGCCCCTGCCTGTCTATCAGCGCCACATAGCGCACCATGAGGCTTTGGCGGGCCGAGCTGCGCAGGCGCTGGCTGGTCACTTCCGGGTCCAGCCATTCCGCCCGCACCGCCGACAGATCCAATATCTCGTCCATGCTGGCCAGCAAGACGTCAACGCCCAACAGGGAACGGTTGAGCGCAGCTTCGGCACTGGAGACAAAGCGCACCGCACCGCTGGCGCCATCAGCCAGGGCGAGCTGTCGAGCATTGAAGATCAGCACCGCCGCTACCGTGACCACAGCCAGCACAAATGCCGCAACCCCGCCCCCCACGAAGAACTTGATACGCCGAGGTACCGCCACGTTCATGGTGACTTGGGCGCAGGGATGCCCCGCGCCGGTCCGATGGTGCTGTTCCACACCTGGGCGCACCGTGCGCCACAGCGCTGGAGCCAGCGGGGCAGGACGGTGGAGGTGAGAATCTCTTTGCGGCGCTGTTCATCCTGCGCCGAAACCGGCACGATCACCATGCGCCCCTTGCGGCCCGCCTGACACTCGGGCGCGCCACGGTTGCAGGCCATGCCATCGGCGGTTTCGCGTTCGGATTCTGACCAGATGTCGGCTTCCAGCTTGGGCAGCTCGCGCTTGAGCAATTCGCGCAAATCCGGCGGCAGGGCAGCCCAGACTGTGCGGTTGGCACCAAACACCGCCAACCCCCACGTCACCGGCAGCGCATGCACATGGCTCATCAAATTGTGCAGCCCCAGCGTATTGCCCGACATGGTTCCGGTGACCGCACACTCGATGCTGCCCGCCGTCACATTGGGCACGATCTGGGCAAAGCCGGTGAGCAGGGGCTCTGCGCCCAGGGCGCTCACAAAATCCGCCTGGGTGGACGATGACACCCGCACCCGCCGCCCCGCCAAATCGGCCAGGCTGCGCAGTGGCTTGCCGCAAAAGATCACCTGCGCCGGATACACATAGATGGCCAGGGGCTCCACCCCATGCTGGTCGCGCAGCGCTTTCTCCAGATACGGGCGAAAGGCGGCCAGCGTGGTGCGCAAGGTGGCCATGTCGGGGTTCAGCCCTGCCAGATCGGGGGCTGTGTATTCGGGATGCTGAGCAGAAAAAGAGCTCATCAGCGCCGTACCCAACGGCACCACCCCCAACTGCAGCAGTCGCAGCATTTCGGTGCCGGGCACCCCGGCCCTGTCGAAGGGAACGATTTCTGCGGTGTAACGCCCGCCGCTCAGGCGCGCCAGTTCGCGGGTCCAAAAGGGCTCTTCGCGGCGCACATACTGGTTGAGTTCGGCCAAACCGCCCACCACACGCAGGTGGGATACCGTGGCCGGAGCGTTGGGGGCAGGCGCCTGCGACCAGGCCAAGGTTGCCGCCCACCCGAGCACGCCGCAGCACAGCGGCGAAACAGCTTAGGTAAACGAGAAACAATCAGCATGGCCGCCAGACAAGCCCCGTTTCTCTTTGCTCTTCCCCACTGGAAAAGCCGAAGAGCACCACCCTGCGGGCCACAGGCAGGAATGCGCCATTGTGCCTACGCTACGCCCGTTTTCACCAAGAAATCTAACGCATGGAAACAGTTAATTGACGTCGATCAAGACTGCATGCATGGGCAGCGCCGCAAGCGTGGGTTATGGCCGGACGAGAGGCGAGCCAATAAGATGCGCAGGCCGCACCGCCCCAGCCCGTTTCAGTCACACGCCCGCAAACGCACCACCGTCGGCCAGCACGTTCTGGCCGGTGATGTAGGCGCCATGCACGCTGCACAGGAAAGCGCAAATGGCGCCGAACTCCTCGGGCGTTCCGAAGCGACCAGCCGGAATCTGGGCTTGCTGCGCCACGCGGACCTCTTGCGAGCTTTTGCCAGTCTTGGTGGCAACGGCTTGCATCGTGGTGGCCAGGCGATCGGTGTCGAACTTGCCAGGCAGCAGGTTGTTGATGGTCACGCCCTGCGACGCGATCTTGCTGCGCGCCACGCCCGCCACAAACCCCGTCAGGCCACTGCGCGCGCCGTTGGACAAACCCAACACATCAATCGGCGCCTTCACAGCGCTGGAGGTGATGTTGATCACGCGCCCAAAGCCCCGTGCGGCCATGCCATCCACCGTGGCCTTGATCAGCTCGATGGGTGTGAGCATGTTGGCGTCTACCGCCTTGATCCACGCGTCGCGATCCCAATCGCGGAAGTCGCCTGGAGGGGGGCCACCGGCGTTGGTCACGACGATATCGAAGTCGCGGCCTGGGCCACCCGCAGCGGCAAACACCGCGGCGCGGCCTTCGGGGGTGGTGATGTCAGCAGCCACGGCCACGACGGCAGGTTGTGAGTCTTTTTGGCCTCTAGCGCTTGCGTATTCAGCGCTGGCAGCTATCAATTTAGCAGCAGCCTGAGCCAACACATCGGCGTTGCGTGCATTGATGACAACATTCACGCCCTCACGCACCAAAGCCTGGGCACAGCCAAAGCCCAGCCCCTTGCTGGCGCCGCACACCAAAGCCCATTTGCCCGCAATTCCCAAATCCATAACAATCTCCGGTTTACGTTGGATGCCCCATCCAGCGCATCATAAATTGAGGCTTTCACCATGAACCGGCTCCATCACCTAGCCCTTGCCAGCGGCCTGGCTTTCGCGGCAGCAGCCCCGTTGAGCGCTGCATACGCCCAAACGGCAGTGGTCAAGCGCTCAACCGAACTGCGCGAATCGCCCGCAGACAACGCACCGAGCCTGGGGCAGATTCCGGCCAACACGCAGGTGACCCGGACTTCGGAACGCAACGGCCCCTGGGTCAAGGTGCAGACGCCCCAAGGCGCCACCGGCTGGGTGCACAACTTCGACATGGGGTCGGCCAACTCTGCAGCCCCCTCGGGCAACAGCAATGCCAGCACCGGCAGCATGCGCACCCTGGGCGGTGTGCTCGGGCGCGGCGGCACCAGCACCACCACACCAACCACCACGGCCGGCACACGGGGCTGGGGGAATGGAAAAGCAGCCCAGGCTCCCGCAGGGGCCGTCCACTCCGAAGATGGAGATGAGGAAGACAGCAGCACCGACGATGCACCGCAAGCGCCTGCCAAGCGTGCTGCACCCAACACGCGCACGGCGGGTGCTCAGGCATCGCCCTACCAGCGCATGCCCTCCAACACCCAACAGCCGCCCGCTCCACCGGGCCTGTCCACCTACTCTTCGGGCAACAACGGCAATGCCTGGGGTGGCGGCGCTGCAGGCGGTGGCGCCAACAGCTGGGGCGCAGGCAACCGCTAAGCGAGGGCAGCGCCCTGCCCCAGGCGTTAAGCGTTCGCCCGCCTTGCGGAGCGGGTGAACACGAAGATACCGAGCATGACCAGGGCCGTGCCCGCCGCCAGCCACAGGGTGAAGGGCTCGCCCAGAATCCAGATTCCCATGAGGATGGTGGACAGCGGGCCCACCATGCCTGCTTGCGCGGCCATGCCGGCACCAATGCGCTCAATGGCCATCATGACCATAAGCACCGGCGCAGCCGTGCAAAGAATGGCGTTCAGCACCGACAGCCACAACACTTCAGGCGCCACGATGGCGGCCCCCAGCGGCCGCAGCGCCACAAACTGGGCCAGGCAGCACAGGCAGGCCACAGTGGTGGCCAAGCCCACCAGACGCAGCGCCCCGATGCGCTGCACCATCTCGCCGCTGTAGACCAGGTACACCGCATAGCTCACGGCGCTCAAGAAAATCAGCAACGCACCCCAGGCGGCGTGCGCGCCTTGCTCCCGGGCCTCCAGCCCGAACACCAGCACCACGCCGCAGTAGCTGATGCCCATGCCCAGCGCCTGCCCGGCCCGAATGCGCTTGCCATACAGCGCCCACCCAAGCACCACCACCAGCGTGGGGTTGAGGTACAGGATGAGGCGCTCCAGGCTGGCCGTCACGTACATCAGCCCTGCAAAGTCCAGAAAGCTGGCGAGGTAATACCCGGTGACGCCCAGGCCCAGCACCCCCAGCCAGTCTTTGCGTGACAGGGGCGGCTTGCCCCGGCTGGCCCACCATGCCATCGCGGCAAAAATAGGCAGCGCAAACAGCATGCGGTACATGATGAGGGTGACCGCGTCCACACCGTAGCGGTAGGCCAGCTTGACGATGATGGCCTTGCCGCTGAACGCAATGGAGCCCAGCAGCGCCAGCGCCATGCCCCCAGCCAGGCCAGAGTGCTTGTCGGCGGATGTAGCAGGATTCGACACGGGAAGGTTCTTTGAAGAGTGGGGGCAGCAACGCCCCAGTGTGGCACGGCAGGCCAGGCGGCGGCGTCGAGCATTTGGGTGCCAGCCTGCTCCACTGGCGATGGCAGGCGCGCGCAGCAACCGCCCCGCTCAATGCTTGCGAAACAACCGGTGGTGCAAACGGCGCAAAGACAGCCACACGCTCGCGGCCACCAGCGGAATGGCAATGGCCGCGGTGGACTCTGGCGACAGCGGCCAGCCCAGGGCCTTGCCACCCTTGGCCAGATAGGTGACCAGCCCCACGATGTAGTAGGTAATGGCCGCCACCGATAACCCCTCCACCGTGGACTGCAGCTTCAGTTGCAGGTCCTGCCGCTGGTTCATGGTGGCCAGCAGGGCCTGGCTGCTTTGCTGCTGCTCGATTTCCACCCGCGTGCGCAGCAGGTTGCTCATGCGCGAAACGCGTTGGGACAGGGCATCCTGCCTGCGCGCGGCCCATTCGCAGGTGCTACGGGCCGGCGTGAGGCGCCTGTCCATGAACTCCCCAATGGTCTGCATGCCTGCCAGGCGCGACTCGGCAATGTCCTTGATGCGCCGATCCACCAGCTCGAAATAGGCGCTGCTTGCCGAAAACCGCGAATGTGTGGCGGCGTACTGGCTCTCCACCTGCCCGGCCAGCCGGGTCAGTCGATCCAGCAGCGCAGGTTCATCATCGCGGTTGGCGGTGCGGATAGCGTTGGCCAGTTCGGCCAGTTCACGCTCGGCAAAGGCCAGTACGGACGAAGCCTCGCGCGCGGCAGGCAAGCCCAGCAGGGCGGCCATGCGGTAGGTTTCGATCTCCAGCAGGCGCTGCACCAGGCGGCCCAGGCGGCGCTGCGTCATGCCGCCAGCCAGCAACACCATGCGCGAGAAGCCGTCGGCGTGGATGGCAAAGTCGGTGTAGACCTCGCCGTGCCCGTCGGCCACGGTGGAGGCCAGCAGCGTGTCCTCATGCAGCACATGCTTGATCAGCGAGCCCGAGCCGAAGGTGTGGGTGGGCAACACCCACAAGTTCAGGCTGCACAGGCATTGGCCGGGCAGTGCCGCCAGCCACTCGCGCGGCACCGAGGCGATGGCGCTCACGGGCTCCCGCTCACCGAACGATTCCACCGCCGCAGGCACCATGAAGGTCCAGGAAACGAATTCGGTATGCAGTTCCCAGCGTAGGCGAAAGGCTCCCAGATCCATGCGCAGATGGGTGGTGCCCGCATCGGGCAGCGCCAGGTGATGGTCGCGTAACAACGCGGCCACATGGGCACGGCTGGCCTCGCGCTCGGCGGCGTCGGCCAGCATGACGATGTGGGCAATGGCCAGCGGCGCCGACATGGCCTCTGGCGGGCGGGCATGGATTTCGTTGTGCAACAACACCCGGTGCGGGTGCTGCGTGGGGCTGATCGTGGCAGACATGCAAATCCCGGAAAGCAAAGCAGCCCCATTGTGTACCGGCTGCCCTCTTCCGCTGCGCCGCCACACGGCAAAAAACAACGGCACCCGAAGGTGCCGTTGCTGGAGGTGCGCAAAGACGGGAGAGAAAGACTCTCCCTTGCCGTCATCAGTCTTCCACGAAGGCTTCTTCGCGCTTGTTCTTCACGGCTGGCAGCAGCACGATGATGAGCAGCAGAGCCGCCGCAGCCAGCAGACCGGCCGACAGAGGACGAGTGACAAACACGCTCCAGTCGCCACGCGACAGCAGCAGCGCACGGCGCAGGTTCTCTTCCATCATCGGGCCGAGGATGAAGCCCAGCAGCAATGGCGCAGGCTCGGTGCCCAGCTTGTGGAAGATGTAGCCCACCAGACCAAAGCCACCCACCATCCAGATATCCCAGGTGTTGTTGTTGGTGGAGTACACACCCACCGCGCAGAACAGCACGATGGACGGGAACAGCCAGCGGTAAGGCACCGTCAGCAGCTTGATCCACACACCGATCAGCGGCAGGTTCAGGATCACCAGCATGGCGTTGCCGATCCACATCGAAGCGATCAGGCCCCAGAACAGTTCAGGGTTGCTGGTCATCACCTGGGGGCCAGGCTGGATGTTGTGGATGGTCATGGCACCCACCATCAGCGCCATCACGGCGTTGGGAGGAATGCCCAGGGTCAGCAGAGGAATGAACGAGGTTTGCGAGCCAGCGTTGTTGGCAGACTCAGGAGCCGCCACACCACGGATGTTGCCTTGGCCGAAGGGCACTTCACCAGGGTGCAGCTTGGTCTTCTTCTCGATAGTGTAGGCCGCGAAAGCCGACAGCAGCGCACCACCGCCAGGCAGGATACCCAGGGCAGAGCCCAGAGCAGTACCGCGCAGCACGGCCGGGAACATGCGCTTGAAATCCTGCGCCGTGGGGAACAGACCTTGCACCTTGGCTGTAAACACTTCGCGGTCTTCTTCGGGACGCGAAAGGTTGGCGATGATTTCACCGTAGCCGAACACGCCCATGGCAATCGTCACGAAGCCAATGCCGTCGGTCAGCTCAGGAATGTCGAAGCTGAAACGGGCCACGCCCGAGTTCACGTCGGTACCCACCAAGCCCATCAACAGGCCCAGAACAATCATGGCCACCGCCTTGAGCAGCGAGCCCGAAGCCAGCACCACAGCGCCAATCAGGCCCAGCACCATGAGCGAGAAGTATTCCGCAGGGCCGAACTTGAAGGCCACTTCGGTGAGCGGAGGCGCAAAGGCCGCCAGGATCAGCGTACCCACGCAGCCCGCGAAGAACGAGCCCAGACCCGCAGCGGCCAGCGCAGGGCCTGCACGGCCTTTGCGCGCCATCTGGTAGCCGTCGATCACGGTCACCACCGACGACGATTCGCCCGGCAGGTTCACCAAGATGGCGGTGGTCGATCCACCGTATTGCGCGCCGTAGTAAATACCGGCCAGCATGATCAGCGCAGCCACAGGGGGCAGTGCATAGGTGGCGGGCAGCAACATCGCGATAGTGGCCACGGGGCCAATGCCAGGCAACACGCCAATCAGCGTGCCCAGCAGACAGCCAACAAAGCAGTAAACGAGATTTTGAAACGTGAAGGCGACGCCGAAGCCGAGCGCCAGGTTATCGAACAATTCCATGGTGGTGCTCCTGCCTTAACCCGAAATGAAACTAGGCCACACCGGGAACTGCAACTTCAGCGCCCACACGAAAGCCACATAACTGCCTGCTGCCAGAATGGTGGCCAGCACAAACACGCCCTTGGCGTTGAACTCATTGCTGGCCAGGCTGGCAATGAAGGTCAAGGCGTAGATGCCAACGATCAGGCCCATGGCCGGAACGCCGATGCTGGGCAGACCACCCAGCAAAATACCGAAGGTGAAGTTGGCTGCCAGGATGAAGAACAGCGGCTTCCAGGCCCACTTGCCGATCTTGTCCCCATCGGGGGTTTCGGCCGTGGTGGCCTGGAAGGTGATCACCAAGCCGATGATGGCCAGCAAGATCCCCAGGATCAATGGAAAGTAGCCAGGGCCCATGCGGGCGCCAGTGCCAATGTTGTACGTGGTGGCACCCCACGCAAACGCAGTGCCTACGCCCATGAACATGAGGCCGGCAAAAAAGTCTTTCTGACTCTTGATTTTCACGAGTTTGTCCCCTTTACGGAAATCCGGATCGGGCGATTGTGGTTCCAAGGTTCGGGGCACTCGATGTGGATTCCACCTACATTCCGTAACGCGCCTATGGTGGGCACCGAAATTCCAGGGAAAACCCCGATGTGGAGAACACTTACGCCTCCAGCGGTGGCGTAGCCGCAATGACCTCTTCGAGTGAAGTTACCCCTTCCGCCACCCGCAGCGCGCCTGCCAAACGCAGCGGGCGCATACCGTCTTGCACGGCCTGGCGGCGCAGCGCCTCGATGGACGGTGCCTGGTTGATCTTGTCCTTGAGCGGCTCGGTCACCGTGAGCAGTTCATACAGCCCCATGCGCCCCTGAAACCCGGTCATACGGCAGTCCACGCAGCCCACGGCCTTGTAGGGCTGGTAGGCACCGTTGAGCTTCCAGGGCTTGACCACCTCGGCCAAGGCCTCGCGCTGCGCGGTGGGGTCTGGCTGCTTGCACTGTTTGCAGAACGTGCGCACCAGCCGCTGCGCCAGCACGCCCAGCAGCGTGGCGTTGATGAGGTACGAAGGCACACCCAGTTCCATCATGCGGGTGATGGCACTGGGGGCATCGTTGGTGTGCAGGGTGGAGAACACCAAGTGCCCTGTCAGCGCCGCCTGAATGGCCATCTCGGCCGTTTCCAGGTCACGGATTTCGCCCACCATGATGATGTCCGGGTCCTGCCGCATGAGGGCGCGCAGCCCTTCGGCAAAGTTGAAGTCGAGCTGCGGCTGCACCTGGGTCTGGTTGAAGCTGGGCTCGATCATTTCGATGGGGTCTTCCACCGTGCTGACGTTCACCTCTTCGGTGGCCACGCGCTTGAGCGTGGAGTACAGCGTGGTCGTCTTGCCCGAGCCCGTGGGCCCCGTCACCAAAATGATGCCGTGCGGGCGCTTGACCAGCGACTCCCAGCGCTGCGCGTCGTGCTGCGAAAAGCCCAGCGCGTCCAGGTCTTTCACGGCGTTGTCGGGGTCAAAAATCCGCATCACCATCTTTTCGCCAAACGCCGTGGGCAGGGTGGACAAGCGCATTTCCACCTCTTCACCGCGCGGGTTGCGGGTCTTGATGCGACCGTCCTGCGGGCGGCGCTTTTCCACCACGTCGATGCGGCCCAGCAGCTTGATGCGCGAAATGATGGCGTTGTGCACGCCCATGGGCATCTGGTACACCGGGTGCAGCACCCCGTCGATGCGAAAGCGGATCACGCCCTGCTCGCGCCGTGGCTCCAGGTGAATGTCGCTGGCGCGCTGGTCGAAGGCGTATTGCCACAGCCAGTCCACCACCTTGACCACGCCCTGGTCGTTGGCGTCGAGCTGCTTGTTGGTCTTGCCCAGCTCCACCAGCTGCTCAAAGCTGCTCCCGGCGCTGGCGCCACCGGCTTTCTGGGCCGAACGCACGGATTTGGCCAGCGCAAAAAATTCGGCGGTGAAGCGGTGGATGTCTTGCGGGTTGGCCACCACACGGCGCACCGTGCGGCGCGACTGGCGCTCCACCTCGGCCACCCAGTCGGTCATGAACGGCTCGGCTGTGGCCACCACGACTTCGGTGGGCGTGACCTGCACAGGCAGCACCTTGTGGCGCTCGGCATAGGTGGCGCTCATGGTGTCGGCCACGCGGCCCACATCCACCCGCAGCGGATCGATGCGCAGGTACGGCAGGCCGGCGCGCTGGGCCAGGTATTCGGTCAGTGCCTCGATGTCCAGCGGGCGGCCATCGCTGGCGCGCGCCATGGCCACGTTGGACAGGCGCACCAGCGGGTTCTGGGCGCTTTCGGCCTGCGAACAGCGCGCAATGGTGCGCTGCGCCTCGTCGGCCGAAATCACGCCATCGGCGCTGAGCCAGTCCACCACCTTGCGCCAGACCAGGGGGCCTGTGAACGCAGCGGGCGAAGAAGCGCGGGGAACGGCGGGAGGAACGGTGGACATGGGACAAACCTGCTGGAATCGACAACATCAACAACCCGGGCCGCACACCAGTGCCGCCCTGGCCTTCTTCAAGCCACCACGGGCTTGAACACGCGCAGCCACTTGGTGGCAGGCAGGCCCCAGCGCTCCTGCACCACCTCGGCGCGGGCCATCAGCTCGGCGCGCTTGGGGCGCGAAGGGGTGCGCTGGGCCAGCACCACGGTGTTGCCTTCGCGCGTGGGCTTGAAGGCCCACAGCGCCTCTTCGCCAAACGCCGTGGCCATGCTTTGCAGGCTGCGCTCAAAGCTGGACGATCGGCCAAACAGGTTCACCGTCATGCACCCGTCTTCCGACAGCAGCGCGCGGCAGTCGGCGTAGAAGTCGGGGCTGTCGAGCACGGGCGCGGCGGCTTCGTGGTCGTACAGGTCCACCGCCAGGGCATCGACCGTGCCCAGCCACATGGGGTCGCGGATTTCCTTGGCGGCATCGCCCAGGATGACGCGCAGCTTGGCCCCATCGGGCGGCAGCTTGAACCACTGGCGGCACACGGCCAGCACCTGCGGGTTCAGCTCAATCGCGGTGGCGCACAGGCGCAGTTTTTTGTGGCAGAACTTGGTGATGGCCCCGGCCCCCAGGCCGAGCTGCATGGCGTGCCGCTTGGTGACGGAGGTGGGCTCCACAAACAGCAGCCAGGCCATCATGCGCTGCACGTATTCCAGCTCCAGCGCGAAGGGGTCGTCCACACGCATGGAGCCCTGAATCCAGGGGGTGCCCAGGTGCAGGTGGCGCACTTCGCCATCGTCAGAAACGCTGACTTCCGGCAGCTCGGGGAGGGTATTTTTCTTGCGGGTCATGGGTTCAAAGCAATCCGTGCGCGGCCATCAGTTCGGCCCAGGCAGTCTGTTTACGTTCAAAGCTCCAGCTGGCGTTGGCAGGGCTGGTAGAGGGCAGGCGCACCGACTGCACCTGGGCGCCAGGGTAGGCGCCCGCCCATTGTTGCCGCACCGCCGCGCTGTGCTTGAAGCTTTCCCCACCATTGTGGGCGATGGCGCGCAGGCCAGGGCATTCGCGCAGCAACTGCGCAAAATCATTGACCACCGCGTTGCGGATGCTGGTGTCCAGACTGCCCTCGCGCTCACAACTGGCGTACACGTCCCACAGGCCCAGGCGGCGCTCCAGCAGCCAAGCGCAGCGCTGGGCGTAGTGCTGCGGCCCGGCGGGCGGCAAGGGGTGCTGGGGCCACAGGCTTTGCAGAATGCGCCAGAAGTGGTTTTGCGGGTGCCCGTAATACTGCTGCGCCTTGAGCGACGCGGCCCCAGGAAAGCTGCCCAGCACCAGCACCACGGTGCGATCCGAAACCACCGGGGGCAAGCCCACCAGCCGCGTCGGCACCTCACTGGCTGGGGTTGCAGCGCCGTCGGCCAAGGGTGCGGGTTCCTGCGGGGTGGTCATGGCGGAGGATTGTGAACGGCCTGTGTATCCAGAATGTATCCAGGCACCGCTAGGGAGTTTCAGCTATTAATTCAATAGCAATAAGCGCTTGATAGATAAGCGCTACAGGCCATTTTGATGCAATAACTTCTGCAACCCCGGCAAGGCGGCGCAGGCATTGGCGGTGGTGGCCTGGGCCAGGTCCGCCACAGCCATGCCGCGCAGATCAGCCACCACCTGCGCAATGCGGGGCAGCTCGGCAGGGGTGTTGCGGCCCTGGGGCTGGCCCTCAGCCCGGTCAGCCGCGGTGGTGTAGAGCCAGTGCGGGGGAATGTCGGGCGAATCGGTTTCCATCACCAGGCTGCCCAGCGGCAGCTCGGTGGCCAGGCGGCGCAGTTGCAGGGCGCGGTCGTACGTCACCGCCCCGCCAAACCCCAGCTTGAAGCCCAGCGCAACAAACGCCTGGGCCTGCTGCAGGCTGCCATTGAAAGCGTGGGCGATGCCCCCGCGCACCTTCACCTGGCGCAGTACCTTCAAAAGCTGGTCGGCCGAGCGGCGCACATGCAGGATGACGGGCATATCAAACCGCCGCGCCAGCACCAGCTGCGCGCGGTAAAAGCGCTGCTGGCGTTCGGCGTCCAGCCCCGGCACAAAGTAGTCGAGCCCGATTTCGCCCACGGCCACCAGGCGCGGGTCAGCGCGGTGCTGCTGCAGGGTGTGGGCCAGCAGCTCCAGCTCTTCGTCCTGCGCGCGGCCGGTGTACAGGGGGTGAATGCCCAGGGCGTAGCTGTCGCCATGGCGGTGGGCCAGCAGGCGCACGCTGTCCCAGTTGCTGCGCTCTACCGCGGGCAGCACGCAATGCACCACGCCCTGGGCCCGGGCCTGCTCGCGCACCGCGTCCACATCGTGCGCCAGCTCGGGCGCATCCAGGTGGGCGTGGGTGTCAATCCAGGCCATGGGCCGCAAGTGCACCGATCAGCGCAGCACGCCAGAGGTGAGCCGCACCACCCGGTGGCAGCGCGCAGCGAGTGATTCGTCGTGCGTCACCATCACAAACGCGGTGCCCTGGTCGCGGGCCAGTTGCAGCATCAGGTCGAACACGCCGTCGGCCGTGCTGCGGTCGAGGTTGCCGGTGGGCTCGTCGGCCAGCACGCAAGCCGGGCGCGTGACCAGGGCGCGGGCAATGGCCACACGCTGGCGCTCGCCGCCCGACAGCTCAGCCGGGCGATGCTGCAAGCGCCCGGCCAGGCCCACAGAGGCCAGCACGCGTTCGGCCTCCGCATGGCACTGGGCCAGCGGCAGGCGGCGAATGCGCAGGGGCATGGCCACGTTGTCGAGCGCGCTGAACTCAGGCAGCAGGTGGTGGAACTGGTAGATGAAGCCCAGGTGCTGGTTGCGCAGCTGGCCCTGCCGCTCGGGCGAAAGGGCCGACATCTCCGCCCCCTTCAATCGCACGGTGCCCGCCGTGGGTGCATCCAGCCCGCCCAGCAGGTGCAGCAGCGTGCTTTTGCCCGAGCCCGAAGCGCCGACGATGGCCAACGTTTCGCCTGCGCGGATTTGCAGGTCCACGCCGTGCAGCACGGTCACATCCAGGCGGCCTTCGGTGAAGCGCTTGGTCAGGCCCTTGGCTTCCAGCACCACTTCACCGCCCAGAGAATTTTGGCCATTTTGGCCTGCAGCGCCCTCTGAATAAGCGCGAGCAGCTACATTATTCATAGCGGAGTGCCTCTGCAGGATTGACACGGCTGGCACGCCAGCTGGGGTACAGCGTGGCCACAAAAGCCAGCACCAAAGAAATGACGCCAATGGGCACGATGTCGCTGGCCTGCGGCTCGCTCGGCATCTTGCTGATGAGGTAAATGTCCTTGGGCAAGAAGCTGGCGTTCAGCGCCCGCTCGATGGCCGGGACGATCACGTCGATGTTGGCGGCAATGCCCAAACCCAGCAGCAGGCCCACGCAGGTGCCAATCACCCCCACCATGGCGCCCTGCACCACAAAGATGCCCATGATGCTTTTGGGGCTGGCGCCCAGGGTGCGCAGGATGGCGATGTCGGCGCGCTTGTCGGTCACCGTCATCACCAGCGTGCTCACCAGGTTGAAGGCGGCCACCGCCACGATGAGCGTGAGGATGATGAACATCATGCGCTTTTCGAGCTGCACGGCGGCAAACCAGGTGCGGTTTTGCTGCGTCCAGTCGCGGATCAGCAGGTCGCCGCTCAGGCTGCCCGCCAGTTGCTGCGCCACCTCGCGGGCCTGGTGCAGGTCCTTGAGCTTCAGGCGCACGCCCGTGGGGCCTTCCAGCCGGAAGATGCGCTGCGCATCCTCGTGGTGCAGCATGACCAGGGCCGAGTCGTATTCGTAGTGGCCGGAGTCAAACGTGCCTGCCACCGTCATCTGCTTGAGGCGGGGCACCACGCCTGCGGGGGTGACTTGCCCGGCCGGGGCAATCAGCGTGATGGCATCGCCCACACGCGCGCCGAGCGAACGGGCCAGCTCGCGCCCCAGCACCACGCGGAACTCGCCAGGCACCAGTTGCTTGAGCACCTCGGCGTTGGTGGCGGCCAGGTCGGTCACCGCGCCTTCCTGGGCCGGATCAATGCCGCGCACCAGCGTTCCCTTCATGTCCTCGCCACGGGCCAGCAGGGCCTGGGCCGATACAAAAGGCGCAGCCCCCACCACGTTCGGGTTGCGTTGCGCCTCGGAGAGGGTGAGCGCGGGGTCGGGCATCGCCGTCCCGTGGGGCGCAAAAATCTCGATGTGCGAGACCACGCTGAGCATGCGGTCGCGTACCTCTTTTTGAAATCCGTTCATCACGCTCAGCACAATGATGAGCGCCGCCACCCCCAGCGCAATGCCCAGCATGGACACGCCCGAGATGAACGAGATGAAGCCGTTGCGCCGCGTAGCGCGGCCAGCGCGGGTGTAGCGCCAGCCCAAAGCCAGTTCGTAAGGAATTTGCATGGAAACGCGATTGTGGCATTGGGTGGAAGCCCTTCTGGACAACCCGCCAGGGCGCCCCCCGGATAATCCCCCCATGGCTCTTATCACCCTACTCAATGCCCAGCTGGCTTTCGGGCATGTCGCTTTGCTGGACCACACCGGCTTTTCTCTTGAAACCAATGAACGCGTCGGCCTGATTGGCCGCAACGGCGCGGGCAAGTCTTCGCTGCTCAAAATTCTCGGCGGCCTGGCCAAACCCGACGACGGCACGCTGCAAGTGCAGCAAGGCACACGCATCGCCTTTGTGGAGCAGGAGCCCGCACTCGACCCCGACGCCACCATCTTCCAGGCGGCCTCTGCCGGGCTGGCAGGGGTGATTGCCTTGCGCGAACAATACCTGGCCCACGCCGATGGCGTGGACCTGGACGCCCTGCAAACCCAGATCGAAGCGGCCGACGCCTGGAACTGGGAGCAGCGCGTGGAAGAAACCCTGCAGCGCCTGCACCTGAACCCCGACGCCCGCGTGGGCGACCTGTCTGGCGGCACCAAAAAGCGCGTGGCCCTGGCGCAGGCCCTGGTGGCCCGGCCCGATGTGCTGCTGCTCGATGAGCCCACCAACCACCTGGACCTGGACTCCATCCGCTGGCTGGAGGATTTGCTCATCGACTTCAAGGGCAGCGTGGTCACCATCACCCACGACCGGGCGTTTCTGGACCGCATCGCCACCCGCATCGTTGAACTGGACCGGGGCCAGCTGCGCTCGTACCCCGGCAACTTTGCCGCCTACCGCCTGCAAAAGGAAGAGCAACTGGCGCAGGAAGCCGTCATCAACGCCAAGGCCGACAAGCTGCTGGCGCAAGAGGAAGTGTGGGTGCGCAAAGGCGTGGAAGCGCGCCGCACCCGCAGCCAAAGCCGCATCGGCCGCCTGGAAAAGCTGCGCGAAACCCGCGCCGCCCGCCGCGACGTGGTGGGCAAGGTGAAGATGGAAGTGGGCACCGGGGGCGACAGCAACTACCAGGGCAAGATCGTTGCCGAGCTGCAGCACGTGAGCAAAGCCTTTGGCGACAAGGTGATTGCCCGCGACTTCAGCGCGACGCTGCTGCGCGGCGACAAGATTGGCTTGCTGGGCCCCAACGGCGCGGGCAAGACCACGCTGCTGAAGATGATTCTGGGCGAGCTGGAACCCGACAGCGGCACCATCCGCCGCGGCGCCAACCTGCAGGTGGCCTACTTCGACCAGCTGCGCGACGCGATTGACCTGGACGCCACGCTGGAAGACTTCATCAGCCCCGGCAGCGAGTGGATCGAGATCAACGGCCAGCGCAAGCATGTGCGCAGCTACCTGGGCGACTTTCTGTTCTCGCCCGCCCGCGCGCATTCGCCCGTACGGTCGCTGTCGGGCGGCGAGCGCAACCGCCTGCTGCTGGCCCGCCTGTTCGCCCGCCCCGCCACCGTGCTGGTGCTGGACGAGCCCACCAACGACCTGGACATTGAAACCATCGACCTGCTGGAAGAGCTGCTGCAGGACTACCCCGGCACCGTGTTCCTCGTCAGCCACGACCGCACCTTTCTGGACAACGTGGTCACCAGCACCATTGCCTACGAAGGCGATGGCGTGTGGCGCGAGTTTGAGGGGGGCGTGGAAGACTGGCTGCAGCAATCCCAACGCAGCCAGGCCCTGCGCGATCAACGCAACACACCGCCCGCAGCCACGGCAGCACCCGCCACAGAAGGCAAGGGCGGCAACGCTGCGGCCAAAGACGAACAAGCCGCCGCCCCCAAGAAGAAGCTGAGCTACAAGGAGCAGCGCGAGCTGGAGCAACTGCCCGACCGCATCGCCGCGCTGGAAGCCGAGCAGCAGTCCATCCAGCAAGAGCTGGCCGATGGCACGCTTTACACCCGCGACCCGCAGCGCGCCACGGCTCTGCACGCCCGCGAAGGCGTGATCGAAGAAGAACTGCTGGCCGCACTGGAGCGCTGGACCGACCTGGCCCCCTGAGCGATGGCGGGGCCCGGCCCCGCTGCCCACGCCACTGCCGAACCACCGCCCCTGCGGCTGCCATGCAGCCGCCCGCTGCCGCACCCACGAAAATACGGCCCATGCCCGCACCGCACCATTTGCTGATCCCGTACGCCGCCAGCCGCGCCCCTGGCGCGCAAGAGGCCCTGAAGGGCCTGACCCTGCCCCATCTGGACCGCCTGCTGGCCCGCCTGAGCACGGCAGACGCCAGCCCTGGCGAGGAAACCAGCCTCACGCCCCCGCACGAACGCGCGCTGGCGCAAGCGCTGGGCCTGGGCACACAAGACGGGCTCATCCCCTGGGCTGCTTGGCACCACATGCAGCAAGGGCAACCAACGGGCGAAGCACCCAGCAATGCGGCCTGGGCCTTCATCACGCCCTGCCAGTGGCAAGTCACCACCGACCACATCACCCTGCACGACCCGGCCCGCCTGGGCCTGGACGAAGCCGCCTCGCGTGAGCTGCTGGCCATCGTGGCCCCGTGGTTTGCCGAGGACGGCATCACCCTGCACTACGACCAGCCCACCCGCTGGCTGGCAAGCAGCCCCCTGTTTGCCACGCTGGCCACCGCCTCGCTTGAACGCGTGCAGGGCCGCGACGTGCGCGCCTGGATGCCAAACGCGCGCGAGGCCCGCACCCTGCACCGCCTGCAAAGCGAAATGCAGATGCTGCTCTACACCCACCCCTTCAACGACGCGCGCGGGGCCCAGGGGCTGCCCGCCGTCAACTCGTTCTGGGTACACGGCACCGGCGCATTGCCCGCAGGTCTGACAGCGCCCGCACAGCCGCCGCAGGTGGCAGACGCCTTGCGCGCCCCCGCCCTGCGCGAAGACTGGCGCGCATGGGCCAGCGCGTGGGCTACGCTGGACGCAGGCCCCGTGGCCGAGTTACTGAAGCAGGCCGAACAGGGCCAGCCCGTGAGGCTGACGCTGAGCGGCGAGCACAGCGCGCAGTCCTTCCACACCGCGCCCCTGGGGCTGGTGCAACGCATTCAACGCTTTTTAAGGCCCCAGCGCTTTATGGACGTGCGCGAGCAGCTATGAAAATAGTAGCAAGAGACATTCCCCCCCGCACCGCCTGGGCGCTGGAGCAAGCAGGCGTGCACCCGCTGCTGGCCCGTCTGTATGCCGCACGCGGCGTACAAAGCAAAGAAGAGCTGGACGACGGCCTAGCGCGCCTGCTGCCCCCCAGCGGCGAAAAAGGCATGAAGGGCATTGACGCCGCCGCCCGCCTGCTGGCCGATGCCATGGCGCAGAACCTGCGTCTCGTCATCGTGGCCGACTACGACTGCGACGGTGCCACCGCCTGCGCCGTGGGCGTGCGCGGCCTGCGCCTGCTGGGTGCGCAGAACGTGGACTACCTGGTGCCCGACCGCGTGGCTGACGGCTACGGCCTCAGCCCATCCATCGCCCGCCGCGTGAAGGAACGCGGGGCCGATGTGCTGATCACCGTGGACAACGGCATTGCCAGCGTGGAAGGCGTGGCCGAGGCCAAGGCCCTGGGCCTGCAAGTGCTCGTCACCGACCACCACCTGCCCGGCCCCGCGCTGCCTGCGGCCGACGCCATCGTCAACCCCAACCAGCCGGGCTGCACGTTTGAGAGCAAGTCCATGGCCGGGGTGGGCGTGATGTTCTACGTGCTGCTGGCCCTGCGCGCCGAGCTGCGCGCACGCGGTGTGTTTGACGCCGCGACACAGCCCAAGCTCGACCCGCTGCTCACCCTGGTCGCTCTGGGCACCGTGGCCGACGTCGTGAAGCTCGACGCCAACAACCGCCGCCTGGTGGCCCAGGGCTTGAGGCGCATCCGCGCAGGCCAAATGCCTGCGGGCATGGCCGCCCTGTTCCACACGGCAGGCCGTAAGGCGGCTGCGGCCACCACGTTCGACTTTGGCTTTGCCCTGGGCCCGCGCATCAACGCCGCAGGGCGTCTCGCCGACATGACGCTGGGCATCGAATGCCTGCTGACCGACAACGCCGCCCGCGCCGCCGAGCTGGCCGCCACGCTGGACGGCATCAACCGCGAGCGCCGAGACATCGAAAGCGGCATGCGCGAACAGGCCATGCTGATGGCCGAGAGCCTGTTTGACGAGAGCGAGGAGCCCCCGCCCGCCATCAGCGTGTTCGACCCCGACTTTCACGAAGGCGTGGTGGGCATCGTGGCCAGCCGCATCAAAGACAAGCTGCACCGCCCCACCTTTGTGTTTGCGGCCAGCAGCGCGCCGGGCAAGGAGCATGAACTCAAAGGCTCGGGCCGCTCCATCCCCGGCTTTCACCTGCGCGATGCGCTGGACCTGGTGGCCAAGCGCCACCCCGGCGTCATCCTCAAATTCGGCGGCCACGCCATGGCGGCAGGCTGCACCGTGGACGCCGACGCCTTCGACACCTTCGAGCAGGCCTTTGCCCAGGTCGCCCAGGAGTGGCTGGACGCCGCCACCCTCACCCGCAAGATCGAAACCGACGGGCCGCTGGCCCCTGAATACTGCCGCGCCGACATCGTGGACACCCTGCACCGCGAAGTCTGGGGCCAGGGCTTTTTGCCGCCTACCTTCAGCGAAGAGGTACAGGTACTGAGCCAGCGTCTGGTCGGCGAGGCCAAGAACCACCTCTCGCTCAAGCTCATTCACCAGGGCAACCCGGTGGACGCCATCTGGTTCGGCCGCACCGAGCCCCTGCCCGCACGCGTGCTGCTGGCCTTCCGCCTCGATGTGAACGAATGGAAGGGCGAGCGCAAGGTGCAGTTTCTGGTGGAGGGTGCGCAGGTGTAACCATGCACCACACCAACCGTTCGGGCTGAGCCTGTCGCAGCCAGGACGCTTGATTCAAAGGCCCGTTATTGAGTCGGCATCTTTGAACTTGAAAAATCCGTTCGGGTTAAGCCTGTCAAAGCCAGGGCGCGCCGCCGGCGCAGCCCTTCGACAAGCTCAGGGCGAACGGGGCGGGGGTGTACAGGACCGTCCTGCATCCAGGCCACTTGACCTCCCACTCCCACTCCCACTCCCACTCCCACTCCCACCCCAAACCCAACCCCAGCCCGTTCGGGCCGAGCTTGTCGAAGCCAGGCCCCCCCGCCCGTTCGGGCTGCGCTTGTCGAAACCAGGGCGCGCATCTGGCCCACTTCGGTACGATCCAGCCCCCCCCCCGGCCCATACGAGTCAAGCCATAAAGCTATCAATCTATCAAGCCAAATAGGCCTCCAGCGCTTAATGATCCAGCGCAAGCAGCTATTTAAATCATAGCAACCTCAAAACCTGCCGCCTCCACGCTGGACAAAACCACCCGTCGGTAGCTACCATTGGTAACCACCACCCCCACTCAGGAGCCCCGCCATGGACACCGCACGCCTCTTCCAATCTGGCCGCAGCCAAGCCGTGCGGCTGCCCAAGGAATACCGCTTTGCAGGCACCGAAGTCGTCGTCAAGCACTTTGGCAACGGCGTGCTGCTGCTGCCGGCAGACAACCCCTGGCAAACCCTGCAAGCCGGGCTCGATGCCTTTGAACCCGGCTTCACCCTCGCCCGCGAGCAGCCCGAAGAACAGCAACGCGCAGCCATCCAAGCGCGTGCAGAGATCAACCCATGATCCTGCTCGACACCAACATCTGCATCTACATCATCAACGCCAGGCCGCCCGCCGTGCTGGCGCGGTTTCAGCAATACCGCATGGGCGACATTGGGATATGCAGCGTGGTAGCGGCAGAGCTGGCCTACGGCGTGGCCAAAAGCGGCTCGGCCCGCAACCGCCAGGCGCTGGAGATGTTTCTGGCACCGCTCACCGTTTTGCCGTTCGACAACGCCGCCGTGTGGGCCTACGGCGACCTGCGCGCCACCCTGGAGCGCAGCGGCACCCCCATCGGCGCGCTAGACACCCTGATCGCCGCCCACGCCTTGAGCCAGCACGCCCTGCTGGTCACCAACAACACCCGCGAATTTGCGAAGGTGCCTGGCTTGCTGTTGGATAACTGGGTGGACGCAGATTGAATTTGTTGAAGCCAGGGCGTTGGGTTCGCCCCACGGCTGGGAAATTTCAAACCTATTTGCCTGATTGGTTACCCGTCTCAGATACCCCTGCATCCGTTCGGGCTGAGCCCGTCGAAGCCAGGGCTTGCAGCGTGCGTGCAAGGCTTCAACAGGCTCAGCCCGAACGGGTGGGGAAGAGAAAGCGTCTGAGGCAGGTCGTCAATCAGGCCTATTTGACCTCTAGCGCTTGATGATCAAGCGCTAGCAGCTACTATTTTTGTAGCAAACAAACTCCAGCCACTCCCCAACGAAGCGCGGGGAGCACGCACCAGCTCACACTGGCAGCGTCACCACCAGCTCCTCGCCCAGCATGTCGATGATCTTCACCGCCACGGTGCTGCCTGCGGGCGGCGCGGGCAGTTCGTAGCGGCCCGCCACCAGGTCTTGCTTGCGCTCGGGCACATCGACCAGGGCCACGTGGAACACCTGGCCGTTGTACGCGGGGTCGATCAAGATGCAGTCCACCACCGCCCGCCAGTCGGTAATCTGCGCGCGGAACACGCCTTGCTCCAGGTTCAGGCGCTGCATGATGGTGGGCGACACCACGTCCTGCACCTCCACCACCAGTTGATCGCCCTCGCGCCGGGCGCTGGCCTGCACCGCCAAGGGTTCGTGTTTGATGATGCCTCCCAGCTTGCGGTCGGTGCGCAGCTCCACCACATGCAGCTTGTTCACCGGGCGGTTGCGGTTGTAGGCGTCCACCCAGGCACGGGCGTCCAGCTGCCAGCCCAGGCACACCACCATCACATCGCGCTCTTCGCTGGGGCGGGTTTTCAGCTCGTCGCGCACGGCCTCCAGGTCCAAGGGGGTCAAGGGGTGGTTAAAGGGCACGATCTTGACCAGCCGCCCACCCTGCGTACCGTCAAAAAACGCATCGGTGCGCGTGCGGGCCACACCCAGGTGCTGGCAGGCCAACTCCACCGCCTCGTTGTGCTGGATGTGCAGGTCGTAGTCGTTGACGCGGTAGGTGGCAAAGCCGAGCTGGCTGGGGCGCTGCGGGGTGTTGCCACCCTCTACCAAGTCAACTTGTTGGGGCGCAGTGGCGGTAGCGGCCTGGGCACGCATCAGCTCCTGAATGCGTTTGGCGGTGGTTTGGATGGCGCCTTTGTTGATGTCGCATCCGATCCAGCGGCGGCCCAGGCGCTGGGCTGCAACGGCTGTTGTGCCAGAACCAATGAAACCGTCTAGAACCAGGTCGCCTGGATTGGTTGATGTCTCGATCAACCGCTCCAGCAGCGTGACGGGCTTCTGAGTCGGGTATTCGGAGCGCTCATCCGCCTGGCTATTCACGGGGTTGATGTCCGTCCAGATGCTGCGAAGCGGAACGCCATCTGACTCGTCTAAGTAGCGGATTAACTGAGGTCGCTTTTGCTTCGAGTCTGGATACCAGATTCGGCCTTCGTCATGAAGGCGCTGCATCGTCGCACGCTCATAACGCCAGCCCTTTTCTGGAGGTGCATGTCCCATCCACTCGTACATCATCTTCGGCCTCGGATTTGGACTTGTGATGTTGTCCAACCGATAGCGACGTCCAGTTGCATCCGTCCTTGCGTACTTAACTTCCAAGTACTCCTCGTTGAACTTGTGGTGCAACTGGTTCCAAACAAAATCAGCACCCTTCGTACAGAACATGATCACATCATGAACATGGTTGTAAGTCACGGAATCACTGCGCGCTGCAACACGCTGCCACACGATCTCATTCTTGAATCCGTCTTGCCCAAACACCTCCTCAATCACGCAGCGCAAGTGGTGCGCCTTATTCCAGTCGCAATGCAGATATAGCGCACCGTCCTCGCTAAGCAACTCCCGCAACATCAACAACCGCTCATACATGAACTGCAGGTAGTTGTCGTTCGCCCAAATATCGCTGTACTGCACCTGCTCGCCCAGCGTGTAGTCCTCGCCATCGATCTTGACCGTGCCCTTGGCGCCGCGCAGTTGCACTTTGCGCACGTAGTCGGCGCCGCTGTCAAAGGGCGGGTCGATGTAGATGAGCTTGACCTTGCCGCGAAAGCCGTTGGCCAGCAGGTGGGCCAGCACGTCTTTGTTGTCGCCGTGGTATAGCAAGCCGCCCTGGGGCAGGTCTTGGGGCCAGTCGCTCCAGTCCGCCGCATGCAAAGCGGCGGGTTGGCCGCTGGTAGCGTCAAACCGCTCGATGGGCTGCGCTGGGTAGGCGCGCACGCGGGCCAGGGGCTTTTTGCCCACCCAGGTGAGCATGGGGCGGCCCTTGGCTTTGGTGATGGTGACGTCTTTGGGCTGTTTGGTGTTCTCTGTCATGGCGGTATGTGTTCGGGGGTGCGGGCGCGCAGCGGTCAGGTGAGGGGCGTAGCAGTGGCTGTTTCGGTATCGGCGTCTGTGTTCAAGCGCCGCGAATGAAGTCGCGCACCTGGGCGTAGCCCTCGGTTTTCAGCTCGCTGCCGTCGGCAAACATGACGTGGTAGGCCAGCTTGTCGGGGTTCAGGCCCTCCCACTGCTTCAGGGCCACGGCTTTTTTGCCTTCCAGCGTTTGCGGGGCTTCGCCCCGGCCCAGGCGGGCCAGGTCGGCGGTGATGTCGGGGCTGAAGCTGTCGCGTTTGATCTCGACCACCAGGTGTTTGCCGTCGGCGCTGCGCAGCACAAAGTCGGGGGTGTAGCGGTGCCAGCGGCCATCGTCGCCCAGGTATTCAGCGTAAAGGTCGGTCTTGGCGGGGTCGGTGATGCCGCCGGTAAACCACACGCCTTCGATCTGGTGGGCCTCGTTCTGCAACTGGCCCAGCGTCCACTGCAAAAAGCCCGCCTCGGGCAGCGAGTCAAAGTTGTAGCCCTCGTAGTGAAAGCTGCGCGCCAGTGCATGGGTGGCGTCTGCCGTGTCTGCGGCGCTGAGGTAGAGCTTTTCTTTATCTTTGGCAAAGCTGATGCGGGCGGTGTACACGCTGTGGCCGCCGCGCTCGGTGCGGTCAAAGCCGTCGGCCTTCACCAAGGCAATGGCCACGTCGATTTCTTCGAAGTGGGCTTCGTACTGCGCCCGCTGCGCCTCGATTTGCAGGCCCAGGGCGTCGAGGTGGTAGTTGGGCACGTCGGCGCCCGCACCGTAGGCTTGGCGCAGGGCGGCCAACACTTCGGCGGTGGGCAGGTGGTAGTTGGCAGCCAGCTCGGCGGCTGCGGTGTAGGCGTCCAGCTCGGGCGGCGGGGCGGGCAGCTGGTCACCACCGCCGTCTACCTTTTGCAGCGTGGTGTTGCCCGATGCGGTTTGCACGGGTGTCAAGGTTTCTACCGTGATGCCTGCGGGGGCCGCCACATCGGTGGGCACGGTGAAGTGCAGCGGCGCGGTGCTGGCGGGGTCGCCCACCTTGCGGCGGTAGCGAAGCACGCGCTTTTTGATGAGCAGCGGCGGCAGGTGGGGCCGGTGCAGCACGATTTCGCGCTCCACCCGCTCGGCCTGCTGGGCACCCAGGTCTTTGAGCGATGTGCCGTAGGTTTCGGCCAGTTGGGATTCGAGCGTTTTTTTGTTGCTGTCGGTCAGGTACACGCGGGCGGGCACGGTATTGCCGGGCACCTGGCGCAGGCAGCGTGTGGCGGCTTGCAGCACAAAGTTGTTGCTGTTGGCCAGCTTGCGCACCAAGGCGGTGGCAAACAGGCTGGGGCAGTTCCAGCCCTCAGTGCCCATGTTGACCAAGAGCAGCACGCGCTCGGGAGCGTCGGGGTTGCGGGCCACGGCCTCAAACTGGCGGCGCGTGGCTTCGCTGCTTTTGCCGTCCACCGCCAAGATGGTGTCAGTACCAATGCCGCGCAGGGCCAGGGCCGATTCCACCGCACCGCGCAGTTCGTCGCGGGTTTCGATGTTGGGAAAGTACAGGGCCAGGCGTGCGGGCGCGCCGGGGTTGCCGCCCACAGGCGGCAAGCGCACGGCCCAGTAATCGCGCACAAAGTCCTCAATCACGTTGGCCACCAGGGTGTCGGCCTCGCCATCGCCCAGGTCAAACACCTTGATGTTGTTGGCCAGCTCTTTCAACACACCGTCACGAATGCCTTCGCCCAACCCGTACCACACCACCACGTCGCGCAGGGGCTGGCGTTCAAAATACGGCGTGCCGGTGGCGTTGATGACGACGACGAGGTTGGTCTCGGCGGCCAGGTAGTCGATGGTGCGGCGCACTTTTTTAATGCCGTCGTCCTTGAACACCAGCTCGCCGGTTTCCTTGTCCTTCTCCCACTTGCCCAGCAGTTTTTGGCCATAGGTGTGGTGAGCTTCGTCCGAGAACACGGCCAGGTGCGGCAACGAGGCCACGGCCTGCAGGCGCAGGTTGGCCAGCTCGGTTTGCTCTTCCGCCTTGGTGCCCGCAAACAAACGCGCTTGCTGGGCATTGGCGCGCACGTTGGGCTTTTGGATGCGGATTTTTTCGGTGTTGGTGACGATGACGTTGAACGTGCTGCCCCAGACGATGGGGATTTGCTTGTCGCCGTCGCGCGTGAAGGTGAGCTTGAGGCTGGCCGCAAAGGGCTTGTGCATGCGGGGCGGCAGCAGCTTGTCGTAAGGCACGTCGGCCAGTTCGCGCAGCGAGCTCAAGATGGTTTTGCCGGGCGCGAAGATGAGCGCGTTTTGCACAAACGGGCCTTCGGGGTATTCCATGGCCATGGCAAATTCGGTGGCCACGATGGAGCCCATCAGAATGGTTTTGCCCGCACCCATGGCCAGCGCGAGGATGTAGCTGGCGTAGTCCAGCGTCAGGGATTCGCGCAAGCTTTCCAGATGGTTGTCGCGGACAAACTGGTTGTCTTCACGCACCCGCTGGATCAAGGCGCTGTAGTTGTACTTGGCTTCCTTGAACAGCTTTTCATTGACGCCCATGGCGTCGAGTCGGTCGGGCAGGTCTTCAAATAGTTGCTCATACAGCTCGGGCACTTTGGGGGTGCCCAACACCAGGCGCAGGTACCAGTAGGTTTCCAGGGCACGCAGTTGGGCCCGGCGCAGATAGCGCAGTTGGCCAGAGTCGCCTTCTTCCAGCGCGAACTCCAGAATCTCTCGGATGGCGGGGAATTCGTCGCACGGATAGTTGGCGGTGCGCCATGCGTCTACGCGCTGGGAGAGCGCTTGGTACAGATACGTCATTGGCTTTCTATTTTTTGGTAACCCGTCATTTTCGCCGCGGGATCACGGGCTAGCCGTCGTTTTTGACTAACCCACGCACGCAAACTTCAAGTCAAGGCATTTCTCTGATGAGCCATCAGTCGATGGAGAGCCAGACAGTCTGAATGCCCGCATCACAGTCGCTCGGTCCAGCATCTTGCGGCCACAGAGGCTCGTGACCGTGCAGTGCATAAAACGGTAGGGAGTCTTTTGGAGGATGAGTGGAGGCTGATGCAACTTGCATCGGCAAAGTTTATCGCCTTGCCAGTAAGTGGATAACGCTGACGCTGCCACTTTAAGGATATCGAGAAAACTGGCTCCAGCGCTTTCCCTCTAAGCGCTGGCAGCTATCACTTACATAGCATTTAGGCCGCGTACTGCAGCTTGGCTATTATTCAAAAGCTCTCCCACTCATCATCATTGCCCTGGGCCGCTGCGGGTGCAGGCGCTGCAGCCTTGGCTGGGGCGCTGTGCGCGAGCTTGGCGGCAGGGGCTGCCTTGGGGCCGCTTGCCACTGCAGCCCGAACCGCTGCCCGCGCTGGGGCGGGGGCGGGTGTTGGTGCGAGGCGTGCGGCAAGCGCAGCCTGGGCGGCTGGGCGGGGGGCTGGCGCTGCGGCCCGGGTGCTGCCCCCCACGTTGAACACGGCCACCACTTCGGCCAGGCGCTGGGCCTGGTCGCGCATGGAGGCGGCGGCCGCCGTGGATTCTTCCACCAGCGCAGCGTTTTGCTGGGTCATCTGATCCAGGTTGGCCACAGCTTGGTTGACCTGGGCAATGCCGTCGCGCTGTTCGGTGGACGATGCGGTAATTTCGCCAATGAGGTCGCTGACGCGGCGCACGCTGGAAACGATTTCGTCCATGGCCCGGCCCGCCTGGGCGACTTGCTCGGAGCCGCTTTCCACGTTTTCCACCGATTTGCCAATCAGGGGCTTGATTTCCTTGGCGGCTTCGGCGCTGCGCCCGGCCAGACTGAGTACTTCGCTGGCGACGACCGCAAAGCCGCGGCCTTGTTCGCCTGCGCGGGCCGCTTCCACGGCGGCGTTCAGGGCCAGGATGTTGGTCTGGAAGGCGATGCCGTCAATGACGCCGATGATGTCGCTGATCTTGCGGGTGCTTTCGGTGATCTGCTGCATGCTGGTGACCACCTGGCCCACCACTTCGCCACCGCGGGCGGCGGCCTGGGCTGCAGTGCCTGCGAGCTGGTTGGCCTGGCGGGCGGTGTCGGCTGATTGGGTGACGGTGGCGGTGAGTTCCTCCATGCTCGATGCGGTTTCTTCGAGGTTGGCTGCAGTCTGCTCGGTGCGGGCCGAGAGGTCGTGGTTGCCGTTGGCGATTTCGATGGAGGCGGAAGACACAGAGTCCACGCCCGGGCGCACTTCGCTCACCACCCCGCGCAGGCGGGCCGACATGTCAGAGAGGGCGCGCAGCATCTGGCCGAGTTCGTCTTTCCGGCTGGTTTGCAGCTCGCGGGTCAGGTCGCCTGCGGCGATGGCGTTGGCGGTGTCCACGGCGCGGTCCAGAGGCTCGGTGACAGAACGCACCTGCAGGGCAGCCAAACCCATGCCCAGCAAGATCAACACCACAACCACGGTGGCCGCCACCCACACCATCTTTGTTCCTGCGACCTGAGCAGCCTGCACAGCCTCATCGCGTTGACGCTCTTGCAACGCTACAAACTTGTCGATCGACTCTAGGTACAACATGATCTTGGGGCGATACACAGTCTCCAGGAATGCCTGTTTGGCTGCAGCATCACCCGCATCCACCAGCTCCTTGAGCCTGTCACCCTGGCCGCGCACGTCTGCGCGTGCAGCAGCGACAGCCGCCAGTGCGGCCTTGTCGGCATCTGAAATGGCAGATTTGTTGATCTTTTCCTGCACTGGGGTGATGCGTGCAGTGAGCGCGGGCACACGGGCGTCAAAGTCTTCTTTGAGTTTGGTATCGGTGGTGACAAAGCTCGCCATTGACATCGTCACGGCCAACTCTGCCAGCCCACGCCAGCTTACGGCGGTGGTGATGGCTCTCTCATACTTCTACACCAAAGCCTCAGTCTTATCGGTCACGCTGCGGCTGTACAGCTGGGTGCTCACAGCAGCTGCCAACATCAGCAACAAAAGGCCGAGGATCACGCTCCACATCTTGTGTGCCACACGCAGGTCGTTGAATTTCATGATTTGGAGGAATGAAGGGAAAAGAGGAACCGCTACCGGCCGAAAGGCTACGGGACTGAGGAATAAATCAGATTTATCATTTATTTTATTTAAACAAATGATAAAACCTATGCCACCCTCGCGGTCTGAGGCAAACCCGTAGAATGAAACCGTGACTACCTACCTCAACGCTGACCTGCACTGCCACTCCGTGGTCTCAGACGGAACCCTCACGCCCGAAGAACTTGCCGCCCGCGCCAAGGCCAATAGCGTGGAGCTTTGGTCCTTGACCGACCACGACGAAATTGGCGGCCAGCACCGCGCCGCCGCTGCGGCACGCAGCCAGGGCATGGCCTACCTCACGGGCACCGAAATTTCCGTCACGTTTGCGGGCAACACGGTGCACATCGTGGGCCTGGGTTTCAACCCCGACAACACGGCTTTGGCCCAGGGGCTGGCCGCCACGCGCGCCGGGCGGGGCGAACGGGCGCAGGAGATGGCGGCGCAGCTTGCGCAAGTGGGCATCCACGGCGCCTACGAAGGTGCGCTCAAGTTTGTGGGCAACCCCGAGCTGATCTCCCGCACGCACTTTGCGCGGTTTTTGGTAGAGACGCAGGTGTGCCGCGACACGAACGAGGTCTTTCGCAAATACCTCACCGAAGGCAAGCCCGGCTACGTGCCCCACCGCTGGGCCACGCTGGGCGATGCCGTGCGCTGGATCACCGAGGCCGGTGGCCTGGCCGTGATTGCCCACCCGGCGCGCTACAAGTTCACTGCCAACGAGGAATACGCCCTGTTCTCCGAATTCAAGGCCCACGGCGGGGCGGGTGTGGAGGTGGTGACGGGCAGCCACACTGCCGCAGAGTACGTAACCTATGCCGCCATGGCCGAAGAGTTTGGGCTGGCAGCCTCGCGCGGCAGCGACTTCCACAGCCCGGACGAGTCCCACACTGACCTGGGCACCCTGCCCTACCTGCCGGGCCACCTCACCCCCATTTGGGAAACGCTGGCCGATCGCGTGCGGCCCGCCACCTGACCCCTTCAACGCAGCAGGCCTTGCCATGGCACAGTATTTCGAAGTCCACCCCGACAACCCGCAGCCCCGGCTGCTCAAGCAGGCCGCTGCGCTGCTGCAAAAGGGCGGCATCGTGGCCGTGCCCACCGATTCGAGCTATGCCCTGGTCTGCCACCTGGACGACAAGGACGCGGCAGACCGCCTGCGCCGCATTCGCCAGGTGGATGAAAAACACCACCTCACGCTGCTGTGCCGCGACCTGTCGGAACTGGCCAACTACGCCCGCGTGGACAACCGCCAGTACCGGCTACTGAAACTGGGCACGCCCGGCCCCTACACCTTCATCCTGGAAGCCACCAAGGAAGTGCCGCGCCGGGTGAGTCACCCGTCTCGCAAGACCATCGGCCTGCGGGTGCCTGACCGCAAGGGCCTGCAACTGCTGCTGGAACTGCACGGTGCGCCGCTGCTGGCCACCACGTTCATCCCCGCAGGCGAAAGCGAACCCCTGAACGACCCCGAAGAGATCCGCGAACGCTATGAAAAAGTGCTGGACGCCATCGTGGACGCAGGCGGCTGCCCGCAAGAACCCACCACGGTGGTGGACCTCACCCCCATGGGCACTGGCGGCGACCCAGAGGTTGTGCGCGAGGGGCGCGGTAGCCTGCAGGCCCTGGGGCTTTGAGCCGGCCCTGACCACCACCGGTCTGAATCGCTCCGCCCCACCCGGCTCGCTGTCCGGCCATCTACGCCATGGCCCCGGGGAATCCGCCGCTGTCTGAGACAATACGCAGGTGGACACCTCCAATCTCATCCAGACCATCCTCATCTACGCACTGCCCGTGCTGTTCGCCATCACCGTACACGAGGCGGCCCACGGCTATGCGGCCCGCCACTTCGGTGACAACACGGCGTACATGATGGGGCGCATCACGCTCAACCCAGCCAAGCACATCGACCCCGTCGGCACCATCCTGATGCCGCTGTTGCTGTACTTCGCCACGTCGGGCGCCTTCCTGTTCGGCTATGCCAAGCCTGTGCCGGTCAACTTTGGCAATCTGCGCAAACCCAAACAGCAGATGGTGTGGGTGGCGCTGGCCGGGCCTGCGTCCAACTTTGTGCAGGCGGTGGCCTGGGGCGTGGTGCTGATCACCATGGTGGGCATGGGTGTCGATGAGCGCTTCTTCATCGAAATGGCGCGCGCCGGCGTGCAGGTCAATCTGGTCATGTGGGCGTTCAACCTGTTCCCGCTGCCGCCGCTGGACGGCGGGCGCATTCTGGTGGGCCTGCTGCCCTGGAAGCAGGCCCACATGGTGTCGCGCATCGAGCCCTGGGGCTTTTTCATCGTGATGGCACTGGTCATCGCAGGCGTGGTCGGCAGTTTGTGGCTGCGTCCGCTGATGAGCCTGGGCTACAGCACCATCAACCTGCTGCTCACGCCGCTCACCGCCTTGCTGCGCTGAATTCCGCCTTTTTCTCTTCTTCCTGCAGACCTTGTTTCCATGAGCACCACGCGCTTTCTCACCGGCATCACCACCACCGGAACCCCGCACCTGGGCAACTTTGTGGGCTCCATCCGGCCTTCGGTGGCCGCCAGCCTGCGCCCTGGCGTGCAAAGCTTTTATTTCCTGGCCGACTACCACGCACTCATCAAGTGCGAAGACCCGGTGCGCATCCAGCGTTCCACGCTGGAGATTGCTGCCAGCTGGCTGGCCTCCGGGCTCGACCCGGAGAAGGTGACCTTTTACCGCCAGTCCGACATCCCCGAGATTCCCGAGCTGAACTGGATGCTGAGCTGCGTGACCGGCAAGGGGCTGCTCAACCGTGCCCATGCCTACAAAGCATCCCAGGACAAAAACCTGGAAGCCGGGCGCGATGCCGATGACGGCGTGACCGCTGGCCTGTTCATGTACCCCGTGCTGATGGGTGCCGACATTTTGATGTTCAAGGCCCACAAGGTGCCCGTGGGCCGCGACCAGGTGCAGCACATTGAAATGGCACGCGACATGGCCAGCAGCTTCAACCACCTGTATGGCGAGCACTTTGTGCTGCCAGAAGCGGTGATTGACGACAACGTGGCCACCCTGCCGGGGCTGGACGGCCGCAAGATGAGCAAGAGCTACAACAACACCATCCCGCTGTTCTCTTCGCGCGACCAGCTCAAGAAGCTCATCGGCAGCCTGCTCACCGATTCGCGCGCCCCTGGCGAGCCCAAGGACACCGAAGGCTCTGCGCTGTTCCAGATCTACCAGGCCTTTGCCACCCCCGAAGAAACCGAAGCCCTGCGCCGCGCCTATGCCGAGGGCATTGCCTGGGGCGATGCCAAGCAAGTGCTGCTGGAGCGGGTGGACCAGGTGATCGCACCGATGCGCGAGCAGTATGAATCGCTGATCAACCACCCTGAGCGCATTGAGCAGATCCTGCTGCAGGGCGCAGAGCGGGCACGCGCCCTGGCCACACCGTTCATCAAAGAACTGCGCTCGGCCGTGGGCCTGCGCAGCCTGGCGCAAACCAGCACGGCCAAAAGCACCAAGGCAGCCAAGGTGGCCCTGCCCTCGTTCAAGCAATACCGCGAGGCCGATGGCAAGTTCTATTTCAAGCTGCTGGCCGCAGATGGCCGCCTGCTGCTGCAAAGCACGGGCTTCGCGGCGCCCAAAGAGGCTGGCCAGGCGATTGCCCAACTGCAAACCCAGGCAGACGCCCTCGCCCAACTGGCGCAGCATCTGGCACCCGTGGAAGGCGTGGACACTGCCGATGTGCAAGCGGCCCTGCAAGCACTGGCCGCTGCCAATAACGGTTGAAGTCCGCCCTATTTCACTATCAAAAACATAGCTGCTGGCGCTTATTTATCAAGCGCTAGCGGCTATTTTCATTAGAAATCACTTATCACAGACATGCAGGCTTGCTGAGCATGCCTCTGCGCCAAGGCAAGCCTCTGTAACCTTGCCGTACACTGGGCCCACTGCTTTGAGGCGCCCATGCAAGCACTCCGCTCCGCTGCTGTTTTGTTGGCTGTAACCACCCTGTTGGCCGGTTGCAGCACCATCACCTCGCCCACGTCTCCTCCTGCCACTGCCAACGACCACCCGCAGGTTGTGGTCAATTCACTGGGCATGCGGCTTGTGGCTATCCCCGCTGGCCGTTTCTGGATGGGCAGCGCTGAACCGGCGCGAGAACTGGCCAAAGCCTACCCCCTGCTGGAAGCGGAACGCTTTGCCGCCCTCAGCGATGAAGCCCCCGTGCATGAGGTGCATATCAGCCGCCCGTTTTACCTGGGCCAGCACGAAGTCACCGTGGGGCAGTTCCGGCGGTTTCTGGCCCTGTCGGGCTACCAGCCGGAATCGGTGTCTGACGGCACCGGCGGCTACGGCTACAACCCGCAATACGACCCAGCCGCCACCCAGCGAGGCGATGCCTTTGAAGGGCGCGACCCTCGCTATTCATGGCGCAACCCAGGCTTTGCACAAGCCGACGACCACCCCGTGGTCAACGTCACCTGGAACGACGCCCAGGCCCTGGCGCAGTGGCTGAGCCAGCGCGAAGGCGTGCGCTACCGCCTGCCCACCGAGGCCGAATGGGAATACGCCTGCCGGGCCCAGACTCGAACACGCTACCCCCACGGGGACGACCCCGCCGCACTCACGCAGTACGCCAATGTGTTCGACCAATCCACAGCGCCGCTGTGGCCCCAGTGGAAACAACATGCCCTGCCTGGCAACGACGGCTATGTGTTCACCGCGCCCGTGGGCAGCTACCCACCCAACGCCTGGGGCCTGCACGACATGCAGGGCAATGTATGGGAATGGGTGTCTGACTGGCACGACGAGGGCTATTACGCCCAATCCCCCACTACCGATCCGCAAGGGCCCGAAACAGGCTCCGTGCGCGTGCGCCGTGGCGGCTCGTGGCACACCTGGGCCTTTTATGCACGCTGCAGCTACCGCAACTGGAACAGCCCCCAAACCCGCTACACGCTGGTGGGCATGCGCCTGCTGCGCGAGTGGGCCCCAGCGGCAACCAAGCCGGACTGAGCCCTGGATTGCGCCCGGTTGGGCTCGCGCCTCACCAAGCCAACCCCAGTATCAAAACATCAACAAACGTCAACTAGACCTGCCAACGGGCTCAGGCTCGCGCCCAAGCCGGGCACCCCTCGGGAATAATGGTCCATGGACAAAGCCGTAGGGAGAAACATGCGCATAGCCGCGTTAGACGACGATGCGCTTCAGCTCGATCTTTTCAAACAGGCCCTGCACGCCATGGGCCACACCTGCCACACCTACCTGACCGGAGCGCAGTTGCTGCACAGCTTGCAGAGCGAGCGCTTCGACCTGCTCATCGTGGACTGGCATTTGCCGGACACCACGGGGCCGGAGGTGGTGCGCTGGGTGCGCCAACATGTGGGGCTGGAAATGCCCATTCTGTTCGTGCCCCACCGGCAGGAAGAGCGCGACATGGTGGAGGGCCTGGGTTGCGGGGCTGATGACTTCATGACCAAACCCGTGCGCAATAGCTCATGGGCACGGCGCGGCGACTTCCTGGAAAGGCGCATCAACGCGGTGGAAGCCGCCTCGCGCCAACTGCGGGATCTGCACCAGTTTGTGAGCAACAGCCTGTAGCAACTGCCAGCCCCCAACTTTGTCTGTGATGCACAGGGCCGCATCCTCCTGGCCAATGTTGCTGCCCTGCGCCATGTGGGTTTGGGCCCTTTTGACCCGCAATCTGCGCTGCAAGGCAAATCCATCTTCCTCGTGCTGCAAGACTTGCAAGATGCCCACACCCTGCAACCGCTGTTGAGCCCCGATAAGCTCTTGGCCGGACAGATTCCCGCCCAAAGCGAAGGTCACGATGCGCACGGGCGCAGCCTGCTCATGCTGTGCAAGCCCTTCACCGAGTTTACCAACGTGGGCTGGCTCATCACCTTGGTAGACATGACGGAGATACGCCGGGCACTGCAACAACGCGACCAGGCTCTGCACTTCATCTCGCACGACATCCGCGCGCCCAACGCCTCGATCCTCACGCTGCTGGAGATGCAACGCAACAGCATCGAGCCTCCGCAGGGTGACGAGCTCCTCAAGCGCATCGAAAAATATGCACAAGCATCGCTCAGCATGGCCGAGAGCTTTGTGCGGCTGGCCAGCGCCCAAAGCCACGAATACCGCGTGGCGCCGCTGGACCTGGCATCCGTGCTGCAGGATGCCGTGGACGACGCCTGTACACAGGCCCGCAATCAGGGGGTGAGCGTCACTATCTTCCAAACTCCTGGCTCAGCACCCTGTCTGGGCGACCGCCCCTTGGTGGCGCGGGCCCTGGGCCAACGTGCTCCACAACGCCATCAAATACAGTCCCGCCCAAAGTACGGTGCAGTGCAGCCTGTGCGCGAGAGGCCCCAACTGGATCATCAGCGTTCGCGACGAAGGCCCAGGCATCAACCCCGCTCAGCAAGACCGACTGTTCAAACCCTTCTCTCGCCTTCATGACCTGACCCACCCCAACATTTCTGGAGTGGGCCTGGGCCTCGCGTTGGTACACACCGTGGTCAAACGCCACGGCGGCTCACTGGAGGTGGAAAGTGCAGTGGGCCAGGGCGCTGAATTCAGACTGGTGCTGCCTGCCTCTGCCAGCGATTGAGCACAAGGCGCGGCTATACGCCAAAGCCCGTCGTGGTCTGAACGTGCCCATCGTCAAACTGCAACACCCGCTCAGGCCAGCGCAGTGCAGCCAGCTTGAAATCGTGGCCCACCACAGCTCCTGACTTGCGCTCCAACCAGCGCCCGCCCGCTGAAAAATCCACGCAGAACACATTGCCCCGCTGGCCGTGCCAAGCGAACGGATGGGTGCTGGCAAACAGGTCCGCGTCGCCCTTACCCACCGCCCCCCGGTCGATCTTGTGGACCCGCCGCCAGTAGTGGCCAACGACCACCGGCGTTGCTTCTGTGTAGGCATCCCACCACGGCATGCGCTGTGCAAAGCGCCACTTGCCGCCCGAGAAAAACGGCACCGAGCCCTTTTGCTCCACACCCGAGGTCAGCACCTTCAGCGGGTTCAGCATCTGCTTGCTGGATTCGTACTCGGCATGGGCGTGCAAAAACGGCGGCTGGCGCTGGCTGTTTTCCAGCCCGTGCTCCCATTGCTCCAATTCGCGGGCCATGCGCTCGGCCAGCGCAGTCTCACGCGCCTGCTGCTGGGCAATGTGCTCCCACTGGTCATACTCTGCTCGCACCGAGCCCAGTGGCAGACGTCTGGCCGCTTCGATCTGCTCGTCCTGCCATGCCGCGTGAATCACACGCAAGTCGGCACGTTCCAGACCGATGGGCAGCGTCGATAAAAACTGGACGATGTCTTGGCGCTCTTGCGGGGTGGGCCGCTGAAACGGCGCGTATTTTTCATGGTCACGCACCACACGCGCATCAAAAAACCAACCAGAGCCGTCCTTGGCATCCTCACGCAAAAGGTTGATTTCGTGGTTGCCCAGAACCGCAGCTGCGCGGCCCGACTGCACCAGCTTTTGCACCACCGCCAAGACCGCCGGGCTGTCGGGCCCACGATCGCAAAAATCGCCCACAAACACCAGCGTACGGCCCTGTGGATGGTGTCCTTGCAGGTCGTAGCCCAAATGGCTCAACAGCGCGAGCAGCGCATCGAACTCGCCATGGATATCACCCACGATATCCAGCGGTCCTTCGGGAAGCGATTGAATGAGGCTCATGGGATGGCAGGTGGTTCAAGGGCTATGAGAGTGCGCTGCGCAGCAGCGCCTACCCGTCCTTATATTTTGAGGCCACACCGAGCGGCACGCCCAGTCGCTCACAGACCATTTTTTGCGGCAGCCCTGTCAGCTATGCATTCGGCCCTAAGCATCCACGCTGGGCAAACTGACCTGTAATCCGGCATTTACCCATCGCACAAAAGAAAAAGGCCCGGTGCTATGGATTTGATAGCTGCCGGGCCTTGATACTGGCGGAGAGGGTGGGATTCGAACCCACGGTAGTGTTGCCACTACGCCTGATTTCGAGTCAGGTACATTCGACCACTCTGCCACCTCTCCTGTGTGTCGAAGCCTGCGATTATAGCCAGATTTCAACAGCGCATCCGCACATGACTCACTTCGCGGCGGTACTGGCACCACACTCACCCAGGTAAGCCATGACTTCGCTACGTGCACCTTCAAAGACGATGCGCTGGGCACGGCTTTGTCGCTGGTAGGCGTACATGGGGTCGTAGTAGTGCTGAAGCAAAGCCGCAACCCAGCCCCGGTGGCTGGCTACATCGCCGTACTCTTCCTGTCGCTGCAGGGCATTCGCCATGCTCTGGCGCAACTGTTGGTGCAACGCACCGCCCAAGCGGCGCTCGATTTTGTCCAAGCTGGCAAGCATTCGAGCTGCATAGGACTCAAAACCGCGCTCCTGGCTGCCACAGGCGGCGACAAACTCCGCATGCTGCCGCACCACATAGTCCCGCAGAATGCGCTCCACCCGCGCTTCAAATCCATCGTGGAGATAAACCACCGGAGCCTGCGCCAAGCGTTCGCGCAGCGGCAAGGGCACAGCGCAGCTGCCCACGTTTTTGCCCTCGTCCTCCAGCACGAACAAGGCATGACCAAGCGCACGCTTCTTGAGGAAGTCGATGGCCAGCTGATTTTCAAAATTGATCTGCGTGGGCTGACCCGTAATACGTTGTCCAAAGCTGGAGCCACGGTGGTTGGCGTGGCCTTCCAAATCAATGCCGTGGGGCAATTGCGCAATCACTTCCGTCTTACCGGTGCCGGTAGAGCCGCTGAGCACGATGAAATCGCACTCCTGCGCAGCAACCTGCGTGGTCTCCAGCAAAAACGTGCGCATGGCCTTGTAGCCGCCGATGACGCGCGGGTACGCGATGCCCGCCTCGGATTGCAGCCACTGCTGCGTGATCTGCGAGCGCAAACCTCCACGAAAGCAGTACAGCACGCCATGCGGATGCGCCTTGGCAAATGCAGCCCATGCCGCAATCCGCCCATTTTTGGTTTCACCCGACACCAAAGAATGGCCGAGCGCAATGGCGGCCTCCTGACCGCGCTGCTTGTAGCAGGTGCCAACCTTCTGCCGTTCTTCGTTATTCATCAGCGGCAGATTCACCACACCAGGGAAGGCTCCTTGGGCAAATTCAATGGGCGCGCGCACGTCCATCATGGGCACATCATTCAAGAAGATGTGCCGAAAGTCGCTGAGGTTCTCGGGCATCAGCGGAACTCGACGGCCAACGGTCGCTGGGCTACCAACTCGCCAATAGGGTGCAACTGCAGGCCCAGTTCGCGGGCCACGGCAAGGAACTCGTCCTCGCCTTGCGGGGACACCGCCACCAGAAGGCCACCGCTGGTTTGCGGGTCGCACAGCAAGTGCTTGTGTGCATCAGACAGCGGGGCGAGGCGCGCGCCATAGCTGTCGAAGTTGCGCAGGGTGCCACCGGGCACGCAGCCCTGCTCCAGGTAATGCGCTACGCCGCGCAGGCGCGGTACGGCCGTGGTGTCAATCACGGCCGTAAGCCCACTGCCATCGGCCATCTCTACCAAATGCCCTAGAAGACCAAAGCCGGTCACGTCAGTCATTGCCGTCACACCAGACAGTTTGCCAAAGCGGCTACCCGGCTTGTTCAGCGTACACATCACGTCGCGAGCTACGCCGACATCCTGCGGCCGCAGCAAAGCCTTTTTCTCAGCGGTGGTGAAGATGCCAATACCCAGTGGCTTGGTGAGATAAAGCCGGCTGCCTACGGTGGCAGTGTCGTTGCGCTTCATGTGCTGCTTGTTCACCACGCCCGTGACGGCCAAGCCAAAGATGGGCTCAGGCGCGTCGATGGAATGACCACCCGCCAGCGGTATACCTGCGGCATCGCACGCCGCGCGGCCGCCGCGCACCACTTCGCGGGCTACTTCGGGCGGAAGCACGTTCACGGGCCAGCCCAGTATGGCAATGGCCATGAGCGGGTCGGCACCCATGGCGTAGACGTCGCTGATGGCATTGGTAGCGGCAATACGCCCGAAGTCGAATGGATCGTCCACGATGGGCATGAAAAAGTCGGTGGTGGAAACCACGCCGCGCTCGTCGTCCAGCGCATACACAGCCGCATCATCGCGAGATGCGTTGCCGACCCACAGGCGTGGATCCAGGTGCTGGGCGCCACTGCCCGCCAGGATCACATCCAGCACCTTGGGGCTGACCTTGCAGCCGCAGCCTGCGCCATGGCTGTACTGGGTGAGGCGAATAGGCACGCCTACGGAGGATTCAGGGGTGGAGTTGGGAGAGGTCATGGCTGCATTGTCCCGGTTTGGCAGGTTGCTGCCATAGCAGATGCACAAAACACCAGGGCCTGCACACGATTCTTTCGATCATGTGCAGGCCCTGGCGTAGCGCCCCTGGTGGGGCGCAGGGTACAGCGGTGACGATCAGGCCGCAGGTGCCAATACAGACATACCACCCAAGTAGGGGCGCAGCACTTCGGGCACCACCACGCTGCCGTCGGCCTGCTGGTAGTTTTCCAGCACCGCCACCAGCGTGCGGCCCACGGCCAGGCCGGAACCATTCAGGGTGTGCAGCAGCTCGTTCTTGCCCTGGGCATTCTTGAAACGGGCTTGCAGACGGCGGGCCTGGAAGGCTTCGCAGTTACTCACCGAGCTGATCTCACGGTAGGTATTCTGGGCAGGCAGCCACACTTCCAGGTCATAGGTCTTGGCGGCGCCAAAGCCCATGTCGCCGGTGCACAGGCTCATCACGCGGTATGGCAGGCCCAGCTTTTGCAGCACGGCTTCGGCGTGGCGTGTCATTTCTTCCAGCGCTTCGTAGCTCTTGTCGGGGTGCACGATCTGCACCATTTCGACCTTGTCGAACTGGTGCTGGCGGATCATGCCGCGCGTGTCGCGGCCGTAGCTACCGGCTTCGGAACGGAAGCAGGGGGTGTGCGCGGTCAGCTTGATGGGCAGATCCGCCTCAGCCACCACCACATCGCGCACAAAGTTGGTCAGCGGCACTTCGCTGGTGGGGATGAGGTACAGCGCCGCGTTGTCTGGCACGGGCTCGCCGTCCTGGCCACCCTTCTTCGCGGCAAACAGGTCGCCTTCAAACTTGGGGAGCTGCCCGGTGCCCTTGAGCGAATCGGCGTTCACGGCATAGGGCACATAGCACTCGGTGTAGCCGTGTTCCTGCGTCTGCACATCCAGCATGAACTGGCTGAGCGCACGGTGCAGGCGGGCAATCTGGCCTTTCATCACCGTGAAGCGTGAGCCCGAGAGCTTCACACCCATGTCGAAGTCCAGCCCCAGCGGCGTGCCCACGTCCACATGGTCTTTCACCTCGAAGGCGAAGCTGGCGGGCGTGCCCCAGCGGCGCACTTCCACGTTGCCCGATTCGTCGCTGCCCACAGGCACCGATTCGTGCGGCAGGTTGGGCACAGCGACCAGCATGGCCTGCAGTTCGGCCTGAATCTGCTCCAGGCGGGCGGCGGATTGCTCCAGCTCGACCTTGGATGCGGCCACCTGGGCTTTGGCGGCTTCGGCGCCTTCCTTGTCGCCCTTGCCCATCAGCATGCCAATTTGCTTGGACAGCTGGTTGCGCTGGGCTTGCAGCTCCTCCGTGCGGGTTTGCAGCGTCTTGCGCTCGGATTCCAGGGCCTGGAACGCTTCCACGTTCAGGAAGGCCTGGGGCTTTTTGCGGGTTTCCAGACGCGCGATCGCGGTGTCGAGGTCTTTGCGGAGAAGAAGAATGTCAAGCATGGCGTGATTTTAGAGGGACGACCACCGCCTGCTCAGGCCAGGCTGGCCGGGTCGAAGTTGGCGCCGCACAGCACCAGGCCCACGGTTTCCTGCGGCTGGGGGCGGTACACCCCCGTTTGCAGGGCTGCCAAGCCCAGCGCTGCGGCCGGTTCCACCGCCAGTTTCAGCTCGCGCCATAGCCATAGCTGGGCGGCACGGATCGCGTCATCGGGCAGCAGCAGGGCATCGTGCACGTGGCGCTGGCTCACCTGCCAGGCGATGGCGCCGATGCGCTTGGCCCCCAGGGAATCGGCCGCGATGCCACTGACATCCACATCCACCGGCTGGCCCGCCGCACGCGCGGCGTGCAGCGTGGGCGCGCGCTCCGGCTCCAGCGACACCACATGGGCGCGGCTTTCCACCCAGGCTGCCACGCCGCCGATCAGGCCACCGCCGCCCACGCTGACCAGCAAGGTGTCGGGCAAGCGGCCCGCTTGCTCTTCCAGCTCCAATGCCAGGGTGCCCGCCCCTGCCAACACCTCGGGCTGGTCATAGGCGTGGGCCTGCAAGGCGCCAGTGGCTTGCTGGCGGGCCACGCACGCCTCATAAGCCTGGGCGTAGGCCGCGCCGGTCACGACCACCTCGGCCCCCAATGCGCGCAGGCGGGCGCGCTTGGCTTCGGGCGACACCTCGGGCACAAACACCTCGCAGCGCACGCCCAGAGCCTGGGCCGCAGCCGCCACGGCAATACCGGCGTTGCCGCCCGAGGCGATGATCACGCCGCTGTCGGGCACCGGGTTGGCCAGCAAGCGGTACAGCATGCCGCGCGCCTTGAAGCTGCCGCCCACCTGCAAATGCTCCAGCTTCAGCCAGACCTCTGCACAGTCCACCCCCAGGGCGACGCCGGGCAAATGCAGCAGCGGCGTGCTGCGCAAAAAATGGGGCTGAGAGGCCAGGCGCTGGCGGGCAGCAGAGATGGCGGCGCGGTCGATCATGCAAAAGGCTCCGTTGCAAAATGGCCTTGCAGTGTAGAGCGTTCGCCCTCTGCAAAGGGCTTGTGCTGGCACCGCAGGCTTCAGCCCCACGCCCGCATGCCGATACCATGGAAACAGGGGTGGCGCCTGTGCGCAGCCCACAGGAGGTGGTGATGTTTTTTGTGTTCGGCCCTTCAGGCCAGATGTACCGAGGCGGGCCGGAGAACCTGAGCCAGATCGCAGCCGTGCGGCGCGTGGACCGCCCACAGGCGCTGCGCACGCGCACTCTTGATCTGGACCAGGACACTGCCACCACCCCAGCGCCTCTGTCTCGCGAACGTGCTCCGGTGGTCAACCTGCGGCTGCAGGATGCCGTGGCCGCCTACCTCCAGACCGGGCAAGGCCCCCAGAAGCGGCGTGAGCCCCTGACCCTGGTGCGGGATGTGATGAGCAACGACGCGCTGAGCGTGCCCCCCGACATGCGGGTCAACGATGCGTGGCAAACCCTGGCCGAGAGCCGGGTGGCCCAGGCCCCTGTGGTGGATGAGCGGGGCCGGGTCATCGGGTTGCTGCTGCGTGCCGACATGGCACCGCTGGATTTGCTGCCCGAGCCGGGAGCCGTGAAGGAAGCGATTGAGCTGGCCCGCAGGCCGGTGTCAGAAGTGATGTACAGCCCCGTCGCTGCCGTGGCCCCCGACACGGCCCTGCGCCGCGTGGCCGGGGTGCTGCTGGACACGGGCCTGCCGGGCCTGCCGGTGACGGATGAGGCGGGGGTGCTGATCGGGTTCATCTCCCGCACCGACATCCTGCGCGCCGTGGCAGCCGACCCGCCGCTGGACTTGTGGAGCGGGCCTGCGCCGCAGGCATGAACATCGCGTCGCTGCAGCATTTAACGCCAAATAAGGCTCTAGCGCCCTGCGCATAAGCGCAAGCAGCTATCTATTCGATAGCAAATACCACATCAGTGGGCGCCAGGGCCCGTTTCCGGGTTGCGCTGGGTGATCTCCAGCCCCGTGGCGGCGTCGATCTTGAGGCCCTTGGGCAGCGGAAACTTGATGGTTTCCTCAATGCCCGACATGGTGCGCACCGACACAGCGCCCAGCGCCTTGATGCGATCAATGACCTGTTGCACCAGAATTTCTGGCGCAGAGGCCCCCGCCGTCAGCCCCACTCGCACGGCGCCGTCGAACCATTCGGTGCGCAGTTCGTCCGCGCTATCCACCATGTAGGCGGCGGTGCCCAGGCGCGCTGCCAGTTCGCGCAGGCGGTTGCTGTTGGAGCTGGTGGGGCTGCCCACCACCACCAGCACATCCACCTGCGGGCTGAGCACCTTCACGGCGTCTTGGCGGTTTTGCGTGGCGTAGCAAATGTCTTGTTGCTTGGGCTCACGCACCGATGGGAAGCGCGCCCGCACGGCGGCCGTGATCTCGGCTGCGTCATCCACGCTCAGCGTGGTCTGGGTTACCACGGCCAGCTTTTCGGTCTGGCTGGGCTGCACGCGGGCCACATCGGCCACATCTTCCACCAGGTGAATGCCGTGGTCCAGCTGCCCCATCGTGCCTTCTACCTCGGGGTGGCCCTTGTGGCCAATCATGATGAACTCGTAGCCTTCTTTGGCGAGCTTGGCCACTTCCACGTGCACCTTGGTGACCAGGGGGCAGGTGGCGTCAAAGATGCTGAAACCGCGTTGCTCGGCCTCTTGCTGCACCGCGCGGCTCACGCCGTGGGCGCTGAAGACCAGCGTGGAACCGGGCGGCACGTCCGACAGTTCTTCGATGAAGATCGCGCCCTTGGCCTTGAGGTCGTTGACCACATAGGTGTTGTGCACGATTTCATGGCGCACGTAGATGGGCGCGCCAAACTTCTGAATGGCGCGCTCGACGATCTCGATCGCGCGGTCCACCCCGGCGCAAAAGCCCCGGGGCTCGGCCAGCAGGATCTCTTGGGGTGCGCTCATCACAAAATACCGATAACGTGCACTTCAAACGTGACCGGCTGGCCCGCCAGCGGGTGGTTGAAGTCGAACAGCACGGCGCCGTCGTCACGCACCTGCTGCACAGCGCCCGCGTAACTGCCCAGGCCGTCGGGTGTGGGGAACTGCACCACATCGCCCACGTTGTACTTTTCGTCAGGGTCGCCCAGTTCGTTGAGCAGCTTGCGGGCCACCCATTGCTGCATGTCGGTATTCCGCTCACCAAAAGCCTCGCCCGCCACCAGCTCAAAGCTGGTGCGCGTGCCTTCTGGCAAGCCCAGCAGGCGCTGCTCCATGGCGGGCGACAACTCGCCCGCGCCCAGCGACAGCGTAGCGGGCTTGTCATTGAAGGTGTTGATCACGTCACCTGCAGGCCCGGCCAGGCGGTAGTGCAAAGTGAGGAAAGAGCCGGGCTGAACGGTGGGAAGTGGGGCAGCGGTAGTGGTCATGTAAGTCCCGATAAACTGCCGCGATTGTAGAAAACCGGGCAAACCCCTACTGGGGTGTACGCCCCGCCACCCTGGCTGCCCCGTGCCGACCCGGCAGCCCACCTGATTCCAAAGCCCCCTGCACCATGGCCATCAAGAACCTGCCCACCGAAGCCCAGCCCCGCGAAAAACTGCTGGCCCGTGGCCCCGCAGCCCTGGCCGATGCAGAGCTGCTGGCCATCCTGCTGCGCACCGGCATCGTGGGCAAAGGCGTGTTGCAAATGGCGCAAGAGCTGCTGAACCCGCCCGTGCTGGACCCTGCCAGCGGCAAGGTCAGCGGCGGATTTGGCGGCATCGCCGGGCTGCTGCATGCCAGCACCAGCGACCTGGAACGCATCAAAGGCCTGGGCCCCGCCAAGCGCGCGGAGCTGGTGGCCGTGCTGGAACTGGCGCGCCGCGCCTTGGCCCAGCAACTGCGTGAACGCGAGGTGTTTGACTCACCCAACGCCGTCAAGCACTACCTGCAGCTGCACCTGGCCGCCAAGGGGCACGAGGTGTTTGCCGTACTGTTTCTCGATGCGCAAAACCGCCTGCTGGCCATGGAAGAGCTGTTTCGCGGCACGCTCACGCAAACCAGCGTGTACCCGCGCGAGGTGGTGCTGCGCGCCCTGCACCACCAAGCCGCCGGTGTGGTGCTGGCGCACAACCACCCCAGCGGCAGCGTGCAACCCAGCCGGGCGGATGAAGCCCTCACGCAGACCTTGAAAACCACCCTGGCGCTGGTCGATGTGCGCGTGCTCGACCATGTCATCGTCGCGCCCGGCCAGGCACTGTCGATGGCAGAGGAGGGGTTGCTGTGATGCCCCTGCTGCGCCATTCGCAGACGCTGGTTGCCACACTGACAGCCGCCCTGGTGCTGGGGGGCTGCGCAGCGCCCAAGCAACCCTCTGCAGGGAATACGGATGCGCGTATCCGACTGCTGGCGCAGGCCCACATCGCCGCCGGCACCGAGGTGCTGGGCACCCCGTGGGGCGGCATCTCGGGCATTGACTACGACGCCCAATCCGGTCAGTTCTGGCTCATCAGCGACGACCGCTCTGCCCAAGCACCTGCGCGCATCTACACCGCGCGCTGGTCGCCCGCGCAGCAGCCTACGCAACCGCCCCACATCACGGGCGTCTTCACGCTGCTCACCGAGCAAGGCCAGCCGTTTCCATCGCCCCGCCAACGCGCTGGCTCCAACGCCGAGGTGCCCGACGCAGAAGCCATTCGCTGGCACGCGGGCCGCCAGCGCCTGTGGTGGACGAGCGAGGGCGACTGGGCACGCGGTGGCATCCCCCGTTTGCGCGAAGCACTGCCCACCGGGCAATCGGCGCGCAATATTCCCCTGCCACCGGCCTTCACCCCCACGTTGCAGCCCCAGCGCACCGGCCCGCGCCCCAACGCCAGCCTGGAAGGACTGGCCTTTTCTGACGACGGCTGCACCGCCTGGCTGGCGATGGAAATGGCGTGGGTACAAGATGGCCCCCGCCCCACCGTGCAGACCGCTGGTGGGCCCGTGCGCATCACCGCACTGGACGTGGCCACAGGCCAGGCACAGCAGCAGCGGGCCTACACCCCGGACGCCGTTCCCCGCGCCCGCCGTCTGCCGTGGGGCCCTGAGGTCAACGGAGTGAGCGAAATTCTGGCCGATGGCCCACACCACCTGCTGGTGCTGGAACGCGACTACAGCGCGGGCGCAGGCTTTGGCGCCCGCCTGTACCGCGCCGACCTGCGCAGCGGCAGCGACACACTGGGCGTACAGGCACTGCAACCAGGCAACCACACCCCGCTGCAAAAGACCCTGCTGCTCGACTTTGCAACGCTGGGCCTTGTCACCGTGGACAACCTCGAAGGCATGGCCTGGGCCGCGCCGCTACCCAGCGGCGAACGGGTGCTGGTGCTGGTGTCTGACGACAACTTCAATGCCGCGCAAAGCACGCAGTGGCTGGCCCTGGCCTATCCGCCCGCTGAGAGCGCTCCACCACAGCACAGCCCCGCCTGTGCGCCGCCGCCCCCTGGAGCCCCCGCATGAATCGCCGCCATCCATCCGCAGGGGCGCCGCTGCCCGGCGACACACCAAGCAGCCAGCCATCAGACAAACCGAGGCAAGAGCTGACCGGCGCGCTGGCAGCGGCCTTGGCTCGCACCTTGCGGCCCACCCAGCCCCCAGCACCCGCGGCACCACCGCCTCCCCGTGCCGCACGCCGCGTACCTGCCATTGCGTGGCAAGCCCCAAAACTCCGCACTGCACCCACGCCCCGGGCAGAAGGCACGCCCGCACCAGTCCCCAGACCACGGAAAGCGCCCAAACCGCGCCGCCCCGGCGTGCGTGTGGACGGCCTGCAAGACCTGGCCACCATCACCCGCCAGTTGCGTGAGCAGCGCGAGCGCGCCGAAGCCGAAGAAAAATCCCGGCGCGAAGCCGCTGCCCGGCTGGAAGCAGAGCGCCAGCTGTTCAGCCGCGCCGTAGGGCAAGTGCACCCATTGACCGACCGCAACCTGGCGGAGCTGCCCACCACCCCACCCGAGCCCCTGCCGCTGCAGCACTGGCTGGACGAAGAACGGGTGTTGATGGAATCCATCAGCGACGACTTTGACGTAAGCAGCCTGCTCGACACCGACGACCAGCTCAGCTTTCGCCGCCCCGGCATCGGGGTGGAGATCACGCGCCGCCTGCGCTCTGGCCACTGGAGCATTCAGCGCCAGCTGGACCTGCACGGCCTGCGCGTGGACGAAGCGCGCGAAGCGCTGGGCGAATTCATCCGCCACGCGCACAAGCTGGGGCTGCGCTGCGTGCGCGTAGTGCATGGCAAGGGCCTGGGTTCACCCGGCAAAAGCCCGGTGCTCAAAGGCCGTGTGCAGAGCTGGCTGGTGCAAAAAAAGGAGGTGCTGGCTTTTGTGCAAGCCCGCCCCATCGACGGCGGCGCGGGCGCGTTGCTGGTGCTGCTGCAGCCTGCCCGCAGCGCCTGACCCAGCCCAACGAGGCGCGGACTGCGGCTCGCTAGGCCTTGCGCTGGCGCTGCGCGGCCTGAACCCCGGGCAGCACCACGCGCACCGAAAGCCCTTTGAGCAAGGCGCTCTTGCCCAGGGACAACTCACCGCCGTAGGCCTGCACCATCTGCGTGGCAATGTGCAGCCCCAGCCCCGAGCCCTGCACCGAATCATCAAACCGCAAACCGCGCTGGCCTGCGGCCTGCAAGTGGTGGGGCGCCATGCCTGGGCCATCATCTTCAATCTGCAGCACCACTTGCGGCGGCTGGGCGGCATCGCCCTCTTCCATCGCCAGGCCAATGCGCACGGCCGAGGCTGCCCATTTGCCCGCGTTGTCCAGCAGATTGCCCAGCACCTCTTCCAGATCCGTGCGCTCACCGCGCCACAGCGGGGTGGTGCCATCCTGCACCTGCAGTGCCCACTCCAGCGCCTGATCAGCGTGCAGCCGCTCCATCATGCGCACCACCTCGGCCACGCACTGGGCAACGTCCACGGGCTGGGCAGCCGTTGCGGGGTGCATGGCCGCCTGCATGTGCAGGACATCGCTGAAGGTGCGCGCCTGGCAGCGGTCAATCACCTGCGCCATGGCCTGCACCTGCCGCTGCACATCGGCCGCAGGCACGGCGGCATCACTGCTGGCCTGGGCACTGAGCAAGGCCAGTGGTTTCTTGAGGGCATGGTTCAAGTCCGACGCATGCGCGCGGGCACGCGCCACCACACGGGCGTTGTGCTCCCACAGGCTGGCCAGCTCGGCCTGCAGGGGCTGCAAGTCGCGGCCCGTGGGCGCCGCCAGCATGGCCTGGACATCCACCAATGCGCCTTCCTGCGCGGCGCTGATGGGGTTGCGGATGGTGGCCAGCAAGGCCTCCAGCCGGCGCAGCGGGGCCAGGCCCACACGCACCTGCAGCCAGCACAGCGCCACCGCCAGCAAGACCAGCGCGGCACCTGCCAGGGCCAGGGTCTGGTCGATGCGCTGCAGGCTGGCCCAGGTGGCCGCGGCGGGGCCGTACACCGTCAGGCGAACAGGCTGGGGCGGCTCGCCCGCCATGCCCAGCGCCACCAACGGCACCACCGGCAAGGTGGTGCGCGAGAAGCTGGAGCGTTGAGCGTTTCAACCCGGCACTGCACCTTTTAAGCAAAAAGTGCCTCTAGCGCTTATCCAATAAGCGCCACCAGCTATCTTTTAAATAGCAAAGCCCGCCTGCTTCACCCCAGGCGGGCTTTTTTTCATGGCCCCGGCCGCGCCCACCTGCCGTGGGCTGCCGGTGCGCGTGGCGAAATTACTTCGACAAATCGACGCTGTACTTCGACGTGCCCTTGCCCGATCCGTCGTCTGCAGCCACCAGGCTCACATTGGCAAGGCCCGCAGCCTGCGCCACGCTGAGCGCGTTGGCACCCGAGGTGAACACCACCGGCCCCGCCACGGTGGCCTTGGCAAAGCGCCAGCTCTTGGCAGCGCCGTTGGCGGTGCGGCTCACAGCGGGGTTCTTGCGGATGAAGTCGATCACCACATCGCGGTTCGCATCGGGCGAAGCCCAGATGGTGCCCGAGCCATCGAGCTTGTCGATAAAGCTCTTGCCGCTGGTGGCGCGGTAGTTGTTGGTGGCAATCACGAACTCCTGCACGGGGTCGATGGCCTTGCCCAGGTACGTCAGGTTCTTGATGCGGCTGCCCACGGGCTGGGTCACGTCAATTTCGTACTGCACGTCTGCCGTGGTGAACATGTCGAAGTTGTACCCAGGGAAGGTGCTGATGAGCTGCTGCTCCGTGGTCTTGGCAGGGTCGATCTGGTTGAAGCGCTTGGCAGCGGCTTCGAGCCAGTTCTTGATGTCCGCACCGTTCACCTTCACTGCGTACACGGTGTTGGGGTACAGGTACAGGTCGGCCGCGTTGTTGATGGCCAGCGGGCCCACCGCCACGTCGGTGTAGTCCGCCCCGCCCTGGAAGCCGCTCTTGAACGGTGCGCTCACCGACAGCACGGGCAGCGCTGCGTATTGCGGCAGGTTGGCCTTGATGTAGGCGGCCACATAAGACTGCTGCGCCTGGTTCACGATCTGGATCGCGCCGGGGTCGCCCACATCGGCAAACAGCGTGCTCATGCGGAAGTCGGTCTGGCCGATGGGCGTCTTCACGTACTTGATCGCGGCCTGGTGCTGCGTCTCGATCAGCGCAGCGATGGTGGCGTCGGGTTCTACGTACACGTTCGCGCCCGCTGCATTCTTGCTCTGGATGTTGCGCAGCTCGCTCTTGCTGGCAGCCTTGTTGACCACCCATTTGGCGCCGTCCCACTGCAGCGCCAGTTGCACCACGCCCAGGGCCTTGCCCCACGAGCTGGCCATCACAGCGGGCACACCGTTGACGGTGCCTGCCTTGTGGTCCACACCGGGCAGGTTGAAGCTGGGGGTGGCCGCCGTGTCGGGGAACACGCCGTGCTGGTGGCCCATCACCATCGCATCGATGCCCGCCACCTTCGACAGGTGCAGGCCGGGGTTTTCCATGGTGGGCGAGTACGCCGCGCTATCGAGCCCGCCGTGCAGCAGCGCCACCACAATGTCGGCGCCCTTGGCGCGCAGCTCTGGCACGTACTTGGTGGCCGACTCCACCGCGCCTTCGGTGTAGACCTTGCCTTCGAGGTAGCGCTTGTCCCAGTTCATGATGCCGGGGGTGGTGAAGCCGATCACACCGATCTTGATGGGCAACTTCACTTCCTTGCCATCGGTGCCCTTGGCCACCAGCGTGCGTTCCAGCAGCGTGTAGGGCTGCACCAGCGGCTTCTTGGTCTTGCTGCTGTACACGTTGGCCAGCACGGCGGGGTAGCCCGCGCCAGCGCATTTCTTGGTGGGGTCCACACCGTCCACGTCCAGCCCACCGCCCAGCACCTGGTTCAAAAAGGGCAGACCGTAGTTGAACTCGTGGTTGCCCAGCGTGCCCGCGTCAAAACCCAGCGCGCCCATGGCCTTGTACATGGACAGCTGCTGCGTGCAGGGGATGGGGCTGATGGTGGCTTCGTAGTCAGCCAGCGCGGTGCCCTGGATGGTGTCGCCGTTGTCTACCAGCAGGGTGTTGGCGAATTCCTTGCGCGCGGCGCGCACCAGCGTAGCGGTGCGCTCAAAGCCGTAGGTCTTGTCTTCAGCGAGCTTGAAGTAGTCGTAGCTGCGCACGTTGAAGTGCAGGTCGGTGGTCTCCAGCACCGCTAGCGTGGCTGTGGCACCTGCATTGGTATTGCTGTCGCCATCACTGCCGCCGCAAGCGGCCAGGGATGCAGCCAGCGCCACCACGCCCAGCGTGGCAGTGCGGCGCGACACATGCCCCAGCATGCCGGAGCCTGCGGAGCGGAAAACAGAGGTCTTGATCAACATGGGCAACCCAAGAAAAACAAAACCGCGAGTGTGGGAACCGCGTTTGACACCGGTGTGACGGGTGTGTGGCACACGCTGCCCGGCGTCGTGCATGCGACAGAGGCTTGAGAGCCTTTTCAAGATCTTTTCGGGGCCACCGCCCGCGCGTTACGCACAGACACGGTCAGCCACCACGGGCTGGGTTATCGTGCAGGCATGGGCTCTGTACGCAGCCTTTCCATCCACTGAATCACTCAAGGAGCCTTTGCATGAAAAACTCTCTCTGGACCCTGGCAGGCACTTCCGTAGCTGCAGGAATCCTGGCGGGCTGCGCTGCGCCCAACCCAGGTGCTGGCGCGTCAAACACCCCAGCAGGCCAGCCCCCCGTGGGTGGCCAATGCAATGCTGCGCCAGCGCAGTCGTTTGTGGGCAAAGACAGCACCGCCAGCGTGATCGAGGCGGCGCGGGTGCAGTCGGGTGCCCACATGGCGCGGGTGTTGCGCCCCGGCCAGATGATCACGAAGGAATACAACGCACAGCGCCTGAACCTGGTGGTGGACGACAACGGCCGCATCACGGCCGTGCGCTGCGGCTGACGCGCGGCCCTGCAGGGGCCGCGCTTAGTCGGCCAGAAACAGCTCTTGCAGATCGCTCAAGAAGTCAAAGCCCCGCTCGGTGGGGCGCACCTGCCCGCCCTCGCGCACGATCAGGCCCTTGCTTTGCGCAGCATCCAGCGCCTTGGCAATGGCGCTGATCGGCAAGCCTGTGCGTTCGGTGAAGTCGGTCAGCGCAAAGCCGCCGCGCAAGCGCAGCGCGTTGAGCATGTATTCAAACGGCAAATCAGCCCGGCGCACATCGTCGTCCTGCGCCACGGCGTGGCCTGCCAGGGCGTTGTCCATGTAGCGGGCCGGGTCGCGAAAGCGCACCTGTCGCACCACGCGGTGCGCAAAGCTCAGCTTGCTGTGCGCGCCCGCACCAATGCCCAGGTAATCGCCAAACTGCCAGTAGTTGGTGTTGTGAAAGCACTGGTGGCCCGCGCGGGCGTAGGCGGAAATCTCGTACCGCGCCAACCCGGCCGCACCCGTCATCTCGGTGATGCGGTCGAGCATGGCATAGGCCAGGTCGTCCTCGGGAATGGCGGGCGGAAACTTGGCGAAGTAGGTGTTGGGCTCGATGGTGAGGTGGTAGATGGAGATGTGCGGCGGCGCCAGTTGCAGCGCCTGCTGCATGTCCTGCTCCATCTGCGCCAGGGTCTGGCCTGGCAGGGCGTACATGATGTCGAGGTTGAAGGTGTCGAATGCGCTGGCGGCCTCCGCCACCGCCGCCAGGGCTTGGGCGCGGTCGTGCACGCGGCCCAGGGCCTTGAGGTGCGCGTCGTTGAAACTCTGCACCCCGATAGACAGGCGCGTGACGCCCGCGCTGCGATAGGCACGGAACCGGTCCTTCTCAAAGGTGCCGGGGTTGGCCTCCATGGTGATCTCACAGTCAGCCTCCAGCCGCAGGCGGGCGCGGATGTCGCTGAGCAGGCGGTCTATGGCCTGCGGTGCGAACAGGCTGGGCGTGCCGCCACCGATGAAGATGCTGTGCACCGAACGGCCCCAGATCAGCGGCAGCGCGGCTTCGAGGTCGGCCATGAGCGCGTCTATGTAGCGCTGCTCGGGCACCTCACCCGCCGCGCTGCCGCCGCGCGCTTCGTGCGAGTTGAAGTCGCAGTAGGGGCACTTCTTCAGGCACCAGGGCAGATGCACGTACAGCGACAGAGGCGGCAGGCTGGCCAGCTGCAGCAGACCGGGGCGCATGTAGTGCTGGATGTCGCGCACCACGGCGGGCGCGTCATCGGCACTAGCAGGAATTATGGGAATAGCCATTCAAAGCTCAAAAAAATAGGAGCGCTTCCATCGCAGCGGTGGCTAGCAAGAGGCACTGCCATGCGAGCGACCGCCGCGCAAGGGCCGCCGCGGCAGCGCAGCTGCGTTTCACTTGCGTGCGCTGGCGGTGTCCCCCCTTGGGGGGAAGGCGCGAAGCGACTCAGGGGGGACTTCATCCAAACCAGCGCTCACGCATCAGGGCCAGCATTTGCGCGGCGGAACGGCCCCGGTGGCTGTGCGCGTTCTTCACCTCCACGGGCAGCTCGGCAAAGGTCTTGCCAAATTCGGGGATGAACATGACCGGGTCGAAACCAAAGCCGTTGCTGCCGCGCGGCTCGGTGGTGATCTCGCCCACCACGCGGCCTACGGCAATCAGCGGCTCGGGGTCCTGCGGGCTGCGCACGGCCACCAGGGTGCTAACCATGGCGGCGCGGCGGTTGGTGACGCCCTGCATTTGTTCCAGCAACGCGCGCACGTTATTGGCGTCGCTTTTTTCGTAGCCGAACTGGGTGCAGTAGTAGGCCGTGTCCACACCCGGCAGGCCGCCAAAGGCGTCCACGCACATGCCCGCATCGTCGGCCAGCGCGGGCAAGCCGGTGTGTTGCGAAGCAAAGCGGGCCTTGGCCAGCGCGTTTTCGACAAAGGTGCGAAAGGGTTCTTCGGCCTCGCCCACGCCCAGGTCGCCCTGGCGCACCAGTTCCACGCCCAGCGGGGCAAACATGGCCTGCAGCTCGGCGAGCTTGCCCTGGTTGTTGGATGCCAATACGAGTTTCATAGTCAAATCAGGCTCTAGCGCTTATTGATCAAGCGCCAGCAGCTATCAAATCAATAGTAAACAAATCAGGCTATCAGGGCCTGCTGCTGCAACAGGATCAGCTCGGCAATGCCTTTTTCGGCCAGCGCCAGCAATTGGTCCATTTCCTTGCGGGTGAAGGCCACACCTTCGGCCGTGCCCTGCACTTCCACGTAGTGGCCCGCACCGGTCATCACCACGTTCATGTCGGTGTCGCAGTCCACGTCTTCCACGTATTCCAGGTCGAGCAGCGGCGTGCCTTGCACGATGCCCACCGAGATGGCGGCCACGGGCTCGCGCAGGGGCGACTGGGTGATCTTGCCCGCAGCAATCAGCGTGTTCACCGCATCTTGCGCAGCCACCCACGCGCCGGTGATGGCGGCGGTGCGGGTGCCGCCATCGGCCTGGATCACGTCGCAGTCAAGCTGGATGGTGCGCTCGCCCAGCAGCTTCAAATCAAACACCGCACGCAGCGAGCGGCCGATGAGGCGCTGGATCTCTTGCGTGCGGCCGTTTTGCTTGCCGCGTGCGGCCTCGCGGTCGCTGCGGGTGTGGGTGGCACGGGGCAGCATGCCGTATTCCGCCGTCACCCAGCCTTCACCACTGCCGCGCTTGTGCGGGGGCACTTTCTCGTCTACCGACGCGGTGCACAGCACCTTGGTGTTGCCAAACTCGATCAGCACCGAGCCTTCGGCGTGCATGGTGTAGTGGCGGGTGATGCGCACGGGGCGCAACTGGTCGGCGGCGCGTTGGCCAGAGCGTTGGAAGGTGGTCATTTCAGGGGCGATCACATCGCAAAAAGAGTTTCAAAACAGACGGGCCCGTGAAGGGCCCGTGTCCACAGGGTTCAGGGCCAGTGCCTCATCCGCGGCGGGCGGCCGACCTGCGAATGGCTTCGTTGATTTCGGCAATCGAGCGCTCAATGGCCGCATCGTCCAAATCGTCGGCCAGGCCATCGAGCGGGCCGGCCTGAATGGTGGAGGCAAACACATCGTCGCTGATGCTGTCGGTGGACACGCCCTGGGTGGACTCGAATGCATCGGGCGTCTCCCACTCCAGCGCCACCACGGTCACGTTGTCGCTGCTGTCGCCCGCCTTGCGCAAGGCTTCCTCCACCAGTTCAGGCACCGCATGAGAAACGGGCTGGCGGGCCAGCTGCTTGGTGATTTCTTCATCACTCAAGGTGCCCCACAGGCCGTCTGAGCACAGCAACAGGCGGTCTCCCTGCACCAGGTACACAGGCCCGGTGATGTCGTAGATGGGCTTGGTGGGCGAGCCCAGGCAGGTAAACAACACGTTGCGGTTCACCCGGTCCATGCCCGGTGGGGGCGCGTTGCGCAGTTCCAGGTACGAGTGGTCGCGCGTGCGGGTCAGCAAATCTCCGTCGCGCACCATGTACAGCCGCGAATCACCGCAGTGCACCCACGAGGCGGCTCCGCCCTGCAACACTGCTGCCACCAGCGTGGTGCGCGGCGTGTCGATCATGCCCTTCTCAGAGGCATATCGCAGAATCTGGTGGTGGGCGGCGAGCAGCGCGCCCGAGAGGAATTCCTGCACATCCTGGATCTGGGGCTTGGCCTGGCGCTGGAACAGGGCCGAGACGGTTTGCAGCGCGATTTGCGCGGCCACCTCGCCCTCAGGGTGCCCGCCCATGCCGTCGGCTAGCACAAAGAGCCCCGACTCGCGGGTGTAGCAGTACCCCATGCGGTCTTCGTTCTTTTCGCGGCCGCCGCGGCGGCTGATCTGGAAAACCGAGAATTTCATAGTGGTTCACGCAAACAGGGATGCGCACAGGCATCGTCAATGAATAGGCCGTTTGCCCCGCAGACCCGCTTGGCGTGGATCGTGTTCATTTGGGCTTGGCTCCGATGCCGGTGGCTTCACCCACCTTTTGCACGTTTTTCTTGGTGTCAGACACCAGGGTGTCCAGTTGCAGGCGCATTTTTTCAGCCACCGAGAGCTTGGTGTAGCGGCGCTCACCCTCCCGGCTCAGTTCCTTTTGCAAGGCAAACACCGATTGCGGGCGCGAGAGCGGGTCCAGCGCCATGCACCATTCCACCACTTCGATCAGGTTGTCCGAGTACACACCGCGCAGCTTGGTCAATGCCAGCGAAAGGCGGTCTTTTTCGATGCGCTGAGGCGCTTCATTGGGCGGAAAGCCTTGCATGCAGGCATAGATGCAGGCACCTATGGCGTAGATGTCGGTCCACGGCCCCATCTGTGAATCACGCCGGTACATCTCGGGCGCAGCAAAACCGGGGGTGTACATGGGGCGGATGAAGTTGCCTTCCTTGCTCAGCACCTCGCGCGCCGCGCCAAAGTCAATCAGCACAGCCTTGTTGTCATCGGTGATGAAGATGTTGGCGGGCTTGATGTCCAGGTGCAGCATCTTGTGCTGGTGCACGATGCGCAGGCCGCGCAGCACTTCATCGAACAATGAGCGGATGGTGGATTCGCGGAAGACCTTCTGCGTCTTCAGGTCGCGCGCGGTGATGATGAAATCCTGCAGAGTCGCGCCCTCCAGGTAGTTCATCACCATGTAGACGGTTTCGTTCTCGCGGAAGAAGTTGAGCACGCTGACCACCGAGGCGTGCGAAATCTGCGCGAGCGAACGCCCTTCTTCAAAGAAGCTCTTGAGCCCCAGGCGGTACAGCGAGAGTTTTTCAGGCGGCACCTTGGGCAGCAACTCGCCAGGTGCGCGCGTGGCCAATGATGAAGGAAGGTATTCCTTGATGGCGACCTGCTGGCCTTCGGAATCCACAGCGAGGTACACCACGCCGAAGCCGCCAGAAGAGACCCTGCGCACCACGCGATAGCCACCGAGCAACGTATCTGGTGGCAATGGTGCGGGCTTGATTTTTGACATATTTTGCGAAGATGACTCGGGGGTTAGGCGGAACCCGGATAATCGCCGGATCGCAAGCAACCATCAAAAAGTCCAATGCCAGTTTACAGCATGACCGGATACGCCAGCGCGCAGCAAGGCGCGTCTGCCACTGGCGCTGAAGCCGAGGGCCGCGCCCCCCAAAATCGCAGGCTGGGCCTGGAAATCCGTTCGGTCAACAGCCGCTTTCTGGACCTGTCCTTCCGCCTTCCTGACGACCTGCGCGCGCTGGAACCCACGCTGCGCAGCCTGCTCACAGCCCGCCTCAAGCGTGGCAAGGTGGAGGTGCGTGCCGCCATCGAAAACGAAGACAGCAACACCCTGCAAGACCCACCAGCGCGCTTGCTGCAACGCCTCAACACCCTGCAAGACTCCGTCAAGGCGTGGCTGCCCGGCGCTGCGCCGCTGAGCGTGGCCGATGCGCTGCGCCTGTGCGCCAACGCCAATACCAGTTCGCACGACTGGAGCGAAGCCGTGCCTGCGCTGGCCGAAGAAGCCCTCACGGCGCTGCTGTCCGCCCGCGAACGTGAAGGCAAGCGCCTGGCCGCCATGGTGCTGGACCGCGCCAAGCAACTGCGTGCGCTGGCCCAGCAAGCGGTGCCGCTGGTGCCGCTACTGGTCGAGCAGCAACGCCAGCGCTTCATGGAGCGCTGGAAGGAAGCCATGGCCCTCACCGATGGCGCCGTCCTGCCCGAGGCCGCCCGCGACCGCGCACTGACCGAAGCCACCGCTTTTGCCATTCGCATCGACGTGGCAGAGGAAATCACGCGGCTGGAGTCGCATCTGGATGAAATAGAACGCCTGCTGAAAAAGGGCGGCGAAGTCGGCAAACGCCTGGACTTCCTCATCCAGGAGTTGCACCGTGAGGCCAACACCCTGGGCTCCAAATCTGCCGTCCTGGACCTCACCCGCATCAGCGTGGACATGAAGGTCCTGATCGAGCAAATGCGCGAGCAAGTGCAAAATATCGAATAACACTCATTTTTTGATAGCGCCTTGCGCTTATCTGCTATGGACTACCCCGGAAATCTCTTTGTAGTTGCGGCGCCCAGCGGTGCTGGCAAATCCAGCCTCGTCAAAGCACTGCTGGAGCTGGACTCTCGCGTCAGCCCCTCCATCTCTCACACCACGCGCGCCCCGCGCGGGCAAGAGAAGCATGGCCGCGAGTACTTTTTTGCGTCGCAGTCAGAATTCGATGCCATGGTGCAGGCCAATGCCTTCGTGGAATGGGCGCATGTGCATGGCAACCGTTACGGCACTTCCAAGAAGGCGATTGAAGAACGCATTGCCCAAGGCGCCGATGTGATTCTGGAGATCGACTTCCAGGGCGCATTGCAGGTGAAGCAGGCGTTCAGCAACGCAGTGCTGGTGTTCATCCTCCCCCCCAGCTGGGAAGAACTCCGCTCGCGCCTGGAGCGCCGTGGCGAAGATTCGGCCGAAACCATCGAGCTGCGCCTCAAGAACGCCGCGATCGAGATGGCGCAGGTCGATAAATTCGACTTCGTTATAATCAACGAGTTGTTCGAGAGCGCCCTTTTTGATCTGAAAGCGGTCGTTCACGCCCAGCGACTCAAGTACGCCGCGCAACGCCGCGCCCGTGCAGACACCTTCAAGTCGCTCAATATCACCTGAATCCCGGAGTAAAACGATGGCACGCATCACCGTAGAAGACTGTCTGGAAAAGATCCCCAACCGCTTCCAGCTCGTGTTGGCCGCCACGTACCGCGCTCGCATGCTGAGCCAGGGCCACGCCCCGCGCATCGAAAGCCGCAACAAGCCCGCCGTGACTGCCTTGCGCGAAATCGCTGAAGGTAAGGTTGGCCTGGAAATGCTGAAAAAAGTTCCAGGTTGATTTTTGTCGGGCAATGCCCCCAAATAAGCACCGCTATGCGGCAATGCCGCTCAGTTAAGTCTGAGCGGCATTTTTTTGACGGGATACTGGGTCTTGGTCATACGAACCTCACGCGGATACCGCCTGTGGGATCTGCGAGGCGGCAGCACGAAGCGGCGGATGTTCTTTCTCATGGCCGCAAGCTTGGCCGGGATGGCCCCAGGGGTGTGTGATCCTGAACTCCACAGCCACTCATCCACGATGTAGCGCAGCGCCGTGATGAAGCTGATGCGACAGGGCTGCACTTTGGCCTCGTCTGCGATGCGCGTGATCTCCAAGCGGATCAGGTTGTACATCAACAAGGTTGCCCACAGCTCTTGCTTGACCCCATCGGGTTGCTGGCTGCGCAACGTCATCGCCTGGCCCAGCATGTCCGTCTTCATCTCTCCATAGGCCAGCTCAATCTCCCAGCGTTCGTGGTACAGCGCGAACACCTCCTCGGCCTTGTAGCGTGCCGGATCCATCAGGGACGTGAACAAGGTTCTGGGTTTGCCATCGAGTTCACGGGTGATGGCGCGCACCTCCCACGTGAGCGGCAAGCCGGGGTCTTTCTTGCGAGCTTGGGGCGAGACCTTCATGCGCAAGCTCACATCGCCAGGGCCATGCGTTTGCACCACCTCGCCCCTGAGTCCGGCACGCGCAGGGATCAGCCAGTGACGTCCCTGGCGGTGTTGCAGCGGCCACAGCAGACTTGCCGAGTAAAACCCTTTGTCCACAATCACCAGCGAGTCAGGCGGCAACTTCGGCCACAAGCGTTCAGCCAATGCGTACTCACTGGTGTCGTAGGCATCCAGGCTGGCATCTACCAATAAACGAGCTCTGGCATCGAGCAAGCAGGCCATGCGCACCAGGGGGAAGGGACTTTGGTGGTCTGCGTGGTTGCGCTGGCAACCAAAGTGCTGGCGGTTGTCTTGTGTGTCGGGGGTACGCCAGACCACGCCATCCAATGCGTACAGCGCCAAGCCTTGCCAGCGGTGGCGAGCGGCCTGCTGGTGCGCCCAATGGGCAGCAGTGTGGCGAAACAGCCATTGCAGGGGCTCACTGCCCAGCCGTTGGCGCGCCTGGCTCAGCGCGCTGGAGCTGATGGGTTCATTGTGCTGCCCAGGCAGTGCCAGCTCCAGTACCTCGGCCACGTTCACGATGGAGCGGTCTCTAAGCAAGGCCACACCCAATACCAGCCAAAGTGCCTGCTCCATGGGCAGTCGCCGCTTGCGCAGCGTGGCTACACCCGTCATCTGCAAGGCCTGTTCAATCCACTGCTGGGGTATGTTGCTTTGAACGACACCCCATTGTTCGGGGCTCGCAAACTCATGGGTATCGTTCAGGTACTCTTGCAGCAGCATTGGCTATCGCTTGACCTCTATGGCCAAAGCTCAATTGATCAAGCCTGCACTGTACAAACAACAAAGACCCCGAAGGGCCTTTGCTTAACTTACTGGCATTGCCGCTATGCGGTGCTTTTTTTTGCTTCTCTGCCAGCCCTCCCACTCCCGCGCTACATTTAAGGCATGACCGCGGTGCTCAACTTACCTTCTGCAACGCAGACCCGACCTGGCGATGCCCAGCCTACAGCCAGCCCTACCGCCGCCGCAGCCAACGCCGCAGCGGCCAGCTTTGCTGCGCTGACGGAAAACCTCAGCTACCTGGACGCAGCCAGCATTGAACAGGTAAGGCAGGCCTATCGCTTCGCTGACGAAGCGCACCTGGGGCAACTGCGCAACAGCGGTGAGCCTTACATCACCCACCCCATTGCCGTGGCGGCGCAATGCGCCGCCTGGAAGCTGGATGCACAGGCCCTGATGGCCGCCCTGCTCCACGACGCCATGGAAGACTGCGGCGTGACCAAGGCCGATCTGATTGACCGGTTCGGCGCCCCGGTGGCAGAGCTGGTGGACGGACTGACCAAGCTGGACAAGCTCCAGTTCAACACCCGGGAAGAAAACCAGGCAGAGTCTTTTCGCAAGATGCTGCTGGCGATGGCGCGGGATGTGCGGGTCATCCTCATCAAGCTGGCCGACCGTACGCACAACATGCGCACACTGTCGGACATGCCCCGCAGCAAGTGGGGGCGCATTTCCTCCGAAACGCTTGAAATCTACGCGCCTATTGCTCACCGCCTGGGGCTGAACCAGACCTACCGCGAGTTGCAAGACCTTGCGTTTCGGCATTTGCACCCCTGGCGCTACGCCACCCTATCGAAGGCGGTCAACAAGTCGCGCAACCGGCGGCGGGATCTGGTGCAAAAGGTACAAGCCGAGGTAGACGCAGCCTTCAATCGCATAGGCATGAAAGTTCGCCTGGCGGGGCGCGAGAAAACGCTGTACGCGATTTACCAAAAAATGCACCTCAAGCACCTGAGCTTTGCCCAGGTGACGGACATCTACGGCTTTCGCGTCATCGTACCCACCATCACGGACTGTTATACCGCACTCGGTGTTTTGCACCAGATGTACAAGCCTGTCCCAGGCAAGTTCAAGGATCACATCGCCATTGCCAAACTCAATGGCTACCAGTCTCTGCACACCACGCTGGTGGGGCCATCTGGAATCAACATCGAATTCCAGATGCGCACAGACGAGATGCATGTGATTGCGGAAGCCGGCGTGGCAGCGCACTGGCTCTACAAGGCGCAAGACTCTGACGGCTCATCAGCGGAGCGACTGGGTACCAAATGGCTGCAATCGCTTTTGGACATCCAGAACGAAACCCGGGATGCCGCGGAGTTCTGGGACCATGTCAAGGTGGATCTCTTCCCGGACGCGGTCTATGTTTTCACACCCAAGAGCCAGATCATGGCATTGCCGCGCGGAGCCACAGTGGTGGATTTCGCGTACGCCATCCACAGCAATGTGGGCGATCGAACCACTGCCGCCAAAATCAACAACGAGCAAGTGCCCTTGCGCACTGAGCTGAAAAATGGGGATGTGGTCGAGATCATCACCACGCCTGTTTCCACACCGAACCCCGCCTGGCTGGGGTTCGTACGCACTGGGCGCGCACGCTCCAAGATACGCCACTACCTCAAAACACTGGCCCACACCGAGTCCGAAAGCCTGGGCGAAAAACTGCTCATCCAGGCAATTCGCGCGGAAGGCCTGGAACAGCTCCCGCCCGACGAAGGCGAAACGCATGCTCTTTGGGAAAAGCTGTTGCGCTTCACAGGCAACCGCAACCGCAGTGAATTGCTGACGGATTTGGGACTGGGCAAACGTATCGCCAGCATCGTGGCAAAACGGCTGGTGGTACTGCTGGGCGAGCACGGCCATCGTCCCGATGCACTGCTGCTCACGCGCGAGCGGTACACCTCACACGAGACCCTCTCCCAGGGCGCAGTCACTCTGGATGGTAGTGAAAACGCTTCCGTACAATATGCACCTTGCTGCCGCCCGGTGCCGGGTGATCGCATCGTCGGCTACCTGGGCCGCGGCGAGGGGCTGGTCGTACACAACGCGGATTGCAGTGTAGCCAAGCGCTTGCAGCACAAAGACAGCGAACGCTTCATTGCCGTGGACTGGGCAGACGAACCGACACGCCTGTTCGAAACCGGGGTGGTTGTGACCGTCATCAACGGCAAGGGCGTACTCGCACGGATCGCCCAGGAGTTGGCCAACTCCGAAGCGGACATCACCCATGTGGACATGGATGACGAGGCCGCCCTGGACACCACTGACCTTAGGTTCGTTGTTGCGGTACGTGACCAGGCACATCTGGAGGCGGCTCTGCGGAATTTGCGCCGCACCCAGGCGGTGATTCGTGCCAACAGAATCACGCCGCAAGCGACGTGACTCTGCCCTGCCATCCAGAGCAGCGATGGCAGGAGAGCCACAACTCAAGACTTTACAGGGTCGGGATAGCAGACGGATCTCACCTCCAGCATGCGGGTGCCTGCTGGAGTCGGAAGCGCCACCTCATCCCCCACCCTGGCTTTGAGCAATGCCCGGGCTACGGGCGCAATCCAACTCACCTGCCCCGCGTGACTGTCCGCCTCATCAATGCCCATGATGGTGATGGTTCGATCCACTCCCTCATCATCACAATAGGTCACGGTGGCGCCAAAAAACACCTGATCGCTACCCGCGTGAAGGCTAGGGTCAACCACCTCAGCGATCTCTAGACGCTTTGTCAAAAAGCGGATGCGACGATCAATCTCCCGCAGCCGCTTTTTGCCGTAAAGGTAATCGCCATTCTCGGAACGATCTCCGTTGCTGGCAGCCCAGTGCACTGCCTCGACGACTTTAGGACGCTCGTTGTCAATCAGGTCCAGCAACTCCGCACGAAGGCGTGCGTATCCTGCAGGAGTGATGTAGTTCTTGGCACCTTTGGCCAAGGGAGGCAACGACACCTCGTCATCTTCATCACCATCCGTCTCTTTGGTGAAGGCTTTGCTCATGGCGCATTCATCTCCGAAAAGAATAAAGCGATTGGACAAATGAAAAAGCCTGCAACTTTTCAGTTGCAGGCTTTAAACATTGGTGCGGCTGGCAGGAATCGAACCCACGACCCCTTGGTTCGTAGCCAAGTACTCTATCCAGCTGAGCTACAGCCGCTAAGCTTTGAATTATAGCATAAATTTTTAGAACTTTAAAAATTTATGCAACTTGCTTTTGTCTTCTTAGCGAAGACATCAGCTTCATCGCATGACTGAGATTGTAATACACGCCAGACTGCATTTTTTGAAAAATGCCACTTTTTATGAAAAAGTGGGCTGCATTCGCAGCAGGCCTTTTGGTAGGGCGTGAGGGACTTGAACCCGCGACCAAAGGATTATGAGAGCAATTCAAGGGCTCTGACGGGTGTTCTTGTCCAGCAGGGGCCAGCAAAATCAAGCACTTACGAGCGGTCGCTGGCAAGCACTTGCACCCATCGGCAACTGGTTTGGCATAGATTTGGCATAACTTTCTGCCACTCCGGAAGCCCGACGGCAGCATCATAGCCTAGTCAAACACCCCATTTCGGACACCTTCGGGCGCTACAGCGGGTAGGCCGAGCAGCACGGCCAACTGGCACCACTGCGAGTCGGCCAGTTGCAGCGACCAGCTCCCAGTGTGTAGCGACTCATACGGACTCACGACCCAACGGACTCATCCGCGTCTGCAACGTCGACCATCGTGTCCACTGTCCCAAGCCGTGCATGCGCCAGCTCCTCGCGTGGCCGGGCCCGCTTGAGCTAACTGAGACCCTGTAAGCGTTTTGTCCGTGGTCACCACTCGTACCCATCACCATTTCACTTCCTAGACGGTCTCGAGGCGGAACTTGTACTGATGTGGAACCAGCCTGCGGCCCTGGGCATCATGGACACGATTTCGGCCGCCGCCGCGTTGAACGTTCTGAGCAGACGCAGAAGCTTGGCCTCTGATTCGTCGTGCGGCCCAGGGCACTCGGGCAGGACACTGAAGCAGAACCACAACGAAGGGACAACCGCACAAGCAATCTGTGTGTCGAGAGGTCATCGCTCCACTCAAGCAGCTGCCACAAACAGGTAACCTGATGCTCGACATCGGGCCCAAAAAATACATGCGTCTTGGAGGCGCATCTACGAGGCCACCTCTGGGCCCTGAACTTCCGAAACCTAACCACTCGAGGATTCCCCTTCACCTTGAGAGTTCGAGTGCGAAAACTGAGGGAACTAAGCAAAAAAACAGGGGGTGACTCGGTCACACCCTGTTATGAATTGTTGATAAGCGCTGCCGGCCGAGAGGCAACCAGCGCCATTTTTTTGGGGCGCTTAGCACACCCCCCTCATGCCGGCCTCAAAGGTGCCGGGCCAGGTAGGCCGACAACTCGCGATGCCGTTCTCGAAGAGCAGCCTCACTGGGAGCCTCGTCGAACGGCGTTCTCGAAATGTACTCATTCACGACATCCCAATACGTGTCGTATGCCTCCATGAAATCTTCAAAACTGCCCGTCAACTTCGGAACAAAGTCTTTCTCGAAGCTATAGACCTGGTTCGTGAAGGATTCGAGGAAAAATTCAGGGGTCAGAATTTCGCACCACTCATGGACGCGAGAGTCGATGATGTCCTGGAACGCACTGACTCGCTCACGACTATCCAATGCGAATTCGTCACATGCCTCGGCCGCTTCATCGAGATGTTCCTGCTGGAGCGTGAGGTACTTCACGCGCCCCTTGTCAATCGATTCAAAGAGGCAAAGGTAGTTGCCGCGAATTTCGACACCATGCCAAATCGTAGATGGAAAGTGGTTTTTTTGGTCTGCCATGATATTTCCTTAGTGGGTTGAAAATGCCGTCTGCGAAATGCGACTGCTTTCTTGTGTAGTCAGTAACCATCCCCCGGCAAAGCCGGGGGCATTCGGGATGTGAGCCGCTCAAAGCGGCTGTAAGGGGTCGCTAACGCGGCCCCTCATTCTTGGGGCCACCTATCGGTGGCTACTCACCTCCATAGACCGAGTTGGTCCAACCTCTCGTCTTCCTTCTCCTGGTTTCGGATGTACTCCCGTATCACCGCTTCGTCGCGTCCCACCGTCGAGACGAAGTACCCTCGCGCCCAGAAGTGCTGACCCACGAAGTTGCGCTTTCGCTCTCCGTACACCCGCGCAAGGTGGATTGCGCTCTTGCCTTTGATAAAGCCCACCACCTGCGACACCGAGTACTTCGGTGGGATCGACAGCATCATGTGCACGTGATCGGGCATCAGATGCCCCTCTTCAACCCTGCATTCCTTTTGCGCGGCCAACTTTCTGAATACCTCACCCAGGTGTTCGCGTAGCTGCTTGTACAGCGTTCGCCTTCGACACTTGGGGATGAAGACCACGTGATATTTGCAATCCCAGGCCGTGGGACTCAAACTTTCATACTTGTCCATCGTGTTTCTTCCTTTCGTTTGCTTGGCGGCTCACGATTGAAAGTCTCTACGGTGGACAACCTCCTGAAAAGTCAAACTTCTACTGCCTCCCCGGCAGAGCCGGGGGGCCTCCTTTTGGTAGCTAGGTTCATGGGCGTAAACCGCTGCTTTTTAGCTAAAGGAATCTCATCGCAAACAGGGAGCAGTCCTTGATTTTTGGTTGAGACATCCGGTCGCACTCATCTTGCGTCGCTTGTGATTTCCACATCTGAGGCCCCCACCAAGGCACATCGCCAAGCACCTGCTCTTGGTCTTGTCTTGTTTTTTCGGCAGCGATGCAGGCCTCAAAAAAATCCCATTTGGCGAGCGGAATCGCTCTAACGGCCCCGCCGATTACTCCGTGTCTGCCGCGTCCACGACTGAATCCAATACTCCAAATCGGGCCTGCGCTTGCTCCTCGCGCGGTCCAGTCCGCTTGAGCTGACCACGACCGTTCAGACGTTTGTCCATCGTCGCTGACAGCACCCAGGAGCGTTCAACCTCCTCGACGGTTTCGGGACGGAACTTGTATTTGATGTGAAACACACCAGCTGCCTTGGGCATCATGGGCACGATTTCGGCCGCCGCCGCGTTGAAGGTTCTGAGCAGACGCAGAAGCTTGCCCTCTGAATCTTCGTCTGGCGCAGGCCCCTCGGGCAGAACATAGACTGAAGCAGGCACGGCCGGTGGCAGAACCGGACCGAGCGTGCTGGCGCAGTCAGCTTGAGCACGACTGACCCTCATCAGCTCAAGCAGCTCGTCCAGCTTGGCGCCCACATCGAGCAGAGACACCCTGGCTGGCGCTGCGCCACCTTCCGCGCAGCGGGTTGCGGCCTGCTCGAGCCAAGCCTGTGCCGCCGCTTGGTCCGCATCGTTGAGCAGGCTCAGGCTGTAGCCGCTGACGAACTTGATGAAGCCGACGCCGAAGGTCTGGCTTTCTCCATCGTCGTCGATACGGATGGCGCCGACCGGCAGCCGAACTTTCTGGACTCTGCGCGCCGACTTGACGGGGACCGGATAGGTGAGGGACGCGGATTTTCCACCGTCGCGGGATTTGATGCCGACCAATTTTTTCATGATGCTGTTCGCAGAGAGTTGTGGTGAGGTCTCGTGTAGCGAACAGTGCCGGCGCAGTACCGGCACGGTGAATCCCAAGCGCCAACAGTAAGGGGGCCTAGCGTTTGGCGCACCTTCAGCCCACAGGCAAGCATCAGGGCGGTGCAGTGACGGTTCCGGGGACGACACTGACGCCGCCGCGTCTCGGGCTTGGTCCAGTCCTGACCAGGCACGAGGCAGGCGCCGTGACGTCTTGCTGCGCGCGTCAGCCAGGCTTTGGGCTTGAATAGCGCGGCACTTGTGGCGGCACGGGTTCGCCCTCCCCCTACCTAGGCCGACTCACTGCCGGGGGTGTGCTGGGCGGTCACAGAGGCATCTTGCAGGCGTCGCACGAGTCGTCGCAGCGGTTCGCCAACGTCCTTCTGTTTGCGGACATAGAACAGCGTCGGCAGCTGTCGCGTAGTTGGAAAACCTCGTGCCGGCCAGTACATGCCGTCTTCGCCTTTGGTGACAGCCGGAATCGCGCGGTACCTTGGCTCGTCGTGCGGATAGCTCAGCGGACACGGGTCGGCTCCCCGAAGCTTGTTCCAATCGCGGCGCCAGAATGCGACCAGGTCGCCAACCTGTCGCCGCACGCCCGCGAAACCGGGCACGCGGTAAAGACTGAACCAGTCTTGGAAGAGTGCCGCGCGGTTGTAGTGCGCCGTGTGCAGATGCAGGCGCTCGCGCCAGGCACTGACCGTGGCAGCATCAAGGCGCCAAGTGAGGCCGGGCTTGTCACGGCCCTTGAGTGTCATCGTGACCAGCTCGAACTCGCGGTATCGAATCGGAAGCTTGGTCGCATCCGCCAATCGTTCGAGTTGATGGGCAACGTGCTCCCCTGGCGAGACCAACAGAAAGAAGTCGACCGTCATCTCTTGGTTGAGGCCGAGCACCAGCCGCGCGTTGCCAAGGCCTGCGGCCTTGCGGCGATACCGCTCGTTCTTGTCCCAGTGAACGCCATAGGCCTCGGCGAACTTCCGCACGAGGCCAAGGGCTCTGTGCGGCGGAATTGTTCCAGTGGCGTAGTAGCGGTAGCCGTCACCGACGGCTTCCTGAATGCGCTGAAGGAAGACAGTCTTGGCGATGAGGACGGTGGGGTTGTAGGTGGCGGGGCGTGGCATGAACTGGCGACTCCATAACAGGGATGCCACGTGTAGGCACTGGAAAGCAGGCGCTCTGGCCAGTCGCCGTCGGCGACCGCACTAAAAAGGATTCCAAGGCGAAGACGGGGGCCCCGTCGAGTTCCACGGCAGGTAGCTATACAAAGCAGATTCGATGCTGGCAAGCGGGACTCTCACCCCCTACCGGCGCATCACTCGTATCCCCTGGGTCGAGCGATGCTCCCCAGGAAACCATCGGGGCGTGAGGCCCCCTACAGCTCAAATCTCACACGAGCCCCCCACCGGACATCTCATCCGGTTGGTGGACTGCGGAAGCCGCGTGCATCTAACAGTGCTGGCGCGGCAAACAACGGAGCGCGGGTGGTCGTATCCAACAGGCTGGAAAGCTTGAAGGCAGCGACCTCATTTCGGAAGGGAGACTGCAACTCCCGCCCGACGACTCCATTCCCAGGACTGGTCAATGCCAGGATTGGGCGACAAGGGCACGCTGGCCCTGGGGGAACATCGCTCAGGCGATGGAAACCAGGGTTGGCGCTCAACTCGATACCGTGCAGCGATGCGCGGGCGGGGGCAGCTCGAGAGGGCTGAACCCGTGTCTGAACCGACACGCCTGAGGCGTTCCGAAAGGACGCAGGCCACCTGAGAGAGATTGGAAGGTGGCGGCCCTGAGGGTTGCGCATGGTGCGCAGCTCACGAGGGGTCGGCGGATAGCTTGGCGGTGAAGCACCCGGGCCGGAAGGCTCGTGACGAACTGGTGCAACAGACTGGACACATAGGGCGTATCGCCGCAACAGCGGCGACAAGCAAGAGAGCGATGAAGGTTGATGCAGGTAAGGGAGCCGTTACGGAATCCTGGGCCCCTGAAAACCTACCCACGCCATGCGCGCGGGGGGTGAGGTGGATGTTCCGCCATGTATGCAGCAACCAGAGCTCGCGTTCGATGTGTTCGCGCGTTTTGAGAGAACTTGGGAAAGTCTAAGGCTCGCCGGCCTGAGAAACCGGCGTTGAGCTACGACTGGGAGACTTGTTGAGTAGCCACAACTGGGCCGTTCGCACAGCGCGACGGACCGGTGAGTGGGAGCCCCCCTGCAGACTTGCTGGATGTGGGAAGGGTCGAAAGACGGGAGCGGGGCGCTATCCGAGGCGCTGATGTTTGTGTGAGATGACCACGTCGGGAGACGTTGTCCGAGCTGATGTCAAACCTGCCGTGCGGGGTGAGAGCCGCACGGCGCTGGCCAGAAAGCCAGCCACGGGGAGTATTGGGTCGAGGAATTGTGTTTCCGTGATTCATGATTTCTTGATTCTGTTGACGCCGACCGAAAACTGAGCCACTTTTTTGGGTGATGCCGATCCAAAACTGAGCCAGGTGTTTTACCTACCCTGCTGCTTTTTGCGGCAGTGGGAAGAAGAAGGTGATCACCATGGACATGATTGGCAAGATTCGGCGGATGCATCGCCGAGACAAGAAGACGAAGCGGGAGATATCGAGGGCCACGGGCCTGTCGAGGAACACGGTGGCCAAGTGGCTGGATGAGGCGCAGCCGGTCGAGCCCAAGTACCGCCGTGAGGCGGCGAAGGCCACCAAGCTGTCGGCGTACGAGGCCGAACTCATGCAAGCCTTGAAGGCCGATGCCAAGCGGCCCAAGAAGGAGCGGCGCACGGCCAAGGCCTTGTTCGCGCAGATCAAGGCAGCGGGCTACGAGGGCGGCTACACACGGGTAACGGACTTCATCCGCAAGTGGCGCCAAGGTGAAGGCCAACAGGCGAGCACCAAAGCCTTTGTGCCATTGACCTTCGAGCTGGGCGAGGCCTTCCAGTTCGACTGGAGCGAAGACGGCTTGCTGGTGGGCGGGGTGTACTACCGCATGCAGGTCTCGCACATGAAGCTGTGCGCCAGCGGGGCGTTCTGGCTGGTGGCCTACCCCAGCCAGGGCCACGAGATGCTGTTCGATGCGCACACACGCAGCTTCGCGGCTCTGGGCGGTGTGGCGCGCCGTGGCATCTACGACAACATGAAGACGGCAGTGGACAAGGTCAAGAAGGGCAAGGGACGAGTCGTCAACGCGCGCTTTGCGGCCATGTGCGCGCACTACCTGTTCGACCCTGACTTTTGCAACCGTGCCAGCGGCTGGGAGAAGGGTCGAGTGGAGAAGGACGTACAAGACAGCCGCCGTCGGATCTGGGTGGAGGCGGGGCAGCGGCGCTTTGGCAGCTTTGCCGAGCTCAACGCGTGGTTGGGCGAGCGCTGCCGGGCCCTGTGGCAGGAGCTGCGCCACCCCCAGCACAAAGCGTTCAGCATCGCCGAGATGCTGGAGCTGGAGCAAAGCCACCTGATGCCCATGCCGGTGGTCTTTGATGGCTATGTTGAGAACCCGGCGAAGGTGAGCAGCACCTGCCTGGTGACGGTGGCGCGCAACCGCTACTCGGTGCCCTGCGAATGGGCGGGGCAAATGGTCAGCACACACCTGTACCCGGCGCAGATCGTGGTGGTGGCCGGCGATGCTATGGTGGCCACGCACGAGCGCCTGAGCGATCGCAACCAGACCCGCTACGACTGGCAGCATTACGTGCCGCTGATCGAGCGCAAGCCGGGCGCGCTGCGCAACGGCGCGCCCTTTGCAGACCTGCCCGAGCCATTGCAGCGCATGCGCAAAGGCTTGCTGCACCAGGAGGGCGGCGACAGGGTGATGGCGCAGGTACTGGCCGAGGTGCCCAAGCAAGGGCTGGACGCCGTGCTGGTGGCGGTGGAGTTGGCCCTGGAGAGTGCGCCGCCATCGGGGCGGGTGAGCACCGAGCACGTCATCAACGTGCTCGGCCGCCTGCAAGCGCAGCCCCTGCCCGAGACGGTTGCGACCAACCTGCAAGTGAGCCAGACACCCCTGGCCGACACGGCGCGCTATGACAGCCTGCGCGCTGGCAGCGACATGCAGGAGGCCGATCATGCGTGAGCTGGACAAGGAGTTCAAAGAGATGCGCCTGTACGGCATGGCCGGGGCCTGGGAGGACCTGGTCAAGCAAGGCGGCCACACCACGCTGGAGAGCTCGCGCTGGCTGCTGGAGCACCTGCTGCAAGCGGAAGTCACGGACAGAGCCATGCGCTCAGTGAGCTACCAGATGCACACGGCGAAGTTCCCCGTGCACCGCGACCTGGCGGGCTTCGACTTCGAATGCTCGCCCGTGGACAGAAAGCTCATCGAGCAGTTGGCCAGCATGGCGTTCACCGAGCAGGCGCACAACGTGGTGCTGGTGGGTGGCCCCGGCACGGGCAAGACGCATCTGGCCACGGCCATCGGCGTGGCGGGCATCGCGCGCCATGGCTCACGCGTGCGGTTTTACTCCACGGTGGATCTGGTCAACGCACTGGAGCAGGAGAAGGCCCAAGGCAAGGCAGGCCGCATCGCAGCGAGCTTGCAGCGCATGGACCTGGTCATCCTTGATGAGCTGGGCTACCTGCCCTTCAGCCAGGCAGGCGGCGCCTTGCTGTTCCACCTGCTGAGCAAGCTCTACGAGCAGACCAGCGTGATGATCACCACCAACCTGGACTTCAAGGAATGGTCCAGCGTGTTCGGCGACGCCAAGATGACCACGGCACTGCTGGATCGACTCACGCACCACTGCCACATCGTCGAGACGGGCAACGAGTCCCACAGGTTCATGCACAGCACAGCCGTGGCCAAGAAACGCATCAAGGCACGCGAACAGGCCAAGAAGGCTGAGCCGTTCTGAGCGGTTCAAGGGCAAGCCGCTACGGGCTTCGCCCTGCGCGGCTTGCCCTCAACGACGACCACCGAGGCCGTTCACCAAGGAGACCCAAACCAACTCAAGGCACTACACTTATCCACAGCCAGCCTTCACCGGTTGGCCAATAGCCCTGGCTCAAAATTCAATCGGCACGGTGGCTCAATTTTGAATCGGCGCCAACACCACTGCGCCCCATCCGCATTAATGGCCGTTTGGCCTGGAACGTGTCGGAACTGCGCCGCGTGCTGGGGGTGACAGCATGAGCACCGCCATCATTTATGCCCACCCCGACGGACACGAAATCACGGTTGGCGCTGGCCTGCTGACCGCCTGCACAAGCGAGGGCACCGCCGTTTCATTGCCCATTGGCCCCGATGGCCTGCGCGATGTGGCTGCAAAGCTGCTGGCGCTGGCCGATGAAGTGGAGGCGAAGCAATGAGCGCCGCTATCAATCGCCTGATGCTGGCGCTGTGGTGCGCCGCGCCGTCCCGCTGGTTTCGCAAGGGGGGCCGCCCATGACGACACCAAAAGGAAAAGCCCCCGCACCGACCAAGACGCAAGGGGCTCACGGTGAACAACTTTCGTTTCTGCCGCCCCCGCCATTCTGCCCGACATGGCCCAAGCGTGGAACCCTGGCAGACCGTGCGCTTGGAATGCTGATGGATGGCCGCCTGATTGACCATCCCGAGTTTCAGGACAGCACGCAATCCTGGCGACTGGGAGCCGTGATTTTCACGCTGCGCGCTTTGGGCTGGCCGGTGGAAACCATCGAGGTTCCAAGCCCCACGGAACACAGCCCCGACCGCGTGATTGCCTTGTACCGCCTTGACGGGAAATACACCGCGCAAGCCCTGGCGATGAATGGGGGTGCCGCGTGATGGCAGACACCGCAAAAGCAATCGACGCATTGCACAGCATCCCGCCCGACCTGCCCCGCGATGAATGGGTGCGGGTGGGCATGGCTGCACACGCCGCTGGCCTTGACTTCGACACCTTCGACGCCTGGAGCGCCGGGGCTGGAAATTACGACGCCGCAGCATCCCGCGATGTGTGGAAATCTATCAAGCCGGGCAAGGGTATTGGCCCTGGAACGCTGTACCGCGTGGGCGCAGAGCATGGCTGGCGCATGGGTGAAGGCAAGCCCCAGCAACGCCAGCAGCAAACCCCCAGAAAGGCCACAGAGCCCGCGCGCAAGCCCGCCCCAGGCATGAGCCCTGCCGAGGTGTGGAAACGCTGCGAACCCGCAACCGCTGCGCATCCCTACATCATGGCAAAAGCTGCCGCCGGGGTGCCATTGGATGCCCTGCGCGTGGTGCCTGCTGGTGACCCGCTGCGCATTCAAGGCGAGAGCATGGCCGGGGCGCTGGTGGTGCCCGCCTTTGCGCCTGATGGCAGTTTGCAGAGCCTGCAATGTGTAACTACTGGCGAGACTGCTGCCCGTCTGAAAGCGAAGGGGAAAAAGCCTAAGCTGAACTTGCCCGGCGCAGCGATGGCCGGGGCATCCTTCACCGTGGGCGAGGTGGTGCCCGGTGCGCCCGTGGCTTTGTGCGAGGGTATCGGGCAGGCGTGGGCCTGCTGGCAGGCTACCGGGCATCCTGCCGTGGCGTGCTTTGGCTGGGGCAACGTGGGCAAGGTGGCCGAAGCCCTGCGCAAGCGTGACGCCGCCGCCCGGCTGGTGCTGGTGCCTGATGTGGGCAAGGAAGAAAGCGCAGCAGAAATTGCCCAGGCGCTGCAATGCGCCGTGGCCTACATGCCCCAGGGCGAGGTGCAGAACTTCGACGCAAACGACCTGGCCCAGCGTGACGGGGCCGATGTGCTGGCCGAACTGCTGGAGGCTGCGAGCGAGCCCCCAAAGCCTGCACCCCGTTACAAGCTGCTGGGAGCCGATGAACTGCGCGAACTACCGCCGCTGGCGTGGCGTGTGCGTGGTGTGCTGCCTGCCGTGGGGCTTGCTGCGCTGTATGGGCCGAGCGCATCCGGTAAATCATTCCTGGCCTTTGACATGGCCGCCGCGATTGCCGAGGGGCAACGCTGGTTTGATTGCCGGGTGGAGGCTGCGCCCGTGGTGTATGCCGCGCTGGAAGGTGAAGCCGGGTTCAAGCTGCGCGCCCAGGCATGGGAAGTGAGCCGGGGCCGTGCGCTGCCCGATGGCCTGCGCATGATGCTGCAACCGTTCAAGCTGACCGATGGGCAGGACGTGCTAGACCTTGCCGCCGTGGTGCCTGCTGGCGCTGTGGTGGTGGTGGACACCTTGAACCGCGCCGCGCCCACTGCCGACGAAAACAGTTCACGCGACATGGGCGAGATTCTGGAGGCAGCAAAGACCCTGCAAACCCTGACCGGTGGGCTGGTGGTGCTGGTTCACCACACGGGCAAGAATGCCGCCGCTGGCCTGCGTGGGCACAGTTCGCTATTCGCTGCGATGGATGCCGCAATCGAGGTTTCACGCGAAGGCGACCGCCGGGAATGGAAGGTGGCGAAATCCAAAGACGGCATTGATGGCGAGTCTTGCCCGTTCAAGCTGGCCGTGGAGGTACTGGGCACAGAGCCGACCGGCGAGGCCATTACAAGCTGCGTGGTGGTGCGTGATACCGCCGTGGAGGATGTGCGCGCCGTGAAGCTGCCCCAGGGTGGAAATCAGCGGGTGATTCTTGATGCGCTGCGCCCGATGTTCAAGGATGGCACCACGGGCAAGCCTGGAGCCCCGCCGCTGCGCCCCTGCATTGAACTGGAGGCCGCTGTATCTGCTGGCGCTGCAAAGCTGACATGCCAGACCGACCGCCGCGCAACACGCACCAGAGAGGCAATCACTGGACTGGTGGCCCGTGGGGTTGTTGGCTGCAATGAGGGGTGGCTATGGCTGGCGTGATGAATAACCGAAATTCACCGTTCCGTCTGTTTTCGGTGAAATCCGTAACCGAAATTCACCGCCCCCTATATATAGGGGGTGGAAGTTCGGTGATTTTTTCGGTGGGGAGGTTTGGCAATGAATGCTGACCTTTTCGGCCTGGAACAACAGACACCCCGAGCCAACCGCCGCCCCGAAGCTGCCGCCCTGGTGGAAGTATTGAAGGCGCTGAGAACGCATCCCGCCGTGGCGTGGTGTGAGCGCATGAATACCGGGGCTGCCAAGGTGGAAGGCCGCTTTATCCGCTTTGGGTTCAAGGGCTGCCCCGATGTGCTGGGGCAATTGAAGGATGGCCGCTTGCTGGGTGTGGAAGTGAAAGCCCAGGCCGGACGCCTGCGCCCCGAGCAAGCCCTATTCCTGGAGCGCATCCGCTGCGCTGGTGGCGTTGCCTTTGTGGCGCGTGACTGCCGCGATGTGCGCGAACAACTCAACAACTGAAAAAGCACAAAAGGAACACCGATGGCGACAAGAAGAAATCCGCCCGCCGCTGCATGGAAGCCGGGCCAGTCTGGAAACCCAAAGGGCCGCCCGGCTGGGACGGGTGAAGTGGCAAAGCTGCGAGCCGCTATTGCAGACCGCGTGCCCGAACTACTGGCCGCGATGATGGCCCGCGCCCTTGATGGCGATGTGGGAGCCGCCCGCCTGCTGCTGGAGCGTGCCATAGCCCCATTGAAGGCCGCTGAACAGTCTCAAGCCCTGAGCCTGCCCGATGGCACCCTAACCCAACAAGGACGCGCCGTGCTGGCATCCGTGGCCGCTGGAGAGCTTGCACCCGGACAAGGTGCCGCGCTGCTGGGTGCTATTGGTACGCTAGCCCGAGTGGCTGAGATTGACGAACTGGCGCGCCGTATCGAGGTGCTGGAGGAAAAGAATGCAAAGCCTTGAAAAGAGAATTGCCGAGCTGGAAAAGGGGGTTTCGATGGATGAAGGGCCTACGACCATCGTTATTCAACCCCTGAGGCGTGGAAACCTTGATGAAGAAGTGCAGGAACTGCATGACCAGAATGGAAGCCAGCGATGGACGCGCCAGCCTGGAGAGACTGAGCAAGAGCTAATAGACCGGGCATCCCGCGAGGTGACGCGCAACAGGCCGGGCTGTGCTTTGCTGATGGCTGGCAAGTGAAGCCTGACCGCACCCCCCCCGAACAGACCCAGCCTTACCCGCTGGGTTTTTTCTTTTTGGAACGTTCCGCGCGCGTGCGCGAGAGCCCCCCTGTTTTGTCAGACCCCTAAGAGCCCCCGTGTGGGGCTTTTCTTTTGTCTGGTGCTGGGCTGCATTCGGGCAAGTTGCCTACAGATTGCCTACAAGCCCAGAATAGAAAAAGGGTTCACTACTGTTTTTATAGCAATGAACCCTTGTCTGTATTGGTAGGGCGTGAGGGACTTGAACCCGCGACCAAAGGATTATGAGTCCTCTGCTCTAACCAACTGAGCTAACGCCCCAAACCAGCCTGCTTCTCAGGACGACGGATTGTAAGGCGTTTATTTGCGGTAACTGAGCGCGTTGGAAACCAGCTTGGAAGTGATGTCCACGATCTGGATCATCTTGTCGTACGGCATGCGCGTCGGGCCGATCACCCCCAACGTTCCGACAACTTTGCCATCGACCTCATAAGGAGCGCTGACCACGGACAGCTCCTCGAAAGGAACCACCTGACTCTCGCCCCCAATGTAGATGCGCACGCCTTCGGCCTGGCTCGAGATATCGAGCAAGCGCAGGATTTGCGTCTTTTGCTCGAACAGATCAAACGCCCGGCGAAGGTTCCCCATGTCACTGGAAAAATCGCTCACTGACAGCAGATTCCGCTCCCCTGAAATCACGACTTCATCCTGGGCTTGCGATAACGCCTCAGAACTCACGTTGACCGCAGCCTGCATCAAAGAGGCGATCTCGCCTCTCAACAAATCCACCTCCGACTTCAAGCGCTCCCTGACCTGCTCCATTTCCAAACCTGCATAGTGCGCGTTGAGAAAGTTGGCAGCTTCGACAAGCTGGGATTGCGAATAGTCGGAATCAGTGAAGATGACCCGATTTTGAACATCGCCCTCAGGCGAAACGATGATCACCAAAAACCGGCGTTCTGACAGTCTCAAGAACTCTATGTGACGAAATACCGAACTGCGGCGGGGTGCCATGACCACACCGACAAACTGAGACAGACTGGACAGAAGATGAGCCGCATTCGCGATCACTTTTTGCGGCTGCTCGGGCATCAACTGCGGAGCCTCCAGCCCGTCCCGCTGCACCGTCAACATGGTGTCCACGAACAAGCGGTAGCCTCGGGCTGTAGGTACACGCCCTGCCGAGGTGTGGGGACTTGCAATAAGCCCCAACTCTTCCAAGTCCGCCATCACATTGCGGATGGTGGCAGGAGACAAATCCAGCCCGGAGGCCCGAGAAAGCGTGCGTGAGCCTACGGGCTGGCCGTCTGCGATGTAGCGCTCGACCAGCGCTTTGAGCAACAACTTGGCACGGTCATCGAGCATGGTTTGATTTTAATGATGTAATTTCCAAATGACTCTGAAATTCCGTCGTGTCGCGCTCATCGGCAAATACCAACCCTCTGCGGCTCCAGGCATGTCCGAGAGTAGCTTGCTGGCCCTTGAGAAGATTGCTGACTTCATGACGAACTTGGGCTGCGAGGTATTGCTGGAAGCAGAGACAGCGCAGAACACTGGGCTTACAGAATTTCAATCAATTCAAGTGGAGGAAATGGCCACTTGCGACGTGGGGCTGGTGGTCGGCGGGGACGGCACGATGCTAGGCATCGCACGTAGGCTGGCACGCCATGGGGTACCGCTCATTGGCATCAATCAAGGCAGATTGGGCTTCATCACCGACATCCCCTTTGAAGCGTACCAGACTACCTTGGGCCCCATGTTGCGCGGCGAATATGAGGAAGACTCAAGGCCCCTCATGCATGCACGCGTGATGAGAGGCGAAGAGATGGTGTTCGAAGCGTTCGCCATGAATGATGTGGTGGTCAATCGCGGCGGAACATCGGGAATGGTGGAGTTGCGTGTTGAGGTGGGGGGCCGATTTGTCTCGAACCAGAGAGCGGACGGATTGATCATCGCCTCGCCGACAGGGTCCACTGCATATTCACTGTCCGCAGGGGGCCCCATGCTGCACCCCGCTATTCCAGGCTGGGTTTTGGTTCCCATCGCACCGCACACACTCTCCAACCGCCCGATCGTTCTTTCGGACGCGACAGAAGTCGCCGTGGAGGTGGTCAGTGGGCGGGACGTCAGTGCCAACTTTGACATGCAATCTTTAGCTTCACTTCAGCATGGCGACCGAATCTTGGTGCGACGCTCAGAACACTGTGTGCGCTTCCTCCACCCTGCTGGTTGGAATTACTTTGCGACCTTGCGGCGAAAGCTCCGCTGGAATGAGGGGGGGTCCTGAGCATGGCGCTCAAGCGCATGGTGCTACGCGATTTCGTGATCGTGGAGTCACTAGACCTCGAATTACAACCTGGCTTTACCGTTCTGACAGGAGAAACAGGGGCAGGTAAATCCATTTTGATCGATGCACTTCAGATCGTGCTGGGCGCACGGGCTGACACCAGCGTTGTACGGGAGGGCGCAGCCAAAGCCGATATCTGCGCGGAGTTCGATGTTCCTGACCACGTTACACCATGGTTGGAAGAAGCAGGCATTGATGCGGAAGCTGCGATACTTTTGCGGCGTACCGTAGACAACCAAGGTAAAAGCCGTGCCTGGATCAACGGAGTGCCAGTGACAGCAACTCAGTTGAGATCTCTGGGCGAGCAGTTGTTGGACATCCATGGTCAGCATGCTTGGCAGAGCTTGACTCGCCCAGAATCAGTACGCAACCTGCTGGATGCATACGCAGGAACCAATCCAACCGACACCATGGCACGTTGGACCCAATGGCGACAAGCGCAAAAGGCTCTACAGCAAGCTCGCGAGGCACAGGCGACTCTGCAGCAAGAACGTGACCGACTTCAGTGGCAAATTGCCGAACTGGAAAAGCTGGCACCACAAAGAGATGAGTGGGAGGAGCTGGACTCGGCCCATAGGCGGTTATCCAACGCCAATGCACTGATTGAGGCGGCACAACGTGTCCTTCGAATATTGGAAGACGAAGACAACGGCGCCTTGGACCAGTTGTCTCAAGCCCATACGGCGCTACAGAACCAGGAACATGTTGAAGCGGATTTCAGCGCGATGTCGGATGTACTGTCGTCTTGCCTGGCGCAAGCCGGTGACGTCGCTCACTCCCTGCACAGCTATTTACGCAGGACAGAAGTAGACCCAGAACGACTAGCAGAGTTGGACACTCGAATTTCCCTGTGGCTGAACTTGGCGCGTAAATACAAGCGTCCACCTGCCGACTTGCCGCTGCTGCTGCAGGAGTGGAAACAGTCACTGCAGCAACTCGATGCTTCAAGGGATATTGAAGCATTGACTGCAAAGGCCGATTCGAGCGAACGCGCTTACCACGCTGCAGCAAGAGCCTTGTCGGTGCAACGGTCAAAGGCAGCACCACGATTGTCCTCATCGATCACCAAGGCCATGCACGGCCTTGGAATGCAAGGAGGAAAGTTTGAGGTTGAGATCAAAAAATTGACTGAACCTGCATCGCATGGGCTGGATGAAATCTCCTTCTTGGTCTCAGGGCATCCGGGCGCAACGCCTAAGCCAATAGGCAAGGTGGCTTCGGGGGGGGAGTTGTCTCGCATATCCCTGGCGATTGCAGTCACAACGAGCGAGTTGGGACGTGCCCCTACCCTGATATTTGATGAAGTGGACTCCGGGGTGGGCGGCGCCGTTGCAGAAACGGTTGGGCGGTTAATGCAACAGCTTGGTGCAGATCGGCAGGTTCTAGCCGTCACCCACCTACCTCAAGTTGCATCCTGTGCACACCACCACTTGCAAGTGTCCAAACTGCGGTCCAAAGCAGGTACGACCAGCACCGTGCAAAGCATGACCGGCAGCGCTCGGGTCGCTGAGATTGCAAGAATGCTAGGCGGAGAACGCCCAACACAAACGAGCCTGGCCCATGCAAAGGAAATGCTGGAGGTTGCCGGGTCTGAACGCGGGGACAGCAATGGCACTTGAAATCGTATTGATCACGGGTATGTCAGGCTCAGGCAAGTCGGTCGCCCTGCATGCAATGGAAGATGCTGGTTACTACTGCGTGGACAATCTCCCACCAGAGTTACTCGCTGCATTCGTGGATCTTGAACACAAGTACCATGGCAACCGTGTAGCGATTGCCATGGATGTGCGCAGTGCTACCTCATTACCCCAGGTTCCCAAAGAACTCGATCGTCTCAAGTCACAAGGCATCGTCGTCCAGTCGCTTTTTCTCGATGCCACTACAGGCACATTGATTCGTCGATTTTCGGAAACGAGACGGCGTCATCCGCTATCCAACGACGAATTACTACAAGGACGCCAAGCCTTGGTTCAAATCATTGAACTCGAACGAGAACTTCTTGCAGACCTTCGCGAGCAGTCTCACGTGATCGACACCAGCCACATCAGGTCGTCACAACTTCAAAGCTATGTGAAAGGACTGCTGTCGGTTGCCGCAGGAGGAATGACGCTGGTGTTCCAGTCTTTTGCGTTCAAGCGGGGAATTCCCGTGGATGCCGATTACGTGTTCGACGTGCGGATGCTACCCAACCCACACTACGAAAGCTCCCTGAGAGATTTGACCGGCTTGGATGCGCCTGTGGCAGAGTTTTTGGCACAACAGCCAGAGGTAGTCACCATGGAACAGCACATTGAGCAATTCATGGCCTATTGGCTGGATGTGCTTGAGCAGAACCACCGAAGCTACGTCACGGTGGCTATCGGATGCACAGGTGGACAACACCGATCTGTCTACTTGGTAGAACAATTGGCACGTCGTTTCGAGCAACGTTGGAAAGTCCTCCGGCGCCATAGAGAGATGGATGGTCGCTAGACAGGCACTGTCATGCCCTGGACTCCCATATCAGGCGTCGTTGAATGCTGCAGCGGCCTTATGCCAAGTCCTCAAGGATCTTGCGCATGGGTGCAGGTAGCCCGGCTTGTGGCCATTCCGTTGCCTGGAACCACCGCCCAGTCTCGCTAGGCCGGCACTCGTGATCCACCGCTATTGCCAGAGGATGAAGATGCAAGTCGCGATGGGTTAACACATGTAAAAAAGCAGCGTGCTCACGCAGCGAAGCCAAAGGTGCGATTGCGGCAGCTGCATTGGCTGCGGTCTCACGATCAGGAAAAATCGGCGCGCATTGCAAGCCCGCCCATATGCCAGTGGATGGGCGAGTTTCAAGCCAAACGGCTCCATCCAACCGTATGAGCAAGAGCAACCACCAAGACTCCGACCTGCGGACTAGCTTTCGTGTTTTGACGGGGTACCGCTCTGGAGCGCCTTCCTTCTGTGCCACGCACACGCCCATCAAAGGGCAAATCAGACATTGTGGAGTTTTAGGGGTGCACACCCCCGCACCCAAGTCCATCATCCCCTGGGTGTAGCGTGGCATTGCTGCAGCAAGGTCAGAGACGGGAAGCAAGGCCTCTGCATGCTCCCAAAGCGCTCGTTCATTCTTGGCTACCGCCAAATCACCATCGAATCCGACCACTCGGGTCAATACACGACGCACATTGGCATCGAGAATCGGTACTCGCTGGGAGAAACAAAATGCGGCAATCGCTCCTGCGGTGGAGCGACCGATTCCCGGCAACTTCGCCAAGAGTTCAGCAGACGAAGGAAAAACCCCGCCGTGCTCCGCAACAACCAGCTGCGCACACCGATGCAAATTTCGGGCACGACTGTAATAACCCAGGCCGCTCCAGAGGCCTAACACCTCATCCTGTGAAGCGCTGGCAAGTGCGTCCACATCCGGGAATCGTTCCAGAAAACGTGCGTAGTAACCCAACACGGTGCTCACCTGGGTTTGCTGCAGCATGATTTCCGACAACCAAACCCTGTAGGGGTCGCGGGTCTGCTGCCAGGGGAGATGACTGCGTCCATGACTCGCCTGCCACCGCACAACCCGAGTGGCTACGGACTCCAAAGACTCGCTCATGCCAACAGAAAGTCCACGGGCGTATCTTTTTGGGAAGACTCTTGTTCTGGTAGCTCGATCAACTGCGAAGTCAGCTCTTGCAACCGCTGCTCCAGTTGAATCAGTTCATCTTCACCCGCCTCAATTTCGGCAATACGCTCGACCAGGCCGCTTGCAGCCTGTTGAATACGGTCTACCGCCTCAATGCGTCGCGAAAAACTACGACGACGCTCCCTCAATTGCGCATCCAGCTGCGCCGTCGCAGACTTACTCCACAGCTCCAGATCATTGGCAGCAGACTCGTAGACGGTACGCAGGCGGGTTCCCAAAGCACGCACCAAACGCTCAGAGAACTCTGGCTGAGCGAGTTTCAGCGCATTGCTGACGCCCAGATATTGCAGGTGGCTCTGCTCAATATGAGCTAAATCCTGCAAAAAATGCTCCAGCTGTGGCGCTGGTGGAACCTGTAGAGAAAATCCAAACTCTGCGTTCAACTGACGAAAGGTGCCAGCGAGCATGGCCTGGATCTCCACGCCAGAAGCTTGAGCCTTATCGACAGTGCCTTTGAGCTTGTCAAAGGTCTCCAGGTAGATTTTTCGCACTCCGAGCTTCAAGCCCTTTTGCTGCAGCAATTTGGACAGTTCCGTAAGTTCAGTCTTGAGCGCTTTGGAGCCCAGCTGCTGAAAGACTTCGCGCAACAGTTTGAGGTGAACCGCACGAACTGCCTGAATCTTCGCGGCACTGCGGTCAAACTCCTCCTGCTCTTGCTCAATCCGATGGCGCATGCTCTCGATGACAGAAGCATTCTTCCCACGCAGACTCCGCAACTCAGCCATCTGGTCATCGAGATCGCGACGCCGGATGTTGATGACACGGGATGTTTCGGCTCGCAGATTGGCAACACCGGTAGCAACGGCGGCCCGCAAGATCGCTTGGCGGCGTCCCATCACACCCTGTGCCAGGACTTCCTCAAACGCTGGCAGGCCACTGGACTCCAGCAACACATCGTCACAGGCAATTTTTGCGACCAAGCCCTTCTGAGCCGAAACAGGTACCACCTGCTCCAAAGGGATGCCCAACATCTCTGCAGAGGTCCGGCACTGCCTGCCCAATTGGGCTTGAACCTGCTCAGGCGAGTTCAGCGAGTCCCAGAGCGTATCAATCTTGTTGAGAACCACCAACCGCGCATCCATGCTGTCCGTGGAGGTCGCCAGGTGTTCTCGCCATATTGAGAGATCCGAGCGAGTGACGCCCGTATCTGCACTCAAAATAAACACTACCGCATGGGCCTGCGGAATGAGGTTCACCGTAAGTTCTGGCTCTGCACCCACGGCGTTCAATCCAGGCGTATCCAGTATCACCAAACCCTGCTTGAGCAGGGGATGTGGAATATTGATCAGCGCATGGCGCCACATGGGCACTTCAACCAAACCGTCAACATCTGGAACTGGGTTCTCGTCCGTCAGATCGTCATGCCAGAAACCCAAAGCACGGGCATCCTCAATGGAAACCCGCCGAATTTCAGATACCTTTTCTAAGGCTTTCGCAATTTGGTCCGCGTTGTTCACGTCCAATGCGATCTCCACCCAACGCTCAGGCTTCAGACGCCAATCTGCCAAACCTTGCATTTGAAGGCGCGTTTCAATGGGAAGCAGCCGAAGGCTCGGAGGCAGTGCTGAGTCGTAACCCAGCTCGGTTGGACACATCGTCGTGCGTCCAGCACTGGCAGGCATGATGCGCCGCCCATAATCGGCGAAGAAAATCGCGTTGATGAGCTCCGACTTACCTCGAGAAAACTCAGCGACAAACGCAACCATGACTTTGTCTGTGCGCACCTGTCCTTCAAGGCGCTGCAGTCGCTCTTGGACTGCTGCGTCCATAAGGTCATGGTTCGACATCCACTCTGCAAGTTGCTTGAGCTGCTGTGCAAAGGCGCGACGCCACGCGCCATGCTGGTCGAACTGTTCGTTGAATGAGGGTCCCACTTTGCTCCCGGAATGCAATGGTCGGTCTGCAAGCAGACATGAACAAAATATAGCACCGACCGTCCACAAGCTCACTCTTGGACTGGCAACCTAGGACAGAGGCGCAACTAACGTTGGCAACTCGCGCAATAAAAGCTGCTGCGCTGCCCTTGTCTGACCATTTTCACGGGGGTGCCGCAAACGTAACACGGTAATCCCGCCCGGCCGTACACCTGAACAGCGTTCTGGAAATGCCCTGAAGATCCGTCGGCACTTGAAAAATCTTTCAGACTGCTTCCTCCCAGCTCTATCGCCTTGCCCAAAACCTGCCCTATGGCTTGATACAGCCGCTGGATACGCACTGGCCCCAGAGAGGATGCCCGAACCGTGGGACGGATTCCCGCAAGATAAAGCGCCTCGGATGCATAAATATTGCCAACGCCTACCACCAACTTCCCCGCCAACAATAATTGCTTGACGGGTAGGCGACTGGCTTTGACGCCCTGATGAAAAGTCTGCAGGGAGAACGAAGGCCCAAGAGGCTCCATACCCAGCCCACCCAAAAGCTTTTTAGCCACAGGGGCTTCTTCTTCCTGGGCATAAACAACAGCTCCGAAACGGCGCGGGTCGTGCAAGCGAAGCGTGCCCGCCGAGGTCTGTAGATCCCAGTGATCGTGTTTACCCGGCTCTGGCTGACTACCGGAAAATCGCAAGCTGCCAGACATCCCCAAGTGAACGAGCAAAAGCCCCCGATCAAGATCAATCAACAGATACTTACCGCGGCGGCGAACCCCCACGACATTCAAGCCCACCAATGACTCGGCCGGGCAGCCCAAGGGCCAACGAAGCGGCTTCCCCAAACGAACTGCCAGGATACGTGCACCCGCAATCGCCTCGGCGAAACTGCGGCGCGTCACCTCTACCTCGGGCAACTCAGGCATAGGCGCCCCCGACGAGCAAAGAGACAGACATGTGGATTATTATGGTTCGATGGAGCATACTCATCGCTTTCGAATGATCCCCGTGGTTGTTGCCCTGTCCTTCGCGACAGCTTTCGGCGGAGCACAGGCAAACCCGCCCGCCTCACCTACTTCAAACGGATCCAATCCGCCACCACCTAACGCCAAACTGGATGGCAATCTTTTCTACGAAATTTTGCTGGGTGAAGTAACTACACGAACCGGGGACCCGGGGGCTGGCTATGCTTTGATTCTGGACGCGGCACGGCGTTCTAGAAGCGAACAACTCTACCAAAGAGCTGCGGACATTGCTCTGCAGTCACGCTCTGGCGAATACGCCCTGGCAGCAGCAAAAGCATGGCAGGAGGACCATCCCCAATCGCGAGAGGCCAACCGCTACGTACTACAGATACTGATTGCACTCAACAAGGTGGGAGAAACAGCAGGCCCTCTGCGCCAGTTCATTGAGCAAGCACCGCTTCCGAACAGAGCGGGCATTCTGAGTGCCGTACCGCAAATGTACGGACGTATCGCAGACAAGGCTGCCGCAGTGAGCGCTGTGAAAGAAGCGTTTAAAGGCGAACTGGAAAACCGTTCCACTGGAGCTGCTGCATGGATCTCACTAGGACGCCTGCAACTTGCCGCCGATGACAAAGCCGGATCCCTGCAGAGCCTTGCCAAATCAAAAGCCATGGATCCGGCTTATGAGGGCCAAGCACGACTCGCGCTGGAACTCATGGACGAAGGAATCAGCGCGGCCGAGCCTTTCGTGCAACAGTATTTGGAGAAGCACTCCAATACAGAGATTCGCATGCTGTATGCGAGGGTACTGCTGAGCCGTTCAAATTTCTCTGCAGCATCCGACCAGCTCACCAAGGTGACGCAGGAAAAGCCCGATATGCCGGAAGCCTGGCTCTTGCTTGCAAGCTTGCAGACCCAGAACCAGGAAATGCAACGCGCACAAGGATCATTGCGAAAATTTTTTGAGCTGACGGATGCCGCGGGAGAGGCTCAACGCAACCAACGGCTGATGACACAAGCCTATGCGCTTGCAGCGCAAATTTCCGAAAAGCAAGGCGATTTGGAGGCCGCCCGCAGCTGGCTGGATCGGATTGAAAACGCTGGCGAGATCTTCAGCGTGCAACGGCAGCGCGCTTCCCTGCTTGCCAAACAGGGCCAAATCTCTGAAGCACGGACGCTTTTGCGCAATCTACCTGGCAGTACGGCAGACGAACGTCGCCTGAAACTTTTGGCGGAAGTGCAACTGCTCAAGGACAGCGGGGAGAATGAGCAAGCATACAGACTGCAAAGCGAAGCGATTGCCCTCACCCCTGAGGACAACGATTTGGTCTACGACCAAGCCATGCTTGCGGAAAAGACTGGCCGGCTGGACGAGATGGAGACGCTGCTGCGGCAAGTGATCGCGCGCCAGCCTGACTACCATCATGCGTACAACGCCCTGGGGTATTCCTTTGCCGACCGAGGAGTAAGACTGGAAGAAGCCAAGCGACTGATTCAAAAGGCATTGGAATTCGCGCCGGAGGACCCCTTCATCACCGACAGTCTGGCCTGGGTCGAGTTCAGACTGGGAAACAAGGCCGAGGCAGCGCGCCTTTTGCGCTTCGCTTTTGCGAAAAAGCCTGATTCAGAGATCGCTGCACATCTGGGCGAAGTTCTCTGGAGCCAAGGAAACACGAGCGAAGCAAAAGCCATCTGGCAAGAAGGTTTGCGACTCAACCCAAACAATTCAACACTGAAGGGCACGCTCAAGCGCCTCGGAGTGTCGCTTTGACCCCAGCTCACGCCACCGAACACGGCAAGCGGTCTTCAGCCCAGCAACGGCGTACGCTCCTCGCAGCAGGCACGGCCGGTCTGCTGGGGCTGGGTCTATTCGGCTGCACCTCTGCGAGCTTGGTCGCGAAGCCCGAGCGGCCCTATTGGTCTGGGCGCCTTGCACTGCAGATAGAAGAGGAAAGCGCGCAGTCTTTTTCCGCCTTGTTTGAACTTGAGGGCTCGGAAGATCAAGGCGAATTGATCTTGCTGAGCCCCCTCGGAAACACCCTTGGTAAATTTAAGTGGAGCGCATTTGGCGCAACGCTACAGACAGGCCAACAGCAACAGGCCTCGCACTCATTGGATGCACTGCTCACCCAGGTTACGGGAGAAGCCATCCCAATCAAGGCGATTTTTGATTGGCTACGCGGTATCGAGACGAATGCAGCTGGTTGGGTAGCCGATCTGAGCGCACTCTCGCAAGGGCGCATCACCGCACAACGTTCAGACCCCAAGCCCAAGGCTATCTTGCGCATCGCCTTTTCCCATTAGTCTTTTCTCATGCTTGCGCTTTACGACGTCCCAGCCCCCGCCAAACTGAATTTGTTCCTGCACATCACAGGCCGCAGAGACGATGGGTACCACCTGCTGCAATCTGTCTTCATGCTGATTGATTGGTGCGACACGCTTCACTTTGAGATCCGCGCTGACGGGCAACTCAGCCGGGAAGACATCAATACGCCACTGCCACCCGTTGATCTCGTGCTGCGTGCCGCCCACGCGCTCAAGGAAGCCACAGGCTGCCGGACTGGCGCGCACATAGGAGTCCACAAAAGCATCCCCGCCCAAGCAGGCATGGGTGGCGGCTCGTCCGATGCGGCGTCTACCCTGATCGCACTGAATCGTTTGTGGAAGTTGAAACTAACGGGGTCGGAGCTTGAACGTATTGGCCTCACGCTGGGCGCCGACGTACCGTTCTTTCTGCGAGGTCAGAACGCCTGGGTGGAAGGAATTGGTGAGACAATCCGCCCGCTTGAGAAGCATGAACAGCCGCCCAGCAGCCAGTTTGTGGTGATCAAGCCAGAAGCGGGATTGGAGACAAAAGCAATTTTTTCTTCCAAGCTTCTAAAACGTGATTCTGATCATGCTACAATCTTAGGCTTTGCTGCAGCACACTACGATTTCGGTCGTAACGACTTGCAGCCAGTCGCAGAAAGTCTGTGCCCTGAGGTAAAAAAAGTCATCAACTGGCTTAAATCCAAAGGATTACATGCTAGAATGACGGGCTCGGGTAGTGCAGTGTTTGCACAAATGCCAAACGAAGTTAATTTTCAAGATGCGCCAAGCGCATGGAAAATTAAAACGTGCGGCAATCTGATGATTCATCCTCTGGCAGGGTGGGTTGCAGAGTCAAATTAAGGCTGACTGTCATCGACAGTTGACCTGTGTAGGGGAGTCGCCAAGCTGGTTAAGGCACCGGATTTTGATTCCGGCATGCGAAGGTTCGAATCCTTCTTCCCCTGCCAAATTTCTTTCGCGTACGGGCTTTTTTTTCAGACTGCTGGGACGCTCATGCAAGCCAACCAACCCGACTTCATGGTTTTCACCGGCAATGCCAATCCTGGCATGGCAGCTGAAATCGCCAAACACCTAGGCACCCAACTGGGCGCAGCCGATGTGGGTCGCTTCTCTGACGGTGAAGTCACCGTCGAAATCAAACAAAACGTCCGTGCTCGCGATGTCTTCGTAGTGCAATCCACTTGCGCTCCTACGAACGACAATCTCATGGAATTGCTGATCATGGTTGATGCGCTCAAGCGTGCATCGGCTGAGCGCATCAGCGCCGTGATCCCCTATTTCGGCTACGCTCGCCAAGACCGTCGTCCTCGCTCCACACGTGTGCCAATCACCGCCAAGGTGGTGGCCAACATGCTGCAAGCTGTGGGTGTGGCGCGTGTGTTGACCATGGATCTGCACGCTGACCAGATTCAAGGCTTTTTCGACATTCCGGTCGACAACATCTACGCTTCGCCAGTCTTGCTGGGCGATCTGCGTCAAAAGAATTACGAAGACCTGATCGTCGTGTCGCCTGACGTTGGAGGCGTGGTACGCGCACGCGCTTTGGCCAAGCAACTGGGTTGCGATTTGGCCATCATCGACAAGCGTCGTCCCAAGGCCAACGTCTCCGAAGTGATGCATGTGATCGGTGAGATTGAAGGTCGCAACTGCGTCATCATGGACGACATGATTGATACGGCGGGCACACTGGTCAAAGCCGCTGAAGTGCTCAAGGAGCGTGGCGCTAAGAAGGTGTACGCCTACTGCACGCACCCCATTTTCTCGGGCCCTGCCATCGAACGCATCTCCAAGGGTTCTGCCCTGGATGAAATCGTGGTGACCAACACCATTCCCCTGAGCGAATCTGCCAAGGGATGTACCAAAATTCGCCAACTGTCTGTGGCGCCGCTGATTGCAGAAACAATCCAGCGCATTGCCAAGGGCGAGTCGGTGATGAGCCTGTTCTCCGAGCAAGACGACAGTTGACACTGTGGTGCTTCCCCATGGCGGGCGGCACGCAGCATCGGTGTTGCACCAAGCCTCCTTCGGGAGGCTTGTCTGTTCGGGAACAACCCCTGGCTTGTACAGCGTCCATACGCCAACAAGCCTTTTTTAAACAGGGAACGACTGGTCGCGGTCGACCCTTTTCAGGAGCTAACTATGAACTTCGTCGCTTTTGAGCGCGCCAAGCAGGGTACGGGTGCGAGCCGCCGTCTGCGTATTTCGGGCCGCACGCCTGGTATCGTCTACGGTGGTTCCGCCGAACCCCAACTGATCGAAGTGGACCACAACGCTCTGTGGCACGCCCTCAAGAAGGAAGCGTTCCACTCCAGCGTGCTGGACATGGAACTGAACGGCAAGACCTCCAAGGTTCTGCTGCGCGACGTGCAATACCACCCCTTCAAGCAACTGGTGCTGCACATCGACTTCCAGCGCGTGGATGAAAAGACCAAGCTGCACATGAAGGTGCCACTGCACTTCAGCGGCGCTGAAGAGTCCCCAGCCGTGAAGGTGGACAAGTGCATGGTCAACCCCGTCGTGAACGAACTCGACGTGACCTGCATGCCTTCCGACCTGCCAGAGTTCATCGCGGTGGACCTGTCCAAGCTGGAAAAGGGTACCTCCCTGCACCTGAAGGACATCAAGCTGCCCAAGGGCGTGAGCGCTGTGATCCGCGGCAACAAGCAAAACCCTGTGCTGGTGTCCGTGGTGGCTCCAGTGGTTGTGGTGGAAACCCCTGCTGACGCCGCTCCTGCAGCCGATGCCAAGGGCAAGGGCAAGGGCAAGAAGTAAGCCTCGGCTTCTGCTTGAATCCTCCTGTGCCAACCTCTTCGCGGGGTTGGCCATCAAAACGGTCCACCTCGGTGGGCCGTTTTTTTTGAGCACCACCACCGATAATTGTTCGCATGATCAAGCTGTTTGTGGGCCTGGGCAATCCCGGGCCAGATTACGAGGCCACGCGCCACAACGCCGGGTTCTGGTGGATTGATGCGCTGGCCCGCGAGTTGAAGGTGAACCTGGTACCCGAGCGCAGCTATTACGGGCTGGCGGGCCGCACCAGCGTGAATGGCCAAAGCGTGTGGCTGCTCCAGCCGCAGACCTTCATGAACCTGTCGGGCAAGTCAGTGGCCTCGCTGGCACGCTTTTTCAAGATCCAGCCGGAAGAGATTCTGGTGGTGCACGATGAGCTGGACTTGCCCCCCGGGCAGGTCAAACTCAAGCGCGGCGGCAGCCACGCGGGGCACAACGGACTGCGTGATATCCACGCCCAGCTGGGTTCGCCCAATTACTGGCGCCTGCGCATTGGCATTGGACACCCCGGCGAAAAATCAGAAGTTGCCAACTGGGTGCTCAAAAAACCCGCGCCCGACCAACGCACGCTGATCGAAGACAGCATTGCCCATTCGCTCAAGGCACACACGGCCATGCTCGCAGGTGACATGGACAAGGCCACCTTGCTGGTGCACACCACCAAGCCGCAACGGCCCAAGCCACCACGCCCCGCTGCAGCAGGTTGACGATTGATTTGCTATTTTTTTGATAGCTGCTAGCGCTTTCTGTATAAGCGCTAGAGCCCTAAAACACTGTGAACTACTGACGCCTGTCCATTCACGACTTCGCGGCTTGCAGTCGCTGAAACTTCTGCCACAGGGTTTCGCGGCTTTCGACATGCTGGGGGTTCACCGGTATGCAGGCCACAGGGCAAATCTGCACGCACTGCGGCTCGTCAAAGTGCCCTACGCATTCGGTGCACTTGCTGGGGTCGATCTCATAGATCTCCTGCCCCAGATAAATCGCATCATTGGGGCACTCAGGCTCGCAGACATCGCAGTTGATACATTCATCGGTGATCATCAACGCCATGCGCAGGTCTCCAGCAGGGTCAGTACGGACTTCATGCCTTCGATTATCCCGCGCACCCGCGCCCACAGCCAAACCGCCCCCGCAACCCACTGACCGCAGCAGGGGTGCTTTGCCGGTATGCTGCGCATGCACACGAACCAGCACCTCCCCGTCAACGACCACTCCACTTCTCTATGGGCCTGTTTCTCCTCAAACGCCTGTTGACCCTCATGGCCACCCTGCTGGGAGCCTCGGCGGTGGTGTTCCTGGTGCTGGAAATTCTTCCGGGCAATGCGGCGCAGATGCTGATGGGCCCCGATGCATCGCCCGAGGCCGTGGCGGCCCTGGCCACCAAACTGGGTCTGGACCAACCGGCATTGCAGCGCTACGGCGACTGGATTGGCGGGCTGCTGGTGGGCAACATGGGCGAGAGCTACGCCTACAGCACCCCGGTGCTGGACCTGGTGCTGGAGCGGTTAGCGCTCACCATCCCGCTGGCGCTGCTGGCCATGGTCATCACCGCTGTGCTGGCCCTGCTGGCGGGCGTGTATGCCGCATCGCGCCACAACCGCTGGGGGGATGTGGGCGTGATGGCCCTGGCGCAGATCGGCATTGCCATCCCCAACTTCTGGTTTGCCATTTTGCTGATCCTGCTCTTTTCGGTGAAGCTGCAATGGTTTTCCGCCGGTGGCTTTCCGGGCTGGACACAAGCCAGTGGCGGCAGCCCACTCGAAGCGCTCAAGGCCCTGCTGCTGCCGGCCATTGCCCTGGCGGTCGTGCAGGCGGCCATCTTGGCGCGCATCACACGCTCTGCCGTGCTGGAAGTGCTGCGTGAAGACTTTGTGCGTACTGCGCGTGCCAAAGGTCTGTCGCAGCGCGCGGCACTGTGGGGGCATGTGCTGCGCAATGCCATGATCCCGGTGGTCACGGTGATGGGGCTGCAGTTTGCATCGCTGCTGGCAGGCACCATCGTGGTGGAAAACGTGTTCTACCTGCCGGGCCTGGGCCGGTTGATCTTCCAGTCCATCTCCAACCGCGATCTCATCGTGGTGCGCAACTGCGTCATGCTGCTGGCCGCCATGGTGATCGTGGTGAATTTTGTGGTGGACGTGCTGTACGCGGTGATCGATCCACGCGTCAAAGCCAGCGATATCTGAGCCATGAGCCTGTTGAAAGACTCCTCTGCGATGGACCCCGCCTCTGCCTCCGCCGCCTCCACCTCCTTAGGGCAGGTGCCTTCGGCGGGTGCAAGCTCACGTGGGCGGCAAGGCTGGCATCGGGCCCTGCGCCACCGCAGCTTTGTGCTGGGTGCCGTGCTGACGATGCTCATGCTGGGCATGGCCGCCATCTCCTTAGTGTGGACGCCCTGGTCGCCCTACGAGGTGGACTTGGCCGCCAAGTTGCAGCCCCCTTCGGCAGTCCACTGGCTGGGCACTGATGCGTTCGGGCGCGACATCCTCTCGCTCCTCATGGTGGGTGCGCGCAATTCCATTCTGGTGGGGGTGATCGCCGTGGGCATCGGTATGGGCGTGGGCACGGCGCTGGGGCTGCTGGCGGCGGCACGCAAGGGCTGGGTGGAAGAAGCCATCATGCGCCTGGCCGACTTCACGTTTGCCTTCCCTGCCCTGCTGCTGGCCATCATGCTCACCGCCGTGTTCGGGGCGGGCATCGTCAACTCCATCATCGCCATTGGCATTTTCTACATCCCGACGTTTGCGCGGGTCACACGGGCGTCGGCCAACGCAGTGTGGGCGCGCGAATACATTCTGGCCGCGCGTGCCTGCGGCAAAGGGCCCTGGCGCATCACGCTGGAGCATGTGCTGCCCAACATCCTCTCGGTGCTGATCGTGCAGGCCACCATCCAGTTTGCGCTGGCCATCCTGGCCGAAGCGGCGCTGTCGTACCTGGGGCTGGGCACGCAGCCGCCAGAGCCCTCGTGGGGCCGCATGCTGAGCGAGGCGCAGACCCTCATGTTCCAGGCCCCCCTGCTGGCGGTGTGGCCCGGTGTAGCGATTGCGCTGGCCGTGCTGGGGCTGAACCTGCTGGGCGATGGCCTGCGCGATTTGCTTGACCCCCGCCTGGCGAGAAAAAGATGACTCCCCCTGAGTCGCTTCGCGCCTTCCCCCTCTCTCTACGCGCTGCGCGCTATGGGAGGGGGACGCAGCCAGCGCACGCAAGCCGTACGCCGCCTGCGCGGGTTGGCGGCCCTTGCGCGGCCGCCGCGCAATACGCCCCGCCAGTTTCATGCACAGTAGACACACGCATGAAGTACCGCAACCGATGAAAACCTGCAGCCATGCCTTTGCTTGAAGTATCCAACCTGCGCGTGCGCCTGCAGACCCACCGCGGCCCGGCCGATGCGGTGCGCGGCGTGAGCTTTGCGCTGGAACGCGGCGAAACCCTGGGCCTGATTGGCGAATCGGGCTGCGGCAAGTCGCTCACCGCCATGGCACTCATGGGCCTGCTGCCTGAAAGCGCAGAAGTCTCCGGCAGCATCCGCTTTGACGGGCAGGAACTGGTAGGTACCAGCGACGCGCAAATGTGCCGGCTGCGCGGCCACCGCATCGGCATGGTGTTTCAGGAGCCCATGACGGCCCTCAACCCCGTGCACACCATTGGCCGCCAGGTGGCAGAGCCCCTGCGGCTGCACCTGGGCCTGGACAAGACCACCGCACGGCAGCGGGCGATTGCGCTGCTGGACCGCGTCGGCATTCCCCAGGCAGCGCAGCGCTTTGATGCCTACCCCCACCAGTTCTCGGGCGGGCAGCGCCAGCGCATCACCATTGCCATGGCGCTGGCCTGCGGGCCCGACCTGTTGATTGCCGACGAACCCACCACGGCGCTGGATGTGACCATCCAGCAGCAGATCCTCGACCTCATCAGCGACCTGGTGGCCGAGCGCAACATGGCGCTCATCCTCATCTCGCACGACCTGGGGGTGATCTCCCAAAACGTGGATCGCATGCTGGTGATGTACGGCGGCAGCGTGGTCGAAAGCGGGCCCACCGCATCGGTCTTTGCCGCCATGGCCCACCCTTACACCAGGGGCCTGCTGGCGGCGCGGCCGCAACTGGCGCCCCGAACAGCGCAGCCCGTGCGGCTATCGACCATTGCAGGCACGGTGCCCGAGCTGGTGGACCTGCCCGCTGGCTGCCCGTTTGCCGGGCGGTGCGCCTTCACCGCACAGGCCTGCCACCACACCCGGCCTGAGGCCACGCTGGTCGCCCAGGATGCCGATGGCGACCACCTGGTGCGCTGCCTGCGCCCCGAAGCCATGGTGCCCGCCGCAACCCCTGCCCACGTTGTAGAGAGCGCACTGCCCGTGCATTCCCGTTCATGACTTCGCTCCCGCACACCCCAGCCTCGCAAGCGCCTACAGCCCCGCTGCTGGAAGTGACCGACCTGGTTCGCGAATACACGTTGCCCCGCGAGCACCTGCTGCGCCCGCCCGCCAAAGTGCAGGCACTCAAGGGCGTAAGCTTCACGCTACATGGTGGGCGCAGCCTGGGCGTGGTGGGTGAATCGGGCTCTGGCAAATCCACCCTGGCGCGCACCGTGATGGCGCTGGACGCGCCCACCTCCGGCAGCGTGCGCCTGCTGGGGCGCGATCTGCACCAGTTGCCAGCGGCCGCGCTGCGCGAAGCCCGGCGCGACTTTCAGATGGTGTTCCAGGACCCGTACGGATCGCTGGACCCACGCCAGACCGTGGCGCGGATCGTGAGCGAACCGCTGCAAGCCCAGGGCCACACCACGCGGGCACAGCAGCGTGAGCAAGCCGCTAAAGTTCTCGCCCAGGTGGGCCTGCGCCCCCAAGACCTGGACAAATACCCGCACGAATTCTCCGGCGGCCAGCGCCAGCGCATTGCCATTGCCCGCGCCCTGATCACCCGGCCCCGGCTCATCGTGGCCGATGAGCCCGTGAGCGCGCTGGACGTGTCGGTGCAGGCCCAGGTGCTCAACCTGCTGCAAGACCTGCAGCAGAAATTTGGCGTGAGCTTCCTGCTCATCAGCCACGATTTGGCCGTGGTGAACCACCTGTGCGACGAGGTCGTGGTGCTCTACCAAGGGCAAATCGTGGAGCGCGGGGCACCGTCCGATCTGTTCCACCACGCGCAGCACCCCTACACCCAGGCCCTGGTGGCTGCGGTGCCCCATGTGCAGCCAGGGCGGGCCCGTGCGCGGCGCATGGCTGTAGCAGCGATGGCATCGGGCAACCCGTAGGGCTTGCCAAGGCGGCCGCTGAAGTCGCGTAGCAGTCAGTACGCCATGGGATACCGCGTGCTGTGCGCAATCAATGGTGTACAAAGCGCTTTTGCACATTGCCTGCAGCCTTCTGCCCCGATGCGCGCAGGTGTTGACTGAATTCCAAGTCTGCTCTTTGTCAGGAGTCGTTGAACATGCTGAATCGCCGATCCGTTCTTGCCACTGGCGCACTGGCTGCCATTCCTCTGGCCGCGCCCGTCGGTGCCCTGGCGCAAAACCGCAAAGATGCGGTGGTGCTGGCCATGACCCTGGAGCCCCCAGGCCTGGACCCCACGGCAGGTGCGGCATCGGCCATTGCCGAGATCGTGCAGTACAACATTTTTGAAACGCTCACCAAGATCAACCCCGACGGCTCGGTCTCGCCCCTGCTGGCCGAGAGCTGGGAAGTCTCACCCGACCTCAAGACCTACACCTTCAAGCTGCGCAAGGGCGTCAAGTTCCAGAACGGCGAGCCCTTCAACGCCGCTGCGGTCAAGTTCTCCTACGACCGTGCTGGCGGCGAGAAAAGCACCAACAAAGACAAGCGCACCTTTGCCAACCTGACCACGCAGGTGGTGGACGAACACACCCTGGTGGTGCTGAACAAAGACATCGACCCCGACCTGCTGTTCGCCCTGGGCCAGGCCACGGCCATCATCGTGGAACCCAAGAGCGCCGATACCAATGCCACCAAGCCCGTGGGTACCGGCCCCTACCAGCTGGGCGCGTGGAACAAGGGTTCCTCGGTGGTGCTGACGGCTTGGGATGGTTTCCGGGCGGCAAGCACCATCAAGCTGCGCCGCGCCACCTTCCGCTTCATCTCCGACCCTGCTGCGCAAGTCGCCGCCCTGCTGGCGGGCGATGTGGACCTGTTCCCCCGCGTCACGCCGCGTAGCGTGCCGCAGTTCAAGACCAACCCGCGCTTTCAGGTGCTGGTCAGTGGCTCGCGCGCCAAGACCATCCTGGCCATCAACAACGCCAGAAAGCCACTGGACGATGTGCGCGTGCGCCGCGCCATCGCAGCCGCCATTGACCGCAAGGCCGTGATCGAGGGTGCGGGCGATGGCTACGGCGCCCCCATCGGCAGCCACTACGTGCCCGGAGCGTTTGGCTATGTGGACACCACGGGCGTCAATCCGTTCGACATTGAAAAATCCAAGAAGCTGCTGGCCGAAGCGGGCATCAAGACCCCGCTGGAGCTGACGCTGACCCTGCCGCCCACGCCGTACGCGCGCCAGGGTGGCGAAGTCATCGTGGCCCAGCTGGCCAAGGTGGGCATCGTGGCCAAGACGCAGAACGTGGAATGGGCGCAGTGGCTCAGCGGTACCTACGGCAACAAGAACTACGACCTCACGCTGATCTCGCATGTGGAGCCGTTTGACCTGGCCAACTTCGCCAAGCCCGACTACTACTGGGGCTACCAGTCGGCCAAGTTCAACGACCTGTTCAACCAGATCAAGAATGCCGCGCGCCCCCAAGACCGCGCCCGCTTGCTGGGCGAGGCGCAAAAGCTGCTGGCCGACAACGCCGTGCACGCCTTCCTGTACCAGCCGCAGTGGATCACCGTGGCGAACAAGAACCTCAAGGGGTTGTGGAAGGACATGCCGGTGTTCGTGAACGACCTCTCGGCACTGTCCTGGTCCTGAGATGAGCAACACCCCCCTGAGCCGCTCCGCGTCTTCCCCCCGCTCTCGCCTGGCTGCGCCACGCGGGCAGGGGGACGCAGCCCTCGCTGCGGGGCGGTGCGGCCGGCGTAGGCCCTTGCTCGGCTGCCCGCGCATGGGTCGCGCCAGTTTCACAGGCCACGGGTGGTGCGCGGCGCAATGGATAACCAGAATCATTTGCTACCAAAATAATAGCTACAAGCGCTTTATTAATAAGTGCTAGCGGCCATTTTCATTGAAAACTTCCCCAGCCATGACCGCACTGCACGACCTGCCCGCCCAAGACCTGCTGGCCGCCTACCGCCAGCGCACGCTGTCCCCCGTGGAGGTCACGCAGGCTGTGCTGGCACACATGGAGCGCTGGGAGCCCCACATCCGCGCCACCTACCTGCTGCGGCCTGAGCACGCGCTGGCGCAGGCCCGCCAGAGCGAAGCCCGCTGGCAGCGCGGCGAGCCCCAGGGGCTGCTCGACGGGGTGCCCGTCACCATCAAGGAAAACATCGCCACCCAGGGCGACCCCACACCGCTGGGCACCGCCGCCGTGCCGCTGGTGCCTGCCGCAGCCGATGCGCCCCCCGCAGCCCGCCTGCGCGAAGCGGGCGCGGTGATGGTGGCCAAAACCACCATGCCCGACTACGGCATGCTGTCCTCCGGGCTGTCGAGCTTTCACCCCCTCTCGCGCAATCCGTGGGACGTGAGCAAGGGCCCGGGCGGCTCCAGCGCCGGTGGTGGCGCTGCCGCGGCGGCAGGCTATGGGCCGCTGCACATTGGCACCGACATCGGTGGCTCGCTGCGGCTGCCCGCCAGCTGGTGCGGCATCTTCAGCCTCAAGCCCAGCCTGGGGCGCATTCCCATCGACCCACCCTACACCGGCCGCGCAGCGGGCCCCATGACACGCACCGTGCAAGACGCCGCGCTGGTGATGCAGGTGCTGAGCCTGCCCGATGCGCGCGACAGCATGAGCCTGCCCTACCAGCCCATTGCCTGGGGCGAATACGACCAGGGCGTGCAACGCCTGCGCGGCCTGCGCCTGGGCCTGCTGCTGGACGCTGGCTGCGGCCTGCCAGTAGAGGCCGAAGTGCGCGCCGCTGTGGAGCATGCCGCCCGCCTGTTCGAGCAGGCCGGTGCCCAGGTGAGCCTGATGCAGCCCTTCATGACCCAGGCCATGCTCGACGGCATGGACCACTTCTGGCGCATGCGCTCGTACACTGACCTGCAGGCCTTGCCCGAAGCGCAGCGCGCCAAGGTGCTGCCCTACATCCGCGCCTGGGCCGAGAGCGCTGCGGGCATGACTGGCACCCAGGTCTTCCAAGCCAGCCAGCAGTTCCACACCACACGCGTGGCCACCGTCAAGGCGTGCAGCGGGTTTGATTACGTGCTCTCGCCCGTGGCCCCCATGCCCGCATTCGCGGCCGAGCTGCCCTCCCCCACCAACGACCCGCTGCGCCCGCTGGAGCACATTGGCTTCACGGTGCCGTTCAACATGTCGGAGCAACCCGCTGCTTCGGTCAACTGCGGCTACACCGCCAGCGGCCTGCCCATCGGGCTGCAGATTGCCGGCGCACGCTTTGACGACCTGGGCGTGCTGCAGGTGGCGCACGCCTTCGAGCAGATCCGCGGCCCGCAACGCCCCTGGCCGCAGCCGCCCCAGAGCTGAAAACTTCTTCGCGCAAGGCAGCAAAAAGCCCCGGCAACCTGCATGGCCACCGGGGCTTTTTTTGTGGGGCAAGGGCGTATTCAGCGCCCCTCGCGCAAGCTCATCGCGTCAGATCAGCGCATGAAGTTGGGCAAGTCCATCACGCGGCCGTTGAGCTTGGCCTGGCCGCCTTCCATCTTCAGTGAGCTGGTCAGGTTGTCGCCCTCCTGGCGCACATAGCCTGCCGCCTGGGCCATGCCGATCATGCCGTCCACGTCTTCGCTCTTGAACTCCTCCTGGCCTGCGGCCTTGGCCAGCTGGGGCAGCCAGGCCTTGGGCAGGCGCACGTCGGCATGGAAGGTCGCGTTCTTGAGCAGCACCGGTCCCCAGCCGGCCTGGGTCACTTCTTCTGCGGAAGGAGCACGGGTGATTTCGCCGCCGTAGGACACCTCGCCCTGCTGCCCGCCCAGCGTGGCCACAAACTTCATGGAATACGCGGGCAGCGCAGCCGCCAGGCGCTGGGCGTTGTCCGCCAGCAGGCCGAACAACTTGCCGCTGTCTTCTTCGCTCGCCATGGCCTTGAGGCCGTCTTTGCGGTAGCTCTCCACCATCGCCACCTGCAGGGTCTTGACCACGTCGGCATCAATGCGCTGGAACTTTTCTTCAAAGCCGATCGATTCAAAATCCACCGGCCCCACCAGGCCCTTGCCCTTGAGCGAGGACGCCATGCTCAACAACTTGCCGCTGCGCTCGATGGTGGTGGTGCCCAGCAAATCCTTGAGGGCCAGCAGGGTGCTGGCCGTGCCGCCCTGGGGGGTGTTGCTGGCATCAATCTGCGCAAAACGGATAGACCCCTTGCCGGGCGCCATCATCCACAGGTCGTCGATGATCTGGCTCTCGAAATCGCCGTTCATGCCCTTGAACGACATGGCGAAGCGGCTGGGTGCTTCGTCCTGTGCTTCTTCCTCGTCCGACGCCTTCTTCACGCCCGAGAAGGCCAGCTCAGGCCACTGGAAGTTGCCTTTGACCTGCGTGCGGTCACCGCTGACGGAGAACTCGGTCTTCATCTCCTGCCAGCGCATCGTCACTTCTTCGTCACCCAGCTCGCCCGCAGGCACTATCAGCTTCATGTTGTGGCTGCCCGTGAGGCCGTGCACGGTGGTCAGCGTGGGGGCCTGCGCCTTGGCCAGCAGGGTGCCCGCCTTTGCGTCCAGGCCTTCCAGCGCAAAGCGCGACTCCACCACGGCGGCGGCCAGCGCGCCACCCGCCAGGGGGCCGTGGCGTACCGCGCTGTTCACCACCACGCGCAAAGGCTGGGGTGCTGGCTCGCTGGCATCGGCCGAGGCAGGCGGCGTCCACTGCAAAACCACCTTGGCCTGCGATGTGAAAAATCCCTTTTGATAGTCCTGAGACACCACGGTCTCGGCGCCCAGCACCTTGCGCACTTCCTCCAGGGCTTCCTGGTAACTGGCCTGTGCCCGTTGTCACAGGTACCAGGTGGCTCCCCCATAGGCCACCACTGCCAGCGCCACAGCGGCGCCCAAAGCTGTTTTCTTATTCATTGGATTGCTTGATGTAGTTAACCCCACCCCCCTCGGATGGTGCGCGGGAGAATACCAGCGCCTCCCATTCCCACACCTCTGCCCCTGCAAACTTGTGCAAGCAGATGTGCATTTGTAGGCATTGCGCTGCCAAAATCCGGCCGCGCAGCGCAGCCCCATGGGCAGAGCCCCACTTAACGCGCTGGGGCTTCTTTGAAACGGCTTGCGTTGACTCGGTGGCAATATCCGCTATCTTTGGGCCTGCAGCCCGGCATGGCCGGGCGACTTGTCTCCCCCTTTCACCCATCCAGCCACCCCATGGACCTTCTTCTCATGGCGATCCTCATCGCCTCTGGCACCTACATGCTCAATGCCAAAGAGCAACGCAAGCGCATCGCCATTCTGGGGATGCACCTGAGCCAATACCAAATCGAAAAGCTCATGGAAGCGCTGACCGAGGGCTACCTGCGCGCGCTTGGCGAAAACACCCCGGAGCGGCGCGACCAGGTGTGGGCCCTGCTGAGCACCACCGAGCAGCAGCTCTGCGAACAATTCAACCGCTTTGCCGCCGACTTTGCCAAAGTAAGCGACGAAGATGCACGCGTGAGCCGCCTGCCCATCGCCCTGCCCTTTGCCGACAAGCTGTTTCCTGCCGCCACGTTTGACATGCGCAAGGCGCTGGCCATCCATGCCAAAGGCATCACCCATGTGATGCAGAACACCGGCCACCTCAGCGCCAAAGACCGGGCCTACATGATGACGGCCGAACTGTTCCTGATGCAGCACACCTGCCACTGGTACTGCAAGTCCAAGACCATCGCCTCCGCCCGCATGATGGCCCGCCACCAGACGCCGCACGAACAGCTGGTCAACTCGGTGTCCGAGCCCACGCGCAAGGCCTACTTGGCGCTGATCCAGGGCCACTAAGGCTGCAAGGCCCTACCGGTTGCAACATGACCGCACCCCTCACCGACAGCCTGGGCAACCCCGTCACGCTGCGGGATGAAAGCAGCCTCGCGGCCATCAACGACTTTGTGGAGGGCTTCATCGCCTGCGAAGCCCGGGCCGTGAATGTGCTGCAAGCACAGGCCGATGCCAGCCCGCTGGTGCATGCCTATTGTGCGGCGCTGCACATGTTTGCCGAATCGGCCGACGCACCCCGCAACGCCCGGCCCTTCATCGAACAAGCCCGGGCCCACGCGCACCAGGCCAGCGAACGCGAGCAGCGCTTTGTGGCTGCTGTGGCCGCGTGGGTCGATGGCGACCTGCCCCGCGCCATCGCCCTGCACGAAGAACAGGCCCGCCTGCACCCGCGCGACCTGGCCTCGCTCAAGCTGGGGCAATACCACTGCTTCAACCGCGGCGACTCGCCCGCCATGCTGCGGCTGGCCCTGCAAGCGCAGCACGCCGCTGCCGATGTGCCCTACCTGCACGGCATGCTGGCCTTTGGCTGGGAACAATGCCACCGGCTCAAAGAAGCCGAAGCCGCCGCCCGCCACGCCATCCACCGGTGCCGCAAAGAGCCGTGGGCCCACCACGCACTGGCCCACGTCATGCTGACCCAGGGCCGTATTGCGGAAGGCATCGACTTCATGGCTAGCGTGAGCGACACCTGGACGGGGCTGAACTCCTTCATGGTCACCCACAACTGGTGGCACCAGGCGCTGTTTTTGCTGGAGCAGGACCGCCACGCCGAGGTGCTGGCGCTGTACGACCAGCAGGTCTGGGGCGTGGTCAAGGAGTACACGCAAGACCAGATCAACGCCATCTCGCTCCTGGCCCGGCTGGAGCTGGCGGGCGTGGATGTGGGGCCGCGCTGGGCCGAGGTGGCCGACCACCTGGCCCTGCGCCTGGCAGACCATGTACTGCCCTTTTTAGACCTGCAATACCTCTACGGCCTGGCCCGCGCCGGGCGCACAGTGGCAGCACGCGCGCTGCTTGATAACACCACCACCCACGCCGCCACCCGCACCGAGGCGCACGAACGCACTGTGTGGCAGCAAGTATGTGTGCCCACCGCCCACGGCCTGCTGGCCCATGCGCAGGGCGACTGGGCTACTGCCGTGGAGCAGCTGGGCGTGGCCCTGCCCCGGCTGGTGGAGATTGGCGGTAGCCACGCGCAGCGGGATTTGTTTCACCAGATCAGGCTGGACGCGCTGCAGCGCAACGGCCAGTGGGCCGCGGGGCAGAACCTGCTGCAGCCGCTGTGCAACGCGCAACCGCAATCCGCACGCCTGGCAAGGCAGGTGCGGCGGGTGAACCAGGCGCTGGGCTTGCCTGACCCCACGCCTCCAGATTTTGAATGATTTTGGGCTCTTCTAGCGAATAGTAGTGATGGAAATCGCCGCACGTCTGTAAACGACGATTTCGACGTACGACATTTATCGAGTGCATCAGTAACCATCCCCCGGCAAAGCCGGGGGCATTCGGGATGTGAGCCGCTCAAAGCGGCTGTAAGGGGTCGCTAACGCGGCCCCTCATTCTTGGGGCCACCTATCGGTGGCTACTCACCTCCATAGACCGAGTTGGTCCAACCTCTCGTCTTCCTTCTCCTGGTTTCGGATGTACTCCCGTATCACCGCTTCGTCGCGTCCCACCGTCGAGACGAAGTACCCTCGCGCCCAGAAGTGCTGACCCACGAAGTTGCGCTTTCGCTCTCCGTACACCCGCGCAAGGTGGATTGCGCTCTTGCCTTTGATAAAGCCCACCACCTGCGACACCGAGTACTTCGGTGGGATCGACAGCATCATGTGCACGTGATCGGGCATCAGATGCCCCTCTTCAACCCTGCATTCCTTTTGCGCGGCCAACTTTCTGAATACCTCACCCAGGTGTTCGCGTAGCTGCTTGTACAGCGTTCGCCTTCGACACTTGGGGATGAAGACCACGTGATATTTGCAATCCCAGGCCGTGTGACTCAAACTTTCATACTTGTCCATCGTGTTTCTTCCTTTCGTTTGCTTGGCGGCTCACGATTGAAAGTCTCTACGGTGGACAACCTCCTGAAAAGTCAAACTTCTACTGCCTCCCCGGCAGAGCCGGGGGGCCTCCTTTTGGTAGCTAGCATTCGCTAGAAGAGCCTGATTTTGGCACCTGGCGCTTATGGGATAAACGCCACCAGCTATTGATTCAATAGCAAAATTACTTCAGACGCCCACTGGCCCAACACCGACTCCACAGCAATGTTGGTGCCGGGCCCGAGCGTGACGCAGGCACCGCCGATACTTGCCACAGAACCCTGATGACATTGGACGCTGCATGACCTCCGCCTCCCCCCATATCCTGCAAGTGCTCACCGGCACCGTGGCCCCGCTGGGCGCGACTGGCAAAACCAGCGCGATTGCCAAGCAGCCGGTGGCTGGCCCAGTGGCCATCGGCCCGCTGGGGCTGCAGGGGGATGCACAGGCCGACCTGCGCGTGCACGGCGGGCCCGACAAGGCGGTGCACCTGTACGCCTGGGCACATTACGCAGCATGGCGCGCAGAACTGGGCGCTGCCCCGGTGCTGCAAGCGCCAGGCGCGTTTGGCGAGAACCTGGCGGTGGCGGGGCTGGACGAAGCGGGCGTTTGCATTGGCGACCACTGGCGCGCAGGGAGCGCGGTGCTGGAAGTCACCCAGGGCCGCCAGCCCTGCTGGAAGCTGAACCTGCGCTTTGGCGTGCCCGACATGTCGGCACGCGTGCAAAACACGCTGCGCGCGGGCTGGTACTGCCGCACGCTACAAGACGGCGTGGTGCAGGCAGGGGACGCACTGAAACTGCTGGAGCGGCCCCACCCCGGCTGGACGGTGCAGCGCCTGCTGGCCCTGATCCGCGACCGCGAATGCCACCCCGCCGTGCTCAACGAAGTGCTGGCGCTACCGCTGCCGCCTTCCTGGCACAAGCTGTTCACCCGGCGGCGCGATCAGGGGCAGGCCGAAGATTGGTCTGCGCGCCTGCAGGGGTAGACAGGGCTAACGCACCACCAGCTTGGTCTGGTCGTACACCGGCTGTGCGGGCAAGTCCTGCAGGTGGCGCGTGTCGGCCCAGTGCAGCACTTCGATAGCGCCGCCCTGCACGCGCACGCGGTTCAGGCCTGCGTTGGGAATATCGCTTTGGCGGGGCCCGTCCAGCCCCAGGCCCTGGGCGGTGCGCCACACCATGTCGAGCACGCCGCCGTGCGTGACCACCAGCACCGTCTTGCCCGCGTACTGCTGCGCAATGCGCTGCACGGCGTCCATCACGCGGGTGTGGAACTGGCGGGTGGTTTCGCCACCGGGCATGCCGTAGTCGGCTTCAAAGCGCACCCAGCGCTCCCAGGCCTCGGCGTAATCGGTTTTCACGTCTTGCACACGCAGCCCGTCCACAATGCCAAAGTTTTGCTCGCGCAGCCCGGGGTCTCCCACGGCGTCCAGCGACAGGTGGGGCAGCAGCGCCTGCGCCGCAGGCTCGGCCGTCTGCCGCGTGCGCAGCAGGTCGCTGCACACCAGGTGCTCCACACCGAACCGCTCAGCCAGCAACCGCTGCGCCACGCGGCGGGCTTGCTCCCGGCCCGTGGCGTTCAGCGTCACATCCACCTGGCCTTGAAAGCGCAGCTCGCGGTTCCAGTCGGTCTCGCCATGGCGGATGAGGATGAGTTCGGTCATGGTGGAATGGTGCAGTGCGCTTATTACAAGAAAAAAACGGCTCTAGCGCAATTGGAAAAAGCGCCAGAAGCTATGCTTTTCATAGCAAAAGAGACCATCAGCGTTGCGATGTGGCCAGACGCACGGCCAGCCCCAGGAACACCACCCCCGCCACCCGGTTGAGCCACTGCTGCGCGCGCGGCGAGCGCAGCAGCAAAGACCCGAACACGCCCGAAAAACAGGCGATGGCCCCAAACACCAGCAAGGTGGCCACGATGAACACCAAGCCCAGCACCATGAGCTGGCCGCCCATGGCACCGCGCGCGGGGTCAGCAAACTGGGGCAGGAAGGCCAGGAAGAACACCAGCACCTTGGGGTTGCTGAGGTTCATCGCCATGCCGCGCCCCACCATGCGCCACAGGCTGGGTGCGGCTGTGGGCGCAGTGCCCTGCGCGCCAGCATCAGGCCCGGCAGACGACAACGGTGCCCGCAAGGCCTGCCACGCCAGGTACGCCAGGTAGGCCGCCCCCAGCAGCTTGAGCACGGTGAACGCCACGGCCGACGCCGCAAACACCGCAGCCAGACCCAGCGCCACCGCGCCCGTGTGCACCACCAGCCCGCAGCACAGACCCACCACCACGGCCATGCCGGCGCGCCAGCCACGCTGGGCCGACTGCAGCAGCACAAAAATGTTGTCGGGCCCGGGAGTGAGGCCCAGCAGGATGGACACGCCCAAAAAGGCAATCAGGGTATCGGCAGAAGGCATGGCGAAAGTTGGCAAAGGCAGGTGACACAAACAGACAACCATTGTGCCGGGTGTGCGGTGCCATGCGGCTACGGGCCAACGCGGGAGGCGGCGGAGGGGTTGAGCGACTAACACGCCCCAGCGAAGCTGGCCCTGGCCAAGTGTTCCGTCGCAGGCAGTACGCGTAGTGCGACAAGACGGGACGACAACGCCAGGGGGGTGGTGTTAGGCGCTCTCAGCGCATGCGCACCACGATGACCTTGGTGCGCGGCTGGCAGCCAGGCCCCTCGTAAGGCGGGCTGTCGCGCTCCCAGCCGGGGCCGGGCGAGGTCTGGGCGCACACCCGTGCCCCATCGACCTTGCTGCGCCAGTAATACCAAGGTGCTGGGGCGGCGTGCAAGGGTAGCGCCAGCCAAAGTAACCACGCGGCCAATACGAGCAAGGCAGCGGGCGAGCGGCGGGTGCGGCCCCCAGAACGGGCTGCACGGCAGCCGAGGGGTTTGATGGGCTTCATGCGCCGGATGCGCCCCAGGGCGCGGTCACGATCCAGCCTTCCAGCGCATCCAGCCGCGGTGGCAGGCCGTACAAAGCATCGCCTTGATCGTGCTGCTGCTGTGCCCACGCGGCTTGCAGCAGGCACAGCACGGCGTCCAGGCTGTCGCCGCTGGCGTCCTGAACCAGCGCATCACGCTGGGCATGGCTGAGTTTGAGGCGCAGGCCAAGCCGGGTCTGGCCCAGTTCCAGCGCGTTCACCAGGTCCTTGCGGGCAATGAGGCGATCAGGCGTCTGCTTGGCGCGGTCATCGCTTTTGTAGCTGCGCCGCCGCAGCACCTCGCGCGCCAGCAGGCCGGGGTAGGCCTCCAGCGCCACACGCTGTGCATCGCCTGTGCCGGGCGGCATCAGGCCCGGCAGGTAAACGCCGGCATCCAGCAACAGCGGAAGGCCGGCGTGCAGCATGTAGGCCACGGGCGGGTTCACCCATTTCATCGAGGGGCTGGAACCCGCGGGGCCGTCTGTAGCGCGGTGGGCAAACTTGCCGCCCACGGGGCGGGCATCGCAAAACCCTGCAAAGGCCTCGCGGATCTGCTCGCGCGTGAGGCTGCGGTAGTGCTGCATGCAAGCACGCCAATCGGTGGGCCAGCCCAGCGTGGTGACCAGTTCGCGCGGCAGGCCAAAGGGCAAGTCAAACCCGCCCACCCAGGGCTGGGGCTGGGCCAGCCACTGGGCCAAAGCAGGCAAGGTCTCGATGCGCTCCAACCCCAGCAATTGCACGCGCGCACCATCGCGGCGGCCCAGTGCCAGCACGATGGGTTTGCGGCGGCTGGGGCTGCTGGAGAAGTCGCAGCCGATCAAATCAAAAACAACGGCGGAAGACATGGCAGCGCTCATCCTAAGGCCAGCGCCGTGACGCCTGCGGCAATGCACACCGCCCCGCACACGCGCGCCAGCCGGTCGCCCTCGCCCAGCAAGTGCCCGCCGATTAGCGCGGCAAACAGCATGGACACCTCACGCGCCGGGGCCACGTGCGACAGGGGTGCCTGCTGCATGGCATACAGCACCAGCACATAGGCCACCGGGCTGACCACAGCCACCAGCAAAGCAAAGCGCCACTGCGCCAGCCACAGCGTGCGGGCCGTGGGCAAGTCGCGCAGCACCACGGGGGCCAGCAGGCCCACGCGCACGAAGTTGCCCATGTAGTCGATGAGGATGGGCGACATCAGCAGCACCTTGACGGCATAGCCATCCACCACCGTGTAGCTGGCGATGAACGCCCCCGTGAGCAGCCCGTAGGCGATGCCCTTGTGCACCCGCTGGCGCGCGGCAGGGTCGTGCGCGGCGCGCAGCAGCCCGGGGCCACCGGCAATCAGAAACACCCCGCCCACCACACCAGCAATGCCCAAAGCCCCCAGCGCTGAAATCTGCTCACCCAACAGCGTGATGGCCACCAGCGACGACAACAGCGGCCCCGAGCCCCGCGCCAGCGGGTACACCACCGTGAGGTCTGCCTTGCGGTAGCCACGCAGCAAGATGACGTAATACACCACATGCAGCACGCCGCTGGCCACCACAAAGCCCCACTCCACCGCGCCCCACAGCGGCACGGCATCGCGCCCCAGCCACCAGCCCAGCGGTGCCCAGAAGAACATCATGAGCACCGAGGTAAAAAACGCAAACCGCGAGTCGCCCCCCGCCTTTTTGGCAGCGATGTTCCAGCAGGCATGGATGAGCCCGGCGAGGATGATGAGGGCGAAGGCGTTGAGACTCACGGGTGGAAAAAAGCGCAGCTTGAATGCAAAAAGCCGCAGCGCCTGTGGGCTGCGGCTCGGTGTAGCGTGAAAGGACCTAACGATTGAGGGGCTGCATGCCGCTCAAGGCATACGCCACTGGCGCGGCCCAAGCCGGAGGCCACCGTGCAAGGGCCGCCCCGCCGCACTGGTGGCGTCCCCCTGCCCGCACCGCGCAGCGGTGCGAGAGCGGGGGGAAGGCGCGCAGCGCCTCAGGGGGGTGATCTCTATGCCCTTCCGATGATGGAGGCCGTGGCCATCAGCTCTTCGAGCAACGCAAACGACACCTTGCCCGACACGGTGTACGGGTCCAGCTCGGGCTTTTCAGAGTATTTGAGCAAGATGGAGTGGTTGATCTTGGAGAGATTGACCTGCCCCATGGTCCAGCCACCAAAGCGGCGCTCGGCAATTTCTTCGTAGTGCAGCAGCTCCACATTCTTGTGGCGTGGGTCGCGCTGGATGTGGCCGTACAGCTCGCTCACCGCAGAGCGGCCGCCTTCAATGGCTTGCAGGAACACGCCGCCGCCATAGCAGAGCACGCCGGTGATGCCCGAGCCGGGGTTGTGCTGGCGAGACTGCGTGAGGATGGCTTCGATGGCCTGGGCCGAGGTGTCTACCGCGCGGCTGGCGTAAAGCAGGCGTACCAACATGTTCAGTTCTTTCCAGGGATGAGGGAGAGGAATTCGCGGCGCAGGGCGCTGTCCTTGAGGAACACGCCACGCATGACCGAGTTGATCATCTTGCTGTCCATGTCGCGCACGCCGCGCCAGGACATGCAGAAGTGGCTAGCCTCCATCACGATGGCCAGGCCATCGGGCTGGGTCTTTTCCATGATGAGGTCGGCCAGTTGCACCACGGCTTCTTCCTGGATCTGCGGGCGGCCCATGATCCAGTCCACCAGGCGGGCGTACTTGGACAGGCCGATCACGTTCGTGTGCTCGTTGGGCATCACGCCGATCCAGATCTTGCCGATCACAGGGCAGAAGTGGTGGCTGCAGGCGCTGCGCACGGTGAGCGGGCCGACGATCATCAGCTCGTTGAGGTGCTCGGCGTTCGGAAATTCGGTGATGGGCGGCTGCGCCACGTAGCGGCCGCGGAACACCTCGCCCAGGTACATCTTGGCCACGCGGCGCGCGGTGTTGTTGGTGTTGTGGTCGCCAGCGGTGTCGATCACCATGCTGTCGAGCACGCCCTGCATCTTCTCTTCCACCTCGTCCAGCAGCTTTTCCAGCTCGCCGGGCTCGATGAATTCAGCGATGTTGTCGTTGGCGTTAAAGCGTTTGCGTGCGGCGTTGATCCGCTCGCGGATCTTCACGGAAACGGGGGTGCCTTCTTCATCCGGCAAGGTGGTCGTCATAACGGCGGCGGGTTGACTGGACATGGGCAGATCGTAACAGCGAACGGATGGGCAGGCGTTGCAAGGGTTTTAGGCCTCTAGCGCTTTACCAACAAGCGCCAGCAGCTATCAAATCAATAGCAACAGGGTTTTTGGACCGATCAGTACCGGTGGCCGGTGAGCCACAGGGCCAACCGCATCAAGCCAAAGGCCAGCCGGTCGAGCACGCGCTGGCGCAGGGGGCGACCGGCGTAGCGGGCGGGGTCCATGCGGTGGCCGGCGTGCTGCATTGCGTGCACCAGGCGCTGGCGCAGGTCGCGGGCAAAGGCCGTGTCTTCCACCACCACGTTGGCTTCGCGGGCCAGCAGCAGGCTCAAGGGATCCAGGTTGGACGAGCCCACCGTGGCCCAGGGCCGATCGCCCAGCGCATCCACCACTGCCACTTTGGCGTGCAAAAAGCTCGGCGCGTATTCGTGGATCTCCACCCCCGCCTCCAGCAGCGGCCCATACACGGGGCGCGCTGCGTGGTACTGCATGAAGTATTCGTAACGCCCCTGCAGCAGCAGGCGCACCCGCACGCCCCGGCGGGCCGCCATCAGCAAGGCCTTGCGCAGCTTGCGGCCCGGCACGAAGTAGGCGTTGGCGATGATGACCTCGTGCCGCGCGGAGCCAATCGCACGCAGGTAGGTCTTTTCAATACGGGCGCGGTTGCGAACGTTGTCGCGCAGCACCAGGGCTGCGCGCACTTTGGCACCGCTGCCGCGCAGCTGACCGATTTGCTGCTCGGCATGGCGCTGGGCGCTGGCGGTGCGCAGCGCCTGCAGGGCTTCGGGCAGGCGGCGCTTGCGCACATCGCGCACGGCCTGCATGCGCCACCACAGTTGCTCCATGGCATCGCTGGCCTGAACCACCAGGCTGCCGGTGGCACGCACCGCAAAGTCAAAGCGCGGGGCGTCCAGCGCGCCGTGGTTGGGGTCGTGAAAATCATCGAGCACGTTGATGCCGCCGCAAAACAGCACCCGCCCGTCCACCACGCACAGCTTGCGGTGCAGGCGCCGCCAGCGGCTGGGCAGCAGCAGGCCCAGTCGGCCCAGGGGGGAGTACACCCGCCACTGCACACCGGCCGCAGTGAAGCGGGCAGCCCAGAGGGCAGGCAGGCGACCGGTGCCTACACCGTCCACCACCAGATGCGTGCGCACGCCGCGCTGCGCCGCACGGGCCAGCGCTTCACCCACGCTGCTGCCCGCGCCGGTGAAGTCGAAGATGTAGGTTTCAAATTGAATGTCAGACAGGGCTGCATCCATGGCTTCGACCAGCGCCGGGAACAGCTCCTGTGCGCCCTGGTACAGGCGCACATCGTGGTCATGCGCAAACTCAGGCGTGGGACTCATGGCCTTGCAAATCGCCCCAGGGGATCAACGCGCACACATCAGAGCCGGAATTCGGCAATCAGCGGCAAATGGTCGGACATGCGCCACCAGATGCGCCCGCGCGGCACATGCAGGCTCACAGGCGTGAGCCCCCGCGCGTACACATGGTCCAGCTGCGCCAGCGGCAACCGGGCCGGGTAGGTGTAGGCCCTGGGCGCCTCAAATTCCAACAGCCCATAGCCCCCCAGAATGCGCTTGAGCTGAGGGCCCCAGTCGTTGAAATCTCCGGCCACCACCACGGGCTCGCCTGGGGGCACCTCACGCTCGATGAATTGGTGCAGGCGCTGCACCTGCCGCACCCGGCTGCCCGGGATCAAGCCCAGATGCACCACGATGGCGTGCACCAGGCGGTTTTGCACCTGCACCTGCACATGCAGCAGGCCGCGCTGCTCGAAACGGTGGTCCGAGATGTCTTCGTGCTGGTGCCCCACCACCGGCCAGCGGGTCAGCAGCGCATTGCCATGTTCACCATGCTTGGTGATGGCATTGGTGCGGTAGACGGCTTCGTAGCCCTCCGGGGCCAGAAAGTCGGCCTGGGGCAGTTCAGGCCAATGGTGAAAGTAGCGCTGTTCGCGCCGGTGCAGCTTGCGCACCTCTTGCAGGCAGACCAGGTCAGCGTCCAGCTGCTCCACGGCCAGGCCTAGGTTATGGATCTCCAGCCTGCGCGCAGGGCCCAGGCCCTGCACACCCTTGTGGATGTTGTATGTGGCGACGCGCAAAATATCGGTGTGCTCCATGCCACCGATTGTGTCGCAACCCGGGACAACGGGCTTTCCCGCATCCGCCGCAGGGCCCCAATGGGCCTACACTAGCGCGAATTCACCCCACATTGGTGTGCCTACAGGACACCGCAGCCGTCAATGGCCACAGGCAAAGATTCGGAACCACAAGAAGTCCAGGCGTTGGTCATTGACAGCAACGCCACCTCACGCAGCATTTTGGTGGCACAACTGCGTGAATACGGGGTGACCAAGGTGGTTCAGTGCAGCAGGGTGCGCGACGCCCGCAGCCGGCTGGAGCACACGGTGTTCGACTACGTGCTGTGCGAGCAGTATTTCACCGAGTCCAACCACTCTGGCCAAACCCTGCTGGACGACCTTCGCCGCGCGCAGCTGCTGCCCTTTTCCACCGTGTTTTTCATGGTCACCGCCGAGTCCTCGTATGCCGCAGTGGCGGAAGCCGCCGAGTCGGCGCTGGACGGCTATTTGCTCAAGCCCTTCACCCCCAGCACACTGTTCGAGCGGCTGAGCCTGGCCCGGCTGCGAAAAGTCCACCTCAAGCCGATCTTCGATGCCATTGAGCAGGAGGACTTTGAAACGGCCGCAGCCCTGTGCACCGAGCGCTTTGAAGCACGCCAGCCCTACTGGCTTTACGCCGCACGCATTGGCACCGAACTGCTGCTGCGGCTGGGCCGCCACGCGCAGGCACGCACGCTGTTTGAAGCCGTGATCGCCGCACGCGCCCTGCCCTGGGCCAAGCTGGGCGTGGCGCGTGCGCAGATCGAATCCGGCCAGGCAGCGCGGGCCATCACCACCCTGCAGGGCCTGCTGGGTGAAGACGCCTCGTTTGCCGACGCCTACGATGTGCTGGGCCGCGCGCAGGTGGAGCTGGGGCAGTTTGCGGAAGCCATCGAGACCTACCGCACCGCCAGCGAACTCACGCCCGACTCAGTGGTGCGCCTGCAAAAGCTGGGGATGATGTCGTATTACATGGGAGAGCGGGCCACCGCCACCCGTGTCTTGTCGCGCGCCGCGATGCTGGGGCTGGACTCCAAGCTGTTTGACTGCCAGTCGCTGGTGCTGCTCACTTTCGCGTACTTTGCCGATAACGATCGCAAGGGCATTGAGCGCTGCATGGCCGACTTTGCGCGGCTGCTGGAGCGCCACGAAAACACCGACAGCCCCCGCATCCTGCGCTTTGTGGAGGTATCGCGTACGCTGCAGCTCATCCAGCAGCGGCAGATTTCACAGGCGGTGGAAGCGGTCAAAACCATGGCCAACGAGATCAATGCCAGCAGCTTTGATTTTGAGGCGGCCTGCAACCTTGGCAGCCTGCTGGCCGTGCTGACCACAACGTCGATTGATTTGAGCGAAGGCGCGGTATGGATCAGGTCGCTGGGCATGCGCTACGCCAACACGCGCGGGCTGTGTGAGCTGATGGCCAACGCGTGCAACATGTTCCCGCCGTATTCAGAGTCCATCCGGGAATGCCTGCTGGAAATCAACAAAACGGCCGAAAAAGCCATGGCGCGCAGCCTCTCGGGCGACGCAACCGGCGCCGTGCGCAGCTTGCTACGCTATGGCGCACAAACGCTGAACACGAAGCTGGTGGACTTGTCGCAGCAAGTGCTGCTGCGCCACCGCGACCGCATTGAAGAGCAAGAAGCCCTTCAGCAGGAAATTGACGCGCTGCGCGAGCGGTGCGGCGCGGCGCCCACCAAGGCCGTCCTGGGGCAAGACAGTGAACGGCACCCCGGCGGAGTTGTTATTCGAACCCGCGCCCGCTCTGCCGACAGCGACATCGCCGCCCAGCAACGTTTGCGCGCCGAGCGCGCTGGCACAGTGCAGACCTCGGGCGCAGACAGCAAACAGCCGCCACCCGACCCGGCAGATCCCCTCGACAAACTTCGTCTGCGCCCCAACTGACACAGCGGTTCCTACAAGGAATCGCTGGTTGTAGCCAGAGAAGTTAGCCTACATCCACCACCGACAAACGCGGCAACCAGAGGCAGGCTTCGGCATTGGAAGCAGAAAAACACAGGTCGGCAGCATCGAGCCAAGGCAGCCACTGAAAGCGCACGTGTTCGCGTGGATTGAGCACCACAGGCACCGCAGCAGGGACGCGCAAGCCAAACACCCGCTCGCGGTTGCGCGACACGTCAGGCGCATAGCGGTGGCGCCACTGTGGCCAGATGTCGTAATGGTTCTCCAGCCCCCAATCCGTGAGCCTGCAACCGGGCGCCTGCACATCAATTCCGGTTTCTTCCTGCACCTCACGGGCAGCCGTGACGTCCCACGGCTCACCCCAGTGGTCTTTGCTACCCGTGACCGATTGCCAATGCTCCACCCCCTGCGCCGTGTCCGCACGCTGGATCAACAACACCTCCAGCGCGGGCGTGTGGATGACCACCAGCACCGACTCCGGAATCTTGTAAGGCTTGTGAACCATGTGTAACCGCGCCATCGCTCCCACGTGAAGAAAGAAGGAGGCCCCGCCTCAGGGCCGACGTTGAGTGGCCACGGGCGGTGGAAGCCCCTTCGCCTGCAACATGCGCACCTGGGCTACCAGCTTGTTGTGGGCATCAAGAAAGGCCGCGGCAATCACTTTACCCTCGTTGGTATTGCTCCAGCCCGCACCCGCTCCACCGCCCAGGCGCCCAAACAATGCGCCAGCAGCGCCCAGGTCGGTGGTGCGTGCCGAGCCGGTAGCGGCCGCCACCTGCTCGGTGGTTTCATTGTCGGTCAACAGCAGCGCGGTTTGCGCCTCCTTGAGCTTGACCTGCTCCGCCAAGCCAATCAGCCCCGCGATGTCACGCAGTACAGGAATCATCGCAATCACCCCCGCAATGCTGCGCCCGGCATCTTGCTCGCTGAAGGTGAGGCTGGGCACCAGGGTGTACTGCGCCTCATAACCCTGCCCCTTGGCCACCGTAGATTTCTGCCGCAGCACCCCGGCCTCCTTGAGTTCTTGCTCTCGGACGGTGGCACGCAACCCAGCAGATCGGTCTACCACCCGAAAACAACCGCTTTGCTGGGCTATCAGTCGAATCAGCGGCACTGGAGACGCAGGCAGGTGGTAGGCGCTGGAGACGGTATAGCCGTTCGGGTTCTCTGCCAGCGCCAGCGTGGCCACCGGAGCGTCGCACCGGGTGAGGGATTTATCGGCACCTTGCGCCCCGGCAGGGCCGGCAGAGCCGGAGACGACCGAGCCACCTTCCCCCAACTCGGTCTTTTTCTCACCGCAACCCGCTACCACCAAGGCCGCCACCAGCAAAGCCACAGCACTCAGTCTTGGGGGTGTGCCATACACAGAATTCTTCATTTTTTACTCCCTGTATTCTTTTGAACGCTCCAACAAAAAAGCGGCCCAGACCTGAAGTCTGTGCCGCTTTGGCTCCTGCTACATCATGCAACAGGGGGTACTTTGCGCCCGATCAGTTGGCTTTGACAGCGTCTGGGTTGCGCAAACGAATGTGCAGCTCGCGCAGTTGCTTCTCGTCCACTGGCGAGGGGGCCTGGGTCAACAGGTCCTGGGCACGCTGGGTCTTGGGGAAGGCGATCACGTCGCGGATCGATTCGGCACCTGTCATCAGCGTGATGAGGCGGTCCAAGCCAAAGGCCAGCCCACCGTGTGGAGGCGCGCCGTACTGCAGGGCGTCGAGCAGGTAGCCAAACTTGGCCTGCGCGTCTTCAGGCGTGATCTTGAGTGCTGTGAACACCTTGCTTTGCACATCAGCACGGTGGATACGCACCGAGCCGCCGCCCAGCTCCCAGCCGTTGAGCACCATGTCGTAGGCCTTGGCAAGGCACTTGCCTGGGTCGGTGTCCATGAGGTCCTCGTGGCCATCCTTGGGGCTGGTGAAAGGGTGGTGCACAGCCGTCCAGCGGTCTTCTTCCTCATCGTGCTCGAACATGGGGAAGTCCACCACCCACAGGGGAGCCCAACGGTTTTCGAACAGGCCATTCTTCTTGCCGAATTCGCTATGGCCGATCTTGATGCGCAGTGCACCGATGGCGTCGTTGACGATCTTCTCCTTGTCGGCACCGAAGAACAGCAAGTCGCCATCCTGCGCGCCAGAGCGCTTGAGCACTTCGGCCAGCGCAGCGTCGTGAATGTTCTTCACGATGGGCGACTGCAAGCCGTCACGGCCCTTGGCCAGTTCATTGACACGGATGTAAGCCAGACCCTTGGCACCGTAGATCTTGACGAACTCGGTGTAGGCATCGATCTCGCCACGGCTGATGCCGCCGTTTTCGGCAGAGCCACCGGGCACGCGCAGGGCCACCACGCGGCCACCCTTCATGTTCGCGGCGCCAGAGAACACCTTGAAGTCCACGTCCTTCATCACATCGGTCAGCTCGGTGAATTCGAGCTTCACGCGCAGATCAGGCTTGTCGGAGCCAAAACGGTGAGCGGCTTCCTGATACGTCATGATCGGGAACTCACCCAGGTCCACACCCAGTTGGGTCTGGAACACCTCGGTGATCATGCGCTGGAAGATGGCGCGGATTTCTTCTTCGTCCAGGAACGAGGTTTCGCAGTCGATCTGCGTGAACTCGGGCTGGCGGTCAGCGCGCAGGTCTTCGTCGCGGAAGCACTTGGTGATCTGGTAGTAGCGGTCGTAGCCAGCCACCATCAGCATCTGCTTGTAGAGCTGGGGCGACTGGGGCAGCGCGAAGAACTGGCCGTCATGCACGCGGCTGGGCACCAGGTAGTCACGCGCGCCTTCGGGCGTGCTCTTGCCCAGCATGGGGGTTTCGATGTCGATGAAGCCTTCCTTGTCCAGGAAGTTGCGCACCTGGATGGCCGTCTTGTAGCGCAGCATCATGTTGCGCTGCATGTGCGGGCGGCGCAGGTCCATCACGCGATGGGTCAGGCGTGTGGTTTCCGACAGGTTGTCGTCATCCATCTGGAAGGGAGGCGTAACCGAGGGGTTGAGCACATTCAGCTCGTGGCACAGCACTTCGATCTTGCCGCTCTTGAGGCTGTCGTTGGTGGTGCCCTCAGGGCGGGCACGCACCAGGCCCTTGACCTGCACGCAGAACTCGTTGCGCACGCCTTCGGCGGTCTTGAACATCTCGGCGCGATCAGGGTCGCACACCACCTGCACGTAGCCTTCGCGGTCACGCAGGTCGATGAAGATCACACCGCCGTGGTCACGGCGGCGATTCACCCAACCCGACAGGGTCACGGTTTGGCCCATCAGGGCTTCGGTCACAAGACCGCAATAGTGAGAGCGCATGGCCATGGCATTACTTCCGGCGCCGCTGTGGCGCAATGAATGAAAAGAAAATTACTTGAGAGGTAACTGGGTCGGGTCGGCAGGAGCCACCACCCCCATCGAGACGATGTATTTCAGCGCCGCGTCCACGCTCATGTCGAGCTCGACGCAATCGCTTTTGCGCACCATCACAAAATACCCGCCCGTGGGGTTGGGCGTCGTTGGCACGTACACGCTCACAAACTCATCCCGCAGATACGCGGCAATTTCGCCGTTCGGGGCCCCGGTGACGAACGCCACAGTCCAGACCCCCTCACGCGGCCACTGCACCAGCACCGCGGTACGGAAAGCGTTGCCGCTTTCAGAAAACAAGGTATCGGAAACCTGCTTGACGCTGGAGTAGATGGAACGCACCACAGGGATGCGGTGTACCAGGGCATCGCCCCACTGCACCAGCTTGCGACCCGCAAAATTGCTGGCCACGGCGCCCACCACCAGCAAGATGAGCAGGGTGAGAAGCACCCCGAAGCCGGGGATATGGATACCCAGCAACTTGTCGGGGTGCCATGCGCCCGGCAGGATTTGCAAGGTCTGGTCCAGCGTGCTCACAATCCAGTTCAACACCCAGGCGGTGATGACGCCGGGCACGATGACCAGCAAACCCGTGAACAGCCATTTGCGCAAAGCGGACATTACAGCCTGTCAGGTAGAAGAAGACGATGGCGTGCTGCTGGGGGCTGCTGGCGCGGGGGCCGCAGCCGGTGCAGCGGCAGGCGCAGCAGATTCAGACTTGGCTTCGGTGGCTGGAGCGGAGCTACCCCCGCTGCCGCCACGGAAATCGGTGACGTACCAGCCGGAACCCTTGAGCTGGAAGCCCGCCGCAGTCACCTGCTTGGAGAAAGCCTCTGCACCGCAGGCGGGGCATGTGGTGAGCGGGGCGTCGGAGATTTTTTGCAGCACATCCTTGGCATGGCCGCAGGTGCCGCATTTGTAGGCGTAAATAGGCATGTCAGTGTGTTGAGGGAAAGTGCAAAGCCCTCAATTATAGGCGGCCCATCCACCTATCAACCCCTGCGCCATGAGCGCAGAGACGGGGTAGTTAACAGGCGCTGCCTTCGTAGTGAGTAACGTGGCCCTTGTGATCGTCAATCCACTGTGGCGCCAGCGAGCCGCCCAGCATACCCACCAGTGCAGCCAGCACCCCAGCGAGTTGCTGCGGGAAGGCCTCCGAGAGCATGGGGCTGGCCACAAACAGCAACCAGACTCCCAAGCCCATGGTCACCGCGAGCAATGCGCCCTGGGTGGTGGCACGTTTCCAGTACAAGCCAAACACCAGAGGCACAAACGCACCCACCAACGGCACCTGGTAGGCGCCAGACACCAGTTCATAGATCGAGGTGCCCTGCATGGTGATGGCGTAGGTCAGCACGCAGGCCGTGAACACCAGCACAGAGATTCGCATGGCCTTGAGGGTCTGCTGGTCTGTCATGCCGGGACGCAGGTTGTGCAGGATGTTCTCGACAAACGTCGTGGAGGGCGCCAGCAAGGTGGCAGAGGCCGTGGACATGATGGCCGAGAGCAGCGCACCAAAGAAAGCCACCTGCAACATGATCGGCATGTGCTCCATCACCAAGGTCGGGAGCACTTTCTGCGGATCTTCCTTGAGCAGAGTCTGAGCAGTTTCTGGCATCACCAGCACGGCGGCCGTCACGACAAACATGGGAATGAAGGCAAACAGCAGGTACAGCACACCGCCGATGACAGGGCCCTTGCGCGCTGTGGCAGGGCTGTTGGAAGACATTACACGCTGAAAAACGTCCTGCTGGGGAATAGAGCCCAGCATCATCGTGATAGCGGCAGCGATAAAGAACGTCCATTCTTTGACTCCGCCGCTGGGGAAGAACTGGAACTTGCCCTCGCGTGCGGCGTATTCCACCACCTTGCCTGCACCGCCTGCCAGGTCGGCAGCAAACCAGGCAATCGCCAGCAAGCCCACGCCAATCACGATCATCTGCACGAAATCGGTCATGGCCACAGACCACATGCCGCCGTACAAGGTGTAAATCAGCACCACCAGCGTGCCAATGACCATGCCCATGGTGACCGATACAGCCCCTTGGGTGAGCAGATTGAACACCAGGCCCAGGGCCGTGATCTGGGCAGCCACCCAGCCCAGGTAGCTGAACATGATGATGGCCGAACAGGACACCTCAATCACCCGCCCATAGCGCTGGCGGTAGTAATCGCCCAGCGTGATCAGGTTCTTCTGGTAGAGCTTGTAGGCAAAGAAAAGGCCGACCAGCACCAGGCACATCGACGCCCCGAAGGGATCCTCAACCACGGCGCCAAGATTTCCATCAATGAAGCGGGCAGAGACCCCAAGCACCGTCTCTGAACCGAACCAGGTCGCAAACGTGGTGGCAATCACCACAGCCAGGGGCAGACTGCGCCCAGCCACTGCATAGTCCGCCGTGTTGTGCACGCGGGTTGCGGCGTAAAGCCCCACACCAATCGAGGCCAGCAGATACAGAACAATGAATGACAACAGCATGGGCTGCTCCGGAGCTCCAAGGGGGTTGCGAAAAAACAGGGCGCGCAGCGAGCCGCGCTACTGCACCAGGGAAAGCAAGGGGCTCAACCCCCTTTTCAAATGTGTGACAAAAGTCGGTGCGGATTATGAGGGCAAGTTTCGCGCCTCAGAAAACCCGGATCCGTATGAATAGCTGCATGGCCAGCAAGCCCAGCACAAACCCAGCACCGCCGTAAAGGATGGACTGCAGCAACCGATTGGTGCGCTTCTGGGTTTCCAGCAGGTCCTTGATCAGATGTTGCTGGTCCGCAGGCCGCTGACGCAGCGCGTCATAGAGCAGGCGCGGCAGCTCTGGCAGCAGCTTGGCGTAATGTGGCGCCTCGGCGCGCAACTCACGCCAAAAGCGCTGCGGGCCCATCTGCTCCAGCATCCATTTTTCGAGGAAGGGCTTGGCTGTGCTCCACAGGTCCAGGTCCGGATCCAGCTCGCGGCCCAGGCCTTCGATGTTGAGCAGGGTTTTTTGCAGCAACACCAGTTGGGGCTGGATCTCGACATTGAAGCGCCTGGAGGTCTGGAATAGGCGCATCAGCACCATGCCCAGAGAGATTTCTTTGAGTGGACGATCAAAGTACGGCTCGCACACCGCACGGATAGCCGACTCCAGGTCGTTGACGCGGGTTTCAGGCGGCACCCAGCCGCTTTCGATGTGCAACTCGGCCACCCGCTTGTAATCGCGGCGGAAAAACGCCACGAAGTTCTGCGCCAGATACTCTTTGTCAGACTCGGTGAGGGTGCCCACGATACCGAAGTCCAGTGAGATGTAGCGCCCGAAGGTTTCAGGCTCCAGGCTGACCTGGATGTTGCCCGGATGCATATCGGCATGGAAAAAACCATCGCGAAACACCTGGGTGAAGAATATGGTGACGCCATCACGGGCCAACTTGGGGATGTCTACGCCAGCATCCTTCAGACGCTCAACCTGGCTGATCGGCACGCCGGTCATGCGCTGCATGACCATCACCTCGGGGCGGCAAAAGTCCCAAAAAATCTCGGGAATGAGCACCAGATCGAGGCCATCCATGTTGCGGCGCAGCTGCGCAGCATTCGATGCTTCGCGGATCAGGTCCAGTTCATCGTGCAGGTAATTGTCAAACTCGGCCACCACCTCACGGGGCTTGAGACGCTTGCCGTCGGCCGACAGGCTCTCCACCCAACCGGCCATCATGCGCATGAGGCTCAGGTCTTTTTCAATCACGGGCAGCATGCCCGGCCGCAAGACCTTCACTGCGACTTCACGCTCCACACCGTCCCTGTCGAGCAGGGTGGCGAAGTGCACCTGGGCAATGGATGCACTGGCGACCGGCGTGCGCTCAAACGACAGAAATACCGAATCCACCGGCTTCTGAAAGGCGCGCTCGATGGTGGCAATGGCCACACCAGGGTCGAAAGGCGGTACGCGGTCTTGCAGAAGCGCCAGTTCGTTGGCGATGTCGGGCGGCAACAGGTCGCGACGCGTGGACAGCACCTGGCCAAACTTCACGAAGATCGGGCCCAACTGCTCCAGCGCCTCGCGCAAGCGCTGGCCCCGCGGGGCGTCCAGATTGCGCCCGACGGACAGGATGCGAGAGAACGTGCGCAACCAGGGCTTTTGAAAGCTGTCCAGCACCAGGGCATCCAGCCCATATCGGAACACCACCCACAGAATGGTGCAGCCGCGCAAAAAGCGCTTCATGCCGCCGTCCGCTCCGTGCTGGTCACAGGCGCAGGAACCACGCTGCCGGTGGGCATGCGCGCGCCCACAAACTGCCGCAGGGCCTGCGCTGCGCGGCGGGCCACCTGGGCCACCTGGTGCGCAGGTGCGTCACCCATCAAGCGGGCCAGATCTTCTTCCACATCCCAGCGGACATGGTCTACCAGCCAGTTGATCTCTGCCGCCAACTGCACATCGCCCTCGATGCGAATGGCGGGCTTGTCACCACGCAAGGCACTCTGCGCCAGGGCCAGGGGCGACAGCTCGGTCACCTCCAGGCGCAAGTCGGGCGAAACGCCTTCGGGCGCCACGTTGAACAGGCCCGCAGGAGTCACCAGCAGCGCCATCGAATAGGCGCGCCATTGCACCAGGGCAACGCGGCCTTTTTGGCGGCGCATGCGCTCCATGGCCTCGGGCTCTTGCATCAAGACATGGTTGATGAACAGCACGGCGCGCTGGTGCACTTCATGGACAAGCCATTGAGGCGGCTGCGGCCCAGAGGTGACGCGATCAAAAATGCTGTCCAGAAATGAAAAAGGGGACTGTGTTGCCATAGTCCCCGATTATTCCCTGAACTGGGAAAGCCCTTCGGTATTTACTGCAAGGCTTGCACGCCTGCCACCAGCCAACCGCCGTTACCCGACTTGCTCTTGGTCATGTTCCACACCTCGCGGAAGGGGCTGGGGCCTGCAGACAGTTCTTCGCGGATCATGCCGGAGAACTCCACGCTGGCCATGTAGCGATCGTCCATCTCTTCAATGCCCAGCAGCTGCGCCTCGATCATCACCACGTCGGTGTGGTTGGGCTCAGCGCCCCGTTGGGACTCCCGTTCGGCCAGCTGTGCACGGATTTCTTCGAGCATGCCGTCGGTCATCATGGAACGCAGCGTGGCGATGTCCGAGCGATCCCAGGCGGCCTGCAAGGTCACGAAGTTGCGCTTGGCGGCAGACACGAAGCCCTCGGCGTCGAAGCCTGCTGGAATGCCCCAGTTTTGCGAGCCTGCCAGGCCAGAACCGATCACCACGCCCGAACCCTGGGCTTGGCGCGAAGCGTCAAACGCCATACTGCTGCGCTCCCAAGGACGGGCCGATGCGTCGTTGCCGACGTTTTCAGGGCGATAGGTGTGAGGCGCCTGCGCTGCCGCAGGGTTGGAAGCACCAGCGCCCTGGAAGGCGAAAGGCGAAGCGCCCGACTGGTTGGCAGCGCCAGAGCGGCGAGCGCGCATCACCATGCCGATGACCGCCACCACGGCCAAGGCCACCAGAGCAATCAACAGGAACTGAGCGAACTCGGCGCCCAGGCCCAGCGAGCTGGCCAGCCAGGCCAGGCCCAGGCCAGCGGCCAAGCCACCCAGCATGGCACCCCAGGGGCGCTTGGGCGCAGCAGCGGCGGGAGCGGCAGCAGGCGTTGCCGGTTTGGCAGCGGCTGCGCTGTTCGTGGCGGCGCCACCTTGCGAAGGAGCACCTCCGGCGGATTCGCGCTGGGTAACGTTGCTCGATTGCTGCCCAACGGATTTACCGCCACCCATGCGCTTGGCTTCAGCGTCCACATGGACCACCGCCATCAGCGCGACCAAAACCACAGACCATAGTTTCATCATGTCATCTCCGTTGTGTCATTCGTCAGCGTTGAGCGCAATCATTGCTCTCAGCACTTGATTCCAACATGCAAAGCCACTACTCCGCCAGTCATGTTGTGATAGTCCACATGCCCAAAGCCGCTTTGTTGCATGAGGGATTTGAGTTCTTCCTGACCGGGGTGCATCCGAATGGACTCTGCCAGGTAACGGTAGCTGGCGTCATCGCCCGCCACCATCTTGCCCAGCTGGGGCAGGATTTTGAAGGAATACCAGTCGTAAACCTTCTCCAGCGGCTTGGCCACTTTGGAGAATTCCAGCACCAGCAGTTTGCCGCCGGGTTTGAGCACACGGCACATTTCGGTCAGCGCGCGGTCCTTGTGCGTCATGTTGCGCAAACCAAACGCCACGCTCACCACATCGAAATGCGCGTCGGGAAAAGGCAACTGTTCGGCGTCGCACACCAGGGTGGGCAAGATCACGCCAGCATCAATGAGCCGGTTGCGCCCCGTGCGCAGCATGGCTTCGTTGATATCGGTGTGCACCACGCGCCCGGTGGTGCCCACCTTTTTGGCAAATGCCAGAGAAAGGTCGCCCGTGCCGCCTGCAATGTCCAGCACCTGGCTGCCTTCGCGCAGGTTGGCCACCATCACGGTGTAGGCCTTCCAGGCGCGGTGCAGGCCGCCGGACATCAGGTCGTTCATCACGTCGTACTTGGACGCGACCGAGTCAAACACGCCGCGTACGCGCTGTGCTTTTTCTTTTTCGTCTACCGACTGGAATCCAAAATGGGTGGTGCTCATAGGGTCATGCTAGGCGCCTGCGCACCTGCCGTACAGCGACAACCCCGTGCTCATCTGGGGCATCCGTCGCAAAATTGATATAAAAATGGGTTCTAGCGCTTGATATACAAGCGCAGGCAGCTATCTTTTCAATAGCAACCGATTGTGCACATCGTCATCCAGCACGCGGCCCAGCCATCAATGGCTGCCGCAGGCATGCCCACCCTTGGCGGCCATCGGTGCGTCACGGTCCACCCCCGCTGCGGCCAGGCGCTCGGCGTATTGCTTCCACAACGCATCCTGCTGCTGACCCAGCTCGTAGAGGTAATCCCAGCTGAAGATGCCGCTGTCGTGCCCATCCGAAAAAGTCGGCTTGACCGCGTAGTTGCCCACGGGCTCCAGGTTGACCAGCGTGACGTCGCGCTTGCCGGTTTGCAGCACTTCCTGCCCCGGGCCGTGGCCCTGCACTTCGGCAGACGGCGAGTACACGCGCATCAGCTCGAACGGAATGCGGAAAGAAGCGCCGTCCGAAAAAGCCACCTCCAGCACGCGGGAAGCCTCGTGCACCGTCAGTGCGGTGGGCGCGGGTGCGCCCGATTTCAAACCTGCCATGCGTTCACCTGTTCAAAAATTTAAAACGACTGCCCTACTCCGACTGTGCGTGGCGCATTCAGCCAGCGACCAATGCCGCCTGTAAATGGGTGCGCAGATCAGCCTCCAGCGCTGGCAGCCGGTCGCGCACAGCGCCTTCCTGTGCCGCAGGGCTGAGCCGCTGGGCGGCTGCCCACACGGGCGCGGGGAAGTGGCTGTCCCAGTCAAACCGGGCAATCACATGCCAGTGCAGGTGCGGCACCATGTTACCCAGGGCTGCAATATTGACCTTGGTGGGGGCCAGGTGCTGGCGCAAGGCCTGCTCCACCACGGTCACTGCGTCCATGCAGTGCACCCGATCCTCGGCCGAGAGGTCAGAAAATTCGGCAACGTGCGCATTCCACACCACCCGGTAGAAGGCCGGAAAGCCCGCCTCGTTGGCACGGATCACGCGCAACCGCGCGCCGCGCCACACCAGCGCACCACCGTCTTCGGCGCACAAAGGGCAGGCAGGGGCGCGGTCCGCAGCCATCAGACGAGCACCCGCTCGATACCGCCCTGGTTGGCACGGTGCACGTATTCGGGCATCCAGTTCTCGCCCAGGATCTCGCGGGCCATTTCGATCACGATGTAATCGGCTTCGAGCAGGCCGTTTTGCAAGTCGTCCTGGTAGCGGTTCAGGCCCTGCAGGCAGCTGGGGCAGCTGGTCAGGATCTTGACGTTTTCCTTCTCGCCCACGGCACCGCTGGCACGCAGCAGGGCTTCGCCCTTGCGGATTTCTTCTTCCTTGCGGAAGCGCACCTGGGTGGACACATCGGGCCGGGTCACGCCCAGGGTGCCGGATTCGCCGCAGCAGCGGTCGCTCTTGAGCACCTGCTCGCCCACCAGCGCCTTCACCGTCTTCATCGAGTCCTGCTGCTTCATCGGGTTGTGGCAGGGCTCGTGGTACAGGTAGGCGCCCTTGCCTTGCAGGGTGATGCCCTTTTCCAGCAGGTACTCGTGGATGTCGATGATGCGGCAACCGGGGAAGATCTTGTCGAACTGGTAGCCCTGCAGCTGGTCGTAGCAGGTGCCGCAGCTCACCACCACCGTCTTGATGTCCAGGTAGTTCAGCGTGTTCGCCACGCGGTGGAAGAGCACCCGGTTGTCCGTGATCATCTTCTCGGCCTTGTCGAACTGGCCGCTGCCGCGCTGCGGGTAGCCGCAGCACAGGTAGCCCGGAGGCAGCACGGTCTGCACGCCCGCGTGCCACAGCATGGCCTGCGTGGCCAGGCCCACCTGACTGAACAGGCGTTCGGACCCGCAGCCGGGGAAGTAGAACACCGCCTCGGTCTCGGCCGTGGTGGTCTGCGGGTCGCGGATGATCGGGACGTAGTCCTTGTCCTCGATATCGAGCAGCGCGCGTGCCGTCTTCTTGGGCAGGCCGCCGGGCAGCTTCTTGTTGATGAAGTGGATCACCTGCTCCTTGATCGGAGCGGTGCCCACCGTGGCTGGAGGCTTGGCCGTCTGCTTGCGGCCCACCTTGCGCAGCAAATCCACCGCCATGCGCTGGGCCTTGAAGCCCACGTTGACCATGCCCGAACGCAGCAGCTTGATGGTGTCGGGGTTGGTGGCGTTCAGCATGGCCATGGCCATCTTGTTGCCGGGGCGGAAGCTCTTCTTGCCCATCTTGCGCAACAGGTTGCGCATGTTCATGGTCACATCGCCAAAGTCGATCTTGACCGGGCAAGGCGTGTAGCACTTGTGGCACACCGTGCAGTGGTCTGCCACGTCTTCAAACTCTTGCCAGTGCTTGATGGACACACCGCGGCGCGTCTGCTCTTCGTACAGGAAGGCTTCGACCAGCAGCGAAGTAGCCAGAATCTTGTTGCGAGGGCTGTACAGCAGACTGGCGCGTGGCACATGGGTGGAACACACGGGCTTGCACTTGCCGCAACGCAGGCAGTCCTTCACCGAATCGGCAATGGCGCCAATGTCGCTTTGCTGCATGATGAGCGACTCGTGCCCCATCAGCCCGAAGCTGGGCGTGTAGGCATTGGTCAAATCGGCATGCATGAGTGCAGCGTTTGAAGCGTTTTTGGCCTCTGGCGCTTGTCCAGCAAGCGCGGGCAGCTCCTGATTTCGTAGCAGCTTGCCCTTGTTGAAGCGGCCTTCCGGGTCCACCTTGCGCTTGTAGTCGGCAAAGGGCTGCAGCTCCGCGTCGGTCAAGAACTCCAGCTTGGTGATGCCGATGCCGTGTTCGCCCGAGATCACGCCGTCCAGGCTGCGGGCCAGCACCATGATGCGGGCCACCGCCTCGTGCGCGGTCTGCAGCATCTCGTAGTCGTCGCTGTTGACGGGAATGTTGGTGTGCACATTCCCGTCGCCCGCGTGCATGTGCAGCGCCACCCACACGCGGCCCTTGAGCACGCGCTTGTGGATAGCCACGGCCTCGTCCAGGATGGGCTTGAATGCCGCACCCGTGAAGATGCCTTGCAGCGGCGTGCGCAGCTGTGTCTTCCAGCTGGCGCGCAGGGTGTGGTCCTGCAACTGCGGGAACAGGGTTTCGACGTTGTCGAGCCAGCCTTGCCACAGGGCACGCACTTCCGCCACCAGGGCAATGGCTTGGGCCACGCGCTCTTCCAGCAGCTCGGCAGCGGGCACGTCATCGGCCGCATCCTGTTTGCCCAGCGGAAGATTGCCACGCTCAAAAAACTCAGTCAGGGTGTCGCACAGCTTGAGCTTGTTGCGCAGGCTCAGCTCGATGTTGATGCGCTCGATGCCGTCGGTGTACTCGGCCATGCGCGGCAGCGGGATCACCACGTCTTCATTGATCTTGAAGGCGTTGGTATGGCGGCTGATGGCGGCCGTCTTCTTGCGGTCGGCCCAGAACTTCTTGCGCGCATCGGCGCTGATGGCAATAAAGCCCTCGCCGCTGCGGGTGTTGGCCAGGCGCACCACTTCGCTGGTCACGCGGGCCACTTCGTCGGCGTCGTCGCCCGCAATGTCGCCAATCAGCACCATCTTGGGCAGGCCGCCGTTGCCTTTCTTGCTCTTGGTGGCGTAGCCCACGGCCTTCAGATAGCGGTCATCCAGGTGCTCGAGGCCCGCCAGAAGAACGGGGGAGGGGCCCTGTTCATTCCCTCCTTCGCCACTGCGCTTTTGCAGGGAAAACATGTAGTCCTTGATGTCCACGATGCTGGGCACAGCATCCTTGGCGTTGCCAAAGAACTCCAGGCACACGGTGCGGGTGTGCTCGGGCATGCGGTGCACCACCCAGCGGGCGCTGGTGATCAGGCCGTCGCAGCCTTCCTTCTGAATGCCGGGCAGACCGGCCAGGAACTTGTCCGTCACGTCCTTGCCCAGACCTTCCTTGCGGAAGGTGCGGCCTGGGATGCTCAGGCGCTCGGTGCGCACGGGCGTCTTGCCGTCGGCCTCGAAATACTGCAGCTCGAAGGTGGCCGTCTCCACGTCATGGATCTTGCCCATGTTGTGGTCCAGACGCGTCACTTCCAGCCACTGGGCGTCGGGCGTGACCATGCGCCAGCTGGCCAGGTTGTCCAGCGCCGTGCCCCACAGCACGGCCTTCTTGCCGCCTGCGTTCATGGCGATGTTGCCGCCAATGCACGATGCCTCGGCGCTGGTCGGGTCCACCGCAAACACAAAGCCTGCGCGCTCGGCCGCATCGGCCACGCGCTGCGTGACCACACCGGCTTCGGTCCAGATGGTGCCCACCTCCCGGTCCAGACCCGGCAGGCGGCGCATCTCCACCTCGGTCATGGCTTCGAGCTTTTCGGTGTTGATAACCACGCTCTTCCAGGTCAGCGGAATCGCGCCACCCGTGTAGCCCGTGCCACCCCCACGCGGGATGATGGTCAGGTCCAGCTCGATGCAGCCCTTGACCAGCGCAGCCATCTCGGCCTCAGTGTCCGGCGTGAGCACGACAAAGGGGTATTCCACGCGCCAGTCGGTCGCGTCGGTCACGTGGCTCACGCGTGAGAGGCCGTCGAACTTGATGTTGTCCTTGGCGGTCAGGCGGCCCAGCGTCTTTTGAATCTGGCGGCGCAGCTTGCTGGCCTGCTCGAACGTGGCGTTGAACTCCACCACGGCGCGGCGCGCGGCCACCACCAGTTCGCCCACCAGGCGGTCGCGCTCGGCATCATCAGCGGGGGTGCGGCGTTTTTCGATTTCGCCCAAGCGGTGGTTCAGCGCATCGACCAGCAGCTTGCGGCGGTCGGGGTTGTCCAGCAGGTCGTCCTGCAAATAGGGGTTGCGCTGCACCACCCAGATGTCGCCCAGCACTTCATACAGCATGCGGGCCGACCGGCCGGTGCGACGCTCTTTGCGCAGCTGGTCCAACAGGTCCCAGGCGGAGGAACCCAGCAAACGGATCACGATCTCCCGGTCAGAGAACGAGGTGTAGTTGTACGGAATTTCACGCAGACGGGCAGGCTCGGCGGCCTGCGTCTGCAAGGCAGCCAACGCGATCGGAACATTCATGGGTTAGAGCGTGTTATGTACTTTTACGTGCCCACGAAAACCGGAGAAAGGCCCGGCAACGAGGCGCAAGACGCGCAGCGGTACGTGTACCGTCAGCGGCGTGCAACAAAGTGGCCGGGCCTGTCTCCGGCTTTCCCGGAGGGTTGGGCCCTGAGGTTAGCGCTCGCGGCGTTGCAGACCTTGCCAAGGCTTGAGCCTTGCCAGCAGTCCGTGCCTTGCGATCACTAACCTCAGGGTCCAACGTGGGTACGTAAAAATGCATAACACGCTCTAAACCTGGGGTGGGCGCCACGCGCCCGTGAGCCTCGGGGGCGTGATTTTATGCCAGCGGCTTCCCGGGCGCAGAAAGGGGGCACAGAGGCCTTTGACCGCCGCGCCCTGCCCACCCCTCGCTCAGCGGGTGCGGCACAGCATGCCCTCAGTCAAAACAGTAATGGGCGCCAAAACGCTGGCCCACCCGCAGCACCTGGCCTGCCCCACGGGCCACCACGGCATTCATGCCGAAGGTAATGGCCCCGTCCAGGCGCTTGTCGCTGCGGTAGGTGCTCAGCGTATCGCTCACGGCAGGGCTGCTTTGCGCGGTGGCCGGGTCGATGTTGGGAATCGGGCAGCGGGCACAGGGCTTGACGTGGCGCAGCTCGGCGGTGTCGGCTTCGTCACCCTGCCCCACGGCAATGTGCACACCGTCGATGCGGTCCTCGTCATGGGCGTCCACACCGCCCAGCACCACATTGGGCCGAAAACGTTCCACGCCCACCGCCTCGTGCCCTTTGACAACAAGTCGCTCATTCAGGTCGTCGATGGAGGCCTCGCTCGTCACCAGCACCGCAAACCCGTCGGCAAACTGGGTGTGCGCATCCAGGTCACCCGTCCACTTTTTGCTGGACAGGCGCAGGTGTGCCGGGTCAAAACGCACCAGGCGGCACGGCTGCCCCAGAAAATCGCTGAACCACTGGGCCGCCAAGGCGCCCATGTCCCACGCGGGCACGGTGTCATCCCACACGGTGACGGTGGCCGGGCCTTCCACCAGGTCCAGAGCGACATGCAATGCCAGCATGCCCGGTGCCCGCAGCACCATTTCAGAGGATTTGAGTTGCGGGCGGATCAAGGCCATGCGCGGCAAGGTGCGCTGGGTCAGAAAATGCCCCTGCGCATCCACCACCATCCAGGCGCGGTCCAGATCCAGGCCTGTTTCGGTCAGCACAGCCTCCTGCACCTCGATACCGGCGCACGATTTCACGGGGTAGATAAACAGCCGCGCAATGGTTCCCGTCACATCGAATTCGGTTTCTAAAGACACGGCCCCACACTCCCTTTCATTGATTCGTTCACGCCACCTGGTCAGGCTGGTTGCCTGCGGCACACGGCAAAGTCGGAGATTCTGCACCGCGCCTGTGGTCGTCAGTGCGCTCCTACAATGCCCGCATGGCGCACACCTTTGACATTTGTATCCGTGGGGCCGGCATCGTCGGCCGCACCCTGGCCCTGTTGCTGGCACGCGAGCGCTTGCGTGTGGCACTGGTGGCCAACCCCACACCGCAGGCTGCCGCAGCACCCGATGTGCGCGCGTACGCACTGAACACCGCATCCCGCACCCTGCTTGAATCGTTGCGCAGCTGGCCCGACGCACAGCACGCCACGGCCGTAGCCCGCATGGACGTGTTTGGCGACAAGGATGGCGCAGTGCACTTCGACGCAGCCGCCCAGGGCGCCGAGGCGCTGGCCTGGATTGTGGACGTGCCCGCCCTGGAGCAACGTCTGGCCGAAGCCGTGCGCTACCAGCCCCAGGTGGAAGTGGTGCAAGCCGCCGTGAACGCTGCCCTGACGGTGGTGTGCGAAGGGCGCGCCAGCAGCACCCGGGCAGAGTTCGGCGTGGATTTCGAAGTCACCCCCTACACACAGCACGCCATCGCCACCCGGCTGGAGTGCGAACACCCGCACGGCCAGGTGGCCCGGCAGTGGTTTTTGCCCGATGGCATCCTCGCCTTCTTGCCGCTGGATGGCCCAGAGGGTCGGTCGGTGGCCGTGGTCTGGTCGGTAGACCGCGAGCAAGTCGCCCCGCTGCTGGCGCTGGAGCCCGAAGCGTTTGCCGAGCAGCTCGAAACCGCCAGCCAGGGTGCGCTGGGGCGGCTCGAACTCACCTCCGCCCGCTCTTCGTGGCCGCTGCAGCAGGCGCAGGCGTCCCGCTGGTGCGGCCCGCTGCCCAGCCCTGGCAAAACCCCGCACAGCTGGGTGCTGGCGGGCGACGCGGCCCACAACATCCACCCCCTGGCAGGCCAGGGCCTGAACCTGGGGCTGGCCGATGCCCAGACCCTGGCCCGTGTGCTGCATGGCCGCGACTACTGGCGCAGCGTGGCCGACATGCGCCTGCTGCGCAGCTACGAACGCGAGCGCAAGGCCGCCATGCTGCCCATGAGCCTGGCCACCGACGGGCTGCAGCAGCTGTTTTCGCGCACCGAGAACCCGCTGCAAACCCTGCGCAACTGGGGGATGCGCGGCTTTGAACGCAACAGCCTTCTCAAAAACTGGATCGTCCGCCAGGCCATGGGAACCCATTGACGCCTGCGCACTCCGACAGAAACCGACGCCGCACCATCGCACAACGCACAGGGCGGCAGCCAGCCAACTTTTGACTCGATTCGCTATGAAACTCATCCCTACCCTGCTGGCTGCGGCCACTTTGGCCTTCGGCCTGTCGGCCCAGGCTCAAGAATCCACCATCCGCAAAACGCTGGGCGAACGCATCCCGCAAATGGGCAAGATCGACGAAGTGCGGCCCACCGCCATGCAGGGCCTGTACGAGGTGCGCATTGGCACTGACGTGTTCTACACCGACGCCAAGGGCAACTACGTCATCCAGGGCGAACTCATTGACACCAAGGCCCGGCGCAACCTGACCGAAGACCGCATCAACAAGCTCACGGCCGTGGACTTCTCGGAGCTGCCCCTGAAGGATGCCTTCACCATCGTGCGCGGCGACGGCAAACGCAAGGTGGCCGTGTTTGAAGACCCCAACTGCGGCTATTGCAAGCGCTTCGAACGCGACCTGCAGAACGTGGACAACATCACGGTGTACCTGTTCCTGTACCCGATCCTGAGCCCCGACTCGGCCGAAAAGTCCCGCAACGTCTGGTGCGCCAAAGACCGCGTGGCCGCCTGGCAAGACATGATGGTGCGCGAGAAGGTGCCCGCCGCCGCCAGCTGCGACACCGCCGCCATCCAGCGCAACCTGGCCTTTGGCCGCAAGCACAAGATCACCGGCACCCCGACGCTGATTTTTGCCAATGGTTCGCGCGTGCCCGGCGCCATCAGCGCCCAAGAAGTGGAAAAACGCCTGGCCGAAGTGGCTGGCGAAGCCCCCAGCGCCAACTGAACCTGAGGGCTGGGCGCTGACGCATGGCCGCTAGCACGCCATTTCAGCCCCTGCCCCGACCAAGGAGCTTTCATGCCCAAGCCCACAGCAGCCGCCGCCCGCGCGGGCGTCCACTACGAGGTGATTGCTGCCCACCTGCAGGCGCATTTGTTTCAGGTGACCCTGACCATTGCCCAGCCCCAGGCACAGCAAACGGTGTCGCTGCCCGTGTGGATTCCCGGCAGCTACCTAGTGCGTGAATTTGCAAAAAACCTGCAGAACCTGCGCGCCCGCCAGGGCAAGCGCGAAGTCAGCCTGCAGCAGACCGACAAGCACACCTGGGTGGCCGATTGCCATGGCAAGGCACCCCTGGTCTTGACGTACGAGGTCTGTGCCTACGACAACTCGGTGCGTACGGCGTGGCTCGATGCATCGCGCGGCTTTTTCAACGGCACCAGCCTGTGCCTGCGCGTGCACGGGCAAGAGCAGCAGCCTCACACCCTGGAGGTGTCCGCCCCGGCAGCGCCCACCTGGTCCCTGGCCACCGGGCTGGCTGCGCTGAAGGTCGATAAGAAAGGCTTTGGCCTGTACGCCGCAGCCGACTACGACGAACTGGTGGACTGCCCCGTGGAAATGGGCGACTTCTGGGTGGGCAAGTTCACCGCATGCGGTGTGCCCCACCGCTTTGTGGTGGCCGGGGCCGCGCCATCGTTTGACGGCCAGCGACTGCTGGCCGACACCCAGAAGATTTGCGAAACCGCCATTCGCTTCTGGCACGGCCAAGGCAAGGCCCCATTCACCAGTTACCTGTTCATGCTTAACGCCGTGAACGACGGCTACGGCGGGCTGGAACACCGCAACTCCACCGCATTGATCTGTGGTCGCCGCGACCTTCCCCGCCAAGGCGAAGCGCGCCAGAGTGAGGGCTACACCACCCTGCTCGGCCTCATCAGCCACGAATATTTCCACACCTGGAACGTGAAGCGGCTGCGCCCCGCCGAGTTTGCCGGCTACGACTACGACCAGGAAAACTACACGCAGCTGCTGTGGTTCTTCGAGGGCTTTACCAGCTATTACGACGACCTGCTGCTGCGCCGTGCGGGCCTGATTGACGACGCCACCTACCTCAAGTTCATCACCAAGACTATCAACCAGGTGCTGCAAACGCCTGGCCGCCAGGTGCAAACGGTGGCACAAGCCAGCTTTGATGCCTGGGTGAAGTACTACCGCCAGGACGAAAACACCCCCAACGCCACGGTGAGCTACTACACCAAAGGCTCGCTGGTGGCGCTGTGCCTGGACCTGCACCTGCGCCAGCACGGCAAGGCCACGCTGGACGACGTGATGCGTGGCCTGTGGAGCCGCTGCAAGGCAGGCCCCATGAGCGAAGCAGATTTGCTGACCGTGCTGGAGGAGCTGACCGGGCGCAGCTACGCCGCCGAAATTGCGCAGTGGGTGCACAGCACCGACGAGCTGCCGCTGGCCGCCTTGCTGGCCGCACACGGCGTGACCCTCAAGCCCGACACTGCCCAGCTTGCGCAGCGCCTGGGCATTCGGGTGGCCGAAAACCACAGTGTGCAGATCAAGACCGTGCTGCGCGGCAGCGCGGCTGAACAGGCTGGTTTTGCTGCGGGTGACGAATGGCTTGGCCTGCGGGTGAAAACCCAGGCCTGGCGCATCAGCAAGCTCGATGACGTGGCGTTTTACGCCGGCCCCCAAACCCAACTGGTGGCCGTGGTGGCGCGCGACGGCCGTTTGCTGGAGCTGCCCCTGACCCTGCCCGCTGCGGTGCCACCGGGCGGCGCCGCCCAAGGCAAAGCCCGCCGCCAGCCCCAGCCGGATACCGTGACCCTGACCGCCACAGACACTGCCGCCGCCAGCCGCTGGCTAGCCGGCGCTGCGTGACAGCAAGGTGCAAGCTGCTTGGATATAGTCAGCGGCTGCCCTGCTGGACTGAACCAGCCCCCCATTTCAAAACCCCAAACCAGGAGACAACATGGCCTACGAAACCATTGAAGTGCGCACCGAAGGCGAGAAGGTTGGCATCATCACGCTCAACCGCCCCAAGCAACTCAACGCACTGAACGACCAGCTCATGAACGAGCTGGGCGAAGCCCTGAAGGCGTTTGATGCCGACGAAAAGATCGGCTGCATGATCATCACCGGCAGCGAAAAGGCCTTTGCCGCAGGGGCCGACATTGGCGCCATGGCCAAGTACAGTTTTGCCGATGCCTACAAGGGCGACTACATCACCCGCAACTGGGAAGCCATTCGCAGCATCCGCAAGCCCGTGATTGCTGCTGTGAGCGGCTTTGCGCTGGGTGGCGGCTGCGAACTGGCCATGATGTGCGACTTCATCATCGCCGCCGACAACGCCAAGTTTGGCCAGCCTGAAATCAAGCTGGGCGTGATCCCCGGCGCGGGCGGCACGCAGCGCCTGCCACGCGCGGTGGGCAAATCCAAGGCCATGGACATGGCTCTGACAGGCCGCATGATGGACGCCACCGAAGCCGAGCGCTCTGGGCTGGTGAGCCGCGTGGTGCCGTTCGACAAGCTGATGGACGAAGCCCTGGGCGCCGCGCTGATCATTGCCGACTTCTCGCAGATCGCCGTGATGGCTGCCAAGGAATCGGTGAACCGCGCCTTTGAAGGCACGCTGGCCGATGGCGTGATGTTTGAGCGCCGCCTGTTCCACGCACTGTTTGCCACGCAAGACCAAAAAGAAGGCATGGACGCCTTCCTGGGCAAACGCAAAGCCAATTTTGTGCACCAGTGATTTTTTTGGTCTATAATTTGAGGCTTCGGTGGTATAGCTCAGTTGGTTAGAGCGCAGCATTCATAATGCTGATGTCCCAGGTTCAAGTCCCGGTACCACCACCAAATCAAAAACCCTGCATGGTACGCCACGCAGGGTTTTTTGTTTCTGGCCCGCTTTGCTGCGGCGGCCCCCGACGCATGCACTGCGTAGCAATGTGCGGCTGAACCCCTTCGCAGGCTCAGAGGGCTGCCTACTGTTTCAAGCGTTTTCGGCCTCCAAGCCAGACGTGGAAAGCGCCAGCAGCTATCAATGAGATAGCAAACCATCCGCAGTGACCAGCCCACCCAGAGCTTCCACCCCCACGGGTGGCTCGGTCAGCCAGGGCAGTACGAAGGTGCGTTGGGCCAAGCCCTGGGCTATGCGCTCGCACTGCTTCCGCTCGCCCACCAGGCGTGCTTGCAGCAGCGGGTCAGACGTACCCGTGGCGGCCACGCTTTTGTTGATGACCCATGCCCAGGGCTCGATGTGGGCGCGGCGCAGGTCTTCCTGCAGGGCTGCGGCCTGGCTCACGGGTGTCACCTCGGGCAGCGTCACGATGACCACATGGGTCATGTCGGCGTCTTGCAGGCGCATCAGCGGGGTGATGATGTGCTTGGCCATCGCGCCCCCGGCGCTGCCCTGGTATTGCTGAGTCATCTGCCGGTGGTAGGCCCCGGTGGCGTCCATCAGCAACAGGCTGTGGCCGGTGGGGGCGGTGTCCAGCACCACAAAGGCCGTGCGGGCTTCGTTCACCACGCGGCTGAAGGCATGGAACACGGCCACCTCTTCGGTGCAGGGCGACTGCAAATCTTCCAGCAGCAGCGCGCGGCCTGCGTCATCCAGAGCCTTGCCGCGCGTGGCCATGATCTTGTCGATGTAGGCCTGCGTTTCGGCCCGGGGGTCGATGCGCCCCACTTTCAGCCCGGGCAGGCTGCCGTCGAGCTGGCTTTGCACGTGGGCCGCCGGGTCGGTGGTGGTGAGGTGCACGCTGTGGCCCCGCTGAACCAGGCCCACGGCCAGGGCAGCGGCAATGGTGGTTTTGCCCACGCCACCCTTGCCCATCACCATAATGAGCCCGTGGCCCTTGGCAGCCAGTGCGTCGGCCATGGCGGCCAGCGGTTCGGCCTGCAAAGCGGCGCCAGCCGCAGCCGCTGGCGTAGCGGGGGGTACGACATCCCCACCCAGCAAGGCGCGCAGGGCTGGCAGGCCCACGGTATCGAAGGCACGCAGGGGCACTTCGTCGCGCGGCAGTTGCGCCAGGGCATCAGGCATCTGGCCCATGGCCTCGCGGCCCAGGCGCTCGATGGCGTCGGCCACCGGGTCTTGCCCCGGCTGGCTGGCGCGGAACACGCCGTTGATGGCCAGGCGCTGGTTGGCAAGCCCCAGGGCACGCAGTTCTACGGCGGTGCGGGCGGCCTCTTGCATGGGGCGGGGATCGGGGCGGGTGACGAGCACCACGGTGGTCAGCGCAGGGTTGCTCAGTGCCGCCAGGGCCGCGTTGAAGCGGGCCTCCTGCATCTTCAGCCCCGAGTGCGGCCCCAGGCAGGAGGCGCCCCGGTCGTTGCCCGCCAAAAATCCCGTCCAGGCCTTGGGCAAGCTCAGCAGGCGCAGCGTGTGGCCGGTGGGCGCGGTGTCAAACACCACATGGTCGAAGGTGTGGTCGGCATCCGCCCCCTCGCTGGCCAGCAGGGCGGCAAATTCATCGAACGCGGCGATTTCGGTGGTGCAGGCGCCCGAGAGCTGCTCGCGCACCGTGGCGCGCTCGTCTTCGGTGGCCGTGGCCTCCAGTTGCGCCAGCACGCGCTGGCGGTAGGCCTCGGCGGCGTTGTCGGGGTCGATGTTGAGCATGCTCAGCCCCGGCACACCGGGCACGGGCACCGGCTGGTTGGACAGCGGCACACCCAGCATCTCATCGAGGTTCGAGGCTGCGTCAGTGCTCACCAGCAGCACGCGCCGCCCAGCATCTGCCAAAGCGATGGCAGTAGCGGTCGACAAGGAGGTTTTACCCACACCACCCTTGCCGGTGAAGAACAGAAAGCGGGTGGGCTGGGCCAGCAAGCCCAGGCGCGCGGGTGAGGAAGGGGAAGAAGTGGAAGCGGCTGCGGCGTTCATGCCGCCAGCATGGCACAACAGCGTGGCTTTGTCGCGCTGCCAAGGCCGCCGTGGCCCAGCGCTGCAAATGCACATTGGCCTGCGTCAAAGCCGCGGCGCTGCGCGGCCCGGGCCTGCCGCCGCTCAATGGCTGTGCGCCACCCCGCTCACCATCATCACCACGACCATCCCGGCGATCAGCCATGCGATCTGCGCGATGGTTTCGCGCGCCGTGAGCCGTTTTTGCAGCTGAGGGATCAAATCGGCCAGTGCCACGTACACAAAGCTGCTGGACGCCACGGCCAGGAAGTACGGCAAGAAGTCCTGCAACTGCCCCACCAGGAAGTAGCCCACCGCCCCGCCCAGCGCGGTCACGGCTCCGGCCAGCGACACCTTCAGCAGCGCCATGCGCCGGTTGGCGCTGCTCTGACGCAGCACCACCAGGTCGCCCATGTGGTGCGGCACCTCGTGCGCCATCACCGATACGGCGGCAATCACCCCCAGGCGCATGTCGGCCATGAAGGCCGATGCGATCAGAATGCCATCGCCAAAACAATGCACGCTGTCGCCCGTGAGCAGCGCCCAGCCGCCCGCACGCGGGCTGTGGTGATGGTGCGCGTGGCCATGATCGTGCCCATGATCGTGCCCATGGTGATGACCGTGGTGGTGCCCATGGTGGGGGTCGTGCGCGGCGGGCTCTGCATGGCTGTGCTCATGCCCGTGGTGCCACAGCTCGGCCTTGTCCAGCAGAAAGAAAAACACCACCCCCACCAGCAAGGTGGCGAACAGGTCGTGCGCGCCCGCCTGGCTCTCAAACGCCTCGGGCAGCAAGTGCATGAAGGCTGTGGCCAGCAAGGCCCCTGCGGCCAGGCTGAGCAGGTGCTGCGGGCCCACGCCATCGTGGCGCCCACCCAGGCCCATACGCATCAACAGTGCTGCAGCCCACACGCTGCCTATGCCCGCAGCCAGCGTGGCGATCAAGATTGCTATCAATGTCATAGCTATTAGCGCTTATCAGTATTGCCCTAGAGGCATTTTTTATTAAACATCTGCACACCCCCAGCCCACTTCGCTGACCACGCCAGGGCAGCCCTTGGCAAACCACTGGTGAAGCGTGAACTGCGTCATCTGTTTTGAACCAGGCCTGCGCGCACTGCAAGCCGCATTCCGCTGCGCCGTTGCAGCGGCAGGAGCGGTGGTTGGCGTGAAAAGTGCGCGGCGTTTGAGGGCACCACAAATTCGAAAACCTTGGCTGCAGCAAAGCCGCTGGCGAGGGCTGATTTCATCTTAGCAATCGTGTCAATAGGCCCTGCAGAACTTTTTCAACACTTTTTTTCAGCAGCCAGTGTGCCTCCCTTTTCCCTGTCAAAGCCCGCGCAGTGCGGCCCAAGGCAGTTGCGTGATGGCGGTTGCGGCACACCACACATCGCAGCGGTGCCATCGCCACCCATTCCATCACTATCAAAAAAAAAGATAGCTGCTGGCGCTTGATTATCAAGCGCCAGCAGCCGTTTTCATGCACAAAGCCAATTCGGCAGCCCCGCCAAGCCCAGGCGGGCCGCCCGCCTCACGCCGCCTCAAGCCGCCTGTTTGGCCGTCAGCTTGTCCTGCGTCTTCGTCTCAAAGTCGCTCGCATCATGCCGCTCATGCAACTGGCTGGCCAGGTCACCGCGCACCCGGTTCACCATGCGGCCACGGCGCACTGCTGGGCGCTGTGCAATCTGCTCAGCCCAGCGCAGCACATGGGAGTACTCATGCACCTGCAAAAACTCGCCTGCGTCGTAGGCCTCGCCCTTCACCATCAGGCCATACCAGGGCCAGATCGCCATGTCGGCCACGGTGTACTCATTGCCCGCTACGTATTCCGTCACGGCCAGGCGCTGGTTCAGCACATCCAGCTGGCGCTTGGTTTCCATGGCATAACGGTCAATCGCGTACTCGATCTTGACCGGCGCGTAGGCATAAAAATGCCCAAACCCGCCACCCACAAACGGCGCACTGCCCATCTGCCAGAACAACCACGACAGGCACTCGGCCCGAGCCGCGCCATCTTTGGGCAAAAAGGCACCAAACTTCTCGGCCAGATACATCAGGATGGCTCCGGACTCAAACACCCGCACAGGGTTGGCAGGGTCCGTGCGGTCTTGCAGCGCCGGAATTTTGGAGTTGGGATTGATGCCCACAAACCCGCTGCCAAACTGGTCGCCATCGCCAATGCGGATCAGCCACGCGTCGTACTCCGCCCCGCTGTGGCCCAGCGCCAGCAGCTCTTCCAGCATGATCGTGACCTTCACGCCATTGGGCGTGCCCATCGAATAGAGCTGCAGCGGGTGCTTGCCCACGGGCAGCTCTTTGTCGTGCGTAGCCCCTGCAATGGGCCGATTGATGCTGGCGAACTGGCCGCCGTTTTCTTTGTTCCATTGCCAGATGGAGGGTGGGGTGTAGGGGGTGGGGGTAGCCATGCGGGACTCCGAGAGAAAAGTGGGGATCTAGCGAAGTTGCTAGCGATTGCCGAGTGAGTTTAACGACGCGATTTAGGGTCTGCTGGGCCCTCACGAATGGCCTTGGGAGCAGACCTACTGAGGAGACGAAGGCAAAGATCATCCATGGCCATGGTTAACGTCGGCACCTGGTACGACTGGCGTTTTACCCCCATACACTTGAGCAAAAGCAGGAGGGAGCAATATGGCTTTAGGCGACTACTTCAAAGGTCCTGAATACAAGGCTGTGGCGGCGCGGCTGGAAGTCGAATTGGAAGCGCAACGGCAGCAAGGTCACGCCGAGCTAAATGCGCTTCAAGCCAAGTTCGACGATCTCGAGACAAAGGCCCGGGAGATCGGGATACTGGATCTGCTGGCAGTAAAAAAGCAAATTCAGGCTGAAGAAACACAGCTTGCCAACATAAAAGCACAGGTGGCCTCAGCGCATACAGATCTGGATGCGGTACGCGCCCAACTACGGGTAGTTCAACAGCAAATTTTGGGCGCGGAAGATACCGTTTTACTGGAGTCGTTTGGACTCTATACGCCCAAGTACCAATTCACACACAGCATTGATTACAAAAAACGCCTTGATGAAATTCGAGAAGATCAGAAGCAAACAGCACGAGGGTTAACAGGCCGTTGAAAAAGTGCTCTTCGAACGCATCAAGGTCGTGGATTTCGAAGAAGCAAGTCGCCCAGACGCGCCCACGAATCAAATTCGAGGGCCATTTCGGCCTGTTTGCAGGCCGTTTTGCCCGTTTCGGGCGCACGTATCCCATGGCTCACGCATGATGCGCGTCCCACCAGCCACCCAGACTGCCCATGCGCACCAGGTTGTAGGTGGCAAAGCACAGCAGCGCCTGGCCCGCGAGCTTGGCCTGACCGATCAGCTTGGTCTTGGCCAGACCACCCACGGTCTTGATCCAGCCAAAGGCCTCCTCGATGCGCTTGCGCACCTTCAGGCTGGTCTTGTAGCTCTCGTGCCGCGTGACTCTGGCGTCGACCGCCGAGTGCTTGTCCTTGGCCGCCACGTGTGGCGTGACCAAAAGCCGGCGGCAGCCCTTGATGAAGGCCTTGCTGTCGTAGCCCTTGTCGGCCCCGACCGTGGCCCGCTTGTTCCTGTTGCCCCGGCGCCCCAGCATGGCCAGCGCCGCTTCGCGCTCGGCGGTGCCACTGGCGTGGGTGATCTCAACATCCACGATCAGCCCGTTGCGGTTTTCCATGAGGATGTGCCCCATGTGGCACAGGCGGGACTTGTCACCCGCGCTCTTCTTGAACAACCGTGCATCAGCGTCCGTGGTGCTTTGGTGGGTGTCGTTGCAGCGCTCCTGTCCTTTGAAGTCCACCTCGGGATTGCGTCCGGGCGGCGTGTCGCTGTCATCGTCTTTGCGCTTGAAGCTCTTGTGCGAGGCCCAGGCTTCGATGAGCGTGCCGTCCACGCTGAAGTGCTCGTCGCTGGCAAGCCGCCCCCACTGGGCGCTGAGCTTGACGCGCTCGAAGAAGGCACGGGCGAGGTCTTCGTTGAACAAGCGTTCGCGGTTGGCGCTGAAGGTGGAGTGGTCCCAGACCTTGTCTTCGATGTTCAGGCCCACGAACCAGCGGTACAGCAGGTTGTAGTTGACCGCCTCGACCAGTTGGCGCTCGCTGCGGATGGAGAACAGGATCTGCAGCAGCAAGGCCTTGAGCAGCATCTCGGGCGGCACCGAGGGGCGCCCGCGGCGGGCATACACCGCTTCGAACTCGCTGTGCATCGTCGCCAGCAGCGCATCGACCACGGCGCGCAACTTGCGCAGCGGGTGTGCCGCTGGCACGCGCTCTTCAAGGCTGATGTAGCTGAACATCGCCCCCTGGAAGTCTTGGTTGCCTCTCATCTTTCTTGTCTGGGTCGTTCTTGGATGGCTTCAGATCGTAGCGGCCCACACGGGCGGCGGCGAAGGATTTTTCAACGGCCTGTTAAGGCAACGCTGATTAAGGTCCACCGTTGAGGGGGGTCAAACGTTATCCGCAGATGAAGCAGCAGACCCTGGCAATGGCCGCAGATCAAGACAACGGATTCGAGCATTCGCGCAAACCCACCCGACGCGAAGAGTTCTTGCGGACCATGCAGACAATAGTGCCATGGGCCGCTCTGTGTCAGGTGATAGAGCCGCACTACCCCAAGGCAGGCAACGGCCGCCCGCCCATTGGCCTAGTGTGGTGTCTCAAAAATAGATAGAACTATTTTGACCGGTGTTGGTCGAATCAGCTTCCTTATAGGAGACTACGCTGATGGCCCACCCTGGACGCCCCGCCACGAAGCTGCAGATCACCGATGCCGAGCGGGCAGAGCTGCATGCGCGACTGCGCGTACGCAAAGCGCCCGAGGACGAGAAGCTGCGCATGCGAATCGTGCTGGGCTGCGCAGATGGGGAGTCGGGCACCATGATTGCCCAACGCTTGGGCACGACGGTGCAAACTGTCTCCAAGTGGCGGCGGCGCTACCGGGCGTATCGTCTGGCGGGTTTGACCGATGCCCCGCGCGCTGGCCGCCCGCGCAGTGTGGGCGACGAGCAGGTTCAGCTCATTGTGGACAAGGTTCGCCAGAGCAAGCCTGACAACGCCACGCACTGGAGCGTGCGCCAGATGAGTCGGCACGCTGGCGTATCGCCCGCGACGGTGCAGCGCATCTGGCATGCCTTTGGGCTGAAGCCGCACCTGCAAGAAACCTTCAAGCTATCGACGGATCCCCATTTCGTGGACAAGGTACGGGATGTGGTGGGGCTGTATATGGCACCACCCGATCGCGCCTTGGTGCTGTGCGTGGACGAGAAGAGCCAGATCCAGGCTCTGGATCGCACCCAACCAGGGTTACCACTGACGTTTGGCAAACCCAGCATGCGCACGCACGATTACAAGCGCCATGGCACAACGTCGCTGTTTGCAGCGCTGGATGTGGCCACTGGCAAAGTCATAGGACAGCTCAAGCGCCGTCACCGCAGTGTGGAATTCCTGCAGTTCCTCAAAGCCATCGATGCAGCGGTGCCTGGCGAACAAGACATTCACCTGATCATGGACAACTACGGCACGCACAAGACGCAGGCAGTGCGGGCCTGGCTAGCAGCCCATCCTCGCTACCACGTTCACTTCACGCCCACCTCAGCGTCCTGGCTCAATCTGGTCGAGCGTTTCTTTAGCCAGATCAGCGAGCAGTGGATCAAGCGCAGCGCCCACACCAGCGTTGCTCAGCTGGAGCAATCCATACGGGAATACATTGATCGTCACAACGAGGATCCCAAGCCGTTCGTGTGGCATAAAAGTGCGGACACCATCTTGGCATCTGTGGCGCGGGCAGCGAGTACCATTATTTGATGCTTACTTTTGAGACACCACACTAGCAGGCCGTTGAAAAAATCCCCCGCCGACGCTGGCCTCGGCCAGTACGATCTGAAGCCATCGGCGAACAACCCAGACGAGGACGATGAGAGGCAACCAAGACTTCCAGGGGGCGATGTTCAGCTACATCAGCCTTGAAGAGCGGGTACCGGCGACACACCCGCTGCGCAAACTGCGCGCCGCAGTCGATGCGCTGCTGGCGACGATGAACCGCGAGTTCGACGCGGTGTACGCCCGCCGGGGCCGCCCCTCGGTGCCGCCGGAGATGCTGCTCAAGGCCTTGCTGCTGCAGATCCTGTTCTCCATCCGCAGCGAGCGCCAACTGGTCGAGGCGGTCAGCTACAACCTGCTGTACCGCTGGTTCGTGGGCCTGAACATCGAAGACAAGGTCTGGGACCACTCCACCTTCAGCGCCAACCGCGAACGCTTGTTCAACGAAGACCTCGCCCGTGCCTTCTTCGAGCGCGTCAAGCTCAGCGCCCAGTGGGGGCGGCTTGCCAGCGACGAGCACTTCAGCGTGGACGGCACGCTCATCGAAGCCTGGGCCTCGCACAAGAGCTTCAAGCGCAAAGACGATGACAGCGACACGCCGCCCGGACGCAATCCCGAGGTGGACTTCAAAGGACAGGAGCGCTGCAACGACACCCACCAAAGCACCACGGACGCTGATGCACGGTTGTTCAAGAAGAGCGCGGGTGACAAGTCCCGCCTGTGCCACATGGGGCACATCCTCATGGAAAACCGCAACGGGCTGATCGTGGATGTTGAGATCACCCACGCCAGTGGCACCGCCGAGCGCGAAGCGGCGCTGGCCATGCTGGGGCGCCGGGGCAACAGGAACAAGCGGGCCACGGTCGGGGCCGACAAGGGCTACGACAGCAAGGCCTTCATCAAGGGCTGCCGCCGGCTTTTGGTCACGCCACACGTGGCGGCCAAGGACAAGCACTCGGCGGTCGACGCCAGAGTCACGCGGCACGAGAGCTACAAGACCAGCCTGAAGGTGCGCAAGCGCATCGAGGAGGCCTTTGGCTGGATCAAGACCGTGGGTGGTCTGGCCAAGACCAAGCTGATCGGTCAGGCCAAGCTCGCGGGCCAGGCGCTGCTGTGCTTTGCCACCTACAACCTGGTGCGCATGGGCAGTCTGGGTGGCTGGTGGGACGCGCATCATGCGTGAGCCCGGGGATACGTGCGCCCGAAATGGGCGAGATGGCCTGCAAACAGGCCAGATTGGCCGGTGCAATCGCTGCGCAGACGCGTCTGGGCCACTCGTTTCTTCGAAAACAGCGTCCCTGATGCGTTCGATGCCCACTTTTTCAACGGCCTGCTAGAGAAAGTGGGATAGCAGAGTCAGACTCTTTTCGCCACTCTAGGCACGTTTCCACTACCCAATTCGTACGGTTCACGTCTAAGTGAAATTGCTTGAGGGAGTTTTCGGTAGCCGCGAATTGCTCCGCCCAACGGCTCTGCCAGCGGATGTAGTAAAGGATTGCTCCAACGAGACCGATCGTTAACAAGGAGAAGCGAATCCAAAGTGCAATACGTTCAGTCGACGCGTCGTGCAGCATTGATGTAGCAAGCCCCAGATTTGCAGACACAGAGGATGCGGGAGACGCTGCCGGTGACGCGGCTTCTCGGATGTGTGTAACGGCTGCTTCGATTGACGTCTGCGCCGCACGACTCGTGAACAGCTCGAACCCCGTCCATGCCATCAACAGAATAAAAAGAAAGATCAAGCTTCGCATACCCCATTCCACAGGCCTACGAGCATTCCGCGTAGCGTTGGACACGTCAAAATTTTTGACTCGCTCGGTTACATCATTGAGCATGCCATCACGAATCTTTCGACGCGCAAAGGTGTTGTCGCTGTCATCCAACTCCTGAGCGCGACGCTGAAGCTCGTCATGCCTTTCTTGCAAGTCGGCTTGCCGTCTGTTGATCTCCTCATCAGCAGCATGCTGCTTGGCTAAAAACGCCGCCTCCAACTCTTCAGTTTTCTGCCGCACAGAATCATCAAGCTGCTGGCGAACTTGGATCGTCTGCGCAAAAAGCTCTTCGAGTTGCTTTTGAAGTCGGGCAAACGTCGACTCTTGAATGGCCTGTTGCGCCAAAACTGCTTCACTGGCTTTGGCTGATTTCGGTACAGATACCGGGCGAAAAGCTGCAAGAACCGCAGCCGCCGCCTTCAGGCGTCCTGGATCGACGCCATTAAGGTCAATAAAAAGGTCGTCAAGCACGGGGGACTTTTGAACTGGGTCTCCAGTACTTCCGCCCCTGTAGTAAGTTACAGATATGCCGACAATACCTGCAGTGAAATGGTCAATGAGTTCACTATTTAGTGCAATGACCTGCTGCCAGGCAGGCAGCGCTGGTTCACCGGGAAACCTCACAGATCCCAGCCCATGCTGCATCGCATTGGCGGAGACATCGAAATCGCCAAACTCTTTGCCAAGTTTGGTCAACGCGTGCACGATTTGAACGTCTGTCACACGCGGAATTTTGTAGAGCTGATTCGGCATACGTTCCCTCCCATGCTATGGAGCGCGACAGACAGTTCCAGTCCGTCGGCCACGGTCGCTCAATGCGCCTTATCCCAATTAGCCCCCACCCCCACCTCAGCCAATAACGGCACCTTCAGCGCAGCCACCTCCGCCATCAGGCGCGGGATGTGGGTTTTGAGCCAGTCCACCTCGCTCTCGGGCAGCTCGAACACCAGTTCGTCGTGCACCTGCATGATCATCTTGATGTCCGGCTTGTGGGCGTCCAGCTCCTTCTGCACCGCCACCATGGCCAGCTTGATGAGGTCGGCCGCTGTGCCCTGCATGGGCGCGTTGATGGCGGCGCGTTCGGCCCCGGCGCGGCGGGGGCCGTTGGGGGAGTTGATTTCGGGCAGGTACAGGCGGCGGCCAAACACGGTTTCGACATAGCCCATGGATTTGGCGGCGGCCTTGGTGTCGTCCATGTACTGCTTCACGCCGGGGTAGCGCTGGAAGTATTTGTCGATGTAGGCGGCTGCGGCCTTGGTTTCGATGCCTAAGTTTTTGGCCAGGCCGAAGCTGCTCATGCCGTAGATGAGGCCAAAGTTGATGACCTTGGCGTAGCGGCGTTGCTCGCTGGTGACCTGATCGACCTCCACCCCAAACACTTCGGCAGCGGTGGCGCGGTGCACGTCCAGCCCGGCGTGGAAGGCGTGCAGCAGCGAGTGGTCGCCGCTCAGGTGGGCCATGATGCGCAGCTCGATTTGGGAGTAGTCGGCGCTGGCGATCACGCGGCCTGCGGGGGCCACAAAGGCCTCGCGCACGCGGCGGCCTTCGGGGGTGCGGATGGGGATGTTCTGCAGGTTGGGGTCGTTGCTGGACAGCCGCCCGGTCACGGCCACGGCCTGCGCGTAGTGGGTGTGCACGCGGCCGGTGCGTGGGAGGGCCAGTTGGGCGAGCTTGTCGGTGTAGGTGCCTTTGAGCTTGACGAGGCTGCGGTGCTCCAGCAGCTTGGCGGGCAGGGGGTAGTCCTCGGCCAGTTTTTCCAGCACTTCTTCGTCGGTGCTGCGGGCACCGGTGGCGGTCTTCTTCACCACGGGCATGCCCAGCTTGTCGAAGAAGATTTCGCCCAGCTGCTTGGGGCTGCTCAGGTTGAAGGGCTGGCCGGCAATCTCATACGCCTCGGTTTCGAGCTGCAGGATGCGCTGGCCCAGTTCGTGGCTTTGGGCGGCCAGCGTGGGTGCGTCAATCAGCACGCCGTTGCGTTCGATGCGGTACAGGGCCTCACTGCTCGCAATCTCCAGCTCGTAGATGAAGCGCAATTTGTCGTCCGCCTGCAGCAGGGGCCACAGGGCGTTGTGCACGTCCAGCGTCTGGTCAGAGTCTTCGCACGAGTAGGCGGCAGCTTTGTCCACGGGCACCTGCGCAAACGGGATCTGGTGCGCGCCTTTGCCGCACAGGTCTTCGTAGCTGATGCCTTTGCGGCCAGTGTGGCGCTCGGCCAGGCTGGTCAGGTTGTGGGGTTTGTGCACTTCGAGCACGTAGCTTTGCAGCATGGTGTCGTGCGCGTAGCCCTGCACCTCAATGCCGTGGTTGGCGAACACATGGCGGTCGTACTTGATGTGCTGGCCCAGCTTGGGGTGCTTGGGGTCTTCCAGCCAGGGCTTGAGGCGGGCGAGCACTTCATCCAGCGGCAACTGCGCGGGCGCATCGGGGCCTTCGTGGCGCAGGGGGATGTAGGCGGCTTCGCCGGGCTGCACGCTGAAGCTGATGCCGACGATTTGCGCGCGCATCTCGTCCAGCGAATCGGTCTCGGTGTCGATGGCCGTGAGCGGGGCTTTGTGCAGGCGCTCTAGCCACTGGTCAAAGTCGGCCCAGTTGAGGATGGTGTCGTACACCACCGTGCGGTGCTGGGCTTCTTCGGCCACGGTGCTGGCGGAGTGGTCCGCGAACAGGTCGCCGCTTTGGCCGGGCATGGCGACGGTGGGGGCTGCTGTGGCCGGGGCTGCAGCGCCCTTGATGGCGGCGGCCAGGCCCTTGAAGCCGTACTTTTCGTAAAACGGCAGCAGGCCCTCGTTGTCGGGCGCATCCAGTGTGATGTCGTCAAACGCGGGCAGGCCGGGAATGTAGTCGGCCAGCGCACAGTCGGTCTTCATGGTGACGAGCTGGCGGCTCAAGGCCAGTTGGCCGCTTGCAATGGCCTCGCGCAGGTTGTTGCCCGCCACGCCCTTGATGGCATCGGCGTTGGCAATCAGGTTGTCGAGCGAGCCGTATTCTTCCAGCCACTTGGCGGCGGTTTTGGGGCCGACCTTGGTCACGCCGGGCACGTTGTCCACGGTGTCGCCCACCAGGGCCTGGTAGTCCACCATCAGTGCAGGGGGCACGCCAAACTCGGCCGTCACGCCCGCCACGTCGCGGCGCTTGCCGCTCATGGTGTCGATGATGGTGATGTGCTCGTTGACCAGTTGGCTCAGGTCTTTGTCGCCGCTGGACACGATGACCTCCATGCCCTGTGCGGCGGCCGTGTGGGCCAGGGTGGCGATCACGTCGTCGGCTTCCACGCCGGGCACAGCCACCACCTTCCAGCCCAGCAAGTCCACTACCTGGTGGATGGGCTCGATCTGGCTGCGCAGGTCGTCGGGCATGGGCGAGCGCGTGGCCTTGTATTCGGTGTACAGCGCGTCGCGGAAGGTGGGGCCCGAGGCGTCGAACACGCACACGGCGTAGTCGGCCACCACCTCTTTGCGCAGGGCCTGCATCATGTTGATCATGCCGCGAATGGCACCGGTGGCAGGGCTGGTAGGGTCGCCCGGCACGGCCCGCAGGTCGGGCATGGCGTGGAAGGCGCGGTAGAGGTAGCTGGAGCCATCCACCAGCACCAAGGTCTTTTTGTCAGTCATGCACGGATTGTGCACACGAACCGCCAGCCACCGCAGGCGCTTGGCAGCGGCGCGGGGCCCGAAAGCCGGCAAAATAACGCGCCCCACGGCGCTGGCACTTCGCCACCCGCTGCTGCGGCAGTTCAACGGACAAAGGTCAACCATGAAAAAAATGCTGGCATTGCTGCTCAGCGCTGCGTGCACCCTGGCGGTGGCTGAGACGGATCTGAACCACCTGCCCGCGCCACTGAACAAGTCGCTGCGCGGCAACGCAATCAAATCTGCGCAACTGGACAACGGCGTGCTGCGGCTGCAGATGGACAAGCCCGCCGTGAGCGAGCTGGTGTACTCGACCTTCGTCTTCCACAACATTTGCGCCGAGCAGTGGCACCACCCCGACCAGTTCGCCAAACTGGCACTGGCCAAGGTGGAACTGCTCAACGCGTCGGGCCAGCAGGGCTATGCCTTTGACGCGCGCGGCGATGTGTGCGTGCAGATGGGGCAGCTGGGCAAGAAGTTTGGCGCCTTCATCGCGCAGCGCACGGTGCCGTGCGAAGCGGGCGTGTGCCCCAAGCACCCCTGATGGCCTGACGGTTGCCCCCGGCGCGCCACACAGCAGCGGCAGGCAAACACTGGCTCTGCCCGCTGCCCCCAGGCGCGCAGCCTGCCCCGCCTACAATCGGCGCCATGCGCGCACTTCAACTTTTTCTCTTGCTGGGCTTGGCGTCCAGCCCCCTGCTGGCCCAAAATACCAACCAAAATGCCACCCAGGGCAATGTGGAAAAGCGCGAGCAGCTATCAAATCCAGAGCAACTTGGCGGCCGTGGCAACCAGCGCGCTGAACGCATTCGGGTGGAAGACGGCGGCAGCCGCGTGGACGAGCTGCGCGTGGGCGGCCAAACGCAAAGCATCAACGTGCAGCCCAAGGGCAGCGACATGCCCGCCTACGAAGTGAAGTCGCCCGACGGCGCACGCAGCCGCAGCGGCAGCAACAGCGGTGCTGAAACCAACACCGCGCCCCGTGTCTGGAACGTGATGAAGTTCTGAGCCTGCGCGGGCGCCTGTGCCCGTGCTGCATTGCAGGCGCCGGAGCCTACCCCCTGGCTTTGGCTTGCCTCTTTTCCCCCGCCCCTGCTTTTCCCCCGCTGAGCTGAACGATGGCCGTTTTTACCGAAGTCTCCAAAAAAGATGCACGCGAAGTGCTGCGCCGCCTGCAAATTGGCGAGCTGGTCGAACTGCGCGGCATTGAGGGCGGGATTGAAAACACCAACTACTTCCTCACCAGCACGCAGGGTGAATTCGTGCTCACGCTGTTCGAGCGCCTGACGGCCGAGCAACTGCCGTTTTACCTGCACCTGATGAAGCACCTGGCGCACGGCGGCATCCCCGTGCCCGAGCCCCGGGCCGACAAATACGGCGAAATCCTGCACACCGTGGCGGGCAAGCCCGCGGCGGTGGTGAGCAAGCTGCGCGGCAAGAGCCAGTTGGCCCCCGAGCCCGTGCACTGCGCGGCCGTGGGCGCCATGCTGGCCCGCATGCACCTGGTGGGGCGCGACTTTGACCGCCACCAGCCCAATCTGCGCGGCCTGCCCTGGTGGAACGAAACCGTGCCCGTGGTGCTACCGCACCTGGACGCCGCCCAGGCTGCGCTGCTGCAGTCGGAACTGGCTTATCAAAACCATGTGGCGGCCTCGTCCACCTATGCCGCCCTGCCCCGTGGCCCGGTGCATGCCGACCTGTTCCGCGACAACGTGATGTTTGCCGAAGACACCCTCACCGGCTTCTTCGACTTTTACTTTGCGGGGGTGGACACCTGGCTGTTTGACCTGGCCGTGTGCCTGAACGACTGGTGCATTGACCTGCCCACGGGCGCACACCATGCAGAGCGCGCTGCGGCGATGCTCACGGCCTACCAGTCGGTGCGCGCGCTCACGGCGGCCGAGCGCGAGTTGCTGCCCGCCATGCTGCGCGCTGGCGCCCTGCGCTTTTGGGTATCGCGCCTGTGGGACTTTTACCTGCCGCGCGAGGCGTCGATGCTCAAGCCGCACGACCCCACGCATTTCGAGCGGGTGCTGCAGGGCCGCATTGCCAACCCCCTGCACGCCTGAGGCGCAGCACCTGCCGGTGCAGGCAACTTTGCAAGCCAGGAGTTTGCCGGGCTGCCGCGGGGTGGGTGCGTGGCGCACCGCCCATAGCCCTTCGCCCTGACCTGGCGCACGCCCCTGGGGTAAATTCACGCCCTGGCGTGCGCTGAGCCGCCCTGGCCCGCCAGAACCCACCACCACCCATTCCATGAAACTCCACATCGTTCCCGCCCAGACCGGATTCACCTGGGTCAAGCTGGGCATCCAGGCCTTCCGGCGCCAGCCGCTGGCCCTGGCAGCGCTGTTCTTCCTCTCTTTTGTGGCCATGTCGCTCCTGGCCAGCGTGCCTGTGCTGGGCAACATCGCCTCGCTGGTGCTGCTGCCCTCCGTCACGCTGGCGATGATGGTGGCCACGGGGGAGTCGATCCAGGGCCACACGCCCACCCCGGCCCTGCTGCTGATCACATTCCGCAAAGGCCGCCAGCACCTGCGCCACATGTTGCTGCTGGGTGCGCTGTATGCCGCGGGCTTTCTGGGCATCATGGCCATTTCTGCCCTGGTGGACGGCGGGCGCTTCGCCCAGGTTTACATGGACGGCACGCCCGTGACGGCGCAAATGGCGTCCGACCCCAGCTTCCAGAAAGCCATGTGGACGGCCACCGTGCTGTCGCTGCCGCTGTCGCTGCTGTTCTGGCATGCGCCGGGCCTGGTGCACTGGCACGGCGTGCCGCCGGTGAAGGCCCTGTTCTTCAGCCTGATGGCCTGCGTGCGCAACGTGGGGGCTTGCCTGGTGTTCTTGTTCACCTGGCTGGGCATTGGGGTGCTGGGGGCGCTGGTGATCAGCATCGTCTCGCTGCTGCTGGGCCTGGGGGGTGAAGGCGTCGGCAGCCTGCTGATGGGCGCTGCCATGATGATGGCCACGATGATCCTGAGCTGCGCGGTATTCATCTTCCGGGATTGCTTTGAGCCCCCCGAGAGCCTGCTGCACCCTGACACCACCCCGCCCACGCCACCAACTGCTGGGCTGAACTGAAAACGAACTGCGCTGGCACCGACATCGCAGCCTTCGGCAAGTGCAGGCGGCAGGCTGGCTGCGCAGGCCTAGCTGCACAGAAATATCACCGGCGTGCCCCGTTTCGCCAGCTCACGTTGCCCACAGTTCTTACGGAGCACTCCAGCACCAGCAGCCAGTGCATCTGCGGTAGTTTGAGGGGCGAAAGGCACCGACCTTGGTATCAGGCGAAATTTGTTATCCCCCTCAAGGCGGCTTGCCAGGGTACCGCGTGTGCATACGCGCTGCCATGAACGGCCCATACCTTTCACGCAAACGTCACAAAAGCATCAACGAACTGTCACAACAAATTTCTAGCCCGGATATTTCACGCATGTAGGCAACGGCCTGCGCAGCGGGGCATCGCGGCGCGGATTTGAGCGAGCAAGGCCACGATGTTGGCCGCAGCCATGGGTGTGATGGTTGGCATGCGCAATGCGGTCGCACTGACCCCCACCCCGGCTTGGGTTGCGGGCCGTTTTTGTTTCATCGCGCCGGCCAGGCGCTGCTGGTGTGTTCAGGGTGAGCGCAGCTGGCTCATGGCGTGCGCGAAGGTCTGCGCACTGGGCCAGTTGGAGGCCAGGTACAGGCGGATGCGCCGCGTGTTGCGCGTCACCACTGCCGCCACCTTGAGCAGCTTCATGCGCAGCGTGTCGATCTGCGCCGTGGCCAGCTCTGTGCCCTGCAACGCCAACGCGCGCAGCCTCTCTACCAGCACGTAGCCCAGCGCGGCCAGCAGCATGCGCAGTTGGTTGGAGCGCAGCACATGGCAGCTCGTGCGCGTGGCGAACAGCCCTACCTGCGCTTCCTTGATCCGGTTCTCCGCCTCGCCGCGCTGGCAGTACACGCCGTCGTACAGCGCCTGGGGATCACCGGCAAGGTTTGTCACGATGAAGCGCGGGTTGCAGCCTTGCGCGCCCCATTCAAGCCGCGTGATCACGCGCCGCTCGTGCGGCCAGCTCTGTGCGGCGTAGTCGAATTCATCGACCATGCGCTGTTTGGCCCCGCTGCGCTCGTATTCGTCTTTCATTGAGAGTTCGGCAAACGCCACGCGCGCCTGCAGCCGTGCATTGCGCGCCAGACCCACGATGTAGTGCACGCCGGCGCGCTCGCACCAGTTCAGGATGCGTTGGCGGCAGAACCCGGAGTCGGCCCGAAACACGATGCGCACCTGCGGCCAACTCTGGCGCAGTCGGCGCACCAGCAGCTTGAGGATAGCCCCAGCGTGCTGCGCCGCATCGATGTTGCTGGGCCGCAAGTAGGCGCACAGCAGTTGCTGGCCGCAGAACACGTACAGGGGCAGGTAGCAGTAGCTGTCGTAGTAACCATGGAAGAAGCGTGCCTCCTGCTGGCCGTGCAACGGGTTGTCGGTGGCATCAAAGTCCAGCACCAACTCTTCGGGCGCGCTCTCGAAGCTGGCGATGAACTGATTGACCAACACCTCGTGCAGCCGCCACGCCGTGGCACGGTCGGCCCATTTCTCCAGTCGGCAAAGCGTAGGCGCGCTGGCAATCTCGTGGTCCACGCCAACAGCCGTCTGCACAGCCACGTCACAGCGCAGAGCACCGTGGTCGTTGAGGTCTTCCCAGCCCAGCGCCAGGCCGTACACCCGCTGGCGCAACATGTCGCGCACGTCGTGCGTGATCAGTAGCGGATTGCGCGGATCGGCGATGCAGCGCGCCGCCGCATCCATCAAGCCCAGCTTGCGATCGACCTGGCCAAGCAGCATCACGCCACCATCGCTGGTCATGCTGCCGCCGTCAAAACACCCCTGCACCACGCGCCGGCCCAACCGGCCAAAGTCCATGCTCCCAACGTCAATTTCTTCGGTACAGTTTGGCTTCGGCATTGCCCGCTCGTTGATCAAGATTCGACACCTGGATTTTCGGGCACACAAGGGCAATGCCGTCCTCGTTTGTGGCTCTACTACGGTGAAATATCCGGGTTAGCCCGGATATTTCACGCATGTAGGCAACGGCCTGCGCAGCGGGGCATCGCGGCGCGGATTTGAGCGAGCAAGGCCACGATGTTGGCCGCAGCCATGGGTGTGATGGTTGGCATGCGCAATGCGGTCGCACTGACCCCCACCCCGGCTTGGGTTGCGGGCCGTTTTTGTTTCATCGCGCCGGCCAGGCGCTGCTGGTGTGTTCAGGGTGAGCGCAGCTGGCTCATGGCGTGCGCGAAGGTCTGCGCACTGGGCCAGTTGGAGGCCAGGTACAGGCGGATGCGCCGCGTGTTGCGCGTCACCACTGCCGCCACCTTGAGCAGCTTCATGCGCAGCGTGTCGATCTGCGCCGTGGCCAGCTCTGTGCCCTGCAACGCCAACGCGCGCAGCCTCTCTACCAGCACGTAGCCCAGCGCGGCCAGCAGCATGCGCAGTTGGTTGGAGCGCAGCACATGGCAGCTCGTGCGCGTGGCGAACAGCCCTACCTGCGCTTCCTTGATCCGGTTCTCCGCCTCGCCGCGCTGGCAGTACACGCCGTCGTACAGCGCCTGGGGATCACCGGCAAGGTTTGTCACGATGAAGCGCGGGTTGCAGCCTTGCGCGCCCCATTCAAGCCGCGTGATCACGCGCCGCTCGTGCGGCCAGCTCTGTGCGGCGTAGTCGAATTCATCGACCATGCGCTGTTTGGCCCCGCTGCGCTCGTATTCGTCTTTCATTGAGAGTTCGGCAAACGCCACGCGCGCCTGCAGCCGTGCATTGCGCGCCAGACCCACGATGTAGTGCACGCCGGCGCGCTCGCACCAGTTCAGGATGCGTTGGCGGCAGAACCCGGAGTCGGCCCGAAACACGATGCGCACCTGCGGCCAACTCTGGCGCAGTCGGCGCACCAGCAGCTTGAGGATAGCCCCAGCGTGCTGCGCCGCATCGATGTTGCTGGGCCGCAAGTAGGCGCACAGCAGTTGCTGGCCGCAGAACACGTACAGGGGCAGGTAGCAGTAGCTGTCGTAGTAACCATGGAAGAAGCGTGCCTCCTGCTGGCCGTGCAACGGGTTGTCGGTGGCATCAAAGTCCAGCACCAACTCTTCGGGCGCGCTCTCGAAGCTGGCGATGAACTGATTGACCAACACCTCGTGCAGCCGCCACGCCGTGGCACGGTCGGCCCATTTCTCCAGTCGGCAAAGCGTAGGCGCGCTGGCAATCTCGTGGTCCACGCCAACAGCCGTCTGCACAGCCACGTCACAGCGCAGAGCACCGTGGTCGTTGAGGTCTTCCCAGCCCAGCGCCAGGCCGTACACCCGCTGGCGCAACATGTCGCGCACGTCGTGCGTGATCAGTAGCGGATTGCGCGGATCGGCGATGCAGCGCGCCGCCGCATCCATCAAGCCCAGCTTGCGATCGACCTGGCCAAGCAGCATCACGCCACCATCGCTGGTCATGCTGCCGCCGTCAAAACACCCCTGCACCACGCGCCGGCCCAACCGGCCAAAGTCCATGCTCCCAACGTCAATTTCTTCGGTACAGTTTGGCTTCGGCATTGCCCGCTCGTTGATCAAGATTCGACACCTGGATTTTCGGGCACACAAGGGCAATGCCGTCCTCGTTTGTGGCTCTACTACGGTGAAATATCCGGGCTAGCATCGCGGGCTGGTGATCATGACCACCGACCGCAGTGCCTGGCCCACTGGGTCCGATGTGGCGTGGTCTGCAGCAACGCAATACCCCACTGGAAATATCAAGACATGTCCCAATCCTCGCTGACCACCCGCCGCAAAGCACTGCAATTTCTGGCAGGGGTTCCCATGCTCCCTCTGGGCGCAACGGCTGCCACCTCCTTTTTGACAGCCTGCGGCGGTGGTGACGACGGCACCACTGCCAGCTTCGTTTCCGCCAGCTTTACTTCGATGGCAGCCCCCACCCTGGCCAACGCCGCTGCCATGGCCACCACCACCGTGGGCTCCACGCTCAACATCAAGCTCAGCGACGACTCGGTACGCTCGTACCAGCTGGCTTACCAGCCGTTCTTCGTGACGGGCGACATGGTGTCCGACGGCAAGGGCGGCACCATCCTGTCGGGTGGCTACTACGACATCAACAACAAGCCCATCATCGACGCCACGGTGGCTGGCAAGGAACGCCAGTACTTCTCGGACTCGCCCGACGGCACCTCGCTGCTGACCGTGGCCAACCCCACCGTGACCGGCCTCAAGGGCAAGGCCGTGTTTGCCGTGGTGCAGTTTGAATACACCACCTGGGCACAAGACGGCAAGACCGACATGTACGGCAAGCTGCCCTCGCCCATTGCCGTGCTGACGCTGGACCAGGACCAGACCACCGGCAAGCTGAGCCTGGTGAAGTACCACAACGTGGACACCTCCAAGGTGCACGGCCTGTGGATCACCTGCGGCGCGAGCCTGTCGCCCTGGGGCACCCACCTGTCGAGCGAAGAATACGAACCCGATGCGTTCAGCATCGCCAGCAACGCCATGTTCAAGGCTTACAGCAAGAACCTGCTTGGCGACGAAACCAAGGCCAACCCCTACCACTACGGACACATGCCCGAGGTGACGGTGAACCCTGACGGCACCGCCAGCATCAAGAAGCACTTCTGCATGGGCCGCATCTCGCATGAACTGGTGCAGGTAATGCCTGACAACCGCACGGCGCTGATGGGCGACGACGCCACCAACAGCGGCTACTTCGTGTTCGTGGCCGACAAGGAAAAAGACCTGTCGTCCGGCACTCTGTACGTGGCCAAGGTGGGCAGCGGCTTCTCCATCGACCCCAAGGTGGGCACGGCCGCGCCCCTCACCTGGATCAAGATGGGCTCGGCCACCAGCGCCGAGATCGAGAACCTGGCCAACACGCTCAAGCCCACGGACATCATGACCGTGAAGACCACCGACCCGGCCGATGCCAGCTACACCAAGATCGTGGCCAACGGCAAGACCGAGTGGATCAAGCTGAACCCTGGCATGGAAAAGGCCGCTGCCTTCCTGGAAACCCACCGCTACGCCGCCTACCTCGGCGCCAGCCTGGGCTTCACCAAGATGGAAGGCACCACGGTCAACGCCAAGGACAAGATTGCCTACTCTGCGCTGCAGAACGTCCAGTCGTCCATGGTGGCAGGCAATGCCGCCAACGTGCCGGGCAACGGCATCTCGGTGCCCAAGCAACTGGTGGCCGGCGCCGTGATGGCGCTGAACCTCAAGGGTGGCCAGAAGGACACCGCCGGCGGCACCATCAACAGCGAATGGATGCCCGTGGACACCAAGGTGCTGCTGGCCGGTGAGGACATCACCGCCGACGCCCTGGGCAACACCGCCAACCCCAACAACATCGCCAACCCGGACAACCTCAAGTTCTCCGAAAAGATGCGCACCCTGTTCATCGGCGAAGACAGCAGCCAGCACGTCAACAACTTCCTGTGGGCCTACAACGTGGACACCAAGCAGCTGTCGCGCGTGATGTCGATCCCCTCGGGCAGCGAGTCCACCGGCCTGCACGCCGTGGACGAAATCAATGGCTGGACCTACATCATGAGTAACTTCCAGCACGCGGGTGACTGGGGCAGCATCCATAACGTCGTCAAAGACACGCTGGACCCGATGATCCGCGCCAACTACAAGAACAAGTCGGGTGCGGCCGTAGGCTACATCACCGGCACCCCCAGCCAGATGAAAATGGTCTGAAGCTCAGGACTTGCCCCGACCCAAGGGGCACGCCAAAAGGCGCAACAAAAAGCCAGCCGGTCTGCATAGCCCTGCTGGCTTTTTTACTGGCGTACATGGCATCACCATACCCAGCACCCACAGCCGCACCGCCTTCCGCTTTGGCTCGTATGCCGCGCGTACCTTCTTGCTACCCCTCGCCCCGAGCACACTTGGGGCAGCCCCATCAGCACAAAACCTTTCATCAAAGCCACGCCGGACATGGCGCTACTTGGGTCGATGGCCTGCCGTGGCCGCAGCCTCTCGTCCGTGCGATTGGTTGGTGCACTGATATCCAGCCCACACCACACTGGCGTTGGCAAGCGGCAGATCACCGCTAGGGCACGTTGAGAATCAACGGGAGTTGATAACCCCAGCTGCGAGATAGATCATCGCTGCGAAGCTGCTATCCGTCTTGTCGCTGCGCATTGCGATACGTTTGAACTCCTTGAGCTTGCAAAAGAAGTTCTCGATCAAGTGGCGCCATTTGTAGACCTCCAGGTCAATCTCCAGTGGCGCTCTCCTGCGGGGCATCTGTGAGATCACCACCTGCGCCCCGCGCTTACCCAACTCCTGGATCAGCCAATTCACATCGAAGGCCTTGTCGGCAAGCAAGGCATCAAAGCGCACATCGGCAATCAGCTCTCTGACCCCTTTGGTGTCGTGGCGCTGCCCTGGCATCAAGACGAACTTCACCAGATTGCCCAATGCATCCGTCAGCGCCAGTATCTTCGTGGTCATGCCGCCCCTCGAGTGGCCTATGGCCTGGCCCGAAGTCCCCCTTTTGCCCCCTGGCCGTGCCGATGCACTTTCACAATCGTGGCATCCACCATCGCATATTCCATGTCCGGCTGCTCGCTCACTGCATCGAACAGACGTTGGAACACATCGGCCTTAACCCAGTCTCTAAAGCGTTTGAACACCGTGTTCCACTTGCCGAACTCTGGCGGCAGGTCTCGCCAGGGGCTGCCTGTGCGGGCAATCCACAGCACTGCCTCAACGAAGCGGCGGTTGTCTGTGCCGCTGCGTCCAGGATCACTTGGCTTGCCAAGGCATTGAGGCTCCATCTTGACCCATTGCTCGTCTGTCAGTACCCATCGAATGCTCATGCGCCTATTGCATCACAGCCCTCCGAGCCGTTGTGCTTGATTCTCAACAGCCCCTAGCCGGATCACACTTTCAACAGCCAAGTACTGACCGATTTGAGGGGGCTGGTGGGCATGGATGGTGAACGCCTCCACTACGACCCCGCTGCGCGTAGCGCATGAAGGCAAGCTGCAAGCTGCAAGCGGCCCGCGTGGACAACCACTGGGTGTGGGCGCAGGGGTTTGAATAAAAAAGGCCTCTAGCGCTTATTCAGAAAGCGCAAGCAGCTATGTTTTTAATAGCAAACAGTCTTCAGGCAGCCTGTGCAGGCGGCTGCCGCACTGCTTGCACCAAGTCGTGCACAAACCGCAGTTTGACCATGGCCCCGGCAGACAGGGCAAAGGGGTAGGCATCGCTCTGGCCCAGGCTGCGGTTCAGGCTATTGAGCAGCAAGGTGACAGGCACCCACTGGCCCACCATGTCATCAAAACTGGGGGCGGGGCTGCCAAAGGGGTCTGACACGGTGTGGCGCATGGCGGGCTGGGGGCCGGATGGCGGCGTGGGCACCGTCACGCCCAGCTGGTAGCTGGCGGCCGTCTCCAGCAAATCCACCATGTGCAGGTAATGGGCCCAGGTTTCGGCCCAGTCTTCCCAGGGGTGGGCAGAGGCATAGGCACTGACATGCCGCTCAGCCCACGGCCCCACATCCCCCCCCTTGGCGTAATGCGCCTGCAGCGCAGCGGCATAGTCGGCACGCTCGTCACCAAACACGCGGCGGAACTCCTCCAGGCGGGCACCGCCTTGCACCAGCTGGTCCCAATAGAAATGGCCTGACTCATGCCGCAGATGGCCGATGAGAGTGCGGTAGGGCTCGCCCAGCGCGATGCGGCGGCGGGCGCGCTCGTCGTCGTCGGCCTCGGCCACATTCAGGGTGATGGTGCCGCCCTGGTGGCCCGTCAGCACCTGTGGGCCACCCGGCCAGTCAGCAAGGAACTCAAACACCGGACCGGCTCTGCCCGGCACGGGCTCCAGCCCCAACCGGGCCAGGGTGTAGAACAACTGCCGCTTGGCAGACTCCACCTGTTGCCAGCGCCCCAGGTTGGCGGGCTCGGACAAATCCGGCAACACCCTGGTCTGGCGGCAGGACACGCACAGCGGCGAATAGTCATTCGCAGGCACTGCAAAGTTGCAGGCCCCGTAGGCCGCGCGGTTGGAGCACATGCGATAGAGCTTGCCTGTGGGAGCACTGCCACCGCGCTCGCCCATGCGGCGCCACAGCCCAGCCCCGTCCTGCGGCGCAGGCGCCAGCGTGGCCATGGTGAGCTGGTCAGGCGCAAAAGCCAGCGTATTGCCGCAATGCAGGCATTGCACGCTGTCAAAAAAAACCAGATGACCGCAGTGGTCGCAATTGAAGACGCGCATGAGACAGAGCTTACCCCTTGCGGAGCGCAGGCGGGGGTGGACCCCAAAAACAAAACCTCCGGCTGCTGGGCAGGCGGAGGTTTGGGTTTGCGAGAGCTGGGGCGTGATGGTGGGCTGTCCACCCGTCACACCCCGCTCGTCAAGACATCAGGGGCGCACCACAATGCTGTTACGCACTTCACGCACATGCTTGGTGTTGCGTGCAATGTTTTCAGCCTGGTTCTTTTCAGCTTGCGACTTGGCAAAGCCCGACAACTGAACCGTGCCGTTCAAGGTTTCCACGCTGATGGCGGTGGCAGAGACTGTCTTGTCTTCAGCCATTTTCGCCTTCACGGCGGTGGTGATACCGGCGTCGTCCATATAGGCGCCGACGGTTTGCTGTTCGCGGGCCACCGAGCAGCCAGTGGCTGTCAGGATGGTGGCGCCAGCCATCGCGGCAAAAGCAAGAGCACGTGCGTATTTCATGGTATTTCCTTCTTTAAAGTGAGTCGAACGCGGGTGCTGGCAAAAAAATCAATCCCGGGCTCCATGGCACCCTCCGCAACCACGGGACTGAGGCGAATCCGAACGATCGCTAAACCGCCGAATCCTGGGGAAACCTGTGTCAGCGAGCTGACGGGCGGCGCGAGAGCCACAGTGCCAGGGCACCGATGGCTGCGCCCGAGGCCACCGCAATGGCCATCGACTTGGCAGGCTGCTGGGCCACGTAGCGAGTAGTGGCTTCAGACACCTCGTGCAACTGGCGGCGTGCGCGGTCGCTGGCCTGGGCGCAGCAGTCAATGCTGCGCGTGGCGATGTCCTGGGCCCGTGCGGCCAGGTCTTGAATGACGGGGCTGGCCTCTGCACGCAGCTGGCGCACGCCACCTTCGGCGGCATCAAACAATTGGTCGGCCTTGTCGTGCGTTGCTTTCACAGCCTCTTCCGCACTTTGCAGCACGTCATCAGACAGGTTGCGAAGCTTTGTGGGGGCGATGTCTTTGATGTTTTCTTTACTCATGGGTCACTCCTGTATTGAGATGGGTACCAAGGGCGAGAGGCTCAGACCACTCGGGTGGCTAAGGCGTCAACCCCTTTTGAGCAGGCCGACCACGAAGGTGACGACGGCCATGACCACAAAGACGAAGAACAAGATCTTGGCGATGCCGACGGCACCGGCAGCAATGCCACCAAAGCCGAAGACTGCGGCGACCAGAGCGATCACCAGAAAAACGACTGCGTAGTGCAACATGACCATCTCCCAAAAATGCGCCGGCGCATTGCCAGCAGTGGGCGACACCTTGGATCGGTGCCAGAAAGGTCGTTTTACAGTTCACTGCGCACAAGGAACAGAGCGGGTTGCCAGGTGCCTGAAATACGCAGAGAGCTATGAAACGACTCGCTGGACTTCACTGTAAGTAAGCACGGCAACCGGCGGTGACGGTGGCAGGCGCGCAGGCGTGTCGGCTCCTGCACACCCGCGCTGTAGGACAGCGCCTGCCCCTGCTCATGCGGGGACTGCCGGCACCCGGCGCAACGCACAGCAGGGTGGGCAATTCAGACAAGAAGCCCCCGGCCGACCGCAGCGACGGAGCAAAAGCCGCTGGAAAGCGATAGCCACCTCTGCGCCGTGGCCCGTCGCTGCCACGGCCTGGAGGGTGCTAGCGCAGCAGGGGCAAGACCGCCGACAGCAAGGTGCCCTTGCCGGGGCTGGAGTGCACGCTCAGGCGCCCCCCTGCTGCCTCTACCCGGTGCCGCATGCCCGCCAGGCCGTGCGAAGACACCTGCACGCTGGCCGGGTCAAAACCCGCACCGTCGTCATGCACCTGCACCGCCACATGGTTGGGATGTGCGTGCACAGACACCAGCACCTTGTGCGCGTTGGCGTACTTGCCGATGTTGGTCAGTGCCTCTTGCACCATGCGGTACACCGTGAGCTGCGTGGCGCTGGGCAAATCGACCGTCTCTAGGTTGGTCTCGACCTCGATACCGGCATGCTGTGCAAACTCGCGGGTGAGAATCTCGAGCGCAGCCGTGAGCCCCAGGTGCGACAAGGAAGAAGGTCGCAAGTCCTCGATGATGCGCCGCTTGAGGGCGATGCCGCTGTTGAGGGTGTCGGTGAGGTGCTTGAGGCGTTCGGTCACATCCGGCGCATTCACATCCAGCTTGGATTTCAAGCGCGCCACGTCCAGCTTGGCGGCGGTGAGCAGTGCACCCAGTTCGTCGTGCAGCTCGCGGGCCAGGTGGCCGCGCTCGTCTTCCCGCACTTGCTGCAAGTGGCTTGCCAGCTCCGACAGGGACGCCGTGCGCTCGCGCACCAGGCCTTCCAGGCGGTCGCGCTCGTGCTCAAGCAAGGCCTGTTCGCGCTGGCTCACCACCTGCAGGGCGTTGGCCTGGCGCAGGTACATGAAGAACGCCAGCAGGCCAATCGCCGTGACCACGGCAATGCCAATGCGCGAGAGCATGAGCGACTGCACGATTTGCGCCTGGCCGATCTGGATCTTGGCCGTGGCGCGCTCGATGAGCGCATGGGCGTGCTTGCGGATTTCATCCATGTTCTCCCGCCCCATGTCGGTGTGCAGGATGAACTTCCAGGCGTCTTCATTGCCCTGTCTGCGCAATCGCAGGCTCAACTCCATCTCTGCGAGCTTGCGCGAGATCTGGCGCGACAGCAGTGCCACCATCAGCATGTCCTCCTTGGAGTCCACAAACTGGTTGCGCAAGGTGTCCATGTGGCTTTGCAGCGCGGTCATGGCTTTGTCGTAGGGCTGCAGGTAGACGTCGTTGCCCGTCAGCAGGTAACCGCGCTGGCCGGTCTCAGCATCGAGCATGCTTTGCAGCAGGCTGGTGACCGTGCCACGGGTGGCCTGCCACTGGCTCATCTGGCGCACTGCGTCTTGCGAGCGCATGTGCCCGACTTCGTTGATGCCCACCAAAACCAAGGCGGCCAGCAGAGCCATGGGCAGGCTCAGCGCCATGCGACGAACTTTTGGTAACCACGGCCGCAAAGATGCTTGTAGGTTCATAGTTTGGAATCAGGATAAAGTTTGGCGCTTGCGGTGTTGAATGCAATGCATCAGCAACACCCGAACGCGGTTTAGCTACAACTCATTGAGGGCTGCATGCGCACCCTCCCGAAGGAAAACACAATGATCAAAATCGGCATAGTGGATGACCACGCTATTGTTCGCTCCGGCTTGCGCCAGTTTCTGTCAGAGCATGTCGATTTACGCGTAGAAGGCGAAGCCTCGAATGGCCGCGAAGCGATTGACCTGGTGCGCAATCACGAAATCGACGTACTGCTGATGGACCTTTCGATGCCCGGCCAAAGTGGTCTGGATGCCTTGGCCATGCTGCGTGCGAAAGCACCCGACATGGGCATTCTGATTTTGAGCGGCTACCCCGAAGAGCATTACGCCATCAATCTGATTCGCCAGGGGGCCAGTGGTTATCTCAACAAGGAATGCGAGCCCTCCGAAATTGTGGAAGCCATCCGTGTGATCGCGCTGGGCAAGCGTTACCTCACCCCCACCGTGGCCGAGCTGCTCGCCCAGCAACTCAACCGCAAAGACGATGCACCTCCACACGAGCAGTTGTCCGAGCGCGAGTTCCAGGTGTTCTTGAAGCTGGCCAAAGGCGAGACCGCAGGCGACATCGCCAAGGACCTTTCACTGAGCGTGAAAACCGTGAGCACCTACCGTACCCGCCTCATGGAAAAAATGGGCCTGTCTTCCAACAGCGACCTGACGTATTACGCGCTCAAGAACCAGCTGATCGACTGATATGGCTTCTACCCTCCTGGCCAGTGCGAACGCCGCCAGGAGGCGTTCAACCCTGCAAAATTTTCAATCTGTATGGAGTGAGTGAGAGACGATGGGAGCACTGCAATGGTGCTTGCTCACCTAACGAGAGACAGGCGCCAGGGCGCGTGATCAACCCCGGCTGTGCGCCACGCAGTAGTCCACAAGCGCATCGATTTCATTAGATTTGTCAAAGACGGCGTCTACCCCGAGTTGCGCGCAACGCATGCGTATATCGGGGGTGGCGTAGTTGCTGAGGACGACCATTTTCTGCCCGGGGCTGCGCTCGCGGCATGCCTCCAGCACCCCCAGGCCACTGCCTTGACGCAGGAAAAGATCAACGATGGCCAAGTCCCACTGACCGGCGCGCTCCTTGAGCCAGACCTTGCCTTCGTCTTCTGTTTCAGCGAACCCCACCGGCTCTACCGACGCCAACTCTTCCAGAGTCCCGATCAGGTTTTCTCTGATGGTTGCGTTGTCTTCAACAATGTAAGTGCGGAGTTTCACAGCCTGATCCAAGAGTCCGGCCAGAACCCATACGCCATGGCCGAAGACGTACTTTAAGCCGGATGTTTTTATCGTTCTGCCAGCCAGCACTCGCTGGTTGCGTAGGACTTCTCCTACTGTTTGCCACAGACAACGCAGGCGGGATCGCGTGGCACTTTCATCGTATTCCACTCCATGGTGCGGCCATCGAGCATAAGCAGGCGCCCAGTCATGGCTGGCGCGGCGCCAGAGATGAGCTTCAAGGCTTCGGCTGCCTGCATGGCGCCGATGACACCGACCAGCGGGGCGAAGACACCCATGGTGGAGCACTGCACTTCCTCAAACTCGGCCTCGGGCGTGAACATGCAGGCATAGCAGGGCGACGCAGGATCACGCGGATCAAACACCATCACCTGCCCATCGAAGCGGATGACGGCACCAGCCACCAAGGGTTTGCCGTGGCGAATGCAGGCAGCATTGACCGCGTGGCGCGTAGCGTAGTTGTCGCTGCAATCCAGAACCACCGTCGCCTGGGGCACCCACTCATCGAGCAAGGCGGTGTCTGCACGCTGCTGCAAGCAGGTGACCTCTACGCTGGGGTTGATGGCACGCACTGCCTGCGCGGCAGATTCCACCTTGGGCTGCCCCACGCGGTCGGTGGTGTGTGCCACTTGCCGCTGCAGGTTGGTGAGGTCCACCACATCGTGATCCACCAGCGTGATCCGCCCGACGCCCGCCGAGCCCAGGTACAGCGCCACGGGTGACCCCAGCCCCCCGGCGCCAATCACCAGTGCATGCGAGGCCAAGACCCGCTCTTGCCCTTCAATGCCTACTTCATCGAGCAGGATGTGGCGCGAATAGCGCAGCAACTGTTCATCGTTCATCGTTCTCTCATCCACCACATCAAAAAGGCCGGGCTCCTGATGGAGCCCGGCCTTTGTACATGAAAACCGGGAAGGGCAAGCCTGCGCTCAGTTTTCCTTCTTTTCTTCCTTGCGCTCGGTTTGCGTCTTGCTCACCAGCACCGCCCGACCCTTGAGCTTGTTGAGCGCCTGGGTCAGCTGGAAATCCTTGTCGGTACCAAACTCAGGCAACTTGCGCTCGGCCGCAGGCTTCTTGGCTTCTTCTTCCAGGCGCTTGCGGGCTTCTTCACGGGCCTTTTCACGGGCCTCGTCTTTTTGCTCTTCGCCCTGGCCGCTGCCCAGGTGTTTGTCCAGATCAGCCTCGCGCATACGCAGCGCGGCAAACACGTTGCCCTCTTCAGACTCGTCGATCATCACGTCGGGCACGATACCCTTGGCCTGGATAGACTTGCCGCTGGGGGTGTAGTAGCGGGCGGTGGTCAGCTTGATGCCTGTGTCGGGCCCCAAGGGCCGTACGGTTTGCACTGAGCCCTTACCAAAGGTCTGGCTGCCCATGATGGTGGCGCGCTTGTGGTCTTGCAAGGCGCCGGCCACGATTTCGCTGGCCGATGCGGAGCCTTCGTTCACCAGCACCACCAGGGGCACGGTCTTGAGGGCCGCAGGCAACCGGCGCAGCGGGTCGCTGCCGTTGCGGCGCATGTAAAACTCGGGCGATGCCTTGTAGGTGGCCTTGCTTTCGGCCAGCTGGCCGTTGGTGCTGACCACGGTCACGTTCTCGGGCAGGAAGGCTGCCGAAATCGCGACGGCTGCATCCAGCAAGCCACCGGGGTCGTTGCGCAGGTCCAGCACCAAGCCCTTGAGATTGGGTTCCTGCTTGTAGACGTCTTCCACCTTGCGCACGAAGTCTTCCACCGTCCGCTCCTGGAACTGCGATAGGCGAATCCAGGCATATCCGGGCTCCATGACCTTGCCCTTGACGGACTGGGTCTTGATTTCTTCGCGGACGATGGTGACAGGGAACGAGCGGTTTTCGTCCTTGCGGAAGATGGTGAGGGTGACCTTGGTGTTGGGCTCACCGCGCATGCGCTTGACGGAGTCGCTCAGCGACAGGCCTTTGACGGCGGTCTCGTCAATCTTGGTGATCAGGTCGTTGGTCTTGAGCCCGGCGCGAAACGCGGGCGAACCTTCGATGGGCGAGACGATCTTGATCAGGCCGTCTTCCTGGGTGATTTCAATGCCCACGCCCACAAACCGGCCCGTGGTGCCTTCACGGAATTCCTTGAAAGACTTCTTGTCGAAATACTGCGAATGCGGGTCGAGGCTGGACACCATGCCAGAGATGGCATCGGTGATGAGCTTTTTGTCATCCACCGGCTCCACATAGTCTGTCTTGACCAGACCGAACACTGCTGACAGCTGCTGGATTTCCTCCAGCGGCAGCGGTGTCATCGCCCCGCGCGCAACGGTTTGCAAAGACACCGTGGTGAGCGCACCGGCCACCACACCAACCGACACCCAGCCCGCAATTTTGAGTTTCTGGCCCATACAACACCTTTAACCGATTCAATATACACCTTGGAAGGGCCGCACCCGCTGCAGTTCCGCGCGGGCGCTCACTTTCGCAGGATCTGGTGGGTTTTCCCAGCAGATTTACACCGTCTTTACGCTGTTCCCTGCGAAGCCACTGCGGCGGCGGCCTTGGCAGCCGCTTCGGCATCGCCCAGATAGTAGTGGCGGATGGGCTTGAGGTTGTCGTCCAGCTCGTAAACCAGCGGAATCCCGTTGGGAATGTTCAGGCCCACGATGTCGTTGTCGGAGATGTTGTCCAGGTACTTGACCAGCGCCCGGATGGAGTTGCCGTGCGCAGCCACCACCACGCGTTTGCCCGAGCGGATGGCGGGCGCCATGGACTCGTTCCAGAAAGGCAGCACGCGGGCTACGGTGTCTTTCAGGCATTCGGTCAGGGGCACGTTCTCGGCCGCCACATTGGCGTAACGGCGGTCGCCGCGCTCGCTGCGGGGGTCGGTGGCTTCCAGCGCAGGCGGGGGGGTGTCGTAGCTGCGGCGCCATACCAGCACCTGCTCGTCGCCATACTGCTTGGCCATGTCGGCTTTGTTCAGGCCCTGCAGCGCGCCGTAGTGGCGCTCGTTCAGACGCCAGTCTTTGACCACGGGCAGCCAGGTGCAATCCATCTCGTCCAGGGCGTACCACAGGGTGTGGATGGCGCGCTTGAGCACGCTGGTGAAGGCCAGGTCGAACTCGTAGCCCTCGGCCTTGAGCAGCTTGCCGGCCGACATGGCCTGGGAAACACCGGTGGGCGTCAGGTCCACATCGGTCCATCCAGTGAAGCGGTTTTCAAGGTTCCAGGTGGATTCGCCGTGGCGGATCAGAACGAGTTTGTGCATGGTTTCCCTAGAAAGAGCGGGTCAAAACCTAACATTCTAAAATTGCTCTGTTCGCCAACCCAAGGAATCTTCGTGAAATTCATCATCGACAACTGGTATTTGCTCGTCGTGGCCCTCGCATCGGGCAGCATGCTGCTGTGGCCGTCGCTGCGCAGCGCAGGTGCTGGCTCGCTCACCCCCAACCAGGCGGTGCAGCTCATCAACCGTGAAAAGGCGGTCGTCATTGACGTATGCGAAGCCGAAGAGTTCGCCGCTGGCCACGTGGGCGGCGCCAAGAACGTGCCCCTGAGCCAACTCGAAGAACGCCTGCCCACCCTGGTGAAGAACAAGGCCGTGCCCGTGGTGCTGGTGTGCGCTTCTGGCGCCCGCGCCAACCGCGCCGTGGCCGTGGCCAAAAAGCTGGGCTACGACAAGGCTGAAGCCCTGGCCGGTGGCCTGAAGGCCTGGCGCGAAGCCAGCCTGCCGATTGAAAAAGCCTGACCTTCACCCCCTAAAGCAGGAGAGCCGCATGCAACCCGTGAAGATGTACACCACCGCCGTCTGCCCCTACTGCGTTCGCGCCAAGCAGATTCTCAAGTCCAAGGGCGTGGAGCAGATCGAGGAAATTCGTGTTGACCTCGACCCTGAGGCCCGCACCCACATGATGGAAATCACCGGCCGCCGCACGGTGCCGCAGATTTTCATCGGCACCACCCATGTGGGTGGTCATGACGATCTGGTGGCCCTGGACGGGCGCGGTGGCCTGATGCCACTGCTGGGCGCCGCTTGATTCCGGCCGCCCGGCCTGCCAGCGCTGCATAATGCAGCCCATGTGCCCGCTGCGGGAGCTGCTCCCCGGCGGGTTTTGTTTTGCAGCAAGTTTGTTTGAGCAAACGTAAATCGTAAGTAGAGAGACTTTGACCATGGCCGACCAAGACAACCCCCCCGTTTTCCAGATCCAGCGCGTGTACCTGAAGGATCTGTCGCTCGAGCAGCCGAACTCCCCCGCCATCCTGCTCGAACAAGAGCAGCCCAGCGTGGACATCCAGCTCGGCGTGGAAGCCGCGCCTGTGGCCGATGGCATCTACGAAATCTGCGTCACCGCCACCGTGCAGACCAAGATCAAGGAAAAGACCGTGTTCCTGGTCGAAGCCAAGCAAGCTGGGATTTTTGAAGTTCGCAACATCCCTGAAGACCAGATGGGCGCCATCATGGGCATCGCTTGCCCTCAGATCGTGTACCCCTACCTGCGTGGCAACGTGGCCGACGTGATCAACCGCGCTGGTTTCCCACCCGTGCACTTGGCCGAAATCAACTTCCAGGCCATGTACGAACAGCAGCAACAAGCCGCAGCGGCCGACACCGCCCTGGCCCAGTAAGCTGCACGCATCCTGGCAATTGCATAGGGATGAGGGGCCTTCGGGCCCCTTTTGCTTGATACGAGAGCGTAAGCAGCTATGAAAATCGTAGTACTCGGCGCAGGCGCATGGGGCACGGCCGTGGCCATGAGCGCGGCACAGCACCCGGCGGGCCACCAGGTCACGCTGTGGGCTCGCAACCCGGCGCAGGCCAGCGCCATGCAAACGCAGCACGAAAACACGCACTACCTGCCGGGCATGGCCTTGCCGCCCGCCTTGCAGGTGGCCAGCGGCGACCCGGTGTCTGCGTGCCACGGCGCCGACCTGGTCATCGTGGCCACCCCCATGGCTGCGCTGCGCGGCATGCTGACGGCGCTGCAAGGCCAAAGCATGCCCGTGGCCTGGCTGTGCAAGGGCTTTGAATCGCCCACCGGCGCACAGGCCGCTGATGCAGGCTTGCTGGCGCACGAGGTGTGTGCGCAAGTGGCGCCCAGCTTGCGTTCAGGCGTGCTCAGCGGCCCCAGCTTTGCACAGGAAGTAGCCCGCAACCAGCCCACGGCACTCGTCGCCGCAAGCGAACATGCCAGCGTGCGCGAAGCACTGGTCGCCGCCTTCCACAGCCCCAGCGTGCGCGTGTACGCCAACGAAGACATCGTGGGCGTGGAAGTGGGCGGCGCGGTGAAGAACGTGCTGGCGATTGCCACCGGCCTGTGCGATGGGCTGGCGCTGGGTCTGAACGCCCGGGCGGCCCTGATCACCCGCGGCTTGGCCGAGATGACCCGCCTGGGCCTGGCCCTGGGCGCGCGGCCTGATACGTTCATGGGTTTGTCGGGCCTGGGCGACCTGGTGTTGACCGCCACCGGCGACCTTTCGCGCAACCGGCGCGTGGGCATGCTGCTGGCCCAGGGTCACACGCTGGCGCAAGCGGTGGAATCTCTGGGCCATGTGGCCGAGGGGGTCTACTGTGCGCGCACCGTGGCGCAACGTGCACAAACGCTGGGGGTGGACATGCCCATCACCCGCGCGGTGGTGGCTTTGCTGGATGGCCGGCTGAGCCCGCCTGAAGCCGTGGCCACGCTGATGGGACGCGACCCCGCTACCGAGTTTGCAGACCGCGGCTGAACCCCACCCTGCTCCTCGCACACACAAAAAAGCCGCATGGCCTGCGCGAGCAGACGATGCGGCTTTTGCATTGGGCGGGCCCCTTCGGGGACTGTGCTCAGAACACGCCAAAAAGCATGAGCAAGAGCACGAGGGAAAGCGGTACGCCAAGCAACCAAAGAACGATAGGCATGGTGGGTCTCCTGTAAAAAGATTGGTCACTGAAATCAGTGCCTCCACCTTATTCGCCCACCGAGCGCCGCCTTGTGCGCCGGGGCAGCGCCTTCGCGTAGGCGGGTGCCTACCGCGCCGCGATCGTTACAGCCCCAGCTCCAGCGACAGCAACTCCTCCACCGTCTGGCGGCGGCGGATCAGGCGGTGCTCCGCGCCATCCACCAGCACCTCGGCCACCAGCGGGCGGGTGTTGTAGTTGGAGGACATCGAAGCGCCATAAGCCCCCGTGTCGTGGATCACCAGCAGATCCCCCACCTGCGCCGCAGGCAGGTCGCGCGGCAGCACCACGCCACCGTCGCCCTGGGTGAACACGTCTCCCGACTCGCACAGCGGGCCTGCCACCACGGTGGGCTGGCTCGCGCCCTGGCTGCCATTGCGGCGCAGCACGCTCATGGCGTGGAAGCTGCCGTACATCGAGGGGCGCATCAGCTCATTGAAGCCGGTATCGACCAGCACAAAGTGGTTGCTGCCCGCATTCTTGGTGGCACGCACCTCGCCCAGCAGCACGCCCGATTCGGCCACCAGGAAGCGGCCGGGCTCAATCTCCAGCCCCAGCGTGTGGCCCACGATGGCCTCGGCCTGCTGGCGTGCGGTGTTCCACAGTCCAAAGTAATGCTGCGTGTCGATGACGGGATCGCCCGCGCGGTACGGGATGGACAGGCCGCCGCCAGCCGAGATGGCATGCAGGTCATGCCCCGCCGCGTGCGCCGTGCGTACCAGCTCCACCATAGCGCCGCACACCTCGGCCAGGTGGCCATAGTCCACGCCCGAGCCAATGTGCATGTGCAGGCCCGCCAGCGTCAGGCCCTGCTCGCGGATGGTCTGCAGCGCCAGCGGCAAATCGGTGTGCCAGATGCCGTGTTTGCTGTGCTCGCCACCCGTGTTGGTCTTGTTGCTGTGGCCATGGCCAAAGCCGGGGTTGATGCGCAGCCACACCGCATGGCCCTTGGATCGGGGGCCCAACTGGCGCAGCATGTCAATGGAACCGGCGTTCACAGGCACACCGTGCTCCACCACGCAGTCGAGCGTGGCAGCGTCGAACAGGTCGGCGGTGAACACAATCTCAGACGGTTCGCCACCAGCCTTGAAGCCCGCTGCCAGCGCACGCAGAATTTCGCCGCGCGAGACGGCATCCACCTTCACGCCCTGCTCGCGCATCAGTTGGAGGATGTGGATGTTGGAGCAGGCCTTCTGCGCAAAGCGCACCGTGTCGAAGTTGGACACCTGCGCAATGCGCTGGCGAATCGTGGCCGCGTCATACACCCACAGCGGGGTGCCAAACTGGTCTGCCAGGGCCCACAACTGGGCGGGGGTGAAGGGGTTGGACATGGTGAAAACTCCGAAAAGCGCTGAAATCTGAAGAACCACACACCAGTCACGATGCGCAATGAATGGCGGCGATCATGCCTGCCACTCACCATTCAGTCCAATACCAAAATTTCCACCATCGATTCATTGCGGATATGCTTTTCGCATGAACTCCGCCCACCCACCCGCGCCAGCCCACCCAGATGCGCAAGCCGCCCTGGTGTCCCACCGGCACATCGAGGTGTTTCGCGCCGTGATGACGGCGGGCAGCGTGACCAGCGCGGCCGCCTTGCTGCACAGCTCGCAACCCACCGTGAGCCGCGAGCTGGCCCGGCTGGAGCAATTGCTGGGTTACCCGCTGTTTGAACGGCTGCAAGGCCGCCTGCGCCCCAACGCCCGGGCGCTGGCGCTGTGGGACGAGGTGCAGCGATCGTGGCAAGGGCTGGAGCGCGTGGTGGAGCGGGCCGTGGCCCTGGGCCAGTCGCACGAGGCGCAGCTTTCGGTGCTGTGCCTTCCCGCCCTCGCCCACGCCCTGCTGCCCGGTGCCATTGCGCGGATGCTGAAGGCGCAGCCCCAGTTGCGCGTATCCATCACCCCACAAGAATCACCGCTGCTGGAAGAATGGATGAGTGCCCAGCGCTTTGACCTGGGCCTGAGCGAACAGGCCGCCACGCCCCCCGGTGTGCAGGCCGTGCCGCTGCTGACGCTGGACGAGGTGGCCGTGCTGCCCGCCGGGCACGCGCTGGCAGCCCAGGCCGTGCTGCAGGTGCAGGACTTTGCAAACCAGCCGTTTGTGAGCCTGTCTGCCGACGACCCCTACCGCCGCCAGATCGATGCGCGCTTTGCCGAGGCTGGCGTGGCGCGCCAGTTGCACCTGCAAACCCACAGCGCCGTGGCCGTGTGCGCCATGGTGCAGCAAGGCCTGGGGCTGGCCATCGTCAACCCGCTCACGGCGCTGGCCATGGCGGGGTCGGGGCTGGTGGTGCGCAGGCTGGGGTTTTCCGTGCCGTTCAGCATCAACGCTTTGCTGCCGCTGTACCGCCCAGCCTTGCCCGAAGCGCAGCCGCTGCTGCAGTCCCTAGAGGCCCAAGCCCAGGAAGTGACCGCCGCACTGCAGCGCTTGCTGAGCCAGCCTGCGAATTGACGCGCCGAAAATTTTTAACAAAAAGTGCTTCTAGCGCTTATTGAGAAAGCGCAAGCAGCTACTATTTTGATAGCAAACTTATTCCTGGACGCACAGGGCCCAATGCCCCATCCACGCTGTTCGCAGACATAAAAAAACCGGCCTCCAGGGCCAATGCCAGTAAGTTAAGCAAAGGCCCTTCGGGGTCTTTGTTGTTTGTACAGTGCAGGCTTGATCAATTGAGCTTTGGCCATAGAGGTCAAGCGATAGCCAATGCTGCTGCAAGAGTACCTGAACGATACCCATGAGTTTGCGAGCCCCGAACAATGGGGTGTCGTTCAAAGCAACATACCCCAGCAGTGGATTGAACAGGCCTTGCAGATGACGGGTGTAGCCACGCTGCGCAAGCGGCGACTGCCCATGGAGCAGGCACTTTGGCTGGTATTGGGTGTGGCCTTGCTTAGAGACCGCTCCATCGTGAACGTGGCCGAGGTACTGGAGCTGGCACTGCCTGGGCAGCACAATGAACCCATCAGCTCCAGCGCGCTGAGCCAGGCGCGCCAACGGCTGGGCAGTGAGCCCCTGCAATGGCTGTTTCGCCACACTGCTGCCCATTGGGCGCACCAGCAGGCCGCTCGCCACCGCTGGCAAGGCTTGGCGCTGTACGCATTGGATGGCGTGGTCTGGCGTACCCCCGACACACAAGACAACCGCCAGCACTTTGGTTGCCAGCGCAACCACGCAGACCACCAAAGTCCCTTCCCCCTGGTGCGCATGGCCTGCTTGCTCGATGCCAGAGCTCGTTTATTGGTAGATGCCAGCCTGGATGCCTACGACACCAGTGAGTACGCATTGGCTGAACGCTTGTGGCCGAAGTTGCCGCCTGACTCGCTGGTGATTGTGGACAAAGGGTTTTACTCGGCAAGTCTGCTGTGGCCGCTGCAACACCGCCAGGGACGTCACTGGCTGATCCCTGCGCGTGCCGGACTCAGGGGCGAGGTGGTGCAAACGCATGGCCCTGGCGATGTGAGCTTGCGCATGAAGGTCTCGCCCCAAGCTCGCAAGAAAGACCCCGGCTTGCCGCTCACGTGGGAGGTGCGCGCCATCACCCGTGAACTCGATGGCAAACCCAGAACCTTGTTCACGTCCCTGATGGATCCGGCACGCTACAAGGCCGAGGAGGTGTTCGCGCTGTACCACGAACGCTGGGAGATTGAGCTGGCCTATGGAGAGATGAAGACGGACATGCTGGGCCAGGCGATGACGTTGCGCAGCCAGCAACCCGATGGGGTCAAGCAAGAGCTGTGGGCAACCTTGCTGATGTACAACCTGATCCGCTTGGAGATCACGCGCATCGCAGACGAGGCCAAAGTGCAGCCCTGTCGCATCAGCTTCATCACGGCGCTGCGCTACATCGTGGATGAGTGGCTGTGGAGTTCAGGATCACACACCCCTGGGGCCATCCCGGCCAAGCTTGCGGCCATGAGAAAGAACATCCGCCGCTTCGTGCTGCCGCCTCGCAGATCCCACAGGCGGTATCCGCGTGAGGTTCGTATGACCAAGACCCAGTATCCCGTCAAAAAAATGCCGCTCAGACTTAACTGAGCGGCATTGGCCTCCAGGGCCGGTGTGTGCAGGCAGCGCGGGACACCCCGCGCAGGGATCAGTACCGGCCGCCGCCGTAGCCGCCATTGCCGTAGCCCACATCGGCACGCTTGCTGGCAGTGAAACCGCCAGCGTTGTAACCGCCAGCGCCGCCACCGGCTTCACGGGGGCGGGCCAGGTTCACCACAATCGTGCGGCCATCTACGGACATGCCGTGCAGCGCATCAATGGCGGCCTGGGCGACCTCTGCGGAAGCCATTTCCACAAAGCCAAAGCCCTTGGAACGGCCGGTTTCGCGGTCTGTCATGACCTTGGCAGAAGAAACGCCGCCGAATTCGGCGAAGTTGCTTTGCAGGCTGGAATCGGTCACAGAGTAAGGCAGGTTGCCCACATAAATTTTGGTGCTCATGGAAATGTCTTTCTATAGAAAAGCGCGCAACGAAGGGCACGCAAGGGAGAAATGAGGTGGAAATCGGGGGCTGCGCTGCGATGGCCCAGCAGGCACGCAGCGAAGGGGCTGGTCAGCACACGGGTGGGCGGGACATGCACGCCTGCAACCAACCCTGGGTGACGGCAAACAGCCGGGCGATTTCGGGGGAGGCAAAGGTCTTGTCAAAGCGAAACACGCGGCAATAACCACCGTTGCTTTGGGAGCGCTGGACGGAGAACGAGGCGCGGAAGCGGCCGCAATCGGTCGGGTGTGTCGCGGGCGAAACGACGTACTGGCCCATGGAGATGGCTGTCTTGGAAATTGGGTGCATTCAGGGGAAACGCAAGCCCGGGCCGGGTTGCGTGAGCATCAAGGGATCACAGCTGGCTGCAGCTCTACAGTCCAACTGGGCGACAAGGATGTCGCAAAAGGCGGCCAGTGCGGGCGGCTGAAACCACCGGGCTGGCGTTGCAAGAACTGCGCGGAACCCGCGCAACGTCACTGCAATGGGGTGGAGTATATGGCTGTAAACATAAAAAGTCCAGCCAATATTCTCTAAAGTTTTAAAACGCCGTCCTCCCGCCCGTGCGGCGCGGCGTGCACCACCCGACTCAGCGGCCGCCGGTGATGCGCGGGGCACACTCACCCTGCGGCCATTCCCTGGACTTTGGCAGCCAGGCGCTGCTGCACGGCGGGCGAGACGAATTTGTCCACCTCGCCGCCCAATACGGCGATTTCGCGCACAAAGGTGCTGCTGATGAACTGGTACTTGTCGCTGGGGGTGAGGAAGACGGTTTCCACCTCGGGCATCAGGCTGCGGTTCATGCCGGCGAGCTGGAACTCGTAGTCAAAGTCGGTCACGGCACGCAAGCCGCGCACCATGGCCTTGCCACCACGCGCCACCACAAAGTCACGCAGCAAACCCGAAAAGCTCTCAACCTGCACCTGCGGATATTGGCGCGTAGCCTCGCGCACCATCTCGATGCGCTCTTCCAGGCTGAACAGGGTTTTCTTGTGGTGGCCCGCGGCCACGGCCACGATGACCTGGCCGAACAATTGGGTGGCTCTGCGCACCACGTCTTCATGGCCCAGGGTGATGGGGTCGAAGGTTCCGGGGTACACGGCGAGAACGTTGTTGGCCATGGCGGGTTGTCTCCTGTCTGGCGAAATGGGGCGTTGGCCGGGCATTCCCGGCCGCTGGGGCGCATTATGCAGTGCACTGCAACATGGGCGCTGCAATGCAAAGAAAACAGCCGCTAGCGCTTGATGGGTAAGCGCAAGCAGCTATCAAAACAAGAGCAATTACAGCGACCCCACCCGGCGCAGCAGGTGGGCATGCACCGCACCGGCCTTGAGGTGGCGGTGCACCGCCAAGCCCCAGACTGCCAGCTCTTCGTCGGCCCAGGCGCGGGGAGCTTCCAGGTAAATGAAGCCATCGGCTGCCACTGCCTGGGCCGCAGCCTGCAGGGCGGGGGTGAAGAAGTCGCTGTCAAAAGGCGGGTCGAGCAGCACCAGGTTCAGGCTGGCGGGCGCGGCTTGCTTCAGGGCCGCCACGCCATCGCCGCGCTGCACGCGCATGGCGGTGGCCTGCAGGCGCTGCTGCAAGGTGTGCAGCTGGGCAACCAGGGCGGCATCGCTTTCCACCAGTTGCACGCTGGCGGCGCCGCGCGAGGCGGCTTCAAACCCCAGCGCGCCGGTGCCGGCAAAGGCGTCCAGGCAGCGCCAGCCGCTCAGGTCCTGGCCCAGCCAGTTGAACAGGGTTTCGCGCACGCGGTCGGGTGTGGGGCGCAGGCCCGGGCGCTGGGCCACGGGCAGGCGGGTGCGCTTCCAGGCACCGCCGATGATGCGGATCTCGCCCGCGCCTTTGGGTGCTGCGGCAGCGGGCTTGTCTTTGCCCGTGGCCTTTTTGCCCGCCGGGGCAGCGGGCGCGGCGGCAGCCGCCTGGGCCTTGCGGATTTCGGCGTTGATGGCGCTGGTTTTGAGGGTGGAACGGCTCATGGCTTGCCCCCCACCACCACGGTGACCATGCGCTCGGGCTGCAGCTTGCGGGCCATGGCGGCGCGCACATCGGCCACAGTGAGGGCTTCAACCTTTTGCGTCCAGTGGTCCAGGTAATCGAGCGGCAGGTCGTTCCAGGCGATGTTGGCCACGTTGCCCAGCAGCTTCTTGTTGCTGTCGATGCGCAGGGCGAAGCCGCCGATCAGGTTGTCTTTGGCGGCACGCAGCTCGGCCTCGGTGGGGCCTTCGGCCACAAAGCGCTGCACCACATCGCGCGCCACCTTCACCGCCTGGGCGGCCTGGTCGGGCCGGGTTTGCAGGCCGATGGTGAAGGCACCCGCATGCAGGCCGCCCGCAAAGTAGCTGTAGACGCTGTAGCTCAGGCCGCGCTTTTCGCGCACTTCTTCGGTCAGGCGCGAAACGAAACCGCCACCGCCCAGGATGTGGTTGCCCACCAGCAGTGCCAGAAAGTCCGGGTCGCGGCGAGGAAAGCCGGGCTGACCGATGAGCACATGGGCCTGGGCCGAGGCAAAGGGAATGGCCTGCTCGGATGCGGCTTTGAGGGGTTCCACCTCGGGCACGGCAGGCAGGGGCGCGCAGTTGCCGCTGCTAGCGGGCAGACGGCCCAGCAGCTTGGCCACCAGCTCTTGCGCCTGCGTGCGGTTCACCGCGCCGACGATGCTCACGCGGGCGCGGCAAGCGGCCACCGTTTGGGCGTGAAAGCGCTGCATGTCGTCCACGGAAATGCGCGCCAGCGTTTCGGGCGTGGTGCGCTGGCCGTAGGGGTGATTGCCGTACACGGCGGCGGCGAAGGCCTCGCCCGCCACGGTAGATGGGCGGGTGGCGGCTTCGCGCAGGCTGGCGGACCAACGGGCACGCTCCCGCGCCCAGATGTCGGCGGGCCAGCTGGGCTCGGCCATCTGGCGGGCGGCCAGGCGGGCGGCGCGGTCCAGCAGGGGCGCGTCGGTCAATGAGCGCAGCGAATAGCGCAGCGCGTCGTTGTCGGCCCCGGCTTCAAAGCCAGCGCCCAGGTCGGCCCAGGCTTCGCCCAGGGCGTTTTCGTCCAGGGCGTGCTCGGCGCCCTGCCCTTCTTTACCGCCCTTGACGCCCTTGGACGCCATCAGCGCCACGCTGGCCGCCAAGCCGGCCTGCGCTGCGGGGTCGCGGCGGCTGCCGCCATCGAAGTCCACCTGCACATCCACCATGGGGATGACGGGGCTTTCGACCAGCCAGACCTTGGCGCCGTTGGGCTCCGTCCAGTGCTGGATGGGCAGCAGCGCCCAGGCAGATGGAGCATAAAAAATTACTCCAGCGCAGGCGCATAAAGCGCTAGCAGCTACTTTTTTAATAGCAATCATGTGACAAATCCTGGTCCGGTTCAATGGCGGGCGCCAGCAGCGGGCGCGGGGCGCTTGCGGGCACCTTCCAGCGGCTGGGGCAGCAGCGTGGCAATGGTGAGCTGGTCGTCGCCAAAATACTTGGCGGCCACGGCCTGGACTTCTTCGGCGGTGATGGTGCGCAGCAGGGTCAGCAGGCGCTCTTCGGCATCCAGCGGAAAGCCCTGCACCCAGTTGCTGCCCAGTTCCTGCGCCTGGTTCTGCACGGAATCGCGCTCGTACACGGTGGAAGCGATCCACTGCGTCTTGACGCGGGCCAGCTCGGCCTCGCTGATGCCCTCGCGGGCCACGCGGGCCAGCTCGGCGCGCAGTGCGTCTTCCACCTGCTGGGCGGTCTTGCCGCCCGCAGGCACGCCGGTCATCAAAAACAGCGCGGGCCCCCGCCCGGTGATCATGGCGGAGCTGCCTGCGCTGTCGGCCACGGGCTGCTCGCCCTGGGTCAGCGCGCGCTCCAGCCGGGCGCCGTCGTAGCCGCTGAACACGGCCGACAGCACCAGCAGCGCCAGCGCGTCGCGGTCGCTGGCCTGCAAATCCTGCACGCGGGTGAGGGATGGCACGCGAAACGCCAGGGCCACATAGGCCTGTTCGGCAGGTGCCTTCACGGCGATGCGGCGCAGGCCGCGCTGCTCCGGCTCGGTGCGGGGCTTGCGCTCGGGCACCGCGTGTGCGGGCAAGGAGCCGTAGTATTTCTCCGCCAGGGCGCGCACCTTGTCTACCTGCACATCACCGGCCACCACCACCACCGCATTGGTGGGCGTGTACCACTGGCGGTGGAAGGCGCGCACGTCGGCAGGTGTCATGGCGTCCAGGTCGCTCATCCAGCCCACCACGGGGCGGCGGTAGGGCGACGCGTTGAAGGTGGTGGCAAAGAGCTGCTCGGCCAGCAGGGCACGGGGCTGGTCTTCGGTGCGCAGGCGGCGCTCTTCCTTGACGACTTCGATCTCTTTCTTGAACTCTTCGTCAGGCCAGTGCATGTTGGCGAAGCGGTCAGACTCCAGCCGCATCACGTCTTCCAGCTTCTGGGCGGGAATCTGCTGGTAATAACCGGTGTAGTCGCGGCTGGTGAAGGCGTTTTCACGCCCGCCCAGGGCCGCCACACGGCGTGAAAAATCGCCCGGCGCCACGGTTTTGGAACCCTTGAACATCATGTGCTCCAGTACATGGGCCACGCCCGAGGTGCCGTCCACCTCGTCCATCGAGCCCACGCGCAGCCACACCATGTGCACGGCCGTGGGGGCACGGTGGTCCGGCTGCACGATGAGCTGCATGCCATTGGCCAGGGTGAAAAGCTGGGCGCCCGCCGCGTTGGTGCGCGGGTTGTCGGCCGCTGCCGCGCGCACTGGCGCGGCGGCCGTGGCCTGGGCCACAAGGGGTGAAGAACCCGGTGCAGCCACATTGGTGGCGGCCCCGGCGCTGATGCTGGCCCACAGGCCAAGTAGGGTGAAAGCGCGTTTCATAGAATGCAGTGATTCTAAGAACCCGCCAATGTTCAGTTTTTTCAAGAAAAAGCCCGCCCCCCCGCCCGCAGTCGCTGATGCCCCGGCACCAGCGCCCGCGCCCGTGACGCCCCCGCCTGCCACACCGGCCCCCGCTGAAGCCGCTGCGCCCCCTGCAGCCGCCGCCCCGGCCACAGGCTTTGGCTGGCTGCGCAACCCCTTCGCCGCCAAGCCACCCGCCAGTGCCCCTGCGCCCACGCCCGCCGTCGATGCCGCGCCCACGCAGCCAGCCCCGGTCGGCCCACCTGCTGCGGCCCCAGCGCCCGCCCCTGTTGCCGTAGCGGCACCGGTAGCGCACCCAGGGGTGCCAGCGCCTATCGCTGCGCCAGCGCCCCTCCCAGCACCAGAACCTGTTGCAGCCCCCGCCCCCGTGGCGGCAGAGCGCAAAGGCTGGCTTGACCGCCTGAAAGCGGGCTTGCGCAAGACCGGCTCCAGCATCGCCACCGTGTTCACCGGCACGCAAATCGACGATGCGCTGTACGAAGAGCTGGAAGAAGCCCTGTTGATGGCCGACACGGGCGTGAAGGCCACCCAGCACCTGCTGGAAGACCTCAAGCGCCGCGTGAAGGAAACCAAGACCACCGACCCCGCCGCCGTGAAGGGCCTGCTGGCTGATGCCCTGGCCGAACTGCTGCGCCCGCTGGAAAAAGCCCTGGTGATTGGCGAGCACACACCCACCGTCATCATGGTGGCTGGTGTCAACGGTGCGGGCAAAACCACGTCGATTGGCAAACTCACCAAGCACCTGGCCAATGAAGGGGCTAGTGTGCTGCTGGCCGCAGCCGACACCTTCCGCGCCGCAGCGCGCGAGCAGCTGGGCGTGTGGGCCGACCGCAACACCGTGGAAATCGTGAGCCAGGAAGGCGGCGACCCCGCTGCCGTGAGCTTTGACGCCGTGACCGCCGGCAGGGCCCGTGGCAAGGACGTGGTGCTGGTAGACACCGCAGGGCGCCTGCCCACCCAGCTGCACCTGATGGAGGAGCTGAAAAAGATCCGCCGCGTGGTGACCAAGGCCGACGCCACCGCCCCGCACGAGGTGCTGCTGGTGATTGACGGCAACACCGGCCAGAACGCGCTGGCACAGGTGCGCGCTTTTGACGATGCACTGCAGCTCACCGGCCTGGTGGTTACCAAGCTGGATGGCACCGCCAAGGGTGGCGTGCTGGCCGCCATTGCGCAGGAGCGCCCCATTCCCGTGTATTTCATCGGCGTGGGCGAGAAACTGGAAGACCTGGAAACCTTCAACGCGCGCGAGTTCGCGCAGGCCCTGCTGTCCTGATCTTTTGAGCAGCTACCGTGGCGCCCCGGCTGGCGCCACGGGTGCGCGCCGCCACAACGCTACGGCGCGCACACGAATTCCGTTTACAAAATGTTGCTTCCCCCGGATGATGGGCTTATATCCCACCCAGCCCGAAGCCCATGTTCCTTGAACTGATCAAAGGCGTTGCACTGTTGCTGGCGCTGTGCTTTTTGCACGGCGTCAACATCCGGCTCTGGCGGCAAAAGCCCCTGGTCGGGCAAATCGTTTCGGGCGTGCTGTTCGGCGGCATCTGCGTGGTGGGCATGTTGATGCCCCTGGTCTTGATGCCTGGCGTGATTTTTGACGCCCGCTCGGTTGTGCTTTGCATGGCAGGTCTGTTCGGCGGGCCGGTGGTGGCCATCATTGCCGGCACCCTGACCATGGCATGGCGCCTGTGGCTGGGCGGCGCTGGCATGGGGGTCGGCTTGCTGGTGGTGGTGATTTGCGTGTCGCTAGGGCTGCTGTACCGCTATGCGCGCCAGCGCGGCAAGGTGGACGTGGGGCCCCGCACCTTGCTGCTTTTCGGACTGGTGGTGCATGTGGCGGTGGTGGGGGCGTTTCAGCTTTTGCCTGCGCCGGTTGTGCAGCACATCAATGAGATGGTGGCCCTGCCCTTCATCGCCATTTTCACGGTGGCCACCTTGCTGCTGGGCACCGCGCTGAAAGACCTGGAGGAGCGGCTGGCAACCGACCGTGCGCTGAGCGACAGCTCAGCCCGGCTGAGCGCCATCACGCAAGCCATTCCTGACGTGCTGCTGGTGCTGGACCGCAACGGGCGCTACCAGGAAGTGCTCTCTAGCGACAAGGCCGCCCTGGTCGCCAACGCCAATGACCTGCTGGGCAAGCACCTGAGCGATGTGCTGCCTGCCGACCAGGCACAGCGCTACCTGGAACTCATCCACGAAACCCTGCGCACCGGCCTTACCCAAACCCTTGAATACGAAATCTGTACCCTGGATGGAGTGCGTCAATTCGAGGGGCGCACCCAGCCGCTGGGCGTGCCCGTGCAGGGCCAGGAGGCCGTGGTGCTGCTGGCACGCGACATCACCGACCGCAAGCGTGCCGAAGCGGCCCTGCGCGAGTCGGAGCTGCGCTTTCGCTCCCTGTTGCTGAACATACCGTCCATCTCGGTGCAGGGCTATCTGGAAGACGGCACCACCAGTTACTGGAACAAGGCGTCTGAAGCACTGTATGGCTACACCGCCGATGAAGCCATGGGCAGCAATCTGTTCGAGCTGATCATCCCGCCCGTGATGCGCGACACCGTGCGCAGCAACGTAGAGCACATGTTTGCCACCGGCGAGGCGATTCCGGCAGGCGAACTGCAACTGCAGCGCAAGGACGGCAGCCTGGTCGATGTTTTTTCCAGCCACGCCTACATCCACGTACCGGGCCAGCCGCCAGAGATGTTCTGCATCGACATCGACATCTCGGGCCGCAAGGCGGCCGAGGAAGAAGCCCGCTACCTGGCTTTTTACGATGCCCTGACCGAGTTGCCCAACCGCCGCCTGCTGGTAGACCGCCTGCAGCAGGTGCTGGCCAGCAGCAGCCGCACGGGAATGGCGTCTGCCGTGCTGTTTGTAGACCTGGACAACTTCAAGACCCTGAACGACACGCGCGGGCACGAGGTGGGCGATATGCTGCTCACGGAAGTGGCGCGCCGCCTCAAGAGCCATGTGCGCGAACTCGACACCGTGGCGCGCCTGGCTGAAGACGAGTTCGTGGTGGTGCTACAAAACCTGGGCAGCGACCCCACCGAGGCCGCAGGTCAGACCCGCATGTTGGGCGAAATGCTGCGCACGCACCTGGCGCAGCCCTACGACTTGGCGGGGCACGAACACCATTGCTCGGCCAGCATCGGCATCACGCTGTTGCACGGGCAGCGCACCAGCGTGAACGAAATCCTCAAACAGGCCGATATGGCGATGTACCGCGCGAAAGACGCGGGGCGCAACAGACCCCGACATGCAGCAGGCCGTGAACCGCCGCGCCACGCTGGAAGCAGAACTGCACAACGGTCTGCGGCAAAACCAGTTTCTGCTGCTCTACCAGGCCCAGGTGGACGAAACCGGCCGTATCGCAGGGGCAGAAGCCCTTGTGCGCTGGCAGCACCCGGAGCACGGCATGGTGTCCCCGGGTGAATTCATTGCCTTGGCGGAAGACACCGGCCTGATCGTGCCGCTGGGGCATTGGGTGATGGAAACCGCCCTGCGCCAGCAAGCGCAGTGGCGCCAGCACTCCCAACTCGCCCACCTCACGCTGTCGATCAACGTCAGTGCGCGCCAGTTTCACCAGGATGACTTCGTGAGCCAGGTGGTCCGCCTGCTTCAGCTCACGGGCGCCGACCCTACACACATCAAGCTGGAGCTGACCGAGAGCCTGCTGCTGAAAAATGTGGAAGGCGTGATCACCACCATGCTGGCGCTGCGCGAGCTGGGTCTGGGCTTCTCGCTGGACGACTTTGGTACCGGGTACTCATCGCTGAGCTACCTCAAGCGGTTGCCGCTGGACCAGATCAAAATCGACCAGGGTTTTGTGCGCGATGCACTGGTTGACCCCAACGATGCTGCCATTGCGCGCTCCATCATTGCTCTGGCCCACAGCCTGGGGCTTGACGTGATTGCCGAAGGGGTGGAGACCGAAGAGCACCACCACTTCCTGCTCCAGCACGGCTGCCGGGCCTTCCAGGGTTACTTCTTTGGCCGCTCGGTGCCTCACACAGATTTCGAGCGGGCCGTGCTGAACCGCTAGACCGCCGGCATCAGCGCCTGCACGCTCCGCGGGCTCTCCTCAAGCCTCTGCCATCTCGGGCAAGTGCTGCAAGCGACTGGCCAGTGTGGGTTGCCGCAGGAGTGAAAACAAGTCCTTCGGATCGTCCAGCGCCGGAATCAGCGCCATGCGCTCGCCCATTCCCAACGCCAGGGCCGTGTCGCGCATGTAGCGCAGCGCAGAAAAATCTTCCAAAGCAAAACCGACCGAGTCGAATACAGTGACCTGGGCGGCGCTGGCGCGGCCCGCGTGGCGCTGGGAGAGAACCTCCCACAACTCCGTCACCGCAAAGTCGGAAGGCATTTGCTGGATATCGCCCTCCACACGTGTCTGCGGGGCATATTCCACAAACACGGCCGCGCCACGCAGCACATCTGGGTGCAGCTCGGTCTTGCCGGGGCAGTCACCACCCACTGCGTTGATGTGCATGCCGGGCTCCACCATGTTGGGCGTAATGATGGTGGCCTTGGCCTTGTCGGCCGTGACGGTGGTCACGATATCGGCACCACGCACGGCCTCTGCCACGCTGGTGCATACACGCACCGTCACGGGCAGGTCGCTCAGGTTGGCAAGCAATTTGCGGGTGGCCTCCCGGTCCGTGTCGAAAAGACGCAGTTCGGTGATGCCCAGCAGGTGGTGGAAAGCCATGGCCTGGAATTCGCTTTGCGCGCCGTTGCCGATCAGCGCCATGCTGCGGCTGCCGGGCCGTGCCAGTGCGCGCGCCGCCACGGCAGACATGGCAGCAGTTCGCAATGCGGTGGTGAGGGTGAGTTCCGACAGCAGCAGGGGCATGCCCGTGGCCACGTCGGCCAGCACACCAAAGGCCATCACGGTAGATAAGCCCAGGCGCGTGTTGCCGGGGTGGCCATTCACGTACTTGAACGAGTAGGTCACCTCATCGGCAATGGGCATCAGTTCAATGACCCCTTGGCGCGAGTGGCTGGCCACCCGAGCTGTTTTGTCAAAGTCAGCCCAACGCAAAAAGTCCGCCTGGATGTTGTCTGCAATACCCTGCAAACAGGCGCGAAGACCCTGGCGACGCACCAGTTCAACGACTGCTGGAGCGCTGAGGTACAGCGTTTCTGAGGTGCGCGAAGTCGAGGGGGTGAAGTTCATGGCCAGTCTCCGTTGTTGTGATGGCCCAGTGTCTCGCGCACGGATGGCAAAGTGAATCGGCAATCTTGTACCGTATTGCAGAGGTTTTTGCCACAATGGCAGAAACCAATGCCATTTTGAATACATGGACGAACTGGACCACTCCCTCATCAGCCTCTTGCGCACCAACGCCCGGATGAACATCGCCGACCTGGCCCACAAGCTCGGCGTATCCCGCGGAACCGTTACCAACCGTCTGCGCAAGCTGGAAGACACTCAGGTGATCGTGGGTTACACCGTGCGGCTCAAACCCGAGGCAGAACCTGAACGCATCCGTGCATGGATGGGTGTCTTGGTGGAAGGCAACCAGACGCGACAGGTCATTGCCAGCTTGCTGGGCGAACCAGGGGTCTCGGCCTTGCACGACACCAACGGCCGCTGGGACCTTCTGGCAGAGCTTGAAGCGCGCTCCATGAGTGAGCTGTCGCAAGTGCTGGAACGCATCCGCCTCATCTCCGGCATTCGCAGCACAGAAACGAGCATCCATCTGACAACGTACCGATGAAAAGATAAGCCAGACGGGAACTTTGGACTTAGCACTCTCTCAAATCGAGTGCTAACATAATGCCCTTGAGGAAAGGATTCCCGGCATGACACTTTCATCTGGAACCACTGCAACCGCTCTGACACCCACCAACCCCTGGGCGCTGGTGCCTGCGTTGGGCAACCTCGACGCCTACATTTCTGCCGTCAACCGTCTTCCTTTGCTGACCCAGGAAGAGGAACAGAAATACGCCCGCCAGCTCAAGGAACACAACGATGTGGACGCTGCGGGGCGCTTGGTGCTGTCGCACTTGCGGCTGGTGGTTTCCATTTCCCGCCAGTACCTCGGCTACGGTCTGCCGCATGGCGACCTGATTCAGGAGGGCAACGTGGGCCTGATGAAGGCGGTCAAGCGCTTCGACCCCGACCAGGGCGTGCGGCTGGTGAGCTACGCCATGCACTGGATCAAGGCCGAGATCCACGAATACATCCTGAAAAACTGGCGCATGGTCAAGGTGGCTACCACCAAAGCCCAGCGCAAGCTGTTCTTCAACCTGCGCTCGATGAAACAGGGCTTCAAGGCGGATGCCAGCGCCGCAGATGCTGCCACCCACCGCGACACGCTGTCTGACCACGAAATTGATGTGGTGGCCGCCCAGCTGAACGTGAAGCGCGAAGAAGTCATTGAGATGGAAACGCGCATGTCTGGCGGCGATGTGCTGCTGGACCCCACACCCTCGGACGACAGCGAACAGGCCTTTGGCCCAATTGCCTACCTGTCGGACGCATCGCACGAGCCCACCGCCGTCATTGAGTCGCACCAGCGTGACGTGCTGGCTTCTGATGGCATCGCCAACGCCTTGGCAGGACTGGACGAGCGCAGCCGCCGCATTGTGGAAGAGCGTTGGCTCAAGGTGAACGACGATGGCTCGGGTGGCATGACGCTGCACGAGTTGGCTGCTGTGTATGGCGTGAGCGCAGAGCGCATTCGCCAGATTGAAGCGGCCGCCATGAAGAAGATGAAGAAAGCGCTGACAGAAGCAGCTTGATTCGCCCGGTGGCAGATGGGACAAACGTTACCATTTGCCACTGCGCCGCCCCCCAGGCCCGCTCATTGGCCGTTGAATCCTGCCCCGGTAAACCCAAAGGTTTGCTTCAGCAGATAACTCAGCGGACTTGGCGGGCTTTTTTCATGGTCCGGGCCGATACCGTATTTCTTGTTGTTGAAAGACTCCGATGCAATCCCTGTTTTCGCGCCGCACCGCCCTTGCTCTGGCCTTGACGGCTCTGACGGCACCATGGGCCGCAGCCCAGAAGGCGCCCAGCGCCGCCGCCCCCTGGCCCACGAAACCGCTGAAGATCATCGTGGGCTTCCCACCCGGCTCGTCGCCTGACCTGACGGCGCGCACTTTCTCGGAGCCCCTGGCCAAAGCTCTGGGACAACCGGTCATCGTCGAAAACAAGGTGGGTGCGGGCGGCAACATTGGCGCTGATGCCGTGGCCAAGGCACGGGACGACCACACCATTGGGCTGATGATCAACGGCAACATGACGATCGCCAAGCTGATCAATCCAGCGGTGCCGTATGACCCGCTGAAGGATTTGGCGCCGCTGACGCTGGTGGGCACCTCGCCTTTGGTATTGACTGCGCCGGTGAGCCAGCCTGGCGTGGCAGCCACCGCGAGTGCCCGCGAATTTCTGGCAACGGCACGCAGCGCTGGGGACCAATGGAGCTATGGCACCCCTGGGGTGGGCACGGTGGGCCACATTGGCACCGAACTGCTGAAGTCACGCAGCGGGATCAACCCCGTGCACGTGCCGTATGCCGGCTATCCCCAGGTAGCGACGGCCATGCTGGGCGGCCAATTGCAGATGGCGCTGCTGCCGCCTGCGCTGGCGCAGGCGCAAGTGAAGGCAGGCAAGCTGCGGGCCATTGGCGTGACATCGGCGGGCCGCAGCGCGCTGGCGCCTGATGTGCCGAGCTTGGCAGAAGCCGGGATTCAGAATTTTGAACTGGAGATCTGGAACGCCTTTGCAGCCCCAGCGACCATGCCCAAGGCCTTGCAAGTGCGGCTGGCCAAGGTGTTGGCCGACATTGCCCGCACGCCAGAGGTGCGAGCCAAGCTGTTCCAACAAGGCTGGCAGGTGGCTGGCACATCGCCCGAGGGACTGGCCAACCGGATCAAGGCCGATACCGCAGCGCTGGGGCAAATCATTGCGCAGCGGGGCATCAAGGCCGAATAAGGGAATAGGGACGCTGCGGCTGGTACGCCAAGACACTCCCTGAGGTTGTTGGGCGCCCCCAGTGGGCGCTGCAACTTATTTCGCCTCTTTGAGCAACGTGGCCACGTCGGCGGCCAAGGCCTGCGCGCCGCTGCCGTAGCGGTGGTACACGCGCAACCGTCCGGCGGGGTCATAGACGTAACTGCCGGCAGAGTGGTCCATCGTGTAGCTGGTGTCTGTTTTGCCTTCGACCTTTTTGTAATAGATCTTGAAGTCCTTGGCGACGGCGGCCAGTTGCTCAGGGCTGCCACGCAGGGCCAGGAAGCTGGGGTCGAAGTTGCCCATGTAGGCCTTCAGCACCTCGGCAGTGTCCCGCTCAGGGTCCACGGTCACAAAGATGCCTTGCAGGCGATCGCCATCTGCGCCGAGGGAACGCTTGACTTCGGCCAGCTCTTGCATGGAAGTGGGACAGACATCGGGGCACTGTGTGAACCCGAAAAACACCACCACCACCTTGCCCGCGAAGTCTTTCAAGCTGCGCTGCTGGCCGTTGTGGTCCGTCAATGGCAGATCGCGGGCGTATTCGGCGCCAGTGACATCAATGCCCCGAAATTCCACCTTTTTCTCAGAGCAAGCAGAAAAAAGCACTGTAGCGCCCGCCAGCAAAGCGCAAGCAGCTACAGATTTAATAGCATTTCGTTTGTTCATGTTCACATCACGTAGTGGTCCACCAACAGCGCAGCAAACAGCACGCTCAGGTGGATCAGGGAAAAGCGGAAGGTCTTGCGGGCCAGGGCGTCGGAGTAATTGCGCCACAAGGCAAATCCATAGCCGCAAAATCCCACGCTCAACACCACGGCAAAGGCCAGGTACAGCCATGAACTCATGCCGTACACGAAGGGCATGAGGCATCCCGCAAAAAGAATCAGCGTGTACAAAAAGACCTGCAGGCGCGTGAACTCGTTGCCATGGGTGACAGGCAGCATGGGCAGGCCTGACTTGCGGTAGTCCTCCACCCGGTACAGCGCCAGCGCCCAGAAGTGCGGCGGGGTCCACAGGAAGATGATGAGAAACAGAATCAGCGCTTCGGGCCCGACATCCCCCGTCATGGAAGACCAGCCCAGCACAGGCGGCATGGCCCCCGAGGCACCGCCAATAACGATGTTCTGGGGCGTGAGCGGCTTGAGGATGACGGTGTAGATCACCGCATAGCCCACAAAGGTGGCGAACGTCAGCCACATGGTCAGCGGGTTGATCCACACGTACAGCAATGCAGACCCTGCAGCGCACAGCACCGCAGAGAACACCAGGGTCTCCTGGTTCGACAACTCACCCTTGGCGGTAGGGCGCCAGGCAGTGCGCTTCATCTTGGCATCAATGCCCTGCTCCACGATGCAGTTGAAGGCAGCGGCGGCCCCAGCCACCAGCCAGATGCCCAGGCTGGCCAGCGCCATCTGGCCCACCTGCGCCCAACTGGGCAAGCCTGGCACAGCCAGCACCATGCCGATCAAGGCACAGAACACAATCAATTGGACGACGCGCGGCTTGGTCAAAGCATAGAACTGCGCGAATCGCGACGGAGGGGAAACGGCAGCAACACTCATGCAATCACTCTCGGTGCGCGCGCTGGCGCAGAAATCTCGTTCGGGGCGGCGCTGGTGCGGCTGGCCGCCAAGGCCCAGGTCAACACCACCACCAATGCGGCAGCCCCTCCAGTGTGGAGCACTGCCGCCAGCAGGGGCCAATCCAGAATCACGTTCGACAAGCCTGTGGCCAACTGCAGCGCAGCAAGAGCCAACAGCCAATGCCCTTGCGCTTTCAGATAGGGACGCAGTTGAAGCGCGAGCCACACCATGGCTGCAAGGACGACATAGGCCATCAAGCGGTGAACATAGTGAATGGCCGTCAAACCCGCAAAACTGATGTGACTGCCGTCTTGCAGCATGCCCAGTGCACGCCAAATCTGGAAGCCCTGCGCAAAGTCCATGGCGGGCCACCAGCTCCCCTGGCACTTGGGGAAGGTGGTGCAAGCCAGCACCGCATAGTTGGTACTGACCCAGCCGCCCAAAACCACTTGCACAGCCAGCAAGGCCATCGTGCCCCACAAGGCCCAACGCATCCCTTGGCTCAAACCGACAAGCGGCAGACCACTGGCTGCCCTGGTGTGCTGCACCGCCTGAACGCACAGCAGCGCCAGGAGCACCAGCCCACCGATCAAATGCAGTGTCACGATGGCGGGGAACAGCTTCATGGTGACCGTGAGCGCACCAAACGCGCCCTGCAGACAGACCCAGACGAGGGTAAATGTAGGCCACCAGGGACTGCCAGCGGGCGGCCGTCCCACCGAAGCGCCCTGCCCCTTGGCGGCTAGTTGGCGCTTCCATGCACGGTGCTGCACCCATGCAGAGATCGTCATGACAATGATGAGCACCCCTACCCCGGTGGCCAGATAGCGGTGGATCATCTCCACCCAGGCTTTGCCGTGCGTGACAGGCCCCGTAGGCATGGCACTTTGCGCTGCAGAAATTTCTTCACGGGCGCCCACAGGGCTCGCACTGCCGTAGCAGCCAGGCCAGTCGGGGCAACCCAGGCCGGAATCGGTCAGGCGCGTGAACGCACCAAACAGCACCAGATCGAAGGTAAGGAACAGAGTCAGCACCGTGAGCGCTTGCAAGCGCCGCAGCGGAGAAGCCCCACGGTTGCGCCAGCGCACCCATGCCAGCGGGCCCAGGGCAATCAGCAACCCCAGGAGCATGAGCCGGGTGAGCGGAGCGAGGTCGTACAGAGGTTGCGCGTCCATGTCAGGGCTTCCGGGGTCGGCCCGCCTCATCCCAGGATGCGGAGGCGCGCAACAGGCGTTCCAGATCCTTCTTGGCCTTGGCTGCGCCCGCAGCATCCATGCGGGCGGGGAAACGCATCATCCAGTGGCCCATGGGGTCCACCACATAGATGTGATCCCGCAGCGCCTGACCTGCAGCAGGCGCCAGCCACTGCGCCAGCGCCGCTTCATCCACGCGCCGCACCTGGGCCTGTTTGAGGGCAGGCTCCAAGGCTGCCGGAGGGGCTTTGTCATCCGTCACCAGCCACACCCAATCCACGCGGTCTTTCTCTCGCCCCACGCTTTCACGCAGCTGGCGCTGCAGGTACAGGTGCTTCTGGCAATCGGTATCGCACTGGCTATCGGCCACACTCACGAGAAGCCACTGCCCCTTGAGATCCACCAGTGCCCCGGCACCACCCTCCAACGTGGTAGCAGCCATGGCGGGCATGGGCCGTTGTGGCTCAATCAACTCACCGTAGTTCTTGCGCCCCTCTGGGCGAATCACGTAATAGGTGAAGTAGGACGCGATGACAGGTGCGGCACAGACCAGCAGCACCCCCAGCATCTTCAGGCGGCCATGGCGGGTGCGTTGGGCGGCATCCATCGCCCCTCCGGCCTCGGGCAAGGTATGCACCGTCAAACCCAGGGGGTGCTCTGACGCCACTTCAGGAGGAACGCTCGCGGCGTGGGCGAACGAAGCGTCGGACGATTTGGAACCAGACATAAAGGAGTGCAATCAGGCCGCAAAGCCCGAACCATTGAAATGCGTAACCATAGTGTTTATCGACGCCCGAGGAGACGACAGGCCAGTCGCGCTGCATGCCTTCACCAGGCTCCCCCAACTGAACCACTGACAAATCCAGCAGCGGCAGTTGCGTGGCGGAGCGAAATGCAGCCAGGTCGAGATTTTGCCGGATGCGGGAAGACCCCTGTGCACTGTCCCCTGCGCTGAATTCGTAGAGCCGCGAGGGCGGCGCAGCGACCCGGCCTTTGACCTGTACGGTCCCAGCCGGAGTCACGACATCAGGCACCCGGGTTCGGTCCTGAAAGTTGCGTGGCACCCAGCCGCGCTGCACTAGTACCACGGCGCTGGTGCCTCGCAATTGCAGCGGGGTGACGACAAAAAAGCCGGGGCGCCCCTGCATTTGCCGGTTGTCGAGGTACACGGTGTGGTCAGGCAACCAGAGGCCTTCCAGTTCCACCGTGCGATGCCGCAGATCCTCCGTAACGCCCGCCGCTTCAGCCTTTGCCAAGCTCGCTCCATCCAAGGCCGGCAGCGCAGCACGAGAAGTCAACGTTTGCTCATATGCCAGCTTTTCTGCGGCACGGCCCAACTGCCACCGTCCCAGTGATGCAGTAATGGCCACGCCCACCAGCGCGGCCAAAGTGACGACAACAAAAAGAACATCAGATGCATGAGGACGGGGCGTCACAGGATAATCAGCTCCATGAAATATCTAGTTGTTGCGGCATTTGTGGGCATTGTGGTCAGCCTGGGGTCTGCGCTCTTTTTCATGATGCGCAATGGCAACAACGATGCCCTGAAGGGTAACCGCATGGCCAGGGCATTGGCAGTGCGGGTGGGGCTGTCGATCTTGCTCTTTGTGTGTCTGCTGGCCGCATGGCAGCTGGGCTACATTCAGCCCACCGGCCTGCCGGCCACACGTTGAACGCCGCACACTCATCAGAATGCGCCACCCGGATTGGCGCTTATCGAGACAGGCCAAGTAGCCAAGCCACAAAAAAAAGCGCCTTGCGGCGCTTTTTTTGTTGACTGTCGGCGCTTACATCCAATACACGAGGATGTACAAACCGAGCCAGACCACGTCCACAAAGTGCCAGTACCAAGCGGCACCTTCAAAGCCGAAGTGCTTGTCTGCCGTGAAGTGGCCTTTTTGCAGGCGCAGCGTGATGAACAACAGCATCAACATGCCGATGAACACGTGGAAACCGTGGAAGCCGGTCAGCATGAAGAAGGTGGAACCGAACACACCAGACGACAACTTCAGGTTCAAGTCTGTGTAGAGGTGGTAGTACTCGTAGCCCTGAACGAACAGGAACACGATGCCCAGCAATACCGTAGCCCACATGAAGGCGATGGTTTTGCCGCGTTGGTTCTCGCGCAATGCGTGGTGGGCAATCGTCAGTGTCACGCCCGACGTCAGCAGCAGTGCGGTGTTGATCGTGGGCAGCCAGAAGGGGCCCACGGTCTGGAACGGCTCCACGATGCCTGCAGGAGAGGCCGTCGCACCAGCTGCCACACTAGGCCATACCGCCTTGAAGTCAGGCCAGAGCAGAGAGTTTTCGAGGCTGCCCAATGCGGGGACAGAGTGCTCGCGCGCCCACCACAGGGCGGTGAAGAATGCGCCGAAAAACATCACTTCCGAGAAGATGAACCAGCTCATGCTCCAGCGGTAAGAGAGGTCAATCTTGCGGCCGTATAAGCCCGCTTCGCTCTCACGGGCTGCATCACGGAACCACTGGTACAGCACAAACAGCCACCACACCAAGCCCAGAGCCAGCGAGTACTTGCCCCATTCGTGTCCGTTGATCCACTGGCCTGCGCCCAGGATCACGAAGAACAGCCCAGCAGCAGCCATCACGGGGTGACGGGACTCTGCGGGCACGTAGTAGTACGGTGTTGTGCCGTGTGTTGATGCACTCATTTCAGCTCCTGACTATCTCAATCGTTGTTATCTGTACCGGGGGCAAATCCACTGCGTCACACAATCCAGTTGACCAGCACGATGAGTGCCAGCACCAGAGAAAAAATTGCGATCAGTCCGACCACGATGATGTGGATGGGGTTGATCTTTTCCAAATCTTGCGCGTATTCACTGCCTTTACGCAATCCAATCAGGGACCATGCAACCGCACGCACCGTACGCAACAGCGAACCTTTACGTTGCAGCGGTGAAGCGGAGTCTCGGCTCATGAGCCTTGGCCTTCCGACGGCAAACCCTTCACCGAAACCGACTGTGGCGCTGCGGGAGTTTTCCCACCGACCTCGAAAAATGTGTACGACAGCGTGATGGTGGTCACGTCTTTCGACAGTTTCGGATCAATCACGAACGCCACCGGCCATTCCTTCTTTTCACCGGGCTCCAGCGTGTACTGGTTGAAGCAAAAGCACTCCAGCTTGGTGAAATGTGCAGCTGCCTGACGCGGTGCGTAACTGGGAATGGCTTGTGCTGCCATACGCCGGTTTTGCACATTCTGGAATTCGTACATCACTGTCGTCAACTCGCCGGGATGCACTTTGACAGAGCGCTGTGCAGGCTTGAAGTCCCAAGGCCCACGCGCGTTGGCGTCAAACTCCACCGTGATGGTGCGGGATTTGTCCACCTGACTGTTCGCAGGCAGCTTCGCATCCTTGCCGGCTACGCCGTTGCCTGGAACCTGGCGCTCGGACAGCGACAGGATGTTGATCCCCGTCATCTCGCAAATGTGCTTGTAGATGGGGATCAAAGCGTAGCCGAAGGCGAACATGCCGGCCGCAATCACGACCAGCTTGCCGACCATCTTGGCGTTTTCGCGGCGCAGGCTCATGGCAGGTTGCTCAGCGTGACAGCAAGGTCACCTTGACCATGAACCCGATGAAAAATACCGCAACCACTGACGCAAGGATCAACGCCAGGCGCAGGTTGTTCTTCTTTTGCTCGGGGGTCATGGCAGGCTCCTCAACCAATCACGCGAGTCGCGGTCGCATCAAGCTTGGGTGGGTTTTCAAACGTATGGAATGGAGCAGGCGAAGGCACTTCCCATTCCAGGCCTTCGGCGCCGTCCCATGGCTTTTGAGGAGCCTTGGCACCCTTGCCGCGCATGGCGGGCAACACCACAAACAGGAAGAAGTAAACCTGCATCAGGCCAAAGCCCAGGGCACCCACCGATGCGATGGCATTGAAGTCAGCAAACTGCATGGGGTAGTCGGCATAGCGGCGAGGCATACCGGCCAGACCCAAGAAGTGCATCGGGAAGAAGGTGATGTTGAAGGTGATCAACGAGCCCCAGAAATGGATCTGGCCGCGGGTTTCACTGAACATCACACCGGTCCACTTGGGAGCCCAGTAGTAGTAGGCTGCGAACATCGAGAACAGCGAACCGGCCACCAGCACGTAGTGGAAGTGGGCCACCACGTAGTAGGTATCTTGCAGCTGGATGTCGATGGGAGCCATGGCCAGGATCAGGCCCGTGAAACCACCCATGGTGAACACGAAGATGAAGCCCACGGCAAACAGCATGGGGGTTTCAAACGTCATCGAACCACGCCACATGGTGGCAATCCAGTTGAAGATCTTCACGGCCGTGGGCACGGAAATCAACATGGTGGCGTACATGAAGAACAACTGGCCTGTCACAGGCATGCCAGTCGTGAACATATGGTGGGCCCACACGATGAACGACAGGATGGCGATTGACGAAGTGGCGTACACCATGGAGGCGTAGCCGAACAGCTTCTTGCGAGCGAAGGCAGGAACGATCTGGCTGATGATGCCGAAGGCCGGCAAGATCATGATGTAAACCTCGGGGTGACCGAAGAACCAGAAAATATGCTGGTACATGACAGGGTCACCACCGCCAGCGGGGTTGAAGAAGCTCGTGCCAAAGTGACGGTCGGTCAGCGTCATGGTGATCGCGCCAGCCAGCACGGGCATCACAGCGATCAGCAGATAAGCAGTGATGAGCCAGGTCCAGGCGAACATGGGCATCTTCATCAACGTCATGCCAGGGGCGCGCATGTTGAGGATGGTCACAATGATGTTGATCGAGCCCATGATGGACGAAGCACCCAGGATGTGCATCGCAAAGATGCCGGCGTCCATGGAAGGGCCCATCTGCAGCGTCAGCGGTGCATACAAGGTCCAGCCGGCAGCGGGAGCGCCACCAGGCATGAAGAATGATGCAACCAGCATGATGGCAGCAGGAATCATCAGCCAGAAGCTGAAGTTGTTCATGCGAGCGAAGGCCATGTCGGAAGCGCCAATTTGCAGTGGCAGCATCCAGTTCGCAAAGCCCACAAACGCCGGCATGATCGCACCGAACACCATGATGAGACCGTGCATGGTGGTGAGCTGGTTGAACAGCTCAGGGTTGACCAGCTGCAGGCCCGGCTGAAACAGCTCGGCACGAATTAGCAAGGCCAGCACCCCACCCACCATCAGCATGGTGAACGAGAACAGCAGATAAAGCGTGCCAATGTCTTTGTGGTTGGTAGCAAACACCCAGCGGCGCCAGCCGGTAGGTGCATGGTGGTGGTCGTGGCCGTCGTGTGCGTGGTCGCCAGCGTGCCCGTGGTTGTCGAGTACTGCGCTCATAGTGAATTCCTCAATGCGATTGGGCGATGTTTACTTGCTGCGCTGGGCCACGACTTCTGCGGGCTGCACCAGTTGACCCGTCTTGTTAGACCACGTGTTTTTCGTGTAAGTGGTCACGGCTGCAATGTCCGTATCGCTCAGTTGTTTCCATGCTGGCATGGCGCCGTTGGCGGCTCCATTGAGCAAAATCTGAATCTGCTTGGCATGGTCTGCGTCCAGCACGATGGCGGAACCGTCCAGCGGCTTGATGGGACCAGCGCCCTTGCCGTTGGCTTGGTGGCAGGCCGCGCAGTTGGCTGCGTACACCTTTTCCCCGCGCTTGAGCATGTCTGCAAGAGTCCAGACCTTCGCAGGATCGTCAAGCTTGGCTGCAGCCTTCTTCTTCTGGTCTTCAACCCATGCGGAATAGTCTTGCGCCGAAACCACCTTCACATGGATAGGCATATAGGCGTGCTCCTTGCCACACAGCTCGGCACACTGGCCGTAGTAGTCACCCACCTTCTCCGCACGGAACCAGGTGTCACGAACAAAGCCGGGAATCGCATCTTGCTTGATACCAAAGGCAGGCACCATGAAGGCGTGAATCACGTCGTTGGCAGTGGTGATGATGCGAACCTTCTTACCCACGGGCACAACCATCGGGTTGTCTACCTTGAGCAGGTAATCGACGGGGGCCTGGGAAACATTGCCGCTGTCCGACATGGTGCGGTGGCTGCTGTCCAAGGTGGAAATGAAGGCTAACCCTTCGCCCTCTCCGTTGAGATAGTCGTAGCCCCACTTCCACTGGTAACCAGTGGCCTTGATGGTCAGATCGGCATTGGTGGTGTCTTTTTGCGCTACCAGCACTTTGGTAGCTGGCAATGCCATCAAGATGACGATGATGAAGGGGACGATGGTCCAGACGACTTCCACCGTCACAGATTCATGGAAGTTGGCAGACTTTGCGCCCTTGGATTTGCGATGTTTCCAGATGGAATAGAACATCACGGAGAACACAGCAATGAAGATCACCGTGCAGATGATCAGCATCATCCAGTGCAGAAAGTGCTGCTCTTCCGCAATTTTGGTGACTGGCGGGGCCAGGTTCAGTTGGTTGACCGCAGGGCCTCCGGGCAAGTCCTGAACGGCATGGGCGGCGCTCCCAAGCCATGCACCGGCCATCAGCAGCAGAGAAGCCAACTTATTGGAAATGCTCTTCATAGTTCTCATTTACTTCTAAGCCTCAAATTAACCAATCCCCGCAGTGCCTGCATGGGGTCAGGCGACGCGCGAGGCCGTGCAGGCTTCGAACAACGAGACCGTCCGTTGCGTGAGCTTGGAAGAAAAAAACAACCAAACCCACTGAACTACCTCGTGCCGAAAAGATCACAAGAGGCTGCGCACCGAATCAAGTGATGGAATGAACCGCCACCCGATAAACCCAGCCTGCTGACAACCACCCGCCGTCTCCAGCTACACCGCAAAAACGAACCTTGCGGCAAATTTTCATATCGCCAGCCAGACGAAGACCGTACATGGCAAACGCGATTCCGACAACAGCACTTTCCTGAGATGCGGATGGACTAGCGAAACGTTACCGTCAAGCTCGCTGGCCGAAGAAATCATTTGCACATCGAGCTGCATCACCTTCGACGGTTTAGGCATCTGCCCGGACCATCACGCAGAGGCGCTTAAGCCCGCATACCAGCGGAACACCCGGACCAACGCCAAGCCACCAACCGCATCGCTACTACGCAACCAACCCGAGGTTTGACCCTTTGGGGTGTGCGAGGAAACGCCCAGAATTCCACATCACAGCACCCAGAATTGTAGCGTGCCTTGCGCTATATCATTGACACGAAAGCTAGGAGTTATCCACGAGCAGGGCCATTACGCAACATGGCGCGCATGTCATTCAAGGAAACTGCGCTGCTGGAGCTAACGCGTACCCGTGGCGCAGGCTTGAATGCGTGGCCGTAAATGATTTCAAAGGTCAAGGAAAGCTGCCCCGAGCCACTTCGGTCTGTCAGGCGCTGCTCAAGGGCCTTGTACAGTTGTTCGCGCCACGCCCGCCCGCGCAATGCGGCAAAGCGGTCCGGGTGCAGGTTGCACCCCAGCTCACGCAACTCCTCCAAAAGACGTTGGGGCGTGGCAAACGTGAGCGTGATGCGTTCCATGTCCATCACGGGCTCTGCGAAACTCGCCTGAACCAACATATCACCCCAATCGTGCATATCGGTAAAGGCGTGCCCTGCGGGCGGCCAACCCATGTCTGCGTAAACCGCCCGCAACTCTTTGGCAGTGTCGGGCCCAAGACAGGAAAACATGAGGTAGCCATCCACAGCGAGCGCACGGTGCCACTGCGCCATCAACGCCTGGGGGTCAGCCACCATATGCAAGGCCATATTGGCCCACAACATTTGTACCGCACCTTCGTCTGGCATCTCCAGACGCACCTGCTCACCCGTCCAGCGCGACCACCACGGTTTGCTGAGGGATTGGGAGGCAGCTTCGCGCGCCTTGCGGGTGGTCTCCACCACAAAGCAGCGGGCCTTGGGATAGCGTGCGCTTACCAGGGCGTGCCCTTCAAGGCCGCCTCGAACTGCCTCCCAGTTACACCAGGCTACGGGCGTCTGACGAATCCACTGAAGCCGGTCCTCCATACGCCGCGCGACCTCCTCATGCAGCCATGGGGACAAGGCGGGGGCGCTCTCGTGCCAGCGAGCTGCGGCGATGGGGTCGATTGTGGGTGGACGCTCGGTAGGCATGGGGCTTCGCAGACCTGATCAAAGGGCAGGCGAGTATATTGATTGCATGCATTTCGGGCGCATGTCAGGTCTCTTCCGCTCCGCATCCCGCTGGGTTGCGCACATACCTAGCCAATGCGCGGTGTGCCATGCATGGCCTGCGCAAAGGGTGTGCAGTTCGTGTGTGGCACGGTTTGCACAACCTACTAATCGCTGCAAACGCTGTGCACTGGAGGTGCCCGAGCCAATGGAAGTGTGCGGTGATTGCCTGCTTCGCCCCCCGGATCTGGATGCCTGTGTGGCTGCCGTGTCTTATGGGTACCCCTGGGCACAAGCCATCAAGGCTCTGAAGTTTCAGGAAGATCCTGGTTGGGCTGCCACCTTGGCGACTTTGCTGCACCGAGCCCCAGCGGCGCAAGTAGCTATCGCTCAGGCCGATGAAGTGCTCTGCGTTCCGCTGTCTCGGCAACGGCTTCGCGAACGGGGGTTCAACCAATCTGCGCTGATCGCGCATGCGCTGGCTCCAGAAAAAGCCAACCCCCATGCATTGCTGCGCCTGCATGACACTGCCGCGCAAAGCGGCTTGAATCGATCTCAGCGTTTGAACAACCTGTGCAACGCATTCATGGTGGAACCAAACATCTCTTCGCAACTGAAAGGTAAGCGGGTGATCCTGGTGGACGATGTGATGACCACGGGCGCCACGCTGAACTCCATAGCCGCCACCTTGCGCGCTGCGGGTGTCGAGCACATCACTGCAATGGTGATTGCTCGCACCGAAAGAGACTGAGCACGGCCCCCGCTCTAGCGCGGGGAGCCGCACTTGCCTCAAGCTCCTTTGCGCCACCGAGCCTGCAGGGCAATGATCTCGCCCATGATGCCTCGGCGGAATGCAAGCACGCACACCACGAAGATCAGACCGGTGACCACGGTAACCGACTCACCCAGGGTCTTGAACCACTCCACGCTGGTCATCATGGCCAGCAAGTTGCCCAGCTCACCGATCTTGTTCTCCAGCAGGACGACCACGGCCGATCCCACCAGAGGTCCCGACAGGGTGCCCAGACCGCCCACCAGGTTCATCAAGATCACCTGCCCCGATGCTGTCCAATGCACATCAGACAGTGTGGCAAAGCCCAAGACCAGCGTCTTCAACGAGCCTGCCAGGCCGGCAATCGCCGCCGACAACACGAACGCCAGAAGCTTGTAGCGATGGGTGTCGTACCCCAACGAGATGGCACGAGGTTCGTTTTCCTTGATGCCTTTGAGCACCTGGCCGAAGGGCGAATGGATGGTACGCACAATCAGGCAGAAAGCCGCCACCACGATCACGAGGGCCACGTAATACATGGTCACATCGTTTTGGAGATCAATCAGGCCGAGCAGCTTGCCACGTGGCACGCCCTGCAGACCATCTTCACCACCGGTGAAAGGCGCCTGCAGACAGACGAAGAAAAGCATCTGAGCCAGGGCAAGGGTGATCATCGAGAAGTAGATGCCCTGGCGCCGAATGGCAAGCCAGCCGAAGATCAGTCCCAGCAAGGCACCACCAAAGGTGCCCAGCAACAGGCCGACTTCAGGGGTCAGCCCCCAGACTTTCATCGCGTGACCAGCCACGTACGCGGCGCCACCGAAGAAGGCCGCGTGGCCGAAAGAGAGAAGGCCGGTATAGCCCAGCAGCAGGTTGAATGCACAGGCAAACAGGGCGAAGCACATGAGCTTCATGACGAACACGGGATACGCACCAACAAAAGGTGCTGCAACCAGGCCCAGCAACAGCAGGCCGTATCCCACATTGGTGATTCTTTTTGAGTTCATGGTGTAGCCCCTTATTTCTCTTTGCCGAACAGGCCGGCGGGGCGAATGAGCAGAACAATCACCATGATGACGAACACCACAGTGGACGATGCTTCGGGATAGAACACTTTGGTAAAGCCCTCAATCACACCCAAGCCGAGCCCGGTCAGGATCGAACCCATGATGGAGCCCATGCCGCCAATCACCACCACCGCGAACACCACGATGATGAGGTTTTGCCCCATGAGTGGCGACACCTGATAAACCGGAGCGGCCAGCACACCTGCAAACGCAGCCAATGCGGCACCGAATGCATAGGTCAAAGTCACCATCACTGGCACATTCACACCAAAGGCTTCCACCAAGCGAGGGTTCTCGGTACCAGCGCGCAGGTATGCACCCAGCTTGGTCTTCTCGATCACGTACCAAGTCGCAATGCAGACCACCACCGACGCCACCACCACCCAAGCACGGTAGTTGGGCATGATCATGAAGCCGAGATTGGTAGCGCCTTCCAACAACTCGGGCGTGTCATAGCCGAGGCCAGACACCCCGTAGATGGAACGAAACACGCCTTCGATCAGCAAGGTGATCCCCAGCGTCAGAAGCAGGCCGTAGAGATGGTCCAGCTTGTAGATCCAGCGCAGCAGCGTGCGCTCGATCACGATGCCAAAGATCCCGACCACCAGCGGCGCCAGCAGCAGCATCCACCAGTACCCAATACCCAGGTAGGTCATGGCCATCCAGGTAATGAGCGCCCCCATCATGAACAGCGCACCGTGCGCAAAGTTGATCACGTTGAGCAGCCCGAAGATGACCGCGAGGCCCAAGCTTAGGATGGCATAGAAAGACCCGTTGACCAGCCCCAATAGGAGCTGGCTAAGCAGGCCTGGCAGTGAGACACCGAAAATTTCCATGGGATGCTGCGCTGGTGATAAGTAGAGATCAGGTCAAAGGCGTGTGAAGCGTTACAGCCGAGCGGTTATTTCCAGTGCTGGCACTTACTCTCGGCCTTGGTGGTGAACACTGCTTCGCCGGGCAGCTTCTTGACCATCTTGTAGTAGTCCCAAGGCTTGGTCGACTCGGATGGCTTCTTCACTTCCATCAGGTACATGTCGTGCACGTAACGGCCATCAGCACGGATCTGGCCCTTGCCGAAGAAGTCGTCAATCTTCATCTTCTTGAGCTCAGCCATCACCTTGTCCGCATCGGTGGTCTTTGCGGCAGCCACGGCCTTCAGGTAGGTCATGGTGGCGGAGTAATCAGCCGCCTGGATTTCGCCGGGCATGCGCTTGGTCTTTTCGAAGTAGCGCGCCGCAAACTTGCGGGTATCGTCATTCAGGTCCCAATACCAGCTGGTGGTGAACTGCAGACCTTCGGTGTTGCGCAGACCCATGCTGTGGATGTCGCTGATGAAAATCAGCAAACCAGCCAGCTTCATGTTTTTGGTGATGCCAAATTCCTTGGCCGCCTTGATGGCGTTGATGGTGTCGCCGCCCGCATTGGCCAGTCCCAGAATTTGGGCTTTGGAGTTTTGTGCCTGCAGCAGGAAGGACGAGAAGTCAGAGGCGTTCAGAGGATGGCGCACAGAGCCAACCACACTACCGCCCTTGGCCTTCACCACCGCTGTCGTATCAGCTTCCAGTGCCTGGCCGAAAGCATAGTCAGCCGTCAGGAAGTACCAGCTCTTGCCGCCCCCGTCCACAATCGCAGAGCCCGTGCCTTTGGCCAGCGCCACGGTGTCGTAGGCATAGTGCACGGTGTAGGGGGTGCACTGTTCGTTGGTCAGGGCCGACGAGCCAGCGCCGTTGTTGAAGTAAACGCGTTTCTTCTCTTCTGCCACCTTGGCAATGGCCAGGGCCGTGCCAGAGTTGGTGCCACCAAACAGCATCGTCACGCCTTGGGTGTCCACCCACTCACGCGCTTTCGAGGCAGCAATGTCGGCCTTGTTCTGGTGGTCCGCCGAGATCATCTCGATGGGCTGGCCCAGCACCTTGCCACCAAAGTCGTCGATGGCCATCTGGATGGCCAGAGCGCCGTTCTTGCCTTCCACGTCGGAGTACAGACTGGACATGTCTGTGATGAAACCGATCTTGACCTTTTCCTGAGCGTGTGCGGCCGAAGTGGCCAGGCCCGCGGCGCCGAGCATGAGGGCCAGCACTGTGAGTTTGTTCTTCATGGATCTGTCTCCTGTGGGTGTGATGAAACGAAAACGAACGGAGGGTTGCTAAGCGATCAAACGCCCAGCAGCTCGGTGAGCACAGGCATCTTTTGCTCCAGCTCAGCAGCGCCAAACTGCTCAACGATGCGGCCATGCTCCATGACATAGAAGCGATCAGCCAAAGGTGCAGCAAAACGGAAGTTCTGCTCCACCATCACCACGGTGTAGCCCTTTTGGCGCAACGTCGTGATCATTCGGGCCAGCGCCTGGACGATGACCGGAGCCAAGCCCTCGGAGATCTCATCGAGCAGCAGCAAGTTGGCACCGGTGCGCAGAATGCGCGCCACTGCCAGCATCTGCTGCTCACCGCCCGAAAGCCGGGTGCCCTGGCTGTTGCGACGCTCCGCCAGATTCGGGAACATGGCATAAATCTCTTGCACCGACATACCCGGTGTGCCCGTCTTGAGCGCAGGCGGCAGCAGCAGGTTTTCTTCGCAAGACAAGCTGGAAAAAATGCCACGCTCTTCAGGGCAGTAGCCCACGCCCAGATGGGCAATGCGGTGGGTGGGCAAACCCACGGTTTCCACGCCGTTGATCTTGACCGAGCCTTTGCGGGCGCCCGTCAACCCCATGACAGCGCGCATGGTGGTGGTACGGCCAGCGCCATTGCGGCCCAGCAGGGTCACCACTTCACCGGGTTGCACGACGATATCCACGCCATGCAGCACATGCGATTCACCGTACCAAGCCTGCAGGCCACGAATTTCCAGCGCTGGCGTTTTCGATGTGGGAGAGACCATCTCAGTGCGCTCCCTGCAATTGACCGTCAGTCGTACCCATGTAGGCTTCCATCACTTGGGGGTTGCTTGATACCTCGGCATAAGGCCCTTCGGCCAGTACCGCTCCACGCTGCAGCACCGTGATGCAGTCGGCAATCGTGGAGACAACTTTCATGTTGTGCTCCACCATCAGGATGGTGCGTCCGGCAGACACTTTTTTGATCAGCTGCGTGACGCGATCCACGTCTTCGTGCCCCATGCCCTGGGTGGGCTCGTCCAGCAGCATCAGCTCGGGCTCCATCGCCAGCGTGGTGGCAATCTCCAGGGCACGCTTGCGGCCGTAAGGCAGGTTGACGGTGACTTCATCCGCCAGGTCGTCCAGCCCCACCTCGGTGAGCAATTGCATGGCGCGGTCGTCCAGCTGGCGCAGGCTGCGTTCGCTGCGCCAGAAGTGGAAGGAGGTGCCGAGCTTGCGCTGCAAGCCCAGCCGCACGTTTTCGATCAACGTGAGGTGGGGGAACACCGCCGAAATCTGGAAGGATCGGATGACCCCACGGCGGGCAATCTGCGCGGGCGCCTCCGCCGTGATGTCGTGCCCGTTGAACTGGATCGAGCCCGATGTGGGCACCAGAAATTTGGTGAGCAGATTGAAGCAGGTCGTCTTGCCAGCTCCGTTGGGTCCGATCAACGCGTGAATGGAGCCCCGGCGGACAGCCAGGTCCACGTTGCTGACAGCAGTGAAGCCTTTGAACTCTTTGGTCAGGCTTTGTGTTTTAAGGATCACGTCACTCATTGGGCCTGGTTCACTCCGTGGTGCGGGAAGAAAATTCGCCTGCACTAACGCAGGCGATCTACCGGTCTGTTGGCCTGCATCGTATGTCTGGACGGACCTTCGCAGGTACTGGTACTAATGCCTATGTAGTAACGCCTATGTAGTAACGCCTATGTAGTAATGCCTATGCCAAGCCGCAATGTGTCCACTCACAAACAATTGCCAGCACCAGGCGCTCCAAGCCCTACCATGGGCGTATTGCGGGCCTGTGACCCCCGCCTTCAAAAGCCTCTCACACCATGTCTTCATCCCGCCCCGACACCCCCAGCCCGCGTGGCAAACCCCGCTCACTGACCGGGCTGCTGCCCTTCCTTCACCCCTACAGAGCGCGCATTGCATGGGCTCTGCTCTGCCTGGTGATGGCGGCACTGGCCACGCTGGCGTTTCCGCTGGCACTGCGCAATCTGATTGACACCGGGCTGGTCTCGGCAGATCGAGCCGGCCAGGCCATGGCGCTGCGGGAGCACTTTGGTGCACTGTTCCTGGTAGCGGTGGCGCTGGGCGTGTTTTCCGCCGCCCGCTTCTATGCCGTGAGCTGGCTCGGCGAGCGGGTCACGGCCGATCTGCGCCAGGCGGTTTACAGCCATGTGCTGCGCCAAAGTCCCCAGTTCTTCGAGAGCACGCAAACCGGCGAGGTGCTTTCACGGCTGACCGCCGACACCACCCTAGTGCAGACCGTGGTGGGCTCGTCGCTGTCGATGGGGCTGCGCAATGCCGTGATGGGCATCGGCGCCTTGGGCATGCTGGTGTGGACCAACCCCTATGTGATGTCGGTGGTGTTGCTGGCTGTGCTGCTGGTGGTGCTGCCCGCCATGTGGATTGGCCGGCGCGTGCGGCGGCTCTCGCGCGACAGCCAGGACCGCGTGGCCGACTCCAGTGCCATCGCGGCCGAGGTGCTCAACGCCATTCCGGTGGTGCAAAGCTACACAGCCGAGCAGCGCGAAGCCTCGCGCTTTGCCACGGCAGCCGAAAGTGCGTTTTCCACCGCCGTGCAGCGCACCCGCGCACGCTCCGTGCTGGTGGCTTTCATCATCATCGCCAACGCCGCCCTGCTGCTGTGGGGCCTGTACCGCGGCACACAGGCCGTGCTGGCGGGCGAAATGACCGCGGGGCACCTGGGGCAAACGGTGGTGTACGTGATGCTGCTGGCTGGCGCGGTGGCCGTGCTGGGCGAGGTATATGGCGACCTGCTGCGCGCCGCAGGCGCGACCGAGCGCCTGATGGAACTGCTGGCCAGTGAATCCCCGGTGGCAGAACCCGCCACCCCCGTGCCACTGCCGGCCACGGGCCAGGGGCTGGCGGTAGAGTTTGCTTCGGTGCAGTTTCGCTACCCCTCGCGACCTGACAAGCCCGCACTGGAGGATTTCTCACTCACCCTGGCCCCCGGAGAGACCGTGGCCTTGGTGGGTGCCAGTGGCGCCGGCAAGACCACCGTTTTCCAGCTGCTGCAACGCTTTTATGACATCGAGCGACCTGCCGGGCAGGCCCAGCGCTCCGGCATCTTCTTCAACGGGGTGGACATTCGGGACATCGCCCTCACCACGCTGCGCAGCCACATTGCCACCGTTCCCCAGGACGCGGTGATTTTTGGCGCTTCCGCGCTCGAAAACATCCGCTATGGCAACCCTGGCGCGACGGCAGAGCAAGTCCACGCCGCCGCCCAGGCGGCATTTGCCCACGACTTCATCATGGCCCTGCCCCAGGGGTACGACACCTTCCTGGGTGAGCGCGGCGTGCGGTTGTCTGGCGGGCAAAAGCAGCGCATTGCCATCGCCCGCGCCATCTTGAAAAACCCGCCGCTGCTGTTGCTGGACGAAGCCACCAGCGCGCTGGACGCCGAGAGCGAACGCATGGTGCAGGCCGCGCTGGACACCGCCATGCAGCGCCACACCGGGCAGCGCACCACCCTGGTCATTGCCCACCGGCTGGCCACGGTGCAAAACGCCGACCGCATCGTGGTGCTGGAGCATGGCCGCATCGTCGAGCAAGGCACCCACGCCACCCTGATGGCGGCCCAGGGCGTGTACGCGCGGCTGGCGCAGCTGCAGTTCACCGCATAAAGCCGGGAACCGGCGCTGCGGCAACGACAATAGCGGGATGTTCCACATTGTTCTTGTCGAGCCCGAAATCCCCCCCAACACCGGCAACGTGATCCGGCTGGCAGCCAACACTGGCTGCACACTGCATCTTGTAGAACCGCTGGGCTTCTCCATGGAAGACCGGCTCATGCGCCGCGCGGGGCTGGACTATCACGAGTACGCCCAGGTCATCAAACACCGCAACTGGGCTGCGTTTTTGAGCGAGGCCCAGCCCGACCCCACCCGCATGTTTGCCCTGACCACGCGCGGCACGCGCGGCGTGCACGACACGGCGTTTCAGCCGGGCGACTGGCTGGTGTTTGGCTCGGAAACGCGGGGGCTGGCGCCTGAGCTGCGGGACAGCTTCGCTCCTGGCCAACGCCTGCGCCTGACGATGGTGCCAGGGCAGCGCAGCCTCAACCTCTCCAACGCCGTGGCGGTCACAGTGTTTGAGGCCTGGCGGCAAAACCACTTTGCCATGCCCGATCCCTCTTCTGGAAAGACCCCTGCCTGACGGGCATCAGCTCACGGTGTCGATGCCAGGGCAGCACTGCGCCAGCTTGCGTTGCTGCACCAGTTCCTGCACCCGTTCGCTCAGAAAGTCGAGAAACACCTTGGTGCGGGCGGGCAGCATGCGCCCCGATGGCAGCGCCGCATACACCGTGTAGCGGGCGAAGATCCACCCTGGCAGCAAATGCACCAGCTCAGAGCGCGCCAGGTGCTCCTGCGCCAGCAAGCGGGGCACCACGGCCACGCCCATGCCATCCAGCGCGGCGCGCATGAGCACCTCGGTGCTGATGGATTGCAACACCACCGACGGCACATCCACATCTTGCGCGGGGCGCTGTCCGTCGTCGCTCAACAGCCGCAGCTTGCGCCCCCCCACAGAATGCACGCGGGCCACGCTGGAATCGCGCAGGTAGTCGTGGTGCTCCAGGTCTTGCGGTTGCAGGGGCAGGCCTTTTCGCTCCAGGTAGGCGGGTGACGCCACCACGATCGACTCACCCTGCATCAACGGCCGGGCCACGATGTTGGCATCAAACCCCTCGGCGGCCACCATGAAGGTCACATCGAATTCGTCCACGCGCGCTGAAGCGTAGGGATCAATGTCGATGTCCAGCATGAGCAGCGGCTGCTGCGCGTGCCAATGGCTCAGCATGGGGGCAAGAAAATTCGTGGCGACCACGGGCGGCGCCACCACACGAACGGTGCCACGCAAGTCGCGGGTACTGGCGGCAGCGGCGGCTTCAGCGTCCTCGATCTCGTGCAGGATGGCCCGCACGCGGGCCAGATAGGCATCTCCCGCTTCGGTCAACGCCAGCTTGCGCGTGGTGCGCTGTAGCAAGCGCGTGCCCAGGTGCTGCTCCAGGTCGGCCACCAGCCGGGTCACCACCGGGGGCGAGAGTTCCAGCAAACGGGCGGCCGCTGCAAAACCACCCTCATCAACAACGGTCTGGAACACCCGCATGGTCAAAAGTCTATCCATTTGGGCAATTATTCATCAGCATTCTTTTTGATTGTTTCTTTTTTCGGAATGATTAATTGCCGTGCATGCTATTTTTCAAAGGGAAAACCCTAGATAAAGTTCACCCCATCGATGAGCGATGCCGCCAGGGACACTCACCGAGGCAGGGGCCCACCGGCACATGGTGTACCGGGGCAGGCCTTGAGAAAAGCTCAATTTTGAAAGGGAATTTTCATGAACTCGTACCGCACACTCGCCGTTGCCGCCCTCGCTTTCAGCGCCTTCGCCGCCCAGGCTGACTCCGCCGTGCCCCGCGATGGCGACTGGAACAGCTACCCGCTGACCAGCCAGACCCACTCTTCCCTGACCCGTGAAGCCGTGGTGGCCGACTTGGTGGCCTCACGCGCCGCAGGCACCCTGCCCCGTGACGGTGAGTGGTACAACGTGCCCGCTCCTTTGAACATCCAAGGCGTCACAGCCACGGCCGGCACCGATGCAGGCAAGAATTCGGTAGCCGCCTCCCAGTCGGGCCGCAGCACTGCTGCTGAATAAATAAGCCAGGCGCCACCATCAAAAAAGGCCTGCCGGGAGCAACCCCGGCAGGCCTTTTTGCTGGTGTGAAGAGAAAAGAGATAGTCAGGCCGCAGCGCCATAGTTGCGCGCCAGCGATTCGGCCACGCACACGGGCTTGTCGCTGCCTTCGCGCTCCACCGTCACCAGCCAGGTCATTTGCATGCCATCGGGCTCAATGCGCTCGGCAGCCTGCAGCAGCAGCCGGGCGCGCAGACGGCTGCCCACCGGCACGGGCGCCGTGAAGCGCACGCGGTTGAGTCCGTAGTTCACACCCATGCGGGCGCCTTCTATGGCGATGCCTTGGTCGAAGAACTTGGGAATCAACGACAGCGTGAGAAAGCCGTGCGCGATGGGCGCGCCAAAGGGCCCGGCCTTGGCACGTTCAGGGTCCACGTGGATCCACTGGTGGTCGCCCGTGGCGTCGGCAAACAGGTTGACTTGCTCTTGCGTGATGGTGATCCAGTCGGTCACGGCCACTTCCTGGCCCACGCAAGCGCTGACTTCGGTGTAAGAGCGGAAGGTTTTCATCGCCCCAATGTAGCGCCGCGCCAGGGGGCGGGCTTGTCCGGCACGTGACAGGACGGGCCACCCGTGGGGCGCGGGTGAAACTCAGGCGCTCAGACACCCCATCAGGCGTCCAGCCATTGGCAAATGCTTTGCCACTGCTCCAGGTCGCGCGCCACGCGGGTGGTGGCTCCCACGTCAAACACCGAGAGCCCCTGGGCCGCCAGATGCACATAGTTTTGCGTGTCGCGCACATAGCCCAGCACGGGCAGGCCCAGGCCTTCCACAAAGTGGTGCAGCTGCTCGGCCGAGCGGGTGCGCTCGTCAATGCGCATGCCCACAATGCCCACTTGCACGCCAGCGGCGTGGCGGTGTTCGCGCAGCTTGTCGAGAAACGCCTGGGTGGCGTAGATGTCGAAGATGCTGGGCTGCAGCGGCACGATGACCTTGTCGGCCATCTTGAGCACGTCTTTCAGGGCGCTGCCGTGCAGGCCTGCGGGCGTGTCGAGCACCGCGTGCGTGGTGCCCTTGGGCGGCTTGGCCAGGGCATCCACATCGGTGTCCCACCGGCCGATGGGGGCCACGGTGGCGGGGCGCAGGCTCAGCCACAGGTGGGCAGATTTTTGGGGATCCACATCGCCCAGGATGACCGGATGCCCCTGGCTGGCGTAGTAACCCGCCACGTTTGTCGAAAGGGTGGACTTGCCCACACCCCCCTTGGGATTGGCAACAACAACCACTGGCATGTTGACCTCCTGGCAAAGAAAATAACAAACAAAAACAGGTGCTAGCGCTTATTCAGCAAGCGCTACCAGCTACCAAATCCATAGCAAACCACCCACCTTGCACACACGCAGCGCAGGGCTGGGCAAACACCTCAGGCGTGCTGGCCGCCGCGCTTGACGAAGAACAGGCCCGCACCCACCGCCATCAGCAACCCGCCAAAAACGCGATTTTGCATGCGCATGGCGCGGGCGCTGCGCATGAGGCGGCGCAGGGCGCTGGCACCGGCAGCGTAGCCGTGCATCACCACCACGTCCACCGCCACGGTGGTCGCGGCCATGACCAGCAGCTGCGTCCACAGCGGGCGCGTGTCGGTCATGAACTGGGGCAGCACCGCCACCATGAAGATGATGCCCTTGGGGTTGGTGGCGTTGGTCAAAAAACCGGCCAGGCAGCGCTTGGTCCACGGGCCAGCGGGTGCCGCTTCGTCGCCGTGAAGGGGGGAGTTGTCGCCCGCCCGCCACTGGCTGAAACCCACGTAAATCAGGTAGCAGGCGCCCGCCACCTTCACCACGCTGAAGGCCACTTCAGACGCCAGCAGCAGCGATCCCACGCCCGCCCCGGCAATCACCAGGATGAGTAGCAGCCCGAGTTGCAAGCCCAAAATGGTGGCGCTGGCCTTGCGCACGCCGTACGAGAGCCCGTGGCTCATCGACAGCACGGCGCCCGAGCCGGGTGACACCGCAATCAGGCAAGACGCCGCAAAAAACGCCAACCAGGTCTGGAAATCCATAGCAAACACCGTGATGAGGAGCCGAGGGGGGACAGCATCATAGCGCCTTCTTTGCAAAGAAAGTGGCCTTGCGGCAAGCCAGACAAGCGCAGCATGCTATTAAATAAATAGCAAAAATTCAGCACCGGGCGGCGGTGCCAAAATCCTGCAGCCCCTCCCCTCCAGCCTTCACCTCTTTTAGTCCTCATGGAACACGCACCCACCTGGCTCACCTACGGACTGATGTACCTGAGCGCCGCCGTGCTGGCGGTGCCCCTGGCCAAGGCGCTGGGGCTGGGCTCCATCATTGGCTACCTGGCGGCAGGCATTGCCATTGGGCCGTGGGGCCTGGGGCTGGTGAGCAATGTGCAAGACATCCTGCACTTTGCCGAGTTTGGCGTGGTGCTCATGCTCTTCTTGGTGGGGCTGGAGCTGCAACCCAGCCGCCTTTGGGCCATGCGCCGCCCCATCTTCGGCACCGGCAGCGCGCAGGTGCTGGGCTGCGCGGCCGTGCTGTTTGCGGCAGGCTGGCTTGCCGGGCTGCCCTGGCGCATCAGCCTGGTGGCGGCGCTGGGGTTGGCGCTGTCGTCCACCGCCATTGCGCTGCAGGTGCTGGCCGAACGCAACCTCATGCGCACCAGCAGCGGGCAGGCGGGTTTTTCAATCCTGCTGTTCCAGGACGTGGCGGCCATCCCCATCCTGGCGCTGCTGCCCCTGTTGGGCGCGGCCGCGGGGGCTGGCGACGACCATTCGGCGGGCGAGGTGCTGCTGGAGGCCCTGAAGATCGTCGGCGTGATCGGCGCCATCGTGCTCGGCGGCCGCTTGCTGCTGCGCCCCCTGCTGCGCTGGATTGCCAAGAGCCGCACGCCTGAAATCTTCACCGCTGCCTCGCTGCTGCTGGTGGTGGGCATTGCGTATTTGATGGTGATGGTGGGCCTGTCGATGGCGCTCGGGGCTTTTCTGGCCGGGGTGCTGTTGGCCGACAGCGAATACCGCAGCGAGCTGGAAGCCGACATCGAGCCCTTCAAGGGCCTTCTGCTGGGCCTGTTCTTCATCGCCGTGGGCATGAGCATTGACTTTGGCGTGCTCATGCGCTCGCCCTGGCTCATGGCGGGCATCCTGCTGGGCTTTCTGGCCCTCAAGGCAGTGGTGATCTACACCCTGGCCAAAGTGGCAGGCGTGCCTTATCAAGAGCGGCCCGTGTTCACCCTGCTGCTGGCGCAAGGGGGCGAGTTTGCCTTCGTGGTCTTCCAGGCCGCCGCCGGGGCGCAGGTGTTTTCGGCCGAAACGGCCTCGCTGCTCATCGGCGCGGTGGCGCTTTCCATGCTCATCAGCCCGCTGCTGCTGGTGCTGGTAGACCGCGCCCTGCTGCGCCGTTACGCGCAGCTCAAGCCCGCCGCACCGCCGGAGCAAGAGATCTCGGAGCCGCAGGAAGCCCCAGTCATCATCGCCGGCTTCGGCCGCTACGGGCAAATCGTGGCGCGTGTGATGCTGGCCCAGGGCATACCCACCACCGTGCTGGATCACAGCGTGGAAATTCTCGAGATCGCCCGCGCCTTTGGGTACCGCGTGTTTTATGGCGACGCCACCCGGCTGGACCTGCTGCGCATCGCCGGGGCCGAGCACGCCCGCGTGCTGGTGGTGGCGGTGGACGACCCCGAGCAATCCCTCAAGATCGTCACCCTGGCGCGCAAGCACTTCCCGCAATTGCAGTTGGTGGCCCGCGCACGCGACCTGACCCACTGGAACGCGCTGCGCGACCTGGGGGTGACACTGGTGCAGCGCGAGCTGTTCGAGTCCAGCCTTGAAAGCGCCCGCACCGTGCTGGAGCTGATGGGCCAGAGCCCCACGCGGGCGCAGGAGATGACCCGGCGCTTTCGCGAGCACAACATTGCGCTGGCCGACCGCATGTACCCCCACCACAAAGACCGCGCCAAGATGGTGGCCGTGGCCCGCGAAGGCCGCGCCCAGCTGGCCGAGCAAATGGCCAAGGAGCGCCAGGAACACACCGAGCGCGAAGCCAGGGCGCAGGTCTACCCAGGGTATGGCGGAGTGGAGAATGCTGGAGAAGGCGGCAAATCTACCAACGCCCGTGATTCAGATAAAAATAGGCTCTAGCGCTTATTCGTAAAGCGCTTCAAGCTACTTATTTGATAGCAAATTAACACTTGAAACAGTGCTACCGGGTTTTGCCCCGGCCATGCGCAGAGAGGGCCGATCCTATAGTGGCGCGCAAACGCTTTCGCGCCACTTTATTTGGCGCGCAAAATATTTTCGCGCCACTTTATTTGGTGCAATGCCGATTCGCGCCACTAGGAGCCTCGAACATGCCCCGCCTCACGCCGCCCCAAGCGCTGGACCAACTCGCCGAATGGATCAACGCCAGTACCGACGAGGTAGGCATTGACGGTCTCCTCCAGCAGCATGGCAACCGCATACCCCGCCGAACGCTGCAGCGTCACCTGGCGTTGCTGGTGGAGCAAAAACGCATAGGGGTGCGCGGCGAAGGCCGGGCCACCCGCTACCACCGCCTGCCACAGCCCGGCGCATCTGCGCAGACATCCACCGCTGTGGCAACAGCAGTGCCCCCCAGCACCGCAGACTACGTCCCCACCTCCAAAGAGGGCGCAGACATCCGTGCCACTGTCTCCCAGCCCCGCCACCTGCGTAAACCGGTGGGCTACCAACTGGACTTTTTATCGAGCTACGAGCCCAACCACACGGCCTACCTGCCGCCGGGCCTGCGTGAACAACTGCACAGCCTGGGCCGCTCACCGGCAGACCAAACACCTGCGGGCACCTTTGCCAAAGACATCCTCCAACGCCTGCTCATCGACCTGTCTTGGGCCTCCTCCCACCTCGAAGGCAACACCTACAGCCACCTCGACACCGAACGCCTGATCGAGTTCGGCCAGGCCGCCGAAGGCAAAAACGCGCTAGAAACCCAGATGATCCTGAACCACAAGCAGGCCATCGAATACCTGGTGCTCAACCCCGAAAACGCCCGCGTACACACAGACACGCTGATCGCGCTGCACGCCTTCCTGTCCGACGGCCTGATGGCCGACCCCACCGCCGTGGGCCGCATTCGCCGCCGCGCCGTGGAGATCGGGGGCAGCGTCTTCTTACCCATTGCCTTGCCCCAACGGCTCGAAGAACTCTTCGGCATCGTCACGCAGATGGCCGCCGAGATCACCGACCCGTTTGAGCAAGCCTTCTTCTTGATGGTGCACCTGCCGTACCTGCAGCCGTTCGAGGATGTGAATAAACGCGTCTCGCGCCTGGCCGCCAACATCCCCTTCATCCGTCACAACCTGTGCCCGCTGTCGTTCATCGACGTACCGCAGCAAGCGTATGTGGACGGCATGCTGGGCGTGTACGAACTCAACCGCGTGGACCTGCTGCGCGATGTGTTTGTGTGGGCCTACGAGCGGTCTTGTCAGCAATACGTGGCGGTGAAGCAGAACCTGGTGCCACCAGACATTTTTCGGCTGCGGCATCGACAAGCGCTGGCGGAGGTGATTGCAGCCATCGTGCGGCAGGGGGATGCGCCCACGGAGCAGGCGGTGACAAGCAGGATGCCAGCTTCCGTTGCGGCGGCCGACCACGCGCATTTTGTGCAACTGGCGCTGGCCGAGTTTGGCGCGCTGCACGCCGGGAATGCCGTGCGGTTTGGGATCCGGCCGCTGGAGTTTGGGGAGTGGGAGCGGCGTGCCCAGGACATGAAGGGGTGAAGGCAGCGGGCCTGCCAACGCCAATAATTCAGACAAAACAGGCTCCAGCGCTTATCCATCAAGCGCAAACAGCTATAAATTAAATAGCAAAACCACCCTCACACCCGCTGGGCAGGCCCATGCGCCGCAGCGACGCACGACAATCGCGCCATGAAATGGATCGACGCCCCCTGGATTGAACTGCTGCGCATCGCCCTGGAAGTGGCGGCCACCGTGGCCTTTGCCCTGTCGGGCGTGATGATGGCGGCGCGCAAGCGGTTTGACGCGGTGGGTGTGTGCGTGGTGGCGTTTGTGTCGGCCTTCGGCGGCGGCACGCTGCGCGACTTGCTGTTGGACCAGCGGCCCTTCTTCTGGGTGCGGCACACCGAGTTTGTGTGGGGCATTCTGGGGCTGAGCGTGGCGGCCATGCTGTTCATGCGCCAGCGGCACTTTCAACCCACCGAGCGCGCCATGCTGCTGCCCGACGCCATCGGCCTGGGGCTTTTTGCCGCCGTGGGCGTGGACATTGCCACCGCTGTGGGCATGCCCGCGCTGATTGCCGTGATGATGGGCGTGACCACTGGCGTGTTTGGCGGGGTGCTGCGCGATGTGCTGTGCAACGAGGTGCCCCAGGCCTTCAGCGACCACCGCCCTTATGCGCTGTGCGCCTTTGCCGGCGGCTGGGCCGATGTGGCGCTGCGCCAGGTGGAAGGCACCGTGGTCAGCCCCCTGCTGGCGTGCGTGCTGATCACGGCCGGGCTGCGGGGTTTGGCGCTGTGGCGCAACTGGGAGCTGCCCGCCTGGCGGGTATGAACGGGGCCAGGCCGTAAAATCGCGCACCCAGCCCCTGGATGTACACCACGAATTGCTGCCCCCCATGAACACACCCTTTTGCCCCCCCTCCCACGCAGTTGCCCAACCCACGGCACGCGGGGCCCTGCGCCGCCGCTGGCGCACCCAGCTGGCGGCCGCAGCGCTGATAGGCGCCGCAAGCATCGCGGCACTGCCCCGCGCCCAGGCGCAAGTGGTCAACCCGCTGGGCGCCGTGCGCAACTTTCCTGATGCGGCAGAGCGCGGCACGCTGACCATCCTGGGGGTGCAAGAGGCGCGCCTCAACAGCCGCGACATCCGCATGGCCCCTGGCATGCGCCTGTTCAGCCCGCAAAACACACTGGTGCAACGCCACACCGTGATCGGCCAGACGTACAAGGTCAACTACGTGCTTGAAACCAGCACCGGCATGCTGCACGCGGCCTGGATCCTGAGCGAAGCCGAGGCGGCCAAGCCGCTCAAGGGCAAGAGCCCTGCACCCACCAACATCACCACGGACAACGTTCTGAAGTAACGCGTCCAGCCGCCGCATCTGCGGCGGCGTTTCGGCCCCTCAGGATCCTTGGGGCCACCCCACCCTCAGTCACCGCGCCCCGTGGGCAGCGGTGTTTGCTTGCTATTTTTGAAATTGCCATGGCCAAAAAAGTCTTTATCAAAACCTTCGGCTGCCAGATGAACGAGTACGACTCGGACAAGATGGCCGACGTGCTCAACGCCGCCCAAGGCTACGAGCCCACCCAGAACGTGGACGAGGCCGACCTCATCCTCTTCAACACCTGCTCGGTGCGCGAAAAGGCCCAAGAAAAGGTCTTCAGCGACCTGGGCCGCATCAAGCACCTGAAAGCCCGCGGCGTGAAGATTGGCGTGGGCGGTTGCGTGGCCAGCCAGGAAGGCGCCGAAATCATCAAGCGCGCCCCCTATGTGGACGTGGTGTTTGGCCCCCAAACCCTGCACCGCCTGCCCGAGATGCTGAACCAGCGCGAGCAACTGGATAAGCCGCAGGTGGACATCAGCTTCCCCGAGATTGAAAAGTTCGACCACCTGCCGCCCGCGCGCGTCGAAGGCGCCTCAGCCTTCGTGTCCATCATGGAAGGCTGCAGCAAATACTGCAGCTACTGCGTGGTGCCCTACACCCGTGGCGAAGAAGTGAGCCGCCCGTTTGACGATGTGCTGGTGGAAGTGGCGGGCCTGGCCGACCAGGGCGTGAAGGAAATCACCCTGCTGGGCCAGAACGTGAACGCCTACCTGGGCAAGATGGGTGGCACGGCCGAGATTGCCGACTTTGCGCTGCTGCTGGAATACGTGTCGGACATCCCCGGCATCGAACGCATCCGCTACACCACCAGCCACCCCAACGAGTTCACACCCCGGCTGATCGAGGCCTACGCCAAGCTGCCCAAGCTGGCCAGCCACCTGCACCTGCCCGTGCAGCACGGCAGCGACCGCATTTTGATGGCCATGAAGCGCGGCTACACCGCCATGGAATACAAGAGCACGGTGCGCAAGCTGCGCGCCATTCGCCCCGACCTGGCCATGAGCAGCGACTTCATCGTGGGCTTCCCCGGCGAGACGGAAGACGACTTCAACAAGATGATGAAGCTGATCGACGACATTCACTTCGACAACAGCTTCAGCTTCATCTTCAGCCCCCGCCCTGGCACGCCCGCCGCCGGCCTGCACGACGACACGCCGCACGACGTGAAGCTGCGCCGCCTGCAGCATCTGCAGAGCGTCATCAACGCCAACATCAAGTCCATCAGCGAAAGCCGTGTGGGCACGGTGCAGCGCATTCTGGTGGAAGGCGCTTCCAAGCGCGATGCAGGCGAGCTGATGGGCCGCACCGAATGCAACCGCGTGGTCAACTTTGCGGGCCAGCCCCGCCTGGTGGGGCAGATGGTGGATGTGACCATCACCGAAGCCAAGGCCTACACCCTGCGCGGCGAGGTGCTGGTGCGCGAGGGCGCACCCCTCACCGCCTGACTTTCACCGCCTGACCCTCACGGCCATGGCCCAGGAAGCCACCAGCCCCGCCAAGGCCCGGCACTACGGCCCGTCCTTCCAGCAACTGCTGCTGCTCGCGTTCTTGCTGATCGCGGGCTTGCTGGGCACCAGTGCGCTGCGCACGCTGTTCACGCTGGAAGCGCTGATGACCGAAAGCCAGGCCAGCGCCGCCCAGGCAGCGGCCCTGAACGTGGCCGCGCAAACCCTGAACCAGCGGGGCCAGGCGCTGGAGCGTGCAGCGCGCCAGTCACTGGTGCTGGGCGATGCACAACTGCGCCAGAGCTTTGACGACATGGCGGCCGATGCGCGGCGCCTGGTGCAGCAGCTGGAAGACGCGGGGCTGCCGCCCGAGCAGGCCCGGCAGTGGCGCAGCCATATGGACACGGTGCACGAGCTGCTGCGCGCGCCGCCCGGCTTGTCGCTGGAGCACGAACGCAGCGTGGCCGATGAATTTGTGGCGCTGGACAACCTGCACGCGGCCATCAGCCAGGCGGTGCAGGAACTCAACGCGCGCAAGAGCAGCGAACTCGACGCCATGGTGCAGGCCAGCCGCGAAGCCGTCACGCACCAGCTGCTGGGCGCCATCGTGCTGGCCCTGGTGCTGGCACTGTCTCTGGGCGTGTGGCTGGCGCGGCCCTTCAAGCGGCTGGAACGCGCCATTCGCCGCCTGGGCGAGAACCAGCTGGAGCGGCCCGTGGCCATCACCGGCCCGGCCGACGTGCGGCGCGTGGGCCAGCAGCTGGAATGGCTGCGCCTGCGGCTGCTGGAGCTGGATGCCGACAAGGCGCGCTTTTTGCGCCATGTGTCGCACGAACTCAAAACCCCGCTGGCCGCGCTGCGCGAAGGCGTGGCCCTGCTGCAAGACGGTGTGACCGGGGAGCTGACCGAGGGCCAGAAGGAAGTGGCGCAGATCCTGCACCAGAACACGCTGGTGCTGCAAAGCGAGATCGAAGCGCTGCTGCGTTTCAACGCGGCGGCGTTTGAAGCCCGCCAGCTGCAGCGGCGCGAAACCGAACTCATCGGCCTGCTGGAAGACCTGGTGGAAAGCCAGCGCCTGCAGTGGCAGGCCCGCCAGCTGCGGGTGGAGGTGAGCGGCGAGCGCACTACCTTGCAGCTGGACCCCGAAAAAATCGCCTCGGCCGTGGGCAACCTGCTGTCCAACGCCATTCGCTTTTCGCCCGAACAGGGTACGGTACGCTTGGCCGTTTCGCGCGCGTCCGGTGCGGTGCTGATTGACGTGTCCGACCAGGGGCCCGGCGTGGCCCCGGCAGACAAGGCCCATGTGTTCGAGCCCTTCTTCCGTGGTGAACGCCAGCCAGAAAACGCGGTGCGCGGCACCGGGATCGGGCTGTCCATCGTGCAGGAATACATCCATGCCCACGGCGGGCGCGTGCACCTGCTGGGCGAAGCGCCCCACTCTTTTTTCCGAATCGAACTCCCTGATGCATCCTGAAGCCACCCACCCCCGCCACACGCCGCGCCACCCTCTGCTGTGGGGGGTGGCCTTGTGCGTGGCGGTGCTGGCCGGCTGCGCCACCTCAGCCCCGCAGCCGCAAGCGGCCGAAGCGATCGAGGTGGCACCACCAGCGGCCACGGCAGAGGCAAACCGGACACTAGCGCCCACGCCCCCAGAGCCGACCCTGCCCGAGCTGGAAGAGCCCGCATCCCCCGCCAAAGACCTGCTGCGCGACACGCTGGCCTATGCCGACCGCGCGCTTGACGCCAGCGCCACCACCCTGGCGCGCGAGATGGCCCGCCTCTCGGTGCCCGACGACACCAAGCCCGCCCGCCACCTGCGGCTGGCACTGCTGCTGACCCAGACCCGACAGCCCGCAGACACGGCCCGCGCACTGGGCCTGGTGCAGCGCACCTTGGCCGACGCCAACGCGCAAGACCTGCACCCCCTGGCCCGGCTGCTGGAGGCGCGGCTGACGCACCAGCGGCGGCTGGAGGAACAACTGGAGCGGCAAGGCCAGCAACTGCGCGATGCCCAGCGCCGCAACGACCAGCTGAGCGAACGGCTCGAAGCCGTGCGCGCCATCGAACGCAGCCTGCAAACACGCCCCGCGCCTGCTGCCGCATCGCCTTCTGCACCCGCTGCGGGCGCCAACAGCCCTGGCAACGGCACCAAACCCTGACCCCCACGCCATGCCTTCCTCCACGCCCCCATCACGCCCGGCCCAGCACCGCATTCTGGTGGTGGACGACGATGCCGACATGCTGCGCCTGCTCTCGCTGCGCCTGAAGGCGGCGGGGCACGAAGTGGTGGCTGTGGGCTCGGCCGAGGCAGCCCTGGCCCAGCTCGACATTGCCCGGCCGCAGCTGGTGCTGAGCGACGTACGCCTGCCCGGCAAGGATGGCCTGGCGCTGTTCGACGAAGTGCATGCGCGCCACCCTTCGCTGCCCGTCATTTTGCTCACCGCGCACGGCACCATTCCTGATGCCGTGCAGGCCACCGCGCGCGGTGTGTTCACCTACCTCACCAAGCCCTATGACGGCAAAGAGCTGCTGGAAAAAGTGGCCGAGGCCCTGGCCCTGAGCGCCCCTGCAGTGCACCAGGCGCATGACAACGAGGCGTGGCGTGCCGATATCGTGAGCCGCTCGGCCCGCATGACCGATGTGCTGTCAGAAGCGTTCATGGTGGCGCAATCCGATGCGAGCGTGCTGCTGCTGGGCGACAGCGGCTCGGGCAAGGAACTGCTGGCCCAGGCCATCCACCGCGCAAGCCCTCGCGCCTCCAAGCCCTTTGTGGCGGTGAACTGCGGCGCGATTCCCGAAGCGCTGCTCGAATCCGAACTGTTCGGCCACGTCAAAGGCGCTTTCACCGACGCCGTGAGCAACCACAAGGGCCTGTTCCAGGCGGCCGATGGCGGCACGCTGCTGCTGGACGAGATTGGCGACATGCCGCCCGCGCTGCAGGTGAAGCTGTTGCGGGTGCTGCAGGAGCGGGCCGTTCGGCCCGTGGGCTCCAGCCAGTCCATCCAGATCAACGTGCGCGTCATCTCGGCCACGCACCGCAATCTGGAAGCCGCCATGGCCGCAGGCCAGTTCCGCGAAGACCTGTACTACCGGCTCAACGTCGTCACGCTGCTGCTGCCCACCCTGGCAGAGCGGCGCGAAGACATCGCGCTGCTGGCCAACCACTTTCTGGACAAGCTGGCCCACAAATACGACAAGCACCTGTCTGGCTTTGCACCTGAAGCCCTCAAGGCCCTGACCACCGCGGCTTGGCCCGGCAACGTGCGCCAGCTCTACAACGTGGTCGAGCAGGTGTGCGCGCTGTCCACCACGCCGCTGGTGCCGCTGTCGCTGGTGCAGCGGGCCCTGCGCACGCCCTCAACGCAGGTGCTGAGCTTTGCCGAAGCCCGGCAACGGTTTGAGCGCGAGTACCTGGTGGGCCTGCTCAAGATGACCGACGGCAACGTGGCCGACGCCGCACGGCTGGCCCAGCGCAACCGCACCGAGTTTTACCGGCTGCTGCAAAAACACGCACTCACGCCCGGCCAGTTCAAGGGGGACGGCGCCATGGGCGACGATGTCGCCGATGGGCGACAAGAGTAAGTGCCTGATTTGCAATGACTTTGCTCCCCGCACGGGGCAAAGCGTCGCCAGCAGGCGACAAAAACGCGGCATCCAGCCGCCTTGAAGGCCCTTGGCAGGTGCCCGCACAATTGTTTACACGTTCCAGTGCATTCAAGCCATTGATTTAAAAGCGTTTTTTCAAGCTGGCACAGGGTTTGCCCTAGTGCTGGCATGCAAGCTGTTTTTTCCTCCTTTTTTTCGCGCCCGCACCGGGTGGGGCTGCGTGCCGTGGCACTGTGTGCCGCGCTCATGGCCTCGGGTGTCCACGCGCAGACGGTGGACCTGGACCACATCACCCAGCTGGCCAAGCAGCGTGCGGCGCAGCCCTACAGCGCTGCCGATGGGCGCCTACCCCCTGCGCTCGCCGCGCTGAATTACGACCAGGTGCGCGACATTCGCTGGCGTCCCGACCGTGCCTTGTGGCGTGCCGAGCAGTTGCCGTTTGAGGCCATGTTCTTCCACCTCGGTCTGTACCAGCGCGAGCCGGTGCTCATCAACGAGGTGTCGCCCCAAGGCACGCGCCACATCCCCTACCGCACGGCCGACTTTGACTACGGCAAAAACAAGGTGCAACCCCAAAGCTGGGGCGACCTGGGGTTTGCAGGCTTTCGGCTGCACTACCACCTGAATTCGCCCGCGTACAAGGACGAGCTGGTGGTCTTCCAGGGCGCAAGCTACTTCCGGGCGCTGGGCGCGGGCCAGCAGTACGGCTTGTCGGCCCGGGGTCTGGCCATTGACACCGTGGGCGGCAAGGGCGAGGAATTTCCGCGCTTCACCGAGTTCTGGCTGGTGCGCCCGCAGCCCGGCGACACGCAGGCCACCGTCTATGCGCTCATGGACTCGCCCCGCGCCACCGGGGCCTACCGCTTCGACATTCAGCCGGGCCCGCAGACGGTGACCACCGTGCGCGCGCGCATCTTTGTGCGCGGCGGCAGCGCAGGCCCCATCAAGACGCTGGGCATTGCGCCGCTGACCAGCATGTTCCTGTCTGGTGAAAACCAGCCGCGCAAGGACGACTTCCGCCCCGAGGTGCATGACTCCGACGGCCTGATGGTGGCCACGGGCGAAGGCGAATGGCTGTGGCGCCCGCTGCAAAACCCCCGGCAGGTGCTGGTCACGTCGTTCGCCACCACCAACCCCAAGGGTTTCGGGCTGATGCAGCGCGACCGGCAGTGGAGCAGCTACGAAGACGTGGAAGCCCGCTATGAACGCCGCCCCAGCGCCTGGGTGCGCCCCCTGCACCACTGGGGCCCCGGCCGTGTGGAACTGGTGCAACTGCCCACGCCCGACGAAACCCATGACAACGTGGTTGCCTACTGGGTGCCGCAGCAGTTACCCGCCCCCGGCACGCCGCTGGAAGTCAGCTACGAGCTGGCATGGCAAGGCGATGAGCAGCAACGCCCCCCCAGCGCCTGGGCCACACAGTCGCGCAAAGGCGTGGGCTACACGCAGCAAAGCGCCGAAGCGCTGCGCACGCAGGTGCAGTACGTGGTCGATTTCACCGGCCCGGCATTGCACGACCTGAAGGCCGACGCACCCGTCAAAGCAGTGGTGACCAGCGACGCCAACGGCCGCGTGCTGGAAAGCGGTGTGTACCGCAACCCGGCCACCGGCCAGTGGCGCATGACGCTGCGCATGGAGCGCCTGCGCAAAGACCAGCCCATTGAATTGCGAGCCTTTCTTCAACACCTCCAACACGCTGTGAGCGAAACATGGACCCACGTCATTCTTCCCGAGTAGGCCCGAGTGCACCCCGTTTGCAGACACAGGAGCCGCCGATGCATCACCCCCACACAGCTCCCCGCAGCCTTGACCCGCACGCCACCGCTGCGCGCAGCCCCGTGCGCGAAGTGCGCCACCCCAACAGCGTGACGGCGCCCCCGGTGCACCGCGGATCGATGCCTGCGCTGCCGTGGCAGGGTTTCTGGAAAAGCGTGGCACGCGCGCTGACAGGCCGCACACCCCGAGTAGAAGGCGCAGAACCCGCCGCCCCGGCCCAGCCCTGGCAGGCCGCCGCCCAGCGCCGCCGCTGGACCTTTGTCCTGCTGGTGCTGTGCAGCACGGTGCTGGCCAGCGTGCTGTTTGCCCAGGTGCAGCCCGCGTATGAAAGTGCGTGGCTGGGCTGGGGGCAGATCGCCCTGTTTGCCCTGCTCTCGGCCTGGGTGGTGTCCGGCTTCATGACCGGGATGATGGGTTTTTGGGTCATGCTGCGCGGCGACAAGCATTCGCTCTCGGCCCGCAGCGTGGCGGGCCACGCACTGTCGCCCGACGCGCGCACCGCCATCATCATGCCCATCTGCAACGAAGACGTGGCCACCGTGTTTGCCGGGCTGCGCGCCACCTGCGAATCGGTGGCGGCCACCGGCCACGGGCAGACGTTTGACGTGTTCGTGCTGTCCGACAGCTACGACAGCGATATTGCCCGCGCAGAACGCGCCGCCTGGGAAGACCTGCGCATGGCACTGGCTGCCAACCCGCAGCAGCCGCAGGTGCAGGTGTACTACCGCCTGCGCAAGCGCCGCACCCACCGCAAGGCAGGCAATGTGGCCGACTTCTGCCGCCGCTGGGGCAAGGACTACCGCTACATGGTGGTGCTGGACGCCGACAGCGTGATGAGCGGCGACTGCATCGTTTCCATGGCCAAGCTCATGGAAGCCAACCCTACGGCAGGCATCATCCAGACGGCTACGCAAGCCATTGGCCACGTCACGCTGCACGCGCGTGCGCAGCAGTTCGCCTCGCGCGTCACCGGCCGCCTGTTCACGCTGGGCATGCAGTTCTGGCAACTGGGTGAATCGCATTACTGGGGGCACAACGCCATCATCCGCGTGGCACCCTTCATGCAGCATTGCGCGCTCGCGCCCATCCCCGGCAAAGGGGGCCTGGCGGGCGGCATCATGAGCCACGACTTTGTGGAAGCCGCCCTCATGCGCCGCGCGGGCTACCACGTGTGGCTGGTGGCCGACCTGGTGGGCAGCTACGAGCAGCAACCGCCCGACCTGCTGGCCGAACTGCAGCGCGACCACCGCTGGTGCCAGGGCAACCTGCAAAACGCGCGCCTGATGGCCGAGCCCGGCATCCACCCCGTGCACCGCTCCATGTTCGTGACGGGCGCCATGGCCTACCTGTCGGCCCCGCTGTGGCTGGCTTTCATGACGCTGGGCACAGCCCTGTGGGTGTCTGGCGCGCCAGTGCTGACCGACTGGCACATCCTGCCCACCGAACTGCTGGCGCTGTGGGCCTGGACGCTGAGCATGCTGTTCCTGCCCCGCGTGCTGGGGGTGCTGGCCGTCTTCATGCGGCGTGAGCAGCAGCAGTATGGCGGCGGCTGGAGCCTGCTGAAAAGCGCTTTGCTCGAAAGCATGCTGGCCCTGCTGCAGGCCCCTGTGCGCATGCTGGCCCATTCGCTGTTTGTGCTGGTGGCGCTGACGGGCATTGCGCTGGACTGGAAGTCTCCGCCCCGCGAAGCGCAAGCCGTTCCATGGCGCCACGCCATGGCTCAGCTGGCCCCCATGACCGGCGTGATTGCCTTGCTGGCGGCGGGCATTGGCGCCATCGACAGCGGCGCCCTGCTGTGGCTGGCGCCCGTGGGGGTGCCGCTGGCCCTGGCCATTCCCATGGCCGTCATCACCAGCCAGATCGCTCTGGGCCGGTCGATGCGGGCGCAGCGCTTCTTGCTTATTCCCGAAGAGGCGTGGTCGCCCCCGGTGTTGCGCCGGGCCTGGCGCCATGCCCAAAGGCTCGCGCAGCCAGGGCACGGCCTGGTACCCGCAGCGGCCATGGCCTGATCCAAGCCGCGAGCGAGGCGAAGAACATCCGTTCCATGCGCCCTCGCTTCCCTCCCCTTGGTGGTTTTGTGACAAATGCCACACATCCTTGAAGCCGGTGCATGCACCGGCTTTTTGCATTTTGCTATTTATTTGATAGCTTACTGCGCTTACCCCGCCTGCCTCAAACACCTAAAAGGCTTGTGAAAATGCCTGTGACTGGAGGCTCTGCGCCTTGTGCCCGTCACGTACGATACGGCGCCGACAGCCCGCAGGCCCTGCCTCCATCCACCATTTTTCGCAAAACCACCACCATGTTCTCCACTGCCACAGCATCCTCCCGGCGGGGCCTTCTTTCTGCCGGGGCCTTGTGGGCCGCCCTGCTGGCCGCGGGCTGCGCCACCGCCCCCGAACCTGCGCCAGAGCCCGTGGCACCCCCACCACCAGCGCCTGTGGCCGAAGCGCCCGCCCCCGCGCCCCCACCCCGGCTGATCTTCGCGGGCTTTGCCCTGCACTCGCAGGCCAAGGCCTTCCGCAACGATGTGCTGGCCGCCGAAAAACTGGCCAGACAGATGGACCCCAACGCCCTCATCCTGAAGCTGGCCAACCCCGCGCGCGACCAGCCCAGTGACTGGCCCCAGGCCACGCTGGAAAACTTTGAACTGGTGATGACCAAGATGGCCGAAGTGGCCCGGCCGCAAGACCGGGTGATGCTGCTGATCTCCACCCACTCCAACCCCGGTACGCTGAACATCAACGTCGCAGGCAAAAACGCCGCGCCCATCACCGCCCGGGGCTTGAGCGATGCGCTGGCCCCGCTGGCCAAGACGCCCACGCTGGTCGTGCTGTCTGCCTGCTACAGCGGCGCCTTTCTGGAGCCCCTGCGCGCGCCCAACCGCGTGGTGCTGACGGCCACCGATGTGCACAAGGCATCTTTCAAATGCCAGTACCCCGGCGAATACACCTTCTTTGCCGACGCGCTGTTCAACCAGGCAGGCGCCGAGCAGTTGTCGATCACGGACTGGATGGGCGCAGCCCAGAAGTCCATCCAGGCGCAGGAAAAGCGCAAGCGCCTGGCGTCATCGGCGCCCAAGATGTTTGTGGGGGACGAAGCCAAGGCCTGGGCCAGCCAGCCGCTCAAGAGCTGGCTGCAAGCCCGCTGAGCCGGGGTCGAAACAGCCCCAACGGTCGGCGCACAAACTGACAGGGCTTTGCTCAATGCGCAATAGCCCTGCGCGCCTGCCCATCAGCCCATCAACTCATTCAAGCTCGTCACATCCTTGAACTGCAAGTCGTTTGCCAGCGCGAAGTGCTCCCGCGCGCAGTCGATTTTCAGATTCTCCGCCGGTCGCCGGTTAGCGCGCACGGTGGTGGATTTGGTTTCTGCCACGAAGTACACCCGCTCGTCGTTCTCCAGCACCACCGCCCAATCGGGGTTGTAGCTGCCCAAAGGGGTAGCAACCTTGAAGCGGCTGGGCAGCTTGAAGAAGAACTTCACACGTTCATCCACCGTGCAGTCATGGGCGAACTGGCTTTCGGTGTCGCTCTCGCTCAGCACACAGGTAAATGCATCACCCACAGGTGCTTTTTGTTCATCCACGGGCTGAGCCTGCAACAAGGTTTTATCCACTGGCGTGGTCAGGTCGTCATTGGCGGGCGGGTACACGCTGCTCAAGTACGTTTCCAACTCTTCGTCAAACAGGCTCATTTCATACTGGCGCCCGTTGATAGTTTTGTACTTGATGCCCTTGACCATCAGCGCCTGCAAACAAGTGGTCATGGCCGCAATGGCAGTATCCAGAAATGCCTGTGGGTTGACCAGCAATTCACCCAAGCGCCCTGAGCCGTCCAAAATGGCAAAGATGCTGGACCGCGACAGGTGCACCCGGTTCTGGATGTACGCGTACACATCAGGCACCGTGGTGCCATACACCTTGGCGTCGGTGTCGCCGGTACCAATGTGCAGCCCCTCCACCCCTTCGCTGCGCATGATGATCTTTGCTTTGTCAGCACGTATCTTGGGCGGCCGCACTTTGGGGTATTGCTTCAAGTCACCCAGGGCTTTGACGCACTCCGCAATCAGCGCTGGGGTATCCAGCGTCACGCTATAGGAGGTCTGGTAGTTGATCTTTTTCCAAATGGCCTGAAACAGCGCTTCCTCCTCGGCGGACAAGGCTTTGCGCTTGATGCGCGCCTTGGCGCGGGCATTTTTCACCCGCCCGCTAAAGCTCACGCCAGTTTCGTCCTCAATCTCCTGCTGCAGCGCCTTGGCGAAGGCTTCGTAGCTCTCGTTGGGTATGACCGTCAACACGTTCACCCGCTTGTCCTGCACACGTTCACCATCCTTGTTCACACACAGGCGCAGACCACGCCCGATTTCCTGGCGCTTCTTCATGGCGCTCTTGGTCTCGTTCAGCGTGCAAATCTGGAACACATTGGGGTTGTCCCAGCCCTCGCGCAGCGCCGAGTGGCTGAAGATGAACTGCAAGGGCACATCCGCGCTCAGCAGGCGCTCTTTGTCTTTCATGATGAGCTGGTAGGTGCTGTCGTCCTTGGCTACCGTGCCCGATGTATCCACCCACACCGTTTTGGCCTTCACACCCTTGCCCTTCTTGTCGCCCGAAAAATAGCCGTTGTGTACCTCGCTGGCACTGTGCGCAATGAGCCCACGGTATTTGGGCATGCTGGCGTACTTGTTGAACGCCTCTTCAAACCACACACCAAACTTGCCCAAGGTGGCATTGCCATCCTCGTCATACGCCCGGTAGTTGGCTACCTTGTCGATAAAAAACAGGCTCAACACCTTCACACCAATGGGCTGCACGTTCTTGAGCTTGGAAAAGTGCGCCGCCACCGTGCGCTCAATCTGGAAGCGCATCACATCGTCAGCCAGCCCCCCGTGGGCTTGGTGGATGCGAATCACCCGCCCACCAGAGAACTCAATCTCCCCGTCGTCTGCCCGGATTTCGTTCAGGATGTAACCGTCCTCATAAACATCGCGCTGCTTAGACTTGGCATACAGGTCATCGCCCAGCTTCAGGGTCAACTCGGAACGCTTGGGGCCCGTCTTGCCATTCACATCAATAATGACCTTGACCTTGACAGAAGCAGGGCGAGCCTCAATGCCCACCAGCTCCACAAAGGCCTGGTTGTGGTCTTCATCGGCCAGCACGCCGTCCACCTCAATCTGCTTCACCAGCCCCAGGTCATACGCCTGCACGGGGTTGAGCGAATACAGCAGGTTGTAGGGGTTCTTGTGCGTAGCCGAGTAGCGCAGCGTGCACAGCGGGTTCAAGTCAAACAGCGCGCGGCGGCGTACATCGGTCTCAAAGTTTTGCGGTTCGTCCACGATGACGATGGGGTTCACCGCCCGGATGTATTCAATGGGCGCAAACGCCTTTTCGCCCTTCTGGTTGATCTTATTGTTGTCTTTGGTAAAGCTGTCAATGTTGATGACCAGCACGCTCAGCGCATCGCTCTGCGCAAAGTGGCGCAAGTCTGTCAGCTTGGTACTGTCGTACAAAATCGGCACGCAGGGTACATTGGCATAGTCCGCTGCAAAGTGGCTGCGGGTGATCTGCAGGTTCTTCATGGTGCCTTCGCGTATGGCCACACTGGGCACCACCACCACAAACTTCTTGAACCCGTACACCTTGTTCAGCTCATACATCGTCTTGATGAAGCTGTAGGTCTTGCCCGTGCCGGTTTCCATCTCAATGGTGAAATTCAGCGGGCAAAACACCTCTTTGCCATTGTCTGAGCGAGACTCGGCCAAAGTGGCAGATGGCTCCAAGCCATTGTCCTTTTGCACCGCCTGCACATTGGCCAGCAGTTGCTCGTCCGAGAGCTTCAGCGCGTTGCCAATGCTGCCGTCCCCCGCATAGGCCACGCTGCCTTGCTGCACAGCCAGAGCAAAGTCGCCTTTGGCTAGTGGCTGGCCATCAAACACTTTCACCACCGCATCGACTGCCTTCTTTTGGTAGTCCTGGTGGGCAAATTGCAACTTCATCGTCATGTCTCATCCTTGTTATCGGGCGGGGCCAGCCGGGCCTGCCGCTCGCGCGCCAGTTGCACCACGCGGTGCAGCTGCGCTTGCAGTACCTGCACATCGGGCAAGGCGTGCAGGTACTGCGCCACGCGGATGTTGGCGCTGTCCAAATCCATCAGCTCCACCTGCTCGCGGTCGGCGCTGGCGCACAAAATCAAACCAATGGGCGAAGCCTCGCCCTCGGCACGGTCGTTCTGGTCCAGCCAGCGCAAGTACAGCTCCATCTGCCCCTTGTGCGCAGGGGAAAACTTCTCCAGCTTCAGCTCCACCGCCACCAAGCGGCGCAGGTGCCGGTGGTAGAACAGCAAGTCCAGATAAAAGTCGTCCGCCCCCACGCTGATGCGCTTTTGCCGCGCCACAAACGTAAAACCTGCCCCCAGCTCCAGCAAAAAGCGCTCCATCTCACGCAGGATGGCGCTCTCCAGGTCGCGCTCGCTGTAGCCGTCGGGCAGGCCCAAAAAGTCCAGCATGTAGGGGTCGCGAAACACCAGGTCGGGCGTCATCTGCCCGCCTTCGCGCAGATGGCTTAGCTCTTTGGCAATCACGCCCTCTGGCTTTTTGGCAACGGCCGAGCGCAGGTACAACTGGCTGCCAATGCGCTCGCGCAGGGTGCGCACGCTCCAGCGCTCCAGTCGGCACATCTCGGCATAAAACTCCCGCTCAAGCGGCTGCTTAAGAGGCAGGATTTCAATGAAATGGCTCCAGCTCAATTGTCGCGACAGTGTCGCGACAATTTGTGCATCAGCAAACACCTCTGCGAACTGAATCATGCGCCGAAGGCTTTTTTCAGAAAACCCTCTGCCATACGCCTGCACCAATTGTGTCGACAGCGTCGACACAATCTGTTCACCATAGTCGGCGCGGGCCTCGCCCAACACTTCACGGCGGATGCGCTCACCCACCTGCCAATACAGCAAGGTCTGCGCACTGTTGGCCGCGCTGGCCACATGCGCGCGCGCCTGCTCAATGAGCTGGCGCACATCGTTCAACAAAGCAGGGGCGGCGTCACCGGATGCATGCATGGGCTTCATCATGGCCCCGTTCAAATCACCGTCAGGCCAATATCCAGCCCCGCCAGCTCCAGTTGCAGGTTGGCCAGCTGCTCGTCCGCTTTGTCACCCACAAAGCAGGAATTGAGCAGCACCACCTGCGCCGGGCGGGCTTTCACCAACTCGTCTTTCAGCGCGTCGGTGTAGGGCTCAAAGCACAGCCACAAGTGCTTGTCGTCGGGCAGCAGCACGCGGTGCACCGTCACGCCCGCCACCTGCTTAGGTGCGCTGACTGCATGCACCCCCAGTGCGCCCAAGCCATGCTTGAGCAACAGCTCGGTCAGCATGGCGGTCTGCGCGTCGGTGGCTTGGGGCTGCCCGGCCTTTTCGGCGCTTTGGAACAAGGCCAACTGCTCGCGCAGCGCATCGGCACTGCCCACATCGCCACGCCATACCTTGAAGTTGGACGGGGCCAGCGTGAAATGGGCGCAGGCCAAATCAGCGGTTTTATCGGGGTGCTCGGCTTTGAGTTTGGCAATCACCTTGTCGATGCGGGCGCGGGTAATGTCGGCAATGGTGCGGTAGCCCGCTTTGTAGGCTTCGGTGCTTTCCTCCAGAACTTCGGGCATTTGAACGCAAATACTTTGGCGCTTGCCGCCGTCTTCGAGGTTGAGCTCAATCACTGCCTGTGTAGTAGTACCACTACCGACGAAAAAATCGAGAATGATGTCGTCATCTTTGGTAATGTAAGAAAAGAATCTCGAAAGAAACTCAACAGGCTTTGGATTATTGAAAACCTTTATGGCTTCGCTAAAAAGCTCCCGTAGATCGTAAGCACCAACACGACCATCAAAATCAATCAGACTTGACAACTTATCTTGAAATTCATGCGCGTAAACTTTTAGCTCAATGATTTTGGATTCATCATCACCAAACAAGATCTTTTTTTCGTCGAGAAGTTTTTGCATGGTCTCCTGTGGAAACCTGTATCCGAGCAATGGTTGCTTGCAAGGCTTTTTTGTAGTCGGGTGCAAAACATCATATCTATACCCCTCCCGGCCGGGGTTGTGGACACTTTGACTTCCGGTGTAGACGCCATCAACGTCAATGTATTTGTATCTATCCAACTGACCCAGAAAACTCTTGTTTTCTCTAAACCAAGTTGTGTATTCGGTCTGCAAGTCCTTCTGGTTTGAATGCTTAGCAATGAGCTCTTTTCCAACTTCAATTAATTTGCTCTTCGCGTCCGACAAGCTGCTCTTCCACTGCCCGGCCAACTGACTTTTATTCTTAGAAAAGACCAGCACATATTCATGCTCTGTCGTCACATTAGTTGGATTGTTGTCAGTAACATTCTTCCAAATAATGCACCCAACAAAATTCTCCGCCCCAAAAATCTCATCGCAAAGCAACTTCAAATTCGCCGCTTCATTGTCATCAATCGAAATAAAAATAACCCCGTCATCGCGCAATAAATTCCGCGCCAAATACAGGCGCGGGTACATCATGCTCAGCCACGCGCTGTGGTACTGGCCGCTTTCCTTGCTGTTTTTCTTCCACAGGCTTTGCTTGTTCAAATACCCTTCGGCGCTTTTCTCGCCCGTGCGTTTTTGGTATTCGTCCAGCGTTTCTGAATAGTCGTCGGGGTACACAAAGCTGTCGTTGCCGGTGTTGTACGGTGGGTCGATGTAGATCATCTTGACCTTGCCGTAGTAGCTTTTTTGCAGCACGCGCAGCACTTCCAGGTTTTCACCCTCTATGAGCATGTGCTGGGCGTGGGCCGGGTTGTTGGCGTCTGGCCGCAGGGTGTGGCTGCTGGTTTTTTGTATTTCACGGCGGGCTTCGGTTTTGCCGGCCCAGTTCAGCTCGTAGTGCTCCGCTGGCGCTATGCGCTCTTGGCCCAGCAGCTCTTTGAGTTTTTCAATATTGATTTGGTTGTCGCTCAACACTTCGGGGGCAGTCTGGCGCAGCAGGGCCAGCAGGTCGGCCTGGCGCTGGGCCAGTGCGTCGGGGCTGTGGCCGAGTTCGGTGAGGTGGGCGGTGTTGGTCATAGCTTCTTATGGGTGCTGGCAGGTGTATTCGGGATGTGGCGCAAGTCTGGCGTGGCTAATGGGGTGTGCGGTACATGTACGCGGCATCGACATATGGCGAAAACGTGTCGATATTTTCGGGTTTTGGCGACACGTCACACCACGCTCCAGCGCAGCACAAACAGGCTTTGGTTGCGGCTGGCGCGGTGCAGGCGCTTTTGCAGAGCGGCAATGAGCGCGTCGCGCCGGGCTTCGATTTCGTCTTCCACAGCAAATATCTCTTGCCGCTGGCGGCGCTGCTCGGATTCGGTCCTACCAATGTCTCGTTGGAGGCGCTCTGCGTCTTCCATGCTTAGGGCCATGCGGGCCTGGCGTTTCAGGCCTTTGAGCTTGAGCTTGGTGTCTTTCAGGGCCTGCTCGGCAGAGGCGATGCGGTCGTCGGCCCAGGCTTCGAGCTTGTCGCGCTCTTGCTGGAAGAACTGGTCGTTGAGCTCCAACGCGCGGCTGAGGGTGGCCTCAAGCTGGCGCTGGGCATTGGCCTGCAGCTCCATGGGTGGGCTGGCTTGCAGGTCGGTGGTGGTGGCCAGCAGGTAGAAAAGCTTTTCGCAGCTTTCCTGATCCAGCACTTCGCCGGTGTCGGTCATGCCGGTGAACACCAGGTGCTCTTCGTGCTGAAAGCTGTCCAGCTCCAGCAGGCTGAGCTGCATCCAGCCGCTTTGACCCACCAGGCGCTCCACCATGCTGATGCGGGGTTTGTGGCTGCCGTAGTGGAAGGTAAGGCTTTGCAGGGGCGCTGGCAGGTTGCGCCCGGTGTCGAGCACGTATTGGCCCAGCGGGTGGGTCAGGCGGTAGATGCGGGCGTGCTCGGGCGGGGTTTCGCCCTTGCGGATGAGCTGGTAAACCCCTGCGGGCGCTTGCACTACGGGCGGGGTTTGCAGCTCGAAGCCCAGCTTTGCGGTGTCAAACCGCGCCTGCCCTGCCAGCACGTACTGCGTGAGCCACCAGAAGAAGCGGGTCACGCGGTCGAGCTGGCTCTCGGCGCGCTCTTTCTGGCTGCGCAGAAGGTCGTGGATGTCGGCGTCAAAGTGCTCCAGCAAGAGTTTTTCGGTCTCTTGCATGCGGGCTTGGATATCAGCGTCCAGCTCGGTGCGGAGCTGCGCAAAGGCGGCGTCGATGTCGGCAGGGGTGCGGCAGCGGTCGTAAATTTCAGCAATGCGCTTTTCAAAGTCGATGCCGCCCTCAATTTGGCCGAGCACTTGGTCCGACGCGCCAAACACGCCGTCGAACAGGTGGAACTTGTCTTGCAGCAGCTCCAGCACGCGCTGATCAGCCGCATTGCGCTGGTTCAAGAAGTTGATGACCACTACATCGAACCGCTGGCCGTAGCGGTGGCAACGGCCAATGCGCTGCTCCACACGCTGGGGGTTCCAGGGCAGGTCGTAGTTGACGACGAGCGAACAGAACTGCAGGTTCACGCCCTCGGCCGCAGCTTCGGTGGCGATAAGGATTTCTGACTCTTGGCGGAAGTGGTCGATGAGCGCGGTGCGGCGGTCAATGGCGGGGGAACCGGTCACCCGGTCACTGCCAGTGTATTGGGCCAGCCAGCGCTGGTAGATGCCGGTGGATGCGGGGCCTTGGTTGCCACCGCTGAACTGGGTAACTTTGCCCGCATAGCCATGGGCCTCCAAGTAGCGGGCCAGGTAGTCTTGGGTGCGGCGGGACTCGGTAAAGATGACTGCCTTGCGGGCCGCGCCCATGGCACCCATGCGCTCAAAGCCCTGTTGCAGCGCGGACAACAGCGCGTGTGACTTTTGGTCTTCGCGGATGTTGCGGGCAAGGCGTAGGTATTCGTCCAGCTCGGCCAGCTCTTCGCGCACCAGGGCGTAGTCCACGGGCGGTGTGCCGTCGGCTTGCGAGGCAACCGGGTCATCTTCCTCCAACAAATCTTCGTCGAGGTCTTCGTTTTCAATGAGTTGTTGAATCCACTCTTCGTCGATGGTCTGTTTGTCGAGCAGGCGCTGCAGCCGGGTGCGAATGGCATCCAGCGTGGCCACTACGGCTTCGGTGGAAGAAGCCAGCAGCTTGCGCAAGATGAGGCCGACCAAGTGTTTTTGTCGGGTTGGGAAGCCGTAGCTGAAGTCGCGCTGCAGGTAGGCGGAGATCAGCTCGTAAAACCGGACTTCCTCCTCTGAGGGGGAGAACGGCGTGGTGAGTGCATGGCGCTGGGTGTACGGCACGTACTCCAGCACGTCGCGGCGCAGGGTGCGCTTGATGAAGGGCTGCAGGCGGCGGCGCAAAGACTGGATGTCGCCATCGATACTGCTGTATTGCGAGCGAAAGCTGCGCTCGTCGCCAAAGATTTCTTCGTCAATGAGCGAGGTAAGGCCGTACAACTCCATCAAGGAGTTTTGCAAAGGTGTCGCTGTCAACAGCAATTTTTTGCGGCCGCCCAATGCACGCTTGAGCGCTTGCCCGGTTTCATGGCTCTTGCGGTGGGCGTTGCGCAGTTTGTGGGCTTCGTCGATGACGACCACATCCCACGGCACGGCGGCCAACTGGGCTTCCATGCGGGCGGCGAAGTGGATGGACATGACGCTGATGACGTCGCGGTCCAACGGGTCGTAAATACCGCCTTCACGAAGCCGGTGCCAGGTGCGTGCATCCAGCACCTCTGCGGGTAGGTTGAATTTATCTGACAGCTCTTGCGCCCACTGCTTGCGCAAGGCTGCTGGGCAAATCACCAGCAGGCGGCGCCTGCGCTCGGCCCACAACTGGCACAACACCAGCGCGGCTTCAATGGTCTTGCCCAGCCCCACTTCGTCGGCCAGCACCACGCCTTTGCTCAGGGGGTTGTTGAGGGCAAAAAGGGCTGCGTCAATCTGGTGGGGGTTTAGGTCCACACTGGCATCGAAAAGCGATTGGGCCAGGCGGTCTTCTTCAGATGCAGCACGACGGCGCGTCAGCTCCCACGCAAAGTACTTGGCGTGATGCGCTGTGGTGTGCGGAACCTGGATGTCGTGTTCGCCGGAATATGTCATGCAACGTCTCTTTGGTGGTGCCCAAGCAGATCGGAGGGGTCGCCACTGCGCAGGCCGCTTTGACCTTGAAATATCCGCTCGGGTTGAGCTTATCGGCGCCTTGCACAGCGCATCGACGACCCTCAGTGAGCGGTTCAATGCGGTTCGTGCCTGATCCACCACATGGCGCGAGTGCCTGAATCTATCCGCCAAGCCGCCTTTGTAGCCGGGGGTGTTGAGTCAACCTGCGACGATACCCACTGGCACCCGCCCGCGCATCCCCCCCTCACCCGCCCGTCACGGGCGGGAAAAAAGCTACCTCGGCACCGTCGGCCAGCGCGGCGGCTTCGTCGCTCAGGTTCTGGTTCAGCGCCATGCGCACCGCGCGGCCGCGGGCCAGGCTGCTGGCGTGGGCGCCGCCCCGGGCGATGAGTTCATCACGCAGCGCGCCCAGAGTAGTGGCCGTGGTGTCCACCGACTCACTGCCGTGGCCGATGGCCTCGCGGATGGAGGCGAAGTAGCGGACGGTGATCTTCATTGCAGCAGCTCCGAAAAAGCGAGGTATTGCACGGTGTCGCCCACCGCAATGGTCTGGCCTGCGGGGTTGTCCACCAGGCCATCGCCCCAGGCCGCCGAGGTGAGCACGCCCGAGCTTTGGTTGTGGAACAGCTCCAGCCCGCCATCGGGGTGCTGGCGCACCCGCAGAAATTCACGGCGTTTATCGGCCTTGGGCCAATCAAATCGGGCGGTAGCAGCTATTTTTTTAGGAGCAATATCGCGCACGCCTTGCAGCCGCAGCACAAAGGGCCGCACCAGCACGGCAAAGGTCACGAAGCTGGACACCGGGTTGCCCGGCAGGCCCATGAAATGCGCCTTGCCCACAGTGCCGTAAGCGAAGGGTTTGCCGGGCTTCATGGCGATTTGCCACAAGTCCAGGCGGCCCAGCGATTCCACGGCGGGCTTGATGTGGTCTTCCTCGCCCACACTCACGCCACCGCTGGTCAGGATCAGGTCGTGGTCGCAACTTGCCTGGCGCAGGGCTTCGATGGTGGCCTCGCGCCGGTCGGGCACGATGCCGAAGTCCGTCACCTCGCAGCCCAGGCGCAGCAGCATGGCGCGCAAGAAGAAGCGGTTGCTGTTGTAGATGGCACCGGGGCGCATTTGCTCGGGCGGCACTTCACCGGGCATGACGAGTTCATCGCCGGTGGAGAACAAGGCCACGCGCGGGCGGCGCGCCACCTGGAGCTGGTGCATGCCAATGCTGGCGGCCAGGCCCAGTTCGGCGGGCGACAGGCGCGTGCCTGCCTGCAGCACCACCGCGCCCTGGGTGATGTCTTCGCCCGCACGGCGAATCCACTGCCCGGCAGCCGGCACGGCATTGATGCGCACCTGGCCCAGGCCTTCAGCCGCGGCCAGTGCTTCGCAGTCTTCCTGCATCAGGATGGCGTCAGCCCCCTCGGGCACCGGCGCGCCGGTGAAGATGCGGGCGGCCGTGCCAGCAGCCAGCGGCTCGCCAGCGCTGCCCGCAGCAATGCGTTGCGACACGGGCAGCACCACGCCAACAGCGGCCACATCGGTAAGGCGCACGGCGTAGCCGTCCATCGAGCTGTTGTCTTGCGGCGGCACGTGCAGGGCCGACACGCAGTCTTGCGCCAGCACACGCCCGTCGGCGTTGAAGGTGTCTACAGTCTCCAGCCCCGGCAGCGGCTGCGCGTGGGCCAGCAGGTCGGCCAGTGCTTCATCCAGGGGCTTGAGGGGCGAGCGGGGTTTCTGGGGGGCGTTCATCGCAGGGTTTCTCCGTGCATTTCCCAGTCGTATTCAAAGCGATCGGCGTTCTGCAACATCCAATCGACCACTTGGGCGGGAGCGTTCAAATCCAGCACCGGCCGCAGGGTGGGCTCGGGCAATTGGTCAGGAGCGTCGGTGGCAATGGCCACGACAAAGCCGTCTTCCGGGTAGCGCACGGGCCGCTCAGATTTGCCGGGCTCTGGCGCGCGCCAGACTTCGATCTTGAGCAGGTCGCTTTCCTTGAAGCCTTCCACCAGCACCCAGTCCACCCCTTGGTACAACTCTGCCAGCAGGTGGTGCACGCTGAGCACGGCGGGCTGTTCAAACTCGCGCACCAGCATCAGGCGCTTGTCCGACGCCGCCACCACCTCAAAGGCTCCGGCCTCGCGGTGGCGGTAGGTGTCCTTGCCGGGGTGGTCCATATCGAAGCTGTGGTGGGCATGCTTGACCACCGACACCCGCAGGCCGCGCAGGCGCAGCTCGGGAATCAATTGCTCTACCAACGTGGTTTTGCCACTGCCGGAGAACCCGGCAAAGCCTACAACCTTCATCCCATGCTCCTTGGTGGGCACCTGTCCGTACGGGCAACCAGTGGCACCGCAACGCAAACAGACACCGCTATGCTATTTATAGCTGCTAGCGCTTATCCAGTAAGCGCCAGGGGCATTTTTCACTCATATCACTGCCCACACATGCCAGCAGCCCGCCGGGGCTGATGGCCGGGGCGCTCCAAAAAACCGCCTTCAGCCCAACACGGCCGGGGCGCAATGGCGCTCGATGTAGGCCTTGATCAGGGTGACATCAGCAGGCATCACCTGCACGCGCTTGGGCAGGGCTTCAATGCCTTCAAACTTCGCGGGCCGCTCGGGCGAATGGCCCAGGGCTTCCTCGATGGTGGCCGCGAACTTGATGGGCAGCGCCGTCTCCAGCACGATCATGGGCACGCTGGCGTCGCTGTGGTGTTCCAGCGCCACCTTCACACCGTCGGCGGTGTGGGTGTCGATGGTGACGCCGTGGCGCTGGTAGTTGTCCTTGATGGTGGCGAGGCGGTCCGCATGGGTGCTCTTGCCGCTTTCAAAGCCGTATTTGGCGGCGGCGTCGGCAAAGCGGGGGTCCTGGCTCAGGTCGAACTGGCCCGATTGCGACAGCGCATCGCCAAACAGCGCCTTGGTCTTGGCACCGTCGCGGCCGAGCAGGTCGAACACAAAGCGCTCGAAGTTGCTGGCCTTGCTGATGTCCATGGACGGGCTCGACGTTTCGTGCGTATCCGCACTGCCGCGCACGCGGTACACACCGGTGCGGAAGAACTCGTCGAGCACGTCGTTCTCGTTCGTGGCCACCACCAGCTTGGCAATGGGCAAGCCCATCATGCGCGCCACATGGCCGGCGCAGACGTTGCCGAAGTTGCCCGAGGGCACGGTGAAGCTGACCTTCTGGTCGTTGGTCTCGGTGGCCTGGATGTAGCCCGCAAAGTAGTACACCACCTGCGCCAAGAGGCGCGCCCAATTGATGGAGTTGACGGTGCCGATCTTGTACTTGCGCTTGAACTCCAGGTCGTTGGAGACGGCCTTGACGATGTCCTGGCAATCGTCGAACACGCCTTCGATGGCGATGTTGTGGATGTTCTCGTCCTGCAGGCTGAACATTTGCGCCTGCTGGAAGGGGCTCATGCGGCCGTGCGGGCTGGTCATGAACACGCGAATGCCCTTCTTGCCGCGCATGGCGTATTCGGCCGCGCTGCCGGTGTCGCCACTGGTGGCGCCCAGGATGTTCAGCTCGGCACCACGGCGGCCCAGTTCGTATTCGAACAGGTTGCCCAAGAGCTGCATGGCCATGTCCTTGAAGGCCAGCGTGGGGCCGTTGGACAGGGCTTCGAGCCACAGGCTGTTTTCGAGGTGGCGCAGGGGCACGATCTCGCCCGTGCCGAATACTTCAGCGGTGTACGTCTTGGCGCACAGGGCCTTCAGATCGGCCGCAGGAATGTCGTCGATGTACAGCGACAGGATCTGGAAGGCCAGCTCGGCGTAGCCTTGCTCGTGGTAGGCCTTGCGCAGGCGCGTGAGCATGGCGTCGTCCACCTGCGGGTAGTGCTCGGGCAAGTACAGACCGCCATCGGGCGCCAGGCCTTCGAGCAGGATGTCGCAGAACTGTTTGCGGTCTGCGTGGCCGCGCGTGCTGAGGTATTTCATGAGAGGGTCCCGTGAGGGTTCAAAAACTGATGCCGTAGGCGCGGATGTCGATGAGCATGCGCGCCATGATGATGAGACCGAAGCCCCCGATGAGGATGAGCCAGTGCCACACGCGGTCCAGGCGGTTGTCGGTGCGGTCCAGCAACACAAAGTACACCCAGGCCTGCACAAAGCTCAGCAGGCCATGCCCCACCGCGTGCAGCCGGGGCATGTGCCCCATGAGCGCCGCCCCCACCAACACACCGAACCAGAAGGCCAGATGCCAGCGCGGCATGTCCACATTGGACAGCTTGAGCAAAGCGACCAAGGTGAGAACTGCAACCAGGGTGGGCATGGCGGGTGCGCATGGAGATTGCCGTCAGTGCCCGCGGGTCAGCCGCTGTGCGCGGCCTTGCCACGGGGTGGGATCAGTTCAGCTCTTCCTTGCGGATGCGGGTGATGGGGGCCAGCACGGTGGGCAGCGCCTGCATCTGGGCGATGACGGCATCCATGGTGCCTTCGCGGGTGTCGTGCGTGAGGATGATCAGGTCCGTCTGGGTGGAGCCTTCGCCGCCCACTTCGTCCGCCTCGCGCTGCAGCACGGCGTCGATGCTGACACCGGCTTCGGCCAGCAGGCCCGTCACCTTGGCCAGCACGCCCGCCTGATCGGCCACGCGCAGGCGCAGGTAGTAGCTGGTCACCACTTCGCTCATGGGCAGCACGGGCAGGGCGCCCATGGCATCGGTCAGCGTGTGGGGCTGGAACGCCAGGTGCGGCACGCGGTGCTCAGGGTCGGCGGTGTGCAGGCGGGCAATGTCCACCAGGTCGGCAATCACGGCGCTGGCGGTGGGCTCAGAGCCCGCACCCTTGCCGTAGTACAGCGTGGTGCCCACGGCGTCGCCCTGCACCACCACGGCGTTCATCGCGCCTTCCACATTGGCAATCAGGCGCTTGGAAGGCACCAGGCTTGGGTGCACGCGCAGCTCAATGCCCTTTTCGGCGCGCTTGGTGATGCCCAGCAGCTTGATGCGGTAGCCCAGTTGCTCGGCGTACTTGATGTCGGCCGCACCCAGTTTGGTGATGCCTTCCACATAGGCCTTGTCGAACTGCACGGGAATGCCGAAAGCGATGGCCGACATGATGGTGGCCTTGTGCGCGGCGTCCACGCCTTCGATGTCGAAGGTCGGGTCGGCCTCGGCGTAGCCCAGGCGCTGGGCTTCCTTGAGCACCACGTCAAAGTCCAGGCCCTTGTCGCGCATCTCGGACAGGATGAAGTTGGTGGTGCCGTTGATGATGCCGGCAATCCACTGGATGCGGTTGGCCGTAAGACCTTCGCGCAGCGCCTTGATGATGGGAATGCCACCGGCCACGGCGGCCTCGAAGGCCACCATCACGCCCTTGGCAGATGCCGCCGCAAAAATCTCGGTGCCGTGCACGGCCAGCAAGGCCTTGTTGGCGGTGACCACGTGCTTGCCGGCGGCAATCGCCTCCAGCACCAGTGCCTTGGCCACGCCATAGCCGCCGATCAGCTCGATCACGATGTCGATGTCAGGGTTGGCGATGACGGCACGTGCGTCGTTGACCACCTGAACCTTCGAACCCACCACGCTCTTGGCGCGCTCCACATCCAGATCGGCCACCATGGCAATCTCAATGCCCCGGCCAGCGCGGCGGCTGATTTCGTCCTGGTTGCGTTGCAATACGTTGAACACGCCGCTGCCGACGGTGCCGATGCCCAGCAGGCCTACTTGGATGGGTTTCATGGTCATAACTCTTTTGCTCTTAATCGGTAATTCACTCGGCGCTCTTCATCAGCGCCATGGGCAGGCGTTCCTGCGGGCCCGTCTGCGGCCCGTTCACATTACGCAGCAGCCAATTGGCTGCGCTTGCGGTACTGTTCCAGGAACTTGGCCACGCGGCCAATGGCCTCGCGCAGATCGTCCTCATGGGGCAGGAACACGATGCGGAAGTGGTCTGGCGCGCCCCAGTTGAAGCCGGTGCCCTGCACCAGCATGACCTTGGTCTCCTGCAACAACTCCAGGAAAAACTGCTGGTCGTCTTTGATCGGATACACCGCGGGATCGAGGCGGGGAAACATGTACAGCGCGGCGCGCGGCTTCACGCAGGTAACGCCCGGGATGGCAGTGATCAGCTCATACGCCAGATCGCGCTGCTTGCGCAGGCGACCGCCTTCGCACACCAGGTCGTTGATGCTTTGGTAACCGCCCAGCGCAGTCTGGATGGCCCACTGCCCCGGCACGTTGGCGCACAGGCGCATGTTCGACAGCATGTTCAAACCGTCGATGTAGTCCTTGGCAGGTTTCTTGTCGCCGGAGACGACCAGCCAGCCAGCGCGGTAGCCGCACGAGCGGTAGCTTTTCGACAGCGAATTGAAGGTGAGCGTGAGCACGTCTTCACTGAGCGAGCCCAGCGCGGTGTGCTTGGCACCGTCGTACAGCACCTTGTCGTACACCTCGTCCGCAAACACCACCAGGCCATGCTCACGTGCGATGGCCAGAATGCCTCGCAGCAGTTCTTCGGAATACAAAGCACCGGTGGGGTTGTTGGGGTTGATGACCACAATGCCCTTGGTGCGGGGCGTCACCTTGGCGCGGATGTCGTCCAGATCCGGCATCCAGCCATTGGCCTCATCGCACAAGTAGTGCACCGGGGTGCCCCCCGACAGGCTGGCGGCGGCCGTCCACAGCGGATAGTCAGGGGACGGCAGCAGCAGTTCGTCGCCGTTGTCCAGCAAGGCGTTGGTGGCCATCACGATCAGTTCGCTGGCCCCATTGCCCAGATAAATCTCATCCAGCGTGACACCCTTGATGCCCTGCTTCTGGGTTTCATGCATCACGGCTTTGCGCGCGGCAAAAATCCCCTTGCTGTCCGAATAGCCCGCCGAGTTGGGCAGGTTGCGGATCATGTCCTGCTGGATTTCCTCGGGGGCATCAAAACCAAAGACCGCCAGATTGCCAATATTGAGCTTGATGATCTTGTGACCGTCTTCCTCCATCTGCTTGGCCGCGTCCATGATGGGACCCCGGATGTCGTAACAAACATTGGCAAGCTTGGCGGATTTGTGAACGGTTTTCATGGCGGGCGGGAATGACGGGGACAAAGGCCAACCCAGGCACGGCGTGCCTTGGCGAAACCTATAATTTGACCACAGTTCAGAACCTACCCACTCCCCAGGTGTCCCGCCAGCCAAGGCACATGACGCACCTCGCACTCAGGCACACCATGAAATTCCAGCCCGACCGTTCCGACGCCCAAACCATCCACGGATATGGCCCCGACTGGATTGGCGTGGATGGCGAAAAGCACACCCAGAGCTTGATCGTGGGCTCGAGCGGGCTCCTGCAGCCGTGGAACTGCTCGCGCTTTGAAGAGTTGACACCCGCTCACTTCGAACACTTGGCCACACTCGACACCGAACTGATCATCTTCGGAAGTGGCAACCGCAACCGCTTTCCCAACCCCGCATGGCTGCAGCCTCTGATGGCGAGAAGGCTGGGCTTGGAGACGATGGATACCGCAGCCGCATGCCGAACCTACAACATCCTGGCCGGCGAGGGCCGCAATGTAGTGGCGGCACTTATTCTTGAAACCGGCGCCTGAGCGCTGGGCGCGCAGCCCAAAAACACCGCCGCATGCCCTTTCGCCAGCGGACATGCATATGCAGGCATGTACATACATAAGGGGTATCTATTTAGCTCCAGTAGCCCCATTAATACTGTGATTTCATCCAGCAATGGTATCCGATTGGCTCTCCCCGGTGTTCTTGCTCACGACATCCCCATACGTCACTGGCGGCGTAACCACCGCTTGCTGCAGCAAGCGGTAAAACAGCATCCCGCGTGAGCTGGATGTGCGCCGGTTGAAACGGAACACGAATTCATCGAGATAGGCGTCCAGGTGGTCTGGCTGTACAGAGCCATGATGTGTTCCCAGCACCCAGCGCTGTACCAGTGAGGCGACCCGGTGCACTCCCGCCATGGAGACATGGGCAGGTACGCCTGAGCCGAGCATGACGGTGCGCTGGTGGGTGTAACCCAGTTCTCCCAGAGCGCGGTATGCCGCCGAACCATCCGTGCGTACCTGGGCTCCAGGCTCGACCACCTCCTGCACAAAGGGGATTACGTGGGTGGCGGCGTCTCGGTCAATGCGGCGTAACCGGATGCGCCCAAACCCCTTGGGCTCCACGATCTCCACCGCCATGACCATCAACACTTTGGTGGTGCTGCTCTTGCGCCCTGCAGGGGTGGCGGGATTCTTGCGATCCGTGATGGACAGGTACGTTTCATCCACCTCCACAAGCCCCTTGAGCTTGTCCCGGCCCGGGCGGACCATGGCACGTCGAAACCGGTGCAGCATGGTCCAGGCGGTCTGGTAGCTCCCCAAACCCAATACGCGCTGCAGCCCCAGGGCGCTCACGCCTTGTTTCTGATTGGTCAGGTACCAAGCTGCAGCCAGCCAGACACGCAGCGGTGTGCGCGTCTTGTCAAAGATGGTTCCAGATGTCACTGTGCCTTGGTACTGGCATGAGCGGCACATCAGGCGGGTGCGGCTGGCGCGGTACACATCGCCAGCGTTGCCGCAACGCGGGCAGACGAAGCCTTGGGGCCACCGAAGCTTCTCCAGGAACGCCTGGCAAGCCTCTTCGGTGGCAAACCAGTCAAGAAATTCGTTCCAGGTGCGGGGGTAGTCCCGTCCAGGAGTTGGCGTTAGCATCTGGGTTTCCATCCAGCTATTCTCACGTCACTGGAGCTAAATAGATACCCCTTACATACATACAGGCCCTGCATTTGGTCTTGTAGCATTTTCAGAGTAAAATTGCGGGTTGCGGTCGGGGGCACCACCAAAAACAATAACACACCTGCTCCCCCGGCTTATCAACGACTACATCCTGAGAGATTGAAGTGATATGGCGATCGTTGTCAACAAACCCCTCCCTGAATTTGAAGCCAACGCGACCGGCGGGATCAAAGTCTCCAACACGTCTCACACGGGCCAGATTCTGATTCTGTACTTCTATCCCAAGGACAACACGCCCGGCTGCACCACTGAAGCCATGCAGTTCCGCGACAAGTACAAAGATTTTGCCAAGGCTGGCGCTGCAGTATTTGGCGTTTCTCGCGACAACATGAAGTCCCACGACGACTTCAAGGAAAAGCTGGAATTGCCCTTCGAACTGATCGCAGACACCGAAGAAAAAATGTGCCACATGTTCGGCGTGGTCAAGAACAAAATCATGTACGGCAAGAAGGTCAAGGGCATTGAGCGCAGCACCTTCCTCATCGGCCCTGATGGCCTGCTGCTGCAAGAGTGGCGCGGCCTGAAAGTGCCCGGGCATGTGGACGAAGTGCTCAAGGCCGTGAAATCCATCAAGGCCCTCAAAAAAGCTGCCTGATCGACACTTGTATTGGCAACACCCTACGGAGTGCTTGCGCGCACAACGCTCCGTCACACGAGATGGGCATAATGGGTCGATGCCTTTGCACCTTGCAACGACCCATTCCCTCCTTAAAAGCCGCCTTGGCCTCCAGGCGGCTTTTTGCTTTCTGAACACTTTTGCTTGAGGCCTTCGCACACCATGCCATTGCCACCCGCCCCTGGCCGCCGCGCCGCCCGTCTCTCGCCCGAAGCCTATGAAAACAAGGTAAACCCGGCCCGCGCAAGCTCTCGCGCAGTCGCTGCAGAGCCTGAAGAAGTCACTGAGACCATTGCACTGGAGGCCCCCACTGCTGCTGCACCGATGCGCCGACGCACGCGCAACACGGCGGAGGCTGCCACCAAGGCCACAGCCCCTGCCGTGGCGACGCCCAAATCTACGACTTCTACGCGCCAGGCTGCTGCGAAGAAAACCATCAGCAATACCCCAGTGACCGCAAGCAACGGCAGCCAGGGCAGCCAGGGCAAGAGCCTGCCACGCAGCAAAAAAACGCAAGGCCCAGCCAAGCTGTTTGTGCTCGACACCAACGTCCTTCTGCACGATCCCACCAGCCTGTTCCGCTTTGAAGAGCACGACATCTTCTTACCGATGATCGTGCTGGAAGAGCTGGATGCCCACAAGAAGGGCATGACCGAAGTGGCGCGCAATGGCCGCCAGACCAGCCGGACACTGGATGCGCTCGCGGGAGTCGAGGGGGCGGACATCGGACGCGGGCTCAAGCTGGATTCCACAGGGCAGCGTGCCGCCGGTGGATGCCTGTACTTCCAGACCGCACCGCTGGACTACAGCCTGCCCACCAGCCTCCCAGCTGGCAAGGCCGACAACCAGATTCTGGGCGTTGTGGCGGCTTTGTCCAAAGAGCACGCACCGCGCGAAGTGGTGCTGGTTTCCAAAGACATCAACATGCGCGTCAAGGCGCGTGCGCTGGGGCTGAACGCCGAGGACTACCAGAACGACAAGACCCTGGACGATGGCGACCTGCTGTACGCGGGGGTGCTCGCACTGCCGCAGGACTTCTGGTCCAAGAGCGGCAAGAACGTCGAAAGCTGGCAAAGCGGCGCACACACGTACTACCGCATCGGTGGCCCGATCGTGCCGCAACTGATGATCAATCAGTTTGTGTACTTTGAAGCACCCGGCGAGCCCAGCCTGTTCGCCCGGGTGAGCGAGATCCGCGAAAAAACTGCGGTGCTGCAAACCCTCAAGGACTTCGGCTCAGCCAAGAATGCCGTGTGGGGCGTGACCACCCGCAACCGCGAGCAGAACTTTGCGATGAACCTGCTCATGGATCCTGAGATCGACTTCGTCACGCTGACCGGCACTGCCGGCACCGGCAAGACCCTGCTGGCCCTGGCCGCAGGACTGACCCAGGTGCTGGACGACCGCCGCTACACCGAGATCATCATGACCCGCGCCACGGTGAGTGTGGGCGAGGACATCGGTTTCTTGCCAGGCACCGAAGAAGAAAAGATGGGCCCCTGGATGGGTGCGCTGGACGACAACCTGGAATTTCTGGCCAAAGGAGACGGCGGCAATGCAGGCGAATGGGGCCGTGCTGCTACCAACGAACTGATCCGCAGCCGCATCAAGATCAAGAGCATGAACTTCATGCGAGGGCGCACGTTCCTGAACAAGTACGTGATCATCGACGAGGCACAGAACCTGACGCCCAAGCAGATGAAGACGCTCATCACCCGCGCAGGCCCTGGCACCAAGATCATCTGCATGGGCAACCTGGCACAGATCGACACACCGTACCTGACCGAAGGCTCGTCCGGCCTGACCTATGCAGTGGATCGATTCAAAGGCTGGCCTCACAGCGGGCACATTACGCTCGCACGCGGCGAACGTTCGCGCCTCGCAGACTTCGCCAGCGAGGTGCTTTGACCATGGTCGGCTGGGTGACTGCACTCAAACTGGTGCCCTGGGGCGATGTCATTGAGGCCACACCCCAGATTCTGCAAGCCGCCAAAAAGCTGCTGGGCGCCACCCGAAAGGGCAAAGCAGAGGCCACGGCAGCGGGCTCTATCGCAGACGCCGGGACAGAAGCCGCCCTGCCTACCGACGTACAGCTGCAGCATTTGCGTGAACGCGTGCTGCAGCTGGAGCAGGAACAACTGGACGGGGCGGCGCTGATCCAGTCCCTCGCTCAGCAAAATGCCCAGGTGATCCAGGCGGTAGAAGACTTGCGCCAGCACAACCGCCGCTTGACCTTGGCCCTTACCATCGTGGCGTGCGCCTGTGCGGGGCTACTGGTGTGGGCGCTCAAGCAGTAGAGGCGAACGGGCTACGCGCCCAACCTCGATTCCGCTAGCTATAATTTTTATAGCTAGTAACCATCCCCCGGCAAAGCCGGGGGCATTCGGGATGTGAGCCGCTCAAAGCGGCTGTAAGGGGTCGCTAACGCGGCCCCTCATTCTTGGGGCCACCTATCGGTGGCTACTCACCTCCATAGACCGAGTTGGTCCAACCTCTCGTCTTCCTTCTCCTGGTTTCGGATGTACTCCCGTATCACCGCTTCGTCGCGTCCCACCGTCGAGACGAAGTACCCTCGCGCCCAGAAGTGCTGACCCACGAAGTTGCGCTTTCGCTCTCCGTACACCCGCGCAAGGTGGATTGCGCTCTTGCCTTTGATAAAGCCCACCACCTGCGACACCGAGTACTTCGGTGGGATCGACAGCATCATGTGCACGTGATCGGGCATCAGATGCCCCTCTTCAACCCTGCATTCCTTTTGCGCGGCCAACTTTCTGAATACCTCACCCAGGTGTTCGCGTAGCTGCTTGTACAGCGTTCGCCTTCGACACTTGGGGATGAAGACCACGTGATATTTGCAATCCCAGGCCGTGTGACTCAAACTTTCATACTTGTCCATCGTGTTTCTTCCTTTCGTTTGCTTGGCGGCTCACGATTGAAAGTCTCTACGGTGGACAACCTCCTGAAAAGTCAAACTTCTACTGCCTCCCCGGCAGAGCCGGGGGGCCTCCTTTTGGTAGCTAGCGCTTATTCAGCAAGCGCCAGCAGCTATTTTTATCAATAGTCGTCACCCGAACCCATGGCCAGATTCTCGAAGCGGGTCTGGTTCTTCTGGAAGAACAGTTTTACGGTACCGGTGGGGCCGTTACGCTGCTTGCCGATGATGACCTCGGCCACGTTCGGCTCCTTGCTGTCCTTGTTGTAGTAGTCGTCGCGGTAGATGAACATGATGATGTCCGCATCCTGCTCGATGGCGCCCGATTCACGCAGGTCGGACATCATCGGGCGCTTATCAGTGCGCTGCTCCACCGAACGGTTCAGCTGCGAGAGTGCAATCACCGGGCATTGCAGTTCCTTGGCCAGCATCTTCAAACCCCGGGAGATTTCCCCCAGTTCGGTCGCACGGTTGTCGGCGCTGCCCGCGCCCGAGCCGCTCATGAGCTGCAGGTAGTCCACCACGATGAGCCCGAGCTTGCCGCATTGGCGCGCCAAGCGCCTAGCGTTGGCGCGCAATTCGCCTGGTGTGAGGCCAGGGGTTTCATCGATGTGCAGCGACACTGTGCGCAGCTTTTCAATCGCCTCGGTCAAGCGCGGCCACTCGTCGTCTGTGAGCTTGCCGGTTCGCAAGTTGCCCTGGTTCACACGTCCAATCGAACCCACGATACGCACGGCCAATTGAGCAGCGCCCATTTCCATGGAGAAGATGGCGACAGGCAGGCCTTCGTTGAGCGCCACGTGCTCGGCAATGTTCACCGCGAACGAGGTCTTCCCCATCGAAGGGCGAGCCGCCAACACGATCATGTCGCCCGCCTGCAGCCCCGAAGTCATCCGGTCCAGATCAGCAAAGCCTGTGGGCACCCCCGTCACATCCGCCGGGTTGTCAGCCATCTCCTGCACTTTGTCGAGCAGGTCGATCACCAGCGTATCGAGCGACTGAAACCCCTGCTTGTTGCGCGAGCCTTCCTCGCCGATGGCGAAAATCTTGGCTTCTGCTTCATCAAGAATGCGCTCGACGGTCTTGCCCTGCGGATCAAACGCATTCGTGGAAATCTCATCGCTGGCGGTGACCAGCTTGCGCAGGATGGATCGCTCACGCACGATTTCGGCATAGCGACGGATGTTGCTGGCACTGGGGACGTACTGCGCCAGATTATTCAAATACGCCAGCCCTCCCACCTCTTCCGCCTTGCCCAGGCTGCGCAGGTGTTCGAACACAGTGATCACATCGGCGGGCTTGCTGGCATTCACCAGGCTCGCAATCGCTGTGAAGATCAGTTGATGCTCATGGCGATAGAAGTTGCTTTCGGTCAGCAAGTCTCCCACGCGATCCCAGGCATTGTTGTCGAGCAGCAACCCACCCAGCACACTGGACTCAGCTTCCACCGAATGGGGTGGAATGCGCAAACGAGCTACCTCACTGTCCTGAACACTGGGTGCAGCAAAGCCCTGGTCATCTAGGGGAGGAAAGACTGCGGACATAGGAAATTCTCCGAACGATGTCTGGATGCTATTCCTCACACAGGCACATGACCTGCGGGGATAAGCCTGTGAGCAATCTGTGGACTGCAGGTGGGCAATCCTGTACAAATCAGGCCGACCCAATGACAAAAGCCGCCCGAGGGCGGCTTTGCTTGGATTGCCTGAAGAAAATCAGGCAGTTTCGCCGTAGACCGAAACCGTCACGTCCACCACCACGTCGGTGTGCAGAGCAACGCTCACAGTGCTTTCGCTCACGACCTTGATAGGGCCGTTGGGCAGGCGGATCTGAGACTTGGCAACCTTGTAGCCTTGCTTGTTCAGCTCTTCAGCGATGTCATGGTTGGTCACAGAACCAAACAGACGGCCGTCCACACCAGCTTTTTGTGTCAGCTTGATGGTGGTGCCAGCCAGCTTTTCGCCTTGGGCTTGGGCTTCTGCCAGCTTGGCGGCAGCAGCTTTTTCGAGTTCAGCGCGCTTGGCTTCGAACTCTGCCTTGGCAGCTTCGGTGGCGCGACGAGCACGGCCCGAAGGAATCAGGAAGTTACGGGCGTAGCCGTCTTTCACCTTGACGATTTCGCCGAGGTTGCCGAGGTTCACAACCTTGTCGAGCAGAATGATTTGCATGGGTTGTGCTCCTTAGATCTTGTGCTGGTCGCTGTAAGGCACCAGGGCCAGGAAGCGAGCGCGCTTGATGGCGGTGTTCAGCTGACGCTGGTAGATGGCGCGCGTGCCGGTCAGGCGCGCGGGAATGATCTTGCCGTTTTCGGCGATGAAATCACGCAGGGTATCGACATCCTTGTAGTCGATCTCTTCCACACCGGTCACTGTGAAGCGGCAGAAACGCTTGCGCTTGAACAGCAGGGACTGGGTGTTGCGCTTTGGGCGCTTGTCTTTATTGAACTTCTTGAACGTGGCCATTGCGGACCCCTTGAAAATTAATTTTGTTGAATATCCTGGATGTGGAGCACTGCGTTTTTGCCGTTGCGCGGGGTGGCCAGAAAACCCGAAAAAGTCCAGAGACTTCCGATGTTCTGCCTCGCCAGCCGCTCGGCCATTGCACCAAAGGCAACGGCCTTGATGGCAGCCTTGACGGCCCGGGGGTGACCTGCTTCTGTCTGTTGCGACTCGTGTTCGAGCCGCAGGTTGATGGCAGGCAAACCGGCGGGGGTGTATCGCAGGGACTCAGCCTCTGCAATGCATGCTGTCAAGACGACGCGGTTCTCCACTCCAAAGTGGATGGATCAGCGCTCGCCAGCAGCTGCGTACTCGGCTTGGCTGGCCTTGCGGGCCTCTTCGCGCTCAACAGTCTTCATCATGGAAGATGGGCCGGTTTCAGCCTTCTTCTTCTTGACAGTCAGGTGGCGCAGCACGGCGTCGTTGAACTTGAAGGCATGCTCCAGCTCAGCCATCACAGCTTGGTCGGCTTCGATGTTCACGCACAGGTAGTGGGCCTTGGCCAGCTTGTTGATCAGGTACGCCAGTTGACGACGGCCCCAGTCTTCCACGCGGTGCACCTTACCGCCGCCAGCGGTGATCATGCCCTTGTAGCGCTCCAGCATGGCTGGAACTTGTTCGCTTTGATCCGGATGGATCAACAAAATGATTTCGTAATGACGCATGCATACTCCTTTTGGATAAAGCCGCCCGCTGCGTCCCAATCTTTTCGAGATTGTGCGGTGTGGCAAGGCAAAGCCGGAAATTATAGCCTTTGGCAGCACACTTGTACACTCTGGCTGCTTTTTGCCTTTCCCATACTGGGCAAGCGCCTGGAAAAACAGCCGCTCCAAGGGCCAAACCAAGGTTCTTTTGCCCCCACGGCTTGAAATTCAGCGAAAGCCCCCAAGCTCTCGCGCGTACTGTTTTATTTACAAAGACTACGACATGTCCGACAACAGCCAGAACACATCTTCATCAGCCGCCCCGTCCCCCGAGGAAGTGGAAGCCGCCATGGCCGCCAATGCCTCCGACGAGCTGGCGCGCCTGCAAGGCGAGTTGGCTGAGCTCAAGGCCAAGAGTGCTGAATTGGCAGACCAGTTCCTGCGCGCCAAGGCAGAGGCGGAAAACGCCCGCCGCCGCGCCGAAGACGAAGTAGCCAAAGCCCGCAAGTTCGGGATCGAGAGCTTTGCCGAAAGCCTTCTGCCCGTGGCAGACAGCCTGGATGCAGCCTTGGCCATCAAGGAAGCCACGCCCCAGCAACTTCGCGAAGGAGCAGACGCGACCCTGCGCCAGCTCACCTCAGCTCTGGAACGCAACAAGGTGCTGGCCATCAATCCCGCAGCGGGCTCCAAGTTCGACCCACACCAGCATCAGGCGATCAGCGTCGTGCCTTCTGAGCAAGAGCCCAACACCATCGTGACTGTGCTGCAAAAGGGGTATGTGATTGCGGAGCGTGTGCTGCGCCCTGCACTGGTCACTGTCAGCGCCCCCAAATAAATTTTTTAAGGTAAATCGAGAGGGACGACTTGAACTAACGCAAGTTATCCACAAGTTACTAGCCATCCAAACTATTCAAGCATTCGGAGAAAAATCATGGGAAAAATCATCGGCATTGACCTGGGCACCACGAACAGCTGCGTCGCCATCATGGAGGGCAACACCACCCGCGTGATCGAAAACAGCGAAGGTGCACGCACCACGCCTTCCATCGTCGCCTACCAGGAAGACGGCGAGATCCTCGTCGGCGCATCGGCCAAGCGCCAGGCCGTGACCAACCCCAAGAACACGCTGTTCGCCATCAAGCGCCTGATTGGCCGCAAGTTCACCGAAAAAGAAGTGCAAAAGGACATCGACCTGATGCCTTACTCCATCGTGGCCGCCGATAACGGTGACGCCTGGGTGGAAGTGCGCGGCAAGAAGCTGTCGCCCCAGCAAGTCTCGGCCGACATCCTGCGCAAGATGAAGAAGACCGCCGAGGACTACCTGGGCGAGCCCGTGACCGAGGCCGTGATCACCGTGCCTGCGTACTTCAACGACGCACAACGCCAGGCCACCAAGGACGCTGGCCGCATTGCCGGCCTGGAAGTCAAGCGCATCATCAACGAACCCACTGCCGCAGCCCTGGCCTTTGGCCTGGACAAGCAGGAAAAGGGCGACCGCAAGATTGCCGTGTATGACCTGGGCGGCGGCACATTTGACGTGTCCATCATTGAAATCGCCGATGTGGATGGCGAAAAGCAGTTCGAAGTGCTGTCGACCAACGGCGACACCTTCCTGGGCGGCGAAGACTTCGACCAGCGCATCATCGACTACATCATTGGCGAGTTCAAGAAAGAACAAGGCGTTGACCTGTCCAAGGACGTGCTGGCCCTGCAACGCCTGAAGGAAGCCGCTGAAAAGGCCAAGATCGAGCTGTCGAACTCCGCATCGACCGACATCAACCTGCCCTACATCACCGCTGACGCCTCAGGCCCCAAGCACCTGAACGTGAAGCTGACCCGCGCCAAGCTGGAAGCCCTGGTGGAAGAGCTGATCGAGCGCACCATTGCGCCTTGCCGCACGGCCATCAAGGATGCCGGGATCAGCGTGTCGGACATCAACGACGTGATCTTGGTCGGTGGCATGACCCGTATGCCCAAGGTGCAAGAGAAGGTCAAGGAATTCTTCGGCAAGGAGCCCCGCAAGGACGTGAACCCTGACGAAGCCGTGGCCGTGGGCGCCGCCATTCAGGGCCAAGTGCTGTCGGGCGACCGCAAGGACGTGCTGCTGCTGGACGTGACTCCCCTGTCCCTGGGTATCGAAACCCTTGGCGGCGTCATGACCAAGATGATCACCAAGAACACGACCATCCCGACGAAGTTTGCACAGACCTTCTCGACGGCCGATGACAACCAGCCTGCCGTGACCATCAAGGTCTATCAGGGTGAACGTGAAATGGCTTCGGGCAACAAGCTGCTGGGCGAGTTCAACCTGGAAGGCATTCCACCGGCAGCCCGTGGTGTTCCACAGATCGAAGTGTCGTTCGACATCGACGCCAACGGCATCCTGCATGTCGGCGCCAAGGACAAGGGCACCGGCAAGGAAAACAAGATCACCATCAAGGCGAACTCGGGCCTGTCGGAAGAAGAGATCCAGCGCATGGTCAAGGACGCCGAACTGAACGCGGCCGAAGACCACAAGAAGCTGGAACTGGTCCAGGCCCGCAACCAGGGTGAAGCCGCTGTCCACAGCGTGAACAAGAGCCTGGCCGAGCATGGCGACAAGCTCGAGGCCGCTGAAAAGGATGCCATCACCGCTGCCGTGAAGGACCTGGAAGAGGCCCTGAAGGGTGAAGACAAGGCTGCCATCGACGAAAAGACGACCGCGCTGATGGCTGCCAGCCAGAAGCTGGGCGAGAAGATGTACGCCGAGTCGCAGGCCGCGCAAGCAGCCCAGGCAGCAGGCGGTGCAGAAGGTGCAGGCGCCTCGGCCAAGCCCGCTGACGACGACAACGTGGTCGACGCAGAGGTCAAGGAAGTCAAGAAGGGCTAATCGCCCCTCGCGTTGACCCCAGCCGCCGCGCGGGGCCGAAAGAGCTTGCACACACAGGCTCCCAGGCTTGCGCGGCGTTCCTGTTCCAACCGGGCCAGAGATCACCATGTCGAAAAGAGACTTTTACGAAGTCCTGGGCGTTGCCAAAAACGCTTCGGACGAAGAAATCAAGAAGGCTTATCGCAAGCTGGCGATGAAGCACCACCCCGACCGCAACCAGGGTGATGCAGCCAAGCCCGCCGAGGAGAAATTCAAGGAGGCCAAAGAGGCCTACGAGATGCTCTCCGACCCGCAAAAGCGGGCCGCCTACGACCAATACGGCCACGCGGGGGTAGACCCCAACATGCGCGGCCCCGGGGGTGGAGCAGAAGGGTTTGGCGGCTTTGCCGAGGCGTTTGGCGACATCTTCGGCGACATGTTCGGCCAGCAGGGCGGACGCCGTGGCGCGGGTGGCCGCCAGGTGTACCGTGGCAGCGATCTCAGCTACGCCATGGAGATCACGCTGGAAGAAGCAGCACGCGGCAAGGATGCGCAAATCCGTATCCCGTCCTGGGATTCGTGCGACACCTGCCACGGCAGCGGTGCCAAGCCAGGCACCAGCGCCAAGACCTGCGGCACCTGCCAGGGCTCTGGCACCGTGCAGATGCGCCAGGGCTTCTTCAGCGTGCAGCAAACCTGCCCGCACTGCCGCGGCACCGGCAAGATCATTCCTGAGCCTTGCACCGCGTGCCATGGCCAGGGCAAGATCAAGAAGCAGAAGACGCTGGAAGTGAAGATTCCTGCGGGCATCGACGATGGCATGCGCATTCGCAGCACCGGCAACGGCGAGCCAGGCACCAACGGTGGGCCACCCGGTGACCTGTACATCGAAATCCGCATCAAGAAGCACGACATCTTCGAGCGCGATGGCGATGACCTGCACTGCCAGGTGCCCGTGAGCTTCATCACGGCGGCCCTGGGCGGCGAGATCGAAGTGCCCACGCTGGCGGGCAAGGCGGCCATTGATATCCCCGAGGGCACGCAGGCTGGCAAGCAGTTCCGTCTGCGCGGCAAGGGCATCAAGGGCGTGCGCTCCAGCTACCCTGGCGACCTGTACTGCCACATCGCGGTGGAAACGCCGGTCAAGCTCACCGAGCACCAGCGCAAGCTGTTGCGCGAACTGGAAGAGTCTCTGAAAAAAGGCGGCTCCCGCCATTCGCCCAGCGGCGAGAGCTGGACAGACCGTCTGAAGAACTTCTTCAGTTGATCGGTTTCTGTGCGCTGCACCAGCGCACAGCCAGGCGGCAGCGCTGTAGCCTTCACAAAAAGCGACCCGGTTTACGCCGGGTCGCTTTTTTCATGCATCGCCCCCAAGAACGAACCGCCAATCCCAAGTCTCATCGTTGATGACCATCAAGACTCCCCAAGGACTGAGTAACCGGCCCCGCTGAGAGCCATCGACACAGCGCATACCATGGAGGCTTGCAGCAACGGGAGAAACACACATGAGCGTGAGCATCACCTTTCTGGGCGGATCCGGCACCGTGACCGGGTCGAAGTACCTGGTGCGCCACAACGGCAAAAGCATGCTGATGGATTGCGGGCTGTTCCAGGGCTACAAGCAACTGCGCCTGCGCAACTGGCAGCCACTGCCCTTGTCGCCCCACGAGATCGACTCGGTGGTTCTCACCCACGCCCACCTGGACCACAGCGGCTACCTGCCCCTGCTCGCCCGCGACGGCTACCACCGCGACATCCATGCCACGCGGGGCACTCGCGACCTGTGCGCCATCCTGCTGCCCGACAGCGGCCACCTGCAAGAAGAAGACGCGGCGTTCCTGAACCGCCACAAATTCAGCAGCCACAGCCCTGCGCTGCCGCTGTACACCCGGCTGGATGCCCTGCACTGCCTCAAGCAATTCAAGCCCCACGGCCTGCACCAGCGCTTTGAGCCCCTGCCCGGCTGGTACGCCACGTTTTCGAACGCCGGGCACATCCTGGGCGCGGCCAGTGTGTTGCTGGAAGTGGGTGGGCGCCGCATTCTGTTCTCGGGCGACCTGGGGCGGCCCGATGACATGCTGATGAACCCGCCCGACGCGCCACCCAAGGCCGACACGGTGCTGGTGGAATCCACCTACGGCGACCGGGAACACCCGGCCGAAGACTTGTTGAGCGAACTCGGCCCCGCGCTGGCGCGTCTGGCTGCACGCGGGGGCGTGGCTGTGGTGCCGGTGTTTGCCGTGGGGCGCGCACAGGTAGTGCTGCATGCCATCGGCTTACTTAAAGCGCAGGGCGTAATTCCAGCCTCACTCAAGGTGTTTCTCGACAGTCCCATGGCCGTCAGCACCACGGGGCTGTACCAGCACCACCTGGGCGAACACCGCCTCAATGCCCGGGAAGTGAACGCACTGGAGCATGGCGCGACGATGGTGCAAACCCCAGAACAATCCAAAGGCTTGGCGCGCTTGCATGGCCCCATGGTCATCCTGGCAGCCAGCGGCATGGCCACGGGCGGCCGTGTGCTGCACCACCTGGCGCTGCACTCTGGCGACCACCGCAACATGATCATCCTGACAGGCCACCAGGCCCCCGGAACCCGTGGCGCACGCCTTGCCGACGGTGAGCGATCCATACGTATTCACGGGCAAGACGTTGCCGTGAGGGCGGAAGTGGTGAAGCTCAACTCCGCTTCCGCCCATGCAGACAGCCACCAGCTCATCGCCTGGCTGCGCAGCATGGAGCACGCACCCGACCGGGTGTTTGTCGTGCATGGCGAAATGAGTGCATCAGACCAGTTGCGACAACGCATCTCGCACGAGCTGCACTGGCAAGCCCAAGTGCCCGAGCACGGCTGCACCGTCGAGCTGTAGGCTGGGGCTTGGCCTGCGTTGGGTGCGGCAACATCGCACCCAACTGCCTAAATTTTCAAAAAAGAGAGCGCCTGGCGCTTATCCAGTGCGGCTTGGTGGCATATTTCACTAGAAATTTGCCTCTGGCCGTGGCGTCCCAGTCAAAACCCGACAACGATGCAAGTCATCGCGTTTGGCGATGGCTTTCGGTGAAAATTGGGTAGAAAATAGAAAGCCTTCTCCGAACAAGAAGGCAAGCCCTTTCAACGCCCGCCATGAAAAGCTCAGAGCGCAACTTTGCGCGCCGAATTGACCTCACCTCGCTGCAACTGTTTGTGGCGGTGTGTGAGCTGGGCAGCATTGGCCGCGCGGCGGAGCGAGAATTCATCGCCGCATCGGCCGTGAGCAAGCGCCTGTCCGATCTGGAAGCCGCGGTAGACACCGCCCTGCTCTACCGCCACAGCCGCGGGGTCACCCTCACCCCCGCGGGCGAAAGCCTGCTGCACCATGCGCGCACCGTGCTTTTCGGGCTGGAGCGCATGCAGGGCGAATTGAGCGAATACGCCGAAGGCGTGCGGGGCCATGTGCGGGTGCACGCCAACATCTCGGCCATCTTCCAGTTTCTGCCCGAAGACCTGGGCGCGTTTGCGCGCCAGCACAGCCAGATCAAGATCGACCTGCAGGAACACCTGAGCACGGCCGTGCTGCACGCCGTGCAGGAAGGCGCCGCTGACCTGGGGATTTGCAACGTGGGCATGGGCAGTGGCGGCACGCAAGAGCTGCCCAGCCGCCCTTACCGATCTGATCGCTTGATGCTTGTAGTGCCCGCAGGGCACGAGCTGGCAGCGCTGGACGCTATTGATTTTGAAGCAGTTCTGGACTGGGACATCGTGGGCCTGCATGCCAACAGCAGCATCAGCCTGGCGATGCGCGCAGCAGCCGCTGCCGCTGGCCGCCCCTTGCGCCAGCGCATCCAGGTCACGGGGCTCGATGCCATGTGCCGCATGATTGACAACGGCCTGGGCGTAGGGCTGCTGCCCGACCGCGCCTTTGCGCTGATGCGCAGCGTGGGCCGCCTCACGGCCGTGCCCCTGACCGACGCCTGGGCCCGCCGCGAACTGCGCGTGGTGGCACGCGACTTTGACGCTCTGCCCGTGACATCGCGCCTGCTGGTAGAACACTTGACAGCACCGCGCCAAGCCCCGACACCAGCCACCGTGGCCACCCCGGAATTGGCACCGCAACACTAGAATCATTGACCCACCTGAAAGAAGACCACGCTATGGGACGCACCCTCTACGACAAGATCTGGGACGAGCACGTTGTCCACACCGAAGAAGATGGCACGTCCATCCTCTACATCGACCGGCATCTGGTGCACGAGGTGACCAGCCCGCAAGCCTTTGAAGGACTGCGCGAAGCCGGCCGCAAGGTGTGGCGCACCAGCTCCATCGTGGCCACCGCCGACCACAACACGCCCACCACCGGCTGGGAAAAGGGCTACGACGGCATCACCGATCCCATCAGCAAAGAGCAGATCACCACGCTGGACAAGAACATGGCGCAGATCACGCCCGCCGCGTTCTTCCCCTTCATGCACAAGCGCCAAGGCATCGTGCACGTGATTGGCCCTGAAAACGGCGCCACCCTGCCCGGCATGACGGTGGTGTGCGGCGACAGCCACACCAGCACGCACGGTGCGTTTGGCGCACTGGCCCACGGCATTGGCACTTCGGAAGTCGAGCACGTGATGGCCACGCAAACCCTGCTGGCCAAGAAGGCCAAGAACATGCTGGTGCAGGTCGATGGCACGCTGGCCAAAGGCGTCACGCCCAAGGACGTGGTGCTGGCCATCATCGGCAAGATCGGCACCGCTGGCGGCACGGGCTACACCATTGAATTTGCAGGCTCTGTCTTCCGCGCCATGAGCATGGAAGGCCGCATGACCGTGTGCAACATGGCCATCGAAGCCGGTGCCCGCGCAGGCCTGGTGGCGGTGGATGACAAGACCATTGAATACGTGAAGGGCCGCCCCCTGTCGCCCACCGGCGTGGAATGGGATCAGGCCGTGGCGTACTGGAAGACGCTGCACTCTGACGCCGACGCGAAGTTTGACGCCGTGGTCAAGCTCGACGCCTCTGAAATCGTGCCGCAAGTCACCTGGGGCACCAGCCCCGAGATGGTGCTGGGCGTGGACGCCCGCGTGCCCGACCCTGACAAGGAAAAGGACGCCACCAAGCGCGGCGCCATTGAGCGCGCCTTGACGTACATGGGCCTGCAGCCTGGCAGGCCGATCAACGACATCACCATCGACAAGGTGTTCATCGGCTCTTGCACCAACAGCCGCATCGAAGACATGCGCGAAGCCGCTGCCGTGGTGAAAAGCCTGGGCCGCAAGGTGGCCAGCAATGTGAAGCTGGCGATGGTGGTACCAGGCTCGGGCCTCGTCAAAGAGCAGGCCGAGCGCGAAGGCCTGGACCAGATCTTCAAGGCCGCAGGCTTTGAATGGCGCGAACCCGGCTGCAGCATGTGCCTGGCCATGAACGCCGACCGCCTGGAGCCCGGCGAGCGCTGCGCATCCACCAGCAACCGCAACTTTGAAGGACGCCAGGGCAACGGCGGCCGCACCCACCTCGTGAGCCCCGCCATGGCCGCAGCGGCTGCCGTTCATGGCCACTTTGTGGACATCCGTCAATTCGCCTGACCCTCAACCAAGGAGCACACCATGAACAAGACTGTCGCCTTCATCACCCTTGCGCTGGCCTTTGTGCTGGCGGGCTGCAACACCGTCAAGGGTGTGGGCCAAGACATTGAACGCGCAGGCAACGCCATTGAGCGCGCCGCCAAGTAACACAAGGCCACCATGCAGAAATTCACCTTGCTCAAGGGCCTCGTCGCCCCCATGGACCGCGAGAACGTCGACACCGACGCCATCATCCCCAAGCAGTTCCTCAAGTCGATCAAGAAAACGGGCTTTGGCCCCAACCTGTTTGACGAGTGGCGCTATCTGGACAAGGGTGAGCCCGGCATCCCCGAGAGCCAGCGCAAGCCCAACCCCGACTTCGTGCTGAACCAGCCACGCTACCAGGGCGCCAGCATCCTGCTGGCCCGCAAGAACTTCGGCTGCGGCTCCAGCCGCGAGCACGCGCCCTGGGCGCTGGACCAGTACGGCTTTCGCGCCATCATCGCGCCCAGCTTTGCCGACATCTTCTTCAACAACTGCTTCAAGAACGGCCTGCTGCCAATCCAGTTGCCCGAAGCCACCGTGGCCCAGCTGTTTGACGAAGTGCTGGCCTTCCCCGGCTACCAGCTCACCATCGACCTGGAACGCCAGGTGATTGTTAGACCGCAGGGCGAAGAGATCCCGTTCGAGGTGCAGGCCTTCCGCAAGTACTGCCTGCTCAACGGCTTTGACGACATCGGCCTGACCCTGCGCCAGTCTGACAAAATCCGCGCCTTTGAAGCCCAGCGCCTGGCGACCAAGCCGTGGCTGGCGCACACCATGGTGTCGTAAGACGGCGCATCACCAGAAATATTAGTCAAATTGGCCTCTAGCGCTTATCAAGCATGCGCCAGTAGCTATCAAAATTTAAGCTGAGCGACCATGTAGTCGTGATCACACGGTGCACTCACGAGCAATACGGCGAACACCAAGCATGCAAATGAACGCTGCTCATATACCTCCAAATTCAACGCACTACATACCAAATGCTTAACCAAAATATCCGAGGAAGCCAAAAGACAAAAACTTTTGTTTACCTATGGATAGGATCTCGTCATATGCTGAGCTTAGCAAAGGCTAGCGAAGAGGGGCGAATTTACACATGCACCGCCTCTCTCTTGCTGTCAGCATTCATGATCGAAGCATACCTCAATCATTTAGGTAGTTTGCGTAATAAAGAATGGGAAAAAATTGAACGAAAAATCCCGAAACTTGAGAAGTACAAAATTTTTTTAGAAGCAGTCAACATACCCTTTGATCAAAACAGACAACAACATAAATCATTGCTTGATCTTTTTAAATTTCGGGACTCCATGGCCCACAGCAAAACCACAACAGATATCATCGACACCCAGCTAGAGACCCAGCTTCCCATGTCGATAATCCCTTCAACTGCATGGCAAAAATTCGCAACTTTAGAAAACGCAGAGCAAGTATCAGATGATTCCATCATTTTGATCAGAGAACTGCATCAAGCCAACGGATACAAGAAAGACCCATTCACAAGCGCCGGACGAGGGGTTTATTTCAGATGAACAAAGTTCGATCGTCTTTCAAATAACAATTAAAAATTCATTGCAATAAATACCAAAGGACATCCTGAGCATGCCCCTAAAGAAAAAATTTATCATCAGCCTAGCAATCGTTATTGCACTCGGCGGTTGCGCAAATGGATATAAACAATTTTACAAGCCGGAGAATGGTGCAACGCCCGAGACTATTGCATCAATGCGAGCAGCCCCGCCACCGGTCACCCCACTGGTAGAGAGAGCAGCCCCAATCAACGGGCAGGCTCTCATTGATGCATATGCGAAGCGTGGATACAGACTCATTGGCAGCGCTTCCTTCAATAGCGGCAGATCGGAGTCTGAAAATTCCGCCATTGAGCAAGGCAAGACTGTTGGCGCAGATCTCGTAGTTATTCTAAATCCTCAGTACACAGGTTCGGAGTCTTCAATCATACCAATCAGCACGCCAACGAGTACGACGACATATTCGACAGGTTCGGCCACTGCCTACGGAAAGAGTGGCACAGTCACCGCATATAGCAGCGGTACAAGCACCACCTATGGGACAACGACCAGCTTCATTCCAATCACAGTGCATAAGAGCGACTATAGTGCAGGTTATTTCGTCAAACAAAAATTTCTACTTGGCGCCGATTTTAGAGATTTAAATGATGCAGAGCGCAACGAATTGCAGACAAACAGAGGTGTTGCAGTCCGCCTAGTCGTCGATGGATCACCTGCATTTAATGGCGACATCCTCTCCGGCGACATTGTCGTATCTCTTGATGGCATCGCAATATCAAACATCAACAATCTATCCACTCTTATTTCAGAACGCCGAGGAAATCGCATCCTACTCGGCCTGCTCCGTAATGGTCGCATCATAAATTTACCCATCCAGCTCAACCCATAATTTCCCATCCAATTAATATAAATATAAAAATCGCACTGTCATCAAAATCAAAACCAAAATGAGTCAATCATGAAAATCGCAGTTTTACCCGGTGACGGCATTGGCACCGAAATCGTCTCCGAAGCCGTCAAGGTTCTGGAAGCGCTGGAGCTCCCGTTCGAGATGGAATCCGCCCTCGTAGGCGGCGCCGCCTACGAGGCCCATGGCCACCCGCTGCCCGAATCCACCCTGAAGCTCGCCATGGATGCCGACGCCGTGCTGTTCGGCGCGGTAGGCGACTGGAAATACGACAAGCTGGACCGCCCGCTGCGCCCCGAGCAAGCCATTCTGGGCCTGCGCAAGAACATGGGGCTGTTTGCCAACTTCCGGCCCGCCATCTGCTACGAGCAGCTCGTGGGGGCGTCGAGCCTCAAGCCCGAGCTGATTGCGGGCCTCGATATCCTCATCATCCGCGAGCTGACGGGCGACATCTATTTTGGCCAACCACGCGGCCGCCGCGTGGCCACCGACGGCCACTTCCCCGGCGCCGAGGAAGCGTATGACACCATGCGCTACAGCAAGCCCGAGATCGAGCGCATCGCCCACGTCGCCTTCCAGGCCGCGCGCAAGCGCAGCAAAAAGGTCACCAGCGTGGACAAGGCCAACGTGCTGGAGACCTTCCAGTTCTGGAAGGACGTGGTCACCGAGGTGGGCCAGCAGTACCCCGACGTGGAACTGCAGCACATGTACGTGGACAACGCCGCCATGCAGCTCGTCAAGGCGCCCAAGGCGTTTGACGTGGTGGTCACCGGCAACATGTTCGGCGACATCCTCTCCGACGAAGCCTCCATGCTCACCGGGTCGATCGGCATGCTGCCCTCGGCCAGCCTGAACAGCAGCAACCAGGGCCTGTACGAACCCAGCCACGGCAGCGCGCCCGACATCGCCGGCAAAGGCGTGGCCAACCCGCTGGCCACCATCCTGAGCGCCGCGATGATGTTGCGCTTCAGCCTGAACCAGGAAGCCGCCGCCCAGCGCATCGAAGCCGCTGTGCAAAAGGTGCTAGTCCAAGGCCTGCGCACGCCCGACATCTACAGCGAAGGCACCACCAAGGTGGGCACCGCGCAGATGGGCGATGCCGTGGTGAAGGCGCTCGCCTGATCGCTGGTTCGCAACGTCATCCCCAAGGGCGGCTGTGGCCGCCCTTTTTGTTGGGGAAAACGGTGTATGCAATTCCCGCATTGGCCCATGCACGCAATCGGCTAGAATCTCAGCATGTTTGCCGCTCGCCCGTTCACCCTGAACACCGCTACTGCCGCCCTGGCAGGCGTGGCTGTGCGCGCAATCACCACCAAAACCACGACCATTATTAAGGGCTGATCCAGCTCCGGTACCGTCGTGCGCCCTCCCTGGCCAGACGAGCCGGGGCAAACAGTCTGGTCTGGCACTGTTTCTTAATCTGAAAGGGCGTTGAAATGAGCAAGTTGGTAGGTTTGGTCGGCTGGCGCGGCATGGTCGGCTCGGTGTTGATGGACCGCATGATCGAAGAAAAAGACTTCGACCTGATCGAGCCATTGTTCTTCTCCACATCCAACGCAGGCGGCAAGGCCCCCGCACAAGCCAAGAACGAAACCACCCTGCAAGACGCGTACAACATCGACGCCTTGAAGCGCTGCGACATCATCATCACGGCTCAAGGCGGCGACTACACCACGCAAGTCTTCCCCAAGCTGCGCGCAGCGGGCTGGAACGGCCACTGGATCGACGCTGCATCGACCCTGCGCATGGAAAAGGACGCCGTCATCATCCTCGACCCCGTCAACATGCCCGTCATCAAGAACGCGCTGGCCAACGGCGGCAAGAACTGGGTGGGCGGCAACTGCACCGTGAGCTGCATGCTGATGGGCGTGGGCGCACTCTACAAGGCGGGGCTGGTCGAATGGATGAGCACCCAAACCTACCAGGCAGCATCGGGCGGCGGCGCGCAGCACATGCGCGAATTGCTCACGCAATACGGCACGTTGAATGCCGAAGTGAAGTCTCTGCTGGATGACCCCAAGAGCGCCATCCTGGAAATCGACCGCAAGGTGATCGCCAAGCAGCGCAGCCTGTCTGCCGCTGAAACCGCCAACTTTGGCGTGCCCCTGGGCGGCTCGCTGATCCCCTGGATCGACAAGGACCTGGGCAACGGCCAGTCCAAGGAAGAGTGGAAGGGCATGGCCGAAACCAACAAGATCCTCGGCATGGGCGAGGGCTTTGGCTCGGCCGCCATCCCGGTGGACGGTTTTTGCGTGCGTGTGGGCGCCATGCGCTGCCACAGCCAGGCTCTGACCTTCAAGCTCAAGAAGGACGTGCCCGTGGCCGATATCGAAGCCATGATTGCGGCCGACAACGAGTGGGTGAAAGTGGTGCCCAACACACGCGAGGCCACCATCAAGGATCTGACCCCCGTGGCCGTGACCGGCACCATGACCATCCCTGTAGGCCGCATCCGCAAGCTGGCCATGGGCCCCGAGTATGTGGGTGCCTTCACTATTGGCGACCAATTGCTGTGGGGCGCTGCGGAACCCCTGCGCCGCATGCTGCGGATTTTGTTGTCCGCCTGATTTCAAAGGCCTGCACCCAGCGCGCAAAACCGACGTTTTGCGCGCTTTTTTCATTCTCGAGCGCAGAAACAACCAGTTACGCCACGTTGTCGAATGGCAACAGGTTTACGCCTCAAATGAGAGCCCATGGTTGCCCACCAAAGCTTCGACGCCACCTCAGCTTGTCACTGCAAAACATTGCTGCTATGGTGCTTTTTACATATTTTCACGCTCCGGGGCGGGAACAGCACATGAGAAAAACAACACCGCTCGACCGAGCCGCACCACCTAATCAGTTGATGGCAAACATGCATCGTTGGAAATTTTCAGCTCTGGCGACTGCTGCCGTGCTTTGCGTCGGCCTGCACGCAGGCGAGGCGTCTGCTTTGGCCTTGGGGCGAATCACGGTGCAATCGGCGCTGGGTGAACCTTTGCGCGCCGAGATCGACGTGCCCCAAATCACTGCGGCGGAAGCTGAGACCCTGCGTGCCACAGCGGCGTCGCCCGAGGTGTTCCGATCCCAAGGCATGGAGTTCAATCCGCTGATGAACGCCCTGCAGATCCAGCTGCAACGCCGTGCGGATGGCAGCGCCGTGCTGCGGGTAACCAGCGACCGCCCGGTCAACGACCCGTTTCTCGATCTGGTCCTGGACACCACCTGGGGCACAGGCAAGATTGTTCGCAGCTACACCCTGCTGCTGGACCCACCGGCATTGCGCAGTGCAGCACCTACAGCCACAGCAGCGCCCCAGATCACAGTGCCAGCCGCCGCGGCACAGCAACGCCCCGTCCCTGCGCGTGTAGCGACTCCAGCCGCCCCCGCCGTGCGTGCACCCGCAGCATCGCGCCCCGCCCCCGCCGACGGCGTGACCGTCAAGCCTGGCGACACGGCCGGTCGCATTGCGAATGCCCACCGCCCTGCAGATGTGTCTCTGGACCAGATGCTGGTGGCCATGATGCGCGCCAACCCCGATGCATTCATCCAGGGTAATGTGAACCGTGTGCGTGCCGGCTCTGTGCTGCAGATTCCGGATGAAGCCACCGCCAAGTCGGTGTCCAACACCGAGGCTCGCCAAATCCTGGCAGCCCAAAGCCGCGACTTCAACACCTTCCGCCGCAAGTTGGCTGATGCCGCACCGAGCGCAACAGTGGCCTCGGCCGAGCGCTCGGCCAGTGGCAAGGTGCAGGCCCAGGTGGAAGACCGCAAGCCCGCAACAGCTGCCCCAGACAAGCTGACCCTCTCGAAGGGTTCGCTCAAGGGCCAAAAGGCTGCTGAAGACCAGTTGGCGAAAGACAAGCAAGCCAGCGAGGCCAATGCCCGTATGGCCGAGCTGTCCAAGAACATCAGCGACCTGAACAAGGTCAGCGCGGCCTCTGCTGCAGGCGCGGCTCCAGCCACCGCCCCAGCGGCCAGTACGCCTGCGGCGATCAAGGCAGAAGTGCCCGGCGTTCCCGCCACCCCGACAGCCCCGCAAGCACCTGCTTCGACACCCGAGGTGCCAGCCGAAGCGGCCAGCACCCCTGCGGATGCTGCATCAGCCCCCGATGCCACTGCGTCTGCCCCTGCCGCCGAGGCATCTGCACCAGCAGCGCCCGCACCCAAGGTGGTCGCGCCCCCTCCACCACCCATCGAAGAGCCCAGCTTCCTTGATGGGCTGATGGAAGACCCCATGATTCCATTGGCCGGTGGCGGCCTGCTGGCTCTGTTGATCGGTTATGGCGCTTACCGTGTCGTGCAGCGCCGCCGTGGCGCTGGCGGCGTAGACAGTTCCTTCATGGAAAGCCGCATTCAGCCTGACTCGTTCTTCGGCGCCAGCGGTGGTCAACGCATCGACACCGCCAACAGCGAAATGACCACGGGCGGCTCTTCCATGGCCTACTCGCCCAGCCAGCTGGATGCTGGCGGCGATGTGGACCCTGTTGCAGAAGCCGACGTCTACCTGGCCTATGGCCGCGACCTGCAAGCGGAAGAGATTCTGAAAGAGGCGATTCGCCACAACCCCGCACGGGTTTCCGTCCACGTCAAGCTGGGCGAAATTTACGCCAAACGCCAGGACCGCAAGGCCCTGGAAGCAGTGGCAGGCGACGTGTTCAAGCTCACCCAGGGTGAGGGCCCCGACTGGGCCCGCATCACCGAACTGGGCCGCGGCCTGGATCCGGAAAATGCCCTGTACCAACCCGGTGGACGCCCCGGCGGTGAAGTCGCTCAGCCCGCCCCCGCCGGCGGCTTTGCGAGCACGATGCCCGCCGCGATGGGTGCCGTTGCGGCTGCTGCACTGCCTTCTGATCTCGACCTGGACCTGGATCTCGACCTGCCAGACGATGCCCTGACGGATGCCCCCGCCGCCGGTGGGTTCGCCGCAGCGGCTGCGGCCTCTGGCCTGGCTCCAGAAATGGAACCGCCTTCGCTGGATGACGAGCCAGAAACGGCCCGCCCCCCTATGGCTGAAGCCGCTCCGACGCTCGACCCACTGGGCGCCGCAGATGATCTGAGCATTGCACCCTCTGGCCTCGCGCCTTTGTCGTCTGACACCCCAGACAACAACACGCTGGAATTCGATCTGGGAGATCTCTCGCTCGACCTGACAGCGCCTTCCACCCTCAGCACGCTCACGCCGAGTACACCATCGGTCAGCGAAGAAATCACCACGGCATCTGCACCAATGGGTGACGATGACGATGATGGCGAGGCTGCTGCTCATGACGATCCTCTGGCGACCAAACTGGCGCTGGCGGAAGAGTTCAACGCGATCGGCGACACCGATGGTGCCCGCACCCTGATCGAGGAAGTGGTGGCAGAGGCGACAGGCGCACTCAAAACCCGCGCCCAGCGCTTGCTGGCTGATCTGGGCTGATGCCGCCAGAGCTGACACCCGAGAGCCCGACCAACGCCTGCCCCTCCAACGCCACCGTGAGGATGGCGTTGGGCGTCAGCTACAACGGGCAAGGCTACAACGGCTGGCAAAGCCAGTTATCTGGCAACACTGTTCAAGACAAGCTCGAAGCGGCCCTGGGCCGCTTTGCTACGCATGCAGTGAGCACCTTGTGTGCGGGCCGCACCGACAGTGGGGTGCATGGGCTGATGCAGGTCGTGCACTTCGACACCCCCCTGCGCCGCCCCAATGCATCGTGGGTTCGGGGCACCAACGCCTTTTTGCCACCCGACATTGCGGTGCAATGGGCGCAGCAGGTGCCTGACAGCTTTCACGCGCGCGCCAGTGCCACGGCCAGGCGCTACGCTTACGTGCTGCTGCAATCACCCGTGCGCCCCAGTGTCGAGTCTGGTCGCGTGGGCTGGGTACACACGCCACTCAACGGCGATGCAATGCGGCAAGCCGCCAGCATCTTGCTCGGTGAACACGATTTCACATCGTTCAGGGCATCTGCCTGCCAGGCCAAGACGCCGGTCAAAACGATCAAACGCATAGAGATCACTGACAGCCGTGCCGCAGCGCCGCACCCCGAGCTGGGATGGAGCCCCTGCTATTGGCGTTTCGAGTTCGAAGCCAACGCCTTTTTGCACCACATGATCCGCAACATCATGGGCTGCCTGATCGCCGTCGGAAGTGGCAAGCAGCCAGTAAGCTGGATGCAGAGCGTGCTCAATGCGCGGTCGCGCGATGCGGCAGCACCCACCTTTTCCCCAGACGGGCTGTATTTTCTGGGCCCGGTCTACGATGCGGAGTGGAAGCTTCCTGAAAGCACCCCTCCCTTTGCCTGGCTGCCATGACCACCCACCACTCTGCTAAAACCGCCTCCACACCCCACCCGCATGGCTTCCCAACAAAACCCCGTGCCATGACCTGCGAACGCACGCGCATCAAAATCTGCGGCCTGACCCGCGAACAGGATGTGGATGCCGCCGTGGCGGCGGGTGCCGACGCTGTGGGTTTTGTGCTGTATGCGCCCAGCCCCCGAGCAGTCACCCCTGAGCGCGCTGCGCAATTGGCACGCAGACTCCCGCCATTCGTTACCCCGGTGCTGCTGTTCGTGAACGAAAGTGCTACCAATATTGCAGCTGCCTGCGCAATGGTGGCGGGCGCTATTGTGCAATTTCATGGTGATGAAACGCCGGCCGATTGCCTGCTGGCCACAGGCCACGGGTTGCGTCCATTTTTGCGGGCAGCACGCATACCCATAGGCGATGGGGCTGAACGATTCGACCTCGTAAAATACGCGCAGGATTTTTCACACGCCCAGGCCATCCTGCTCGACGCCCATGTCGACGGTTATGGTGGTGGCGGCAAGGCATTCAATTGGTCACTCCTTCCACCAAGCGTCAGCTCTCACCTCGTTTTGTCTGGTGGACTCACGCCTGCAAACGTGACCGATGGCATTTTGCAAGTCCGCCCGCGAGGCCTCTCGCTGGCGGTTGATGTCAGTTCTGGCGTTGAAGCCGATGGCCCTGATGGCAAACCCATCAAGGGCATCAAAGACGCCGAAAAAATCCAACGCTTCGTTGCCGCCGTGCGTGCGGCCGATGCCCAACTTGCAAAGAATCCCCATGAGCTCTTATCAGCAACCTGACGCCTCCGGGCACTTTGGCCCCTATGGTGGCAGCTTCGTCAGCGAAACCCTGACCCACGCCATCCAGGAACTGCGCGAGGCATATGCCCGCTACCAGAACGACCCGGAGTTCCTGGCGGAATTCCAGTACGAACTCAAGCATTTCGTGGGCCGCCCCTCGCCCATCTACCACGCGGCCCGCACCAGCCGCGAAATGGGTGGCGCGCAGATTTACCTCAAGCGCGAAGACCTGAACCACACCGGCGCGCACAAGATCAACAACGTGATTGGCCAGGCCATGCTGGCCAAGCGCATGGGCAAGCCCCGTGTGATTGCCGAAACCGGCGCAGGCCAGCACGGTGTGGCCACGGCCACCATCTGCGCCCGCTACGGCCTGGAATGTGTGGTGTACATGGGCGCCGAGGACGTGAAGCGCCAGAGCCCCAACGTGTACCGCATGAAGCTGCTGGGTGCCACCGTGGTGCCCGTCGAATCTGGCAGCAAGACCCTGAAGGATGCCCTGAACGACGCCATGCGCGACTGGGTGGCCAATGTGGACAACACCTTCTACATCATCGGCACCGTGGCGGGCCCACACCCGCACCCGATGATGGTGCGCGACTTCCAGAGCGTGATTGGCAAGGAATGCATTGAGCAGATGCCAGCCATGCTGGCCGAACAGAAAGTGCTGGGCCAGCAGCCCGACGCCGTGATCGCCTGCGTGGGTGGCGGCAGCAATGCCATGGGCATTTTCCACCCCTACATTCCGTTCGAGAAAACCCGTCTGATTGGTGTGGAGGCTGCGGGCGAGGGGTTGGACTCTGGCCGCCACTCCGCATCGCTGCAAAAAGGCAGCGCCGGCGTGCTGCACGGCAACCGCACCTTCATCCTGCAGGATGACAACGGCCAGATCACCGAAACCCACAGCATCAGCGCGGGCCTGGATTACCCTGGCGTGGGGCCCGAGCACGCCTGGCTGCAAGAGATCGGCCGTGCCGAATACGTGGGCATCACCGACAAAGAGGCGCTGGACGCCTTCCACTACCTGTGCCGTACCGAGGGCATCATTCCCGCCCTTGAATCGAGCCATGCCGTGGCCTACGCCATGAAACTGGCCAAGACCATGCGCCCTGACCAATCCATCCTGGTCAATCTCTCCGGGCGCGGTGACAAAGATATTGGCACCGTGGCCGACCTCAGTGGTGCCGATTTCTACTGCCGCCCCAGCTGCCAGGGGCAGTCCGTCAAGGGCGGCGAGCAACCCGTCAAGGTGGTCAAATGAGCCGCATCGAAGCAACGTTCTCCGCCCTCAAGGCCCAAGGCCGCAAGGCGCTGATTCCCTATGTGACCGCAGGCTTTCCGTTCGCCGACATCACGCCCGCCCTCATGCACGGCATGGTGGAAGCGGGCGCTGACGTGATCGAACTGGGTGTGCCTTTTTCAGACCCCATGGCCGATGGCCCAGTGATCCAGAAGGCGGGCGAGAAGGCTCTGAGCCTGGGCGTTGGCATGGTGCAGGTGCTGGACCAGGTGCGCGAATTCCGCAAGCGCAACAACACCACCCCTGTGGTACTGATGGGCTACGCCAACCCCGTGGAACGCTACGACCAGAAGCACGGTACGCCGGGCACGACCGGCAGCGCCTTTGTGCGAGACGCCGCCGCAGCCGGTGTGGATGGCGTGCTCATCGTGGACTACCCGCCCGAGGAATGCGAGGCCTTTGCCGCCGACCTGCGCGCCCACGGCATGGATCTGATCTTTTTGCTGGCCCCCACTTCTACCTCCGAACGCATGGCCCAGGTGGCACGCGTGGCCAGCGGCTACGTGTACTACGTGTCGCTTAAAGGTGTCACAGGTTCGGGTGCGCTGGACACAGCGGCTGTCGAACAGATGCTGCCCCGCATTCGCCAGCACGTTCATATTCCGGTGGGCGTGGGCTTCGGCATCCGCGACGCAGCCACCGCCCAGGCCATTGGCAAGGTGGCTGATGCCGTAGTGATCGGCAGCCGCATCATCCAGCTGATTGAAGACCAGGAACACGCCAAGGTCGTCCCCATGACCATGGATTTCCTGCGCGGCGTGCGCAAGGCGCTCGACGCATAATAGAGGGCATCCCCCTGAGCGGCTTTGCCGCTTCCCCCTTCTCCTTGTGCTGCGCACAGGAAGGGGGACGCTCCCAGCGCGGCGGGGCGGCCCTTGCGCGGGAGCCCTGATTGATGGGCAGCGCTAGCGTTAAGGGCGCGCCGCCACAGGCTCATTCATACAGAGGAAACCATGTCCTGGCTCGAAAAACTCCTGCCCTCCAAGATCCAGCAAACCGACCCCACCGAGCGCCGCCAGGTGCCAGAAGGGCTGTGGATCAAGTGCCCGAGCTGCGAAACCGTGCTCTACAAGGCCGACCTGGAGCAAAACCAGAACGTCTGCCCCAAGTGCAGCCACCACCATCGCATTGGCGCCCGCGCACGGCTGGACGCATTTCTGGACGCTGAAGGCCGCTATGAAATCGGCCAGGAAGTGCTGCCGGTGGACGCCCTCAAGTTCAAGGACAGCCGCAAGTACCCCGAGCGCCTGAAAGAAGCCCTGGAGAACACGGGCGAAACCGATGCCCTCATCGTCATGGGTGGTGCGGTCAAGAGCATCAATGTGGTCGCTGCGTGCTTTGAGTTCGACTTCATGGGCGGCTCGATGGGCTCTGTGGTGGGCGAGCGCTTTGTGCGCGGCGTCGAAACTGCCATCGAACAAAAGGTGCCCTTCATCTGCTTCACCGCCACCGGCGGTGCCCGTATGCAAGAAGGCCTGCTGTCGCTCATGCAGATGGCCAAGACCAACGCAGCGCTGACCCGCCTTGCCAAGAAGGGGCTGCCCTACATCAGCGTGCTGACCGACCCGACCATGGGCGGCGTGAGCGCTGGCTTTGCCTTCGTGGGCGACATCGTGATTGCCGAGCCCAAAGCCCTCATCGGCTTTGCGGGCCCCCGCGTGATCGAATCCACCGTGCGCGTGACACTGCCCGAGGGCTTCCAGCGTGCTGAATTCCTGCAGACCAAGGGTGCTGTGGACTTCATCTGTGACCGCCGTGAACTGCGCAGCACCGTGGCCAGCAGCTTGGCCATGCTGCAGCGCCTGCCAGCCGACGCGGTGGTGTAAGCCCACGCTACTGCGGTGCGGGGCGATTTTGAGTGATCGCCCTACCGCAAACGCTATCAAATCAATAGCTGCTAGCGCTTATCCAGTAAGCGCTAGCAGCTATTTTTATTGATATTCAAGAAAATGAGTCGCAAAACGTCAACCAAGCGCCTTTGCGACCCAGCAACCGATGGCCACACACGGGTTGAAGCAGCAGGGCAGCGTGGCCCCTGCCCAGCCTCAGCCCTGCAAAGCCCCCGTCAACACCGCAGCTTGCAAGTGGCCCAGCACGATCATGGCGATCTGCAGCAGCACCAGCAACACCAGGGGTGACAGGTCCAAACCGCCCACCAGTGGGACGACCCGCTGCACAGGCCTGAGCAGCGGCGCGCACAGCCGCCCCATCACATCCGACATGGGAGAGCGCGTCTGCACCCAGGACAGGATCGCGTGAACGATCAGCAGGCCAATCAAGCCCGAAATCGCGACCCGCACCAGACCGAAGGTTGCCAGCAACGGCACCACTGCGCCCGAGATGGCGCCGCCCGCAATGAGCCACAGCAGGCCATATTGCACCTGCTGCACCAGCAAGCCCCCCACCAGGCTGGAGATGTCCCACTGGCCTGTGGGCGGAATCAGCCGGCGCAGCGGCATGATGAACCAGTCGGTCAACGCAAACACCAGAGCCCCCACCGGGTTGGAAAAAGGCACACGCTGCCACTGCATGTACAGGCGCAACAGGCAAGCACCGGTCAACAGCCCACCAATGACATCGAGCAGCAAAGTAGCGATTTGATACAACATGGAAATCCACAAATGAAGGGGTGCCCCGGCGGAAAACCGGCTGCGCCGTGGGATGATAGCGGCCCAAGATTCAGCGCCAGACCGCCTGGGGGATTGGGCCATGGGCCCCACCCCATTCTGACCGCTGGGCAGCCCAGGGCCAGCAATCCAGCCAAGCCCGGCAGATCTTGACCAGGCGTTCCACCCAGGCCCATGACCCAGACCCTGACCCTTTCATCCCTGCCCTTGTTTCCCCTGGCGTCGGTGCTTTTCCCCGACGGGGTGCTGGCCTTGCGCGTGTTTGAGGTGCGTTACCTCGACATGGTGCGCAAATGCCATCAAACAGGCGCCCCGTTCGGCGTGGTGTCGCTGACACAGGGCAGCGAAGTGCGCCGGGCTGGGGCGCCGGATGAGCAGTTTCACGACGTGGGTACGCTGGCGGTCATCGAGCAACTCGCAAGCCCCCAGCCTGGATTGATCACCCTGGTGTGCAAAGGCACTGAGCGGTTTCGGATCACCCAGCGCAACCACCTGGTTCATGGCCTGTGGATTGCCAGCGTGTCGCAACTGGACAGGGATTTGTCCATCCCCATCCCTGAAGACCTGAAGAAAACCGCCACGGCCCTGACCCAGGTCTTGCACACCCTGCATGCGCGCGATGCGCTGAACCCAGCAGCCAAGTTGCCCACGCCGGAACAACTGGACGACTGTGGCTGGGTGGCCAACCGCTGGTGTGAACTGCTGCCCGTGCCCATGGAGTTGAAACAGCGGCTGATGGAACTGGACAACCCGCTGGTACGGCTGGAGCTGGTGGGCGATGTACTGGAGCGCACGGGAATTGCACAGTGACCGCCCGCAGGGCAACGGCCTTGCCCGCAGCCCCGGTGCCATGAAAGTGCTTCAGGTCATCACCAAAGGAGAGGTGGGAGGCGCCCAAAGCCACGTACTGACGCTGTGCCGCGAATTGCGCGACCGACAAGGCATCGAGGTGCAGGTGGCCATCGGCGGTGACTGCCTGCAGTCGCCTCTGGCGTGCGCGCTGAACGCTGCGGGCATTCGGGTGCATTCCATTCCTTCACTGGGCAACGCTGCAGGCGTCGCTGGCTTGGCGCAAGCCGTAGGGCGCCTTCAAGACATCGTGCGAGAGCAGTCTCCAGACCTTGTGCACGCCCACAGCGCGATGGCGGGTGTGGCGGCACGACTGGCGGGAGCGCGAACCTGCAAGCCGGTGATTTACACCGTGCACGGATTTGCGTTCAAGGCAGGAAACCCCTGGAAGCGGCGCGTGGCCGCTTTTGCCGTCGAATGGCTGCTCGCCCCCCTGACACGGCGCATGGTGTGTGTGTCAGAACACGAGCGCAGGCTGGCACGCGCACTGCCACTTCCATCCGGGCGGGTGGTGGTCGTTCACAACGGTATTGAAGAGGTGCCCGCATCCACGCACCTCGCCACCGAGCTGGCGGCCGCCCCACCCCGCATCGCCATGGTGGCACGCATGGCCCCACCAAAGCGCCCAGACCTGCTACTGCAAGCACTCGCACATTTGCGTGATGATTTGGGGTGTGAGGTGCCAGCCACGTTTTTTGGCGGAGGCCCTCAACTTGCCAGCCACCAGGCCATGGCCAGGCAGCTGGGACTGCAATCCGTTGTGTTCGCCGGAGATGTGGACGATATTTCTGCACAGCTGATGAAGCACAGCATTTTTGTGCTGACCTCGGACCACGAAGGCTTACCCATTTCCGTGATCGAGGCGATGCGCGGCGGGCTGGCGATTGTGGCCAGCGACCTGCCCGGGATGCACGAGTTGTTGCCCGACGCCACCCAAGCCCGCCTGGTTCCCAATGACGCAACTGCATTGGCGCTGGCGTTGCGACAACTGGTAGAGTCGCCCGCGCTACGCACCAGCCTTGGCCGCGCAGCAAGACAACGCTATGAGCAGCACTACACCGCAAAACGCATGGGCATGGAGGTGATGGCAACCTACCAAAGCGCCCTCTCCCCTTCTCCAAGCCATCCATGAAGAGCCACTCTCACAGCCCCCTCGACTCTTCCACAGCACACCGCCAAGGTGCCGTGCTGGGCTGGGCCTTGAAAGGCATCTTGGTGCTGCTGTTGAGCTACGCCATCGGATGGGTGCTGGAGCAATACCAGTGGGCAACGTACCAGTTCCCTCAGACGGTCTTGTGGTGCAGCGTGCCTTACGCCATCACCTCCTACTGGCTCTACAACGGAGCGTACCTGCCCCAGTTCGAAGAACGGCGCTTTCTTCTGGTGGCCACGGCGGCACCGTACCTGGCGGCCCCGCTGGGGTTTGCACTGCTGCAGCAACCCTATTCGCGCGGCGCTGTGCTGCTGGTCTACCTGCTGTCTGCCGCCTGGTTTACTTTGGGGCACTGGCGAGAGCGAGGGCGCTATGCGTTGTCACTCGCCTATCTGGATTCCTCTGTACCCATGCGGCTGAAAGAACTGCTGGGGGATGCCTCGGAATTCAGCCAGCAAGACATCCAGCTGCGGCCCTTGGCCATTCCAGCCGCATCGGATGCAGCCCCCCAAGTCACGGATGACACATCTGCCCTGGCTGGCGTGGTGATCGACCCGCAAGCGCCCACCGACGCGGTTCGCGAACGCTTGATCAGCGACTTGCGCCTGCAGCATGTGAGGCTCTACAGCGTGGAAGCCGTGGCAGAACTGATCAGCGGCCGAAAAATGTTGTCCAACCTGCAAGCCCAGGACTTATGGGCGCTGGACGGCAATCCGGCATACGACACCGTCAAGCGCCTGACCGACATTGGCTTGACGCTGGCTGCGTTGCCCCTGTGGCTTCCGCTGTGTCTGGCAGCTGGCCTGGCCGTGAAGCTGAACACGCCAGGGCCGATGCTGTTTTCCCAAATTCGCATCGGTCGCAACGGCCGCGAGTTCCGTATCTGGAAACTGCGCAGCATGCGGCACGAAGAAGCCACCACTGCGCGATTTGCCCAACCCAACGATGACCGGGTGACTTCCGTGGGCAAAATCATCCGCAGAACCCGCCTGGACGAACTGCCTCAACTCTGGAATGTGCTCAAGGGCGACATGAGCCTGATCGGCCCCCGACCGGAACAGGCCGAGTTTGTTCGGGTGTTCGCCCATCGGATTCCCGCCTACCCTTACCGTCATCTGGTGCGCCCAGGCCTGACGGGTTGGGCACAGGTGCAGCAGGGTTACGCGGAAGGTGAGGAGCAGACTGCAGTGAAACTGAGCTACGACCTGTACTACGTGGCCCACTATTCGCTGGCGTTGGATCTGCTGATCGCCTACAAGACCGCACGTATCTTGTTCACGGGATTTGGTGCACGGTGACGCACTCGCCCTTCCATCCCGCCCTGTGGCCCATGGTGTGATCTTTTCGATGTTGCCTCCCCACACGCACCGCCGCATTCTGCTGCTGAAGGAAAATCTCGAAACAGGAGGAGTGCACACCGTTTCCGATGCGCTGGCGCACGCGCTGGAAGCAGCAGGACACCGCTGTGACAACCAGGTGATTCGCGCCACACCCCTCGCCCGCCTGTGGAAAGCTGCCAGCCAGGCTGATGTGATCATTGCCACGCACAACTTCCTGCCAGCCTATGTCGCCTGGCTTCTGGGCCAATGGCACCGAAAACCGGTGATCACCTGGTTTCATGGCCCGCTGCTGGAGGTCCTGGACAGAGCCCATGCTTCCGCCGCCAAACGCCGCTGGTTACGCTGGCTGTATCGGCGGCTGCCTTGGCTGGTGTTTGTTTCAAACCATGGGTGCGATTCCTTCATGCAATTCATGGGTTGCGACGCGTCAGCACACCAATGTCTGCAGGTCATTCCCAACCCGCACCCTGCCTGGCCCGCAGCGCGCCCCGCGCCCCCACCGGCTGCGCCGCACACGGTGCGATGTGGCTATGTGGGTCGCCTGTCACCAGAAAAGCGCCCCGAGCTGCTGATCGACACGTTGACCCAGTTGCCGCAGCACTACGCGTTGCAGATCACTGGGGAGGGCCCCTTAGCAAGGGCTCTGCAACATGAATCTGCGGTTCGAGCCCCCGGACGGATTCAATGGCAAGGCTTCCAGCCCGCAACACCGGCGCTGTACCAAGCCCACCATGTGACGCTGCTGACGTCTGCGTATGAAGGCTGCCCCATGGCCGTACTGGAATCGCTGGCGGCCGGTGTGCCCTGCGTTGGTGTGCCGATCCCTGCACTGCGCGAAATGCTGGGCAGCCACATGCCCTACGCCTTGGCGGAAGACCACAGCGGCAGCGCACTGGCACAGGCAGTGCTCCGCGTGATGTCCCCACCGGCCGAACTTCTCCAGCGCGACATGGCTGAGGTACTTGCGCAATACACGCCCCAGCGGTTTGCCAGCGCCTGGGCTCACCTCATTGAACAGGTGACTGCCTGATGCAAGTGCATTTCATCCATCCCGGTCACTCCTACCTTCCGGAGCTGGAGGCCTACGCCGCCCACTTGCGGCCGTGGGGGCATGAGGCCCGCACGCACCAAAATGCCAGCACGGTGCCCGCAGATGCGCGTGTCGTTTGGTGGATGTGCGGCCGGGTGCGCGCAACGGACCACCAGCGCTTTGCCCAGGCCTTTCAGGTGCATGAATATGCCTCAGCCTCCGTCCCCCCATTCGCCTGGGCCAAGGACCAGATCAAGCGCTGGACCCAGCCCAAGCCCGATTACCGACTCTTCCAGAACGAGTGGGTTCGACAGCGCCTGGGATTTGCCGACGATGTCCCGTGGGAATTCAGAGAGATGGGCGTCTCATCCACTTTTCTGACACCGCCCACCATCCAGGGTGCAGCAGAATTTGACATGGTGTACCTGGGCGACATGGCGCGGCTGCGGCACTTTCTCCCCGTCTTTGAAGGGCTGGAGCAGGCAGGCATGCGCACCCTGCTGGTCGGCAGTATTCCCGCCCCATTGCAGCGCCAGTTTCAAGCCTTCAAGCACATCACCGTGACGGGCAAGGTGCCACACCACGAGGTTCCCGCCCAATTGCGACGGGCGCGCTGTGCGCTCAACCTGGTGCCCGACCAGATTCCTTACAGTGAGCAGACCTCGACCAAGCTGCTCGAATACTGCGCCATTGGTCTGCCGGTGATCAGCACGAACTACCGCTGGGTGCGCAACTTTGCAGCGTCAAACAAGGCAGCTATCGCGTATTTGCCAGCCCAGGCCAGCGCTAGCGCCTATGCAGATTTTTTCCGTGAAACGAGAGACATGGCGAGCGCGCCATCCCCACACATGGAAGGCTGGGCCTGGCCCCATACCCTGGCGCGACTGAACATCTGGAAAGCCGCAGGACTGGCCCCGTGAAGCAGCCATACCGCTTTGCATCCACCTCGGTCATCATGGCTTTGGGCAGCATGGTGTCGCTGGCAGCCCAGGCCCTGGTGGGCGTGGCCATGCTGCATTTTTTTACCCCCCAGGCCGCTGGTGGTTTCGCCATCACGGCGCAGGTGGCATTTTTCTGGGTGTCCCTGTCGCTCGCGCAAGGGCCTTTGCAGTTCCTGGCAGACGCCCATCATCCGCCCCGCGCGGCGCTGCGGGCGGTTCTTCGCTCCAGCCTTTGGCGCTGGTTGGGGCTGGCGCCGCTGGTGGCGCTGGCCGTGTGGTGGTCTGCCATGGCGGCCCCATTCGCTGTGATGGGCTGGGCTGCCTTGCTGGCTCTATTGCAACTTGCCTGGTACCTGGCCCAGCCCTGGACGTTGAGGACGGCATCGCCCCTATCGGCCGCGCTGGTTCGCGCAGGCCCACCCGTGGTGGCGCTGGTGCTGACCGTGACCGCGGCACGGGCTTGGCCAGCAGAAAGCCCGCACGGTCTTTTGTTGGCGGCCGCCTGCGGCTACGCGGTGGGTGCCTTGTGGCTGCGGTCAGCACGCCTTGAGGACCGCACTACGCAACCCCCACAGCAGTATTCCCCAGAGCCCCCCGCCACCACCGCGCAGGCGGATCGCCGCAGCACCAGCCTGCGCCTGGCCCACACCGCGATAGACGCCATCGCAGGTACGGCATTGCTTTTGGTATGGCAACGCTTGCACGGGCTGGCCGATGCCAGTTATCTGGCCATGCTGCTGCGATTGTTGGGGTTTATTCCCGCCGTCGTTCACACCGCCTGGGCGCAGGTGCTGCTTGCCCGGGTGGAAACCGCTCAGTGGCGATCACTGGCGGTGGGCCTGGGCGCCGCCACTACCGCAGCTTTGGCAGGATGGGTGGGCTTTTTGGTGCTGGACGCCACTTCGCTTGCCACCGCGTGGCAGGGCATGCGCCCCTACCTCCTGCCTCTGGTGCTATGGCAAGGAAGTGCCTGTATTTCCGCTGCACTCAGCCACCGACCATTCCAGCACGCCCAAGAGCGCCAGTACTCGTGGCTGGCCATCGCGCTGCAGGCTTTGCAACTGGGGGTGTTGATGGCGCCGTTGTGGGCGCCTCAGGGATGGAGCGCGGAAGTCCACCTTTGGTGGCTGGCGGGCACATCCGCCATCGGCTTGCTGGTGCTGTCCGCCTGGATGCTGGCGCTGCCACGGCGCTAAGCCGCTTTTCGTGGGCTCAACCTGCTCATTTTGGGTCTGAAAGCGCTTGGTACGCACCTTTTCTGCCGCTCAAAGGGCCATGAAACCGGCGCCGGGCTGCGTTAAACCTAAAATAGAAGGTTTCCCCCACCAACCCTGGTCCCGCTCTATGTCTGACGCAGTCAACGCCGCCGCAGCTCCCTTGTCCCCCCAGGACGACAACCAACTCATCGCCGAACGCCGGGAAAAACTCCGCGCTCTGCGTGAAGCCCAGGCCCAGGGTGGAGGCGTGGCGTTTCCCAACAACTTCAAGCCAGCCCACAAGGCCGCCGACCTGCACACCGCCCACGGCCATGTGGAAGCCAGCGTGCTGGAAACCCACCACGTCAGCGTGAGTGTGGCAGGGCGCATGATGCTCAAGCGCGTGATGGGCAAGGCCAGCTTTGCGACTGTGCAAGACGGCTCGCTGGGTGAAACGGGTGGCCGCATCCAGCTCTACATCACGCGCGACGCGGTGGGCGAAGAGTTGTACGCTGCCTTCAAGCACTGGGATCTGGGCGACATCGTGGGCGCTGAAGGCACGCTCATGAAAACCAAGACCGGCGAGCTGTCGATCAAGGTCACTGGGCTGCGCCTGCTCACCAAGAGCCTGCGCCCCATGCCAGACAAGTTCCACGGCATTCACGACCAGGAAGTGAAGTACCGCCAGCGCTATGTGGACCTGATGACCGACGAAGCCGCCCGCAAGCGCTTCGCCGCACGCAGCAAGGCCGTGAGCGGCATTCGCGAATTCATGGTGCACCACGGCTTCCTGGAAGTGGAAACGCCCATGCTGCACCCCATTCCCGGCGGTGCCAACGCACGGCCTTTCATCACCCACCACAACGCGCTGGAGCAGGAAATGTTCTTGCGCATCGCGCCCGAGCTGTACCTCAAGCGCCTGCTGGTGGGCGGTTTCGAGCGGGTGTTTGAGATCAACCGCAACTTCCGCAACGAAGGCATCTCGGTGCGCCACAACCCCGAGTTCACGATGATGGAGTTCTATGCAGCGTACTGGAACTACCAGGACCTGATGACCTTCACCGAAGCCCTCGTCCGCGACGCCGCGATGAAGGCCGTGGGCACCCTGCAGCTGACCTACCAGGGCCGCGAGGTGGACCTGAGCCAGCCCTTTGCCCGCCTGACCATTCGCGAAGCCATCTTCCAGTACACCGAAGCCGGTGCCCATGTGGACGATGCCGAGTGGCTGATCAGCGCCCTCAAGAAGCTGGGCATGTCGGAAGCCAAGAACAAGCTCTCTACCCGCAGCCTCGCTGGCCTGCAGGTGCTGTACTTTGAAGAGACGGTGGAAGACAAGCTGTGGCAGCCCACCTTCATCATGGAGCACCCCACAGAAATCAGCCCGCTGGCGCGCGCCAACGACGCCCGCCCCGAAGTGACCGAGCGCTTTGAGCTCTACATCACCGGCCGCGAATTCGGCAACGGCTTCAGCGAACTGAACGACGCCGAAGACCAGGCCGCACGCTTCCACGCCCAGGTGGCCGCCAAGGACGGTGGCGACGACGAAGCCATGTACTACGACCACGACTTCGTGCGCGCTCTGGAGTACGGCATGCCCCCCGCCGGCGGCTGCGGTATCGGTATCGACCGCTTCATGATGCTGCTGACCGACAGCCCCAGCATCCGCGACGTGATCCTGTTCCCGGCGCTGCGCCGCGAAGGCTGATCCGCTGCCCACGCAATCCATGGCGATTCCCAAACACCGCCTGCCGGAGTGGGTGCAGGACTGGCTGGACGTGATCGTGCCCGGCAGCCAGATTCTGGGCATCTTGCTGGTCGCGTACCTGCTGCAGCGCCTGCTGCGGCGCCTGGTGCGCAAGGCGGCCGTGCGCTACCAGTTGCCAGGGCAACTGGTGGTGCCCATCAACGGGCTTATCCGCTGGACCATCATGGCAAGCGCACTGCTGTTGTCACTGGAACGGCTGGGCGTCTCTGCCACCGTGTTGTGGACGGCGTTCACCGGGTTCGCCACCGTGGGTGCCGTGGCGTTTTTCGCGGCCTGGAGCGTGCTGTCCAACCTGTTCTGCGCTCTGCTCATCCTCACCGCGCGACCATTCCGCATTGGGGATCATGTGGAGATTCTGGACACAGCCGAAAAGCCGGGCGCCAAAGGCCGCGTGGTGGACGTGAACCTGCTCTACACCACACTGGAAGAGTTCAACACCCCGCCCGGCAGTGCGTGGATACAGATCCCGAACGCGCTGATTTTCCAGCGCGTGGTGCGGCGCTGGAGCGGGGAGCCCCCTGCCCCAACGGCAGTCACCACCGCCGAGCCAGAAGCCCAGTCAGCAGCTCCCGAAGCCACGGTCTCGCCCGTGCCTTGACCCTCTCGGGTCTACACGGCGCGAGACTCCCCCATCAGGGCAAAAGATCGAGCGCCTGCATGTAGGCAGGCTGCAGCATCAATTCATCCCAGGGCTGGGGCATTGTTTCGGGCAGCAGGGCTAGGCGGCGCGACTCGCTGTCCACGTTCGGCTGCCAACGGCCTTTTGCCAGCGCGGCGGCCAGCCCATCGATCAGCTCGTCCACCGCTTTGCCTTCGCCCAGGCTCTGGTTGCACAGCAGCACCAGATCGCAACCTGCCTCCAGCGCGGCCAACGCCGCGTCGGTGTAGCTCACCACCTGGCCGTCAATGCGCCGCGCGCCTTCCATGCTCAGGTCGTCGCTGAAGATCGCGCCATCAAAGCGCATCTGGCAGCGCAGGATGTCTTGCAGCCAGCGCTGCGAAAAGCCTGCTGGGCGGCTGTCTACCTTGGGGTAGATGACGTGGGCGGGCATCACGCTGGTGAGCGTGGTGCTGAGCCAGGGGTACGGCGCCGCGTCGTCGGCCAGGATGGCTTTGAGGCTGCGCTTGTCCACCGGCACTTCGGTGTGCGAATCGGCCTTGACGAAACCGTGGCCCGGAAAGTGTTTGCCGCAGTTGGCCATGCCCGCCTGCAGCAGGCCGTGCATCAGGCTCTTGGCCAGCAGGGCCACCACGCGCGGGTCACGGTGGAAGGCACGGTCGCCAATCACGCCGCTTTCGCCCCAATCCAAATCAAGCACCGGCGTGAAGCTGAAATCCACCCCACACGCACGCAACTCGGTGCCCAGCACATAGCCCGCTGCGGTGGCCGCATTGGTGGCCCGCAGTGCACCGCTGCCGGGCACGGCTTTAGCCCCCTTGCCGTCATCCATCCACATCTCGCCCAGCGCGCGCATGGGCGGCAGGTGGGTGAAGCCATCGGTGCGAAAACGCTGCACGCGGCCGCCTTCGTGGTCCACGCAGATCAGCAGGTCGTCACGCACCGCCTTGATGCTGCTGGTGAGCTGCAGCAACTGGGCGCGGTCCACCCAGTTGCGGGCAAACAGGATGATGCCGCCCACCAGTGGGTGGACCAGGCGGCGGCGGTCGGTGGCGGTGAGTTCGGTGCCAGCGATGTCGATGATGAGGGGGGCGTGTTCGGTCATGGAAGATCGGAGGGGATAAATTGCTATCAAATCAAGAGCTGCTTGCGCTTATGGGGTAAGCGCTGGAGGCTGATTTGCCTCCAAACGCTCCACCACGCAGAAGCTGGCGGCGTAGTCGGTCTCGTCGGTCACGCTCAGGTGGGCGCGCAGGCTGCGTTCTTCAAACCAGGCTTTCAGGGCCCCGTGCAGCACGATGACGGGCTGGCCACTGGGCAGCTTGGCTACCTCACAGTGCCGCCAGGTCATGGGCATGCGCATGCCCAGCCCTACGGCCTTGCTGAAGGCCTCTTTGGCAGAGAAGCGAGTGGCCAGGTAGCGCAGGCCGCGGTCGGGCCAGCGCTCGGTGCGCTCGCGCCACACAGCCAGCTCGCCCGCCGCCAGCACCTTTTCGGCAAAGCGGTCGCCGTGTCGCTCCAGGCTTTCGCGGATGCGGCGCACATCGCAGATGTCGGTGCCAATGCCGTAGATCATGGTTTTGAGTGAAATAGGCCTCTAGCGCTTGATGGATCAGCGCAAGCAGCTATCAAATCAGGAGTTACCGATTGCCTGCAAAGCCTGCATCGATGCATGCCTGGTAGGCCTGCACCGTGGCGGCATAGCCCAGTTCCAGCGCGTCGGCAATCAGCGCGTGGCCGATGGAGACTTCGAGCACACCGGGCACCTCGCGCACAAAAGCGGCGAGGTTGTCGCGGTTCAGGTCGTGCCCGGCATTCACGCCCAGGCCGGCATCCAGCGCAGCCTGGGCTGCTTCGGCATAGCGGGCCAGTTGCTCGGCCTGCTGCGCGGTGCCCCAGGCAGCGGCGTAGGGTTCGGTGTACAGCTCCACGCGGTCTGCGCCCACAGCCTTGGCGGCGGCCATTTGCTCGGGCACCGGGTCCATGAACAGGCTCACGCGCACGCCCAGGGCCTTGCACTCTGCAATCAGCGGGGCCAGGCGCTCCGCGTCTTGCGGAAAGCTCCAGCCGTGGTCGCTGGTGAACTGGTCTTCGCTGTCGGGCACAAAGGTGGCTTGGTGAGGGCGCATGCCCTGGCCCGCAAGCTCGCGAATGAACTCCATCAGGTTCTGCGAGGGGTTGCCCTCGATGTTGAATTCGCGGTCCGGCCAGGCCTTCATCAGCTCGGCCAGTTCGTACACATCGTGCGCGCGGATGTGGCGCTCATCAGGCCGGGGATGCACGGTAATGCCCTGCGCCCCAGCCTGCAGGCACAGGGTGGCGGCGCGGGTCACGCTGGGGATGCCCAGGTGGCGCGTGTTGCGCACCAGGGCGACCTTGTTGACGTTGACGGACAGGGCGGTACGGGAATGGAGTCGGGTGGTCATAGGCTTTGCAAGTCCATCATGAGCTGGCGGGTGCGCAGCACCGGGCTGCCGCAATGGTATTGCAGCACCGCCCGCAGCTGGGGTTTGAGTTCGGCCGCCACGGGGGCGCAGGCACGCAGCGTGGCGGTGTAGCTGGCGGCTTCGTCCAGCGCCTTTTGCAGCGCACGCCATTGGCTGCCCGACAGGCTGGCACGGTCGGCCTGCGAGGCGGTGCGCAAACCGCCTTCGGCCACCAGCGTGTAGCGGCCCTCGGGGCGCAGATTGGCCAGCGTGGCGGTTTCGGCACCCAGCGTAGGCAGCAGGCCCAGGTCGCGCAGCAACAGCAGTTCAAAGCTGCGCAAAACCGGCTCCAGGGCGTCGCCATGCTCGCTGGCCAGCACACGTACCACACCGGCGTACACGTCAAACAGCCCCGCATGGGCATCGGCCCGCGCCAGCAGGCGCAGCAGCAGTTCGTTGAGGTACAGACCCGACAGCAGCGCGTCGCCCGTGGGCATCACATGCCCGCCCACCCACTCGGCGCCTTTGAGGGTGTGGATATCGCCCGCCCCATCGCCCGCCAGGGTGTAGGTGAGTAGCAGCGGCTGCAGGGGCAGCAGCACGGGCCTGAAGTTGGAACTGGGCTTTTTGGCCCCCTTGGCCACCAGCGCCACGCGGCCCTGGCGGCGGCAGAACACCTCCAGGATCAGACTGGACTCGCTCCAGTCGTAGCTGTGCAGCACGTAGGCGGGTTCGTCAGAGATGCGCTTGGCGGCGGCCACGGCAGGAAAGCGGTGAGGGGTTGAGCGGGGTATGTGACTTTGAGCGCGCAAGCCAAGCCCTGTGGGGGCCCGGCGATGAACGGGCTGGTGCAGCGCGCAACAGCCCTGCCGCCGTTTACTCGTAGCCGAAAGAACGCACGCGGGCTTCGTCGTCGGCCCAGCCGGAACGCACCTTCACCCACACTTCGAGGAAGACCTTGGCATCCAGCAGCTTTTCCAGCTCCTGCCGCGCATCGGTGCTGATGCGCTTGAGGCGCTCGCCCTTCTCGCCAATCACCATGGCCTTGTGCCCGTCGCGCTCCACCACGATGGTGGCAGCCACGCGCACAAAGCGCTTGTGGGTCTTGCTGGGCTCTTCGTCGAACTTGTCGATGACGACGGTGGAGGTGTAGGGCAACTCGTCGCCAGTGAAGCGGAACAGCTTTTCACGCACGGTCTCACCAGCCAGGAATTTCTCGCTGCGGTCGGTCAGCTCGTCCTCCGAGTACCACCAGGGCTGCTCGGGCAGGTATTTTTCGCAGATGCCGAACAGGCGCTCAATATCGCCCTTGTTCTTGGCCGACATGGGTACGAATTCGGCAAACGGGTGGCGCTCCTGCATGCTCTTGAGCCAGGGGGCCAGCTCAGCGCGGCGGTTGACCATGTCCAGCTTGTTGGCCACCAGCAGCGTGGGAATGCCGGATTTAAACAGCGACAGCACCTTGGCATCGGCCAGGGTGAAGCTGCCTGCTTCCACCACAAACAGGATCAGGTCCACATCACCAATCGCGCCCATCACGGTCTTGTTGAGCGACTTGTTCAATGCGGTGCTGTGCTTGGTCTGGAAACCAGGCGTATCCACAAACACAAACTGCGTGGCTCCCAGCGTGCGGATGCCGGTGATGCGGTGGCGCGTGGTCTGCGCCTTGCGCGAGGTGATGCTGATCTTCTGCCCCACCAGTGCATTCATCAGCGTGGACTTGCCCACATTGGGCTTGCCCACGATGGCGATCACGCCGCAGCGCTGGCCTTCTACCGGCACAGAAGGGTTAGCCCCCGCCGCCTTGACAGCGCCTGCCGTGCGCGCTGCCGCAAGCATCGCATCCAGATCATTTTGGCCTTGAGCGCTTGCTGAATCAGCGCTACCAGCTACATTTTTGGTAGCATCATTCATAGTTTTTTCGCTTTCAGTGTGGCCAGCATGGCAGCAGCAGCGGCCTGTTCACCCGCCCTGCGGGAGCCACCGATGCCACGCTCGGTCAGCCCCAACTCTGCAATATCGCATTCCACGTCAAAGGTCTGGCGATGGGCTTCGCCCACGGTGCCCACCACGCGGTACTGCGGCAGCTTCATTTTGCGGCCCTGCAACCATTCCTGCAAAGCCGTCTTGGGATCCTTGGCCACAGCCTGCATGTGGGGGTTGATCTCCACTTCCTGGAACAGCCGGTGCACCAGTGCCTCGGCCTGTTCGTAACCGGCATCGAGGTACACAGCGCCGATCAAGGCTTCCAGGGCATCGGCCAGGATGGACGGACGCTGCTGCCCCCCGGACTTGGACTCACCCTCGCCCAAGCGCAAAACTTCCGACACCTTCAAACGCAGCGCCAGTTGGTGCAAGGTGTCTTGCTTGACCAGATTGGCCCGCACGCGTGACAAATCACCCTCTGGCAACTGCGCCAGCCGCTCGTACAGCAGACTGGCCACCGCCAGGTTCAACACAGAATCCCCCAGGAATTCCAGCCGCTCGTTGTGGTCGGCTGAAAAACTGCGGTGGGTCACAGCCCGCTGCAAGAGAGCGGGATTCGAAAAGACATGCTGCAGACGGGTTTGCAGCGAAGAGAGACTGGGATGCACTAATTAATTGGTCTGGTATTGGAAACGGTAAACAAGGAAGGCGGGCCCTGCCAATTCAATCTCGCGAGAGTATTTCAGACTCACGATGGTTTTGTCTCCGCGTTTGGTGATCTCCAGGTCCTTGCCAGAAATGGAACTGATGTTGTCGATAGCACCTGCGCGATCAAAAGCCGCTTGAATTTCACCCACGGTAGAGCCCTCTTTGGAAGCCTTCAGCGCCGCCTTGCGAATGGCCTGGTATTCCAGAAAGATCGGAATCGATTGCCCGCCAATGGCAAAGGTAGCCACCGCCAGAAAACCAACAAAAATCAAGCTGATAAACGACAGGCCACGCTGCCGCGAGCGAAATGTTGTGCGTTGCAACTTCATGGTTCGCACCCTCCTGTTTTATAGATTGCTACTGGCCATTCAGTTGAATGGCCCAATGCGTTTGAAATCGCCAAAGTTCATCCAGACAAAGAAAGCCTTGCCCACGATATTCCCTTCGGGCACAAAGCCCCAGTAACGAGAATCGAGGGAATTGTCCCGGTTGTCGCCCATCATGAAATAGTGGCCTTCGGGCACTTTGCAAACGACCCCTTCGACACTGTAGCGACAGTTTTCCCGGTAGGGAAAATTGGTCACGCCCTGGACAAATGCGGGGGCGTCAGCGTTGTTCAGCAGCCGGTGGGAATGCTCACCCAGGGTTTCTTCAAATTGCTTGAAGTACCGCATACTTTCTTGTTCCAGAAAGTCGGGCTGCGCAGAGATTGGCACCGGCTTGCCATTGATGATGAGGCGCTTGTTCAGGTACGCCACTTCATCCCCCGGCACACCCACCACCCGCTTGATGTAGTCCAGGCTCGGCTGTGGTGGGTAGCGAAACACCAACACATCCCCGCGCGCAGGCTTGTTGCCTTCGATGATTTTGGTGTGGATGACGGGCAGGCGCACCCCGTAGGTGAACTTGTTCACCAGGATCAAGTCACCGACCCGCAGCGTCGGGACCATCGAGCCCGAAGGAATCTTGAAGGGTTCAAAGAGGAATGAGCGCAGCACGAACACAGCCGCGATCACGGGAAAGAGGCCCGCCGTCCAATCCAGCCACCAAGGCTGCATGAGGATGCGGCTTTTGGCTTCCTGGGCATCCACATCCACTTTTTGGATGCCCATGCGATCCAGCTCAGCACGCCGCTCGACAGCAGCGTCTTCCAGTGCCTGGGCAGCTTTGCGCCGCTGCGGCAGGAAGTAAAAACGCTCACCCAGCCAATAAACCCCCGTCACCACGGTGGCAAGGAACAGCAGGAGTGCGAAATTGCCCTCCAGAGCACCAAAGTACCAGGCACCGATGTACCCGGCAAACGCCGCCAGCAGCAACGACGTGATCACTTGCATGAACTGCATCAATCTTCCACCTGCAAAATCGCAAGAAACGCTTCTTGCGGCACTTCCACCGAGCCAATCTGCTTCATCCGCTTCTTGCCGGCCTTCTGCTTTTCGAGCAGCTTGCGTTTGCGGGTGATGTCACCGCCGTAGCACTTGGCGAGCACGTTTTTGCGCAGCGCCTTGATGGTCTCACGCGCAATGATGTTGGCGCCAATCGCAGCCTGAATCGCCACGTCGAACATCTGGCGAGAGATGATCTCGCGCATCTTCGCCGCCACGGCACGCCCGCGGTAGGCAGCCTGGGTGCGGTGAACGATGATGGAAAGCGCGTCCACCTTTTCGCCGTTGAGCAGGATGTCCACCTTCACCACGTCCGAGGCGCGGTATTCCTTGAACTCATAGTCCATGGAGGCATAGCCACGCGATACAGATTTGAGCTTGTCAAAGAAGTCGAGAACGATTTCGCCCAGGGGCAACTCGTAAGTGAGCATCACCTGGCGACCGTGGTAGGCCATATTGATCTGCACGCCCCGCTTCTGGTTGGCCAGTGTCATCACCGGGCCCACATAGTCCTGGGGCATGTACAGGTGCACGGTGACGATGGGCTCGCGAATCTCCTGCATCTTGCCCTGATCGGGCATCTTGGAGGGGTTCTCCACCATGATGACTTCGCCATCGCCCTTGACCACTTCGTACACCACACTCGGCGCGGTGGTGATCAGGTCCTGGTCAAACTCGCGCTCCAGACGCTCCTGCACGATCTCCATGTGCAGCAGACCCAGGAAGCCGCAGCGGAAGCCAAAGCCCAGCGCTTGCGACACCTCCGGCTCGTAATGCAGCGCTGCATCATTGAGCTTGAGTTTTTCCAGTGCATCACGCAACGAGTCGTACTGATTAGCCTCTGTGGGGTACAGACCTGCAAACACCTGGGGTTGTATTTCCTTGAAACCAGGCAACGGCTCACTGGCAGGGCCGAGATTGTTGGGCAGCTTCTTTTCCAGGGTGATGGTGTCGCCCACCTTGGCAGCCTGCAACTCCTTGATGCCTGCAATGATGTAACCCACCTCGCCCGCCTCCAACGATTCGCGCGGCAGGTTGGCAGGTGTAAAGACGCCCAGGTTATCGGCGTTGTAAGTGGCATTGGTCGCCATCATCTTGAAACGCTCGCCCTTGGCCAGGCGCCCATCCACGACACGCACCAGCATCACCACACCCACGTAGGTGTCGAACCAGCTGTCAATGATCATCGCTCGCAGCGGCGCATCGGGATTGCCCTTGGGTGCCGGCACCTTGGCCACGATCAGCTCCAGGATGTCATCAATGCCCATGCCGGTTTTGGCAGAGCAAGGAATGGCATCAGCGGCATCAATGCCGATCACATCCTCGATCTCTGCTTTGGCGTTATCGGGATCGGCATTGGGCAGATCCATCTTGTTGAGCACAGGCAAAACCTCGACGCCCAAGTCCAGCGCGGTGTAGCAGTTGGCCACCGTCTGGGCTTCCACACCCTGGGATGCATCCACCACCAGCAATGCACCTTCGCAAGCAGACAACGAGCGACTCACTTCATACGAGAAGTCCACATGCCCGGGCGTGTCGATGAGGTTGAGGTTGTAGACCTGACCATCCTTGGCCTTGTATTGCAGCGCCGCTGTTTGTGCCTTGATGGTGATGCCCCGCTCTTTCTCGATGTCCATCGAGTCAAGCACCTGGGCTTCCATATCCCGGTCAGCAAGGCCACCACAACGCTGGATGAGTCGGTCTGCCAGTGTCGACTTACCGTGGTCGATGTGCGCAATGATGGAGAAATTTCTGATGTGATTCATCAACGAAAAGCGTCAATTAATTGAAGGAGAACGGCCCGCACAAGAAAAAAGGGCGCGTCGAATGGCGACGCGCCCTGAACCAACAATCATTGGCAACTGCGATGGCTGGACCTGCATTGTAGGCAAAAAGCCTTCGCTACAGACTCCGCACCAATGCACTCTGGGGTCGTTGCCGCAGTGCAACAGATCGCTTATGCACAACTTATTCACAGAGCAACACTGCCTGAGTGGACAAGATGTGGTGGAACTTGGAGCTGCTGCGCACAAAACCGGCTACCCAACTCGATGATTGCAGTAGCCGGTGGTCGGTCTGTATTCTATCGAAATCGGCCGATGCATAAATTACAGGTGTGCACACACTAACTTTCAAGTCACCACAAGGCTCCGCGACCCTGCAGTGACTTGGATATCCCAGCTTCAGCGAACAGGACGGATCAAGGCGTACTGGGCCCATTCCCCCCGGCGGAACAGCACGCTCAGGGTTTTGCTTTTATCCACCTTGCCCAACACCGCTTCAAAGTCTTTGACGCTCAGCACTTCAGAGTTCGCCAAAGCCAGAATGATGTCTCCCTCGCGCAAACCCGCGCGCGCAGCACCTTCCGACGCAGCCGTGACCACCACGCCCCCCTTGAGCTTGAGCTCACGCTTTTGCGCATCGGTCAGATCCCTCACCGCCAAGCCCACATGTTGCCCCGCATTGGATGACTTGGCGCGCTCTTCTTTGTCAGCCGTTTTCGTCGCGACCTTGTCAGGCTCAATCTCGGCGATGGTGACAGCCAGATCCTTACTTTGACCACGACGGAACACCGTCAAGCTGCTCTTGCTGCCAGGCTTGGCATTCCCTACCAACCGAGGCAAATCAGCCACCTTTTCGATGGGCTTGCCTTCAAACTTGGTGATGATGTCACCGGCCTCCACCCCTGCCTTTTCAGCGGGCGAGCCAGACTCCACCCCAGTGACGAGCGCGCCCTGGGCTTTGCCCAACCCCAAGGACTCCGCCACATCCTTGGTCACCGGGCCGATCTGCACACCGATCCGACCACGTGTCACGCGCCCGGCAGTCCTCAACTGCTCGCTCACACGCATGGCTTCGTCCATCGGAATGGCGAATGAAATTCCCATGAACCCACCCGAGCGGGAATAGATCTGGCTATTGATCCCGACCACCTCGCCACGCATGTTGATCAGTGGCCCCCCTGAGTTTCCAGGGTTGATTGCCACATCAGTCTGGATGAACGGAAGGTAGTCCCCCGTATCACGCTGTTTGGCACTGACAATCCCTGCAGTGACGGTGTTCTCCAGACCGAAGGGCGAGCCAATCGCCATCACCCACTCACCTGCCTTGAGGCGGCTGACATCACCCACTTTGACTGCCGGCAAACCCGTAGCGTCGATTTTCACCAGCGCCACATCGGTTCGCTTATCGGAGCCCACAATCTTGGCCTTGAACTCACGCTTGTCGGTCAGGGTGACGATCACCTCATCAGCGCCTTCCACCACGTGCGCATTGGTCATCACCAAACCATCGGGTGTAAGAATGAACCCGGATCCCACCCCTCGGGGCTGATCTTCTGGCTGTTGCTGAGGCCGCTGCTGACGAGGCATGTTCGGGATGGGAACACCAAAGCGACGAAAGAAGTCAGCCATCTCTTCGTCCATGGCTGCGCCACCTGCGCGGCCCAGTGACTTCTCAGTGGTACGAATATTGACCACCGAAGGGCCGACCTGCTCCACCAAATCGGTGAAGTCGGGCAGATTTCGAACCACCGCAGTTTGCGCCAGGGCCACCGAGGGAGAGACAGCGGTCCATCCCGCAATGCTGGTGAACACTCCCGCCAGAGCGACAGAACGGAGCAATTTCCAATTCAAAACGGACATCATTGGCCTTTCAAAAAAAGGTGACAGGGCGTTATACGAATGATGCTGTGAAAGGCATGGGCAGCGATTGGTTCCCTTGATGTACGCAAGTTTTCGCGTTAACCCAGCTGGCGGCGACGTTTGACTCACCACCATCTCGCTCAAAAAAGTGAGCACCTGTATGGAACAGCCGCCGCCCCGCTCGTCAGCGCAACCTTACCCAAGCCTGAGAGAACCTGTACAGCGTTTTACGGGGCACTTCGCCGACCACGGTGAGCCAGGCATCTTCACCCACTTTGCGGCCAAGCAACTGGGTCGCCCCCATGCTCACTTCCTGCGATTGCAGGTCGGCATGCCGAACCGCATCGAGTGGCTCCAGAAACAGCGAAACGGAAGCCAGCCCATCAGAGTACGAGCACTGCAAAACACTTCGCGTATCGGCCTGAGTCGCCAAAGTGCGGCGATAACATTGCACAGGCACAAATCCTTCGACCGGCTGGCGCAGCCCCCATCCCTCAGACTGTGCAGAGGTTTTTCGCACATTGACGGTAACTACTTGGAAGCCGGCGATCGCATCCATGGAGCGAGAAAGATCCTCAGCCCGCACTGGTGCATTCCAATCTATCTCAGAAAATGCCGCCTGCTCCACCACTCGGCCATCAACCGCCAGAGTTTGCAGCTTCATCACCAAGCCCGTGGCTTGATCAGACCAGATGCGATAGCCCAGGCGCAAGTCATCCTGCGGTTTGAACCAGAGTACATCAGCCATCCGGCCCGCAACCCGCTCTGAGCCGAGCCGCTTGGCAGAGTAATACTGCGATAGCTGAGCCCCAGGCACTACGGAAGGCTGTGGAAAGACCGCCAGGGTATCTGCACGGTCGGTACGCACAGTGCGGGTGGAGCCGAAAAAGGTTCTCATCTCGCCGTTGCGCCGGTACACCGTTCGCGGGGCGCCCGTCAGGCTCTCTACCTTCTCAATTTGCACACCGCCATCGCAAGCCTGGGTGATGCGCGAACTGGACATGGCCCCTGAGGCAGACATCACCACGAACGTCCCGGAGTAAGGGCTTTGACACACCGCCCCTCGCATGTGCTCGACCCATTGAGACACATCGCGGTTGGGCTGCGCAGGGGCAGATGCTCCCTCACTGGATGCGTGGGCATGCGCTCCGATGACCACACCCGCTACCAGCACCAAGCCTCGCATGCGAGAGGCTAAGGTGAGTAAAAAACTGGCCGATGGGCGGTCTGCGACCAAACGTTTTTGCTGGCCGAATACCATGAGCAACTTATCGGGAAGGCTCTTCAAAGGTGGCATTGCGCAGGAAGCCAGCAGGCATCTGCAAAGCGGAGGTGCTGCCGAACTGCTTATGAGCCTGCAGCAACTCATCCAGACGGGGATCACGCAACATCACAGGCTGACCTGCGCCCTCGGACACAGCCAACACCTCCGTCGGTTGCGGTACCGGGGCCGCTGCAAGCTGCTTGCCCTGCCCTTGCAGAGCGCTGAGAGAATTCCAGCCAATGGCTGCCACGGCAGCCAATGACGCGAAACCGGCGACCATCTTCCAACGAAATACGGAGGAATTGGCAGCAGGACGCTCCGTGTTGACGACAGCGCTGTGCGTTACAACCACTGCTTCTTCAGGTTTTTGCACCGGGAACCGGGGTTCTTGCGCTATTTGCTCACGCAGACGGCCGAGCAACGGGCTGGTGGCGTGGGCAGCCAGTTCAGGCGAGCGCAACACATCACCAACCAAATGGTAAAGCTCCCAAGTAGCTTGCCCTTTGTCTGCAGCGAAAGACAGCGCCTCCGCCAACGAAGCATCGTCAAGCTCTCCGTCCATCAGCGCCGACAACTGTTCATCCTGCGTCAAATCTCTGTCCATGATTTCACCTGTCAAACAACCAGCAACCACACAAAATACGTTCTAGGGCCTGCTCACTCACGAGCACTACCACCGCTTGCCAGATTGATTCTCCAGCAAGGGGCGTACCTTCGCCGAGATTGCCTCTCGCGCCCGAAAGATGCGGGATCGTACGGTTCCGATAGGGCAATTCATGGCACTGGCGATTTCTTCGTAACTGAGACCTTCGATTTCACGAAGGGTGACCGCCTGTCGCAAATCCTCAGGCAGAGCTTCCATGGCGGCGTTCACCACATGGGCAATCTCCTGGGCCGCCAAAACGGTTTCCGGGGTCTCTTGTGTGGTTAGTTCATGATCCACACGGGAAGTTTCATCTTCTTCGTCACCACCGCGCAGAGCGTTCTCAGAAACGACCGGATTGCGCTTCATGTCCATCAACGCCTTTTTGGCCGTGTTGACAGCGATCCGATAAAGCCAGGTGTAGAACTGGGCATCACCCCGAAACTGGTGAAGGGCGCGATAGGCGCGAATGAAGGTTTCCTGGGCAATGTCCTGCACCAGGTCAACATCACGCACCATCCGTCCGATCAGGCGCTCAATGCGCCGTTGGTATTTGATGACCAACAGCTCATATGCTCGCTGATCGCCTGCAACTGTGCGCTCCACCAGTTGGAGATCGCTGTCAGTAGAGGAAGAAGGCGGGGTTGCAGTCATGGACACTCAGGAATCACGCCTCAGGGCTCCCGGCCTTGGGCCGGATGGAATAGGGAAGCCGGGGCGGCTGCCTGCATGGCGGGCGAATATACCGCACGCCGTAAATCACCCCAGCGCTCGGTTTGACGAGAACGCTCAAGCCAGATCCAAGAGCGGCGCAAGTCGCCATGCACCGCCATGACCCAGAGCCAAGCTTGCATATCCACCAAGACCTGAGGCGCGCCCCTCAAAGCAAGAGGTTCTTCGTCGGCGACAAAATGAATTGCCCAACCCTGACCATCCCACACCAACTCACCCGAAGGGGCACACCACCAGTACCGCAGTGCACAGAGAGAAGCTATCACCCAGGCAGCGAGTGCCAACACGCCAGTCCATTGGAGCCCTGCGCCAGCCCTTCCCTGCGCTACCGCAAAGGCAAACACACCAGCACCAGAAGCAGCCGATATCAGCAAAACCAAGATGGCAAGTACCACGCTGCGCGCGAATGGATAGCGCACCGCAGGAGCGGTATATCTGACGAAGCCTGTCATCGACAGAAAGGATAGAGCTGCAGGATTTGGGAAGCCAAAGCTAACCTGCACCGAGAAAATTCAGCGATCAAGGCTGCTATCGGGGGCACTATGTGACTTGGAACTTGCTGGGGAGCACCGGGAATGCTGACCACTTTGTCATCAAGCATTACCCTGCGCACACCGAAGCCCGTAAAGACTAGCAATCTAACAAAGCCAGTACGGCAATGTAAACGCCGCGCTAGCTCGTTCAGATCCGCTTGAATACCAAAGAGCCATTGGTGCCACCAAAACCAAAATTGTTTTTGAGGGCCACATCAATCTTCATATCACGCGCCGTGTTGGCGCAGTAGTCCAGATCGCACTCTGGATCCTGGTTGAAGAGGTTGATCGTTGGAGGTGCCTTCTGGTGATGCAAAGCCAGCACCGTGAAGACGCTTTCGATGCCGCCGGCCCCGCCGAGCAAGTGACCGGTCATCGACTTGGTCGAACTCACCACCGTACGTTTGGCGTGATCGCCCAGCGCAGCCTTGATGGCGTTGGTTTCGTTCAAATCGCCCAGGGGCGTTGAAGTGCCGTGGGCATTGAGGTAATCAATCTGATCAGCGTTGACACCCGCATTGCGCATCGCACTGATCATGGCTCTGCGAGGACCATCCATATTGGGAGCGGTCATGTGCCCTGCGTCAGCGCTCATGCCAAAGCCACCGACTTCAGCGTAAATCTTGGCACCGCGCGCCTTGGCGTGTTCGTACTCTTCCAGCACCATGACACCAGCGCCTTCGCCGAGCACAAAACCGTCACGGTCTTTGTCCCAGGGGCGAGAGGCCGTCTGCGGGTCATCATTGCGCGTTGAAAGCGCACGCATGGCCGCAAAGCCGCCAATGCCTAACGGAGAGACGGTGGATTCAGTGCCACCAGCAACGACGATATCGGCATCGCCGTACTCGATCATGCGTCCGCCCTCGCCAATGCAGTGCAAACCGGTGGTGCACGCAGTCACGACGGACAGATTCGGCCCCTTGAAGCCAAAACGCATGGAAACATGACCAGCCACCATATTGATGATGGAGGCTGGCACAAAAAATGGGGTAATTCGCCGGGGGCCCCGGGCGGCGTACTCGATATGGGTGTTCTCGATCAGCGGAAGCCCGCCGATTCCAGAACCGATAACGCAGGCGATGCGGGTGGCCAACTCATCGTCGAGCGCCTCGCCTGTGGGCAAGCCCGCATCCTGCACAGCCTGCGCTGCCGCAGCGATCCCAAAATGAATGAAGGAGTCCATCGCACGCGCATCTTTTGCGCTGATGTACGACTCCAGGTCAAATCCCTTGACCTCACCCGCAATCCTGCAGGCGAAGTTCGACGCATCGAACTTGGTGATGAGGTCAATGCCGGATTTTCCGGCGAGGATGTTGGCCCAGGCATCAGCCACCGTGTTACCCACGGGGCTGACGCAACCCAGGCCGGTCACGACAACGCGACGACGGCTCATGCGTGAAAACCTTCTACTGATCGCTCGAGTCAGGCGCAGGGCGCCGCTCAGGCCTTCTGGTGATTGTTGGCGTAGTCGATGGCGTTTTGCACAGTGGTGATCTTTTCCGCGTCTTCGTCGGGGATCTCGATGCCAAACTCGTCCTCCAGTGCCATCACCAGTTCCACGGTGTCGAGGGAGTCAGCACCGAGGTCAGCCACGAAGGACTTCTCGTTGGTAACTTGGGACTCTTCCACACCGAGTTGTTCGGCAATGATTTTTTTGACGCGTGCTTCGATATCGCTCATGGTTTCCCTCTGGGGGTTGTGAATGAATCCGCGATTCTAGCCGCTAAGGAGATTCCCCCTTAGCAGCCCGCCGTCCGGATGAACCGGCGTTAACTTGTCTCAATTACATGTACATGCCGCCATTGACGTGCAATTCCTGCCCCGTCACATAGCCAGCCTCATTGGAAGCCAGGTAGGCCACTGCATGCGCGATGTCCTGCGGCTTGCCCATATGGCCCAACGGGATCTGCGCATTGAGGGCTTTTTGCTGGTCTTCGGGCAGCACAGAGGTCATATCGGTCTCAATAAAACCGGGCGCCACGCAGTTGACGGTGATGTTGCGACTCCCCAGTTCGCGAGCCAGCGCACGGGTCATGCCCGCCACACCTGCCTTGGCGGCCGCATAGTTGGCTTGCCCTGGGTTGCCCGAGGCGCCCACCACGCTGGTGATGCTGATGATGCGACCAAAGCGCTGTTTCATCATGGGGCGAATGGCAGCACGGCTTACTCGGAATACGGCCTTGAGATTGGTATCCAGCACCGCATCCCAGTCCTCATCCTTCATGCGCATGGCCAGCGTGTCACGGGTGATACCCGCGTTGTTCACGAGCACATGCAGGCCGCCTTGCTGCTTGACGATGCCGTCGATCAGGGCTTCCACCGCGGCGGCATCGTTCACATTGAGATTGGCACCCCGGCAACCAGGGTAAGCGGCCAGTGCCTGACCGATGCGCGCAGCGCCTTCGTCAGTGGTGGCGGTACCTACCACCTGGTAGCCGCGCACGGCCAATTCCAGGGCGATGGCGGCACCGATACCGCGCGAGGCACCGGTTACCAGAGCCACCTGGGATGTCTTTGTCGAATCCGTCATTTCAATGCCTCCATCACTTCAGCCAACGTGGCAGGGTCGAACAAAGGCAGGCCTGTGAGTTCAGCGTCAATCCGCTTCGTCAGCCCTGCCAATACCTTGCCCGGCCCCGCTTCCACCAAATGGGTGATGCCACGCGCCTTCAAGGCCTGCACACACTCGACCCAGCGCACAGGCCCAAACGCCTGGCGATAGAGAGCGTCGCGAATCTGTGCCGCATCTGTGCGAACCGCCACGTCGATGTTGTTGACAACAGGAATTTGCGGCTCAGCCAACACAACAGATTCCAGAGCCACGCGCAGCTTTTCAGCGGCCGGCTTCATCAGGCTGGAGTGGAATGGCGCAGACACCGGCAGTGGCAACGCACGCTTGGCACCCGCAGCCTTGAGCACCTCACAAGCCTTCTCAACCCCGGCCTTGGTACCTGCAATCACCGTCTGGGCAGGGTCGTTGAAATTGACCGCCTCGACCACTTCGGCGCCGCCCAGAGAGGCCACAGCCTCCGCGCAGCCAGAAATCACCTTTGAAGCCTCGAGCCCCAGGATGGCAGCCATGGCGCCGGCACCGACCGGCACAGCCTCCTGCATGGCGGCCGCGCGCAGGCGCACCAAAGGCGCAGCCTGCGCCAGGGTCAGAACACCTGCTGCCACCAGCGCCGAATACTCACCCAATGAATGACCCGCCAAAGCTGCGGGCTTGGCACCGCCAGCCGCACACCACACGCGCCAGGCTGCCACACCAGCCACCAGCATCACGGGCTGGGTATTGGTCGTCAGGGCCAGCACTTCCTTGGGGCCTTCGTGGATCAAACGGGCCACATCCTCGCCCAAGGCCTCAGAGGCCTCTTGCAACGTCTGCTGCACAGCAGGATGGTCGCCCCAGGCGTCGAGCATGCCCACAGCCTGCGAGCCCTGCCCCGGAAAAACAAATGCGAATGACTTCATAATTTTCTAATCAAAACATGCTCTAGCGCTTACACAGCAAGCGCTAGCAGCTACATTTTCAATAGCACAGCACCCCAGGTGAAGCCCCCGCCCACGCCCTCCAGCAGCACCGTCTGACCGGGCTTGACCTGACCATTGCGTACCGCATGGTCCAGCGCCAGAGGGATCGATGCCGCGGAGGTGTTGCCATGCTGGTCCACCGTGACCACGACCTTGTCCATGGAGAGCTTCAGCTTGCGGGCCGTACCCTGCATGATGCGGATGTTCGCCTGGTGCGGAATCAGCCAATCGATGTCCGACTCCGTCAAACCAGCCTTGGCAAGCGCTGCATGGGCCGCCTTTTCCAGCACCCCCACCGCCAGCTTGAACACTGCCTGACCGTCCATCTTCAGCAGAGGATCACCCAAGACTTGTCCACCCGACACATTGCCGGGAACGCACAGAATGCCCACGTGCTTGCCATCGGCGTGCAGGTCACTGGACAAAATACCGGGCGTGTCAGACGCCTCCAGCACCACAGCGCCTGCACCATCGCCAAACAGCACGCAGGTCGTGCGGTCGTTGAAGTCGAGAATGCGGCTGAATACTTCAGCGCCCACCACCAGGGCCCGGCTGGCAGCGCCTGACTGGATCATGGCGTCGGCCACCGACAGCGCATAGACAAAGCCGCTGCACACCGCCTGCACATCGAAAGCCGGGCATCCGTTGGCACCCAGCTTGTTTTGCAAGATGCAGGCCGTGGAAGGAAACACCATGTCTGGTGTGGACGTCGCAACAATGATCAGGTCAATGTCTTGGGGCTGAACACCAGCAGCTTCCAAGGCGTTGCGGGCGGCTTCCAGACCCAGGTCGCTGCTACCCACCGCGGGGTCGGCAAAGTGCCGGGCACGAATGCCGGTGCGTTCCACAATCCATTCGTCAGAAGTTTCGATGCCGCGCTGCGCGAGCTCGGCCACCAGATCGGCATTGGTCAGGCGGCGAGGGGGCAAACTGCTGCCGGTGCCGGTAATGCGGGAATAACGTCTCATCAATGTGTCGTCGCCGAAACACCGGTCTTGGCTTGCGCATCTGCGGGCGCCAGAAGGGGCGCTGCATGCGCAATCCGCATCCGGACACGGTCGAGCAGGTTGTTGCGGGCTGCATCATACGCCCGGTTCAAAGCCTGCTCGAACGCGAGAACATCTGCCGATCCGTGGCTCTTGAAGACCAGACCCCGCAGGCCCAACAGCGCTGCGCCGTTGTAACGACGGTAGTCCATACGCTTCATCAACGCTTTTAGAACCGGATAGGCAATGATCGCAGCAGCTTTGGTCAAAATATTGCGAGAAAACTCGTTTTTCAAGCCACCAATGACCATGGAGGCAACACCTTCGCTGGCCTTGAGGGCCACATTGCCCACAAAACCGTCACACACCACAATGTCCACGGTGCCCTTGAAGATATCGTTGCCTTCCACATTGCCGTAGAAGTTCAAATCACCGGAGCTTGCTGCTGTTCGCAGCAATTCGCCCGCTTTTTTGATGACTTCGCTACCTTTGATGATTTCTTCGCCGATGTTGAGCAACCCCACAGTGGGCTCGCCCCCCTCTTGCAACGCAGAAACCAGGGCAGAACCCATCACGGCAAACTGGAGCAGGTGTTCTGCGGAGCAGTCCACATTCGCACCCAAATCCAGCACCGTGGTGGCGCCTCCCTGGGCGTTGGGCAATTGCGTGGCGATGGCTGGGCGATCAATGCCATCCAGCGTCTTCAACAGATAACGGGCGATGGCCATCAAAGCGCCCGTGTTACCAGCCGATACCGCGGCGGCAGCAGCGCCATCCTTGACCTGCTGGATGGCTACGCGCATGGAAGAATCTTTCTTCTTGCGCAAGGCCACTTCCACGGGGTCGTCCATAGCGACCACCTCAGAGGCAGCCACGATGGTGGCACGGTCATGCGCGAACGATTGAAGGCTTTGAGGCAAGCCCACCAACAACAAACGCGCCTGGGAATGGGTTTCTAGGAACTGGCGGCACGCCGCGAGCGTGACGCGGGGGCCGTGATCGCCCCCCATGCAGTCAACAGCCAGTGTGATCATGGGCGACTTGTCCAGCCAACGGCCTTGGCCGGAAGATAAATACGACGGTCAAAACAAAGGCCCGCACTACAAAATGTAGTTGCGGGCCTTGAATGCAGCTGAAATCAGGCTTCAGACTTGTTCTTCAGCACTTGGCGACCACGGTAGAAACCGTTGGGGCTGATGTGGTGACGCAGGTGTGTTTCACCGGTGGTGGGTTCCACAGCGGTGCCTGGCACATTCAGTGCATTGTGCGAACGGTGCATGCCGCGCTTGGAGGGAGACTTTTTGTTTTGCTGAACTGCCATGATGGCTCCTGGTCTTGAATAGGGTTGGTAAAAACGCGATCAGCCCAATAAGACACGAGGGGGATTCGCGAGAAGCCCTCGATTATAGCCCAAACAAAAATTTATGTCCCTTTTCCGTCCTTGCGCAGAGCAGCCAGCGCAGCGAACGGGTTGGGTTTTTCTGAATTGGCCACCTCAAAGTCGTCGTCGGAGGAAGCCAGGGGAACAGACGTAGGACACTCCTCGTGGCGCGGCACTACAGGCAACGCCATCAGCAGTTCGTCCTCGATCAGCTCGCGCAAGTCGAACTCTCGGTTCAAAGCCAACAGATCCTCATCACACTCTTCATCCAGAGCTTCGGCCGTGGCTTCGTCTGCCACAAACCGGAACGAACGCTCCACGTCCAGCGGAACATCGACCGGGGTAAGGCAGCGCTGGCATTCCATGGGAAAGCTGGCGTGCACAGACAGGTGAAGCCAGATTTGCCCTGGACCTCCTGCTTCGGGTCGGATTTCGGAAACCGCTTTCCAGTCCACGAGCAGATCTGGGTGCAAGCCTTTGGCCTCTTGCGCCAAGCGCTCATATTTCAGGAGCGAATCATGACCTGACAGATGGCCTCCCGCTTGGGCGAAAGCCTTGATGTCAAGCCGGTCGGGGGAGTATTCCTTGGTCATGGCGGCAGTGTAAGAGAATTGGCGCATGCATGAATCCCCCACCCTGCCACGCCCTCTGGTATTGGGCTCCACCTCCCGCTATCGGCGCGAACTGCTTTCGCGCCTGAACCTGCCTTTCGATGTGGCCGCCCCCGAAGTCGATGAAACCCCTCACGACCGAGAGCCCCCCAAAGAGCTTGCCCTTCGGCTTGCACTGGCCAAAGCGCGGGCGGTCGCAGCACTCCACCCTAGCGCTGTGGTCATTGGCTCCGACCAAGTGGCCGATTTGGCGGGGCGCCCCTTGGGAAAGCCGGGCAACCATGAAAAAGCCACGCAGCAACTCCAGGCCATGAGCGGCCAAACCGTCATCTTTCAAACGGCAGTTGCTGTCGTTTGCGCGGAAACGGGTTTTGAACAGGTGGATCTGGCGCCGGTGGAGGTGAAATTTCGCGCCCTCAGCTCCGCAGAAATTGAAAGGTATCTGCGCGCAGAAGAGCCCTACGACTGCGCAGGCAGCGCCAAAAGCGAAGGGTTGGGCATCAGTCTGCTGGATGCCATCCTGAGTGACGACCCCACCGCTTTGATCGGCCTGCCTTTGATTCGCACCTGCCGCATGCTGCGCTCCGCCGGGCTGGTGCTGCCATGAGCGAAGCCACCACCCCCTCGCCGGTCGCTGCGGTCACAGCCTCTTCCGATCAAAAACGGGGCCGACTGTTCCTGGTGCCCGCACCGCTCGACTTTGGCTGCGAACAGCAAGCGCCGCTGGAAGATGCCCTGCCGCGCGCCACGATTGGGCAAGCAGCCCAGCTCAGCCACTGGATCTGCGAAAACGCCAAAAGCACCCGCGCGTACCTCAAACGCGTGGACGCCATCCAGGCGCTAGCCACCCCCATTCAAGCCCAGCAGATCACTGAACTTCCCCGCGAAGTCCACAAAAAGGGAGACCATGGTGACAAAGGCGCCCCGGTGTTTGACGCACGCCCGTTGCTGGCGGCAGCCCTGCAAGGGCACGATATGGGCCTGGTCAGCGAAGCGGGCATGCCCGCAGTGGCCGACCCTGGCTCCTCCATCGTGCGGGCAGCCCACGACCTGGAAATCCCGGTAGTTCCGCTGGTCGGCCCGGTTTCGCTGCTACTGGCCCTGGCTGCCAGCGGCATGAACGGACAAAACTTCGCCTTTGTGGGCTACCTGCCCCAGAGCGGACAGGAACGCACCCAACGCATCCGCGAGCTGGAGTCATTTGCCCTCAAAACCGGGCAGACACAGGTGTTCATCGAGACGCCTTACCGCAATGCAGCACTCTGGCAGGCGCTAACCCAAACACTGCAGACCAACACCCGGCTGGCCATGGCCGCAGGGCTCACGCTGGAATCCGCCAAGCTGTGTAGCTTGCCCGTGAAGCAGTGGCGACAACGAGAGGCACCCGTGGACAACCGCACTCCGACGGTGTTCCTCATCGGCCGGTAATCCTCGCGACACCCACCCAACCCCGACAAAAAAGCCCCGGCAGCCTCTTGGAGGGGCTGTCGGGGCTTTCTCAAAACCCGTGTCGAGGCGCTTAACGCAATTGCGGTGCGGCTATAGAAGTCGCAGCTTTGGCTGCGCCTGCCCCCATGGCCGCGCCAAAGCGCTTGACCAGACGCTCTGCCACGTTATCGCGGCGGGTGTAGTCGATGATGTCTTCCGCCTTGACCACTTCACGCGCGACATAGTCCAGGTTGCCCAGCTTGTCTGCCAAGCCCATTTCCACGGCCTGCTGCCCAGTCCAGAACAGCCCGCTGAACGTTTCAGGCGTTGTCTTCAGTCGGTCGCCCCGACCGGCCTTCACCACGGCAATGAACTGCTGGTGGATTTGGTTGAGCATGGCTTGTGCATAGGTGCGCTGCTGCTCAGTCTGGGGGCTGAACGGGTCCAGAAAACCCTTGTTTTCCCCGGCCGTGAGCAAGCGACGCTCCACGCCCAGCTTTTCCATGGTGCCGGTGAAACCGAAACCATCCATGAGGACACCAATGCTGCCGACGATGCTGGCCTTGTCCACGAAGATTTCATCAGCAGCGGCAGCAATGTAGTAAGCCGCCGAGGCACAGGTTTCTTCCACCACCGCGTACACCGGCTTGTTGTGCTTGGCCTTGAGGCGGGTGATTTCGTCATTGATGATGCCCGCCTGCACCGGGCTGCCCCCTGGGGAGTTGATCAGCAAGACCACCGCCTTGGAGCCCTCGTCTTCGAAGGCACTGCGCATGGCAGCCACCACAAACTCGGCGCTCGCCTCTGCACCCGAGGCAATTTCACCCTTGATGTCCACCACCGCTGTATGCGGTGCGCTCTTGTTGGCACTGGGCGACCCTTGCAGCATCGCTCCCCAGAAAATGGCGCCCACCAATAGCAGCCACGTGAACCGGAAGAAGATCTTCCAGCGCCTGGCAGCCCGTTGCTCTGCCAGGGACGCCATAGCGAGCTTTTCCAGCACTGCACGCTCCCAGCCCGGCTCACCCACCGGGGCGTTTTTAGGGCCTGCCGCGGCGGGTGCAGGCGCTGTGGCCTGCGCAGCCCACAGATCAGACGCAGGCAACGAATCTGGCGCACCGCCAGGGGTAGGGGATGGAGGGGTATTTGGTTCAGTCATGCAAAGCCTCCCGCTGCCTGACCAGTCCTAGGAAAAGCGCTGGACAGCACAGCGGACAAAAAAATCAAGATACGACGCAAAGTACACATCACAACACCATGGGGCAGAGCCTGCGCCCTAGAACACCACGGGTTGTAGGTTGTAAGCAGTATGCCAGCGCACCACGCCATCGCTTTCCGATAGGGGAATTTTCACCAAACCGCCACGGCACGGGCCGCCAGCGCACGACCCCGTATCGGGCGCATACGCAGCACCGTGGGTTGCGCACAACAACCATTTTCCGGAATCATCGAAAAAACGGTTGGGCTGGTAATCCATTTCCATGGCCACATGGGTGCAGCGGTTCAGATACGCATGGGCAACGCCCTGGTAGCGAATGGCAAAAGCCCGGCAGGTCTGCCCGCTGTATTGCACGTCGAAGGGCACGGCCAAGCCGCCCTCCTGCAGATCGGCGCTGGCGCACAGAGCGATCACAGGCTCAGACATGATCGCCCTTTGCATCGAAACCAATATTGCGCTGCCACATCGCTCAGGCCTCTTCCAACAGCCAGCCATGCAACTGCGCCACTGAGTGCGCAACAAACAACGGCTTGAGTTCATGAAAAGCATCCGGCTCGTGGGCGCCGTAGCTGACCCCCACGCTGGCACAACCCGCATTCAGAGCCATTTGCAGATCATGGGTGGTGTCACCGATCATCAGCAGCCGCTCGGGCGGCACATCGAACTCGGCCATCAGCTCCTGCAGCATCAGCGGGTGGGGCTTGCCAGCCGTCTGGTCTGCCGTGCGGGAGCCGTCGAACATGCCGCGCAAGTCCACGGAATGCAGCACTTCGTCCAGGCCGCGCCGGCTCTTCCCGGTGGCGACAGCCAGCAGATGGCCGCGCTCGCGCAAGTCGTTCAGCATAGGCAACACCCCGGCAAACAGGCTCAGGTCGTTCTGGTGCTGCAGGTAATGAAAGCGGTAGCGGTTGCCCAGCTCCTGGTACTTTTCTGGCGGCACATCAGGCGCGGCATGTGCCAGCGCCGGAATCAACGCCATGCCAATGACATAGGCAGCTTCCTTGTCAGAAGGCACAGTGCCACCCACATCCCGCACCGCTTCCTGGATAGAGCGCACGATGATGGCGGTGGAGTCGTACAGCGTGCCATCCCAGTCGAAGGCGATCAGGTCAAAACGGCGCGAACGGGCGGGGGACGGCATGGCTGGGGCAATCAGGCGGAGGGAATGAATTCTGCCAACTCGGCAGGCAGCGGCGCGTTCAAGGTGATGCGTTCGGCGGTGGCGGGGTGACTGAACTGTAACCGCCAGGCGTGCAAAAACATGCGCTTGAGCCCAAGCTTGTGCAACCGCTTGTTCAGGTCAAAGTCCCCGTACTTGTCGTCGCCCACGATGGGGTGGCCTTGGCTGGCGAGGTGAACCCGAATCTGGTGGGTGCGCCCGGTTTTGATGGTGACTTCCAGCAACGTCATGGCGGGCCGCCCCTGCAAGGGCCGCGCAGGCACAGTCTGCCGCACCTTCACCAAGGTGATGGAGCGCATGCCGTCCGGGTCGTCTGCAGTGGTGACGCGCACGCGGCGCTCACCGTCGGCCTGCAGGTATTTGTGCAGGGGCAGGTCAATGACCTTGTTGCTGGGCGCCCATTGGCCCGTGACCAACGCCAGGTAGGTCTTACCCGTTTCGCGCTCGCGAAACTGGTCTTGCAAGTGGGTCAGCGCTGACCTTTTCTTGGCCACCAGCAGAATTCCCGAGGTTTCCCGGTCCAGCCGGTGCACCAGTTCCAGTAGCTTGGCCTGGGGACGGGCTTGCCGCAACTGCTCGATGACGCCAAAGCTCACGCCACTGCCCCCGTGCACGGCCACACCAGCGGGTTTGTCGATGGCGAGAAGATGCTCGTCTTCCAGAAGAACCGGGAACTCGCGCGCCGGTGCCGGGCGCTCGGCCTTCTCGGCCACCTTGTCGGAGACGCGCACGGGCGGCAGACGCACCATGTCGCCCTGCTCGACGCGGGTGTCGGCACTGGCGCGGCCTTTGTTGATGCGCACTTCGCCGCTGCGAATGATGCGGTACACGTGGGTCTTGGGTACGCCCTTCAAATGGCGTATCAGGAAGTTATCGAGCCGCTGGCCAGCGGAATCTTCATCGACTTCGACCAAGCGGACTGCAGGAGGGTTGGTAGCCGGGGCCCCGTCCAGCGGTGGTTTGCCCCCTATAATGTGTTTCACCTGCGCGTTGTTTTGTAAGTGGTTGATTTGTCTGGAGTTTAGTCCACTCAGCCTTGCTACTTGCGCAGGCAGGTCGATGCCAGCGGGTGTCGCACACGCAGATTGCGGGCCAGATGCTCGCAATGGCCTGGGCGGCAGTCGGCGGGCTGACAAATTGAAACACCGATACGGAATCCCCCAAACCGGCAGATGCTCCCTACCAGGGACAGGTCTGCCGGCGGATCAAAGCGAGCATGTGGTTGTTGATGGCTTGGATGGCGACTTTATGGCGGCGGCTCTTGCCCCCCGCCATGCGCATCCAACTGCCGCCAGCGCCCTACCAGCAAGCGCAAGCAGCTATCAAAAGCATAGCATATCTGCGCCAATCCCACTCGCCCCCATCCACGCGCCTTTGCCTCCTGTGCTGAGCCCACCCTCGGCAGCCTGAGTCATCCCCGGCAATTCCCTTCGTTTCGATCCGTCAGTCCAGGCATTTACAGCTCCTATAGAGCTTGTCATTGGTTTGGAACTGTGGGTGGCAGCCCGCTGCAGCAACTGAGCTGCGCCGCTGCCATTCACGAAAAACGAAAAGGAATCGCATCATGAAGCGGATGCTCATCAACGCCACGCAGCCCGAAGAACGCCGCCTGGCCATCGTCGACGGACAAAAGCTCCTCGACTACGAAATCGAAATCGAAGGGCGCGAGCAGCGCAAGGGCAACATCTACAAGGCCGTCGTCACCCGCGTAGAGCCCTCGCTGGAAGCCTGCTTTGTGGACTACGGCGAAGACCGCCACGGCTTCCTGCCCTTCAAGGAAATCTCGCGCCAGTACTTCGCCCCCGGCGTCTCGCCCAGCCAGGCGCGCATCAACGAAGTCATCAAAGAAGGCCAGGAACTGCTGGTCCAGGTCGAAAAAGAAGAACGCGGCAACAAGGGCGCTGCCCTGACCACCTTCATCTCGCTGGCCGGCCGCTATGTGGTGCTGATGCCCAACAACCCCCGTGGCGGTGGCGTGTCGCGCCGCATCGAGGGTGAAGACCGCGCCGAGCTCAAAGAGGCCATGGACCAGTTGGAATACCCCAACGGCATGTCCATCATTGCCCGCACCGCTGGCATTGGCCGCACCGCGCCCGAGCTGCAGTGGGACCTGAACTACCTGCTCAAGCTGTGGAACGCCATTGACGGCGCCGCCAAGGGTGGCAAGGGCGCCTTCCTGATTTACCAGGAATCGAGCCTGGTGATCCGCGCGATCCGCGACTACTTCAACAACGACATCGGTGACATCCTCATCGATACCGACGACATCTACGAACAGGCGCAGCAGTTCATGGCGCACGTCATGCCCGAGCATGCCGCCCGCGTGAAGCGCTACCGCGACGACGCCGCCCTGTTCAGCCGCTTCCAGATCGAGCACCAGATCGAATCGGCCTACGCCCGCACCGTGCAACTGCCCTCGGGCGGCGCCATCGTGATCGACCACACCGAAGCACTGGTGTCCGTGGACGTGAACTCAGCCCGAGCCATCAAGGGCGGCGACATTGAGGAAACCGCCACGCGCACCAACCTGGAAGCCGCCGACGAAGTGGCCCGCCAGATGCGCCTGCGCGACCTGGGTGGTCTGATCGTGATCGACTTCATCGACATGGAGGAGAGCAAGAACCGCCGCGAAGTGGAAAACCGCCTGCGCGACGCCTTGCGCCAAGACCGCGCCCGCGTGCAGTTCGGCACCATCAGCAAGTTCGGCCTGATGGAAATGAGCCGCCAGCGCCTCAAGCCTGCACTGAGCGAAGGCTCCTCCATCCCCTGCCCACGCTGCGGCGGCGCGGGCCACATCCGCGACACGGAATCGTCGGCCCTGCAGATCCTGCGGATCATTCAGGAAGAGTCGATGAAGGACAACACGGCCGCCGTGCACTGCCAGGTGCCGGTGGAAGTGGCCTCGTTCCTGCTCAATGAAAAGCGCACCGAGATCGCCAAGATCGAACTCAAGCAGCGCGTAAGCGTGCTGATGGTGCCCAACAAGACGCTGGAAACACCCAACTACAAGCTCGAGCGCCTGAAGCACGACGACCCTCGTCTGGACAACATCGAAGCCAGCTACAAGCTGGCCGAAGATGTGGAAGACCCCACGGCCGTGACACGCCGCTCGCAAGAGCCCACCAACAAGCAGACTCCGGTCATCAAGGGCGTGCTGCCTGACGCACCCGCCCCCGTGGCCGAGCCCCGCCCTGAAGGCGCAGCCCGCCCCGCCCGCAATGGCAGCGGCCAGGGTGCCCGCAATGGCGCCGCTGCAACCCCTGCGCCCGCACCGGCACCGGCACCGGCACCGGCACCAGCACCCGTGCCGCAAGAAAAGGGCTTCTTCGCCTGGCTCAAGAGCCTGTTCGGCTTTGGCGCGGCACCGGCTCCAGCCCCCGTGGCAGCCCCTGCGCCAGCAGCCCCGGCTGAAGGCAATGCGCGCGGCGATGGCCGCCGTGATGGCCGAGGCGGTGAAGGACGTGGCCGACGCGGCGGACGGGATGGCGCCCGCGATGGTGCGCGCGACCCCGCCCGCGAAGGCAACCGTGACGCCGCAGGCAGCACCAGCGAAGGCCGTGGCCGCCGCAACGAACGCGGCACTGAAGGGCGCGCACCCCGCGATGGCGACCGCCGCCCCGAAGGTGAAAACCGCAACGGTGAGGCGCGTGAAGGCCGCAATGGCCGTGGCCGCCGCGACGCCGAAAACCGCAGCAATGCGGCGCTGAACGGCGATGCCAACGCCGCACCCGCAGAAGCACTGGCCAACGTGAGCGCCGCCGCACCGGATGCGAATGGCGCAGCACAGCCACGCAGCGAACGTGCCCCCCGCCGTGAGCGCGGTGAACGTGGCGAACGTGGTGAGCGCGCCGAAGGTGGCCGCCGCGAGCGCAGCCCACGCAACGGCGAAGGCCAGGAGCGCAATGCCACCCCCATGGACTTTGCGGACACATCGCCCATGGCATCGCTGCCCGACCTGGACCTGACCGGCAACGAAGTCACAGAGCAAACGGCCGCACCTGCCACCGAAGAGCGCCGTGAACGTCGCTCACGCGACCGTTACGGCCGCGACCGACGCGAGCGCGGCGAACGTGCTCCGCGCGAGGGCGCCGACACCAACGCTGACGTTGCACCGCAAGACAACGCAGTCGCTGCGCCAGCAGCCGAGGTGGTACAGGACGAAGCCCCACGCCGCAGCTACTTTGCAGCGCCCGCCGCAGAAGCCCCGGCACCGGTCGCTGTTGCTGCAGCCGAGCAGGCGCCCGCACCGGTGGCAGCACCGGTTGAGGCGCCCGTGGTGGCGGCTCCGGTGGCAAAGCCCGTAGCGGCAGCCCCTGAAGCGGCATCCGCAGGCATGCCCCGCGTGCAACCCTTCACGCTGCCGGTGGAAGCCCTGCAGGCAGTGGCAGCAGCCTCTGGCCTGCAATGGGTGAATTCCGACAGCGAGAAGATCGCTGCTGTGCAAGCTGCGATTGCGGCAGAACCCAAGCCCGTGCATGTGCCGCGCGAACGCCCCCCCGTGGTGGTGCTGGACGAAGGCCCGCTGGTGCTGGTGGAAACCCGCCGCGACCTGGCTGCCATGACGCTGCCGTTTGAGCAGACACCTTCTGCCTGACAGCAGAAGTGAGCGTGTGCCCCGCCGGGGCCATCCACAAAGGCGGCCCTGGCCGCCTTTGTGCTTTATGGGTGGCGCGAACACACCCTTGGCAAACCAGGTGTCTTGCACTGAACCGCACGTGCTGACCATGGTGGCAATTCGCATCGATGGTCAGGGCCTCTGGTGCCCCCAGGGGCGATGCCTGAATGCATCGCTCAAAATAGAGCCGCCCTGCGCGGTGCGCTGACGAATGCTCAACACCACCGCACAACCCCGCCGCTTTTCCAATTGAAAACCCCATGCTGTTTCTGCTGTCCCCCGCCAAATCGCTGGATTACGACACCCCTGTGCCAGAGAGCCTGCCGCACACCCGGCCGCAGTTTGTGCCCCAGTCCACCGCCTTGATCGAGGTGCTGCGCGAGAAGTCTGTGCAGGAGATTGCCTCCCTCATGGCCTTGAGCGACACCCTGGCGGCGCTGAACGTGGCCCGTTACCAGGTCTGGAAGCCGCAATTCACCGCCAGCAACTCGCGCCAGGCGGTGCTGGCCTTCAATGGGGATGTGTACGAGGGCCTGCAGGCCCGCAGCCTGAGCGCAGAAGACCTGGACTGGGCCCAGCGCCACATCGCCATTTTGAGTGGCCTGTACGGCGTGCTGCGGCCGCTGGACCGCATGCAGCCCTACCGCCTGGAAATGGGTACGCGGCTGGCCACTACGGCGGGCAACACCCTGTACCAGTACTGGGGAAGCCAGATTGCCGAGTACCTCAACACCCAGCTGCGCTCAGACACCACGCCCGTGATCGTGAACCTGGCCTCGCAGGAATACTTCAAGGCGGTAGACCGCAAGGCCCTCAAGGCGCGTGTCATTGAATGCGTGTTTGAAGACTGGAAAGGTGGCGCCTACAAGATCATCAGCTTCCACGCCAAGCGCGCGCGGGGGCTGATGGCGCGCTATGCCATCACCCACCGAGCCACCACGCCGCACCAGCTCGAAGGCTTTGACCTGGAAGGCTATGCGTATGACAAGCTAGCATCCGAGCCCGAGCGCCTGGTATTCCGGCGCAAGCCCGACTGATGTCTTCCCCTCTGTCCACACCTGCACACGTTTGAGGTTTTGAACATGGCCCTGTCTCCCACCCAGCAAAGCGCCACCAGCACCCGCAAGCCTTCCGCCCAGTCCATCACGCCAGAGCTGCGCCGCTGGATCATCGAGCAAGCCCAGGCGGGCTTTTCGGCCCCGGTAGTGCTGCAATCCATGCGCGATGCGGGCTGGGACGAAGACGTGGCCGCCGACGCCATGGAGACCACGCTGCAGGAGCACCTGAACGGGCTGGCCGTGCAACAGGGCCAACCCAGCGCCGTGCCTGTGCCCGAGCCCCTGCTGGGCGATTCCCCCGCCCTGCTGAACGCAGGCGACCGCCAAGTGCAGGTGCTGATGCAGCTCGCCAAACCCCGCGTGGTGGTGTTTGGCAACTTCCTCTCGCCCGAGGAATGCGATGCCCTGATTGCTGCCGCTCGCCCGCGCATGGCCCGCTCACTCACCGTGGCTACCCAAACCGGCGGCGAAGAGGTGAACGACGACCGCACCAGCGACGGCATGTTCTTCCAGCGCGGCGAAAGCGCGCTGGTGCAGACCATTGAAGAGCGCATTGCCAAGCTGCTGCAATGGCCCATCGAAAACGGCGAAGGCCTGCAGGTGCTGCACTACCGCCCCGGCGCCGAATACAAGCCGCATTACGATTACTTTGACCCGAACGAGCCCGGCACGCCCACCATCGTCAAGCGCGGCGGGCAGCGCGTGGGTACGCTGGTGATGTACCTCAACACCCCCGAAAAAGGCGGTGGCACCACCTTCCCTGATGTGTTCCTCGAAGTGGCACCCCAGCGCGGCAATGCGGTGTTCTTCAGCTACGAGCGCCCCCACCCTTCCACCCAGACGCTGCACGGCGGCGCACCGGTGATTGCGGGCGAGAAATGGATCGCCACCAAGTGGCTGCGCGAGCGGGAGTTCAAATAAGCATCAAATCATGCTCCAGCGCTTTATATATAAGCGCAAGCAGCTACTATTTTTATAGCAAATGACCAATACCCCTGAACAATCGCAGCTGGGCAAAGCCTCGGCCTACACGGACCAATACGACCCGACGCTGCTCTTTCCCATCCCGCGCGCGGGCAAGCGTGCCGAGATCGGCATTGCCGATGTTCCGCCCTTTTTCGGGGCCGATCTGTGGACGGCGTTCGAGGTGTCGTGGCTCAACCTGCGCGGCAAGCCCCAGGTGGCGCTGGTGCACTTCACCATCCCGTGCGAGTCGCCCAACATCATCGAGAGCAAGTCCTTCAAGCTCTACCTCAACAGCTTCAACAACACCCGCTTTGGCGATGCCAGCGAGGTGCAGTCCCGCCTGCGTGCCGACATCAGCGAAGCCGTGTGGCGCGGCGCGCCCCACCCCGCCACGGTGGGGGTCAAGCTGATTGCACCCGAGCTGTTTGACCAGGAACCCGTGCACGAGCTGGACGGCCTGAGCCTGGACCGCCTGGACGTGGAATGCACCCGCTACCAGCCTGCGCCCGATCTGCTCAAAGCCCAGTTTGACGAAGCCCCGGTGACCGAGGTGCTGACCAGCAACCTGCTCAAGAGCAACTGCCTGGTCACCGGCCAACCCGACTGGGGCAGCGTGCAGATCCGCTACACCGGCCCGCAGATCGACCAGGAAGGGCTGCTGCAGTACATCGTGAGCTTTCGCAACCACAACGAATTCCATGAGCAGTGTGTGGAACGCATCTTCATGGACCTGTGGACGCACTGCAAACCCATCAAGCTGATGGTGTACGCCCGCTACACGCGCCGCGGCGGGCTGGACATCAACCCCCTGCGCACCAGCCACCCTCACGCGCTGCCGGCCAATGTGCGCACCGCGCGGCAGTGAGGGTGGGTTGCGCTGTCAGGAACGGCGCAGATCGAGCCAGTCGCAGCGCAGCTTATGGCGCCGGTGCTCGCTACCGCGCCAGGTGACATAGAGGCTGGGGAACAGCATGCCCACACAACACAGGGGTGCGCCCCACCACTGGTCAAACAGGTAGGTGGGAAACCAACCCACCCAACCCCTGAGCCAGAAGGTCAGGACCGCATCCCACAAGTGGTATTCCAAGGGGTGGTCGGCCTTGTGATCCACATGCCATTGCTTGATGCGTTGCAGTTCTTCGAGGGTCATTGGAATCTCCCGGCGCGACGGGGACTCCAATGAAAGTCTGACGTAAGTTTTCGTCAAGATGCCGGTGTGCCACCCGGCACACCGTATCGGGATGACACCACCCTCAGCGCACGCGGAACACTTCCAACGTGCGCCCGAGCACGGCAGCACTGTCACTCATGACGCGGGATGCTGCGGCCGATTGCTCCGCCAACGCGGCGTTCTGCTGGGTATCCCGATCGAGCAAGGTGACGGCCTCGTTGACCTGTGAGATGCCCTCGGCCTGCTCGCGCGCTGCGACACCCATCTGGCCCATCAGGGTATTGACGTGCGCCACCGACTGCACCACCTGTTCGATGGTTTTGCTGGCAGACTGCATCAGGCCCGCACCGCGGCCGATGTTGCCGGCCGACTCGTTGATGAGCGCCTGGATTTCCTTGGCGGCCTCGGACGAGCGCTGCGCCAGGCTGCGCACCTCCCCTGCCACCACGGCAAAGCCACGCCCCTGCTCACCCGCACGCGCGGCCTCAACGGCCGCATTGAGCGCCAGGATGTTGGTCTGGAAGGCGATGCCCTCGATGGTGGAGATGATCTGCCCCATCTTGCGCGAAGACTGCTCGATGGCACTGACCACTTGGCTGACCTGGGCCACCGCCTGCCCGCCCTGGGTCGCCAGCTCGGAACTGTGGCGGCTCTCACGCACCACTTTTTGTGCGGCCTCGTTGGAGTTTTCCACCGTGGCGGAGATCTGCTCCATGGCGGCGGCCGATTCTTCCAGGCTGCTGGCCTGCGACTCGGCCCGGCCCGACAGATCCTGCGCGCTCTGGGCGATTTCCGCCGAGATGCCGCTGAAGCGCTCCATTTCCTCCATCGCGTCGCCCACCACGGCCCGGATGTTGAGTTGCAGACGCTGCACGCGCGCCATGACCTTGCCCAGCACATGGGTCATGGGCAGCTCGGGCTCGCGGTGTGTGAGGTCGCCAGCGGCCATGCCGTTGAGCAGGCGGCGCAGGCTGCGGATGGGCAGGGTCATGCCCACGTGGTAGCGCGCCAGCACCAGGCCCGCCGTCACCAGCCAGGCCAGGGTGTGCAGGGCCAGGGCCATGCCATCGTTCCAGCCCATCCAGCCTGGCACCAGCGACACCAGCATGAGCGGCAGCAGCATGGCCGCCAGGCGCAGCGTGGGGCCCGTGCGGTAGCGCTTGCGCAGATGGTCCCACATGCTGGTGCTGCGCACGCCACCGGCATGGATGCGGATGGTCTGGCGCCCGGACTCGCGCTCCTGCTTGACGCGCGCATACAAGGCCTCGGCGGCCTGAACCTGCTCGCGCGTGGGCTTGGTGCGCACCGACATGTACCCCACCGGTTTGCCCTGGCGCATGATGGGGGTGACGTGGGCCTGCACCCAGTAGAAGTCGCCGTCCTTGCGCCGGTTCTTCACAAAGCCCGTCCAGCTGCGCCCCCGGCCAATGGTGGACCACATGTCCTTGTAGGCCTCGGGCGGCATGTCCGGGTGGCGGATCAGGTTGTGCGGCTGGCCCATGAGTTCTTCCATGGTGAAGCCACTCACACGGGCAAAGGGCGCGTTGCAGTGTGTCAACAACCCTTTGGTGTCGGTGGTGGACATCAGCAGCTCGTCGGCCGGAAAGTCGTATTCGTTGTTGGTGACGGGAAGGTTGACGCGCATAGGTAAGTCCTGCCGAAAGGTTCCGCACGGAAACGGTGCAAACCATTGTGCCGTGGTTTGCTGACACAAAGATTTACGTGATAACCCTGATGGTCAGAACAGCCCCAGCGTGTCTCCCTGCGCCGGGCCGGGGGAGTGCGCAGCGGCAGGGTGCAAAGCCGCCTCGGCCACCGGCACCAGCGAGGCCACACGCACACCCAGCAGGCGCAAGCGCTGTTGCAGCGGCACGCGCTTGAGGCACTGGCCCGCCACGCGGCGCAGCATGGCGGCGTCCTGCGTGGCCTGGGCAATGGTCTGGTCGCGCGTGGCGCCGCGAAAGTCCGCATAGCGCAGCTTGATGCCGATGGTGCGGCCCGCATAGCCCTTGCGCTGCAGGTCCTGCGCCACCTGCTCGCACAAGGCCGTGAAGATGCGGCCCAGCTCGGCGCGGTCGTGCACGGCGTGCAGGTCGCGCTCGAAGGTGGTTTCGCGGCTGATGCTCACGGGCTCGCTTTCAGTCACCACCGGGCTGTCATCTCGGCCCCAGGCCGCGCGGTGCATCCAGGCGCCGGTGGATTTTCCAAAGTGGCTGATGAGCCAGCGCTCATCCTGCGCGGCCAGTTGCCCAATGGTTTCAATGCCCAGCCGCGCCAGCTTTTCGCCCGCCTTGGGGCCAATGCCATTGATCTTGCGCACATGCAGCGGCCAGATCGTGCTCTGCAGGTCTTCCTCGTAAACGATGGAGATGCCGTTGGGCTTGTTGAACTCACTCGCCATCTTGGCCAGCAGCCGGTTCGGTGCCACACCGATGGAGCAAGTCAGCCCCGTCTTTTCAAAAATGCTCTTCTGGATGAGCCGCGCCAGCACCCGCCCGCCTTCGCGCTGGCCGCCGGGCACGTCGGTGAAGTCGATGTAAACCTCGTCCACCCCCCGGTCCTGCGTCACCGGCGCGATCTCGGTAATGGCGTTCTTGAACATGCGCGAATACTTGCGCACCTCTTCAAAATCCACCGGCAGCACAATGGCCTGCGGGCACAGCTTGGCCGCTTTCATCATGCCCATGGCCGAGCCCACCCCAAACCGCCGCGCCGGGTAAGTGGCCGTGGTAATCACGCCCCGGCCCACGTAGTCCTTGAGCAAGGGAAATTCCGACACAGGAATGAAGCAAGGCTCCCGCGGCCCTGAGCCATCGGGGTGCTGCAACAAGGCATCGTCCACCTTGCGCCTGCCACCGCCAATCACCACGGGCAAGCCCTTGAGCTGGGGGTAGCGCAGCAGCTCCACAGAAGCGTAGAACGCATCCATGTCCAGATGCGCAATGCGGCGCTGCTTGCTACCGCAAGCAGGCGCATTTGCTAACGCAGGGTCGGTTGGATCAGTCTCGGTAACGGCCACACCCCGTATTGTGCGTGGTCATCCCGCCATTAGGGCAAAGGAACGCTGCCCTTTGCGCCGGGCTCTGACACCGCCAACAACTCCTGCTCTGAGGCAGGCGCATCAAGACCAGTGAGCAGCCTGCGAACGCGGCAGATACAAACCTTCGGCCAATCAGGCGGTACCTTGGCACCGCCTGAGCAGGCGCAACGTTTTACTTCTTGGCCAGCGCTGCGCTGCGAATGCCCTGCAACGTGCCCGTAGGCGTGATGGCCTCGGGGTCGATCAGGCAGTGCAGCACGCTGGGCAAGCCGTTGGCGCGGGCGCGGGCAAGGGCCGGGGCAAAGTCCTCCGTGCGCTCCACGCGCTCGCCGTGGCCGCCAAAGGCCTGGGCGTAGGCCTTGAAGTCGGGGTTCTTGAGCTGCGTGGCACTGACACGGCCGGGGTACTCGCGCTCCTGGTGCATGCGGATGGTGCCGTACATGGCGTTGTCCAGGATCACCACGATGATGGGCACGCCGTACTGCACGGCGGTCGCAAATTCCTGGCCGTGCATGAGGAAGTCGCCGTCGCCCGCAAAGACCATCACTTCACGCCGGGGCCACAGGCGCTTGCCGCCCACACCTGCAGGCAGGCCGTAGCCCATCGACCCACTGGTGGGTGCCAGCTGGCTCGCGTAGTGAGTGAAAGGCCAGAAGCGGTGAATCCAGGTGGCAAAGTTGCCAGCGCCGTTGCAGAAAATAGTGTCGGCGGGCATCACTTCCTTGAGGTGCTGCATCACCTGACCCATTTGCAGATCACCGGGGATGCGGATGGGCGCCGGGTCACTCCAGGCCAGGTACTCGGCATGCGCTGCCTCGGTGTGCGCCTTCCAGGGTACAGCGGTCGTGGGGCGCACCGTATTGAGCGCTGCAGCAAACGCCTGTGGCGTGGCGTGGATGGACAGTGTGGGGCGATACAGCTTGCCCAGTTCATCCGCATCGGCATGCACATGCACCAGGGGCTGCGCAGGCGTGGGGATGTTGAACAGCTCGTAGCCCTGTGATGGCACCTCCGACAAGCGCCCGCCCACCACCAGCACCAGATCCGACGCCTTGATGCGCGCCAGCAGCTTGGGATTGACGCCCAGGCCCAGGTCACCACCGTAGCAAGCGTGCGTGGCCGGGAACAGCATCTGGCGGCGGAACGAGCAGTACACGGGAATGGACCACGCTTCGGCAAAGGCGGTGAACTCGCGCACCGCCTGCTCAGACCAGCGGCTGCCGCCCAGGATGGCCACAGGGTTCTTTGCGGCTTGCAGGCGCTGGGCCAGCTCGGCCATTTGCGCAGCGCCGGGATGCGTTTCCGTCACCTGGTAGGGCAAGGCATCGGCCACCGTGGCGGCCTCGGTCAGCATGTCTTCGGGCAGCGCCACCACCACAGGGCCAGGGCGGCCGGAGGTGGCGACGTGAAAGGCGCGCGAGATCAGCTCGGGCACACGGGCCGGGTCGTCAATCTGAACCACCCACTTGGCCATGGTTCCGAATACGGCGCTGTAGTCCAGCTCCTGAAACGCCTCGCGCCCCATGGCGTTGCGGGCCACCTGACCCACGAACAGGATCATGGGCGTCGAATCCTGGTGCGCGATGTGAATACCGGCGGAAGCGTTGGTCGCACCAGGCCCACGCGTCACAAAGCAGATGCCGGGCTGGCCCGTGAGCTTGCCCTGCGCTTCGGCCATCATGGCCGCACCACCCTCTTGGCGGCACACCGTCACGCCGATGTCGGCATCATGCAGCGCATCGAGCACGGCCAGGTAGCTTTCGCCAGGCACGCAAAAAAGCTGTTTCACGCCATGGGTGATGAGCTGCTGCACCAAAATCTGGCCGCCGGTGCGGGGGGTGAGGGTGATCGTTTTCATATCAACGGTATCGGTTCAAAAATTCAAAACAGGGCCTGGCAGGCGCGCTGGATGCGTGCGCAGGCTTCCTGCAAATCGGCGGTAGAGGCGGCGTACGAAATGCGGAAGTACGGTGCCAGCCCCAGCACGCCACCGGGCACCACTGCCACATGGTGTTCGCGCAGCAGGTAGGCGCAAAAGTCGGCATCGGTGCGCAGCAGCATGCCGCCGGGCGTGGTGCGGCCCAGCACGCCTCCGCAACTGGCAAAGGTATAGAACGCGCCCTCGGGCACACGGCAGTGCAGGCCGGGTGAGGCGTTGAGCGCGGCCACCACCAGATCGCGCCGGGCCTGGAACTGCTGGCAGCGCTCGCGCACCACGTCTTGCGGCCCGGTCAGCGCCGCCACGGCCGCCGCCTGGCTGATGGACGAGGGGCACGACGTGGCCTGGCTCTGCACCACGGCCATGGCCGCAATGAGCGCCTTGGGGCCTGCGCCGTAGCCCAGGCGCCAGCCCGTCATGGCGTAGGCTTTGGAGACACCGTTCACCGTCAGCGTGCGGTCGCGCAGTGACGGCAGCACGGCTGCAGGCGTGGCAAACGCACGGCCGTCGTACAGGATGTGTTCGTAGATGTCATCCGCCAGCAGCCACACCTGCGGGTGGCGCTCCACTACCTCCAGCACGGGGCGCAACTGCTCAGCGCTGTAGGCCGCGCCGCTGGGGTTGGAGGGCGAGTTGATGAACACCCAGCGCGTACGCGGCGTGATGGCCGCCTCCAGCTGCTCGGGCGTGATGCGAAAGCCGTTGGCCTCGGTGCAAGGCACGACCACGGGCACACCGCCCGCAATCAGCACCATGTCGGCGTACGAAGTCCAGTACGGCGCAGGCAGGATCACTTCGTCACCCGGGTTCACCGACGCCATCAGCGCGTTGTAGAGGATCTGCTTGGCACCGGCACCCGCAGTGATTTCGTTCAACGCAAAGTCCAGCCCGTTGTCGTGCTGGAACTTGTGCTGGATGGCGGCCTTGAGTTCGGCCGTGCCATCCAGCACCGTGTAGTGCGTCTCCCCCCGCGCCATGGCTTTTTGCGCGGCCTCCAGGATGTGCGCGGGCGTGTCGAAGTCCGGCTCGCCCAGGCCCAGCACGATCACGGGCTGGCCCTGGCGCTTGAGCTGGTTGGCCTCTTGCGTCAGGCGCACGATTTCAGAGACGCCGATGGCGCCCAGGCGATCGGCCGCGCGAAAGGCTGTGACGGGGATGGGAGCGTTCATTGCTGGTAAGTCTCCAGAGGCTTGTCGTTGGGCGCGGCAAACAGCTGGCGCAGCGTGGTGCCCAGCGGCAGGTTCAGGCTCATGTTCTTGGGTGGAATGGGGTTCACAAACCACTTGGTGTAGATTTTTTCCATCTCGCCGCTTTGCATGAGCTTGGTGAGCACGCCATCCACCGCGGCCTTGAAGGTCGGGTCGTCCTTGCGGAACAGCAGCGCAATCGGCTCGGCCCCCAGCGGTTCACCCACGATGCGGTAGGCCGAGGGGTCTTTGGAATTGGCAATCATCCCGGCGAGCAGGTTGTCGTCAAGCACAAACGCATCTGCGCGGCCCGATTCGAGCAGCATGAAGCTTTCATGGTGGTCCTTGCCCAGCACGGTCTTGATGGGCGCGCCCAGCGTGCGCTCTTGTTTGCGCAGCAGTTGCACAGCGGTGGTGCCGGTGGACGCCGCAATGGTCCGGTTGCCCAGCTGGCTGATGGACTTCAGATCAGAATCCTTGCGCACGGCCATGCGCACCTCGCTCACGTAGGTGGTCACGGCAAAGGCCACCTGCTGCTGTCGTGCGGTGTTGTTGGTGGTGGGGCCGCAGCCAATGTCGAGCGTGCCGTTTTGCACCAGGGGCAGTGTGTTCTGCGCCGTCACGGCCATGTATTCGAGCTTGGCCTGGGGCACGATTTCCTTTAGCACGCGCTCGCACAGTTCCACGTGGTAGCCCACGTACTTCTCGTTGGCGCCCAGTGCGTAGGCCATGGGCGGCGAGGTCTCGCGCACGCCCAGCACCACCTTGCCCGATGCCTTGATCTTGTCGAGCGTGCTGGTGGCTGGGGCCTGGGCATGGGCTGGCGCAAATGCCGCGCATGCCAGGGTCAGCCCGGCCGCGAGTGCCGTGAGCGTTGCCTTGCAAAAAGATGCCATGTCGTTGTCTCCTTGTGTGTTGTCGTTGGCAGGTTGAAAAAAGCGGGGCTGTTCAGATCACGTTCTTTTCCTGCAGCGGCTGGTTCTGTGCAATGCGTTCAATGGACAGCGGCGACAGGTCCAGGCTTTGGTAGCGACCCGTCAACATCCACTCAGCCAGGCCGCGCCCCACGGCAGGGCACTGCTGCAGGCCATGGCCCGAGAAGCCGTTGGCAAACACCAGGTTGTCGCAAGCGGTGTGCAGGCCCACCAGCGCGTTGTGGTCGAAGGTGTTCATCTCGTAGTAACCCGCCCAGGCACCCTGCATGCGCAGGGCCTCAAAGCCGGGGATGCGCTCGGCAAGCAGGGGCCAGATGTGCTCCTCAAACGCTGCGTACTCAGGCTCCAGCGGAGCGAAGTCGGCATCGTTGCCTGCATCCGGCGCAAAGCCACAGATGAAGCCTTTGCCCTCAGGCCGCAACCAGATGCCGCTGGTGTCGATGAGCAGCGGGCAACCTGGCAGCGCCGCAGGGCTGGCGAGGTTGAACACCGTGCGGCGCTTGCCCGCCACGGGCAGGTCAATGCCCGCCCAGCCCGCAATGGCAGCGGCCCACGGGCCACCGGCATTCACCGCATAACGGCATGGCAGCACAGCGCCGCTGTGCAGGCGCACCGCGTTCACGTGCAGCACGCCATCGCTGCTCGCTGTGTCGAACCCCACGGCCTCATCGGCCACGTAACGCACGCCCTGGCTTTGTGCCTTTTTGCGCAGTGCCGTCAACAGCAGGTAGCCATCAAACCAGCCCTCGCCCGACAGGCCCAGCGAGCCCAGCACCACATCATTCAGTGCCAGCCATGGAAAGCGCTCGGCCAGTTGCTGCGGGCTCAGCAGCGCCACGTCGGCACCATGCTGTTTTTGCAGCGCGTGGTTCTCGCGCAGCGTGGCCTCGCCCGCCTGGGTGGCCAGGTACAGGTAGCCGCCTTCATGCAGACCGATGTCGGGCGCGTCGCCATGGCAAGCCAAGAGCGTGCCCACGTTGCGCAAGAAACCAATGCCGTAGGCCGATATCTGGATATTGATGTCAGTAGAAAACTGCTGGCGGATAGAGCTGGCTGACAGGGCCGACGAGGCCCGCGCATAGGTCGGGTCGCGCTCCACCACCACGACATCACAGCCCGGCTGCTGCAGGGTAAGAAAGTAGGCAATGGCGCTGCCGATGACGCCACCGCCGATGATGACGATGGGCATCACACGTCAAACTTCACGCCCTGGGCCAGCGGTAGCGCGGTCGAATAATTCACCGTGTTGGTCGCACGGCGCATGTAGGCCTTCCAGCTGTCGGAGCCCGCCTCGCGGCCGCCGCCGGTTTCTTTCTCGCCACCAAACGCGCCGCCAATCTCCGCGCCGCTGGGGCCAATGTTGACGTTGGCAATGCCGCAGTCAGAGCCCGAGGCCGACATGAACTGCTCGGCCTCGCGCATGTTCAGCGTGAAGATGGACGACGACAGGCCTGCGCCCACGGCGTTGTTCATGGCGATGGCTTCGTCCAGCGTGCTGTAGCGGGTGACGTACAGGATGGGCGCAAAGGTTTCGTGCAGCGCGGGGCCTTCATGCTTTTGCAATTCCACCAGCGCGGGGCGCACGTAGTACGCATCAGGGCCGCCCAGGCCTTCGACGCGGGCGCCGCCGTGCACCTTGGCACCCAGCGCACGGCTTTGCTCCAGCGCCTTTTGCATGCCGTCAAACGCCATGCGGTCGATCAGCGGGCCCACCAGCGTGCCTTCGGTGCGCGGGTCGCCCACCTGCACGTTGCCGTATACCTTGATGAGCTGGGGCACGAGCTGGTCGTACACGCTTTCGTGCACAAACAGGCGTCGCAGCGTGGTGCAGCGCTGGCCTGCCGTGCCCATGGCCGCAAAGGCGATGCCGCGCAGCGCCAGGTCCAGGTCGGCCGACGGGGCAACGATGGCAGCGTTGTTGCCACCCAGCTCCAGAATGGCGCGGGCAAAGCGGGCTGCCAGGCGCGGGCCCACGGCGCGACCCATGGCGGTGGAGCCGGTGGCCGACAGCACGGGCACGCGGGCATCCTGAACCAGCACCTCGCCAATGTCGCGCTGGCCAATGATCAGCTCCAGCAGGCCTGCGGGCGCGTCGCTGCCAAAACGGGCCAGCGCGCGCTGGGCGATGGCGTGCGTGGCCAGGGCCGTCAGCGGGGTTTTCTCAGACGGCTTCCACACCACCGGGTCGCCACACACCACGGCCAGCGCGGCGTTCCACGACCACACGGCCACGGGGAAGTTGAAGGCCGAGATGACGCCGCACACGCCCAGCGGGTGCCAGGTTTCCATCATGCGGTGGCCGGGGCGCTCAGTAGCAATGGTCAGGCCGTAGAGCTGGCGCGACAGGCCCACGGCAAAGTCGCAGATGTCGATCATCTCCTGCACTTCGCCCAGGCCTTCGGAGGGAATCTTGCCCGCTTCCAAGGTCACCAGGCGGCCCAGGTCGGCCTTGGCGGCGCGCAGCTCTTCGCCCAGCAGGCGGATCAGCTCGCCCCGGCGCGGCGCGGGCACGGTGCGCCAGGCAGCAAAGGCACTGTGGGCACGACCAATAGCCTCGGTGGTCTGGGCAGGCGTGTGCTGGGGCACATGGGCCACCACTTCACCGGTGAGAGGCGAGCGCACGGTCAGGTCGCCCCCCTGGTAAGCAGACGCGGGTACGCCCAGGCGCTGCAGCAGGGCATGGACTTCAGAAACAACGCTGGAAGCAACAGAGGTGTCAGACATGGCAATCAACCGGTGAGGTGTTCAATGAAAAAACATGGGGCAGAGGGGCCAACAGCCCAGGCGCCCCGGCGCGGGTAATTCAGCAGCAAAGATGGTGCCACTATCCACCCTGCACCGGGCAGTGCATAGCAAAAAATTGGAACAACTTCATACCCGATCAGAATGAAGTACCGCAAAATGGGGTGCAAATTCAGGAGTAGCTGGCGCTCAAATAGCAAGCGCTAGCGCACCGAAACGGTGAGCACGCAGCGCTGCCAGCTCATTCCCTATCAGCATTAACCCCAGTGCCGCACCACCATGTTCCGCAAGACCTTTTTGCCGCCGATTGCCGACTTGCTGGCCTTTGAGGCAGCTGCCCGGCACACCAGCATCTCGCGGGCGGCTGAAGAGTTGCACCTGACGCAAAGCGCGGTATCGCGCCAGATTCGCCAGCTGGAGGAGCAACTGGGCACCGCCCTCTTTCACCGCGTGCGCCAGCGCGTGGTGCTGACCGATGCAGGCCGCATCTACGCGGCCGATGTGCAGGCCGTGCTGCAGCAACTGTCGGCCAGCACCCAAAAAACCATGGCGTTTGCCAGCACCGACGGCCTGCTCAACTTGGCCGTGCTGCCCACGCTGGGCACCCGCTGGCTCATTCCGCGCCTGGGGGGCTTCATGGCCCTGCACCCTGAGGCCATGGTCAATTTCTCAGCACGCACCGAGCCTTTTGACTTTGCTGGCACGCCGTTTGACGCAGCCATCCACTTCGGTGCACCGCACTGGGCCGGGGCGGTGTGCGAATACCTGATGCACGAAGAAACCGTGCCCGTGTGCAGCCCCACCTACCGCGACCGTCACCACATCCGCACGGCGCAAGATCTGACCCGCGTGGCGCTGCTGCAGCAAAGCACCCGCCCCACGCAGTGGGCTGAATGGTTTGAACTGGCGGGCGCCCCCACGGCGCTGGCCTTGCGTGGCCCCCAGTCGGAGCACTTCGCCATGATTGCGCAAGCTGCGGTGTCGCACCTGGGTGCGGCGCTGCTGCCGCGCTTCTTGATCGAGCAGGAACTGGCCGCAGGCAGCCTGGTAGAGCTGTCAGACCTGGTGCTGACCAGCACCGATGCGTATTACTTGGTGTACCCCGAGGCGCGCGCGCAGTCGCCTCTGGTCAAGGCCTTTCGGGACTGGCTGGTGGCCGAGTGCCACAGCCCCTGAAACACGCCCGCAGGGCCGCTCAGCGCGCGGGGGCAAAGGCTTCTTCACGCAGCGGCGCCATCGCACGCAGCGCGGGCTTGGCAAACAAATAGCCCTGCATGAGCCGGATACCACAGTCGTCAATAGCCGTTTTGAAGCCGCTGCGCTTGTACTCGCGCAAGATCTGCGCAAACCAGGGCCGTCCTCAATGCGCTCGCCTTCGGTCACTTCAAAAATGATGCGATCCAGCGGAAAGCCATTCACCCGTGCGGCCTCCAGCGTAGTGCGAATGCACAGCTCGGGCTTGTAGATGGCGTTGGGCAGGAAGTTGATGGACAGGTGCTCGGTCATGCCCAGCTCTTTCGCCCCCTTGATCGCCTTGACGCGGCAGGCCTGGTCGAACCGGTAGCGGTTGAGTTCGTTCACCTGCGCCAGCACGCTGGCCGCCCCCTCGCCCTGCGGGCCGCGCACCAGCGCCTCGTGGGCAAACACCTGGTGCGTCTGCACATCCACAATGGGCTGGTAGGCAAATTCAAAGGAAAACCGACGCGCTCTGCATTGCCACAAGCATCGCAATCAGCGCGGGTGCCCGCCAAGGGCTGGAAGCCGATGGGGAAAGAAGGGTTGACGTTGATCACTTGGGTCATGAGGGCACCTGAAGAGTAAGAACCAGCCCTGGAAGGGCTGCAAACCGCCTGGGCCACCCGCGTGCGGGCAATAGTTGTGACATTCTGCACGCAGGCGGGGGGGATGACACGCACAAGCCAGTCAACATGGTGTGTCCAAGGAAATGACTGGCTTGGGTACGGGAACGTACACCGGGGCATAAAAGACGAGAGCGGGTGTTGCCCACAAACGCGACGTCCGAAGACAAGGTGCGCGCCCGCCAAGCTTCACCTGGAGGTGACCATCGGCATGACGGCTGACTCAAGCCACGCTACAGCCAAAGGGACGCCCCCAGAGCACTCACTCTGGCTTGGCCTGCGCCGGGGCAATGAGTGGCAACTCCAGCTGAAACTCCGTGCCCTCCCCCACCTGGCTCTTCACACTCACGCTACCGCCCAGGGTGTTAAACACCAGGTTGTGCACGATGTGCAGACCGAGCCCTGTGCCACCACGCCCCATGCGGGTGGTGACGAAGGGGTCGAAGATGCGCGGCAGCAGCTCTGGCGCAATGCCCTGGCCGTTATCGGCCACGTTCATCGCCACGCGGTCAGGGCCGAGGGCTGCGGCGGTGATGGTGATGCGAGGGGAAGTGTGCCCTTCAAAGGCGTGCGTGATGGCATTCGTCACCAAGTTGGTCAGCACCTGCCACAGCGCACCGGGGTAGCTGTCCAGCACCAGACCTTCTGGAACGCTCATCACCACCTGTGCATCGCACTGTTTGAGCACCGGGCGCAGCGTGAGCACGATTTCATCGCACACTTCGCGCAGGTCAAAACGGCGGCGCTGGGCGCTGGTCTGGTCGGCAGCCACCTGTTTGAAACTGGTAACCAACTCGGCGGCGCGCTGCAGGTTGCGCTGTGCAATGTCGCTGCCCATCTCCATGGCGGCCACGAGCCGATCCAGTGAGGAACGTTTGAGGCCTTGGGCGCTTTCCACCTGAAAGCTGCTCAGGGCTGCGCGCATCGTGGACACAGCCATCACGCCATTGCCCAGCGGGGTGTTCAGCTCATGGGCAATGCCGGCCACCAGCGCCCCCAGCGAGGCCAGCTTTTCAGCGCGCACCAATTCGTCCTGCGTTCGCTGCAAGGATTCCAGCGTGGTAGAGAGGCGGTCATTGGTCTGTACCAGTTCCTGGGTGCGTTCCTGCACGCGGCGCTCCAGGTCGGCGTTGAGATGGCGGATTTCGTCTTCAATGCGGCGCAACTCGGTGATGTCACGCAACACGATGACTGCGAACCTATCCTGACCTGAGGCGTCGGTGTACGTACGCGCGGTGTGCGCCGCCAAAAAGCGCCCGCCATCGGCCCGCAGGCCCCAAGTCTCCATCTCTACCTCCTGGCCTTGCTCCACCGCCTGAAACAGGCGCTCCCGATCGCGGGGATCGGCCCACATGTTCAGATCGGCACTGCTGCGGCCGATGAGCGCCTGGCGAGGATGGCCAAAAAGCTGCAGCAGCGTGTCGTTGACCTTGATGATGCGCGGCTGCCTACCCAGGCTCGTCACGGCGATCCCGATGGGCGAGGCGTTGAAGATGGCCTCCAACTCACGCTCGCGGGCGAGCAGACTGCGAGCCATGCGGTCCAGGTCGGCGGAGAGGTTGTTGAGCTCCAGTGAACGCCCCTCGGGCCAGGGGCCGGGCAGCTCGCCATTGGCCACGCGGCGTGCCTGTCGGGTGAAGGTGGCCAGGGGCCGCGCCACCCACAACGCCAGCAGCGGCGACAGCAACAGGCCCAACAGGGCGGCCCCCGCCGTCACGGCAAAAACCAGTTCCAGCGTGGAGGCAATCGCCGGGCTGGCCAGCCCCGCAGGCAATCGGGTCACGACAAACCAGTTCACGGCTCGGGTGCGCGCTACAGCCGCATCAAAGTTACGCCCCTCAAAACGCATCTGCCCCGCCAGCGACCAGCGGGAGGAAGCCTCGCGAAACAAGGGTTCGCTGCTCACATTGACCACGCCCACCCGGGAGCTGTCTTCGCTGTCGGCCAGCATTTCGCCCTTGTTGTCCAGAAGCCAGACCGCCGCCTCGCCCGCTCCCTTGGATGTTTGCAATGACTCCAGGATGTGCTCAAGCGGCACTTCTGCAATCAACGCCCCCTCACCCACGCGGGCGCCGACGGCGACCGTGACGGAGTCGCTGATGTTGGAGATGTATTGTTCGCTCCAGACGGGTGTCACGCTCTCGCGCAAGTTGATCACGTGCGGCACGCGCGAGTAGTCGTTGCCCAGCAATTCCTGTCGGCGCCGCTCATCGATGAGCGGCTTTACGGCAGCACGCACCACGGTGCCGTTCTTGTCGAGCTGGTAGACGGCGGAAAACCGACTGCTTTTGCCGGCCGTGCTGGACAGAATGAACTGCAGGTTCTGCTCGTCGGCGTCCGCCAGCAGCAAAGAAGACACCAGCTCCAACTGGGTCTCCATGCCCGCCAGTACCAGCTCGGTGCGCAGCGCAAGGTTCTGCGCCTCCGTAATCAGCCCGGCCCGGGTGGCTTCGGTGATCTGCGGCACCCGGTAGATGAACAGCACCATGCCCGACACCAGAAAGCTCAGCGTCGAGACGGCCGCCAGCATCAGGCTGAGGTAGGTTTTGAGCCCGAATACCAGCTTGCGCGAAGGCCCTGGCGGGTCGGGGCTGGTGTCCGGCGAGGGGGCGTTCATGCCGTGCCTTGTTACTCGCGCACAAAGCGTCCGTCGCGCACCACCATGAAATAGGCGGCGCGTCCGTTGTCGCCCGTGGCGTTGAAGCGGATTTTCTGCTGCAGGCCATCAAACGGGCCATGGGTCAGCAGAGCCTGCTTCAGGCCCATGCCATCGGTGCGCCGCATATGCGCCTGCAACGCAGCGGCGGCCATGTCATAAGACAGGATGCTGATGTACTCAGGCTCCCGGTTGAAGCGCTCGTGATAGGTGGCAATGAACGACTGGTAGGCAACCGAGGTATCGTCGCGGAAGACGTTTTGCACAATGCGCAGCCCTTCCACCGCCTTGCCTCCTTGCTGGATGAGGTGCGTCGTTGCCGCCCACGCCGAAGCAATCAGGGGCACATCGGCATTGAGCTTGCGGGTCTGCTGAGCGAGGCGGCCAGCATCTGATGCATTGGCAATCAGCACCAGCGCTGCAGGTTTTGGTGCCAGCAGCTTTTGCAGCACGCCCTCCAGACTGGAGTCGGCCGAATCGAAGTATTCATGGGCCAGCACTTTGCCGCCCAGTGCCTCATACGCGCTGCGGAATTCAGTGAACCAGCTGTCAGTAAAGGCGCGGTTGTTCAGATTGATGACAACCGACACCGTCTGGATGCCTGCATCGAAGTAGTGCCGGGCGTAGTTGCTGCCGTTTTCGCTGGTCGTCCAGTTGCCGCGAAACAGTTGGTCGTCGCGCCCGCTCAAATGCAGGGCCGATGCGACCGGAGCCATGACCACGATGCCGGCGGCGTCCAGAGGCGGAAAGGCCGCCTCCACCGTCACGGTGCTCACAGGGCCCACCACCACCAGTGGCCGCGCGGCGGCCAGTTCGCGGGCTGCCTGCTCGGCCGACTCTCGCGTGTCGCCAGCATCCCGCACCAGCACTTCCACCTCGGCGCCTTTGAGCAGGCCTTTGGTTTTGTATTCGTCGATGGCGATCAACACCCCGTTGCGCATAGCAATGCCGATGTCCGTGGAGCGCCCTGTCATCTCGCCCAGAATGCCGATGCGCACCGGTGCGGGTGTGGAGCTATTCCATAACACCAACCCGCCTGCTGTCAGAGCGGCAACCACAGCACCGACAGCCACCCATGCGATGGCTTTGACCCCCGACTTCATGCGATTCCTTTTTGATGCACTTGCAGCCATTCGAGGAACTGCTCCTCGCTCATCGGGCGGCCGTAGTGATAGCCCTGCGCCTCGGCGCAGCCCAGCGCCGTCACCAGGCGGCCCACGGTTTCGTTCTCGACCCCTTCGGCCAAGATGGTCAAGTCCAACTCACGGCCCAGCGCAATGATGGTGCGGGCAATGCGCGAGCCTTTGTCATCGCGTTCGAGCGACTGCACAAAGCTGCGGTCGATCTTGAGGCGATCGGCCGGCAGGCGCTCCAGGTACGACAGCGACGAGTACCCGGTGCCAAAGTCATCGATGGCCACGGTCGAACCCATTTCGCGCAAGCGGGTGAGGATGTCAATCACAGGCTCCAGCCCCCCTACGGCGACGGACTCGGTGATCTCGATCTCCAGCGCCGATGCTTCGCTTTGCGTTTGCCGCAGTGCCTCCTGCACCACCGCCAAAAAGCCCGTCTGCCGCAGCTGCACGGGCGACACATTCACCGCCATGTGCATGTTCGGGAAACCTGCCGCACGAAAGCGCTGCAAGGCCAGCAACGCGATCTGCAGCAACCAGCTGCCCATGCCCACAATCAGGCCCGACTGCTCTGCCACCGGGATGAAGCGGTCGGGCGGCACCAGGGAACCATCGTCGCGCCGCCAGCGCAGCAGGGCCTCGGCCCCCACCACGCGGCCCGTGGCCAGTTCCACCTGGGGCTGGTAGGTCAGGAACAACTGAGACTCATCTAACGCCATGCGCAGGTCGCGCAGCAAGTGCGAGCGTTCGCGCTCCTGCAGGTCAATGTCTTGCGAGAACTCCACCGCGCTGCCCAACCCCTGGCTCTTGGCGCGCTTGAGCGCCACAAAAGCGTCCTTGATGTATTCAATCCCGGAGGCGTTGGGGGTCCCCAGCCGCACAATCCCCAGACAGGCCGACACAGGCTGACGCGCCTCATGAATCACAAAGGGGGTGGCAAAGCAGGCCTGCACGGAATCGCGATGCACTGCATCGCAAGAGCCCACCACGGCAAACGAATCCCCCGACAGTCGGGCAATGTACGTGTCGGGCGGCAGACCTTCACGCAGGCGCTGGGCCACTTTACGGAGCAGAGCGTCGCCGTGGTCATGGCCCAGCACGTCGTTCACGGCAGCAAACTGGTCCAGGTCCAGCACCACCAGGCACTGGCCCTTTTCACGCCCGGCCTGGATGCGCTCATTGAGCTCGCACACCAGGGCCGTGCGGTTGGGCAAGGACAGTTGGCGGTCTACAAACGCATCGCGGCGCAGCTCAGACACCAGATCGATGTTCTTGGCGCACAGCGCAATGTTGGTGCAAAAAATCTGCAGCAGTTCCTCATCCACCTGCCGAATCGGGGTGGCAGAAGCGATGTAAGCGGCAAACCCTTCGTCTTCTGACTTGCGGAAGTACAGGGTGATGCTGCGCGGCAGGATGACGCTGCGGCGGCTTTCCAGCGACTGCATCAGCGGGCCTATGATGGCGGGGTTGTCAATATCCTGCAGGCGTTGCTGAATGAGGTCACGAAAATCGCCCGCCGCCGCAATCACCCGGAAATCGCCGGGCAGGTGGGGGCTGGTGGATTCTTCCGAGGCCGCGCAGACCACACCCTCCGGGGCCACGCCGATCAGGCTGGCAATCTGCGTGATGACGCCTTCGGCAAACGTGCGCAGGCCCTTTTCGGCACTGAACTGGTTGCTGGCAGAGACGATTTTTTCCAGCCCCCGCCGGTTGGCGTCCAGCCGCAGCAACTGGTCGTACGAACGAATGGCAGCCGTAAGGGTGGTGAACAGCTTGTTCTGCGTGAGCTCGCTCTTGGTCTTGTAGTCGTTGATGTCGTAGCGTGCAATCGTGTCTGCTTCCGGCGCATGGCCGGGCTGGCCGGTGCGCAGAATGATGCGCGTGTTCAGCATCTTGAGCTGCTCACGGATCACGCCCACGGTGCGCAGGCCAGCGTCATCGCTTTCCATCACCACATCGAGCAGGATGACGGCGATGTCCCCCTCGCGCTGCAGCAGCTCCAGCGCCTCGCAGGCACGAATGCGCGTGCAGCAACTCCAGCGGCCGCCCCAGGATCAGCAGGTGCGCCAGCGCGAAACGGGTGGCCTCGTGCACATCCTGGTCGTCATCCACCACCAACACGCGCCAGGGCTGCAAATTTGCGGCATCCCCCGTGCCATCTTCGCTGTCGTCCAGGAATACCAAATCATCGTGCGATGCCACCATGCGAGTACCTCGCCCTCAGCTTGTTACTAACTGCATCTTAGACGTGAATTCTGACGCTGCGCTTAGCCTCCTCTGCAGTACCGTAGCAATCAATAGTGGATATGCGGCGCGCTGCCCGCTCTGGCTGGCGCAGGGGCTGAAGCGGGCAGAGGGCGGCGGGGGCGCGGCACCACGCTCAGTTGCATGGTGTCGAGCACCGGGGTGGGCTGCACCTGCAGATTCTTGCGGGGCAAGTCCACCAGTTGCTCGGCGTGCCACACGCGCAGCTGGGCCGCGCCGTCGGGCACCGCGGTGAAGCGGGCAATGCCGTCGGCATCGGTTTTGAGCGTCCAGGCCGAATCGGTCACAAACACATGGCCGCGCATGGAGCCGTGCAGGTGGCAGCCCAGCAGCAGCACGCCAGGCTGGCGCACGGTGGTCTCGGCTGCCTGGGCGGCCTGCCCGTCTTGCTTGCCCGCCAACCGCATCTCAAAGCCTTCATTGCCCCCTGCCCCGCCCGTGGCTGCGGGGCCCACCGGCGTGCCGCGCACATGGTGGTCCCAGCGGTCCTGGTTGGTAAAACGCAGCGTGGTGCCCGGCGCCACCACTGTGAGCGCGGGCACAAAGCGCATGCGTTCTTGTTCGATGGTGGGGCTGGCTTGCAGCAGGCTGGGCGCTGTGGCCGCGTTGGCTGCGCTGGGGTACAGCACCACCACGGCCTCGGGCACGGGCTTTCCGTCACGGCCTAGCACCTGAATTTGAACATTTCCGGCGCTAGCGCTTATGGAATAAGCGCAACCAGCTATCAATAATGTAGCAACAATGGATTGCATGGTCAGCGCACGGTGATGATGTCGCGGTGCATGGGGGCCAGCAGCGCCAGCAGGCGGTTTTGCTGCGTAAACGCAATGCCCTGGGCCGCCATGGCCGCCTGCAGCACTTCCACCAGCGCGTTGAAATGCGCTTTGGTGATGTCCATGTCAGCGTGGGCAGACTTCATGTCACCGCCTTCGTACTGGCAAGGGCCACCGCTGAGTTGGCAAATCTGGTCAGTCAGGCTTTCCTTGAGGGCCTGGAGCTTCGCGTCCTTGAAGTGGCTGCCGATGCGCGGGTCTTTCACAGCGCGGTTCACAAAATCATCGACCAGGCGCGTGATGCCAGGCTTTTCGCCCAGCGCCTGGTACAGGCCTGCGGGCGCGGTGGATGAAGGGGTCGGGGCTGTTTGGGCGGCGGCGGGCAGGGCCAGCAGGCAGGCTGCGGCCACGGCCCATGCGCAGAGTTGGGTGGTCATGGTGGAGCTCCAGAAGGTGAAAACCGGCTCGGTCAGAACGCGACCTGGGCCGAGAGGTAGTAACCGGTTTGGCGCCGGTCCCGGGTCACGCCCGGCACGATGCGGCCCAGGTCCACCCACGCCAGCGTGAGCGAGACATTTTTGCTGGGCGCCCAGGCAACGAAAACATCCTTCCAGTCGTCCTCGCGCAGGGCAGCCCCCAGGCCGGCTGCCGCACCCAAGGCCTGCAGGTTGTTGGGCTTGAAGCGGTACTCGGCCCCCACGGCAAGGTTGTGCCGCAGCAGGTAGGCGATCGAAAACTCGGGCTGCAGGCTGCGGCGGTTCTTGCCAGGCGCGGCCGAGCCAAAGCCCAGCAACCCGTTTTGGTTGGCATTGGTGTAGCGCAGGGTGGTGTTGAGCAGCAGGCTCTTGTCCAGCAGCAGCTTGGTAGCGCTCAGGTACAGATCGGTGCCGCTCGTCTTGGTACCCAGAAAATCCAGCACCGACTGCAGTGATCCGGGGCGCACCTGTTTGTGCTCCAGCCCCAGCGCCACCTGTGGCACCCGGGTGTCGGCATCCAGAATGGCATCGCCCAGCAGTTTCACTTTCAGGCCCAGCACGTCCATCTTGATGTGCTGGCCGGGCGCCACGCCAAAAGGCGCGATGCCGTTGAGGGCGAAGGCCGGGGCCGCATCAAAATCCTGCCGCGCCAGTGACAGCTCCACCCTGTCCTGCCAACCGATAGCTGCTCCGTAGCTGGAAAGTGCGTAGTCGTGCGTGCCAGCGCGGGTGCCATAGGCGCTGAAGCCCAGTTCACCCTCCGTGGCCTGGGTTCCAATCACCGCCCAGGGGGTGATACCGCCCCCGGCGCTGCCGGTGATGGAGCTGACGCCCCCGGTCAACACCAGCTTGCCAGTGTCGGCGTGGGCCGCGCCGCAGGCCAGGAAGGCCGCCAGGGCGGCGCACTGTGCAATCGGTCGTAAGGGTGAGGTCATCGGGGTATCTCCTCCAAAGGTTGTGTATTTGTCAGTACCAGATGTGCTGACCCTTACCTAGTACGCGCCGCCCAGCCTGCTGGATTCACGCATCCCCATTTTTTTCACAGCATGCGCTGGATGAGTGCACCCTTGAACAGCACAGGGCCGGTGGGACCCCCTTCGCTGGGCACGCCACCCTTGGGTTCCAGACTGATGGCCAGGGTGGGAACCTGCTTCACCTCTTGTTCGGCTGCCGTGAGGGTGAGCAGCTTGTCCTGCCCCAAAACCCCCAGCGAACGCGGCCCGCCCGCAGGCGGCAAGGCCCACAGTTGCAGGGATTTGTCATCCCCCTCCTGGAAGCCGCCCACGCGCTGCAGCACGAGCTTCTGGTTCTTGGGGTCAAAGGTGACGAGCATCGAGGCCGCGGCCTGGTCATCGGCCAGCACGGCCACATACTGGATCTGGGGTGTGGCTTGCAACTGCTGCTGCAGCGCCGCTATTTGGGCGCTAGTGGCAGCCTGTAGCCCCCCGTGCGCCTGCCACCCCACCAGCACGGCGGCCACGGTGGCCAGCGCACCCGCTGCCGCCGCGCCGCGCCACCAACGCAGGCTGCGCCACCAGCCTGACGCGCTCGCAGCCTGGGCACGGGCCAGCTCCATGCGGTGCTGGGCTTGGTCCGCTTGCACCAGGTTCTGGATGCGCAGCCACACGGCCGGGTCAGGCGTGGTGCCGGGCTGCAATTCAGCCAGACCCGACCAATGCGTTTGCCACACCAGTGCAGCGGCCCGCACGGCGGCATGTTCGCGGGCCAGTGTTTCAAAACGCCGGCGGGCACCACCGCGCAGTGTGCCCAGGGCGTAGCTGGCAGCCAGGCGCTGTAGCAGTTCAGGGTGTTGGGTGATGTTCATGGCGTGTGGGCCCTCATGCGTACCGGGCCATGCATTGGCGCAACTGCTCCAGCCCGCGCCGTATCCAGGTCTTGACGGTGCCCAGGGGCAGCTGGAGCTGCTCGGCCAGCTCGCCATGGCTTTGGTCGCGCAGATAGGCCAGGCTCACCACCTCACGCTGCTTGGCTTCCAGCCGCGTCAGGCACTGGTGCAGGGCAAAAGCCTGCTGGCTGGCGTCATTCACGTCCATGGGGTTGGGGCTGTCGCCTTCCAGGGTGTCGGCCAGCAACTCGTCAAGCTCGTCCGTCACGCCTGCGCGGTCGGCCGTGCGTTTGCGCAGGGCGTCCAGGGCCCGGCTGCGCACGATGAGCCCCATCCAGGCCAGGGGCGGGCTCAGCGAGGCGCGGTAACTGCCCGCACCGCGCCAGATGGAGACAAACGCCTCCTGCAGCACATCTTCAGCCGCGTCCCGCTCCCGGACGATGCGCAGCGCCAGGCCATACAGCTTCGACGAGGTGCGGTCGTACAAGGCTTTGAGGGCCTTGTCGTTCTGCATGGCTACGCGGTCGAGGAGTTCCATGAGTTCGCGGTCTGGGTCGAGGGTGCTCATGCACCGATTGTGTGGGATGCCTGCGGGTTGCGCACAAGGTTGGAAATACCCTGGGGCTTTCAACGCCGCGCAACGTTTGTCAACACAAATACGCAGCCGCGGGCGCGGCAGATTCAAACCCATGCAAACCGATGGTTTCAGGCCATTTCAAAAAAATCTGAAAACTTTTTGAATCCAGTGTGGCGATGGCTCCGTACAGAGGAATGACGGGTGCCCCTACCGCCTTTGCTGCGGCGCAAAGCACCCTCTGGTTTTCAACCCGCAACCAAGGAAGCACCATGCCTACGATCCGCACCTCTTTGACCACCCTGGCCCTGTTGGGCGCTGCCGCTGCCCTCACGGCCTGCGGCTCGATGAGCTCGCCAGCCGCTCCAGCCTTCAACCAAAGCAGCCTGCCCGCCACTGTGCAGGTGCCTGCCGGCCAGCGCATCGCCATGGAAACCGTGGGCGCGGGCGACATCACCTACGAATGCCGCGCCAAAAAAGACATGCCCAGCGCCTTTGAATGGGTGTTTGTGGGCCCCGATGCGAAGCTGATGGACCGCTCGGGCAAGGTGGTGGGCCGCTACTACGGCCCACCAGCCACCTGGGAGAGCAACGACGGCTCCAAGGTCACTGCCACGCAACTGGCGGTGGCGCCCGCCAGCGCGGGCAACATTCCGCTGCAACTGGTCAAGGCCAACCCTGCCACGGGCATGGGCGCGATGCAGGGCGTGACCTATATCCAGCGCGTGGCCACCCAGGGCGGCGTGGCACCTGCCGCGGCCTGCACTGCGGCCAACGCAGGGCAAAAACAGGTGGTGAAGTACCAGGCCGACTACATCATCTGGAAGGCTGCTTCCTGAAAGCGGGCTAGCGCACGCCCTGCCAAAACACAAAGCCCCGCATTTGCGGGGCTTTGTTCACCGGGGCGCCATCAGCACAGCGGGGTTACAGCGTGGGGATGGTGCCCGGCAACAGTACAGAGCGGTCCACGTTGTTGATGTTGGTGTGGCCGCAGAAAGCCATGGTGATGTCCAGCTCCTTCTGGATGATCTGCAAGGCGCGGGTCACGCCCGCCTCGCCAAACGCACCCAGGCCATAAAGAAAGCTGCGTCCAATCAGCGTGCCTTGCGCGCCCAAAGCACGGGCTTTGAACACATCTTGCCCGCTGCGAATGCCGCCATCCATCCACACCTCGATGTTCTTACCCACCGCTTCGGCAATGTGAGGCAATGCAGCAATGGAGGAAGGCGCCCCATCGAGCTGGCGACCACCGTGGTTGCTCACGATCAGTGCATCGGCACCGCTGTTGACGGCCAGGCGCGCGTCTTCGGCGTCCATGATGCCTTTCAAGATCAGCTTGCCGCCCCAGCGCTTTTTGATCCACTCCACATCGCCCCAGTTGAGCTGCGGGTCGAACTGCTCCGCCGTCCACGACGACAGCGATGACAAATCGCCCACCCCTTTGGCATGGCCCACGATGTTGCCGAAGCTGCGGCGCTTGGTGCCCAGCATGCCCAGGCACCAGCGCGGCTTGGTGGCCAGGTTGATGAGGTTGGCGATGGTGGGCTTGGGCGGGGCCGAGAGGCCGTTCTTGATGTCCTTGTGGCGCTGACCCAGGATCTGCAAATCCAGCGTGAGCTGCAGCGCCGAGCAGTTGGCGGCCTTGGCGCGGTCGATGAGGCGGTTGATGAAGTCGCGGTCGCGCATCACGTACACCTGGAACCAGAAGGGGTGGCGGCCCGTGTGCTCGGCAATGTCCTCAATGGAGCAAATGCTCATGGTGGACAGCGTGAACGGAATGCCAAACGCCTTGGCGGCGCGCGCACCCAGAATTTCTCCATCGGCGTGCTGCATGCCTGTCAGGCCCGTGGGCGCAATCGCCACCGGCATGGCCACGTCCTGCCCCACCATGGTGGTGCGGGTGGTACGGCCTTCCATGTTCACCGCCACGCGCTGGCGCAGCTTGATGCGCTGGAAGTCGCTTTCGTTGGCGCGGTAGGTGCCCTCGGTGTACGAACCCGAGTCTGCATAGTCGTAGAACATGCGCGGCACGCGGCGCTGGGCAATGACACGCAGGTCTTCGATACAGGTGATTTTGGACAGGTCTGGCACGCTCTCGCTCCGTTCTTGAAATACAGCGCTGCATGGTAGGCCCTGGCAAAACGCCAGACCATCAAAATTATTTGCGCGGGCTTGCAACAAATTTCCATTCCGTGCCGTGGCACGCTGCTCGGCCCATTGCGGGCGAAGCGCATGGCCAGCCATCCTCGCCGCCAACCGGGTGCGAAAGGAACGTCATGCGCTGCGCGCACCCGTTCAGGGCCTCAGGCCAGTTCGTCCTTCTGCACCACCAGACTGGGCGGCGTTGCGGGGCCTTGATACTGGCGGATCTGGTTGCGCCCGGCCTGCTTGGCGGCATACATCGCAGCGTCGGCATGGCGCGTGAGTTCGTCCAGATTCTGGCCATGCTGTGGGTACAGGCTGATGCCCCCGCTGAGCCCCAGCGACAGGGTCACGCCCTGCAGCACAAATGGCTCCACGCACTGCTGCATGAGTTTGCGCGCCACCACGCCTGCCTGCTCGGCGCCGCCAATGGCTGGCAGCAGCAAAACGAACTCGTCCCCGCCCTGGCGGCACACCGTGTCGGTCTGCCGCACCACGGCCTGCAGGCGGCGTGACCACTGCACCAGCAGCTGGTCGCCCACGTCGTGGCCCATGGCGTCGTTGACCTGCTTGAAACCATCGAGGTCGAGGTAAATCACCGCCACGCACTTGCCTTCGCGCTGGGCCTGGGCAATGGCTTGCTGGGCGCGGTCTTGCAGCAACACGCGGTTGGGCAGATCAGTCAGCACGTCGTAATGGGCCAGCCGCGCCATACGCGCCTGCATGGCCACAGCCTGGGTCACATCGCGCAGCACGGCCACTGCGCCCGTCACATGGCCATGGCGATCGGCAATCGGGCTGGCTGAAAGTTCCACATCAAACCGCTGGTGGGTGGTGCGATGGGAGATCGCACCGCGCGTGGGCGGCAAGGCACGGTCGTCCCGCATGGCAGCGCGCAGCGGGCTCTTGAGATCAGCGCCCACCTCCGATGGAACCAGCCGAATCACTTCATCCACATCGCAGCCGGCGGCGTCGAAGCCCTGCCAGCCTGTAAGCCGCTGAGCCACCGGGTTCAGGTAAGTGACTTGCCCCTGCGCGTCGCAGCACACCACGGCATCGCCAATGGACTGCAGGGTCAGGCGCATCAGCTCTTTTTCTTCAAAGAGCAGGTCTTCCATGCGCTTGCGCTCGCTGATGTCGGTGGCCTGGATGAACAGGCCCAGCACCTTGTCGCCATCGCGCTCGGGGGTGTACGACACGATGATGTGCCGCCGTATGCCCTGAGCATCCGTCAGCCGGGTCTCAAAAACCTGCACCTCGCCCTCCAGAGCCTTGGCCAGCAGCAACTCGGTTTGCTGGAAGCGCTCGGGCCCCAGCAGATCGCGCATGTGCATTCCGTGCAGCTTTTCGAGCGGCACGCCAAACCAGGTCTCGTGGGCCTGGTTGCCAAAGCGGTTGTAGAGGTTCACATCCCACGAGCCGACCAGCGAAGGGATGCTGTGCAAGATATTGCTCAAGTCGCGCTCGGCGCGCTGCAGTTGCGCACTCACCGCCTGGCGGCGATGCAACTCGCGGTTGAAAAGCACCGCCAGCGCCATGCACGCCAGCATGAGCGCGAAGGTGAACAGCCCCAGCCCCCAAGCCGAGCGGTTCCACTTCTTGAAAATGGTGGCCTTGGCCTGGGCCAAGTTCAGGATCAGCGGAAAGCGCCCCACGTGCTTGAAGGAATACGAGCGCTCCACCCCATCCAGCGCCGCACGCCCCACAAAGCTGCCTTCTTTCTCCTGCTGAAAGCGGATCATGTTGGGCGTGCCCGCAATGCTCTTGCCCACGTCCGCGTCACCATAGGGAAAGCGCGAAACGATGACACCATCGTTACGAAACAGATTGACGCCGCTGCTCTCGCCCAGATCCACCGAGGCAAACAGCTCGTTGAAGTAGCTCAGCCGCACCGCGCCCAGCACAATGCCGCCAAACTCGCCCTGGGGTGTGCGAAAGCCGCGCGCCAGGGGCAGCGACATGACCCCGGTAATGCGGGAGGGCACCGGCCGGCCCACAAACAGGCCCTCATGCCCCCGCTCCTTGAACGCCAGGAAATAATCCCGGTCGGCAACGTTGGCCTTGCGAGGCTCCTGCGAGCCAGAATCCAGAATCACATCGCCCTGGGCATTGATCACCACCACATTGCCCAATGCATGCAGGCGCACCACGCTTTCAAAGCGAACGACTTCCCGCAGGCGATCGCGCATATGGGCTGAAGAGGACAACTCGCCAGCGCTCTCAATCCCCTCCACCACCGTGATCAAAGACTGGTCCACCGAATCCAGCGTCCACTCCAGCGAATGCGCCAGCGTGCCCACCAGGTTGGCATTGGCTTTGAGTGCGTAGGTCCACTCGTCGTTGCGCAACGTCCACAGAGCACGCACTGACAAGGCGCCGATCCCGAGGGACAGCAGCAAGGCCATCCAGAGAAACCGCTGAGACAGAAGGGAACGGACGGCAGACATGCGTGGCTATTGATCGAAGCCGGCTCCACGGGCCCGCGCACTGCCCACAGAACGACGGCCAGGCCCCACACTGGGCCGTGAAGCGGCTGCTAAGGTGACGTCGCGGTGGATTTCAGCGCCGCTGTGGCGTGAAATGCGCGGGGGAATAAGCATGTATGGACAACATATGCATAGAGTTGCACACCATTGTAGTGATCGCCACAACGGCATCAGGGGCAATGACCGACGGGTCACCTGCCTCATCGGGGCTTCGAGGCGGTGCCGGGGACGGCCCCCGGCGCCACCCCGGCACCGCGCACTTCAAAACGCACCGTGTCCAGCACCTCCCCCTGGGCGTTTACCAGTTCCAGCGTGTGCCGGCCCGGCCAGGGCAGCCACTCCAGCACAGCCCCCCGCCCCAGGGGCTTGCCGTCCATGCGCCATGCCAGGCGGGGGGCTGCAAGGTCGGCGGCCTGCAGCCGCAAGCGCTGGGACTGGGGCGGAATGTCCGGGTCCAGCGCGATGACCGTGCCGTGAACCGGCATCAGGATACGCGCAGGCCCCAGGTCAGCCTGGGGTTCTGCGGGTTTTGAACGTTTTTGGCCTCCAGCGCTTACTGATAAAGCGCCATCAGCTACGTTATTGATAGCAAACACAGACTGCTGCGTGCCTGGCACAAACCACTCGGTGCGCGCAGCCTCCAGCGGGAGTGAGGCCGTGGCGCTGTCGCCATCGCCCCCCGCAGGCCCAAACCGCACAGGCCACTGCACCAGCCCCTGCGGCGGGCGCGGCGGGCGGCTGGGCTCGCGCGCATGTAGAAAGCCCATCACGGTAGCCCATACGGGCGCGGCCCCGCTGGTGCCGCTCACATCGTGCATCGCAGCGCCGCTGGCATTGCCCACCCACACGCCCACGGTGTAGCGTTCGGACCAGCCCACCGCCCAGTTGTCACGCATGTCTTTGCTGGTGCCTGTTTTCACGGCCGACCAGAAGCGGGTGGCCAGCACGCTGTCGGTGCCGAAGGTGCGGGCGCGGGCGTTGCCGTCTGAAAGGATGTCGCCCACGATGAAGGCAGCGCGCGCATCCAGCGCCTGGGTGAACGCCGGGCGCGCTCGCGTCGGCAACACCACCACCGGGCTGAAGCGCCCGCCGTTGGCCAGCGAACGAAAGGCATTGGTCAGGTGCAGCAAGGGCACCTCGGCACTGCCCAGGGCCAGGCTATAGCCAAAGTAATCGCCGTTTTCGCGCAACGGCAGGCCCAGCGCCCCCAGTTGGCGGTGGAAGGCATCGGGCGTCACCATCACCAGCGTGCGCACGGCCGGCACATTGAGCGACGCGGCCAGCGCCGTGCGCACCGACACCCAGCCCTTGAACTGGCGGTCGTAGTTCTGCGGGATGTACAGGCCACTGGACGTGGCGATCTGGGCCGACGAGTCATCCACCAGCGAAGCCGCCGTGAGCCGCTGCTCGGCAATCGCCTGCGCGTACAGAAACGGCTTGAGCGTTGAGCCTGGCTGGCGCGCGGCCAGCACGCCATCGACCTCACTGGCCTGACTCAATGCGCCTGACGACCCCACCCACGCCAGCACAGCCCCCGTGGCGTTGTCCAGCACCAGCACCGCGCCGTCTTCCACATTCCGCCCGCGCAGTTCACGCAGGTGCTGCTGCAGGGTTTGGGTGGCAAAGCGCTGCAAGGGTGCGCGCAACGTGGTGCGCAGCTGCGGGGTGCCATTGCTGGCGGCGGATGGGGCGGCTGGTGACGCTGCCGCCGCCTCTGCCTGCTGGCGCAAGGCATAGCGCGCAAAGTGCGGCGCTGCGCCTTCGGTGGCATCAAACGCGCGCCGCTGCACGGCGGCGGTGGTGAACAGCTCCAGCGCATCGCAATCGACTGCGGCTTTTGGCGGCTGCATGGCCCGCAACACGCCGCAGGCACGCTGCGCCACCAGGGCCGGCTTGGCGTTGGGGGCGCGCACCAGGGCGGCGGCCACGGCTGCCTCGCGGTCTTGCAAGCCATGGGCTGCCTTGCCAAACAGAGTGCGGCTCAGCGCATCAATACCCACCACCTCGCCGCGAAACGGCACGAGGTTCAGGTACGCCTCCAGGATCTGGTCTTTGCGCCAGCGCCGGTCCAGCACCTGTGCGGCCAACGTCTGCCCAATTTTTTGCACCACCGAGCGCCCGCCCGGCCCTTGGCGCCAGTCACCGTCGAGCAGCCCCGCAAGTTGCATGGTGATGGTGCTGGCACCCCGCGTGCGCTGGTTCCAGAGGTTGCCCCAGGCAGCGGCTGAGGCAGCGCGCCAATCCACCCCGCTGTGCTCGTAAAAGCGCTTGTCCTCACTCAGCACCAGCGCCATGCGCAGCGCAGGCGACACATCGGCCAGCGGCACCCACTGGCCGCGGCGCACCGTGGCGTCAGTGCGCAGGCGCTGCACCACCTCCCCTTCACGCGAGAGGATGAGCGTGTCAGACGGGCGAAAGTCGGCGCGCACCTCCTCGTAGCTGGGCAGGGCGTGGGCAGCCATGGCCGTTGTACCGGCAAGCAGCACCACAGCGCATTGCCGCCAGGCGCTGCGTGGCGGCGGGGCGTGAAGCAAGGCGTTCAATGCCCTCAACGCGCGGCCGCTCCCACCTTCACCCGTGCATTTGGCGCTTCACCAAACATCTCGGGCGCGTACAGTGCTTCCACCCGGCTGGGCGGCAAGGCGAAGTCGCCCACGTTGTTCAGGCGCACGGTGTATTCCATGGTCACCGTGCCCTTGGGCAGGTACTGGTAGTAGCTGCGGAAGGACTCAAAGCTGCGCTCTTCAAACGCGGCCCAGCCGCTGCCGCTTTGCTTTTCACCCTGTGTGGCAATTTCCGAGTCGCGGCCCAGGCCGCTGCCCAAAATGGTGGCGCCGCCCGGGATGGGGTCGGTGATGGCCACCCAGGTCATGTCGGCGCTGGCATTCACTTCCAGCTTCACACGCAGCACATCGCCACGGGTGTACTGGCCTGCGGGCAGCGACTTGTTGGCCTGCTCGACCGGGGTCACCGTCTTCTTGATGGAATAGCCGGCTGCGAACGGCGCCTTCAGTTCCACCGCTGCCACCGACTGCAAGGTGAGCCAGGGCTTGCCGGTGCCCTGGTGTGTCACTTCCAGCGCTTCCTTCCCACCGGCTTTGCCCCAGGGCAGGAACATGCTGTTGTTCTTCAGGTTGCCCGGTGCGGCAGGCGCGCCAAACCAGGTGGTCTGGTGGGCGGCGCCGCTGGCGTCGGTGGTCTTGACGCGCTCGACTTTGCTCCAGTCCACGCTGGCGTTGTTGCCCCCCATCGTGGCTTTGGTAGCGCCCGCCACGGGGGTGGCTTCAAACTTGGCGCTGAATTTTTCGAGCGCCAGGCCACCCCACAGGTTGGCGGTGGTGGTGTGCCACGCACCGGCCTGCTGGCGGCTGATGAAGCCATTGGCCAGGCGGCCCATGTCGTCCTTCCAGGTGGGGTCGTCCATCACGGCCAGCATCAGGCGCGCGGTGTTCACGTCGCCGTTTTGCATCAGCCACCACCAGTAGTCGTCCTGCTCGGTGCTGAAGATGAGCTTGGTGCCCTGGAACGACAGGCGCGCGCGCAATATTTGCATCGCCTCGGCCAGGCGTTTGTCGCGCTCGGGCACATCGGCCACGCGCTTCAAAACATTCACCCAATCAATCACCGAGTGCGTGGGCCACTGGTTGGGCGCAATGGTGATGCTGCTGAGCATGCGGCCCTGGGCCTTGCCGTAGCGCGACAGGGCCTCGATGGCGGCGAGCTTGCGCATGTCCAGATCCTTGCGCGGGCTCCAGTGGCTGCGCTGGATGCGGCCTTCCACAAACGCGATCAGGGCGCGCTCCATCGGCGCACGGGCCTCGTCGGGCAGCGCAAAAGCGGGGCTGATGGCGGCAGCCTCGTGCGTGGCAGCCAGCAGGTAGGCCGTGAGGGTGTCGCTGCCCGTGTTGGCATCTCCGCTGCGCGGCGGGAAGTAGCTGGCCAGACCGTCGCTGTCCAGATACGTGGGCAGGTTGGCCACCACGGTTTGCCACAGCTTGCCGTCGCGCAGGCCCACGGCCTTGCTGGTCTGCTGCTCCAGGCAGCTGAACGGGTAGGCCGCCCACCAGTCGCGCACGCCGGGCAGGCCCCCATCTCCCGAGCCTCCCAGCTTGGGCTGCAGCGACATCTTCAAACCGCCCCGGCCGGGGATGGCGTCTGCGGGCGGCGCCGCATCGATGGCGAACTTGCCATCCACCTGCACCAGCGTGGCCTGCTGCACCGTGAGCGGCACGGCAGGCACGATGCGCTGGCGGGCCTTGAGGGCATCGGTAGCGCCCGAAGCGGTGTCGCGCGCCTGGATTTCCCACAGGATGGCCTCGGCACGGGTCTGCGCCAACTGCGCTGGCGCCGTCACGTCCCACGCCACTTCACGCGCTTCACCGGCGGGGATGTCCACCTGCTGGGGCTTGAGTTCCAGCAGCGTGGCACGCGGTGCCACTTCCACCTTCATGGCCGCCTTGGTGGTGTTGCGCAGCGTGATCTGTGCACGGAATTGGTCGCCCTCGCGCACCAGCGGCGGCAGCCCGCTGATGATCTGCAGGTCTTGTGTGGCGCGGATGCTGGTGCTGCCCGTGCCGAACAAGCCTGCCGACGCATCGGCCACCGCCACAATCTTGAAGGTGGTGAGTGCGTCGTTCAGCGGCACCGTCACCTTGGCCTGCCCGTTGGCATCGAGCTGCACGGTAGGGTTCCACAGCAGCAGCGTGTCGAGCAGCTCGCGTGTTTGCGCACGGCCGCCGCCGCCGCCCGCAGGCACCGCCTTCTTGCCATAGTGGCGCCGGCCGATGATTTCCATCTGTGCGGTGGAGGTCTGCACGCCCCAGCTGCGACGCTGCAGCATGGCTTCGAGCAGGTTCCAGCTGGCGTTGGGCATCAGCTCCAGTAGGGCCTGGTCCACGGCGGCCACGGCCACTTCAGCGTTGGCCGCGGGCTTGCCGCCGGGCAGCGTGGCGGTGATGGTGACCTGGGCCTTGCCACGCACCGGGTAGCTTTCCTTGTCGGCCGCCACCTTCACATTGATCTGGTGGGTCTGCGTGCCCACGCGGATTTCAGCCAGCCCCAGGCGGAAGGCGGGTTTGGACAAATCGACCAGCGCTGACGGTGCTTGGTATTCCTTGCCCTCGTACCAGAAGGCGTTCCACCACTCGCCCGGCGCCTTGAAGCCCCAGGTGAAGAAGCTGTACCAAGGCACCTCACGCAGCCGACCACGCAGGGCCAGCACGCTCACGTAGACGTTGGGGCCCCAGTCGGACTGCACTTTGAGGCTCACCGTGGGGTCTTGCCCATTGAGCTGCAGCACATGGGTTTCGATGATGCCCTCGCGCTCCACCGCCACCAGCGCAGTGGCAAAGCGAAACGGCATGCGCACCTGGAACTTGGCGGTCTCGCCCACCTGGTAGCTCTTCTTCTCGGGCAGCAGGTCGATGCGGTCATGGTCTTCACCGCCAAACCACAGTTCGCCCTGGCGAGTCACCCACACGGACGAAGCAGCCTCGCTGGTGTTGCCATCGCGGTCGGTGGCGGTCACCACCAGTTCCACCTCACCGGCCTCGTCCAGCTTGGCGTCGCACAGCAGCAGACCCCGGCTGTCGCTCTTGCCGGTGCACACCGTGCCCAGGTCTTTGGTGGATGTCTGGTTGTCGTAGCTGTAGAAGCCGCCCACCATGCGCTTGCGCGTGGTGGTGGTGATGCGCGCAATGGCCTGCACCTGCAGCGCCGTATTGGGGGCTGCCTGGCCGTTGTGCTGCAGCGCCAGGGCCTGGAAGCGGATCTTCTGGCTGGCCGATGCCCAGCCCTCGGTCTTGATGCCCGCCACCACGCCCGCAGGCCACAGCGTGTGGGTGCTGCGCAGGGTTTGCACTTCGCCATTGGGGTCGGCATAGGTAGCTTCCAGCAGCAGTTCACGCGGGCGGCGGGACTGGGGCAGGTTGTCGATGGTGACCTTGCCGGTGCCGTTGCGGTCCAGCGTCAGGGGCAGCTTGTCGGCCACCACACGCGCGTCCTGGCCAGCGCTGGCTTCTTCATCGTCGCTTTGCGCGTTGACTGCGCCCTTGTGGCGGGGCGGCGTGAAACTGAACATGTCGTAGTCGGCAAACTGCAGGTACTTGCTGCGCACCAGGGCCGACACGCGCACCGGCAAGTTCGCCGCGCCACCGCCCGCCACGTAATTGACCTGCACATCGGTAGGCACCGAGCGCACGCGCACCAGGGGCTTGCTGTCGGCCGGGGCAATGCGCCCTTCCAGCACCGGCAGGCGGAACTCTTCCACGCGGAACTGGCCGGTGGTGATCGCGCCACGCTCTGCGCCAGCGCCTTGCAGCTCCACGCTGTATTCCCCCAGCTTGGCAGCGGGCGGAATGGCAAAGCTGTTCACGGCACTCAGCCCGCCCGTGGGAGTTTTGCGCCACTGCACCGGCTGTTCAAACTGCTGGCCGCTGCCCACATGGGTGATGAGCAAGGTGCCCGGGCCTGCGGCGGGGGCGTCAAAGCCCTTGCGGTTTTCCAGGCGGTAGTAGTGCTTCATCGACACCGTCTCGCCCGCGCGCAGCAGGGTGCGGTCGAACACCGTGTGGGCCCGTGCATCGGGCTGGACCTCGCTGCTGGTGGGCACGTTAAAGCGCCAGGGCTCAATGCCCCGCTGCCAGTCGCTCCAGGTGAAGGCCATGTCTTCCACCCCGGCTTGCGTATGGCGTGCGCTGACGAAATAGGCCGACGAACCCTGCCCGTAGTCATCGTTGCTGTGGCACGACGGCGCATCGGGCGACAGCCCCTCGATCATGGCCACGCCCTGCTCGTTGGTGATGGCCTGCGCCAGTTCACGCCCTCGGCAGTCCGACACGCGCACTTTGGCTCCGGCCACCGGTTTGCCCTTGTCCAGCGAGGTGACCCACACCGCCGCGTTTTCACGCCCCAGCTTGAAATGCACGCCCAGGTTGGTCACCAGCGCCGAGGTGCGCACGTACATGGTGCGGCCCTCGCCGTGGCGTCCATCCAGCAGCGAAGCGCCCAGCTTTTGCGATGCGATCTCGACCACATGGAAGCCCGGCGGCAGCGGAATGCCCACCACCTCGAACGGGCGCAGTTCCTTGCCGGTGACCTGGGGCAAGTCCAGCGTCTTGACACCGCCCTGCCCCGCCAGCAGCGAGAGCATGCGCGTCTGCACATGGTCGCGCTCGTCGTCGATCACCTTGGGCAGCGGGCCCTTCACATCGCGCGCGGCCACGCGGCGCGGCACGTGGTAGTCGTCGTAACGCGCCACCTTGCGGAACCAGGCAATGATGTCGGCATCGGTCGATGGCTTGAGCGTGCTCACCTTGCCTGTGGGCGGTACAGGCGGTGTGGGCGCTGGCGCAGCGCCCGCCTGCAGGCCTTGCACCTTGAGGCCCGCTTCCACATTGCGCAGCGTCACCGGCAGCAGCGCGGGGCCGTCCGGCCCTTCGGCAAATCGTTCCACCACGCCAAACGGCGCAGCAGCAAATTTTGCCAGCGGCGGCAGGCCCGCCGTAGCCACCCTCAGCGGAAAGCTCGCGGCATTGCGCAGGGTGCGGCCCGAGGCGTCTTTGAAATCCTTGGGCAGCTCCAGCGTAAAGCTGGTCTGCTCGGGCAGGGGCGCGTCGAACTGCACGCCGTTGATCACGGCATCAGCATCACCGCCGTCCTCGCCGCCATCCATCCTGGGCTTGAAGGTCTCGTTGGCCGACTTGAGCCGGATGGCCATGGCCAGCTTGCGCGGCACCGGGGCGTTGAACGACAGCGACAGCGGGCGCAGCGGCATGCAGGCCGCCTGGGCGTTTTCACGCTCGCAGCTGAACTCGGCCGCAAACGCTTCGCGCACCCGGTAGGTGAAGCGCTTTTCCACGCTGTTGGCCACCCCGCTGGGCGTGGCCACGCCTTTGCCAAACACCAGTTGCAGTTGCGAGCCGGAGGTAAGCCGGCGGTTGCAGGCAAAGCTGGGGAACTGCAGCGGCTCTTTCGCCGCCCGCTTTTCCAGGCCCAGGGCCTTGAGCAGATCGGTGCGCTGGGCGCCTTCAATCATGCGCACCGGCACGCGCTCGCCCACACCTTCCAGCGCGCACCACACATTGGCCTGCACGCTCTCGGTAGTGGCGGGCCCGTTGAGCTGCAACACAAAGAACTGCTCTTCGTCGAGTTGCTGGTAGGTGTTGGGCCGCACGCCTTGCACAAAGGGTCCGCCGCTATTGAATTGATAGCTTTTTGCGCCCGTCAACAAAGCGCCAGAGGCTGATTTGAACTCAGGCTTGACGGTGGCCGTGCAGCGCATGCCCGGGGGCAGGTCGGCCTCGAAGTCGAACACCCATTCGCGCTCGCTGGTCCAGCGGCCCGTGCCCTTGGAGGCTGCCGCGTCGTTGCAACTGATGGCCAGCGGCGCCGGGGCCTTGGGGTCGCCAAAGGTCACGGCCGCCGCATCGAACTTGGCCACCGCCTGGCGCACCCGCGCCACCTCGCCCTGCGGGCTGAAGCTGACGATCTGCAACGCCTGCGCCTGTGCGGCCAACAGCAACCCGCCCACCAGCGCCGTGGTGGCCCGGGCATTCCTCCAAAGTGTTTTCATTGTGTTTATCACTCTTGCCTGCAAGGGGTATGAGAGCCTGTTTACGGTCTCCCAGGGGTCGCGCAGCGGTCTTTGCGGGCGCCCGCAAAGACCGCTGCGCGAAGGGTTGGAGCGCAATCCCCTGCGAAACCGTAAACAGGCTCTGAGCGTAGCCGATGCGCCCGCTCAGGCGCTACCGCGCGCCGCCTGTCCAGACCGGGAATGTGTGAGAAAGTGCAGCCGCCAAGCGCCTGTGTGCCCCACCTATACTCCCGCGCAATCTATTGGCGCTGCCTCCCATCCAAGCGAAAAACGCCCGGGCAGCGCACCCCGCGCAGGGAGGCGGGAGCAACACCATGGCCACACGACCCACGGGCTTCGACCAGACTGCCCAGCCCGCCAAACGGCCTGCCCCGTTCTGGCACCGGCTCAACACCTTCTTCACCTTCCCGCTGCAATCCAAGCCGCTGATGTACAGCCTGATCCTGGCGCTGTCCAGCATGCTGTTCAAGGTGATCTTCTTCCTGCCGGATGCCTTGGGCATCCTGATTGTGGAGATCGGCATCTTGCTGGCTGCATCGCGCTACGGCTTCAAGATCACCGCCCTGGGCTCGCGCGGCATCTACAACGCCGAGGACTACCCGGCTGAGCTGGACCCCGACTGGAAGAACCTGCCCTGGAAGCTGTTCGCCATCGTCATTGCGCAATCCATGGTGGTGGGCTGGCTGCAGAGCGTGAGCCCCACCCTGGGCACCCTGGCCTGGCTGGCCATGTGCTTTTTGCTGCCCGCCACGCAGATCGTGCTGGTGCAGACCTGCAGCTTTGTCGAAACCCTGAACCCCGCCAACGCCTGGAACGCCGTGCGCACCATTGGCTGGCCGTACCTGCTGCTGTGCGTCTTCCTGTTCCTGCTGAGCCAGGGCACCTTCATCGCGCTGGGCCTGCTGCTGCCGCTCTTCAAGGGCTGGATTCTGCTGCCCATCGTCAACTGGGTGCTCATCTATTTCAGCTGGGTCATGGCCAGCCTGCTGGGCTACGCCATGTACCAGAACCACCAAGCCTTCGGCATTGACCTGCTGCCCGGCGCAGGCCTGGACGATGACAAGGCCCCCGTGGACCGCCGCACGTCACGCCAGATTGAGCAAGACGCCATCGACGCACAGGTGGCGCAGCTGGTCACCGCTGGCGACATGACTGCCGCCGTGGCCCTGGCCTATGAGGAGCAGCGCATGCGCGGCGATGAAGTGGCTGCGCAGCGCCGCTACCACCGCGTGCTGGCGCTGGCCGATGGCAAGACCGCCACGTTGCTGGACCATGCGCAGCGCTATATCCCGCTGCTGCTGCGTTCGGGCCAGAGCGGCGAAGCCCTCAAGGCCTTCCAAACCTGCCGCGCCAAAGACGCGCAGTTTGCGCTGCAGGACGCCCCCACCACCCTGGCCCTGGCCAAGGCCGCGTGGAACACGGGCGACGCGAAAGACGCCCTGGCCCTGCTGCAAGGTTTTGACCGCCGCTTCAAGGGCCACGACGCTGTGCCCGCCGCTTATGAGCTGGTGGCCCGTGTGCTGCTGCAGGGTCTGAACCGCGCAGACATGGCGCTGCGTGTGCTGGCCACACTGGAATCGCGCCATCCGGATACCGAGGCGGCACGGGAGACACGGTGGTTGCTGCGGAACCATGTGCCGCAGGGGGCGGTGGGGGGTTGAGGGTTTAATGGGGCTCTAGCGCTTGTGGGGCAAGCGCTGGTAGCTATTGAATTCATAGTGATCTGGTTCGTCGCCAGTCTTTTGGCTGCATGCCTTTGCCAAGGGCGGGAGCCGGGGAGTGCGCCCGGCGGCGCAGTAACTTTCTTTCGCTTCGCCGAAAGAAAGTCACCAAAGAAAGGGCGACCCCACTGTCTGCGTCCCCTGCGCTTCGCTACGGGGCAACCTGCGGTGCTCGCGTCCAGCGGGGTCTCGCTCGAACTCGCTGCGCTCAGACAATCGCGAGCCCTGATCCGCTGGCCGCTGCGCTCCTCGGCGCATACAGAGGGGTGTGGGAGCCGAACAGCCGCTCGGGCCATTGCTTCGCTCGGCCCTGTGTTGTGGGCACAAGCGCCTTGCACAGGACGCAGCCTGTGCCGGGTCGAGCGCAGCGAAGACCCGAATGGCTGTTGGGGTGTTCACCCCCTGCTGGCTGCGCCTGCTGCGGGGCGGTTGCGGGGTGGCACGCGCGTCGGAGCGCGCGTGCTTCGTGAACTGACTCGCTGCGGCTGTCCGAACGGAGCTGCCACGCAGCGCAGTGAGTTCCGCAGCGCACCCCGCAGCCGCACCGCCGCAGGTTTACCCCGTAGCGCAGCGAAGGGGTCGCAGACTGGGGGTCGCCTTTTCTTTGCTTACTTTCTTTTGGCGAAGCAAAAGAAAGTGAGGCGCCCGCCGGGGCGAACACCCGGCTCCCGCCCTCCGCACAGGCAAGCCGCAAGATCAGCAAACCAATCCCGAAAGACGAACGACCAATCAGCCCACTATCAATTCAATAGCTACCAGCGCTTACCCCACAAGCGCCATAGCCCAATTCAATCAAAACCTAAACCCCACCCAACACCTGCAACGCCGCACTCCCCGGCGCCAACTGCTGCAACTGCGGCCGGAACACAGCCGCCTGCTCCCGCCGCCCCGCATGGCACAGCGCAGCCACCAACATGCCCAGCGTCTCCCCCAGCTCCGGGTGCGCAGGCGCTGTCTTGTGCAAGGCGTTGAACAGCTTTTCCGCATCGCCCCACTGCTGCGCCCGCGCAAAGCGCCGGGACAGGCGGGCCATGTCGTCCGGCAGCAAACGCGCGCCGGGCTTGGCTTTGTCGAAGTAGGTGCGGTAGCTGGCGTGCTGAAACTGCAACGTCTGCTCGTCATGGGCGCGCAGCCGGAAGATGCGGCGCGCGGCGCGGTGAAAGTCTTCGCTGTCGGGCCACAGCGATGCGGTCTTGAACCAGGCGCTGAGCACCTGTTGATCCTGCGGGCGCAGCTTGGCGGCGGCGCGCCACTGGGGCAGCGCCTGCTCAAACTTCATGGCCTGGGCCAGGCGCTGGGCGTTGGCCACATGGGTGTCAAAACCGTCATCGGGCACGGCAACCTGCGCCGTGGGCACTTCCAGGGGGCGGCGGCGCACCAGCATCACCAGGGCCATCAGCGAAGCCCCTGCGAGCAAGCCACCCAAGTGGGCCATGTAGGCCACGCCTCGGCCGCTGAGCCAGTGCTGAAGCAACTCGTTCGCAATCCACGTGGGCAATAGCAGCAACGCTGGCGCCGTGACGTAGTTGAAATAGAAAAACAGCTGGTAGAAAAACCGCACACGCCGCAACCGGTACAGCACGGCATACATGCCCATCAACGCAGACACCGCCCCCGAAGCGCCCAGGCCATAGCTGCCAGTGCCGCCATACGCCCAGGCCGACAGGGCCGAGCCCCCCAGGCCGCCCAGCAGGTAGAACGCGAGGTAGGTGGTGCGCCCCAGTGCCAGCTCGACCGAGAAGCCGAACAGGAAGAGACCTCGGTGCGCTGCGGGCCCCAGAACACGAGCATGTTCACCAAGATCAGCAGCACGGTCATCCACGGCGGGTTGCGCCAGGTGGGCCGGCTTTCGAGGGGGATGGCGTAGAACATGGGTCAGCAGAGCAAGGGCAGAAATGTCGATGGCGCCAGCCGCAAGGGCCCGCCGCAATCAACGCGGTGGGCGCCAAGCGTAGCAAACACCAGCCGGCGTGCGTTGCGGTGCCCACCGGCCATTGCCTGAGCACGACGACGCGCACATGGGGCTGTGTCCTACGCGTGGCAAAGCGCTGGGATCCAACGATGAGGGCTGTTCTTTTTCTGATACCCCAACCTTCAGGAGCGCCCATGGCACGAACCCCCACTTCGCGCGGCGCGGCACCAAAGTCGCCGTCTGCACTGCCCTCTTCCACCCAGTCTGAAACCTTTCGCGGCAACGCCGGTGAGCTGCAACAGCAAGCCGGTGGCAAACACCCGGTGCTGACCACGCAGCAGGGCATTGCGGTGGCAGACAACCAGAACTCTCTGCGCTCCTCGCCACGCGGGCCCGCGCTGCTGGAAGATTTCATCCTGCGCGAGAAGATCACGCACTTTGACCACGAACGCATCCCCGAGCGCATCGTGCACGCGCGTGGCTCGGGCGCGCATGGCTTTTTCGAGCTGACGCATTCGCTCAAGAAATACACCACAGCCCAGGTGCTGACCGAAGTGGGCGTGCAGACGCCTGTGTTCACGCGCTTTTCCACCGTGGCGGGCGGTGCAGGCTCGGTGGACACACCGCGCGACGTGCGCGGCTTTGCCGTGAAGTTCTACACGCCCGAGGGCAACTGGGACCTGGTGGGCAACAACATTCCGGTGTTCTTCATCCAGGACGCAATGAAGTTCCCGGACTTGGTGCACGCCGTAAAGATGGAGCCGGACCGCGCCTTCCCCCAGGCCGCCAGCGCGCACGACACCTTCTGGGACTTTGTTTCGCTGATGCCTGAGTCGATGCACATGGTGATGTGGGCCATGAGCGACCGCACCCTGCCGCGCAGCCTGCGCACCATGGAGGGCTTTGGCGTGCACAGCTTCCGCCTCATCAATGCAGCGGGCGAAAGCACGTTCGTGAAGTTCCACTGGCGGCCCAAGCTGGGCATCCAGTCCACCGTGTGGGACGAAGCGATGAAGCTGCAGGCGGCCGACAACGACTTCCACCGCCGCGACCTGTTTGAAGCGATTGAGGACGGCGACTTCCCGGAGTGGGAGCTGTCGGTGCAGCTGTTCACCGAGGAAGACGCCGAGCGCTTCCCCTTCGACCACCTGGACCCGACCAAGCTCATCCCCGAGGAGCTGGTGCCGCTGCAACCCATCGGCCGCATGGTGCTCAACCGCTGGCCCGACAACTTCTTTGCCGAGACCGAGCAGGTGGCCTTCTGCCCCGCCAACGTGCCGCCGGGCATCGACTTCAGCAACGACCCATTGCTGCAAGGCCGCCTGTTTTCGTACCTGGACACGCAGCTCTCGCGCCTGGGCGGGCCCAACTTTGCGCAGATCCCGATCAACGCACCCAAGTGCCCCTTCCACCACATGCAGCGCGATGGCCACATGCAGATGCAGGTGCCCAAGGGCCGCGTGAACTACGAGCCCAGCAGCCTGCAGGGCGACACGCCGCGCGCTTCGCTGGCGCGGGGCTTCCGCCACTTTGCGCAGGGCGACGATGGCAGTGGCCGGGGCAAGGGCCGCATCCGCCCCGAAAGCTTTGCCGACCACTACAGCCAGGCGCGCATGTTCTACCGCAGCCAAAGCCCGCTGGAGCAGGCGCACATGGCGTCGGCGCTGGTGTTTGAGCTGTCGAAGGTGGAGACACCGCATGTGCGCGAGGCGGTGGTGGGCCAGCTGCTGCATGTGGACCCTGAACTGGCCCAGCGCGTGGCAGCCGGCCTGGGCCTGCAGGCGCTGCCCCCGGCCCCACCCGCTGCCGAGCCGGTGCAAGACCTGCCACTGTCGCCCGCGCTGCGCATCATCGACCGCATGAAGCCCACGCTGCAGGGCCGCTGCATCGGCATCCTGGTGGCCGATGGCTCGAACGGCACCACCGTAGCCAACCTGCGCAAGGCGCTGGAGAAAGCAGGCGCCACGGTCAAGATCGTTGCGCCCAAGGTGGGCGGCGCGGTGCTGAAAGACGGCACGCTGCTGCCCGCTGATAGCCAGTTGCAGGGCACGCCGTCGGTGGTGTTTGACGCCGTGGCGTCCATCCTGTCGCCCGAGATGGGCGAGCAACTGGCCAAAGAAGCCGCAGCCGTGGACTGGTTTCGCGACGCCTTCGGCCACCTCAAGGCCATTGCCGCGTGCAAGGGCACGCAGGCCATCTTGCAGGCCGGTGGCATCGAGCCCGATGCGGGCGTTGTGGCCCCCGCCGATGCCGAGGGCTTCATTGCCGCGGCACAAACCCGCCAATGGGCCCGCGAACCCAAAGTGCGCACCCTTGCTTAACCCAACAACAACCCGTTGAAGGAGAAACCATGTCCAAAGCCCGTTACGACAGCCAGCAGCTCAACGACATGGTGCTGCAAATGATGGAAACCGAACTCGGCGGCGAGCAGGTGTACCGCACCGCACTCACCTGCGCCGTGAATCCCGACCTGAAGGAAGAATGGGAAGGCTATCTGCAAGAAACCCTGACCCACCAGGACGTGGTGCGCAGCCTGTGCGACACCCTGGGGCTGGACCCTGACACCCAGTCGCCCACGCGCCGGGTGGTCAAACACATTGGCGAGTCGCTGGTCAAAGCCATGCAGCTGGCCAAGCAAGGGGGCAACCCCGCCGCCGCCCAGCTGGTGGCTTGTGAATGTGTGGTGCACGCAGAAACCAAAGACCACGCCAACTGGGAACTGCTGGGCAAGGTGGCCGAAGTGGCCACGGGCGATCTGGGCCGGGCCCTGAAAGCAGCCCACGAAGCGGTGGAGAAAGACGAAGACCACCACCTGTACCACACCAAGGGCTGGTGCCGCGAACTGGCCATCGAGGCCCTGGGCCTGCCGGCGGTGCTGCCGCCGCCCGAGGAGGTCAAGAACGTGGAAACCGCCATTGGCGCATCACGCGCCGAGCAGCAGCGCGAAAGCATGCTCTGACCAGCATGCAGCCAGCAGACGGATAGACGCCTGCGGCAATCGCTATCAATAAAATAGCTGCCAGCGCTTTATCCATAAGCGCTGGCAGCTATTTTTGCTTCAAACCCTGAGGCGGAGGCCTTGGCCTGCCCCACCCGCACCGTGCAGGTTACTGCGCAACGAAACCGCTGTTCTTGATGATGCGCGACCAGGCCTGGGTGTAGGCGTTCTGGCGGTTGGTGAGTTGCTGCGGGGTCATGTACCCCACGGTGAGCCCCATGGTGGTGAGCTGGCTGTGTACATCCGGCTGCGCGACCACCTTGGCCAGCGCGTTGGAGAAGTCCACCACGAACTTCTGCGGCGTGCCTGCGGGGGCGTAGATGCCGTAATACGGCAGGTCTTCAAAGCCCTTGAGGCCCAGCTCATCAAACGTGGGCACATCGGGCATGGCGGCCTGGCGGCGGGTGCCCAGTACGGCCACCACATGCACCTTGCCTGCCTTGTGGTTCTCGATGAAATCCTGCACCGAGCCCACACCCGCCGCGATCTGGTTGCCCAGCATGTCAGCCATCATGGGCGCGCTGCCGCGGTAGGGGGCAGAGACCAGGTCGATCTGGTACTTTTCGCCCACCAGCTTGACCAGGAACTCGGGCGTGGAGGCCGGGGCCGGAATGCCCACCGCCCCTTTGCCCTTGCCCTGCGCCTTCACCCAGGCCACGTAGTCGGTGAACGACCTGGCCGGGGTGCCGCCCGAGACGGCGAACGCATTCACGAACGTGGCAAAGCCGCCCACCGACACAAAGTCGTGCACCGGGTCGTAACCAGGGTTCTTCACCACCTGGGGCAGGATGGAGATGGTGTGGTCGTGCGACAGGAACAGCGTGTGCCCATCGGCCGGTGCGGCCTTGAGGGCCTGCGCCGCAATCTGCCCGCCTGCGCCGGGGCGGTTTTCCACCACCACGGGCATGTGCAGTTCGTCCTTGAGCTTTTCGGCCAGCAGGCGGGCAATGGCATCACTGCCGCCGCCGGGCGGAAAGCCCACCAGAATGCGCACGGGCTTGGCGGACTGCGCACTGGCCAGCCCCACGGTAAGGGCCGCGCCCAGCACGGCCGTGGTGCGCACGGCGCGGGCCAGCAGGCTGCGGCGCGAGGAATGGGATGTCATGGCATGGCTCCTGCAGATGTGGCAATCAAAACGGCGAGGCACGCGGCCCTCAGGCCAGGCGTGCGCGGTGGCGAGCGAGTTGCGCACGCACCTGGGCGGGTGCAGTGCCGCCCAGCGTGTTGCGCGCGTTGAGCGAGCCGCGCAGGCTCAGGCACTCGTACACGTCTTTTTCGATGGCGGGGTGGAAGCCTTGCAGCACAGTCAGGGGCAGCTCCGACAGGTCACACGCATGGGTGGTGGCGGCCTTGACGGCATGGGCCACGGTTTCGTGCGCGTCGCGGAAGGGCAGGCCCTTCTTCACCAGGTAGTCGGCCAGATCGGTGGCGGTGGCATAGCCCTTGAGTGCAGCTTGCTCCATCGCAGGCGCGTTGACGGTGATGCCGCCTTCCTTCTTGCCGGTGGCAGGGTTCAGCTGGCCGCCCACCATTTCGGCAAAGATGCGCAGGGTGTCCTTGAGCGTGTCCACCGTGTCGAACAGCGGCTCCTTGTCTTCCTGGTTGTCCTTGTTGTAGGCCAGGGGCTGGCCCTTCATCAGGGTGATCAGGCCCATGAGGTGGCCGACCACACGGCCCGTCTTGCCGCGTGCCAGTTCGGGCACATCGGGGTTCTTCTTCTGCGGCATGATCGACGAGCCCGTCGTAAAGCGATCGGCAATCTTGATGAAGCCGAAGTTCTGGCTCATCCAGATGATGAGTTCTTCACTCAGGCGGCTCACGTGCACCATGCACAGGCTGGCGGCAGCGGTGAATTCGATGGCGAAATCGCGGTCGCTCACAGCGTCCAGGCTGTTCTGGCAGACGCCCTCCATGCCCAGCGTACGCGCCACGCGTTCGCGGTCCAGCGGGTAGGTGGTGCCGGCCAGGGCCGCGCTGCCCAGCGGCAGCACGTTGGTGCGGCGGCGCACATCGGCCATGCGCTCGGCGTCGCGCTTGAACATCTCCACATAGGCCAGCATGTGGTGGCCAAAACTCACGGGCTGCGCCACCTGCAGGTGGGTGAAGCCGGGCAGGATCACGTCCACGTTCTGCTCGGCCACATCGACCAAAGAGATCTGCAGTTCTTTGAGCAAGTCGCCAATCAGGTCAATCTCGCCGCGCAGCCACAGGCGCACGTCGGTGGCTACCTGGTCGTTGCGGCTGCGGCCGGTGTGCAGGCGCTTGCCAGCGTCGCCCACCAGCTGGGTCAGGCGGGCCTCGATGTTCAGGTGCACGTCTTCCAGGTCCAGCTTCCATTCAAACGCGCCGGATTCGATTTCCTGTGTGATCTGCGCCATGCCGCGCTGGATGGAAGCGTGATCCTCCGCGCTGATCACGCCTTGCGCGGCCAGCATCTCTGCGTGGGCCAGGCTGCCTGCAATGTCGGCCTGCCACAGGCGCTTGTCGAAGAACACGCTGGAGGTGTAGCGCTTGACCAGGTCGCTCATGGGCTCAGAGAACAACGCAGACCAGGCCTGGGCCTTGGTGTCAAGCTGGTTGTGGGATGGCGCAGACGCGGCGTTGTTGGCTTGGCTGGAGGACATGGGAGGGCAATAATTGGATGGTTCAGACACCCGGACAGCCCGGATGCCAATGCAAAACACCGAAATTTTATCGACCCTGCCCCCCGAGCGCGGACAAACACCGTCTTCTGCGCAGGCGCAGCCATGGTCCAAGGGCTCCAAAGCCCCTGCCGGGCGGGCCCTGGTGTTCGATGCATGCCACCTGGGGGTGGTACTGCGCGCGGTGCTGTTTGTGGAGACGGTGGTGGGCGTAGGGGCCATGTTCGTGGCCGAGACGCTTTACCAATGGCTGGCCACGGTGGCCCTGCTCACGGGCGGTGCCTTGCCCGCCACGCTGGTCTGGCTGGGCACGGCCTGCAGCCTCAAGACCGTGCTGCAGCGCCTGAGCACCGCCCAGCAATATGCAGCGGGCGTGGTGCTGGGGGCGCTGGCGGGTGCCTATGCCTGCGCCATGCTCAAGCTGGCCAATGTGGCACCGCCCTCGCCCCCATGGCTCGCCAGCGCCGCCTGCGGGGCACTGCTGTCAGCCATGCTGGTCACGGCGCTGGTGCTGCGCGCGCGCGGCCGCACCCCCGCGGCCACCACGGCACGCCTGACGGAACTGCAGTCGCGCATCCGCCCCCACTTTCTGTTCAACACCCTCAACAGCGCCATCGCCCTGGTGCGCGCCGAACCAGCCAAGGCAGAGTCTTTGCTGGAAGACCTGAGCGACCTCTTCCGGCACGCGCTGGTGGAGCAAGGCGAATCTGTGACGCTGGCCGAGGAAATCACGCTGGCACAGCGCTATCTGGCAATAGAAGAGGTGCGCTTTGGCCACCGCCTGCAGGTGCAGTGGAGCCTGGACCCGCGCACCGATGCCGCCCGCCTGCCGCCCCTGCTGCTGCAGCCGCTGGTGGAAAACGCCGTCAAGCACGGTGTGGAGCCCAGCCCGCGCGGCGGCAAGCTGAAGGTGATGACCGAGCTGCGCGGCAGCCGCGTGGTGGTGCGCATCACCAACACCCTGCCGCCCTCGCACATCAAGAACGATGCACCACGCGGCCATGGCATTGCGCTGGCCAATGTGCGTGCCCGGCTGGCACTGCTGCACGATGTGCAGGGCGAATTCACGGCGGGGGTGCAAGACGGGCTCTACCAGGTGCGCATCACGCTGCCGGTGGAAGCCCCCATGCGCCGCGCACTGCAAGCCCAGCGGGCCGCCAAGGGGCGCCGCAAACCATCGACCACGCCACGCACAGCCTCACCTTCCACACCGCCGAAAGCGCCATGAACATCCTGATCGTTGACGACGAACCGCTGGCCCGCCAGCGCTTGCGCACCCTGCTGAGCGACTGCACCGACTGCCAGCGCACCACCGTGGGAGAAGCAGGCAACGCGGGCGAAGCGCTGGCGCTGCTGGGCCCCACCGGCGGGCGCGGCTTTGACGTGCTGCTGCTGGACATCCACATGCCCGGCCAGGACGGCCTGAGCCTGGCCCACGCCGTGCAGGCCCTGCCCCAGCCGCCTGCCGTGGTGTTCGTCACCGCCTATGCCGACCATGCGGTGAGCGCGTTTGAACTGGACGCCGTGGACTACCTCACCAAGCCCGTGCGGCGCGAACGCCTGCAGCAGGCGCTGGCCAAGGTGCAGCGCCTGCTGCGCCCCAGCACGCCTGCCCCCATCTCCACCCTGCCCGAAGGCGAGACGCTGCTCATCCAGGACCGGGGCCGCACCGAGCGCATTGCGCTGCACGAGGTGCTGTATTTCAAGGCCGAGCAGAAGTACGTGACGGTGCGCACTGCCACCCGCAGCTTCATCATGGATGGTGCATTGAGCGACCTGGAGTCGCGCTATGGCGAGCGCTTCCTGCGCATCCACCGCAACGCCCTGGTGGCGCGCCGCGCGCTGCGAGCGCTGGAAAAGCACCACGACCCCGACGAGGGCGAAGGCTGGGCCGTGCGCTTGCAGGGCTCTACCGAAGTGCTGTCGGTCTCGCGCAGGCAAGTGGCTGCAGTGCGCGAAGAACTGGCGCGCTGACCACCCCGGTCAGATCAAGCCGCGCACCACCGGCACGGGGCATAATCGCGCGCCATGTCCAGCCATCGAACCCTCTCCCTCCTGCGCCTTTGGGTGCTGGCGTGGTTCGTCGCCTCCCTCGGGGTGTCGGTGGCATCGCCGCTCATCCACCCACAGTCCATCGAAGTGATCTGCTCGGGCGCCGGGGCCATCAAGTGGATGGTGCAGACCGTCGACGGCGCGGTAGAGATGGGCTCTACCAACATGGACTGCCCCTTGTGCGCCCCCGCTACCGGCGCGCCTCCGGCCCCTGCGGCCTGGGCACCTCCCCCCCCGCAGCCGCTGGCCCATGCCGTGCAGCCCGTGCAGGCGGCCCGCATTGCGGCCGCCACGGCTGCGCCGCTGCCTGCGCGCGGCCCACCGCACTCACTCTGACCCGTTCCTGATCCGCTCACACCCGGTGCCTTCATGCCCTGGGGCTGGCGGTGCCTGTTCGTATGTGCAGCAGGGTGGGCCCGGCATCGTTTTGCCTGGCGCTGGCCTGCCGCTTTCAGAGTGATGTTTCATGCCATTCCCAGCTTTGGGCCGCACTGCGGCCGTGGGCGCCGCCGTGCGCCGTTCCGTCTTTTCATCTCTTAACCTCCAACAAGGGCTACCGCCATTCGCACTGCACACCCTGGTGGCCAGCGTGGCTGCTGCACTGGCGTTCATGCCGCTGGGCACATCAGCCCAGGAGAAGGCAACCACCACACCCCAAACCGCCACCCTGCCGGTGGTGGAGGTGACCGAGGGCTCTGCCACCCCCAACGGCAAGCTCACTCTCGACACACCCGTGGAAACCGGCAGCCGCCTGGGCCTGACAGCGCGCGAGACGCCCGCATCGGTCACCGTGGTGGACCGCGCCACCATCGAGGCACGGGGCGCCCAGGACACCCAGGAAATCTTGCGGGCCGTGCCCGGCGTGACCGCACACGATGCGCCGGGCAGCGTGGGCGTGAGCTACCGTGGTTTTGGCAGCGGCTCGCTGGGCCAGTTGTTCAATGGCATCACGGTGCAGTACAGCATTGCGGCGCGCCCCGTGGACAGCTGGATCTACGACCGGGTGGAAGCCATTGGCGGCCCGTCGAGCTTCCTGTTCGGCTCGGGCGCGGTGGGCGGATCCATCAACTACATCACCAAAACGCCCGAGCGCACCGACTTCACCGAAGCGCAGGTACGTGCTGGCTCGCACCGGCTGCGGGAAGTGTCCATCGGCATCAACCGCCGCCTGGGCTCTGCGGCCACAGCCGCGGGCGGTGGAACCGCACACTACGCACGACTGGATCTGAACCACCGTGACGGCGGCAGCTGGACGGAAGGCACCGAGCGCCGCGCCACGCAGCTGGCGACATCGCTGCTGTCTGACCTGGGCAGCGGCTGGAGCCACCTGCTGGCCTACGAATACCAGAACGAAAACGTGCACCGCCCTTACTGGGGCACCCCCGTGCTGCAACCGGCCGTGGGCGAGCTGCGCATTGACCCAGGCACCCGCGACAAGAACTACAACAGCGCCGACGGGCTGTACGCACAGCGCGTGCAGTGGCTGCGCTCTGTGGCGCAATGGAGGGTGTCAGACGCACTGCAGCTGCGCAACACCCTGTACGCCTACGATGCGCTACGCGACTACCGCAACGTCGAAACCTACGCCTTCAATGCCACCAACACGGCTGTGGCGCGCTCGGGCGTGCTGCTGCAACGGCATGACCACGAGGTGATTGGCAACCGCCTGGAAGCCAACTACCAAGGCACCCTGGCCGGCCGGCGCAGCGACTGGTCTGCCGGGCTGGACTTCAGCGTGAACCGGCAAACCCGCTTCCCCAACAGCCTGTCCACCACCGTGAGCACGGTGGACCCCTACAACTTCACTACCGAGTATTTCTTCAACATCCCGGGCATGAAGCCCGGCTTCCAGCCTGACCGCGACAACAAGGTCACGACCACCGCCGTGTACCTGGAAAACCGCACCGCCCTGGCACCCGCACTGCAGCTGATAACCGCGCTGCGGCACGAACGCATTGCGCTGGACCTCACCAATCGCCGCGCCATCACGGCCGCCAGCCCCGCCCACATGGCCCGCAGCTACGAGCCCACCACCGGACGCATGGGCCTGGTGTGGGACGTGGCCCCTGGCATGAACCTGTACGCGCAGTACGCCACGGCGGCCGATCCGCCAGCAGGTGTTCTGAGCACTGCCACCTTTGCCAACGTGCGCGACAACACCGAGCTGACCACAGGCCGCTCGTACGAAGTAGGCAGCAAGCTGGACTTCTGGGGCGGCAAAGGCACGGCCACCGTGGCGGCCTTCCACATCACGCGCAAGAACATCGCCACCCAAGACCCCAACAACAGCAGCCAGACACTGCTGGTGGGCGAGCAATCGTCCAAAGGCGTGGAACTGGCCGCAGGGCTGCGCCCCCATGCACGCTGGCAGCTGCAAGGCAACCTGGTGCGCACGCAGGCGCGTTACGAGAACTTTGTGCAAGGCGGCGTTTCGCTGGCCGGCAAAACACCCACCAACACACCTCAGACGGTGGCCAACCTGTGGGTGAGCTATGCCCTGACGCCGACATGGACGGCCAGCGCGGGTGTGCGCCATGTGGGCAAGGTGTATGCCAATGCCACCAACACGCAACACTGGCCCGCCTACACGCTGCTGGACCTGGGCGTAGCCTGGAAGCTGCGGCACACCACCACACTGACGGCCCGCCTGCGCAACGCCACAGACCGGATCTACGCCGCCAATGCGGGCAGCGGCCAAGTCTACCTGGGCGCCCCACGCACGCTGGACGTGACACTCCACACCGCGTTCTAAAAAGGCAGGGCACCCCATGCGGCACGCCAAACGCTGGCTTTACCTGGTTCACCGTTGGCTGGGGGTGCTGCTGTGCAGCGTCTTCGCCCTCTGGTTCATCTCTGGCATCGTCATGATGTACGTGGGCTACCCCAAGCTCACACCGGCCGAGCGGCTGGAGCACCTGCCCCCGCTGCGCGGGGTGCCCATTGCGCTGCAACCTGCCCAGGCCCTGCAAGCGGCAGGCTTGCAGGGCCCACTGCAAGAGCTGCGGCTGGCGCTGGCCAGTGGCGGTCGCCCCGTGTATGTGGCCACCCCCGCCACTGAACTTGAGCCCGGCAGCAAGGCTGCACGGCGCTCCAAGACAGCGCCGGTGGTCATCGATGCCACCACGGGCGAGCTGATCCGCAACGTATCAGCCGCCCACGCGCTGGCATCGGCCCAAACCTTCGCCTCGTCGCGTGACAGCGCCTTGGCAGCAGACGCCTACCCCCAGCACCTGGGCATGGTGAGCGAAGACGCGTTCACCCATTCCAGGGCGCTGGACATGCACCGACCCTTGCACACCGTGGCCCTGGGTGACGCAGACGACACGGTGGTGTATGTCTCCAACGCCACGGGCGAGGTGGTGCGCGACGCCACCCGCACGGAACGCCTGTGGAACTACGCAGGCGCATGGATCCACTGGCTCTACCCTTTCCGGGGCAACATGTTCGACAGGTACTGGACGGACATCGTGAACTGGCTGTCCATCGCTGGCGTCGTGCTGGCGCTCACGGGCACCGTGGTGGGCGTGCTGCGCTGGCGTTTCACCGGGCCACGCTACAAAAGCGGTTCACGCTCGCCCTACCCCGGCGGCATGATGAAGTGGCACCACACCACGGGACTGCTGTTCGCAGCGGTCACCATCACCTGGGTGTTCAGCGGGCTGATGTCGATGAACCCCTGGAAGCTGTTTGACAGCGGTGCACCGCCCCTGCGCACCGCGGCCATGCACGGCGGCCCCCTGCAACTGGCCAATGGGGCACCCCTGGCCAGCGTGCAGGCCTTGCTGGCACAGGCTACGCCCAACGTGCGCGAGCTGCGCTGGGTGCGCGCGGCGGGCCACACCGTGGTGCAGGCCTGGAACCCCAGCGGCGTGGCCACGCTGCTGGACGCAACCACCGCGGCGCACCATGCCATCGCCCCGCAGGAGTTGACCGCCGCAGCCGCACGCCTGGTGGACGCACCCGTACAGGAAGTGCAAACGCTGCACGCGTACGACCTGCACTATTACGACCGGGCCCCGCACACCATGGGCGGTGGCGCCGACAAGCCCTTGCCCGTGTGGCGGGTGGTGTTTGCCGACCCGCATGCCACCTGGGTGCACATCGACCCACGCACGGGCACCGTGCTGGGCCGCACCGACACCCACCGCCGCACCAGCCGCTGGCTGTTTTCCATGCTGCACAGTTGGGACTGGCTGCCCCTGCTGGAGCGCCGCCCGCTGTGGGACGTGGTGCTGATCGTGCTGAGCCTGGGTGGCACGGCCCTGAGCGTGACAGGGGTGGTGGTGGGCTGGCGGCGCTTGCGGGTCAAGGCGCGGTCAGGAGCGAAAGCGGCACACCCACGCACCGCGCGGGCAGCTGCAGCGAGCGCACCTACCGGCAGGGCCAGCCCGCAAGCTGGCAATGTCTGACGGCTCCGAGCGGATGAGCAGGCTGCGAGGCGGCAACGACGCCGCGCCGCAAGCTCATACGGTTTTGCATTCCCTCAGATCACCGGACAGGAAATGGCAGACCGTGCTGTATCACGGGAAGGCGAACCAACGACGTGATTCATTGCAAGGCACAGCCGTCTCAGTGGCGGCTGCGCAAGGTGCGGCTGAGCAGAATCACCGGCACCAGGCCCACCGCCACCAGCGCCAGCGACGGCAAGGCAGCTTCGCCCAGGCGCTCGTCGCGGGCCAGCTGGTAGGCCACCACGGCCAGGGTGTCGCTGTTGAAAGGGCGCAGCACCATGGTGGCGGGCAGCTCCTTCATCACGTCCACAAACACCAGCAGCGCGGCGGCAGCGGTGGAGCGACGCAGCAGCGGCCAATGTACCCGCGCCATGAGCCCCAGGCTTCCCATGCCCAGCATGCGGGCGGAATCATCCAGGCTGGCTGGAATGCGCGCATAGCCGCTTTGCACCGACTGCAGGGCCACCGCACAAAAGCGCACCAGGTACGCCCACACAATGCCCACTGCCGTGGCCGTCACCAGCGCGCCAATGCCCCACTGCGGCACGGCCGCCTGCAGCCAGCCCACGGGCAGCAGCAGCCCCACCACAATCACGGCCCCCGGCACCGCATAGCCCAAGCTGGCCAGTTGCACCACGCCGCGTGTCACGCCATCGGGGCGACGGCGCACGGCAAAGGCCAGCGTCAACGCCACGGCCACAGCCAGGGCAGAAGTGATGCCGCCCAGCCGCACACTGTGCCAGGCCCATTCCACAAAACGGCCCCAGGGCAGCACCGACCAGTCGGCCGCCAGCGGCCGCAGCATGAAAGCAATCGGTGCCACAAAACCCATCAGCACCGGCAGGCCGCACACCAGCCATGCCGCCACGCGCAAGCCACCGCGCAGCACCAGCGGTTGCGCCTCTGACGAGCCCGCACGCCCCACCCCACCGGCGGCAAAGCGCATGCGCTTTTGGGCGCGGTGCTCCAGGTGCAACAGGGCCAGCACCACCACCAGCAGCATGGTGGCCAGCTGGGCAGCCGCCAGGCGGTTGTCCATGGACAGCCAGGCTTTGTAGATGCCAGTCGTGAAGGTCTGAATGCCAAAGTAGCTGGCCACGCCGAAGTCGGCCAGGGTCTCCATCAGCACCAGCGCCACGCCTGCAGCCACGGCCGGGCGGGCCAGGGGCAAGGCCACCGCCCGGATGCGGCGCGGCAGCGGGGCACCCAGCAACCGCGCTGCCTCCATGAGTTGCGCCGCACGCTCACCCAGGGCCGTGCGGGCCAGCAGGTACACATAGGGGTAGAGCGAGAAGATGAACACCCACACCGCACCACCCAGGCTGCGCACTTCAGGCAGCAGGCGGCCTTCCAGGCCAAACATGTTGCGCAAGCCCACCTGAAGGGGGCCGCTGAACTGCAAAAAGTCGGTGTACGCATAGGCCGTGACATACGCGGGCATGGCCAGCGGCAGCAGCAACAGCCATTCAAACGTGCGCCGCCCCGGAAAATCAAACAGCGTAACCGCCGCCGCAGCAGCGGTGCCCACCAGGGCCGCGCCCAAGGCCACCATCACACTCAGCCACAGGGTGGTACCCACATAGCCCGGCAGCACCGTGGCCGCCATCTCGCGCAAGATGCTGCCCGCCTGGGCGTCTCCCTGCCCCCAGGGGAGCCAGGACGCCAGCACCGCCAATACCGGCAAGGCAAGCACGCCCGCCAACAAAATCAGGGCCAGGGAACGGAGAGCAAAGGGGCTGCGGCGCAAGACGGGCAATCTATGGAGGCGGATGGAACACAGCGCCAGGGGGCCACCCGCCAGGGCGGCACGGCCCTTGCGCGCCGCGGCGGCTGGGATGCAAATGCGAATTTTAAGCATTCGCCACCTAGAATGGCGGGATGTTCCTAGAGGTCTCCCAACTCGATGTGCGCTACGCCGGCCGCGCACAAGCCGCCGTTCATGGTGTTTCGCTGGGCTTGCATGCGGGCGACATCGGCGTGCTCATTGGCCCTTCTGGCTGCGGCAAGACCACTTTGCTGCGTGCCGTAGCGGGGCTGGAGCCTGTTTCCAGCGGTGAAATCCGCCTGACCAAAAGCGTGGTGAGCAGTGCCACGCTGAGCGTGCCGCCCGAGCAGCGCCGCATTGGCATGGTGTTTCAGGACTACGCGCTGTTCCCGCACCTGTCCGTGGGCCGCAATGTCGCCTTCGGCATCCACCAGCTGCCGCGCGCCGAACAAGCTGCCCGCGTGGCCGAGGTTCTGCAACTGGTGGGCCTGGAAGGCAGCGAGAACCGCTACCCCCATGAACTCTCGGGCGGCCAGCAGCAGCGCGTGGCCCTGGCGCGTGCCCTGGCGCCACGCCCGCAGCTCATGCTACTGGACGAGCCCTTTTCCAACCTGGACGTAGACCTGCGCGAACGGCTGGCGCACGAGGTGCGCGGCATTCTGAAAGCCGCAGGGGCCACCGCCCTGTTCGTGACGCACGACCAGTTCGAGGCCTTTGCCATTGGCGATGTGATCGGCGTGATGCACGAAGGCCACCTGCACCAGTGGGATGACGCCTACACCCTCTACCACCGCCCGGCCACGCGCTTTGTGGCCGACTTCATCGGCCATGGCGTGTTTGCCCCGGCCACGCTGGTGCAGCGCGGCACCAACGTGGTGGCCCAAACCCCCCTGGGCGACCTGACCGATCTGGCCGAGTGTCCACTGCCCAGCAGCTACCCCGGCGGCGAATGCGATGTGCTGCTGCGCGCCGACGACATCGTGCACGACGACCACGCACCGGTGCAGGCGCAGATCGTGCGCAAGGCGTTTCGCGGGTCAGAATTTCTGTACACCCTGCGGCTGCACAGCGGCCTGCAGGTCATGGCCCACGTGCCCAGCCACCACGACCATGCCGTGGGCGAGTGGATTGGCATTCGCGCCCAGGTGGACCATGTGGTGACCTTTGCGCGAGGTGCATGAGGCCACCGGACAATTTGCATCAAATCAGCCTCTAGCGCCCGCTGAAAAAGCGGCGGCAGCTATATTTTTCATAGCAATTTGACAAGGTTGCAGCAGGTGGCGATAGTCCAGCCGCAATGCAAACAAATTGTCACACTTTGCAGGCCCAATGGCGTTGGGTGATATTGCCCAATGCCACCGCCTGCGCGCAGGTGCCAGTGCAGCCCCGTCAGTGAGGGGCCCGGCGAACGCAGGTGGGTTCCACCGACTTGCCATGATCGCTACCGCTCCTGCACCCCGCACCACCAACATCCTTGGTCGCCGCCTGCTGGCCACTTTCGTGACCGTACTTTTGCTCACGCTGGCTGGTTCTGCCATTGGCGTATGGTCCTTGCGTAGCGTGGACGCAGCCACCCGCCAGGCCATTGAAAACAACGTGGCCACCGAACGCCTGGTGGCCGATGCGTACCGCCTGCAAGCCATCAACGCCGAACGCTACAAGGCCATGGCCTTGAGTTCCGAGCCTGAAGTGGGCGAGATTCTGTCGGCCGACATTGAGCGCACCCAAACCCAGTACCGCGAGCTGATGGACCAGCTGGCCACGCGCCTGCAAACGCCTGCAGAGCAAGCCCTGCTCACCGGCACACACGACAAGGCGCAAGACTTCCAGGCCGCCGTCAAAGAACTGGTAGCGGCCCGGGACTTTGGCCTGACCGAGCGCATCCGCAAGGTGTTCGCTGAGCGCTTTGAGCCCAGTGCCGCCGCCCTGCTCGGGTCGTTGCAGCAGCTGGCGCAATCGCAGCGCGATGCGATTGACGCAGCGGGCGCCCAGATTGCACAAAGCAGCCAACGCGCCCAGGTGGCGCTGACCCTGTTTTGCGCCACAGCCCTGCTGCTGGGCAGCGTGCTGACCTGGTGGCTGGTGCGCAGCATTTCGCGCCCCATCGGCGCGGCCAACGCCACGGCCCAGCGCGTGTCCAGCCTGGACCTGCGCGAGAACATCGAAGGGCACAACCGGGATGAGGCAGGCCAGTTGCTGCTGTCCCTGAACACCATGCAGGAAGCCCTGCGCACCTTGGTGAGGCAGGTGCGCCAATCCGCCCAGAGCGTGCGCCTGGCAGCCCACGAGATTGCCCATGGCAATGCCGACCTGTCCGAGCGCACGGAAGGCACGGCATCCAGCCTGCAGCAAACGGCCGCTGCGCTGGAGCAGGTGACGCAACGCCTGCACCAATCCACCGAAACAGCAGCCCGAGCCGAGCACATGGCCAGCCAGGCATCGGCCGTGGCCACCGAGGGCGGCAACGCGATGGCCCAGGTGGTGCGCACCATGCAGAACATCCAGCAGTCGTCCCGCAAGGTGGAGGAAGTGACCGGGGTGATCGACAGCATTGCCTTTCAGACCAACATCCTGGCGCTGAACGCCGCGGTGGAAGCCGCCCGCGCGGGCGAGCAAGGCCGGGGTTTTGCCGTGGTGGCGGCCGAAGTGCGCCAGCTGGCCATGCGCGCGGGCGAAGCCGCCCGCGAGATCAAGGGGCTGATCGCGACCTCGGCCCAGAACGTGGAGACCGGGACCGCCCTGGTCAATGGCGCGGGCCACACCATGGGCCAGATCGTGGAGTCGATTCGCAACGTCGCCAGCATGATCAGCGACATCAGCACCACCACGCTCTCGCAGACCCGCGACATCAACGACATCAACACGGCCGTGGCGCGCCTGGACCAGATGACGCAGCAAAACTCGGCCCTGGTGGAAGAGTCTGCCGCCGCCTCAGAGGGCCTGCGCCACCAGGCCAACGAGCTCACGCACCTGATCAGCCAGTTTGTGTTGCCCCCACAGCACGAGGCGCTGCCGGTGCCGGGCCCTGTCCGCATGCCAGCACTGCCAAGCGCCTGAAGAGCTGAGGCGGTGAGCCAGGAGCTATCGCCGCGCCTGATTTGCCAAGCCCACCACGGCGGAGCAGCAGCAGCGGCGTTGCTCAGCCCTGCTGCTGGCGCAATTGGTCCACCACAGCCTGCAGGTGGATGGCCCATTCGCGGCGGTCACGGCCCTGGGAGGTTTCGGGCTCTCCGTACGTCACCACCGCCTCAATGGCCGGGGCGCTCAGGGTGCGCCAGATGGAGCCCAGCAGGGTCTCGTCACCGATGTAGCTGGGCGCAAAGCTGGTGGCACCAGTGGCCTTGTCAACAAACCGCAGCCCCACGGGTACGACTGGCGCATCGGCCGCCACGGCGGCTTGCAGTAGGTTGGCATGGAAGGGCAACATGGCTCGGCCATCGCCCGTGGTGCCCTCCGGAAACACCGCCAGCACCTCGTTGCGCTGCAGGGCTTCTTGCATGGTGCGCACCATGCGCATGGCGTCGCGGCGCGAGGTGCGTTCGATGTACAGCGTGCCGCCAGCAGTGGCCAGCGTGCCAATCAAGGGCCAGCCCTGCACGTCTGACTTTGAGATGAAGCAGCAATGCCGCGCCGCGTGCATCACCGGAATATCGAGCCACGAAATGTGGTTGGCCACCAGCATGACCGGGCCGCGCACCGGCGGTGTGCCCTGCACCCGCAACGAGATACCGGCACACGCGAGCAGCTGCTGCGACCACGCCTGCACGCGGATGTATTGCTGCTCTTGCGACATGCGCGGAAAACGCAGCGTGACCACCCACAGGCCATGCAGCACATGGCCCAGCAGGCGCGCACAGCGCCACAGCGCGCGTGGCAACTTCACAAGAACCCCGGCGCGTCGCGCAGCGCAACGCAAGAGCCTTGCTCGGGCGGCCTGGAACCCTTCAAGCGCATTCAGGCCCGCTCAAACGCCACATGCCCACCCACCAGGGTGGCGCGCACGCAGCCGGGCAGTTCGTAGCCCGAAAACGGTGTGTGCTTGCCCTGGCTGCGCAGGGCGTCGGCCTGCACCGTCCAGGCGGCCTGGGGGTCGAACACGCACAGGTCGGCCACGCCGCCTTCGACCAACTGGCCCACGCTGGCTTGCAGCGTACCCAGGGCCGTGCCCAGCACGCGCGCGGGTTCAGCAGTGATGGCGGCCAGGGCGCGCTGCAGCGGCACGCCTTGGTCTTGCGACCACTTGAGCGCCAGCGACAGCAGCAGCTCCAGCCCCGTGGCGCCGGGCTCGGCTTCTGCAAAGGGCAGGGTCTTGGCGTCTTCGTCCACCGGGTTGTGGTCTGACACCAGCACGTCGATGGTGCCGTCGGCCAGCGCGGCGCTGAGCGCATCGCGGTCGCGCTGCTGGCGCAGCGGGGGCGACAGGCGGGCGCGGCTGTCGAAGAAGCCGATGTCCACATCGGTGAGGTGCAGCGAGTTGATGCTCACATCGGCCGTGACCTTGAGGCCATCGGCCTTGGCGCGGCGCACCAGTTCCACGCCCGCAGCGCTGCTGATGCGGCACAGGTGCACACGGGTGCCCGTGGTTTTGAGCAGTTCAAAAATGGTATGCAGCGCAATGGTCTCGGCCGCCACGGGCACGCCCGACAGGCCCAAACGCGTGGCCAGCGGGCCGCTGGCGGCCACGCCCTTGCCCAGGTGCATCTCTTGCGGGCGCAGCCACACGGTGTAGCCATAGGTGGCGGCGTACTGCAAGGCGCGCTGCAGCACCTGGGTACTGGCCAGCGGCACCTCGGCCTGACCAAAGCCCACGCAGCCGGACTCGGTCAGCTCGGCCATCTCGGTCAGCACCTCACCGGCCAGGCCGCGCGTGAGAGCGCCCAGGGGAAAGAGGCGCGACTGGTGGAGTTTTTCGGCGCGGAACTTGAGCATCTCCACCAAACCGGGCTCGTCGAGCACCGGGTCGGTATCGGGCGGACACACCAGGCTGGTCACGCCACCGGCCACGGCGGCGGCCATCTCGGATTCGAGCATGCCTTCGTGTTCATGGCCGGGCTCGCGCAGGCGCGCCGCCAGGTCCACCAGGCCGGGCAAGACGATGCAGCCCGAGGCATCAATGGTGCGAGTGGGGGCAAAGTCTGCCGGGGCGCGCCCCAGGCCCACAATGCGCCCGGCCGCCACGGCCACGTCGCATATCTGGTCAAGGCCCGAAGCGGGGTCGATCACACGGCCGTTCTGGATCAGGATTTTCATGATTTCAAGCAAAATTGGCCACTAGCGCTTACCGGATAAGCGCAAGCAGCTATTAAATACATAGCATCTACATCGCTCAACATTGTGCCCGCCTATTTGCACCACAGCCGACCAAATGCCAGTGCCACCGTGGAACCGGCTTCGCCGGGCCAGGGGTGGCGTCCCCCTTGGGGGATGACGCGAAGCGGCACAGGGGGCATTGCGTTGCGGGGGTTAGGCTTCATTTCCAGCAACGATGGACATGACCGCCATGCGCACCGCGATGCCGAAAGTCACCTGCGGCAAGATCACGCTTTGCTTGCCATCGACCACAGCGGAGTCGATCTCCACGCCACGGTTGATGGGGCCAGGGTGCATCACGATGGCGTCGGGCTTGGCCAGTTGCAGCTTCTCTTGCGTGAGGCCAAAGCTCTTGAAGTATTCCTGGCTGGACGGCAACAGAGCCCCGCTCATGCGCTCGTTCTGCAGGCGCAGCATGATGACCACGTCGGCGTCCTTGATGCCCTCTTCCAGCGTGTGGCACACGCGCACGCCCATCTGCGCCATGTCGCCTGGCACCAATGTGCGGGGGCCCACCACACGCACTTCGGCCGCGCCAAGGGTGGTGAGGGCATGGATGTCCGAGCGCGCCACGCGGGAGTGCAGCACGTCGCCCACGATGGCCACCGTGAGGTTGCTGAAATCCTTCTTGTAGTGGCGGATGGTGTACATGTCCAGCAGCCCCTGCGTGGGGTGGGCATGGCGGCCATCGCCCGCGTTGATCACGTGCACATGGGGCGCCACATGCTGCGCAATCAGGTACGGAGCCCCCGATTCGCTGTGACGCACCACGAACAGGTCAGCCGCCATGGCCGACAGGTTGGCGATGGTGTCGAGCAGCGACTCGCCCTTGCTGGCCGAGCTGCGCGCGATGTCGAGGTTGATCACGTCGGCAGACAGGCGCTTGGCCGCAATCTCGAACGTGGTGCGCGTGCGCGTGCTGTTCTCGAAGAACAGGTTGAACACGCTTTTGCCGCGCAGCAGGGGCACCTTCTTCACTTCGCGGTCGTTCACGCTCACGAAGTTGGCAGCGGTGTCGAGGATGTGCGTGACGATGTCCCGCGGCAGGCCTTCGATGGAGAGCAGGTGGATCAGCTCGCCGTTCTTGTTGAGTTGGGGGTTGCGCTTGTGCAGCACGGTCAGGCCTCCTGGACTTGAAACTGGAAAGTGCCCTGCTCATTGCGTGCCAGGGCCAGCGACTGGCTGCCGGGCAACGCCACGCGGGCAGCGGCAAAGTCGGCCTGCACGGGCAATTCGCGCCCACCCCGGTCCACCAACACGGCCAGGCGAACGCTGGCGGGACGACCGTAGTCAAACAGCTCGTTGAGCACGGCGCGGATGGTGCGGCCGGTGTAGAGCACGTCGTCGAGCACCAGCACATCGGCACCGTCCACATCAAACGGCAGGGCCGTTTGCGCGCCGGTGGCCAGGCCGCGCTGGGCAAAGTCGTCGCGGTGCATGACCGATGACAGCACCCCGGCGGGGCCTTCCAGGCCCAGATCTTTTTGCAGGCGCTCTGCCAGCCAGGCTCCGCCCGAGGCGATGCCCGCCAGGCGCGTGGTGGGGGTGAGCATGCTGCGCACGCCGCGCAGCAGCTCGCGGTACAGGGCCTCGGCGTCGAGCACAAGGCTGCCGGCTTGGCCGGCAGGAGAAGTCGTCATGGGAGGTTCCTCAAAAACTGTTCCAGGATGATGCAGGCCGAGGCGGCGTCGGCATCCTTGGCGCCACTGGCGATGGCCTCGGTGGTGCTGTAGCGCTCGTCCACCTCAAACACCTGCAGACCAAAGCGCCCGCGCAATTGGCGGCCAAATTTCAGGGCGCGCTGCGTGTTTTCGTGGCTGGCACCATCAGGGTGGTAGGGCACGCCGATGACCAGCGCGTCGGGCTGCCATTCTTTGATGCGCTGGGCCACCTGGGCGAAACGGGCGTCGCCCTCGGCCTTGATGGTGGCCTGCGGGCTGGCCGTGCGCAGCATGCGGTTGCCCGAGGCCACCCCCGTGCGCTTGAGGCCAAAATCAAAAGCAAGAAAAGTCTGAAACTGCGCGGGAACGGCGGGCTGGACGGAAGCGGTAGGCTGAGCGGGAAGCCCGGTCATGCGTGCCCCGCCTCAGGAGAGAGCATCCAGGCCTGCAAGCCCAGCAAGCCCAGCGCACGGTCGTAGCGCTCGGGCACGGGCGTGTCGAAAATCACGGACAAGTCGGCGCCCACGGTGAGCCAGGCGTTTTCGGCCAGCTCAGACTCCAGCTGGCCCTCGCCCCACGATGAATACCCCAGCGTGACCAGCACCCGGCGAGGCCCGGCGCCCGTGGAAAGGGCTTCCAGCACGTCCTTGGAGGTGGTCATGGCCAGGCCACCAGGAATCGCCATGCTCGAGGCATAGGCGGATTCGTCGGCTTTTTCGGTGCCTGCGAGCATGGGCTCATGCAGCACAAAACCGCGTTCGGTTTGCACCGGACCACCCTGGAACACAGGTTCCTGGGTCAGGTCCTCGCGGCGCAAGGACAAATCGACCTTGTCGAACAGACCTTTGAGGGTGATATCGGAGGGCTTGTTGATGATGAGACCCAGAGCACCGCGTTCGCTGTGCTCGCACAGGTACACCACACTGCGCGCGAAAGACTCATCTTCAAGACCGGGCATGGCGATCAAAAAATGATGCGTCAGGTTGATGGGCGCAGAATCGGAAGACATTGTCCAATTTTAACGGTGAACATGGAGCCCTCTTACGCCACCGGCCTTGTCTGGTTCCGGCGCGACCTGCGCGCACTGGACCATGCCGCCCTGTACCACGCACTGACCCAATGCCAGCAAGTGCATTGCGTTTTTGTCTTCGACACCGACATCCTCGCCCCCCTGCCCCGCGCCGACCGGCGCGTGGAGTTCATCCGTGAATCGCTGGTAGAGCTGGATACTCATCTGCGTGAGTTGAGCGGCCACGCGCAGGGAGGCCTCATCGTGCTGCATGCGGCAGCCGTCGATGCCGTGCCCCAGCTGGCCCAGGCGCTGGGTGCGAATGCCGTCTTCACCAACCACGACGACGAGCCCCAGGCCTTGCAACGCGACAACGCTGTACGCACCCAGCTGGCGCGCAATGGTGTGGCAATGCACGCCTACAAAGACCATACGGTGCTGGAGCGGGACGAGGTGCTTACCCAATCGGGCACGCCCTACAGCGTGTTTACGCCGTACAAAAATGCATGGCTGCGCAAAATCAATGCCTTCTTCCTGAAAAGCTACCCGGTAGAGCGCCACGCACACCGACTGGCGCCGCGGCCGCCAGAACACACGCGCCCCGTGCCCACGCTGGGTGCGATCGGCTTTGAACAAAGCACTCTGGGTCAGCTGAAATTGCCCACGGGAAGCCGGGGTGCGCAGCAGTTGTTTGATGACTTCCTGCAGCGCATTGAGCGTTACGAAGAAACGCGCAACTTTCCGGCCGTGAAAGGGCCGAGCTACCTCAGCGTGCACCTGCGCTTTGGCACCATCTCGCCCCGGCTGCTGGCGCGCACCGCGCACGCCCTGGCACAGCAGGGCAACCCAGGCGCTGCCACTTGGCTGAATGAACTGATCTGGCGCGACTTCTACTTCCAGATTCTCTACCACCACCCCCATGTGGCAGAGCGCAGCTTCAAACCCGCTTATGACTCCATCGCATGGGAGCAGGGCGACGCGGCACAAGCGCTGTTCAAGGCCTGGTGCGACGGGCAAACAGGCTATCCCCTGGTCGATGCTGCCATGGCACAGCTCAACCAGACGGGCTACATGCACAACCGCTTGCGCATGGTGGTGGCCAGCTTTCTGGTGAAGGATCTGGGCATTGATTGGCGCTGGGGCGAGCAGTATTTTGCGCAGCAACTCAACGACTTTGATCTCGCCGCCAACAACGGCGGCTGGCAATGGGCCAGCTCGAGCGGCTGCGACGCACAGCCCTATTTCCGCATCTTCAACCCGGTCAGCCAAAGCGAGAAGTTTGACCCGGAGGGCAAGTTCATACGCCGCTACCTGCCGCAGCTCGCTGGGCTGAGCAAAGCCGCGCTGCACGCCCCTTGGGCGGCCAGGCCGCTGGAATTGCAGGCAGCAGGTGTTACCTTGGGCCACACCTACCCTCTTCCCATCGTGCAACACGATGAGGCACGCAAAAAAACGCTGGAGCGCTACGCGGTGGTGAAGGCAGCAGCGCCCTAGCACGCCACCCGGTGAGGCCGCAGCGCGCGCCCCGTGGCGCGCACTATCGCCCCTTGCACCCCGTACCTGCCACCCATGAAAAAAGCGCCCTGAGGGGCAATGCCAGTAAGTTAAGCAAAGGCCCTTCGGGGTCTTTGTTGTTTGTACAGTGCAGGCTTGATCAATTGAGCTTTGGCCATAGAGGTCAAGCGATAGCCAATGCTGCTGCAAGAGTACCTGAACGATACCCATGAGTTTGCGAGCCCCGAACAATGGGGTGTCGTTCAAAGCAACATACCCCAGCAGTGGATTGAACAGGCCTTGCAGATGACGGGTGTAGCCACGCTGCGCAAGCGGCGACTGCCCATGGAGCAGGCACTTTGGCTGGTATTGGGTGTGGCCTTGCTTAGAGACCGCTCCATCGTGAACGTGGCCGAGGTACTGGAGCTGGCACTGCCTGGGCAGCACAATGAACCCATCAGCTCCAGCGCGCTGAGCCAGGCGCGCCAACGGCTGGGCAGTGAGCCCCTGCAATGGCTGTTTCGCCACACTGCTGCCCATTGGGCGCACCAGCAGGCCGCTCGCCACCGCTGGCAAGGCTTGGCGCTGTACGCATTGGATGGCGTGGTCTGGCGTACCCCCGACACACAAGACAACCGCCAGCACTTTGGTTGCCAGCGCAACCACGCAGACCACCAAAGTCCCTTCCCCCTGGTGCGCATGGCCTGCTTGCTCGATGCCAGAGCTCGTTTATTGGTAGATGCCAGCCTGGATGCCTACGACACCAGTGAGTACGCATTGGCTGAACGCTTGTGGCCGAAGTTGCCGCCTGACTCGCTGGTGATTGTGGACAAAGGGTTTTACTCGGCAAGTCTGCTGTGGCCGCTGCAACACCGCCAGGGACGTCACTGGCTGATCCCTGCGCGTGCCGGACTCAGGGGCGAGGTGGTGCAAACGCATGGCCCTGGCGATGTGAGCTTGCGCATGAAGGTCTCGCCCCAAGCTCGCAAGAAAGACCCCGGCTTGCCGCTCACGTGGGAGGTGCGCGCCATCACCCGTGAACTCGATGGCAAACCCAGAACCTTGTTCACGTCCCTGATGGATCCGGCACGCTACAAGGCCGAGGAGGTGTTCGCGCTGTACCACGAACGCTGGGAGATTGAGCTGGCCTATGGAGAGATGAAGACGGACATGCTGGGCCAGGCGATGACGTTGCGCAGCCAGCAACCCGATGGGGTCAAGCAAGAGCTGTGGGCAACCTTGTTGATGTACAACCTGATCCGCTTGGAGATCACGCGCATCGCAGACGAGGCCAAAGTGCAGCCCTGTCGCATCAGCTTCATCACGGCGCTGCGCTACATCGTGGATGAGTGGCTGTGGAGTTCAGGATCACACACCCCTGGGGCCATCCCGGCCAAGCTTGCGGCCATGAAAAAGAACATCCGCCGCTTCGTGCTGCCGCCTCGCAGATCCCACAGGCGGTATCCGCGTGAGGTTCGTATGACCAAGACCCAGTATCCCGTCAAAAAAATGCCGCTCAGACTTAACTGAGCGGCATTGCCCTGAGGGGCGCTCTTTTTTTGGGTTATCAAGACTGCACGTGGCAGCCTTGACTTCACACCTCTGCGGTAGCGGCCGCCAGGCGTGCGTAGTGCTGGATCAGGCTCAGCAATTCCTCGTCCGAGTAGGGCTTGCCCAGGTAGTGGTTCACACCCAGTTCCATCGCGTGCTCGCGGTGCTTTTCAGCAATACGCGAGGTGATCATGATGATTGGCAGATCGCGCAACGCACTGTCCGCACGGATGTTGCGGGCCAGATCGAAGCCATCCATGCGGGGCATTTCGATGTCGGAGAGAACCACAGTGGGCCGCTCTTCCTGCAAACGCTCCAGCGCCTGCAGGCCATCGGCAGCCAACGACACCCGGTAACCTTCGCGCTGCAGCAAACGCTGCGTCACACGACGGACCGTGATGGAATCGTCCACCACCAGAATCAGCGGAAGCTGGCTGGGGCCCGACAGCATCGAAGACGTGGGAGCCTTCGGTGCATCGGGGCTGTCGGTTTCCGCCAGCATGGACACACCGGCACTGGCGGCACGCACCTGATCGCCATACACCGTAGCCAAGGCCACAGGGTTGTAGATCAAGACCACTGCGCCCGAAGCCAGCACCGACATACCTGCCAAGCCTGGCAAACGGGACAGTTGTGGACCCAGGTTCTTCACCACCACTTCCTGGTTGCCCAGCACTTCATCCACGTGCATGGCCACACGCTGCGAAGCGCTTCGGAAGATCACCACCGGGCGGGTCTTGCCTGCAGGCTCATTGCTGCGGGCGGAAGACTGCAGCAGCGCTCCCGACCAGAAAAAGGGAACCTTCTCCAGACCGTCGTCGAAATAACCGGAGCGGTAAGCCTCTTCCAGGTCCTGGGCCGAGGTGCGGCGCACGATCTCCACCAGATTAGCAGGCACACCCACAGCCAACTCACCGGCGCGCAACATCACCACCTGCGTCACAGCAGTGGTCAGTGGCAGCACCATCCGGAAGGCCGTGCCTTGTCCGGTTTGGGTAGACGTTTCGATGCGGCCACCCAAGGCGTTGATTTCGGAACGAACCACGTCCATGCCGATACCCCGGCCAGACAAACCAGTCACTTCGGTCGCGGTGCTGAAGCCCGGCATGAAGATCAGGTTGGCTGCGGCGTCGTCGCTGAGTTCGTCATCTGCTTGCAGCAGACCTTGCGCAACGGCTTTTTCACGAATTCGGGCAAGGTTCAGACCTGCTCCGTCGTCGCGGAACTCCACCGACACGTCGTTGCCTTCGTGCCGCAGATCCACCGTGATGGTTCCGGTGGCTGGCTTGCCAGCGGCGACCCGCACGTCAGGTTCTTCAATACCGTGGGCAACGCAGTTACGCAGCAAGTGCTCGAAGGCAGGTGTCATGCGGTCCAGCACCCCACGGTCCATTTCAATGGAGCCTCCGGTGATGTCCAGCTTGATCTGCTTGCCGGTTTCCTTGGACGATTGGCGAACCACAGCGTACAAGCGCTCCGCAATGCCTTCGAACTCCACCATGCGAGTACGCAGCAGATCGCGCTGCAGCTCCCGCGCCTGGCGGCCTTGGGCAATCAGATCGTCTTCCGCACCTTCCATGGCGCGCTGCAAGTTGCGCTGCACCGTCGCCACGTCGTTCACCGACTCGGCCATCATGCGGGTCAACTCTTGCACGCGCGTGAAGCGGTCAAATTCCAGCGGGTCGAAACCTGCGGCAGAGTCCTTGGCCAGTGCCATGCGCGATTGCATCTGCGACTCGGCCTGTACTTCGATGTCACGCAACTGCTGACGCAGGCGATCCAAGTTGCCGGACAGGTCATTGAGCGAGCTGCGGAACTGTCCAAGCCGTACATCCAGACGCGAACGGCTGATCATCACCTCACCCGCCTGGTTGACCAAGCGATCGAGCAACTGCGCACGCACACGCACCGACTGGTTGGCCGCAACACGCAGCGGAGCCAGTTGCGACGCAGCAGGCAAACGCACAGCTGGTACGGCGGGGCCAGCACTTGAACCGCCTTGAGACGACACGGATTCAGTCGCAGCGACTGGTTCCACGAAACCTTGAACCGCTTCTGCCTCTACACCTGCGCTGGGGTCTTGACCTGCATGGGCGCTGAGAGTCTGGAAGTTTGCTTCCAGATTGTCGAAGCTCGCAAGCAAAGGCTCCACTTGGTCGACGGTGACCGTCTCCACGTCAATCTGCTCAATGGCAGATTCGAGGCGGTGCGCCATTTCACCCAAGCGCATGGCGCCTGCCAAACGCGAGCTACCTTTGAGTGTGTGCAAGGCACGCAAGACTTCGCTGCGGGCACCCAGATTGTCCGGACGAGCTGCCCACTGGCGCAGCGCGCCACCCAGTTGGGGCAGCAATTCGGCAGCCTCTTCCTCGAAAATCGGGAACAGGTCGGGATCAATGACGTCCACAACGTCAATGTCGTCGTCCACGTCAGTACCCACCAGGGATGCCGCATCGCGCTTGACCACCGATAGCGCGGGCGCAACGGCGCGAGCCACTGGGGCAGCCACTGCTGGCTCCTTCGAAACAACAGGCGTGGCCACTTCTTCTGGCTGCTCTGCCTCCGCAAAAGACTCCGCAGCCTCCAGCCCCTCAGGCTCAGGCCCAGAATCCTCCATCAAATCGTCGTAAGCCGGCGACAACGTGCTACTGACTTCTGTTTCCAGAATCTGGCGCAAGGCATCCAACACTTCAGGGCTGGGCTCTTTCAGGAAGCCTGCGGCGAACTGGTGAAGCAAGCGGCGAATGTCGTCAGCCGCTGCCATGAACACCGAAACCTGCTCCTCGTTGCCCTGCGGTGCCAACTGAACATGCTGCAGTGCGTGTTCGAGCACTCGTGCCATGTCGGACAGGGCGGTGAACCCCACCGTAGCAGAGCTGCCCGCCAACGAATGGGCCAGCGCGACTGCGGTATCTGGCAAAGGCTCATGCAATTCCAGAGCCCATTCCTGCAGACAGGTGACCAAACGACGCGACCACTCGTCCGCTTCATTCAGGTACACGTTGTACAGCGGCAAGCCAATGCGCAAGGTTTCAATGACCTTGACCGCCTCTTCGCTCACCGGCTCTTCTTCGACTGGAGATTCCGACGTCTCTGGGAGAGTCGCCTCAACTTCCATCGCGTCAGTGATGACAGACGGCGCTTCAGCCGCGGGTTCAGTCAGGGCAACAGGCTCATGGACCGAGAGCGGCACCTCTTCAGGCTCGCTCTCCATCGCTGGTGCTTCTTGTGCAGACTCAACGGTAGCGCTGAAGTCCAAAGCGGGCACCTCATCCAACGCTGGCAGTTCTTCGAACACAGCATGCTCTTCAGGCTGTGGTGTCTCTTCCACCACCGCAGCAGCAGGCACGTCTGCATCCAGGAACGAAAGGTCCGGCAAACTCAGATCGATGGGGCTGTCCGCTCCCGGCTGCGCAGCAGCGTCCAGCACAGGCAGGGTTTCTGCAGGGGCTACCGATGGCTCAGACTCAGTGAGAGCCGAGGTGAACTCCGCAAAATCGATCTCTTCTGTAACGGCGCCGCCCATGGACTCAGGGGACGAGGCGTCCGCCACAACACTAGATTCAGCCTCCCCTTCGGGAATTTCCGTGGATTGGAAGTCCTCATGCGGCACCTCCTCAGAGATGTCGATTGCTTCGGTCAGTTCGATCGGAGCCTGAGCGGCTGAATCCACATGCGCTTCCGCTGTGGGCTCTGTAGCTTCTGCTTCTGGAGCTTGCTGACCGCCAGGCACCACCAACGGAACCACTGCCCCTTGCAAGCGCAAAGCATCGGCAGATTCACGGAATGCCTGGGATTGCCATCCGCTGGCTTGGCCTGCGGCAATGTCACTGGCCCAGCGATCAAATGCTTGCAGCGCATCGGACGAGAGCTGCAACAGCGGCGGCTGCATGGGCTTTTGCTCTGCCAGCCAGGCATTGAGCAGTTGCTCCATGGCCCAAGCGGCTTCGCCAAAGTCGTTCAGCCCTACCATACGCGAACTGCCCTTGAGCGTGTGGAACGCACGGCGCAAGGTGGTCTGTTCGCTGAGGTTGCCAGGCTCCTCAGTCAAGGCTGCGATGGCTGTGGTGCCGTTGACCACCACCTCCCGCGCCTCTTCCAGGAACACTTCCAGCAACTCGTCTTCAACAGCCAGTTGCTCTTTGACAGCGAACTCGATGGACGCAGGCGCCGGCGATGCGGCGGGCAACGCTGCCTCAGCGAAATCAAAAGAGATTTCGGGAGCCAACTGATCTTCTGGGATCGGCTGTGCATCGGCGCTGTCCGCAGACATGTCGGGGAATGGCGAGAAATCTGTCGGCACGCCGTCAGGCTCTTCCACCTGGAAGCGTGGCACGATCTCAGGCAAGGGTTGTGCTACTCGCTCTTCCAACTCTGCTGGAGCCTCTTCATGAGCATCAGAGACGCGCGAGCGCCCCTTGGCAGTGAGAATGCGCAGCTCACCTGCCTCTTCGTCATAAACGAAGAGCTTGCGCGCCATCGCACGCTGGTAGTTGAGCATGTCAATCAGGAAGCCCAACGCACCCAGATTGCTACCGAGCTTTTCGAATGCGCCGGGCTTGTCTGCGTCAGAAATCTCATTGATGAGCAGACGTTCCACGGTGTCGCGCATGCGCAGCACTGCCAGAGATGCCTGATCCAATCCCAGCACAGACAGCACGCCACGCATTTGCGCCAACAAGCCGGGTACAGCCACCAGCAGCGAGGTTTCTTGCGGACTGCGGAAAAACTGATCCATCGCCTTTTCGGCCTGAGCGAGGGTGGCGCGCAACTCATCTACCACGCTGCCCATCGTCTGGTTGTCGCTGACACGGCGGTACAGCTCTTCCATCCAGGCTTCCAGAGGCTCAGGCTCTGCACCCGATCCCACCGCATCCAACCGCTCGGCCAAACGGGCCGCCCGCTGGATCATCTGGTCATCTGCGGCATCCAGCTCTTCAAAGGCTGCCTGCAGATACAGCACCGATGTCGCCACTTCCATGGCCAACGCGGCCGATGGTGGCTCGCCCGTGCGGGTGATGGCATCCAGGGTTTTGGTCAGTGCGACCGCCAGGCTCTCGCTGCCCGGATTGAGCTTGCGCAGCGAATCGCAAACCAGGCTGAATTGATCTGCAGCCGGTTTGATCTTGTTGCGATCTCCGCCTGCCAAGGCAGACCACGTCTCCGTAGCCGCTGCAATGCGCTTGCGAGCTTGTGCCAACAATGCGGGGTCGAAACGACCAAAACGCACTGTTTCGTAATCCACAGGCTTGAAACGATCCAGCGCAAATGCGTCCCGCACAGCCTGCAGGGCAGGTGTACGCGCACCATCAACGTTCTGGGCCTGGGAGCAGAAGAACAAAAGGTCTTGAACCAGCCGATCTGCCACCGTTTTGTCACCCTTGGCAAGGGTGGCGTACTGCATCAGCACACGTGAGGCAACGCGTTTGACGTAGACATCTGGCGGCAGCAGACCTTCCATGCAAGCTTCAAAGAAGGCTGCACAAATCTTCCAGAAAGCACGTACCTGGCGGTCCTGCTGGGCTGCCACGAACCCCAGGCAGGTGTCACGCATACTGCGCGCCGCCTTGCGATCACCGGTCTTCACAATCTTGAGCACAGCAGCATCAAGACGAGCTCGGGCATCTGCGCCATAGAGCAGAGGCGATGCGGTCACCTCCAGATCAGGTTCCTTGAAACGCCGCTCTACAGGCCACAGGTCTGCAGGGTGAACTCGATCCGCACCCGCAAGCGTTTGAACGTCGCGGTACTGGGGAAACAAGGCCACCGGCGAGACCGGCTTGCCTGCCAGCACGCCTTCCAGATATTCGATCAGAGCAAAGCTGGCACGTTCAATGATGGCGGCTGAGTCGTCCTGGCACAGTTCGGGACGCTGCACAAATTTTTGTACAGCAGACTCCATGGCCCGCAGCACGAGAGCTGGAGGGGCCATACCCACCATTTCCAGCGCACCGCTGGCCTGGTGCAACTGTTGCCTTGCTATGCGCAACGATCCGGCATCCAGAGATGCCAGATCGGATTCTTGAGCCTGTTCAGCCTCGCGCAAAAAACGGCGCATCGATTTGACTGCGCCACCCAGCGATTTGCGTAACTCGTCAAGCACCCAGGCCAGAGGACCCAGATCCTGATCTCCAGGGGTCCAGTCTGCGGCCGGTGCATTGTTGACATCAATAGATGACATGGATTCGTCCCCGGCTGCAAAGAGCCAGCTGGTTGATGACTAGCGTCAGGCGATCTTGAAACGCGCCACCGATTGACGCAGTTCCTCGGCCATTTGCGACAGTTCACGAACCTGTTGCGCTGTGGTGCGGGTACCCTCACCCGTCTGCTCAGTCACCGCGAAAATGTGCTGGATGTTGTCAGCCACTTCGTTGGCCAACACAGCTTCACGCGATGTCGAAGACGAAATCTGCTCAATCAGTTCAGCAAGGCGGCGTGACACGCGGTCAATTTCAGTCAGGGCAGTACCTGCACTGTCGGACAGGCGAGCACCTTCCACCACACCCTGCGTGGAACGCTCCATAGCGGCCACAGCATCCTGGGTGTCTGTCTGAATGGCTTTCACCAGTGCCGAGATCTGACGTGTAGCATCGGCAGAACGTTCAGCCAGTCGCTGCACTTCTTCCGCCACCACCGAGAAGCCGCGACCGGCTTCACCAGCAGACGCAGCCTGAATGGCAGCATTCAGAGCCAGCACGTTCGTCTGCTCGGTAATGTCGGAAATCAGCTCCGTGATTTCGCCGATCTCCTGCGACGATTCGCCCAGGCGCTTGATGCGCTTGGAGGTGTCCTGAATCTGGTCACGGATGGAATTCATACCGCCGATGGCGTTCTGCACGGCCTGCAGACCGGAGTCAGCAGCTTGCAGCGATTGGCGCGCCACCGTGGCCGACTCCTGGGCTTGAGTGGACACCTCGTTAATGCGGGTCGCCATGTCCAGAACGGAGCGGCCAGTTTCACGAATCTCGCGCAGCTGCTCGGTAGAAGCGGCCAGCAGTTCAGTGGATGTGCTGTCAACCTGGGCGGTCGTTTGGGCCACGCGGGTCGCTGTGTTTTGCACGCTACCCACCAGTTGGCGCAACTCTTCCACCGTGTAGTTCACCGAGTCAGCAATGGCGCCGGTAATGTCTTCGGTCACCGTCGCTTCCTGCGTCAAGTCACCTTCAGCAACCGATTGCAGCTCGTTCATCAAACGCAAAATGGCGGCCTGGTTGGCGTCATTGACGCGCTTGGCTTCCTGCTCTTGACGCTTGGCGTCTTTTTGCTGCGCTTCAGCAGTCTTTTGGCGGTTACGGCTGTCCAGCAGCTGAACACGCGACAGGAAGAAGCCGCAAATCAACAGGAAGGCACTGGCCAGAACCAGAGCAGCCAACTGACCGGCGCCCACACCGGTTTGGGCGGACAGCTTGGTCTGGAGGGTTTCCAACTGGCGACGCAGTGGTTCGCTGTCGGCAATGATCGCGGACTGCGCTTCACGGGCAGACACCAAGCCTTGCAGATTGCCCAGAATGGCACTGGCTTGGGTACGTGTCTGCTCATACAACTTCACAAGGCCTTCAAGCTGCTCGCGTGTTTGGGCGTCCTTGGTCGCAGCCAGACGCAACTCAGGGCTGCCGTCCAACATGCCTTGTGCGATTTCCTTGAACGAATTCAAGTCCTTGCCCAGCAAGAACACCGCTTCGGGGCTCACGCCTTCCATGGTCTGGAATTCGTTGGCCGATTTACCGATACGCTGGGTCAACATCACCAGCTGGCCTGCGGCAGATATCTCGGAAGCGGGGGCGTTTTGCTGCAGCTTCAGGGACGAAACCGTTTCAGCAATTTCCAGCAAGTCAGAAGACTGGCGGTTAATGGTACGCAGAGCGTCACCCACCTGGGTCAGAATCTTCTGCTGCGCCATCACCACGCCTGCATTGCGCTCAGCGCGCTCCATCATCGGAATGACCGCGTCCAGTTCAGGCTTGTAGGGCTCGCCCAGGGCAGGCACGCCCAGCTCGGCATCTCCGCTACTCAGGGCGCGGATGTTGCGCGCCAACACGCCCGAGCTTTCCACCACGTCCGGGAACGCCTGTGGGCTACCCACCAGCGCTTGCGACACCGATTTCGCCAAACGCTGCGACTGCATCAACGACTGGCCCGTAGCGGCCAGTTGCTGAGCAGATTGATCTGCCTGACGCAGCACCCACGCGGCAATCACACCCAAAGCCACCACGCCCACAGCCAGCAGGGCCAGCAGGCGGCGCTGGTGCGCAGCAGCTGTGGCACTGCCCAGCACAGGCAAAGTGATCAGTTCACTGTCCACACCAACGGTGTCGTCCGAACCCGGGGCATAGGAATCGACATCACCCTGCACACTGTTCATGGGCTCGACTTGGTAGGGGTCGCGCGATGCGCCTGCATCTGGAGACTCGGCAGACAGCAAATCGCTGTTGCCCTCGGCACCTGCCTCAGCTTCTGCTGGAGCGGGTTTCCGATTGAACAGTTTTCCAAATTGATTAGCGAAAGACATGGTGCAGCCTTACAGAAAAACTCAAGCACTGATGCTCAGAAATGCGGGATGTTGGGACAAGATCTGCAAGTTCAGTTCTTGCCAGCGGACGCCTGCTGCGTCGATGTAGACGGTGCCGTAAAACGCGGGGGCTTCCTTTGCAGGATTTTCTGCCGCGACAAACGCCTCCGTCCCCCGCAATCCCGCCAAACGGTCCACCAACAAAGCGGCGTTCACTTCCAACGCCGTGTTGAGAGCCAACAAGCTAGACTCGGCGAGCATTTGCTCCGTGCGTTGCACCGGCGAGCCCAAAAGCCCAGCCAGGTCCACCACCCCTACCAAACCACCGCGCAAATTGGCAACACCCAAAAACCATGCCTGGGTGTATGGCACGGGTTGCACGGCAACCCATGGAAAAATTTCGCCCGACTGCGCCAACGGCAACAGATAAGACTGGCCCGCAGCTTCTACCGCGAGCCATGACGAAACGGACAAGCCCTCAACCCTTGCCGCCTGCAATCGGCCAGCAAGACGCACTTGGAGCTCTCTGAGAGCTTCACGATTGGCCATGAACGCGCAGCAGCCTCAGTTGAGGGCGTCGATCTTGGACTGCAACTCTGCTGGATCGACCGGCTTGGTGATGTAGCCACGCGCTCCCTGGCGCATGCCCCAGACACGATCAGTTTCCTGGTTCTTGCTGGTGCACATGATGATGGGCACGTCAGCATATTGAGGATCGCGGCTGATGGCACGGGTCAGCTGAAAGCCATTTTGGCCGGGCATCACAACGTCCATCAAAATCAGATCTGGCTTTTCTTCGGCCAACCGGCGAAACGCTTCTTCAGCATTCTCAGCCGTGCGCACTTGCATGCCTTTTTTCTGAAGCAGGTCTGTCAAAAACATCAACTCAGTCTTCGAGTCGTCGACGACCAGTACTTTCTGGATGGGCATTACATCGCTCCTAGTTGGGAATTGCCGAACTGCTGCACAGCCTGCAGCAGCTGGTCTTTGGTAAAGGGTTTGGTGAGGTATTCCTGGCAGCCGACCATGCGACCGCGCGCCTTGTCAAAAACACCGTCTTTGGACGAAAGCATTACCACCGGCGTGTCTGCAAAACGTGCATTGCGCTTGATGATGGCGCAGGTCTGGTAGCCATCCAGCTTGGGCATCAGGATGTCACAGAAGATCAGCTGAGGCTGATAGTCGTTCACCTTTGCCAGTGCATCGAAGCCGTCGTCAGCCAACAAGACTTCGTGCCCCCCCTGCTTCAGAAAAATCTCGGCGCTTCGGCGGATGGTGTTGCTGTCATCCACGACGAGCACCTTGAAAGATGCGCCTGTTGTAGTCAATTTATTGTCGCTCCCGATGGAAAGTGTAAATGTCGCAGCAGGAGCCGCGCTTCAAATCTGCACCATCTCAAAATCTTCTTTGCGGGCGCCGCATTCGGGGCACGTCCAGTTCATAGGAACCTGGTCCCATGGCGTGTTGGGAGCGATGCCATGTTCAGGCGAACCCAAGGCCTCGTCGTAGATCCAACCGCATATCAAACACATCCACGTCTTAGAGTCGGTCACAGCTTAATAGGCCTTCACATAGAATGCAACGATTGTATCTAGTCATCTCTGCGGGCTGCTGCTTCTATGCCACCATTGGCGCAGGAACTGGATCATGACCATGCACACCCCCCTCCCCCCCAACACCGATGAACTGGACAGTGATCCATCGGATGAATCCAGCCCCGCCTGCATTCTGGTTTTCAACGCCAGCGACCCCAGCGGCGCTGGCGGGCTGACAGGCGACATCGCCACCATTGCCTCCGTGGGCGGCCACGCCATCGCTGTGGTGACGGGCGCCTACGCGCGAGACACAGCGCAGATCTTCGATCACTTCTGCCTGGACGACGAGGCCGTGGCAGAGCAGGCCCGCGCTGTTCTAGAAGACCTGCCGGTGCAAGCCATCAAAGTGGGCTTTGTGGGCAGCACCGAGAACATCAGCACCATTGCCGAGATCGCCACCGACTACGACGATGTGCCCGTCATCGCTTACATGCCCAACCTTTCCTGGTGGCGTGAAGAGCTGATTGACGAGTACCTGGACGCCTTCCGCGAACTGCTTTTGCCGCAAACTTCGGTGTTGGTAGGAAACCACAGCACGCTGTGGCGTTGGCTGTTGCCCGACTGGAGCAGCGACCGCAGCCCCACCGCCCGCGACATTGCCCGCGCGGCTTCCGAGATGGGCGTGCCCTATACCCTGGTCACTGGCATTCCACTGCCCGAGCAGTTTGTTGACAACGTACTCGCCTCGCCCCAGACCGTGCTGGGCAACAACAAGTTTGAACTGTTCGATGCCACCTTCTCCGGCGCGGGCGACACCCTGTCGGCCGCGCTCACGGCCCTGGTGGGCAGCGGCAATGACCTTGGCGAAGCCACCAGCGAAGCCCTCAACTACCTCGACCGCTGCCTGGACGCAGGCTTTCGCCCAGGCATGGGCCACATCATTCCCGATCGCATGTTCTGGGCCCAGCCCGAGGACGATGAGTCCGAAGACAGCGAAGCAGATTCCCTTGACGAAACACAGGCCATCGAAGGCTTTGTAATGCCACCCCATGACACCAAGCACTGATCTCAATATTCCCCTGTTTGAACGCGCCAAGGCGCTGATCCCCGGCGGCGTGAACTCGCCCGTGCGTGCCTTCAAGGCCGTGGGCGGCACACCCCGCTTCGTCAAGCGCGCGCAAGGCGCTTACTTCTGGGATGCCAACGACCAGCGTTTCATCGACTACATCGGCTCCTGGGGCCCGATGATCCTGGGCCACGGCCACCCCGCCGTGCTTGAAGCCGTGCAAAAGGCCGCACTCGAAGGCTTCAGCTTCGGCGCCCCCACCGAGCGCGAAGTGGAACTGGCCGAAGAAATCCTGAGCCTCGTGCCATCGATGGAAATGATCCGCCTCGTCAGCTCGGGCACCGAAGCGGGCATGAGCGCCATTCGCCTGGCGCGCGGCGCCACCGGCCGCAGCAAGTTCATCAAGTTCGAGGGCTGCTACCACGGCCATGCCGATTCGCTGCTGGTCAAGGCCGGCTCGGGCCTGGCCACCTTTGGCAATGCCACCAGCGCTGGCGTGCCACCCGAAGTGGTGCAGCACACCCTGGTGCTCGAGTACAACAACGTCGCGCAACTGGAAGAAGCCTTTGCACTGCACGGCAAGGACCTGGCCTGCGTGATGATCGAACCCATCGCGGGCAACATGAACTTTGTGCGCGCCAGCGTGCCCTTCATGAAGCGCTGCCGTGAGCTGTGCACCGAATACGGCGCGCTGCTGGTGCTTGATGAAGTGATGACCGGCTTCCGCGTAGCCCTGGGCAGCGCGCAAAGCGTGTACGCCAAGAGCATCCCCGGCTTCAAGCCCGACATCACCGTGCTGGGCAAGGTGATTGGCGGCGGCATGCCGCTCGCAGCCTTTGGCGGCCCACGCGCCATCATGGAACACCTGGCCCCACTGGGCTGCGTGTACCAAGCGGGCACCTTGTCGGGCAACCCGGTGGCCACGGCTTGCGGGCTGACCACGCTGCGCGAGATCAAGAAGCCCGGCTTCTTCGACGCTCTGTCGGCCTCCACCCGCTCACTGGTCGATGGGCTGGCCCAGGCCGCCAAGGACGAAGGCGTGCCCTTCAGCGCCGACTGCGAAGGCGGCATGTTCGGCTTCTTCCTGTTGCCCGAGCTGCCCCAGAACTACCCCGCCGTGCTCAAGACCGACAGCGCCCGCTTCAACCAGCTGTTCCACGGCCTGCTTGACCGCGGCGTGTACATCGCCCCGGCACTGTATGAAGCCGGCTTTGTCAGTGGCGCCCACACGGCCGACGACATCGCGGCCACCGTGGCGGCAGCACGCGAAGTGTTCAAAACACTATCAAAATAATAGCTACTGGCGCTTGATAGACAAGCGCTGCAGGCTTTTTTCTTTGAATCTGTAGCAGAGGCGACACCGCCTCTGCACGCTTCACACCACCGTCATCTGGCCAAGGCAGTCTTGGGTGCTTTACCTACTGCCTGAGCCATGACCGACAAACTCTCCTCCTCCCCCACCCCATCCGCGACGCGGCCGAGGCCAACCCCAGCCGCCGTCGCTTTGTGCGCCACATGGGCCTGGCAGCCGCCGCCCTGGGCACGCTGCCCCTCGCGGCCTGCGGCGGTGGTGACGACGCCCCTGCCGTGCAGTTCGCCCACGGCATCGCTAGTGGCGACCCGTTGGCCGACCGCGTGATGCTGTGGACCCGCGTCACGCCCCCGGTGGGCCACACGGGTGATATTCCGGTGGAATGGGAAGTGGCCACCGACAGCGCCTTCACCGCCCTTGTGGCCCAGGGCCAAACCACGGCGCTGGCCAGCAAGGACTTCACCGTCAAGGTCGATGCCACAGGGCTGAAAGCCGCCACCGCCTACCACTACCGCTTCCGCGCCTACGCAGCCACGTCCCCCACGGGCCGCACCCGCACCTTGCCCACGGGCAGCGTCGCGCAGGTCAAGCTGGCGGTGTTCTCGTGCGCCAATTACCCCGCCGGTTACTTCAACGTGTACGCCCATGCCGCCAAGCGCGGCGACCTGGACGCCACCGTGCACCTGGGCGACTACATCTACGAATACGGCCAGGGCGGCTACGCATCGGCCAACGCCGGGGCACTGGGCCGCCTGTCCACGCCCGCCAAGGAGATCCTCAGCCTGGCCGACTACCGCCAGCGCCACGCACAGTACAAGAGCGACGCCGACCTGCAGGCCCTGCACGCCGCCGCCCCCATGATCGCCGTGTGGGACGACCACGAAATCGCCAACGACACTTGGCGCGACGGTGCAGACAACCACCAAGCCGCCACCGAAGGCAGCTTCAGCACCCGCAAGGCAGCGGCCCTGCAGGCGTACCACGAGTGGATGCCCACCCGCAACGCGCAGCCTGATCTGATCTACCGCAGCTTTGCGTTCGGCAACCTCGTGGCCTTGCACATGCTCGACACCCGCGTAGTCGCGCGCGACGAGCAGTTGGACTACACCAAGTTCTTCACCGCCACCGGCTTTGACGCAGCCAGCTTCACCGCAGCCGTGGGCAATACCAGCCGCCAGTTGCTGGGCAACACGCAAACGCAGTGGCTGCAGCAGCAAATGGCCGCATCCGCCGCCACCTGGCAAGTGCTGGGCCAGCAGGTGCTGATGGGGCGCATGAACATTCCTGCGCCGATCCTGATGGAAACCATCCAGCCCGGCTCGGGCGTTACGGTAAGCCAATACGCCGCACTGGTGGCCCGCGCGCGCACCAACCCGGCCAGCCTCACGCCCGCCGAGCAAGCCATCCTGGCGCAGCCCTCCATCCCCTACAACCTGGACGCCTGGGACGGCTACCAGGCCGCGCGCGAAACCGTGCTGGCCACCTCGCGCAGCCTGGGCAAAAACCTGGTGGTGCTGTCTGGCGACACGCACAACGCCTGGGCCAACGAACTGCAAGACCGCAACGGTAACGCCGTGGGTGTGGAGTTCGCCACCTCGTCCGTCACCTCGCCCGGCTTTGAGGAATATCTGCCCAACGAAAACCCCGCCACCCTGGCGGGCGCGCTGCAGCAGTTGATTGCGCCACTGAAGTACTGCGACACCTCGCGCCGTGGCTACATGGTGCTCACCGCTACGGCCAGCGAATGCCGCGCCGACTGGGTGTACGTCAACACCATCACCAGCCGCAACTACACCGCCAGCACCGACAAGTCGCTCAAGGTAGTGGCTGGCGCCGCAGGCGTGGGGCGCATCGTCGCGGCCTAAGGCAGTGCCGCGACAGGCCGCATAAGCCTGCGTGAGCGAGGCCGCGAGGGGCTAAAGCAGCCCGCGCACCTCGCGCGCGGCTTCCTGCAGCAGCGGCAGCATGTCGCGCTGCAGTGTTTGCGCCTGCATCTGCTGGGGTGATGCGACCACGTTGAGCGCCGCCACCGTGTGCCCCTGCAGATTCCGCAAAGGCACAGCCAGGGCATGCACGCCCAGCTCGTGCTCCTCCACCGCCAGGCAAAAATCATCGCGTCGCACCTGGGCCACCACCTTGCGCAAGGCGCTGCGCTGCGTGACGGTGTGGGGCGTGAGCCGTTGCAGCATGCAGCCCTGCAGCCACTGCGTGAACTCGGCCGTGGGCAGCGCTGCCAACAGCACCCGCCCGGTAGACGTGGGGTGCGCTGGCAGCCGCGCCCCCAGGTGCAGGCCATACGCCATGGTGCGCGATGGCGCGCCATACACCCCGCTGCGCGCCACGATCACCACCTCATCCCCATCCAGCACCACGGCAGAGAACGACTGCTGCGTCTGCGCCGCCAGCCGGTTCAGCGTGGGCTGCAGCACCCGCGGCAACCGGGCCGACGCGAGGTAGCTGCCCGAAAACCGCAACACCTTGGGCGCCAGCCAGAAGTAGCTGCCATCCGTCTCCAGATAGCCCAGGTGCGCCAGCGTGAGCAAATGCCTGCGCGCCGCTGCCCGCGTCAGCCCCGTGCGCTGCGCGGCCAGCGTGGCATTGAGCCGCTGGCGCTCGGTGTCAAAGCTCTCCAGCACCGCCATGCCCTTGGCCATGCCTTCAATCAGGTCCGCTTTGGCAATCGGAAAAGTGGCCATGGAGGGAATTCCTTTGCGTAGAACAGCACCTCGCATGGCGCTGCGTTCGTGGATCAGCCAGCCTGACGCACATCAAGTTCTGCGCGATGATCGCACAGATAGCTTGAAGATCGCACGCTATCGCACGGTGCGTCTCGCTGCTGGCGAGCCTCGCACCTACGCTCCACCTCACTGTTTATTGACGCCCATCAACGTTCCATCACGAGGTAGAGAGACATGCGAACCCAAGTTGCCATCGTTGGTGCGGGCCCCGCGGGCCTGCTGCTCGGCGCACTGCTGCACAAGTCTGGTATTGATGCCGTCATCATTGAGCAGCGCAGCCCCAGCTACGTGCTCAGCCGTATCCGCGCAGGCGTGCTGGAGCAGGTCACCATGGACCTGCTGGACCAGGCGGGCGTGAGCGCCCGCGCCCATGCCGAAGGCCTGCCGCACGACGGCTTTGAGCTGCTGTTCAAGGGCCAGCGCCACCGCATCGACATGCATGCCTTGACCGGCGGCAGCCGCGTCATGGTCTACGGCCAGACCGAGGTGACGCAAGACCTGATGGACGCCCGCGCCGCCGCAGGCCTCACCACCGTGTACGAAGCCGCCAACGTGCAAGTGCACGACTTTGACGGCGCCACGCCGCGCGTAAAGTATGAGAAAGACGGCCAGACCCACACCCTCACCTGCGACTTCATCGCAGGCTGCGACGGTTTTCACGGCGTGTGCCGCGCCAGCGTGCCCGAGGCCGCCATCCGCACCTACGAGCGCGTCTACCCGTTTGGCTGGCTGGGCCTGCTGGCCGATGTGAAGCCGGTGGCGCACGAGCTGATCTACGCCCACACAGACCGGGGCTTTGCGCTGTGCAGCATGCGCAGCAACACCCGCAGCCGCTACTACCTGCAAGTGCCACTGACCGACAAGGTCGAGAACTGGAGCGACGACGCCTTCTGGACCGAACTGCGCAACCGCCTGGACCCCGAAGCCCGCGAGCACCTGACCACCGGCCCCTCGCTCGAAAAGAGCATCGCCCCCCTGCGCAGCTTTGTGGCCGAGCCCATGCGCTTTGGCAGCCTGTTCCTGGCTGGCGATGCCGCCCACATCGTGCCCCCCACCGGCGCCAAGGGCCTGAACCTGGCAGCGAGCGACGTGGGCTATCTGTGGAATGCGCTGGCCGATTTCTACAACGACCAATCCCGCGCAGGCATCGACACCTACTCTGACCGGTGCCTGCGCCGCGTATGGCGCGCCGAGCGCTTCTCATGGTGGTTCACCTCGCTGATGCACCACTTCCCAGAAACCGGCGCGTTTGGCCAGAAGATGCAGGAGGCGGAGCTGGATTACCTGGTGAACTCGGAAGCTGCATCACGTTCGCTGGCAGAGAACTATGTGGGACTGCCGATGAATTTTGGTGCCTGATATCACACCAAAACGCTATCAAAATAATAGCTTCCTGCGCTTAATCGGCAGGCGCTAGAGGCTATTTTGATTGAAAAATGTACCTTCAAAGAAGCGCGTGATGCACCCAAGGTGCTCAGCCATGACACCGCAACCGCCGTTGAGGTGAGAACCTACTTCACGAATGGGCGCAAAAGAGTTCCTCAGCAACCACCATGAAAAAAGCCAGCTTGCGCTGGCTCTTTTTTGGATGATCGGTCAAAGATCAATAGCTGTTGCGACGGGCATCACCGTAGCCACCGCCGTAACCACCACTACGGGGAGGGCGAGCCTCCATTGGGCGAGCAATATTGACGGTCAGGTCACGACCGCCCATGTTCTTGCCATGCATTGCCTGGATCGCTGCTTCGGCTTCCGAGCCGCTGGACATCTCGACAAAGCCAAAGCCCTTCGAGCGACCTGTGTCGCGTTCCATCATGACCTTGGCCGACTGGACTTGGCCGAAGGGAGAAAACTGTTGGTGCAGATCGTCGTCACGAACCGAGTAAGACAGATTGCCGATATAAAGTTTGTTGCTCATTTTGAGCCTTTCAAAAAAAGCGCCCTGCAAAATTGGGGCGCAGGTTAAAACAGGTGTGAGAGAAATCAGTGCTTGCGTTTGAAAGCAGGCGCTCCCGCAGCGCGAGGCTGACGGTTTTCGATGTGGCGGAAGGTGATCCGGCCTTTGGTGAGGTCGTAAGGTGACATCTCCAGCGTGACGTTGTCGCCCGCCAGAATCCGGATTCGGTGCTTGCGCATCTTGCCGCCGGTGTAGGCAATCAATTTGTGCCCGTTGTCCAAGGTCACTCGGTAGCGAGTGTCAGGCAGCATTTCATCTACCTTACCGTTCATTTCGATGAGTTCTTCCTTGGCCATAGAGCCTCCTTGAAGTTGCGGTTTACGCCAGTGAGGCGGGGTTGACCAGCCAGTTGCGGCCTTGCGCGGCGGCATACATCAGGGCGCAGTCCTGCGTCTTGAACTCGGGCTTAAAGGTGTAGACACGGTCATGTGTCTGGCTGCCTTGCCCACTCTTGATGGAGAGCAAGGCGGTGTGCTGATCGCTACCGTGACAACGGCTAAGCGGTGTGATCCGGAATTTGCCGACGGCGAACGGATGGGTGCTTGCAAATGACATTAAAAACAATGGTGCGCGGGCGCGTGTAGCCCGGATTCATGTCGTCGCGATGTGCAACGAAGCATGGGCAAATACGACTGCGTAAAAGTCGTAAAAGTGAAGCTTGCCTAGGGAAAAGTCAGACCACCGAAGAGCCCACAGTGAAGTGGTGTGCAGTGGAGGTGTGCGGTTTTGGGGTACCGCTGCCCAGATCGAACCTGCTTGCAGCGCGAGTAAGCAAAAGCTGCTGCAACAGACCTAATGTAGGGTGCCTAGACCTTCTATGCAAGAGGTTTATGAATATTTTTAAAAAGGGCGGTGACAACACCGTCCGCCAAGCATGACATCTTGTGGCCGCACTCTGCTGCACGGCCAATAGAGACGAAGCCCCCTGCAATCAAGCAAACTGGCACAGCGGGCGATGGATATCGCCAAGAGCGCTAACACCCCACACTGTGGCCAACAAACGCGGGGGTCCGACGACCCACACTTGCGCCGCCACCATTCTTGCGCCGCTCACAGGCAAGGGCATTCACCAAATCCGGGGGCGCTACTGGGGAGCCGCTGCCTGCGCAGGCGGCAGGCTCAGCAACCACCGCGCCATGTCTGAAGATTGCGCTTCATTGACCTGGGGATGGCGTGGCATCACGGTACGGCCCCATACGCCGACACTGCCTTCGCGGATCTTGCGGGCCAGGTAGTTGGCGGCATCGGGCTGTTCGCGGTAACGGTCAGCAATCTGGCGGAAAGACGGGCCCACGTAGCGCCGGTCCATGCCGTGGCATCGCAGGCAGTCGCTGGCTTGTACCAGGGCCTGCCCGGCCAGGGATGAGGTTTGGGGTGCTTCGGCAGCCCCAGTCACAGGGGTTGCGGCGCTGGGTGGCTGCGGTGCTTCGGTCTGCGGGGGCTTGGCCGAGAGCACCATGCGCACGCCCAGGTTGAGCATGCCCAGGGCCACCAGCAGCCCAAAGGCGATCAATGCCCACCCCAGCCAGCGCGGCCGGGGTGGTGGGATGTCATCGTCTGGATGCATGTGCAAATCCAGAGATGCCTTGCGATGCGCAGATCAATGGCGGAAGTGGCGCACGCCGCTGAACACCATGGCCACGCCGCGTTCGTTGGCGGCGTCAATCACTTCCTGGTCGCGCATGGAGCCGCCGGGCTGGATGACGCAGGTGGCGCCTGCATCCACCACCACGTCGAGGCCGTCGCGGAAGGGGAAGAAGGCGTCGCTGGCCACCACGGTGCCTTGCAGCGACAGGTTGGCGTGTTCAGCCTTGATGCTGGCGATGCGGGCCGAGTCGAGACGGCTCATCTGGCCGGCGCCCACGCCCATGGTCATGCCGCCCTTGCAGAAGACGATGGCGTTGCTCTTGACGTACTTGGCGACCTTCCAGGCGAACAGCAGGTCTTCCATTTCTTCCAGCGTGGGCTGCTTCTTCGTCACGACCTTGAGGTCGATGAGCGACAGCTCGTGGTTGTCTGCCGTCTGCAGCAGCAGGCCCGAGCCGATGCGCTTGGCGTCCATGGCGTTGCGGCCTCGCTCCCAGTCGGTGTTGCCCCCGTGTGCGGAAGATGTCGAGGGAAGGGCGATCTTGAGCAGGCGCACATTGGCCTTGCTCTTGAAAATTTCCAGCGCTTCAGGCGTGAACTCTGGGGCCATCAGCACTTCCACAAACTGCTTGCTGACCTGGGCAGCAGCTGCGCCGTCCACCACGCGGTTGAAGGCAATGATGCCGCCGAAGGCGCTGGTGGGGTCAGTCTGGAAGGCCTTGCTGTAGGCGCTCAGGGCATCGAGCCCCACGGCCACGCCGCAGGGGTTGGCGTGCTTGACGATGACGCAGGCAGCGGCGTCAAAGCTCTTGACGCATTCCCACGCGGCATCGGCGTCGGCGATGTTGTTGTAGCTCAGCTCTTTGCCTTGCAATTGCACGCCGGTGACCAGCGAGCCGGGTGCGGGGTGCAGGTCGCGGTACAGCGCGGCTTGCTGGTGGCTGTTTTCGCCGTAGCGCAGGTCTTGCACCTTGGTGAAGATGCCGTTGCTCTGGCTGGGGAACTGGGTGCGCGTGGGCACGTAGGTTTCCGAGAGCTTTTCTTCTTCGAACGTGACGGACGAGAGGTAATCGCTGATGGCGCCGTCGTACTGGGCGATGCGGTTGAACGCAGCGACCGACAGGGCAAAGCGCAGCTTGTCGCTCAGCTTGCCGTTCGCCTTCAGCTCGGCCAGCACGGCGTCGTACTGGTCGGCGGCGGTGATCACGCCCACGTCTTTCCAGTTCTTGGCGGCGCTGCGCACCATGGCGGGGCCGCCGATGTCGATGTTCTCGATGGCGTCGGCCAGCGTGCAACCGGCTTTGGCCACGGTGGCTTCAAAGGGGTAGAGGTTGACCACCAGCAGGTCGATGGTGTCGATGCCGTGCTCTTTGAGGGCTGCCATGTGGGCGGGCAGCTCGCGGCGGGCCAGCAGGCCTCCGTGCACCTTGGGGTGCAGCGTCTTCACGCGGCCATCCAGCATTTCAGGGAACTGGGTGACCTCGGCCACCTCGGTCACAGGCAGACCTTCCTTGGCCAGCAGTTGCGCAGTGCCGCCGGTAGACAGCAGCTTGATGCCCAGCGCGTGCAGGGCTTTGGCAAAGTCAACAATGCCGGTCTTGTCGGATACGGAAAGAAGTGCGTTCATGGCCATGGTGGAGGTAAAGTTTGAAGTGAAATCTGGCTCTAGCGCACGTCTACCAAGCGCTAGCAGCTATGTTTTATGTAGCAAACACCTGTCGCAGCGTCAGAGCAGCTTGTGCTCGACCAGCTTCTTGCGCAGGGTGTTGCGGTTCAGGCCCAGCCATTCGGCCGCGCGGGACTGGTTGTTGTCAGCGTGGCTCATCACCACTTCCAGCAGCGGCTTTTCGACCACGCGCACCAGCATGTCGTACATGCCGTCAGGCGTTTCACCGCCCAGGTCGCGGAAGTAACCTTGCAGGCTTTCGCGGACGCACTCTTCTATGTGTTGTTTGCTCATGCAGGCAATCCCTCTTGTTCTTCTGTATCTGCAGGCGCGGCAGTAGCGGCGGGCATGCGGTCCATCTGGGTGCCCAGGGCATCCAGAAAATCGGCCACAGCCTGCCACTGCGCAGCGCTGTCTTCTATCGTGTTGATGTGCTGCCTGAAGGCCTCGCCGCCCGGCAGGGCACGCAGGTACCACGCAATGTGCTTGCGGGCGCTGCGCACGCCGGTCAGCTCGCCGTACAGGCTGTAGTGGTCGTGCAAATGATCGAGCAGCAGGCGGCGCACCTCGCCCACCAGGGGTGGGGCCAGATGCTCGCCTGTGTCCAGAAAGTGGCCAATCTCGCGGAAGATCCACGGCCGGCCCTGGGCAGCACGGCCGATCATGATGGCGTCGGCCCCGGTGTAGGCCAGCACATCACGTGCCTTCTCAGGCGAGGTGATGTCGCCGTTGGCCACCACGGGCACCTTCACCGCCGCTTTCACGGCGGCGATGGTGTCGTACTCGGCCTGGCCCTTGTAGCCCTGCTCCCGCGTGCGGCCGTGCACCGTCAGCATCTGGATGCCGATGGATTCGAACTGGCGCGCTAGCGATACAGCGTTCTTGTGCTGCTGGCACCAGCCAGTGCGCATTTTCAGCGTGACGGGCACGTTGAACGGCGCACAGGCCTCGACCACCGCCTGCGCGATGGACACGGCCAGCGCCTCGTCCTGCATCAGGGCGGAGCCCGCCCACTTGTTGCATACCTTCTTGGCCGGGCAGCCCATGTTGATGTCGATGATCTGCGCGCCGCGCTCTACGTTGTAGACCGCCGCCTCGGCCATCATCTGCGCCTCGGTGCCGGCAATCTGCACGGCAATGGGTCCCGGCTCTCCTTCGTGGTTGGCCCGGCGCGAGGTCTTGAGGCTGTTCCACAAGTCCTTGCGCGAGGTCACCATCTCACTCACCGCGTAACCCGCCCCCAGCGCTTTGCACAGCTGGCGAAAGGGCCGGTCCGTCACACCCGCCATGGGAGCGACGAACAGACGATTCGCCAAAGAGAACTGGCCTATGTGCATGGGGGTACGGGGGTTGGCAGCGGGTGCTGAAAAAGGAGGCAGGATTGTACCTGCTCAAAATTTCAGCAACTGAAATATCCAACCGCGCGATTCAAGTGCGGCCCCAGCCCTTGCGCAGCGGGATCACGCAACCCGTTTTTGCACACAACCCGTTTTTGTTTTGTACTGCAATCACCCACCTCAGCGGGCAGCCACACTCACAGGGCTGCTGCCTTGCTGGGCAAAGTGCCACCAGGCATCGGGCAGATTGCTGAAGCGGTGCTGCGCCATCAACGTGCGCAGCCACTGGCGGTTGAATTGCACGTCGGGCGAGAAGCCGCTCGCATCCACCGACGCCGCTGCCAGCGGTACACCGGCCGGTGTGCCCATGTCCACCTCATGCCCATCGGCCAAGGGGCCACGCACCACCTTGCTGGCTTTGAGGCCATCCACCACGGTCACCTCGACCCGCCAGGCGCCGCTGGGCCCATGGCAGCGCGCCTTCAAGGCCATGCCTTGCGCCTGCAACTGCTGCGCAATGCGCGATAACGCGGCTTGACCAGCGCGGTCTTGCTGGCAACTGCCTGCCGACTGGCCCCGCCAATCCACATCTCCCTCGGCATCGGCAGCGTGAACGGCTGCATGGCCACCAAACCCCGCTGCCAACAACCCGGCCACGAGCCAGTGCTGCCAGTGCTGCCAGCGGGCGCGCGATGGGCGGGCCGTGTCGGCAAATATCGAAGTTGTGTGGCGGTGGGGCATGGGTTCCTCCTCGTTTTTGCTTTCCAGGGTGGGCATGAGGAGAAGGTACCGAGCGACGGGCTGTAGTCCCCAAAGCGTATGCCCCGCGCCGCTGTAGGACGAGGCCGCCAAAGCGAGAAACGCGGGCGCAGAGCCCTACACTCCAACGCTATGGAAATCTGGATGCACCAGCTGCTTCACTGGCTGGCACTGCCGCAATTCGGGCTGAGCACGGTGTTCGTGGTCTCGTTCATCTCGGCCACGCTGCTGCCTTTGGGCTCCGAGCCTGCGGTGTTCGGGCTCGTCAAGCTCAACCCAGATCTTTTCTGGCCCGCGATTGGTGTGGCCACCGTGGGCAACACCCTGGGCGGTGCGGTGAGCTGGTGGATGGGCCTGGGCGCCCACAAGGCGGTGGACCGCGCCCGGGGCAGCCCCACCGAAGTGCGCGCACTGAGCTGGTTGCGCCGCTTTGGCCCCGCCGCCTGCCTGCTGAGCTGGCTGCCCGGTGTGGGTGACCCGCTGTGCGCCGTGGCCGGCTGGCTCAAGCTGCCGTTCTGGCCCTGCGTGGCCTATATGGCGGTGGGCAAGTTCTTTCGCTACCTGGTCATGACGAGCGTGCTGCTGTACTTCATGCCGGGGCAGTTGGGCGGCTAAGGGCCCGCACCCAGGTCAGCAGCTTCGGGGCAGCAATGCATCCCAGTCCACCGGCTGGGTGGGGTGTCCACATGCACCGTCAGCGCCAATTCATCGGGTGCCAAGGGCTGCAGGTGGGCCCATTGCGAATCCAGCACCGCCACATCGGCTTCTGACGCATCTTCGCCCTGGCGCTGACGCGCCTGCACGCGCTCGCGCAGCACCGCCAGCGGCGCTTCAAAAGCCAGAATGCGGCAAGGCACCTGCAACGCCCGCGCCAGTGCCATGAACTGAGTGCGCGTGGCCGGGTTCAAGAAGGTGGCATCGACCAGCACCGGGTAGCCCGCCTTCAGCACCAGCACGGCCAGTTGCGCCAGCCGCTCGTGGGTCTGCCGCGAAGCCTGGGGGGTGTAGATGCCGCCTTCAATACCGTCACTGCGCTGCCCCGCGCGCAGGCCGAACAAACGCTTGCGCTCTACATCAGCCCGCAGGCGCACCGCGCCACGCTGAGCCACCAGCGGTAACGAATGGGTGCTTTTGCCCGAGCCCGACAAGCCATACGCCAGCCACAGCACCACTGCGTTTGGCTGGGTCAGCTCCACGGCCAGCGCCAGGTAGCGTTGCAGCGTGCGCTGCGCCTCATCCCTCAGCGCAGCATGGGCCGCCTGTGCTACGGTATCGACGCGCTGCGCTTGCAGCTGCGTCCACTGCAAGCCCGCCACACGGGCCCGCACCAGCGCGCGGTACACACGGTAGTAGCCCAGCACCTGCAGGCCTTCGTAATCGCCCGTGTGCTCCAGCCATCGGTTCACGCAGCGCCAGGCCAGGTCAGGCCGGCCACGCGCTTGCAGGTCCATGGCCAAAAAGGCCAGGTCGGCCATGCAGTCAATCCAGCGCAGATCGGGGTTGAACTCCAGCGCATCAAACAACTGCGGTTGGCCGTCAATCCAGGCAATGTTGGCCAGGTGCAGATCGCCATGGCACTCGCGCACATGGCCACCGCGCCAACGTTGGGCCCACACTTCTTTCAACGCGATCTGCTGCACGGCGCACCACTCTTCCAGCCGCTGCAAGTCGCCCATCTGCCCCGGTGCCACCTCCGGCAGCACCAAGGCCAGCGCGGCCAGGCATTCACGCACCGGCGCGGTGGCAGCATGCCCGGGTGATGGCGCCGCCAGCGCCCCGCCCAGCTGCGCCACGTCTGCCACAGCCGCCTGCGTGTGCAGCCTGGCCACCTGCTCGGCCAGGGCGTCCATGTCTTCGTCTGCCACGCATCCCGCCTCCAGCCTGCGGCTGAGCAAGGCCTGCTGGTCAAAGCGGCGCATCAGCACCGCGGGCTCCGCCCCTGCGGCATCCCCTGCCGCCCAGGGCTTCACCCGCCAGGGCCGGGAATCGCTGCCGTCACCCTCCACGCCCACCACGTCCAGGTACATGTGCGGGGCCGTGCGGCGGTTGATGCGCAGCTCTTCCTGGCACGCGGCCAAGCGCAGTGCGGCGGTGCTGAAGTCCAGAAAATCCAGCGCCAAAGGCTTCTTGAATTTGTACACATGCCCACCCACCAGCAGTAGCCACGAGATGTGCGTTTCGATGCACTCCACGGTGCAGCCCGCATAGCCCCAGGCCTCCGGGTGGTGCTGCAGTTGATGCACGCGTTGTTGCGCAGCGGCGTAGGCATCCTCCAATGCGGGCCTGACAACGCGCGGCTGCGCAGAGAAGTCGGGAGGAACGATAAGGGTTGAGTTGGAAACGTCAGACACGAGCAAAAGACCGCAGGCCGTGCAGCCAGGCAACAAGATGCCCCCAGTGTGCGCGTGGTGCGGCGGCTGTCAACCCGGCTGCGCCAACCGGGAGCCAGTGGATGACACGATACCTGCCGCAGCCTGGTCAAACGCTATCAATTAAATAGCACCTTGCGCTTGCTAGATAAGCAGTAACCATCCCCCGGCAAAGCCGGGGGCATTCGGGATGTGAGCCGCTCAAAGCGGCTGTAAGGGGTCGCTAACGCGGCCCCTCATTCTTGGGGCCACCTATCGGTGGCTACTCACCTCCATAGACCGAGTTGGTCCAACCTCTCGTCTTCCTTCTCCTGGTTTCGGATGTACTCCCGTATCACCGCTTCGTCGCGTCCCACCGTCGAGACGAAGTACCCTCGCGCCCAGAAGTGCTGACCCACGAAGTTGCGCTTTCGCTCTCCGTACACCCGCGCAAGGTGGATTGCGCTCTTGCCTTTGATAAAGCCCACCACCTGCGACACCGAGTACTTCGGTGGGATCGACAGCATCATGTGCACGTGATCGGGCATCAGATGCCCCTCTTCAACCCTGCATTCCTTTTGCGCGGCCAACTTTCTGAATACCTCACCCAGGTGTTCGCGTAGCTGCTTGTACAGCGTTCGCCTTCGACACTTGGGGATGAAGACCACGTGATATTTGCAATCCCAGGCCGTGTGACTCAAACTTTCATACTTGTCCATCGTGTTTCTTCCTTTCGTTTGCTTGGCGGCTCACGATTGAAAGTCTCTACGGTGGACAACCTCCTGAAAAGTCAAACTTCTACTGCCTCCCCGGCAGAGCCGGGGGGCCTCCTTTTGGTAGCTAGCACTCAATTTCAGGCTCTTCTAGCGAATAGTAGTGATGGAAATCGCCGCACGTCTGTAAACGACGATTTCGACGTACGACATTTATCGAGTGCATCACTAGTGTGGTGTCTCAAAAATAGATAGAACTATTTTGACCGGTGTTGGTCGAATCAGCTTCCTTATAGGAGACTACGCTGATGGCCCACCCTGGACGCCCCGCCACGAAGCTGCAGATCACCGATGCCGAGCGCGCAGAGCTGCATGCGCGACTGCGCGTACGCAAAGCGCCCGAGGACGAGAAGCTGCGCATGCGAATCGTGCTGGGCTGCGCAGATGGGGAGTCGGGCACCATGATTGCCCAACGCTTGGGCACGACGGTGCAAACTGTCTCCAAGTGGCGGCGGCGCTACCGGGCGTATCGTCTGGCGGGTTTGACCGATGCCCCGCGCGCTGGCCGCCCGCGCAGTGTGGGCGACGAGCAGGTTCAGCTCATTGTGGACAAGGTTCGCCAGAGCAAGCCTGACAACGCCACGCACTGGAGCGTGCGCCAGATGAGTCGGCACGCTGGCGTATCGCCCGCGACGGTGCAGCGCATCTGGCATGCCTTTGGGCTGAAGCCGCACCTGCAAGAAACCTTCAAGCTATCGACGGATCCCCATTTCGTGGACAAGGTACGGGATGTGGTGGGGCTGTATATGGCACCACCCGATCGCGCCTTGGTGCTGTGCGTGGACGAGAAGAGCCAGATCCAGGCTCTGGATCGCACCCAACCAGGGTTACCACTGACGTTTGGCAAACCCAGCACGCGCACGCACGATTACAAGCGCCATGGCACAACGTCGCTGTTTGCAGCGCTGGATGTGGCCACTGGCAAAGTCATAGGACAGCTCAAGCGCCGTCACCGCAGTGTGGAATTCCTGCAGTTCCTCAAAGCCATCGATGCAGCGGTGCCTGGCGAACAAGACATCCACCTGATCATGGACAACTACGGCACGCACAAGACGCAGGCAGTGCGGGCCTGGCTAGCAGCCCATCCTCGCTACCACGTTCACTTCACGCCCACCTCAGCGTCCTGGCTCAATCTGGTCGAGCGTTTCTTTAGCCAGATCAGCGAGCAGTGGATCAAGCGCAGCGCCCACACCAGCGTTGCTCAGCTGGAGCAATCCATACGGGAATACATTGATCGTCACAACGAGGATCCCAAGCCGTTCGTGTGGCATAAAAGTGCGGACACCATCTTGGCATCTGTGGCGCGGGCAGCGAGTACCATTATTTGATGCTTACTTTTGAGACACCACACTAGGGCAACGCTGATTAAGGTCCACCATTGAGAGGGGTCAAACGTTATCCGCAGATGAAGCAGCAGACCCTGGCAATGGCCGCAGATCAAGACAACGGATTCGAGCATTCGCGCAAACCCACCCGACGCGAAGAGTTCTTGCGGACCATGCAGACAATAGTGCCATGGGCCGCTCTGTGTCAGGTGATAGAGCCGCACTACCCCAAGGCAGGCAACGGCCGCCCGCCCATTGGCCTAGAGCGCATGCTGCGCATCCACTTCCTGCAGCACTGGTTCAACCTGGCCGATCTGGCGTGCGAGGAGGCTCTGTATGACAGTGCCAGTCTGCGCCGCTTTGTGGGGATTGACCTGGGCCGCGAACGCGTGCCCGACGCCACCACGCTGCTGAAGTTTCGCAAACTGCTCCATGAGCACAAACTGGGCGAAGCCCTGTTTGCCAAGGTAGGCCAGCAATTGCAGGAGCGCGGCTTCAAGGTCAACACCGGCACCATCGTGGATGCCACCATCATCGCCGCGCCCAGTTCTACCAAGAACGCCGACAAGGCGCGCGACCCCGACATGCACCAGACCCGCAAAGGCCAGCAATGGTATTTCGGCATGAAGCTGCACATTGGGGTGGACAGCCAAAGCGGGCTGGCGCACAGCGCCGTGGTGACGGCGGCCAACGTGCACGACAAACACCCACTGCCCGATCTGCTGCATGGCAATGAGCGACGCGTGTACGGCGACTCGGCCTATGCCAGCCAGAAAACACTGATAGCGAGCAAAGCCCCCAGGGCCAAGGACTTCACCAACCAGCGCACCCGCCGTGCGGGCGAGGTGGACGAAGTTCAGCGGGCCAAGAACCGCAACAAGTCACGGGTGCGCGCTCGGGTCGAGCATGTCTTTGCGGTGGTAAAGCGCCTGTGGGGATTCACCAAGGTGCGCTATCGCGGGCTGCAAAAGAACGCCACGCGTGCGTTCACGGCCTTGGCGCTGGCCAACATCTACCTTGCCCGAGGGCGCCTGCAGGGACAGGTGCGCCCGTAAGGGTCCGAAAGGGGCTCAAAGGCTCCCGAAACAGGCCCTGTGGGGCAAAGCACAGTATCTTTGCGGGCCATTTGGCATTCAAATGGCTGTGCGATGGATATGACGTTACTTGTTCAGCATTGCCCTAGGTCAAATTCCAAGCAATGAAGAGATAGCTAGCTTTACCGGTGATGGGGCGTACGACACGCAGGATGTACATAAGGCGTGCTACCTGCGGGGAGCCATTCCAATCATCCCGCCGCGCAAAGGAGCGAAGCTGCGCAAAGGGCTGGCATTTGCTCACCGCAATGAAGCGGTCAAGGCGTGTAGGCAGTTGGGGCGGGCTATCTGGAAACGCTGGAGCAGCTACCACCGAAGGTCACTGGTGGAGACCAAGATGAATTGCTTCAAGCGCCTGGGCGAGAAGGTCATGGCCAGGACGTTTGAGCGCCAGGTGACCGAGCTGCACATCCGAGCTTCAATCCTCAATCAATTTACCGATCTGGGCACACCCCAGACGGTCGCTGCTGCGTAAATCTTTTTGGGATTGGGGATGCCTTGGCCTATGGCCGATTTATGCAACAAAGCCCTTTGATGGATAACAAGTTACCGATTGGTAATTTTTATACTCAAGATAGCGCCTGAGCCAAAGTATTCAGGAACGCAACGGCAACAGAAGCTGTAGCCAGGCAACCGCCACCGCGTCCGGCACACAGCCACACCGCTAGCGCCAGGCCAGGGCATACCGCAACTCAAGTGCCAATCGGTGCCTTGGCAGGCGCGTGGATGGCTGGCATGACAATGCCTGCGAGGCAGCACAGCCGTGCCCCGCAGTTGGGCGTCGACACCAGCGCCCCCATGTCGCTGTATTCGTTCGAGGCCAAGGCGGTTCAGGCCCAGTCGCGTACCGGCAACCAGCCCATCGTCACCTCAGCCGCAACGGCCAGGCTCAGCAGAGCCAGCTGACGAAATCTTGAATGACTCTGCCCGCTGGCCAGTGGCCCATCGGGCCCTCAACCTAACAAGAAGGAATTGCCTCAGACCGCTGCCGCGGTCACCGGCAAGCGGACACCGGTCGGGGCGGCGGCACCTGCAACCAGTTCCCCCAGCAGGTCTGCAGTCGCAGCGCTGAGGGTCCATCCCAGGTGTCCATGGCCAGTGTTGTAGAAGACGTTGGCCTGGCGGCCACGGCCTACCTTCGGCATCATGTCCGGCATCATCGGGCGCAAGCCAGCCCAAGGCACGACCTGCCGGGTGGACACGCCTGGGAAGCACTCCCGCACCCAGTCCACCAACGGCCGGATGCGATCAGCGCGGATGTCGCGGTTGACGCCATTGAACTCGGCGGTGCCTGCCACCCTGAAGCGGTCTTCACCCAAACGGCTGGTCACCAGCTTGGTCTCATCGTCCAGCAGGCTGACCGTGGGTGCGGCTCGGCGGCTGGCCTCGTCCAGCAAGTTCACGGTGATGGAATAGCCCTTGACGGGGTACACATTCACCCGGTCGCCCAGTTGGCTAGGGCGCGTTGAGAATCAACGGGAGTTGATAACCCCAGCTGCGAGATAGATCATCGCTGCGAAGCTGCTATCCGTCTTGTCGCTGCGCATTGCGATACGTTTGAACTCCTTGAGCTTGCAAAAGAAGTTCTCGATCAAGTGGCGCCATTTGTAGACCTCCAGGTCAATCTCCAGTGGCGCTCTCCTGCGGGGCATCTGTGAGATCACCACCTGCGCCCCGCGCTTACCCAACTCCTGAATCAGCCAATTCACATCGAAGGCCTTGTCGGCAAGCAAGGCATCAAAGCGCACATCGGCAATCAGCTCTCTGACCCCTTTGGTGTCGTGGCGCTGCCCTGGCATCAAGACGAACTTCACCAGATTGCCCAATGCATCTGTCAGCGCCAGTATCTTCGTGGTCATGCCGCCCCTCGAGTGGCCTATGGCCTGGCCCGAAGTCCCCCTTTTGCCCCCTGGCCGTGCCGATGCACTTTCACAATCGTGGCATCCACCATCGCATATTCCATGTCCGGCTGCTCGCTCACTGCATCGAACAGACGTTGGAACACATCGGCCTTAACCCAGTCTCTAAAGCGTTTGAACACCGTGTTCCACTTGCCGAACTCTGGCGGCAGGTCTCGCCAGGGGCTGCCTGTGCGGGCAATCCACAGCACTGCCTCAACGAAGCGGCGGTTGTCTGTGCCGCTGCGTCCAGGATCACTTGGCTTGCCAAGGCATTGAGGCTCCATCTTGGCCCATTGCTCGTCTGTCAGTACCCATCGAATGCTCATGCGCCTATTGCATCACAGCCCTCCGAGCCGTTGTGCTTGATTCTCAACAGCCCCTAGCAGAGCTGGGCAGTCAGCGGAAGGGGGGCAACCCTAGAGCCCCGCACATAGACGCCTGACCGAAGCATTTGGCAGCCAGGAACACCGGCGGCGCAGCGAGCATCCCAAAAAGCAGAAGCCATTCAGAAGCAGGACTTCAACATCCTCAACTGCCAGACCGCATCAGCCCGCGAGCCCGCAACGTACCCCCCGCATCCACCAGGAAACCTTCCCCCATCGCAGGGTAGGCCCCCGTCAGACCGGTCATGATCACCTGGTGTGTGACCCACACCTCCAGCGCGCCCGAAGGGAGCTGCCGTAGGCGCCTGCGCAGCATCTGGAGCTGCTGCGCTTGCTGGTCTTGTGTAGAAAAAGTGGAGTTCAGTGCGGGCCAGTCCTCATAACGGCCGAAGGCCAGCCGAGCCGTGTCTTGGCAACGGCACCACTGGCTGCTCAACACCGCCCGTGGCTGCAATCCGTGCTGACTGAACCAAGCACCGATGCCGATGGCCTCAGCCCGACCGGCTTCGGACAAATTGCGCTGTGAACTGCATTGACCCAGGATAAAACCCGGCGGATCGCCCACCCCGGGCTCGGTACTGGTGTGGCGAATCAGCACTACACCGCCCTCACGCGCCATCATGGCAAGAGACGGCGCCGATGGCGCACCAAAGGCGGCACGCCCCAGAACACACAACCCCGATCCGATCAGCCATGCGCGTCGATCCATTTTTCCTGCCTCCAGCGTTGGGGCCTCAAAACAACCTGGCATCGCCGATCCGCATCTGCCTGATTGAGCGCCCCGCTCAGGATTGGATATCAACCGACCATTTTTTGCCCTCAGGGGAGCCGCAAATCCATACCAAGCTTCCAGGAAAGGCCGAACGTGAAGGCCAACACACCCAAAAGCGCCAGCATGAAAATGGCGAAAAACTTGCTGCCCCTACGTATCAGGGCGCGCCTGTCCATCACCTTGTTGCCCTGGTCGTAATGCCACTTGATGGCAAAAAACATGCAGGCGCCGAAGATGAGAACCTTGAACGTCAGGAAGGCTACCGGGACCCAATCAATCATTTTGAGAAACTCCAATGGTTCGCACCAAATAACTTCATAAACAGCGAGCTCGCATCCATGCGACCTTGCGTCCTGCTCTGCCAGAGCGCGGGCACTGTGAAGTCGTCACCTTACCTGTGACACCTTGTTGCTGCCCAATAGCCACAGCGCAGCAAATAGCGTTCGTTAGCGGAATGCTTCCAACATCAAGTTCGGCTGGCGGACTGCACGGTCTGCCTGAATCGTCAAGACTCCTACAGTGCAAAACAGCCTTGCGGCTCAGTGAACCCGTAGCACCTCAAACTGCTGTTGGTGGGGAGAGACCTGTATCGAGACCTCATCACCCTCGCATTTACCCAGAATGGCCTTGCCCAAAGGTGCTTCGCTGCTGATGACCTGAACGAGGTGAGCCCCTCTCACCAACTTCATGCTGCCTCCTTCCGGGCCGAGAAAAAGCTGCAGCTGCTTATCGTTTGCATCAACCAAGCAAACCAGCGCACCGATTTGTATGCCTTGATTGGCGTCATAGGGGCGCGGATGGAACTGACGCCAATGGGCCATCGCATGGCGGATGGCTTCTGCGCGCCGAGCTTGGCCGGTCGCAAGGTAAGCGGCTTCGAGTCCCAACGTGTCATATTTGTTCTCGGCGATGTTTTCTTCGTGGGTAGCCGCCTCATGGGCCACTCGCACTGCCTCTTCAACTTCCAGTAGGTCCTCGGCTAGTCGCTCCAGCACTTGCTGCCGCAGCAAGAATTTATCCATGATGAAAGATAGGCATCCCAAAAAAGCGAAGGCAACTCGTAATTATGAAGGGCTCCGCCCGCCGTCGATACTTGGGTTGGCAGACTGGGATGGAAACGCTTCTGTTATCCCAAGGGCTGAACATTAACTTCGGGCGACTGCTTCAATGAGGCAAGCTCAAGGCTTCGAATGGAGTGCAGCACCATCAATGCCGCGCCCTGCGCCAGCGATATCTCATCGAGATTGAGACAGGGATGAAGGCGCGAGTACTAGGAACTGGCTTTTTTAACAGAGATCCTGCTGTTACCCGAGTGAGCCACTCGCGGTGCCAGTCGGGCGCACAACAGCCACATCGCAAGTTAGGCGCAAAACTTGCATGGTCTTGCAAATGCCGACCTATCACGCCCACCTGAGACTTATCCGGCACCCGTCCAACGTGGTGTCCCGATACCCATGAGCTGGCGCGCCTGCTTGGAGCTGCACTACAGCTTGGAATCAGCGCGTACCGTTGCCCGCTATCGCCATGACGGGCCGCTGCGCGTGCTGCGGAGCCTCTACCCCGAGGGCGACACCGTTTGCCACAACGTACTGGTCCATCCGCCGGGCGGTCTGGTGGGGGGCGACACGGTGGAGACCCAGGTGTCGGTGGCGCCCGGCGCGCACGGTCTCGTCACCACACCCGGCGCCACCCGTTTCTACCGCTCGTTGGGCGAGCCGGCCCGTCAGCGCGTGCACGCCCGGCTGGAGGCTGACGCACGGCTAGAGTGGCTGCCGCTGGAGGCCCTGGCCTATAACCAATGCCAGGCTGAAAACCGTGCCGTGTTTGATCTTGCCCCCGGTGCCGAACTGCTGGGCTGGGATATCACCGCGCTGGGCCTGCCCGCGGCAGACCAGCCTTTTGCGGAGGGCTGCTTCACGCAGCATCTCGAGGTGCCGGGCGTCTGGCTGGAGCAGGGCCGCATCGCAGCCGACGACCTTCGGCTGCTCAATAGCCCGCTGGGCCTGGCCGGCCAGCGCTGCCTGGCCACGCTTTTTTTCATGGCAGGCACGCCCATCGAGCGTCAGCGCCGCGACGTCGCGCTCGACGCTGTGCGCCGGGTGATCGACGCGCATCCCTTGCGGCTCAGCGCCGGCGCTACCAGCCCGCATCCACAGGTGCTGGTGCTGCGGGTACTGGCTCCGCTGGTTGAACCGGTACTGGAACTGTTGCGCCCGGCCCGTGCAGCGTGGCGCCAGGCACTGTGGCAGATGGACGCTGTGGCACCTCGGGTCTGGGCGACCTGAGCTTGTTGCGGCACGATGCGACCGATGGAGCTCTGGAATCCCCGGCTCAGGCGTCCTGCAGCAGGCTGCTCGCGATCGCCGCTGCCGCCGTGCGCGTTTCCACCCCCAGCTTCTCGAAGATGTGCTCCAGGTGTTTGTTCACCGTGCGCGGGCTCATGCCGAGGATGTCGGCAATGTCGCGATTGGTCTTGCCCTTGGCGAGCCAGGACAGCACCTCGGTCTCACGTGGTGTGAGGACTGCGCCAACCAGGCGTTTGTGTGCCGCATTCACTGCGGGACCGCCCTGGCGCAACAGGATCATGGTCTCGCCCGGGCCGGTCTGCCCTAGGTATTGGGCCTGCAACTGGCTGCCGTTGGGCAGCGGGGTTAACGTCTCACCCTGCGTGATGGCAGCCTGCAACCAGCCCTTTAGCGGCGTCGCGTCGTCCTGCGGGCCCAGCGCTTCTTCCAGCCAGTGCATGGCCTGCGGCGAACGCCAGGCGATGCGACCCTGGCTGTCGAGCAACACTACACCAAGTCCGGCCACATCCACTGCCTCGCGCGCCAGCCGGCTGACATGCGCATTGCGCAGGTGGGTGGCCAAGCGTGCCAGCACCTCGGGAATCTTCAGCGGCTTGACCACATAGTCCACTCCGCCGCTGGCAAACCCTTCAACGATTTGTTCAGTCTCGGCCAAGCCAGTCATGAAGATCACTGGCACGTGGGCCCAGGAGGGTTCGGACTTGAGGCGGCGGCACAGAGCAAAACCGTTCTCGCCCGGCATGATGGCGTCGAGCAGCACGGCGTCGGGGACGGCCATTTCGAAGCGCTCCAGCGCCTCGATGGCGTCGCGCGCCACCAGCACGGTGTAGCCGTCGATTGCCAGCGCATCGCAAAGCATGCGCAGGGTGTCGGGCGCGTCGTCCACCACCAGCACGACGCTGGAGACTGCAGGCGGCATGACGGGTTCAGCTTTCATCTTCGGTATCTTTCAGGCGTTCGATCAGGGCAGAGAAGTCAAAACGGTCCACGTGCACCGTCAGGCTTTGCAGCACTTCCGCAATCGCCGGCTCCTGCTCGGCACTGCTGCGCAGCAGGCCACGCAAGCCACTGGCATTGCCCATGCGAGCCAGGCCGATCAGACGGTGGCGCAGTTCATCTGGCAGTGGCAACTTGTCTTCCGACTCCCGCTTCACCGATGGGACTTCAGGGGTGTGCGGCAGGTTGTGCTCGTGCACCCACTCCAGCTGCAGGACCCGCGCCAGCAGGTCCAGCAGCTCGGATTCGATCACTGGCTTGCTCACGAAACCCTGGCAGCCAACGGCTTCCAGCAGCTCGGGTCGGTTCTCGAACGGGTCGGCCGAGACGAAGATGATCGGCAAGTCGGGCTCGACATTGCTGCGGATGAGTTGCGCGGTCTGCCAGCCGTTGAGGTCGTCCATGTTGATGTCGAGCAGTACCGCATCGGGCCGGTGCTGCTGCAAGATCTCCAGGCATTCGCGGCCGCTGGCTGCCTCGCGCATGATGAAGCCCAGCGGCAGCAGCAGGCTGGCCAGCAGCTGCCGCTGGATGGGCTGGTCGTCCACCACGAGCAAGGTGCGGCGAGGGTCGAGGTAGCCGACGATGGGACGCAGGTGGCGCAGGGTGCGCGCGACCGGGGCCTTGATCTCGCGCAAATACAGGCGCACGCTGAAGGTGCTGCCCTTGCCCACGGCGCTGCGCAGTGTGAGCTCACCGCCCATGAGGCTGGTGAGCAGACTGGTGATGGTCAGGCCCAGGCCGGTTCCCGCTTCGCTGGCACGCCGTCCGGCGCTGCCGCGCTCGAAGGGCTGGAAGATGCGCTCCTGGTCTTGCGGGGCGATGCCGATGCCAGTGTCTTCCACCTCGAAGCGCACCACTTCGTGTCGGCAGTCCACGCGCAGCACGACAGCACCCCGGTTGGTGAAGCGCACAGCGTTGCCCAGCAGGTTGATGAGGATCTGGCGCAGGCGCTTGGCGTCGGCCTGCACCCAAGCGGGTACGCGGCCCTGGGTTTCGAGGCGGAACGCGAGGCCCTTGCCCTCGGCCTGGGGCTGCACCATGCGCGCCAGTTCGGAGAGGAATTCCTGGAAGGGCAGCGGCGCTGGGTCCAGCCTCAGGCGGCCTGCCTCGATGCGAGCCAGGTCCAGCAGGCCGTCGATCAGTGCGTGCATGTGCTGGCCGCTTTGCTGGATGGTCGTGACGGCCTCGCGCGCGCTGCCCTGAAGCTCGCCGCTGCGCAGCAGGATTTGCGAATAGCCCAGGATGCTGTTGAGGGGCGTGCGCAGCTCGTGCGTCATACCTGCCACATAACGTGTCTTGGCTTGGCTGGCGTTCTCAGCCACCTCCTTGGCGCTTTGCAGCGCGGCGTCGGTGCGCTGGTGGGCGTCGATTTCCTTTTGCAGCAACTGGGTCTGTCGCTCAGATTCGTCGTGCGCCATGCGCCGGCTTTCGTTGGCCAGCACCAGCCACCAGGCCCACACTGCGGCCAGCAGAGCAAGCAGCGAAAACACCTTGACGAAGGGTCCGCGCAACGCGTCGGGCGGCGCGGTCAGGCTCTCCTGCATGTAGACCACACCCAGCACAAAGGCCATGACGGCGCAAAGGGAGAGGAAGACCGTGAAGTACTGGCCGACGCGGAAGTTGAAGCGGTTGTTCAGGCTGGGTGGCAGGATGGCTGCGAGCGCGGCGCGCACCTGGTCAGCCGCGCGCGCCTGGGTCTTGCAGCGATCATGGCAGCGTGATTCGAGCGAACAGCACAGCGAGCAGATCGGCGCACCGTAGGCCGGGCAGGCAGCCATGTCGGTGCTCTCGAACGGGTTTTCGCAGACGCTGCAGCGCACGAGTTCACCGACCTGCCAGGGCGAAGGATCGCGGCGCGCAAGGTAGTAGCGCCCCCGGGTGGCCCAGGCCAGCAGCGGCGCCGTGACCATGGCGGTGAAGAGCGCGATGAAGGGCGCGAAGGCGGCAGCGTATTCGCCCAGCCAGCCGAAGTGGGCCACGACCGAGAGCACCACGGCCAGTCCCATCGCACCCAGGCCCACAGGGTTGATGTCGTAGAGGTAAGCGCGGCGGAACTCCACGCCCTTGGGACTCAGACCCAGCGGCTTGCTGATGACCAGGTCCGCGACCAGCGCGCCCACCCAGGCGATGGCCACGTTGGCGTACAGGCCCAGCACGCGCTCGAGCGCGCCGAAGACGCCCAGCGTCATGAGCAGCATGGCGATGATGACGTTGAACACCAGCCAGACCACGCGGCCCGGGTGGCTGCGCGTGAGCCGCGCGAAGAAGTTGCTCCATGCCAGTGAGCCGGCATAGGCGTTGGTGACGTTGATCTTGACCTGCGAGATCACCACGAACAACACCGTGAGCAGCAGCGCAGCTGTGGGGTCGCTCAGTGAGCGCAGGTAGCCCACCAGGTACATCTGCGTGGGCTCGGCAGCGTGCAGCGGCGATGTGCCGTACTGCAGCGCGACGAAGGCCAGAAAGGCCCCGCCCAGCATCTTGAGCATGCCCGGCAAGATCCAGCCCGGGCCCGCCACGAGCACTGCGCCCCACCAGCGCCAGCGGTTGGCCGAGGTGCGTGCAGGCATGAAGCGCAGGTAGTCCACCTGCTCGCCGATCTGCAGCACGAGCGCGAAGGTCACCGCGGCGGCAGCGCCGAACATCAGCGGCTCGAAGTCGTTGCTGCCCGAGGTCAGTCCGGACAGGCCGGTGAACTGCACGTAGAAATCGGGCTGGGCCAGCGCAAACCATGCGAAGGGCCACAGCAGCAGCACCACCCACAGCGGCTGGGTCCAGGCCTGCAGACGGGAGATGAAGGTGATGCCGTGCAGCACCATGGGGATGATGACCAGCGAGGACAGTACATAGCACCACACCAGCGGCCAGTCCAGCACCAGCTGCAGCGCCAGCGCCATGATGGCCGCCTCCAGGGCGAAGAAGATGAAGGTGAAGCTGGCGTAGATGAGCGAGGTGACGGTAGAGCCCAGGTAGCCGAAGCCAGCGCCGCGCGTGAGCAGATCCATGTCCAGCCCATAGCGTGCCGCATAGACGGCAATGGGCAGACCCGTGAGGAAGGTGACCAGGCCCATGACCAATATGGCCCAGAGCGCGTTGGAAAAGCCGTAGTTCAGCGCGATGGCGCCGCCGATGGCCTCCAGCGCCAGAAAGGACACGCCGCCCAAGGCTGTGTTGGCCACGCGCAGCTCACTCCATTTGCGTGCACTCTGGGGCGTGTAGCGCAGCGCGTAGTCCTCCAACGTCTCGTTGGCTACCCAGGAGTTGTAGTCGCGGCGGATGCGAAAGATCTTTTGTGGTGCGTGGTTCATGCCTGCGCTTTTTTGGTGCATGCACTGTCAATACCAGTGCACACGCAAGAACCGTACTCAGCGATGCGCGCAGCCCGCGTACGTCAATTGACGTATGGGCCGTGGAGAGGGTTGTCCCTAATCTCAAGGCCGTGGTGACGCCGTGTCGCCCAGCACCTCCCGCAGGTGTTCTTGGTTCCCAACTCTTCTCTTCAGGAGTGCCCCATGAAAGACCAGACCGATCCGTCCCTGCTCCACCCGTCTGCTGCCGCCGACCTGCAGCGCCGCCGCCTTCTGCAGGCCATGGGCGCCATGTCCGTGGTCGGTCTGCCCGGCATAGCCATGGCCCAGCAGTTTCCCACCGCCAAGGTCAACACGACCAAGCTTGCCGTGACCGACACCGAGGTGGTGGTAGGCCAGTTGCACTCGTCTTCCGGCACCATGGCCATCTCTGAAACCGGTTCCATCCAGGCCGAGCAGCTGGCCATTGACCAAATTAACGCCATGGGCGGCATCCTGGGCCGCAAGATCCGCGTCATCAAGGAAGACGGCGCCTCCGACTGGCCAACCTTCGCAGAAAAGTCGAAGAAGCTGCTGGTCAACGACCATGTGGCCGCGGTCTTCGGTTGCTGGACCAGCGCCTCGCGCAAGGCCGTACTGCCGATCTTCGAGAAGGAAAACGGCCTGCTCTACTACCCCACCTTCTACGAAGGCCTGGAGCAGTCCAAGAACGTGATCTACACCGGTCAGGAAGCCACGCAGCAGATCATCTACGGCCTGGACTGGGGCGCGAAGGAGAAGAAGGCCAAGACCTTCTTCCTGGTCGGCTCGGACTACATCTGGCCGCGTACCTCGATGAAGATCGCGCGCAAGCACATCGAGAGCGTGGCCAAACTGGGCAAGGTGGTTGGCGAGGAGTACTACCCGCTGGGCAACACCAACTTCAACTCACTGATCAACAAGATCAAGGTGGCCAAGCCGGACTGCATCTTTGCCGCCGTGGTGGGCGGCTCCAACGTGGCCTTCTACAAGCAGCTCAAGGCCGCCGGCATCACCGGCGACAAGCAGTTCCTGCTGACGCTGTCGGTCACCGAAGACGAGATGACGGGCGTGGGCGGCGAAAACTTTGCCGGCTTCTACAGCTCGATGAAGTACTTCCAGACCCTGGACAACGAAAACAACAAGAAGTTCGTCGAAGCCTTCAAGGCCAAGTACGGCAAGGACGCCGTCATCGGCGACGTCACGCAGGCGGGCTACCTGGGGCCCTGGCTGTGGAAAGCCGCCGTCGAGAAGGCGGGCAGTTTCGACGTTGACAAGGTGGTGGCCGCCTCGCCAGGCATCGAGCTCAAAACCGCACCCGAAGGCTATGTCAAGGTGCACCAGAACCACCACCTGTGGAGCAAGTCGCGCATCGCCATGGGTAACAAGGACGGCACCTTCAAGGTGGTGGCCGAGTCGCCCAACCTGATCGAGCCCGATCCGTTCCCGAAGGGCTATCAGTAAGCAGGAATCCCCGCGAGGGGGTGCCGGTGGCGGCCATGGTTGCAGCAACGGATGGCCGCCACCCTTGTTCTCAGACAGACAGGTGACGCCATGGAATTTTCGGAAATGCTCAACATCGCCCTCATGCAGGGCTTCGCAGGACTCAGTCTGTTCTCGGTGCTGCTGCTCATGGGCCTGGGCCTGGCCATCATCTTCGGCCAGATGGGCGTGATCAACATGGCCCACGGCGAGTTCATGACCATCGGCGCCTACACGGTCTTTCTCTTTTCCACGCTGACAGAGAAGTTCGCACCCGGCTTTATGCCCTACTACTTCCCGCTGTCCATCGGTGTGGCCTTCATCTTGGCCTTCATCGTCGGCTGGCTGGTGGAGTGGGGCCTGATCCGCTTTCTCTACAAGCGCCCGCTGGACACGCTACTGGCCACCTGGGGCCTGAGCCTGGCCATCCAGCAGGTGTTCCGTTCAGCCATCGGTCCCAAGGAAGTCAGCCCTGCGCTGCCCGAATGGCTGATGGGCTCTTGGGCTCCGGCCCCGGGGTTGGACATTCCGATCAACGGCCTGTTTGTGCTGGGCCTGACGCTGCTGGTCACCTGCGGCGTTCTACTTGCCCTTTACAAGAGCCGCTGGGGCCTGCGGGTGCGCGCCACGGTGAGCAACCGCACCATGGCCAACGCCATCGGCATCAACACCAGCAAGACCGACCGCCTGACCTTCGCCATCGGTTGCGGCATCGCTGGTGTGGCGGGGGCAGCCTTCACCACCATCGGCTCTACGGGGCCGACCAGCGGCTCGCTCTACATCGTCGATTCCTTCCTGGTGGTGACTTTTGGTGGTGCCGCCAGCCTGCTGGGCACCGTGGTATCCGCCTTCGGCATCGCGCAGACGCAGTCCATCAGCGAGTTCTTCATCAGTGGCTCCATGGCCAAGGTGCTCACGCTGTCGCTGATCGTCGTGATTCTGATGATCCGCCCGCAGGGCCTGTTCGCCAGCAAGGTGCGCCGCTGATCCTGCCCTCAATTCTGGAGTCCTACCATGAACAAGTTCACCGCATGGATCAACAGCAAGGGGCTGAGCAGCGTGCTCGTCCTGGCCGTCGTGCTGCTGGTCCTCTTCCCGCTCGCCTTCGACATCTTCCGTCTCAACCTGGTGGGCAAGTACCTGACCTACGCCTTCGTGGCGCTGGGCCTGGTCATGCTCTGGGGCTATGGCGGCGTGCTGAGCCTGGGCCAGGGGGTCTTCTTCGGCTTGGGCGGCTACGCCATGGCCATGTTCCTCAAGCTGGAGGCCTCCGACCCCGAGAGCACCAAGATCCAGTCCACGCCCGGCATCCCAGACTTCATGGACTGGAACCAGCTCACAGAGCTGCCCCTGTGGTGGCAGCCCTTCGAGCACCTGCCTTTCGCGCTGATTGCCGTCGTCGCCATTCCCACGCTGCTGGCTTTCATCATCGGCTACGCCATGTTCAAGCGACGCGTGGGCGGTGTGTACTTCGCCATCATCACCCAGGCGGTGGCGCTGATCCTCACGGTGCTCATCATCGGCCAGCAGGGCTACACGGGCGGCGTCAACGGTATGACCGACCTCAAGACGCTGCTGGGCTGGGACATCCGCACCGACAGCGCCAAGTACATCCTCTACTACGTCTGCGCCCTGCTGCTGCTGGGCAGCATCGCACTGTGCCTTTGGGTGCAGAAGAGCAAGCTGGGCACCCTGCTGCTGGCCATGCGCGACAAGGAAGACCGGGTGCGCTTCTCGGGCTACGACGTGGCCATGTTCAAGGTCTTCGTGTTCTGCCTGGCGGCCGCGCTGTCCGGTATCGGAGGGGCACTGTTCACGCTACAGGTGGGCTTCATGTCGCCGTCTTTCGTGGGCATCGTTCCCTCGATCGAGATGGTGATCTACGCCGCCGTGGGCGGGCGCATGAGCCTGGTGGGCGCGGTCTACGGCGCACTGCTGGTGAACTTCGGCAAGACCTACTTCTCCGAGAGCTTCCCCGACCTCTGGCTGTTCCTGATGGCCGGGCTGTTCATCGGCGTGACCATGGCCTTCCCCGACGGGCTGGCTGGCGTGTGGGAGAAGAAAGTCAAACCCTGGTGGTCGCGCAAGCAGGCCGAACGCCTGGCCATCCGCGCGGCCGTAGCGCGCGATGCTGCCACGCCGGCGCCCCCCACTGACGACATCAACGCGCCGAGTACTGTGCATCCGCTGCATGCCACCCCCACGGGCCAAAACGCCTGAAACCCCAGGAGTCCATCATGAGCAACACCGACTTCGCCGTGGCCATTGAAGACCTGACGGTCTCTTTCGACGGCTTCAAGGCCATCGACAGCCTGACCCTCTATATCGACAAGAACGAGCTGCGCGTGATCATTGGCCCCAACGGCGCGGGCAAGACCACGCTGCTGGATCTGATCTGTGGCAAGACCAAGGCCAGCAGCGGCAGCATCAAATTCAGGAACGAGGAACTCACCGGGCTGGACGAGCACATCCGCGTGCGCCGCGGCATCGGCCGCAAGTTCCAGACCCCCTCGATCTACGAAAACCTCTCCGTCTTCCAGAACCTTGAGGTGTCTTACCCCGCCGGTCGCTCGGTCTTCGGCGCCCTCGGCTTCAAACGCACCGACGAGGTGAAGGCGCGCGTGCAGGTAGTTGCCGAGGAGATCGGCCTGGCCGACGCCTTGGAGATGGAATCCGGCCTGCTCTCGCATGGTCAGAAGCAGTGGCTGGAGATCGGAATGCTGCTGATGCAGGAGCCCGAGCTACTGATGCTCGACGAGCCCATTGCCGGGATGAGCGCCCGCGAGCGCGAGCTGACAGCCGAGCTGCTCAAGCGCATCTGCAAAGGCCGCTCGGTGATCGTGATCGAGCACGACATGGAGTTCGTCAAGCAGATCGCGCACAAGGTCACTGTGATGCACCAGGGAAAGATCCTCGCCGAGGGCTCCATGGAAGCCGTACAGGCCGACCCCAAAGTGATCGACGTCTACCTGGGCCACTGATTTCACCGGAGAACACACCATGCTCAAAGTCACCGACATGTACACGGCCTATGGCCAGAGCGAAGCGCTGCACGGCATCTCCTTCGAAGGACACAAGAACGAGACGGTTGCCATCATGGGCCGCAATGGCATGGGCAAGACCACGCTGTTCAAGAGCCTCATGGGTGTGCTGCCGCTGAAGTCCGGTCGCATCGAAGTCGCGGGCCAGGACGTCTCGAAAGACGAAAGCTACAAGCGCGTCGCCAAGGGCATTGCCTACGTGCCTCAGGGTCGCATGATCTTCCCCACCCTCACGGTGGAGGAAAACATCCAGACCGGCCTGGAGAACTCCAGAACCAAGCAGATTCCGGACGAGATCTACGCGCTGTTCCCCGTGCTGTGGGACATGCGCCGGCGCAAGGGCGGCAACCTCTCGGGCGGGCAGCAGCAGCAGCTGGCGATTGCCCGCGCCTTGGTTACCGACCCCAAGGTGCTGCTGCTCGACGAACCGACCGAAGGCATCCAGCCTTCCATCATCAAGGACATCGCCAAAGCGCTTAACGAGATCCGCAAGTTGCGCGAGATCACCATCGTTGTGTCCGAGCAGGTGCTGTCCTTTGCCATGGACGTGGCCGACCGCCTGTTCGTCATCGAAGGCGGCCGCCTCGTGCACGAGACGCTGCGCGAGCAGACCGACGTCAATCGCATCAAGTCCTATCTCTCTGTCTGAAATCCATCCCTTTGATCCATCCGTTTTCTTTCGTCCTCAAGGAGCATCGCCATGGCTGACACCCTCATCAAAGTTGATCTGACCCAACCCGCCCCCAGCAACCCGCTGGTGCACAACCGCTGGCACCCGGACATCCCGATTGCCGTGTGGGTCAAGCCAGGCGACGACTTCATCCTCGAGACCTACGACTGGACCGGCGGCTATATCAAAAACAACGACAGTGCGGACGACGTGCGTGACGTCGACCTCACCACCGTGCACTACCTCTCAGGCCCGGTGGGCGTGCAGGGCGCAGAACCTGGCGACCTGCTGGTGGTGGACCTGCTGGACATCGGCGCCAGGGACGACAGCCAGTGGGGCTTCAACGGCTTTTTCAGCAAGCAGAACGGCGGCGGCTTCCTGACGGACCACTTCCCCCTGGCGCAGAAGTCGATCTGGGACTTCAACGGTATGTTCACCAAGAGCCGCCACGTGCCGGGCGTGGAATACGCCGGCCTGATCCACCCGGGTCTGATCGGCTGCCTGCCCGACAAGAAGATGCTCGACGAGTGGAACAAGCGCGAGGCCGAACTGATCGCCACCGACCCCGACCGAGTGCCCAGCCTGGCCAACCCACCCTTTGCGGCCACCGCGCACTGCGGCAAGGCCCAGGGGGATGTTGCCAACAGAGTGGCCGCCGAAGGCGCACGCACCGTGCCGCCTCGCGAGCACGGTGGCAACTGCGACATCAAGGACCTGTCGCGCGGCTCGCGCATCTTCTTCCCGGTCTATGTGGATGGCGGCGGCTTGAGCGTGGGCGACCTGCACTTCAGCCAGGGCGACGGTGAGATCACCTTCTGCGGTGCTATCGAGATGGCAGGCTGGGTCCACATGCGCGTCAACCTCATCAAGGGCGGCGTGGCCAAGTACGGTATCAAGAACCCGATCTTCAAGCCCAGCCCGATCACGCCCAACTACAAGGACTACCTGATCTTCGAAGGTGTCTCGGTCGACGAGCAAGGCAAGCAGCACTACCTGGATGTGACCGTGGCCTACCGCCAGGCCTGCCTGAACGCCATCGAATACCTGAAGAAGTTCGGCTACAGCGGCGCCCAGGCCTACTCCATCCTCGGCACAGCGCCGGTGCAGGGCCACATCAGCGGTGTGGTGGACGTGCCCAACGCCTGCGCCACGCTGTGGCTGCCAACCGAGATCTTCGACTTCGACATCAACCCCACGGCGGCCGGCCCGGTGAAGTTCATCGACGGCAGCGTGCAGATGCCGATCTCACCCGACAAGAAGTAAGCCCCAGGAGCCCTGCATGCCCACCTATGACTACGCCTGTCCGGCCTGCGGCGGCTTCGAAGCGCTGCGCAGCCTGTCGCAGCGCGATGAGCCTTGCAGCTGCCCGGACTGCGGCACTGCCTCCACGCGCGTGTTCGTGGCCGCACCACGCCTGGCCTGCCTGAGCAGCGAGACGCGCCGCGCGCACGAGACCAACGAACGGGCATCGCATGCCCCGCGTTCCTCGCGCGATGGCTCGTACGGGCGGCTCAAGCACCCGGCAGGGTGTGGCTGTTGCTCGACCAGCGGCAAGCATGGGGCCACGGTGACGGCGCCCAATGGCGCCAAGGCCTTTCCCTCCAAGCGGCCTTGGATGATCAGTCACTGAGGTTTCTTCTTTGCCGTCGTGCTTCTTTATGTGCGCCTCTTCTTCCCCTCCCTATCCCCCCGCAGGGGTGGAAAGGGCGGGGGGGATAGGGGGTGGAAAAAGCGGCCTCTCATACCAACCCAATAAACGAAACACTCACTCCGAAGGAGTAAAGACATGATCCACGGCGATATTTCCAGCAGCAACGACACCGTCGGCGTTGCCGTTGTCAACTACAAGATGCCGCGCCTGCACACCAAGGCCGAAGTGCTGGCCAATGCACGCAAGATCGCCGACATGGTGGTCGGCATGAAGCAGGGCCTGCCCGGTATGGACCTGGTGATCTTCCCCGAGTACAGCACCCACGGCATCATGTACGACGCCAAGGAGATGTACGACACCGCCGCCGCCGTGCCGGGCGAGGAGACCGCCATCTTTGCCGAGGCCTGCCGCAAGGCCAAGGTCTGGGGCGTTTTCTCGCTCACCGGCGAACGCCATGAAGAGCACCCGAACAAGGCGCCCTACAACACACTCATCCTGATGAACGACCAGGGCGAGATCGTGCAGAAGTACCGCAAGATCATGCCCTGGGTGCCGATCGAAGGCTGGTACCCCGGCAACTGCACCTATGTGAGCGAAGGCCCCAAGGGCCTGAAGGTCAGTCTCATCATCTGCGACGACGGCAACTACCCCGAGATCTGGCGCGACTGCGCCATGAAGGGCGCCGAACTCATCGTGCGCTGCCAGGGTTACATGTACCCGGCCAAAGACCAGCAGGTGCTGATGGCCAAGGCCATGGCCTGGGCCAACAACAGCTACGTGGCCGTGGCCAACGCCACCGGCTGGGATGGCGTCTACAGCTACTTCGGCCACAGCGCGCTCATCGGCTTCGACGGCCGCACGCTGGGTGAATGCGGGGAAGAGGAAATGGGCGTGCAGTATGCAGCGCTGTCCAAGAGCCTGATCCGCGACTTCCGCAAGAACGGCCAGAGCGAGAACCACCTGTTCAAGCTGCTGCACCGTGGCTACACCGGCAAGATCAATTCCGGCGAAAGCGGGGATGACGCCAAGGGGGTAGCCGCCTGCCCGTATGAGTTCTACGGCAAGTGGATCAGCGACCCCGAAGGCACACGCAAGCAGGTCGAGTCGTTCACGCGCTCCACCGTCGGCACGGCCGAGTGCCCGATTGACGGCATTCCGAACGAAGCCCCCAGCCACCGCTGAGCTACCACCGCCGGCCCGCAGCCCGGGCCGGCATGTCCCCTGTTGTCCCGAGGCTGCGCCGTGTCTGCTCCTGTCCCTGTCTCCGATCCGCTCGCGGCCTACCGCATCAACGAAGCACCCTACTACCGCCCATGCAGTGGCGAGGTGGCTCTGTACCAGCACGCCTACGCCCACCGCCTGCCGCTCATCCTCAAGGGGCCGACCGGCTGCGGCAAGACACGCTTCGTGGAGTACATGGCCTGGACGCTCGGCCGCCCGCTGGTGACACTGGCCTGCAACGAGGACATGACGGCGGCCGACCTGGTGGGTCGCTGGCTGCTCGACGCCGACGGCACGCGCTGGCACGACGGGCCGCTCACGCTGGCGGCGCGCCATGGCGCGATCTGCTACCTCGACGAGGTGGTGGAGGCGCGCCAGGACACCACGGTGGTCATCCACCCGCTGACCGACGCGCGCCGCATGCTGCCGCTGGACCGCAAGGGCGAGCTGGTGCACGCCCACCCGGACTTCCAGCTCGTGGTCTCCTACAACCCGGGCTACCAGAGCGCGGCCAAGGACATGAAGCCGTCCACGCGCCAGCGCTTCGCGGCGCTGGAGTTCGACTACCCCGACGCGACGGTGGAAACCGAGATCGTGGCGCACGAGGCTGGTATCGACGCCGCGCTGGCCGCGCAACTGGTCGGCGTGGCGCAGGGCTCGCGTGCGCTGCGCCAGCAGGGCCTGGACGAAGGCATCTCCACCCGTATGCTCATCTATGCCGGCATCCTGATCCGCGACGGCGTGGCCCCGCGCGACAGCTGCGAGATGACAATGACGCGCGCGCTGACCGACGACCCGGACCTGCTGGCCGCGTTGCGCCAGCTCGTGGATGCCCACTTCCCCTGAGCCGCGATGTACCGCGATGTACCGGGCCGACGCTGACACGCCCACCCTTGCCGCGCTGGGCCTGCTGCTCGGTGGCCTGAGCCGGCGCACGCTCACGCTGCAAACACTGGCCGGCGCCTCCCCATCGCCGTCTGCGGCTCCGCGCGCCGTGCTCAGTACGACGCACCTGCTGCTGCCAGCGGCGGTCATGCAGGATGCCACGCTGGCACGCGCGGCCATTGCCCACGCAGCGGCGCACCTGCTGTATTCGTCACAGGCCCAGTCTGCGGGCACGCTCAAGCCACTGGGCCTGGCCGTGGCGTCAATGGTCGAGGATGCGCGCGTTGAAGCGCTGTTGATGCAGCGCCTGCCCGGCGTGCGCCGCTGGTTCCTGCAGGCCCAGCCGGCGCACGACCCGCACGGGCTGGACGTGCCCAGCCTGCTGGCCCGCCTGGGCCGCGCGCTGCTCGACGGCCACTACGCCGACGGCAACCACTGGGTGCACAAGGGCCGCACACTGTTTGCCGCCACCCGCCATGACCACGGTCTGGCGGACCACGCCGCCTTCCGGCGCCTGGCCTCCATCCTCGCCAACGACCTGGGCCAGATGCGCGTGCGGCTAGACCCGCAGCAGTGCGTGGTGCCGGCCGCCTACCGCGACGACCATAGCTACCTCTGGCAACACGGCGCCACGGCCGACGACACCACCGAAGCGCTGCAGGTACCCGCCGCGCCACCCCCGCCCGCCGACGCGTCAGTGGCCGACACTCCGCCGACCGATGCCGAAGAACAACCCATCGACGAGGGCATCTGCCACCTCTACCCGGAATGGGACTACCGCCTGCAGCGCGAACGCACCGACTGGTGCACCGTGCGCGAGGTAGTGCCCCCGGCCGCAACACTTCACGGCTTGCCGCCCGCCGCCGAGCCCGCCACGCCCTGGCGCAGCCGGCGCCGTCTGAGCCGCAACCAGCGCCTGCGCCGGCAGTGGGAAGGTGAAGACCTCGATCTCGACGCCGCCATCGATGTGCAGGTGGAACGGCGCCTGGCGCTGGCTCCCGATGGGCGGTTGTTCGTGCGCCCCGGCATCGAGGCGCCGCGCTGCAGCGTGCTGGTGTTGCTCGACCTGTCGGCCTCCACCGGCGACGTTGCCGCCGGCAGCACGCAGCCCTTGCTGGCCGTCGAGCAGCAGGCAGCGCTGCTGCTGGCGCGTGCCGCCCAGGCCGGGCACGACCGCATCGCCATCCACGGCTTTGCCTCCAACACCCGCGCTGCGGTGCAATACCTGCGGCTGCTGGACTTCGGCACGCCGCTGGATGCGGCGCACACCCAGCGCATCCTGGGCACCCGCGCTGCCGGGTCCACCCGCATCGGCGCTGCGCTGCGCCATGCCACGCGCTGCCTGCTGGCCGAGCCCGCCGGCCCGCGCGCCATCGTGCTCATCACCGACGGCGCACCGTCGGACATCGACATGTTCGATGCCCGCTACCTGACCGAGGATGCCCGCGCCGCCGTGCTGGCCGCGCGGCGCCTGGGCGTGCAGTGCCATGGCCTGGTGGTCGACCCCGGGGCTGACGCCTACGTACGCCGCATCTTCGGCTGGCGTAACTACCGCGTGGCCCTGACCGCCGCCCAGTTGCCGCGCCAGTTGGGCGAACTCTACGACCGACTGGCAGCACGCTGAGCCCCGGCATTAACCCACCTCGTCTTGCACTCCAACATGGTGCGCAGCACCACTGTGGTGCGCGCTGGCGTGCGCACCAAGCACGGGCGTGCCCGCGGCCTCGCCATCCCGCGGGCGCCCTGGCGGCCACAAGAAGGCGGCACGGCAATTGCATGAACGAGCGCCATGGAACCGCCCCCGCGTTCGGCCTGCCTTGACAGCCGCGCGGTCTGATGTGGAAGCGAAGCGATATGGAACTGACTCCCCGCGAAAAAGACAAGCTGCTGATCTTCACCGCCGCCCTGCTGGCCGAGCGCCGCAAGGCCCGGGGGCTGAAGCTCAACTACCCCGAGGCGGTGGCCCTGATCAGCGCCGCCGTGATGGAAGGCGCACGCGACGGCAAGACCGTGGCGCAGCTCATGAGCGAAGGCCGCACCGTGCTCACGCGTGACGATGTGATGGACGGCATCCCCGAGATGATTCCGGACATCCAGGTCGAGGCCACCTTTCCCGATGGCACCAAGCTGGTCACCGTACACCAGCCGATCGTCTGAACCCCCTTCTACTTTCTATCCCCCCTCTTCTCTCTGTGGAGCCCCCATGCGCATCGCCTTCTCACACCGCCACACAGCCGCTCTTTTTTTAATAGCTGCCAGCGCAATCAGCACGGGCGCCAGCGCCCATACAGGCGCTGAATCGCACATCCACAACAGCTTTCTGAGCGGCTTGGCCCATCCCCTGTTCGGTCTGGACCACCTGGCTGCCATGGTGGCCGTGGGCCTGTGGAGCGCACTGGCCGCCCGCAGCGCCGGGCGCGACCTGCTATGGGGCCCCGTGGGCTTTGCGGCCATGCTGCTGGTGGGCGCAGTGCTGGGCCTGCAGGGCGTGGTGCTGCCAGCGGTGGAGCCGATGATTGCCGCGTCGCTGCTGATCACCGGCTTGCTGGTCGTGTCGCGCCTGCGCGTGCCCGGGCTGGTGGCGGCGCTGGGTGTGGGCGTGTTTGCCGTCTTCCACGGCGTGGCCCATGGCTTTGAGCTGGCAGGCAGCGCCAGCGCCTGGCAAACATTGGCGGGCATGCTCACGGCTACCGTGCTGCTGCACAGCGCAGGCCTGGCTGCGGGCTGGGCGCTGCGCCACCGCCATGTGTGGCTGGCCCGCGCTGCTGGCGCAGGTGTTGCAGCGTTTGGTGGCGTGCTGCTGGCGCAAATGGCCTGAGCCCTCCCTGCAAGGAGCCTTCATGATCCCCGGCGAACTCATCACCGAACCCGGCGAGCACGTGCTCAACGCGGGCCGCCGCACCGTCACGCTGGTGGTGCGCAACACCGGCGACCGGCCCATCCAGGTCGGCTCGCACTACCACTTTGCCGAAACGAACAACGCCCTGGGCTTTGACCGCGCCGCTGCACGCGGCATGCGGCTGAACATTGCCTCGGGCACCGCCGTGCGCTTTGAGCCCGGGCAGGAGCGCACCGTGGAGCTGGTGGACTACGCAGGCGAGCGCAAGGTGTATGGCTTTCAGGGCCTGACGCAGGGCGCGCTTTGAACATTGAAACAAATCGACCTCTAGCGCTTATTGGATAAGCGCGAGCAGCTATCAAAACCATAGTAAACCGTTCTAGCGGAGCACCCCCATGGCAACCATTGGACGACGCGCCTATGCCGAAATGTTCGGCCCCACCGTGGGCGACCGGCTGCGCCTGGCCGACACCGAGCTGATCCTCGAAGTCGAAGCCGACTACACCCTGCGCGCAGGCAGCTACGGCGAAGAGGTGAAATTTGGCGGCGGCAAGACCATCCGCGACGGCATGGCGCAAAGTCAGCGCAGCAATGCCCAGGGCGCTGTGGATACCGTGCTGACCAATGCGCTTGTTGTCGATCACACCGGCATCTTCAAGGCCGACATCGGCCTCAAAGCGGGCCGCATCGCGGCCATTGGCAAGGCAGGCAACCCCGACACACAGCCGGGCGTGGACATCATCATCGGCCCCGGCACCGAGGTCATCAGCTGCGAGGGCAACATCGTCACCGCGGGCGGCATCGACAGCCACATCCACTTCATCTGCCCGCAGCAGATTGAAGAGGCCTTGGCCAGCGGCGTGACCACCATGCTGGGCGGCGGCACCGGCCCCGCCACCGGCACGCTGGCCACCACCTGCACGTCCGGCCCCTTCAACATGGAGCGCATGCTGCAGGCGGCCGATGCCTTCCCCATGAACCTGGGCTTCCTCGGCAAGGGCAACGCCAGCCTGCCCGATGCGCTGCACGAGCAGATCAACGCAGGTGCCATTGGCCTCAAGCTGCACGAAGACTGGGGCACCACGCCCTCGGCCATCAGCAACTGCCTGGATGTGGCGGACGAAACCGACACGCAGGTCGCCATCCACAGCGACACGCTCAACGAATCAGGCTTTGTGGAGAACACCATCGCCGCCGTGGCCGGGCGCGGCATCTGCGCCTTCCACACCGAAGGCGCGGGCGGCGGGCACGCGCCAGACATCCTGCGCGTGGTGGGCGAAGACAACTTCTTGCCATCGTCCACCAACCCCACCATGCCCTACACGCACAACACGCTGGACGAGCATGTGGACATGCTCATGGTCTGCCACCACCTCGATGCCAGCATTGCGGAGGACCTGGCCTTTGCCGAAAGCCGTATCCGCAAAGAGACCATCGCCGCCGAAGACATCCTGCACGACCTGGGTGCCATCAGCATGATGAGCAGCGACAGCCAGGCCATGGGCCGGGTGGGCGAAGTCATCCTGCGCACCTGGCAAACCGCGCACAAGATGAAGGTGCAGCGCGGCAGCCTGCAAGGCGACAACGCCCGGAACGACAACACGCGCATCAAGCGCTACGTGGCCAAGTACACCATCAACCCCGCCATTGCGCACGGCATTGCCCACGAGGTGGGCTCGCTCGAAGTCGGCAAATGGGCCGACATCGTGATCTGGAAGCCCGCTTTCTTTGGCGTCAAACCTGCGCTCATCCTCAAAGGCGGGCTGATCGCCATGGCCGCGATGGGCGACCCGAATGCTTCCATCCCCACGCCCCAGCCCGTGCACTACCGCCCCATGTTCGGCGCGTTTGGCGGGGCCATTGCCAAGACCTCGCTCACCTTTGTGTCGCAAGCGGGGCTGACCGCAGGCATTGGCGAGCGCTTTGGCCTGCGCAAGACGCTCAGCGCGGTGCGCAATATCCGTGGCGTGCGCAAGCAGCACATGGTGCACAACAGCTACGCCCCCAAGATGGAGGTGGACGCGCAGACCTACACCGTGCGCGCCGACGGCCAGCTGCTCACCTGCGAGCCCGCCACGGTGCTGCCCATGGCGCAGCGGTACTTTTTGTTCTGAGCAACGCAGGCCGCCCACGCACCGCACATGCCGGGGCCACAATGCGCGTTTTGTTGATTGCCTGTTGCGACGGAAACCCATGCTCCAAGTCTCCAAACTTCTCCCCCAGGGCCAAGGTCTTGCGCCCGTCCTGCTCAAGCGCGCCACCACCGTCGAACTCGACTGGGACGTGCGCCAGAAAAGCCGCTTTGCCGCCACCGACTCGGCCGGGCGCGAACTCGGCATCTTCCTGCCACGCGGCACGCTGGTGCGCGGCGGCGATGTGCTGGTGGCCGAAGACGGCTCCATGGTCCGCGTGATTGCAGCGCCCCAGCCGGTGCTGGTCATTACCCACTGCCAACACCACGGTACGCCGTTCGACCTGACCCGCGCCGCCTACCACCTGGGCAACCGCCATGTGCCCATCGAGCTGCAGCCCGACCACCTCAAAATCGAACCCGACCATGTGCTGGCCGACATGCTGCGCGCGATGCACCTGATCGTGACGGAGCAGAACATGGCGTTTGAGCCCGAAGGCGGTGCTTATGCAGCAGGGCATGGTGGTGGACACAGCCATGGGGGGCATGGACATGGCGACGATCATCACCACGGTCACGGCCAGGGCCACTCACATGACCATGACCATGACCATACCCACGATCATGGACATACCCACGAACACAGCCATGCAGCTGCGCCCGCCACAGCCCCGGCCCGTGGGCGCACCGTGTCCATCCCCGTAGTGGCCCAGGGGCATGTGCACGGCCCCGACTGCAACCACGACCACTGACCCCCCGCTCCATGCGCCTGGACCGCCCCACGCCTCTGCCTGCCGCCAGCTTCTTGCAGCTGATGTGGCTGGCCTCGCCCGCGCTGCCCGTGGGTGGGTTCTCTTACTCCGAAGGGCTGGAAAGCGCCATTGAAAACGCGGGCCTCGCCAGCGAAGCCGCCGTGGGCGACTGGCTGCTGGATCAGCTCCACATCACCCAGGCGCGCGGCGACATGGCCCTCATCGCCAAGGCCGTGGGCGCTTGGCGGCGCGGCGACATGGGGCATGTGAAAGAACTCAACGACTGGGTGCTCCACACCCGCGAAACCAGCGAGCTGCGCCTGCAGACCGAGCAAATGGGCCGGTCCATGGCCGACTGGCTGCGCAACCAGTACCAAGGCGACGAGGCCCTGATGCCCGCCGTGCGGCACCTGGCCGCCCTGCCCCCCACCTACCCCGTGGCCTTCGCCCTGGCCGCATCCATCACCCAGGCCCCGGTACGCGAAGTGCTGCTGGCCTACGCCTTTGGCTGGGCCGAGAACATGGTGCAGGCCGCACTCAAATCCATGCAACTGGGCCAAAGCGCAGGCCAGCGCATCCTGGCCCGGCTGGCTGCGGCCATTCCGCTGGCCGCAGACCACGCCGCCAGCCTGATGGACAGCGAGCGCCAGGCGTTTTCGCCCATGCTGGCCATTCTGAGCGCCCAGCACGAAGTGCAATATTCAAGACTTTTTCGCTCCTAGCGCAAGCAGGATCAGCGCAAGCAGCTATCTATTTAATAGCAAATGACGCCATCACCCACACCATGACCACCGCACTGCACCACATCCCGAACCGCACCAAAAACCTGCCCCCCCTGCGCGTGGGCATCGGCGGCCCCGTAGGGTCCGGCAAAACCACGCTGCTGGAAATGCTGTGCAAAGCCATGCGCGATGACTACGACCTCATCGCCATCACCAACGACATCTACACCAAGGAAGACCAGCGCCTGCTCACCGTCAGCGGCGCGCTTCCGCCTGAGCGCATCCTGGGCGTGGAAACCGGCGGCTGCCCCCACACGGCCATCCGCGAGGATTGCTCCATCAATTTGGAGGCCATCGACCGCATGCTGGGCGAGTTCCCCAACGCCGACATCGTGTTTGTGGAAAGCGGCGGCGACAACCTGGCAGCCACCTTCAGCCCCGAGCTGAGCGACCTCACCATCTACGTCATCGACGTGGCTGCTGGCGAAAAAATCCCCCGCAAGGGCGGCCCCGGCATCACCAAAAGCGACCTGTTCGTCATCAACAAAACCGACCTGGCCCCCCACGTGGGCGCCAACCTGGAGGTGATGCGCGCCGACACCGAGCGCATGCGCAAGACAGCGCAAGGCCTCAAGCCCTTCGTGATGACCAACCTCAAGACACAGTCTGGCCTGGACGAGGTCGTGAGATTTATCGAGAAGAGCGGCTTGCTCAAGGCCTGAGTGCATCGCTCACGGTGGACACCAGCACGTGGGCTGCTGAACACCGGGGCTTTGCTCCACAGAGATCACTCCACCGTGACGCTCTTGGCCAGGTTACGAGGCTTGTCCACATCCGTCCCTCGCGCGCAGGCCGTGTGGTAGGCCAGCAGCTGCAGCGGCACCACGTGCAGCAACGGGCTGAGGGCGCCGTAGTGTTCGGGCATGCGGATCACGTGCAGGCCTTCGGCGCTTTCGATGTGGGTGTCGGCGTCGGCCAGCACATAAAGCACACCGGCGCGGGCGCGCACTTCCTGCATGTTGCTCTTGAGCTTTTCCAGCAGGGCGTCGTTGGGCGCCACGGTGACCACGGGCATGCTGCTGGTGACCAGCGCGAGGGGGCCGTGTTTGAGTTCGCCTGCGGGGTAGGCCTCGGCGTGGATGTAGCTGATTTCCTTGAGCTTGAGCGCGCCTTCGAGCGCAATGGGGTAGTGCAGGCCCCGGCCCAGGAAGAGTGCGTTTTCCATGCGCGCAAAGTCTTCGGCCCAGCTGATGAGCTGCGGCTCCAGCGCCAGCACGGCCTGCAGGGCTATGGGCAGGTGGCGCATGGCTTTGAGGTGCTCGGCCTCTTGGGCTTCGGTCAGGCGCCCCTTGCTTTGGGCCAGCGCCAAGGTCAGCAGGAACAAGCCCGCGAGCTGCGTGGTGAAGGCCTTGGTGCTGGCCACGCCAATCTCGACCCCGGCGCGGGTGATGTAGGCGAGCTTGCACTCACGCACCATGGCGCTGGTGGCCACGTTGCAGATGGTGAGCGTGTGCTGCATGCCCAGCGACTGCGCGTGGCGCAGCGCGGCCAGGGTGTCGGCGGTTTCGCCGCTTTGGCTGATGGTGACGACCAGGGTGCGCGGGTTGGGCACGCTGGTGCGGTAACGGTATTCGCTGGCCACTTCCACCTGGGTGGGAATGCCCGCGATGTCTTCCAGCCAGTACTTGGCGGTGCAGCCGCTGTAGTAGCTGGTGCCGCAGGCCAGGATGAGGACGTTGTCGATTTCCTTGAATACGCGCCACGCGGCGGCACCGGGCTCGCCGTGCAGGCCTGCGCCGTCAAACAGTTCGGGCACGATGCCTTCCACGCCTTCGAGCGTGTCGGCAATGGCGCGCGGCTGCTCGAAGATTTCCTTTTGCATGTAGTGGCGATACGGCCCCAGCTCGGCCGCGCCGCTGTGGGCCAGCACAGTGCGCACGGGGCGTTCGGCGGGCGTCAGCGCCTGGCGCGTGGCCGCACCCTGGGCCACGATCCAGTAGCGGCCCAGTTGCAGATCCACCAGGTCACCCTCTTCCAGGTAAACGATCTGATCGGTCACGCCCGCCAGGGCCATGGCGTCGCTGGCCAGGAAGTGTTCCGAGCCGTCTTTGCCTACGCCCAGGATGAGCGGCGAGCCTGCGCGTGCGCCCACCACGCGGTGGGGTTCGTCCTTGTGGATGACGGCGATGGCGTAAGCGCCGTGCAGCTGTGCCACAGCGGCCTGCACCGCCTCAAACAAATCGCCCTGGTAGAGGCTGTCCACCAGGTGGGCGATGACTTCGGTGTCCGTCTGGCTCACAAACACGTAGCCACGGGCCTGCAGGGCGGCGCGCAGTTCTTCGTGGTTTTCGATGATGCCGTTGTGCACCAGCGCCACACGGCCTGGCTGGCTGGCGGCATCGCCCGTGCCGTGGCTGAAATGCGGGTGGGCGTTGTGCATGGCCGGTGCGCCGTGCGTGGCCCAGCGGGTGTGGGCGATGCCGGTGGCGCCGTCCAGGTGCTCGGCGGTCACTTGTTCCAGCAGTTCGGCCACGCGGGCGGTGCTGCGGGCGCGCTGCAGGCCACCCTGGGGCGTGCCGTTGCGCGACGCATCAAGGCTGGCGGCGTGCACTGCCACACCGCAGGAGTCATAGCCGCGGTATTCGAGCCGTTGCAGGCCCTGCACAAGGATGGGAACGATGTTGCGCGTGGATACCGCGCCGACGATGCCGCACATGGATGGTGCCTCCGATAAAACCAATGCGACGGATGGTAGGCAGGCGTCGGAGAAATATGCAGTTGATTTTTCAATGAAAGTGAAATTTAATTTCTACATCCATCCGTTCAGAAATAATATTTCATAATCAACTCTTTTATGCAATCAATCACCCTCGATGCCATCGACCTGCAACTGCTGGACTTGCTGCAGCACGATGCCGCCCAAAGCAACCAGGCCTTGGCCGAGCGGGTGCACGTATCGCCCCCCACCTGCCTGCGGCGCGTGAAGCGGCTGCACGATGTGGGCCTGATCGAGCGGCAGGTGGCCCTGCTGCAGCCCGACCGGCTGGCCGCCGTGCAGGGCCACGGGCTGGCCTGCATTGTGGAAGTGAGCCTGGACCGCCAGAGCGCCGAGGCGCTGGACGCCTTTGAAGCCCGCGCCGTGGCCGATGTTGAGGTGCAGCAGTGCTGGCGCGTGTCGCCGGGGCCCGACTTTGTGCTGGTGGTGCACACGCGCGATATGCCAGGCTACTTGGCGTTGTCGCAGAGGCTGTTCACCGCCGATGCGAACGTGCGCAACGTCAAGGCGTTCTTCAGCACCAAGCGGGCAAAATTTGAAACAAAAGTGCCGCTATCGCTTAACCCATAAGCGCCAGCAGCTATATTTTCAATAGCAAATCAAACTGCCGCCGCAGGCCACTCCACCCGCACCGTGCAGCCCTGCCCCACCGCCGCCGTGGCCGTGATGTGGGCGCCGTGGCGTTCGGCAATGGCGCGGCACACGGCCAGGCCTGCGCCCACGCCGTCAAATTCGGTTTCGCGGTGCAGGCGCTGGAAGATGCCAAACAGGCCTGCAGCGCGCTCGGGGTTGAAGCCCGCGCCGTTGTCTTGCACTTCCCACGCCACCCAGCCTGCGCCGCGCGCTGCGGGCACGGTGCGCACCGCAATGCCGGGGGCTGGCTGGTGCTGGCTGAATTTGAGGGCGTTGCCCAGCACCTGCACCAGCAGCTCGTGCAGCAGGGCCGGGTCGGCCTGCACGGTGGGCACGTCGGCGGCCACACTCCATTGCGCGGCCTCTGCCATGGGCAGCGCGGCCCGGGCTTTTTCTATCGCACCGGCCAATGCCACCGGCTGCAGCTGCAGCGGCGCACGGCCCACGCGAGACAAAGCCAGCAGCCCATCCAACATCTGTGCCATGCGGCGGGCCGATTGCTCCATGGTGCCGACGAACTCTTGCGCTTCTTGCAGCGCCGGACTTTGCAGCACATCGGCAGGCAGGTCGCCCAGCACCTCGCGCACCAGCTTACCGTACGACGTGATGTGGCGCAGCGGCGCACGCAGGTCGTGCGAAACCACGCGCAAAAACTCCTCCTGCGCAGCCGCCATGTCGGCCACCTGCCGCTGGCTGGCGGCCAGCGCGGCGCGCAACTGCTCAGGGGTCATGTCTGCACCAGCCACTTTCACCTCCTGCCACCAGCCACAGAAGCGCGCACGGCGCAACGAGGCACCAACGCGCCATGCACGAAGACACAGGCGAGGACAGCCAGCAAGGGCCGCCCCGCAGCAAAGGCTGTCGTCCCCCTGGAGGGGGAAGGCGCAAAGCGCCTCAGGGGGTGCCTCATTTTTTTGGGCGTTGCCAGTTGGCAATGCTGACTTGCTTGCCGCGGGCCACGCTCAGCGCGCCGGGCTCGGTGCTCTTGGTGATGGTGCTGCCACCACCCACCGTGCCACCAGCGCCGATGGTGACGGGCGCCACCAGCACGCAGTTGCTGCCGATGTGCACATCCGCTTCAATCACCGTGCGGTGCTTGTTGGCGCCGTCGTAGTTGGCGGTGATGCTGCCTGCGCCGTAGTTCACGCGCTCGCCCACCGTGGCGTCGCCCAGGTAGGCCAGGTGGTTGGCCTTGGCGCCGTCGGCCAGCGTGCTGTTCTTCACCTCCACAAAGTTGCCGATGTGCACCTCGCGGCCCAGCTGCGCGCCGGGGCGCAGGCGGGCAAAGGGACCGATCAGCGCGCCTTCGCCCACGGTGGCGCCGGTCTTTTCGCCGTCGATGTGGGTGTAGGGGTGGATGACTGCGCCTGCCGCAATGCGCGCATTGGCAATGCAGCAGTTCGCGCCAATGCTCACGCCCTCGCCCAGTTCCACGCGGCCAGTGAACACGCAGTTCACGTCGATCTCCACATCCTGGCCGCAGACCAGCTCCCCACGCACGCCGGTGCGGGTGTCGTCGCGCAGGTCAAAGCGGGCAGGGTCGGCCAGGCGCACGCCTTGCTCCATCAAGGCGCGGGCCTGGCGCAGCTGGTGGGCGCGCTCCAGCTCGGCCAGTTGCAGGGGGCTGTTCACGCCCGCCACCTGCAGGGCATCGGTGATGCGGTGGGCCACCACGGGCACGCCGTCGGCCACGGCCATGGCGACCACGTCGGTCAGGTAGTACTCGCCCTGGGCGTTGTGGTTCGTCAGCCGCGCCAGCCAGGGCGTGAGCAGGCGTGCGGGCACGGCCATGATGCCGCTGTACACCTCGGTGATGGCGCGTTGCGCATCGCTGGCGTCTTTGTGTTCGACGATGCCTTGCACGGCGCCATCGGCATTGCGCACGATGCGGCCGTAGCCGGTGGGGTCGGGCAGCGTGACGGTGAGCAGCGCCAGCCGCTCACCACCGCTGGCAGCCACCAGGGCGCGCAGGGTGTCGGCCTGGGTCAGGGGCACATCACCCGAGAGGACGACCGCCGTGCCGTCCGCAGGCAAATGGGGCACGGCCTGCTGCACGGCGTGGCCGGTGCCCAGTTGCGGCTCCTGCCGCACAAATTTCAAGTCAAAACTGCCTGTAGCGCCCGTAAATCCAGCGGTGGCCGCTTCTACTTCTGTAGCACCGTGGCCGGTGATGACGATGGCGCTGCGGGCTTGCAGGTGGGCTGCCTGGTCCAGAACATGGTGCAGCAGCGGGCGCCCGGCCAGGCGTTGCAGCACCTTGGGAGTGCGGCTTTTCATGCGCGTGCCCTTGCCGGCCGCCATGATGAGGATGTCGAGTGGAGTCATGAGAGCAAATCCGTGGGTGGGCGCAGCGGGCAGCCGCCGCGCGGGTTGCCGCTGATTATCGGGGCTGGCCCGCCACGCGTTGGCGCGCTATGTAAACAATAGCTGCCTGCGCTTTTACAGCGGGCGCCACAGGCACTTTTGCGTCATGCGGCGGCGTCTTGGCACCGCGCTACAGCAGGGGCAGCAGCCGGGGTGGCCGGTCGTAATACTCGGCAATGCGCGCCAGCGCCCGGGTGTTGAGCATGCGCAGCCGCCCGTTCTTGAGTTCGTGCAGACCCAAGACCGACAGGCGCCGCAGCGTCTTGTTGGTGTGCACCAGCGAGAGCCCCAGCGCATCGGCAATGTGCTGCTGGTTGAGCGGGAATGCCACCGAGCCGCCTTCCACCAGCCCGATGCGTTCCATGCGCCGGTACAGGTGCATGAGCAGCATGGCCACGCGCTCGGTGGCGTTGCGCCGGCCAGCCGTCAGCAGGTGGTCGTCCACATGGCCTTCTTCGTGCGCCGACAGCCAGGTGATGTCATAGCCCAGACGCGGGTGCTCGCGAAACAGCGTCCATAGGCCATCGCTGGGGAACACGCACAGCGTGCAATCGGTAAGCGCCTCCACCCCGTGCATCGAGGCATCGCCAAACTCCTGCTGCAAGCCCACCAGGTCGCCCGGCAGCAAGAAGTTCAGGATCTGGCGCCGCCCGTCGCTGAGCGTTTTGTAGCGAAACGCCCAGCCCGAATACAGCGTGAAAAGGCGGGCATTGTCCTGGTTTTCATGCACCACAGCGCCGCCTGCGGGCACCGTGGCCGTGTCTGCCCGAAAGCGCTGGATGAAGTCCAGCTGCTCGGGCTGGACAGGGGTGAACGCCCCGGTGCGCCGCAGCCTGCAGGCATCGCAGGCGGGCGGACAAGCGGAGGTGGGAAGGGTGGCGTTCATGGTGGCGCCATTCTAGGCAGGCGGCCGACGGTGCTGGCCCGCGCGCTGTGGGCATGGGCGCCACACATGCCGCTGGCGCTATGTCTTAGTACATTGCGGCGCGGTCAGGGCGCGTCTTATATTGGGCCGCTCTTATGAACACCGCACTCTACGAAGTCCTCTATGTGAGCACCCTCGCCCCCGACCAACCGCTGCAGGTGGTGGCCGAGATTGCGGCCCACGCCCGCCCGGCCAATGCCAGCATGGACATCACTGGCCTGCTGATCTTTGACGGCCAACGTTTTTGCCAGCAACTGGAAGGGCCGCAGAAGGCAGTGCTCAAACTGATGGAGCGCATCGGCGACGACACACGCCATGTGAACGTGGAAGTGGTGCACCACGGCCTGCTGGAGGCGCGGCGGTTTCGGGAGTTCAGCCTGGCATTCAGCACCGTAGAAGACGAAGAGGCCCTGGCGCGCTTGGAGCAACTGGACGGGCAAGCAGCGCTGGCCGCGTTCGACGTGGTGCGCGAATCGCTGGTGCTGTGAGCCGACACCACCTGCGCCAAACGCATCAAAAGCTATTATTTTGATAGCTAGTGGTGCTTGACAGTCAAGCGCTACAGCCATTTTTCATGCAAACCTCCTTTTCGCCTGGCGCTGCGGTGGCCATCACCCGGCCCAGGGCAAATCCTGCCAACCCCGCACCCAGCCGCCCCGCCACTGCCGTGACCTGGACCGCGGCTGCGCCTACGGCCCGCCCAGCACCAGCGAACGCTCTCCCCAGTTCTTGCAAGGGCTGCACCACGCCCAACTCCCAATCGCGGGCGGCGCGGGTGCGTGCTTGGTGGCGGTGGGGCTGCGGGGCCACATGGTCCCACCGGAAGAGCACGGGCGCGTCGCACTCTCCCGGCCATCCCCAGGGTTCCAGCACCACGTGCTGGCCCACGGCAACGGCCAGCGCATCGCCCGCCTGCAGTACCAGGTCTTGCGCGGGCGCTGCACCGCTCAACCAGACCCGGCCCCGGGCAATGCGCAACACCCCCGACTCACGCGGCTCGAGCGACAACGCCCGCCCGGGTGCCAGGCGCCAGCACCCCGCTGCCGCGCGGCGGTGCACCGAAGGCTGCGCGCAGGGTTGCAGTGGGGGAACAAGGGGGCGGGCTGGCATGGTCGGCTCCTAAATGAAAGAGTGGTCTAGGGATCCTCTTACATGGACGTCTCCAGAAGAGCAAGATTCGGCGGCGTGAAGGTCTGAAGGGTTTGCAGTCTTACATACGGCCTGTCGGTGCAGGGTGTTCGTCCTGCTGGCCCTGATGGCATTCGCGGGTGAGGCTCCTGTCTGCACATCGGGCTTGATGCCCTGTATCCCTATCGGATTGCCCCCACCCCGGTTTGACCTGTTGACCCATCACACAAGCTTCTTGCATGCTCTCCTTCAAAACGGTTTCCTAGCGTTTGGTGTTCTCAGTTCATTGTGGTGGTCTCAGGCTGCGGCGAGGTCGACCGGATTCCATCTCACCTGGTCAAAGGCCTTGCCTTTGACCAGGACTGCCCAGACTGTTCGGGCCAGCTTGTTGGCCAGCGCCGCGACCACCACGCTGTATGGGCGGCGCAGTAACAGTCTCTCGATCCAGCCGCTTCGCTGACTCCTGGCAATCACGGCGCGAGCGCCGTGCATCAGCATGGTCCTCACATAAGGGTCTCCGCGTTTGGATATCCCCAACTGCCGGGTCTTCCCTCCGGTGCCAGTCTGTCGGGGCGTCAGTCCCAGCCAGGCGGCGAATTGCCTGCCGGACTCGAAGCTGGACAGGTCGGTTGCAGTAGATACCAAGGCTGTCGCCGTCAACGGACCGATGCCCGGTATGGCTTGCAGTGCCAGCATGTGCTGGTTTTGCTTGACCATCGAGGCCAGCCGTTTGTCCAGCTGATCGATATCGCACTGCAGGCTGTCGATACGACGCAGTTGATCCTGAATGCTGACGACCACCACTTCTGGCAGCCGCTGTTCCTGGGCTTTGGCCAGTGCGTCCTGAACGAGCTTGAGCAATGCCCGGTGCCCCTCAGGCAGCACGATTCCGAACTCGTAGAGCAACCCGCGCAGCGCGTTGGTTTGCATGATGCGCACCTTCATGAGCTGAGCGCGCATACGGTGCAGTGTCAGGCAAGCTTGCTGCTGCTCGTTCTTGACAGGCACGGCCTTGATGTGAGGTTGCTGGGCCGCTACCCAGATGGCCTGGGCATCACGGGCGTCAGTCTTGTCGCGCAGCACAAAGGCGCGAACATGCTTGGCGGGCAGCAGCTTGACCTCATGTCCCAGCGTCTGCAGCGTTCTGGCCCAGTGGTGCGCACCGCCACAAGCCTCCATCGCGACGAGGGACTTCTGACGATTGGCAAAGAATGCGGTTACTCGATCACGCCTGAGCTTGTGCCGGGTGACCTCGCCTGTCTGGGCATCCACGACGTGCAGCTGGAACACGTGCTTGGCAATATCCATTCCGATGACTGGCAGCGTTGCAGTAAATTGCATGGTGGGGCCTCCGGTTCAAAGGTGGTTGCGACGAACTTCCACTTTGGCACTTTGATGCCGTTACCGCCAGGCCCCACCTTGTATCGGGTAACAGGCCGACGGCGCCAACGGCGGTGTAGGTGGAGACGTCCATGCCATCTGCACGCATCGAGCTGGCCAAGGGTGCGCTGCGGATCGGGATGGGCTGCAAGGCGCAAAACGCAGCAGACCGCCCGAGACCGCAGATGCACACGGCGCGGTGGTTTGTGCAGAGGGTCCATAGGCCCGCATCGTGCGCGCGCGGGCCTGCACAGTCCAATGACAACGCGCTACCCTATTGATTCCGATAGTGCATCAATCACACCCCATGACTCCTGCCGAAAACGCCCCCGCCATCGTCCGCACCCGGGCTGTTGCCACCGGCCACTGGCGCGCCTTTCTGGCCGTGGCCAAGCACCTCAACTTCCGCGCGGCGGCGGATGAATTGGCGCTCACCCAGTCGGCGGTCAGCCGGCAGATCCAGGCGCTGGAAGACGAGGTGGGCGTGCCTTTGTTCCTCCGCCACACGCGTGCGGTGGAGCTGACCAGCGCCGGGGCACAGCTGCACCGCGCCGTGGGGCCGGCCATTGAGCGCATGGACGCCGCCGTGCGGCTGGTGCGCCAGACGGCCGGGCGGCGCAGCGTGGCCATCACCACCTGGGCCAGCTTTGCATCGATGTGGCTCATCCCCCGGCTGGAGGAATTCCAGCGCGACCACCCCGGTATCGACATTCGCATTGATGCCAGCGACGCGCAGCTGGACCTGGACACCTCGGACGTGGACCTGGCACTGCGCTACAGCGTGCCCGGCCCCGCCACGCAAGGCGGCATGCGCCTGTTTGGCGAGCAGCTGGCCGTGGTGGCCAGCCCCTGGCTGCTCAAAGGCAAGCCCGAGCTGCGCACACCGGCCGACGTGGCACAGTTCACCCTGATCGAGGCCAGCGACGCGCACCGCTCCGCCCACCTGGAATGGCTGAGCTGGCGGCGCTGGCTGGACATCCACGGCGTGGACAAGCTGCAGCCCGAGCGCTGGCTGTATTTCAACTACGCGCACCAGATTGCCCAGGCCGCCCTGAGCGGCCAGGGGCTGGCGCTGTCGCGCATGCCCCTGATTGCCGACGCGCTGGCAGCGGGGGACCTGCTGGAGGTGCTGCCCCAGCACCGCATCGACACCCCGCTGGCCTACTGGCTCATGGTGGGCCCGCGTAGCGCACAGCGCCCCGAAGTCAAGGCGTTTTGCACCTGGCTGGCGGCGCAGGCTGAAATCACGCGTGCGGCCATTGGCGATGGGCCCGACCCCGACACGCAAGACCACCACGACTGAAAGGCCCCCGTGAAAACACCAGTCACCGCCGCAGCCTCTCGGAGGACACTTCGCACTGGCCATGGGCTGCCCCACCGCACCACCCGATCACACCAAGCCGGGGCACCCCGCTGACCACGGCCCCACCCCTGCCGCCACCATGCACCCGATCGAGGCCCGCAACGACAACTTTCGCCTGCTGATACGCCAGGCGTCGGCCTTGTGTGTGCTTGTGCACAGCCTGTACATCGCGCTTTTTGTGTGGGCCAAAGTCGATGCACTGGCCTGGCTGAATGTGGCCAGCGTGCTCACCCATTGCGTTGCGTTTTGGCTGTCGCGCACCGACCGCCACGTCAGGGCCGCATCCCTGGTGCTGATCGCCGAGATCACCGTGCACGCCATCGCCGCCACGGTGGTCATCGGCTGGGAGGCGGGCTTTCATTACCTGATGCTGCCCGTGGTGCCGGTGGCCATGCTGTCATCCAGCGAACACCGGATGACCAAGAACGCCATTGCGCTGTGCCTGTCTGCCATCTACCTGGGCCTGGACGGCTGGAGTGACAACAACCCACCTCAGTACCTTCTGGACGACACCGTGCTGGACTTGCTGCGCTACCAGAACATCGTCACGCTGCTGCTGGCCTTCATCGTCCTCTCGCGCGGCTACTACAACATGGTGACCCAGGCGCAGGCCGCGCTGGCAAAGGAAGCGTCCACCGACCCCCTCACTGGCGCCGTGAACCGCCGCCTGATGGACATGGGGCGCAGCGAAATGGCAAAGCAGCAGCAAGAGAGCCGCCCCTGGCCCTGCTGCTGTGTGACCTGGACCATTTCAAGCGCATCAACGACACCCATGGCCACCGCGCAGGAGACCTGGTGCTGCAGGATTTTTACCGCCGCGCACTGGGGGTGACCCGATCCACCGACACGATCTGCCGCTGGGGCGGCGAAGAGTTTCTGATTTTGCTGCCAGACACCCCCACCGCAGGGGCCCGCGACCTGGCAGAGCGCCTGCACCAGGCCGTTGTCACCGCCCCGTTCAGGGTGGGTTCAGGCAAAGTGTTGCATGTGACGGTGACCATCGGCGTGGCCGCCGTGCGCGCCGGCGAAGACTTGCTGGACGCAGTACACCGCGCAGATGCAGCGCTGTACCAGGGCAAGCAGCAAGGGCGCAACCAGGTCGTGCTGAGCCAAGCGCCCACGGGGCAAGATGCGCTGCCGGAGCGGGCGCGCAGCCCTGCCATGCGGCAGGACTGAGCCCGCAAAAAAACCGGTCAGGTCAGCCCAGCGTCACGCGGGCAAACTTGCGCTTGCCCACTTGCACGACATAGGTGCCAGCCTCCAGCTTCAAGCCCTTGTCGCTGACCACACCGCCATCCACACGCACGCCGCCGCCGTCGATCAAACGGTTGGCCTCGCTGGTCGATGGCGCCAGATTGGCCTGCTTGAGCAAGGCGCCAATACCCAGAGGTGCGCCGGACAACGCCACATCAGGAATATCGTCGGGCACGCCGCCCTTGCTGCGGTTGATGAAGTCTTGCTCGGCCGCATCGGCCGCTGCAGCGCTGTGGAAGCGGGCCGTGATCTCCTTGGCAAGCGCCACCTTCGCATCCTTGGGGTTGCGCCCGCCCGCCACTTCGGCCTTGAGCGCGGCGATCTCGTCCAGGCTCTTGAAGGACAACAAGGTGTACCAGTCCCACATCAGGGTGTCCGAAATCGACAGCACCTTCGCAAACATGGTGTTGGCGTCTTCGGTGATGCCGATGTAGTTGTTCTTGGACTTGGACATCTTGTCCACGCCATCGAGCCCCACCAAGAGCGGCATGGTGAGCACGCACTGCGGCTCCTGGCCATACTCCTGCTGCAAATGGCGGCCCATCAGCAGATTGAATTTCTGGTCCGTGCCGCCCAGCTCCAGGTCGCTCTTGAGGGCCACCGAGTCATAACCCTGCAGCAGGGGGTAGAGGAATTCATGCAGGCTGATCGAGCTGCCATCGGTGAAGCGCTGGTGGAAGTCGTTGCGCTCCATCATGCGGGCCACCGTGTACTTGGCCGACAGCTGGATCATGCCGCGCGCGCCCAGGGCGTCACACCACTCGCTGTTGTAGCGAATCTCGGTGCGGGCGGGGTCCAGCACCTTGGCGGCCTGGGTGTAATAGGTTTCTGCGTTGAACTTGATCTGCTCGGGCGTGAGCGGCGGGCGCGTGCTGTTGCGGCCCGAAGGATCACCGATCAGCGTCGTGAAATCGCCGATCAGAAAAATCACCTGGTGGCCCAGATCCTGCAGCTGCCGCATCTTGTTGAGCACCACGGTGTGGCCGATGTGGATGTCAGGTGCCGTGGGGTCCAGGCCGAGCTTGATACGCAGGGGCTTGCCCGTGGATTCGGAGCGCGCCAGCTTCTTGGCCCACTCGTCCTGCGGCAGCAACTCTTCCACACCCCGCAGCGAGACTTCCAGGGCCTTTCGTACACCATCGGACAGCGGGCTTGTTGTAACAGCAGATTGATTCATAAGGGTTTTTTTCGATGTCTGGGGATCGCGCGCCGCTATACTCGGGCTCCATTGCAAAGGCGGATTCTAGTAGGGCCGCCGTTTCGGCACTGGATTCACCGGCCGATATTTGCCTTGTATCCATCTCAGTGCCTCCACGTGCCACCGAGCCATCCGCTCCCGGCTCAGACGTTGACACACCAATTCTGGGGATAGAACTTGATTCACGGCTTGACCACCGCCAGCCTGGCTTTGCTTGATCGCCTGTCCCAAACCGCCCAAAAACACCCCAAGCGCATCACCGCTGCAGTGGCCGCTGTGCTGCTGACAGGTGGCGGCGGGGCGTTTGCTGTGGCTTCGCTTGGCCCCGATGCGTCGGACCTGCCCACCAAACTGGTGAGCTATCCGGTTGAATCTCTGGCAGAAAACCTTTCCCTCGAGGCACTGGAAGCACCAGGCTTCTCGCTGTACCGGTCTGAGCAGACTCGCAGCAGTGACACTGCTGAATCGCTGCTGCAACGCATGGGCGTTGCCGATCCAGCCGCGGCGGCATTCTTGCGCTCTGACAACACGGTGCGCCAAAACTTGCTGGGCCGTGCGGGCCGCCTGGTTTCCGCAGAAACCACGGACGACCACAGCCTGGTACGCCTGACGGCACGCTGGGCCCCCGACGACAGCGGCACTTTCCGCCGACTGGTGGTTGAACGCAAGGGCGAAGGCTTCGCCTCCCGCATCGAAACTGCCCCCCTCACCAAAGGCACCCGCCTGGCTGGTGGCGTGATTCGCAGTTCATTGTTTGCAGCCACAGACGCCGCCAACATTCCCGATGCCGTTGCCGTGCAAGTGGCGGAAATCTTCTCCGGCAACATCGATTTCCACCGCTCCCTGCGCAAGGACGACCGCTTCGCCGTAGTTTACGAAACACTGGAAGCCGATGGCGAGCCGCTGCGCACCGGCCGCGTGTTGAGCACCGAGTTCCGCAACAACGGCAAGACCTATGAAGCCGTGTGGTTCCAGGAACCCGAGGCATCCAAAGGCGCCTATTACACCCTGGAGGGTGAAAGCATGCGCCGCGCGTACCTCGCCTCTCCCGTCGAATTCTCTCGAGTGACCAGCGGCTTCAAGATGCGGATGCACCCGATCCTGAAAACCTGGCGCGCACACCTGGGCACCGACTATGCAGCCCCTACAGGCACCCCGGTGCGCACGGTGGGTGATGGCGTGGTGGAGTTTGCAGGGGTACAGAACGGTTTTGGCAACGTGGTCTTCGTCAAGCACCGCAACCAGCACGTGACTGTGTATGCCCACCTGAGCCGCATTGATGTCAAGAATGGTCAGTCGGTAGAACAAGGCCAAACCGTGGGTGCCGTGGGCGCCACGGGCTGGGCGACCGGACCGCACCTGCATTTTGAGTTCCGCATCAACGGTCAGCACCAGGACCCACAAACCATCGCCCAGCAAAGCGAGGCAGCAGCACCGGTCTCTGCTGCGGCGCGGCCCGCCTTCCAGCGCTTGGCCGCCGCCATGCGCACCCAACTGTCGTCAGCAGACCTGATCCAGCAGGCCAGCGCTCAGTAAAAGTATTCCCCCCGCCTGCGCACGGCCAGCGGGGGAATGAGCCAGACGCCACAACCATGGGTGATCTCTACATCGGACTGATGTCTGGCACCTCGCTGGATGGGGTGGATGCTGTTCTGGTGGACTTTGCCGGAGAACGCCTCCAGGTACTGGGGCACCGATCTGCCCCTTTTTCGGACGAGCTCAAAAGCGAGCTGCTGGCCCTGAACACGTCTGGAGCCGACGAGTTGCACAGAGCTGCACTCGCGGGCAACGCTGTCTCTCGCATCTATGCATCCCTGGTCCAGCAACTGCTGAGTGACCTGCAACTCAACGCTAGTCGAATCAGTGCCCTTGGCGCCCATGGACAAACCGTTCGCCATCGCCCCCAGGAGTTCGACGGCACGGGCTACACACTGCAGTTGCAAAACCCAGCCTTGTTGGCGGAGCTCACCGGCATTCGTGTAGTGGCCGACTTCCGCAGCCGCGACGTCGCGGCCGGGGGCCAGGGCGCACCTTTGGTTCCTGCATTCCACCACGGTGTTTTCCGCAAGCCCAACCAGACCGTGCTGGTGCTGAACATTGGCGGCATTTCCAACATCAGTGTGCTACCAGCGCAAGGACCGGTGATCGGCTTTGATTGCGGCCCCGGCAATGCGCTCATGGACTACTGGTGCCAACAGCACACTGGCGCACCCTACGATGCTCAAGGCCGCTGGGCGGCCCAGGGCACTGTGCACCCGGCCCTGCTGGAAACCTTTTTGAAAGAGCCGTTCTTTCAGAAAGCGCCACCGAAAAGCACCGGAAGGGACTTGTTCAATGTGGCGTGGCTCAACAGCAAGTTGCAGCACTTTGCGGAACTGCGCCCCGCCGATATACAAGCCACTTTGACCGAGCTGACTGCCCAGGCTTGCGCGAACACAGTCAAACAATACGGTGGAGGCGCAACTTTGATGGCAGTGTGCGGTGGCGGCGCGCTCAACAACCACCTGATGCACCGCCTGAAGGACTTGCTGGCCCCTTTACCCGTGGAGCCAACGGATGTGCTGGGCCTGCCTGTGATGCAGGTGGAAGCCTGCGCTTTTGCGTGGCTGGCCCGTCAAACCGTCCTTGGGCAAGCAGGGAACCTTCCAAACGTCACGGGCGCACAAGGCGCCCGTGTTTTAGGGGCCATCTACCCCGCTTGATGCCCTTTTGCAGGGCTTGGCCTGGTCAGGCAGAGAAGCTGGAACCGCAACCACAGGTGGTGGTAGCGTTCGGGTTCTTGATCACAAACTGTGCGCCTTGCAGGTCTTCCTTGTAGTCGATCTCAGCGCCCACCAGATATTGGTAGCTCATCGCGTCGATCAACAACGACACCCCGTTCTTGGTCATGGTGGTGTCGTCGTCATTGGTGATTTCATCGAAGGTGAAACCGTACTGGAAGCCAGAGCACCCGCCGCCCTGCACGAACACGCGCAGCTTCAAATCCGGGTTACCTTCCTCGGCAATCAGATCCGCAACCTTGGCCGCAGCGCTGTCGGTGAACAGAATCGGCGCGGGCATTTCGGTGGGGACGTTTTCAGCAACTGTACTCATGGGGACTCCGGATTCAGAATTTGCATGCGATGGTACTGCAACACCCCCATGCGCTCAGCTCACTGGTTGTTTGACGCTAGTTTGAGTGGGGGCTTTTCTTCAATCAACACGGCTGCAGGTTGCAACTGACCCGCAATCGTTGCCCCTTGGTGCATCTCCAGCGCCCTGTAGTTCACATTGCCTGTGATGCGCGCCTTGGGCTGCAGTTCCAGCAGCTCCGCGGCGTGCACTGGCCCCACCACCGACCCATTCACGATCACATGGTCAGCATGCACAGCGCCCTCCACTCGGGCCGTTTCGGAAATCACCAAGATGCTGGGTTGCTCGGTCGAAGCACGGATATCACCTACCACATCCCCGTCGATCCGGATTCCTTCTTCAAACAAAACATTGCCTTCGATGCGGGTGCCATGGGCAATCAAGCTTTTGATGGGCGGCTGCTTCTTGCGAGAAAACATTGGAACTCCTCCTCAGACGCCTTTGCGGCGCTCCACTACGAAATCATTGAGACACCGCACCACCACGCCAGACAGCAAACCCCAGCACCAGTGCATTGCGCACACGTCCGCGAGCTCCCTCGGCGGACTCAATCCAGATCTACCGCCTGGATTGCCCGAATGGCCTGGCCTTCATAGACACGGGCGGTCACGGTTTTTACCACGACATTCAGAGGCAAAGCGAATACGCCTCCCAAGCGGCGGTACTGGCGAAACTGGAGCGCCTGCCCTTCAGGCGGGAAGGCCTGCGTCCAAGGCTTGCCGTTGAGAACACCCGCAAGCACCAATTCGAGGCGCCCTTTGAATTCCGGCGCATTGCGTGCAGCAGCAGCCTGAATGACCAGCACCTGCCACTTCAGCTGCGCACCACCCACCAACTCCGCTTTCAGGCCACGTATGGTGACGCCATCCGATTTGGCCGCAGGAATGAGTTTTTCAAAAAAGCCCAGATCGTCTCGCAGAGCGCGATTCTCCGCTTCCAGCTGCTTCACCTGGGCAGTCAGGCGCTCCAGTGTTGCACGATCAGCAGTCAAGAGACTCTCCGCCGTTTGCGACAGCAACTGGGTTTGCTGTGACTGCTCCCGCAATCGATCAATCTCGGCGCGCAGTTGCATCACCTCCTGCCGCGAAGTGGGCTCAAGGCCTGCAATCGACTTACCAAACTCAAAAGCCCACAAAGCGGTGGCTGCGCTCAGGCCCAAGGCAAGCGCCAATACCAGCCAGCGCAGGGGCCACGGCATCGCACTGCGAATGGCCACCCTGGGTGCGCTAATGGTCAACCGCCGACGAAGCAAACGAAAACGCATGTACGAACCATCCCCCCTGAAGAAGCACGCACCATAAACGAAAAAACCGCCCGAAGGCGGTTTTTGCAGAGGCCGGGGGAAAACCCGGTCTTCTGAAGACTGCGAAGATTAACGCTTCGAGAACTGCTTTGCACGACGTGCAGAGTGCAGACCGACCTTCTTACGCTCCACTTCACGTGCATCACGTGTCACGAAGCCGGCTTGGCTCAGTGCAGACTTGAGTGTTGCATCGTAGTCGATCAGAGCGCGGGTGATGCCGTGACGGGTTGCACCGGCTTGACCGGATTCACCACCGCCGTGGACATTGACCTGGATGTCGAAAGTTTCGACATGGTTGGTCAGCACCAGGGGCTGCTTGGCAATCATGATCGATGTTTCGCGGCCGAAGTAGGACTGGATGTCCTTGCCGTTCACAGTGATCTTGCCGGAGCCTTTTTTCAGAAACACGCGGGCGACGCTGGACTTGCGACGGCCGGTGCCATTGTTCCATTCACCAATCATTCTCAAGGCTCCTTAGATTTCCAGCACTTTGGGCTGCTGGGCGGCGTGGGGATGCTCAGCACCACCGTACACCTTGAGTTTCTTGATCATTGCATAGCCCAGGGGACCCTTAGGCAGCATGCCCTTGACAGCCTTTTCCAGAGCACGACCAGGGTGCTTGGCTTGCATGTCGCGGAAGTTGGTGGCCGTGATACCGCCGGGATAGCCCGAGTGACGGTAGTACACCTTGTCCAGGGACTTGGTGCCGGTAACCTTGAGTTGGGCTGCGTTGATAACGACGATGAAGTCACCGGTATCGACGTGAGGCGTGTAAATGGCCTTGTGTTTGCCGCGCAAACGGAGAGCAACTTCGCTGGCTACTCGTCCGAGGACCTTATTGGTCGCGTCAATCACAAACCACTCGTGCACAACCTCAGCGGGCTTTGCGCTGAAAGTAGTAGTCATGAGTTTCTCTTTTCAAGAGGGGGTTTGTAAGGGCCCTTTTCCACGGTCGGTGCTTCTCTGAAGGAAGCCTCTTAGGTGGGACTGATGTGTTCGCCGCGGGGCCGCTCAATCGCTGCGAAGCCTGTGATTATACGAAGTTTCACAAAAACGGGACAACCGCTCGTCCCGAAGCCCGTCCGCCGAGGCGCCAAACCACTCAGTTGCCCATCTGCCGGGCACGCTGCTCCTCAGCCTCGTAGCGCTTTCGGTTCTCGACACAGATGGCCTGCCCGACCTGCGACGGCTTTTGGCATTCCTGATGAATGCACATGGGTTTGGCCAAGAAGCCAGCATTCGCGCAAACCTCTTGGGGCGTCGGGATTTTGGCGGGTGCTGGCCGGGGTTTCGGCTCAGGCGGTGGCGGGGGAGGCGGAGGAGGCGCTTCCACAGCCACCACCGGCGCGGGGGCAGGCTCTGGAGCCACCTTTCTTGCAGCGGCGCTGTTGCGCACCACGGGCTTGGGCGCCGTAGCCGGCTGGGACGCAGAAGCTGCAACCAGCGGAGGATCCACGAGACTGGGCTCCGCCACAGCCACCTCACTGGCGACCGAGGCGCTGGCCACCGGGGCAGACGCTTCCACCAGCGTCAAAGCGGCTGGTGGCTCAGCCACTTCGGTGATGATGTCATCCGCCACCGGAGCCTTGCGTGCATACAGCCCCCAGCCAGCACTCGCCACCGCCATGAGAGCAACCGCAGCCACAGCCCCCCAGCGCAAACTCTTGTGGCGACGCGAGACAGCAGCGCGGGCCCGTTGACTCGATTCGTGCGAAGCGCCAGCAGACTTGGATGCCTTTGGAGCATGCCCCCCTATTTCGCGGTGCGCGCCCGATCCTGAACTATGACCTGACGGGCTGGAAGACTCCAACTCCTCCATCATCACCGTATCGCCCGGATCCATGAAGACGGTATCTGCAGTCTCTACAGCCACCGTGTGAGGGCCTGAGTCAGCATCCACCCGCTTGGACTCGCGCAAAGCGGCAGGAGCAGAGACCGCGGCTTGCGCGCCTGCCAGCGATGCCTGGATATCCGCCACGATCTTGGGCGCAGAGGTCACATCCACGGTGGGCGTCAGCAACCCAGGGCCGGGCTGGTCCGCAGGCTCGACCCAGATGTCGCCCAGATCAGCGCGGAAATCGAATCCGTCAATACCTTCAGGTGCAGACACCATTTCCATGGCCTGCAAGAAGGCGTCAATGCTCTGAGGACGATCTTCGGGGCGCAAAGAGAGGGCCTGGGTCACCGCTGCGACAAATGCAGGCGAATACTCAACACCAAACTGCCGCTTCACGGTCTTGGCAATGCGGGGGAACGGCACCATGCGATCTCGAATGGAACGCAAGGTGGCCGGCAAAGGCGTGTCATTGCACAGGCAGCCATGCACGACCGCCGCCAGCGAATACAAATCGCTCCAGGGCCCCTGGCGCAGATCATCATCGGTTTCTGAATACTGCTCGATGGGCGCATAGTTGACCTTGAGCACCGCAGTGTGCTGGCGCCCCTGGTCATTGATGGCGTGGCGTGCGGCCCCCAGGTCCAGCAACACGGGGGGGCCATAGTCTTGCAAGAAGATGTTGTCTGGAGAGATATCGCGGTGCAGCGTCTTGCCGTCGTGCAGCACCCGCAGCGCCCCCAGCACTGACCACAGCACCTTGCGCAGCCAGGCCTCTGGCGGCGGAGTGCGCATCTGCGCACGCGCTTGCTTGAACGTCATGCCGCTGTAGAGCGGCATGACCATGTAAGCCGTGTTGTTCGCCTCCCAGAAACGGAACACCTTCACGAGCGAAGGGTGATCAAACTGGGCCAGCAAGCGCGCTTCGCCCACAAAGGAAGCCAACCCGGCCTGGAAGGTCTGCTGATCGGACGAAGAGCGAACCCCCAGGGATTGCCCGTGCACACGCCCTGCCAGAGCCGTCGGCATGTATTCCTTGATGGCCACCGCGCGGTGCAGGGAATGGTCAAACGCCTTGTAGACCATGCCAAAACCGCCCACACCCAGAAGCCCCAGGATTTCAAACTCAGCCAGCCTGGTGCCGGGCGGCAGCGCATCAACGTGGCTGACGCCGGCGGCAGGGGTTTGACTGGATCGTTCGATCATGGTGGGAAGGGAGCAGGACCGGGTCTGAAAGGGCACTCAATCGGTGCCTGCCAAGCGTCTCGGCTGGGCAACAGACGCGATGATGCGATATCAAAGCCTGTAGAGAAGCTACAAAAAGCACACTGTCTGAGAAAAACATCACAGACCGCCGGAAGGTTGTGATTTTGCCCGGCTCCTGACCCATGCGTATGAGGTTTCTCAGCACTTTCCGTCGTCAAGGTACGCAATCGTTACCATACGGGCATGTTCAGTTATCGCCACGCATTCCACGCAGGCAACCATGCCGATGTGCTCAAGCACACGGTTTTGATTGCCACTTTGCAATATCTCACGGAGAAAGACGCGGCGCTGACCGTTCTGGATACCCACGCCGGCGCGGGCCTCTACCGGCTGGATGGCGACTACGCCAGCACCAGCGCAGAGGCCTCGGATGGCATCCTGCGCCTGGTCGCCCCCGAAGTACCGCCCCTCACCCCGGCTCTGGCAGCGTATGTAGACATGGTGCGGGCCTTCAACCAAGGCAGCAAAACCAAGGTGTACCCCGGTTCGCCCTTCATCAGCCAGCGCCTGCTGCGCGGGCATGACAAGCTCAAGCTGTTTGAACTCCACCCCACGGACATGCGCGCGCTGGCTGGCAACGTGGCCCAGCTGGAAGCCGGCAGGCAAGTGGCCGTGCTGCACGAGGATGGCTTTGAAGGCGTCAAAAAGTTTCTGCCTCCACCAGCCCGCCGCGCTTTGCTGCTGTGCGATCCCAGCTATGAAATCAAGAGCGACTACGGCAAGGTGCTAGACATGGTCACCGATTCGCTCAAGCGCTTTGCCACCGGCACTTATGCGGTGTGGTACCCCATCATCCCCCGCCCAGAGGCCCATGATTTGCCACGACGCTTGAAGACCCTGGCCACCAAGGCGGGCAAGAGCTGGCTGCATGCCACGCTGACGGTGAAATCCAGCAAGGTCACGGAAAACGCGGCCGGAGAAACCAAGCGCCCCGGCTTGCCAGCCAGTGGCATGTTCCTGATCAACCCGCCCTTCACCCTCAAGCCCGCGCTGAAGGAAGCCCTGCCGCAAATGGTGGAATTGCTGGCACAAGACAAGCACGCCACCTACACGCTGGAATCGGGCAGCTAAGAAAATGCCTGCAGCGACTTAGTCTGGTCGCTTGGGCGGGCAGGCATCTTCGCCCGCACCGAGGGGGAACACATCCACCGGCTTGAGCCCCAAGCCGTGCAGCCCCAGGGCAATGGCAGCGCCCCGGCTCAGGTCTACCACCCGGTTGGCGGCATGCGGGCCCCGGTCGTTGATGCGAACGACCACCCCGCGCCCTGTGATCTGGCTGCGCACGCACACCATGGTCCCGAACGGCAAGGTGCGGTGGGCAGCGGTCATGGCATGCATATCAAAGCGCTCGCCACTGGCGGTGCGGCGCTTGTGAAAACCAGGGCCGTACCAGGAAGCCAGCCCGGTTTCGCTGGGCAAGACTTCCGCCTCCTCCTCACCCTCTTCGTCCTCATCGCTGCTCAGCAGATCGATGGCGGAGCGCTGGGGGGAAAGCGGTTTTTCCGCATCAGAGGATGGCGTCGCACCGGGGTCGGGCATGCCCGAATCCTCTTGGGCAAGAACAACGACAGGCCAAGCCAGCACCATAGCGGTACAAGCCAGCAAGGCAGCCCAGAACCTGCGCCCACCTGCAAGCATTGCCGCGCGCTGCCCTGGCACGTTTACAGCTCCAGTCGGCGACAAATCTCCAGCGTGGCCGCGCTCTGGTTCATGGTGTAGAAGTGCAAGGCGGGCACCCCGGCGCTGCGCAACTGGTCGCACAGATCGGTCACCACGTCCAGGCCAAACGCCTTGATGCTGGCGGTATCGTCGCCAAACGCCTGCAGGCGCAGCCGGATCCAGCGCGGAATCTCGGCGCCACAGGCATCCGAAAAACGCATCAGCTGCGTAGAGCTGGAGATGGGCATGATGCCAGGCACGACGGGAATGTCTGCACCCAGCTTGTACGTGTCCTCCACAAAGCGGAAGTACGCATCGCTGTTGTAGAAATACTGGGTAATGGCGGCATCAGCACCCGCACGCACCTTGGCCACATAGGCCTTGAGGTCAGCCTCGGGCGAGCGGGCTTGCGGATGCACCTCGGGGTAGGCGGCGACCTCGATGTGGAAGTCCCGCCCCGTTTCTTCGCGGATGAAGGCCACCAGGTCGCTGGCGTACTGAAACTCGCCGCCCGCGCCATAGCCGCTGGGCAAGTCGCCCCGCAAAGCGACCAGCCGCCGCACACCCATGCCCTTGAGCACAGCCAACTGTTCACGTACCGACTGCCGCGTGGCGCCAATGCACGAAAAATGGGAGGCCGCGCTGACGCCTTCCGAAAGGATCTCTTTCACCGTGGTGAAGGTGCCCTCTTGCGTGGAGCCACCCGCCCCATAGGTCACGGAACAAAACTCTGGATGCAGGGCATACAGCTGCTGGCGCACGGTACGCAGCTTGACCGCGCCCTCTTCGGTTTTTGGCGGAAAGAATTCCAGGCTCACCGGGAAACCGGTGGCTTCGGTCTTGGCAGCGTTCATGCAGCCCTCCTTGCGTCAATAAAGAATTCCCGGTTGCCGTCGCCGCCCTGAATGGGGCTGTCGATCCACGACAACACGTCCAGGCCCACCTCGGCGCAGCAATCGCGGATGCGCTTTTCCACCACGGGGTACAGCGCTTCGTCGCGCACAATGCCGCCCTTGCCGACCTGGCCGGGCTGCAACTCAAACTGCGGCTTGACCAGCATGAGCAGCCGGCCCTGAGGGGCCAACAGCGGCACCAGCGCAGGCAGCACCAGTGTCAGCGAGATGAACGACAAATCGCCCGTGATCACATCGAACACAGGCGTGATGTTCACCTCCTCACGCCCCGGCTTGCGACGGCGCACCACGGGCAAAGAGCCCTCAGCACGCGCCTTGGCCTTGGCTGCGCGCTCGGCCTTGAAGGCTTCCACGTCCTGCTCCTTGGCGTCGTCGCTGTCGTCGTACTCTTCATCCACCAGCCCGCCGTTGCGCATCCAGCTGTAGGGAGCCACGGGCTGGGTTTCGTTGTCCTCTTCGTCCTGCACCTCTTCTTCAGACAAGGCCACTTCGCAGCCTTCCAGGAGGGACTCGGCAGTCATCGCCCGTGCATTCAGGCCTTCCACGCCCACCACGCGCGGGTCATCGCGCAAGCGCTCGTGCAACTGGCCGTGGCCCACGTCCACACCAATGACCTGGGCAGCGCCGTGCTGCAGCAAGCAGTCGGTGAAGCCGCCGGTGCTCTGCCCCACATCAAGGCAGCGCAAGCCTTTGACCACCAGCCCCGTCGCCTTGAGGGCGCCTTCGAGCTTGAGCCCGCCACGCGAGATGTATTTCGCCTCGGCATCGTCGAGCAAGCGCACCTCTGCCATGGGTGGAATGTCATCGCCGTTCTTGACCACCTTGTTCCAGGCAGACAGCGGCGTCAGCCGCCACTCCACCCCCGAGGCGATCAGGCGTTGCGCCTGTGAGCGCGTAGCGGCATGGCCGCCTTCCACCAAAAAAACATCTGCGCGCATGCGTACTCTCTCGTCATCTGACGGAAATTTGAATAAAAACAGGTGCTAGCGCTTACCCAGTAAGTGCTAGCAGCTCCTAAATCAGGAGCATTCAACCTCTATCGCCAGGGCTTAGTAGCGGTAGGTATCTGGCTTGTAAGGGCCTTGCTTGGGCACGCCGATGTAGGCGGCTTGCTCGTCTGTCAGCTCCGACAACATCGCGCCCACCTTCTTCAGGTGCAGGCGTGCGACCTTTTCATCCAGGTGCTTGGGCAGCACGTAGACCTTGCCGTTTTCATAGAAGTCGCTGTGCGTGAACAGCTCGATCTGGGCAATCGTCTGGTTGGCAAAGCTGGAAGACATCACAAAGCTGGGGTGACCCGTGCCGCAGCCCAGGTTCACCAGGCGGCCCTTGGCCAGCAGAATGATGCGCTTGCCGTCAGGGAAGATCACATGGTCCACCTGGGGCTTGATTTCTTCCCACTGGCAGTGCTCTTCGAGCTTGGCGACCTGGATTTCGTTGTCGAAGTGACCGATGTTGCAGACGATGGACTGGTCCTTCATGGCCTTCATGTGCTCGAACGTGATCACGTCGCGGTTGCCGGTGGTGGTCACGAAGATGTCGGCCTTGTCGGCGGCATATTCCATGGTCACTACACGATAGCCTTCCATGGCGGCCTGCAGGGCGTTGATGGGGTCAATCTCGGTCACCCACACCTGGGCGCTCAGGGCGCGCAAGGCCTGGGCCGAGCCCTTGCCCACATCGCCGTAGCCCGCAACCACGGCCACCTTGCCAGCAATCATCACGTCGGTAGCGCGCTTGATGCCATCCACCAGCGATTCGCGGCAGCCGTACAGGTTGTCGAACTTGCTCTTGGTCACCGAGTCGTTCACGTTGATCGCGCGGAACATCAGGCTGCCCTTGGCAGACATTTCCTTCAAGCGTTGCACGCCGGTGGTGGTTTCTTCCGTCACACCGATGATTTGTGCGCTCTTGCGGCTGTACCAAGTGGGGTCCACCGCCAGCTTGGCCTTGATGGCGGCAAACAAAATGCGCTCTTCTTCGCTGCCAGGGTTGGCCAGCACGCTTTGGTCCTTTTCGGCCTGCTTGCCCAGGTGCATCAGCAGCGTGGCGTCACCGCCGTCGTCCAGAATCAGGTTGGGGCCTTCGCCTTCGGTGCCTGCAGGGCCAAAGTCAAAAATGCGGTGGGTGTAATCCCAGTAATCCACCAGTGTCTCGCCCTTTACCGCGAACACGGGAGTGCCCGTGGCGGCAATGGCAGCGGCAGCGTGGTCTTGCGTAGAGAAGATGTTGCAGGAAGCCCAGCGCACCTGCGCGCCCAGGGCCTGCAGGGTTTCGATCAGCACAGCCGTCTGGATGGTCATGTGCAGCGAACCGGTGATGCGCGCGCCCTTCAAGGGCTGCTTGGCCGCGAATTCCTCGCGGATGGCCATCAGGCCGGGCATCTCGGTTTCAGCGATGCGGATTTCCTTGCGGCCCCATTCGGCCAGGCCGATGTCGGCAATGATGCAGTCGGTGTTGACGGGGGCGTTGACGCGTGCGTTCATGGTGTGCTCCAAAGCAGGTTTGAAAAGCCACTTGACGGGGAAGATGCAACTCACCACACGAAAAGTGGATGAGCGTCGTTGCTTGATGACTCCGAGCCTCACGCCCCGCAGATGGCAGGGGGCGCTGCAACGCTCCTCGGAAGTGCGGATTATAAAAGCAGTCACCATGCAGGCGTCTCGCGTGCCACTTCAGCCTCCAAGCCCACTGGGTAAAATCGCCAACCAAAAGCCCCCGCGCCACCGCGCTCCACAGGGGCTGCGCACCCTCTGAACCCGCAGCGCGGCGCCTGTCGCGCCTGCCCACCCATTTGGAACCCCTTGTGTCCTACGCTCCAGAAACCCGGCGCCGCCGCACCTTCGCCATCATTTCCCACCCTGACGCAGGTAAGACCACGCTGACGGAAAAGCTGCTGCTGTTCTCGGGCGCGATCCAGATCGCCGGCGCCGTCAAGGGCCGCAAGGCCAGCCGCCACGCCACGTCGGACTGGATGGAGATTGAAAAGCAGCGCGGCATCTCGGTGGCATCGTCGGTGATGCAGATGGCTTACCGCGACCATGTGGTGAACCTGCTCGACACCCCCGGCCACAAGGACTTCTCGGAAGACACCTACCGCGTGCTCACCGCCGTGGATTCGGCGCTGATGGTGATCGACGCCGCCAACGGCGTGGAAAGCCAGACCCGCCGCCTGATCGAGGTGTGCCGCCAGCGCGACACGCCCATCATCACCTTCGTGAACAAGATGGACCGCGAAGTGCGCGACCCGCTGGACATCATGGACGAAGTGGAACGCGAGCTGGGCATGCCCTGTTGCCCCATCACCTGGCCTGTGGGCCAGGGCAAGAGCTTTGGCGGCATCATCAACCTGCGCACCAAGAGCATGACCGTGTTCCAGCCCGGCAGCGAAAAGCGCCCGCAGGACTTCGAGACCATTCCCCTGTCCGACGCAGACAACCTGCGCGCCCGCTTCGGCCAGGCATTCGACGACGCGCTGGAGAGCATGGAGCTGGCCGTGGGCGCATCCGCAGAGTGGGACCACGACGCCTTCCTGAAAGGCAAGCTCACCCCCGTGTTCTTCGGCTCCGGGGTGAACAACTTCGGAGTGATGGAAGTGCTGGACGCTGTGGTCGATATGTCGCCCCCGCCCGGCCCGCGCGTGGCCTACACCGAGGTCAACCGCAACCGCGAAGAAAAAATCATCCAGCCTGAAGACGAGAGCTTCTCAGGCGTGGTGTTCAAGGTGCAAGCCAACATGGACGCCAACCACCGCGACCGCATCGCCTTTGTGCGCGTGGCCTCGGGCAAATACACCCCTGGCATGCGGATGAAAGTGCAGCGCACCGCCAAAGAACTGCGCCCCACCAGCGTGGTGACCTTCATGAGCCAGCGCCGCGAAGCCGTGGACGAGGCTTATGCAGGCGACATCATCGGCTTCACCACTCACGGCGGCGTGCAACTGGGCGACACCATCACCGATGGCCCCAACCTGCAGTTCACCGGCCTGCCCTTCTTCGCCCCGGAAATGTTCATGACCGTGGTTCTGAAGAACCCGCTGCGCACCAAGCAATTGCAGCAGGGCCTGATGCAACTGGGCGAAGAAGGCGCCATTCAGGTGTTCAAACCCGACGCCGGCGGCAACATGCTGCTGGGTGCCGTGGGCCAGCTGCAGTTTGAAGTGGTGCAGCACCGCCTGAAAACCGAATACGACTGCGATGTGCGCCTGGAAGCCTGCCAATACACCGGCGCACGCTGGATCACTGCAGACACCCCAGCCGAGCTGCGCGAGTTCGAAACCGCCTACCCGCTGCGCATGGCCCATGACGCAGCCGACACGCTGGCATATCTGTGCACATCGCCCTATGACGTGCGACTGGCGCAAGAACGTTTTCCGAAGATTCACTTTCATCCGCTGCGGGAGCATGCGGGGCTGAGTTTGGGTAATGCGGGTTGAGCTTGGGTCGGTAGCCATGCATCCACTCACGAGCGATCTTTTTCATCAACGCCCCTTGTTGGGCGTCATGACCGACATCGACGACACCCTCACCACCGACGGCGCCATCACTTCCGATGCGCTGGAAGCACTGGGCAAGCTCAAGGCAGCTGGGCTGCACGTGGCCGCCATCACTGGCCGGCCCGTGGGCTGGAGCGAGCCCTTTGCGGGCAGCTGGCCGGTGGATGCCATCGTGGCGGAGAACGGTGCGGTGGCGCTGCAGCCACTGCCCGGCCAAAGGCTGGTCAAGCGTTACCAGCAGGACGAAACCACCCGCCAGCGAAACTACGCCCGCATGCAGGAAGTGCTTGCACAGATTGAGCGCGAAGTGCCCGGCGCGCGCCGTGCCACCGACTCGCCGGGGCGCGAGACAGACATCGCCATCGACCACAGCGAGTTCACGCACCTGCCCCAGCAGGGCATTGACGAGGCGGTGCGCATCATGCGGGCGGCGGGCATGAATGCCACGGTGAGCAGCATCCACATCAATGGCTGGTTTGGCGCGCACAACAAGCTCGAAGGCGCGCGGTGGATCGTGCGCGAGTTGTGGGGCCGGGATCTCGATGCAGAAATGAACCGCTGGGTGTATGTAGGCGATTCGACCAACGACCAGTTGATGTTCCAGCACTTCGCGCACAGCGTGGGTGTGGCCAATGTGGCGCGCTTTGTGCCGCAGTTGCAGCACCTGCCGCGCTATGTGACGCAGGGCGAGCGCGGCGCAGGGTTTGCTGAATTGGTGCAGGCCATCCTGGCAAACCGTTAATCAGTGCCCCTCGCAGCAGATGAGGGACATGCATCTCATGCAAAAACAGGCTGCATCTCCCGCCAATCAAGCGCAAGCAGCTATTGATTCAATAGCAAATCAACACTATTGATCCGGCCTGGGCCTGCTTGAACCGCTCACTGAGCGCAGAGTCCAAAGCCGTGCAGGGTTTCGACAGGCTCAACCCGAACGGATATTTCAAGTTCAAAGAGGTCGAGTCCATGATCGTGCTGCGCGGGCATCACGCCTTGAGAAAAATCTCATGGTCTGGCGCAAAGCAGGCGTGCAGCGGCAGCAGCGCTCCGCCCAGGGCCCGGGCGTCTGAGCCGATGCTGCCCAGCTCCAGGCGCGGTGGCTGGTGCAGGCCTTCCCAGTTGTAGTCGGCCAGCGACTGGCGCACGCCTTCGCACAAGGCCTGCAGCAGCTCGGGGGCTGCGGCGCCGTCAAGCACTACGGCATCAAGGTCCAGAAAGGCTGCGCCAGACACCACGCAATGCGCCAGCGCCCGCGCAGCATGGGCGATCCAGGCACGGCTGTGTTCCAGCCACGGTGCCTGCAGCACGCGCTTGTCGTAGGCGGCCATGGGGTCGAGGCCATGTTCGCAAAAGCGCTGCTCCAGCTCCCACAGGGATGCCTGGCTGATGAGCTGCGCAGGGGCCTGCCCCGGCTGGGCCGGTGCCAGCGGCAGCGAGGCCACCGCGCCCGCATTGCCATGCAGGCCGCGGTGCAGGTGCGAGTTGATGACCAGCCCGCCACCCACAAAGGTGTCCATGAACAGGTACAGAAAGCTGGGGATGTCGCGCCCGCGGCCTTGCAGCAGTTCGGCCACGCAGGCGGCCGAGGTGTCTTTGGCAAAGCTCACGGGCAGCTCGGTCATCTGCTGCACCTGCTCGGCCAGGTCGATGTTGTTCCAGGCCTCGGACTGCGCCTCGGTCAGCCCCAGCATGCGATGCCAGCCACCCAGCTGAAACGGTGCCGCCACACCCACCCCCACCACGCGCGAGCGCAGCGGGCCCAGGCCGTCGAGCAGCTGGTTCAGGTGTGTGCGGATGGCGGGCAGCAGCACGTCGATGTCGGGGAAGGCGTAGTCGAGCACCACGCGCTCACGCACATGGCCGGTGAAGTCCACCAGCAGCCAGTCGGCACTGCGCCGGCCAATCTTGATGCCGATGGCAAAGGCGCCGTCGGGGTTCAGGCCAATGGGCACCGAGGGCTGGCCCACGCGGCCACGCACCGGGGCTTCGCGGCGCAGCAGTTGGTCTTCGTCCAGCCGTGCGGTGATGAGGCCAATGGTCTGCGCCGTGAGGCCCGTGACGCGCGCCATCTCGGCCTTGGCCAGGCTGCCGTGGGTGCGCAGAGCCTGCAACACCACGCGCTCGTTGAACTGGCGCAGCCCTACGTGGTTGGAGCCGCGCTGGCGCAGCAGGGCCGGGCCGTTGCTGGGAGGTTCGCCCAAGTCTACGGGTGGTGGGGATGGGTCAGTTTCCAGCATGGCGGGCGGGAGGTTCATACCAAGTGGCCTTCGAAAATACAAAACCGTTCACGCTGAGCCTGTCGAAGCGCCGCGCAGGGCTTCAACAAGCCTGTCCTGAGCCTGTCGAAGGGCTCAGCCCGAACGGTTTCCGGTGATTGAACACGAGCCCGATCAATCCCGCAGAGTTTCGCCGATGACGCCCTTGCGCAGCAGGAAGTTGCCAAAGGGTTGCAGCTCGCCCGTCACCACAATGGCGTAGGCTTTCTTGACACGCTCGTAGAAGGCAAAGCGCTCCACGCCCTCAGCCTGCTCGCCAGCCACACCCTCGCGTGCCAGCACGGCCAGCGCCTCGCGCTGCAGGGCCGAGCGGTACGGCGCCTCGGTGCCGCCCACCTGCATGTAGGCCACGGGGTGCGGCACATCTTGCGCCAGGGGCAACACGCTGGCCACGGCCTGCACGGCGCGCGCCATGCCAATGCCGGGCAGGCGCAGCACGGGCTTGCCTGCGCCCAGGCTCATGGCGGTGAAGTTGGCGTCGGCCAGCACGATGGCGTCGTCGTGGCCCATCTCGGCCAGCACCTTGAGCAGGTCGGGGGTCAGCAGGGGATCAATGTTCTTCAGCATGGGGGCGTTTCAGGCAAGGCATTCGGCGGGCAGATCGGACGCGGCCATGGCCCCCGTCATCACCGCCACGGTGTCGCTCATGCTGATTTTTTTCGGGTTGACCACCGCAGCGCGTTTGCCCAGGCGGGCGATGTGGATGCGGTCGGCAATCTCGAACACATGGGGCATGTTGTGGCTGATGAGGATGACGGGCAGGCCCTTGTCGCGCACGCGGCGGATGAGCTCCAGCACCATGTTGCCCTCCTTCACACCCAGGGCGGCAGTGGGCTCGTCCATGATGACCACGTGGCGCGCAAACGCTGCTGCACGCGCCACGGCCACGCACTGGCGCTGGCCGCCCGACAGGGTCTCCACCGCCTGCGTCATGGAGCGGATGCCCACCTTCAGCTCGGCCATGCGGGCCACGCTTTCTTCGAGCATTTTCTTTTTGTCGAGCATGCGCAGTGCAGTGCCCAAGAGGCCCGGGCGACGCAGCTCGCGGCCCAGGAACAGGTTCTCGGCAATGGTCATCGCGGGGGCCACGGCCAGGTCCTGGTACACGGTTTCGATGCCCGCACGGCGCGCCTCGATGGGGCTCTTGAACTGGATGCGCTGGCCGTCGAGCAGGATCTCGCCTTCGTCCGGCACGGTGGCGCCGGACAGCGCCTTGATGAGGCTGGATTTGCCCGCACCGTTGTCACCGATCACGGCCAGGATTTCGCCCGCGCGCAGCTCAAAGTCGGCGCCATCGAGTGCGGTGACTTGGCCGTAGCGCTTGACCAGACCCTTGGCCTGCATGACCAGCGGAACGTTCGTAGTCTGGGTGGAAGTGGTCATGGTCAACGCACTCCTTTGCGCGAGAGTTGGTCGGTGGCCACGGCCAGGATCACGAGGATGCCGGTGACCAGGATCTGGTAGACCGACGACACGCCCATGAGCGTGAGCCCGTTGCGGAACACGCCCACAATCAGCGCCCCCACCAGCGTGCCCAGGATGACACCGCGCCCGCCAAACAGGCTGGTGCCGCCCAGCACCACAGCGCTGATGGCGTCGAGGTTTTCGGTCTGGCCCGCGTTCGGGTCGCCTGCGCCGGTGCGCGCCACCGACAGCAGCGACGCAATGCCGTAGAACAGGCCTGCCAGCACATACACGCCCAGCAGCACCTTGTCGGTGGCAATGCCGGTGAGGCGCGTGGCTTCGGGGCTGTTGCCCACGGCGTAGACATGGCGGCCGGGTGCAGTCTCGCGCAGCGCAAACCAGGTGACGAGGTACAGCACCAGCATCAGCACCGCGCCCCAGACGATGGCGGTCTGGCCCAGCTGGAAGGTGTTACCCAGCGCGGTCATGCCCGCAGGGATGTCGGTGATGGTCTGCGCGCCCGAGTACAGCTGCGTGGCGGCAAACGCGATGTTGAGCGTGCCCAGCGTGACGATGAAAGGCGGCAGCTTGATCTTGGTGACGAGCAGGCCGTTAATCAGACCGAACAGCATGGTCACCGCCATGCCGCAGGCAATGGCCACCGGGGCCGAGAGGCCGTAGTCCGCCGCCATCTTGGTCATCACGATGCCGCCCAGCGCCATCACCATGCCGCACGACAGATCAATGCCCGCCGTGAGAATGACCAGCGTCTGGCCAATGGCGATGACCGCCACCACCATAACCTGCTGCAGGATGAGCGCGAAGTTCTGCGCGGACAGAAAACGCTCGCTCTGCGTGGCAAAAAAGGCGCACGCCAGGATCAGCGCGATGAACGGCCCCAGCGTGGCCAGCGGCGGTAGTTTGGAAGCGGTCGAGGACATGGCGGCTCCGTGCGGATGGATGAGATGACTCTCAGAGAGAAGGCGTTTTTTCAGAGCTGCTCGCAAAACTCAGCGAAGCGGTTCTGGCCAGGCGCTGCGTCGCAGGCAGTACGGTAGTACGACAAGACGCAGCAACGACGCCAGAAGAGTTTTGAGAGCGGCTCCTACTTGGCGCCCCAGCACAGGTCGGTGCCAGTTTTCACATCCTTGCTGTCCACGCCCGCCATGGGCTTGGCAGCAATCAGCGTCACGCCCGTGTCGGTGTAGCCACTGACCTTCTTGCCGGTCTTGGCGTATTCCACGCCCGCCGCCACGCCCATGGCGGCCATGCGCAGTGGGTACTGCTGGCTGGTGGCGGCGATCACGCCCTTGCCCACATCGGCAATGCCTGCGCAGCCGCCGTCCACCGACACGATGAGCACGTTCTTCTCCTTGCCTGCGGCCTTGAGCGCGTTGTAGGCACCGGCGGCAGCGGGCTCGTTGATGGTGTAGACGATGTTGATGTCGGGGTTCTTCTGCAGGCAGTTTTCCATGCCGGTCTGGCCCTTGGCGCGGTCGCCAAAGCTGTCGGCCATGCAGACCACTTCGGCGGGGCGCGACAGCTCGTTGCTCTTGGCATCGTTGGCCTGCAGGCCAAAGCCTTTCAAGAAGCCGTTGTGGCGCTGCGCGCCCACGGGGTGGCCGGGGAACAGGTCCAGCGTGGCGATCACGGGCTTCTTGCCCGCAGCGGCGGCCTTGGCGTACTGGCCGATCAGCTCGCCCGCCTTGTAGTTGTCGGTGGCAAACAGCGCGTCCGTCGCATCCATGGGGTCGGTGGGGCTGTCCAGCGCAATCACCATCACGCCACGTGCCTGCGCCTTCTTGATGGCGGGCACGATGGCCTTGGCGTCGCTGGGGGTGATGAGGATGGTCTTTGCGCCTGCAGCGATCAGGTTCTCCATGGCCGTGACCTGGCCTGCGTTGTCGCCGTCGGTCTTGCCTGCCGCCGACACCAGCTTGGCGCCCAGCTTCTTGGCCTCGGCTGTGGCGCCCTCTTTCATCTTCACGAAGAAGGGGTTGGTCTCGGTCTTGGTGATGAGGCCGATGACGGGCTCGGACGTCTGTGCCTGGGCCAGGCCACAGGCCAGGGCGCCGGTGAGGGCAAGGGCAGAAAGCGCGAAAGCGGGGGTGCGTTGCATGGCGTTGTCTCCGGGTTTTGGGATGGCAGATTCCTGTCGGCCCCGTGCTGCGCGGCTGGCAGGTGAACCACTCTTGTCGGGTGGATGGGATCAAACTATAGTGGCCGACAAGTTAATAAATCAAGTGGATTTACTTATGGTTTTCCCTATCCAGTCCGCCGGTTCTGCCACTGTCCACACCGCACCGCCGCTGCGTGTGGCCACGGCGGGCGAGGCCTTGTTCGACCTGATCGAAGAGCCCGATGGCCGCCTGAAACCCTGCGCGGGCGGCGCGGTCTACAACCTCACCCGCGCGCTGGGCCTGCAGGGCGTGGGCACGCAGTATCTCAACCCGCTGGCGGGCGACATGCTGGGGCGGCAATTGGCGCACGGTCTGCATGAGGCAGGCGTGGCCTTGGCAGCGCCTACGCCAGTGCGTGCGCCCAGCGCGCTGGCGCTGGCCGCGCTGGATGCCGAGGGCAAGGCTAGCTACAGCTTCTACCGCGATGGCGTGGCCGACCGCCAGGTGACGGCCGCAGCGCTGACGGCTGCTTGCGCTGCGTTGCCCGACCTGCAGGTGGTGGCCACCGGCTGCCTGGCGCTGGTGGCGCAGGACGCCGCCATCTATCTGCCCTGGCTGGCAGCGCAGCGCGCAGCGGGCCGCATGGTGGTGGTCGATGCCAACCTGCGCTTGTCGGCCGTGGATGATGCTGAGGCCTACCGCGCCAATGTGATGGCCGCCCTGCAGCACGCCCACCTTATCAAGGTGAGCGACGACGACCTGGAAGCGCTGGCCGTGCCGGGCGCCACCGTGCTGGAGCGCGCCCACTATTTGCAGCAGCAAACACAGGCGCAATGGCTTGCCCTGACCCTGGGGCCAGAAGGCGCCTGGCTGCTGCAGCGCGATGGGCTGGCTGTGCATGCGCGCGAAGAAGCGCCAATCACGGTAGTGGACACCGTGGGGGCGGGCGATTGTTTTCTGGCGGGGCTGATCACCGCCTTGTTGGCCGGACCCGAACGGGGAGAAGAAGCGCTAGCCCTGCGCGCGGGGGGCATCACGGCGCCCATCACGGAAGCCCGGCTGCGCACCGTGCTGCACCACGCGCTGGCGAGTGCCAGCCATTGCGTAGAGCGGGCGGGCTGCACGCCCCCCCGTTACGAAGAAGTGCGCGAAAGGCTGGCGCTGCGGCGCTCAACGACCGCCGCAGGCCGGTAGCCCTTACTCGGCGGGCTTGGCGGCCGGTTTGCGGGCCCGGCTGCGGGGACGGGCAGCGGGTGCCTTAGCGGGCGTGGTGCCTTCTGCCTCTGCGGCAGAGTCCTCGGGCGCAGCGGCCGGGGCATCGGCAGCTTCACCCCCAGCACGCGCACCGCGTGCACGGGGCGTGGCGGCCTTGCGTGGGCTGGCCGCAGGCTTTGCCCTGTCTCCACTGCGCGCACGGCTGCGGCGAGGGGTAGCCGCTTCGGAGCGGTCGGCCTCGGTCGACGCACTGACCTCCGGGGTGTCCGCGCCCTCTTCTGCTTCGGAGCGCTGTGCTTGCGGCGCGGTGGTATCGATCACCGGCTCTGGCGGCACCACCTCAAGAGCCACGGGCTGGCTGAAATAGCGGCTGGCCGGGCGCTCAGCGGGGGTATCGGCCTGCTCGGACTCAGGGTGTTCGTTGCGCTGCGCAGGGCGATTGTCTCCACGGTCTGCGCGGTCTGCACCCTCACCACGACGCCCTCGGCTGCGACCCGGCGCGCCCTGCCCTTCGCCACCTTCAGAGCGCAGATCGGGTGCCGTCGCCACCGCATGGAAATCGTGCCGTGTCGCTCCGCCTTGGCTGGTGCGCTCATTGGTGCGCTCACCGGCGCCTTCGGGCCGTGCGTGCGCGGCTGGGGCGCTCGGCCCACCATGGCTGCGGTACACATACGCGCCTGATTTTTCATCGCGCCCAAACTCCAGCAGCCCACGCGCCTGGGCTTCTTCCAGCAGGTTGCCAAAGGTGCGGAAGCCATAGCGCCCTTCGCTGAAATCCGGCTTGCGGCGCTTGATCGCCTCCTTGAGCACCGAGGCCCAGATCTTGCCCGTGTCGCCCCGCTCCAGCAGCAGGGCCTCGAAGGTTTCGGCGGCCAGCTCCACGCCCTGGGTGCGGCGTGCGTCCTGGCTTTCCTTGCGGCTGCGCTCTTCTTCGGGACTGCGGCGGAGCGCGGGTGGCGGGTTGCTGCCAGGGCTCTGGCGACGGGCCTGGGCGCGCTGGTTTTCGCGCACTAGGTCGTCGTAGAAGATGAATTCGTCGCAGTTGGCGATCAGCAGGTCGGACGTGGACTGCTTCACGCCCACGCCGATCACCTGCTTGTTGTTCTCGCGCAGCTTGGACACCAGCGGCGAAAAGTCCGAGTCGCCGCTGATGATGACGAAGGTGTTGACGTGCGACTTGGTGTAGCAGAGGTCCAGCGCGTCCACCACCAGGCGGATGTCGGCCGAATTCTTGCCCGACTGGCGCACATGCGGGATTTCGATCAGCTCAAAGTTCGCCTCATGCATGGTGGCCTTGAAGCCCTTGTAGCGCTCCCAGTCGCAATAGGCCTTCTTGACCACGATGGAGCCCTTGAGCAGCAGGCGCTCCAGGATGGGCTTGATGTCGAACTTTTCGTACTGCGCATCGCGCACGCCCAGGGCGACGTTTTCAAAGTCGCAGAACAGGGCCATGCTGATGCTGTCGGAGGGGGATGCCATATCGTGTGTGAGTTCCGTTCAATGCTGCGGATCATCACACGGAACGCATTGCCCCCTCCGAAGGGAGTGGCCTCAGGTGGGTTTGGCCAAGCCCAATTTCTCGACCAGCGCCTTCTCGCGCGTGAAGGTGTCCTGCGCAAACTTCTTGTACGCCGACGTGCTCATGTACATGGGCACCATGTCGTAACGGGCGAGCGCGGTCTTGTAGCTGTCCTGCTCCATGGCCTGCTTGAAGGCATCGTGCAGGCGCTTGACCACGGCGGTTGGCGTGCCTTTGGGGGCGCCAATGCCGAAGGGCGAGTTCTGCACCAAATCCAGCCCCAGCTCCTTGAGCGTGGGTGCATCGGGGAACTTGGCCAGGCGCTCTGCGCCCCAGGTGTTGAGCACGCGCAGCTTGCCCGCTTCTACCTGCGGGGCGAACCCGGTGGAGTCGGCCGCGGCCATGAGCTGCCCGCCCAGAATGGCCTGCATCAAATCGGCGCTGCCCTTGTAAGGCACGTGCAGCAGTTCCATGCCCAGCTTCTGCGCCGCCAGTTCCATGGTCAGGTGCGGGCTGGTCATGGTGCCGGTGGAGCCGTAGCTGAGCTTGCCCGGATTGGCCTTGGCCCAGGCTACAAAATGCGTCCAGGTCTTGAGCGGGGAGTCTGCCGGCACCACCACACCAAAGGCGTAGCCCGTGACGTTGAGCACGTAGCTGATGTCCTTGACCGGGTCCCAGTTGATCTTGGTGGTGTAGGGCAGGCGGAACACGCCCAGCGGAATCTGCGCCAGCGTGTAGCCATCGGCCGAGGTGCCTTGCAGGGCCTGCGCGGGCAGCGTGCCGCCAGCGCCGGGTTTGTTCTCCACCACCACGGGCTGGCCCAGGATCTTGCTGGCGTTGTCGGCCAGAACGCGCATGGTGATGTCGGTGGGCCCCCCGGCGGGGAAGGCAATCACCAGCTTGATGGGCTTGACGGGAAAGCTCTGGGCGCGCGCTGTGATTGTCGGCGCGGCGAGGCTGGCGGCCCCCCACTGGATGATCTGGCGACGTTGCATGGTGAGGCGCTCCTGACTGGCAAAACAATGACGGCGCCATTGCACCGCAGGCAAGCCGCCCGCCGTAATGCGGAAACCCCTTAGCAGGCCGTTGAAAAAGTGCTCTTCGAACGCATCAAGGTCGTGGATTTCGAAGAAGCAAGTCGCCCAGACGCGCCCACGAATCAAATTCGAGGGCCATTTCGGCCTGTTTGCAGGCCGTTTTGCCCGTTTCGGGCGCACGTATCCCATGGCTCACGCATGATGCGCGTCCCACCAGCCACCCAGACTGCCCATGCGCACCAGGTTGTAGGTGGCAAAGCACAGCAGCGCCTGGCCCGCGAGCTTGGCCTGACCGATCAGCTTGGTCTTGGCCAGACCACCCACGGTCTTGATCCAGCCAAAGGCCTCCTCGATGCGCTTGCGCACCTTCAGGCTGGTCTTGTAGCTCTCGTGCCGCGTGACTCTGGCGTCGACCGCCGAGTGCTTGTCCTTGGCCGCCACGTGTGGCGTGACCAAAAGCCGGCGGCAGCCCTTGATGAAGGCCTTGCTGTCGTAGCCCTTGTCGGCCCCGACCGTGGCCCGCTTGTTCCTGTTGCCCCGGCGCCCCAGCATGGCCAGCGCCGCTTCGCGCTCGGCGGTGCCACTGGCGTGGGTGATCTCAACATCCACGATCAGCCCGTTGCGGTTTTCCATGAGGATGTGCCCCATGTGGCACAGGCGGGACTTGTCACCCGCGCTCTTCTTGAACAACCGTGCATCAGCGTCCGTGGTGCTTTGGTGGGTGTCGTTGCAGCGCTCCTGTCCTTTGAAGTCCACCTCGGGATTGCGTCCGGGCGGCGTGTCGCTGTCATCGTCTTTGCGCTTGAAGCTCTTGTGCGAGGCCCAGGCTTCGATGAGCGTGCCGTCCACGCTGAAGTGCTCGTCGCTGGCAAGCCGCCCCCACTGGGCGCTGAGCTTGACGCGCTCGAAGAAGGCACGGGCGAGGTCTTCGTTGAACAAGCGTTCGCGGTTGGCGCTGAAGGTGGAGTGGTCCCAGACCTTGTCTTCGATGTTCAGGCCCACGAACCAGCGGTACAGCAGGTTGTAGTTGACCGCCTCGACCAGTTGGCGCTCGCTGCGGATGGAGAACAGGATCTGCAGCAGCAAGGCCTTGAGCAGCATCTCGGGCGGCACCGAGGGGCGCCCGCGGCGGGCATACACCGCTTCGAACTCGCTGTGCATCGTCGCCAGCAGCGCATCGACCACGGCGCGCAGTTTGCGCAGCGGGTGTGTCTGCGGCACGCGCTCTTCAAGGCTGATGTAGCTGAACATCGCCCCCTGGAAGTCTTGGTTGCCTCTCATCGTCCTCGTCTGGGTTGTTCGCCGATGGCTTCAGATCGTAGCGGCCCACACGGGCGGCGGCGAAGGATTTTTCAACGGCCTGCTAAGCTCAGGAGGCGCGCCCTGCCACGCCCGCACATCGATGAGCCTTACGCCTTGTAGGTGGACAGCAGGATGCTGGTCTCCGTGTTGGCGATGCCGGTGGTCAGGCGAATGCGGCCGAGCGCCGCGTCAAACGCCTCCAGGCTTTCAGCGCGCACCTCGGCCACGATGTCCCAGCGCCCATTGGTGGTGTGCAAAGTGCCCACTGCGGGCTCGCCGCGCAGCGCGCGAATGACTTCGGGGGCTGCGTTGCCCTCCACGGCGATGCTCATCCAGGCGCGGATGCGCTGCGGCTCTGACTCGGGGCGCAGGCGCACGGTGTAGCCGGTAATCACACCGCTGTCTTCGAGCTTGCGCAGGCGGTTTTGCACCGTGCCACGGGCTATGCGCAGCTTTTGCGCCAGCACGGCCACGGGCGTGCGCGCATCGGCACGCAGGATGCTCAGGATCTCCCGGTCCGTGTCGTCCATTTTGAACATTTGGTCATACCTGCAATACAAAACGCCAATTTACAGCACTATTTGAGCAGCTTGCGGGCTGTTCGCTGGCGCATGCCCTCGGGAGAATTTCTTCCGTTGCACCGCGACATTGCTTTTTTGATTCACAGAGCGACCCCAAAAACTTCTCCTCGACCGCCTTGGTGCCGCAGGCCATCGCAGCCCGATGCTCACCGTGCGCAAGGCAGTTTTGTGAGCCGCTTTACACCGGAGACTTTCATGACCCGCCTGATCGACCTTCCCACGCTGGCCCAGCTCGTTCACCACATCACCCCTGCCCGCTTCATGACCGAGCTGGCCGAGCACCTGCACAGCGACTACCTGCGCTGGCAAGACTTTGACAAGACGGCCCGCGTGGCCAGCCACAGCGCGGGCGGCGTGATCGAGCTCATGCCCGTGGCCGACAACGCGTACTACAGCTTCAAGTACGTCAACGGGCACCCCGGCAACCCCATCAGCGGGCTGCCCACGGTGATGGCGTTTGGTGTGCTGTCCGAAGTGGCTACCGGCTACCCGCTGCTGGTGTCCGAGCTGACGCTGACCACCGCGCTGCGCACTGCGGCCACATCGGCCATGGCCGCACGGGCCCTGGCACGGCCCGATGCACGCTGCATGGCGCTCATTGGCAACGGCGCGCAAAGTGAGTTCCAGGCCATAGCGTTCCACGCCCTTCTGGGGGTGAACGAGTTGCGGGTGTTTGACATTGACCCTGCCGCCACAGCGAAACTGCAGCGCAACCTGGCAGCCGTGCCCGGCTTGCGCGTGGTGCCCACATCGTCTGCAGCCGAGGCGGCGCGCGGTGCCGACATCGTCACGACCATCACCGCCGACAAGGCCAACGCCACCATCGTGACGCCCGACATGATCGAGCCCGGCATGCACCTGAACGCGGTGGGCGGCGACTGCCCTGGCAAGACCGAGCTGCATCCCGATGTGCTGCGCGCCGCAAAGATTTTTGTCGAATACGAGCCGCAAACCCGCATCGAGGGCGACATACAGCAGCTGCCCGCCCACCACCCCGTCACCGAGCTGTGGCGCGTGCTGGCAGGCCAGGCCGCCGGGCGCCAGTCGGCCAGCGACGTGACCGTGTTTGACTCGGTGGGCTTCGCGCTCGAAGACTACGCTGCATTGCGCTACATCCATCAACGGGCCACGGCAGAAAACCTGGGCATAGAGGTCGAACTCGTGCCCACCGATGGCGACCCCAAAGACCTCTTCGGCCGCACCCGCGGTGACCGCCAACGCGTGGCCCTGCGCCGTGTGGCTTGATGGCCGGTGGACATGCCATGACCCACGCTTCACCCTGCGCCACGCCCAGCGCCACACCCCAAGCCATCTCCTCTGCGCCCCCGCGCCAAGGACCAGCGCGCGCCTCCATGCAGGCACCTGCCGCCGTGGTGATGGTGCGCCCCCACCACTTTCACCCCAACCCGGAGACCGCTGCCGACAACGCTTACCAAGGCTGCAGCGGCGCACCCGCCAGCGAACTGGCACGCCGTGCCCACGCCGAAGTGACCGAGGCCGCAGCGCAGCTCCGCCAGGCCGGGGTGCGCGTGCACCTGTTTGACGACGAAGACCCGCACGGCAGCATGGGCCAGCCAGCCACGCCGGATTCGGTGTTTCCGAACAACTGGTTTTCCACCCACGCGGGCGGCCATGTGGCGCTGTACCCCATGTACGCGCCCAGCCGCCGCCGCGAGCGGCGCAGCGACATCATCGAGCTGCTCAAGGCACAGTACCGGGTGCAAGAGGTGGTGGACTACTCCGGCCTGGAAGCCGACAACGTGTTCCTCGAAGGCACCGGCGCCATGGTGCTGGACCATGTGGGCCGCGTGGCCTACACAGCCCAGTCGCACCGCGCCAACCCGGTGGCGCTGGAGCGCTTTTGCACCCACTTTCAGTACGAGCCCATGGTGTTTGCCACGGCCGACGCAACGGGCCAGCCCTGCTACCACACCAACGTGATGCTGTGCATCGGCACCGAGTTTGCGATGGGCGGGTTTCACATGGTCAGCGACCCGCAGCGCCGGCGCGAGGTGCAAGAGCGCCTGTGGGAAAGCGGCCGCAACCTGATCGAGTTGGGCCCAGAGCAGATCACCAACTTTGCGGCCAACGCACTGGAACTGCAAAGCCGCAGTGGGCCCGTGCTGGCCCTGTCGGCCCGCGCGGCTGCGTGCCTCACGCCCGCACAGCGCCGGGCGCTAGAGCAGCACACCACCTTGCTCCCGCTGGCGGTGCCCACCATTGAACTGGCAGGCGGGTCGGTGCGCTGCATGCTCGCGGGCATCCACCTGGCACCCCGTCCCAGCATGGCGCCGGCATCGCGTGAAGCCAGCGCCACAAGCACGAATCTCATTCAAATTGGCACCTAGCGCTTGATACACAAGCGCAAGCAGCTATATTTTTAATAGCAAAAATCATGCATCAGGTGGCGCGGCCTGCGCCTGCAAGTCGGCATCGCACCCCACGCCCGAAGCGATCCAGCGCCGCGCCAGCAGCGACAGGCCGCGCACCACCCACGGATGGCGCCAGCCGGTGACGCTTGCAGGCTCGGCCACCATGCCGCACCAATAGCGCTGGTCGCGGTCACTCCAGCGCAAGGCCACGCAAGCACCACGGCGTCGGCGCGATACCAGCACCCCCAGCGGGCAGGGCTCTGCCAGGCAACACAGGCCGCAGCCATTGCACGATTCGCCCTCGGCTGGCTTGGGCGGTGCCGCAGGCTGCAGCCACACGACGGGCGCAGAAGGCTGGGTCATGCCAAGGCAACGCCCAAAAGGGCTGGCGTGAAAGAGACGATGGGCATGGAAGGCGAGGCAATCAGAGCAGCGTCTGGCGACACTGCAGCAGCCCCAGATCATGCCCCGCGCAAGGGTGCAGCAAAAGCCGCCAACGCCAAAAAAAGACCCCAGCTATTGCGGAAATAGCTGGGGCGAAGAGGCCGGTCAGAAGGGAAGAGAGAAGAACCGGCCCGAGGGGGACAAGAGACAAGAGAGACAAGGAAGGTGCCCTACCCCGCGCTGCAGCGCTGTGGGCACCGTCGGGCCAAAGCCCGATCAGCAGCCGCTAGGGCGGCCCGTGCGCATGGGCACGATACCGCTCACCTTGAGCGTGGCGCCGGAGCCGTCGCTGGCCGTCAGGGTCTTGCTGGTAAAGCGCACGCGGTCGCTTTCGCGCTCCACCGCGGAGTCCACCGCCTCGCCGCTGGCGTATTCCTTGCCGGCAAATGTCATGAACACCTGGTAGGTGACGGTGCCGTTGACCTGGTAGCGGATATCGCCGAACGCGGTGGCATCAGAGCCAACCTTGTTGGCACCGTCGAACTTGAACGTGCACACCTCGGGCGATGAACCCACGGGGTTCTTCTTGTCCACATCGGTGATGTTCAAGGAGCCATTGCCGTAAATGCCGTTGAGACCGTCCACGGTGGAACTGGTCACGGTGAGCACGCCTGGCTCGTTGCTGGGGGTGGGGTCATCGTCATTGCCGCCACCGCAAGCCACCAGCAGAACGGAGGATGCAGCGAGGGCCAGGCAGGTTTTGAAGGAGGAGTTCATCTCAGTGGGGCCATCTGGCGGCCGGGGTTGGTTGGCAGTGGGGTCATCGTAAAAATGCCACTGCACCGCCCACGTCCGACAACGGCAGCACCCGCCGTAGGACGGCACCGCACGCGCTGGGGGCACGGCCGCCCTCTCCGGCCAGCGCGTGCCCAGCGCATGTTCAGCGCCTGTTCAGCGCGCCAGCACCGGCCCCAGCGCCTTGCCCGTGTGCGTGCCCAGGCGCACCAAATCCTCTGGCGTGCCGGTGGCCACGATGCGGCCGCCGTCCTTGCCGCCTTCGGGGCCCAGGTCGATGATCCAGTCGGCCTCGGCGATCACGTCCAGGTCGTGCTCGATGACGACCACGCTGTGCCCGCCATCGACCAGGCGGTGCAGCACGCGGATGAGCTTGTGCACGTCGGCCATGTGCAGGCCCACGGTGGGCTCGTCGAGCACGTACAGGGTGTGCGGGGCCTTCTGGCCGCGGCGGCCCACCTCGTCGCGCACTTTGGTCAGCTCGGTCACCAGCTTGATGCGCTGCGCCTCGCCGCCACTAAGCGTGGGCGAGGGCTGGCCCAGGGTGAGGTAACCCAGGCCCACGTCTTTGAGCAGTTGCAGCGGGTGCGCGATGCTGGGCATGCTGGCGAAGAACTCCACCGCCTCGTCCACCTCCATCTGCAGCACATCGCCAATGCTCTTGCCGCGCCAGGTGACGGCCAGGGTTTCGGGGTTGAAGCGGGCACCGTGGCAGGTTTCGCAGGGCACCTTCACATCGGGCAAGAAGCTCATCTCGATGGTGCGCACGCCCGCGCCTTCGCAGCTGGGGCAGCGGCCTTCGCCGGTGTTGAAGCTGAAGCGCCCGGCAGCGTAGCCGCGTGCCTTGGCCTCCAGCGTCTCGGCAAACAGCTTGCGGATGGTGTCCCAGAAACCGATGTAGGTGGCGGGGCAACTGCGCGGGGTTTTGCCGATGGGGGTCTGGTCCACCTCCAGCACGCGGTCAATGGTTTCAAAGCCTGCCAGCCCGGTGCTGCCCACGAGGGCCGGGGCCTTGCCAGCGTCCATGGCGTCGCGCCCGGCCTTGGTACTGCGCTGCTGCACCCAGGCCTGCACATTGGTCAGCAGCACATCGCGCGCCAGGGTGGATTTGCCGGAACCGCTCACGCCCGTCACGGCCACCAGCCGGTTCAGCGGCACGGCCACATCCACCTGCTGCAGGTTGTGCAGGTGCGCGCCGTGCAGGCGCAGCCAGTGCAGGGGCTTGTCGGTACCCTGTTCTGCATCTTTTGGGCCTGTAGCGCTTTGTGGATGAGCGCTGGTAGCTACTAAATCCATAGCAGCTACCGCCCGGCGTGCCTGGAGCGGGTGGCGCATGGCGTGCAGCAGGTAGCGGCCGGTTTGCGAGTCTTCTGCGGCCTGCACATCGGCCACGCTGCCCTGCGCCACCAGGCGGCCACCACGTTTGCCGGCGCTGGGGCCAATGTCGATGATGTGGTCGGCACGGCGGATGGTGTCTTCATCGTGCTCCACCACCACCAGCGTGTTGCCCTTGTCACCCAGCTTGTGCAGGGCGTTGAGCAAAATCTGGTTGTCGCGTGCGTGCAGGCCGATGGTGGGTTCGTCGAGCACGTAGCACACACCCTGCAGGTTGCTGCCCAGCTGCGCCGCCAGGCGAATGCGCTGGGCCTCGCCACCGCTCAATGTGGGCGCGCCCCGGTCCAGCGTGAGGTAGCCCAGGCCCACTTCTTCCAGAAACTCCAGGCGACTCTGAATCTCGGGCACCAGGTCGCGGGCGATGTCGGCCTCGCGTTGCGTCATGCCACCCGCGGCCCGCAGGCCCTCCACCCAGCGGCGCACATCGCTGACGGAGAGAGCGGCAATGTCGGCTATGCCCACACCGGCAAACTTCACGGCGCGGGCCGTGGCGTTCAGGCGCGTGCCCTGGCAGGTGGGGCAGACGGTAGTGCCGTCCAGGTCTTCCACCTCGGGCTCGGCAAAGGTCTGCTCGCGGCCTTTTTCTTTGTCGGCCAGGACCGAGTCGTCAAACACCTTGCGCTGCTCTTTGGTGAGCTTGACGCCCGTGCCCACGCAGTCGGGGCACCAGCCGTGCTTGCTGTTGTAGCTGAACAGACGCGGGTCCAGCTCGGCATAGCTGGTGGCGCACACGGGGCAGGCACGCTTGGTGGAATACACCTGCAAATGCCCGATGCCCGCGGTGGGCGCGCCGCTTTCCATGGCGGCGGCCAGGGTGCCGATGCTGGAGAGGACATGCACCACGCCCTTGCCGTGGGTCAGCGCATCGGCCAGCGCGGTGCGCAGGGCGGCCTCGTTCTCGGGCGAGACATCGAGGCTGGCCACGGGCAGCTCGATGGTGTGTTCCTTGAAGCGGTCGATGCGCGGGAAGTTGGTGGTGGGCAGGAAGTTGCCATCCACCCGCAGGTGCGTGTAGCCGCGTGGGCGCGCCCAGTCGGCCAGCTCGGTGTAAACGCCCTTGCGATTAACCACCAGCGGGGCCAGCAGGCCGATGTGCTGGCCGCGGAACTGCGTGAGCAACTGCGCAGCAATACTCTCGGGCGTTTGCGGCTGCACGGCAGCGCCGTCGTGCACACAGTGCTGCGTGCCGAGCTTGACGTACAGCAGGCGCAGAAAGTGCCACACCTCGGTGGTGGTGCCCACGGTGGACTTGCGCCCGCCGCGCGACAGGCGCTGCTCAATCGCCACGGTGGGCGGAATGCCGTACACCGCATCCACCTCGGGCCTGCCTGCGGGCTGCACGATGCTGCGGGCGTAGGCGTTGAGGCTTTCAAGGTAGCGGCGCTGACCTTCGTTGAACAGGATGTCGAACGCCAGCGTGGACTTGCCCGAGCCGCTCACGCCCGTCACCACGTTGAACTTGCCACGCGGAATGTCCACACTCAGGTTCTTGAGGTTGTGCTCCTTGGCGTTGACGATTTCAATGGCGTTTTTAGCCTGATTGACCTCTGGCGCTTTACCAGCAAGCGCAAGCAGCTCCTTTTTTCGTAGCGCTGCGGCTTTTTCGTGCACCGAATGGCCGCCCACGCCCAGCGCCAGCTCATAGTCGCGCAGCGCCTGGCCGGTGTGCGATGTGGCGTGCTCGCGCACGTCTTCGGGCGTGCCTTCGGCCACGACCAAACCACCGCCCTCCCCGCCTTCCGGGCCCAGGTCGATGAGCCAGTCGCTGGCGCGGATCACGTCGAGGTTGTGCTCGATGACGATGAGCGAGTGCCCGGCCTCCAGCAGCTTGCGCAGCGCGCGCATGAGCTTGGCAATGTCGTCGAAGTGCAGGCCGGTGGTGGGCTCGTCAAACAAGAACAGCGTGCCTTTGCGGGCCACGTTCTGGCGCGACTTGGCAGCGGTCTTGGCCGCCTCGGCAAGAAAGCCCGCCAGCTTGAGGCGCTGCGCCTCGCCACCGCTGAGGGTGGGCACGGGCTGGCCCAGCGCCACGTAGTCGAGGCCCACATCCACAATGGGCTGCAGGGCACGCACCACGTCCTTGTCGCCTGCGAACAGGGCCACGGCCTCGGCCACGGTGAGTTCAAGCACATCGGCCACGTTCAGTGTTTTGCCGCCACGTTCGATGGTGATTTCCAGAATCTCGGGGCGGTAGCGCTTGCCATCGCAATCGGGGCAGCGCAGGTACACGTCACTCAGGAACTGCATTTCCACATGCTCAAAGCCCGAGCCCCCGCAGGTGGGGCAGCGCCCGTCACCGCTGTTGAAACTGAACTTGGCCGCCGTGTAGCTGCGCTGTTTGGACAGCGGTGCGGTGGCAAACAGCTCGCGAATGCTGTCCCACGCGCCCACGTAGCTCACGGGGTTGGAGCGCGCCGTCTTGCCGATGGGCGACTGATCCACAAACACCACATCGGCCAGGTGGTCCCCGCCCAGCAGGCGGTCGTGTGCGCCGGGGGCTTCGGTGGCCTTGCCAAAGTGGCGCATCAGCGCGGGGGCGAGCACGTCCTGGATCAGGCTGGACTTGCCCGAGCCGCTCACGCCCGTCACCGTCACCAGCCGCTGCAGCGGAAATTCGACCGACACATCCTTCAGGTTGTGCTCCCGCGCGCCTTCCAGGATGAGACGAGGGGTCGAATCGGTGACCATGCGCTTGAAGCCAAAGCCCACCTGCTTGCGCCCGCCCAGGTAGTTGCCGGTGAGGGTGTCCGCCTGGCGCAAATCGGCCGTGGTGCCGTCAAACACAATGCTGCCGCCCTTGCGGCCGGGGCCGGGGCCCATGTCGATCATGCGGTCGGCCGCCAGCATCACGGCGGGGTCGTGCTCCACCACCACCAGGGTGTTGCCCGCATCGCGCAGGCGCAGCATGGCCTCAGTGATGCGGTGCATGTCGCGCGGGTGTAGGCCAATGCTGGGCTCGTCCAGTACAAACAAGGTGTTGACCAGGCTGGTGCCCAGGGCGGTGGTGAGGTTGATACGCTGCACCTCCCCGCCGCTCAATGTACGGCTTTGCCGGTCGAGCGTGAGGTAGCCAATGCCCACATCACACAGGTACTTGAGGCGTGTGGTAATTTCTTCGTGCAGCAGTTTCAGCGCCTGGGCGTCGCCGCCCTTGGCATCGTCGCCCACCGGCAACTGCATGCGCGCAAAGAACTGGCGCAGGCGGTCGATGGGCAGCAGCATCAGGTCGTGCAGGCACAGGCCGGGCAAGGCTTCGAGCTGCGCACGCGACCACTGCACACCTTGGGGCATGAAGCGTTGGAACTCTGCGCCCCCACGCTCGGCACTTTCGTGTCCTCGCTGCCCCCCAAGGGGGCTGCCATTGCTTGGGGCGGCCCGGCGCTGCGGCGGGTCCATCACCGCATCGGCGTCTTCCTTGCGGCCGATGCGCCAGAGCAGGCTTTCCGTCTTGAGCCGCGCACCGGCGCACACCGGGCACGGCGTGTAGCTGCGGTACTTGGACAGCAGCACACGGATGTGCATCTTGTAGGCCTTGCTCTCCAGGTAATCAAAAAAGCGCTGGATGCCGTACCACTGCTGGTTCCATTTGCCGTTCCAGTTCGGCGATCCTTCAATCACCCACTTCTTCTGCTCGGCCGTGAGCTGGTACCAGGGCGTGTCACGCGGAATGCCTGCGGCCTCAGCATGGCGCATGAGGTCGTCTTGCGCCTCTTGCCAGGCGGGCGTCTGGATGGGCTTGATCGCGCCCGAGCGTAGCGTGAGCTTGTCGTTGGGGATGACCAGGCCCCAGTCCACCCCGATCACCCGGCCAAAGCCCCGGCAGGTGTCGCACGCGCCCACGGCGGAGTTGAACGAGAAGGCGGAGGGGATGGGTTCGCTGTAGCGCAGGTCGCTGTCGGGGCAATGCAGGCCGGTGGAGAAGCGCCAGAGTTCGGGCTCGCCTTCATCCACCAACCGGTACACATTTAGCCGCCCGCTGCCGCGCTTGAGCGCCACTTCAATCGCCTCGATCACACGCGCCTTCTCGGCATTGCCCAGCCTGAAGCGGTCTGCCACCACATCCAGCAGCTTGCGCGGGCCGGTAGGTGTGGCTACTTCGCGCTCAGCCTGCACCTTGGTGAAACCACTGGCCGACAGCCATTGCTCGACCTGTTCGGCGCTGGTGTTGGCAGGCAACTCGACCGGGAAGGTCAACACAATGCGTGGGTCACCCGCTGCGGCGGAGCGCTGCTGCAGCTCGGCGTAAATGGTCTCTGGCGAATCGTGCCGCACGGGTTGCGCAGTCTGCTTGTCAAACAGCTGGCCCGCGCGCGCAAACAGCAGCTTGAGGTGGTCGTTCAGCTCCGTCATCGTGCCCACGGTGGAACGGCTGGAGCGCACGGGGTTGGTCTGGTCGATGGCGATGGCGGGTGGAACGCCCTCCACGCGGTCCACCGCGGGCTTGTCCATGCGGTCCAGAAACTGGCGCGCGTAGGCGCTGAAGGTTTCCACGTAGCGGCGCTGCCCCTCGGCGTACAGCGTGTCAAACACCAGACTGGATTTGCCCGAGCCGCTGGGGCCCGTCACCACCGTCAGCTCGCCGGTGCGGATGTCCAGGTCCAGGTTGCGAAGGTTGTGCTGGCGTGCGCCACGGATGCGAATGGTTCCCTGGGTCATGGAGGCAGTCTTTCAGGAATAAGGCCGAACATTCTAGGCAGCGCCTGCTGACAACGCAGTGGCAGCAGGTTGCAACCCTTGACGGTACTGCGGTGTTAGCTCGGCCCGCGTCAGTGCGCAGCCCAACACCAAGACGGCATCCCTGCCCAATCCGCCCTGAATAACGTGCGGCCCTGGGGAGTTACGGAGGAGAAACAGGACTCCGCTACAGCAGCGACAACAAAAATTCACCAGGAGAGACAAGCCATGCACGCCTTGAAGAAATGCTGGATCGCCGCAGCCCTCTGCGCCACGCTGGGGGCCGCCCAGGCCCAATTGCTGGTGGGGCAGACCGCAGGTTTCACCGGGCAGGTGGCTGCAGGGGTGAAAGAAGCCTCTGATGGGGCGAAGCTCTACATTGACATGGTCAACGCCAAGGGCGGCGTCAACGGCCAGAAGATCGAGCTCATCGCGCTGGACGACAAGTTCGACCCCAAGCTCGCTGCCGAAAACGCGCGCAAGCTGATCGAAGAAAACAACGTGCTGGCGCTGTTCCTGAACCGGGGCACCCCCCACACCGAAGCCATCATCCCGCTGCTGGACAAGCATGGCGTGCCGCTGGTGGGCCCATCCACCGGGGCCATGGTGCTGCACCAGCCAGTGCGCAAGCATGTGTTCAACGTGCGCGCCACCTACCAGCGTGAAGCCGAAAAGGCCATGACCCACCTGGCATCCATGGGCATCACACGCATTGGCGTGGTCTATGCCGATGACAGCTTCGGTGCCGATGGCCTGGCGGGCGCACAAAAGGGACTGGTGGCCGCCAAACTCACGCCGGTGCTGCAAGAAAAGTTTGACCGCGCCAAGCCCGACTTTGCGCCCATTGCCGCCAAGCTGACCAAGGCAGACGCGCAGGCGGTGCTGATCATTGCCTCGGGCTCGTCCGTGGTGGAGGCCAGCAACGCCATTCGCGGGGCAGGCTCCGCCGCGCAGATCGTGACCTTGTCGAACAATGCCTCTACCGGCTTCATCAAGAGCATGGGCGCCAACGCACGCGGCGTCATCGTGACCCAGGTCTACCCCAATGAACGCGCAGTAACGTACCCCATGGTGAAGGAAGCCCAGGACCTGGCGCGTGCCCAAGGCCTGGGCGATATCAGCCCCGCCATGCTGGAAGGCTTTGCCGCTGCCAAGGTGCTGGTGGAAGGACTCAAACGCGCAGGGCCCAAGCCATCCCGCGAAAAAATCCAGGCGGCGCTTGAAGGTTTGCGCAAGTTTGACCTGGGCGGCCTGGAGGTTTCCTACAGCCCCGAAGACCACACCGGGCTGGACTTTGCGGACCTCTCCATCATTGGCACCGACGGCAAGTTCCGACGCTAAAGCAGCAAGCCCCCATAAAAAAAGGCCCGCTCTGATGAAAGAGCGGGCCTTTTTACTTGGCGAATGCTGCGCAGCAGACTACGCGGCCCAGAATGTCACTGAGCGCTGGCAGGCGCGGCTGGGGCTGCAGGCGCGGCGGATGCAGCAGGTTCAGGAGCATGCACAGCGTCTGCGCCGTGCTTTTCACCGCCCATATCAGCCTTGTCGCCCGCCATGATGATCACGTACATCGACACGGCGGCAAACAAGACGAAGCCAACAATAATTTTCCACATAGCAATTCCTTCTGGGTTGGGTTTGTTCAATCAAAGGGCCTGCCTGAGGCGCAGGGTTGTGGGTTGTACTGGTGCACGACACAAGCCCCTTGATGGAACACAGGACCCGCCCGTTCCCGGGCAGGCCCTGTACACCGCTCAGTAACGATCAGTCGTTGGCGTAGATGTCCACGTCCTTGGTTTCCTTGATGAACAGGCCACCGATCACCACCGTGGCACCGGCAATGATGATGGGGTACCACAGGCCGTTGTACATGTTGCCGGTCTGGGCCACGATGGCAAACGCCGTGGTAGGCAGCAGGCCGCCGAACCAGCCGTTACCGATGTGGTACGGCAGGGACATGGACGTGTAACGGATGCGGGTGGGGAACATTTCGACCAGCATGGCGGCGATGGGGCCGTACACCATGGTCACCAGCAGCACCAGGTACACCAGGATGGCCGTAACCATGACCTTGTCGATGCGGGCCGGGTCGGCCTTCGTGGGGTAGCCGGCGGCCTTGAGCGCATCGGCCACGGCCTTCTTGAACTCGGCGTCCTTCTTCTTGGCTTCGTCAGCGGGCAGGCCCTTGCTGCTGTAGCCGGTGATGGCGGTTTCACCGATCTTGATCACGGCGGGGGTGCCTGCGGCGCCGGGCGAGTTCTCATAGCTCACCGAAGCGCCGGCCAGCACCTGCTTGGCGATGTCGCACGAGCTGGTGAACTTGACGGTGCCGGTGGGGTTGAACTGGAACGAGCACTCGTTGGGGTCGGCCACCACCACCACCTTGTTCTTGGCCTGGGCTTCCGCCAGGGCGGGGTTGGCCGCCTTGGTCAGTGCACCGAACACGGGGAAGTACGTGAGGGCCGCCAGCAGGCAGCCTGCCAGGATGATGGGCTTGCGGCCGATCTTGTCGGACAGGGCACCGAACACGATGAAGAACGGCGTGCCGATCAGCAGCGAAACGGCCACAAGGATGTTGGCGGTGGCGCCATCGACCTTCAGCGCTTGCGTCAGGAAGAACAGGGCATAGAACTGGCCCGTGTACCACACCACGGCCTGACCGGCGGTCAGACCCACCAGTGCCAGGATCACGATCTTGAGGTTCTTCCACTCACCGAAGGATTCCTTCAGCGGAGCCTTGGAGGTCTTGCCCTCGGCCTTCATTTTCTGGAAGGCAGGCGATTCGTTCATGGCCAGGCGGATCCACACCGAAATGGCCAGCAGTGCGATGGACACGATGAACGGAACGCGCCAGCCCCAGTCGGCGAACGCTTCTTCGCCAGTGATGGTGCGTGTGCCCAAAATCACCATCAGCGACAGGAACAGGCCCAGCGTGGCGGTAGTCTGAATCCATGCCGTGTAGGCACCGCGCCTGCCGTGGGGGGCGTGCTCGGCCACATAGGTGGCAGCACCGCCGTATTCACCGCCCAGTGCCAGGCCTTGCAGCAGGCGCAGCACGATCAGGATGATGGGGGCCGCCACGCCGATCGAAGCATACGTCGGCAGGATGCCCACGATGAACGTGGACAGGCCCATGATCAGGATGGTGACCAGGAACGTGTACTTGCGGCCGATCATGTCGCCCAGGCGGCCGAAGAAGATGGCGCCGAACGGACGAACAATGAAGCCTGCGGCAAAAGCCAGCAGCGCAAAGATGAAGGCAGAGCCCGCGTCCAGGCCGCTGAAGAACTGCTTGGCAATGATGGCTGCCAGCGAACCGTATAGATAAAAGTCGTACCACTCGAAAACGGTGCCGAGGGACGAAGCGAAGATGACCTTCCTCTCTTCGGGCGACATCGGCCGCGGTGCGGGATGGGTTGTTGCCATGGTGTGTGTCTCCTGTGTAGGTGTTTTCGGATGCGAAAAAGGCGTTACACCGAAATGCCCTCACCGCTCCGTGGGCCGCAATATCAGAGTCTCATCTGACCCAAAACTGACAAAGTCACGCCGCCGTTGAAAGCGCAGCTGCGAGTAACAGACGACACCCCTCGATCCGATCAGTGCCAACCCTGATCTCTTTTTTCTTGATGCGAGAAACACGCCACACGGTGCCAACAAATGTCGTCCCAGACCACTATGGGCGACGCTGAGGATTCGGGTAAGTCCTGACTCCACATCTCCGGGACAACCCTGCCAAGGACAAACCCCTAGTCAAACCCAATGCGTGCGTAAGTGGCTGGTCAGTCCCCGTTTTCAGAATCCTCTCCAACATGCAGAGGCTTCCAAACGGCTCTGCAGACGATCCTGAAACCTCTGGAGATAACCATGACCGACCCCGTGGCAGAAAGAATTCAAAGCCACCCAAAGTACCTGGAACTCAAGCGTGAGCGCAACCGTTTTGGCTGGCTGCTCACCGTGTTGATGCTCTTCGTCTACTACGGGTACATCGCGCTGATCGCGTTCAATAAGCCGTTTCTGGCGCAGCCCATCGGCAACGGCGTGACCACCCTGGGCGTGCCACTGGGGTTCGGCGTCATCGTGTTCACGATCGTCATCACAGGCATCTATGTGCGCCGCGCCAATGGACGCTATGACGCACTGACCCAAGCCATTCTCAAGGACGCCGCCCGATGAAAACGCGCAACATCACTTCTATAGCGGCCGTTCTGGCCGCCCTGAGCCTGGGTACGCTGGCGCACGCTGCGGGCGGCGACGTGGGCGAAGCCGCCAAGCAATCCACCAACTGGACTGCAATTGTCATGTTTGGCCTGTTCGTGGCCGGCACGCTGTGGATCACCAAATGGGCCGCCGCCAAAACGCGGTCTGCCGCTGACTTCTATACCGGCGGTGGTGGTATCACCGGTTTTCAAAATGGTCTGGCGATTGCAGGCGACTACATGTCTGCCGCATCCTTCCTGGGCATTTCCGCCGCCGTGATGGCCAGCGGCTATGACGGCCTCATCTACTCCATCGGCTTCCTGGTGGGCTGGCCTGTCATCACCTTTTTGATGGCCGAGCGGCTGCGCAACCTGGGCAAGTTCACGTTTGCCGACGTGGCAGGCTATCGCTTTCAGCAAACGCCCATCCGCGCCTTTGCCGCCAGTGGCACGCTGGTGGTGGTGGCGTTCTACCTGATCGCCCAGATGGTGGGCGCGGGCCAACTCATCAAACTGCTGTTCGGCCTGGACTACTGGATCGCCGTGGTACTGGTGGGCGGCTTGATGATGGTGTATGTGCTTTTCGGCGGCATGACCGCCACCACCTGGGTGCAAATCATCAAAGCCTGCCTGCTGCTGGCGGGCGTGACCTTCATGGCCTTCATGGTGATGGCGCAGTTCGGCTTCAGCCCCGAAGCATTGTTTGCCAAAGGCGTGGCTGTGAAGACATCCATTGCTGCCAACTCTGGCAAGCCCGCTGAAGAAGCCGCCAAGATCGGCTTGGCCATCATGGGCCCCGGTGGCTTCATCAAAGACCCCATCTCCGCCATCAGCTTCGGCATGGCCTTGATGTTCGGTACCGCCGGCCTGCCCCACATCCTGATGCGCTTCTTCACCGTGCCCGACGCGAAGGAAGCCCGCAAGAGCGTGTTCTGGGCCACCACCTGGATCGGCTACTTCTACGTGCTGATCTTCATCATCGGTTTCGGCGCCATCACCCTGGTGCTCACAAACCCCGAGTTCTCTGACACCGTGACGGGTGTCATCAAGGGCGGTGCAGGCACAGCCAATATGGCTGCCGTGCTGGTGGCCAAGTCCGTGGGTGGCGACGTGTTCTACGGTTTTATCTCGGCCGTGGCTTTCGCCACCATTCTGGCGGTGGTGGCAGGCCTGACGCTGTCGGGCGCATCGGCCGTGTCGCACGACCTGTACGCCACCGTGTTCAAGAAGGGCAAGGCTGACAGCGCCGCAGAACTGCGCGTATCGCGCATCACTACATTGACGCTGGGCGTGGTGGCCGTGGTGTTGGGCATTGTGTTCGAGAAGCAGAACATTGCCTTCATGGTGTCGCTGGCCTTTGCGATTGCGGCTTCTGCCAACTTCCCGGTGCTGTTCATGAGCGTTTTGTGGAAGGACTGCACCACCAAGGGCGCCGTGATCGGCGGCTTCATGGGCCTGGTGTCGTCGGTGGGCCTCACGGTGGTATCTCCCTCGGTGTGGGAAGCCGTTCTGGGCAACCCCAAAGGCAGCGCACTGTTCCCGTACACCTCCCCAGCGCTGTTCTCCATGGCCATCGGCTTTGCAGGCATCTGGATCTTCTCCTTGCTAGACCGCAGCGCGAACGCGCAACGTGAGCGTGCAGCCTTCCCGGCGCAGCAAGTGCGTTCGGAAACCGGTCTGGGTGCGGCCGGTGCCTCGGGGCACTGACCGATTAAACGGATGACCCAACCTGGCGGCGCAGCAAGTGCTGTGCCGCCGTAGCTCCATCAAAACTCGTTCATCAAGGGCGGCAACAGTCCGTCCAGGCCCTCTGCCAACGCGCAGGGGGCTACAGGGGAATAGCACACAATCCCCACCAAGCACGCCCCCTCATCTCTCTAATTCCTTCTGAAGCCTGCCTGCCGACGATGACTTGGCGTGCACACCAGGCACCCTGCGGGGGTGGCCGCGACCGCCAAAGCCTTTGGCAAAAGTCTGCAGGCACCTCCAGTTCCTAACAGCTCGGGCACCTTCAGAGACAGCTGAATCAGATGTAGATGCTCCGGTAGGAGATGGCCTTGTCGAAACTCACCAAAACGTATGCTCAATCTGCACATCCACGCCCCCCCCGAGAACCTCGGCAGAACACGGTAAACAGTGCAGCAGGTGGGTGGAGTGGAGCGAAACAGCACCTCCTGCGCTCCGTCTTGCCTACTACATCCGTTGCCAGGCACCAAAGCAAAAAGCCTCACATCCCAAAGGATGCAAGGCTCTGTTATCAGACCAAGACCGGCAGCCTCAGCTGCCAGCATTGAAGCCCAATTAGAAATTGTGGCGGATACCAACTGCGAGGGAGTTAGAGTCAACGCCTCGACCAACCGGACTACGCCCCAGGCCATAAGTGCCTTCGCTGCTATTGTTGATACGAGTGTAGTAACCGTACACTTTGGTGCGCTTGCTCAGGTTGTAGTTGTAGCCAACAGTGTACTGGGTAGCATCACTGTCGTTGATGTTCTTGTACTCACCTGCACGGCCCACGTTCACGTGGAACTCAGAAGCGCCCAGGTTGTAAGCACCAGCCAGACGGAAGGTGTTGCGCTTGCCGCCGTTAGCAACAAAAGCGCCTTCGTCACGTTGCACGTAGCCGCCAACGGTGAAAGCACCGAAGGTGTACAGAGCGCGGGCTGCGAACTGTATATGGACGCCCCGAATAAGCCAAGCCCTCACTCACTGCTGCCAAGAAGGTAAAGATTGCACCCGTATATCCGGACTTGTTGTGGCGCGAGCCACGGTCCCTGATGGGAATCGCTGGTGGAGGTCCTATCGGTTCAACGCACTCCAAGTGCCACGTTCTTATCGGATTTCATCCACCACGGTCTGACCTGTCTTGCCATCACTTCATGATTGCTTGAGCAATCGGTTGGTTTTCTCCCGCTCCTCGTTCTTGTCGTGCCGGCGCTAGTTGCTCAGACCGACTCTCGTACGTAGCCCGGCTCGTAGCTCCTGTCATGCGCGAGCAACGCCCACACGATGCGGGCATTCTTGTTGGCCAGCGCCACCGCCGCTACGTTCTTGTTGCGCCGCTGCAGCACACCATTGAGCCAGCCACACTGCGCGCTGCCCTGGCCTTGGTGCTGGTCTTTTTTCTGGGCGTGATAGATCACCGAGCGCGCTCCGTGAATCAGCAAGGTGCGCAAATACGTGTCGCCCCGTTTGCTGATACCCAGCAGGTTTTGTTTGCCCCCGCTGGAGTGTTGGCGTGGCACCAGCCCTAGCCAGGCTGCCACCTGCCTGCCATCCTTGAAGTTCTTTGCATCCCCCAGAGATGCCACCAATGCGCAGGCCGTGATGGGGCCAATGCCGGGGATCTGCCCGAGTTTGCGACTCAAGTCGCTTTGGCGGTGCCAGGCCACGATTTGTGCCTCCAGCTCCTGCACCTGGCAGTCAAGCTCCTTGAGGTGCTCGAGCAGACGTTGTATCAACAGTCTAAACACGCCGGGCAACTCGTTGGCTGCATCCTCAATGAGCATTGGCACCCGTTGGGTAATGTGGCCTATGCCTTGGGGAACGATCACCCCAAACTCGGCCAGCAGGCCCCGGATCTGGTTGGCCTGTGCAGTGCGGGCCTTGACAAAGCCCTGGCGCACCCGGTGCAGGGCCAGCACGCCTTGCTGCTCCACGTTCTTGATCGGTACGAAGCGCATGCTCGGGCGGGTGACGGCTTCGCAGATGGCAGCCGAATCGGCTGCATCGTTCTTGTTGGTCTTGACGTAGGGCTTGACGAACTGGGGTGCCATCAGGCGCACGGTGTGGCCCATGCCCTGAAGCTTGCGCGCCCAGTGGTGGGCGCTGCCGCAGGCTTCCATGCCAATCAGGCAGGGCGGCAGGTTCACGAAGAAGGCAGCCATCTGTTCGCGCTTGAGCGGCTTGTTGAACACGGCTTTGCCGTGCTCATCCACGCCGTGGACCTGGAACACATTCTTGGCCAAATCGATGCCAATGGTTGTAATCTTCATGGTGGACGCTCCTGCTCGTTGAGGTGGAAAAACTGACATCTCCACTGTGGCACTTTCGATGCCGTTTAGGGTGGGGGCGTCCATCCCATTGGTTCACGTCGCCTTGCTTGGAGTAGCCAGCACCCAGAGCCAGAGCGCCCAGGTTGTAGTTAGCAGCCAAGTCGAAAGCGTTCTTGCCGCTGGTACCTGTAGGAGCTTCGTGCAAAGACACAGCTGCGTCGATAGTCAGACCACCGAAGGTAGGAGTGCGATAGCCAATCTTATTGACATCACGCATCACGCCAGCGTACAGGGCGTCAATCGAAGAGCCAGTGTCGTGGTTGTGCATGCTGACGTAGTCAGTAGTGGCGTAGTAGGACTCAGCAATGAAATTGCCCAAACGGACAGTACCGAAGCCGCCGGACAGGTTCACTTCGCTTTGGCGACCGAAGAAAGCGCCGGAAGAGGCACCGGTGTCAGATTCAAAACCACTTTCCAGCTGGAAGCCAGCCTTCAGGCCGCCACCCAGGTCTTCCGTGCCCTTGAAGCCGAAACGCGAGGAGTTGTTGAACAGGCCAGTCGTCTTGACGTTGCCCACTTCTTGGCGTTCCACGGTGGTGTTCACGCGACCATACAGGGTCACGCTGCTTTGAGCGAAAGCAGCGGTGCTGCCCAGGCGAGCCAGCACAGCCAGTGCCAAACGATTCGTCTTTTGCATGAGGGTTCCTTGTTTGCTTTTAGTCCATCAGGAGGAGTGGCATTGCAGCTTCACTGGGGTCGCCAGCAAAAGCTGTCACTACAACTACACAAATTTTAGGTGTTGCGCCGCTCCGGGGCTTTGTTGCATAAATCGGCCATAGGCCAAGGCATCCCCAATCCCAAAAAGATTTACGCAGCAGCGACCGTCTGGGGCGTACCCAGATCGGTAAATTGATTGAGGATTGAAGCTCGGATGTGCAGCTCGGTCACCTGGCGCTCAAACGTCCTGGCCATGACCTTCTCGCCCAGGCGCTTGAAGCAATTCATCTTGGTCTCCACCAGTGACCTTCGGTGGTAGCCGCTCCAGCGTTTCCAGATAGCCCGCCCCAACTGCCTACACGCCTTGACCGCTTCATTGCGGTGAGCAAATGCCAGCCCTTTGCGCAGCTTCGCTCCTTTGCGCGGCGGGATGATTGGAATGGCTCCCCGCAGGTAGCACGCCTTATGTACATCCTGCGTGTCGTACGCCCCATCACCGGTAAAGCTAGCTATCTCTTCATTGCTTGGAATTTGACCTAGCAGGTCTGCTGCCATGGGCGAGTCGCCCACTTCATTGGTTGTTACTGCGATGGCCCGAATCTGCAGTGTCTGGGCATCAATACCCAGATGCACCTTGCGCCACTGGCGGCGCCGCTGTGCGCCGTGCTTTTTGGTTTTCCACTCACCTTCGCCCAAGAACTTGATGCCCGTGGAGTCGGCCAGCATGTGCAAGCCTTTGTCACTTGCACGGTAGCGCACCTGCACATCCAAGCTCTTTTGCCTGCGACACACCGTGCTGTAGTCGGGCACTGGCCAATCCAGGCCTGCCATACCCAATAGCGACTCAACCAGGCCCAGTGTCTGGCGCAAGGGCTGGCCAAACAAGCACTTGATGGTCAGGCAAAACTGAATGGCCGCATCTGAGAATTTTTGGCAACGACCACGCTTGCCCGTGGGCTGAGCTAGCCACTGCATATCCCTATCGAGCCAAATGGTCAGCTCACCTCGCGCCTTCAACGCTGCGTTGTAAGCCTTCCAGTTCGTTGTGAGGTACTTAACCCGACCCCAGCTCGTCTCTCTCATCTCCCGAGCCTACCTCAGCTGCGACCGGCATTTGTGCAACAACGCCCATCACAAGGCCCCCAGATGAAAACGAGTGCGCAGCAGTTGCTGAAAGCGCTTGACCACACCCAACGCGTCCTTGAGCAGATCCCTGTCGAGGCTGCTGAGCTGCTGCACCACCACGGTGCCGCTCACCGGCCGCGACTGTTCCTGCTCGGCCAGGCCCGCCTTCAGCTTGAGCGCCATGAACACGTGCAGCGCCTCGGCCAAATCCTCGCCTTCGCCCAGCGACAGTGCCCCCAGGCCGACCAGCGCCTGCACACGTGCAGCGGTGGACGTGGCCCGGACCTGGTGCGCCAGCGCCAGGCTGCGCACGCCATGCACCAGCGGGAAAAGGCCCGCCTTTTTCAGGTGCAGCGGTGGCGGCGTTTCGCCCAGCGAAAACAGCTTGCTGAGCCAACCCGCATGGGCCTCGAACGCATCGATGGCGGCGGCGAAGCGCCCGAGCAGCGCGTCGTTGTCGGTCGCCAGCTGGTGCAGGCTGTCGCTGACCTGGGCGAGCAGCGCCGCATCGCCGGCCACCGCGTGGGCGTCCATGAAGATCGCCAGGTGCATGAGGTTGTCCCCGCCCGGCTGCCACACCCACTCGAGCAGCGTGGCAGCAAAGTCTTGCGCGGTGCGCCGCCAGGCCGGGTTGCTGAGCATGATGCCGCCGGGGCATGGCGGGTAGCCGAACACACCCAGCGCCGCCGAAAAGCGTTCGCAGATGGCAGGCAGATCAGCGGGCGGTTCGTAGCCGTCGCGCAGGATGAGACCATTGTCCTGGTCGGTCTTGAGCAGTTGCTCGCCCCGGCCTTCACTGCCCATCACGAACAGGCAGCTGTTGGCCACCAGGTCGGGCGGTGCAATGAGCTGCCAGGCCCGCTCAAACAGGCGGGCGTTGAGCTGTTGCACGAGCCGCGCAATCAGCTCCACCCGCGAGCCACTGCGAAACAGCAATGCGATCACCTTGGTGATCTGCGCTGCGGCAGAGGCGAGACTGTCCAGGTCACGCGCCTGCTCGATCTGCAAGGTCACGATGTGCGACTGGTTGGAGAGGTAGCTGAGCAAATCCAGCGCCTCCAGCACGCCCAGCATCTGGCCGCCCTCTTCCACCACCAGGCGGTGGATACGGTGGCGCAGCATGGTGGCCATGGCGTCGCCCAGCAGCTCGGTCGAGCGGATTTCGATCAGCGGGTAGCGCGCCCAGTCGCCCACCGGCATGGTCTGCAGGGGCCGCCCGTCCAGAATGGCCTGCTGCAGCAAGGTGCGGCTGAAAATGCCCTTGCGCCCGCTCACCGCGTCCAGCACCACCACGCTGGAGGTGCGCTGTTCGCGCATCAGCCGCACCACGCTCAGGATGTCAGTCGCTGCATCGACGCTGTGCACCGGGCGCAAGAAAGCTTCGCCCACGCGCGAGAGGCTCAGCGACGGCAGCTCGCGTGGCTGCTGGCGCTCTGCCAGCACGCTGAGCTTGTGGCCCAGGTCGGCAAACAGCAGCGCGCCAAAGGTGGCGTTGCTGGCAATGAGCTCAATCACCGTCTGCCGCGCCAGCTGGTAGGCCACCACTTCTTGCGCCGCCACAAACCGACTGCTGACGCGCCCGGCCACCAGGCTGCGCCCGTCAAAGCAATCGTCAGGCCCCAAAGTGGCCACCACCTCGCCCTCGTCCATCTGCTGCACGTAGCCTTTGACAATGACGAACAGGTGCGACGGCGTGGCGCCGGGCTCCAGGATCACGGCCTGCTGCGGGAAGTAGGCAATGTCCACGCTGCCGCGCACCTGGCGCCGCTCGTCCGGGTCCAGGCAGTCGAACGGTGACAACGAAAACGGGAATGCGTTGGGCATGCGCAGCGGCCTCCATCGGAACGAGTCCGGATGCTCTCATTCCACCACTGCGCGCTTGCAGGGGGCTTGCAACAGCGCGGTTTCAAGCCATGGCTTGGCCCACTCCGCACCGCAAACTGATTTAAATAAAATCAGCCTCCAGCGCTTGATTAGAAAGCGCCACCAGCTATCAAATCAATAGCAAATTAACCCTTGGCGGCTGACGCCAACCCTGATGGCACCTGCGCCACCGCATCCCACTGCGGGCCGTCGAACCAGGCATCGCCCGCCAGATACGCGCGCAGCATGGGCAAGCCATCGAGCCCCCAGAACAGCTTGCCGTCCACCTCAAAGGCAGGCACGCCAAACACCCCGGCGGCCTGGGCGGCTTCGGTGTTGGCGCGCAGCAGGGCTTTGGGACCATCGCTGTGCATGTCCTGCCCGGGGCGCACCTGCTCACTCAGTTGCTCGGCCAGCACGCGCAAGCGCTCGGCGTCCAGCGCGTCGTGCCCGCCCTGCCACACGTGGCGCAGCAGTGCACCAGCCACAAAGCGGTTGATGCAGCCATCGTCACTGCAAGCCAGCGCCTGGCGCAGCAGGGGCAGCGGGTTGAACGGGTGGCGTGCCGGCATCTGCAGCGGCGTGCCCTGCGCGTGGCCCAGCCAGGTGACGTGGCGGTAGGTCCAGTCGCGCTTGGGGGCAATTCCAGCAGGCCCGGGGTTGGCGTGCTGTTGCAGCAACGCGCCCAGCAGCACCGGTTTGTAGGAAACGCTGTAGCTCAGCCCCTCCAGCGCATCGGGCAGTCGCTCATACGCCAGCCAGGCGTAGGGCGAAACAAAGTCCAGATAAAACGTGATGTGCTTCATGGGCTGGGCTCCTGCGCTGCCAAGGGCTGCGTGCAACAAACAAAGGGAATCAGCGGGCCAGGGGTTCGGGCACATCGGCCCCGGCACGCTGTAGCAACTGCACCCAGATGGCGCGGCGCTGCGTGCTGTCGGCGGCCGCCCAGGCGCGGATTTCATCGATGGTGCGAAAGCACCCCTCGCAGCGGCTGCGGTCTTCCGTCATGCGGCACACCGAGATGCAGGGCGAAGGCACCACCTCGTCAGAGTTTTCATCAAAATAGCCCGCTTCGCTCATCAAACGGGCGCGAGCTGCTATCGGTTCAGTAGCAGTCATACGGCACCTGCTCCATTGGCCTGGGGGGCGCTGGCCTGCACCACATCCACCACGGGCGCACCCGTCAAGCGCTGCAAGTCGCTGGGGTGCAGCGGGAACACGCCGTTGGGGTGCCCGGCGGCGGCCCACACCACGTCAAAGCGCAGCAGGTCCTGGTCGATCAGCGTCACGGGCGGTGTGGCGTGGGCCACGGGCGAAACGCCGCCAATCGAGAAGCCCGTGCGGCTTTTCACAAAGTCGGCATCGGCACGGCCGATCTTGCCGCCCACATGCGCCTCGACCTTTTTCTCGTCCACCCGCCGGTCGCCCGAGGTGACCACGAGCACGGCCACGTCATCGCTCTTGCGCCGGAAGATGATGCTCTTGGCAATTTGCCCCACGGCAATGCCCAGGGCGTCTGCCGCTTCCTGCGCGGTGCGGGCGGAGTTGTCGAGCATGCGGGGCGCATGCGGATGCCCCTTTTCCTGCAAGGCTGCCGCCACGCGCTGCACACCATCGGGCAGCGCGGTCAGTTCACTTCCACACATACACATCCATCCTTTTTGCCCGCGCCCCGCACTCAGCCTGCACGCTTGGTCAGCAGTGCGTTGGCCACTCGGGAGTTGGGCTTGCGATCGAGAAAGCCGCTAATGTAAGCGCCAGCGTCAATCAACCGGTCCAGGTCAATGCCGGTATCAATGCCCATGCCGTGCAGCATGTAGGCCACGTCTTCCGTCGCCACGTTGCCGGTGGCACCCTTGGCATAAGGGCAGCCGCCCAGGCCTGCCACGGACGACTGGTAGTTCCACACGCCCATCTCCAGCGCGGCCAGCGTGTTGGACAGCGCCTGGCCGTAGGTGTCGTGGAAATGGCCCGAGACTTCATCCACCCCAAAGTGCTGCAAGGTCGCCTCGATGGCGCGTTGCACCTTGCGCGGCGTGCCCACGCCAATGGTGTCGGCCACATCCACCCGCTGTACGCCAATGCCCTTGAGCAGGCCCGCCAGGTACGCCACGCGCTCGGGGGCAATGTCGCCTTCGTACGGGCAGCCCACGGTGCAGCTCATGGCCCCGCGCACGCGGATGCCCGCGGCCAGCGCGGCCTGCACCACGGGCGCAAAGCGCTCAATGCTCTCGGCAATGCTGCAGTTGATGTTGCGCTGGCTGAAGGCCTCACTGGCCGAGCCGAACACCACGATCTCGTCGGGCTTGTCGAGCACCGCCGCCTCAAAGCCCTTGAGGTTGGGCGTGAGTACCGAATACGCCACGCCCGGCTGGCGCGCGATGCCGCCCATCACCTCGTGGTTGTCGCCCATCTGCGGCACCCATTTGGGCGACACGTAGCTGGTGACCTCGATCTCTTTCAGCCCCGCCTGCTGCAGGCGGTGCACCAGCTCTACCTTGACGGCGGCGGGCACGGGGGTTTTCTCGTTCTGCAGGCCATCGCGGGGGCCCACGTCGATGAGGCGTACGCGAGAGGGGATGGAGGAAGTCATGAAAGGCCTCAACAAATGGAAAACACGCGCAATCAGTAGCCGCGTGCGGGGTTGACGATGCCCGCCACCGCCTCGCCGCGCTCCAGCGCCGCCATCTTGCGGGCGATCTGGGCGATGCTTTCGTCGCGCAGCGTGCGCGCCGAGGTGTGCGGGGTGATGGTGATGCGGGGGTGGTTCCAGAACGCATGGCCCGCAGGCAGCGGCTCGGTGCGGAACACGTCGAGCGTGGCGCCCGCCACATGGCCGCTGTCGATCAAGGCCAGCAAGTCTTCTTCCACCAGGTGCGCGCCACGCGCCACGTTGATGACATAGGCGCCCGGCTGCAGGCGGCCCAGCGTGTCCTGGTTCATCACATTGGCCGTTTCAGGCGTGAGCGGCAGCAGGTTGACCAGCACCCGGCTCGCGGCCAGAAAGTCGTTGAACTGCTCGGCCCCCGTGAAAGCGCGCACGCCGGCTATGGCCTTGGGGGTGCGGCTCCAGCCGTTGATGGGAAAGTCAAACTGCGCCAACGCCTTGGCCACACGCTCGCCCAGCACACCCAGGCCCATCACGCCGATGGGAAAGTCGCCGCGCAGGCGCGGCTTGCGGTAGCCCCAGCGGCCTGCCGCCATGTCAGCTTCATAGCCATCGAACTCGCGAAAGTGGCGGATGACCGCGTGGCACACATATTCGGCCATCTGCACGGCCATGCCCGCGTCGTCCAGCCGCACCACCAGCGCCTGGGGTGGCAGGCGCAGCTTGAGCAGCGCATCCACACCCGCACCGATGTTGAACAGGGCTTTGAGGCCTGCCTGCTCGTCCATGAACTGCTGGGGCGGGGCCCAGACCACGGCGTAGTCGGCCTGTGGCGCGCCCGGCTGCCACACAGAAATCTCTGCATCGGGCAAAGCGGCCGCCAGGCCCTGCAACCAGGGCTCGGCCTTGGTGTCGGTACAGCAAAAGGTGATTTTCATGGCTGCCGAGCGTACAGCGCCCAGCCGCTGCGTGCTGTCACGCAGCGGAAAGCTTGAGCAGCTCGGCCCCTTCGGTCACCTGGTCGCCGGGCGCGTAGAGCAGTTCCTGCACCACGCCATCGGCGGGGGCGGCAATGGTGTGCTCCATCTTCATGGCCTCCATCACGGCAAGCGGTTGGCCCTTGGTGACGGCATCGCCTGCCTTCACCGCAAACGACACCACCTTGCCCGGCATGGGGGCTGTGAGGCGCCCGCCCTCGGCCGCAGTCTCGCCCGAGTGGGCCAGCAGGTCGATGGACGTGATCTGCGTGGCACCCAGCGGGGTGAACACATGGTCTACCTCGCCCTGCGGGTAGACGGCGGCGCGGGTGCGCTGGCCGGCAAATTGCAGTTCGATGCCGCTCGCCCGCTGCTCGAACACCAGGGGGCTGGTCACCATGGCCTCGCCACTGCCTACCGACAGGGTCAAGCTGCCGCCGCGCTCGTAAGTCAGCGATGCCTTGACGTGCTCGCCTGCAAACTCAAATTCAAAACGGCGTTGCACCACTCCGTGCGTGTGGAAACCGTCGCGGCGGCTGAACGGGTCCACGCCTTCGCTGGCTCGCTCGTTCAGCAGCGTTTGGGCCACAGCCGCCGCAGCAGCCAGCGGAAGGCCCACGGGTTCCTGGTGGAACAGCACGGCCTGCTCGCGCTGGATGAGGGCAGTGTCGAGCTTGGCCTGGGCAAACGAATCGGTGCGGGCCACGCGGCGCAGGAACTGCACGTTGGTCGCCAGGCCCACGATGTGGGTCTGCGCCAGGGCTTCATCCAGCCGCGCCAGAGCTTGCTCGCGCGTGTCGCCGTGCACGATGAGCTTGGCCACCATGGAGTCATAGAAGGGGCTGATCGCATCGCCCTGGCGCACGCCGGAATCCACGCGGACCGCGCCCCTCTCGAAGGTCACGCACTCGGGCAGCGCATACACATTCAGCGCGCCGGTGGCGGGCAGGAAATTGTTGTCAGGGTTCTCGGCACAAATGCGCGCCTCGATGGCATGGCCGTGAATGCGCAGGTCTTCCTGCTTGAGCGGCAAGGGCTCGCCCGAGGCCACGCGCAATTGCCACTCCACCAGGTCCAGGCCGGTGATGGCTTCGGTCACGGGGTGCTCCACCTGCAGGCGGGTGTTCATCTCCATGAAGTAGAACCTGGCCCCCACGGTCGCGCACTGCGTGTCGCTCCCTGCCCCCCGAGGGGGCCGCGTTTGGCAAAACCCCAAGTCCACGCCTTGGGGCGGCCCGGCGGCGAAACCTTCATCTGCACCTTCCAGCCCATAGCCGCCGGGCTGCTCGACGATGAACTCCACCGTGCCTGCGCCCACGTAGTTCACCGCCCGTGCTGCGGCCACGGCAGCCTCGCCCATGCGGGCGCGCAGCTCCGGCGTCATGCCGGGGGCGGGGGCTTCTTCCAGCACCTTCTGGTGGCGGCGCTGCACCGAGCAATCGCGCTCGAACAGGTACACACAGTTGCCGTGCGTGTCGCCAAACACCTGGATCTCGATATGGCGAGGGCGCTGCACGTACTTTTCAACCAGCACTGCGTCGTCGCCAAAGCTGTTGATGGCCTCGCGCTTGCACGATTCGAGTGCTGCGGCAAAGTCTTCGCTCTTATCCACCGCACGCATGCCTTTGCCACCGCCCCCAGCGCTGGCCTTGATGAGCACGGGGTAGCCAATGCGATCGGCCTCGCGCTGCAGCAGCGCGGGGTCCTGGTCCGCACCGTGGTAGCCGGGCACCAGGGGCACCTGGGCTTGCTCCATCAGGCGCTTGGACTCGGCCTTGAGCCCCATGGCATTGATGGCGCTGGCAGGCGGGCCGATGAAGACCAGGCCCGCGTCGGCACAGGCCTTGGCAAAGTCTTCGTTCTCGCTCAGAAAGCCGTAGCCGGGGTGGATGGCCTGCGCGCCTGTGGCCTTGGCCGCGTCGATGATGCGCTCCCAGCGCAGGTAGCTCTCCTTGGGTGCGCTACCGCCAATGTGCACGGCTTCGTCGCACACGGCCACGTGTTTGGCCTGTGCGTCGGCATCGGAATACACGGCGACGGTCTTCACACCCAGGCGCTTGGCAGTCGCTGCGACACGGCAGGCGATCTCGCCGCGGTTAGCGATCAGGATCTTTTTAAACATTGCGCCCTCCTGCGGCGAGATCGCCTGCGCACGCTACGCGTGCCATACGATTTGTCGAAACGGTTGCTGAGCAACCGTTTTCACCGCGGTTTGCAATCAGAATCTTTTTGAACATTTAAGCCACCTTGGCAGAACCAGAAAAGAAAGAAGACAAGCGCCGCACCACGGCGCGCAAAAACTTGAACAGCACCACCAGCAGCAGTACCGACACGATCACCATCACCACCAGCGCCACACCAAACGCCACCGGGTACTGCGTAGCCAGCCATACCACCGCCACCACCAGGCCATCCTCAAAGAACGACAGCCCCCAGTTGGAAAACGGCTCGGGCGAGGTGTTCACGGCGGCGCGGGTGGTCATCTTGGTGGCCAGCGCGGTGGCCGAGAGCGAGCCGCCCAGCAACCCCGCCACCACAGCCATCGCAGCGTTGTCAGCGCCAAACACGCCGTAGGCCAGCGCCGCCCCTGCGGGCACGCGGATGAAGGCGTGCGCGGCATCCCAGGCGCTGTCCACCCAGGGCACCTTGTCGGCGAAGAATTCCACCACCAGCAGTGCGCCACTCACCATCAGCACCAGAGGGCTTTGCAGCACAGCAAGACCTGGTGGCAGGGGCATCCAGCCCAGCACGCCCATCATTCCCACGAGGAACACCACGGCATACAGCCGAAACCCGCTGGCCCAGCCCAGGGCTGCAGCCAGCGCCAGCAGGCTGGGCATGTCGAGCTGCGCGGTGGCATTGGCCGCCGCATCTCCTACGGCACGCGCGGTGCCGCCGTCGATATGCAGCCCCACGGTGTGGAGCCACTGCACGATGTGGAGCCAGAGTTGGTCCATGGTGGCGTGCCTTGAACCCGTCAGCCCAGAAGCCAGGAGGGCTTGCGCTTGTTCAGGAACGACTGCACGCCTTCCTTGCCCTCGTCGCTGGCGCGGATGTCGGCAATGCCCTGCACGGTGGCGGCAATCAGCCCGGCGTTGATCTCACGCTCGGCCACGTCGATCACCAGCTTCTTGCACACGCGCACGGCGTTGGGGCTGGCTGTGGTGAGGGCCTTGAGCAGTTCGTCCACCTTGACATCCAGCTCATCGGCAGCCACCACCTCGTGCACAAAGCCGATGCGCAGCGCCTCGGCGGCGCCAAAACGCTCGGCCGTCAGAAAGTAGCGGTGCGCAGCACGCGCGCCCATGGCGCGGATCACGTAGGGGCTGATGGTGGCGGGGATGAGCCCCAGCTTCACCTCGCTCAGGCAAAAACCTGCGGTATCCACCGCCACGGCCATGTCGCACGCGGCCACCAGGCCCATGCCGCCGGCATACACGTCGCCCTGCACGCGGGCAATCGTGGGCTTGGGGCATTCATAAATCACGCGCAACATATCGGCCAGCTTGCCCGCGTCGGCGATGTTTTCGTCGCGCGTGTAGTCGGCCATGCGGCGCATCCAGTTCAGGTTGGCGCCAGCACAGAATGCGGGGCCTTCGGCCGCCAGCACCACGGCGCGCACATCGGCGCGGCTGCCCACGTCCACAAAGGCGGCCGTGATCTCGGCAATCACTTCATCGCTGAAGGCGTTACGAATATCCGGCTGCGTGAGCGTGATGCGCGCCACCGCGCCGGACTGGGTGATGGAAAGGTTCTGGCTCATGGTGGACACGCCTTCTTACATGCGGAAGATGCCGAACTTCGTGTCCTCAATGGGCGCGTTGCGCGTGGCCGCCAGGCCCAGGGCCAGCACGCGGCGGGTGTCGGCGGGGTCGATCACGCCGTCGTCCCACAGGCGGGCGGTGGCGTAGTAGGGGTGGCCCTGGTCTTCGTACTGGCGGCGGATGGGGGCCTTGAAGGCTTCTTCTTCCTCCATGCTCCACTGCCCGCCTTTGGCCTCGATGCCGTCGCGCTTCACCGTGGCCAGCACGCCAGCAGCCTGCTCGCCGCCCATCACGCTGATGCGCGCGTTGGGCCACATCCACAGGAAGCGGGGGCTGTACGCGCGGCCGCACATGCCGTAGTTGCCTGCGCCAAAGCTGCCGCCGATGATGATGGTGAACTTGGGCACACTCGCTGTGGCCACGGCCGTCACCATCTTGGCGCCGTTGCGGGCAATGCCTTCGTTTTCGTACTTGCGGCCCACCATGAAGCCGGTGATGTTCTGCAGGAACACCAGCGGTATCTTGCGCTGGCAGCACAGCTCAATGAAGTGCGCGCCCTTGAGGGCCGACTCGCTGAACAGGATGCCGTTGTTGGCGATGATGCCCACAGCCATCCCTTCGATGCGCGCAAAGCCCGTGACCAGCGTGGTGCCGTAGCGCGCCTTGAACTCGTCAAACTCGCTGCCATCGACGATGCGGGCAATGATCTCGCGCACATCAAACGGCTTGCGCGTGTCCACCGGAATCACGCCGTACAGCTCTTCTGCTGCAAATTTAGGAGCTACCGGCGCTTGATCTGCGGGCGCTGGAGCCTTGTTTTTATTCAAATTGCGCACCGCATTGCGCGCCAACTGCAACGCATGCATGTCGTTCTGCGCCAGGTGGTCGGCCACGCCCGACAGGCGGGTGTGCACATCGCCGCCACCCAGGTCTTCCGCGCTCACCACCTCGCCCGTAGCGGCTTTGACCAACGGCGGGCCGCCCAGGAAGATGGTGCCCTGGTTCTTGACGATGATGGACTCGTCACTCATGGCCGGCACGTAGGCACCACCCGCCGTGCACGATCCCATGACCACCGCGATCTGCGAGATGCCCATGGCGCTCATGTTGGCCTGGTTGAAGAAGATGCGGCCGAAGTGGTCGCGGTCAGGAAAGACTTCGTCCTGGTTGGGCAGGTTGGCGCCGCCAGAGTCCACCAGATAGATGCAGGGCAGGTGGTTCTGCTGCGCCACTTCCTGCGCGCGCAAGTGCTTCTTGACGGTGAGCGGGTAGTAGGTGCCGCCCTTCACTGTGGCGTCGTTGCACACGATCATGCAGTCCACGCCGCTCACGCGGCCAATGCCCGCGATGAGCCCGGCGCTGGGTGCGTCGTTGTTGTACATGTTGAGCGCCGCCAGTGGCGCGAGTTCAAGGAACGGCGTGCCGGGGTCTAGCAGCATCTGCACGCGCTCGCGGGGCAGCAGCTTGCCCCGCGCGGTGTGCTTGGCGCGGGCCGCTTCGCCGCCGCCCTGGGCCACCTTGTCGAGCTGTGCGCGCAGGTCATCCACCAGCGTGCGCATGGCGGCAGCATTGGCCAGAAAGTCCGCCGAGCGGGCGTTGAGTTGGGTGTCAAGAATCATGCAAGCTCCATCGATATCTTGGGTTTACGTAGCGCCACCGGCTGGCCGGTGGCACTGAAGGCCGCGGAGCAGGCCAAGCGCGGGCCGCCGTGGAACCGGCTTTGCCGGGCCAGTGGCGGCGTCCCCCTGGGGGGAAGACGCGAAGCGGCTCAGGGGGGTCATCAGTTCAAGCGGTTTTCTGTTCTTCCAGACCCAGCAGATCCTTCATCTCGTCGCGGATCTTGAACTTCTGGATCTTGCCCGTCACCGTCATCGGAAAGCTGGTGACAAAGCGGATGTAGCGCGGCACCTTGTAGTGCGCAATCTGACCTTTGCAGAAGGCGCGGATATCGTCTTCGGTTGGCTTCGTGCCGGGCTTGGCGATGATCCAGGCGCAGAGTTCTTCGCCGTATTTCTGATCGGGCACGCCCACCACCTGCACGTCCTGCACCTGCGGGTGGCGGTACAAAAACTCTTCAATCTCGCGCGGGTAGATGTTCTCGCCGCCACGGATCACCATGTCCTTGATGCGGCCTACGATGTTCACGTAGCCCTCGGCGTCCATGGTGGCCAGGTCGCCGGTGTGCATCCAGCCGTCGGCGTCAATGGCTTCATGCGTTTTGGCGGGGTCTTCCCAATAGCCGTGCATCACCGAATAGCCCTTGGTGCAGAACTCGCCACGCTCGCCACGGGGCACGATGGCGCCGGTTTCGGGGTCCACGATCTTGATCTCCAGATGCGGCTGCACCTGGCCTACGGTCGATACGCGCTTTTCCGGCGGCGTGTCGGTGCTGCTCTGGCAGCTCACGGGGCTGGTTTCGGTCATGCCGTAGGCAATGGTGATCTCGCGCAGGTTCATCTGCTCCACCACACGCTTCATCACCTCGGTGGGGCAAGGCGACCCGGCCATGATGCCGGTGCGCAGCGTGCTGAGGTTGAACTCGGCAAAGCGTGGGTGGTCCAGCTCGGCAATGAACATCGTGGGCACGCCGTGCAGGCCGGTGCAGCGCTCGTCCTGCACCGTTTGCAGCACCGTCTGCGGGTCAAACCCATCATTGGGGTACACGATGGCAGCGCCGTGGGTCAGGCAGGCCAAGTTGCCCAGCACCATGCCAAAGCAGTGGTACAGCGGCACGGGAATGCACAGCCGGTCTTCGGGCGTGAGCTTCATGCACTCGCCAATGAAGAAGCCGTTGTTCAGGATGTTGCGGTGCGTGAGCGTGGCGCCCTTGGGGAAGCCCGTGGTGCCGCTGGTGAACTGGATGTTGATGGGGTCCGTGGCCTTCAGCGTCGCTGCCACCTGCGCCAGGCGCGGGTCGTCCGGGTTGCCGCGCGCGATCAGATCCGAAAAGCGCAGCAGGCCAGGCTCTTCGCCACCCACGCCAGATTCGTCGATCCAGACGACAGTGTGCAGGTGAGGCAGCTGTTGCGACTCCAGCTGGCCCGGCGTGCCATGCGCCCACTCGGGCGCCAGCTCGCGCAGCATGCCCAGGTAGTCGCTGGTCTTGAAGCGCGCCATGGTCACCAGCAGCTTGCAGCCCACCTTGTTCAGCGCATATTCCACCTCGGCCGTGCGGTAGGCCGGGTTGATGTTGACCAGCACCAGGCCCACTTGCGCGGTGGCCAGTTGCATCAGCACCCATTCGGCGTTGTTGTGCGACCAGATGCCCACGCGGTCGCCCGGCACCAGCCCCAGGCCCAGCAGCGCACTGGCCAGGCGGTGGGCTTCGGTCTGCAACTGGGCATAGGTGTAGCGGCGGCCCTGGTGCACGCTCACCAGCGCCTCTCGGTCGGGCTGGCGGGCCACCATGTCGGCAAAAAAGGCGCCGATGGTCTGCTCGATCAGGGGAACATCGGTGGTGCCACGGGCGTAGCTTTCCACCAGCGATGCGGTATTCGTTGCGGCTGCAGTCGTCACGGGTTTGTCTCCTCGGTCATCCGTCCAGCGCGGGCAGAGCGCGCGTGGCGAGCCATTCGAAAGCATAGGCAAGCATAGAAGCCCACGGCCCGGCCGGGTTGCCACAATGGTTGCAAATCGTGCCACGGGTGGCACACTCTCTGACGTGAAGCCACCTGCCCCAACCACCCACCGTTTGTCCACCCCCGCCACAGCCCCCACAGCCACACCCATCGCACCGGCAGCCACGCCGATAGCCTTCGTGCGCGCCATTGTTCTGGCCTATGAGCGGCGCGGCATGAGCCCCGAACGCGCCCTGGCCCAGGCACAGATTGCGCCGCAGCTGCTGCAGGACGACGCCGCCCGCATCACCGCGTGGCAGATGGAACAGATCTCCGACGCCGCCATGCAGGAACTGGACGACGAAGCCCTGGGCTGGTTCAGCCGCCGCCTGCCCTGGGGCAGCTACGGCATGCTGGCGCGCGCCAGCATCAGCTCGCCCACGCTGCAAGTGGCCTTGGCCCGCTGGTGCCGCCACCACGGCCTGCTGGCGGACGACATTGCGCTGCAGCTCACCACCAGCGGCGACACCGCCACCCTGGCCATCACCGAGGCCCGCGACCTGGGCGCGCTGCGCGAGTTCTGCCTGGTGTCGGTGCTGCGCAATGCCCACGGCCTGGCCTGCTGGATGGTGGACTCGCGCATCCCGCTCATCGCTGCGGAATTCGCCTTTGACGCGCCACCCCACGCCGATGCCTACGCCGTGCTGTTCCGCGGCCCCGTCACCTTCAGCGCCCCGCGCACCGCCATCCACTTCGACGCCCGCTACCTGCACCTGCCCTTGCGCCGCGACGAACAGGCCCTGCGCCAGATGCTGCAGCACGCCCTGCCCCTGACGGTGCTGCACTACCGCCGCGACCGCCTGCTGGTGCAGCGGGTGCGCCAGCTGCTGGCCGCCCCCCTGCCCGGCCAGCCCGCCCACGCCCTGCCCCAGCACAGCGCCGAATCCCTGGCCGCGCTGCTGCACGTATCGCCGCGCACACTGCACCGGCAATTGAAGGAAGAAGGCGCCACGCTGCAGGGCCTGAAAGACGAGGTGCGCCGCACCCGCGCGGTGGAACTGCTGCACCGCACGCAGCGGCCCATCAAGCAGGTAGCGGAAGCGGCGGGGTTTGAGAACGAGAAGAGTTTTATCCGGGCGTTTCGCGGGTGGACGGGGCAGTCACCCGCCGAATTTCGCCGCCAAACCCACACGGCATGATTTGCCCCCAACGTGACGGGTCGCGTCACGCCACGGCATTGCAGCCTCACTACACTGGCCCTTGACTTCGACCTGCTTGCCATGCTCCACCTCCACCACTGCGTCAGCGCCCGCTCCTTCCGCCCCCTGTGGATGCTTGAAGAGCTGCAACTCCCCTACCAGCTGCACATGCTGCCCTTCCCGCCCCGGGCGTTGGCGCGCAGCTTTCTGGAACTGAACCCGCTGGGCACGGTGCCGCTGCTGACCCAGGGTGATGTGCGCATGACCGAATCGGCGGCCATGTGCCAATACCTCGCGGCCACGCACCCCGACGCGGGGCTGGATGTGCCGCCCAACGACCCAGCGTATGGCGCGTACCTGAACTGGCTGCACATGAGCGATGCGACGCTCACTTTCCCGCAAACGCTGGTGCTGCGCTATGGCCGCTTTGAGCCCGCCGAGCGCCAGCAGCCGCAAGTGGTGGTGGACTACACGCGCTGGTTTCTGGCGCGGCTGCGGGCGGTGGAGGCCGCGGTGGCGCAGAGCGAATACCTGTGCGCTGGGCGCTTTACAGCGGCCGATGTGGCGGTTGGCTATGCCTTGCTGCTGGCACAACACCTGGGCCTGGCGCCGCAGTTTGGCCCGGCCACCCAAGCCTATTGGCAGCGGCTGCAGGCGCGGCCCGGTTACCAGCGGGCCATGGCGGCGCAACTGCGGGCGGCTGTGGAGCAAGGCGTGCCCACCACGCCTGCGCCAGACACGCGGCCTTGAGCCACCTCCCCGCCACACCCCACCCGTTTTCACGGAGCGCGCAACGTGTTCAAACAACTCATTGGCATCGCCGCACTGGCCCTGTCGTTCACCGCCGCAGCCCAGCAGCCACCCACGGTGGTGGACCTGCCCACCCGCCCTGGCGTCACCCAGCGCATGCTGGTGACCACCCCGCCCGAGCCCAAAGCCACCGTCATCCTGCTGGCGGGCGGGCATGGCGGGTTGCAGCTATTTCAGAACGGGTCGTTCAAATGGGGGGAAGGCAATTTCCTCGTCCGGTCGCGGCAACTGTTTGCCGACAAGGGGTTGATGGCGGTGGTAGTGGACGCGCCCTCAGATCGGCTGCGCGCACCGTTTCTCAACGGCTTTCGCCAAACGGAAGAGCACGCGGCCGATTTGAAAGCCACCATTGCCTGGGCGCGAGCCACCGCCAAAGTGCCCGTGTGGCTGGTGGGGACCAGCCGTGGCACGCAATCGGCAGCCTATGCGGCCACCGTGTTGCAGGGCGCAGACGCGCCGGATGGCGTGGTGTTGACGGCGACCATCCTGGCGGATGACAAACAGCGCCCGGTTCCCGCCATGCCACTGGAGCACATCAAAGTGCCTGTGCTGGTGGTGCACCACCAGCAAGATGGTTGCTCTTACTGTGCGTACAGCGAGATTCCCACCCTGATGGCCAAGCTGACCCACACACCCCGCAGCCACCTCATCACCGCCACGGGTGGCAAAAACCAGGGGGATGCCTGCGCGGCCTTTGCGCACCATGGCTTCAACGGCCTGGAGGCTGACGTGGTAGGGCAAATGGCCGACTGGATTCTGGCCCCGGCCCGGTAGGGATGTCCTTACATGGACGTCTCCAGAAGAGCAAGATTCGGCGGCGTGAAGGTCTGAAGGGTTTGCAGTCTTACATACGGCCTGTCGGTGCAGGGTGTTCGTCCTGCTGGCCCTGATGGCATTCGCGGGTGAGGCTCCTGTCTGCACATCGGGCTTGATGCCCTGTATCCCTATCGGATTGCCCCCACCCCGGTTTGACCTGTTGACCCATCACACAAGCTTCTTGCATGCTCTCCTTCAAAACGGTTTCCTAGCGTTTGGTGTTCTCAGTTCATTGTGGTGGTCTCAGGCTGCGGCGAGGTCGACCGGATTCCATCTCACCTGGTCAAAGGCCTTGCCTTTGACCAGGACTGCCCAGACTGTTCGGGCCAGCTTGTTGGCCAGCGCCGCGACCACCACGCTGTATGGGCGGCGCAGTAACAGTCTCTCGATCCAGCCGCTTCGCTGACTCCTGGCAATCACGGCGCGAGCGCCGTGCATCAGCATGGTCCTCACATAAGGGTCTCCGCGTTTGGATATCCCCAACTGCCGGGTCTTCCCTCCGGTGCCAGTCTGTCGGGGCGTCAGTCCCAGCCAGGCGGCGAATTGCCTGCCGGACTCGAAGCTGGACAGGTCGGTTGCAGTAGATACCAAGGCTGTCGCCGTCAACGGACCGATGCCCGGTATGGCTTGCAGTGCCAGCATGTGCTGGTTTTGCTTGACCATCGAGGCCAGCCGTTTGTCCAGCTGATCGATATCGCACTGCAGGCTGTCGATACGACGCAGTTGATCCTGAATGCTGACGACCACCACTTCTGGCAGCCGCTGTTCCTGGGCTTTGGCCAGTGCGTCCTGAACGAGCTTGAGCAATGCCCGGTGCCCCTCAGGCAGCACGATTCCGAACTCGTAGAGCAACCCGCGCAGCGCGTTGGTTTGCATGATGCGCACCTTCATGAGCTGAGCGCGCATACGGTGCAGTGTCAGGCAAGCTTGCTGCTGCTCGTTCTTGACAGGCACGGCCTTGATGTGAGGTTGCTGGGCCGCTACCCAGATGGCCTGGGCATCACGGGCGTCAGTCTTGTCGCGCAGCACAAAGGCGCGAACATGCTTGGCGGGCAGCAGCTTGACCTCATGTCCCAGCGTCTGCAGCGTTCTGGCCCAGTGGTGCGCACCGCCACAAGCCTCCATCGCGACGAGGGACTTCTGACGATTGGCAAAGAATGCGGTTACTCGATCACGCCTGAGCTTGTGCCGGGTGACCTCGCCTGTCTGGGCATCCACGACGTGCAGCTGGAACACGTGCTTGGCAATATCCATTCCGATGACTGGCAGCGTTGCAGTAAATTGCATGGTGGGGCCTCCGGTTCAAAGGTGGTTGCGACGAACTTCCACTTTGGCACTTTGATGCCGTTACCGCCAGGCCCCACCTTGTATCGGGTAACAGGCCGACGGCGCCAACGGCGGTGTAGGTGGAGACGTCCATGCCATCTGCATAACCCTCGCGAGTCGGTGGTAGTGCGGATCGGGATAGGCTGCAAGGCGTCTTTTTGCAGCCAATAGCCGGGCTATTGGCAAGAAAAGCAACGCAGCGGACTGCCCGAGGCCGCGCTATCACAGACCGCAGGGAGTTATGCAGGACATCCCTATGGATCTTCTGCGCACATCGTCCAGGGCGCGCCAAGCCCCATCCACGCAGCGGCGCTATGCCAGCAACGCAGGCAGCAAGGCCATGTCGGCAATCACCTGCACGGCCCCGGCGGCGCGCAGGGCTTCGGGCGAGCTGTGGCCTACCGATGAAGGGCTGTAGCCCACCACCGTGGCCCCGGCCGCCACACCGGCGGTAACGCCGGTCACCGTGTCTTCCACCACCAGGCAGCGGGCGGGGTCTACCTTCAGCGCGGCGGCGGCAGCCAGGTACACATCAGGCGCGGGCTTGGTGCGAGGCATTTCGTGGCCGCTGAAAACGCGGTCACCAAAGTAGCTGGCCAGCCCCACCTGGGCGAGTTGCATCTCCACCTTCTGCCGGTCTGCGCCCGAGGCGCAGGCGATGCGGCCACCGAGCAGCGCGTGCACGGCACGCACGGCATTCACCGCACCGGCGATGGGCTGCAGGCGCGCTTGCAGTTCGGCATTGCGGCGGGCGTAGAACTGGGCCATCCAGGCATCAGTGAGCGGCTGGCCGGTGTGCGCTTCAATGCGAGCGGCTTCGCTGCGCACGGTTTTGCCGATGAAGATCTCCATGCAGTCTTGCGCGCTAATGGCCCAGCCCGCTTCGTTGAGCATGGTGCACAGCACGCCGTTGGTGATGGGTTCGCTGTCTACCAGCACGCCATCGCAGTCGAACAATATTGCTTCAAATTTCATAGCTGGTAGCGCTTATCCAGAAAGCGCTGGAGGCCAATTTCATTAAAAATGGAAAAGTGGTGGGAAGCCAGTTCAACGCACAGGGAGCATGTCGCCATCGACGTAGTACCAGCGTCCGCCTTCACGCAGGAAGCGGCTGCGTTCGTGCAGGCGCACGGCGCGGCCGCCCAGGCGGTGGCGAGCGACGAATTCGACCTCGGCGTGGTCGACGTCTTTCACCCAGTGGCCGCGCACTTCCAACCCCAGCCATTGGGTGGCGGGGTCAAAGTCCAGCGTGGCGGGGCGGTGGCTGGGGTGCCAGGTGGCCAGCAGGTAGTCGGCCCGCTCGCGCACAAAGGCGGTGTAGCGCGAACGCATGAGGCATTCGGCGTCGGGCGCGGGCTGGGCATCCCAATGGTCGATAAAACGGCCGCAGCAGTCGGCATAGGCCAGGGGCTTGGCCTTGGCGCCGGAGCCTTGCAGGCGGCCGCAGGGGCAGGCAGCAGAAGGAACGGCAGGCGTGCGGCTCACCGCAAGGCCCCGAACACGCGCTGCAACACAGCGCTGCCTGCGCCTGCCGGGTTCTGGCGAATCTTGCGTTCTTCTTCGCCAATCATGAAGAACAGGCCGTCAAGCGTCTTGCCCGTGACGTAGCCTGCCAGGTTGCTTTCTTCGGGCTTGAGCAGGCCAAAGCTGGCCGCCTTGCCGGCAAAGGCGTTGTACTTCTGGGTGAGGCCCACGTTTTCTGTGGCCTTGTTCACCACGGGCAAAAAGCGCTCAGACAACGGAGCGCGCGTCTTGGTCACGAAGAACTCGGTGACCGACGTATCGCCGCCTGTGAGGATGTTTTTGGCATCGGTCACGCTCATGGACTGCACGGCCTGGACCAGGATGTCCTTGCCCAGCGGCACGGCGGCTTCAGCGGCGCGGTTGATGGAGGTGACCAGTTCATCAATGCGCTTGCCCTGGCCCATGGATTTCATGACCTTGGCGGCATCTTCCAGGTAGCCCGGCAGACCAATGCGCACCTTGGGGTTGCCCAGAAAGCCATCGGGGCGCCCCAGCAGCGCCACGGCGGCCTGCGCGCCCTGCGCCAGCGCAGCCTTGACGCCACGGCCGGCATCGGCGTTGGAAATATCGCCCAGCGACAGCGCCCAGGCATGCTGATAGGTGGTGCACAGCAGCGCCCCGACGAGGCTGGTTTGGTGGAATTGGCGGCGTTGCATGGCGGCGGTTCTTTCGGTGAAAGCGACGGATGGTTCCCGCAGGGCAGCAACTGCACCGCGGGCCGGAGGTACCCGATTTTCGCTCAGGCTCCAAGCTTGGTTCACAGGCCGTAGACTGCACCCGTCCAGCATCCAGGAAGGAGCCTTGCAATGTGGCAGATGAGCGTGCCGTGGTGGGAGTTTGTACTGCGCGGCATCGTCGTGTACCTGTTCCTGCTGGTGTTCATGCGCCTCACGGGCAAGCGGCAGACGGGGCAGTACGAGCCGTTTGATTTGATCCTGCTGCTGATTCTGTCGAACGCGGTGCAAAACTCGATGAACGCGGGCGACAACTCGCTGGTGGGCGGATTGATCTCTGCCAGCACGCTGATGCTGTGCCATGCGGCGCTGGCGCGGCTGGCGTTTCACTTTCCGCGCGTGGGCTCCTGGGTGGATGGCAAGGCCCAGGTGCTGATTGACAAGGGTGAACTGAACCAGACGCTGATGCGCAAGGAGCTGCTGACCCGCGACGACGTGGAGGCCGCGCTGCGTGCTGGCGGCTGCCTGCACGCGCACGAGGTGGAACGTGCCACCATCGAAACCAATGGACAAATTACCGTGGTGCTGCGGCCCGCGCACCGGCCACTGAACGCAACGTGACCGCGGCGCCCCCGCCCATCACGGGCGCTTGGTGTTTTACAGGCGGGCGAGAAACGCCGCCAATGCAGCATTCACGGGCTCGGGGTGCGTGAGGTTGCTGGCATGCCCGGCGCCGGGCACCACCACCATGCTCGCGCGCGGCAGGCCGTCGGCCATAGCCTGAGCACGTTGCAGATCAATGGCGTTGTCCAGTTCGCCATGCACCAGTAACCATCCCCCGGCAAAGCCGGGGGCATTCGGGATGTGAGCCGCTCAAAGCGGCTGTAAGGGGTCGCTAACGCGGCCCCTCATTCTTGGGGCCACCTATCGGTGGCTACTCACCTCCATAGACCGAGTTGGTCCAACCTCTCGTCTTCCTTCTCCTGGTTTCGGATGTACTCCCGTATCACCGCTTCGTCGCGTCCCACCGTCGAGACGAAGTACCCTCGCGCCCAGAAGTGCTGACCCACGAAGTTGCGCTTTCGCTCTCCGTACACCCGCGCAAGGTGGATTGCGCTCTTGCCTTTGATAAAGCCCACCACCTGCGACACCGAGTACTTCGGTGGGATCGACAGCATCATGTGCACGTGATCGGGCATCAGATGCCCCTCTTCAACCCTGCATTCCTTTTGCGCGGCCAACTTTCTGAATACCTCACCCAGGTGTTCGCGTAGCTGCTTGTACAGCGTTCGCCTTCGACACTTGGGGATGAAGACCACGTGATATTTGCAATCCCAGGCCGTGGGACTCAAACTTTCATACTTGTCCATCGTGTTTCTTCCTTTCGTTTGCTTGGCGGCTCACGATTGAAAGTCTCTACGGTGGACAACCTCCTGAAAAGTCAAACTTCTACTGCCTCCCCGGCAGAGCCGGGGGGCCTCCTTTTGGTAGCTAGCGCCGGCACTGTGATGGCGCCCAGGCGGTCGCTGATGTCGTCGCGGCTGGCCAGGGTGGTAAAGCATTGCATCAGATTGGGCACGGTGAACCCGCGCCACTTTGCCTGCCACTGCGGGGCGCCTGCCCAGCCGTCGCCCAGGATGATGTGGGCTACCACCCCGGCAATCTCGTCCGACAGGCCGTTCTCCATCCAGGCTTTCATCAGCACCTCGTGGCCCGCCATCTTTTCCGGCTGCTCCGGCAGGGCCTGTGTGTTGATGAGCACCAGCGCCCGCACCAGGTCGGGGTGGGTGAGCGCGCAGCGCAGCGACAGGTAGCCGCCCTGCGACATGCCCGCCAGCACGGCCTGGCGCACGCCCAGGTGCCCTAGCAACGCGGCCAGATCGTTGGCCGAATCGTAGTAGGTGAAGGGGTCGCAGCGCGCGAGGTCGGCCGTCTGCCCATGGCCCCGCTCGTCCCAGGTGATGCAGCGCCATGTGCTGCGAAGGGCCTCGACTTGCGGCGCGAACATGCTGCCATCCATCAGCAACCCGTGCGAAAACACGATGACCGGGCCTTCTCCGCCCGTGTCTTCGTAATACAACTTCTGGCCATTGACGTGCGCGAAAGGCATGCGGAGCTCCTGAAAAAAACAGGCCTCCATCCTTGAACAAGCCCGCCCGCACTGCAACCGGCGCAACCCGCGAAAGGCTGCGCACGAGTCACCCAGGCGTCAGCCCGCAGGTGCCGGTACGCGCACCACCCCGCAGTCGGCGGTGGCAAAAAATGAATGAAATTGGGCTCTTCTAGCGAATAGTAGTGATGGAAATCGCCGCACGTCTGTAAACGACGATTTCGACGTACGACATTTATCGAGTGCATCACTAGTGTGGTGTCTCAAAAGTAAGCATCAAATAATGGTACTCGCTGCCCGCGCCACAGATGCCAAGATGGTGTCCGCACTTTTATGCCACACGAACGGCTTGGGATCCTCGTTGTGACGATCAATGTATTCCCGTATGGATTGCTCCAGCTGAGCAACGCTGGTGTGGGCGCTGCGCTTGATCCACTGCTCGCTGATCTGGCTAAAGAAACGCTCGACCAGATTGAGCCAGGACGCTGAGGTGGGCGTGAAGTGAACGTGGTAGCGAGGATGGGCTGCTAGCCAGGCCCGCACTGCCTGCGTCTTGTGCGTGCCGTAGTTGTCCATGATCAGGTGGATGTCTTGTTCGCCAGGCACCGCTGCATCGATGGCTTTGAGGAACTGCAGGAATTCCACACTGCGGTGACGGCGCTTGAGCTGTCCTATGACTTTGCCAGTGGCCACATCCAGCGCTGCAAACAGCGACGTTGTGCCATGGCGCTTGTAATCGTGCGTGCGCGTGCTGGGTTTGCCAAACGTCAGTGGTAACCCTGGTTGGGTGCGATCCAGAGCCTGGATCTGGCTCTTCTCGTCCACGCACAGCACCAAGGCGCGATCGGGTGGTGCCATATACAGCCCCACCACATCCCGTACCTTGTCCACGAAATGGGGATCCGTCGATAGCTTGAAGGTTTCTTGCAGGTGCGGCTTCAGCCCAAAGGCATGCCAGATGCGCTGCACCGTCGCGGGCGATACGCCAGCGTGCCGACTCATCTGGCGCACGCTCCAGTGCGTGGCGTTGTCAGGCTTGCTCTGGCGAACCTTGTCCACAATGAGCTGAACCTGCTCGTCGCCCACACTGCGCGGGCGGCCAGCGCGCGGGGCATCGGTCAAACCCGCCAGACGATACGCCCGGTAGCGCCGCCGCCACTTGGAGACAGTTTGCACCGTCGTGCCCAAGCGTTGGGCAATCATGGTGCCCGACTCCCCATCTGCGCAGCCCAGCACGATTCGCATGCGCAGCTTCTCGTCCTCGGGCGCTTTGCGTACGCGCAGTTGCGCATGCAGCTCTGCGCGCTCGGCATCGGTGATCTGCAGCTTCGTGGCGGGGCGTCCAGGGTGGGCCATCAGCGTAGTCTCCTATAAGGAAGCTGATTCGACCAACACCGGTCAAAATAGTTCTATCTATTTTTGAGACACCACACTAGCATTCGCTAGAAGAGCCTGAAATTGGCCGCAAGCCCTTATCTGGAAGGCGCCATCAGCTATCAACTCAAGAGCAACATCAGGCCAGCGCGCGCTGGATGATGATCTTCTGCACGTCGCTCGTGCCTTCGTAGATCTGGCACACGCGCACATCGCGGTAGATGCGCTCGACCGGAAAGTCGTTGACCACGCCGTAGCCGCCCAGCGTCTGGATGGCTGCGCTGCACACGCGCTCGGCCATCTCGCTGGCAAACAGCTTGGCCATAGCGGCTTCCTTCAGGCAGGGCTTGCCCGCATCACGCAGCGCGGCGGCGTGCCAGATGAGCTGGCGCGCCGCCTCGATCTGCGTGGCGCAGTCGGCCAGGCGAAAGCCCACGGCCTGGTGGTTGAAGATGGCGGTGCCGAAGCTCTCGCGGTCTTTGGAATACGCCAGCGCGGCATCGAACGCACTGCGCGCCATGCCCACGCTTTGCGCGGCGATACCGATGCGGCCACCTTCGAGCGCGCCCAGCGCGATCTTGTAACCCTCGCCTTCCGCGCCAATCAGGTTCTCTGCCGGGATGCGGCAGTTGTCAAAGTTGATCTGCGCCGTGTCGCTGCTGTGCTGGCCCAGCTTGTCTTCGAGCCGCGCCACCACGTAGCCGGGGTTGCTGGTGGGCACGAGGAAGGCGCTCATGCCCTTCTTGCCCGCACCCTTGTCGGTGACGGCGATGACGATGGCCACATGGCCGTTTTTGCCGCTGGTGATGAACTGCTTGACGCCATTGATCACGTATTCATCGCCCTGCTTGACGGCCGTGGTGCGCAGTGCAGAGGCGTCGGAACCCACATGCGGCTCGGTCAGGCAGAACGCGCCCAGCATTTCGCCGCGCGCCAGGGGCGTGAGCCAGTCGCGCTTTTGCTGCGCGTTGCCGTAGCGCAGCAAGATGGCGTTGACGGGGCAGTTGGTCACGCTGATGGCCGTGCTGGTGCCGCCATCACCGGCGGCGATTTCTTCCAGCACCAGCGCCAGCGTCACGTAATCCAGGTTCGCGCCGCCAAACTCTTCAGGCACGCAGATGCCGTAGGCTCCCAGCGCGGCCAGGCCCTGGTGGGCTTCTTTGGGGAAGTGGTGTTCCTTATCCCAGCGCGCGGCGTTCGGCCACAGCTCGGTCTGGGCAAAGTCGCGCACCGCGTCGCGGATCATTTCCTGGTCTTGTGTCAGCAGCATGGGTTGTCTCCAGAGTTGTTGTTCGTGATGAAGGGGCCTTACCAGTGCGTGGCACGGCGGCCATCGTGGTGCAGCAGGCGGCCCTTGTCAGCCGGGGTGACGCTGGCCAGCGTGCTGCGCAGGCCGCGCACGCTGTCTTCCACCGTCAGCGGTGCCGTGCCACCGCCCATGTCGGTCTGCACCCAGCCGGGGTCGATGGTGACCAGCGTTGCGCCGGGGTAGTTGTGCTGCGCCGCCGCCACGGCCATGTTCAGAGCCGCCTTGCTGGTGCGGTACAGCCACGAGTCGCTGCCCGGCACGCTGCCGATTTGCGACATGGACGATGAGAGAAAGGCAAACACCCCGCCCGCATCGGCCACCAGCGGAGCCACTTGCGGAATGGTCTGCATGGCGCCCAGCACGTTGGTGTGCATGACAGCATCGAAGTCTTGCTGCGTGGGCGGGGTAAGCGCGTTGGGGCGGCGGATGATGCCAGCCACATAGATCGCCAGGTCGAGCTTTTCACCATCGAGCTGCCAGGCCAGGCCGCTCACGCTGGCGGGGTGGGCCACATCCACCGTGAGCACGTCAGCGCCCAGGGCCTGCACGCGTTCGCGCCCCGCGTCGTCACGCACGGTGGCGATGACGCGGCGGCCGTCTTCGGTGTACTGGCGCACCAGTTCCAGCCCAATGCCGCGCGATGCACCGATGATGAGGATGGACTTCATGGCAAATATTTCAATCAAATAGGCCTCTAGCGCTTATCCAGAAAGCGCAAGCAGCTATGCTTTCGATAGCAAATCACTCAATGCGCATGGCCGGGGCGAGGCAAGAACCTTCAGTGGAGCAGGTAGCCTGCGTACTCAAAGTAGCCCGTCCAGGCCGGGTCGTAGCGCAGCTTCAGCTCCAGCGTGGCGGCTTCGTCGCGCAGCAGCAGCGGGGCCAGCGTTTGCTTGGCAAGCTGCTCGTCGCTCACATAGAACAGCGCTTGGCGGCGGCCTGCGCGCGCCAGGGTGAGTGCAGCCACGCCCAGTTGCGGCAGTTGCAGCAAGGTGGCGGCCTGCTCTTGCAGGTTTTGTGCGGCAGCCAACGCAGCGCTGTCAGGCACCGCCAGGTCGAGCGTGAGTGCGTAGGGCAAATCGGCGCGCATGGCCACGGCGTTGGCAGCCAGGTTGACCGCCACCACGCCTTCGTCGCTGCCCCCGGTTTCGGCATCGCCCTCAGGGTCGTCCACGGGGTTGCCTTCGTCGTCCACGGCGCAGTTGAATTCCAGCTCCAGCCCTTCCCACTGCGGCTCGCCTTGCGGGAAGTGGCCGGTGTGGCCCAGGGTCTGGGTCCAGAAGGCATCAAACACGGGGGGCAGCTGGCTCAGCGGCGTCCACGACACATCGGCGTCGTAGTCGTCTTCGCCCACAAAGTCCACCGCGCCCACTTTCACGGCGAAGTCGTATTCGCCCAGCACATGGTCCAGCATGATGAAGGTCATGTGCCGCGCGTGCTCGGCAAATTCAGCGGGGATGTCGCGGGCAAAGCGCAGTTCCAGCGCGGCCTGGCCGTTGTCGGGCTGCAGGGCCACCAGCACATCGGCGGTGGCCAGCTCAAAGCCATCCATGCCGATGGGGAAGTCTGGCTCGGCGGTGCGGGCACGGAAGGCCACCACGCGGTGGTGCCGCAGCTTGGGGGCGGCGTCCACCAGCTGCGTGAGCAGCGGAAACTGCTCGATGCTGCCGTGCGCGGTGATGATGAGGTCCACCACGGCGTCCTCCGGGTGGCCCTGCAACTCCAGGGCCAGGCCCTTTACATGCGCCTCCAGCAGGGTGTTGGCCTGCTCCACCCGCTCGACCAGGGGCTGCGCGTGCAGTGCAGCCTCCTGCGCGGAAAAGTCAGCCCAGAAAGCGGCGATGGCGGGGGAAGCGGGGTGCATGCAGGGGTCCGGTAAAAAATGAAGGAGCCGTAGTATTTCAGAAGCCGGTGGTGCCGCCACCGGACCTGGCTGCGGGGCCAGGCCAACGGTGTTGCGGCACCCCGTCTGCGTCAGACCAGCTCGATGGCCATGGCCGTGGCTTCACCACCGCCAATGCACAGCGTGGCCAAGCCCTTCTTCTTGCCACGGGCCTGCAGCGCGTGCAGCAGCGTGACGATGATGCGCGCACCGCTGGCGCCGATGGGGTGGCCCAGGGCGCAGGCGCCGCCGTTCACGTTCACCTTGTCGTGCGGCACCTTCAGGTCGGCCATGAGAGCCATGGGCACCACGGCGAAGGCTTCGTTGATTTCCCACAGGTCCACGTCTTCCACCGACCAGCCCGCCTTCTTGAGGGCCTTTTGTGTGGCGCCTACGGGGGCGGTGGTGAACCACTCAGGCTCTTGCGCGTGCGTGGCGTGGGAGACGATCTTGGCCAGGGGCTTGCAGCCCAGCGCTTGCGCGGTGGACTGGCGCATCAGCACCAGAGCAGCAGCGCCGTCGTTGATGCTGGAGCTGGCGGCGGCGGTGATGGTGCCGTCCTTCTTGAACGCGGGCTTGAGCGTGGGGATCTTGTCCAGGCGGATCTTCAGCGGGCCTTCGTCCTGCTCCACCGTGACTTCGCCCTTGCGGGTGCTGAAGGTGACGGGGGTGATCTCGGCCTTGAACGCTCCCGAATTGATAGCATCTTGCGCACGCTGGACGCTCGTCATGGCGAATTTATCTTGTTGTTCGCGGGTGAACTGGTACTTGGCGGCGCAGTCTTCGCCAAAGGTGCCCATGGAGCGGCCAGCTTCGTAAGCGTCTTCCAGGCCGTCGAGCATCATGTGGTCGAAGATCTTGTCGTGGCCCATGCGGTAGCCGCCACGGCCCTTCTTGAGCAGGTAGGGCGCGTTGGTCATGCTTTCCATGCCGCCGGACACCATCACGTCACGGCTACCGGCCACGAGCTGGTCGTGCGCGAGGATGGTGGCTTCCATGCCGGCGCCGCACATCTTGGACAGCGTCACCGCGCCGGTGCTGCGCGGCAAGCCACCCTTGAAGCCGGCCTGGCGTGCAGGCGCCTGGCCCTGGCCTGCCATCAGGCAGTTGCCGAACAGCACTTCGTCTACCTTCTCAGGGGCCACGCCGGCGCGCGCCACGGCGGCCTTGATGGCAGCGCCGCCCAGGTCGTGCGCAGCGAGGTCGGAGAAGTCGCCCTGGAACGCGCCCATGGGGGTGCGCGCTGCGCCGACGATGACGATGGGGTCTTGGTGGGGTGTAGGCATGGAAAGTCTCCTGAGTTGAAATGGGGTGATGGGAAAAGGCGGCCTGTGGTTTAGGCAGGCGTGTGAACGAAGCGGCGTTCCTGGTGGTACGGAAACACATCCAGCAAGTGGCCAGCCTGGATGCGCTCTTTGTGTTCTTGCCAGAAGGCGGGGTCCAGCAGGTCTGCGTGGTGCTGCATGAACACATCACGCACTTGCGGGCTGCCCAGCAGGAAGGGGCCAAAGGTTTCAGGGAACACATCGCGTGGCCCCACGGTGTACCAAATCTCGCCGCTCAGCTCGTCTTCTTCGTTGCGGGGCGCGGGCACGCGGCGGAAGTTGCAGTCGGTGAGGTATTCAATCTCGTCGTAGTCGTAGAACACGACCTTGCCATGGCGGGTGATGCCAAAGTTCTTCCACAGCATGTCGCCCGGGAAGATGTTGGCGGCCACCATGTCCTTGATGGCGTTGCCGTATTCGATGACGCAGCGCTCGATCTGCTGGCGCGCGTGCGGGTCATCGGGGCCTGCGTCCAGCGCCTCCTGCAGGTAGATGTTGAGCGGGATCATGCGCCGCTCGATGTACAGGTGCTTGATGATGACTTCGGTCTGCCCGTCACCATCGCGGTCGCTGATTTCGAGCTGGCTGGGGGCAAACTTTTCAATCTCGGCAATCAGCTCGTCGCTGAAGCGATCGCGCGGGAAGGCGACTTCGCTGTATTCGAGCGTGTCGGCCATGCGCCCCACCCGGTCGTGCTGCTTGACGAGCATGTACTTGGCCTTCACCTGCTCGCGCGTGGTGTCCTTCTGCGCGGGGTAGAAGTCCTTGATCAGCTTGAACACATACGGAAAGCTGGGCAGATCGAACACCAGCATCACCATGCCCTTGATGCCCGGCGCAATGCGGAACTGGTCGCTGGAGTGCTTGAGGTGGTGCAGAAAGTCGCGGTAGAACAGCGTCTTGCCCTGCTTGGCCAGGCCCAGGGCGTTGTAGATCTCGGCCCGCGGCTTGCGGGGCATGAGGCTGCGCAGGAACTGCACATAGGCGCTGGGCACTTCCATGTCCACCATGAAATAGGCGCGAGCAAAGCTGAAGAGGATTTGCAGGTCTTCCTCGCCAAACAGGGCTGCATCGATGGTGAGCTTGCCCTGGTGGTCGTGCAGGATGGGCAGGGCAAACGGCACTTCGGTAAAGCCGTTGATGATCTTGCCCACCAGGTAAGCACCCTTGTTGCGAAAGAACAGGCTGGTGAGTACCTGAATTTGGAAATTGGCGCGCAGCTTGACCTGGTCCAGCGCCAGCCGATCCTGCACGGCAGCCAGCACATGGTGGGTGTCCCGCTCCAGGTGGGCAAACGCGCGCTGCAGCTGGAAGTTCTCCACAATCGTGATCAGCGTCTGGTGCAGCGTTTCGCGCGTGGGGTAATAGGCCCGGAAGGTAGGCTTGGCCGCAGGCTCGTCGTTCTCAATGTACTCGGTGCTGACGGCAGGGCGCACAAAGATGAAATCGTTGTGGAAATGCGTGCGATGCAAGATCTTGCAGGTGACCGAGTTGAAAAAGGTCTCGGCCAGTTCAGGCTGGTGGTGGTTGACGAGCAGCCCGATGTAGTGGAACTTGGCCTGGTGCCACACCTCCATGGGCTGGCTGCCTGCGCCAAACTCCTTCTCCAGCCGCCGCACGCATTCCTTCACCCGCAGGTCATAAAACTCGATGCGCTCGCGCTGTGCCCGCTGCTGGCCCAGCCAGTCAGCGGTTTCAAAACGGTGCTTGGCACGGGCCGATTCGGTGCGGAAAAGGCGGTAATGGCGGTTAAAACCATCCATCATCGCCTTCGCAATGGCGTAGGCCAGCGGTGAGTCAAGCCGTTGGGGAAACATGGCTTCGCCGGTGGGAGCTGATCGCCGGGTAACCCTGGGCCTGCTCGGGTGTATTAACCCCGGCGCGTGGCGGCCACACCTGCGATGGCCGCGCGGTACAGAGCGTCCAGGCCTTCGGTGCTGTCTACCGTCATGTGCAGGTTGTTGATGAGCCCGTCCTTCAGGCCATAGCACCAACCGTGCAGCGTGACCTTCTGGCCCCGACCCCAGGCGTCCAGCATCACCGTGGTCTGCGCGATGTTGACCACCTGTTCGATGGCGTTGAGTTCGCACAGCACATCATGGCGCCATTGCGGCTCCACCGAGGCGATCAAATCACGATGGCGATCACGCACGTCGGTCACGTGGCGAATCCAGTTGTCCGCCAGCCCCACGCGAATGCCTTCCAGCGCAGCCAGTACACCGCCGCAGCCGTAGTGACCCACCACCATTAGGTGTTCCACCTTGAGTTGATCCACCGCGTATTGAATGGTGGACAGGCAATTCAGATCCGTTGGCACCACCACGTTGGCCACGTTGCGGTGAACGAAGACCTCACCGGGTTCCAGCCCGGTGATCTGATTGGCTGGCACCCGGCTGTCGGAACACCCTACCCACATGTACTTGGGCTTTTGCTGTGCCAGCAAGCTGGTAAAAAAACCGGGCCGTTCACGCTCCATCTGAGCCGCCCAGGCGCGGTTGTGTACAAACAGGTCGTCGATGGATGTGGGCATGGTGTCCTCAGGTCAGGTTCAATGGTGGTCAGCAGGTTTCGGCAAACAGCTCGCGGCCAATCAGCATGCGGCGGATTTCGCTGGTGCCGGCACCAATCTCATACAGCTTGGCATCGCGCCAGAGGCGACCCAAGGGGTACTCGTTGATGTAGCCGTTGCCACCAAAAATCTGTACGCCCTCGCCCGCCATCCAGGTAGCCTTTTCGGCGCACCACAAAATAACGCTGGCGCAGTCCTTGCGCACTTGGCGAACATGGTCCGTGCCTAGCATGTCCAGGTTCTTCGCCACGGTATAGGCGAACGAACGTCCGGCTTGCAGCACGGTGTACATGTCAGCGACCTTGCCCTGGATGAGCTGGAATTCACCAATGCTCTGGCCGAACTGTTTGCGGTCGTGAATATAGGGGATGACGTTGTCCATCACCGACTGCATGATGCCCAAAGGCCCTCCGGTCAGTACGGCGCGCTCGTAGTCAAGGCCGCTCATGAGCACCTTGGCACCTTGGTTCACACCACCCAGCACATTGGCCGCTGGGACTTCCACGTTGTTGAACACCAACTCGCCCGTATGGCTGCCGCGCATGCCGAGCTTGTCGAGCTTTTGCGCAATGCTGAAGCCTGGCATGCCCTTTTCAATGAGGAAGGCAGTCACACCCCGCGCACCCAATTCAGGCTCCGTTTTGGCGTACACCACCAAGGTGTCGGCGTCGGGACCGTTGGTGATCCACATCTTGCTGCCGTTGAGCAAGTAGTAGCCACCCTTGTCTTCGGCCTTCAGCTTCATGCTGATCACGTCCGAACCAGCGCCCGGTTCACTCATGGCCAAGGCGCCGACATGCTCACCGCTGATGAGCTTGGGCAGATACTTCTGCTTTTGGGCTTCGTTGCCGTTGCGGTTGATCTGGTTCACGCAGAGATTACTGTGAGCACCATAGGACAGCCCCACCGAAGCGCTGGCCCGAGAGATTTCCTCCATAGCCACCATGTGGGCCAGATAGCCCATCGCTGCGCCGCCGTACTGCTCGGGTACGGTAATGCCGAGCACACCCAAGTCACCCATGCGGCGCCAGAGATCCATAGGAAACTGGTCGGTCCGATCAATTTCTGCTGCACGAGGCGCAATTTCTGACTGGGCAAAGTCACGCACAGCATCGCGCAGGGCGTCGATGTCTTCGCCCAGTTGAAAGTTGAGGCCAGGAAGGTTGGATGGAAGGCTCATGGGTGTCTCCTTGTCAAAATGAATTGTTGTCAGTCGCGTAGCTGTTCTCGGCCCGATACCGCCATCAAGGTGCAGGCCATCGTGGCGACCAGCTTTTCTTGCTCGCCTTGCAAGGCAAAGGCGCGGCCTTCGCACACAGTGATCGTGCGCCCTGGTTTGAGCACACGTCCCTCCATGCGAAAGCGCTCTCCGGCAGAAGGCGCCAGCAAATTGATTTTGAATTCAATGGTGAGGACGGCAGCGTCTTCTGGCATCAAGGTCAAGCCGGCGTACCCGCAAGCGGAATCGAGCGCTGTGGCAACAACCCCTGCATGCAAAAAACCATGTTGTTGCGTCAGACCTTCGGCCCAGTCAAGAGCGATATCAACGACTCCAGGCTCAACCAACTGAAGGGAGGCTCCCAAGGTTGCCATCACCCCTTGCTTGCGAAAGCTCTCTTCCACTCGCGCTTTGTACGCGAGATGCTTGGGCTGAAAAGCGTTAGCTGTCACGGCACCCCCAAAAAATTGACGTTTACGTAAACGTCAATTATGGATCATTTTTGCTTTTCTGACTTTGCCAGTAGGGTGCGCGCTTCTTTTTCATGCTCTCGCACCTCTTCCAAGTTGGCCTGTAGATCGGCCAACTGCGCTTCCAGCTGCTTGCGGTGCACCGTCAATACATCCAGAAACTTGCGAAGCTGCACGCCGGTGTCTCGCGGGCTGTCGTACAGGTCAATGATTTCCTTGGCCTCAGTCAGGGAGAGGCCCAAGCGCTTGGCGCGCAGCGTCAGCCGCAGTCGGGTTCTATCTCGGGGGCTATAGATACGATTTCTCCCCCCCGCGCCCGTGCGCTCTGGCTGTAACAGCCCCATGTCCTCATAGAAGCGAATAGCCCGCGTTGTCAGATCAAACTCTTTGGCAAGATCGCCAATTGTGTATGTGGTCGCCATGAAAAAGGGAAGCCCAAAGGAAGTTCGAAAAAGACTGAATCCGCTATGACCTTTACGTCAACGTTAATCGTACAGCAATGACGGTACTGTGCTTCCTCGACTTCGGAGCTTGGGAAAAGCTCAGACCGAAGAAGACGAGAAACTAGGGGAGGAGGCACATGTGGGTACAGAGGCTCTGAGATCACGAACTGAAGGATATACAGACATCCGGAAGCGGACCCCCTAGGCGACAAAGCGATTCGACAGTCCAATAGCGCTTACCTTAACCAGCAAGGCGTGGAAGGCGTTTGGGAAGGGGGAGCTGGTGGTGTTTAGCGAGGGCAGGAGGCTGGAGGTGTAGGCCGGTCCAAAGCCACCGAGCACAATCGCAGCGCCATGGACTACGGGCTGTGCGGCCCGTTAGCCTGCCAAGCAGGTGTCACCCTTGGTATTCTTTCGTCCCCAAAGCAAAACGCCCCTGTACTCGAATGAGCACAGGGGCGGTTTGGGCTGTAAGAGCCTGACGATGACCTACTTTCACACGGGAACCCGCACTATCATCGGCGCAAAGTCGTTTCACTGTCCTGTTCGGGATGGGAAGGAGTGGTACCAACTTGCTATGGTCATCAGGCATAACTTGGTGCTGGGCTGTTTTTGTGAACAGCCTGGCGAATTCATAGAGTTTGGAATCAGATTTTGTATTTGACTGCGTCTAACTTGGCATAACAATCTTTGAGCTTTTGCACTGAAGTGCATTGGCTATCAAAGTTATAGGGTCAAGCCGCACGAGCAATTAGTACTGGTTAGCTTAACGCATTACTGCGCTTCCACACCCAGCCTATCAACGTCCTGGTCTTGAACGACTCTTTAGGGGGCTCAAGGCCCCGGCAGATCTCATCTTGAAACGAGTTTCCCGCTTAGATGCTTTCAGCGGTTATCTCTTCCACACTTAGCTACTCGGCAATGCCACTGGCGTGACAACCGATACACCAGAGGTGTGTCCACTCCGGTCCTCTCGTACTAGGAGCAGGCTTCCTCAAATCTGCAGCGCCCACGGAAGATAGGGACCAAACTGTCTCACGACGTTTTAAACCCAGCTCACGTACCTCTTTAAATGGCGAACAGCCATACCCTTGGGACCGGCTACAGCCCCAGGATGAGATGAGCCGACATCGAGGTGCCAAACACCGCCGTCGATATGAACTCTTGGGCGGTATCAGCCTGTTATCCCCAGAGTACCTTTTATCCGTTGAGCGATGGCCCTTCCATACAGAACCACCGGATCACTATGTCCTGCTTTCGCATCTGCTCGACTTGTCAGTCTCGCAGTTAAGCACGCTTATGCCATTGCACTATCGTCACGATGTCCGACCGTAACTAGCGTACCTTCGAACTCCTCCGTTACGCTTTGGGAGGAGACCGCCCCAGTCAAACTGCCTACCATGCACTGTCCCCGATCCAGATAATGGACCTAGGTTAGAACCTCAAACACACCAGGGTGGTATTTCAACGTTGGCTCCATGAGAACTAGCGTCCTCACTTCAAAGCCTCCCACCTATCCTACACAGATCTGTTCAAAGTCCAATACAAAGCTACAGTAAAGGTTCATGGGGTCTTTCCGTCTTTCCGCGGGGAGATTGCATCATCACAAACATTTCAACTTCGCTGAGTCTCAGGAGGAGACAGTGTGGCCATCGTTACGCCATTCGTGCAGGTCGGAACTTACCCGACAAGGAATTTCGCTACCTTAGGACCGTTATAGTTACGGCCGCCGTTTACTGGGACTTCAATCAAGAGCTTGCACCCCATCATTTAATCTTCCAGCACCGGGCAGGCGTCACACCCTATACGTCCACTTTCGTGTTTGCAGAGTGCTGTGTTTTTATTAAACAGTCGCAGCCACCGATTTTTTGCAACCCCTTTGGGCTCCCTCTGTACGAGTTCACCTACTTGGGGCATACCTTCTCCCGAAGTTACGGTATCAATTTGCCGAGTTCCTTCTCCTGAGTTCTCTCAAGCGCCTTAGAATACTCATCTCGCGCACCAGTGTCGGTTTGCGGTACGGTCGTCAATAGCTGAAGCTTAGTGGCTTTTCCTGGAAGCAGGGTATCACTCACTTCGTCTGCAAGCAGACTCGTTATCACCCCTCATCTAAGCCCGGCGGATTTGCCTACCAGGCACGACTACAGGCTTGAACCAACATATCCAACAGTTGGCTGAGCTAACCTTCTCCGTCCCCACATCGCACTATTGATCGGTACAGGAATATTGACCTGTTTCCCATCAGCTACGCATCTCTGCCTCGCCTTAGGGGCCGACTCACTCTACGCCGATGAACGTTGCGTAGAAAACCTTGCGCTTACGGCGAGGGGGCTTTTCACCCCCTTTAACGCTACTCATGTCAGCATTCGCACTTCTGATACCTCCAGCATCCGTTACCAGACACCTTCACAGGCCTACAGAACGCTCTCCTACCACGTGCAATAAATTGCACATCCGCAGCTTCGGTAACTGGCTTAGCCCCGTTACATCTTCCGCGCAGGACGACTCGATCAGTGAGCTATTACGCTTTCTTTAAATGATGGCTGCTTCTAAGCCAACATCCTGACTGTTTTAGCCTTCCCACTTCGTTTCCCACTTAGCCAATTTTAGGGACCTTAGCTGGCGGTCTGGGTTGTTTCCCTCTTGAGTCCGGACGTTAGCACCCGGTGCTCTGTCTCCCAAGCTGTACTCTGCGGTATTCGGAGTTTGCATAGGTTTGGTAAGTCGCCATGACCCCCTAGCCTAAACAGTGCTCTACCCCCGCAGGTAATACTTGAGGCACTACCTAAATAGTTTTCGGAGAGAACCAGCTATTTCCAAGTTTGTTTAGCCTTTCACCCCTATCCACAGCTCATCCCCTAGTTTTGCAACACTAGTGGGTTCGGACCTCCAGTACCTGTTACGGCACCTTCATCCTGGCCATGGATAGATCACTTGGTTTCGGGTCTACACCCAGCGACTGATTCGCCCTATTCGGACTCGATTTCTCTACGGCTTCCCTATTCGGTTAACCTTGCCACTGAATGTAAGTCGCTGACCCATTATACAAAAGGTACGCAGTCACCCTTGCGGGCTCCTACTTTTTGTAAGCATGCGGTTTCAGGATCTATTTCACTCCCCTCCCGGGGTTCTTTTCGCCTTTCCCTCACGGTACTGGTTCACTATCGGTCGATTACGAGTATTTAGCCTTGGAGGATGGTCCCCCCATATTCAGACAGGATTTCTCGTGTCCCGCCCTACTTTTCTCTAACTTAGTACCACACGTCTGTTTTCGCATACAGGGCTATCACCTGCTATGGCCGGACTTTCCATTCCGTTTTGCTAACAGTCGTGCTATCACTAGAAGGCTCTTCCGATTTCGCTCGCCACTACTTTCGGAATCTCGGTTGATGTCTTTTCCTCGAGCTACTGAGATGTTTCAGTTCACCCGGTTCGCCTCGCATACCTATGTATTCAGTATGCGATACCTCTTGCGAGGTGGGTTTCCCCATTCAGAAATCTCCGGATCAAAGCTTATTTGCCAGCTCCCCGAAGCTTATCGCAGGCTATCACGTCTTTCGTCGCCTGTAATCGCCAAGGCATCCACCACATGCTCTTAGTCACTTGACCCTATAACTTTGACATCTCTTGCAAGATATCGCCGTCATCTCAAGGACTTGTCAGGTCTTTCACCTGACGCGTTATGCCGCAATGTGAATAATTCTTCGACTCCAGACATTTCTGCCTTTCATCTGAGAACATTCGTCATTACTGAATTTCAACTAGCTTTCGCTTATTGAATATTCGTTTTGACGCAATCAAAAAATTGTCATCAGAGGCACGGTCTGCACTAAACCTTTACGAATGTGCAATTTCCTCTGACAACTCTGATTCGACTCTATGAATTTTTAAAGAACAGCCGA